>NZ_JAGYIM010000007.1 GCF_018402695.1 Arsukibacterium sp.
TTGGCACATCGATGCCGGATAGTGAGGGGGAGTCCATGTTATTGCATCACTTGCGGCCTGCGGCCGCTGGGACGCCAACCCGCTGCGCGGCTCGTCGCCCGCGTGCTTTGCGTTATGCCTACGGAAGTATTATGAAGCTTCTAGCTGCCATAGCCATTCTATGTTCCTTTCATGTGCAAGCTACAGAGAATAAACCGCTGTGCCAACACAGGGAATTGCGTATTGAGCCTGATATGCAAATGAAGGAAACTGTATTTACAAAAGTTAATGCAAAGTCAGCAAAAGCTGCGTTGGAGAGGCTTGATTCTAATAGCAATGATTTGTTGGCTCTATTCGCCATTGAAAATAACAGACGAATTGTTCGTGGCTACAAATTACGAGCCAGAGCACTCGAGTCAGGAGAAAAAGACGATATTGAGTCCTTCTGCGATTTTTATGTTTCTGAGGCTTTTTATCATGACTAAAAAGCATTACAAAGCAAGCCAGTATCGCCCGTTGGTCGCTCGACTCGCAACAAGTTGCTCGCGTTTGTGGCGGGTGTTCAGTTTAACCAAGAGTAGTTGATGAATTATGGATGAAATTAAAATCACAACCGAGCAGGCATACCTGGCAATGATTGCGTTTCTTGAAAACTATTATTCATTAACTAATGCAGATGAAATTGGGGCTTTACTTGGCGGTTTATCATTACTGCCCGGCGGCGGCAGTGCAGATCCAGCCGCAAAAAGTGACTGGGATGATGCAATACACAAAGTATTATCGGGCAAAGTGAATGCGCAGCTTCAACTCAATACATGACAAGGCGCTGTTGTGGCCACTGTCGTAGCTGAAATGGATTACGCTAAATTCAGCAGCCCGAAGCTTGGCATTGAATTTCGGAGAGAGTATGGGTTTAGCCCAAGAGATTATCGTTGAGTCAGCATCCGAGGCGCAGTTAAAAGAATCTATCGAAGAGTTCTGCGCTGATTTTACGAGCTATAAGAAAGATAATATCTGGGTGATAACGGAGCATAATTCTCAGAAAATGAACTTTGAGATTAAGGTTGAAGGCTCTAGCATACGCTGCCATCGCTCAGGAGATTATTTTGAAGTGCTCGGAATGTTTATTGAGTTTCTAAGTGGCGCCTTTGCGTCAATCAACATCAGTGATGCCTGATAAATTTAACAAAGCCGGTTAGCACCAGCCACAGCGAGACCAGTATAGTAACACCGCTGAATGCCGTTTTCTGCTATTAGAAGGATCTATAAATGTTTAAAACAAAAGTGTTTATCAAACGGTTTCTTATTATCGCAATACTGCTTAATCTTCCGCCGGTGATTACCCCCATTTTCATCAATATAGGCCTGGAGCCAATAGTGTTGCTGGTTGCGCTGGGGCTGTGGGCAAATGTGCCTTTATTCGCCGGCTTAGATGGTTTGTTCGGAAACTCCAATATCGTATATGGTGAATTTGGAATGATGGATGCTCCGGCTATAGTTATGTTATCTATAGTTATTTTTTGGATAATATGTGCGGCATTTATAGCCCGGGTTAGCGTAGCGTTTTCAGATAGAACTAATAGTGTTTAATTTCTACTATCAAAAATGTGGCTGCTGGCAGCCGATTTATATAAGACACAGTTGTCGGCATAATAATCAGCCTACGTAAGTGAAGGAGATGCTAAAAATGGAGCTTAATTCGATTGAAGATGTAAAAGCGCTTAATGAGTACCAAACCGTAAAGCAAATTGAGCGTATCGAGAAAAAAATACACCGGCTTAGCTTTGTGCCTGCCACTTCATGTGCTTTTCTAATTGCCTGGGCGGTTTGGTGTACCTGGACGGCTGTAGCGTGGTCACCGATCCATATCATATTAATTGCGATATCCATTGCCACTGTTGGTCATGCTAATGTGCAGCGAACTGATTTGATAAGACGGTTATTTGAATTAAAGTATGGAAAATAATGACGCCGGCAAAATTCGGCTT
Source organism: Arsukibacterium sp. (assembly GCF_018402695.1). Lineage (GTDB taxonomy): Bacteria > Pseudomonadota > Gammaproteobacteria > Enterobacterales > Alteromonadaceae > Alishewanella. The sequence goes on from NZ_JAGYIM010000007.1 coordinate 1,968, forward strand.
TGTCGGCGAAGCACTGTAAAGTGGTTTTACTAGTTCTGATGCCCTAGTATATTTTTCTCGCTTTTCTTCGACGATTTAGCCGCTTTCTTTTCTTTAGCGGTTAACAGGGGTTTCTTTTTCACGTCTTTTTTACTGTCCTGGCCTTTACTCATTATAATCACCTGTATTGGAAATAAGCTTAACGTAAGGGCCCGCGGCGCCATACAGTTAGCAGTATGGCCCTTATTACCCAAAGCGCAATAGCCGCCAGCTCAGGCCATTACTTTTATTTCAATCGGCCGGTCATTGCGGTGCCTGCCAGCCCTGCTCTGCTTTGGCAACACAAACCGGGTTGCCTTCAGCCTGCAGTGATTCAGCAAAAAACCATTCTTTAAATACCTGCCAGTCGTCATTAATCGGGCTTTGGCATTTGCCGTTGGCCTGGCTGGCGAATAAATCCTCTGCACATTTCGGCGTATCGGGTAAGCTGCCACGGTAGGCGTAGGCGTAAACCACCTGGCAATGGCTGCTGACATAGGTGCGAAACACCACCAGCCAGCCTTGCTGATACCGTACCAGACTAAAACTGGGAATGCGGTGTTCTACCGCTGTGGCGATAACATCGGGCGCTTCGGCCTGCTCCAGTAAAACCAGCTCGCCACTCTGGCGCTGCCTTATCTGAATTTTTTCACCGCGACGCCAGGCAAAGCCATCATATTCCGTGGTATCAGCTGCGGCTGTTAAAGCATTTAACCCTTTAACATCGCGGCTGACCTCCTGGCGGATAGTCCGCTCAATTTGCTCTGCTTCAGACAAGGTTTGCATTTTGTCGCAAGCGGTAAACAGTAGTAAAGCTGCAGCAGCAACTAAAAATTTCAACACCATTCTCACCTTAATTCGACGATCTTAGCCGGTTGGCTCTGGTGCCAAGCGTTAAACCTGCCAGGCAGGCCAGCAGCCAGAGTAATAATGACAAAACAACATAAGCCGATGCCAGCAGCACCTGCCCGGCCTGCAGCAATTGCATAAACTCCAGGCTGAATACCGAGAAAGTGGTAAAACCGGCACAGACACCGCTTAGCATAAACTGTTTTTGCCAGTCCGATACCTGCCAGCGGCCATCCGGCCCGGTCAGGCTGACATAGCAGCCAATCCAGAATGAACCGGCAATATTCACCAATAAGGTAGCGATGGGTAAAGCGGTGCCCGGCGTCATCAGCAATAACGAGCAGCTAAAGCGCAGCAAAGCACCCACCGCACTACCAACGCCTACTGCCACATATAACCCGGGCCTTACCATATCAGATTACCCAGGCTAAAACCGGCGAATACCAGACTTAAACATAAGCCAAATGATAAGCCAATATTCAGCAATGCCTGGCGGTAATGGTGGCTTTGCCACAAGATAAGGGTTTGCAGGCTGAAAGACGATACCGTGCTGTAACTACCCAGCAAGCCGACAGCCATCAACTGCGCCCAGACGGCGCGATCCGCAAATGCAGTCGGCCAGGCTGCCAGCATACCCATCATCAATGCCGCAGTGCTGTTTACCATCAGGGTACCCAGCGGAAATTGCACTCCCCACCGCCTGGCGGTGAGATTAGAAACAGCAAACCGCAGCATGCCCCCTGCAGCGGCTGCAAGTGCTAATGGCAAAACTAACGAACCGGACAAGATGATGTCGTTCAAGCGCAAACTTAAATTAATGCCAGGGAGAATGCTGCTGACACTAACCGGCTAGCCAGAGCCTGTCAAGCAGCTACTGGCAGGCTTTTGCCCAAACATCTTGCGGTATATCAATTCATTAATATGGTTTTTAAATTGGGATTGTTGCTACTTTACCTTACACTTATACGATTACCGCCAGCAAAAATTCAGGAGTTAAAGTGCTGCAACAATTTTTACAGCAACTTTTGCATGCTTTGAAAAACCTGTTGCCAATAGTGCTGGTGGTGTTGTTTTTTCAGTTCGCTATTTTTCAGAGTTTACCCAGTGATCCACTAAGTATTACCATTGGTTTATTTATTGTTGCCGTAGGTATCGCCTTATTTTTACTGGGGTTGGAACTGAGTATCTTTCCGGTTGGCAAAAACCTGGCCAACCAGTTTGCCCGTAAAGGATCTCTGCCGTTATTGATGGTGTTTGGTTTTGCTATCGGCTTTGCTGCGGTAATTGCTGAACCGGCACTTATTGCCGTGGCTGAGCAGGCCGAGCAAATTAGCCAGGGCCGGGTTAACGGCTTAACCTTAAGGCTGATAGTGGCGCTGTCAGTGGGTACTGTGATGGCGCTGGGCGTATTACGAATAATTTTAGGCTGGCCTATTCACTGGTTGATGATTGCCGGCTATATCGTGGTGTTACTGGTGACCTTTTTTGCCCCGGCAGAGATTGTCGGCCTGGCGTATGACTCGGGTGGCGTTACCACCAATATTGTTACCGTACCGCTTATTGCCGCTTTAGGTTTAGGCCTGGCCAGTTCAATCAAAGGCCGTAACCCACTGACTGACGGCTTTGGCCTGGTAGCGCTGGCAGTAATGGTGCCAATGATCAGCGTTCAAGTTTATGGTATCTGGGTATATAACTTTAGCAGCACCACTGCTATCAGCCAGGTAGCCGCGACACCCAGTCAGTTGCACTGGTTAGTCAAAGCCCTGCTCGATTTAGCTACCATGATTAAAGATATTCTACCAATGATTTTGGTGGTACTGATATTCCAATACCTTATTTTACGCCGGCCTTTGGCCCATCCGGTTAAAGTTATTGTTGGCTTCGCTATGGTATTGCTGGGCCTGTACGCCTTTGTACTGGGGCTGAAACTGGGCTTGTTTCCGGTAGGCAGCCTGATGGCCGAGCAGTTAATTGACAAAGGTTACAACAGCTTAATTTTACTGTTTGCTTTTATGATTGGCTTTGCCACTACCATGGCTGAGCCGGCTTTGATTGCCATTGGTAACCAGGCAGAGCAAGCCGCCCGAGGTAAATTGCAGGGTTCAGTTATCCGGCTGATTGTCGCTTTTGGTGTGGCAATGGGTATTACCATTGGCGTATACCGGATTATCAGTGGTGACTCTATTCACTATTATATTATGGCCGGTTATCTACTGGTGGTAATCCTCACCGCCTTCGCCCCTAAGTATATTGTGGCCCTGGCCTTTGATTTAGGCGGTGTTACCACCTCTGAGGTTACGGTGCCGCTGGTAACCGCGCTGGGCATTGGCCTGGCCAGCTCAATTGAAGGGCGCAATGTACTAATTGATGGCTTTGGCTTAATTGCCTTTGCCTCTATTTTTCCGATCATAACCGTTATGCTTTACGCCATAGTGGTAGAGCGGTTTAGCCAAGTCAGGAGTGATCCAACATGAAATTTTCCGCAATAGTGGTTATTGCCCCGGATGAGCTGGAAGAGCAAGCCATCAGTCAGGCAAAGAAGGCAGGTGCTACCGGCATTACTATCTTATCCGGCCGCGGCATTGCTGCCGACAATCGCAAAACATTTTTGGGTATGACCTTCGAAGGCAGCCAGACGGTACTGCTTATGGTGGTAGCGAAGCATTTATCTCTGCCAATTTTAAAAAGTATGCAGGCCTTGCTGCTGGACGACGGTAATTCCCGCGGTATCGCCTTTACGGTACCTATTGATCATTTAACCGGGCTGGATATGAGCCAGGTATTAAAATTTGAACAACATCTGCGCGAGCAAAATGATTAGGAGCTAAAAATGGCCGTAAAACTGGTAAAACAGCTGATGGTAACCAATGTTATCTGCATTTCTCCATTCAGCACCCTGCGCGAAGCGCTGAGCATGATGAAAAAACATAATATTAAGTGTTTAGTGGTCGACCGGCAGGGCCCGCACGATGCCTATGGCCTGATCACCTACACCAATATTTTAAAAACCATTATTGCCGAAGAAGGCGATATTGATTTAATCAATGTGTACGATGTCTGCATTAAACCGGCTATTGCCGTTAGCCAGGAAATGGCGGTTAAACACGCTGCAGATTTAATGAGCCAGCATCGTTTAAAACGCTTACTGGTTACCAGTGACAATAAATTGGTCGGCTTGCTAACCATGGACGACATGATAAGCGATATACTGCAACTGATTGACTAACCCTGCCTAACCAGCAGGCTGTCAGCTAATCTGATGGCTAAGGGTTAAGCAACAACAGCAACTGGTTACGCTGTGACTCTGCATCCTGGGCGTCAAACGGCAGCACGATATCGTCTTTACCATTGCCAGTTAAATCAGCGACCAGTACCTTGCGGGCATCGCGTGGCAGGGTAAGTTTTAGCCGTTCAGAGCGGCGGCTGAATAAGCGGCCGGCTTCCGGACTGTAAAACCGCAGTTCATCCCCACCCTCGCCGACTACCAGGCTTTGCTGACCAGTACCGTCCAGATCCGCCAACTCAAATAACGGCATATCGTAACGCAGGTTGCTGATGCTGACATCGATAGTGGCGCTTTGTTTAAAATCAGCCTTGCTGCTGTATTGGCGCTGCTCGTTTAACAAGTAAAAATCAATATCGAGTTTAGCACTGCCCCGCAGTAACACCCGCACGATAGTGCCAACGCCAAAGTGAGTGCTGGAAATATAAAAGTCTTTGCGGCCATCGGCATTAAAATCGTCAATCATCACGGCAATTGGTGAGGTATCGGTAGTGATCCGGGTATCGGGCTCTGCATTAAAGCTTAAGCCGGTAGCGGTTTGCTTGCCGAAGTGCACCCTAAAGCTGTTGTTGCGTTCCAGCGCATCAGCCAGCTGCTCACGGTTTACCACGATATCGGCAATACCATCACCATCAATGTCGGTAATATCCCGCACACTATCAATATTCTGGCCGCTGTAACTACGGCCAGCATCATTGCGCTGGTCGGCTTCCTGTTCAGTTGATAATGCCACCGGCCAGTTCTGGGCGACCGGTTCAGAATTAAAAGCACCATCGGCTAACTGGTAAAATACCTGGAATTTACCGTTAGCAATAAAAACTAAATCGAGCCGGCCATCTAAATCGACGTCAACAATGTAATGACGGCGAGGCTCATAGCTCGGATTGTCGCGCCAGCTGGTTACCAACGCATCAATCTTTAACGAGTATTGCTTGAAACTGCCATCCGGCTGCTGCCGGAATACATGGCTCTGGTTAAAGTCAGGCAACAGAAAATCGGCAGCTTCACTGCCAAGTTCCAGCACAAAATCGCTACGGCGCAGCCGGTTTTTATCCAGCACCCGGTAAATTGAAGGACTCTGCAGCAGCGGCTCAACGTCGCCGCTAACCGGGTTGTACCAGCTGACACCGTCCAGGGTTAAGAATACTAACGCCTGCTGAAGCTGGTTATCTGCTGTCATCAACCTGGCCTGACTGAAATACTGGGCATTGGCCGGAATTGCCACCGGCTGTACCTGATAATCGCCACCTAAATTTACCAGGCTTAACCAGCGCTCAAACTGACTAAAGCCGGACACTGCCAGCAGTTTTTCATCATCAAGGTGCACCATATTGCCATTGGCCGGGTGGCCCAGAGGGATGGTCACTTTGTCCAGCTGTTTGGCAGTTAATGGCGCACTGATTAACGCTACACTGATTAAGGCTAACGGTAACGAAGAGTACATAAGCAATAACATCCCTGAATAAAATACAAGCGCGATATCGGCCAGCAACACCAGCTGGCTTTAAGTAACAATAACTTAGTAACAATTACTTAGTAAGAAATACTGAGTAAACTACCGGCCGGATCAATCTGCTATGGCAGTGCTTTCGGCAGTTGCTGTCTGATACGATCGACTTCACCTGACGCCTGCATTAACTGCCACTGTTGTTGTAACTGCAATAACAACGCCTGATTAACCGATTGGCGGCTGAATGCAAAATAGACAGGATTATCATGAATAACAAAAAGCTTACGGTACTGGCTTTTCAGATCATCCCGTTTAAGCAGCTCATCAACAATGGCTTCATCTTCCAGTGACGCCATCACCCGGCCCGATACCAGCATCGCCAGCTTTTGCTGGTTACCGGAGGCGGCAAATAACCGCGACTGCAACGCCGGATTGTCCTGCAATAATTGTTGCCACTCTGGGCCATAATAAGCCCCTTCGGTTATAGAAATAACACCGTCAAGCGCCAGCAGCTGCTTAAGATCAGTCACAGAGTCGGCGATACGACGCGAACCAAAAACCACCATTCGCTCACTATGGTGTGGCCCGACAAAATAACTGTACTTTGCCCGCTCCACTGTTTCCGACATGCCGACCATTACATCCAGTTTGCCTTGCTCCAGCATTTTTATTGCCCGACCAGCCGGCAAGGCAATAGGCTGAACCGTGCAGTTTACTTTTGCTGCCAGCCCATCAAGCAACGCATAAAACTGCTGCGATACCCGGGTGTCGTTGTGCGAGCCCGCGGCGTCGTGCTGGCGCTCTGACTCTACCCGGACGCTAAACTGACAAGGTGACGTCGGCTCAGCCAGTAAACGGGGGCTTAGTGGCAGTAGCATTGCCAACAACAGCAAGCCTGACAAAAGCTGTAACTTCTTAAATAGCATTTACTAGGGTCTCTGTTAAGCCGTTACCAGGACGTTTGCGCCGGTTAGTGCGTAAACTATAACGCGAAATGATCTGAAAGCGCTCGAAAAAAACGATATTCATCGAGTCCGGCCCGGTACAGCGGTTTGGGTTGCGCAGCCCACTGCACCACCACTAAGTTGGTGTCGGGGTCGACAAAAACATACTGGCCAAAAATCCCCTCGGCAGCATAACTGTTGCCATGCATTGGCCACAACATGTAGCCATAATTAACGGTCTTACCGCCAATCACCTGGCGGGTGCTGGCCGCTTGCATCCAGCCCTCTGGCAATACCCGCTGTGGCTTGCCATCAACAGTGATGACGCCCTCATTTAGCATAAACAAGCCAAAGCGGCCATAATCGCGCAGCGTCGCCGATAAACCACTGCCCCCGACTTCCAGGCCATCTGCTGATTGCAGCCACCAGTTGGCATCGCTTTCCATGCCAAGTGGCACCCAGATTTTCTCCGATAAATACTCTGCCACCGGCTTACCAGTCGCCGCGCCCACCAACGCCCCAGCCAGCTGGGTTTCGCCGGTACTGTAATTCCAGACACTCCCCGGCTCTGCCGCGCGCGGCAGTGATGCCATCAACTCCAGCACCGCGCCGGGCTTGCCACTAATTTGCGCATCCAGCATCCGCCGCCGGTCAGAGCCCGGGTCGGTGTACGTTTCATTCCAGGCCACACCCGAGCTCATCTGCAGCAGGTGTTTGACTGTTACGCCATCATAAGCCGTGTCTTTAAACTGTGGCAGGTAATCGACAATTTTGTCATCAATGCTGTTGATATGGCCGTCCTGTATCGCGGCACCAATGAGTATTGCCGTTATCGATTTCACCACCGACATCGACATCCAGCGGGTTTGCTGATCGTTCCCCAGCAGGTATTTCTCAAACTTAATTTCACCGTTATGAATAATCAGCATACCGCTGACCCGGTTCATGGCCAGCACGTCGTATAAATCGTAAGTCTGATCTTCGACGGTGTAGCTAAACTCTTGCAACGGCTTATCACTTACTGGTATTGCACTCACCGCCTCACCCCGCGCCACCGTGCGGGTTGGAAATAAGCGGTCAATATTACGAAAGGTGTTTACCTGAATATCCGGATACAACTTGCCATCATACACCTGGCGCACCGTGCCAATAGGTTCATTGGCATGGCGATAGGCTGTTTCTGCGGCGATCTTTGTATCCGCTGCACTCTCGGTGTCAGCTGCCGATGTAAAGTTACAGACGCTCAATAAAATAACTAAGGTGGCAGGAGTTACAAATTTGGAATTAAACATCGAATTTTAATCCTTTTATACAATTAACAGGCATCTGACGGACAGCAATCACATTCTCAAAGCTTGTCGGGACGATAAAGAGCAGTGCCCAGGATCAGTGCAAAACAGCTCAGCACAAAAGCTTTATTAACAAACCAGTTAGTGCGCCAGATGCTCCAGTCTGGTTCGGCCAGAAAACGGGCGAACAAGGTGCAGATAATGGCAATTTCAATAATAGACATGGCAATCGCAAGCATACGGGTATATGTCGGGCGTGCCAGCAGCGCCCAACCCAGCCAGATATGGGCTATTGGCCATAAATCCCAATAAATATATTTTGTCAGCGGCTCACCATAAGCCAGCGAATAGCCGATTGGGAACAGATATTTAATAAACAGCGTCCAGGCGGCAAGAATAAACAACAAATGAGCCAGAAAGCCGACCCAGGTGCTGGCATTATGTTGGCTCGGCTGTAGTAGCGAGTACTCCGGTTGATTCATATTAATTTGACTATCTAAAGCATAGTTAAAAATACATAAGCTAAGAATAGAACAAATGCCGCCTGATAAATATAAAAAAGGCCAGCTGGGTGCTGGCCTTGGGAAAAGTGCTTATTGCTTGGCATTAATGCAAATTAACGCGCCTGCTCTTAACGAGAATTAGTACTTTCAAAAATTTTATCAGCAGATGCCGCAACAAAACCGCTGTATAGCATGCCATTGCTTAATGGGTAACGACGGGCGAACTCGTAAAAGCAGCTTGGAATAGTCGCTACCGTATCGCTGAACTGTACCGGGTGTAAGTCAGCCAGGGTAGATGACTGCTCCAGGTACACGTCCGGGGTGCCTTTAATCTCGCCGCCTGAAGTATTCAGTAAAAAGCCGGCGTGCTTTAGCGCGGTATTTACCTGCTCTAAGCTATCGAAACTGGCCAGCTCGTTGACGCTAACGGTAAAGTGGTTGGCCCGGTAACCCCAGGCAGCAACCCAGGCCGCGTATTCACTTTCAGCCAGCAGTTTTTCATAAGTCGCCTGGCTTACCTGCCAGTGCGTGCCGCTGTATAAAAAGTTATCTGCACTTACTGCTTCGTCTGGAATTTGCGCAACCAGTTCGGTGATGGTGTCACGTAAAAAGGCTGAACATTGATCCAGCAGCAATTCTGAGATAAACACTTTCGGCTGGTTGCGGTCCGGGTGCTCAAAATGTTTGGCGTACAGCTTTTTTGCGGCAAAGTGATACTCACCACACTCTTCATAGCCCAAAGCCAGAAAATGCGCAGCCAGTTTTGCCAGGCCTACTTTTTCCAGGTTAAAGGTGCGCAGGGCAATATGATCGTTAATGACATCATCCTGTTGAGATGAACCCAGTAACTCGTGCACCTTTCTGGCCGACGGCGTTACTGCGACATAGTCTTGCCATAAGTTGGCGAACAGGGCATTTACATCAGTGTGCATATCTACTCCGGGTTAGTCGAATCACAATTTTAAATAGGGTTATATAAACTAAAAACATTATACGGCAATGATGCTTTATCAGGCCTGATCCAGATTAATAAATCGGGCCATTTCACCATCGCTTAGTTGCAAAATTTCTGCCAGCTGCGGGCTGATAATCAGGCTATTGCTCTGCTCATCAAAACGGGCGGTTTTACCAAAGCTGGCCCGAAAATCTTTAATCGCCGTATTGGCGACGGCCAGGGTAAATTCACCCTGCGCTTCTTCTGCTGTCGCTGCCACTGTTACCGGCACTTTTTTGCTGGCCGCAACGGATTTTATCTGGCTAAGTGGCGCTTCAACCGTTGGCCCGGCATCGAATAAGTCGATATAGCCACGATGACTGAAGCCTTCTTTTTCCAGCATCCGCAGTGCCGGCTTGGTGTTTTCATGCACCTGACCAATTACCGCCTGAGCACTTTCTGGCAGCAAGCCGACATAAATCGGATGGCGCGGCATCAGCTCAGCAATAAAGGCTTTTTTACCCACGCCAATCAGCTGATCGGCAGTCGGGAAATCGATAGTTAAAAACAGCTTTTGCAACCAGTGCCAGAATGGTGGCTGGCCGTCTTTATCGGCAGCACCGCGCATTTCGGCAATCACTTTACTGGCGAAACGCTCAGGGTGTTCGGCCATAAATAAAAACCGCACCTTGGATAAAAAGCGACCGGCATGATTACGCCGGTAGCTTTCGCGCAGGAACAGCGTGCAAATTTCTGAGGCGCCGGTGTAGTCGTTACATAAGGTCAGGGTGCGCAGCTGGTTCATTACGTTCAGCTCAGCACTGTGGTGAATAACAGTGTTTTGCTGAAAGTGATACAGTGGCGTTTGCAGGCCTACTGCGGCTTCAATGCCGGTAGTACCGACTATTTCACCACTAGCAGTGTCTTCCAGTACAAACAAATAGCCCTGATCACCCGGCGCGGTTACCTCAGCACTGAAGCTTTGCTCGGCATGCTTAATTTTCTGGGTCAAGCGGGCATCATGTACCGGCAAAGACGTAAAGCCATGGCCGGATTCAATGGCAATTTGCTTTAATGCCGCAAAATCAGCAGAGGTAATAGGCCTGATAAGCAACATAATTTACGCCTGCTTTGCCGGTGTCGCGGCCACAACCTGAGCAATCGCTTGCTCAAACCGTGCCATGCCTTCAATAATATCGGCATCCGGAATAACTAACGACGGTGCAAAACGTACCACGTTCATCCCGGCTACCAGCGTCATTACCCCGTGTTCAGCACCGGCCAGCATAATATCCCGCGCTTTGCCGGCATAATCGGCATTTAATACCGCACCAATGAGTAAGCCCATACCCCGTACTTCACTAAATATCGGATATTTATCGTTGATCCGCTGCAATTCCTGCTTAAACAGCGCTGCCTTGCTATGCACGCCGTTAAGTACCGCCGGGGTGTTTACCGTATCTACCGCCGCCAGGGCCACTGCACAAGCCAGTGGGTTACCGCCATAAGTCGAACCATGGGTGCCCACCACTAAATGCTTGGCTATTTCGGTGGTGGTTAACATGGCACCAATCGGGAAACCGCCACCCAGCGCTTTAGCAGTAGTAAGAATATCCGGGGTAACGCCATAGGCCATGTAAGCATACAACTCGCCGGTCCGGCCGACGCCGGTTTGCACTTCATCAAATATCAGCAAGGCATTGTGCTTATCACACAATTCACGCACACCTCTAATAAACTCGTTGGTGGCCGGCACGACACCACCCTCGCCCTGCATCGGCTCCACCATTACCGCACAGGTATTGGCACTGATCAGCGCTTTTAAGCTATCCAGGTTATTAAATTCAGCATGCTCGATGCCTTCCGGCTTCGGGCCAAAGCCATCTGAATAGGCAGGCTGACCGCCAACAGTGACGGTAAAGAACGTACGGCCATGGAAGCCCTGTTTAAACGAGATGATCTGATCTTTATGCTCGCCATATTTGTCTTTGGCATACCGGCGGGCCAGCTTTAATGCGGCTTCATTGGCTTCGGCGCCCGAGTTGGCAAAATAGACTTTTTCAGCAAAGGTAGTGTCGACCAGCGCTTTGGCCAGCAGCAGTGCCGGCTCATTGGTGAGTACATTTGATAAATGCCACAGCTTATCGGCCTGCTCTTTTAAGGCGCTAACTAAAGCCGGATGACAATGGCCCAGACAATTAACGGCAATACCACCGGCAAAATCGATATATTCTTTGCCCGCCTGGTCCCACAGTTTAGACCCCTGGCCTTTTACCGGAATAATCTGCGCCGGCGCATAGTTAGGCACCATCACTTCATCAAATAAACTTCTGCTTACTACCATTTTATAACCTCTGTCTGTCAGCTAAGGCCCCGTTTATATCGTTAGTTGGTCGGAGCGGAATTAATACCACTATTATATTGGCGAGCTTAAGCAATGTGCAGTATCATTATTAACAATTTTACAAGTAAATACGTCATTTTGACGGAAGGATTTAGCAAAGTGTCAGATAACTCGGTTAAAGCTGGCAACAGCAGCACCATTACCAAAGAAGATGAAAAGCTGTTAGCCGTACTGCAGCATAACGCCCGCGCCAGCATTTCTGATTTAGCCCGTCAGCTCAGTGTGTCACGCTCTACCGTGCAAACCCGGCTGCAAAAGCTGGAATTAAGCGGTGTCATCAAAGGCTATACGGTAGAGTACGGCGATGCCTATTTAGCCACGCTGGTAGCAGCCCATGTCAGTATTAAAGTGCACCAGAAACTGACTGCCCGCACTAATATTGAGCTTAAACAACTACCGCAGGTGGCGGCGTTGTATGCCATTAGTGGTGAGTATGATTTAATTGCCATAGTCCAGGCGCAAAATACCGAGCAGTTAAGCCATATTCTGGATGACATAGGTAACCTGGAAGGGGTGGAGCGCACCACGTCGTCGGTTATTCTGGAAACCAAGTTTAAACGTTAAGGAACGTCTGATGTCACAACAGCAAACTCAGGTCAGCCTGTGTGAGGCTTTTTTATACTGGCTGAAACTGGGCTTTATCAGCTTTGGTGGCCCGGCCGGCCAGCTGGGCATGATGCATCAGGAGCTGGTAGAGAAACGCCGTTGGATTTCCGAACAACGGTTTTTACATGCGCTGAATTACACCATGCTGCTACCGGGGCCGGAAGCACAGCAACTGGCGACTTACATCGGCTGGCTGCTGCATGGCAAACGCGGCGCTTTTATCGCTGGCTTGCTGTTTATTCTGCCCTCTTTCTTTATTTTGTCGTTACTGGCCTGGCTTTATCTGGCGCACGGCGATGTACCGTTGCTGCAAGGTGTACTATATGGCATTAAACCGGCCGTTACCGCTATAGTGCTGTTTGCTGCCTGGCGCCTGGCAAAGAAAACCCTGCATAGCCCTGCTCTGGCAGCGTTAGCATTGCTGGCATTAATTGCTATTGCTGGCTTTAACCTGCCTTTTCCGCTCATTATCTTAACTGCTGCAATGGCAGGTTGGGTATTAATGAAGTGGTTTCCAGCGCAGCTTGAGGCGCCAGCAGCTCAGCACTCAACAACAGCGCAAGCAGCCAGTGCTGCGCAAACTGCAGCCATTATTAATGACGACAGTGCATCGCCTGCTGCGCAACGCTTTAGCTGGCGCAAACTGCTAGTTGCAGTGGCAATAGGCTTCGCCATCTGGCTGGTGGCAATTAGCTTGCTGACTGCCGTTTATGGCTGGCACAGCACCCCAACCCAACTGGCCTGGTTTTTCACTAAAGCTGCACTGCTCACCTTTGGCGGTGCCTATGCGGTGCTACCCTACGTGTACCAGGCCGCCGTAGAGCAATATCAGTGGTTAACCGCACTGCAGATGATTGATGGCCTGGCACTGGGCGAAAGCACCCCCGGGCCACTGATTATGGTGGTAACTTTTGTCGGTTTCGTGGCCGGCTGGAGCGAGCAATTGTTCGGCCCGGACAGCCTGATCCAAGCTGGGTTGATGGCGGCGGCCATCGTTACCTTCTTCACCTTTTTGCCGTCGTTTCTGTTTATTATCGCCGGCGCGCCGTTAGTTGAAGCCAGCCGACAGCACGCGGCTTTTACCGGGCCGCTGACCGGTGTTACTGCGGCGGTGGTCGGGGTAATTGTTAATCTGGCGCTGTTTTTTGGCTACTATGTGCTGTGGCCAGAGGGCTTCAGCGGCCAGTTCGATATTATTGCGTTATTACTGGGTTTAGCAGCCGGCCTGGCATTGTTTAAATTTGAGCAAAGTATTATGCGGGTATTGGCCGCAGCAGCCGTGGCCGGCATGCTGCTTAGCCTTATCCAGGGCCCGCTCTAACGCCGGTTAAGCGTAACGGTTGGTTGCCGTTGTTGCTGCCACAGGGTCGGCGTGGCTTTTAAGTAATCGATCATCGCAGCGGCTGCCACCTTGCAGTCGTTGCCAGCGGTTTTACAAGGCAAGCCATCGGCCTGCTGATACTGCGGCACAAAGGCCTGCTGGCCGCTGCTGTCGGTTATAGCTTCTACCCGCTTAAGCGGATAAATGGCCAGTTGCTGCTGTTCAATAATCACGTCAATCCGATCGGTGCTTTGCTGCTGTACCTGTTGTAACCGCTGCCAGCCATCATTGCCATTAGCCAGGTAATTAGTGGTCGCCAGGCTGTAAGTTGCATCAGGCTGAATATCCTGCCAGCGTTCGCCCTGCAACCACTGCAGCTGTTCTAACACCGCCCCGCCATCGGCCGTCTCACGGGCGATATAGCGCAAATGGCTGCTATAAGGAAATTTACCCGCATGGGCGCCTTCTGGCAGGGTGGCCCCAACCACATCCGCCAGCAAAGCCGTTAGCTCTGCACCGGTAATACTGAGAATGCTTAATGGGGTATCAAAAGGCAGTACTTCTAAGCGGATATGGCCTTCATAAATCGCACCTGCTTCAAGATTAGCCCGGATATTACCGGCACCAATTAAGGTGAAATCAACCTGACGCCTGGTTTTCGCCCGCACCGCCGGCTGGTTTAACCAATAATACATGGCATCAGTAATATGGCCGGCCAGAACTGAACCATGCTGATCACTGCCACCGCTGCCCGGCAAACGTACATGCGGGATGGTTTGCTCGGTGGCACTGATTTGGGCGCCATAGGCTTTGCGCACTGCCGGCAGATAGACATCATCTATTAGCTGACGCAGTTGTGGCTCCTCTTCGATAATCGCAGTGCGCTGCAGCTGATTAATATAATTTTCGGTCTTTTGCTGCTCTGCCTGGGGTATCCGGCTGTTTTCACTGCGTAGTGCCAAACTGAAATAGTCCCGGCTGGCCAGTAAAGTGTTTTCGCCGGCGCACTGGCTTAAACGTCCGGCGCGATCAAATATCAGCTCTGCAGCACCCACCGCCTGAGCAAACTGACCGGCCTGGACAATACAGGTCTGGCCGATACCGTCCGGATTTGCAATAAGCTCAGCATAAGGCGCTTGCTGGCCCAGATACCACTGGCGAAAGTCGCCCAGTAAACTGTGTGAATGGCCACCGACGATGGCATCAATACCATTAACCTGGCGGGCCAGTGCTACATCACGCTGGTGCCCTAAATGAGTCAGGGCAATAATATGCGTAATGCCTTGTGCCTGCAGATAATTCACCGTGTTCTGTGCTGCAGCAACTTCTGAGGCAAACACCAGCTCGCCGGTCTCAGGCACCATACTGCGCATATCTTCAAGCGCTAAACCAAACACCGCAACAATGGTTTTCCCGGCTGCATCGCTAACGCCGGCTACCGGCGTAAGTTCGGTGCCATCAACCGTAAATAACTGATAGCGCTTAAAGTTAGCCACATCTGCTAACACCGGCTCAGCAGCAGTTTCAACATTGGCCGCCAGCAACGGGAAGTTAATATTGGCAGCAAAGTCAGCCAGTTTAGTAAGGCCGATGTCAAATTCATGGTTACCCAGTGCCATGGCATCGATACCCATCCGGTTCAGAATATCGATATTAATTGTTTGCTCAAACAGCTCAAAATAGGCGCTGCCTTTAAAGGCATCACCGCCATGTAAAAAGAGTGATGCGTCCCCATTATCGGTGGCCTGCTGCTGTAGCGCTTGTGCTTTGCTCAGCAACCGCGGGTGGCCACCGATAAAGGTATATAAGGGTTCACCATCCGGCCCCCGCACTTTTGCCGGGGTGGCATCAAACTGGGAATGGGTGTCATTAATATGAACCAGGGTAAGACGCAGGCTATCAGTCTGATCACTGTTACGATCGGGGGCAAGCTGACTGCTGCAACCTGCTGTTACAGCGCCGATTGACATAGCAACAACCAGCGCCACAACGCGTTGGGAAAACAACATAAATAAGTCCGTTTCACAAAAAAGGATATGGCGCTTACCTTAAGCACAAAGCCGCCTCGGCTCAAGTAAAAAGCGTCAAACCCGAATAATTATCTTGATTAGTTGCAAACGTAACGGCAGGAGCAACAAGACCGTTGGTTTACCAGGCGACCTGACTACGCCCCTGTTGTTTAGCACGATACAAGGCGGCGTCGGCCCGTTCAAACAAACTGCGAAAGCTATCCCCCGGCTGCAATGCTGCCACACCAAAACTGGCCGATACCGTTAACTGCTGCGCTAATTCTATCTGCTGCAACCGTTCGATAATCCTGTTACCTATGGCAACCACGGCTTCTTTAGCCGTGTTCGGTAAAATCACCACAAATTCATCGCCACCATAGCGACCAATCACGTCGATGGGCCTGATTATTTGCTGGGCTTGCTGACAAGCCTGTAACAGCACCTGATCACCGGTACTATGGCCATATTTATCATTAATTTGCTTAAAATGATCAATATCAAACACCATCAGACATAATTGTTCGCCCTGTTGCAAACTACGGCTGATTTCCAGTTCTGCCCGCTGTTGCAGATAATCGCGCGAAGCAACCCGGGTAAGGCTGTCGGTCGATGCCACTAACCGTAACTGATTGTTAGAGGCCATTAACGTCGGCACCGCCAACCCAAACAAAGCATTAGCCCCGATAACCACTATCGCGAACTGATACACCATAACATGGTCCATCAATGCCAGGATGTTGACCAGCAAAGCAATGGCAAAGCTGCTGATGGCGACGCTTAAGGTGGTATAAAAGGCTGATTCGGTGCAGGCAATCCACATATGGGGGATCACCAGAAAAAAGATAGCGAAGGCACTTTCCGGCGTATCGGCATAGTTGGCCAGTAACATTGCCAGACTCAGCAAAACCAGATTCAGCAGCAGTTTGTGAATAAAGTAACGGCTGGCAAAGCGCTGGGCTGGCCCGACATATTGGCCCAGCACATTAGTCGCCGCCGGGTAAAGTACACTGAGTATGGCGGCAAATAGCGGCGCGATAACAATAACCCCGGCCATATCGCCCACCCAGAACGGCAGCCAGGTTGCACTGACCGCTGTAGCTGACATCATTCCGGCGTAAACTAACGCAGCGATGCCACTGAATGTTGCAACCAGGGCACTGCTTGCTGCCAGTAAAATAAAGCCGATTACAAACAACGGTAAGGTACAGTGTGCAGCCGCTGCCAGTCGACGCAACAGCAAACTACCCAGGTAGTAAGGCAGAATATGCGCCACTCCGAATAACAAGCCGCCTTGCAAAGTCTGCCAGATGCTCAGTTGCAACTGATAATAATGAACGGCCCAGAACGTAATGCAGACACAGGCCAGTAGCAAAACAGGTGTTATTCGCAAACCTATGACAAACAGCGCGGCAAACGTTAAGCCGGCAGCAGGAAACCAGACACTGGCATGTTCGGTATATTCCACAAGCAAACCCAGCATCCAGACTGCCAGCCATAATATAAATAGCAGGCTATGGCGCAGAAATACTGAGTTTGGTCGCCACGGCAATAACGCTGGTGTGTTCTCGGCTTGGTAAGGCATAAGCTGTTTATTATTGTCGTTTTACCCAAGCTTACTGCGCTTTACAGCGCGGCGCGAATTTTTTCCGCGATTGCTTCTATTTTTTTCATTTCGCCTTGCTCGGCACCATGGCGTTTTAACTGGGATAAATGAGCCGGAATAAGATGGAAATGTAGATGAGGAACTGTCTGGCCAGCACCTTCACCATTTAACTGCATTAACACCACACCCTCAGCCCCCAGTTCTGATTTTTGCGCGGCCATTACTTTCTGCACAGTGGTCATGGTATGAGTAAGCTGGTCAGCCGGAATGTCCAGCAAGGTGGTGGCTTCAAATTTCGGGATCACCAGCGCATGGCCATCAGCCTGCGGCATAATGTCCATAAAGGCCAGCGTGTAGTCGTCTTCATATATTTTGACACTGGGTATTTCACCACGCAGAATTTTGGCGAAAATATTGTTGGTATCGTAGCTCATGCATTACTCCTTGTTGCGGGCCGTTACAGCAAATGTAGTTGATTATGCCAGTACCGAAAGTAAAAATACCAGTGCTCAGACACACTGTGGCGACCAAAACGGGGTTCCAGCCGCTTTTCAGACTTAAGTTAGTCGACTAAATATTTTGCGTGAAAGCGTAAGTGCTGCTCAATAAAACTGGCAATAAAGTAGTAGCTGTGATCATAACCGTCCTGGAGCCGGATCTGGGCTTTAACACCGCTTCGCTCAGCTGCTGCTATTAGCGTGTCGGTGCGCAGCTGCTGTGGATAAAAGTTATCCAAGGTGCCCTGATCAACCAGAATTGGCTTGGCTTTTTGGGTTTTCGCCAGCAATTCTGAGGCGTCATAATGAACCCACTGGCTTTGATCATCGCCCAGATAGCCGTTAAATGCTTTAATGCCCCACGGGCTTTGTGCGGGGTTACAAATTGGCGAGAAAGCCGATAGTGAGCGATAGCGTTCAGGGTTACGCAAGCCAATAACCAAGGCACCATGGCCGCCCATAGAATGGCCACTAATCGCCCGTACTGCTGATACCGGCAGTTCAGCCTCAACCAGTGCCGGCAGCTCACTAACGATGTAGTCATACATCTGATAGTGTTTTACGAAAGGCTCGCGGGTAGCATTAACATAAAACCCAGCCCCTAAACCAAAATCATACGCGCCGTCTGGATCATCCGGCACGCCTTCGCCGCGCGGGCTGGTATCAGGAATAATCAGAGCGATACCCAGCTCGGCAGCTACGCGCTGCGCGCCGGCTTTAGCTGAAAAATTTTCATCAGTGCAGGTCAGGCCCGATAGCCAGTACAGCGCCGCTACTTTGCGGGTTTGCGCCTGAGGCGGCAGAAATACCGAGAACTGCATTTCACAGTTGGTTACGGCTGACTGATGGGTAAACCTGATTTGTTTCCCACCAAAGCAAAGTTGTTCGCTTTGCTTAACTAAATCTATTTGAGGCATGAAGATACCACCTTAATTGAGTAGGATGGATTAGAACCCCGTTCTGGTTGCCACAGAGTGTCTGAGCGAGCGCGCCAGCGCGAACGAGTTGCTGTGGCAAGCCAGGGCGGGCGTTGTAATACGTCCTACCTACGATAAACTTAAAAATGAATTACAGTACGAATCGACTTACCTTCGTGCATTAAATCAAAGGCTTCGTTAATCCGCTCCAATGGCATAGTGTGAGTAATAAAGGTATCCAGCTCAAACTCACCGTTTAAATAGCGCTCCACATAATCTGGTAATTCGCTGCGTCCTTTTACGCCACCAAAGGCGGTACCACGCCATACCCGGCCGGTCACCAGTTGAAATGGCCGGGTTGAAATCTCCTGGCCGGCACCGGCCACACCGATAATTACCGACTCGCCCCAGCCTTTGTGACAGCATTCCAGCGCCGAGCGCATCACATTGACATTACCAATACATTCAAACGAGAAATCAACCCCGCCATCGGTCATCTCAACAATCACCTCCTGAATGGGCTTATCAAATTTCTGCGGGTTTACCACATCAGTTGCGCCCAGTTTTTTGGCAATATCAAACTTATCTTCGTTAATATCAATGGCAATAATCCGGCTGGCCTTGGCCATTACCGCGCCAATAATGGCGGATAAACCAATTCCGCCGAGGCCAAATACCGCTACGGTATCGCCCTCTTTCACCTTAGCGGTGTTCATTACCGCACCCATACCAGTGGTGACGCCACAGCCCAGCAGACAAACTTTTTCCAGTGGTGCTTCTTTATTAATTTTTGCCAGGGAGATTTCCGGCAGAACCGTATATTCCGAAAAGGTAGACGTACCCATATAGTGATAAATTGGCTTACCGTCTTTTGAAAACCGGGTAGTGCCGTCTGGCATTAAGCCTTTGCCCTGGGTGGCACGTATGGCCTGACATAAATTAGTTTTGCCAGACAAACAGAACTTACATTTACCACACTCCGGCGTATACAGCGGAATAACATGATCGCCAACCGCTACCGATGTTACCCCCTCACCTACCGCCTCAACAATACCACCGCCTTCGTGGCCTAAAATGGCCGGAAAAATACCTTCAGGATCTTCGCCCGACAAGGTAAAAGCATCGGTATGACAGACTCCGGAAGCTACAATTTTGACCAGCACTTCGCCTTTTTGCGGCGGCATTAAATCGACTTCTTCAATCGATAACGGCTGGCCTGGGCCCCAGGCGACGGCGGCGCGGGTTTTAATCATCTTCATACAGCGTCCTTATTTGAAAATACTGATAGTTATTAACGGTTATAACTATAACGTGTTTTCTATTATTTCCATATCACAGTTAATGTAGTTAAACTGCAAATCAGTTTTGTGTATTTGCAATAGTTGGCCGACAGGCAGCTTGCGTTGCAACGCCCGCCCTGGCTTGCCACAGCAACTCGCTCACGCTGGCGCGCTCACTCAGACACTCTGTGGCAACCAAAACGGGGTTCCAACCGCTGCCTTATCAGAGTCGCGCTATTTTGACGCAAGCAGCCTGGGATAAATAAGCAACTACTATGAGATTTTTATGAAACATTGGACAGGGATCAGCGAATTTGTAGCAGTAGCCGAACAGCAGAGCTTTACCAAAGCAGCAAAACAGCTGGGTATTTCAGTTGCTCAGGTCAGCCGCAATATTGCCGAGCTGGAGCAGCAATTGGCGATTAAGCTGCTGTACCGCACTACCCGTAGCGTCAGCTTAACCGAGGAAGGCCTGTTGTATTTGCAGCATTGCCGTCATCTGGTGAGCAGCCTGGAAGAAGCTAACCGCTCACTGGCAAACTTAAAGGCCACTCCCCGCGGTTTAATTAAACTGACTGCGCCGGTATTTTATGGCGAAACCCGGATTGCGCCGCTGCTACATAATTTTCTGAAACAATATCCTGATACCGAGCTGGATTTACAACTAACCAACAACAAACTCGATCTGGTACAAGGCGGCTTCGATTTGGCCATCCGCTTAGGGCCGCTGGAAAGCTCCAGTCTGATCGCCCGCAAACTGGCCAACCGTACCCAGTATGTGGTGGCCTCACCGGCGTATCTGACACAATTTGGCCTGCCAGAGAGCTTACCAGCGCTGGCCAACCATCAGTGCCTGACAGGCACCGTTAACCAATGGCGTTTTATGCTGCAGGGAAAGGTCATTCAGTTTAAACCACAGGGCCGGATTATCTGCAACAGTGGTATGGCACTGTTAGATGCCGCATTAAAAGGTTTGGGACTGGTCCAGTTACCTGACTATTACGTGAGTGAAAAATTACAAAGTGGTGAGTTGATTGCTGTGCTAAATGATCTTCGCCAACCTGACGATGGAGTCTGGGCTGTTTATCCGCAAAACCGTCATTTATCTGCCAAAGTAAGGGTGTTGGTTGATTATCTGGCCGCTGAACTGAGTTAATAGCACTTTCACAGCAGCAAACTTGGTTGGCGTGCCAAGCTATGCTAGCGTTTTAACTATTACGTATCGATTGCCCAGAAGAACAGAGACAGATCACTATGACAACCCTAAAAATTGACCTGGTATCGGATATTGCCTGCCCCTGGTGTGCTATTGGCTATGCCCGATTGCAGCAGGCACTTAGTTCATTGCCGGAGCTGGATATTGAGCTGGAATGGCACGCTTTTGAGCTCAACCCCGATAAAAGTGCGCCACAGGAGCCAATCCTGCCGGCACTAAGCCGTAAGTATGGTCGCAGCGAGGATGAAATGCGCGCTGCCCAGGCTAGTATGATGAATATAGCCAGTGAGTTAGGGCTTAATTTTGATAAAATGCAGCAGCGTTATACCTGCAATACCTTTGATGCACATCGCTTAGTGAAATGGGCGGCCACCGAAAATAAAGCAACAAAGATGAAGCTGGCACTGTTTGATGCCTATTTTGGTGAAGCGAAAGATGTTGCTGACAAAGCGGTGTTAGTGGCTTGCGCGGCACAGGCCGGTATGGACAAAGCAGAAGCCCGGCGGATCCTGGACACTGATGACTTTGCTAATACCGTAAGCGAAGATATTGCCAAATATCAGCAAGCCGGTATTTCGTCGGTTCCTGCCTTCATTATTAACAATAAATACCTTATTTCCGGCGCCCAGGAGCCAGCACAACTGATCCAGGCATTGCAGCAGATCGCCGGCGAAAGCGGATAAGCGCTAAGGCCTGCAGCGCTATTGCAATGACTCCAGCAACAGCGCAATGCCCTGGCCACCACCAATACACATGGTCACCAAACCATAGCGGCCGCCGGTGCGCTTTAGTTCAGCCAGTAGTTTAATGATCAGAATCGAGCCGGTGGCCCCAACCGGATGGCCCAGCGCAATAGCACCCCCATTCGGGTTAACTTTTGCCGGGTCTAACCCCAGTACCTGGCTTACCGCCAACGCCTGAGCAGCAAACGCTTCATTGGATTCAATTACGTCAATCTCGCTCAAGCTAATGCCACTTTGCGCCAAAACCTGTTGCACCGCTGGTATCGGCCCCAGACCCATTACGCCAGGCTCCACCCCGGCAAAGGCATAACCTAGCAAACGAGCCCGCGGCTTTAAATCGCGCTTGGTTGCTTCAGCCATACTGGTTAATACTATCGCTGCAGCACCGTCATTTAAGCCTGAGGCATTACCGGCGGTAACAATACCGTCTTTTTTAAATGCCGGTTTTAACTTAGCTAAGCTGTCAATACTGGTATCCGGCCGGATATGCTCATCCTGCGCAATTGTACTTTCGCTGCGACCACTTTTAACACTGACAGGTACAATCTGTTCTGTAAAATAGCCTTGTTGTTGTGCTCTGGCAGCACGCTGATGGCTCTGGGCAGCAAAGGTATCCAAATCCTGCCGGCTAAAACCATACTGGCTGGCAATAGTTTCAGCAGTAACACCCATATGGCCGCTGCCAAACGGGTCGGTCAAGATCCCCAGAGTCAGGTCTGTTACGCTGGCATGGCCCATCCGCAAGCCACGGCGAACATTAGGCAATAAATAGGCGCCATTACTCATGCTCTCAGCACCGCCGGCCAGCGCTATGCTGCTATAGCCCAGCTGAATTTGTTGTGCTGCAGATATTACCGATTGAACGCCGGAGCCACATAAGCGATTTACATTAAAGGCGGCAGACTTTGGCAGCATGCCGCTGTTTAGTGCAATATGCCGTGCCAGATAGGCATCTGCTGGTCCGGTAGTAATAATATGGCCAAACACGGCATGATCAATATCCGCTGGCGGCACAGCGCTGCGGCTGATCGCTGCTGTCGCGGCTGCTGTGCCCAATTCTGCCGGGCTTAAACTGGCCAGAGCACCAGCAAAGCTACCAATAGCCGTGCGGGCGCCGTCTAAAATCACCACATCAGATAATTTCATACTGGATATCTCGTTTAGTGGGGTAAAAAGAAGGCCGGTGCTTTGTCACCGTGTCAGTTAGCACAAGCCGGCCTTCTCGTTGCAGTCAGGTATGCACCGTCATGCAAGCCATCTGCTATTGTTTAGTGTACTTCTCCAGCCACTCAAATACTTCGTTATACCAGCGCACCCGGTTATCTTTATTTAAAATCCAGTGGTTCTCATCGGGGAAAATCACTAAACGCGATTCAATACCTTTACGTTGCAGGTTGGTAAAGGCGCCTAACCCCTGGGCATACGGCACCCGGTAATCTTTTAAGCCATGGATTACCAGCATCGGTGTTTGCCATTTATCCGCATGGGCAGCCGGGTTAAATTTCTGATAATCAGATCCTGCATCCCAGGCCGTACCACCTAAATCATACTCCGGGAACCACAGCTCTTCAGTGCTGCCGTAAAAGCTTGGCATATCGTATAAACCGGCGTGATTAACCAGACATTTGAAGCCCGTTGGCCAGTTGCCGGCAATCCAGTTCATCATATAACCGCCGTAAGATGCCCCCAGGGCACAGGCGCGGTCACCGTCAATCCAGGGCTGGGCCTTAACAATGTATTCAAAGCCTTTCTTAAGATCCTCAAGGGGCTTACCGCCCCAATCGCGGCTGATTGCATCAGTAAACGCCTGGCCATAACCGGTAGAGCCATGAAAATCGACCATGACCACCGCATAGCCTTGGGCTGCATACATCTGGGCATTCCAGCGCTCATTAAACATATTGCCAAAACTGCCCTGCGGCCCGCCGTGCACTAAAAATGCCATCGGATATTTTTTGCCGGCATCAAAATCCCACGGTTTTACCAGATAGCCATACACCGTTGCATCATTGGCGCCTTTAAAGCTGAATTGCTCGTAATCACCAAATTGCACCTGCTCACGCCATTTCACGTTGATGTCGGTCAGCTGGCTTAACTGACTGCCGTCGGTGTTAATTTGAAATATCTCGGCCGGCATATCCAGCCGGTGATTGGTAAACACCAGTTTGTCGCTGGCGACCTGTAAGTTCCCGGCGTAGCCATTGCCATAGACTTTGCGTACATCACCAAAACTGGTGTTAATGGCAAAGATACTGTACTGCCCCAAATCCTGGCTGGTGACGTAAATGGTCCGGTTGTCGCGACCAAACTGAAAATCACTGACCGAGCGGTCAAACTCTGCCGCCAACTCTTTGCGCTGTCCGGTCACCATATCCAGTAACATTAAGCCAAAGCGGTCCGCTTCAGCGCCGGGTTTGCTCATGGCTAAGTAAGCCATAAAACGGCCGTCAGCCGAAAATTTTGGTCTGGCATCCCAGGCTTTGTTGTCTGCCGTTAAATTAACTTTTTCCCCACCATCGACCGATACCTGAAAAATATCATAGTTGGTATGCCAGGCCTGATCGTTACCCGGCGCTTTGGCACTGAACACCAGGTGCTGGTTATCCGGCGTAAAGGCAACCTGGCTGATCCCGGCGATATCAGTATCCCAGTCGCTGATTAGGTTTTTGGCATCGGTTACCATACCCTCGCCAATAGCAGCGACGTGTAACTGACTGCGATAAGGCTCGCGCCAGTGGTCCCAGTGCCGTACCATCAGGCTGTCATAAACCAGCGCACTGTCTTTACGCTCTTTTTCAGCTGCTTTCGCCTCAACAGTGCAGTTAAGGCTGTCACATTCCGGCAATACCGCAAGGACCAGTGCCAGCGTTTTACCATCGGCCGCAACCTGGAAGCCTTCTACCGGCAGCGGTAAATCGGTTAGTTGCAGCGCCTCACCGCCATTTAGCGGTAAACGCCATACCTGGCTGCTGCCGCTGCGATCAGCAAGAAAATATAAAGCAGTGCCATCATTGTCAAATGCCAGTGCCCGCTCGCTGGCAGCACTTTGGGTTAAGCGTTTAGCCGGGCTGTCCTGGCGCAGATCTTTTAAATAGATGTCAGTGCTGGTATCGGCCGGCGCAAAACCGCCGTTGCTCTGTACGTAAGCCAGATAGCGGCCGTCGTTTGACAGGCTGATGGCATTAATTTTATTAAACTGGTTCAGGTGTTCTACCGTTAACGGCCCTTTTGCCGCCAGTGGTGCTGCCAATGGCGCTGCAACTAAAGCAGTTAGCAGCATCAGTGAGTATTTCATTGTCGCTCCCCTTCAGGATATCAAAATCAAAGCAAAGCGCCGGGTTAAACCAGCGCTGTTATCGTATTATTATTTTGCTTTTAGCTTGGCGTCCAGTTCAGCGATATTCGCTTTCCAGATCGCCGGGCCCTGTTTATGCACATTATTACCGTTGGAGTCTACCGCTACCGTCACAGGCATATCTTCTACTTCAAACTCGTAAATGGCTTCCATGCCTAAATCGGCGAACGCCACGACCCGGGATTTCTTAATGGCTTTGGATACCAGATAAGCCGCCCCACCTACCGCCATTAAATACACCGCTTTGTGTTTTTTAATGCTCTCAACCGTGAGATCGCCACGCTCGGATTTACCAATCATGCCCAGCAAGCCAGTTTGCGATAACATCATTTCGGTAAATTTATCCATCCGGGTGGCGGTTGTCGGGCCGGCCGGGCCTACTACCTCGTCGCGCACGGCATCTACCGGGCCGACGTAGTAAATAAAGCGGTTTTTAAGGTCAACGCCTTCCGGTAAGCCTTCGCCTTTATTAAGCATATCGGCAATCCGTTTGTGGGCGGCATCACGGCCAGTCAGCATCTTGCCGCTTAACAGCACCGTTTCACCGGCCTGCCAGCTTTGCACGTCGGCCGGGGTAATGGTATCGAGGTTCACCCGTCGCACTTTACTGCCCAGCTCCCAGGTTACCTGCGGCCAGTCTTCCAGTTTTGGCGGCTTAATATCGGCCGGGCCACTGCCATCTAAGTGAAAATGCAAATGGCGGGTCGCCGCACAGTTGGGGATCATCACTACCGGCAAGCTGGCAGCATGGGTTGGCACGCTATTGATTTTCACATCAACTACGGTAGTTAAGCCCCCTAAACCCTGGGCGCCAATGCCCAGTTTGTTTACTTTTTCATACAGCTCTAAACGCAGTTTTTCATCGGCAGTCTCTGCACCTTTGGCGATTAATTCCTGAATATCGACCGGCTCCATCAGCGCTTCTTTCGCCAGTACTGCGGCTTTTTCGGCGGTACCACCAATACCTATACCCAGCATGCCAGGCGGACACCAACCGGCGCCCATTTTTGGTAAGGTTTCCAGCACCCAGTCAACGATAGAATCGGACGGGTTTAACATCGCCATTTTAGTTTTATTTTCAGAGCCACCGCCTTTAGCGGCAATCATCACTTCCACGTGGTGACCGGCGACTAAATCGATATGCACCACTGATGGCGTGTTGTCTTTAGTATTTTTCCGCGCGCCGGCAGGGTCGGCAACAATAGAGGCGCGCAGCGGGTTATCCGGGTTTAAATAGGCGCGACGGGTGCCTTCGTCCACCATTTGTTGCACGGTCAGGTCGGTTTTATCCCACTTCACGTCCATACCAATTTTAACGAAGCAGGTAACAATACCGGTGTCCTGGCAAATTGGCCTATGGCCTTCAGCTGACATCCGCGAGTTAATCAGAATTTGGGCAATAGCATCTTTAGCCGCCTGGTTCTGCTCTTTGTGGTAAGCCTGCTCCAGCGCCTGAATAAAATCCAGCGGATGATAGTACGAGATATACTGCAACGCATCTTCAATACTCTCGATAAAGTCTTGTTGGCGAATTACCGTCATGCTTACTTTTCCTCTAATGCCATTAATGGCTTAATCATTAACTATTGCAACCTGTACTGGTATGATACCCCGCATCGAAAACAGCGGCTAGCCTTCAATGCAGCAGTATTTAATTCCACAAACCGCGCCAGCGGATTTAGCCACATTTTTTGGCCACTTTGCCAGTCAGCCCTGGGCCATGTTGCTCGACTCAGCTGCCGCTGGTCATCCGAACAGCCGTTACCAGATCATGGTTATGCAGCCACTGGCTACGTTAACAGCAAATAACGGCGTAACCACCTTACATGATGAACATGGTAGTCATGATTACCCGCAAGACCCTTTTACCGTATTAGATTGCGCATTAAAGCGCTATTTTCCAGAGCCGGCTGACAGCGAGCTGCCTTTTAGCGGCGGCGCGCTGGGTTACTTTGGTTATGATTTAGGCCGCTACCTGGAAACAATACCCAGCGACAGCGAGCAGGATATTCAACTGCCGGATATGGCAATCGGTTTATATAGCACTGCACTGGTGCTGGATAAACAGCAACAGCAATTATGGTGTGTCGATTATAATAACAATGCCGAAATACAGTGGCAAAAACTGCAGTATCAGTTGGCGCAAGCCTTAACAGCAACACCATTTCAGCTAACCGGCGACTGGCAGGCTAATCTCAGCCAGCAGCAATACACTGAACACTTTTTGCAAATTCAACAACATTTGTTAAACGGCAACTGTTACCAGATTAACCTGGCCCAGCGTTTTAGTGCTGGCTATCAGGGTGACGAATGGCAAGCCTATCAGGCATTACGCCAGGCCAATGCCGCGCCTTTTTCAGCCTTTATCAATCTGGAGCAAGGCGCAGTATTAAGCATTTCACCCGAGCGCTTTTTGCAGTTAAAAAACCGCCAGGTGGAAACCAAACCGATTAAAGGCACCCGGCCCCGGCATAGCAACCCAGAGTTAGACCAGCAAGCTGCTGCACAGCTGCAACAGGCTGAAAAAGATCGGGCAGAGAATGTAATGATTGTTGATTTACTGCGGAATGACCTTGGCAAAGTATGCCGAGTTGGCAGTGTGGCGGTACCCCAATTATTTGCCGTTGAAAGCTTCCCGGCGGTACATCATCTCGTTAGTACCGTTACCGGCGAGTTAGCCGCGCAGTATAGCGCCTGTGATTTACTGCGTGCTGCTTTTCCCGGCGGCTCAATTACCGGCGCACCCAAGGTAGCGGCAATGCAGATTATTGAACAGCTCGAACCGCACCGCCGCTCGGTATATTGCGGCGCCATTGGTTATATTAATAATAATGGGGATATGGATACGAATATCGCCATTCGCACCCTGGTTTGCAGCGAAAGCGTAATCCATTGCTGGGCAGGTGGCGGCATTGTCGCAGACTCTGAAGCGGCCAGCGAATATCAGGAAACCTTAGATAAAGTAAACAAGATATTACCGGTACTACTTAACCTGAACAGAGCGAAGGAACTAGCAGATGCTGGCTGAGCAATTCTGCAGCCGTTTTGTATTAACACCTAATCCGGCGACGGCAGCCGGACCACTGCCTGCGGTAAAAGGCCCGGTGCCGTTAGCTAACAACGCCCGCTCAACGTCTCAACATGCCGCGGTGTTAGTGCCGATTGTCGATTACGGTCATCAGCTTAAGGTGTTATTTACCCAACGCGCCCTGCACCTGCGCCATCACCCGGGACAAATAAGCTTTCCGGGCGGGCGGATGGAACCGGGTGAAAGCAGTTTTCAGGCAGCCCTGCGTGAGGCAGAAGAAGAGATCGGTCTGGCCAGTACTGAAGTCACCCTGCTGGGCCGCTTACCGGCGCAAGACACTACCACCGGTTTTATTATTGAACCCTGGGTTGGCCTGTTGCAGCCGCAACGCGGCTTTCAGTTACAGGTATCGGAAGTGGCGGCGGTATTTGAAGTACCGCTTAGCCATTTCTTACCACAGCAAAACCGTCACCAATTATCACTAACGTTGCGGGGTAAAACCCGGGATCTGCATTTTATGCCGTATCAGGACAAGTTTATCTGGGGCGCCACCGCCGCCATTATGCATCAGCTCTGTTTGCAACTGGCATAAAGTAACGTTTTTTAGGAATTCAAATATGAAGTTTGTTGCAGTGTTAATGCTAAGCCTACTACTTTCAGGCTGCAGCAAGCGGCTTGATACCGCTGAGCTGACTCAACATTTTGTTACACACCAATCGACTTTTAAAGAGTTGGCGGACATTAGTTGTAAAGTAAAATCCATCCTTAACACTAAGTTCTATCATTATAAAATAGATACAGCCCTCAAGTATCCAGAGCATTTAGCCAAAGAATTTTTAAAAATTAATGCTTTACTGAAAAAAATAGATGCGAAAGGAATAGTAATTCATCAGGATGGAGAGCCCGAATGTTCACTCTATATACCTCAATGGTCCTTTGGGTTCGCTGGAGATGGCAGTGATATGGGCTATAGCTATCAACCAGCAGAATTAAACGAGTACAATCCAGCCATTCATCTTAAAGAAAATCGTAATTTTAGAGAGAAAATTCACTTTACCAAACCCTTAGCTGACAACTGGTATATTGAGTACCGTAATATTCCCTAAGTATTTTCGATTTTAGCTACTCACTCGACAAGGCAAGCCAATGAAGTTTACTATTTATTTCGTTCTGCTTTTAAGTTTGTTGCTCATTGGATGCAACAAAGCACAAAATGTCCCAAAGCGTGCTGATGTCGATGAGTTAAACCAGTTTTTCTACCAACATCAAGCCCAGTTTAATGAACTAGCCAGTGCTGCCTGCGCTTATATAACCACTACCAGTCTTGGCTTCAATCGCTTAAGACGAAATGCTGCGGTAACCTATCCAGAACATCTTGCTCCGTATGCGGCCAAAATGAATACTTTACTTAATCTAATCAGTGTTGATGAGATGATACTCCATCAGGCTACTGATGATGATTGTTCGCTGTTCATCAGGAAGTGGGCTGTCTGGCATTCTGACGGCGGCAGCCATCTAGGCTACAGTTACCAGCCACCAAAACTTAGCGAATACAATCCCGCTATTCATCACAAAGACAATCGTAATACCAACGAAAGACTCCATTTCACCAAGCCCTTAACTGATGGTTGGTATATTGAGTATGTTAACCTGCCGTAGCCAATATGCTGACTGAGTAGCTTTGCGGGCGGCCGGAGTGAACCGGCTAAAGCAAAGCATCAGCTCAGCTTGCAATTGGCATAATGTAATATTTAGTTTACACAAAACTGATTAGAACCATTAATACCAAATACATTACATGAGCTGAGTCGAACCGGTTTGCTCACGCCAACACGCCGTGAACCCATCCCTGGGGGCTCGTTTGCGGGCAGCATCGTGCTGCTTGCCCTTTGGGCCAGCGGGCTGTCCAAATACGTTCCCTACGTGTTTGTCCGCCCGTCCAGGGCTGCAACGGTTGGCTTAGAGCAAACCGATTCTCGTCCGAATATCCTTACCCACGGTTCCGGCGCCTTTATAAGCTGTAATAACACCCGACCAGTTACCAACCCGCTTACAGTAGTGGCCCGCTTCCGTTACAATGGCCGCAATTTCATAAAGTAAACTAATAGATACCCAATATGATTATCAGTGCTTTTGACATGTTCAGTATCGGCATAGGCCCATCCAGTTCACACACTGTTGGCCCGATGCGTGCCGCTAAAAAATTTACCGATAACTTAAGCCAGGCTGCCGTACTGGAAAAGGTTGCCACCATCAAAGTTGAACTTTATGGCTCGCTGGGTCAGACCGGCGTCGGCCATGGTACCGGCAAAGCGGTGATCCTGGGGTTATCTGGCTATTTGCCGGAAACTATCGACCCGGACACCATCGACGGTTTATTAAAACAAGTTTTCGACAGCCAGCAACTGCAACTGGCGCAAAGCCACAGCGTTAAATTCCCGCGTGAAGGCGCCATTGTCTTTCACCGGCGTAAAACCTTGAAAGAGCATTCTAATGGCATGGAGCTGATCGCCTTTGACAGCAGCAAAAACGAATTGCTGCGCGAAGTGTATTTTTCGATTGGTGGCGGTTTTATAGTGAAGGCTGAAGACTTTGCCAAAGAAAAAGAAGCCGCCAGTCAGTTTGCCGCTGATAACCCGCCACCCTATCCATTTGAATCGGGCGCTGAGCTGCTGGCATTGTGTAAAGAACATGGTTTATCAATTTCCGGTTTAATGCTGGAAAATGAAAAAGTGCTGCGTAAGCCAGCCCAGATTGAGAGTGAGCTGAATAATATCTGGCTCACCATGCGGGCCTGCATTGAACGTGGCATTAAAACTGAGGGTATTCTGCCTGGCGGTTTAAAAGTAAAACGGCGGGCACCGGCGCTATACAAACGCCTGATGTCTGAGAAAAGCAGTGACCCGCTGCAGGTAATGGATTGGGTTAACCTGTTTGCGCTGGCGGTAAACGAAGAAAACGCTGCCGGTGGCCGGGTAGTAACCGCCCCCACCAACGGTGCTGCTGGCATTATTCCGGCGGTGCTGATGTATTTTGACAAGTTTATTCAACCGGTCAGCCCGGAAATTGCCACCCGCTACCTGTTAACCGCCGCCGCTATTGGTATTTTATACAAGAAAAATGCCTCTATTTCCGGTGCTGAAGTCGGTTGTCAGGGTGAGGTAGGCGTAGCCTGCTCGATGGCCGCCGCTGCGTTGACCGAAATTCAAGGCGGCACGCCGCTACATGTAGAAAATGCCGCCGAAATTGGCATGGAGCACAATCTGGGCCTAACCTGCGATCCGGTTGGTGGCCTGGTGCAGGTGCCTTGTATTGAGCGCAATGCCATGGGCTCGATTAAAGCCATTAATGCCTCGAGGCTGGCACTGCGCGGCAGCGGCGATCAGAAGGTGTCACTGGATAAGGTCATTAAAACCATGTGGGATACCGGGCGCGACATGCAAACTAAGTATAAAGAAACGTCGCGCGGCGGCCTGGCGGTAAATATTATTGAGTGTTAATAGCTTACGATGTATCGGTAAGCGTTAGTCAGCTTCGGTTGCCAGCAGCGGGTCGTCCGGTTCGCTCTGGCTAACCGGGTTATTCTGATACTCGGCGACTATTTTTTCCGCCTGCTCACTATCGTCATCCTGCACCAGAATAGTGGCGATACCCAGCGGCGCCACATCGCCCACGGCCCCTTGCAGATAATGACCACCCACATGCGCTTCTATGCCGAAAGACTGCAGCATACCGGCAACAATATGCGCTTCTAAGATATCGTTCGCGTTAAAAATAATTTTCATATTTGCCTTATCACGCGCCTTCAGCGTTTTACTTTCCAGAACTGCTGTACCGGTTTACTCTATCGATTTACTGCAACAGCACCCATGCCACACTACTGGCAGCGATACAGTAAAATAACATTGGCCACAGGGTATAGCGAATGATATCTCCTTCCCGGCCTTGCAAGTTGACGACACTGGCTGCGGCCACCACGTTAACGACACAAATCATATTACCGGCGTTGGCCCCCAGCATTTGCAGCGCCAATACCAAAGTCAGCGGTAAGCTGGCCTCAATGGCCATGGCCTGCTGAAAGCTGCCAAACATTAAATTTGAAAAGGTAGCAGAGCCGGCAATAAACGAGCCGAGCGCCCCGACAAAAGGCGCTATCCACAACCAGCTGTCGGCCAGATAATCCGCTGCCGCAGTTGCCAGCGCTATCGGCATGGCGGGCAGGCCGGCAGTATTAACCTCGGATTGCAAAAATATCCGTACCATCGGCACCGCCCCGGCCAGGGCAATAGCAGAAGGCAGCAACATGCGGCCACTTTGCCGACACGATGCCAGCAACATTCCTGCTGAGCCTTGCAGCAAAAAACAACTAACCACGGCCACCAACACAAACAACGTACCGGGCAAATATAATGGGCTGACAGCGACGCTAAGCTCCGTGCCAAAAATAGCCGGCCATTGCCAGGCCAGTTGCTGCAGGCTTTGCTTCAACGGTAAATCCGGCACTCTGCTTACGACCAACAACGCTGCCACCAGGCCATAAGGTAGCCAGGCTTGCCACAATGGCATGGCTGGTTTGCTTAGCAGACCTGACTGAGCCGGTTGTTGAGCGATACTCTCTTCACCTGGCAAGGTATCAGGTAGCGGACTGGCAAATAACCAGGGCTTAGCAGGTAATAAAACCCGGTAGCGGGCTGCCGCACAGATCACGGCCAGGCCAAGCAACGCCCCCAGCACAGATGGAAACTCCGGCCCCAGCAATAACGCAACCAGATACGCCGGCACGGTAAAGGCTAAACCACTTAGCAATGCAAAAGGCGCAATCGCCAGGCCATCACGCCAGCTTTTTTGCTCACTGAAAAAACGGGTTAACATCACGACCATTAGCAGCGGCAACCATGAGGCCACCAGAATATCGATGCTAATAGCCGTTAACGCAACCTGCAGTACCTCATCGGCAGCAATATCCGGCACGCCCTGGGCAATACCAACCAGCACCGGTGTGCCGACCGCTCCAAAAGATACGGCACTGGAGTCGGCAATCAGCGCCAGTACCACCGCAGCAAGCGGGCTAAAACCCAAGGCAACTAATAATGGCGCGGCAATAGCCGCTGGGGTACCAAAGCCGGCGGCGCCTTCCAGAAAACTGCCAAACAGCCAGGCAATAATAATTAACTGAACCCGCTTATCGGCAGAAATAGTGCTGAATCCGGCCTTTATAGCATCAATAGCGCCGGTCTGGCGTAGCACGTTTAGTAGCAATACAGCACCAAACACTATCCATAGAATTGTCGCCGCTATCACCAGCCCTTCAACAACAGCCGCGGCCAGTTGCACTGCCGGCATTTGCCACACCAGATAGGCCAGTACTGCGCAAATAAGCAAACTCAGTGGCATGGCGCGGCGTGCCGGCATGCGCAGCAGCACTAATAAAATAAACACGCTTAACAGCGGCATCGCCGCTGTTAGCCATTGCAATCCGGTCATTGCTTCAGTCCACCGTCTCCTGAACGCAGCAGGTATTGCTAAAAACCACCTTCGCCCAACGCCGGCTGCTCTGCACCAGCTTGCTTTGCAAAACCGGTATCAGTGGTCTCACTTCGTCCTGGCTGTAAAGTTATTATTAACAGAATAATAAAGCCCAGCACGGGAATAATGAGTAACAAGGCCCACCAGCGGCTGATCTGTAAATCTACCAGTCGCCGGCAGATTGCCGCCGCTATCGGCAGGATCATCGCAATTAAATACATCAAAGCAATGGTACCGTTTGGCAGCAAGCCACTGCTGGCAACGATGGTGTCAACGATCAGGAGTAGCAGTAATAGCATGACATGCACCAGGAAAAACTGCCAGAATTCGCGGCGGCTATCGGGCTGATTAAACACGGCATAACTGCGAAGCGCCCTGCCAAAACTGGCCATAGCCTGTGGGACGGTTTTCTTGGTATCTTCCAGAATGACATACAAGGCCGGGATTAATACCAGGGTAATAACCGTCGCAAATAAAATACCAAACGCCAGTGATACTGCCATTGGCACCACTATTTTTGCCTGTAAGCTGCGCTCCAGTACAATCGGTGCCAGGCCGACAAAAGTTGTGAGTGAGGTGAGCAAAATAGCCCGGAAGCGCTGGGTACCGGCTTCAACCACCGCCTGACGGACAGCGATACCCTGCGCCCGGGCCCGGTTAACAAAGTCGACCATAATCAGGCTATCGTTAACGACCACCCCGGCCAGGGCTACCAGACCGAAAATTGACATAATGCTCATGCTCAGCCCCAGCAGCATATGGCCTACTACTGCACCAATTAAGCCAAACGGGATTACACTCATAATAATTAACGGCTGGCTGTAGGATTTCAGCGGAATAGCCATCAGCGCATAAATGGCAAACAGTGCCAGTACCGCCGCTTTCATTAAGTCAACCCGGGCATCAATTTCGTCCTGACTGGCACCATCAAGGGAACCGGTTACCCCCAGGTATTTTTGCTCCAGCTCTTTAATAACGTTGCTTTGTATTTCCCGGACCACCACACTGGGTTCAATCAGGGTTTTGTCTGCTGCAGCAGTAATGGTCACTGCCCGCTCACCATTTACCCGGTTAATGGCGCTGAAGCTGGGTTGCATGGTATAGCTGGCTACCCGGGAAAACGGCACTTCGCCGCCATTGGCGGTACGAATACGCATATTCTCTAAATCGCCAATGGAGCGGCGCTCCTCCCGCGGATAGCGCACCATCACTTTAATTTCTTCGCCGTTGCGCTGCAGCCGCTGTGCCTCAGCACCATAAAAACCATAACGCACCTGGCGGGCTAAATCAGCTAGGCTAATGCCCAGTAAATCGGCTTCTGGTTTTAACGCCAGCACAATTTCATCATTGCCACCGAGCAGGTTGTCTTCAATATCAAATACCCCGGCGTAATCTGCCAATCTGGCTTTCAGCTCTTCGGTTGCCAGTTGCAGATTTTGCAAATTGGTACCACGCAATTGCAGCGCAATATCGGCACCGCCACCGCCGGAGGTTGAGCTGTTAATTTTAAACGACTTTAAACCTGGAATTTCCGGCACCTGTTCGCGCCAGCGCCGGGCGATTTCAAAGCCGTCAATCTCGCGATTTTCGCTTTTTTCCAACTCAACCACTAACTGGCCGGCGGTGTCGCTGTTTAAAAATACCAGACGGTGTTTAATCACATCTTCATTAAACTCCCGACCCAGCTCAGTGTTGGTCCGCAGCAAGGCAGTTTCTATTTCCTGCATTGCCAGCACGGTCGCTTCGTTCGAGGCGCCCTCTTCCATTTGCACGTTAGCCTGAATAAAGTCACTGGGAATATCCGGGAAAAATACCCAGCGCACAAAACCGCCCTGCATCACGCCAATCATTAAAATCAGCATGGCGAAAAAGCCCGCCATCGTCAGATAACGTAAGCGAATACAGTGTTCGATAAAGGGTTTATAAGTATTGTGAATAAAGCGGAACAAGCCGCGGGAAACAGCCTCACGCACCCGCTTTAACAGGTTACTGCCAAAACGGCCAACCGCATAAATGCCACCTTTGTCTGGATCCCAGGGCTTGGTATCCATATTGGCAATATGGGTCGGTAAGATCAGTTTCGATTCAATAATGGAGAACACCAGACACAGCACGACCACCCAGGCAATCGATTCCCAGATAGCCGACATGCCACCGCCCACCATTAACATCGGCACGAACGCCGCAATGGTTGTTAATACCCCGAACGTCGCCGGCATCGCGACTTTCTTGGCACCGGCAATAACTGCTGCCGTCGATTTACCGCGTTTCTCTATTTCGGTGTAGGCACTTTCACCGATAATAATCGCATCATCGACCACTATTCCCAGCACCAGAATAAAGCCGAATAAACTGATCATATTAATTGACACGTCAAACATTGGCAGTGGTAGCATTGCCAGTGCGCCCAGAAAGCAGACCGGAATACCCACCATTACCCAGAATGCCACCCGGAACTCGAGAAACAATGTCAGAGCCAGCAGCACCAGTAACACACCATAAAACAAGTTATTGGACATCAAATCGAGCCGGCCTTGCAGGTAGTAGCTGGAATCCCCCCAGTAATCTAACTGGACACTGGGCGGCAGGCTGGCTTTTTTATCTTTTACATATTGCTTAACGGTATCGGCAATTTGCAGCGTATCGTCTTCGCCAACCGCGTCAATCCGGATGGACACACTGTTTTTACCGTCAAAGGTTGCAAGGCGGCTGCGTTCAATAAAGCCATCATTTACGTTAGCAATTTCACCCAGGGTCAGCCGGCTGCCATCAGCAAACTTTAACAATACAATATTGTCAAAATCAGCCTGGTTATAGGCCTGACCTTTGGTCCGCAGCAAAATATTACCGCTTTCAGAGCGAATGGCTCCGCCTGGCAAATCGACTGAGCTGGCCCTGATAGCCGCTACCACCTGATCCAGGGTTAAACCATATTCTTTTAATGTCAGCTCGGATACTTCAATGGCGACTTCATAATCCCGGGCCGCTATCACGTCAACCTTACTGACCCCGGGCCGTTTTTTAATCTCATCACGAATATCTTTGGCCAGTTCCTTTAAGGTGCGCTCGGGAGCATCGCCATATAACGATAACCACATTACATTGCTTTGAAACCTGACCCGGTACACCACCGGCCGCTCCGTTTGCTCGGGCAACGATGAAATAGACCCCACCTGAGTTTTTATTTCATCCATGACCTCCTGTACGTCATAGTTTGACGCGACTTCGACCCGCACAGTCGCCAGCCCCTCAACGGCAGTGGAGCGAATACGCTTAATGCCATTAACCCCACGCAGGCTTTGTTCAATTTTATCAATTACCCCGGTTTCCACTTCCTGTGGCGCGGCACCAAGATATGGCACCCGGATATTCACCACTTCCAGTTCTATTTCCGGAAAAGCCTGCTTTTTGATGGTCAACACCGACGCAATGCCCGCCACCAGAATAATAGCCATCAGCAAATTTGCCGCAACGCTATTGCGGGTAAACCAGGCAATAATACCTGTGTTGGTATCCATATTATTGCCCCTTCACGCTGTCTGGCTTGGCTGCTTCAGCTGTTTTAGCAGCTGCATCTGCCAGCTGGGTTGGCGCTGCGCTATCATCTTCAGCATTGTCTGCCCCCGCTACCCGCACTACCGTGCCCGCCAGTGGATTAGAAATAGCAGATAAAGCCAGTTGATCCGTCGGCTCCAGACCGGCCTTTATATAGGCAAACTCATTGGTCGCCCGATCAACAGTGACCTGGCGAAATTGCAGGGTATTGTCATTATCAACAACCAGAATTTGATTACCCGGTAATAACAAATGCCGGGCCACTTTTACCACCTGCTCGGCCTGGCTACCGCGAATAGTCGCGCCAACAAAACGGCCAAAGTTGAGTACTGGCTTGCTCTGACTGTTACGCTGGTAAGGGTCGGTGACTTCCGCCACCACATAAATTACCCGGCTCCGCTCATCCAGCATGCCTTCGGTTCTGACCAGCTTTGCCGGCCATTCCAGTTGCTGGCCAGCCACGTTACTGCTTAGCGTCACTTTATTACTGTCTGCATCAACCGCGCCGGGCATCGCCAAGAATGCCATATCGGTATCGGTCAGAGGTAAACGAATTTCAGCCACTTCGGTGCCAACAATAGAACCGAGTACCGTGCCCCGGCTGATAAACTGACCAAGATTGGCCTGCCGGTTGCGTACCATGCCATCATAAGGCGCCCGAATTTCAGTGCGGGCCAGGTCGCGCCGGGCGCGCTCCAGTTCCGCCTCTGCGGACTGAACACTGGCCAGTGCACTGGCTAACTGAGGTTGGCGCAAG
Organism: Arsukibacterium sp.; assembly: GCF_018402695.1. Taxonomy (GTDB): domain Bacteria; phylum Pseudomonadota; class Gammaproteobacteria; order Enterobacterales; family Alteromonadaceae; genus Alishewanella. The sequence goes on from NZ_JAGYIM010000007.1 coordinate 40,055, forward strand.
CCCAGCGCAGGGGCGGTACCATCGGTGAACGAGCGCCATTCTTCCTCGGCTACTCTTACCCGGGCTTTTTCTTCTGCCAGCATCGCTTGCGCATTCGCCAGGGCGGCCTGCGCGGCTTTAACGTTGGTTAGATAATCGCTTTGCTCCACCGTTACCAGCAAATCGTCCTTATTAAAAAAGCCGCCGGCAACAAATTGCTCAGCCACAGCGACAACCCGGCCATTAACTTCAGAAATTAGACTGGTTTCCAGCTTGGGCGTTACCATGCCCTGCGACTTAATTTGGTAGACAATATTATCTGGCTGGATGGGGGCGGCATTGACCAGAATGGCCGGCCTGCTTTCATCGTTTTTTTCCGGCGGCTGACGTAATTTCGCCAAGCCCACTGCAGCTGCAACGGCTATTACGACAACAATTACCGGAAGTATTACTTTTACAAAGAAAGACGACATGACTTACCTACCTGTCAATTTTAACTTGTTGCATCATAATCGTTACTGCAGCAATTGTATTGCCGCGACTGTTAATCTTTGTATCCTGAAATAGCAAATTAACACTGGCACAATTTCTGAACTGAACTGAGGTAAAGTCATCAGGTTAAGCTTCAGGCCAGCAATAACAGGGCTTAACCTCAGGCGATGGGTAGCCGGCCATTTTAAATCAGGCTGCTTGTAACAACTGCATTATTCAGCCAGCATAATATTTTGTTACAAACGCAGGACAGCCAGATAATTAAAACGGCTGTTTGATTACCAGTTATAACCCTACAACTTAAAGTTATTTGCCGATTAAACCCTACTGATTTATGGTAGCAGTAGTGATCAGATTGGTCATTTTTCAGTCATAAATTGCGGCTAGTATTATTGGTTGTACTCACTATCGCACCAGCACCATGCTAAAAATGGCTAACAACCTAGCCAGATTGAGGGAATAAACATGAGCATTACCAAACAATACTTAAAGACAAAGCCAGTTTGCAAAGTCACCTTTAAACTTAGCGCAGAACAATTGGCAGACGCCGAGTCGGTGGCCCTGTTAGGCGAATTTAACAATTGGGATCCCAGCGCCTTACCGATGAAAAAAAGTAAGAAAGGTGATTTCAGTGCCAGCCTAACGCTGGACAATGATCGGGAATATCAGTTCCGCTATCTGGTAAATGGCGGAACCTGGTTAAATGACGACGCAGCAGATGCCTATCTGCCATCGCCGCTATCGTATGACCATAATTCCGTTATCCGTTTATAACGGTTAACCCATTGCCAAAAAACAGGCAGTTGTCCTTAGCATTGCTGCCTGTTCGTTCGACATCGCCGGTTTAGCAGCGCTCCAGCATCAGGCAGCCAACCGAGTATCCGGCGCCAAACGAGCACAGCACCGCTTTGTCGCCGCTGCTCAGCCCGGTTTTATGTTTGTGAAAAGCAATAATAGAACCGGCAGAGGCGGTATTGGCATAGCTGTCAAGCACCAGTGGCGCCTCTTCTGGTAACGGATCGCGCCCCAGGATTTTCTTTGCCGCAAAAATATTCATATTAATATTAGCCTGATGCAACCAGAGTCGTTTTAACTGATCCGGGCCAATATTCAAGGCTGCCATCTCCTCCTGAATAACGTCTGCGACAATGGGCAACAGCTCCTTGAAAACCTTGCGACCCTGTTGTTTAAAAAATGGTACTTTAGGATCGGTTTCGGCAAAACAGTGCTCGGTATAGCCAATATCGCAGCGAATGTTGTTAGAAAAACTGGTTTTCAGTCGCATGCCCAGAATATTAAAGGCGTTGTCGGCAGTACAACTGCTTTGGGCTTCAATAATGGTTGCGGTACAGACATCACCAAAAATAAAATGACTGTCGCGGTTTTTATAATCGACCTGCGGTGAAGCAAACTCCGGGTTAACCACCAGCACCACCTTAGCGGTGCCACCGCGGATAGCATTGGCGGCATTACTGATAGCAAAAGTTGCGGAAGAACAGGCCACATTCATATCAAAAGCATAACCGTCGACCCCGAGAATTTGTTGTAACTCAATTGACAGCGCCGGATAGGGCCGCTGCATATTTGAGGCGGCACAAATAATTAAATCAATATCAGCTGCCGTTTTATTAGCTTGCGCCATTGCTTCACGGGCAGCAGCAACGGCCATTTCAACCATTTCCGGCGGCGTGTTTTCATCACGCTTTACAAAAACCGGATGCATAATCGCCGGGTCAAGAATGCCCTCTTTGTACAATACATGCCGCGCTTTAATACCGGAGGCCTTTTCGATAAATTCGCTGCTGGAATACTCCAGAGCCTGACACTGGCCGCTGCTGATTTCGCTCGCATATTGCTGGTTGAATAAATCGACATACTGGTTGTAGCTGGCAACCAGCTCTGCATTGCTGATGATAGCGCTGGGGGTAAACAACCCTGAGCCACTTATTACAATATTTTGCATTAAATTACACCTTGTCCGGTTGCAACGATCTTATTATCGGGTTGTCATACCACGGTGGTCGTTTGCTATAGTTTTACCTGAGTTACGTCTTTACGTTAAGCTGTTACGTTGTGACCGCCTGTAGTATCTGGCGTCTAGTATAACGAAAAATCCAGATCAGGTTTAGCGGATTACCCAAACCCTGGCCAATGGCAGGCTTGTTAAGCCAGGATCCGGTAAAGACGGTATACACTGTCGTTACTTGTACGCCATAATAGTATTTCTCACAGATTTTAGCCTTACCCTGTCAGTTACATATCGACAGTTGCTATTGTTAACAGGATACCAGAATAACCGCATGTCGCTATTCAGAACCATAATAAGTATTTTATTTCTGACAAGTTTCAGTATTCAGGCACAAACTGAGCTGCAGATCCGTGGTCTGAGCGGTGATCTGGAACAAAATGTTAAAAACCACATTGCTACGTATGATCAAGCGGATATTTCCGGTTCTTTACGTTTTCAGTTGAAAATACAACAAGATATTGAAACAGCGTTACAGGCACTGGGCTATTACCAGAGTGAAATTGAATTTACCCTGACAGAAACATCTGACAAAACGATACTACAGGTGGATGTCATCGCTGGCGAGCCGACCCGAATTAGCACTGCGGATATTCAGCTTAGCGGCGATGCGACTGAAGACCGGCAGTTCGGCTGGTTGTTAAGGCGCCAGGCACCTGAAGTTGGTGATGTGCTGCATCACGGCAACTATGAAAATTTAAAAAGCGAATTACGCAGCGTAGCGCTTCGTAAGGGTTATTTTGATGCTGAGTTCAGTCGCAGTACTTTAGAGGTTATTCCCGAGTTGAACCAGGCCAACATTCATCTGCATTTTGACAGTGGCAACCGCTACAAATTTGGCAAGGTCCAGTTCAGTGGCCAGCAAATTCGCGATGAATGGATGCAATCTCTTATTCCTTTTAAACCAGGTGATCCTTATCTGGCTAGTGAGCTGGGTGAATTTAATCAGACCCTGGCCAATACCAACTGGTTTTCCTCAATCTCAATTGAAGGTGATACTGAGCAAATTGACGATTATACCCTGCCGATTATTGTCAAACTAGAACCCAGGCTGCGCAATAGTGTGGAAACCGGTATTGGCTATTCTGATGTGGTTGGTCCGCGTTTGAAAGTAAACTGGTTAAAACCCTGGTTAAATGATCGTGGCCATAGCCTGCAAAACAAATTTGAAATATCCGACGTTGAACAAACGATTGAATCAGCGTACCGGATGCCACTGAGCAGCGCCCCCAGCGACTACTACCAATTACAAATGGGCTTACGCAACCGGGATAATCTCGATACCCGCAGTAAAGAAATTAACATCGCCCTTGAACGCCATTGGTTGCTGGACAATGAATGGTATCGTACCGCGTCAGTACGCTACTTATATGAAGATTTTATTCAGGCTGATCAGGACGCCAATTCCAGCCTGATTATGCCGGGGATCAGCTTTAGCCGCTCCAGACAAAGTTGGGGGAATATGCCTCGCTCCGCTGATCGCTTATTATTTGGAGTAGAGTTTTCTGAACCCGCCTGGGGCTCTGACACGCCGTTTATCAGACTACGTGGTCGCGCCGGTTGGATTGGTAGTTATCAGCGCAACCATCGGTTTGTTACCCGATTGGATGCCGGTGCTGTGATGATTGACGATATTACTGAGATCCCACCTTCGTTACGTTTTTTCGCTGGCGGCGACAATAATATTCGTGGTTATGGTTATGAGACCATTGCGCCGGTAAATAGTGATGATGAACTGATTGGTGGCCGCTATATGGCAGCCGCCTCACTGGAATATCAGTACCGGGTTAAAGGTAACTGGTGGGTAGCCGGCTTTTTTGATTACGGCAGCGCCTGGAATGACAGCCCCAAATTTAAGCGCGGGGTTGGCCTGGGTATTCGCTGGGGATCGCCGGTAGGGCCGGTGCGGCTTGATTTTGGTTATGGCCTGGACAGCGGCGAGCGCAACGCTTTTCAAATTCACTTTGCGCTGGGGCCTGAATTATGAGCCCGGTTATGCGTAAAACACTGAAATGGCTGAACTGGACGTTGCTGCTGCCATTGTTAGTTGTGGTGTTGCTGCTGGTCATTTTGCTGTACACGCCAACCGGTCTGAAGCTGGGACTATGGCTGGGCGAAAAGTATGTGCCACAGCTTGCTGTCAGCGAACACAAAGGCAGCCTGCTGGGTGGCATGCAACTGGACAATATCCGCTGGCAGGATGACGCTGTCACACTAGAGCTGGCACAGTTAAAACTGGACATCAACAACGCCTGCTTGTTCCAGCTTAAACTTTGCCTGACCGACGTTGAACTAAACAACGCTCAGTTAACGCTTGGCGACACGATTGTGCGTTTTAACCGGTTCAGCACGGCTATTGAAGCATGGGGCCGACAGGTACAACTTAACGACAGTCAGTTGCAACAGCTGAATATTAAACTTGCCCAAAGCAGCGAGCCTGCAACAGAACCTTTTAACTATCAGCCGCCAGAGCTAAACGATATCAGCTTGCCCGTCTCAGTGTTTATAAATGGCTTTAGCCTGACCGATGCCAGCCTGCTGCAACAGGACACCGAGACAGTACTGCCAGATGTCACCTTCAGCCTGCAGGCGCGCGATCATAATATTCGGTTGCTCGACTTACAGGCTAGCCATGAACAAGCGAGTCTCAGTGCCACCGCCGAAATTACCCTGCAAGGCAATTATCCACTCAGTGGCCGCGTGAGCAGCGTATTCCACCAGGCGCCGTTGGCTGAGCAACAAGTGAACCTCAGCCTGAGTGGCAGCCTGGCTGATTTGGCAGTTAACGCCCGCGCGGTCGGGACTATCAATGCCAATGCCGACGCGGAGCTGGCCCTACTGACGGCGCAGCTGCCACTGAGCGTTGCAATACAATATGATGCTTTTAGCTGGCCGCCTGAACAGACTGAAGCCTGGCAACTTAGTGGCGGTGAAATCACTGCCAGTGGTGATTTACAGCAGCTGCAGTTTAGCCTTGATGCCGGCGTGTCCCACCGCACCGTGCCAGCAACTGAGCTGACTGCCGAGGGCCATTACCAGTTAGCAGAATCATTGCTGACGCTCAGCCGCTTTAACCTTACTACGCTGCAGGGCACTATCGCTGGCAACGCCAGAGTGGCGTTGGCGCCAACGCTAAGCTGGCAGGCAGAACTTAACCTGGACGCAATTAAACCCGCCACATTCTGGCCCTCGCTTGACGGAGAGCTGAGCGGCGAGTTAAGTGGCAAACTGATAAACAGGGGTTCCTTCAGTAGCGATGGCAGCTGGCAAACTGAATTAAGCCAGTTGGCGATTGACGGCAGCCTAAGGGATGAAATCATTAACGTTAGTGGCGACGTTACGGCCAGCTTTCGTCAGGCCGCCAATCGCTATCAGTTCAGCAGTGAACAACTGATTCTGCAACATGGTGACAACCAGATCAGCTTAACCGGCTCACTGGCTGAACAGTGGCAGCTGGATGCAAAAATCGCTATTGCGGACTTAAGCAGCAGCCTGCCCTCAGCCAATGGCGAACTAACTGCCGACATCACCATTCGTGGGCCACAACGCCAGCCGGAATTATCGGCCAGTATTAACGGTAAAACGTTACGCTATGGCGCTGACAGGCTGGAGCAGCTTACCGGTGAGCTGCAATTACAAGTGAAAGAACAACTGCAGGCAAGCTTTGATCTAAGGGCCAGCGATGGCCGGGTACGAGGCTACCAGATAGATGAGCTGACTGTCACTGGCTCGGGCAATGAAAGTCAGCATCAGCTTGAGCTGGCATTGCAATCCGCACTATCCGATATCAATCTTGAGCTTAGCGGCCAACTGACTGATCGCAATATCTGGCAGGGCGAGTTGAGCAGTGCTGAATTAGGTAGTCCATTGGGCGCCTGGCAGCTGCAACAAGCGGTAGCATTAAACTATAACCACGCCAAACAACAACTGCAGATCAGCCAGCATTGCTGGCTGCAAGACCCGGGGTCGCTATGTTTAACCGACGACGCCACGCTGAGCGCGCAAAGTATGGCGGCAAATATTGAATTGCGACAGTTAAACCTGGCCAGTCTGAATGAGTTTATGCCACTTGCGGTAAGTTTACGTGGTGAGCTCAGTGCCGACGCCAGCGCAAACTGGCAACCGGGTCAGCCGCCGCAAGTTGAGCTGAGGGTACAAAGTAATAGTGGTGCGTTAACCGAGCAAACGAACCCGCCTGTTGAATTAAGCTGGCAACAGCTGACGTTGAGCAGTCAGTTAAAAGATGACCAGCTAAGCGCTACCCTGCAGGCCAGTCTGAATGAACAGGCGCAGTTAAGCGCTGAGCTGGGAATTAATGATGTCAGCAGCAGCGACCGGCCATTAACCGGCCGCGTTCAGCTTAGTGACTTCACCCTGGAATTTTTACGACCTTTACTAGATGAATACAGTGAGTTGGCAGGCGTGCTAACGGCTGATATTACGGCCGAGGGCACGGTGGAAAGCCCGCTGCTGGCCGGCGAATTGGCACTGCAACAACTGCGGGTAAAAGGCAAACTGGCGCCAACCGATGTTAACGATGGCACATTGCAGATAAATTTTAACGGCGAACAGGCTGATCTGCAGGGTGATATTGTCACGCCACAGGGCAAGGTAAAGCTGACAGGTAACGCTGATTGGCAGCAACTGGACGACTGGCGGGCGCAACTGGCAATGAAAGGCGATCCGCTGAGCGTTCAGATTGCACAGGGCAAGTTGCAGGTTAAACCTGATCTGGAAATAAGCGCCAGCCCCAAACTGACCCGGCTGACAGGCAAAATTGATATCCCCAGTGCGCAGCTAAGTATCGACGAGCTGCCTCCAAATGCCATTGGCTTATCAAATGATACCATTATTCTGACTGCTGAACGCGAACCGGTAACAGAGCAACAGGCCACAGCTATCCCGCTTGAGGCCGATATCAGGGTAGAACTGGGGGACAAGGTTCAGCTGGATGCATTTGGCCTGGAAACCTTGCTGCGTGGCAGCCTGCAGGTACGGCAAAAGCAAAATAAACAAACCATTAATGGCGAAGTCCGGTTAGTTGATGGCACTTTCCGCTCTTACGGCCAGGATTTACTGATCCGCCAGGGCAAAATGACCTTCAGTGGACCACCGGATCAACCTTATCTGAATGTGGAAGCCATTCGTAACCCGGCCAATATGGAAGATAACGTGATAGCAGGGATCCGGGTGACCGGCCCGGCAGACCGGCCACAAATTAACATTTTTTCTGAACCGGCAATGCCGCAGGCGAATGCCCTGTCCTATTTGTTGGTCGGCCGCGATCTGGACAGCGAATCTGGCAGCGCCGCCAATGCGGTTACCACCAGCCTGATTGGTATGAGCATCGCGTCCAGCGGCAGCCTCGTAGGCGAAATTGGCGAGGCGTTCGGGGTAAGCGATCTTACGCTCGACACTGCCGGCTCCGGCGACAGCTCGCAGGTAACAGTTAGTGGTTATTTAAACCGGGATTTACAGATTAAATACGGTATTGGCATTTTTGAGCCGATTGGTGAATTTACGCTGCGTTATCGCTTAATGCAGAGTTTATATCTGGAAGCCGTGTCGGGGCTGGATAACGCGGTAGACTTACTGTATCGCTTTGAGTTTGACTAAGCGCTGTTGATCAGCGCCTGGTCAGCATAAGATGAGTATAGCGTCCCAGCGAGGCGTACGGCTCCTGCCGGTTATACTGAAGCTCCAGTTCCAGCAGCTGAGCAAAGTGACTTTGCTGCATACTGCGATTTTGCAGATAGTCGTGAAAGCAGCGCACCCCGGTTTTACTGAGCAAACTGAAACCGGCTTGCTGGTACCACTGCTCAACCATTACTGGCTCCAGTGGATTTTGCGGGCTTAAACTGACTTTCTTTTTTACCTTAAAATCGGCCGCCACATAGTCAAAGTTACCATACAAAATATTACTCAGCCGCTTGGCGTCTTTGTTGTAGTACATCAGTGATAATACGCCGCCCGGCGCTACCAACTGGTAAAGTTGATTAAGCGCAGCATCTGGCTGAGCCAGCCATTCCAGCATGGCATGGCACAGTACCAGCGGATACTGCTGCTGAGTTTGCCGGCTTAATTCGGCCAGGCTCAGTTTACTGAAACGTAATTGTGCTGCCGGCCCCGAAACCGCCAGCCCTTGTGCTGCGGCCGCCTCAGCAGCAATGGCCAGCATTTCAGCGGAAATATCAGTTAAATGGACATGGTGCCCCATCTTTGCCAGCGCCAGACTGAGCTGGCCCTGCCCTGCACCGACATCCAGCACCTGACATTGGCTTTGCAACACGGGCAAGGTGGTTAAATCACGTAATAAAACATGCTGGCGAATAGCGCCTTTACTGCTCTGGTAAATATTGCGCTGAAACTTGGCGGCAATACCGTCAAAACTGCGATCGGTTTCTTTGTTCATGCCGGGTTATCGATATCAATAAACTGCACTTCTAACGGATAATTAGCGCTCAGGTATTCACCCAGCGCTTTAACCCCATAACGCTCGGTGGCGTGATGGCCAGCGGCAATAAAATGAATATCCAGCTCACGAGAAACATGAATGGTTTGTTCAGACACCTCACCGCTGATAAACAGGTCAGCACCGGCTGCGGCCGCTTGCTCAATGTAGCCCTGACCGCCGCCGGTACACCAGGCAAGCTTGCGCACCGGCTTATTACTGCCGGCATCATGCGTCAGCACATCCCGGTTCAGCTGCTGCTGCAACAATGCGGCTACCTCACTTAACCTTCTGGGCGTTATAAAATCACCCTGCATCAGCACCCCAACCGGCTCAATAGTTGCTAGCGGTGTGATTGATTCAGCTTTCAGCAGTTTGCCCAGCTGGGCATTGTTACCAAGCTTAGGGTGAATATCTAACGGCAGATGATAGGCAAACAGGTTTATGTCATTGGCCAATAACGCCTGTAAACGCTTTTTCTTCATGCCGGTGATCTCTGGCGCTTCGTTTTTCCAGAAGTAACCATGATGCACTAGAATGGCATCCGCGCCCCAGCTAATTGCCGCATCCACTAGTGCCTGGCTTGCCGTTACCCCGGTAACTATCCGTCTGATTTCCAGTTTGCCTTCTACCTGCAAACCATTGGGACAATAGTCGCGAACCCGCTCGGTTTGCAGCAATTCTGATAACAGGCTGGCCAGTTGTTGCCGTTGCAGCATAGAAGTCTCCGGTAAATATCGTCGGTTATTGGCACTATTGTACTTAAAAACTGTTAAAAAGCAGGCAGATTTGTCTATTACCTGTGTTTTGATGTATAAATAGCGGGCAACGATTAATTTTCACGCACAGGTACCGAGCATGACAAAATTGGATAAAGATCAGGTAGTCGCTGATTTTACCGCAGCTTACAAAGCGAAATTTGGTAAAGAACCCGAGCTGGAGCAAAAGCCGGGCTGGTTCAGTGTTGATGGTGGTAAGAACATCCGTCTGGCTGAGCTGGCAGAATTAGGCCAAAGCTACAGTAAAGGTGGCAAAGCCAAGGCTGCTGCAGCGAAAGCAGAAAAACCCGCCAAGGCTGAAAAAGCCGACAAGCCTGCCAAAGCTGAGAAAAAACCAGCTAAAGCGGCGGCTAAACCCGCAGTAAAAAGCAAAGCCAAGGCGGCCAAACCGGCAAAAACCACCCCAGGTGCAGCGGCTGCGTTCTGGGCTGAAAAAATTAACGATAGCAAGCAACGGCCACCACGTGGTTCGCGTTAATACTACTTCCTTTAGTATTAACAGTTAGTTATTCGTTACCCGATACTGGCGCAAGTTGCGCCAGTTTACTTTTCGCCTCTATCCACTGCCCCATAAACTTAGTACTACGATAAGCATGATGCCTGAGCATTAACCCGGTAAAATTAGCCTGACGCTGTTTATCCAGATCTGCCCGTACCTGCTCCATCTGCCGCCAGACCCGCAGCGCCTGCTGTGGTGCAAATCGTCTGTTAAGTATCTTATAGCCCTGCTGCTGCGCCTGTTGCCAACCCTGCGCATCCTGGTATAACGCTACCGCCGCCTTGGCAATAGCAGCACTATCGTTAGCAACGGCGCCACTCCAGCCGCTGTCAATACTCATACCCTCAGCACCAATCGCCGTGGTAACACTGGGCGTACCGTGGCACATTGCTTCCAGTAGCTTACCCTTTAAGCCAGCGCCAAATGCCAGTGGTGCTAAACATACCCTGGCCTGACGCATCACCTGGCCGCTGTCCTCAACCCAGCCTCTGACTAAAAAGCCCTGTTTCGGGTTGTGCAATGCCGTGGCTTTTGGGGGCGGATAGGCACCGTAAATATGCAGTTCAGCAGCTGGCAGCTGTTTATGGATCTGTGGCCATATTTGTTGTTTTAACCACAACACCGCCTGCCAGTTTGGTGCATGACGAAAATTGCCAATGGCAATAAAATGCTGGCGTTCGCTAAAGCCGGGGCTGTCAGTCGCCGGCAGCTTATCTAACCAGAAAGGGCAATAACACAATAGCGTCGCAGGCACGCCATAGTGCCGCTGTAGTATCTGCATTTCTGCCTCAGAAATTACCAGTGTTATGTCACAGCGATAAATGGCGGCAATTTCCCGCAGTGCCAGCTCAGAATTAAGCGCCTCAGCGTCAACCGGTCGGTGTAAAGTATGACAGCTTTGCCTGGCCTGACGCAGCGCATGACAATCTTCCATATCCAGAATACGCATCGCAGCCGGGCACGCCTGTTCTACCCGCCAGCCAAATTGCTCCTCCAGCATAAACCGGTCAAACAGCACCGCTTGCGGGTTTTGGCTCGCTATCCAGCTATCAAAACTATCGCAGTTTAAGTTAATCTGTTGCTCAGCTACACCAAGCTCAGCCAGCATAAAACGATGCGAGCTCAGCTCAGCCGGGCTGGCAAACTGCACCTGCCAGCCGTAGCTCAGATAAAGTTTAATTAAGCTGAGCATGCGGCTGCCGGCGGCAGAAGAGTTGGGTTCGGGCCAGACATAACCCAGAATTATAAGTAGTGGCATAAGACTAGCGGTGCTGGACTGTTTTGCTGAAAAACGCAGTTTACCGCCGCTGCCGGTAAATACCAATGCTTTTACCGTTTAGGCTAAGGTTGTTGTTTACCTGAGGCTGGTTGTTGTTAAGATATGCTCCATATTCAACATTGTTAGTTATTGAAACTGAAAAAGCTATGTCCAGTGTAAGCCGGTATACCCTGCTCGAAGAACAGCTGCATGCACTCAGTCACGCCATTGGCGCAATACTGGGCGTGGTGGGTCTGGTGCTGATGCTGCGCCTTAGCCTGAGCTACGGTGATAACTGGCAGCTGGCCAGCGCCCTGATATATGGCAGCAGTATTATTTTGCTGTACAGCAGTTCAGCGCTGTATCACAGCATTCACAACCCGCTTATTAAATACCGGCTGCGCCAGCTGGATCATGCCGCTATTTTTATTTTAATCGCCGGTACCTATACGCCTTTTACCCTGATAAGCCTGCGCGGTGACTGGGGCTTGACGTTATTTACTATAATCTGGTTAATCGCTATTGTCGGCGTGGTGTTAGAACTTGCCACCGGCCTTAAATATAAAAAGTTGTCATTGGCGCTGTATCTGGGGCTGGGCTGGATAGTCGTCGTGGCGATTAAACCAATGCTGGCCAACGTGCCTGCGCCGGCAATGTGGTTGTTGCTGGCCGGTGGCCTCGCCTACTCCGGTGGTGTCCTGTTTTACATCTGGCGCAGCCTGTATCTGCACCATATGATCTGGCACCTGTTCGTCCTCACCGGCAGCATACTGCACTTTTTGGCGGTATATCTTTATGTTATGCCGCATGCGTAGCATGTACTATTAAAAAAGAGCTGCTGGCGCAGCCCTGATAACCAAAAGGAGAAAGGTAATGGACAGGCAAAACGGGAAAAGTAATGGACAGGCACAACCATCAAAATCTTGACAGCCTGCCAATCTGCAACTAGTTTTACTGTATATTTAAACAGTAACCAGGTGTGGTATGCCCAGACCCCGCAAAGCCCTTATCGCCATCGAGGACACACCCTACTACCATGTCGTATCCCGCTGTGTGCGCCGCTCTTTTTTATGTGGCATTGACACCGATACCGGCAAAAGCTTTGAGCACCGCCGGACCTGGATTGAGCAGCGCATTCGACTGCTGGCTTCATTGTTTGCTATCGACATCTGTGCCTATGCGGTTATGTCCAACCACTTACACATAGTGGTTAAGCTTCATCCGCAAGAGGCAAAAGACTGGAGCACACAAGACGTGTTGTTGCGCTGGACCAGTCTTCACAAAGGGACGCTGTTGGTGCAGCGTTATCTTGCCGGTGGTGCGCTCAGTGCAGCTGAGCTCGATACTGTTCACAGCTGTATTGACGTATACCGCCAGCGCCTTACCAGCCTCAGCTGGTTTATGAAATGCCTTAACGAGCCCATTGCCCGCCAAGCCAATCAGGAAGACGGCTGCAGTGGCCACTTCTGGGAAGCCAGATTCAAATCTCAGGCACTGCTGACTGAAGAGGCGCTGCTATCCTGCATGGCTTATGTCGACTTAAACCCTATACGCGCCAATATCGCCGAAACACCGGAAGGCTCAGACTACACTAGCATCAAAGAGCGGCTGACGCCCACATTCGATTTAGCACACACTATTACCGAACAAACTCGTCAAGGCAATCTGCATCACTTCGGCCACCCGCTCAAGCCACTGCTTCACTTTGAGGGCGCGCTGGTTGACCAGCAACAACACGGTATTCAGTTCAGCCTACACGACTATCTGCAACTGGTGGACTATACTGGTCGTACTATCCGTCCTGAAAAACGCGGCGCCATTAAAAGACAACTGCCGCCCATCCTGCGGCGACTTAATCTCAGCCAGCAGGACTTGCTAATACGCGCTACTCAATTCGAAGCGCGTTACACCACTCTTTTTAGCCGACGCGCCCATCGCGACACAGCCTGACTTATTGCTATCAATCCCTTTCTGGCACACTCAGCGGACAGCAATCTGAAATCCGGGAACTGCTATGCCTGACAATATCGTAAAAGACACATCAGGTGCGGTCATTTAACGCTATAACACCCTGAGCCGCTATTTTACCCCACTAGTGCTGCACCTATGTCGCTGGATAGATAGACTGCTCGCATCTTCCATGTTGTGCCTGTCCAATTTTCATTTTTTAGGCATTCTCCATGTTGTGCATGTCCAATTTTCGGCACCACCTCCATAGGAGGTGGTTTAAGATTGACAATAAAAAGGGCTGCTGGCGCAACCCTGTTAACAACTTTACTGGTTGTTAGTTACAGCTTAGTACTGATAACTGTACGTAACACCACTAAAGGCACTGTAAGCGCGGATGCCGACATGCCAGGTACCGGCTTGCGGATTGTTAATGGTACAGACTTCGTTATTACCATTTAAGTATGGCCGGCAAGTGTAAGCGCTGGTGCTTGGCTGGCTGCCATAACGCACGTATAAGTCAGCATCACCAGTACCCCCGGAGATCTGGAAGGTAATTTGCGAGACGCCTGATGGTATATCATAACTGCCACGCAGCCACTGACCGGTTGAAGCCGACAGATTCGGGAAGGTTGCACCGCCGCCATCGCCACCGTCACCGCCATCGCCACCATCACCACCGCCGTCACAGCCATTATTGGTGATCCAGTCAGTTGCCGCTTTCGCCTGGACGATACCAAAACCGTAAGAGTTGTCGCGACCAGCTGCACCGCGGTCTTGCGCTGTCACATTTAAGGCGTTACGAATTTGGGGGGCAGTACAGGACGGGTGGTTACTCCATACCAGCGCGGCAACACCAGCAACATGCGGTGACGCCATTGACGTACCGCTAATACTGTTATAGCCGCCATTGTTCCAGGTTGAACTGACATTCACGCCCGGGCCGGCAATTTCTACCTGCGAGTTACGCTGCGAGAAACTGGCCAGGTTACGGCTAGAGTCTACTGCCGCTACTGACACTACCGCATTATAGGAGGCAGGATACGACAAACTGGTGTTGCCAGCATTGCCCGCGGCAGCAACCAGCAACATGCCGTTGTTGTAGAAGTTATTCATCGCAGTATTTTCAGTCTGGTTTGACGAACCACCACCCAGACTCATATTTACTACTTTCGCTCCTGCATCCTGACAGGACTGGATCGCCTGCACCAGGTTGGATGCATAAGTCCAGTTACCTGAATCATTAAATATTTTAACGATATGTACCCCAGCCTGGCCTGAACCAATTGTTCCTACTACGCCAGAGTTATTGTCCAGCGCCACCATAGTGCCTGCTACATGAGTACCGTGGCCATTGCCATCGGAATACCAGTTGCCATGGCCTGAGAACGCGTAACCGGTAACACCTGAGCTCTGTAAATCCTCATGACCAGAAGTATAGCCAGTGTCGATAACACAAACTTTAATATTACCGGCACTGCCATCACTAACCTGGTTTGCCTGCACCATATTAATACCGTAGGGTGTTGATTGTGCCATTGGGCTGATAACATCCATCAGATAGCGCTTGGTGTCTTCTTCCACATACTCGACATTTGGATTAGCCTGCAATGCTTTTAACTGCTTGGCTGATAACTTCGCCACACTGGCATTGGCCGATTTTAAGTGCATAACAGCATCAACCCGGTGGCCACGTAATACAGTTTCAGCCTGCTGAGTTGAAAATTCGCTCTGGCCATTATTGCTGCTCATTACCGCGGCTGTTGGCTTGAACTTAATAATATAACGGCTACTCTCATCGCCGGCGTCGACCAGACTGTTGGCAATTGCCGGAGCGGTTAAAGATAATGCGAAGCAACTACCAACGCTAAGTGCTAAGAGGGTTTTAGTTGTTTTCATTGTGGTACCTTTTAATTTTTTAATAATTTGGTTGTTCAATTATTAATTAACAGACATCCCTGTTCATTGGCTGCGTCCTGCGGCCTCTAACTAACCAGCTGCTCAGAAAAACAACAATTACAAAAATCTTACAAAGTCATTATAAAAAAAAACACCCACCCTATTTCAGAAAAAAAATTCAACGATTAGAAACAAATACCCTTTTTCAGGAAAATTAACAGCCTCTCATATAACTAAAACGTCTGACTTATATGTTTAAGAAATATCATTTTGCACGCGAAGTTTACAGCCAGCACCGAACTAATTAGCAAGCAGATCTTTCTATGGTCATTGCATTCTTTTAGAATCATCCCCATTGCGTTTTCACTAAGTCGTTTTTTGGAGTAAAAGATGTCAAACAGCAAGCATTGTCGGTTACTAATTCTGGGTTCAGGCCCGGCCGGATATACCGCCGCAGTTTATGCTGCCAGAGCTAATTTAAAACCGGTGCTGCTAACAGGCATGCAACAGGGTGGCCAGCTGACCACCACCACCGAAGTTGAAAACTGGCCGGGAGACGCTCATGGCTTAACCGGGCCGGTGCTGATGGAGCGGATGCAGGCTCACGCCGAGGCCTTTAATACCGAAATTATCTTCGACCATATTCATACGGTTGATTTACAGCAGCGTCCCTTTACCCTGACCGGTGACAATGGCAGCTATACCTGTGATGCGCTGATTATCTGTACCGGTGCTTCTGCTAAATATCTGGGTTTACCTTCAGAAGAAGCATACAGCGGCCGTGGCGTATCTGCCTGTGCCACCTGCGATGGTTTTTTCTATCGGAATCAGAAAGTAGCCGTTGTCGGGGGTGGCAATACCGCAGTAGAAGAAGCATTGTATCTGTCGAACATTGCCAGTGAAGTCCATCTGGTCCATCGCCGTGATACCTTTAAAGCGGAGAAAATACTGGTCGACCGTTTAATGGAAAAAGTCGCCTCAGGCAAAATCGTGCTGCACACCCACTGCGTGCTGGAAGAAGTGCTGGGCGACGAAATGGGCGTAACTGGCGTCCGTTTAGGTTCAACCAAAGGCGAAGCCGCAACTGAACTGGCACTGCAGGGGGTATTTATCGCCATTGGTCACTCGCCCAATACTGATATCTTTAAAGGCCAGCTGGAAATGAACGGCGGCTATTTGAAAGTGGTCAGTGGTACTGAAGGCAACGCGACCCAAACCAGTATTCCCGGCGTATTTGCCGCCGGCGATGTATCTGATCATATTTATCGTCAGGCGATAACCTCTGCGGGTACTGGTTGTATGGCTGCTCTGGACGCTGAACGTTATCTGGACGGCCTGGTTAAATAATTATCGTCGCTGCTTACGCCAGTTAATATGGCCATTTATTTGCCTGAACTTGACCCTGCACAACTGTCGTTTCCGCCGGTTGAGCAGGCGCTTGAGCAGCCAGATGGCTTACTGGCGATGGGCGGCGATTTATCGGTTGACCGTCTGGCCCTGGCCTATCGAAGTGGCATCTTCCCCTGGTTCAGCGAGGGAGACCCTTTGTTATGGTGGAGCCCGGCCGTCCGGGCGGTATTTCCGCCGGCCAGCCTGCGATTTAACCGTACCCTTCGTAAACAATGGCAGCGCGGCGGGCTGCGCCTGACCCTCAATCATGCCTTTACTGACGTCGTTCAGGGCTGCGCCGCGCCACGAAAAAACCAACCTCAGACCTGGATATTACCTGCTATGCAGCAAGCCTATCAACGGCTGCATCAGCAAGGCCACGCCCATAGCATTGAAGTGTGGCAGGAAAATAAGCTGGTCGGCGGCTTGTATGGTGTTGTGGTCGGCGGCTTATTCTGTGGCGAGTCGATGTTTAACAGGGTGACCGATGCTGCTAAATTTGCGTTACTGGCGTTGCAACAACATCTTCGGCACTATGCCCCTGGCTGGATAGATTGTCAGATGCCCAACCCTTTTCTACTGCAATTAGGCGCCGAAGCTATTAGCCGGCCCCACTATTTACAGTTGTTGCAGCAACAGGCAACGATTAACAGCCCAACAGGCCACTGGCAGCCAAAGCTGCTGAGCTTACAGCGTGACTGAGTCTTCCTCGTTAATAAAGCGTCCGTTACGGTTTGGCTTAACCCAACCCAGCCCTTGTAGTTATTTACCTGCAGAGCAAGAGCAGTTAGTGGTCCTGTTACCGGATGAACCAGTAACTGCCGAGTTATACCGCCAGCTGCTGACAGTTAATTTTCGGCGCAGTGGCGAGCAAAGCTATACCCCGCACTGCCCCACCTGCAGAGCCTGTCAGTCAGTGAGAATTGTACCGCAGCAGTGGCAAGCGTCGCGTAGCCAGCGCCGGCTGCTCAACAAAGCCGGGCGTGCTGGTCTGCAATACCGTTTGGTAAACCAGGCTGATATCAACCAGTACTTTCCGTTGTTTGCAGCCTATATTGCTTTTAAACACGACGATGGCATTATGTTCCCAGCGAATGAACAGCAGCTGAGCAGTATGCTCGAATGCAGCTGGTTACCGGTGCGATTTTTGGAGGTATATCAGGATCAGCAACTGGTCAGCGTCAGTATTATTGATGAACTGGCGGACAGTTACTCGGCGGTGTACACCTTTTTTGCTGAACAATACCAGCAGCTATCCCCCGGTAAACTGGCAATACTCTTTTTGCTGCAGCAAGCGAGGCTGGATAATAAAGCGTTTGTCTATTTAGGATATTGGGTCGAAGCCTGTCAGAAGATGGCATATAAGGCCGAATTTACCCCGCAGCAACGCTTTATTCAGGGACAATGGCACTCTTTTGCCTAAAAAAGCGCTTGCTGCTTTACTTATTGCTGTGATTTCGGCACAATCTGCGCAGTTTTTTGAAGGTTGACCCCAAATTTATAGAGGCGAGTGCGCTGAATGGCGAAAGAAGACGTAATTGAAATGCAAGGTACCATCCTGGATACATTGCCAAATACCATGTTCAAAGTTGAACTGGAGAATGGTCATGTGGTTATCGCTCACATTTCCGGTAAGATGCGCAAGAACTATATCCGCATCCTGACAGGCGATAAAGTTACCGTTGAATTGACGCCTTATGATTTAAGCAAAGGCCGTATCGTATTCCGCCAGCGTTAAGTCAGCTTTGGTAACAAAAAACCCGGTTAATGCCGGGTTTTTTGTTTGTTTGCTAAGTACACTGATTTAATCCATTAATGCCAAATCCTGCTCGGTCTGATAGTCGAAAATCAGCGCATCGTTTTTCAGGCTGACTTTAACATCGCCACCGTGCAGTAAACGGCCAAATAAAATTTCATTGGCCAGTGGTTTTTTCAGCTGTTCCTGAATAACCCGAGCCATCGGTCGCGCTCCCATTGCCTGATCGTACCCCTTGTCAGCCAGCCATTGCCTGGCATCGGTAGTTAATTCCATTGATACCTGTTTCTTATCTAACTGCACCTGCAAATCACAAACAAACTTATCGACAATTTGCAGAATAATATCCTCAGCCAGATGTTTGAACCAGATAATACCATCCAGCCGGTTACGGAATTCAGGGCTGAAAGTGCGGTTTATCTCACTTAACGCATCGTGGCTGTGATCCTGCTGTTTAAAGCCAATCGACTTACGCACGGTTTCCTGCACACCAGCATTGGTTGTCATCACCAGCACCACGTTCCTGAAATCCACTTTGCGGCCGTTATTATCAGTTAAGGTGCCGTGGTCCATAACCTGCAGTAAAATGTTGTAAACGTCACTGTGGGCTTTTTCTATCTCATCCAGCAGCACCACAGAATACGGATGTTTGGATACGGCATCCGTCAGCAGGCCCCCCTGCTCAAAGCCAACATAGCCCGGTGGTGCACCAATCAGCCGGCTGACGGCGTGGCGTTCCATATATTCCGACATATCAAAACGCAGCAACTCGACACCCATTACTTTGGCCAGCTGTTTGGTTACTTCGGTTTTACCTACGCCGGTCGGACCGGCAAACAGGAAGCTACCAATCGGCTTTTCTTCATTGCCAAGACCAGACCGCGACAAACGGATAGCGGCTGTCAGCACTTCAATCGGCTCATCCTGTCCGAATACCACCAGTTTCAGATTGCGATCCAGATTCGCCAGCACGTCTTTATCGGAAGCCGACACTGATTTTTCCGGAATACGGGCCATTTTGGCAATGACGTGCTCTATTTCGGCCACGTTAATTACTTTTTTCCGTTTTGACGCCGGTAACAAGCGCTGGCTGGCCCCAGCTTCATCAATCACGTCTATTGCCTTGTCAGGCAAATGGCGCTCATTAATATACTTGGCAGACAATTCAGCCGCCGCCCGGATGGCTTTTTGGGTATAACGCACATTGTGGTGCTGCTCGTACCGCTCTTTTAAACCCAGTAATATCCGGGTGGTATCTTCCACACTAGGTTCCGTGACATCAATTTTCTGAAAGCGACGCACCAACGCAGTGTCTTTTTCAAAAATACTTTTAAATTCCTGGTAGGTAGTCGAACCCATACAACGTAAGCGGCCGCTGGACAACAGGGGTTTAATCAGGTTTGAGGCGTCCATTACCCCGCCAGAGGCGGCACCAGCCCCTATCACCGTATGAATTTCATCGATAAATAAAATGGAGTCTTTCTCTTTTTCCAGCTCTTTTAATAACGACTTCAGGCGTTTTTCAAAATCGCCACGGTACTTGGTACCCGCCAGTAAGGCCCCCATATCAAGCGCATAGATGGTAGCATTAGCGATCACTTCCGGTACCTGCTGCTGCACAATACGATAAGCCAGCCCTTCGGCAATGGCGGTTTTACCCACCCCAGCTTCCCCTACCAGCAATGGGTTATTTTTCTTACGCCGGCACAATACCTGTACAGCCCGCTCCACTTCACGGTCGCGGCCAATCAGTGGATCAATATGGCCATTTTTAGCCTGCACATTTAAATTACTGGTAAAATTCTCCAGATATTTGCTTTCTTCTGTAATAGTATCGGTCAGCTCTTCCTGCGGGCTGTCCTCATGCTGTTCGAGCTTCTCGGTTTTAGTCACCCCATGCGAGATAAAATTAACAACATCCAGCCGGGTAATATCGATTTTTTTCAGCAGATAAACGGCTTGGGATTCCTGCTCACTAAAAATGGCGACCAGTACATTGGCACCGGTGACCTCAGACTTTCCTGATGACTGCACATGAAATACCGCCCGCTGCAGGACCCGCTGAAAGCCGAGCGTTGGTTGGGTGTCACGCTCAGCATCGCCATCAGGTAACACCGGTGTGGTGGAATCAATAAAGCTGGC
The DNA here is from genome assembly GCF_018402695.1 of Arsukibacterium sp. Taxonomy (GTDB): domain Bacteria; phylum Pseudomonadota; class Gammaproteobacteria; order Enterobacterales; family Alteromonadaceae; genus Alishewanella. Next base: position 60,672 of record NZ_JAGYIM010000007.1, read on the forward strand.
CAACTCCAGCCGCAGTTTATCAATATTGGCACCGCATGATTTTAATGCGTCACCCGCTGCCGGGTTATCCAGCAGCGCCAGAAGCAGATGTTCCACCGTCATGTATTCATGCCGGCGTTCACGCGCAAACCGGAACGCTAAATTCAACGTTAGTTCCAGATCTTTATTTAACATAGCTTACTCCCAATACCCCTGAGAACCACTTCCAGACCATGCCAAGACATACCTAAGCGCGCTCCATTGTGCACAGCAGCGGATGCTGATGCTCTTTTGCATATTGCTGTACCTGCTGTACTTTTGTTTCAGCAATTTCAGCTGTAAAAATGCCACATACTGCACTGCCCTCGTAATGTACTTTCAACATTACTTCACTGGCTTTTTCGTACTGCATATTAAAAAAACGGGTGAGCACATCGATCACAAAGTCCATAGGAGTGTAGTCGTCGTTGTGCAAAATAACCTTATACATTGGTGGCGGAGTAACCTTTTGTCGGGTTAGCTCTGCCAGGTCATCATGTTTTGTATCTAAATTTTGCTTACCGCTCATAAACTATAGCCATGCCTGCGCCAACCAGCAAAGGCGCTTTTATTAAAAATTAGTAAAAAATTCGCACTATTTTTGCAAATAGCTTGACTGTTTGCTTAAATTATCTACATTAGATGTTGGGGCTGCACTAGTCCCCTTCAAGTACAGTCTAGAATACAGAATATAGCTAACTTAGAGAAGGAAGTAAGTAGTATGGCTACCGGTAAAGTAAAATGGTTCAATAATGCCAAGGGATTTGGGTTTATTCGTGAAGATGGTCGTGATGAAGATATCTTCGCGCATTATTCTACCATTAGCATGGATGGCTACCGCACGCTAAAAGCAGGCCAGGATGTGGTGTTCGATTTGTCTGAAGGCCCGAAAGGGCTGCATGCTGTAAATATTAAGCTCCCCGGCGAAGAATAACTTTTCCATCGTTGTACCAAATTGGTACCGACCTGGCATCGGCATCTACTAATAAAAAAGCAGGCATAATGCCTGCTTTTTCTATTTTCTGCGCTGCCTGCGTTTACCAGACCACGCTCACCCGCTTACAGCGCCTGTAAAGTGCGATTTAACGTAACACTCGGGCGCATTGCGTCACTGACCAGCTTATCGTCAGGCCGGTAATAACCGCCAATCTCAACCGGTTTGCCCTGCACGCCATTAAGTTCAGTTAAAATCTGCTGCTCATTAGCTTGCATTGCCTCTGCCAGCGTTTTAAAACGGCCTGCCAGTGCACTGTCGGTGGTTTGACTTGCCAGCTCCTGCGCCCAATACAGCGCCAGGTAGAAATGGCTGCCACGGTTATCCAATTCGCCTGCTTTACGCCGTGGCGATTTGTCATTGTCGAGGAATGTTGCAGTGGCTTTATCCAGACTGTCAGCCAGCACCTTGGCTGCACTGTTGCCAGTAACCTGAGACAAATGCTCCAGTGACGCTGCCAATGCCAGAAACTCACCCAGGGAATCCCAGCGCAGGTGGTTTTCTTCAACAAATTGCTCAACATGCTTAGGTGCTGAACCACCAGCACCGGTCTCAAATAAGCCACCGCCATTCATCAGTGGTACCACAGACAACATTTTAGCACTGGTACCCAACTCTAAAATCGGGAACAAATCGGTAAGGTAATCACGCAGCACGTTACCGGTTACCGAGATCGTGTCCAGTCCCTGTTTGATCCGGGCCAGCGTATGCCGGGTTGCTTCAACCGGCGCCATGATCTGAATATCCAGACCGCTGGTATCGTGATCTTTTAAATAACGCTCAACTTTTTTGATCAGCTCTGCATCATGCGCCCGTTTACTGTCCAGCCAAAACACTGCAGGGGTGCCACTTAAACGTGAGCGGTTCACCGCCAGTTTAACCCAGTCGCGGATTGGTGCGTCTTTAACCTGACACATCCGCCAGATATCGCCCTCTTCAACCTGATGACTAAACACCACATCGCCCCGGCTGTTCAGTACTTTAACAGTGCCGGCTGTTGCTATTTCAAAGGTTTTATCGTGCGAGCCGTATTCTTCAGCTTTTTGCGCCATCAGGCCAACGTTTGGTACTGAGCCCATAGTACGCGGGTCGAAGGCCCCATTTTCCTTGCAGAAATTAATGGTTTCCTGATACACACCAGCATAGCAACGGTCGGGGATAACCGCTTTGGTATCTTTTAACTTGCCATCCGGGCCCCACATCTGACCAGAGCTGCGGATCATCGCTGGCATAGAAGCATCGATGATGACGTCACTTGGCACATGTAAGTTGGTGATACCTTTGTCTGAATTGACCATCGCCATAGCGGGTTTATTCGGATAAAGCGCAGCGATCGCGTCTTTAATTTCCTGCTGTTTCGCGTCAGGCAAGCTGGTAATTTTGGCATAGACATCGCCCAGGCCATTGCTGACATCAACACCCGCAGCAGCAAAATCGGCAGCATATTTACTGAAAACTTCCTGATAAAACACCTGAACTGCATGACCAAACATGATGGGGTCAGAGACTTTCATCATGGTGGCTTTTAAATGCAAAGAAAACAGGACGTCTTTCGCTTTGGCATCGGCAATTTCAGCAGCATAAAACTCGCGCAGCGCTTTGGCACTCATGGTAGCGGCATCAATAACCTCATCAGCCAGCACCGCAACCTTGTCTTTCAATACCGTCACCGCGCCGTCAACCTGATGCAGTTCAATGCGCAGGGTATCGGCTGTTTGCAACGTGGTGGATTGCTCAGAGCCATAAAAATCACCGCCACTCATATGGGCAACGTGTGACGCTGAATTAGCCTGCCAGGCCCCCATGCTGTGTGGATTTTTCTTAGCATATTGCTTAACCGATGCAGGTGCGCGCCGATCAGAGTTACCTTCACGCAGTACCGGGTTCACCGCACTGCCTTTAATTTTATCGTAACGGCCCTTTACATCGCGCTCCTGCTCAGTTTTTGGCTCAGCGGGATATTCAGGTAATGCATAGCCCTGACTTTGCAACTCTTTAATTGCCGCTTTTAACTGTGGTACAGATGCACTGATGTTTGGCAATTTGATAATATTGGCTTCTGGCGTTTTGGCCATCTCACCTAATTCTGCCAGAGCATCGTTAATTCGCTGCTCTGGTTTTAAAAAGTCGGGGAAACTGGCAATAATGCGACCTGATAACGAAATATCCCGGGTTTCAACTGCAATACCGGCAGCTGAAGAGAACGCCTGGATAAAAGGCAGCAATGAATGCGTTGCCAGCGCAGGCGCTTCATCGGTGATGGTGTATATAATTGTTGCACTTTCTTTCGACATGTTAGTTCCTGTATTGTAATCGCGGAATGTCCACGGAAACCCGCGGTCCCGGTGGGAAGTGCCGCGCTAACACTGTAACACTGAGATTATTGTTTAAAACGCAGCAAAAACAACGGTCATTAGTATATCAGCATAAAACTGATTAAAACAGGCGGCGCATTACCTGCAGCTCGCAGGTGTTATGCGACGCTAACGGACTTATAGGAAATAGCTTTGAAACAGCCAACGCCTTTTCACCACAGGCAACATAAGCCAAATAGCAAAAAAAACAATAGGACCAAGGTCGAAATTCCATTATTGGTATTGTTCAATAAACCTTACGATGTACTTAGTCAGTTTACCGACAACAGTTCGCCAGCACGCGCAACCCTGGCTGATTATATTTCGTTAAAACAGGTATATCCTGCTGGCAGGCTGGACCGCGATAGTGAAGGCCTGCTACTACTGACCAATTGTGGTCAGACCCAGCACCAGCTTAGCGACCCTAGACACAAAGCCCCGAAAACGTATTGGGTACAAGTAGAGGGCGACATTACTGAACAGGCGCTGGCGCAGTTGCGACAAGGAGTCGTACTAAAAGACGGCCCTACCTTACCGGCTGTAGCCGAACGGATGGCTGTACCAGAATTATGGCCACGTACACCGCCAGTCCGTTACCGGGCTAATATTCCGACCAGTTGGCTTCGCCTGACAATCACCGAAGGCCGCAACCGCCAGGTCAGGCGCATGACTGCTGCGGTAGGTTTTGCCACACTGCGCCTGGTGCGCAGTCAGATAGGCCAATGGCAGCTGGCTGACCTGCAGCCGGGTGAATACCGGGTGGTTCAGCTTTAAGGCTATTGGATCAATTGCCTTGGCTGACGCATAAGCGGCAGCCATGCTGGCGATAACGATTTTTAACCGCTTAAATTAGTGCTATACTCCGCGCCTCATTTTTTGTCACAACCAGTGTGGTGCAATGTCAGCTAACAGCAGTAAAAAAGTCATCGTCGGCATGTCCGGTGGCGTAGATTCCTCAGTATCAGCCTACTTATTAATTCAGCAGGGTTATCAGGTTGAAGGCCTGTTTATGAAAAACTGGGAAGAAGACGACAATGACGAATACTGTGCCGCAGCTGAAGATATGCAGGATGCCCAGCAGGTATGCGATAAACTGGGCATCGTGCTGCACAAAGTAAACTTTGCCGCCGAATACTGGGATAATGTGTTTGAGTATTTTCTGGCTGAATACCGGGCAGGCCGCACCCCAAACCCGGACATTATGTGTAACAAAGAAATAAAATTCAAAGCGTTTCTTGAATTTGCTGCCGAAGCGCTGGGTGCAGATTATATTGCCACCGGCCACTATGTCCGCCGCCGGCTGCACAATGGTCACTGGCAACTCCTTCGCGGTTTAGATAACAACAAAGATCAAAGCTATTTCTTATATACACTGGGGGAGCAGCAGGTAGGCCAAACCCTGTTTCCGATTGGTGACCTGGAAAAACCAGCCGTACGGGCTATTGCTGAGCAGCAGGGTTTAGTGACCCACAATAAAAAAGACTCTACCGGTATCTGCTTTATTGGTGAGCGTAAATTCAAAGATTTTCTGCAACAGTATCTGCCAGCACAACCGGGCGATATCGTTAGCATTGACGATGGCCAGTTACTGGGCCGGCACGACGGCCTGATGTACCATACCCTGGGGCAGCGTAAAGGGTTAAAAATTGGTGGCTTGCGCGAAGGCAGTGATGACCCCTGGTATGTCGTCGGCAAAGACTTACAGCAAAACCGGCTGCTGGTTGCCCAGGGCCATGACCACCCGGCCTTGCTGGCCAATGGCCTTGTTGCCAGTCAGTTAGACTGGGTTGACCGCAAAGGGCCAGAGCAACCGTTACGTTGTACGGTGAAAACCCGCTACCGGCAAACTGATATCAGTTGCACCCTTACTCCACTGGCTGACGGCCAGGTGAATGTGGTATTCGACCAGCCACAAAAAGCCGTTACCCCGGGTCAGTCTGCAGTATTTTATCTTGATGACGTCTGCCTTGGCGGCGGCATTATCGACAAGGCCATTAAATAATTATGCAATCGTCTTTATCCACCCAAATTATTGCACTGGCCGGTTTAAGCCAGGCTATCCGTTTACTACAAAGCCTGGCCAGACAAAACAAACTGGAGCCAGAGCTGTACCAGACCACCCTGGCCAGTATCGCTAACCTGAATCCCGACACACCATTGGCAGTTTATGGTAACGATCTGAATAACATACGTAGTGGTTTGCAGACCATGATCAGCCAGCTAGGTGATAACGCAACAAGAGATGTCGAATTTACCCGTTATCTGGTGGGCGTGCTGGCGCTGGAGCGCAAACTGAATAAAAACCGCGGCAACATGGCCGAGCTTGGCAAACAGCTTGGGCAGCTGGAACGTCAGCTGCAACATTTTGCGGTGACTGATGAGACTATTGTTGGTCGTCTTGCTGATATTTACAGTGAATGTATCAGTAGCCTGGGCAGCCGTATTCAGGTTTATGGTACGCCCGATGTACTGAAACAAACCGCAGTGCAACAAAAAGTCCGGGCGCTGTTACTGGCAGCAGTGCGGGCCGCAGTGCTCTGGCGCCAGGCGGGTGGCAGCCGGCTGAATTTTATTTTTCAACGTCGTAAATTGGTTGCTGCTGCTAAGCATATGCTGGCACAAACCACATCTTAAACTTCAGGAGTTTTCATGGAACTTAATGCCCTTACCACCATATCCCCGGTTGACGGCCGCTATGGTAGCAAGACAGTTGAGCTACGCCCGTATTTCAGTGAATTTGGTCTGATCAAATACCGGGTTACTGTTGAAGTACGATGGTTACAGCAATTAGCAGCCACAGCAGCCATTACTGAAGTACCGGCGCTATCTGAGCAGGCGAATAAACTACTTAATGATATCGTTGCCAATTTCAGCCTGGCAGATGCCCAAAGAGTAAAAGACATTGAGCGCACTACCAACCATGATGTCAAAGCCGTTGAATACTTACTGAAAGAAAAAGTCGCTGATAACAGTGAACTGAATGCCATCAGTGAGTTTATCCACTTTGCCTGCACGTCAGAAGACATTAACAACCTGTCGCATGGTTTGATGCTTAGCCAGGCCCGCAACGAGGTATTATTGCCACAATGTGATGCCCTGCTTGCTGCTATAAAAAATCTGGCGAACGAACATAAAACCGTGGCCATGATGGCACGAACCCATGGCCAGCCTGCTTCACCTACTACCATGGGTAAAGAAATGGCCAACGTGTACGCCCGTTTAAAACGCCAGCGCGACCAAATTGCCGCGGTTGACATTATGGGCAAGATTAATGGTGCGGTAGGCAACTATAACGCCCATTTATCAGCGTACCCTGAACTTGACTGGCATCAGTTTGCCGAGCAGTTTGTTACCAGCCTTGGCTTGAGCTTCAACCCCTACACTACCCAGATTGAACCGCACGACTACATCGCCGAACTGTTCGACGCTGTCGCCCGGTTTAATACCATTCTGCTGGATTTTGACCGGGATATCTGGGGTTATATCGCGCTGGGTCACTTTAAACAAAAAACCGTAGCCGGTGAAATTGGCTCCTCTACCATGCCACATAAGGTCAACCCGATTGATTTTGAGAACTCGGAAGGTAACCTCGGTATCGCTAACGCGCTATTTAACCATTTGTCGGCCAAATTACCGGTTTCGCGCTGGCAGCGTGATTTAACAGATTCGACCGTGTTACGTAACCTTGGTATGGGTTTTGGTTATACCCTGATTGCTTATCAGGCGACATTAAAGGGCATTAGCAAACTGGAAGTGAATGCTCCTGCCCTGCTGGCCGAGCTTGATGCCAACTGGGAATTACTGGCCGAGCCGGTGCAAACGGTAATGCGTAAGTACGGCATTGAAAAACCGTACGAAAAACTGAAAGAGCTAACCCGTGGCAAACGGATTAATCAGGCTGATTTAGCCCGCTTTATTGACACCCTGGAACTGCCTGAAGCGGTAAAAGCCGAGTTAAAACGATTAACGCCAGCCAACTATATTGGTGATGCCGTTGCCTTGGTAGATAAACTGGCGGAATAACCTTATGTATACACTAAATTTTGCCGACCTGACCCCGGCACGGTTTTTAGCCGAATTCTGGCAAAAAAAGCCACTCTTGCTAAAACAGGGATTTAAGCAGTTTACCGATCCGCTGTCCCCCGATGAGCTGGCGGGGCTGGCGCTTGAAGAAGAGGTCGAATCGCGGGTGGTACAATGCAGCAATGGTGACTGGCAACTTGAAACCGGCCCTGTTACCGACTTTAGCCGCTTTGGTGAGCGCGACTGGACAATTTTAGTCCAGGCGGTAGATCACTGGCATGCTGAAGCGGCTCAGCTGCTTGAACCCTTCAGGTTTATACCAAACTGGCGAATAGACGATTTAATGGTCAGCTTTTCTACCCCTGGCGGCGGCGTCGGACCGCACCTTGATCAGTACGACGTGTTTATTATTCAGGGCCAGGGCAAGCGGCACTGGCGGGTCGGTATGCCAGACAGTCGCCTGGAACAGTTCTGTCCACACCCGAGACTTTTGCAGGTTAGCCCGTTTAACGCCTGTATCGATGTGATAATGGAGCCTGGCGATATATTGTATATTCCACCGGGCTGTCCGCACGAAGGTATTTCGCTTGAAAACAGTTTAAATTATTCCGTCGGCTTTCGGGCTCCCGCCCAGAAAGACTTACTGACCGGACTGGCTGACTACTTAATTGATAACGACATCAGCGGTCAGCGCTTTAGCGATCCTGGGCGGCCGGTTAGTCAGAGTATTGGCGAGCTCGGTAGCGCCGATCTGGCTCAGGTGAAACAATTGCTGCAACAACTGGTCAGTGATGAACAGAGCCTGCCTTTGTGGTTTGGCCAATACATCAGCCGGGCCAAGCATGAGCTGGATTTGCAGGAACCTGATCCGCATTACCAGGCTGATGAAATAGCTGAATATCTGGAAGAAGGCTCTGTGCTGAGCCTGACCGGTGGCTTACGCTGTTGTTATCATCAGGCGCGGGCTGGGGCAGATATCGCGTTATTTATTAATGGTGAGCAATACCTGCTGCCGGGCAACGAGCTTACCACGGCTAAACTGTTGACCGAGCAGCGAACCCTTGATGAGCAACAATGCCGCCATTTTCTGGCATTACCTGAGCGTCTTAGCTTATTAGTGCATTTAATTAATTTGGGTTACTGGCATTTTACTGAGTAAACCTCTGCTGTAGTCACCGCCATTCCCCTCTGTAACTCTGATAAAAAAACCGCACTTAGTGCGGTTCTTTTATCATTTGTATTCTTTTTTTTACAGTTTAACGGTTAGTCTGACCCTGCCATAAACTGTCATCTTCAAATAACTCATATAAGCCCTGAGCACGAGCCACCAGCAAATTTGCAAAATCCTGCTGGGTTTTGTCGACAGAGTCACTACTAACAATGTTCTCCGCTTTTAATTGCCAATTTAGCGAGAACGACCGCATTGCATCACGGGCCGTTGGAGCAGCAGAAAACGGCATATGATCGGTAGGTAAATCACCACTAATTACCCAGTACGACTTTTTATCCCGGGTGTTAAGTTTCCAGATGGCGACCAACGGCGGCAAGTAACAGCTTTCAGTAACCGCGACGTTATCGGGAATAATACCTTTGCCGGCAAGATATTGATTCGCAGCCTGATACTGATTCCTGACCCACTCTGCGCGTTGTTTCTCTGCGATAGCATCTTGCTCTTGTTGCTGTGCCTGAGTTAACTGCTCACTCATTTTATTTGCTTCCAATTTAAATTTAACGTTCTGATCCCGGTACTTTAAGGGAGTCTGATATCACAATCAAGCCGCGGTGTTAATTGTCGACAATTTACTTGTCTGACCAGCTATTATTTTTGGCGAAACATAGCGTAACTGATGGTGAAATGTTACATTCCGCGGCGCAAAAAAGTGGCGAAGTGCCACTCATTAACAGCCAGATTAAACCCGAGGGAGAATCAGACGTGGCAGTATTTAATCATCCTGAATTCGATAACCATGAGCAAGTGGTGTTCTGCAGTGACCAGGAAACTGGTTTGCGGGCAATAATTGCTGTTCACAGCACCCGCTTAGGCCCCGCCGTTGGTGGCTGCCGCTTATGGAACTATGCCTCTGATGAAGAAGCCATAGTTGATGTATTAAGGTTATCCCGCGGTATGACATACAAAAATGCCATGGCTGGTCTGCCGTTGGGCGGCGGTAAATCGGTAATTATCGGTGATGCGAAAACCATTAAATCTGAAGCCTTATTCCGGGCGTTTGGCCGGATGTTACAAAGGCTTGGCGGCAGTTATTACAGCGCCGAAGATGTCAACATTACCACCGGCGACATTATGCAGGTGCACAAGGAAACGCCTTTTGTTGCGGGTTTAGAAGGTAAAAGTGGTAATCCGGGCCCTTTCACTGCACTGGGCACGTATCAGGGTATCAAAGCGGCGGCGATGCATAAATTTGGCTCAGCCGATTTAGCTGGTAAAACCGTTGCCGTGCAAGGCCTGGGGAGTGTCGGCTATGGGCTGTGTGAATATTTACACCAGGAAGGTGCCAAACTGATTGTCACTGATATTAATCAGGCTTCAGTTGAACGCGCGGTGGCTCAATTTGGTGCGATTGCCGTTGGCTTACATGGCATTTATGCAGTTGATGCTGATATTTATGCTCCCTGCGCCCTGGGTGCAACGCTAAATGATGAAACTATTGCACTGCTGAAGGCTAAAGTGGTAGCCGGCTGTGCTAATAACCAGCTAAAACAAGCGCGCCACGGCGAAATGCTGCGCCAGCGTGGTATCTTATATGCTCCGGATTATGTGATTAACGCCGGCGGTATTATTAACGTCGCTTGTGAAATGCGCCCGCAAGGCTACGATGCAGCTGACTCTACTGCCAAAGTTAACCAGATTTATCATACCCTGTTGAACATTTTTCAGCGCGCCGATGAAGAAGGTAAACCAACCAGTGACATCGCCGATGTGATGGCGCAGGAGATTATCAGTCGCGGCCAGCAATAGATTTTAGGCTAGCAAACAAAAAACCGGAGTACCTACTCCGGTTTTTTTATTTACAGATGAACATCGCGCTCAAGCAGCGTTTTGCTTATTTATTGTCGTTGCAGACAATATTCCCGGTTTAAAGCTATCAACCGAAATTGATTTAAAGCGTAACCGGTTCATTTCAGTTAACTGCACCGCCTCAGCATCACTGATAACCTGCTTTGCCAGCGCCAGATCAATGGTTTCAGCCAGTGGCAGCTTACGAGCAAGTTTGCCATCCCGCTGCGCCTGATAAATTTTCTTCATTACCGGTTGCGCCTTGTGCATCGCAACAAAAGCAGACTCCATCAGGCCGGTGGCATCATCTTCACCCTGGCCAATAAAACACAGATGGGTTAACCGATCACGGATCACGCCTGGCTTAGCCAGCGCGGTACAGATTGCAATTGCAATGTCATCATCTGGCATTTTGTAGCCAATACCAAACGGGAATACCAGGGTGCGGATAACCCGGGCGACAACCCGGCTTGGGAAGTTTACCAGGAAACCATCAAATGCCTTGCCAATTTCAAACAATGAGCGCTGCACGCTGTAGTGCACAAATGGCAGATCGGCTTGCTGACGGCCATTGTCCTCGTAAAATTTCAGTACCGCGGAAGCAATATATAAGTGACTTAACACATCACCCAACCGGGCAGATAGCATTTCTTTACGTTTTAAATCGCCGCCTAACATCAGCATCGACACATCGGCACTAAGCGCCAGTGCCCGGCTCATCCGGCTTAACTGTTTGTAGTAACGGGCCGTCTCTCCCGCCACCGGTGCACTATTAAAGGCACCTGCAGTTAACCCCTGCCACAACGCAGCGAAGGTGTTACCCACAGCAAAGCCAACATGACTTAGCAGTAACTTATCAAACTGCTTCAGGCCTTCGTCCGCATCAGGGTTGGCCGCAGCTTCCAGCTCTGCCAGCACATAGGGATGGCAGCGGGTGGCGCCCTGACCGAATATCATCAGGTTACGGGTCAGAATGTTCGCTCCCTCTACGGTAATTGAAATCGGGATCCCCATATAACCATGTGCCAGATAGTTCATCGGTCCACACTGAATGGCACGGCCAGCGTGAATATCAAACGCATCATTTAACAAGGTCCGCGACATTTCTGTCATATGGTATTTAGCAATGGCGGTGACCACAGATGGGCTCAATTTTAAGTCAATAGCACCGGCGGTCATCACCCGCATCGCTTCCAGGGTGTAGGTATAAGCGCCAATCCGCGCCATGCCTTCCTGAACCCCCTCAAACTTACCGATAGACATACCAAATTGCTGGCGGACATAACCATAGGCACTGGTCATCCGGGTTGCTAAATGGCCGGTAGCTGTTGCCAGCGCAGGCAATGAGATACCACGCCCGGCTGATAAACACTCGACCAGCATCCGCCAGCCCCGGCCAGCATAGTCCGGACCACCAATAATCCAATCGATTGGGATAAATACATCTTTACCGTAAGTCGTCCCGTTCATAAAAGCCATATTCATCGGAAAATGACGGTCGCCGATTTCCACCCCTTGATGGCTGGTAGGAATAAGGGCACAGGTAATACCCAGCTCTTCTTTATCACCCAATAACTTTTCCGGATCATAGAGTTTAAATGCCAGCCCTAATACGGTAGCCACCGGGGCCAGGGTAATGTAACGCTTATCCCAGTTAAGTTTGATCCCCAGTACTTCCTTGCCTTCAAACTCACCTTTGCAAATGACTCCGGTATCCGGAATACCACCAGCATCAGAGCCCGCTTCCGGGCCGGTCAGGGCAAAACAGGGGACATCGGTGCCATTGGCCAGGCTTGGCAGCCAGAAATCTTTTTGCTGCTGCGTGCCATAGTGCATCAGCAATTCGCCCGGACCCAGCGAGTTTGGCACCATCACTGTGACCGCCGCTGTTAAACTGCGGCTGGCAATCCTTGAGACAATGGTCGAATTGGCAATAGCAGAAAATTCACGGCCGCCATAAGCTTTGGGAATAATCATCGCAAAAAAGCCTTCGCTTTTTATGTAATCCCAGACGTCTTTCGGCAAATCCCGGTCTTCCTGCACAATCTTATAATCGTCCAGCATGGTAAGCAGGGTTTCTACCTGATTATCCATAAACGCCTGCTCTTCTTCAGACAACTCAGCTTTAGGAATACTGTGCAACTTCTGCCAGTCAGGTTTCCCCTTAAATAACTCGCCATCCCACCAAACATCGCCCGCCTCCATCGCTTCGCGCTCGGTGTCAGACAGCGGCGGTAAGATTTTTTTAAATACCGCAAATACCGGTTTACTGATTAAACTGCGCCGGATATCGGTCACCCCAAGTACCACGACCACAGCCAAAACCAAAATTAACAATATTTCCATAACAGTTTCCTTTAAGTACCTGAGCGCAACTGCTGCTGAGGTTGTGAACGAGTAGACACCGGCGCGGCAATACCTGCGGCCAGATAAGGCAACAGACGTTGAATAACACCTTCAATATCAACTTCTTCGCTGAAATCGGCTTCGGCTATTTCGGCAAGCGCCTCGTTTGAGGCCATAGTAAAAACCACTGTACCCAGCGAAAAATGCAAGCGCCAGAATAGCTCGCTGGCCGGCAACTGAGGACAGGACTGCTGTACCAGCAAGACAAATTTATCCAGTACGCGGCCATAGTTATGATTGATAAACCAACGCAGATGGCCCTGAACATCAGTATAGCCCCGCCCCAGTAGCTGCAGAAAAATCCGGGTACCATTGTTATGTACTGAATTAAGTTCAAGCAAGGGTTTCACAAAAACGGCCAATACCTGCGTCAGGTTATTGGGTTGCTGCACGGCCAGCAATCGACTGAATTCCTGGTCCAGCCGGGCCATCAGCACCCGCAAATAACGTTGCAGCACGGCCTGGATTAACTCTTTTTTTGAACCAAAATGATAATTTACTGCAGCTAAATTGACCTCAGCCACACTGGTTATCTGGCGCAGTGATGTATCATTAAAACCGGTTTCAGCAAACAGGCTTTGCGCTGCATCCAGAATTTTTTGTTGAGTATTTTGCTTCGCGACCATGCTCACCGCACATATTTAAACAGGTGTTTGAAATGTACGTTTGAATATCCGGCATGTCAAGTGGCAAAGCGCTTACTGGTCTGACATCATTCTGTAATTTTATTTAAATAGTTCTTTTGACAAGACTAATTCAGCAGCCCCTTACTGCTGAAAAAAAACGCTTGACATTATTTGGTCACTGAGCGAACTTTGCTGTCATATTAATCAACCGGAGAGTAGCCTGATGCAAAAATGCGCCCGCAATCATTGTTACTATTGCTCTCCGTTCTACCTGTCTGAATGGTTCAATAATTAGTTCTCCCTCTGCGTCAGGCAGAGGCTTTCCCGTAGTGCATTTAAACCAATTCCAGTATTTTGCTGCCTTTAAATCGCCTGCGGGGTGTGACTACCCGTTTCTGCTTTGACGCACTTTTCCCTTTTTTAATCAGATTGCCGTTAAAGGCAACGTTTGTAATCCAGAGGAATGTGTATGTACTTTAAAGCAAAAATGAAGCTCTCCACCCTAAGCGCAGCCGTTATAGTAGCTGCGACCGGCCAACAGGCTCTTGCCGCTGAGGAAACCCGCGCCGAAGAGCAAAAAATTGAAAAAATTCAGATCACCGGCTCCCGCTTGAAAGGTGTGGATATGGAGGGGGCTAACCCGGTACAGGTATTCAGCCGGGAAGACATGGCAAAACGTGGCTATGACAGTGTCGGCTCTTTCCTGCGTGACTTACCTCAGGCGTCCAGCGCCGGTACCTTTACCGAAAATGGCGGGGTCGGCGGTGCAGATGGAGCGCCAGCAGGTTCATCGGGCGTCAGTCTGCGGGGTCTGGGCAGCAGTTCTACGCTGGTACTGGTGAACGGTCGCCGGGTCGCGGTAGATTCTTTTACCAATGGTTTTGATTCCTTTGTTAACGTTAACGCTATTCCGATGTCTGCATTAGAGCGGGTAGAAGTGCTGACTGACGGGGCTTCATCCGTGTACGGTTCTGACGCTATCGCCGGGGTAATCAATTTTATTCTGCGTAAAGACGTAGAAGGCCATGAAGTGTCAGTGTCCTATGGTGATGACACCAAAAGCAGCAATTTTGGCCGCACCAATCTGACTTACGTTGGCGGCTTCAACACAGAAAACAGCAATACCACGCTGGTAGTGGACTACTTTGATCGCAATGCGCTGTTTAACAGTGACCGGCCAATTGAGGTAACCTTAACATCCAGCACCCGGGTCAGTATCGATGGCGCCGACTATGCTGAACCGTGGTGTGGCGATGATGTCAGTAGCGGTGGCACCCGCTGTCGCTATGATTACGTTATAGAACGGGCCATTCAGCCCGACACTACCACGCTTGGTGCCACCCTGCACCACAACTACCAGTTAAGCAATGGCAGTGAATTCTTTGCTGAAGCAATGTTTCAGAACAATACCGGTTCGGCTTATGACTCTGCTGCGGCGTTTGATGTGCGGGTAGCAGGTGATTCACCGTTGGTACCTCAGTGGGCCCGTGACATTGATGCTGAAGATGGTGAAGTAAACCAAATCCGGGTGCGTTCGCGGTTTCCGGAAACCCGGATCCAGGATTACGACACCACCAGCTATCGTCTGTTAGCGGGGTTGCGCGGTGAACTCGGCTTATGGTCATGGGAAGGCGCAGCGACTTACGGTAAAACAGATAATGAAATCACTCATGTACAGGGTTACATGGGTATTGATAAAGTCAATGACGCCATCGCTGACGGCAGCTTCAACCCGTTCAATTTAGGTCGGGATAACAGCAGCAATGCCATTGCCGCCGTGCGCGAGCTGGCGCCACGGGTTGGTGAATCAGAGGTATTGTCAGTTGACTTTAATATTGCCGGCGATTTAGCCATTGAATTACCCGCGGGTAATATCAGCGCGGTATTCGGTGGTGAATTCAGAAGCGAAGACATTTTTGACCGCCCTGCTCCGGTAGCCCAAAATGGTGGCGTATTCGCACTGGGCGCCAGTGACGCAGCAGCCGATCGAACCCAATATGCAGCTTACGGTGAATTTAATCTGCCACTGACTGATAACCTGGATCTGATTGCAGCGCTTCGCTACGATCATTACAGCGATTTTGGCGGCGATACTAACCCTAAGTTATCCCTGCGTTACCGGGCAACAGATGACTTAGTGGTCAGGGCTTCATGGAGCACTGGTTTCAGAGCGCCATCACTGTCACAACTTGGCGCGGGCGAATCACTAAGCTCAGCATATATTAATTGTGGTGTTGGCCAACCGTTTGACGCACTGTGTGGCGATTTCGGTGCCTCGGCAGGTGAGCTGGAGCTCGATCAGGAAACGTTAGGTAACCGCGGACTGAATGCTGAGAACTCAGAAGCAGTGAACGTCGGCTTCTCCTGGAACCTGACAGATAACCTGCAAGTTACTGCAGACTACTGGCGTTATGAACATACTGATATCGTCGATGTTGATGCTAATACCACCTTAAAAGCCTGTATTGCCGGCACGGCACCTACAACCAATAGTATTGACGCGTTAAACGGTGAGTTTGGTTGTGTGCTGGATGCGGGTGATGATTTAGTCTTCTTACGAACCGGTTTCTTTAACGTTGGCCGGCAGGAAACCGACGGGGTTGACCTGAAAGTTAACTACCAGCTAAATACTGACAGTCTCGGTACCTTTAAACTGTTTGCTGCCGGCACTAAAACCTTTTCCTATGAGCGCCAGATTAATCCTGAAAGTGGCACAGACGACTTACTGGGTAAATTAAGTGGTGCTAATGAAATTGCCCGGCCAGACTTTGTTGCCGACGTTGGCGCAGACTGGAGCCTGAACAACTGGACAGCCAGTTTATCAGCGCACTATATCAGTGAACTGGGTGACGGTGACTTTAAATTTGGGGGTAATGAAACTGTCGATGCCTGGCTGGTTTTCAGTGGCAGCGTGGGTTACGAGCTGACAGATAGCCAACGGCTACTATTAACGGTGCGTAATCTGACCGATGAAAAACCACCGTATGCGTCATCACCAACCAATGGCTATGCCAGTTCAGTGCACGACTGGACCGGCAGTCTATGGACAGTTCGTTACACCATCAACTTCTAAGCTGACCCGGCAAAATACTGATCCAACACAACAAGGGGGCTGAAAAGCCCCTTTTGTATGAGTTAATGCTGGCGCAGCTGCTTTTCCTTACTTAAACTGATTAATACTGTTGCTGTCCCTCAAAACGGAGTCGTCTTTGTCTGCGCTGAAAATAAAACCTGATCAAGTTAAGTTAGGCTATGCGATAAAGCTCCCCAGCGGCTGGATGAAGCACCCTTTCCTATCCAGCAATATGCTGGTTGAAAACCAACAGCAACTTCACATCGTTAAAAATCTGGGGCTGGATTATGTGTATTTTTATCCTGAAAAAAGTAAACAGATAGCTGTTAACAACTATTCCACGAGTTTGTCTGAAGAACAGGAAATTGAGTTTAACAGTAAAATGTCCGAAGCGCAGGCAGCGATGCTTAATGAAAAAATGCGCCGGATTGAGCAGGCGAAAGCCCACCGACGTGATATTCAGAAAACCGAAAAAGCCTTTAACCACTCGTTAAATCAGGTACGGGATCTGATGAGACAAGTAAGTGGCCGCCCCCTTAATGCCATTACCGAGGCAAACCAGCTTGTTAGCCAGCTAGTCGACACCATCGTTAATGCAGAAAGCCTGGTCCTGCATTTAATTTCCTCGGGCAATAAAGACCAGGAAACTCTGTATTACCATGTGCTGAACGTTTCTATTGTTAGTATGATGCTGGCCCGCAACCTCGGTTTCTCTGCGGCTGCCATTAAAATAATTGGTATTGGTGCGCTGTTTCATGACATCGGTAAGCTAAAAATACCCAGCCAGATTTTGCGCAAAACGACACCATTAACCGGCCCCGAACAGAACTTGTTAAAAATGCATACCAAATACGGTACAGATTTAGTCGGGCTGGCAGATACTTTCCCGCTTGAAGCCTGGCCGGTAATAGAACAGCATCACGAATACCTGGACGGCACAGGCTATCCTAAGGGTCTAAGCCACGAGCAAATTAATAAACTGGCGCATATTGTCGCGGTAGTGAACGAATTTGATAATTTGTGTCACCCGGTCGATCCAAGCAAAGCCCGCTCACCGCATCATGCTCTGGCCTACCTTTACCGCAGTATGAAAGGCAAACTGGATGACAAAACCATGCGGGTCATGATTAAAATGATGGGCGTTTATCCACCGGGTACCGTGGTAATGTTAAGCGACCAGCGGATCGCTATGGTAATGTCGGTTAACAGTGATAGTTTATTGCAACCCAATGTAATGATTTACGAGCCGGAAGTGCCACGACTGGAAGCACCGGTCATCAGTCTGGACAATGATGAGCTGAGCATCAGCAAAGTGCTGACAATAGCAAGTTTGCCAGAACGAGTCAGAGAATACCTGAACCCCAGAGCACAGGTAAGTTATTATGTTCAGGGCAAACCAGGCTAAGCAGACGGTGAAGCGGACGGCAATAAACTAATAATAAAAATATGGAGAGCACCAGATGCACGTAACCGAAGTAAAACACCCGCTGGTTCAGCACAAAATCGGTCTGCTCAGAGCCGCTGATATCAGTACCAAACAATTCCGGCAGCTGGCCGGTGAACTGGGTAGCTTATTAACCTATGAAGCCACCAAAGATTTACCGACTGAAACCACCAGCATCGAGACCTGGAATGGCGAATGTCAGATAGAGCAAATTCAAGGTAAAAAAGTCACTATAGTACCCATTTTAAGGGCTGGTTTAGGCATGCTGGATGGCGTGCTGGATTTACTGCCCAGTGCCCGGATCAGTGTTGTTGGAATATATCGTGACGAAACTACCCTGCAACCCGTGCCTTACTTTCACAAACTGGCGGCAGACTTGGATCAGCGTCTGGCATTAGTGGTAGACCCAATGCTGGCGACCGGAGGCTCGATGATTGCAACCATTGACTTGTTGAAAAAACAAGGTTGTCAGCGCATCAAGGCACTGGTACTGGTAGCTGCCCCGGAAGGTATCAAAGCCCTTGGCGCAGCCCATCCAGAAATTGAACTTTACACTGCAGCGATAGATACAGGTTTAAACGAACAGGGTTATATTTTGCCGGGGCTGGGTGATGCCGGAGATAAGTTATTTGGCACCCGTTAAACTCGCTTGCCTACGCAGCTAAAACATGGCACTTTGATGCCATTTTTGGTTAGCGGACAGTTGTTTTGGATTTAGTACCCTGGCATTACCCCACCCAATATGGCTTTACTTTGCGCGGTTACTACACTGAGCCAAGCGGCAAACCCGTATTGCATATGCTGCATGGCAACGGTTTTTGCAGCCGCACTTACCTGCCACTGCTACAACAATTAAAACCACATTTTGATTTTTTCCTGTCTGACGCCCAGGGCCATGGCGACAGCGATCATGGCGGGCCTTTTTTAGGCTGGAATATCAGCGCCGATCTGGCCGAAGCTGCTTTACTGGCGCATAAGCACCTGTTCGATGATCAGCCGGTTATTGGCGTAGGCCACAGTTTCGGTGGTGTGCTAACGGCATTAATTCACAGCAAACCGAACAGCCCGTTTCAGCAAACCATTCTGCTAGACCCTGTGCTGTTTACGCCATCGATGCTGGCGCTAATGCGCTCACTGAATGGCGTTGGCCTGTACCGCAGAAACCCAATGGCCAAAGCGGCATTGCGCCGCCGCCAGCACTGGCCCGACAAAGACACGGCTCAGAGCTACCTGAACAACCGTGGTATGTTTAAAAACTGGCAGCCCCAGGCGCTGGCCGCTTATATTGACCATGCGCTGATGACCACTGATCAGGGCATTGTCCTGAAATGCAAACCGGAGAGAGAAGCCGAAATTTTCAGCTCGTACCCGGATAAACTCTGGCAACAGCTGAGCCAGCCCTGCCCGCCAACCCTGATAATTTACGGCAAAAACAGTTACCCTTTTATCCAGAGTGCGGTAGAGAAATGGCAACGTCGCAACCCAGCTGTTCAGAGTATCATTACAGAAGGCGGGCACTGTTTTATGCAGGAAAACCCGGCAGCCACTGCACGGCTGATGTTAGAGCATTTAAAGCGTAATGCCGGGTAAAATTGGCGTTATAAATAGCGCAGCTTTACGTTATAATGCGCCAAAATGGAATCAGGGTATGCAGATGAGAAAGTCCTTACTATTAGTGGCATTGGTGTTGGCGGGTTGTAGCCAACTGCCTGCTCCTGAACAAGTTTCGCCAGATACCGTTAAAGGCCCTGAACCTGCCGCGCAGCAAGTGCAGGAAGAAGTCGTGCCTGACAGTGATACTACTGAAGCAATCGCCACTAATTTTGAACAAATTTTTATTGATAGTGATATCAGTTTTACCGGCACCCTGCCCTGTGCGGATTGTCCGGGTATTCAGTACCATCTCAATCTTTATCGTGATGGTCGTTTTGAGGTACGTCAGGAATATCTGGAACGGGGCGATATAAATATTATTAAAGGGATCTGGTTACTGGAAAAACGTAACCTGCATCTGGTTAACCAGCAACACACGCTGCCGGCATTTTATTTTTCCAATAATAATCAGTTGGCCATGCTCGATTTGGCCGGCAAGCCGATTAGTTCAGCGCTGAATTACCAGCTAAAACGCGAAAATGATTTTGTTAAGCTTGATACGCGCCAGCCAATGCTCGGCTTGTATTTTTTAAATGATAATCAGGCTACGTTTACCTTATGTCAGTCTGGTGAAAGCCTGGTAGTCGCCAACACTCAGCACCACCTGCCCATGATGCGGCATTATCAGCAAGATGAACGATTTCGCAACAATGCGGTAATCGCCACCCTGGTTGGCCGTAAAAGAGCTAACGACCAGGGTGAGATGCAATTGCTGATAGAAAAGTTTGAGCAGTTCTGGCCGAACGCAGCATGTCCGGATCCCTATGCTCCCGGGCAAATTCAAGGCATTGTCTGGCGTGCAGAAAAACTGGCTGGTCGTTACCTGCCGCAACAACTGAACGTCAGAATGATTTTTGATTCAAAGGACCGCTTATATGGTTTTGCCGGTTGCAACAGCTTTAACGGCAGCTACAAACAGCAGGCCAATCGCCTGAATGTGGCCGGTCTTGCCAGCACTCAGAAATATTGCAGCGACAGCAGTGAGTTCGAACAACAGTTTACCAGTTCACTGCAATCAGCTGACAGGGCCGAAGTAAATGGCGATAAATTGCAGCTGTTTAAAGACAATAATCTGCTAATTGAATTTAAACCGGCGCTTAATTAAAACCCGGCAACACTAAACTAAAAAAGCGGCTCTGAATTGAGCCGTTTTTTTATTGCTAACGTTTACTCATGATATTTAGACAAAAAAATACCCTCAAACCAAAGGTAATGAGGGTATTTCAGCCACGGCTAGGTGGCTTCCGATGCTATCGGCTTATATCAGACTAAGGCTTCTTTTGCTTTAGATACTAAAGCAGTGAAAGCAGCTTTGTCGTATACAGCGATGTCGGCCAGGATCTTACGATCGATTTCAACAGAGGCTTTTTTCAGGCCTGCGATGAAACGGCTGTAAGACAAACCGTTCATCCGTGACGCTGCGTTGATACGCGCAATCCACAGTTGACGGAACTGACGCTTACGCTGACGACGGTCACGATAAGCATATTGACCGGCTTTAATAACGGCCTGGAAAGCAACACGATAAACACGACTGCGGGCACCGTAGTAACCTTTAGCCTGGTTTAACACCTTCTTATGACGCGCGCGCGCCGTCACACCACGTTTTACTCTTGGCATTTCTGACTCCTGTTAATTATGCGTACGGCATGCAACGGACTAAGCCGGCAATGTCTACTTTAGCGACTAAGGTTTTTGGACCTAACTGGCGCTTACGCTTAGAAGTCTTCTTCGTCAAAATGTGGCGAAGGTGTGATTGCTTACGTTTAAAGCTACCAGAAGCGGTTTTTTTGAAACGCTTTGCGGCACCTTTATTGGTTTTCATCTTTGGCATAGTATTTAAACTCGCATTGTTAAGTTACAACGAATAATAAGGCGTTAAAAAACTGCGGCGAGCCGCAGCTTAATAAACTTGAAGGCACTTATTACTTCTTATTTGGGGCCAGCATCATGATCATCTGCCTGCCTTCCACCCGTGAAGGGAAAGATTCGCAGATAGCGATATCAGACAAGTCCTCTTTAATTCGAGAAAGCATCTCAATACCGATTTCCTGATGCGCCATTTCACGACCACGATAGCGCAGCGTTACTTTAGCTTTGTCACCCTCTTCAATGAAGCGACGCAGGTTGCGTAGTTTTACCTGGTAATCGCCTTCGTCAGTTCCAGGCCGGAATTTTATTTCCTTAATCTGGATCTGTTTTTGCTTCTTCTTCTGCTCTTTCAGAGCCTTGCTCTTTTCAAACAGGAACTTACCGTAGTCCATCAACTTACAAACTGGTGGTTCGGCTGTTGGGCTGATCTCAACTAAATCATTGCCACTGTCTTCAGCCAGTTTAATGGCTTCAGCAATACTTACTACACCCAGTTGCTCACCTTCGACGCCAATTAACCGCACTTCTGGCAAATTAATTTCTTCGTTAATCCTGTTAGGACGGTTTGCAGGTAATGTTTTCTTTCCTACTTTAATAGTATGTTCCTCCGAAAAATTATTCTTATACGCTTAATGATTTATACCCGGGTTTTAATTTCAGTAGTCAGTTTTTCGACAAAAGCTGCCACAGACATTTTCCCCAGGTCTTCACCTTTACGCGTTCTCAGGGCAATATCACCCGCTTCCATCTCTTTATCGCCTACGACAACAAGATAAGGAATACGCTTAAGCGTGTGCTCGCGGATTTTAAAGCCTATCTTCTCATTTCTCAAGTCACTAATTGCTCTAATACCGTGAGATTTGAAAGTTTTTACTAAATTCTGCACATATTCGGCCTGATTATCGGTAATATTCATTACCACCACCTGAGTCGGGGCTAACCAGGCTGGAAAAAGACCCGCGTATTCTTCAATTAAAATACCGATAAAACGCTCTAGCGATCCCAGAATTGCGCGGTGAATCATCACCGGTACCAATTTTTCGCCGCCTTCGGAAACAAAAGTCGCACCTAACCGGCCCGGTAAGGCAAAATCCAGTTGAATGGTGCCGCACTGCCAGGCGCGGTTTAAACAATCGTGCAGGGTAAACTCAATTTTCGGACCATAAAACGCGCCTTCACCCGGCTGCAAATCATAGTCAATATTGTTGCTTTTCAGCGCTTCAATCAAGCCCTGCTCAGCTTTATCCCAGCTTTCATCCGAACCAATGCGCTGCGCTGGCCGGGTAGACAATTTGACTTTAACGTCTTTAAAGCCAAAGGTGCTGTAAACATCAAACACCATCTGGATACACTTGGTTACTTCAGCCTGCACCTGATCTTCAGTACAGAAAATATGGGCATCGTCCTGGGTAAAGCCACGTACCCGCATTAAGCCATGCAAGCCACCCGAAGGTTCGTTGCGATGACAACAGCCAAATTCAGCCATTCTCAGCGGTAAATCACGGTACGATTTTAAGCCCTGGTTAAAAATCTGCACATGGCCCGGGCAGTTCATCGGTTTAATGGCGTACTCACGGTGCTCAGACTGGGTGGTAAACATGTTTTCAGCATATTTTTCCCAGTGGCCCGATTTCTCCCATAACACCCGATCCATCATCAGCGGACCTTTTACTTCATCGTAATCGTATTCGCCCAGCTTTTCGCGGACAAAGCTTTCCAGCTCGCGAAAAATAGTCCAGCCATCATTGTGCCAGAACACCATGCCCGGCGCTTCTTCCTGCCAGTGAAATAAGCCCAGCGCCTTACCAATTTTGCGGTGATCGCGCTTTTCAGCTTCTTCTAGCTGTAATAAATAAGAAGCTAATTGTTTTTTATCGGCCCAGGCGGTGCCATACACCCGCTGCAGCATTTTGTTTTTCGAGTCACCACGCCAGTAGGCGCCGGCCACTTTCATAATTTTAAAGTGTTGGCAAAACCGCATATTTGGCACGTGCGGGCCACGGCACATATCGATATATTCTTCATGGTGATACAAGCCGGGCTTATCGTCTTTACTGACGTTTTGCTCCAGAATTTCCATCTTGTAGCTTTCACCACGCGCTTTGAACGTATCAAAGGCTTCTTGCCAGCTGACTTTACGCTTAACTACATCGTATTCGGTTTTGGCAAGCTTTAGCATGCGCGCTTCCAGCTCAGCTAAATCGTCACTGCTGATCGGCTGGTCTAAATCAACGTCATAATAAAAGCCGTTTTCAATGACCGGGCCAATGGCCATTTTTACATTGGGCCACATTTGCTTAATGGCATGGCCTAATAAATGGGCGCAAGAGTGGCGGATAATTTCTAAACCGTCCTGATCTTTACTGGTAATAATGCTTAAGGTTGCGTCAGTACTAATGGGATCACAGGCATCCACTAACTGACCATTTACCTTGCCGGCAATGGTGGCTTTAGCTAAACCGGGGCCGATGTCTTTGGCAACATCCATCACAGAAACAGCAGAATCAAAGGCGCGCTGGCTGCCATCAGGCAGAGTAATAACTGGCATGATTTATCCTTTTACAGTGGTGGCCCACACCAAGGGTCACTTGATTAAACACATAAGTTCTTATTTCGTGCGCCTTGCGTGGCAGTTGACACCCCTTACCAAGGGCTGTTTGGTACACAACGTGGTACACGTTTTTGCTTTTAATTTGTGATATACAAATGTAATACAGGCGCCATGATACATGGAAACGATGTTTAATTATAGTGCCGGGCTTTAGGACTCCGGGTTAAATACACAGCGACAAGCGCTGGCCTCGCCATTTAGCCATACCCCGGGCAGTTGTACCTCTTTTAATAGAATCGGCGCAATTAAACTATCACTGCCCGAGCACAACGGGCCTGTAGCATAAGGGCCGGCATAAATTAACTGGCCATCGTCAAAAATAAGCACCGCGGGGCTGGCTGGTAATACGAAACCCGTGGCGACAACGTCAGCCAGTGAGCGCTGGTGCTGCGCCGATACAGGCACCTGATAATCGTCGGCAAATACAGCCATGTGCTCCTTTGCTCTGCTATTGCAGATACAATCTGGCTGCAGCACATGCACTACCTGAATGCCCGGGTTCTCGTTGACATTAAGCGCCGACAAGCTAAATTCAGCAGTGATTGAATTCTGCCAGTCGGTATCGCCCGCAAACTGGCCATAATGCTGATTACCAAAATAGAATAATCCTGCACTGGCGACCACTACCCAAACAACAAATAGCGGCAGCAGTAACATCACACGCTGTTGATTTGTCATCCCGGCACCTAAACGCGGAATTTTGCAGACTCTTTGGTCAGAGCCACCGTTATTTTCTCGAGACTATCAGCACTTTGTAACACTTTAATGCCTAGCTCATTTTGCTCTGATGTCATTAGATTAAGTTGCTGAACACTTTGCGCAACCTCGTTGCTCGACCCACTTTGCTGTTGTAAGGCACTGGCCATGGTTTCGGAGGAATCAGCAACTTGTCTGGCTTGCTCCAGAATAGTTTGCAATAGCTGGCCACTTTGTTCGGCATGCTGACGGGTGTCTTCCAGCTGTTCCACGCTACGTTTTACCTCGGTGACGGATTGAGCACTGTTATCAACCAACCGTTCAATCAGCTGTTTAATTTCATCTGTCGAGCCCCGGGTGCGCGATGCCAGGGTTCGCACTTCATCAGCAACTACGGCAAACCCGCGGCCTTGCTCTCCCGCTCTGGCAGCTTCTATTGCCGCGTTAAGTGCCAGCAAGTTTGTTTGCTCGGCAATAGACTGAATAACATCCAGCACTTTACGAATATCTACGGTAGCACTGGCCACATCATTTACCTTGTGGCCCGTGTCGCTTAACTGGCTAGCCAGTGCCCGGACTGAGCTAATCGTATTGCTTACCGACGTTTTGCCGTCATCTGCCGCCGTCTCTGCCGCTTTGGCATATTGCAGTACCTGCTGCGACAAATTAAATACATCCTGAATACTATGCGACATTTGCTCAGTAGCAGCCGCTATCCGCTCAACTTCGTTCATCTCGTTGCGCATACTCAGTGCCAGCGCGTCACCCTCGGCCCTTAAGATACCTGACTCCTGATTTAATGTTGCAGTCTGCTGTTCAATAGTGGTCAGCGTTTTGTGCAGGGTATCAAACACTGCATTAAAGTTATTAATCACCCTTGAGTTTAAATCAGTACAACGATGAGTCAGTTCTACCTTGCCATCGCTGGTTAACAGCTGCTCGGTGACATCAAACAAACTCTGACCCACACTAGCCTCACGATAACTTTGTCTGGAGATCATAATTAATACTACGGCCTCCACTACCACAAACGCAGCATGCACCATAATAATGCCTAACGATAAGCTCTGTGGCGGCACCAAAAATAGGCCGGCTCCCTGCATTTGCAACCACATGAATAACAAGTGATGCACAGCAATCGTGACTGCGGCAGCCAGAATGACCAATGAGTCCCGAAAAGCGATTAACAACGCCAGTAATACGAAAATACCGAAATGCATTTCCAGCATGCCAGCAGCCTGGTGGATATGCAGCGCAGCAAAAAACATGAAACTAACGCCAAAACTCATTCGCGCCAACCGATGATCACCCAACAGCCGGTAGAACACTATGGGTAACAACGCACTGGGCAAGCCTATCAAAAGTGCAGGCAGCCAGGTGCTGTGCCAACTGGCCAACACCAGTGCCAAAAAAAACAGCGCGAGATTAGCTACACTCAGAATGTTATAAGCTTGCACACGAAAACGGGGGGTAACGATAGCCATGTAAACTCCGGGCAGCATTAGGGGGGCGTTAATATGATAATTAACGTTGCTAGCAACTTTAGCAATCACTTTAGCTTTAAAAAGTGGTTTACGGCATATACCACAGTTTTCGATCAGTGATCTTTCTGGTTTATCAGCCATACTTAATCGACAGCGGAAAAGGGAGACAGCCGATGTGGCAGGCAATTGCAGATAATATCAACAGCGAACTGGATACTGACTTCAAAATTGAAGACAAAACTCAGCTAACGGGTGGCGATATTAATCTGGCGTTTAAAATCAGCGGCAATGGCCGTGACTTTTTCGTTAAACTTAACCAACGCGAGCAGCTGGAACAATTTGAAACTGAAGCGTTGGGTTTAAGAACCTTACGCCAACATCATTGTATCCGGGTACCCGACGTGATTTGCTACGGCCAGACCATTGATAAAGCCTTTTTGGTATTGGAATACCTGCCGCTGGTAAAAGAAAGCGGCACTGGCTGGCAGCAACTGGGCCAGCAACTGGCCCTGCTACATCAGCAACATGAACAGGCGATGTTTGGTTTTGACTGGGATAACGCTATCGGCCGCACCCCGCAGCCAAACAAATGGCAAAGTAACTGGAGCAGTTTTTTCTCTGAACAACGCCTGGGCTGGCAACTGCAGTTGTTGTTAGAGCAAGGCTTTGGTTTTGGCAACATTGACTATCTGGTAGAACAGTGCCGGCAGCGCCTGGCACATCATCAACCAGCACCCAGTTTATTACACGGCGATTTGTGGCGGGGCAACGTGGGTTTTATAGCCGGCTCACCGGTTATCTACGATCCCGCCTGCTACTATGGTGATCAGGAAACCGATGTTGCTTTCAGCAGCCTGTTTGGCCGCTTCCCAGAGGCTTTTTATCAAAGCTATCAGCAATTTAATAAATTGCCTGATGGTTTTGAACAACGTAAAGACCTTTATAATTTGTACCATGTACTTAATCACGCATATTTGTTTCGTGGCAGTTTTCTGGTACAAGCACAGGAGATGATTAAACAACAATTTTTTTAGGAAGCTCCCATGTCGAGTTCAGAGTCCAATTCAGAGTCGAGTTCAAAGTCCAATTCAGAGGCGAGTTCAGAGTCCAGCTCCGACACCCCGGTGGCACTGGTTACCGGCAGTGCCAAACGTTTAGGCAAACAAATTATCTGCAAACTGCACCATGCCGGTTACCGGGTCATAATCCATTATTTTCAATCTGAAACTGACGCCAGCAACCTGGCCGACAGCCTGAACCGGCAGCGGCCAGCAAGTGCAACAACCCTTAAAGCAAACCTTGTTGATAATCAACAAGTCGAACATCTTGCCAATCAGGCCAGGGCTTGTTTTAACCGGTTAGACGTACTGGTTAATAATGCCTCAAGCTTTTATCCGACGCCACTTGGCAGCGCCACGCTGGATAACTGGGATGATTTATTTGGCAGTAATGTTAAAGCACCTTATTTTCTGAGCAAGGCACTGGCGCCGGTATTAGCAGAGCATAATGGCTGCATTATCAATATGGTCGATATTCATGCTCAGCAGCCATTACAGGACCACAGTATTTACTGTATGGCCAAAGCGGCATTATTAATGATGACAAAATCGCTGGCCCGGGAATTAGCGCCTACAATAAGAGTCAATGGTATAGCACCGGGCGCCATTTTGTGGCCCAGCCAGCAACTGGCAGAGGCGGATAAAGCGGCTATTTTGCAGCAGATACCACTACAGCGAACCGGCACACCGGAAGATATTGCCAATACGGTGCTGTTTTTGCTGCAATCGCCCTATATCAGCGGCCAGATCATCGCCGTTGATGGTGGCCGCAGCCTGGGGGCAGCCCAAAAAGCCTGAGCGAAAGGAGATCTTATGAGCATTTTAACCAAAACCATCAGTTGTCCGTTTTGCGGTCATCCGGTGCATGTTGATGTCGAAGTTACTGACGATGATCAGGATTACATTGAAGATTGCAGCAATTGCTGCAATCCCATTCATTTAAAAGTACATAAAGATATTCAGCATCATAGTGTGCAAATTTTTGTCGATGCCGACGACGAGCAATATTACTAGGGCGTGATTATTAATACGTGCTGGTTACTGCTCAGTACCAAAGCGCTGGGCCATTACCCGCTCTACTGTTTTAATAATGGTCAGGGTTTGCTGGTCCAGTTCAATATTCAGGATATCACCTTCGCGCTTCTCACCCAGGGTGGTAATGGCCAGGGTTTCCGGAATTAAATACAGGTTAAAGCCGCTATCTGTCACCTCGCCTACCGTTAAACTGCAACCCTCTACCGCAATAAAGCCCTTGGCCAGAATGTAAGGCAAAAAGCGTTTATCCAGACTGAGCGCCATGCTGACGTTATGCTGCTCACGCAACAATTTGGTTAAGGTGGCAGTGGTTTGAATGTGGCCAGATACAATATGGCCGCCCAGTTCGCTGCCAAAGGTCAGGGAGCGTTCCAGATTAACTTTGCTGCCCACCTCCAGTTTACCCAGGTTGGTTTTATCCAGCGTTTCTGCAATTATGTCAAAACTTACCCAGCCAGCAGCACTGTCAAAGGCTGTTACGGTTAAGCATACGCCGTTAATCGCTATACTGGCGCCCCGCTCCAGCGCCTGTAAATTAGCGGACGGTACGTTTAACGTCAGGCGGCGCAGCTGCCCTTCGTCGCGAATTTCGCGCACTTGCGCGGTTGTCTGAACTATTCCGGTAAACATAAAACCTCAATTGTGCTAAATTGCGCGCCATTACTGGCCAACCCGAACGATGGCGCATGGTACCCTTTTCCCGCTTTGAAGCCAAAACTCTGTTAAAACTGACTGGCCCGATTATGCTGGCCCAGTTAACCCAGACCATGATGTATTTTGTCGATACGGTAATGGCCGGCCGTTTCAGTGCCACCGATATGGCGGCGTTAGCGGTAGCCTCTGGCCTGTGGTTACCCGTAGTATTAACCTTACAGGGTCTGCTGCTGGCACTTACCCCTATTGTGGCCCAGTACTACGGTAGCAAGCAGACTGAACCTGTCAGTCATTTTACCCTGCAAAGCCTGTACCTGGGAATGCTGCTGGCAGGCTTATTATTTATCCTGATGCTGTTCGCCGACATTCCGATTGGCATGCTGAATATGCAGGATGAACTGCGCGATAAAACCCTGCAATATCTTTACTATGTCAGCTGGGGACTGTTTCCGGCTGCCGGTTATATTGTTATCCGCAACTTATTTGAAGGCATAGGTAATACCAAAGCCAGTATGTGGATCAGTTTTGTCGGAATTCTGGTTAATATTCCGGCTAATTATATTTTTATTTACGGTAAATTAGGCATGCCAGCTTTGGGCGGCGCTGGCTGTGGCATTGCTACCAGTTTAGTCTTTTTAGCCATGTTTGGCGCGATGTTAGTTTATGGCTGGTACAGCCGTACCACCCGGCCCTATCGCCAGTGGCCCAAGCAGCTTAGTGCGAACCTGAAAGATATTTGGTACATCGTGTGCCTGGGCACGCCCATTGCCTTTTCTATCTTCTTTGAAGTCACCCTGTTTGCCTGTATTCCGCTGGCCATAGTACATCTGGGGCCAATAGTGGTTGCCGGCCATCAGGTCGCTAATAACTACAGCGCACTGGTATTTATGCTGCCGCTGAGTTTTGGTCTGGCTACCACGATTCGGGTTGGCCATTTGGTTGGCCAGCAAAACAATAAAGAACTGAAAAAAGCCATTATCACGGCGCTGTGTATGGCGATAATTATGTCATTCTTTATTGCCAGCTTTACCTTTTTTATGCGTACGTACGTGGCATCGCTTTACTCTACCAATCCGGCCGTTATTGCCATGGCCAGCTCACTGCTGATTCTGGCCTGTTTCTACCAGTTATCCGATGCTATTCAGGTGGTGTCAGCCTGTGCCCTGCGTGGCATGAAAATTACCAAGCCGGTGTTTTATATAACCTTGTTTGCCTATTGGCCAATCGGTTTTGGCCTGGGCGCCGTATTAGGCTTAACTGACTGGCTGGTACAACCTATGGGTGCCCATGGTTTCTGGATAGGTATTATTATTGGCCTGAGTACCGCTGCCGTTATGCTGGCACTGATATTACGCAAACATATAAAGAGAATTGATCATGAAATTCAGCAGGCTGCTGAGCATGGTACTAAGCATAGTCCTTAGCATAGTGCTGCTGGCCAGTCTTAGTGGCTGCAGCAAACCTGACAGCCAGGCCAAATTAACCGATTATCAACAGCGCCTAACCCGGGTATTAGAACTGGATGCGATAACCGTGCAGATTGAGCCAGTGCCTGCGTTGCCGCGGCCAAGCAAGCTGAGGCAACCCCTGCCCGATATCCGGCTTGACTTACGTGATGCCTGGGCCAGCCGCGAATGTGGTTTGGATCAGCTAATTGGCGAGCGTAACAGTGGCCTGGGCCGGGTGTTTCAACCCAGTATGCAATTAAATTATGAACTACGGCTGCTGGCCCAGTTGCAACGTTGCCAGCAGCAGGACATCAGCCCGGAACTGCAGCAGCAGGTCGCCAGCTGGCTGGCTGAAAAACAGCAAAGCATCACCGTTGCGCTTAACAACATGCTGCTGGCCGATGATACCCTGGGTCAGCAGTGGCAGGGCAGCAAGCAGCAGTTAATTGCGGCTGAAAGCACTGGCTTTGTAGAAAGCAGCAGCGCGCTCAACAACCTGCTTGGTTTAACCAAACTCATCAATCAGCAGCAGTGGCAACAAGCTACAGAGGTCGATATTGAGCAGAGCCTGGCAGCGCTATACCAGCACGATTTTCCGGGGAAACTGCAACACAGCCTGCGCTACAGTGCGGCCTGGTTTAGCCAGCTTAACCCGCAGTTACTGGCCATAGACCCTGTAAGCTTATGTCCGCGGGGCCAGAACACCGAGCAGCTCAATATTTTAACCACGGTATTTCGTAAATTTTTTATTGGTGATGTGCAGGCACACTTGGCTGAGCTACGTCGTTTTTATAACGAAAGCTGGCCACTAATTGCCAAGCTATACCGCGACACCCCGCTTTACCCGGCGCTGCAGCAGCGCTATCAGCAACCGGCCGAGCAACTGCAGCAGCAATTAATGCTGCACGTGCAGTGGTGGCAGCAATTGAATAAAGTGTGCCCGGCCAATCTTACTCAGAGCCCGCGTTGACAGCGGGCTAAGGCCTGTTAATTGTCGGACTGCTGGTACGGCATATTACGTTTTATATTACTTTTCATATTGCTGATACGGCATACCCTCGGTCCACCACTTTGGTGCCGGCGCACCTTTTAAGTAATGATCAAAGAATTCACGCATTTTGATACTGTAATCCAGTTTATTGGCAAAGCGCTGTAAATGATGCGGCTCACCTTCGTAATGCAACATTACCACCTCTTTGCCTAAACGGCGCAGCGCCAGATAGTACTCTATGCCCTGCTCCCATGGCACCGCCCCGTCTTCATCACCAAACTGAATAAGCATCGGCGTATTAATTTTGTCAGCAAAAAATACCGGTGAGTTGTCGATATAAGGCTTTAGGTCGTCAAACATCGAGATACCCAACCGGCTCTGGCCGGTTTCATACTGAAACTGCCGTGCCAGACCGGTTTGCCAGCGAATACCACTGTAGGCACTGGTCATATTGGCGACCGGCGCACCCGATACTGCCGCAGCAAACATGTCGGTTTCGGTTACCACAAAGGCGGTTTGGTAGCCTGACCAGCTGTGGCCGTGCAGGCCAATGGCTTTCGGATCGGCAACGCCCATATCAATTAACTTTTGCAGGCCAGGTACTAAAGACTCCGTAGCACTGGGCCCGGGTGCAGCAGGCCTGAAATGAATATCTGGCAGGAAGACTAAATAGTCCTGGCCGAGATAGTAAGGAAAGTTAGGCCGGTGGTTTACTTTCATCTGGTTGTAGTGGTGCAGGCGCTGCGAAAACTTTTCGTAGTAATACACCACCACCGGGTAGGGCTTGCTGGCGTCGTAACCATCCGGCGTTAGTAGTACGCCTTGCAAGGGCTCGCCGGTCGCGCTGGTCCAGTCAACTAAATGGCTGTCGCCCCAGATAAACTCCTTCTGCTGCGGGTTAAGTTCGGTCAGCTGCTGCCGCTCGCTGAAATCGGCACTGGCCAGCCACAGATCAGGAAACTGTCGAAAGCTCTGCTCAGTAAATAAATAGTGTGGCTTATCCGGGCTGAACTCATCCAGCGCTTCAACAAAGTCATAGCGCTTTTCGCCCTGCAGCAGCATAGTTAATTCAGTGCTGGTTAAATCGCTGGTTAAATTCAGCCGGGCAAAACCATATTGCTTATTCGCTTCGTTGTACATCCGCAGCAATTGTGGCCCAGCCGGGTTTAGCGCCAGCGCTTCATCGGTTTTTTGCAGGCGGTACTGTTGTTTAGCTGAACGGCCGGCGGTGAGCTTTTGCATGCTGCCAGTAAGGCCCAGTGCCCAGATATCAAACCGGTCATACACCAGTACCGCTGACTCATCAGCCAGCCAGCCGGCAACGCCGTAACTTTCTGCCGCTACCGGTCGGTCATTCTGCTCATCCACCCAGGAAACGGTGGCATCAACCGCTAACGGCGCTGTGCTTCCAGCGGCACTGTCAAACAGCTGATATTGATCCTGCTGCAGATAAATGACATAGCGGCCACTGGGCGATAAATAGGCCCGCTCGTGGCTGCGATTTGCACTGAACACCTGCTGGCGCTTGCCTGTACGCAAATTAACATGCCAGATATCATGCAAGCGGCCGTTCCAGCTCATTTGCGTTAAATACGGTTTGCCACTGCTGATTAGCTGCGCTTCGCTATGCTCAGTTTCAAGCAGCTGTTCTTCAATATCATCGCTTAACACCACCATTTCCAGGCTATCCAGCCAGATCACAGCCGCTGCGGTGCGCTTTGCTGCCTGCTTATATTCTGCCTTTTGCTGGCTGTTAATCCGCTCATCGTTACCGTGCCACACCTGCAACCGCCGATCAGCCAGCAGGCGCGCGACGTCATACAGCTCAGCCTCTGTTTTCGGCGGTTCGGTTTCAGCGGGCTTGCTGCCAGGATCCGGCCGGTGGCCAATAAACAACCGCTTACCATCCTCGCTCCAGCGCGGCGCAGCATGCTCGCTTAACAGCCAGCCGGGCCGGTTGGTATCCAGCTGCTGCGCCTGCCTGGTCGCAACTGACCATAACCAGAGTTGCTGCGCAGCTTCAGCCAGATTCGTTTCTGCCAGCTTTGTTTTGTCCGGGCCGGCCATCACCGCTAACCGGTCACCATCCGGGTTAAACTGCAGCTGCTGCAGTTTATGTTCAGCATATTCCACTGCGGTATAGTGTGTGGCAGTCACACTATCCCAAACCTGCAATTGCTGCCATACCGGCTTATCGTTGCCCTTATCTTCATCAGCGGTTTGCTGCTGAGTTATAAAGGCCACCAAACCACCCTTTTCAGCCACGCTAAAGTCAGTTACCTCTGCCAGGGTTTGCAACTGGCCGCTGGCTAAATGCAAAGCCTGCAGCAGCTGACTGCTGGCTTTGGCATCACTTTTACGCTGAAGCAATAACGCATAGCGGCCATCACCAGTAAACGCAAAGCGATCGATATTGGCAAGCAGCTGGCTGGTACCCGTTGCGGTATTAACAAGCACCGCGTCTTGCGCCAGGGCATCACGCGCTTTCTTATCAGCTGCTTGTTCGCGGGCCAGCAGCGGTGCTTGTTGCCGAAACAGTGCAAAACTGCCATTGGCATTCAGTTGCCCCTTATCGCCCCGCTCTACACTAATTTGCTGGCCACTTTGCAAATTAACCACATAGCCAGTGCTATCGCCAAAATCAGGTGCTGCGGTATACACCATATATTGTTGGTTCTGACTAAGCTTGCGCTGGCTTATTTCCCGAAACTTCATAATGTCAGTCAGCTCAAGCGGCCGTAGCCCCTCGGTCGCGACAGTACTGGCAGCTATAGCAGCAGAGGTAACAGCAGGCTCAGGCACAGTGCTTTGCAGCTGACTACAACCAACACTGGTAGCAACCAGCAACATAACAGAAGTAAGGCGAAAACGACGGGCAAACCCGCTGGCGATAGTTGGCATAAATTCCTCGAAAGCCTGCTTATGTTAAGTATTTTTCTGACAGGCAACACATCTTACGGTACACCAAAGTTAACATAAGCCAACCGCAATGTGTGCAGTTGAGCGCTTTACGCCGGTGCAGATACGACCAAAACAGCCCTGATTGCGGTTAATTACCCGCTGACCGGCTAAAATTCAGCCAAACGTATGCTGAAACACGAAAAACACTTGCCAACCAGCCAGCAGCGCAATAACATAGCCGCCGTTGTCAGCCACGTGCGGCAACAAAAAGTGTGCGTCCTTAGCTCAGCTGGTTAGAGCACCACCTTGACATGGTGGGGGTCGGTGGTTCGAGTCCACTAGGACGCACCAAAAATTCTAATGAAAACGCCGCTCTGGCTGAACAAGCTGAGCGGCGTTTTTGTTTTTAAGGCTCTTATAAAACCTTTATAGTATCTGGAGTTTTAATCCAAACCACTACCACTAATTAAACTTAGTGAAATCGAGGCGTTATGAAAAAAATAGCAAGTCTGCTCACAATACCAGTATGCTGGTTGCTTTTGCTAAGTAACACCAGCAATGCTTTTGTTCTTGAACCAAAAGAAAAGCCGGCAGAACAGCCGAAAGCGGTTGATGCATCTTTTTATAGCCACTCGGTACTGGCGGCATTAATCGTTGCCGGCCCTGCGGTTTCACTGAAACCCGATGTTGTCCGTGACTGGAAAAAAGATCACTTGCGGCACAATATTAAAGCGATGCTTAATAAAGTTTTTATTATTGACCGTGAACTGCAACGTGACCTGATTAATATGCGCAACTTGTGGTCTAAAGACCAGCGCGAACCTGATTATTATTTACCTGTAACCTCTATTCAGGACTTTGAATTAGCCGGCGAACTTAATGCCAGATTAGAAGAAGTTGCTGACCGTGATATTGATATGCTTTCTTATGTATATATGACTCAGGAAATGGAAAGCTATTTCAACATCCGCTACTCGACAAAAGTTGACAGAAATGTTTGCTGGGGCGCATTTGTAACGGCTTTTGAGCAGGACGAAAAAAAGCAGGCCGCCGTTAAACAAGGTTGTGAAGCCTTTGACCGTATTCACCAGACTCTGCTGGAAATGCGCCGCATTGACCACGCTGCAGAAACCCGGCGTGCCGAGGTGTCAAAACAACAGTACGAAGGCAAGATAAAACCAAGAGAAAATGCCTTTCGCAATAAGTTATCCCCCTGGTATCAACATTTAAAAACTTATTAGGAAGCAAGCTCTAGCCATCATCAGCAGACAGTTCCAGAGCAATAACCGGATTACTCCACCAGCTCGATACAATCTATCGGGCATACCGCAATGCAGGTTGGTTTGTCATAATAGCCAATGCATTCGGTACACAGCGTTGGGTCAACCTGATAATGTTTAGCCCCCATGCTGATGGCTTCGTTCGGGCACTCGGGTACGCACATATCACAATTAATGCAGCTGACTTCAATTACGGCGGGCATGCTATTACATTACCCCAGCTGCCGCATTAATGGCTAAATCACTGCCAGCTGTTACCGCCACAGGAAGCTGTTTTAACAGCATGGCAAAGCTAAGATTATGCTGCGCAGGCAACTTAACCTTAAGCTGATAACAGGCGCCTGGTGCCAGCACAATGTCGTTATCCTGCTTGTCGCGCAGCGCCTGAAGGCTAAAGCGTTGATTACCCTCTGGCGTCATCAGCACCAGGCTATCGCCAACGGCAAACTGATTTTTCACCTCCAGCAGCGCAAAGCCGTCTCTGTCCTGCTCGCCAATAAACTCGCCAACCAGCAACTGTTCGCCCACGCTGTGGCTGGTGACGTAGTTCTGGGTGTCTTGCGGTTTATGCCGGCGCAAAAAGCCTTCGGTAAAACCGCGGTTGGCCATACCGTTAAGCTCAGTTAGCAACTGTGGGTCAAACGCTTTACCGGCGACCGCATCGTCGATAGCCTGCCTGTAAACCTGGGCGGTGCGGGCCACATAATAAGGTGACTTAGTACGGCCTTCTATTTTTAAAGAGTGCACCCCCATCGCGGTCAGCGCCGGTACATGCTCTATAGCTCGTAAGTCTTTCGAGTTTAAAATATAGGTGCCATGCAAATCTTCATCTATCGCCATCAGCTCACCGGGACGGCCCTGCTCCTCCAGCAGCGCAGGCGTGCTGATAGGTTGAAACTGGCCTGCATCATCCGCTGTGGCGGCATGCACCTGATAAGGCCAGCGGCAACTGTTAGTACAGGCGCCCTGATTCGGGTCGCGTTTATTAATATAACCCGATAACAAACAACGGCCGGAATAGGCCATACACAGTGCCCCATGCACAAACACTTCCAGCTCCATCTCGGGGACTTCGCGGCGAATTTCTGCTATTTCTTCCACCGCCAGCTCGCGCGATAAAATAACCCGCTCAACGCCCTGGGCCTGCCAGAATTTCACCGCCGCCCAGTTTACCGTATTAGCCTGCACCGACAAATGCAGTGGCTGCTGTGGGAAATGCTGGCGCAGTAAATACACCACACCTGGGTCTGAAACAATAAGCGCATCGGGCTTAAGCGCCACCACCGGCGCCATATCAGCGACAAAGCTTTGCAGCTTACTGTTATGCGGCGCAATATTAACCACGACATAGAATTTTTTACCCAGCGTATGCGCTTCACTGATGCCGCAGGCAAGCGACGCTAAATCAAACTCGTTATTGCGCACCCGCAGGCTGTAACGTGGTTGACCGGCATATACGGCATCGGCGCCGTAAGCAAACGCCAGCCGCATCGCTTTTAAGCTGCCGGCGGGTGAGAGTAATTCAGGTTTTAACATAGTGTCTGCTCGTGCTGTTGCGAAATGGCGGCTATTCTAGCGTTTGCAGCGTTAATAGCATTGATCTGCCGCAACACTGAGCCACACTACACTACTTTTGAATACCGCTGCTGGCCCTGGGCAAGGTAAGCGTCAAAGCAGGCACAGATACTGCGCACCCATAATCTGCCACTGGCGGTTACTTTAATTCGCCCGGCATATACCTCTACCAAGCCGTCTTCCATAAAGGGCTGCAAGCGCTCTAACGCCTCGGCAAAATAGTGCCAGAAACTATTAAGTTGCCATTGCTGGCTAAATGCTTCTATGTCTAATTCAAAATGGCAGATTAACTGGCTGATCAGCGCTGCGCGGATTTTATCGTCGTTATTTAAGCTAAAACCGCGCTCAATTGGCAGTTGGCCGTTACCAATGGCAGCATAATAGACTGGCAACTCTTTGCTATTTTGCCACAGCACACCGCTTACCTGGCTGATACTGGATACCCCCAGGCCAATCAGCGCATCCTGACCGGCGGTAGTATAACCCTGAAAGTTACGCTGCAACTTACCGGCCTGCTGCGCTTTGGCCAAGGCATCATCTGGCCGGGCAAAGTGGTCCATACCAATAAATTGATAACCTGCCGCAACAAATCGTTCAATCGCCAACTGCATCAGTTCCAGCTTCAATGGCGCATCCGGCAGGCTGCTGTTGGCTATTTTACGCTGGGCAGCGAAACGCTCCGGTAAATGGGCATAGCTGAACAATGAAATGCGATCTGGATTCAGGCGGATAATTTCATCGACCGTCTCAGCGAAGCTGGCCGGTTGCTGAAATGGCAGGCCGTAGATTAAATCCAGATTAATCGAGCTGAAACCAAGCTCACGGCTAAGCTTTACCTGATGGCGAATTAGATCGGTATCCTGCACCCGGTTTATGGCAATTTGGACTTTCTCGTCTAAATCCTGCACCCCGAAACTGACCCGGTTAAACCCCAGGGTACGTAAATGGCGCAATTTGTCATCACTGCAGCTGCGTGGGTCTATTTCAATACTGATTTCCGCATCGCTGTTGATCGTGAAATTATGCTGCAACAAGGCCATCAAGCGGCTTAGCTGCACTTCGGTTAAAAAGGTAGGGGTACCGCCGCCTAGATGCAGCTGGTTAATCCGTTTATTACTAAGTAAGGGCGCATAACGTGCCATTTCCTGCGCCAGAGCATCCAGGTAAGTATCGGCTTTATGCTGATGGCGGGTAACCAACTTATTGCAGCCGCAGTAATAACAAAGCTTGTGGCAAAACGGGATATGCAAATACAGGCTAAGATCGCTTAGGCTTTGCTTAATCGCGGCCTGAATTTGCGCCGGATCAAAGTTGCTACTAAGTGCCAGTGCCGTAGGGTAAGAGGTGTAACGCGGGCCGTTAATATTGTATTTACTGATTAACTTCGGGTCCCATTTAATACTTTGCATTACTACCTCTTTTAGTGCGCGGGTGCCACCTTGGCCTAGCTCAGCGTCAGTATAAAAGCGAATGAAAAGTCTAAGCTTGATCTATCGCAGGCTTAGCAGTTTTTGTACAGATTGCTGTTGCGCTAACCAGCGCAGTAAGCCCGGTAGCAATGACGGTAAATGCTCGGGTCCAATGCTGTCCACCAGGTTTTCGCGCCGCGCGTGGTCGCTGCATCTTGCAAGGAGAGTGTTGCCGCGGCACTCTCCTGCTGTTTTTAGACTTTTTTTCTGATACCCCTGAATAGGTAATCGTGCTGCAGCTTTGATTACATCAAGCGCCGTTTGTCTTGGCTTTACACTGAGTGCATAGTCTGACCACTCTGTTCAATTTGACAGCACAAATTTAGCCACAGACACGACAGAGCGGATCTTTAATTAAACTAAACTGCCGCCGTTGGCCGCTAAGAGCATCAAATAACTGTAACTTACCGTATAGCGGCGTGCCTGCTCCGCCCAATATTTTTACTGCCTCTAAAGCCTGCATAGTGCCAATAATACCCACTACCGGGCTTAAAATACCGGCTTCCATACAGCTGAGTTGCTGCTCGCCAAACAACTGGCTTAAACAGTGATAGCAAGAACCCTCGCCTTGCATACTAAAGCTGGCAAGCTGGCCTTCAAAGCGGATAGCGGCGCCCGATACCAGTGGTACTTTGGCCTTAACACAGGCGGCATTGATGGCATTGCGGGTAGCAAGGTTATCGGTGCAGTCCAGCACCAGTGAATACTGCGGTACCAGCGTTGCTAAATCGTCTGCACTTAACCGCTGCTGCAACGCCTGTATTGCAATTTCGGAATTTAACTGGCGCAAGCTGGCCGCCGCTTGCTGTGCTTTACTGTGCCCGATATCGGCTTCACGATACAAGATTTGCCGTTGCAGGTTACTGCGGTCAATAGTGTCATCGTCGACCAGCGTAATACTGCCGATACCACTTGCTACCAGATAAGGTGCGGCAGCACAGCCTAGCCCGCCCATGCCGACCAGTAACACTGAACTTGCCAGCAGCGCTTCCTGGCCACGAAAATCCAGTGCCGGCAGCATTAGCTGACGGCTGTAACGCATCGCCTGCTCGGGGCTAAGCTCTGACGGATTAGTCGGTTTTGTCATCGTCATTATCCTGAATAAGTTGCTCGGGGCGGCTGCGATTGAGCGTCAGAACATGACCGCCAGATGTGCTGTGGTAGTTGTCAAGAGTAAGTAAACGTTCCTACTTGAAGACGTCGTGAGGCTGAAGAAGCCTACCGGCGTTTTTTTATAGTAACCTGACGAAACACCCGGGTATTGTCGTCTACTACTTATTCCCCCTGCAACGTAACCACCACGGTTCTGCTGCTGGCATGGTTACGATGCTCGCATAAATATATGCCCTGCCAGGTTCCCAGGTTCAGGCTGCCCTCGGTAATCGGAATAGTAATACTGCTGCCCAATAAGCTGCTTTTCAGATGAGCGGGCATATCGTCACTTCCCTCATAAGTATGGCTGTAATAGGGTTCATTTTCCGG
The DNA here is from genome assembly GCF_018402695.1 of Arsukibacterium sp. GTDB lineage: Bacteria > Pseudomonadota > Gammaproteobacteria > Enterobacterales > Alteromonadaceae > Alishewanella. Next base: position 100,835 of record NZ_JAGYIM010000007.1, read on the forward strand.
TACTGCTCTGTTAAAAAACTGCTCAAAATCCTGGCGGACGGTCGGGTCTGCATTTTCATTAATAGTTAATGAGGCTGAGCTGTGTTTAATAAAAATATGGCAAATACCCACCGACAGCTTGCTAAGTTCGGGTAACTGGCGCAGCAGCTCTTCAGTAATTAAATGAAATCCGCGGTTTTTTGCTTTTAAAGACAATTCTCGTTGTAGCCACATTGCTGCGTTCTCTGCTTTAGCGGCTTAAATACACAGCCGCTGTTCTGGTCCCTGGCTTAGTCTAACACCTGATAATGAATGGGTTTATAGCTAAAATTGTTTGACTGACCAGCTGAGCAGGCTGTTAAGCCAACCAGCAAATCCATCTTTGCTTTGAAAATAGTGTAATCACCGGCTTTACTTTTCGGGGGTAGGACCCGGATCCGGCCTTTTTCATCTACGGTCACGTTCATAAATGTATTAAAGGTCGTACTGATCAGATGCTCTGGAATACCATAGTCAGCAAAAGCACTTACCAAATTGCCGTAACAGCCGGGCACGGCCTCTTCATCCGGATAAAAATGGCTAAACGTATCTTTGCTGCAGGGCGTTAGCAAAAAGTCGTGGTCTTCCACTTTATCTTCAATAATTTCAAACATCTCGTTGCTGAAATTTGAGTAAAGTTTACTGCCCTGACCAAAATGCAGTGACTCGTTGTAATCCAGAGAGCGCCCCGATGACAGGTATTCGTGAAAGTTGTGCTGGTTAAAACAATACAAATCAGCCACCTGCTCTCCCTCTGGATCGATGACCTTTAGCAACTGGCCTGCTTTCATACTAAAAGCAGTGCCACTTCTGGGCATAATTACCTTACTCATTATTTCTCCTTGCTGAAAATGGACAACGCCAGTTAGCTGCAACGGCGCGACCACTGTATTGCCGTGCTTCTGAAGCTTCGCCGTGATCAGATAGCACAGGGTTGGGCTCGCCGCAAAATACGGCATCGTTTTTCCGGATCTGTTGTCGCATACTGTGGAATTTATGCTGTTCTTTCAACTTTTCAAACTGACTATGCAGGTTGAACACAATGGCCGGGTAGCAAAATCGCCGTGACTTTCGCTGACTATAGGGGTTTAAGCCAATAATAAAGAACCCTTCTCCCCCCAGACTAAAACTGAAATTCGCGTCTGCCGGCTGCTCACTTACCCGGGTATCCCAGTTAAATCGTTTACAGTCTTTATTGTGCAGGGCTTGTAAACGGGCCCAAAGCGCCCGCTCAAAACCGGCATCGCTGTGGGTATCACAGGCTGTAAATACACAGACCAGGCTGAAAAAAATATCATTCTGCTGCCTAAATTTGGAAATAAACTGATAAATGCAGCGTAAAATAGCGTCATCATCGTTGCTGCTGCTGATATCCCGGAATTTGTGAAGTTCAATCCGGCGCTTGTTCCGGGCTACTTTCGCGCCAACGCAGGGATAACCTTTCTGAGTTATAAATTCATCAAAGTACGCTCCCCACTCCGATCCGTCAGTCTGATTCACCCGCATCGTATCTGGTTTAATCACCGCGCGTTGCATCGTACACCTCTGCCATATCATCCATTCATACAGATGTCTAAGGCGAAAGGCGTGCCAGATAGCTCAGCGTCGCGTATTTAAGCCAGTTAAACCATTAATCCAATATTTATCATTAACTTAATAAATATGACAACCCGGCGTTAATTACCAGCGTCCAGATACGTTACGAAATAATGGAAAATAATTCAAAAATTTGTATATTTTTCTGCTGCTGCGTCAGCGGTACTGATGGATTAGCAGCATGGACAGCGCCAGTTTCTTTACCACGACTTAAAACGCTGCAACTGTGATTTTTTGTGGTTAGCCACTAAACTACAGTTATCTGGTTAGTTGTTTAGAAGGTTTGAGTATGCGTTATTTATTACTGATGATCTTGGGGTCGGTTTTACTGGCGCCGCGGGTGCTGGCAGCGGAACATCAACACAGTCATGTTGGCGATCATGGCATGGTGCTATTTGCCGCAGATGATATTTTGCTGGCTTCACATTTACCGCTTTATCAGGCGCCGCATAATTATCAGCTGATATACCAGATAACGCTGCCACATACGGAGCATCAGGCTGTGCTGGCAACACTACAAGACAAGCAGCAAATGACCATTCTTCCGCAGCAATTTGATTTACGACAGTTAATTGAAGGCCAGAGCATCACTATTAAGGCGGCCGTATACCACGGTCATTTTGAACGCGGTGGTAGTGTCTGGTTTGACGAGGTACCGGTTAATTTTGCCAGGCAGCTCTATCTCCGGCCAATTAAACAGGCAGCCGCGGTAAACGAAGCACGTTACGACGTACTGAAAATTAATCAGAGTTATTTTTTAATTCACCAGATTGCCGCTAAACCCGGCTTTGACCAGATTTTACGAACTGATCAGGCCCCACCTGAGCCACTAATATTAAAAGCGCCGGCCGATGTCACCGCGTTGCAACAACTTAACGCCATGGGTATTCAGGCCACTGAAGTGTATCTGGAGACAGCAGATTTTAAATAGCCTGAAAATGCCATTAGTATTTCTAATGCATTTGCTGCAATTTATCTCGCCTATCTTACACAGAACTGTCACTTTCGACTTATACAATTGTCGTCAGTTAACACAAACCTGATGGGACTTGATATGAAATTTGCAATGATAACTGCCTTAACGGCTCTGGCCTTTGGTTCGATGAACAGCGAAGCGAGTGTCAATACCTATACTTATTCGAATACTGAGTATTGCCAACTGGCTGCTGGCGATGCAACGAAAATAACGTTGGTTGCCTATAGCCGTAAACTGGGTTTTATTCCGACTCAATCTGAATGCCGTGCGCTGCTACAGCCGGTGAGGGCGAATGCTTCGGTAACAGACGAAGAAATGGCCAGACAACAATTACTTCGCTTTCAACACGGCTCAGTTATTCGTTTAAACCGGACGCTGGAGCAAAAGCTGGGGGCATTGCCCGCCGCAGAGCGGATGGCCGTGTTAAAGAATTTATTTAACTGATTTAAAACGCCAGCCCCTGACTACTGTTTAATTAACAACTTAATTATTAACAGCGCCCGCAAGGCGCTGTTTGTCTTTTCAGCTTACTTATTTTCTGCCAGCCGTGCCTGGGCGATTTCTGCCAGCATGCCGTCAAGTATTTCACGGCTTAACCACTGGCCACGCACCATTACTCCAGCGGGCTGATTCAGTACAGATAAGTCCTTTAACGGGTTGCCATCCACTAATAATAAATCCGCGCGCTGACCGGCTCTCACCTGACCAAACTGGTCTTTATCAGCAAAGTACTGCCCCACCAGGACTGTGCCGCTGCGCAAAATGTCATACGGGCTCATGCCCGCCGCCACCATTTTGGGTATTTCCCGGCGTAACGACAAACCGGGAACGCTGAATAATTGTGGCGCATCGGTGCCCAACAAAACAGTGACCCCAGCCCGATGCAGCTCTTGCAGCAGCAGCCTGCGGTTCTCTGCATGCAACTGAGCGGTGTCGCCGGTGTAATAGGGGCCAGCGCCTTGTTGCAAATAACGCTGCCAGCCTGCTATCACCTGGGCCGGCATATATTTCAGCTCGTCGTAGGTTTGCAACCTTGTTATGTCAGCAGCTCCAATAATGGTTTGCCACAATGCTTCGGTAGGTACTACTGCCACGTTATGCTGTTTAGTCAGCGCTACCAGCGGCGCCATATCTTCGGTGGTAAGGGCTTTTTCAAAACCACCCAGTGCTGCCATATAGCCATCGAGATGATCAATAGTACGACTGCCAAGCACTATTGCCTGTTCAATACCAACAGCCTCGGGTACGTGGCCGGCGAAATCAATATTTTGCTTTTTGGCTTCGCCAGCAATGGCCTGATAATGTTCCAGGCTTAATCCCGGGTGAATTTTCAGTAAATCCCAGCCTTCAGCCTTGTGCTGTTGCACACGCTCACGCGCCTGCTCTGCCGAGGTAACGGTATGCTGATTAAAGCTGGGGCCGGCCAGATACAAGGTTGGCCCGAGGCGTTTGCCACTGGCAATATCGTCTTTTAATCGCAGTTGCTGATCATGACCCAACATGCCGCGCACTGTCGTAACACCTCCTGCCAGATAAAGACTAAGCACATCATCCAGATAACGCTTGGGCATGCCGCTAAAGTCGACCAATGGCGGCACATGGCCATGCATTTCGGCCAGGCCGGGCAATAAAAAGCGCCCTTTACCATCAATCCGCCTGGCGCCCTGGGGCATGGCAATGTCTGTCGCTGGTCCGACAGCGACAATTCTATCGCCCTTAACAACAACCCGCTGATTACGTTGTATCCGCTGCTCAGGCGAGACGGCAGTGGCGTGCATTGGCAACACATCAACCTGGTCAAATACCGTTATTTGCGGCGTGGCAGCCAGGGCTGGCAGCGCAAATAGCAAGCCTAGCATGCCCGCTTTAACAACCGTACGGCTTATGAGCATAATAATGTCTCCTCTGATAATGTCGCTTAACTGCGCGCAGCAGGTGTTTACTGTCCACTATTAAGCCTATACTACAGCACGTCTATCCGTTACTGAAGATTTACATGACTAAGCCAACCGCGCCACCCTTGTTAACGGCTACTTTGCGCCAGCAAGCAGAACAACGACTTAGCAACAGTGCTGGCCAGCTTAGCACTGCCTTTAACGCCGGCGCAGATGCGCTGGGTGTGTTGTACCGGCTTAGTAGTAATGCCAGCACCGCCAATGATGGCCTGAAGTTACTGCATGAATTACAAGTTCATCAGGTAGAGCTTGATTTACAACTGGAGCAACTGCAAAGCAACGAACGTGAGTTGCAGCACGAATTTGCCTGTTACCGGCAATTTTTTACGATGAATCCAGCCGCGTGTTTAGTGCTGAGTCAGGACGGTGTCATCACCGCAGCAAATGATGCTGCCAGCCGCTTATTTGCCCACCTGATCAACACTGAGCACGGACTCGCTGACAAGCCACTTTGTGGTAGTTCATTTTTGTCGTTGTTAAGCGCCACTTGCCGGCCATTATTCACTGCTGCTCTGGCCAGAGTCCAACGCAGTAAACAACGTGCTACCCTGCTTGTTACCACAGTGCCAGATAAACAAAAAGACAATGCGGTTGCCGGTGCAGGCACCCTGCGTTTGTCGTTAAGCATGAGTCCCGATCACCACGCTATTCTTATTATGCTGACGTGAGTACTGACGTGAACAAAGCGAGTGCAACTAAAACCGGTCCTGCTATTGTTGGCATTGGTGCGTCAGCCGGCGGCCTTGAGGCATTGGACCAGCTTTTGCTGCATACCCCGCCCGACACTGGCCTGGCCTGGATTATTGTCCAGCATCTGGACCCGACCAAAAAAGCCATGTTGCCGGAATTATTAGGCCGGGCAACCAGTATGGACGTGCAACAAGCCGAAGATGGCATGCGGATCTGCGCCAATCAGGTGTATGTTATCGCACCAAATACCGAACTCAGAGTGGAACATGGCGTTCTGAAACTGGCTACTCCGACCGAGCAAAGGGGCATGCGCCTGCCGGTAAATATTTTATTTAGCTCACTGGCTGCGGGGCTTGGCGAAAATGCGATCGGTGTTATTTTATCCGGAATGGGTAACGACGGTTCCCTTGGGGTGCAGGCAATTAAAGCAGCCGGGGGGATCACCGCTGCCCAACTACCTGCATCGGCCCACTTTAGCTCAATGCCAGAGTCCGCTATTGCCACCGGTGCTGTCGATATTATTGCCGCTACCGAGCAGCTTACTGCCCGCATACTCTCAGTAAGGGCGCACACCCCCAGCCCGGATATAACGGCCAGCCAGCGGCAGGTAAGCGCAGCAGTCAGCCCGGCCAGTGCATTGCAGCGGATTATCAACCGCTTACAACGTCATAACCGGCACGATTTTTCTCTGTATAAAACCAGCACCCTGCAACGCAGAATTGAACGGCGTATTGCCATTCATGCGCTTGATTCCATGCAGCACTATGCTGATTTTCTTGATGACAACCCACAGGAAAATGATCTGCTGTTTAAAGAGCTGCTCATCGGCGTGACAGAGTTCTTTCGTGACACTGATGTCTGGGATTACCTGGCCAGTAAGGCCTTGCCGGCACTGCTGCAGCAACAACATGATAGCACTGCGCTGCGGGCCTGGAGTATAGGTTGTTCCACCGGCGAAGAGGCCTATTCATTCGCGATAGTGTTTTGTCAGTTGCAGCAACGTCAGCCAGAGTTTAAAAAGTTTAGTTTAAAGATTTTTGCCTCTGATCTCAGCCCGGATGCCATTGCCAAGGCGCGGCGAGGCCAATATCCCCTGGCCATCAGCGAACAGATGAGTAACGCAACACTGAGTCAGTTTTTCAACCGGCATGACACTTATTATCAAATTAAACAACAGATCCGCGATATGGTGTTATTTGCCGAGCACAATGTCATTCTGGACCCACCGTTCACCCGGCAAAATATCATTATCTGCCGCAATCTGCTGATTTACTTTGATGCTAAACTGCAGCGCACCCTTATGCCATTGCTGCATTACAGCCTTTGCCGCAACGGCCTGTTATTATTGGGCAGCTCAGAAACGATTGGCCGGTTTAATGAATTATTTGCGCCAATGCAGGCAAAGCTACGGTTTTACCAGCGCCTGGAACCGATTGCCCCCGGCAACCGCAATCGGGCAGTACCGTCGTTTCCGCCTTTATCCCACCTCGCCAAGGAGCAACCTGTGGCCACAAAAAAAACACCTTCTGCGCAAAGCGACAACCTGCAAACGGCCGCCGATCATGTGCTGTTGCAGGTGTATGCCCCCGCGGCAGTGGTAGTAAACGCTGACGGTGATATTGTTTATATTAGTGGCCGCACCGGCAACTACCTGGAGCCGGCAGCGGGTAAAGCCAACTGGAACTTTCATGCCATGGTGCGTGAAGGTTTGCGGGCGCCACTTGCCATGGCACTGCAACAAGTCCGGACGAGCAACACAGCAAATAAAACTGAGCCATTACAATTACATCGCTTGCCGATACAAAGTGGTGATGATAGTCAGCAGGTAGATGTTACTGTACAGCTGTTACAGCAACCCGCTAGCCTGAACGGCATGACCATGATTGTATTTCGCGACGTGGCAGCCAGCGATCTGCAAAGCCCGGCTGCTGGCATCGATATGTCGTTGGCAGCGATACAACAACAATACCTTATGGAAATTCAGGCTTTACGCGAAGAAACCCGCACCTCGAAAGAAGAGCTGCAATCGAGCAATGAAGAGTTGCAGTCAACCAACGAAGAGCTGCAATCAACCAATGAAGAACTGACGACATCAAAAGAAGAAATGCAGTCAATGAACGAAGAACTGCAAACCATTAACGCCGAATTGCAAACCAAACTGGACGATTTAGCCCTGGCCCAGAGCGATCTGCAAAATACACTGAACAGCGTTGAAATTGCTATTTTGTTTTTAGATCAGCAGCTCAATGTGCGACGCTATACTGATCGGGCAGCAAACATAATTAACCTGCGCGAGAGCGACCTGGGCCGCCCCCTGAGTGACCTGACCAGCTGCTTACAGTACCCGGACCTGCATGATGATGCATTGGACACCCTACGTACCCTGAAATTCTGTGAAAAAGAAATTCCAACCACTGATGAACGCTGGTTTTCCGTGCGGATAATGCCCTATCGCACGCTGGACAATATGATAGATGGCGTAGTTATTACCCTGGTCGATATCAGTGCCACCAAAACACTTGAAGCGGCGCTGCGGGAAAAATCAGCGCAGTAAGCTGTGGCTCAGTGTCTGGGGCTGGTTGGTTGCTATTTGTACTACTGGATGCCGCAGCCACAACAATAACCGCTAAACCCAGGGTAATTTGTCTACGCAATTTGTTCATATTACCTAGCCACTGTGCTTAGCCTCAAAAAAGCAGACTTTCGGTTATACGCCACTGCATTGTTTGGTATTAAACACCAACATCATGCCCTCATTGGTACAACAGCTTACTAAGCTAGCCGCGGTGGTAGGTTTGGTGGTTAACCATAGGCAGTTACTTACCAATATCTTCAAACCACAGCTGCGGCTTAGCGACAATAAAATCCTGCATCAGCTGGATGCACTCGGCATTCTGCTGGTTCTCGAGGACAACGCCACGGCTTTGCACGTAGGCTTCTGGCCCCTGAAAAGTCTGGTTCTCACCAATCACTACTTTTGGAATGCCATATAACAGTACCGTGCCGCTGCACATATCACAAGGCGACAAGGTGGAGTACAGCGTAGCACGGCGGTAATCGGCGGCGGTTAAGCGACCGGCATTTTCGAGGCAATCCATTTCAGCATGCAGCACACAACTGCCCTTCTGCACCCGCTGGTTATGGCCGGCGCCAACAATCTTGCCGTCGATAACCAGCACCGAGCCAATAGGAATACCGCCCTCAGCTAAACTTTTTCTGGCCTGGGCAATGGCCGCCTGCATGTAGATATCTGTCATATGTGAACCTCTGTCAACTATAGCGATAACCGAAAAGATACTGAATTCACTTTTCGGCCATTGTCAGACTTAACACTAACAGTTCAGGTTAAACGCGCATAGTGCTGCTTTGTCACAGCAGCATACAGTCAAAGTAACGACGCCTTCAGGCGCGCTTTTGTGCGTAAATTTCTTATGCCACCCAACGCCTACCGCGAGCGGTTTCTCTGATGTGGATTTGCGCAACGTTAGCGATTACCACTTGGCATTATATAGATCTCATGTATACTGTATAAATATACATATAAAGAGGTTTTGTATGACAGCCTTATTCCCGGGTGATGCACAGCAAAGTGCCAGACTCGCTATCCCATTATTTGCCAGCAAAATTAAAGCGGGCTTCCCCTCGCCCGCGCAGGATTATGTCGAGCGGACACTGGATTTGAATGAGCTGTGTATCCGCCATCCTAACGCGACGTTTTTTGTCCGGGTAGAAGGCGACTCGATGATTGAAGCCGGTATTTATGATAACGATGTACTAGTGGTAGACCGCTCTATTGAGGCTGAGCACGGCGATATCGTGGTGGCAGCAGTTAATGGTGAATTCACCGTAAAAGAGCTGTGTACCCGCCCTTCACTGATGTTATTGCCACGCAACGCTGCATACCAACCTATACGCCCTGGTAATGATGAAGAGCTGAATGTTTTCGGTGTGGTGACTAACGTTATCCGGCAAATGAAACGCAAATGACAACTTCTGTTTTTGCCCTGGTAGACTGCAATAATTTTTACGCCAGCTGTGAAAAGCTGTTCCGGCCCGATTTAGCTGCTAAGCCGGTTGTCGTTTTATCGAACAACGATGGTTGCATTATCGCCCGCTCAAAAGAGGCTAAAAAGCTCGGCATTAAAATGGGCCTGCCGGTGTTTCAGGTGCGCGATTTATTGCAAAAGCATCAGATAGTGGCCTTTTCTTCAAACTATGCGCTGTATGCCGATATGTCGCAGCGGGTGATGAGCACGCTGGAGAACCTGGTGCCCAGGGTTGAGGTATATTCAATAGATGAAGCCTTTTTAGATTTAACCGGCATGGTGTACAGCAAGGGGCTAACCGAACTTGGCCAGCACGTTAGACGCAGCGTACAAAAAGATATCGGCCTTACCGTCTGTGTCGGCATCGCGCCGAGCAAAACCCTGGCAAAACTGGCCAACCATGCAGCAAAAACCTGGGCTAAAACCGGTGGCGTGGTCGATTTAACCTGCAAAGAACGCCAACGCAAATTACTGGCCCTGCTGCCGGTAAACGAAGTTTGGGGTATTGGCGGCAAGCTCACTAAACGTCTTGAGCAACTGGGTATTACCACCGCGCTGCAATTGGCCGATGCGGCCCCCAATTACATTCGACAGCATTTTTCAGTTGTGGTTGAGCGCACCGTGCGCGAACTTAACGGTGAGTCATGTATTGCAATAGAAGATGTCACACCGACCAAAAAGCAAATTGTCAGCAGCCGCGCTTTTGGCGAGCGTATTACTGACAAGCAGCAAATGTGTGAGGCGATCAGCGAATACATTGACCGGGCCTGCAAAAAGCTGCGCCGGGAGCAGCAACAGGCAAAATATCTGACAGTATTTTTGCGCACCAGCCCATTTAGTGACAACGACGCGCCCTATTCAGCCAGTAAAAGCTGTGAGTTGGATAGCCCCAGCAGTGACACCCGCATTTTTTTGGCTAAAGCCATGCAACTACTTGATAGCTTGTGGCTGAACGGCTACCGCTACGCTAAAGCCGGGGTAATGCTAGCCGACTTTTACGACCCCGGGGTGTATCAACCCAGCTTGTTTGATGAGCCGGTAACTGTAAGAGAGTCAGACCAAAAACTGATGCAACTGATGGATACCCTAAACAGCAAACATGGTAAAACGTTGTGGTTTGCCAGCCAGGGAACAACCCAACAATGGGGCATGAAACGTGAACTGCTCTCGCCTGCTTACACTACGAATTGGAGGGAGTTACCGGTAGTTAAATGAGATTTGCTCAGGACGAATAGCTGACACTAACGCAACGCTTTGGGAAGGCTGGAGCGCAGCTATGGCAACGAGGCAACATGCAAAAGCAACCAGTATTTTGAAAGCAAACGATTATTGCACTACAAAAGTATCGTTTGCGCAGGATCAAAATCATGACGCTCAGGGCGCATTATACTGCAGCCCTTTTTTGCCACACACAGGTGCAACAGTGGTCGCCAATTTGGGTAAGTTATTTGCAACAGCGGCAGAACACGAACCAACGGTTTCCCAGTTTATCAGCACACAGCTTATTTTCTGTGATTTGCTGACGACAGTGCAGGACGCTGCCAAATTGATGCATAAGCATCAGGTTAGTTGCATTCTGATTATGGAACACAACAAGGTACTGGGGATTTGGACCGAGGCTGATGCGAAAAGAATCGACTGGCAACTGGCAGATGCTTATCAGCAGCCTATAAAGAAGCTGATGACTTCACCTGTTATTTCCGTTGAAGCCAATACGCCACTCAATCAGGCTGCCAGCCTGATGTTACAAAAAAGGATCCGCCGGCTGCTGGTAATCGACCATCAGCAACAGCCCGTTGGCATCCTGACTCAAAGTGACATTGTGCGTCAGCAACGCATAGAACACTATTTGCGTTTAAAAGACGTCGGATCCAGTATTTCCAAACCACCGTTACACATATCCAGCAGTATGGCGCTTAATCTGGCCGTTAAAACGATGCAACAGCACAATGCTGAGGCGGCTATCGTTGATTTTGGTGACGAAATGCCCGGCATTATTACAGAGAGAGATTTAATTAAACTGATTGCTGAAGGTAACTACCATGCCAAATTATCGCAACTCGCTCAGCGGCCCGTACTAACGGTTACGAAGAGTTGTAGCCTGCTGCAGGCAGTAGATATTCTCAAAGAAAAAAATTTCCGGCATATTGCCGTCACTGATGAGCAAGGTCTTATTTGTGGCCTGTTATCATTTAGCGACATTTTGATCAACGTCGAGTATGCGTATGTCGAGCAACTAAAGCAGGCACTGTATGCCCGGGATTTAGCACTTCGCACCTCTGCTGATTACTTACGGCTGGCACACAAAGTAATAGATGCCTCGCTTGACGGCATTATGATCACGAACGTGCACGGCGTTATCGAATCAGTAAACCCGAGTTTTACTCAACTAACTGGTTATACGGCTGCTGAAGCTATTGGCCAAACCCCAGCGTTGCTCAGTTCCGGTTTACATAATAAAGACTTTTATCGTTCACTGTGGCAGGTGTTGATGGAGCAAGGACACTGGCAGGGCGAAATCTGGAACAAGCGTAAAAATGGTGAAATTTATCCAGAATGGTTATCTATTACCGCTATCCGGGGCGAAAATGGCGAAATATGCCAGTTTGCGGCCATTTTCAGTGATATCAGTGAACGAAAGTCTCAGGAAAAGAAAATTCATCAGTTGGCTTATCTGGATGAATTGACCGGACTGGCAAACCGGCGAATGTTTTTAGACCGTTTAAAACTGGCGCTGGCTAATGCCCAGCGTCATCAACATCAAATGGCGGTTTTATTTCTTGATTTAGATTTATTTAAACGGATTAACGATACCCTGGGCCATCAGGCTGGAGATGAGGTATTAACAGAGGTTGCCCGCAGATTAACAGCTACTGTGCGCGAGGGCGAGTCGGTGGCCCGTCTGGGGGGCGATGAGTTCACTATTTTACTACCAGAAATTGATGACATCTCCTCGTTAGACAAGATTGCCCGGCGTCTGGTGCAGCAATTTGAAAAGCCTTTCCGGTTACTGGAACAAGAATTCGTGCTGACCACCAGCATTGGTATCAGTTTATTTCCGGTGGATGCGAAAACCACTGATCAGTTAATCAAACATGCAGATGTTGCAATGTATCAGGCAAAATCAGCCGGTCGTAACCAGTACTGTTTTTACCAGGAACACATTGGCAAGCAAACGCAGGATGAGTTAAAACTGGAACAGGCTCTGCGGCAAGCTTTGCAACAGCATAACCTGCAAGTATGGTATCAACCCAAGGTTGACCTGGCCAGCGGCAAGGTTAAAGGGCTGGAAGCGCTCGTTCGTTGGCAACATCATCAACACGGTTTTATTGCACCGGCAAATTTTATTCCGCTGGCTGAAAAACTGGGTCTGATCACCCAGCTTAGTGATCAGGTTCTGGCGCAGGTATGTCGGGACATTCGGGATTATCAGCTACAGATGCCGGTCGCGATCAATGTTTCGGCTTTGCAGTTAAGCGATCCGATGTTCAATCAACGCTTGCAACGCAATTTGTGCCAATGCGGCATCACAGCAAAGTGCATTGAACTTGAGCTTACAGAGAGTTGCCTGATCCCTGAGCAGGCAGATACCACCATGACTCTGCTAACGAACTTGCGGCAGCAAGGTTTTCGCATCTCGATTGACGATTTTGGTACCGGTTATTCGTCCCTGTCGTATTTGCGCCGACTGCCTATTGACTGCCTGAAAATTGATCGTAGTTTTGTCAATGATCTGCCAGAAAACGATGAGGATGCCCAAATAGCACTGGCCATTATCGCGATGGCCAGAGCGCTTGGTCTAGATGTGATAGCCGAGGGTGTGGAACACGAGAAACAACGGAACTTTCTGCTTGAGGCCGGTTGCTATACCGGCCAGGGCTATCTTTACCAACCCGCGCTGCCGGTAGCTGAGTTAATTCCCTATCTGCAGCAGTCAGCACAACGCTGCAGTAAAAACGGTGATGATACCCTGCTGTTACTCTAACTGTTGTTTGAGCAAATCCACCACGGGTTGAAACTCAGCTTTATTTTTATCATTCAGCTCAATCAGTGCCTGGTGTGCCCGTAAAATCATCCTGCCCTGTTCCTGCGTGCTGTATGCCTGAACGCCAATATCTGCCATATCTGCAGCCGCATTACCCAAAGGTTCATCGGTTGGCTGCTGAATAATCTGAAAAGCCTGATCCAGACACAAGCCAAACAGCAGTTCGTTTATTTCGGTTTGGGTAGAAAAAATTGTGGGTTTTGGCAGTTGTTGCTGCTGACAATATCGCGCCAGACCAGCCAGCAAACCCACATAGGTGCTGTCGATAAAGGTTGCCTGATTTAGATCAATAACCACCGCTGCACACTTAATCCGAGTGCTGAACAACCGCTCAATTAAATCATCCATGCCGGTTGCATTGGTATACCGCAGTTCACCACATAATTTGAAATAACAGCAATTATTAATGCTGGCAAACAGGACTTGTTCATGCTCACTCATCCGCTACTCACTTGCAGTTACTTTATGCATTTACTTTATGTATTGTTAAGGCACCGACTTAACTTAAGTATAGTCAGGTCATCGGGCAATGGCTGATCCGGATTAACATTCAGAGCGTGCAGTAACCCAGCGATATCAGTGTTATTGACACTATGCTCTTTCAAAAACTGTAGTTTAAGATCAGTTGTCTGTTGCGGCAGTAAATCTAACAATCCGTCCGAGCACAACAACAAACCGCTGGCATCACTGATATTTAGCGCCTGGTTCTGGTAACTGGCAAAGTCGAACATGCCAACCGGGGTACTTTTCAGCTCAAGGTAACTGGCTTGCTGCTGTTGCAGCAGCAATGGCCAGGGGTAAGCGCCCGCATTGGCATACGTAAGCTGGTGATTCCGGGTATCAAGTACGGCATAAAACAGCGCGATATATTTGGTCATATTTTCCCGCAATAACTCCCTGTTTAGGGTGCTGAGCATAGCTGCCGGATCCAGTAACGTTTCGGCACTACCCCGCTGATAACGCTCGTAATAAGAGCTGACGAAGCGCTTTAGGTAAACAGTAACAAATGCAGATGCCACGCCATGCCCCGAGACATCAGCGATGTAAAACACCACCTGATGCTCGTTAGCATTAAAATAATCTACAAAATCGCCGCTCATATAGGCCGATGGATACAAGACATGGCTAAAATGATAATCGCCGCAGTGAAAACTGGCTGGTGGTAGCATTTTAAACTGTACCTGTTTACCAGCACGTTCACCGGCTTCAAGTTCTGCTAAAGACTGTTGTAGCTGCTGATTACTGATCGCCAGCTCTGCTGTTCTGGCCTGCACCTTGGCTTCCAGAGTATCGTTTAATGTCGCCAATTCTTTAATAGCCGTATACGCCCGCAGCGCTGATAGCACTGTGGTAGTTAACCGCTGCACAGTCAGTTCGGTTTTTGCCCGGTAATCATTAATATCGTAGTCCTGCACAACCTTTTGCTCTGGTGCCTGGCCAGGCTGACCGGTACGCAGCACTATCCGCACCAGGTGGTTTTGCAGCGTATCCCGGATATAATGTACCAACGTCAGGCCGGCATCATCAGTCTCCATCACCACATCCAGCAACACCAGCGCAATATCGTGATTAGCGCTTAAAATTGGTTTTGCCTCAGCAGCGCTATAGGCACTGATAAATTTAAGTTTGTGGTTTTTAAAACAAAAGTCACGCAGGGCCAGTAGAGTTACCTGATGGATTTCGGGATCATCGTCAACAATAAGCACCGTCCAATACTGATATTGATGCTCTGAGGTATTGCTGTCCTCTGCAAACACTATAATGTCATCAGCGGGTTCTGTCGGGCCCTGAACATCGGTGTTGTTTCCGGCAACAACATTAAATGCCATCCGGTTATTCCTCACATAAATGAAAGGGGCTATCTGACGGTAACATAATAAACGTGGGCCACAAACACCCAAATTTCAACAGCAAACGACAATACTACCCTCTGGTAATAATTACAGGCTTGTTAACATAAGTATGAAATAGTTGCGGTGATATGCCAGCCAACAACCCGATATATTTTTACAGATGACACAACCGCAAAACAATTTTCACTTTAATAATCAGATCCTTAAACCATTAAAATACGAAGATTCGACGCTTGTTGCCGAAATTGGCGCACATGCTGCAGCTATTGAACTGTCCCTGCAGCAGGCTGAACTTAGCAATCTCTGCAACTAACGTTTTGGTTGCTTAAAAACCTGCTGAAATTTTAATTGAAATGGAGAACTCACCTTATGGCACAGTTAAATAATCCAGATATTAAACATGTACACGACATTATTCAGGTGCTTAACAGTGGCATCGACTTTTATGGTGATGCCAAAGAAAAAGTGGATGACCGGCAGCTGGCTCAGTTTTTTGACCGGATGCTCAATGCCCGTCGTCTGGTAAAAGAACGTCTGCAACCCTTTGCAATTCAGGAGGGTGGTAAAAGGGAAGATGGTTCAGCCTTTACCGTTGAGGCGCGTAAAGTGTATACCAAAGTAATAGGTGCAGTGTCATCTGATAAGGAGCACACCTACATCAGCCAGCTTGAAGAAGTGGAGGATAAAACGCTGGAGGAGCTGAAAGCAGCCCTGAAAGAAAACCAGCCGCCGCAATTTGAAACGGCATTGCGACAGTCGTTAACCACGATGCAAGAATGCCATGATGAAATGCGGGCATTGAAAAAAGCCACCAGTCACTAGCACTGACTGCCAGCAAAAACGGCCGTAATGGCCGTTTTTTTATGCTCAGCTGAACTGGCTCAGCACTTCATGCTGTCTTTACATCGGCTTAGTGAATGCCGTGCTGTTGTAACCAGAGTTCCAGCAGAGTAACCTGCCAAAGTTTGGAACCGAATTTGCCGGTGTACTGCTCTGGTGCAGCCAGCATGGCATCAATATAGTCCATATTGAACAATTTGCGTTGCCTGGCTGCGGGTTGGCTAAACACCTCTTTTGCCAATTCCAGATACTCGCCCTGCATCTGCCGTAAGGCCGGTACCGGAAAATAGCCCTTGGGCCGGTCAATTACCGCATTGGGAATAATGTCTCTGGCAACCTGCTTTAATAAATACTTGCCACCATCCCGCAGTTTCAACTGATGCGGCATTTGAAATGCCAGCTCAACCAGCTCATGGTCCAGAAACGGCACCCGCGCCTCCAAGCCAAACGCCATAGTCATATTATCAACCCGTTTTACCGGATCATCGACCAGCATCACCGCGGTATCCAGATGCAACGCCTTATCAACAGGCAAACATGAACCACAATTAGCAAAATGTTGCCTAACCAAATTAAGTGACTCATTACGCAGGCAGTATTCGGGCGCTAATACCTGACCCAGCTCTGACTCATCCCAGGAGAAATAGGCCTGGGCATAGCACTCTGCGGCGCTACTGGCTGTCACATCGGTCATCGGCGGATACCAGTGATAACCCGCGAACACCTCATCTGCCCCCTGACCACTTTGTACTACTTTTACATGCTGGCTTACCGCCTGCGCCAGCAAATAAAAGCCGATAACATCATGGCTGACCATCGGTTCAGACATAGCGTCAACACAGGGACGTAAGTGAGTAAGTAACGTATTGTGCCGGGCAAAAATCTTGTTGTGATCGGTAGCATAATGCTCAGCAATAATGTCAGAGTATTGAAACTCGTTCCCCTCCTCCTCTGCCACATTGTCAAAACCTATCGAAAAGGTGTGCAGCTTTTTCTGCCCCAGCTCACTTAACATTCCGACCAGTAACGAGGAGTCTACACCGCCGGACAATAATACTCCTACCGGCACATCTGCTTCCAACCGACGCTTGGCGCTGGTAAAAAGGGCTGCCCGCAATGCCTGCTGCCAGTCTTGCTCACTGCGCTGCTCACTGTTGTCCACCTCAGTATGCAACTGCCAGTAGCAGCCCTGACTAATTTCACCATCGGCAGTAACTTTCAGCCAGTGGCCGGGTAATAATTTATGGACATTACTAAATAAGGTGTCAGCACCAACAATAGCCCGGAATGACATATACTGATGCACGCCCAGCGGGCTTAACTTTGCCGGTACTTCCGGGCACTTTAATAACGATGGCAGGGTGGATGAAAACCAGAAGCCATTGCGATTATGGTGATAATACAACGGCTTTATCCCCAACCGATCACGGGCAAAGAAGGTACTGTTGCTGTCCCGATGCCAGATAGCAAAAGCAAACATGCCATTAAAACGGGACATACATTGCTCTTGCCACTGTGCGTAAGCCTTAAGAATAACCTCGGTATCACTGGTAGAGAAAAACGTGTGGCCCAATTGTTCCAGCTCATGCCGCAATGCTTTGTAATTGTAGATACAGCCGTTAAAGACAATGGTCAGTCCTAAGCTGGCATCATGCATTGGTTGCGCCCCTGCTGCGGTTAAATCGATGACTTTAAGCCGCTGATGACCAAAACACATATTCCCCTGGGCGGTTAACCCCCATCCATCCGGACCTCGCGGCGCCAGATGCTCCAACATTGAATTAACATAGTGACTTGCTGCCTTACCTTGAAAATTAATCTCTCCTGCTATTCCACACATACATACCCTCTGACTTAGTAACCAGCAGACGCAGCGTCCAACCCCACTGCTTTTAACGATAATCAGGCCATAAACGTAAAATCGCTGACTAAAATGCGGCCTGAAATGTTAAGTCTAGTCGCAAATCTGAATTTTTGGCTGCAAAAAATAACGTTGTCACGCTGTGCTACACTTTACTTTTAAATAACAAATAATGAGGATTAAATCAGGATGAATATCTGTATTTTGTCCACGGACCAGGTGAAGGACGACCAACGGCTGCTGAATGCGGCGCAGCAGAAAGGCCACAACGCTGAGCTATATAATATTCGGGATATCAGCATGGTACTGACCAGTGACAAGCCGATAATTTATTGGCGGGATCAGGATATTACCAAACGGCTGGACGCGATTATCCCGAGACTGAATGTCAATTTTACAGACTACGGTACCAATGTCCTGCAGCAGTTTATCTGCAGTCAGACTTACGTCAGTGAGTCGCCGGCTGCACTGCGACTGGGCCGTGATAAGCTGAAAAGTCTGCAGTATTTACTGGCAAGGGGCCTGCCATTTCCGGCGACCGGTATTGCTTATACCCCGCAGGGTTTCCGGCAACTGGCCAAAACCATTGGTACGCCGATGATCGTTAAATTAATTGAGAGTACCGAAGGGACCGGCATTTTTCTGGCCCACAACTTAAAAGAAATGGACAACATCGTCAAAACCTTTGGTCAGCTCGGTGCCAGCTATGTTATTCAGTCTTTTATTGCTGAAGCTGCCGGCACCGATGTCAGAGCCTTTGTGATTGGTGGCAAAGTGGTGGCGGCAATGTGTCGCCGCTCTCAGGATGGTGATTTCAGATCGAATGTCGCTCTGGGTGGCCGCTCAGAGCCTTATCAGCTCACGGCAATAGAAGAAGAAATCGTATTGTCGGCGACAGCGGCTATCGGTATTAATGTTGCGGGCGTTGATTTTGTCCGCGCCGATAGCGGCCCCATGCTGCTGGAAGTAAACGTATCCCCTGATTTTACCGGAGATCAGGGTATCGAAAAAGTTACCGGCGTAAATATTGCCGACGCCATTATCGACCATGTTGTCGCCCAGGTATGCAACTTTTATGAGCATCACTATACTAGTGCTACTGTGCTTGAATCACCAAGGGGGATTTTATGTGCCGATGGATAGCCTACACCGGCAAGCCAGTCTATCTGGATACACTTGTTACCAAGCCTGACCATTCACTGGTGGTACAAAGCCGCCACAGCCAGATGAACTTCACGACCAGTGGCGAACTACTAAGCATTAACGGCGATGGTTTTGGTATTGGCTGGTACGATAAACGGGATACGCCGGGTTTGTTTAAAGATGATTTACCGGCCTGGCATAATACCAACCTCGACAACCTGTGCCATCAGGTGCAGTCACATACGTTTCTGGCGCATATCAGGGCGACAACCACCGGCGATATTCAGCGCGCCAACTGCCATCCGTTTGCATACAAAAACTGGCTGTTTCAGCACAATGGTCACATTAGCAACTTCAGTAAGTTACGTCGCCAGCTACAACTGAAGATCGCACCTGAGCTGTTCCCGCTTTTGCAAGGCACCACCGATAGTGAAACCTTTTTTTACCTGGCTATCAGCTATGGCTTACTGGACGCCCCCAAGGCGGCAATGCAGAAAATGGTCAGAGAAGTATTGCAGGTGTTAAATGAGGTTGACGAAGATGGTGTGCTGAATTTGTCATGTGCTTTTTCAGATGGTGAAAAACTATACACATTGCGTTACTCTTATAATGAAGCACCAATGACCCAGTTTGTCTCCAACGACAGTTATTGTTTACAGGAGTTCGCTGACGATAGACCACAAATCCCCGCCGGAAGCACTATTATTGTTTCAGAGCCGCTGGATGACATCAGCGATAAATGGACCAAAATTCCTAATAACTCTTTTACGACTGTATTTCAGAACCAGGTAAAAACTGAACGCTTCCTCGATGACTAGCAAGCTGCTATCCAAGCTCAGTGAGCAGGTTATCCTCAGCCAAAAACGGCCGGTGCCGGCCGCTGTTGGCATGGCCAATATTAACTGTTGTCGGTTTCAGCTTCAGCAGCCACAGGCGGTAACATATCTGCGCGGCTGATCCCCAGAATTTCAGCTATGGCGCTGGCAACATACACAGAAGAGTATGTACCAACGGCAATACCGAACAACAAAGCAGTCGCGAAACCATGAATAAGCGCGCCGCCCATAAAAAACAGCACCAGCAGTACCAGTATCGTGGTCAACGAAGTAATAACAGTGCGGTTTAATGTTGAGGTGATAGCGTGGTTTATCGTGTCATCAACACTGGCATCTCGCAGCTTGCGAAAACTTTCCCTGATCCGGTCAAACACCACTATGGTATCGTTAATCGAGTACCCAATCAGCGCCAGTATTGCCGCCAGCACCGTTAAGTCAAACTCCAGTTGCAAGATGGAAAACAGCCCCACAGTCAGCACCACATCATGTGCCAGCGATGCAACAGCGCCTACCGACAACCGCCATTCAAACCGCATAGCGACATACAGCAGAATACCGATCAACGCCACCAGCATCGCCAGACCACCGTCTTGTTTTAACTCTTCGCCGACACTGGGGCCAACAAACTCGACCCGTCGCATATTTACCGGCTCTGTAAGTTCGGCGTTTAACGCCTGCAATACAGATTCTCCCACGGTTGCCTGCTCAATATCAGCCCGTAGCGGAATACGGATAAGCACATCTTTACTGGAGCCAAACAGCTGAATGACCGCATCGGCATAACCGGCAGCGGCCAGGGTCTGGCGAATTTGAGTTAAATCGGCACTTTGGCTCAGGCCGACCTCAATTACAGTACCGCCGGTAAAATCGAGACCCCAGTTAATGCCCTTAGTAGCAATTGAGCCCAAAGAGCCTAACACCAGCAACACCGACAGCATTACTGCCGGCCATTTAAAGCGCATAAAGTTAACTGACTGGCTAAAATTAAAAATTTGCATACCGTACTCCTTACAGCGGCAGTGACTGCAGACGGCGGCCACCCCAGATTAAATTAACCAGCAAACGGGTACCGACTACCGCAGTAAAAATAGAGGTGATAATGCCTATGGCCAGCGTGATGGCAAAACCTTTGACCGGCCCGGTGCCGACACCAAACAGGATCAGTGCCACCAGCAAGGTGGTAATGTTAGAGTCAGCAATAGTGGCAAACGCACGATCATAGCCATGATGGATAGCCTGCTGCACTGAGCGCCCCTCTGCCAGCTCTTCCCGTATTCGTTCAAATATCAGGACGTTGGCATCAACCGCCATACCAATTGTCAGCACAATACCCGCCATCCCGGGCAAGGTAAGGGTGGCACCGGGCACCATTGATAAAATACCGGTCAATAACACCAGGTTGGCACCCAGTGCAATATTGGCGACCAGGCCAAAGGCTTTGTAATACACCAGCATAAACAGCACGACGGCCACCATGCCCCACTGAATAGCCGTTACCCCCAGCTTAATATTCTCTTTGCCCAGGCTTGGGCCTATGGTGCGTTCTTCAATAATTTGAATTGGCGCCAGCAAGGCACCAGCGCGGAGTAACGTGGCCAGATTCTGCGCTTCGGCCGGAGAATGTAAACCGGTAATCGCAAAGTCGCGGCCTAACCGCATCTGGATCGTGGCATCGTTAATCACTTCCTGCTGCTTAACTAATACCGGCGTACCATCTGCGGCCAGCTCGCTACCCGGTTTATATTCAATAAATACCGAGGCCATGCGCCGGCCAACGGCATCTTTTGATGCAGCAGACAACAAATTACCGCCTGCGGTATCCAGCTTAATATTAACCTGAGGCTGGCTGTATTCGTCGTAACCCGACGTTGCGCCGCTGATATGATCGCCGGTCAGTATTACCCGCTTTTCCAGCAGCAATGGCCGGCCATCCGTGCTGTAAAACAGCTCAGAGCCCCCCGGTAACCGCCCCGCCAAAGCTGCATTAATATCGCTGTCACTATCTACCAGCCGAAACTCCAGCGTAGCGGTGGCACTGAGTATTTCCTTAGCCTGGGCAGTGTCTTGGACACCGGGTAGCTGCACCACAATCCGATCCGCTCCCTGGCGTTGCACTAACGGCTCTGCCACGCCAATTTCGTTTACTCTGTTTCTGATAATGGTGATATTTTGCTCGAGCGCATATTCTCTGATCTCAATAAGTCGTTGCTCAGACATGCTGACCAGCAAACTGAGCGGGCTGGGTCCGTCGTTGATAATTAACTGAGCATCGGTTTTTGTAATCACCGGTAGCGCAGCGGCAAGATCAGCGGCGCTGCGAAAATTCAGCTGAATATGGCCGGAAGCAGGCTCAGCCTGAATGCTGCGATAACGAATTTGCGCCTGTCGCAGCTCGCTTCTGAACTGGCCGGATAAATCGTTCAGATGTTTGTCTAGCGCAGCCTGCATATCAACCGCCAGCAGAAAATGCACGCCACCGCGTAAATCCAGGCCCAGCTTCATCGGTGTCGCACCAATTGCCGCCAACCAGCCAGGAGTAGCGGGTGCCAGACTCAGCGCGGTAATGTAATCAGCACCCAGGAACGCTTTGGCGATATCACGCGCCTGCAACTGTTGTTCCGCGCTATCGAAACGGGCCAGCAGTTTGCCATCTGCAAGCAACACCGACTTAGGCGTAATACCGTCGTTGTTCAGGCGTTCAGCTAACTGCAGCCTGACCTGCTCGGTAACACTAGCGCCGCGGCTGGCACTGATATTCAGCGCCGGATCGGCCGGATATAAATTGGGTAATGCATACAGCAGCGTTAATAACAGCATGCCGATAACGGCCAGATAACGCCAGGCCGGGTTTTTATTTAACATAGAGAGGGTCCTTCACATACTCAGCACCACTACAGCATTGCTATAGCGGGCAAAAAAAATGGCAACAGACTAGACTGTTGCGGCTTGAGTTTTACAGTGAAATAACAGCGGGAGGCGCTCGGGCGGAATATACCCGGCTTAGCGCCGTAACGGCAACCCATTGCCAGCTTATCTCAGCGGCAGCGGTAACTTTTTGAAAAATAAATTCAATTGTTGAGGGTATTGCAAGCAGCGGCTCACCATCACCGCTCTTGTCAGCAGCTAGCTCTTTTTGATGAAGAGCAGAAGTAATAGCAGGGTTCAGCCCCTGCAGCTGGGTCTCGGCTAATCGTGACAGCCCGCTGCCATAAACTGCCACCGTTTGCGGCGAGGACAGTAAAGCCAGATAAACCAGTATGGCAAAGCCAGTGAGCCAGCGCATAACACCTCATAACAGACACAGGCAGCCAACGATGACCTGCTTGCAGTATCATGAGGCTTGGCGCTTAAATAAACAAGCCACTGCGACACAAATAATAAAAAGCCAACGGCGCTTATTTATCTCAATACGCCGCAGGGTTGGTGCCGTTTACTTTTCCGGCTTGACGGACTCTACCAGCGACAACTGATAGACATCATGTCGGCGGTCTTTCATAGTATTGACACTGCCATGGCTATGCAGCTCTTTTAATAAATCCAGATTAACATCTACAATCAGCAGCATTTCTGAATTAGGAGTCGCTTCAGCTTTAATACCGGTGGTGGGAAAGGCAAAATCTGACGGAGTAAACAATGCCGACTGCGCATACTGTATATCCATATTATTGACCCGCGCCAGGTTACCGACTGCTCCGGCAATGGCCACATAGCACTCGTTTTCAATTGCGCGGGCCATGGCGCAGTGCCGCACCCGGGTATAGCCGTTCTGGGTGTCGGTTAAAAACGGCACAAATAAAATATTCATACCCTGATCGGATAAGAGTCGTGCGTATTCCGGAAACTCAACATCGTAGCAAATCATGATGCCAATTTTGCCGCAGTCAGTATCGAATACTTTAACTTTATTACCGCCATGCATTGCCCAGTTGCGCTTTTCCGCCGGCGTAACATGCACCTTGTCGTATTGCTCCCAGCTACCATCGCGCCGGCATAAAAACCCGCTATTGTGCAGCTTACCATCATAAATACACGGCATACTGCCAGTAATAATGTTTATGTTATAAGCGATGGCGAATTCAACAAATTTATCGCGAATCGTATCGGTATATTTGGCCAGCTCGCGAATGCTCTGGGTAACACTTAAATGGTTATAATGCTCCATCAACGGCGCAGCAAATAATTCCGGAAACAGAATAAAATCGCTTTTATAATCTGATACCGCATCAACAAAAAACTCCATCTGTTCAAACAGCTGGTTAATGTCTTTCATATTGCGCATTTGCCACTGCACCAGGCCAAGCCGCACTTCTGCTTTGGGTGCGTTAATTAATTTTACGGATTTGGTGTAATAGATGTTGGCCCATTCCAGCAGCGTTGCATATTCCTGTGACTGGGTATCGCCGGGAATATAGCCCTTTAATAACTTTCTGACATGAAAACCATTGGCCAACTGAAAACTGAGTACCGGATCGTACAGCTCTTTGCGTTTTACTTTTTCAATAAACTGCTTAGCACTGAGTGTGTCGGAGTGCTGCTCGTAATTGGGCATTCTGCCACCGGCCATAATGGCCCGTAAATTCAAGTTCTCACAAATCTCTTTGCGCACATCATAAAGCCGCCGTGCCAGACGCAAACCACGGTAATCAGGGTGAATAAACACTTCAATACCGTAGAGTACATCGCCATTATGATCATGGTTATCAAAGGAAAAACCAGTAACAATTTGCTCGTAGGTATGATCATCACTAAATTTGCGGTAATCAATAATAATTGAAAACGCGCAGCCAACAACTTTCCCGTCAACACAGACACAAATCTGGCCCTCAGGAAACTTGGTTAACAGAGTATCAACCCGCTCTGCCGTCCAGGTTAACAGTGGTCCAGCTTCATACACCTGCTCAGATGCTTCGCGTAGCTCAGCCATATCCTGATTGGTCAGATGGCGAATTTCAACGTGATTAGCTTCCATTATTTCTCCTGCGTGCTGTTTAATCAGGCAACTGCCGTGGAATTTTTACCGTAAAACAGCTACCGCTGCCCGGCGTACTGTCAACATCAATGACGCCGCGATGTTTTTCAATAATACTGCGGGACAATGACAACCCCAAACCGGTGCCTTGTCCCTTGGGTTTAGTCGTGTAAAACGGCTCGAAAATCCGGGCTAGCTCTGCACTGCTCATCCCTTTGCCATTATCACTCACTGAAAACCACAACCAATTGTCATTAAATCCTGTGGTTATCCGGATAATACCATTTTGCTCAATGGCTTGCGCTGCGTTTAATAACAGATTCAGTAATACCTGATTCAGTTGCGATGGAATACAGAGCAAGGTTGGCAGCTCCGTAAACTCCTTGATCACTTCCGCTTTATATTTCAACTCGTTAGCAACTAAATTAAAGGTTGATTGGATCCCCTGATGCAAGTCAGCTTCAATGAAATCAGCATCCTCGATATGCGAAAAATCTTTTAAATCACGAATGATCTCAACAACCCGGTTTAGCCCCTGCTCTGACTCCTGCACCAGCTTAGGTAAATCAGCGCAAACGTAGTCAAAATCAAAGTTTGTTAACAATGTAGTGCGGGCCCCTTCCTCCACTTGCAAGCTAAGCAACTTGACTAAATTAATTAAGCTGCTTGAATACTCAGCCAGCATTTTCATGTTGGATGACACATAGCCAATAGGGTTATTGATTTCATGAGCTACACCAGCCGCTAATTGCCCCAATGACGCCAGCTTTTCAGATTGCAGCAATTGCTCTTTCAGTACTTGCAGCTCAGCTTGTAACTCGACCAGCTGTCCGGCGTCAGTCTCTGCTGTCGGTTTCATAATTTCTCCGCTTTATCAGTCACCTGCTGCTGATGTTTAAGAAATGCTTTTTTAATCTCCTGCCGCAACTCATCATCCTGCCATGGCTTGGTCATAAATTTGTAAATAGCACCTTTGTTTATCGCCTCAGTTACCGACTTAAGATCGGTATAACCAGACAACACAATCCGAATGGTGTCTGGATACATATCTTTAACCTGGCTGAGGAACTCAGTACCACTCATCCCGGGCATCCGTTGATCTGACACAATAACCTGTACCTGATGTAATGCCAGTATTTCAAAAGCCTGGGCCGCGCTGCTACTTGTCAGGATCTGATACCCTTCTTTACGTAACAACCGGCTCAACGCACTAAGGATATTTTCTTCATCGTCGACCAGTAAAATACTCTTGGTACCACTAACCGCCACCGGCCGGATTAAGCGGGTTTGCTGATAATTTTGTAAGTAATGTTCCAGTTTATCTGCTGGCATTGGCCTGCCATAGTAGTAACCCTGAAATTCATCGCATAAATTTTTTCTCAGCAGCGCAGCCTGTGCTTCGCTCTCGACCCCTTCGGCAATAACTTTTATATCCAGGTGGTGTGCCAAACCAATAATGGCTTTACTGATAGCCGCATCACGTTTGTCCGATACGATATCCCGGATAAAAGCGCGGTCTATTTTTAACTTATCAATTGGCAATCGCTTTAGATAACTGAGGCTGGAAAATCCGGTTCCGAAATCGTCTATTGACACTTTTACGCCTAGTTGCCTTAACTCTTGCAATTTTAGAATCACCTGCTCAGTATTTTCAAATAACAATGACTCTGTTAACTCTATTTCAAACCAATTGGCTGCCAAGCCGGTTGCCTCAATAGATTGACGTAAGTCTGTGACGAAACTCACCCTGCTAAACTGAATGGAAGACACATTGACTGCCATCACTACAGTAGCAATGCCCCGCTCCATCAAAGATTTGTTATATTGACTGGCTTTATTTATTACCCATTTTCCCAGCGGCACTATCTCACCGCTATACTCTGCCAGCGGAATGAATTCATCCGGACTAATAAAGCCTAATGTGGGGTGCGGCCAGCGCAGCAGCGCTTCTAAACCGACAATATCACCGCTGACTGCATCGATTTGCGGCTGGTAGTACAATTCAAATTCTTCATTAGCTATGGCTTTTTTTAACTGTGCCCGCAGATCAAGTTGTTGCGCAGTTGCGCTGTCTAATTCGCTGCTGTACCACTGATAGTTATTGCGGCCTAACTGTTTAGCCTTATACATGGCAAGATCAGCTTGTTGCACCAATTGCATCGGCTCGGTTAATTGTCTAGCCGTTGTACTGATACCAATACTGGCTGAAATATGCAGCTCTTTCCCACTCACAGTTAACGGGCCGGCAACTGCAACTAAGATCCGCTCAGCCACTGCGTTAACTTCACCCTGAACATCGGTGGCATTTAATTCTGTCAGCAGTAACACAAACTCATCACCGCCAATTCTGGCCAGGGTGTCGCCCGGGCGAATACAGGAGGTAATTCGCTGACTTATTTGTCGTAGAACTTCATCGCCCGTCATATGTCCCAGACTGTCATTTATCGCTTTAAAACCATCTAAGTCGATAAAAAGTACGGCAACGTGCTGCTCCCGGCGCAGTCCCACCTGACAACTTTGGGCGAGTCTGTCTTGCAACAACGCCCGGTTAGGTAAGCCGGTTAGTAAATCGTGTGATGCGTTGTAAGCCAGTTCCTGTTCAAATTTTTTCTGCGGTGTCACATCAGTTTGCACACCAATGTAATGCGTAATATCACCATATTCGTTGGGTACGGGTGCTAAAAACAGCTGATTCCAGAATAAGCTGTTATCTTTCCTGTAATTTTTCAGCACGACACTGCATTCCTGGCGTTCTTCAATAGCCCGACGAATTTGATTAACAGCGACAGCATCGGGTTCAGCGCCTTGCAGTATCCGGCAATTACGGCCGATAATTTCTTCAGCGTTATATCCCGTTAATTTCTCAAAAGCTGCGTTTACATAGCTTACCGGCTGGTCCGGCTTAGTCAGGTCGGCAATGGTGATACCGTTAGACGTCGCATCGACTGCCCGTTTAAAGAGCCTTAGTTGTTGCTCTGCTTTTAAGCGCTGGGTAATGTCTTTCGACATACCGATAACTTCAGCAACCTGGCCGTCTTGCCAGTTCGGCACCAATGAAATATACAACTCAATCTGCTGGCCGGTAACGTTAATAATACTGGCTTCAAAGCGTTCTGCATTGCCCGCTAACACATTAGCAAAGTACTGTTCAACCTGAGGTAAATGCTCAGGCAAAATGACTTTGTCAAAGTGCATTCCTGTTATGTCGGTTATATCGCTTTCAAGCATTTGACAACCCGCTTCGTTCATATCAACGAAGCACCCCTCAGGGTTAATCACATACACGGGTTCCGGATTAAAGTGAAATAGTGAGTGATACCGTTGATCACTTTGTTGCAACTGACGTTTGTGTACTGAACGCTCCAGCGCTACTGCAGCAAAGCGGCTGCAGTTAAGCATCAGTTCCAGCTCTTCTTTGCTGGCGGCTCTTGCTTCAGAACAATACAGATCAATAGTCCCCAGTACCTCGTCTTGTGCTGATATCATTGGCATGGACCAGCACGCCAGCATTCCGTCTGCCAATGCAACGGGCGCAAGCTCACGCCATCTATCGTCAGTCGCAATATCGTTTACCAGAACCAGACTTTTCTGATAGGCCGCGGTACCACAAGAAGCAACATTATCCGCTATTGGCAGGTGACGTATTGCCGTTTTGTAAGCAACTGACAGCGAGGGTGCCGCCTCTAAATATAAAACATCATGTTGCTTTAACATGACCGTAGCACGCACCATGCTACTTTGCTGTTCGGCCATCTGACAAATACGATTCAGAATATCGGGTAGCGGTCGCTCAGTAGAAATCATTCGCAGTATTGATTGCTGAACCGCCTGATATTGCTCTGCGTTTACCATGTCGTTTATGTTGCGGGCAATCACATACATTAGGCCCTGCCTTGCAACGTAATTACCGCCCCACATTAAATGCACTACCGTGCCATCTTTACGCAAATAACGGTTTCTGAAATCACTCGTTAACTTCGCCGCATCGACAACCTGCCGTACTTCGTTCTCAGTAATAACTTTGTCGTCCTGATGAACAAAATCGATAAAGGCTTTACCCACTAACTCATCAGCCCGGTAACCAAGAACCTGCTGACATGACGCACTCACTTCAACAAAGTAACCCTGGCTATCAATCACACAAATCATATCGGCAGAGTTACTCATAATTTGTTGCTGCTGTAACTGCAAACGCTGCAGTTCTGCGATATTACGCTGCAACTTGTTGTTACTTGCCATTAAGTGCAAACGATGGCGCTGACTTTGCTGATATAGTTTCTGGCTTAACATAATGAGCCAAGTGATTAACCAGCCGGCAAGCAAAATCAACCCGGCGGTGATCAGATGGCTGGTGAAGACGGTTTGCTGATGGGTATGAATATGCAACTGCCAGTGCAGTTTTGCCGGTAAAGTAATCTGATAACTCCCGACCGCAACCAGATTAGCAACGGCGCTTGCTGAGTCGTAAATCATGCTTTGCTGAGTGGGCTGCAGCAATTGCACAAAGTAACCTGGCGGTACCAAATCAGAAATAATATCGGCCATTGCCCGGGAAAAGTCTACCGCAGCGACCAAACGCGTGACGCCCAGCCGATTATCAGCCGGCAAAGAGATAATAATAAAAGCATGATCGATAACACTGTCATAATGCAAAGTCAGCTCTGGTTGCGTATGACTTATCGACGGGATGCCCGACACCGCGCTTTGTTGCAATAAATAGTGATTGAACCAGACTAATTCAGTTGAGTACTGTGCTTTTGCATGCAGTATCTCGTTACCAACACCCTGTACTGCAAGGTAGTCCATATAAGGGAAGTCACGTAAGTAACTGTTAAACTCTGTTTCGTAGTAAGCAGCAGGCAATTCTGCTTCAGCGGCAGTTATTCGCTCCGCCAGCCGATTCATTAAACCGCGCTGCTCCGCAACAATCTGATCGACATTGTGCTGCATCTGTCCGGCTATTGCGCTCGCAGCTTGTGAAATTTTGGTCGGTAACTGATATGCATAGTTAAACCAGACAATGATTGATAGCAAGCCAATAAAGCTAACCAGCAGCCAGCCACTTTTAGATAGATACTGCTCTGCATAGCGCCATTTTATATAGGGTACACAAAAGCTGGCGATGGCCAGCAAAAAAAGCGAGATCGCCATATAAAGTGACGCAGCAGTGCTTGGACTTAAATTAAGCCAGGATAACGCTGTGACCTGCGCCAGTAACACCATTAAACATATAACAATGACGACCAGATTAGCCAGCAGCTGAATCACTGAAAAAACTGACACGCCAACAGCCGCTTTACCGCGACGTCTGCTAAGCCAGGGCAAACAAAGTAATACTAACGCAATACCCTGCCAAAGTGGCAGCCTGCTCTGACCACTTAACCAGCTGACATTAGCAACAGACGTCGCTGGCATATGCCAAAGCAGGCTGGCACCTACCAGCAGCGCCACCACAGCGATACCACCATAAATAAGCACCCGCTTTTTGGTGGCAGCGCCGACTAATAGCATACTGACGGCAAACAATCCCAAAGCACTGTCTGGCAACATCACAAATCGATAAGGGGTTGAGTCGTTAAAGACAACCAGATCTGCCAGCACCACCACGCTGGTAAACAGCACAATCATAGTACTGCTGTAAAACAAGCTACTGGTTATTAAGCTGCTAAATCGGACATGTTTATTGGTCATAATCTTGCTGGCCGCCCCGAATTTAGTTGCTCAATACAATTGACTAACGTCAGTTTGCTGCAGGGTTTGCTTAAGACCGCATCCAATATCAGTTCTGCTGCTTTGTGCTGCAATGCCTGCTCTGCATCGCCGCTGACTAACACCCGCTTAATAGCCGGATAGCGCAGCTGCAATTGCATTAATAGCTGGCTACCGGTAACAACAGGCATTTGCTGGTCAATAAAGGCGATGTCAAAATCTGCCAACTCCGGCAGTGTTAACACCAGTTCCGGTGATTGCAGAAACTCACATTGATAAGGTGTTGCGCGCAACATCCGCTGATACGCACTCAGCACAAAAGCGTCATCGTCAACAAATAGCAACCTAAACATTGGCATGGCCATGTTCTTGCAGGGTGTGATGCAGCTGTAACATCAATGTCCGCCATACTATCGCCAGCTCCTGCTGGCAGTCGTCCAAAGCAACCTTGTCGCCCTGGCGGGCAGCCAGTTCTGTCCTCTGGCATAGTGTCATTAACTGGCAGGCGCCAACTAAACCGCACATGCTTTTTAAGCTATGACTCAAGCGGGCAACCTCTGGATAATCCTGGGTCTGCAAAGCCTGCTGCAGATAGTCAATATAGCTGTTTGCCTCAGCGCGAAAACTGCTTAATACCTGACATATCGTCACGGCGCTATTATCGCCATACATCCCGGTCAGTATGTGTAAATCTAATACCGCCGGCCCGGTGCAGCTAGTCATTACCAGCCTCGCCTTCATTTTCGGTTATCTGAATAATGGGTCGGTTGCAGGTTTGCATCCACCAGTATGACAACCGTTTTAACAATATCAGCACCTGACTATGGTGCTTGATATTGATATTGTTCAATTCGAGGATATGAGGTTTTAATTTCTCCAACCGCTGCTGAAACAGCAACCAGAAATCACGCCGCTGTTCTTTGTTTTTGATATTTTTAGCAATATGGAATAAATAATCAGCAGCCTCGCAGGCACGTTTCCGCTCACTTTCTATAGCCACTGGCTTACAGTTGCCAACAAACACATTATGAAAACAGCTAACATTAAAGGCAAAATTGCGCATCCGCCGATCAAGCTGAAAGTAACCCGTTGTGGCGCCTTCAGGCCATACTAAAAAATCTTTTTTATCAGCGACTGTGCTGTCTGCATCAGCCTGATCTTCATTTTCTTTTTTATTTTCTGGTAACTCACGGACAATAGCGACACTGAATCCGCGGTCGGTAGGCGGGTCGACAATGATACTTCCAGAATCAGCGACTAATTTTGCATAATGCCCAACCGGCTTAACGGCTTTGTGATGCTGTAAATGATGTTGAATTTTTTTAGTTAACACGGCCGATGTGATTGGCTTGGCCAGGAAGTCGTTAATATCAAAGGCAATACTTTGTTCAATAACATCGCGGTAGGCATTACCGGAAAACATAATGATCGGAATATCGTGCGCCGTATTGCTAAACATACCGGAGCGAACACGTTGCACCAGCTCTAAGCCAGAGGGCGCCCGCATTTCGATATCGGTAATCAGTAAATCTATTGTCTCGTTCTCCAGAAATTCCGCTGCTGTTTTACCATCCAGTGCTTTAAAAGCCCGGCAGCCCGCAACCTGATTGGCCACGCCATACAAAAAATCACACATTAGTATGACGTCATCGACCACCAAAACATGAATATTTCTTGTTAACATAAGGAGTTAGGATACCTGCTGTCTGACCCAACACATGGCATTTTGTCTTGCCATGAAACTGCTTTAGTATAGTCATGCTTATACCTATATGATTACCAAATAGCAAAATTATCCTGCTCCACGTTACGCTGGCGGTTTAGACTAAATTAGCAATCAAAAATCAGCCGGGACGTCCAATGTCACTGGCTGTAAGGTCAGTGGGTGCAGAAAACGGATAAAACTGGCATGCAGCAACAAACGTTCAGCTTTGGCAATAACCTCCTGGGTGCCATACAGAGTATCGCCTAAAATGGGGTGGCCAATTGCTTTTAAATGCAGCCGCAACTGATGCGAGCGACCAGTAATCGGGGTTAACAGCAGCCTGCTTTGTGCCATTACTGTATCACGGCTAATTACCTGATATTGAGTTAAAGACGCTTTGCCGTTTTGCTGACAAATTTTATAAAGTGGCCGGCTTTCCTGATCAGCTGCAATCGGCAGGTTAATTTCGCCGCCTTTTTTCTGCACCAAGCCTGCCACCACGGCCTGATAGTGTTTATCGATGGTCCTGGCCTGAAATTGTTTACTCAACTCAGATAAGGCTCTTTTCGTCAGCGGCAACAGCACAATGCCCGACGTATCGTAATCCAGCCGGTGCACCACTGTGGCCGACGGCCATTCGCGCTGCACTCGGCTGATTAAACAATCCTGATTGGCCGGATGCCTGCCCGGCACCGTCAGTAATTTCGGCGGTTTATTGACCACCAGCAATTGTTCATCTTCATACAACACGGTAAAAGGCTGGTCAGTTGCCGCCAACACGGTCAGTTCAGATAACTCAGTCATTGTTTAATCAGACCCAATAAGTAAATTTTGTGAACCCCCAAAAAATTCTGCGGGGCCACACTTTGCTTTGCCAGTATTATGCCTGATAAGCGGTTTGTCTGCTGACTAAAATCGGCTATGCTACAGGCCGGATTGACTGCAGAAACTGGTTTATGGCCGATACGTTTAACTATGCGCCCCCAACTGAGCCCTGGCTGGATATTTTATATCAGGATAAAGATATCATCGTCCTGAATAAACCCAGTGGTTTGCTGACAAATCCAGGCCGCGGCTCCCTACTTAGCGATAGCTTGTTCAGCCGGGTTAAAACCGAATTTGAGTTAGCCCAACTGGTCCACCGGCTCGATTTAAGTACCTCCGGTGTGGTGGTGATGGCACTGCGGCGTAAAGCTGAGCGCGAGCTAAAACGCCAGTTTGCCGGGCGTGAAGTTAAAAAACGTTATCTGGCAGTAGTCGCCGGCCAACTTACCCAGGCCAGTGGCAGCATCAACTTACCACTGGCCGTAGATCCGGAGCGGGCGCCGCGCCAGAAAGTTTGTCACCAGACAGGCAAAGCATCTTTAACCCATTATCGGGTCCTGCAGCAACTGGTCAATTCGACACTGGTTGAGCTATGCCCGGTAACCGGACGCTCGCATCAATTGCGGGTACACATGCTGGCCCTGGGCCATCCGATTCTGGGTGACGCTTTCTATGCGTCGCCGCAAATTTTAGCTGCCGCTCCCCGCTTATTGTTGCATGCAGCCAATTTACAACTCCAGCACCCCTATTCTGGCCGATCTCTTGAATTTAATGCCGACACCGACTTTGTTTCTGCCAATGGCAGCCTGAACTGGCCAACTGAACGTTTTCCTGACAAAGCACACTGGTAAATTTAGCCGGCCTGACTATAGTGATTATACCTGCCATCGCACCCGCACATGGCAAGGCAGATTAATAACAATAAAACAGGAATTTACTATGAGTGTGCTCAGTGAGTTTAAAAGCTTTGCCATGCGCGGCAATGTGGTTGATATGGCAGTGGGAATTATTATTGGTGCCGCTTTTGGCAAAATTGTGTCGTCTTTTGTCGCCGATGTAGTGATGCCGCCGATAGGCGTATTGTTAGGTGGGGTCGATTTTGCTGATTTGATGGTTATTATCCAGCAGGAAACTGCTGAACAGGCGGCCGTTACCATCAAATACGGGGCCTTTTTGCAAACTATTATCGATTTCTTAATTATTGCCCTGGCGGTGTTTGTTGGTGTTAAAGCAATGAATTCGATGAAAGCAAAAGAAGAAGCTAAGCCGCCTGCTGTCGCGGAAGTACCGGAAGATGTTAAGTTACTGGCTGAAATCCGGGATTTGCTGAAAAAGTCGTAGCAGTGTTTAACTAAGTTATCCGTTAAAAAACGTCTCTGCAGAGACGTTTTTTTTATTTACCTCAGCACAAAGATTTCGGCAGCAATACCCGATTATACTTTTCATAACGGGTATTGCGACCGTATTGTTACTCCGCTACAAGTTCTGTTCAAACAACTTATAGATCCGCCGGTACTCATCCAGCCAGCTGCTGGGCTGGCGGAAGCCATGTGGCTCTACCGGATAAATCGCCGTTTCAAAACCCTGTTTTTCCTGTTCAATTAAACGCTGCACCAAGCGCACCACATCCTGGAAGAACACGTTATCGTCTACCATTGGCGCATTGATCAATAGCGGCTTGGTTAACCCCTGACTGAAGTAAATTGGCGAACTGCGCTCATAAGCAATAGGGTCAATATCTGGCGTATTCAGAATATTCGAGGTATAAGGGTGGTTGTAATAGGCCCAGTCGCTGACGGGCCGCAACGCGGCACCTGCCTGGAACAACTCAGGTTGTTTAAACAGCGCCATAAAGGTCATAAAACCTCCGTAGGAGCCGCCGTAAGTGCCAACACGCTTCCGATCAACATTGGCATTTGCTACCAGCCAGTTTACCCCATCGGCTAAATCTTCAATCTCCGGGGTACCCATTTGCCGGTAAATGGCGGTACGCCAGTCCCGGCCATAGCCTTTTGATGCCCGGTAATCCATATCCATTACTACATAGCCTTGTTGGGCTAACAGATTATGGAACAGGAACTCCCGGAAGTAGCCCGACCAGCCCAGATCACTGTTTTGCAGATAGCCAGCACCATGGTTAAAAATTACCGCGCGGCGTGGCTCGCCCTGCTTATAATCGGCTGGATAATACACTTTGCTGAATATTGGTTGCTCAGTGTGGCTGGATGGCACGGCCACCACTTGTGGCGCCACTAATGGTAGTTTTTTAAATTCATCAGATACCGTATCGGTGAGCCTGACTATGTCAGCGTTTGGCGACGCCGCCATCAAATATAAATCCGCAGGCATCAGGCTGGTTGAATGGGTTAACAGTAATTTTTGCTCATCGGGTGCCAGGCGATAGTCTGTCATGCCACCTAGTCTGGTCAGCTGCTCAGTTTCCGTGTTGGCCAGATTAAGCCGGTGAACCTCATATATACCCGGGTGGGAAATGTTTGCCTTAAAGTATATATATCCGTCGTCTGAAGTTAGCGTCGGATCACTGACTTCAAAAGTACCATGGGTTAATTTTTTCGCTTTGCGACTGGATAATGTTTTGCTGTATAAGTGCGAATAACCGCTCTCCTCAGACAGAAAATACAATGTCTCGCTGTTGTTCAACCAGCCAAAGTCATTAAAGGCATAATTAACCCAGGCGTTGTCATGCAACCGATGCTGCGGTACCAGGGCTTTCTTGTCAAAATCAACAGTAGCAATCCAGCGGTCTTTGTTATCTAACGCTTTAAGCATTATCGCCACCTGCTCACCGTTGTTATGCCAGCGCATGGCGCTCTGGCTCCAGTACCAGTCAGTCATCAGGCCAATGTCGCGGATAATTTTGCTGCTTTTATACTTTTCACCTTTTGCTTTCGCATTTTCAGCCCTGACGTCGGCCAGCACATCCTCGTTATAACCTGGCAAGCTGGTGAAGCTTAGCGGGAACTGACTACCATCGGTTAATGACACCAGAATAAGCTTTTGTGGTTCTGGCTTGAAATCGTTCACCCGCCATCTGACCGGCTGCGCAGCAATATCACCACTTTCTGTAATATAGTTAGGCATAATGTCTTTTTCATTACGCGGTTTCGCTTTGCGCACTGCCACCAGCAAATAATCTGCTTTGGGTGAAATACTGGCATCGACAATTTGCTGATCCTTGCCAAAATAAGCAGCAGTTGGCGCCATGGCAGGGTTTGCTGAGCGCAGTGCATCTTTGGCTTGCTGCTGCTCCTGCTTACTGCGCTGGGTTTTCGCTATATATGCAATAAGTTTATGTTGTTCCTGCGCCAGATAGCCGCTTGGTATAGCCGGAGCCTTTGGCTTGTCTTCAGTTTTCAGGCTGATTAACTCGCTGCTCAGGCCCGTGCTGAGATCAACGCTGAAGAAGGTCCAGCCCTGGCGGTATACCAGCCGGTTGTCTTTCAGAAATTGTGGATCACTAAAGCCGGAGTTACTGCGGGTAACCTGAGTTATCTGGCCATCAACGTTACGAACAAAAACATTGCCTTCAAATAGCCAGGTCTGTAGCTGACGATCAGCACTGTATTGCACATTGCGACTACCGATCTGATGAAGCTGTGACAACGGTACGGCTACGCCATTATCGCTGGCAGTTAATGGTCGCTGATACCAGTCCCGCAATTCACTGCCGGCTCGCTTTTGCTGATATAACACCTGGCTACTGTCTGCCCCCCAGAACGCATTCTCGGGTGAACGACCCAGCCAGTCAGGATCGGCCATTATCTGTTCCAGGGTAAATGTAATAGCCGGATCAGCCTGGTAAACCGGGGCAGCAGTAATCGGTGTGCTCTGCCAGGTTTGTGGTTCTTGTTTGGCCAAAGCCAGGCTATTGCTCAACAGTAACGCCGCGGACACGGCAACAAGCAGTGATTGATGGAATAATTTCATATTTTAGTCTTGTACTGAATTAACGACGCCCTGTTATACAAAGCCTTGACGCGGAACGCAACCGGATGCGGCTGATTAGCCAGGATTTAAGCTGGAATTACCCGTCGATATTATACTGTCCGAAATATTTACAATTATTCACATTTTCCTCAGCTGGATTGAACAACGACTGGATTGGGTTTCAGCTAGCTTTTTGATTTGATTAACACTTTATTACCAATTACTAAATCAGATTTGAAATGGCATTTTTTATGCTTACCGGAAGTGGTAGTAAGGCAAGGAGCAAAGCAGTTGGCAACCCTGTCTGTTGGAGCAGTTTGTCACGAAATTTAAAGGAGCATAATATGAAGATAAATCGGAAATTAACATTGATGTTGTCGGCTATGCTGTTGTTTGTCGCGGGAACGGCGCAGGCAGCACTCATTCCATTCCAAACGTTTGTGGGTAATTATGGCGTCTCAACCGATGGCTGGGGCTCGACAACGCAAGCCGGTACAATCAGTGCGTTGGTACCTGAAGGCGCCACCGTGGTAGCCGCCTACTTATACACCTCTACATTTAATAATCCCAGCCTCGCCGGTGTTGGAGGAACCCTGGCTGGCGAAACAATCAATTACGATACGGATCTTGGTACCATACCAGCACCGGCTTGCTGTGACCTGACCGCAACCCGCGCTGATGTAACAGATATTATAAAACCTCTGGTTGACGGCGGCCCTGGTGGTGTTTACGATTTTGATATTACTGAAACATCGAGCTCTCAGGACGGCTCTGCACTGGTACTGGTGTACAGTGACCCAACTCTGGGTATATCAACTGTCGGCATTCTTGACGGTTATGCCCGGGTAGATGGTGACACTACATCACTTAATTTCGCTGATCCGTTAGACCCGACAGCACCGGGTTTTTTTGCCCATATGATGCTCGGTATTGGTTTTAGCTGTTGCAGCCAGGCCTCGACAGTCGAAGTTAATGGTACTTTAATTACCGAATCTGCTGGTAACAGTGATGATGGAGAGCAAAATAGTAATGGCAGTTTAATCACTGTCGGTAGTTTTGACGACCCCTTTTCGTCTCTTCTGCCCAGTTATGCCGACGATACTGAACGTTACAACCTGGTGGACTATTTAGCCAGCGGCGATACCAGTATTACCATTGAAACGACGAATGCCACAGCAGATGACAATATCTTTATGGCTGTGTTTCATGTGTCTGGCGAAGCCGGTGTTAATGAACCGCCACCAGGCGTGTCAATCCCTGAACCCGGTTCTCTGGCGCTGGTTGCCCTGGCACTATTCGGTTTACGCAGACGCCTGGTAAACTGAGCCAATTCGGTTAACAGCATAAAGCGCAGCCAGGCTGCGCTTTATTTTTAGCTACAACCCTACGCTGCGGTTATGCCGCGACCTTATCGCTAAGCGTACCCAGTTGTTGTTGTGCAGCCGCCAATGCTTTATCAGCCGCCTCTGCCCCCATATTTAAGCCTTCGGCATAGACAAAATGCAGTTGAGTTAACCCAATAAAATTGAAGAAACTGGTTAAAAATGGTGTCTGACTATCCGCTGCTGTGCCCTGATAGATGCCACCACGGGTTGCCAGCACAATGACTGGCTTATCTGTCAGCAACCCCACCGGACCATTTTCAGTATAGTTAAATGTAATACCTGCCCGTGCCAACCTGTCCAGCACCGATTTCAACTGGGAAGGAATGCCAAAGTTGTACATCGGCACCCCAAACACGATAACGTCTGCCGCTTTAACCTGCTCAATCAGTTTGTCTGAATAATCGGCCAGTTGCTGCTGTTCAGCCGTTCGTTCAGTCGCGGGTGTCATCCAGGCAGCTATTTCTTTCATCTCTAAATGGGGTAAAGGCGCTGCGCTTAAATCAATTTCTGTCAGCTTGATACCGCTGCCAAGTTTTGCCAAAAAGGCTTTGCTTAATTTAGTTGAATGACCGTTATCACCACTGATTGAACTATTTATCACAAGAACGTTTTTCATAATTGCCTCCTTAAAAGTATCTACTGATAATACATCAATTTTATAGGATAAATATCGCAATAAACTGGCAATTCCTTTCTATTTAATGGCAAATTAAAATGCAAACCAAGGGAGATGAGGCTGCGTATAACAATAGTAACTAAATAACGTACAAAACTAACTGCGTAGAGCCGGGATAAACAAATATGTTGGAAACTACCGTGCTAACAGGGCATCATGATGCTTTAGCAAAGCAAAAGCGAATAAGCCAGCGGATGACCATAAACACTGATAACGAGCCACGCACGGGGCAATGGGAAGATGCCCTGACATTAGTAGCATTACATCAGGACAAAGCGGCTTATGCTGAGTTGTTCAGTTATTTTGCTCCAAGGTTAAGAGCCTTTGGTATTAAAATGTTTGGCAATGAGCAACAGGCAATGGAAATGGTACAGGATGCCATGCTGAATGTTTGGCGCAAAGCCCGGTTGTTCGATGCCACTCGTGGCTGTGCGTCGACCTGGATATTTACCATAGCGCGTAACGTCCGGTTTGACATGTTACGTAAAAAACAGAGCCGTAAAGACGATATCAGTGCTGATGATTTATGGTTTGATGGCGATTACCCTGAGCAGGAAAGTAATAGCAGCGATAGCTGGGATACCATGCTGATGAGCGAGAAACTGGCTCCTCATTTTGATGCATTGCCACCAGCCCAACGTATGGTAATGCAGAAAGTTTATTTAGAAGAGAAATCTCATCAGGAAGTTTCTGATGAACTGGCAATACCCTTAGGTACAGTGAAGTCCCGGATACGATTAGCACTGGATAGATTGAGAGAGGCATTAGATGACACACGCAGTTAAATTTCATCCAGGCTTAATGTTACTGGATCAATACGTCGAAGGATCACTGTCTGCTGATGTCGCACTGGCGGTGTCAGCACATATCGACTTATGCCCGCATTGTCAGCAACTGAGTAAGGATATTACTAACGATCAGGCTGCAGTATTGGCTGAGCAGGAAGTATCAGGCCGGGATGCGGAGCAGGAATGGCAGCAAATGCTTAATTTCATCACCAGCCAACCAGCAATATCAGCAGCTGGTTCAGTATTGACCAAACCGGCTCCGCAGGTGGCGAGCGTTACCGTGAATGGCAGGACCTTTGAAATTCCAAGAGCGTTGGCAAGGTTAGCCGAAAAACAAAATAAGTGGTTGCACCTTGGCGGCATTGCCACCGCGAAGTTACCCACTGCTGATAAGCAACATGTGTCATTACTCTACATAGATAAAGGAACCGAGGTGCCAAATCATACTCACCTTGGCCTGGAAATGACCTTAGTGTTGGCAGGGAAAATAGTGGATGAAAATGGTGAGTATGGTGTAGGTGATCTGTTGATTAATTCACCTGACGATACGCATACGCCCAGAACCCTGGCTGATGAAGACTGCCTGTGTTTATCAGTACTCAGTGCGCCGCTGAAATTCAATAAAGGTTTGACGCGGTTACTAAATCCGTTACAACAGTTTTTCTATTAATCAGGAAGTCTTAGCTTGGTGGAGCAAGCCTAGCGCCGTGCAAACGGCGCTTTTTTTTTGCGTTTTTAAACAGCCGCCTTTACACCAACATCGCCATGCCGCCCTGTAAGTTATATACCGTGCTAAAGCCAAAACGGCGTAACACCTTACACGCCAGTAAACTGCGATTGCCACTGCGGCAAACCAGTAACAAAGGACGGGCCGGCGTTAACTGGCGGTTAATTAACGCATCACATAACTTCGACAAAGGCACGGCCAGTACTTCTGCTATCGCAGGTAAGTGCTGTTGCAACGGTCCGGCGGTTTGTTCATGAGGCTCGCGCACATCCACAACCTGCAGCATTGGTTGCTGCTGTAACACGCTAGCCAGCTCAGATTTGTCCAAAACCCGACTGGCATCAGTTGCAGCCACTTCTACCAGCCCACACAGATAGTGACTGGCTTGCTGCAGCGCTGCGGTCTGGGCATTGAGTTGCTGCTGCCACTCTGCTGCCGGCTGTCCCGCCAGCACTTTAACAAACAGTTCACTTTCCTGCTGTGCCAGACGCAATGTGGTGGCAAAGCGCTGGGCGTAATCATGGCTGGGTAACAATAACGTATCGATGTCAATTTTTTCGGCCAACGCCAGAATACTCCGTTGTAACGCTACGGCATCGCCATCGG
This sequence comes from Arsukibacterium sp., assembly GCF_018402695.1. Lineage (GTDB taxonomy): Bacteria > Pseudomonadota > Gammaproteobacteria > Enterobacterales > Alteromonadaceae > Alishewanella. The sequence goes on from NZ_JAGYIM010000007.1 coordinate 142,032, forward strand.
CTAAATCGGAACGACCAATACCACCTGGTAAAATAGTATCGCCGACAAACGCAGCCAACACATGTTGTTGCCGCTTTAGCATAATACTAATGGCGTTGGCACAGTGGCCAGGAGTTGCCAACCGGGTTAACTGAAAATGGGCCAGACTGAGCTGCTCTGTAGCGCATGGCCAACCAAAATCATCACAATCTGGCTGGTTAAAGTTCAGTGCCTGACGTAGTAAGGGTGCAGCCCGTTGTTGCTCCGGGTGCTGATGAGTCTCTAATATGGCAACTAATTGGAGTTGCCTACCCTGAATAATATTAATAATCCTATTTACCAGCGCCGCTATCGGATCAATAACCAACGCCTGACGACTGGCGGCATCAATTAACAGGTAGCTGCAGCTGTCTTCATGCTTCAGTTGCAGCAAACCATCAGCATGGATCTCCAGCGTCGGCGTCGCATCCGTTACCACCAGGCAATGCTTGTTTACCACCGCTTTTAATGCCCGGATAGCAGTACAGGCATCAGCGCATTCAGTCGCTGACATGGCCGGGCCGAATGACAACCGAATAGCCCCCTGGCTGCGCCAGGCCGCCAACCCCATCGCATCCAGTACAAAACTGCTGGGCACTTTCGAGCTGCAGGCCGAACCAGAGCTGATCCGGATGCCCGCAGCATCAAATAAATCCATAATGTCTTTGCTGTAAAAACCCGGTACAGAAAAATTTACTGTTGTAGGCACAATATAGGGCTGGTCACTATTGAGTACCAGTTCTGGAAATACATGACGCAGGGCAGCAAGTAACTCGGCACGGTATTGCCAAAGTATCTGTTCTGGCTGAAATACCGTGCCATCATTGCGCTGAAGCTCGGTCAGTACTGCACCCAGTGCTGCGATACCGGGTAAATTTTCGGTGCCAGAGCGCAAGCCCCCCTCCTGGCCACCGCCTGCAATAAAAGGCTGATAAGGTGCACTGGCTCTGACATATAAAAAACCAATACCTTTGGGCGCATAAAGTTTATGGCCACTAAAAGGCGCATAATCGATAGTGGTCGCTGCCAGCTCCAGCTGCATTTTTCCTAATGCCTGCACACAGTCTACCAACCAGTAAACCGCAGGGTTTGCTGCCCTGATACTCCTTTCAAGCTCTGCTAATTGCTGTTTAATGCCCGTTTCATTGTTGGCTGCCATGGTACAAATAAGGCCGGCAGCAGGCGCATACTGCTCAATAAAATCCACATCCAGCTGGCCGTTCTGATCAACCGGAATGGCTTTTATCGTTGCGTTAAGCTCTAGCACGCTGTTCCAGTGTTTCAGGCTTTCAGGTACTGCTTTGTGTTCAGTTGCGCCGTACAACAATAACGTTGCCGGTCCTCCCTTCCCTTGCTGCCGCAGGGCCAACAGCGCTGACACCACCGAACTCTGGATCCCTTCAGTAGCCCCAGAGGTAAATACAATCCGGCCATCGGCAGCGCCGGTCAGCTGGCGGGCGAGGCTGCGGGCCTGTTCCAGCGTCGCTTTGGCCTTAATACCAGTGGTATGACTGCTGCTGGGATTACCAAACTGCTGCTGCATACATTGCATAGCTGCTGCCGCGGCAACAGGCAGTACCGGCGTCGTGGCGTTACAATCTAAATAAATTTCAGCTGGACGGATACGGGGGGTTACTGATGCGTGTTTCATCCTCGGGCCTATTTAACACGGCAACGCCGCTTATAGCTAAAAGAAATATCTTATAACTACGCATCATAAATGGCGACGCTTCAAACAACAAGCATAGCCTGTTGTTATCTGCCTGAAAAAAACATTATAAAAAAAGGCTGCACTGAGCAGCCTTACGTAGTTAGAAAGCAGAACCGATGTTACTCAATCAGGTCTTTTGGAATATCCGGCCTGAGTTCCTGCCAAATCTTACCACTTTCAATACCATATTTACGTACAGCCATCACCACTTCATCATGTTTTCCTGCTTCGGCATATTGCTTTAACTGAGCATAATATTTGCGGGCCAGTTCACGTGCCGCCGGATGAGAAAAGTAGAAGCGGGCAATCTTGTTATAAAGGCCGCGGAAGCCATTGAGGATCAGCACATATATCCGGTTAGACGAATGTAAGGCCAACTCATGATTTAAGTTATAGTCAAATTCAGCAAAGGCGGCGGCCGTATCATCCAGCACTTCAGCATCGGTAAAAGCCGCAATCACCTCTTGCTGATGCGTTTTAATGGCACCACGAATATAAATAGCGCTGATATTTGTCCGGGCTGACAACAAGTCATCAACCAGCTTGGGCATCTGGTCTTCGTCAAGGCGGGCCAGTGTTTCCAGAATATTCAGACCCGAGGTTTCCCAGTAATTATTTACTTTAGTGGGCTTACCATGCTGAATGGTCAGCCAGCCGTCCCGCGCCAGACGCTGCAGTACTTCCCGCAAGGTTGTCCTGGTTACTCCAATCAATTCAGACAGTTCACGCTCTGCCGGTAAAATTGACCCAGGGGCAAATTTGCCGTTCCAGATCGAGTCTACGATATATTCTTCTGCAAAACCGGCAGGGCTTTGCGCTTTAATCAGATTGGTCATGCCAAAAAATCCGTCAGGGTCATCATACAAGTTGACTGATTGTACCAGAGCGCTGCCAGTTAACAAGTCGGCACTTAAAAATAGCCAGATGGAAGTAACACAACAATTGTGTAATGCTGACAAATCCCTTAAATTAGCCAATTAGCTGATTGTTATACCAATAGGAACATCTATGCTGGCTACAATAAAAAAAATATCACGCCATCGCCTGTCCTGGTTTTTACTGATTGTAAGTGCCCTGGCTTTGCTGGCCTGCGGCTTATATTTTCAATATGTGCTTAATCTGCAACCCTGTATAAAATGTATTTATATCCGGGCGGCATTTGCCGGTGTTCTGCTGGCGGGTCTGCTGGGGTTGCTGGCGCCACGACAAAGCATGCTACGTATACTGGCTATCGCCCTGTGGCTGACCAGTGCTGCTATCGGCCTTTATCAGGCACTGGAATTAGTGAATATTGAGCAAACGTTGGCCGCGGGAGGCTTTAGCAGCTGCGCGCTATTTGCTGAGTTTCCTGCCTGGCTGGCACTGGATAAATGGTTACCCAGTGTGTTCGAAGTGACCGGCAGCTGTGGTGGCGTCGACTGGCAATTCTTAGGGCTGAGCATGGCGTACTGGAGTATGCTAATCCTGGCAGCCTATGTGCTGACGGCCGTAGTCGTGTTAATCAGCCAGCTGGCTCGCATCTCAAATAACCCTTACCGCTAAATAAATGGCCGCAGGTTTATAATAAGCCCTGCACTGGCGGGGCTTAATTCGGTATTCCTGGCAACAACTTACACTCGGTAGCTGCCAACCAGTTGGTTGAGCTCTGCTGCAAGGTTATTTAGCTTACGTGACGTATCCCCCGCCGTTCGCGTTCCTGCGGCGGCTTCTTCGGTTACCACGACAATCTGATGAATATTTTCATTAATAGCACCGGAAACATGAGTTTGTTGTTCTGCTGCCGTTGCAATTTGTGCATTCATATTATTTATAGTGATAACTGCGGCACTAATGCTATTTAAAGCTAATTCTACCTGATGGATTTCTGCAACACTGTTAGTACTGCTTTGACGCAGGTTTTCAATAAGATTAATCGCCGCGCTAATTCCTGCCTGCAGTCGCTGGATCATTTGTTGTATTTCTTGGGTACTTTTCTGAGTACGACTGGCCAAAGTACGAACTTCATCAGCCACTACCGCAAAACCACGTCCCGCTTCGCCGGCTCTTGCCGCTTCGATGGCAGCATTGAGTGCCAGCAAATTAGTTTGATCAGCAATACTCCGGATCACATCCAGGACACCGCCAATATTGTCTGACTCATGACTAAGCTCCCCTATCACTTCAACGCCATGACTAACTTGTTTCGCCAGGCCGTCAATCACTCCTACCGTGTTATTTAATGTTACTTTAGAATTGGTAACCAGCTCTTCGGCCCCTGCTGCTGCGGTCGAGGCTTGCATTGCACTGTCGGCCACCTCCTGGGCCGATGCGGCCATTTCATTCATTGCCGTTGCAACCTGATCACTTTCTGACTGCTGCCTGGTAACACCTTTCTCAGATTGAGCCATAATCTTTTCCAGACTACTGGCGCTTTGGGTCAAGGTAGTACTGGAGCTGGCTACCTGAGCCACCAGATCACGTACCTGCTGCGCAAAACGATTAAAAGCCTGGGCAAGCTGGGATAATTCGTCATTACCGCTCACTGATAATCTATGAGTCAAATCACCGCCGCCCTGGGCGATATTGGCCATCGCGGTAACAGCATTTTTCAACGGCTTGATAATACTACCAACCACAAGCAATGCTAATAAAGTGATGATAATCAATGCCAATAGTGCAGTAATAACCGAACGGGTCAGACTGGCACTAAGTGAACTATCTACCCGCTGCTGCATTATACTAACCTGAGTATCCAGACTATCAATCCAAAAACCTGTACCCAGCATCAATCCCCACTTGCTCAGTTCTTCAGCATACCCCAATTTAGGGGATGTTTGACCGGTTTCAGGGTTATTCCAGTGGTAGTATAAATATCCGCTATTATCGCGAGCCGCTTGCCATAGGCCACGAATAACCTCCACACCATTTGGATCGGTCAACTCCATCAGGTTACGCCCTTCCAGAGCAGGGTTTGCCGCGTGCATGACACTAACCCCTTCCTGGTCATATACAAAGAAATATCCCATACTGCCGCTATCATTAAACCGGAGTTGCCTGAGAATTTCCAAAGCTTGCCGGCGAATAGCCGGGTCGGATGCGGCGGCGGGATCCTGATACAAATGTTCAATGGCTGTTTTACCAAGCTGCATATAGTTCTTGATAACTTGCTGTTGACTATCTTTAAAAATGGCTTCGAAATGACTTACCCCTTGCTGGCCAAGGTCGCGAGCCTGATAAAGGTTAAAAGTGACGAGTAAGATCGCTAATAACGTGCTGGGCAAAAGTGCCAGCAATAAAATTCGGCTCTGGATGGTGAGGTTTTGCATCTGGCAGCTCTACTTATCATTAAGCAAAAAGTGAAGTATAGAAGAATTTCGCCAAATAACTGAATAGCTGCATATTAACGTAAAAAAAACCCTGCAGTTGCAGGGCTTTTTGTTTTCGCGCTATCTGGCTGGGTCACCGTTACAGAATAGCCAGTAACTCGACGTCAAACACCAGGGTGCTGTATGGGGCAATAGCATTACCTGCGCCACGCTCGCCGTAGGCCAGGTTTTGTGGCACGTATAAACGCAGCTTTGAGCCTACTGCCATTAATTGTAACGCTTCAGTCCAGCCGGCAATTACGCCTGATACCGGAAACTCTGCCGGCTCGCCACGCTGATACGAGCTGTCAAACACAGTGCCGTCGATAAGGGTGCCATGGTAGTGGGTACGCACGGTTGACGCTGTAGTTGGTTTTTCGCCTTCTGCCGCAACCAGTACTTCATACTGCAGGCCTGATGCCGTCACGGTTACTTCGGCACGCTTAGCGTTTTCTGCCAGGAACATTTCACCCGCCTCGGCCAGGGCTTTAGCTTTTTCCTGCTCAGCGGCCTGCATCCGCTCACTGATCACGCCAAAGGCGGCCCGGATCTGATCTTCGCTGACTTCAGGCTGCTGCTCGTTATAAGCCGCTGCTAAGCCTGCAGCTACCGCAGTAATATCCAGACCGTCAAACGGGTTGTCGGCCAGTTGCTGGCCCATTTGTAAACCAATACCATAACTGGCGTGTTGTTCTAGCGTTGCATATTTATCAGACATAAGTTCCACTTTTGCTGGGCTGCCGACAGGAATAGGCTGTCGGACAGTATTTAAATTCGGCCGTCATACTACCCTATCGCAGCGCGAATGTCTTGCCACTGCAACCTATAGCAGCTGAACCTGCTGCCATAATTGTTGTACATGCTGCTGATCAGCATCAGTCAGTTCGCCGCCATCTATCGCTTTTACCAGGCTTTGTTCTACCCAGTGGCACAACCGGGCTTTATCAAAGGGCTCAGCCAAAACTTCCAGGCTACCCACAGCTAAATCGAAATGCCCCCGTAAATAACCGGCAGCAAATAACTGATCATCAGTAGCATCTGGGATCAGGTTATCAAAATAATCGGCAACAGTATCAATATACTGCTCTGGTTTCGCTGCTTGCTTCATACTACTCCTCGTCCTGATAACCTAAGCGATATATCACATAATCGTTATAACCGGTCAGCACATTTAATAAGCCGTGCAATGCTTTATCCAGTGTCTGATCACCGGTATCTGCCAGCAGTGGCCGGCCATTGAGTTGCTGCAGCTTGGTTTTGGTTGCCAGCAACATGATATTATCGCGGCCGATGGCTTTAATTACCGCGGGTGACAGTTGCTGATTACCGCGGCCAAAGACATGGCCCTGGCCACCAATTAGGGTGATCACCAGTTTGCTCGGATAATCGCTAACCAACTCCAGCAACTGCGCTGCGGTCACATCACTGGCAATCAACTCGCCATTTTCAACCACATCGACACCCAGCAACGTATTGGCCAGGCCCAGCTCTGCCATGACCGCCGCTACCGTACTGCCTGAACCCATTACATATCGGATGTTGTCTTCCATTAAACCGGCGACATATGCGGCCAGGTCGTCCAGCACCAACTCTTCAGATTCTTTGCCGGCGGCTTTAACACTCTGTACATAGCGAAGCTCTGCCGGAATACGCATTTCGCCGTAGCGCCGGGTCTTTACCACACCTTGCCGAAATGCTGTCTCGTCAATGTCCATTACCGGTGCTTCGGCCAACGTCACTAACTGACCGCTAATTAACCTTTGCACCAGTTTGCCGGCTGCCTGCGGCGAAATAGCATAGACGCCGGAGTGAATTTTACAGCCGGCCGGAATACCCAGCACAGTAGTGCTATTGCCAATAACACTGCACAAATTCCGCGCCGTACCATCACCTCCAGCAAACAACAGTAAGTCTACGCCCTGCTCTGCAATCGCCAGCGCCGCTTGCTCGGTATCTGCTGCCACGGTGGGCGCTGTTGCCGGGGTATAGCAAATCTGATAATTCAGCCCTAATTGCTGACACAAATCGGCGCCCATTTCGCCGGCAACGGTGACCACCTGAAACTGATCTTTTAACGCTGACAGTTGACTAAGCGCGACATTTGCACGCTCACCGGCCATTGGCACAGCGCCCCTTGCCAGGGCTTCTGCTGCCATGCCGTCACTGCCTTTTAGCGCAACACTGCCACCCAGTCCGGCTAGCGGATTAATAATAAGACCTAAGCGAAATGGATTAACCATGATGTCAGTTTCGTCCGGATAGCTGCTAGCGAATGGCGCGCATTGTAACGATTTCAGCGGCTCTTGCCCAGTATTGCCAGCGCAAACCTGGCTTTGTTCAACGTATTGCAACCCTGTCGACCCGCGCTTGCTGCACTGGTCTGACTGGTTTAGAGTACAACCAGATAGCAAACACGACTGAAAGGGACAACAATGTCAGCACTTGAGCTGCAATTTAAAAAACTGAAACAAGCTTACAGCCTCTGCCCTTATCCGGATCTGGCACAGCGCCAGCAACAGCTTAATGCCCTGCGCCTGGCTATCCGGCAACATAGCGCAGCGCTGTGTGACGCAGTAAGTAGTGATTTTGGTTATCGTAGTAGTGACGAAACCCGTTTGCTGGAAATTATGCCCGCATTAAGCGGCATTGATTATCACAACAAGCATTTAAAAGGCTGGCTAAAGCCGGAAAAACGCCACGTCCACTACAGTTTTATGCCCGCCAGCAACCTGGTTATGCTGCAACCACTGGGCGTGGTCGGCATTATTGTCCCATGGAACTACCCTATTTATTTAGCACTCGGTCCGCTAATGGCCGCTATCGCCGCCGGCAATAAAGCCATGCTGAAACTATCTGAATATACCCCGGCTACCAACAAGGTGCTAAGCGCCCTATGCGAGCAAGCACTGGGGCCTGATGTTATCGTTATTGAAGGTGAGACAGAGATTGCCGCTGAATTTTCCCGCTTGCCGTTTGATCATCTGCTGTTTACTGGCTCAACTGCAGTTGGCCGCAAAGTTATGCAGGCCGCCGCCGCAAACCTGACACCGGTAACCCTGGAGCTGGGCGGCAAAAGCCCGGTACTGGTTGCCCCCGATGCCGACATTCAACAGATGGCGAAACGTATTCTGTTCGGTAAAACCGCTAATGCGGGCCAGACCTGCGTCGCCCCGGACTATGTACTGGTGCCTGCTGACAAGCTGGAGCTGTTAATTTCTGAGCTTTGTCAGGCTTTTAACGGGTTTTACCCGGATTTTGCCACCAACCCGGATTACAGTGCAGTGATTAACCCGGCCCAGTATCAGCGGCTGATGACCATGCTTGAACATGCCCACAGCAGTGGCACCAGGGTAATTAACTGTGGCGATACCAGTGGTAAAAATGAACCGGCGGCAGCCAACAGCGAGCGGCGACTGGCGCTGCAGTTAATTATTGGCGCTGATGATAATAGCAACCTGATGGAGCAGGAAATATTTGGCCCCTTGCTGCCATTGGTTCCCTACCAAACGCTGGATGAAGCACTTAACTATATTCAGCAGCGGCCAAGGCCACTGGCGCTGTATTTAATGACCAATGATAAAGCGACTCAGCAACAGGTACTTAAGCAAACCCATGTCGGGGGCGTCTGTATAAATGACACCCTGGTGCATGTGGCACAGGACGACCTGCCCTTTGGCGGCATTGGTCCGTCGGGCTTGGGTAATTATCATGGCAAAGAGGGCTTTATACGGTTTTCTCATCAGAAAGCAGTTCATCAGAAAGGCCGGTTTAACAGTGGCCAGATTATTTACCCACCGTTTAACCGCAAAGTGTTTAAAGCCATACTTAGCTGGTTAACCCGTTAAAATCCGGTTACAGCGCAGGGTGGCTGGTGTACTTACTTCAACGGCTTCAAGAATCACGTCGCTGTGCCCCTTCAGCCTGCGCAGCATCCCTGCTGCTGTTACGTAAGTACACCAGCCACCCTCCTGTGATTTCTGAGTAAGCCTCAGCAAGTAACTGTATTTATTTTATATTCGCTATTGTCTTCGGCAAGGTTAACACTAACAGACAGGCCAGCAGCGCAAAGCCCGCAGCTAAGATAAAAGTTTGGGTGGCACCCGCGCCATTTTGCCAGCTAAAGCCAGCCAGATAAGCGCCGATAGCCCCGCCACCACCGAAAATAAGCCCGGCATAAATGGCCTGGCCCCGGCCACGCTGGGCTTTGGGAAATACCTGCTGAATAAACTGCATGGCGCAGCTATGGGCAATGGCAAAACTGCCGGCATGCAACAACATACTCAGCGCCAGCCACCAGACTGAATGGGCCAGCAAGGCCACTATTAACCAGCGAATGGCGGTTAAGCCATAACAAATACCAAGCAGTAAGCGATAGCTGCGGTTGCGCATCAGGCGCCCGGCATAGTAAAACGCCACAATTTCCGCGGCTACCGCCAGGCTGATCAGTAAACCGGTCTGGCTGCCGCTGTAGCCTAAGTCGCGGCTATACAAGGTAAAAAAGCCATAAAAAGGTGCAAAGCTGATTTGCATCAGTAGTGCCGCGCCCATAAAAACCCACAGCACCTTGTGCCTAGCCAGTTGCTGGTAAGACAGTGTCTTGGCCGTTGTATCATGCGCTGGGGTCAGGGCCGGCAGGTTAAATAGACAAAACACTAACAGCACTAAAAATGCCAGCGCAGTGGCGGGCATAAACTCACTGCCATACAGCTGATAAAACCAGCCACCCAGCATTACCAGCACGATATAACCAACACTGCCCGCCGAGCGGATCCGGCTGTACTGCTCAGTGTTATTGTTCAGAAATAAAAACGTGGAGACTTCCAGCTGCGGTAAAATAGCGGTCCAGAAAAAGCTGAACAGTGCCAGCGCGGCTAATAAAAAACCAAACCCAGCATCGATAAAACTGCCCAACCAGCCGATACAGGCCAACACGGCGCCCAGTTGCATTACCCGCAGTGGCTTGCTGCTGCGTTCAGCCAGGCTGGCCCAGATAGCCGGCCCGACAATACGGGTGGCGGTGACAATGGCCAGCATCAGGCCTATCTGACGCGAGTCAAAACCACGCCCATCCAGAAACAGCCCCAGATAAGGCACAAAAATACCCAGTACGCCAAAATAGGTAAAGTAAGCCAGCGCTAAAGCAGGCCTGGCAGCCAATAATTTCATAAGGTCATAGGGTCCTGACGAACACTATTTAATTACCGGTTAGCGTTAGCAATGTCCGGGGTATGCACGCTTACGCCGGCATTCTGGGCCCGGTGCCGCAACAGATGGTCCATCAGTACAATGGCCAGCATCGCTTCGGCGATAGGTACCGCCCGGATGCCCACACAAGGGTCATGCCGGCCTTTGGTAACAATATCAACCACGTCGCCATCGACATTAATACTCTTACCCGGGATACTGATACTGGATGTTGGTTTTAAGGCAATACTGACCTTAACATCCTGTCCTGACGATATGCCACCGAGCGTGCCGCCGGCATGATTTGAGCTGAACCCCTCTGGCGTTAACTCATCGCGATCAGTTGAACCGCGCTGCTCGACCACGGCAAAGCCATCGCCTATTTCCACCGCTTTTACCGCGTTGATACTCATCATGGCATGAGCAATATCAGCATCGAGCCGGTCAAACACCGGCTCACCCAGCCCCACCGGCATGCCGGTTGCAACCACATTAACCCGGGCACCTACTGAGTCGCCATCTTTTTTAAGCTGGCGCATATACTCATCCAGTGCGGCAATTTTATCCGGATCAGGACAAAAGAACGGATTATTCTGTATTTCATCCCAGTGCAGTTTTTCTGCTTTAACCGGGCCGAGTTGCGCCAGATAACCACGGATGTCGATACCACAGTGCTCTTTTAAATACTTTTTGGCAATAGCGCCTGCGGCAACCCGCACTGCGGTTTCCCGCGCAGATGAGCGGCCACCACCGCGATAATCCCGAATACCAAATTTATGCCAGTAGGTGTAATCGGCATGGCCGGGCCTAAATAAATCTTTAATATCGGAATAGTCTTTTGAGCGCTGATCAGTATTCTCAATTAACAGACCGATGCTGGCACCGGTTGTGGTGTCTTCAAACACACCGGATAAAATTTTTACCTGATCTTCTTCCCGCCGGGCCGTGGTATAGCGCGACGTACCAGGTTTACGACGGTCTAAATCCAGTTGCAAATCATCAGCCGTTAAGTGCATGCCTGGCGGACAACCATCAACAATACCACCAATAGCAGGGCCATGGCTTTCACCAAAAGTGGTAACTTTAAACAACTGACCAATGCTGTTGCCGGCCATTTAGCTCTCCTCAAACAAATGTTGGTAGGCAATTAGCTGAGCTTTACTCAGCGCAAACACGCCAAGACCACCGGCAGTAAACTCAAGCCAGTTAAATTGGACGTCTGGATACCTATCCTGCAATTCAACCATACTATTGCCTACTTCACAAATTAAATAACCCTGCTCGGTAAGATGAGCCGCAGCCTGGGCCAGAATGCGCCGGGTTAACTCAAGGCCATCATGGCCGGACGCCAGCCCCAGCTCGGGCTCATGCCGGTATTCTTCAGGTAAATCAGCCATATCATCCGCGTCGACATAGGGCGGATTGGTAACAATAAGATCGTATTGCTGGCCGGTTAGCGCATCGTAACCATCAGATAAAATCGGATATACCCGGTCGAGCAGGCCATGCTCATTAATATTAATATCGGCCACTGCCAGTGCATCCGGGCTGATATCAACCGCATCAACCTGCGCCTCTGGGAAAGCGTAGGCACACGCAATGGCAATACAGCCCGAGCCAGTGCACAAATCAAGGATCCGCTCAGGCGGCGCGGCAAGTTCAAAGCGACTGAATTTTTCGTTTATCAGCTCAGCAATCGGCGAACGTGGCACCAGCACCCGCTGGTCAACATAAAATGGCAGCTGACAAAAGTACGCCTGATGAGTCAGATAGGCTGCGGGCATTCGCAGCTCAATGCGCTGGGTAAGTAAGTCAATAAAAGCGCGCCGCTCGGACCGGGTTAGCCGGACCCCGAGCAACTTATCATCAGTCAGCGGCGGTAAGAACAGACAATGTGCCAGCAACGCCGCAGCTTCATCCCAGGGGTTGTCAGTACCATGCCCCAGATATACACCGGCTTCATTAAAGCGACTCACCGCAAAACGCAGCCAGTCATGCACACTGACTAAAGCATCAAGCGCCTCATTCACATCAGACTCTGAAAACATCGGGGTATAATCGGCCATAACAGTATTCGCTCTTTGTAAAAAATAGGCAGATTGTATAGACTTGCGCGATGCAACGAAAGAAGCTTTCTCCCCAGCCCCGCTTATCTGCCGAAGACAGTGACTTATTTCGTCAATCGGTTACTGGCGCACGCCCGCTATTGCAGGACAAGATAGCCCCTGTCAGCAACGCCAGCAAGAAAAAAGCCCGGCCAGCCACCAATACACCACAAAATGAGCGGGAGTTATTCTTTTTTTCTGATGGCTATGAAGGTTTTATCAGTGACGGTGGCTCGCTGTCTTATGTGCAACCAGGCGATGACCCAAGGTTAGCCGGGCGCTTAAAACGGGCCGAGTTTCAGCCACAGGTGGTGCTGGATTTACATGGTTTAACTCAGCTGGAAGCCAAAACTGAACTTGCTGGCTTACTGGCTTATTGCCAGCAGCAACAGTTTAACTGCGCCTGCGTGGTCCACGGTAAAGGCTTGGGCATTCTGGCACGTAAGGTACCTAACTGGCTGATCCAGCATCCTAATGTCAGGGCATTTCATACCGCCCCGAAAAGTTGGGGCAAACACGGCGCATTATTACTGCTGTTGAAAATTAATCAGCCAGAGTCTGAAGGACGCCGCTGAACCAGGGTGTATCAGTGTAGCAATCAGTGTGACAGTAATGCCAAATCCTGCGGCGCAACCTTTTCCAGTAAACGACCACCTGTCGCTGGCTGATAGTCAATACCACACAACGAGGCTGTACTGAAAACCGGTGTCTGCCCTTGCTGGGTAAGGCTTTCAACCAGAAAACTAACTAGAGGCATATGAGACACCAGTAAAATTTTGGCATCGGGCTGCTCGTTTAACCGAATATCAATTAAATCAAGCACTTTTTGGGGATTACCATCAGGAACTAATTCAACCTGGGTCTGAAATTGACTAGCCGCCCCTTGCTTACTCAGCATAATTTCGGCAGTCTGAATAGCACGCAGATACGGACTGGCCCAGACATCGCTGAAAGCGCTGTAACAATTTTGCAGCCACTGCGCCATTTGCAGTGTCTCACGCTTGCCTCTGCTGGTCAGTTGGCGTTGACTGTCATGCTTAGTCAACGGTTCTGCTTCACCATGGCGCATAATAACAATGTTAACCATTTATATTAATACCGTACTACTTAGTCAGTGTGTTTTTGTTTGCCATTGTTAAAAAGCATACGCTGGGCAAAAATTGTGCGCTATGATAAATAAAACCTGGCCCGAACGTAACTGCTATTAACGCATAACATAGAGCCTGTTTATTACTAAATGCTATCAAAAATCGGCAATCTTGTAGTACTACCAAACCGACATAGGATAATTCTTGGAAAAAGTACATATAAAGCAAAGCCCCAACGATAACAGAGCCTATCAACACCTGACACTCGACAATGGTCTTACTGTTTTGCTGGTAAAGGACAGCAGTGCTGAAAAAAGCGCCGCTGCTCTGACTGTGAACGTGGGACATTTTGATGATCCGGCTGATTATCAGGGCATGGCGCATTTTTTGGAGCATATGCTGTTTCTGGGTTCTGAGAACTTTCCCGACCCGGGTGAGTATCAGCAATTTATCAGTCAGCACGCTGGCAGCCATAACGCCTGGACCGGTACCGAGCATAGCCATTTCTACTTCGATATCGATACGCCGTGTTTTCAACAAGCGATAGCCCGCTTTGCAGATATGTTTTGTCAGCCTTTATTTACCGACGCTTATGTTGAAAAAGAGCGACATGCCATCGAGGCGGAATATTCGCTGAAACTGAAAGATGACAGCAGGCGTATTTATCAGGTGCACAAAGAAACGATTAACCCTGCGCATCCTTTTGCCAAGTTTTCTGTTGGTAACCTAAATACACTTACCGACAAGCCTGAGCAAACGCTGCGTAGCGCATTGCTGCAGTTTTATCAGCAACAATACAGCGCCAGCAGAATGAGTCTGTGTCTGGTATCGCCCTGCTCCCTGCTTAGCATGGAGCAGTGGGTTAAACAGTATTTCGCCGCATTGCCAGCAGAATTGCCGGCAAAAGCATCACTGACAGAACCACTTTATCTGGCAGAACATCAGGCCATTTTACTGAATATCAAACCGCATAAAGATTCAGATAAGCTGGTCGCCAGCTTCGCCCTACCTGACATTCAGCCCTGGTATCCGCATAAAATAGTCAGTTTTCTGGCATCCATTCTGGGGGATGAAAGCGACGGCTCGTTGCTCAGCTACCTGAAAAATGCCGGTTTGGTTAACCAGTTGAGTGCCGGAGGCGGTATCGATGGTAGTAACTATAAAGATTTTACCGTGTCTTTTGAACTGACCAAAGCGGGCCGTGCTAACACAGAAGCCGTGTTGTATGCGCTATACAGCGCCCTGGCCAGAATAAAACAGCAACCACTGCCTGAACATTTATATGTTGAACGACAAAAGCTACTGCATTGGTCATTTATTTATCAGGAACCAGCCGACGCCCTGCAAACAGCCAGTCAACTGTCAGTGAATATGCAACATTATCCGCTTGAAGACACCATTTATGGTGACTACCGGATGGAGTTGCCAGAGCAGTCACTTTATCAGCAGCTGCTAAGCTGGTTCAGACCAGACAATATGCGACTGATGTTGATAGCGCCTGACGTGCCGGTATTGTTGGAGGCTAAGTGGTACAACACGCCGTATGCCGTTACTAAATTAAGTGATCAACTACTGCAACGCTTGCAGGATACAGGCCCTATCCCTGAAATTACCTTGCCGGGTGCTAACCCTTACCTGACCGAGCAACTGAACTTGCTTGATAAAAGCCAGCATATGGCGCTACCGGAGCAGGTATACAACAGCCCTCATTTAAGCGTCTGGTACAAAGCCGATACAGAATTTAACACCCCTAAAGGTCATATTTTCCTGCAACTCAGTTTGCCACAAAGCATCAGCGACAATTGCCAGCTGGCCACCAGCCGGCTGTGGCTGGAGCTGTTTCAGGATCATATTAATCAGCAGTTTTATACCGCCACTAATGCCGGGCTGAACTACCATTTGCATGTGCAGAAACAGGGGATAAGTATTCATACCTCAGGCCTGGCAGCTAACCAAATTCGCTTATTGCAGAATATTCTGCTGCAAATAAACAACGCCACCTTCTCAGAGCTGCGGTTTAATGAAATCAAACAACAATTATGCCGCCATTGGGCTAACAGCAGTAAAAGTAAACCTGTCGCCAGATTATTCAGTCAATTGTCAGCCCTGCTCCAGCCGCTCAATCCGGAAATTGAGGTATTGATAGAACAACTGGAGTACCTGAGTTTCCAGCAATTTTGTCAATTTTCAGACCGCTTGTTAGCTGACGTGCACCTGGAAGCATTAATGGTGGGAAACTGGACAACAAACAATGCCACTAATCTGCAGCTAATGCTACAACGCTGGCAGGCAGAACAGCGCAGCCTTGGCAGCAAAATTCCGCCAGAAACATACAGCATCAAAGGCACTGGCCCGGTCTGGTTGCAGACGGAGACAGACAGCAGTGATCACGCTTTAGTCGTCTATCTGGCGGCAGAGCAAGCAAATGCTGAGCAAATGGCGCTGTTTATGCTGGCAAATCATTTGATGTCACCCCACTATTTTCATCAGTTGCGGACAGAGCAACAAATGGGCTACTTAGTTGGCACCGGCTATGTCCCGATTAATACCTTGCCAGGCATTGCATTTTATATTCAGTCGCCAAACTTCGATTGCACCGCGCTGTATCAGGCTACAGTAACGTTTTTTCAGGATTTTCTGGAACAGATTGAAGAGACGCCAGAGGCGACGTTCGCCGATCTTAAACAAGGCTTGATGGCACAGCTTGCTGAACGAGATAGCAGCCTCGGCTCACGGGCGAAACGGCTCTGGCTGGCATTAGGGCAGGATGACACCAGCTTTGATCTGACTAACCGCATTATCAGGGCGCTCAATAAATTAGACAGACAGCATTTTATTGCGCTGCTTAAACAGCTGTTAGCCAGTGATTATGATGTCTTATTGCTGGCTTCAGGTCCAAATGACCCGAACAGCCATATAAAAACCATGACCCGGGCTGAACTACGACAAAAAATAGCGGTAACGTAAATTGATTTTGACACTTTTCCCAAACTTGGTTAACGTAGACGGAATAACAATAAACATGTTGTAATTTGTGGCAATACGTCAGTTTTCTTGCGCTAATACTACTTATTTACTGCTGGCTGTTTTTCCTTTTGGGGTGTCTGCTCTGAGTTGGGACAGCGTGCAGCCTTATATATTTTCTGCGGTATTATTTTTTGCCTGTGCTGCCTTGCTGCTGGCACATGCCAGCATTGTAAAGATGCGTCGATATCATAAACGCCTGGCAAAAAGCGAGGAAAGGCTGCGCTTGTCATTATGGGGTAGCGGAGACGAACTGTGGGACTGGCGCATTCTGTCCGGCGAATTATACCGCTCCAGCTCCTGGTTAAAACCCGTTGAATTAAAACCTGAAACCCGTGACTTCCCGCCCAACAAACAACAAATTCATCCCCAGGATTTAGCCAGGGTCATCAACGTGCTAAATGATCATCTCAACGGCGGCAGCGCTTTTTTTGAGGCGACATACCGCCTGCGCACCGCAGAGGGGCATTACATTTGGGTATTGGACCGGGGCAAAGTGGTGGCGTATGCCAGTAACGGCAACCCCAGCCGAATGACAGGCACTCTGAAAAATATTCACCAGTTAAAAGAGGCCGAAGGTAGAATGCAGTTATTCGCCCGCTGTCTGGAGAATATATCTGACGCAGTGCTGGTATGTGATACTCAGTTTACTATTATTGAAGTTAACCCGGCCTTTAGCAGCATAACCGGCAAAAATCGTACAGAAGTCATCAACAGTCGCTTTGAGTTATCGTTATATCCAAGCCGTTTTATGCAGGATATCCAGCTACAGCTGGCCAAGCATGGCCGTTGGAGTGGTGAGATCCGCGAACAGAAAGACAACGGGGAAATTTATCAGGCCGAGCTGGCATTTGATGTTATTAAAGATGAAGAAGGCAACCCGCAGCAATATGTTGGTGTCTTGTCCGATATCACCGATCGCAAATTACGTGAAGCTGAATTAAACCGGTTGGCTAATAATGACACCCTGACGGGTTTGCCGAACCGTGCTGTATTTATGACAAAGTTGGCAAGCCTGGTTACCGTCGATGCGGTCCACGCCTTGCTGGTATTCGATTTGGACAATTTCAAGAAGATAAATGACTCACTGGGCCATGAGCTCGGCGATACACTGTTGTGTAAGTTAGCTCAACGGCTACATACCGACCCCCGCTACCAGAATAAGTTATACCGGCTTGGCGGCGATGAGTTTGCCGTGTTACTTAACGACACCAATGATATTCATACCATCACCTCGATGGCCAAAGGCTTACTTGAGCAAATTAACCGGCCGTTCTTTATCAGTCAGCATGAACTGGCTGTTACCAGCAGCATAGGCATAGTGCTGTTTCCGGACGACGGCAATGACCCGCAAGCACTGCTGCGTAACGCCGACACGGCGATGTATCATGCGAAAAACGATGGCGCCAACCGCTATCTGTTTTTTAATGACAGCATGAATAAACAAGCGGTTAAAAGACTGCAGGTCGAAAATTTAATTCGGTACGGTTTGAAAGAGGATTATTTCAGTGTCTATTACCAGCCGAAAATGGATATTCTGACCGGTAATGTGGTCGGCATGGAAGCCTTAGTTCGTTTTATTACCCCTAAAGGCGGTCTGGTAAGCCCTGCCAGCTTTATTCCGGTTGCCGAGGAAACAGGCCAGATTGTTGAAATTGGTGCCGTTGTCCTGCGTAAGGCCTGTGAGGACGTGAAAAAATGGCTGGCCCTGGGTTTATTTCAGGGCCGGGTCGCCGTAAACCTGTCCGCCAAGCAATTTATGCTGCCGAACCTTTGCCAGCAAATTGACGACGTCCTCGAGCAATGTGAACTCCCCTCTTATCATCTGGAGCTGGAAATTACTGAAGGCACGGTAATGCAGTCGCCAAAACTGGCAATAGATACCATGAAAAAGCTTCGGGCCCGCGGTATTCACCTGGCGATGGATGATTTTGGCACAGGCTACTCGTCACTGGCTTATTTAAAGCAATTCCCACTTAATACGCTGAAAATCGATAAAGCTTTTATCGATGACATGGATAATGCCCGCGGCAGGAATATGGTAGATACCATTGTCACTATCGCCCATAACCTGAGCCTGAATGTGGTAGCTGAAGGGGTTGAAACCAAGGATCAGTTAGATATGCTGCGTAAATTGCGCTGCGAAACCATTCAGGGATTTTATTACAGCAAGCCACTTTCAGCAGCAGACTTTGCCGAATTTTTAGCGGCGCAGAAACAACGTACCCGGCTAACAGCCATCCCGGCCATACAGCTATAAAAAAAGCCCCGCAGGGCTTTTAATCACTATCGGTTTCGACGTAAGAAAAATCGTCGGCACCGTCAGCTATCCGCTTTTTACCAAAAACAGTATGAAATTTGCGTTTTTCATTCAAGCGCTGTTTGTATTTAACCCAGGTTTTTTCAAAGGCAGAGCTTGCTTCAGCTTCACCCCGGCAAACCAGAATAAAGCGTTGCTCTTCCTCGTTTACCGGCTCACGTGCACCCTGCTCCAGCTGTTGCATCGCGAAACCATGTTTTTCCAGCAGATTACCTTCTGCCAGTGTAAAGCGCCCGGACCGCGTAAAACCACGAGGGAAATTGCGGTCATCGAAAAAGCGACGAGTAGCGACAAAACTTTGCTGCATCACTTTTTTCCTCTAATGTCGTTGAATATAAAGCCAGCCTGTTTAAACTGTGCGGAGTATGGTTAACAAAATTCCAGTCGTAAAACAAATATTTTTTATTGATACGATAAATAACTTTAAGGCTCTACCTTGGATACTGAACTGCTAAAAACCTTCCTGGAAGTGCAGCGAACCCGCCATTTTGGCAAAGCGGCAGAAAATTTGTATTTAACCCAATCGGCGGTCAGCTTTCGGATTCGACAGTTAGAACAGCAGCTTGGCGTTAACCTATTCAGCCGCTACCGTAATAATATTCAGCTTACCGCAGCCGGAGAGCGACTGTTACCGCATGCTCAGGCGATGTTGACAGCATTACAGCGCGCTAAGCAAGAGGTCGCATTAAGTAACAAGCAGGCGCAGCAGCTGTCTATTGCCGCAACCGCTAACGTCTGGGACAGCTTTCTGCTACCAGGCTTTATTCAGGTGCAGCAGCACCACCCCGAGCTAGCCTGGCGCGCCGAGTCATTGGGCAGAGAGCAAATTGCCAGGCTGTTGCTCGAGCGCAACCTGGATTTAGCCGTGGTTTTTGACCCACCCAAAGTTGACGAAATTCAGGTTGAAAAACTGGATGATATTAAACTGATCGCCGTAACAAGTGGCGAACACACTGCCGTCGACACCGCTATGGCCCAGCAATACATACTGGTGAACTGGGGAACGTCTTTTGATATTCAGCATGCCAAGCACTTTGCTGACATGCCCCCACCTGTGCTTCGCACAGGCAGCGCTAAAATTGCTTTGGAAATGATGCTGCAAAGCCCGGCAACAGCTTATTTGCCGCAGGGGATGGTGCAACCATGGTTAGACAGTAATAGCCTCAGAGTAGTGGATAGTGCGCCGCAGATGAGCAGAGAGTTATTTGCCGCAACCTTACATCAGGCGACGAATGAGCAGTTGTTGCAACAAATCATCCAGCAGTTGCGCCGGCACATTAGCAACCTGGCAGCGTAGCGTGTTTGGTTATGGCCGGAACAAGCTGCTGTTTTTGCCGCGGGCTTTGCACAGCAGTAAACGCTTATGGCTGTTGAACAAAGGAAGTAAAAATGGCCCGGTAAAAAGTGCAGCTAATGCCCATTGTACCGCCTGCATGCCACTGCGTAGTGCCGCAACATAAACCCCAAACGCCACAACCAACCAGACAACAGGAACTAACAACACCACTAACCCCCTAACTAAAATTGCTAAAGTTACAGCCGACTATTATACCGTCGGCTGCACACATTAACTGTTAAGCTTTAGTTTAATATTTGCTAAAGCTACGAATAAAACCGGCTGTTTTGTTCTGCCATCGCTAATAATCGCGGGCACGGCGCAAATCGCTCGCCATGCTCGGCTTGCAACTGCCGTAGCGTCGCCACCAGATTTGTGACGCCTAAGGTATCGATATATCGGAAGGGCCCACCAAGAAACGGTGGAAAACCAATACCGAAAATTGCACCAATATCGCCATCACGGGCGGAAGCGATGACACCTTCATCCAGACAACGTACCGCTTCATTCAGCATTTGCACAGTGCAGCGGCTAGCGATAGCGTCACTACTTAGTTTACCGCCCGGGGTAACGCCCAATACGTTGTACACGCTGCTATCAACTGTTTTGGCTCCTTTTTTCGCTGCTTTACCATACAGATAGAAACCTTTAGCTGATTTTTTACCTTTGCGGCCATCTGCCAGCAGTTTGTCAAAAGCCGGCGGGGGTGCAAAACGCTCGCCCAACTGCTCAGTCAGAATAGGCGAAATTTTAGCACCGACGTCTATGCCAACTTCATCTAACAACGTCATTGGACCCACCGGAAAACCGAATTTCACCAGGGCTTTGTCAATTTTTTCTACTGGTTCACCCGCTAATACCAAGTTAGCCGCTTCATTCATATACAGCGCCAGAATGCGATTAACATAAAACCCAGCACCATCTTTAACCACGATCGGCGTTTTACCCTGCTTACGGGCAAAAGCAACGGTCGTAGCAATGGTTTGCGCCGAGGTTTTGTCGTGAGCGATAACTTCCACCAGCGGCATCTTGTCGACCGGTGAAAAATAATGCAGGCCAATTACGTTCTCAGGCCGTGTTGCTTTTGCCGCAATCTGGCTGATAGGTAGCGAACTGGTGTTACTGGCAAAAATGGTGTGCTCGCCACAATGCTGCTCGATATCGGCCACCATTTGCTGTTTTAACGCCAGATCTTCAAATACCGCTTCAATTACCAGATCGACATCATGGAAACCACTGTAATTTGTAGTACCGGTTAACAACAACAGCTGCTTTTGCATTTCTGCTTTGCTGATAAAGCGGCGCTTAAACTTTTTCTGCAGCAAGTCATAGCTGTACTTCAGCGCATTACTGATACCCTGCTCATTAATATCTTTAATTCGCACCGGCACGCCTGCCTTAGTGCTACTGACGTTAGCAATGCCACCGCCCATCAGGCCGCCCCCGAGCACCGCAGCTTTGCGGACTTGTTGCGGCTGGGTCTCGCCTGCCCCGGTTTCTTTTTTCATCTGGGTAGTCGCAAAAAACAAACTACGCAGTGCGGCTGACTCTTTGGTCATACATAACTGACCAAAGGCTTTTGCTTCTGCTGCAAGGCCTGCGGCGTAACCACTATCCTGACCTTTACGAACCACTTCTATAATCCGCACTGGCGCCGGATAATTACCCTGGGTTTTTTTCAGTGTTTGTTTTAATGCCTGCGAGAATAAAAGATTACGGCCCGGGCCGGTATTTTCCAGTAACTTGGCGACTATCCCTTTATCTTTGCTGGCACGTTTAGCTTTACCTTGCAGCGCTTGTTTCACCGCAGCGTCCAGTAAAATGGTTACCGGCACCACTTCATCAACCAAACCGGCCTTTTTCGCCTGAGCTGGCCGCAGCTGTTTACCGGTCAGCATCATGTCTAGGGCTTTTTGCACGCCAACCAGTCGTGGCAGGCGTTGGGTGCCACCACTTCCCGGCAGTAAACCTAACTGCACTTCGGGCAAACCTAATACCGTTTTTGCCGAGTCCGTGGCGACCCGGGCATGACAGGCCATCGCCAGTTCCAGCCCACCTCCCAGGCAGGGTCCATTGATCGCGGCAACTACCGGGATCTTCATCTGCTCGATCCGGTCGAACATCTGCTGGCCCATCCGGGCAATGTCTTCGGCCTGCTCAGCCGTTTCACAACTATCCAGCATAGAAATATCAGCACCGGCAATAAACGAGTCTTTTTTACCGCTGACAATAACCACACCTTTAACATCACTGTTGCTTTGCAGCGTATTGAGAATAGTGTCAATTTCATCGGCAAAAGAGGCTTTCAGCACATTCATGCTCTCGCCCGGGACATCCATGGTGATTACCGCAACCTGGTCGTCACGAAGCGCCAGGCTGAAACTGCCTTGTTGTTTATTAGTCATTATTCAGTCTCCACAATCATTGCAGCACCCAAACCACCGGCAGCACAGGCGGTCGTTAAACCAATACCACCACCCCGGCGCTGCAACTCATTCAGGGTTTGTACAATTAAGCGGGTACCCGTCGCCGCAAATGGATGGCCATAGGCTAATGAACCGCCATTCACATTAAACTTGTCCATGTCAATCTCGCCAATTGCGGCACTGCGGCCAAGCTTTTCTTCGGCAAACTTGCGGCTGGCAAACATTTTAACGTTAGCCAGCGCCTGAGCGGCAAAGGCTTCATGCATTTCAATCAGCGTAAGGTCGTTCAGGCTCATTCCTGCACGGTCCAGCGCAACAGGGGTCGCATATGATGGCCCCATCAGCATGTCTTCATGCACACTAATGGCCGAGAACGCATAGCTACGGATAAAACCCAACGGTTTGTAGCCTAACGCTTTGGCCCGGCTTTCCGTCATCATCAATACTGCCGAGGCACCGTCAGTCAAGGGCGTACTGCTCGCTGCCGTAACGGTACCGTGTTTGCGGTCGAATACCGGTCGTAATTTGGCATAGGATTCCAGCTTGGAGTCCATCCGGATGTTGTTATCGATATCCAGAAATTTATTGTACGGCTCTACATGAGCGGTCATGACCTCATTCGCCATTAGACCATTCTGCCAGGCTTTGGCCGCCAGGGTGTGCGAACGATGCGCCATTTCATCCTGTGCCGCGCGGCTGATACCATGGGTTTTTGCCATTTGCTCTGCGGTATCGCCCATAGACAGCCCGGTACTGTATTCCGCAACCGCGGGTGGTACCGGCATTAAATCTTTCAGGCCCAGCCGGCGTAATATGCTGAATTTCTGACCAAAGGTTTTAGCTTTATTCATATCAACCAACGCGCGGGCCAGCTTTTTACTTACACCGATAGGGAGCACGGAGCTGGAATCGGCACCGCCGGCAATAGCAATTTCGAGCGTACCGGCCATCATCGACTCAACAACACTGGCAACCGATTGAAAGCTGGTGGCACACGCCCGGGTAACACTGTAAGCGTCAGTATGCACGCCCATGCCGGTGCCCAGCACGATTTCCCGTGCAATATTTGGTGCTTCCGGCATTTGCACTACCTGACCATACACCACCTGTTGTACCAGGTTGGCATCCAGTTCGCTGCGGATCAATAACTCATTAACAACCAGTTTCGCTAAATCTAATGCCGAAACGCCATGTAACTCAGTTGCTTGTTTAGCAAAAGGCGTCCGTAAACCCGAGACAATCGCTATTCGATCACCACTGCGGGTGTGAAGTTTAATAGGCGCTGACATAGCTTTCCTCTTATTTTAAGTTCGAAATTGTTTAAGTTCGAAATTGTCGAAGCAAAAACAGGTCTGACCTGTAAAGTTGATTTGATTGTAACGACAGTTGCGGTTAATTAAAACACTTGTTTTAATGCAAACTGAACCTTATTTAGGTTATAACGTCTTAGCCTAGCTGTTTTTAAAGCTAACTGCGTAGAAAATAACCAAAACTTTTAACCAAAAGACTAATATCATTATGGTAAATGCGTTTTCCGCCTTAAAGTTGTATCTCGATAGTCAGGTATTAGGCCAACCTGAGCTTACTGAAGGTATTTTACTGGCCTTGCTGGCTAATGGTCACTTGCTGGTAGAAGGCCCGCCGGGTCTGGCAAAAACCCGGGCGGTAAATGCGCTGGCTCACGGCGTCGAAGCCGAATTTCACCGGGTGCAATTTACGCCGGACCTGCTGCCGGCTGATTTAACCGGCACCGACATTTACCGGCCAGAAACCGGCCAGTTTGAGTTTCAATCCGGCCCGTTGTTCCATCATATTATTCTGGCAGACGAAATTAACCGGGCACCTGCCAAAGTGCAGTCAGCGCTGTTAGAGGCTATGGCTGAGAAACAAATAACGGTGGGCCGCACCACTTACAAATTACCTGAATTATTTCTGGTTATGGCGACCCAAAACCCACTGGAGCAGGAAGGCACCTATCCGTTACCGGAAGCCCAACTGGACCGTTTTTTGTTGCACCTGAAAGTCGACTACCCCACTGCCGAAACAGAGCGTGAAATACTCAGATTAACCCGCAACGAAGCGCTTAACAGAGCGCAGAGTCAGCCTGCAGCTATAAGCCAGGCAGACATTTTCAGTGCCCGCCAGGCCACGTTGCAGCTGCATCTGGCTGATAGCCTCGAGGATTATATCGTGCAGTTAATTATGGCAACCCGCAATGGTGCAGCTTACAGTGCAAAGTTAGCATCGTGGGTTAGCTATGGCGCCAGCCCACGTGCCACCATTGCACTTGAGCGTTGTGCCAGGGCCAAAGCCTGGCTGGCAGATCGTGATTTTGTCACGCCGGACGATATTCAGGCGGTGTTTCACAATGTTCTGCGCCACCGCCTGATTTTAACCTATACCGCAGAAGCAGAAGGTATTACGACCGACGACGTACTGACTGAAATTCTTAATTGTGTACCCGTACCCTGAATAACCCTATGACCACCGCGTTTTCAGCCAGCCAATGGCTTAAACAGTTAAGTGCTGATGGCAGCTCGGTCGAGTTGCCCGAGCTGTTGTGGTATCAGCGTCACACCAAGGTTCTTAACCTGAAACCAACCATCAGTATTCAGAGTAAACTGGCGGGCACCTATCTTGCGCGCAGCAAAGGCCGGGGCATGGAATTTGACGAAGTACGGCATTATCAACCGGGTGACGATGTGCGCACTATCGATTGGCGGGTCACCGCACGTAGCGGCAAAGTTCACACCAAACTGTTCCGGGAAGAAAAAGAACGGCCAGTATTTATTGTTACCGATTTAACTGACAGCATGCGCTTTGGCAGCAGTTTGTTATTTAAATCTGTACAGGCAGCTCATCTGGCAGCGGTTATCGCCTGGCACGTTAAACAGCATGGCGACAAACTTGGCGGCCTGGTTTTCAGTAATCAGCAACATCGTGAATTAAAACCACAGGGGCGCAGCCATGGTGTGCTTCGATATCTGCAAGCCCTGCAGCAGTGTCATCACAGCGCGGTCAACAGCAACGGCATAACCTTGTCTCAAGCGCTGGGACAGCAACGACGGCTAAGCCGTCCAGGCAGTCTGGTGTATATACTTTCTGATTTTAGCCAGCTCGATGAGCAGGCGTTGCGTCATATCAGGGCAATTAGTCAGCATAATGAGGTAACATGCTGTCAGATCAGTGATCCGCTGGAATTAGCGTTACCGGCATCGGCCCGTGGTATTGCCGCAATTCGTAACCAGCAGCAGGTAGTCAGTGCAGAGCTGGCCGATCCGAAGCTGCGCGCTCGCTATCAGCAGCAACAACAGCAACAGCGAAGCCAACTGGCAATGTCACTGCAACAAGTCGGTTGTAAATACCTGGATATTAGTGCCGGCGAGCCCATTATCAGTCAGTTGGAGCAAATTCATTATGGCCGCTGAGCAGCAATTACTTGAGCAGCTGGTGGACATCGCCGAACCAGCTTACTCGCTCCCCCTGCAAATTCCGCCGGGGGCTTATATTTTGCTGGCAATAGCTATCATCGCGTTTAGCTACTGCGGCTGGCTGTGTTATAAACGCTGGCGTTACCTGGCGGCGAAACGACAAGCACTGGTTTTACTCAACCAATTTGAACCTGCCGCGGCAGGCCAGATTAATCAGTTGCTAAAACGGGTAGTGAAACATTATGCGCCGGCTCATCCGGTACTAACCGCCAGTACTGCGCAGTGGCATCATTTTTTACAACAGCAATTGCCCGATAAACCGCTGCCACCGTTAAGCGCCCTGCTTTATCAGGCCGGGCCCGAGAATGAGCTACAGCAACAGTTTTATCAGTTTGCCCAAAGTTGGTTGAAACAATTGCAGCCGACAGCACTGGCTGAAAGCAAGAGCCAGGTTTTAGCAGAGGAGGTCGCTGATGTTTGAGCTTAGTTACCCCTGGTTGCTGTTACTCAGTGTCTTGCCATTGTTTTTTAAAAAACGCCAGCAAGACAGCGGAACTGCGCTTAGCCTGCCAGACCTCGCCAGGTTAGCCGGTAATCAGCAGCACCGTCCAGGTTGGCGCCGTCATGTTTCCACCCTGCCACAAGCGCTTATCTGGTTAATGCTGGTTCTGGCTGCCAGTCAGCCACGTTGGCTCGGTGAACCTGTTACCCTGCCTCAGCAAGGTCGTGATCTGATGCTGGCGATTGATCTGTCCGGCTCAATGGATATGAATGACATGATCCTGGATGGTCAGAGTATGAACCGGCTATCCGCAGTGAAACGGGTGGTCGGTGACTTTATTTTGCAGCGTAAAGGTGACCGTCTGGGCCTTATTCTGTTTGCTGACGCCGCCTACCAGCAAACCCCGCTGACCTATGACCTGGCAACCGTACAATCATTTTTAAATGATAGTCAGTTAAAACTGGTTGGCCAACGGACTGCCATTGGCGAGGCAATTGGCCTGGCAGTGAAACGGCTGAATGAATATGAAACCAGCAATAAAGTGCTTATTTTGTTAAGTGACGGCGCTAACAATGCCGGCAATATTCAACCACTGGAAGCCCTGGCACTGGCGAAAGCGGCTGGCATCAAGGTTTATACTGTGGGCGTTGGCGCCGATCAGATGGTACAACAAACGGTGTTTGGCCGGCGAACCGTTAACCCCTCTCAGGATCTGGATGAGCAACTGTTAACGCATATTGCCAACGAAACCGGCGGTAGGTATTTTCGCGCCCGGAATCTGGCAGAATTATCGCAAATTTATCGTTTGCTGGATCAACTGGAGCCTATTAGCCGCGATGATCTGACTTACCGGCCACAGTACAGCCTGCTGCACTGGCCGCTGGGGATTGCTTTACTACTGTCTTTTGGCCTGGCAATCCTGCGTATTAACTGGCGGAGGCTGTATGAACCTGCTGGCTGATTTTCATTTAATGCGACCCTGGTGGCTGCTGGCACTGGTACCTGTCGTCATTTTGTGGCTGTTAGTTTTAAATTACCGGCAACAAGCCAGCGCCTGGCAGCGGGTCATTGCCCCACATTTGCAACAGCTAATGCTCAGTGGCAAGTTGTTGCTACAGCAAAATCCGCTGGCATTACCGATTTTACTATTGTGCTGGCTGCTGACAGTGCTGGCGATGGCGGGCCCCAGCTGGCAGAAACAGCCCCAACCGACGTTTACCCTGAATAAGGCCACAGTGCTTATTGTCGATATGTCGATGTCAATGCGTGCCACTGATATGTCTCCGGACAGGTTTAGTCAGCAACGATTTAAAGCGCTCGACTTTATTGACGAGTTGACTGAGGGCGAACTGGCACTGATTAGCTTTGCCGGAGATGCCTTCGTGATATCACCGTTGACTCCCGATTTTAATAATGTCCGGTTACTTCTTAATGAATTGAAACCCGAATTAATGCCGGTCCAGGGTTCAAATATTGAAGCCGCGTTAACTCAGGCTGACGATCTGTTGCGACAGGCCGGCCACACTCAGGGCGACATTGTGCTGTTTACTGATGGTTTTGCTTCTGCAGACTATTCCCGGATTATGCAACGGCTGGATAACTGGCCACACCGTCTGTCAGTACTGGCCTTTGGCACAGAACAGGGGGCCCCGGTGCAACTGGAGAGTGGCCAGCTCCTGAAGGACTCCCGCGGCGCAGTGGTCATTCCTAAAGTGCCTTTATCTCAGTTGACTGCTCTTGCCCGCAAGGGTCGTGGCAGTTTTGCTGCTGCAGGTTCTGGTGACGACGATATAGCCGGGCTACTAACCAGCATAAACAACCAGTTTCAGCAACAGGCAGAGCAGAGTGAACAATTTGCAGGCGACTTGTGGCAGGACAATGCCGTCTATCTGGTATGGTTATTATTACCGCTGGCACTCTATCTGGCCAAACGTGCTCCGATATTGGTGTTACTGCCTGTTTGCTATTTGCCAAACGCTGAAGCCAGCGTCTGGCGGGATCTTTGGCAAACACCTGCTCAGCAGGCAATAACTGATTATCAGCAACAGGATTATCAGAATGCCCGGCAGAAATTTAAAGACCCTCTGTGGCAAGGCAATGCAGCATATCGCCAGGGGGATTATAGCGCCGCTGCGCAAGCCTTCAGCCAGGCAGCTAAGCGCCAGCCAAGCGCCGATGCCTATGCCAACTTAGGTAACAGCCTGGCAATGCAGCAAAAATTTGACGAAGCGCTGGAGAGTTATCAGCAGGCACTGGCACTTGATCCTGAACATCAGCAAGCAAAACAGAACGCTGAACTGCTAAATCAGTTGCAACAACAGCAACAAAACCAACAGCAGCAAGATGGTGAGCAGCAAAACGGCGAGCAACAGCAAGGTGATCAGCAACCAGAAGACGGCAATGATAGCTCAGAAGAGTCTGCCGCTGACGGTGAAGACCAGGGCCAGAGCAGCACCGAGCAAAATACTGATGCGGCTGAACCAAGCGATCAAAGTTCAATCCAGGACCAGCAAGACCCTCAGGGGGCTGAGCCAGAGCAATCGGAGCAGCAGGCCGCTACCGCAGAACAACAGGAGCTAAGCGACAGCGAAATGCAGCAAGCCATCCGGGAGATGTGGCCCAATGCTAATCAGGAAGAGCAGCAACAACTGGACAATTTATTACGTAAGGTTCAGGACGACCCGGGGCTGTTACTGCGCAACCGGATGAACCTTGAGTATCAGAAACGTCGCCAATATGCGTTACCCAAAGGAGCAGAACAAGAATGGTAAGATGGGGCCTGTTATTATCGACGCTGCTTAGTGTAATGCTTGGCACCCTGCTAAGTTCACCGGCATTTGCTGTCAGCCAACTTGACGCGCGGCTGGACAAAAATCCGGTTATGCTTGGTGAAAGTGTGTTACTGGAAGTTACAGCAGACAGCAGATTGCCCGCCAACAGCATCAACTTCAGGGTGCTTGATAATAACTTTACCGTGATGGTGCCATCAGTTAACCAGAGTACCAGCGTTATTAATGGCGATGTCAGCCACAGCACTACCTGGAGAGTAACATTGCTGCCAAAAGCCAGCGGTGAATTTACCATCCCTGCTTTTACCGTGGAAAACGTCAGTAGTGAACCCATCACCATTGAAGTTATGCCAGTACAACAAGGTTCGGGCAAATTGCGTGATGTTTTCCTGCAAAGTAAACTTAGCAGCAGCGAGCTGATGGTGCAGCAGATGGTGTACTATGATGTCACAATCTATTTCAGTGGTGATATTCAACGAGGCAGTTTATCAGAACCCCAACTTGAAGACGCACTGATCCAGCAGGTAGGCCAGGATCAGGAGGGCACCGATCTGATTGACGGCGAACGTTACCGCTCAATTACTCGTCGTTACGCCATTACCCCGCAGCGTAGTGGTGAATTTACTATTGTACCTCCAACGTTTACCGGAGATGTAATTGACCGGGAAAGTGCCCGCCAAAGCTATTTTGCCCGTAGCCGGACCATAGTACGGGAAGCAGAAGCACTGCCAATAACCGTGCAGGCCCAGCCCCGAAATTACAATGGTGACTGGCTGGTCGCCGGGCTGGTTACCCTTAACGAAGAATGGCAACCCGAACAAGCGCAGTTTATGCAGGGTGAGCCTGTTACCCGGATCATTACATTGTCAGCCGTCGATGTCGCCGCTAACCAATTACCGGAACTCAATATTGAACTACCCGACGGCTTCAGAGTGTATCAGGAACAACCTCAGGTTAAAGGTGCGGAGCGTGCGGGCCGTTTAGTGGCGCAAAAAGTCATTACCAGCGCCATTATCGCCAATACACCGGGAGAGTTTGAGTTACCAGAGGTTAAAATATCCTGGTGGAACAGCCAGACCAATCGTCTGGAGCAAACGGTTCTACCCGGCAGGACAGTGCAGGTGCAGGCCAATCCGGATCGGACCAGCCCTGTTACCATTGCCAGTGAACCAGCAAAATCTGACACGGCACCGGCTA
This sequence comes from Arsukibacterium sp., assembly GCF_018402695.1. GTDB lineage: Bacteria > Pseudomonadota > Gammaproteobacteria > Enterobacterales > Alteromonadaceae > Alishewanella. Next base: position 172,507 of record NZ_JAGYIM010000007.1, read on the forward strand.
GCACCCCGCCCCAGCCAGTCTCTGACTGGCGCTGGAACTATACCAGTTCGGCGTTGCTGACTGGCTGGCTGCTAACGCTGGCGCTATTGCTATGGCGCCAGCAGCTGCTCAGTCGCAAACGTTCCCGGCCCCTGCCCCTTGGTCAGTCAGTGTTCGATAGCAAAGCATTACGTGCAGCATGTCGTACTGATAACAAAGCCGCTGCCCGCGCACAACTGTTACTGTGGGCCAGACAGCAAAACATTTTGAGCCAGGGTTCATTAAGTGCCCTAAGCCAGAAAGTCAGGCCAGGTGCATTCAAAGAGCAAATAGAGCAGCTAAACGCGGCATTATACAGTGATAGCGCAGCGAACTGGCAGGGTGACGCCTTGCTGCAGGCTTGGTCAGATTATCAGCAGAGCAAGCAGCCAGTGACAAATAAAGGTGATCTTCCCCCGCTCTATCCTGAGTAAGCCTTTGTCAGGATCAGCAATGTTCAGCGGCCAAATGGCCTGCAACCAGCTCCTGCTCTGCAAACAACCTTACCGCCGGCTACAGCCGGCGTTTCTTTAACTGTCATAAACGAGCAGTCATAAAGCGCTGGTAAGCCAGGGTTCATCTTGTTAGCATAAAAACAAATAATAAGGAGTCTATGTTTTGGAAACTGCAACTATTTTTGCTTTGGGTATCTATTTTGCGGCCATGATAGGTATCGGTTTATATGCGTATCGTAATACGGATGAGAGTGTGTCTGGCTACATGCTGGGCGGCCGCAAGTTAGGCCCCGGTGTTACCGCATTGTCTGCCGGTGCATCGGACATGAGTGGCTGGATGTTGATGGGGTTGCCTGGTGCCATGTATCTGACAGGCTTAAGTAGTGCCTGGATAGCGGTTGGTTTATTAATTGGTGCCTACATTAACTATATCGTCGTTGCACCAAGACTCAGGGTCTATACCGAAGTAGCGCATGATGCGATAACTATTCCTGATTACTTTGAAAAGCGTTTTGAGGATAAAACCCGGCTACTACGGGTGGTGTCGTCACTGGTTATTGTTGTCTTCTTCACCCTGTATACCTCATCTGGTGTGGTGGGCGGCGGCAAGTTGTTTGAAAGCTCATTTAATCTCAGTTATGAACTCGGGCTCTATGTAACTGCCGGAGTCGTGGTCATTTACACGCTGATTGGTGGCTTTATGGCTGTCAGTATGACCGACTTCGTGCAGGGCTGTATTATGTTTATATCCCTGGTGCTGGTTCCCGTGGTGGCACTGGACCATCTTGGTGGTTTTGGTGAAGTAAAACAGGTTGTTGAAACAATTGACCCGCAATTAATTAACTGGGTCGGTGCCTCATCGGCAATTGCTATTGTCTCTGCCCTGTCCTGGGGCCTGGGCTACTTTGGTCAGCCACATATAATTGTTCGCTTTATGGCTATTCGTTCTGTAAAAGATATTAAAACAGCCCGCCGTATTGGGATGAGCTGGATGCTGGTAACGATAGTAGGCGCACTGATGACGGGCTTTGTCGGAATTGCCTATGTTGCTCAAACCAAAATGACCCTGAGCGACCCGGAAACTATCTTTATCGTATTTTCCCAATTTCTGTTCCATCCTTTTATCGCTGGCTTTTTACTTGCCGCCATTTTAGCAGCGATTATGAGCACTATTTCCTCTCAGTTGCTGGTGACGTCCAGCTCGCTGACCGAAGACTTTTACAAAGCATTTGTTAAACGGGATGCTACCCAGCGTGAGCTTGTGCTGGTTGGGCGGTTATCTGTACTGGCCGTTGCGTTGGTCGCCATTGCGCTGGCCTATGATCGGGATAGCTCAGTACTGCAACTGGTGAGCAATGCCTGGGCAGGGTTTGGCGCTGCCTTCGGACCACTGATTATCCTTAGCCTGTACTGGAACAGAATGACCTTTGCGGGAGCCTTAAGCGGTATTGTAGTTGGTGCTGTAACGGTATTGATCTGGATTTACGCGCCTATCACCATTAATGGCGCCAGTTTAAGCAGTACGCTGTATGAAATAGTGCCTGGTTTTATTCTGAGCACGCTGGCAATAGTAATCGTGAGTAAGTTCAGCCGTGACCCGGCACCCAGTGTGCTGACAATGTTTAAAAAGATGGAACAACAACTGGCAGACCAGAGATAGCTGACCAGATCCCCACAACGTAATAAAGTGCTATCGCGTTGTGGGGAAAGTTTGCTAAATTAACCGCAAGCAATGACTTGAGAAATCTGCAATATGTATTTTTATGCTGCCCGCCAACCTATTCTTGATCGTAATAAAGTTTTGTATGCCTATGAATTATTGTTTCGGGATGGCCTGAGCAATGTTTTTCCTGAAATAGATGGCGATGAAGCAACATCCAGAATGATTGAAGGTAGCCAGTTTAGTTTTGGGTTAGAGGATTTTCTGGATGATAAACCGGGCTTCATTAATTTTACCCTGGAGACCCTGTTAAAAAAATATCCCAGCATGCTCCCCAAAGAGCAGGTAGTGATAGAAATTCTTGAGACCGTGCAGCCCGGTAAACGCCTGTTAGCAGAGTGTCAGCATTTAAAAGAACTGGGTTATACCCTGGCGCTGGATGATTATATTCATCAGCCAGTCTGGCGGCATTTTTATCCGTTTATTGATATCATCAAAATCGATTTTCGCAATACTTCCATTGATACCATTAAAAAAGTGAAAGAGGCTATTGCCGACTTTCCGCATATTAAATTGCTGGCAGAAAAGGTTGAGACAAATGAAGAGTTTCAACAAGCACTGGAAATGGGCTTTTATTATTTTCAGGGTTTCTTTTTCTCTCAACCAGAAATGATGCAAACCAAAGCATTATCGCCAGCACAAATGACGCTGGCAGAGCTGTTATACGAGACATCAAAAGCAGAGCTCGATCTGGTTAAAATAACTAACATTTTCCAGCGTGATGTCAGCTTATCCTACAAACTACTGCGTTATAGCAACTCTTCTATATTTAAGCGCAGAGCCGAAATAGAAACTATTAAACAAGCCCTGGTAGTCTTAGGTCAGGTTGAACTGAAGAAATTTCTGTCGCTACTGTTCACGGCACAAATCAGCAGCGACAAACCGGCTGAACTAATGCGGATGTCAATGACCCGGGCCCGCTTTGCAGAAGGCCTCGCCAGTATTGATGGCAAAGTAGACACTGGCAAAGCATTTTTGACCGGCTTAATGTCGCTGATGGATGCCATTTTAGATGAACCCATTACCAGTGTAATGGAGAAGTTACCACTGGCTAAAGAAATTAAAGATGCGCTGGTGGAAAACAGCGGCGTGCTTGCCGACTATATGGCCCTGATAAAATATTATGAAGCTGCACAGTGGCAGCAGGCAAATCAAGCGATGAATCAACTTGGTATTGCCAGTGACAAAGTACCAGACGCCTATCACACCGCTGTGCAGTGGGCTAATGAGCAAATGAAAGCCTTAGGAGATTAACCCTAAGGCCTGGTCTTTAATCGACAAGCTGACGCTCAGTTAAAGCTGACATACTGGGCAACTTTTGCTGCCAGTTTGTCGCCTATACCTTTAACTTCTGTCAGTTGTTTTTGGCTTGTTATCGGGCCATTTTCCTGAATATAGTTTAATATGGCTTGCGCTTTGGCTTTACCAATACCCGGTACGGCTTCCAGCTGTTCAGCACTGGCGTTATTAAGATTCAATTTCTGCTGTTGCTGAGCAGTAGCAGTTTGTTTATCCAGTGTGGCACCCGCTTTAGCGGCCAGAGTCTGGTTTGCTGTTAAAGTAAGGCCCGTTAGTAACAATGCTATCATTACGTTTTTCATAGTTTCTTCCTTAATATTTTTTGGTTGCATCCCTGCAAAGCTATAGGTAAAAAGTTTAAGCCACTACAACTGTTTAGATTGGTCCTTTAAACAGTGACCTGGCGTAAGACCCAGAGAAGCAACATTTTTAATACCAATCAAATATAAATTAGGACATATTTTAACTTTTGCAATATATTTGCAACTTTAATTATCAATTTTAATAGTGTCTCTATTCAGCGACAATTAATGCTGAGTGGCATAGGCTGGGTGTTCATTGCATTACTAAGTTTATTGTTGCCTACGATATAGTTAGGTAACATACGACTTAAACCAAATGTGGAGAATCGCATGCGTCGTTCACTGCTGTTGTTGCTCATGTTGTTAGTGGTATCACTGACGCCAGACGCGGTGGCACTTGGTAACAAACAACCCGACGTCACAAAGGAACAAGCGGCAACGCTTGCTCAACAACGTTACCCGGGGAAAATTTTAAAAGTGCAGACTGAAAGCCACCATTATCGGATTCGGTTAATTCAGGCTGATGGCAGGGTAATTACCGTACTGGTCGATAATCGTACCGGCCGGGTTGAAAGGGATGATAAATAATGCGGGTATTAGTGGTTGAAGATGAAACCTTATTGGCTGATCAGATAAAACAACAGCTGGTGCAGCAACAGTTCAGTGTTGATATCGCAAAAGATGGTGATGATGGCTGGTTTAAACTGGCTGAATACCCTTATGACCTGGCCGTTATTGATTTGGGTCTGCCAAAGATGGATGGATTGACGCTGATCCGCAAAGCCAGACAAAAGGAAATTAAAACGCCGATTATTATCCTGACTGCCCGTGGCAGTTGGCAGGAAAAAGTAGAAGGACTGGATGCCGGAGCAGATGATTACTTAACTAAGCCTTTTCACGGCGAGGAATTGCTGGCACGGTGTAACGCATTAATCCGCCGTGCCGCAGGACAACCCGATCCGACACTCAGTGCAGGGCCGGTTTCGCTTAACAGCCGAACCCAGCAGGTATGGGTAAATGATGAAGAGATCAGTCTGACCGCATACGAATATAAGGTGCTCGAATACTTTATGCTGAATCCAAATAAAGTTATTTCGAAAACTGAGTTAACCGAACATATTTACGATCAGGACTTTGATTTAGACAGTAATGTTATCGAAGTATTTGTCCTGCGATTGCGTAAAAAACTCGACCCTGAGGGCGAATTAAAGCCGATAGAAACATTACGTGGTCGTGGTTATCGCTTTAATCTGACGATCAGTTAAGCATGACACTGTCACTCAAGCTGCGGCAGGGCTTGGTAAGTATAGTATTGCTAATGCTATTATTACCCAGCTCTTTCGTGGCGATTGATCAGGCATTTTTCACACAGCTGCTAACCAATGCCGAGCAGAAATTAGAAGTACATATGTACGCTATTTTGTCAGATTTGAAAATTAATGATGGCAAAATAGAACTCAGCAATAATACGTTATCGCCGGATTTTTTCCGGCCTGACTCCGGTTTAAGTGCTTATATTACCAGCAATGACAGCATTGGTTCTGGCGGTGCGGCAAGTGACAGTATGTCAGTCAACAGTAGCAGCTTTGAAAGCAATAACACTGACAGTATTGTCTGGCAGTCAGACTCATCGTTAAGCCAGAAATTCAGTCCTCCTGACACCACTCTGGTTCCGGGTGAGCACCTTTTTTATCCTTATGTCAGTGACGCACAGGAGTACTGGCTACTGAGTATTGCCCTGTTATTCGATTCGGGCGAGCAAACCCGGCCGTTAACCATTCACATCGTGCAAACTGATGCCATGTTAACCGCGCCGTATCTGAGCTTTCGCAATACCCTGCTTACCTGGTTTGTTTGGATTGGTGCGGCCCTGGTATTATTTAGCGTCCTGGCATACTACTGGACTACCAAACCGTTGAGTAAACTTGATCAGGAAATACGTAAATTAGAAGGGGGTGAGCAGGACCATCTTAATGGTAACTACCCGGCAGAGTTAACCACAATTAAAGAAGACTTGAACCTGCTACTGGCCAACCAGAACCGGCAAAAACAACGTTACAGAAACCATCTGAGCGATCTGGCTCATGCCTTAAAAACACCGGTAGCCGTGTTAAATACCTCCGTGCTAAGCCAACAACCAGAATTGAAAGAACAGCTTGATCGGATTAGCGCCATGATTGATCATCAGCTGAAAAGAGCCAGTAGTTCTGGCCAGGATATCTGGAAAAAGCAATTTGAAATTATGCCCCATATCGATAAGCTCTGTAACGCTCTGCAAAAGATTTACCGGGATAAAGACTTAGATATCCAGATAGACTGCCCGGCTAATGCCACATTCCGGGGCGATGAGACTGATTTGATGGAAATGCTGGGTAACTTACTCGACAATGCATGCAAAGCCTGCAGACACCGGGTAAAACTGACGGTAAGCCAGAACCCGCTTAATCTGATTATTGAAGATGATGGTCCGGGCATCGCCAAAGATGACAGAAAAAAACTATTTGCCCGTGGTACCCGGCTTGATACCTACAAAGATGGTCACGGCGTTGGCTTGTCAATAGTTGCAGAATTAGTTTCGTCTTACTCCGGAGGAATGCAAGTTACCGAAAGCCCGCTGGGGGGCGCCAAATTCGAACTTATATTTCCCGAATAATAAAATTTTCAACAACCAAGTTATAAACTATCACTGATCGCCCCGCCTACTGCTACCGTAAAGCAATGAAATATTTTGAGGAAAAACCATCATGGAACTTAACCCTGCAACCATTAAGATAAAAAACCTGCGTTTACGAACCTTTATTGGTATTAAAGACGATGAAATTAACAATAAACAAGATGTAATTATTAATGCCAGAATTCAATATAGCGCAAACAATGCAGCCAACAGTGATGACATGAATAATGCACTTAATTACCGCACCATTACCAAGCAAATTATCGAACTGGTAGAAATGAACCGTTTTAGCTTACTGGAAAAGTTAACAGCAGATGTGCTGGCGTTGGCTAGTGCGCATCCTGCTGTCCGCTTTGCTGAAGTTGAGATTGATAAGCCTCATGCATTGCGGTTTGCTGACTCTGTGTCACTCACTTTATCGGTAAACAAGTAAAATAGTCACTATAAAGGGCTATACTTAGCTGCAGTTTGCGGATAAACAGGAGCACACAATGCATATTTTGGTCACCGGTGGAACGGGTCTTATTGGCTCTGCCTTGCTCAAATACTGGCGTGATCAACATCAAATAACGGTGCTAACCCGGCAAGCTGTTGCCAACCTGCAGCAAACTTCAGCACTACGCTATGTTAATACCCTGCAACAAGTCGACTTTAACCAGCTCGATGCGGTTGTTAATTTAGCCGGTGAACCGATAGCAGATAAAAGATGGACGGACAAACAAAAGCAACGTATCTGCGACAGTCGCTGGCAGCTTACGGAACAACTGAGCGAGTACATTCAGGCAGCCACCACACCACCGGCATGCCTGATCAGTGGTTCTGCAGTGGGTTACTATGGCCGTCAGGGTACCGAGTTTATTTGTGAAGAACACAGTGCCTTTTATCCCGAATTCAGTCATGACATATGTGCCCGCTGGGAGAACCTCGCCCTGCGGGCGGCCAGTGACAAGACCCGGGTTTGCTTATTACGCACAGGCATAGTGTTGTCTGATCAGGGCGGCGCCCTGGCAAAAATGTTGCCAGCATTCCGCTTTGGCCTGGGAGGCCCCATCGGTAACGGTCAGCAATATATGTCATGGATCCATATTGATGACATCGTTAAGTTAATCGACTTCTTGCTGCAGTCTCCTACTTTGCAGGGCCCCTTTAACGCCGTTGCACCAAAAGCCGTAACCAATAAACAATTCAGTCAGGCGTTGGCCGAGCGGTTGAACCGCCCCGCCAGGCTAACGATGCCAGCTTTTATGCTACGACTGATGTTCGGTGAAATGGCAGATATTTTATTGTATGGGCAACGGGTAGTGCCACAGCAAGCGCTGGATGCTGGTTTCAAATTTCAGTTTCCAAAGCTGCCAGCTGCGCTGGCAGACCTAGACTTATAGAAACAGATTTATAGCTTCAGGCTTGTAACCTCACCCGTTAACTTTGAATAACCCGTCGGATCAATACCGCTCCCGGTATCTGTAGCAGGCGACGCAATTGCCACCAGCCCAGAGCGCTTACCGACACAATACCGATCACGGGGCCCATCCACCACAGCGCAAAATGAAACTGAAAGGGCATCTCAAAAACCCGCTGCTGCAGTATCATCAATAGTAACTCAGCCAGCACAGTCGCAAATAAACCGGCCAGGGCACCCAGAAAAGCAAACTCAAGTAACAGCGCATTTCGCAAGAATACGTACTTAGCGCCAAGAGTCCTCAAAATGGCCAGCTCCTGCTCCCGTTGTTCTAATGTCGCCTGCACCTGAGCGACCAGGACTAACGCCGCTGCCAGCGCGATAATAACCAGTATAAAGCTCAGGGCAACAGTCACCTGGGCAATGATATCGTTAACCTGATTAATAATGGCATCAACGCTTATTACCGTTACCGTAGGCATTTGCCGGGCCAATTGATTAATCAGATTACCGCTGCCCTGCTCCAGATAAAAGGCCGTAATATAGGTTGCCGGAAACGTTGCCAGGACATCAGGGCTCAGGATCATATAAAAATTGGGCTGCAAACTGTTCCAGTCGACCTGCCGAATGCTGGTTACCGTTGCATTGATTTGCTGGCCACCGATTGAAAAATCCAGCTTGTCACCAAGTGTTATTTGCAATCGCTCAGCTATTTCCTGTTCAACTGATACTTCAGCCTGGGTATCGTCATTAAACCATTGCCCGGCAAGAATCTTGTTATTGGCGGGTATTTGCGCCAGCCAGGTCAGGTTCAGTTCGCGGCCTACGCCCACACGTTGCTCGCTGCGATCCTCTTTAGACGCCTCCTGCTGCAACTGTTCACTGTTAATACTGGTTAACCGGCCCCGTACTACCGGATAAAACGGCTCTGGCTGCAGATTATTTGTCTCAGTAAACGCGGTGACCTTAGCACGCTGCTCGGCGCTGACATTGACTAAAAAATGATTGGGTGCGCCATCCGGAATTTGTTGCTGCCACTGACCAATAAGTTCGGCACGTAAAAAATACAATAACAGAGTCAGGAAGATAGCCAGACTAAAGGTGATTAACTGAAAACTGTTTGGCCAAAGTCGGCGGCGTAAATTCGCCAGCGCCAGCCTGCCGGCACTGCTTTGTCCTGCTGCTACCGGGCGGGCCAGCTTCACCATAACAGCTGCAAACCCCAGCAAAATGGCAGCAAATAGTGCACAAAGTAAAAACAAGCCGACGCTTATCAGCAACTCGCCACTGAACAACCACATCAACCCCCAGATAGCCGCGGCACCCAATATGAGTTGCCACTTATCGAGGTTTATTGCAGCAGCGGGCTGCTTTAATACCTCAATAGCCGGGGTTTTGGCCAGTTGCCATAATGGTCTGGCTGCAAACAGCAGCGCGCAGATAATACAGGTCAGGGTGCCAAGCAGCAGTGGCCTGACGCTGAATTCGGGCCGATAATCGCTGATATAGTGACCTATACCCAGCTCTGCAGCAAAAATGGCTAACTGGCCACCCAGCAATCCTAACACCAGACTAAACACTACCACTAACAGTAAATGGCTGCTGTAAAGCAACCTTGCTTTAGCGGTGGTTGCACCAAGCGCCTTAATAATCGCGACGGCCTGAGTATGGCGCTGACTATAACGACTGGCAGCTACTGCGGCAGCACAAGCTGCCAGAACTATCCCCAACAGCCCTGCCAGCAGTAAAAAGCGCTCTGCCCGCTCCAGTGCGCTACCAATCGCAGACTCCCGGTCAAGGTTACGCCAACGCTGATGAACGCTTAACATAGGTTTCAGGGTGGCAGTAAGGCTATCCAGCGCCGTGTTGCTACCCGCAAACAAGTAACGATAACTTATCCGGCTCCCAGGTTGCACAATATTGGTTGCGGCAACATCGTCCAGATGCATTATAACTCTTGGCGATCCGCCAAAAACACTCAGAGGTGCATCCGGTTCATTGACAATAACACCGGCTACCACCAGCTTTGCATCGCCAAGCTCAACCCTGTCGCCCGGCTTCACTTGCAGTAAGTCCAGTAATCTCGCTTCAAACCAGACTTCACCCGGGGTTAATTGGCCAGCAGGACCGGAGGTAATACTGGCCGAACGGTGTAACACTAAATCACCGCGCAGCGGATAGCTGGCGCTGACCGCTTTAATCGTCGCCAGTTGCATTTGCTCACCAGCAAATAACATTGAATCAAATTGCATTTGGCGGGCAGAAGCGACTTCAAGCCCGTTTGCCACCTCAAAAAAACTGTCATCAAACGGTTGACTCGAGCCCAACACCCTATCAGCAGCAGTAAACTGCGCACTGCGCTGCTGCAAGGCACTTTTCACACTTTGGGTAATACCGCTTAAGCTGACAACTGAGCCCACGGCCAGAAACAAAGCAAAAGCTATCACCCATAACTCGCCCCGTTTTAACTCGCGCCAGAACAAGCGGCCTGCAATTCTAGCCAACATGAGCAGTTTCCTCTGTCGCCGCGTCAGATGTGACAAAACTACCCGAGCGCATCTTATGCTGGCGCTGACAGCGTTGTGCCAGCTCATTGTTATGGGTCACCAGCACTAACGTTGTGCCCTGACTATCATTCAGTTCAAATAACAAATCCTCGATCATTTTGCCGGTTACCGCGTCCAAATTAGCCGACGGCTCATCTGCGAACAAAATGGCCGGCTTAGTAATAAAAGCTCTGGCTATAGCCACCCGCTGTTGCTCACCGCCGGATAACTGCGATGGAAAAAAGTCGGCCCGGGCACTCAATCCTACCTGCTCTAACAAGGCCAGACCCCGCTCCCGGGCTTTTCTGTCACCCGATAGTTCAGCAGGCAACGTAACATTCTCCAATGCAGTTAAACTGGGTAACAATAAAAACGACTGAAACACAAAACCAACATCCCGCGCTCTTACCCCAGCCCGCTCGTCTTCTGACAGTTGATGCAAAGGTTTACCCGCCATATAAATTTCACCTTCGCTGGGTGTGTCCAGTCCTGCCAGTAAACTGAGCAGGGTTGACTTCCCTGAACCTGAGGCACCGACTATCGCTACCGTTTCCCCACGATTGATTGTAAGGCTGATATCATGCAGGATAGTCAGTGATCCCTCCGGGACCTTGACGCGTTTAGCAAGGTTTATTGCTTTAATATGTAATTCAGGTGTTTTATTCATGCGCATCATCTTTTTGTTGTTAATCAGTTTAATCAGTAACGTCACTTATGCCGACAAATTACTTATTCTGGGTGATAGCCTCAGTGCAGCATACGGTATGCAACAACACCAGGGCTGGCCAGCGCTGCTGCAGGAAAACACCCAATGGCAGTTGGTCAATGCCAGTATCAGTGGGGAGACCACCTCAGGTGGCCTGGCCCGGCTACCTGCCCTGCTGACAGAACATCAGCCGGATGTTGTGCTGATTGAACTTGGCGGCAACGATGGCCTGCGGGGCTTTTCGGTTGAGCTGATTCAGGCAAACCTGAGTAAAATCATTACACTGGTCAAGCAGCATAATGCTCAGCCGCTGCTAATGCAAATACGGATCCCACCCAACTATGGACCACGCTACGTCAGACAATTTACTGCACTTTATCCACAGCTTGCCGAGAAACATAACATTACCCTGTGGCCATTTTTTATGGACAGCATTGCGATAAACAGCGAATTAATGATGGCGGATGGTATTCATCCTAATGTTGCAGCCCAGCCGATGATTAGTGATTTTGTAGCGGATTTACTAAAAGACTTAGAGATTCAAAATAAATAAAAGAAAGAAATTATGCCACCGCCCTCACGGCGATAGAAGAAATAGTGTAGGAGTTAATTGAAAATTGGATGGCGTCCCCTAGGGGATTCGAACCCCTGTTACCGCCGTGCCAAAGTGTTTAGCGCGGTGTTCCAACACCGCCCTCACGGCGATAGAAGAAATAGTGTAGGAGTTAATTGAAAATT
>NZ_JAGYIM010000008.1 GCF_018402695.1 Arsukibacterium sp.
GGTGGTAACGCTATGGCCGAAGCATTTAAAGCTGCTCAGAAGCAGGATTAATTGCTAGCAAAGCAGGGGGCACTTGCCCCTTGCTTTATCATTTGGGTTTTGCAGGAGGGTCTATGACCAAGTCTGAATTGATTGAAAAATTAGCAACCGATTTCCCGCATATTCAAGTCAAGGATGTCGAAGCATCTGTTAAAGAAATTCTGGAACAGATGGCCCAATCACTGTCATCGAACGAGCGCATCGAGATCCGCGGTTTTGGCAGTTTTTCACTGCACTATCGTGCTCCCCGTATTGGCCGCAATCCTAAAACCGGCGATAAAGTTGAATTAGACGGTAAATACGTCCCACACTTTAAGCCAGGAAAAGAATTACGCGATAGGGTAAAAGATAATACCTGATCTCTAATCAGGTCTATTGCAGTACACGGAGAGTCTTTTGAGCAGATTACTGTATCTGATACTGATTATTGCTTTTCTGGTAGTAGGTTTTGTGTTTGGTGCGATTAACCAACAACTAACTGATATTCATTTTCTTGTCGTAAAACTGCAATTGCGTGTTGTTGATATTGCCATAATTTTCCTGATAACCGGCGTGCTGTTAGGATTGATAATTGCAGCTTGGTTAAGCATGGCTCGTCGCACCAAAAAATGGCTTAAACCTACCGCAGAGAAAACCTGACTTTTATGTTGGAATTGCTATTTTTGTTACTACCTGTAGCTGCCGCTTACGGCTGGTTTATGGGTAGAAATAGCGTTAAACATACTGAACTTAAAGACCGTGCCAGCGTCACCCGCAATCTTTCCTCTGGTCTTAATTTTTTACTGACAGATCCAGGAAGACAAGGCCATCGAGCAGTTGCTGGAATTGCTGGATATCGAAGCCGCCACACTATCGAAACCTATTTAGCCCTGGCGAACTTATTCCGACGCAAAGGCGATTGGGACAAAGCCATCCGTATTCATGAAAAACTGCATCAATTAAAGTTAGCCAAACCACAAGCTCAACAAATTCAGTACGAATTGGCAAAAGATTATTTCTCTGCCGGTTTGTATGATCGGGCTGAGAGCCTGGCGACCCCCTTGGTTAACACCACCCGTTGGCGTGAACCGGCGCTGAAACAATTGTTCAGTATTTTTACCGCCAGCCATGACTGGCACAAAGCGCTGTCACTTGAAACTGAAGTAAGTAATAGCCAGTCACGTTCTTTAAAAATTGCCCTGGCTAATATGGCTGTTGAAGCGATGCAAGAGCAGCCAGACATTAGGCGTTTACAGCAATTAGTCGATAACAATCCGCTGGCTATCCGACCACGCTTTACTCAGGCCAAGTTCTATCTGGCACAAGAGCAGCGCGATCAGGCGAAAGCGCCATTGCTGAGTATTATTAAACAAAAACCGCAATGGAGTGCTGAAGTTTTGCCTCTGTTACAGCAATGTGATTTTGATGGTGAACAGTGGTATCAGTTACTCAGCCAATTGGCTAATAAACAGCATAATGTCACTGCCAGTAGTTTGCTGGCCGACTGGCTGGCTGAGCATGGTTCGCCAAAAGCGGCTGAGCAATTCTTATTAGATAAGCTGCAGCAGCAACCCAGCATCCGTTTATTTCAAAAGTTGTTACAGGTACGCCAGCATCAATCGACTGCTGCGGCAGAAGCGTTATCTTCGGTCGAAGAGCTGGTACAAGCTTACCTCGCTAACAAAGTGTTGTATAGCTGCCGCAATTGCGGTTTTAAAACCCGTCAGCAATACTGGTTATGTCCATCTTGCCAGCAGTGGGAAACTGTAGAACCCATTACCGGTATTGATGGCCGTTAGTAATTTACCTGCGTATAAGGAATACCAATGTCTTGTAACACGCCTGTTGTTGTTGCGCTTGACTATGCCAATCAGACTGAAGCACTTAATTTAGTGGCCCAACTTGACCCGGCTTTATGCCGTTTAAAGGTTGGTAAGGAGATGTTTACTCATTTTGGTCCGGCCTTTGTCACTGAGTTGCGGCAACGAAATTTTGACGTTTTTCTCGACCTGAAATTTCATGATATACCTAATACGGTCGCTAAAGCAGTGCAGGCGGCAGCGGATCTTGGGGTATGGATGGTTAATGTTCATGCCAGTGGTGGCAGTAAAATGATGATGGCTGCACGGGAAGCTATACAGCGTTATGGTATCAATAAACCAAAACTTATCGCGGTAACCGTGCTGACCAGTATGGAACAAAGCGATTTAACTGAACTGGGTATTAGTCTCACCCCGGCACAGCAGGTACAAAAACTTGCCGCTCTGGCCGCAACAAGCGGCTTAGATGGTGTAGTATGCTCCGCACAGGAAGCAGTTGCATTAAAACAGCAATTTGGTAATAATTTTCAATTAGTTACTCCTGGAATTCGCCCTGCTAGCAGCAGCGCTGATGATCAGAAGCGGATTATGACACCGGCGGCAGCAATTAAAGCCGGGGTAGATTATCTGGTGATTGGCCGGCCAATCACCCAGGCCACATCGCCATTGGTAGCATTACAAGCTGTGGTAAACGAAATTATCAACGCCAGAGCTTAGCATTACATAACGACAGGAGGTTTTTTTGGATGCGATAAACCTCTCTATTTTGATTGGCGGTTTATTATTTTTCGTCAGTATTATCGCTACTTTAATATCAGCGCGCCTCGGTGCGCCTATGCTGCTGATATTTCTTATTATAGGTATGATAGCTGGCGAAGATGGTATCGTCGGCATCCAGTTTGATGATCCCCAAACTGCGTTCCTGATTGGCTCTATTGCTTTAGTTATTATCTTATTTGATGGCGGTATGCGAACGCATCCGGAGCGTTTCCGGGTGGCATTAGCGCCTGCGTCAATGTTGGCGACGTTGGGCGTAGTCATTACCTGTGGGGTAGTGGGGGTGTCTGCCGCTTACTTACTAAACCTTTCTTTTGTAGAAGGATTACTATTAGGTGCAATTTTAAGCTCTACTGATGCTGCCGCGGTTTTTTCAATATTCCAGTCCCAACGACTTAGAATTAAACAGCGGGTCGCCTCGACCCTGGAAATTGAATCAGGTAGTAATGACCCGATGGCTGTTATGTTAACGCTGACCCTGGTAGGTGTATTAGCCCAGGACACTAAACTGGACTGGATAGTATTAGTTTCTTTTTTGCAGCAGGCCGTGGTGGGTGGCGCCATGGGTTATGGGGCGGGGCGGGTGTTCGTATTTTTATGCCGAAAATTGCCGTTAAGTTTCGCTTTTTTCCCCTTGCTGGCAGTCGCCAGTAGTATTTTTATTTATGCTGTTACCAACAGCTTTGGTGGTAGCGGTTTTTTAGCCGTGTATTTAATGGGTTATCTGGTAGGCAATGCCAGATTGCCACAAATTATTCATATCCTTCGAATGCATGATGGTTTAGCCTGGATCAGCCAGATCAGTATGTTTTTGATGCTGGGTTTGTTGGTCGTACCGAGTAATTTAAAAGAGCATTTAGTTGATGCGTTAATTCTGGCGGGTATTTTAATTTTCGTTGCCCGGCCATTAGCCGTGCTCATCAGTTTAATTCCGTTTCGGTTTCCCATTAAAGACCAGGTTTTTATCAGCTGGGTGGGATTAAGGGGCGCAGTACCCATCATATTGGCGTTGTTTCCCTGGTTGGCTGGTGTGCCTAATGAGCATCTGTATTTTGACGTGGCTTTTGTTGTAGTTATTGTATCGTTACTCTTGCAAGGCTGGAGTCTGGTACCGGTTGCCCGTTGGTTAAAACTGGAAGTTCCCGGGGAACTGGAGCCGGATCAAGCCATGCCGTTAGATGCGATTCCCAGTAAAGATGTCATGGAGGTTTTAGCCTTTACTGTTAAAGATGAATCACCGGTACGAGGCGTTTGCTGGCAGGATTTGAAGTTCAGTGTGCCCGTGCAGTTTCTGGGTATTATTCGTGACGGCGAGTGGCAATTGCCAGCGAACGAGCCGGTATTTAACAGTCGCGATACCATCATGGTATTGGCAAAACTGAGAGATGTCAGAAAACTCAGTGAGATTCTGGCCAGTGAAGCTGATACATCAGGTCTGAGCAACAGCAATTTCTTTGGTGACTTTGTATTAAATGGCGAAGTCAGCCTTGCCGATTTAGATGCGTTTTATACCATTAATATGGATAACCAAAATAAACTGCAAAGCTTATCATCATATATCAGCGAACGCTTTCACCGACGGGTGGTTATTGGTGATCAAGTACGGCTGGATCAACTTGTCCTGACAGTGCGGGAACTGGACGAACAGGGTATTATCACCCAGGTGGGTATTAAAGCTGTGGATACTTAGTTACTACAGACTACATTCATTACGCACTGATGTCAGATCGATTGCAGCGCAGATAACTCTATTGAATACAATACGATACTATAAGCTCCGCTCCTTTTATCAGCCAACATCACGCTAACATGGCTAATATCAGCCAACCTAAGCTCGGGTAAATTGGTGACTGTCCGGCCACGGAATTGACCATTAAATGCTGTTGGCTGAAAATAATAATCTTTCTGGCCTTCAACTGTCTTAAAATTTGCAACGTAGGCCACGCCTTGCGGAATATAGGGCGTTTTCAGCCTTAATTGATACAAGCGGCCATCAGCAGCAACCGTTAGTTTGACGCTATTAAAACTTTCTGCCGGTAATGGTTTTGCCAAACGAAACTCAGCAGAAGCAAAACCACCATTATTTGCCAGTGATAAATTGCCAGAAAAACGCAGACCAGCAGGTTCAGACAACATCGCTAAGCTACCGTCTGAGCGGCCACCCATAACGGTATCGTGGATAAGCTGCACTGTGCTGAAATGCGCTGAATTATGAAACTGCAGAACTTCGCCACCCAACAATGCTGTAGCTGCCGATTGTTTCAAAGGAGCTGCTCCAGTAGTCATCGCACTGGCACCAAATAACGTGATAATGGCATAAGCTAAATAATCTCGCATCGTTAACTCCGCTGCTTTAAGCCGGCAATGAGTTTCTCCGGTATTTAATTACTGTACGCGCAGAATCTCGCTATAGATCGTAAGCGGCCAAATTGTCTTTATAAGAGGGCCCGACGGGATTCTGAATTTTTTTCACAAAAAGTGATTCAACTATCTGTATTTCTTGAAATATTAAGATGAAAATCCAATGGTTCTATCGGTCTGTTGATGTCAATGTTGTAATCTCCAAACCGGTTAATATAGGACGTCCAATACGGAGCGAGACATCCCAGTAATTCGGGAGTAATTTCATGCCCTTCGGCTGTTAACTGCTTCAATACTTGCGTCATTTTTGCCGTGGTATACAGAATTACCATGTTGGCCACCAGCTGGTTATACTTGACGACTTTTTGCTGCTCATAGCGAATATTTTCGGCAATGATGCGCTCGCCACCAAAGAACAACCATCTTTTATACTGGTGGAACTCTTCTGTTTTATTGGTTTCCGCGTGAATGGTCTGACGCATGACAGGATTATCAATGTAGTTCAGCAGAAATATGGTCCGTACGACTTTCCCCAGCTCCTTAAACGCAAAATACAGCTTATTCTTACGACTGTAAGTGCCTAATCGCTTCAATAGCGTTGAAGGAGTGATCCGCCCAAGTTTAATGGACACCATCACTCTGAGCATATCTGGCAGGTATTTTCGGATCAGCTCAAAGTCGATGTTGCCGGTAAATAAGTCGTCTATATGTTGGTATTTTGCTTGTTTATCTGGCCGGAAAAATTTTAAGTCATGGATATTACGGATCCGGGGCATTAGCTTGATACCGAGTAAGTGTGATAATCCAAACACGGTATAGCTTTGGGCATGGGTATCCCCATGAAGGGTATCAGGCTGGATATCTGACTCATTTTTTTGCAGCGCGTCCAGGATATACACCCCCTCATACGTGCCGCAGGGAATAAAGTGGCTAAACAGCGCAATATAAGTGTCTGACACGTGATAATAACCTATACCGCCATAACCACCATAGCGAATATGGTACTGGGACATCATGTTCTGCTCGTACAATTCCCACTTCGTGCCATCGGCTGAAGCATGGCTACCGTCGCCCCAGAATTTTGGCAAATCAAACTGATTGTATGCATTGATCACTTTTGTTAGTGCTTTATCCAGTTTGCTTTCGCTTACCTGCTTAATGTTTAGCCAGGCGATTTGTCGCGGGCTTAACCCTTTAATAGAACGTGCGGTTTGTGTCGGCCCCAGATTACAACCGTAACAAAATAAGGTGGCGATAAACCGATATTGCGGATTGTCCAGCCGGCTTTTATTGCCAGAGTGCGGATAGACAATTTTGTGAAGATCTAACCAGTGCTCGGTATCTGTCAGGATATCAACGATGCTGGTGGTGTCCATTTTGTTACTGATCAGCTCCTTTAACGCTTCAACCTTATTATCCGGACGTTCCCGCTTGGTTTTTTTCAGGCTTAGCCGGCCCGACTTTATCGTGGCACTGTCATTACCGGGAAAGCGCTCGTCGACCCGCAGTGCGGTTTCAGTAAGCCGGGTTTTGAGTAACTCAATAAATTCATCCGGCTGGTTAACGGGCAGTTCGATTTCCTGGGCATAACGGTCAATCTCCTGCTCGTACTCCTCCACCGTGACGAATTCTTCCCGATGATCGTAGTACTCTTGTCCATGCAATACATGTACATCCCCCGAATCCAACTCCTGCTTCAGTAAGGTCCAGATAGCCAGCTCCAGATATTTGCGGTGGTACTTAACCTCTGAATCATCTTTACCTGGCGGCAGCTTTATCAGCTTGCTCCACTGTGCCGGAAACAACGCCGTTGGATCCGCGTCGCAGAACGACAACACCTGATGCGCCGGCACAAACTCTTTGTGGCTGTTCCGCAAGGAAAGCAACAAACGGAGCAACTGGATAGTACTGTCATCACTGGTTGCGCTCTGAAGTTGCAACACATCCAGACAGCGGTACATCAGCCCCCGTTTGATTCTGTAGGGGGTCAGTAAAAAGGGATAAAAGTTATTGCCGGAGTAAGCAAGATATTCGTCGCACCGGGCCAGTAATACATCGCTACTCGGATTAAGGGCATCACCCACGGCGCTCAGCCTATCCAATTCGGAGCCGTTCTGGTCATACGCGACCACCACGGCACGTAACGTTTGAATAAGCTGATTGACCTTTTTCTGCTGCTGCAGAATGTATTCTTCCAGATTTTTCTGAGCCAGGTTTTCCATCTGACGCAACATCCGGATCAGCATGTTGGTTACATCATCCAGCGCTTTACCTTTCTGGCCGCGGATCAGCAGTACAGCCAGAGCATAGCGCTTGGTGGGCTTTAGCTCACGCATTTCCTGTATATCTAAGGCCTGTGCTTCGGTCAGGAATTGCTTGAGTTTGACCGCGGGGATTTGCACCTCCGGCATGATGTCTGACAAGCTCAGCAGCCATCCGACATGCTGCAGATAAAAGTTGATCTCTTTAGCACCCGGCTTTTTGGGTTCACGTTTAAGCTGTTGCCAAGCACTGTAATTTTGCTCGGTATCTTTCTGCAACAGGGTATCAATGTGCTGCCGTGCCTCAGTACTGAGTCCTTCAACGATGGATTCAAAATAAGCTGTATTAACCTGATTGCGAATAAGCCTGGCGATCCGCTGCAGCTCAGAAAAACCGGGCAGTTCAAAGCAGAAGCGAACGAGCTCCTCAAGCATGACATTGATGATGTCGGCGACATTGTCCTTGGTCTGCGCTGCCTTTCTGGCAACATCCATCAGCCACTGTTGGTGTTCGTCTGTGTAACGCCGTACACCTCTGGCATTGCGGATATCCTCCAACTGTTTAAACCGTGCCGCTGACTTGTTATATGTGGCCCATTCCGGCTGTAACGGTAAGCTGTTTACTCCTGAGAACTTCATCAGATAACGGATTAGCGGTAACGGAAAGTCTTTGGGAACAACAAAATATCCCATGCGCTGGAATAATTTCAGATGAATGAGAAAGCCGAGCCGGTGCAAGGGCTTGCGGTAGGCACTTGCCCAACTAAGCTCCAATTCTGTCGGCCGATAATGCTTTTCAAGCAGCCTGGCGCTGTATTGTGAATCGAGTACCGGGTACGCTGTATCCTGATAGCCGCTCTGCATCCGTTGCAAACTCCCTATTAATCCCAATAACGTCCAGTCGCCGGCTCTGTTAGGGTTATCTCAATCATGCATTGATGATCCTGAGCCATGTGATACAGAGTGGCCAGTAAATCATCAATACGTTCATCCAGATGCGCGTCATCCTGTGTGGCAAGTGTCAATCGGTAACGATGGTTTGTTTCGTCAATACATTCTGCCTGCAAGGGCTTGAGACAGAAACGGTCTATTTTCTGGCGGACTTTGACAGGATCACGGCTATTTTTATGGTACCGCTGCAGACTATAGTGAAGTTCAAGCTCGTGGGCCGCCAGGAGTGCACTGATCGATTGCGGCTCGACAGCTTCAACACTCTGTAAGAACGGGTCCGGACTATCGATATAGCGCATCGCAGAATTCAGATCTTTCCATCCCACGTACTCCATCAACGCTTTTAGGGACCAACCACTTTGGCCTGCCCATGTAGCAAAACCTCGACGTAAAGAATGTGCACTGTAATTGTCCACATCAATGAGCCCGGCCCGGGAGAAGATTTGACGCAACAGCGGAATAATGTTGTTGGCCGTCAACGCGGTTTGACTCAAATGTCCCCAGCGGCTAATGCCACGAAACACCGGGCCCTGGGTTAACCCGGAGATCTCCAGATACCGCTCCAGTGCGCGTACCGGACATAAACGTGCCAACGCAGGCAGACGGTATACTTCCCCTCTGTTCGAACGGTCGGCTTTACTTCGGCGAAGATAGATCTGCATGCCTTCGTTTGTAGCCAGCGAAATGTGTTCTACCTCCATCCGACACAGCTCGTCTCCTCGAAATCCGCGCCAAAATCCGACCAGAACTAATGCTCGGTCCCGACACGTTCGCAACAGCAATGGCTGATCATTAACCCGGATGGCCAAGGCCTCACTTGCGTCTAACGAATGGCTGATTTGAGTGAGCGCATCCAATTGCAGAGGTTTAGCCTGCTTTTCTCTGGCCGGATGTAATTCGCGGATCCCTTTTAGTACTTTTCTGACCATCGGGGATTTCGTCGGATCGGCAAACCCCTGTTGCCGGTGCCAGGCAGATAACCCTGAAAGGCGCTGTTTGAGGGTATTAAACGATAAAGTAACGGCATACTTCGCCAGGTAGCGGCAGATCTGCGTACTGGTGGTCGGCAGAACGCCGCCAAACTGGGTTTCAAAATGCTCCACGGCAGCCTGATAGCTGCGTCGGGTATTGTCCCGTGTCGCAGCCTGTAAATACTGATCCAGGGTATTCACTGCATCTACGCTTAGAATTGATTGTTTTTTATGCGGTGTACTCTACAGCGTTGCTCATGCGTTTCGCAAGTATCCCTGCTCCAGAACGTGCAATTACGTACCCCGGAAAACCTGATTTAACCGAGTTCAGCGCTTAACAAGTAATAATCCATAATTATCACTTGTTATAAATGATGAATTTTTGACTATTTTTATTTTTGATTTAGTATGTATATACATATTACGTATTAGTATGAAATGAGATTGATATGGCCAGAACCGGTATCACCAAAGACGACGTAAAAGACGCCAGACAACGGCTCATAGACGCAGGTCACTCCGTGACGCTCGATTCGCTTCGCGTTGAATTGGGCAATACCGGCTCGCGTTCAACCATTCAACGCTGGCTGCGGGAGCTGGAAGAGGATGACTCGACGCTGTTGCATGACGAACAGCTATTGACGGATACCCTTCGGGCAACCGTCGTCCAATTAGCCCGAAGGTTGCAAGAAGAAGCGATGGCTCAGCTCGAGCAAACCAAAGCTGCTCATCAGGCCGCACAGGCCAATTGGCAGGAAATCTCTGATCGGCTGCGGACACAAGTTCAGGATCTGACTGAGCAGACCAAACGATTGCAGCATCAACTTTCAGAGACTGAACAAAAAAATACGCAACTACTCACTTCTCACCAGCAAGACACGCTGAAAATCACGGCCTTAACCGGCGATAATGCGCATCTTAAAAGCTTACTCAGCACGAAAGAGCAGCACATTGCTTCGTTGGAAGAAAAGCATCAACATGCCAGGAAAGCGTTAGAGCACTATCGTGACTCGGTACAGACGCAACGCGAACAAGAACTCCAGCGGCATGAACATCAGATCCAACAATTACAGGCTGAACTGAGAATAAGTCAACAAACTATCAGTGTGAAACAGCAAGAATGTACCACTCTGAAAGAGCAGACGCTGCAGTTATCCGCAGAGCTTCACCAGGCCCGGCAGTCTGTCAAAACAGTTGAGCAACAGCTGGTTGCTTTGCAGCACAATCACCAGCAGGCCGAGCAGCAACTTTACCGCAAAGACATGGATCTTGCCGGGCTGCACAAGGAGTTCGCCCCCCTCCAAGAGCAATGCGCTGCGGCGTTGGCTCAAGTGGTGAGTTTGCAACAAAAAGAACAAGCCTGGCTGCAGGAAAGAGCCGCGTTATCCGCTTCGCTCAGTACCCAGCAGCAACTCTGGCAGACATTCTCTACCATCAACGCCATGTCGACGCCGACCCAATATATCAAAGGCGAAGACGTGATTGTGGTCGATGCTGATCTTGACTAATCCCCTCATCAATCCGGATCAACCAGAGGCGTTGCCCCCGGTTGCTTCATTGAACTGAACCTGCTCCCATCTCATATTCAGTTCAATGTAGCAACCTGGTTAACACTTGCAGTATGTTGTTTACACTGAATTTACCATAGGTCGTTGCAAACGCTGGGCGACTTTGTCCCAATTTATATTGATAAAAAACGCATCAATATATTTACTTGCCGCAGCGCCAAAATCCATATGGTAGGAGTGTTCATACATATCCATGACCAGCAATGGTATGGTTCCCGCCGGATAATGCGCGTGATCACCCATCCAATAATTTTCCAGCTTGTTGAAATGGGTGTTGTACGCTAAAACAACCCAGCCGGAACCCCCACCCAAACCCTGGGCAATCTTTCTAAATTCGGTTTCCCAGCGATCAAAGGTGCCGAATTGTTTGGCAATTGCAGAGCGTAGTTCGCCATCCGCTTTACCATTTCCACCCAGATTATCAAAATATAACTCGTGCAAAATGACTGAGCCTGTACGGATCAAGTGCTCCCGCTTGAGGTCATTGTAGAGAAACGCCGGCGTGTCGGTGTTTGCCAGTGCCTGGTTCAATTTATCATTCACTGCATTTAGGGTTTTCACCGATCCGCTGTAATTATTCGCCCAATGTGATTCTATCAAATTGGCAGACAAGCCTTTTAATTTGCCCGCATCAAAAGGCAGCGGTTTGGGCTTAATTTCTGGGTTCATCCAATTTTCTCCTACACTCGTGTTAGCTGTTTTAACGATTGCGTCGGCATTTACAGGTGAGCTCAACAGTAAACTCCCGGCCGCGGCAGCACTGGTAATCAGGAAATCACGTCTGTTTTGATCAAGGTCATTCACTGGTTTTTTCTCCATTTAAATGGTTAGTCAACATTAAGTAGATTGACACACGGTTTAAGCAAGCCCCGACAATGTAAGCGCAAGCCCGACGAGTGCACAGGCGCTGATAACTTTCATTACATTCATGTTGTAACGAAATAATGCGATGCCCGCTGCGACAGCAATGACGGCAGATATCCATTCAAACTGCCCATCAAACCCTTCTGGCCACAAAATGTGGTAACCAAAAAATAGAGCCAGATTTAAAATAACGCCTACCACCGCTGCAGTGATCGCCGTCAATGGCGCGGTGAAATTCAGATCATTGTGTGTCGTTTCAATAAAGGGCGCGCCGGCGAAGATAAAAATGAAGGCCGGTAAGAACGTAAACCACGTGACAATAGTCGCGGCAACGGCGCCGGCGACAAAAATCATGTCGGGGCCAAATACGGCATTGGCATATCCTCCGACAAAACCAACGAACGCCACGACCATAATAAGCGGCCCCGGCGTGGTTTCACCCAGAGCGAGTCCATCAATCATTTGTGTCGGGGTGAGCCAGCCATACTGACCGACTGCTCCCTGATAGACGTAGGGCAATACCGCATAGGCTCCGCCAAAAGTGACCAAGGCGGCTTTGGTAAAGAACCATGCCATTTGCGTAAAGGTGTGTTCCCAGCCCCAGACTGCCCAAAGCGCAAGCATAGGCATTACCCACAGGACGATACCGGCAATCAAAATCATACTGAAACGCGACCAGCGGAAAATGGCGTGTTTGGGTGTGGGGGTATTATCGTCGAGTAACGCCGTTCCGAACGATTTCCCTGAGTCGCCATGCCCGCCGTTACTGTTAAAATAGTCAGGTAAATACCGGCCGCCCAGATAACCGGTGAGCGCTGCCGCAATAACGATATAAGGAAAAGGCACGCTAAGTGCGAATATCGCTACAAATGCTGCAGCGGCAATCACCCACATCATGTTATTTTTCAATGCTCGGAGCCGATCCGGTGTGTGGCATGCACAACTATGGCCGTTACAGCCGGTTTGATACCATAAAACAAACCGGCTCCAACTCACATCACCATAGGCAAGATACACCCACGAAAGCGCGATCAGAATGAAGAGAGACGGTAATACAAACAGTACACCCGCCACAATCCCCCCCCAGGTGCGGTGCATTAGCCAACCAATGTACGTGGCGAGTTGTTGCGCTTCAGGGCCCGGCAATACCATGCAGTAATTGAGCGCATGCAGAAATCGTTTTTCACTGATCCAACGTCTGCGCTCTACCAACTCCTGATGCATGATAGCAATTTGGCCTGCCGGGCCACCAAAACTTATAAAGCCGAGTTTTAGCCAGAACAGAAAAGCCTGCCAAAAACTGACAGGGGCAGGCGTTTGAACTTGTTGATGGGACGTTAATTCTGTAATGTTGCTCATGGTGTCTCCTTTTCACTAAAAGCAGCAAATAGCGCGTCGAAAACACTATTGGCACTTGAGATGAGTTGATCATCGTCACTAATGCTGTTTCGCAATCCCCACAAGATCTGCTCCAGTCCACTTGCTTCACTTGGCTGGGCACCACCTACGTCCAGAAAATGTACCAAGGCTCCCAAACGATCCAAGCCAGGATTATTTAAACCAAAACTTTCAAGCAGGACTTCAAAAGTGACTTTTCCGTTGATATGAGTAAAACTGGCCCCATCGAAATCAAATCCCAAGGCATCTGCGGGGCAATCTTCCGGTGCAACCAGCCAAATAAAGCGGGCATCGCTATCGATAAAACGTTGGATCAACCACGCGCTGGCCAGGCGATCTACCCATGGTCTCTGACGGGTTGCCCATAAGCGGCTGCGATACAGATTGATCTCCAACTGTGTGATCTGCCCTGTACGTTCATGAGGTTCGTTGGGTGATAACTGGCGGTTGAGTTGGAGCTCGAGATCTTGTATCGCTTGCTGCGCTTGCGCTTGCGCTTCGCCGGGAAAGAAATCAATTGCTGCGATAGCCGTGAAGTTTTTACGCAGTTTGCGCAGCTGCCGTGTCGCTTCTTGTAACGAGCTGACTGACAATTCTTTTATCGGCTGTAGTTCCAGCAAAGGAGGGCATAGGCTTCGCTACGGTTAAACATGCCACTAAACTGTCCTGCATCTTCCGTGTCAAACAAGAGTACATAAGCAGAGCCTTTACTTATTTCGATTTCTTGTGCCAAACCATCAAATAATTGCTGGTGCTTTTGCCGTTGGGGAAGTAGATAAACACCATCGCGTAATACTGCCGCACCCGCAGATTTAAGGGTTCGCCACACCCGCATCCGCGCTGTCGCGTTTAAGGTAGGTAGTGATAAAATAAGTAGTATCCACTTCATATTATGTAGAGCTGTTTACAGAAATATGATTGAAGTCTATGACAATTACCTGAAGATGTACAGGAAAAGGCCAAAACTGTATGGTAAGTTTAATGGCTGGCTTGATCTTGAGAATGCTGCTGAGTTCCAGGCAATGAGGTGGGGAAAGTGTTGCAGTATTCTCACCGGGGAAACCTGCAGCTTGAATATTGTTAAGTAATGAACACGCGGCAGTTATTCCATCAATACATCACAACACTAAAAACTGCTCAACCAAATTGGTGTTAAAATTTACCCCACACGCTGGTAGCTGAGTCACCGCTATCTTCAGGCGGTCATCACAAAAAAGCGTTTTACATCCTTCCAATGCAGATTTAAAAATGAACTTATCAGCCAGCTTGCGCTCATCAAAAACCAGTTTCTCTAACTCAGCCTCATGAGTAACACACTCAGCCAAAGACTCTGCGCCTAACGCCAAACAATTAAATAGCAACCAATCTTTATCTTTTAAATCAATAGGTAAAAACTCACCATGAGCAGATAACTCTGAGGATAACGACTTATAAGCCAATGGACTCAACAGCAAGAAACTCCCCCAAAGCGAAACATCACTGGGTTCAGTTTTACTCTTGTATTTTTTATTGAAACCACAGCTGGGCTTCACCCATCTGTCCGCAATGCTCACATTGGAGTTTGACAGCCGTCTCACCAACTTGAAGTCTTTATCGCCAAGCATGTCGGCCATGCTCAGCACATCAAAATCGATAATCTCGTGCGTGTTTTTAGGCGCTTCAATTCGGAATATCATGAACTACCTCCGGGCGTCGCACTATCCACTGAAAAAACACCATGCCTTAATTGAACCCGCAGGCCAGATAATCCAGCTTATCTGTGACCATAGACGTGTTGTCTTTTATGTCGCCGGGCTTTGTTGACGGTTATCGCTAGAAAATGCCGGCCAGATCCTCAACAAACGCTACACCAGTAAAGTTGTGCTTTTCATAGGCGGCTTTAAAGCAATCCGTTACGAAAAGGCCATGAGTACCATACATCTCTGATTTAAAAACAGTCTTGCCTGCCAATGATGACGGCTCAAATGCCAATGTCTCAACCCCACACTCAAACCCGTCTTCATAGTGACGTACAGTTTTCGAGATATCTTCTTTTACAAACTGCATCGGCACAAAAATATACATCTGCATATAGCCAACCTGCAGGGCTAAAAACTCTCCGGCATCACCCAGTATGGCTTTAAACGCGTTATAAGCCTCTTCCGATAACAGCAAGTATGAACCCCAGAAGGACACATCCGGTACTGGCAGTCCTTGCTTGTATTCCGAAGCCAGCTCACACCTGCTCGGTGTCCATTTTTCCAGTAAACTTTCGTTGGTTCTGGGTTGGCGCCTTACTAACGATAAATCGTCATCACCAAGGATGTCAGCGAACTGAAACAAATCCAAATCCGGGACTTCATAAGCGTTTTCGATGGGCTTTAGCCGATATACTGTTGTTGTCTTTACCATTAATTCATTTTCCATCAGCCGGCTTTCCTCTGAAGAATATCAGCCGGGTGAGTACCTGAGCGAAGTTCACGTTTTACGGTTTGTAACCGTGACAAGAATACACGCTCAGGCAGATTATCGTTTGAAAACTTTGACGCAATCCAAGTTTCATAATTGTAGGTATGAATTGGCCTGTGTGCCGGTGATTCAGGCGTGGCCCAGTCATCAGCAGTATTCTTCGCAAAATTACGCAGCCAGATACCATTTAACGGGTCATTAATACCGATCCCAAATGCATGCAGATTCAGGCGACTTCTGATAATCAACTCTTTGCGATGTTTACCTGAGCCCGGGATGATATGGTGAGCCTCATGGATTGGTGTTGGTTTCGGCTCACCTACGGCAAGTAAGTTTCTGGCCAACATCTTTGTTGGATGATGGTTTTCGGTTGCCAGTTCACGGATAGTCTTCGACTCGCTAGATTTGCGATAAGCCGTGAGATTTTCCTGGTACATAATGTGCGCAGCAATTTTTCGGCGCTCCAAACGCAAGTGTTGCCAGTCTTTATCACGCTTAGCTATGCGCTCAGCTTTTTGCTTTGCTGTCTCGTTAACTGGAGCCTGGCTGTTTCTGCCGTTATGAAATTCACTGGCTTTAAGCTCGTATTGATAAATAATCATATCAAGCGGGGATGGATTCAGTGGTCTTTCCGGTTTTGGAAAGCTGAAGTATTGGATAGGCGTGTTCGTTTTCATCCTGACGTTCTCTCCCTCATATACCAGCAATTGCCGGTATTCTAATTTTAGACGGCTGCCATATCAATCATTTGTAAATTTATTCTTTACGTATATTTCACTTATTTCGGCAAGTCATGGATAATAGGCACTTTCCAGTGCTGCCGGCTGAGCAGGTTTTTGAATAAACGGACGATTGGTGATGGACGATGTAATAACCGATACACAGTGTTATGTAGTGGCCACCAACGTCAGAAAGTTTGCCATGCTGCAGGAATCAGCGTTAGAGCTGATTATGCAAATTGATGAACCGGTCGGTCTGTATGGCAAGCCCTTGGCAGACAACTGGGCTCCGCCTGAGGTGACGTGGTTTTATAACCCGACTGAACGGATCAGGCCGCTACCCGACATTGCCGCCTTCGGTTCAACCGCTTTCGCTGCGTCAGCTGACACTTGCGAAAAGTTGCGGCCGTATATAAACGAGTACGTAGAGTTCCTGCCTATTCATGTGGATGGTTGGCGCTGGTACATCATTCATGTTTTGGCCAGGGAGGACGTGTATAACGAACTCGCGTCAAGGAGATTTACCCGGCGCGATGGCACGCCGAGCAGAATGTTTGAGAAATTGGTATTGGATGGCCACCGGGCGACAGATGGCGTATTATTCCGCGTTAAAGGCCTTAGCCTGGGGATTTTCTCGACCGATAAACCAGGTTCATTCAAAGATATCATTGAGCAGTTTAAGCTTAGCGGTCTGAAGTTTCAGGAGCTGGAATAGCACTGAGCCATCAGGTGACTTATACCTGGTCACTACTGTGTCAGTGGATTTATTTCGGCATGCCGAAAGTTACTTAATGCCCTTAACCACCGCGCCATAGTGTTTGCGTTCAAATCATAGATAGCGTAATATTTGCTTTGTAGATTAAGTACATTCACTTACCGCGTTGCTACCAACCAGCGCGGCGTAAAGACCGCCATACCACGGCGGTTTTTTCATTTAAATTCCGAATATTAAACCTATATACTGATACCAGTGGCCGGAACGACCTCAAACTAACGCGGGACCACCAATGGTTGATACCGATACAGCAGAATACGTCTTAGACAGAATGTGCGATGCCGTCCTCAGAAGAGATACCGTCGCCTTTATGGATGACGTCCAGCTTTTCTGGCGCAAGCAATGGGACATCTCAGTTGTGGCTGATCCGCAAGAGAACGATACGCTAAGGTATGCACTAAAAGCCTGTTTTTTGGAGCGGATGGCGCAAGTGTGGTCAGCTCCACCTAAATCATATCCCGTATCAGCACCGGCATGGTGTCAACGCGTGCCACCGGTCCTTCAACAGTTATCGGTTATCCCGGAAGAATATCGTGCGTATTATGCGGGGGATTTAGAGTGCCCCATTTTCGGCAAGCGCAATATATTTGCCCCACGTGATTTCATGTTTTTTGTGTAACAAATCCCTTTAGAAAATTATCAAATACAACGTGGTACCGGCCTTAGATTTGGATTTACTCTTGCGAGATGGTCCCGGGTCTACAAGGCCAGTTTAAGCTATGGCACAATAAGAATGCTGTACATTGCTCAGCTTTCAATTATCACAACTTTCGGCATGCCGAAAGTAACAAGACTCTGCTCAGTATAAGAGCTACCACAGGAGATAAAATGCTGGAATTCAGACTCACCCCTAATCATGCCGGCATTGCGCTCTGGGGCGACTTTTACACATTATCCCGACTACATGAATTTGTTCATCATGTGGTGGAGCAAAGCAACTATATTGAGGATAAGGAGGGCTTTGTACTGGGCCTGGCTTATGATATCCGCAAGGCTTACCAAGGCGAGCGTAGTGAAGAGTACCGGGGCGACTTTGAGGATGAGCGATACCGCATTTTCGGTGTTGAAATTCTTTGGCCTGTACTGCTTGCACAGATAGGTATGCTGCGCCAGGCGATGGCATTTATTCCAACCAGTAAGCTTGATCAGGCGGTAATGTTTGAGCTGGAGTATGTTGTTGAGTCAGCAGTCCGCTCTGCGATGCCAGCTGCCGCCGATGAAATCATTTACAGAATTAAGGCAATTGGTAATGCCTCTTACATGCACGTCGACAGTATCCTTGATAGTCGGGTCAACTATTTTATCAGGCTCTCCCCGCAGCAACGCCTGACAACCTTGTCAAAAGTGTTACAAACGTTTGATCCTATGTATGGCATTATGGCGCTCTCGGACGCTAAGTTCAGTCCCGATGTCATACCACCAACAGCCTTTGCCAACAGCGGTGAGGATTGGCCTGATTTTGAGTGGTAAGCATCGATGTCCGTTTTCGCAGCTATGCGGTCAGTAGGTTTACGCAGGAGCTGAGCCTATGAACCGCGTTTGATTTTTCTGGCCAACTCAACCGCCAATTTTTCCATATCAATGCCGGCGCCGGTAAACTGGGCAGGAATGTGTTTTAGTGTAGTGGTACCACGCTGAGCAAACTCACAAAATGCCGTCATTTCTTCAAACAGTAAAGCCGGTACTGCATAGAATTGGATCTGGTCTGCAGATAAAACAGCAATCGCATCACCTTTCGCTTTTGCCAGCTCAGCAACCGGGTTTGATTTGAACCTTTCTATTGATACGGTTGGACTATCATGTGTTTGTTGTGGCATACGTAATTCCAATACTGCGTCAGGGATAGCCGTATAAGTTAGCATTACCGGCTGTTGAGACCAACAATCAGTGCCTCTGCTTGAGACTGTTGAGCCGGGGTCAGTTGATTAAAGCCCAGCAACTGGCCTGCAGCACGCAGTTCTTTCATCTTTTTCGGAGGCGCGAGAGTTACTGTGCCATTCGTCACTATGTAGGTCTGATTAGCAGCATTTAATACGCGAGCCTTTCTACTTTGTAATGGCTCTGATACCTCACGGGTAAAACCCAGTGCAGCCATTGAAAACCCGCTTTTTGTTGCTAAGGCTTCAAGCTCATTTGTCAAGTGTTCTTTTTGCTTCCTACCGCTGATGACCTGTTGCAAAGACTGAACCAGCTGGGAAATTTCAGCATTTGGCCAATTTCTAACTTCTTTTAAAATATCACGATGTTTCATCTAATAATGGCCTCAACCACTGAAATTTAACGATGTCTACGCCTATCTACGACACCCGCATTGATAAGTAATGTTGCTTGCTCATCAGTAATACGAGCTCTGGCAGGGTGACACACTAAGCAGTTGCCTTGTGGGTGGTCTTCAATGGATATTTTATCGGCATTGCTTAAGACAACATCAAGCGTGACTGAATCCAAAACTAAGCCGGTACTTCCAATGGTCAGTTCTTTTACGGTCATGTATTCTCCAGTTGAGAGGTAAACATATCAAGAATAAACGACTATACACAGACCCAAATCGTTTTGACACCATCTTAGGATAAGTGCGACTTGTTTCTTTAAAAGTCTGATTTAAGATTGGATTAGCAGTATAAATGCCTATATTAATCAGCTGGATAATATACTTTTTGTGAAAAAAATTCAGAATCCCGTCGGCCCTCTATAACTCCACGTTTAATATAGCCGCTAATGTATATTATGTTAAATAAGGTTGTTGGTTAAAAATTATATAAAATTTTTGGCAAATCCATTCTAGTTTTAGAATTAACTACAACACTTTTAGAATCGCAAGCCCCACTAAATAAGGCCTACGAGCACGAGTTGGCAAAAGTAGATCTATTTCTTCAAATAAGAAAGCTGCTGAACTTAATAATGGATCATGCCCTGTAGCTTTTTAAAACTCATTTATTAAGGCGTCTTTTAATGGTTTACCAAACAGATAACTGGCAATGGTTTCTTGAGAGATAGCATTCGCTTGCTCTTTAAGCTTGGCAAAGTTTACGATGCTCATTATGTCTTTATCGTAGAGACCTAGCCACACTAGCGTACATAGCTCTTTCTGAGAGTATATGAGCGACTCTAATGTCTCTAGCAGTGAACCGCGCTCTGGTGATAGTTTTATATAGTCTTGAGCAGACTGATTTGCTTTAACTGCTAAATCGAACACTAGGGATTTGGTTAAGTACAATAATTTATTTTATTCCCTCAGCCTAGAGAAAAGATCTGAGCCACCAGCGATTTAATTCGCAAGGTTTAATTGGTAGCGACTTTACCAATCCCTGAGGTTAACATTGATTCATCTGATTTTTCACTACCAATAATTGGCATTTTCATTGTGCTAGAGGCTATTAGTAGTTCTCGCCCTACTCTTGCTTTATTCATTACATAACTAAGTTCAATGACATTAATCCCTGACTTAGCGTAAAGTTCATGAACAAGAGGATCATCATCATATGATATCAACCAAGGATTATTCTGATGCTTGATTGCATTGGAAAATGCAGTATGTTGATAACTATTGAAACAATATTTTTTATATATGTTTTTTCCTTCTTTAACATATGGAGGATCTGCATATATAAAACAGTTTTCTTTATCCAACTTAAACACTAAGGAAGAAGCATCTTCGCTTTTAACGACAATATTTCTTCTGAGCTTTGCTATATTCTCTATTCTCTGAATGAGATCAACCTTATTAAAGCGACAATCTATCAAATAGTTTCCATTTTGAGCTTGGCCTCCAATGGGGCCCGCGTGTAATATTCCAGACCTGTTAGTTCGGTTTAGAAAGAAAACACTTAACGCTTTATCCAAATCAGAAGAATCGACATTCCCCTCAAAAATATCCCTATATTTATGCCACGATTTCAAGTTGACATTCACTTTTCGGATTTCTTTCGTTAGTGATGCAGTATGGTTAATAGCAGATTGCCAAAACTCAGCGATAAAAGGATTAGCGTCATTTAGTATTAACTTACTAATGATTCCTGCCTCAAGTAGCGGCAAAGAACCTCCTGCTCCTCCACAGAATGGTTCTACGAACTTAGTCCCTTTGAGGTCATTTGATGTAAGAAAAAGCGCTAAAAATTTAGACAATTTACCTTTCCCACCGGGATAACGGAATGGGGACAAATTTGACCTTAATTTAGGCAGTTTGAAATATTTTATTACTCGCTGGGACTTCAAACTGTCTACAGCTTCTTTAGTATATCTAGGCTCTTTCACTATTTTTTGTTCTTAACATTTAATCCGTTTCTGGAAACTAACTCTAATACTTTTCCACCGGGCATTAGACTAATTGATGCGTGTCTATGCGCTAAAGCTACGGGAACAACTGCGTTTTCGTATAACTCTAGTTCGAAGAATTTGATTATACCTAAAGTTCTGTCTAGTGTATCTCGGTATTTGGAAAGCTCAGTTTTCGCACACTGAAAATCTTTCCTATTTCCTTTTCTTTCAAATGGATATGGAATGCAAAATGTAAATATCCTTCCACTGTCAGTCTTGAACAAGAAATCTTGTCCATAGTAAGTCTCATACCCTTTACACCCCTCAGGGTCATACTTACCACTTATCCATCTACCCTTGTATTCATCTGTAAGAAGTCTAACCGAATTTCGTTTGTCGATCTTATTTAGGCTCTTGGCGTACTTCTTCAGTTGCCTATTCAGTGAATTGGCATGCTCCGCAACTTGACCTGTTTTAATTAGCCCTAAGATTAATGGTTCTCGATACCCTTTTCCCTTTAAGTCTTCAAAAATCTGAAAATATAATTTCATCAACCTACTGTGAATATCTGCTGGTTCACCAAAAATCGCTAATGGCCCGTCAACAAAGAAAGCCATTTCACTCAATGTTTCTGGTTGATAGTAATGAAGCATTCTAATTAAGTTGGCGATATTTAAATGTTCAACAACATTCATGAAACGAGTTATCGCTGAGGTGTTATCCCCAAATTCAGTTATTGGTTCATGCAATCTTAACGAGTCCGTTAAATACACTTCTTCATGACACTGTTCACATATATGAATAGTAGTAACGTTGCTAAAAATAAAAGGTATTGGAGGTTTGTCCTTACATGAAGGGCACTTAGTGATCGTAATTACATTATCAGGCTCAATCGCCAACAGCGTGCCAGCAACATTAAAGTCGCCACCAACAGCCATTTTAGTTCTATCATCCGACAACTGCTCCCATACCGCTTTCCGAAAACCATCCGCGACAGTTTTAGCTCCTTTATATCTGATGTTACTACCCGGTAAAGTAAAAGAAATAGCGTCTGCATTGCGGTGTAATTCTGCTACCTTAAAAGGATCTACAAATCTACTCTTCGGTGACTTTAGTCCCTCATAGCTGTTTACATCAATTAGGACAATACTGTTTTTAACATAACCAATTTGAGTACTAGGAAACAACCCATTGATTGGCTCAGAATACGGACTAGCATCAGATGCGAATACTTTAGAAGGCAATGCACTAGTAAGTGGGATATCAACAAAGCCACTAACTATTTCTCTTGTTTCTTCTTCTGTTGGCTCCTTTATAAAGTCACATTCGCTCAAAAAAGCAGAAACGTCTGGGTTTCGAACTAAATCTGAATGCCCGCCTTTGGATGCCCGCTCCCTACTATAAGGCATGCTTTTCCCCTAATTTAAACTTCGCTAATTCTGCTTTAAGTTCTTCTGGAGTGAAACGATTAATTTGAGTCGGTATTACAAAAGGTGATGAAAGCGTTTTGATTCTTGCAAAACCAACATCCTGAGCAGTCTTCAATGATGCATGAAAATCAGAAAAATCATAAAATTTCCCTAATGCTCTTAATTCGTCCTCGTTATTAAGATGTGTAACAAACCAGTTCTCAGTGTTAGCAAGTATATTCGGATGAATTGATGACGGTTCTTGAGTAGCATAAACGAAAGCAATTTTTGCTTTCGCTCCTTCTTTCGCAATTCTTGGCCAAGTCGTAGATAAGTCCTCTTTCTTACCAATTAAGTTGTGCGCTTCTTCAACGTACATAACAATATTAGTGTTCTTTTCACCTCGATGAAAAATTGACATAGACTGCTCTAAAATATAGCGAGCAATCCTTTCAGCCATTGATTTTCTTACCTCTTCAGTACCAACGGATAAGTCTAGAATTACAACTTTTCCAGCTAGCAGTAACTTGTAAATTTCAGCTTCTACTTCACCTTGCCTGTTAGGGCTATGATAATTCGCAATTGGTCCTAGTAAGCTTTTTACTCTAATCGGCGTATCTGATTCAGATTTGCCAACTATCAGGTTACACAGTGCTTTTAAATTATCGTCAAGCCAGTCATCTTTCACCTTTGCGCTGCGTAGTGACGGCCATAGACCAGTTGGAATTTTTGTTCCATCTTTTTTATAAGCTTTCACTGCTTCAGCATAATCTTTTCGAATAGCGCGGTCTGCTTCCCTTGCATGACTAAAAAATTCAGCAAGTTCTTTCAATGAAGCACCAGCAGCATAATCAGGGAAAAAGCTAGTTGCTTTTTGTTCAAGTTCTACTTGACTTGGTTTTTTCTCCAATTCATCTTCTAGTTCAGAAACAACTTCTGGAAACACATTCTCTAATATTTGACGCTTAACTGCTTTAGAAACAGCCAGTCTTACTTTCATTCCTATAGGGGGTTGAAATCCTCTAACAAATAATAGTGATTTAAAAGCGGCTAAATATCGTTCATGTCGATTTTTCTCACTTTCAGTGGCGTCATCTGGCAATTCATCTAATGTGAGCGAAGATGACAATATCTTCATGTCATTTGCTAACTGCTCTTCTTTCAACAAGCTTTGAATAATAGTCAAACCAACATGGGGTTTTTCGTAAAAATTGTTCCGCAAATCCCTAAAGTTGGCATCATTTGTTTTTATGCCTCGATAACAAACAACTCCACTGGCAAATACATCCGCTATAGAACTGCCATCGTCTTGATGATTGGCATTGGCGTATTCACCGTTAATATCAAAAATTATCTGACCTACGTTGTTCTTATCCTTGAGTGCCGCAAGAGCTACAGCCGAAACAGTGGTTTTCAACGTATTTGACTTACCAGTCCTAGTCATACCTAATATAGCTGTTCTTCGAGCTAAAAAATCTGTTGGTTGTATCTGGACTGAAACCTTAGGCTCTGAAGGCCCCCGATGCAGACGATCTGACGAAGTATAACGCACTTTACCTATTTCAATTGGAGTTGGCATACCGCTAAAGCCTGACTTTTTAGCTTCTTCAATTGCCTTGGAAACCACTTCTGGATTCATATGATTCACAATCATGTTCAATGCATCTCCACGAGGCTTGAAAACTCTTAATTTTGTGGATGACATATAATTTTCAATGTCACTACCCAACCTTAACTGTCCACCTCCAATGTAAAATGTCCCTAAAATTCTGCACTTTAATGCTCCAAATTGTAATTCTGACTGAGTTAACGCATCGAGTCCGTCATGTACATCTTGAGTAAAGATTTCATCTTCTGTTCTGCGTTGGTTGTGCTCAATTCTTGTTCTTAGCAAATCAACGTCAGTCGGAAGTCCTGACGGTCCTATGACTCTGAGCAATACAACTTCTCTGTCTAACTCGTGAGCTTCGTTTAATCTATCTGGATCAAATCCAGACGCAATCAAAAAACTGTTGTGGGGAATTCCCGATACCTTTTCTTTCCAGCTATCATTGGTTAACACCAATGCCTCGCTAAAGTTCATTGAGTATACGTAACCAACATGATTCTCTTTTGCCGCGCCAACTAGCTTTGCAAGCTTGTTTTCCTTTGCGATTTCATTAAATATTTTCACACAAATCCTTATCTGTATTAGGCGATTAGACTCTCAAAACCCTTATGTTTGATTATTTCATCGTAAATAAATTTGAATTTTTCTGTAAAGTCATTTTTTTCTTTTGGATTTTCTTTGAAATAACGTTTATACAGCTCAGACGCTCCCAGCCCCCATACACCAGTACTTTTTTGATCGTTATACCACTTCTTTGCCTTTATTCTATCAGCGTGAATATCTTCGACAGAAAAATCTCTAAAACAAATTTGCTTGTTGTAAGAGGCGTTCTTCACCCCCCAAAAGGGATCTGCATCACTCAACCCATTTAAGAATGTAGCTAGTACTTTTTCAGGTGAGTCGTTTCCGGGCAAAGCAATGTAATTTTTATACTTTGCTATTTTTTGGGGAGCAACGTCGCCATCAACAACAACTAGGGAGTTTGGGTGGAGAAAAGCTGGTACTTTTTGTTTAGCTAATTGAATCAAATTTTCGCAGCCTAATGTGCAATCGACGTAGTTTAAGCCTTTAAACTTCCTTCCTAAGCATGCCCTTAAAAAGTCGCGGCATTCTTCATCTTCGGAAAAAATATCAACAGTTAGCTTAAGGACCTTTCCTAAAGACACGTCCAAGTGATTCTTCAATTTCTCAGCACTTAAATCTTTTTCTAATGTCACTAGCCCATCAGACTTCTTCAAATAAATAACTTTTGTCGAGCTTTCCCGGCCCCTAGCTTGACTAATCTCCAATGCTTTATCGATCATTGGCATTGAGTGCGTAGTTGCCAATATCTGAATATTGAGTTTCGATGAGAAGTTCATCAATGCTTCAAGTAACTTAATTTGCGCACCTGAATACAATGAAGCATCAATCTCATCAATTGCTAAAATGCCACCTTTGTATTCATCAGGGAAAGAATCTTTCAACCGCTTAAATGAAATTATTGCGAGAAGAATTTTACCAATATTATCTTGTCCCGCTGAATTGGACCTCCAATCATAATGATCAGATGTAACCCCTGCTGTCTCCTTGTTCTTACTTTTTAGATAATCAACTTTTTCTAACTTATCTTCAGATATCAAAATGGTTCGATACCACTTCTTATAAAATTCAATTTCATCTGCACTCAGCGTTACAGATGGGTCTTCATCAAAACCTGACTCTTCGGCATTTGGCAGTAATCGCTTTAGACTAAGGAAAATGACTGGCAACTGAAGATAACCTGAACCAGCGTTACGATTACCTTTTCGCCAAAACCTTAAATGGCTAGTGGCGTTTTTTCTAGGTATGCTTTCAATAGTAAATGTTTCTGATGAGTTTGATAATGTGAGAGTCCATTCGTGCTCTTTTGGTATATCAAACTTAGGTGACAATCTGAATTTATCGCTAAAGCTCGAACGAAAACTTCCCCCTGAAAGTGGTACCTGCCCATGCATTGCATGTTCTTTACCTATAGAAAATGTTTGAGTAAGCATGCCTAAAAGAGTACTTTTTTGTGTTCCATTTTGGCCTGCAATTAGGGTTATTTGCTTACCTAAATCAAATTCTAAGTTTTTAAATCCTCGGAACTTCTCCACATGCAGAGATTTAATTATCATTTTTATTCCTTTCTTTAATTCTCAAAACCGGGCGACTAACACCAAACCAGCTATGTCTTTAAAATCTTCTGCGCTACACCGCCAAAAATAATATTCACACCTTTCAATAATGCACCAACAAGATAGTCCACTCTTTACTGCCTCATTAAGTAGCTTACAAGCGCCTCAGCAAAGCAATTATATTGATAGATTTCTCCATAAGTTTGCAATGGATTGTCCTGAATTGACTTTTAAAATGCCATCCTGAAAAGCTATTGAGCTAAACCTTTGGCAATCCATTCGATACGTCTAAGGTCGGTTAATTATCGCTACAATGCTACTACGGCAAAGCGACTTCACTGCCTTCCGTCAAAAGGGAGCAAGAAGTTAATGCATTTGAAAAGAAGGCTAGTGACTTGATATGTTGCACCAGTCCTCGCTATTAAACCTGACGTATTTACTGTGCTCATAATATATTCTAATATGGAATAATATATATCAATAATGAATATGCTAAGATTCTGAAAATTAAATCGCTCAAGTAATGAATTAAAGAAGAACCAATCACTTGTAGTACCTATAATATCACAAAGACAGTGAAAAGTAAATATAGCATTGATTTGTAACGTCATTTCAGATTATTGGCTTTACCAATAATCTGTCTAATGCGTATTTACTCATGTTTTTTTTAGACTATATTCCGCCTCACTTAGCTTTTGCTTTTGAGGTGAAAAATGGCAACCAAAACGAATATTCACTCACGGACGACAATATCCAAGAAAATGTATCGGTCGAGTTCAATCATGATCTCCGGCAGGTTTACATGTGACAAAAACGACAACCAATTACTCTATCAGTCTTATCTCGAACTTGGAGTGCTCAGGTGCTTCGCTTTAGATCTCAACATAAAACTCATCGATAGCCAACGAGGCACCATGAAATGGATGCCTAAGGACTCTGAAGTCCTACGAACGTACACGCCAGACGTCATAACGGTAGATAGCTATGGGGAAATCACTTTTACTGAAGTAAAGCCTATTGGCCGGTTGACTAAGGATGAGACAGCGCGGTTAGGCGAAATTCGTGATGCGTTTAATCGTGCAGGTTTCGCCTTTCGGATCATTACAGACGAAGACGTGCCATATGAAGCTTTCGTTAATGCTGGGCAGTTATTATGTGCTGATATCAAACATTTCCAGCCGTCGTTTCTTAATACGGTAGTAAACAGTCTGTCTGCAATGCTCCCTGAACGCTTTACGTTTGGTCAGTTGGAGCGAAGTCTTGCCCTATATGGTTTTCCTATCTGCCACTTTGGTCTCATCAAGGCTGGGTACTTTGCATTTAATATAAAAGAGCTACTGACGCCTTCTACACCTGTATGGAGGGCGGCATGAGTATCCCCTACCTGCGAGAATCGACACGCTTTACGCTCAACGGATCGCAATGTGAAGTTCTCAACATTTTTCGTTCTGACAATGAACTGCGCTACCGTGAAATTCATGACGACGAAAATGAGTATTCAAATTCTACAAATCTCATTTCTCTGGCCGATTTCTCGAGAAAGATGGAAGCCGGTGACATCCAATTTGAGGAGTTTAGAAAAGAAATTTTTTCTCGCTATTTAACTTCGCAACAAACAGCACAGATATCGTATCGAGAGCGATATGTTTTGCAAGCAATGAAAGAAAGCCCTTCAGCACCTACGCGACCAGCAGCCGTAGACGAAGCAATAAAAGTGGTAAAAGGGAATACTCATGATGAAACGCCACCGTGCCGGTCAACCGTGCAGGGATGGATAAAACGCTATAAAGATAGTGGCTGCAATAAAATTTCATTATTAGATGGCTTTTTTTCTACAAATACTCGACGTCGTCAACTGCCAGAGGTTGAAGAAGCATTTCAAGACTGTATCGCTGACCACTATCTGCGAAAAGATCCCAAGCCTATTGAGCATATATATCAAATATTTACTGCAATTTGCGATAAAATAAAAGCAGAAAATGCCGGCAACCCCAAATATGACTTTAAGATACCGAGCCTTAATACATTAAGGAATCGGATCAAAGCGCTTACCGATGAGGAAGCGCTCCTAGCGAAGTATGCCAACGAGAAGAATGGTAAGGCGAAAGTTAAGCAAAAGATTCGGGCAAAACTGAAAAAATTTAGAGTGTCGACTATTCTCGAACGTTGCGAAATGGATGGTTTGCATATCCATATCGGTATTGTTGATAAAAACAATACGACAGTTTTTCTGGGGTCAATCGTCTTAATGTATGTGATGGATGTGTATTCAAGAACAATTCTTGGCTATTCATTGCATTTAACCAAGAAAAAAAGCGAATCAGCAGACCTTATTCTTGCTTGCCTCAAACATACTATATCGATTAATAGAGATAAGCGCTGGCCTATCGTCAACAAAATTCCATTTGTAGTGACTGATGCAAGCGCACCCGCCACGAGCGATCTGTGCTCTCCATTTTGTATCGCAAACAATATCACATTGCTCATCACTACCGTTGCCCAACCTCAGGAAAAGCCGTTTGTTGAGTCACTGAATAACACGATTAGACGAATGTTCTTGAGATACTTACCGGGGTACTTTGGTAGAGAAAAATTCAGAGGTAACACAATCAAAATTGCTGAAAATGTGCAGAAGCAAGCCTCAATGACTATTGACGGTTTTATCAAAGAATTTGAGCACTTTATCCATGAGGTTT
Source organism: Arsukibacterium sp. (assembly GCF_018402695.1). Lineage (GTDB taxonomy): Bacteria > Pseudomonadota > Gammaproteobacteria > Enterobacterales > Alteromonadaceae > Alishewanella. The sequence goes on from NZ_JAGYIM010000008.1 coordinate 29,041, forward strand.
ATCACAAAAATCCACACTCAGGCCTGAACGACCGGGCGCCAATTGATGTATGGAATGAGGAGTTTAACAAGCAGCCTTTAGCGATAAGAGAACAAGTCAAAATACCGCAGGCAACTGAACTTCATGGTTGCATTACTGAACATAAATTTATTAAAGCTGAAGATGGATTCACTGTTGATAAACGCTGGTATCGGGACGCTGGATTGCATAAGTGGCTCATCTCAAACCGCGATGGTCAATCGGGTTTCTCGGAGTCTGATGTATTTGATAAAGTGAAAATTTTATATTCACAACTTGATGTTCGTTCAATTACGGTCATTCACCCGAAAACACAACAACCCAGACAGGTTCCCCTTTCAGACTTGGAAAACCTTAACTTGCATGAGGATAAGCCCCTTCAGCGGGAGGAATATCTTAGCATCACTGAAAGCCGCTATCGGGGCCTGCCCGTCTCAGAAAAACGATTTTATGAGCCTAGTCATGAAACTGTCGCGACTTCGCGAAAAATTGAGAAACAGCGTCAGGACTCGCGTTCTGAAAAGAAAAAACAGGAGAGCGAACGCCGCAAGCAAAATACTCAGCACCACCTAGTGGAAAGCAAAGAATACGCGCAGGAGATTAAAAATCTGACAAGCAAGGCCTCGACAACCCCAGAAAACGTAATCATTCATGAAAATAGCCAATCGTTATTAACGGATGAGTATTCCGGCGAAGAGTGGGAAGACGATATTGATTTAGATGACATAGGTAATTGGGAGGAATAATAACTATGCAAACTCTATTTAATGAAGAAAAATACATCAATTCTCATATTACTAAAGTGATTAGAGAAAAGCTTGAATACTGTCTACTGTCAACAAGACGAAAATCACCAAGTGGCTTGATCATTGAGGGACCGACAGGAGTTGGTAAGACAACGACCTGCGAACGCGAACAGATTTCAATCAATCAACGATATGAGCAAGCTGGTTTGCCTGCACCAATCTATATGATCAAGTCACCCAATAACCCCGGCACAAAAGATTATTACTCAGAAATCCTTGCCGCAATTGGTGATCATAGTCCGTTTACAGGAACTCAGCAAAGTCTGCGGGAGCGCCTTTATAAGCAGCTTGTACTTAAACAGGTCAAGGTCCTCATTTTTGACGAATTTCAACAATTAATTGAAAAACGCAGTGATAAAGTTGTTCGGCACACCTTAGATGACATCAAACTCATTTCAGATAAATTTAACATCGCGTGCATATTCGTCGGCACCAGCGGAGTTAGCAATCTCGCGAAAAAAAACGAGCAGGCAGCCTCTCGCTATCCATTTATAATTCGTATTAATTACATGGGTTTTTCGGATCAAAAAAAGCAAGCAATCACAAGAAAGTTCATGTCAGCCTTCTTTAAGGCGCACTCCTTAAACATTTTAGGCTTCGATGAATATGAGCTTTGTCTTCGGCTTTATGCTGCAACAAATGGCGATTTGCGACTATTTGTAAACTTGCTCGATAATGCTACTGGCTTTCTTACCTCCCCTGAGAATATTAAACCGGTTGCACTCAAAACTCTAGCGCACTCATATAAATCTTTGGTTTCGCAAGTCCGTATAACTAAAGTGAATCCCTTTACCGCAAGTATTGAAGCGCTACAGACAGAATTGAATATTAAGGATTACTCAAAAGTCGCTAAGGATGCAGCATGAACAATCCTTCATCAACTTTCAGGCTTCCCCGTGAGGAGGAATCAGCCTTTCATTACTGCGAGGATATAGCGCTTTCTCATGGTTGGGCCTCATCTGATGAACTTTTAAAAGCTTGTGGGCACCCGCCGGTTAGAAACTGGTTCTCAGAAAAAAATACAGTCACTCAGGCGCTTCAAGTTCATATTGCCCCTTTTGCTAACAAGGCAGACATTGATGTCGAAAGTTTTAAATTTTATGACAACAGTCATCCACAACTGCGTATTTGTCCAGCCTGTGTGAGCGAGCAAAAACCACATCTTGCTCTACACCAACTACCGTGCGTCACGCACTGCACGGTTCATGGCACTGAATTACTGGATCATTGCCCAAAATGTGAGAGTATTATCTCTTCAAGCCTATTAGGTGATTGCACAAATTGTCTGGAACAGCTGTCAATTGAGGTCTGTACATCAAATACCGGCTATTTTGAATTTGCACAAACCTTGAATGAACCAGTTCGATTTCTTCAGCAATTATCCGTCTTAGCAGAGCAAATCATTCGACCTTGGGACTTGGTAACTCAACCTATAGAGTGGAAAAAATTGCGCAACAGTGAAGTTGTGATTGCTATGGATTGTGCCTTCAACTTAGTTACAGACGGCCTCGCGCCATCTCAATATAGGGATTATCTGTATATTAAACACATAGGTATCTGTGACTTATTGGACCCACTTCTGTCAGAAAAAATTGAAAGAGTGAGAGATACAATTTCACAGTGTCTGGAATACTGTGATCCCAATTTACGGCTATCGTACACCGGGCTTGATAAAGCACGGCTCGATGGTATGGTTTTGTTTTCTCAAAAGATCGTTTCTAATAAGCGTCTGTCGGTAGCAATTGGTGATGAAAGTGCTTTAGAGCAACACTGCACGGGAAGGCAGATAATTAAAACGTTTGGGCTTGATAATATTACCTTAAGAAGCCTAATCGATATGGACATCTGTGTGCCGGTTAGTAATACGCGTGTCATGTCCCATGCGATTTTCTGCTTCAAATCAACTGTTAAGCGTATTAATGCCCGCTTACCACCATACCACTACGGATTGAGTGAACATCACGTATGTTTAAACCATATTTCAGAACGAGCTTTAAATGCCTACGCGCTTACAAAGGGCGAAATTCTGTATAGCATTTTGACCGGTGAAATAAAGGCTACTGTAGATATACAGGAGCGCAAGGAAGGCAGTCGTATTTATGTCCAAATTCAATCACTGTTGGATTTTCTCATATCGCGACCAGTTATGAACAATCATCTATCAATATCAGAGCTGGCTGAAATTCTTTTTGTCCCTGATGATGTTCTCGAACAATTTGTAAGTAGTGAAATTGGCTTGTACTACGCCAAATATGTTAATACCGGGCCACGTCTGCTTGATAGAGCTTGTGCAGAAGAGTTTATTCGCTCTTACGCGAGCATCAGTCGACTTGCATGGTTGTACAAGCGAATGCCCAGTGAAGTTGCAAACAGCTTAAAGGCTGCATGCAGTGAGTCTTCTGTAATATCGGTGTTTAGCCCATCAAAGCAAAGGCACTATTCGTTTGCCAAAATAAACCATTGCATTTCAAGAAATTTACATAAAATTTTTGATGGTATGCCTAAAAGATTAATTGAGAAAAGATGGTTTGTACGAAGAAATGAGTCCATTTTCAATGGTATAGAAGAGTGTTATGACTATTTTGAGCTGGAGGAAACATCATGAAGTTAAAACATTTTGTCATGACCTTCCCTTTTCAAGTAGCCGTAAACGCCATTGTTGGAGCGACGATTATCTATCTGGCTTATAACGCAGGCATACATGTTTGGATTAGCGGCGAAATGCCAAAGTTAAGCTTCTGGCAATCTATATGTATTTATCTGATTTTTGGTGTGTTACTCGGTGACTACCGTTTTACTATTGACTCAGAAAAGCACTGAGCTATCGAAACAATATGACTGCGTTTTTCATTTTAGAGTTGACCAAAACTGCATGAAAGACTTTTTAACAAGACAATTTACACTCAGAGGCAATTAGTTATGACTAATAAACTTGATGTACTGGCCTTATCCGAAGAGGTTGAACACGACAGCAATTCGGGAAAGTTATGCCAAGAGCTGCTTTCACAGGGCCAAACCCTTTACGGTAAGAGCGCTAATTACCCGGAGTACATTGAACGCATCACGCCAGATGGAAAAAAAGCTTTGGGGCATTGGATAAATGGAGAATTTGTTGTTGCTATTAACCTGTATTAACGATGAACAATCCCGCGTTTTTCAATCCTATTTACAAAATTACCTGACAGACCGCTTTGATAGTTAATTGCGGTCAGTTTAATTTTGTTCTGAACCTAAAATTGGGGCAAATAATAGGCCTCAACTTGAAAAATGTTTGTATACAGATCTGACTATATTTTCTAGCCTACTATTTAGGGCACTTAGCTCGGGAACCCTTCTTCCTTCATGTACAATTTTACTTCTAGCTGAGTAGGCATTATCAACAAAATCTATATCATCCTTGTCTATATTGCAGTCATTAAGCAACCTTTTGATTGCACTACGAACAGATTCTCTTTTTAAACCATCTAGTTGACCTCTTAATGAATTCTTTAAGCGATCATCTTGAATGGTAGATTTATCAATTACCGCTTTTAAATCCTTTATGGTAGTTCCAAGCTGATCAGTTATATCGTTTTGCGTAGCTAAGGCTTCAAGAGAACTCATGATCATTATCAATTTTGAACGATGATTACCCTCAAAGTGAGATGCAGCAAACAACTCCATAGATAACAGTAAAGAGTATGGAATTTGGTCATAGTGAGAAAATGATTTTTCTAAAGCAATTGCAAAAGCAGAAACGTTAGAGTGATTTATTGAGGTAGCAAAACACTGAGCTGTGATTCTTGCGCCTGCTGTTCTATCAATTACTCTGCAAGGGAGTGGTGAGTCAGGCCACGAAAGTTCAACACCCCACCCCATTTGAATACAGAAGTCTAATAACGAATAAGCAACTCTTGCTCCTACATTTTCAGCTTCGCTAGCGGTATGTGTTGCATTAATTATTAGCCGAAAGCCTTTTGAGCCTGAATCAGTTAGATGAGGGTGGATTGTTCTGGGCTCTAAAGTCAAAATAAGGTCGTGATTCCACAGCATTGAGAAACTAGCATCGTTGACATCAGAGAAACCGCCTTGGCTGCTAATTATAAAGTCAATTTTGACTCCCCAAGAATAGACGTTGGCTTTATTAGATATATCCGCTTTACTGATCATCGGGCTTTCCCTAATTTCATAATGTGTGAGCAGCAAATTGCCCCGCTTGCAACTTTTTACATTTTTATGCGCTTATAGTCTTAGTTGCATGTTTTCTAGCCATCCAACCGAAGATAAGGGTTAAGACAAAGTAGTACAGAAGGCCGATTACTAAAGTTATAGCAATCCATATCAATGGTGGAAGAGTTTTGAACAACTCTGAGATTTCTTCCCAAGCGCCGGAGCCAAATACCACTGGGATGACAATTAGAACCCCTAAAGCTGAGATTATAAAGGACGAAAGCAGACAACCTAAGGAGAGGAGCCTTCTTTCTTTAGCGGACGGCGCTCGACCTAACTCTACTACAAATTTGATAGCTACGGCATAACCTGACCCAATCAGTATGGCTATATTTGCACTGGAACCAAGATCAATATCAAATCCATGGGACAACACATTTATTACACACATGAATGCAGCGTAGTACCCGCTAAAAATAAAAACGTATCTTTTGATATTTACGTCTTCCTGACTCATTATTCGAACTCTCCTGACATGTAACGCATCGCTAATTGGCTGCTGTAGCGTAGCTTATCCAAAAGCCTACACCAATTTATACCCATGAGTTTACCTAAAATCAATAACTTGAAAAGCCAACCATGCACAAAATCTATTTGAAATTTAACACATTGATAAAAAGTCACAACAATACACGTGATTTTTAGTGGAGGTTAGCATGGCCAGAGCACATAAACGGTTGTCTACCGGACTATTGAAGCTGAATCAAACTTGGGTTTGTGTCTTCTGTTGGCACTTGGCAAACGAGTTAGGCGACGCTTAAGCCAACGTAGAGCTAAAATTGACTTCACCGCCTCATGTCGAACAGTGTGCCTAACTACCAGTCGTTAGATATCAGCCGAGATTTCAAACTTTGGGGCTATTAATTTATGTGTACTGGGTTTATCAATTTGCCAAGCAATTAAATTCACCGGTATTCTGAGCTTTAACAATTCATCAAACATCACAGGATTGGTAACACCCTCATCCAGCCAGCTATTAAGGAGTTCAGGTTGTGGCGGCAATATCAATGGCATCGATTTAGAGTGAATGTCTTTCAGTTTAGGGTGAGGCGGTAAGGTGATCACTGAGCAGGATAAAGCGCTCTCACCCGTTTCTGAATTAAACCACTCACGACATAAACCTCCCATAAATAAACCACCCTGCTTGGCGACCATATCGTGGTAATGAATAGGTTTGCGGTTTACATATTCTGTTTCGCCAAATCCTTTAACCGGTATTACGCAGCGGCTATGCCGAAATGCATTATAACCCGCTGAGTTTTTAACATTAAGTTTGTCGTACCGGGTGTTGAACGAGGTGTACTTTGAGGGTTTAAAGCCAGTATCCGATTTATCGAGTAGTAACCACCAGATTGCGGTATCCATCCGGCGCACGCCTTGTTTCTCACGAACGATACTGACAGGTTGAGTGGCGCGAATAAACCGACTGAATATGGGCTGATTGGCAAACAAGCTTATTTGCAGACCCTCGCACAACTCAATCACATCTGGATCGTCGATAACATTCAGTCTGCCGCACATACACCAATTCCTTTATAGCCCGTTATTCTGGATCTTTATTTGAGGTGATGACGTCCGGTCGTGAATTTAGAAAATCCCCATCAGCTCGTTCAGCAGCAGTAAGAGATGACCAGCTTTAGCGGATCGGCGTGATAATCAGACATTGCCCCTCGCGACATATATCAACCTTATTTACACCACTGAACTCAGCTTCAAACTCCTCAGGAATAATTAGAACATAACTGCCATCGCTGTCTTTAACAAGTTCTGTTGTAACCGTAAAGTCGCTCCACTATGCAGCCAGTAACGTATTACATAGATACCAGCAGAATACTAGTAAATCCGCCAAACTATAGGTTCTCGTGGCAGCGCAATTTGAATTCAGAATATGCCTGCTAAGTCCTCATCAAACGTTACACCGGTAAAGTCATGCTCTTCAAATGCAGATTTAAATTTGCCTGTGGCAAAAAGTGCATGACACCCATAAAGCAAAGATTTGAACACCGCTTTATTGGCGACATCGCGCCGCTTAAAAACCAGTTCGGATAGGCCGCATTCAATACCTTCCTCATACCTGTGATGTGTTTTAGCGAGATCTTCTTTTGCAAATTGCAGCGAGACGAACAAATACATGGGCAAATTTGCAACATGCAGAGGTAAAAACTCGCCTTCATTGGCAAGTACAGGACTCAGCGCTTTATAAGCACGCTTCGATAACAGTAGGTATGAACCCCAGAACGATACGTCCGGTACATGTCGGACATTTTTATATTGAGGTGCCAGTGCACATCTGACAGGCGTCCAGCGGTCGCTCAATCTCTCGTTGGTACGAGGTTGTCGCCTGATAATAGAAAAGTCTTCATCACCAATTATATCGGCGAACTCAATCAAGCTTAATTGTGGGACTTCAACGCTGTATTCCAAGGGTTTTAGCCTATACACCTTTGACATGTGTTTAACCCCTCCATGGTCGTTCTGCAATAACATCATTCCGTGTTAATTTTTAATCACTATATTTACATATATTTTTCATAATGTAGACTAAGTCAGACTTATTCTGCAAGGAGCAACATGTGAAAAGTGCTGAACCTGTATACCTATCCGTAAATGAAATGGCCGAGGATTTCACCAACGTCACCGGTAATAAACAGTATGGTCAGGCAGCGGCCATGGCATACGCAATTTATTACCGTGATACCGTTATTGACACGGTGCGTTATCAGCGTGGCATGATTGACCAGCAGGCGTTAGAGCGCAGCCGTCATATCCGTTGGATGCACGCACGCAAACATAATGAAAAACTGTCGAACAACATGCTTTCTGCCGGTCGCCAACGACAAGAGAATATGGCAGCGCATCACATTGTTGCTTGGGATCACCCTCGTGCCGCCAAATCACGAATTCGTCTGGCAGCCTACGCTATTGATATCGATAATGAGTGTAATGGCGTTTTCCTGCCCCGCTTTCAACGGCATTGCCCGCATGAGTACCTTCCGAATGCACAACCACATTCAAAGACTCACACAGAAAAATATTTTCTCAATGTCGAGTTCCTTCTTGAAGCGACGATTGCAGAAGGCATGGGCCGTAATGCTATCATCTCAACACTGCGTGATGTTGCAGAGGAGCTGGAAGATGGCGACTTCCCGCTTCACAAGAGGATAGCAAATGTCTGAAGTTATGGCTGAAACAAAGATTTTTAGTGTGTTTGCGGACGTAGAGCAATACGCCATGCTGCAAGAATCAGCACTTGAGCTTATTATGCAGATAGATGAGCCTGTTGGTCTATATGGTAAACCCCTCGCAGACAAATGGGCACCGATGGACGTCACTTGGTTTTACAACCCTGATGAGCGAGTAAAACCACAACCGGACATTGCTGCATTTGGTGCGACAGCCTTTGCTGCATCCGCAGAAACATGTGAAACACTGAAACCTTTAATTGCCGATTACGTTGAGTTTCTACCGATTAATGTCGATGGAAGACGTTGGTACATCATTCATGTACTGGCACGAGAGGATGTTTTCAATGAAGCTGAGTCAGAACGAAAGATAAAGCGCGACGGCACTCCAAGTCGAATTTTCAAAAAGCTGGTATTAGATGCTGACCGAATTTCCGAGGGTGTATTGTTTCGTGTTGAAGGTTTAAGCCTCGGTATTTACAGTACTAATAGGCCGAACAGCCTGATGTCCGTAGTTCAAAAACTAGGATTAACAGGGATGGAGTTTCAGCAGGAGCTATAGCCACACAGGAGTTAACAACGGCTTTATAAATGGCAAAACGCCTTGCATCAGCGGCGTGGCCGCAGGCCACGTCAGACTAATCTGCTCGTGCATCTTTGGATTAGCAGGATCTAAATTTTCTTTATTGCCCGATACAATCTTTTGACAATGGCTCATTAATGTTCCTCACGGACATCGAACACTTCTGAGACTATGATGAAGCTTTTCAGAGTTTTATGTCCTGTGTCAGGCTTTAAACGAGCAATTTCCTCTGAAGTGTATTGTTTTACTAGTTGAAGAGAGCACATTATTTTGTTGGCACGCCGTTTCGAAATTAGCCCTGCTGTCTTTTTCTAAACGCTGAAAAGTCTAACACTGATGGTCTAGATCGTAGGCATCGATGAAAGCGTTTGTGTCTTATGGAACACCCGAGACCGGCTTTTATCCTAAAACCGGTCATCCATGAGGGTTATTAGGTAAGACTTATAATTTATTTATAATTTCACAGAATCCATCTTTGGCTTGAGAACCTGTGAAAGAGACGCCAGTAGGTAAGTCGAAATCAATAGATAAGTAGCCGTTATCGACCACATAGGTTGATACAACATTACCGGTACTTGCTTTTTGGTGAAGCACCAGCATATTAGGCGTTCTGGACGCAACTTTAATATCATAATCGTTATTGGCTGTTTCGTTTGTAGAGATACGATCTAAAACCACTTCTTTATCTACATTACCTATATACTGTTTCGCTTTGAACCCAGTAGTTATCAAGAATCCTCTCGCCTTGTAGTCCTCAATTTTACAGGAAATGTTCAGTGGCTTATTTGCGGTATAACTTTTTCTATCGGTTTCGTTCCCTTTTTCATGGGTTTTATGTTCAACAGATGCAGGACCATCTGAGTCTACGGTTGTGAATGCGATTAATGATTTTTTGTTATTTTTATCAATGCTCACTATTGCAAAACCAATTAGTTCTGCATTTATAACTGTCTTGAAATTATCTTTTTCCGTGCCATCACGCTGGGAATTAAGCCGGAATACTGCGCGGCGTAAAATATTGTTACTCTGCATGTCATCGATGATTTTAATGCCAGTTTCTTCGTCTGGAATAGTGAGGAATACTGCACAGTTTTCAGGGTTTTTAAATGCTAATTCGATATTGAGAGAATTTTCCCATAACCCTCCTACATCATATCTGTCCGGCGAAAAGCGCAATTCTCCGTCAGATTCACCGCAGTTTTTGCGTAGCATTTCCAATGTATTCATTTTAAGCCCAAGAGGTTCATACGATACTTGGATATCTGCTCGCGCAGTGATCAAGTCGAAAAATAAATACTCTTCTTCAAAAGCAACTTTCAAGCTTGAAGATGCAATCTCTTTTGCTAATGGAGTAAGGGTGTCACGGAGCAACATTTTGGCACGAAGTGGGTTCTTCTCTTTCTTATATTGCGCGAATTTATCTGGATACCGGTGCGACAGCGCATTCACCAGACCATCTTCATCAATCAAACCCGCTTCAAAAAGTTGCGCAGCTCTTTGATCGTGGCGCTTAAAAAAGTACTCTTGGGTGCGATCATCGTATGCAACATCGTTAATTTGAAAAGGTGAAACACCAATTGCGTTAAAGACAAGTGCACTGTTGTCGTTTATTGCCTTTTGAATAGGTTCCGGTTGCGAATAGAATGAGGTTTGCGCCTGAGAAGATAAGGCAACTGAGAGAAATATTACCCCTGAAAAAATACCTGTCTTATACATTGATGGTTCCTATTTATTAAATAATTAATTTTAATTGTTGCTGTAACCGAGCTTCATTTTAAAACGTCAAAGTTTGAGTACCTATCAGACGCGGTATATAAGATTTTCTTAAATAACACTTGATTTTGGCATTCGGGACAATCTAAGTGCTTAAGTTCATCGTCTTATCATATAGATTTACAGCCTTTAAACGCCGATTATATAATTTAAATATCCGTTCTGTAACAGTTTTTATTGACTATAAGCATCTGTCGCAGCACGTCGAACCAAAGTGCGGCCCAGTAGCAAAGTAACATAGCTGCCCCAGCCGAGATATTAAATATTTATATGGTTTGTGTTCAAAACCGTCAGGTCTCTTTCGACCTATACAACACTCTCACCCCACCGTTTTGAGTATGCTCCTCCCGAACATCAAACACCTCCGATGCTACGATGAGGCTTTTCAGAGTTTTATGTCCGTAATTTGGCTTTAAACGAGAAATTTCCTCTGGAACATGCTGTTTTACTAATTGACCAGCAATACTCAATAAGGTCCAGCCGTCATCCCGTTGCACTTGCTCTGAAATTTCACGAAGTAAAACGACTAACCTGCTGCCTTTTATAAACTGCAATTCTAAATGACTCTTACCGTCTTCAGAGTTGAGAAAGGCAAGCAATTGTTTTTTACCTTCATCAAGAGAATTTACGATCTCACTTAAATTTTTAATTTCCTGTCGTACTGTTTCACTTTGCGCGTCGAGTTTCCGGGCTATTTCTTGGCAACTATCAGGCGAGCTGGGTATAAAATGAGGCAACAGATGATGAACCAGTTCATTGCGTTCATTAACCAATCTAGACAACGCTGCTCTCTTAGTTTCAAAGTGGGCTGAATCACTTTTTATTCTAAATTTGAATGAAATGTGCGCTTCGTCATTATCATCGAACTCTTCATCTTCCGTTTCTGGTGATGCATGTATATCGTCAATGTACTGACTTACAAGCTTGCCCAAGGTCTGCGTGCTAACAGTAGCAACTTGCTTTGCTCTCTTGGCGTGGAAATCTCCGACATAACCGGAGATATTTCCGTTCAGTACGATATGCTTGAGCAAGTATTCTAGCTGTTGGAAGAGCAGCATATTTCTGCCTATCTTTTGCAAGACGTCATTGACTGAGATGTCGACCAACTTAACCACTCCGTTCGTAGGATCTTTTTCATGCGGCACAAAGCATGAACTATAAAATAAATGAGGTATTTAAGATATGGGGCAAACTGAGTCACTTATTGAGTTTTGGAGGAACAAAGCGTATTGTAAGAACACAACAGCAAGCCGCAATCTTGATCTACGCACATTCGAACGCGATTACTACAGACGATCTTTGCGGTTCTGTTTAAAAATTCTAACCGTTATTTGAAATTGAGAGTTTTTTCTAACGTTTAATTAAAAAGTGATATTTTCTTATTTGAATTTTTTGTCCCAAAACCCTTATTCCATAAGGGATTCATTTCTAACGCTAGAATGTATTTACCATTTTTTCTCGCACTGAAATAAGTAAAATAGATTACGCTGCTCTCGACTTACCTCGCAAAACCGATATTCCACAGGCTATTACAACAAATGTAAGAGACATATTGAGTGCCATATTGACCGTCTTAATAAGTGCGGGGTTTTGCTCTGGAGTAAATTGTGCGTTACCTAAATAGTAATGCACCATAAGGTTTACCAGACTCATTCCTAAAAGATTACCTATCGTTCGTGCAAGATTCATCGAAGCAGAAGCCACCCCTACCTCTTGAGGCTTAGCGCTTCCCATAATGGCGTTGTTGTTAGGCGTAGAAAATAAGCCAAATCCGATACCAACCAGTAGCAGCGAACTGGCAATATAAGCCACACTGCTTGCTGTGTTCATAAAACTCAATACCAGTAATCCGCAAGCAACAATCACACAACCCAAAGTAGCTACCAGCCTTGGCTGGAATCTGTCGGCTAGCTTGCCAGACAACGGGGCCATTATAGCCATCGAGAAAGCCTGAACCAATAAAACCTGCCCAGCATGAGAAGGACTCAGGCCTTTTACATATTGCAAATATAAACTCATCAGAAAAACCAGTGGAAAATTACTGGCATACATCAACAGTGACGTAGTCAATGACATAGAGAACACTCTACTCTCGCGAAACATTTTTACCCGAATAAGCGGCCGATGACTTCGACTCTGATGCAAGATGAACAGCGCTAAACTGATAGCCGATAGTCCTAGCATCACCCATCCTACATTGTTGGGTAATATGCTCAAACCGTAAACTAAGGTTGCAGAGAACAATGCAAAAATACCAGTTCCCCACCAATCGTATTTAGTTTTCTCGTCATTCTTCCATTCACCGGTGAGGCGCATTTTAATCAACAGTAGAAGTGCAAGAACGATCGGTACCTGAAAGAAAAACACCGAGCGCCAGCCCCATAATTCCGTGAGCCAGCCGCCAACTGCTGGCGCAATGGTCAATCCAACATAAATACATGCTGCAGTGATCCCTAAAGCTGCCCCCCTTTTGTTAGAAGGAGTAACTGATGTAATGATTGCAACACCAGTACCAAATATCATCGACGCTGCGGCTCCTTGTACGAATCGCCAAAACAGGATCCACTCAATGCTGGAGCCAAGTCCACACATAAAAGAAGAGAAGGCGTTTAAGGCCAGGCCGTAAGTATAGATACGCTTTCTTCCATAGTTGTCTGCTAATTTTCCAGCAGGCAGCATGAAGATTACACTGCTTAAGATAAATAGTGTCGGTAGCCACGAGACCATCTTGGCATTTGCCTGTAAATCAGCTGCCAAATCTGGAATCGCGATATTTACAGAAGCCATTCCGAGAGGCCCAATAATGGAGCCCAGACAGACAATAATTAAAGCGAATTTGGCGACCGCAGCGTTATTACTGGGATTTTCTGGCACTGGCAAAAGAGGAAAAATCCTTATGACAAGATTAGTTTTAGATCATACCCACGAAACAGTTTAAGTACATGGATAAATATCGATTGTAGTTAAAATAAAACGTCATTTATCCTAAAATCAAAATACATGATATGGTGATTACTATACTTTGATGGAGCAGAATGTTAAGGCTTAAATCCTAACTGATGACCATAAAATGGCTACTTTTAACCCTGCTCTGCTGGCCGCTATTGATATGGCAAGGTAAGCGGGTACGCAAATTAGCATTGCGCTTGCCTGAAGCTGCCGGGCGGCGCAGTGGTATGCAGGGTCGCGGCGAGCCGCTGCGCTTACTGATATGTGGTGATTCAGCTGCAGCTGGTGTTGGCATTGCGCAGCAGCAACGGGCTTTTGCCGGGCGATTAGTCGAGTTATTGGCAAAGCGATATCAGGTAAACTGGCAGCTTGCTGCGAAAACAGGCATCGATTGTGCTGGCTTAAACAACTTATTGCAACAGCTGTACTCGCATAGCAACGCTGTATACCAGCTGGATCTGGTGGTGGTGTCGATTGGCGTTAACGATGTGACAGCGCATCGTAATAAGGTTGAATTTCAGCGGCAGATAAGAGCCCTGTTAAGCAGACTAGCTACCGATTTTACTGATCCTTACGTATTGTTTAGCGCTGTACCGCCAATGCAGCATTTCACAGCCTTGCCCTCGCCGCTTAATTACTGGTTAGGTTTAAAGGCCGCTATGCTGAATCAGGCTCTGGCCAGTGAACTCAACAACTGGCCTAAAGCTAAGCTGGTGTATAGCAACCTGGCTGTAAGGGCCGATATGCTTGCTGAAGATGGTTTTCATCCCTCTGAGACAGGTTGTAAAATTTGGGCTCAGCTGGTTTTTGATGCTTTTGAGCTTATTGAACAACCCAAATAAGACTGCCAGGCTTTCACATCATTTCACAAAAACGTTATTGGTTTATTTTTAAATGGCTTATACATTAAAATCCGTACAGCATTTTGCTATGGTTTCAGGAACTAATAGTCATAAGTCTGTTAGACTGGCGGCCGACTTTTTTCTGCTAACTAACTCTTCTTTTTATCACATTGGAGCTTTTATGAAACACGTTTTACCAAAGCTGGTATACGCTACTCTACTTTTTACCGGCTTTTCTGCCAATGCGGCCAGCCCGGATATCAGCTGGAACTACGTTAGCGCCGGTTATGCAAAAGCTAATATTAAGATTGCTGATGACTACACAATGAAACCCGATGGTTATCAACTTAATGCTAGTTATCTGTTGTCTGATACGCTGTATATCCGAGGCTCTTATAGCGATCTTTCAAATGATATTATATTAGACGATATTCTTGGTATGACATTAGACACATCAGAGTTAACCTTAAGTTTGGGCTTGCGTCAGGCAGCTACCACTAACATTGATGCCTTTTTTGAGGGGGGGCTAAGTCGTTCAATTGCAGGTGTTGATGGCTTCGAAAAAGAGCGCAATAATGACTTTCAAGCTGGTGCCGGTTTTCGCTATCGAGTTACTTCTCGTCTGGAGTTAGCAGCAGCACTAAAATATATCAATAGCTCTGATTCCAGTACTTATGGTGATCTATCGGCTCGGGCGCGGCTTAACCCAATGTTTGACCTTTATGCCAGCTATCTGTTTGATAGCGATGTATCACTGCTTGGCGCTGGTGTAGTAGTTAACTTCTGAGAATATAATGAACACCACATCTGACTTACCGTTTTCTCAGGCTTGTGAAAACAACAAAACACCTATTTTAACTGTGCTGCAGCAGGCTTTTGCCGGCTGTAACTGGGTACTTGAAGTCGGTAGTGGTACTGGCCAGCATGCGGTGCATTTTGCCGAAAATTTGCCGCACTTATGCTGGCAGGCATCTGATCAGCCAGTCTATTTAGCTGGTTTGACAGAACGGATCCGCCGGGCAGGTTTAGCCAACCTGCCCCTGCCTTTACCGCTCGATATCTGTGCTGATCCAGCACCTTTGACGTCGGCAGATGGCCTATTTACGGCTAACACGTTACATATTATGCCCTGGCCGGTAGTGCAGAAATTCTTTAGTCGCCTGAGCGAACTAACACAAGCCAGCGCTGCGCTCTGTATATATGGGCCTTTTAACTATAATGGTCAGTTCAGCAGTGCAAGCAATGCGGCTTTTGATGCATCGCTGAAAAGTCGCGATCCGTTGATGGGAATTCGCGATATTGAACAGGTGCAGGCATTAGCGCAGCAACAGGGTTTTAGGTTGCAACAGGACTGCACTATGCCGGCCAATAATCGTTTGCTATGGTTTACTAAATAAATATCTCTAAGTAAAAAACCTTTAAGTACCCCACCTCAGGTAACTTTATGTTTTAACTTGTACTCTGCTTTTGTATATTCCTGGCTTCGTACGATATCGGCAAGTATCTCAACCGCGGTCCACATATCAATAAAACGCAGATAAAGAGGGGTAAAACCCAGCCGTAAAATATTGGGTGCCCGAAAATCTGCGATTACCCCCTGTTTTATTAACGCCTGGCATAATGCATAGGCATCCTCGTGCTGATAAGCCAGCTGGCTGCCCCGCTCCGCCTCATTGAGTGGCGTCAGCAGTTGCAGGCTTTGCAGGCAGTCATGTTGCTGCACCAACTGGTGAAAGTAGCTACTGAGCTGCAAAGATTTTTGGCGCAATTGTGTTAGTTCAACATCAGCGAACACATCCAGGGCGGCATCTAGTACGCTCAGTGATAAAATGGCCGGTGTGCCAGTGAGAAACTGTTCAATACCCGGCGCTTTCTGATATTGCTTATCAAAATTAAAGGGTGAATGGTGGCCCATCCAGCCAGTTAACGGTTGGCTCAGGCTATTATGCAAGCGTTTAGCGGCATAAATAAATGCGGGAGCACCAGGCCCGCCATTCAAAAATTTATAACCACAGCCAATGGCAAAATCAACCTGACAGGCGTCAAGTTCAATTGGCAAAGCGCCGGCACTGTGTGCTAAATCCCAGATAACCAAAATACCTTTGGCATGAGCCAGCTCAGTCAGCCGTTGCATATTAAGTAAACGGCCGCTGCGAAAATCAACCTGTGTAAGTAGCAAAACGGCCACATCCGGCGTCATGCCCGCGATGATATCAGCTTCATCGGCAACTAACTTAAGCTGACAGTTTTGCTCTCCCAGCAATGTTGCCAACCCTTGCACCATGTATAAATCGGTTGGAAAATTGCCGGATTGCGACAATACAATCGATCTGCCAGGATTTTGCGCTTGCTGCAGTAACAAAGCACAACTGAGTACTTTAAATAAATTCACCGAAGTGGAATCGCAACTGATAACCTGATCCGGCGCTGCACCAATTAAGCGGCCAATCTTTTCACCAACATGCTTAGGTAAATCAATCCAGTGATGTTTATTCCAACTGGTAATTAAGTCTTTTGACCACTGCTGCTGTACTAACTCGCCGGCACGCTCGGCCGCGGCTTCAGGCATAGCACCCAGCGAGTTCCCGTCCAGATAAATGACCTCTGTCGGCAGCCTGAATGCATCGCGTTTAGTGGCTAATGGGTCTTGCTGATCTAGCCGGACTATATGCTGGTACGTAATAAACTGGTTTTTCATGGGGTCTCACTAACTATTAACTGCTTAAGCGTGGTTAGAAACACCTTATACGCCTCAGTGTGCGGGTGGATCCAATCAAAATGCCCCGCTCCGTTGACAATATGGTAGGGTTGGCCGGTGGCCATTGCCTGAGCCGGTTCTACTATGCTATCAGCACTGCCGTGTAATAACAGGGTACTAGTATGCAGTTGCTGTTTTACCGGGTTTGCCTGCAAATAAGCTTGCGGGTGTTGCAACGCGTTACCTCCCATAAATTGCAGCGTTGCTTGCTGGCAACTGTTACTACCTTCAGCATACGCCGCTATATCGGTAATCGCTGCCAGGCCAATTACCGCATTAATGCTATTGTCCAAAGTTCTGGATTTTTGCTCAGTTTGTATGGCCGCCGCCAGCAAGGCTAAATGACCACCGGCAGAATGACCGACAAGACTGATACGACTGGTATCAACCCCATAGGCAGCTAATGAGCTACTAAAATTAAGCGCTTTACTGACATCCTCGAAACTACCCGGCCATCCGCCGCCGCTATCACCGCTGCGACGGTATTCTACTGACCAGACGGCAAAACCCTCCTGACTTAGCGCCTGACTAAACGCATTACTGTGCTGTAAATCATAAGCATTCAGCCAGCAACCACCATGAATAAATACCACCAGGGGTGCAGGTGTGGTTACTGACGTACCCGCTGGCAGGAATAACCGGCCAAATTGCAAATCCTCTTGTCCATAAGCCAGTTTATAACCTGTATCAACTACCGGTAGTGCCGTTACACTGCGGTAACTGACATTATTCAATAGTTCTGTTGGCGGCAATGAGCTGGCAGGCCGGCGCTGGGCGCAGCCGCTAAGTATAAGACTGGCGCAAACAAAAAAAAGTGTTATTTTAAAGTTAGTTATCATATTAGTTATTGGTGTTTAATAGCCAGAAAAATAGTGTAATACCGGCATGGCCGGTCTCATAGTTAAAATTAGTATGGTTTAGCACAAAAGCCTCTTTAAACACCTGAGCATTGGCCTTGTTATCAGCACACCCCGTGACTATATCTTCAGATAGTACCATTTGAACCAAAATTCAGCAGGAGTGCATTATGAGCGATAACTATACCCCACCAAAAGTCTGGCGGCCTAATACCGAAAGTGGTGGTCAGTTTGCCAGTATTAACCGACCAGTATCGGGTGCCACTCACCAGAAAAAACTGCCGGCGGGCAAACACCCTTTCCAGCTATATTCTCTGGCCACCCCCAATGGTGTTAAAGTTACGGTTATGCTTGAAGAGCTACTGCAAGCCGGTTTCAGTGACGCTGAGTATGATGCCTGGCTTATCAATATAAAAGACGGTGATCAGTTTGGTGATGGTTTTGTTGCACTTAATCCTAATTCGAAAATTCCAGCATTGCTGGATTCGACTAATGGCAACAGAGTATTTGAGTCAGGTTCAATACTGTTGTATCTGGCAGAGAAATTTGGCGCCTTCTTAGCAAAAGATCCGGCAAAACGCACAGAAACCTTAAATTGGTTATTCTGGCAGATGGGCAGCGCACCCTTCTTAGGTGGTGGCTTTGGCCATTTTTACGCCTATGCACCGGAAAAGTATGAATACCCGATAAACCGCTATGCCATGGAAGCCAAACGCCAGCTTGATGTGCTGGATAAACAACTGGCTCAGCATGAATACGTGGCCGGAGATGAATACAGTATTGCCGATATGGCGATCTGGCCCTGGTATGGCGTCCTTGCACTGGGCCGCCTATATGACGCTGCAGAGTTTTTGCAGGTACAGGACTACTCCAACCTGCAACGTTGGGCTAAACAGCTTGATGCACGGCCAGCAGTGCAACGTGGAGTGCTGGTTAATCGCAATTGGGGTGATGGTGCGCAATTGCCGGAGCGGCATAGCCGTGACGACTTTGCCGGCTTTATCCAAAAATGAGGGTTAAGTTTCAGGCAGCACTTACCACCCTGTGACAGTCTGGGCCGATCGGGCCCAGATATAAGTTACCCCTACACCGACTGACCAGCCGCCATTTTTCACCACCAATGGGCTATGTTGGTTTTTAGCATTTGAAACTGTCTCATAGCGCGCGAAACTAAAACCACGCCATTTTGATGAGAACTTTTTGCTGATAGCCCCGGACACTCTTATGGCAACTAAACCGGCTTTAGCATCAAACTCAGGCCGGCTGGTACTGGAAAATTGCTCTGCTACCTGATAAAACCTGTCCGTCAGCTTTTCACTACCAAATAGAGCACTAACCCCAAAGGTATAACTCAGCTCGGCAGTCGTTGTTACATCTGCAAACAGTGACGGTTCAATACTAACACCACTGTAGCGCATACCTTCTTCAACATCGAATACCGCCCGCACTGGCAAATCTAACCGTAGCCGGCTACCCCAGATATTATCACTGATTGTCCAGCGCAGGCGTGGGCCTGCTTCAACCAGCGTCCCCAGCTCAGGCATGCCCTCGCGTTCAGCAATATCACTTTCTGAAGCGCCCAATGCCGCAGCAAAACCAACATCCAGCTCCAGGTTATCACTTTTGTAGGCACGCAAACCGACATTGCCACGATCTGCGCGCAAAAAATCACCGCGGTAAATCAAATAAGGCAAAATAAAATTACGCTGCACCTGCTCACTGGAACCGGGATATGCCAGCTGCTCTATACTCAAGCCCAGTAAACCCGCCTCCCACAACGGTAGCTCGTTCGCTGGCTCGGCTTTTACCACGGCACAAAACCAAGCAATGGCAACAGAAGCCAGCAACAATAATGTTTTTACAGATTTAAACATGACACCCCTGCTGAGTAATAACCTGCTGCAAATAAGGTTCGAGTAGTTGGCAAACATTTACACGGGCTTGCAGTCTTGCCGCCAGTAAATACAAGCCTGCAATTTTTCGGTGTAAAAACAACGCATCAGCAGGCGGACTGTGCCAGTAATTCTGCTTCATACTAAGGGCAGTGCCGGCCTGACGCAAACGTAGGGCTAAGTCGCTGTTGCCAAAATCGAATGCACCATTGTACCTTATAGGTTCACATGCCAGCTCTACCAGGTTAAGTACCGCTATTTTCTGTTCCGCTAAAATAGTCTGACTGAAGAAGCCAATGGACGCTAACGCGTTACCCATCGCCGCTTGGTTATTGGAAATAGCAGCACGAAATAACGCCCGATAACCGTCGCTCAACACGTTGGAATAATCCCGGCAGGCCCCAAAGTCCAGCAGTACTAATTGCTTACTTTGGGTATTGTATAAATAATTAGCAAAGTTAGGATCAGTCTGTACCAGTTTAAATTCAAACAATTCACGGAAAAACAAATTAAACATTAAGCCAAGTACCCGGTCCCGTTCGCTCTGTGGTGCAGTTTGGAGGTTTTCAATAGGCTCGCCGTCAATAAACGACATAGTCAGAATATTTGCACTGCTAAGCGCCGGATAGACATCCGGTAGCAAATAATCGTGGTCAGTCGCCAGGTGTTGGCGATAACGTTGCAGGTAAGCGGCTTCTTTCAGGTAGTCAGCTTCATTCTTTAACTGGTTTTTCGCCTCAGCCAGTAAGCTGGTAAGCTCGACTGTAGAGGGGATCAGGCCAGTCATTTTTAATAGGGTTGCCACGTTATCGACATCACTGTTGATACTGCTCTTTACCCCGGGATACTGAATTTTTACTGCCAGCTTGTCGCCATTGTCATGATAAGCCTGATGAACCTGGCCAATAGAGGCAGCGGCCATAGGTTTAAAAGTAAAGTCCAGAAAATGCTGCTGCCATTGTTCACCTAACTCTTGACGCAGCACAAGTGACAACTGTTTAGCAGGCATAGGGTTGGCACTGGCCCGCAGGCGGGCTAGCAAGTCTGTCAGTTCAGCTGGCAAAACATCGCCACTGTCCATCGATAACAACTGGCCCATCTTCATCGCGGCGCCGCGCATATGGGCCAATTGGTCTGCTACCCGCTTTATGTTCGCCGGCGTCAGCAGCATGTTTTTACCACTTGGCTTATTGCCTTTTGCCAATTGTCTGGCACCTTCAGCTAGCATACCGCCGGCGACACGACCGGCTAACGATGCCAAACCACCCAGGCGACTCAGCCTGTGTATCGGTACCTGAGAAGACTTACCGGACATGACAACCCTGCATCAATAATCAAAACAATGTTCAGGTTACGTAGTACACTCCGGATAAGCTCAGTGAATACCTTAATTAATCATTGGTTAGCCATTTGCTCAGCAGCCAACGCCTGATTTTTAATCTCCTGCTGCAATTCTGCCGGTAGTTTTAGCTGCTTGCCTAACTCATTCAGGTAGCTACGCTCCATAAAGCTCTCTTCATCAATAACCAGGACACTGGCCAGATACATTTCTGCGGCAATTTCCTGTGTCGTAGCAACCGAAGCAATTATTACCGGATCCAATGGTTTTTGTAACTCGGCATCTATCCAGCGCAATAAGCTGGCATCACGGCTAAATTTAGCCACCTCAGCGTCGATAATCTCCCGCTCCCGGTCATCAATGTGACCATCAGACTTGGCCGCCGCTATTACTGCAATCAAAATCGCTTTACTGTGAACTTCCACCTCAGCTTCCGGAACCCGATCTATCGTTGCCGGTGTGTGGCTTTGCTGCTGTTGGTTCTGCTGCCAGTTGCTGTAGGCTTTGTACGCCACCAGCCCCAATGCAGCCATTCCACCATAAGTCAGCACCTTGCCACCCAGCTTGCGACCTTTTTTACTGCCCAGCAGTAAACCCAATGCGCCGCCGCCAAGCGCCGCACCGCCTCTGCCAGAGAGCAAACCAGCAAGCCCACCCGCCGCAGATTGCTTAACATTATTTTGCTGACTGCCACTGCCGCCAAGTAATCCTGAACCTGAATTTAGCAACTGATCCAAAAAGCCTTTAGTGTTCATTTTGACTCCCGCTATATGCCATATACATAATCACATTTAATAAACTCAAAGGTGGATATTAAAATACGAAATTAATTCAATTTTTAGCTGAAAATATGTTTATTCAGTGAGTTGATAGTAGTCAAGTAATGCCTGGCGTTCGCGCAGGCAGTAGTCTGTAATGGCGTTAACTAACGGACTGGGGCTGAAGTTGTAATAGCCATGACGGACCACAGGCAAAAAACCGCGCTTCAGTTTGTGCTCGCCCTGAGCGCCGGCGTCAAACCGCTTTAAACCTTTGGCAATACAATACTCTATGCCAGCATAATAACAACATTCAAAATGCAGTTTATCAAATTCGGCATTACACCCCCAATAGCGACCGTATAAGCAGTTGGCTGATTGAAAACAGAGTGACGCCGCCACCAGTTCCCCCGCCACAAAAGCAGCAAATATCACTATCTCAGCAGCCATATACTCTGCCCAAAGCATGAAAGTCTGTGGGGTTAAATAGCCATCGTGGCCAGATCTCTTCTGATACGTTGCCTGATAAAAATGAACGAACTGATACCAGAAATCAGTCGGTAGGTTATCGCCGCTAAATGTTTTAACCTCGACACCTTGTCTTTTTACCACTAAACGTTCTTTATTAATTTGTTTACGTTTACGCGATGGCAGGGTAGCCAGAAAGTCGGCAAAATTAGTGAAGTTATGGTTGTACCACTGAAATTGCACATCAATTCGTTCCAGCATCCCATTGCTGCGCATTATTTGCTGCAGCGGCGGATCAGCATACAAACACTGGAAGTTGCTGCAGCCTAATATTTGCTGGCGCTGTAAAATTGCCTGATAAAACAGCTTGAATACTTCAATGGGCTCTTCATCAGGTGCAACACCAAGACGCTGTCCTTCTGCCGGAGTAAACGGAATGGCGCAAAGTAACTTGGGGTAATAAGGTAATTGATGTTGTTGATAAGCCTCTGCAATAGCCCAGTCAAACAAATATTCACCATAAGAGTGTAACTTCAAATACATTGGCATAGCGGCGACCAGACGTTCACCGCGATAAAGTAATAAATGCTGTGGTAACCAGCCGGTGTTTTTGCCAACGCTGCCGCCCTGCTCCAACGCGCTCAAAAAGGCATGGCGGCAGAACGGCAGATCTTGGCCAAATAAGCTATCCCACGCAGTTGCGTCTATCTCAGCCAAGTTGTCACAAAGCGTTATGTTAATCATTAATCAAACTGCTTAGCGGCCTCCATTTCCCGTTCCAGTCGGAGGCTTTCATCGGCGCGTGGTTTGGCGAAGCGGGCCAATGCTAAGTACAGTACCGGCGTCAGATACAGCGTAAAAATAACCGCAATACCCAGGCCACCAAACACGACCCAGCCAATGGCATTGCGAGCTTCGGCGCCTGCCCCTGACGACAGGATTAGCGGCAAGCCACCCAACAGGGTTGATAACAACGTCATGGCAATTGGCCGTAAGCGGATTTGTGCGGCTTCTTCAACTGCTTTGCGAACACTGTAACCACGGTCGCGAAGCTGGTCGGCAAACTCAACCAGTAAGATTGCGTTTTTGGCCAGTAAGCCAATCAGCATTACCAAGCCAATTTGCGAGTATATATTAATAGAAGTGCCGGTTAAAAACAGAGCAAATAAAGCAGCCGCTATGCCAAATGGCACAGTAGCCATAACCACTACGGCACTATTGGCACTTTCAAACTGTGCTGCCAGTACTAACAACACTATTACAAAAGCCAACACATAGGTAAGCGTTATTTCCCGCGCGGTTTCTTCAAAGGTCAGAGCCTCACCTAAAAATACCATACCAATATTTGCTGGTAACTCTCGTTGAGCCAGTTCCCGCAGTTGCTCAACCACCTGCTCCATCGACAGATCTGGTGGTAATTCCATTTCCATCTCAATAGCCCGGCGTTGTGCCTGCCTTTCCAGCTCTGCCGCGACACCTTCTTCAGAGATATTAGCCAGGCTGGACAGCGGCACCAGCCCCCCGTTACGGGAGCCGACATATAAATTGGCCAGATCTCCCGGGTTAGATACTGCAGACCTGTCCGCCTGCAGAATAATCGGGATTGACTGATCGCCAACATTTAAATCGGCTAAGTCATCACCGTTAATGGCCACCCGCAATGTACTGGCAATATCTGATAAAGGTACCCCTAACTCTTCAGCACGTCGCCGATCAATATTAACCCGCAACTGAGGTTGGGTAGGCTGATAAGAAATACGAGGCATTCCCAAGTCTGGCAATTGTTGCTGGATTGCCGCTGAAAACTTTTGCGCTGCAGCAAAAATGCCAGCGTAAGACTCGCCTGTTAAAGCTAGCTCCAGGCCGCCACCCTGACCACGTAAGTTCAGACTGTTTGAGCCAAAAGCACGTGCCGGTGCGCCCGGTATCGCGGCCAGTTGTGGACTAATCTCATTGATAATGTCCTGCTGTGAACGATCGCGTTCACTCCAGTGTTTCAATGGCACGGTAATAAAAACCAGATTAGGGTCCCACTGCCCGACTACGGTATAAATGGAATCAATATCACCACCATTAACATAAGGCAGTAAAATTTCTTCCATTTTATCTGCCTGGCGGTCCATAAAATTAAGACCAACTCCATCAGGACCGCGTGCAAATACCCGGATAGACCCGCGATCTTCACTTGGCATTAGTTCATTGTCCAGCGTCAAATACAATACACCGGCGCCGCCGGAAGCCACTAAGCAGGCAAGAAATACTATTAAAGCGTGATCCAATGTCCAGTGCAGACTCCGGCTGTAATAGTTAAGTAACGCGTTTCCAAACCCGCCGAACAGATTCTTAGCGCCCTGTTTAACCGGCAGACGAGCCGTCAATGCCGGAACCAATGACAATGCTACAAATGACGAGATAATAACAGCAGCCGCTAACACTCCGCCAAATTCGCGAAACAACCGGCCGGCGGTCGATGGTAAGAAGGCAATCGGTACAAAGACCGCCACTAACACTGCTGTCGTAGCGACTACCGCAAAGAATACTTCGCGTGTACCCACAACAGCAGCCGCCCGTGCACCCAACCCCATGCTGCGGCGCCGCTGAATATTTTCGGACACCACGATGGCATCGTCGACAATCAGACCGGTAGCTAGTACCAGTGCCAGTAGCGTTAAAATATTGATTGAAAAACCCATCAGCCAGATTGCCGCCAATGCGCCGGTTAACGCAACCGGGATAGATAAGGCGGGTACTATGGTGGCACGCCAGGAACCGATAAACAGCCATAGGGTAAAAATAACCAATAACACCGTCAGTCCAAGCGAGGTAATGACTTCGCGCACCGAACCACGGATAAATTCAGCGTCATCCGAGGTAACCTGTAATTCCAGCTCCGGGAACCGACTTTCAACCTGTTTTACCAATGCCAGCACTTCATCCGAAATTTCAATAGTATTGGAGCGCGCCTGGCGGATAATACCCATACCGATAACCGGCCGGCCGTCCAGTCTTACCATGCTGTTAGCATCAGCCGGACCAAAATATACCGTAGCGACATCGCCCACCCGGGTATCACCGCTAATGATAATATCCTCAACCTGCTCCGCGCTGACTGACGTAGCATCAGCACGAACAATTAGCTGCTGATCGGTTGAACGCATGCTGCCTGCAGGCACGTCAAACGGGGCCTGGCGCAGTGCTGCAGCAACATCGGTTACGGCCAGATTAAAACTGGTTAACCTAAGCGGGTCCAGAATAACCCGCAACACCCGCTCTCTATCTCCGTTTAATCTGACATCAGCCACGCCGGGAATGGTTAAAAATAATGGCGCCAGATCTGTTTCAATTCGTTCAGTCAATGTCTCTAAGTCAAGAGTTGCGCTTGATACGGCAATACTAACTACCGATTGCGCATCGTTATCGGCCTTGATAATAGCCAGACGTTCGACCCCCTCAGGCAATTCCCGCTGTACCCGGCTGACGGCTTCACGTGTTTCGTTAGCAGCGTCATCCAGGTTGATGCCCGGGCGAAATTCTACCCGCACCCTAGCGCTGCCCTCTTCGCTGGAGGCATTAATAGATTTAACGCCGGACACCCGGGCAACAGCGCCTTCAAGTTTACTGGTTACTTCGGTATCGACTGTTTCCGGTGAGCCACCTGGAAAACTGGCAGTAACTGAAACTATCGGCCGGTCAACGTCAGGTAATTCACGCACTTCCAAACCATTTATTGCAGCAAAGCCGGCAATAATAATCAGTAAATTAAGAACAACAATAAGTACCGGCCGGCGAATAGACAGCGAGGGTAAATCATCATGTACTGGCTCCTGCTTCATAATCCGGCCCTTTGTTCATTGACTGCTTCAACCCGCTGCCCAACTCTTAAGGTTTGAACGCCTTCGGTAATAAGCATATCACCCTCACTTATCTCTGCTGACACCAGCAAGCGACCACTCAGGCGTTGTTTAATTTGCACATCGACCCTTTTTGCGGTGCCCTGTTGTTCCAGCCAAACATAAGCACCGGTGGCCCCCCACAGCAGGGCCGCTTCCGGAATTACCGCATAGGCTTCGCCTTTCAGCTCCAGCTTGATCCGAAAGCTCATCCCAGGCCGGTAAACGTCACGACTATTATCCAGTAAGGCTCTTACCCGGATAGTCCGGTTACTACTGTCAATCCGCGAGTCGATCTGGCTTATTTTTGCCGATAAGCGGGTTTCAGCACCCTGCCAGGGCTGTAAGGTCAGCGTGGGTTGCTGCTGTAACATGCTAAGTGCGGTTTCCGGCGCCCGAAAGTCAATTAACAGCTCACTACGGTTATCAAGAGTGGTGATCGCCGTTTGTTGGGTTATACGGTCGCCAATTTCAACATCTGTTAAGCCGACAACACCGCTAAAGGGCGCGCGTACGGTACGATCTTCTAACTCAGTTTCAGCTTCAGCTAACATTACCTGCATTAAATCGCGAACTGTCTGTGCATCATCCAGCTCACTCTGAGCAATAGCTCCCTGGCGCCGGCTTACAACAAGCCGCTCTACTGTGCGCTCTGCATCCGCTAACTGGATCCGGGCACGGTC
This sequence comes from Arsukibacterium sp., assembly GCF_018402695.1. GTDB lineage: Bacteria > Pseudomonadota > Gammaproteobacteria > Enterobacterales > Alteromonadaceae > Alishewanella. Next base: position 56,048 of record NZ_JAGYIM010000008.1, read on the forward strand.
AACCGCAACTTTCTGCCGACGCGCATCCAACTCCAGTAAAATGTCTCCTTGTTGTACTTTCTGACCAGGCAAAAACCTGATAGCGGTAACTTTATCTGCCACTGCCGGGAAGATCACTACAGATTGAATCGCTTCTGCAGAGCCAACCGCTTCAATCTGGCTACTTTGCTGCTCAAACTCAACAGGCATACTGATGACTTGAGCTGCACGCCCTTCACCCCGACTCTGAGCATGCACACTGAATCCGCTAATGGCGGTAATGGTCATTAAAGTCAGCCAGACTGATTTTTGCCAAACTGTTGTCATTAAAAATCCTTGTTACAGAAAAAATTGTTACTCAGCTTTTCCGCTGTAGTTGCAAAAACTGAGTGTAAGCCCGGAATATACGGGTTTAAAACAACGATGATCACTAAACTCGCTCAATAGGCGATAAGCTGCGGTAATTTGAGTTAAGTGGCGTTTGGCATCGACAGCACCTTAGCTCACTGTTAGCATCATTTTATCAGTATACATTCAGCACAAGGGTTTTAAGATGGCGGAAGTAATGGCTGCAATTAAACAAAACGCTGACGCCAGTAAGTGGCGCTGGTTAATCTTTGCTCTGATAGTGTCCAGTATAGGTTTATCCTGGAGTGGGGTTATTGATCGCTATACCACGGCGTATATTGATGACGCTCTGGTACAGGCCAGCTCAGCTTTTGTTATTGCCCGGGCAATGAATGCACTTATTTCGTTTCTGCAGTCAGTTACTTTTGAATTTAGTGTCGGTATTGGCGGTTCAGTAGGCGCGGGCCAGGTGCTTGATCCACTCAATGACTTGGTAGAGCAGTACTCGTCAGCAATGAAGCTGGCCATCGGCTCACTGGTCATTCAAAAAGTGTTATTGGAAATTGTCAGTGACGCTGTCTTTAAAATACTGCTTACGGTCTCCGGCGTGGCCGTGCTGTTTAATGCGTTATTGAGCAGATCTTTCACTACCGGTTTTTTTGGCATATTTTTATTGCGATTATTTTTAGCGCTGTTATTTTTGCGCTTTGCCCTGGTACTGGTCGTAGCCGCCAATGGCATAATCGACCAGGCGTTCTTGCACCAGCGCACTGAAAATCAGCTGCAGATCCTGGAAAACATTGAAGGCGTTAGTGAGCAGGATAATCAATTCATTAATCCGGATCTACATACTGAGTTAACGGCTAATATTGCCGAGCTGCAACAACAGGCATTAACGCTTCAGCAGCGGTTAAATACTGCGCAACCGCAGCAACCGCAGCAACGACAGCAACTACAGCGGCAGCTAGCCGAGGTCAATAACCAGCTCCAGCTTGCTGAGCTGGCTCGAGAAGGAAAAACCCCCGGCTTTTTCGCGGCCATATCTAATAGTTTTAGCTCACTGGGAGACGGTATTGCCGCCCTTAAAGATGCGGTAAATCCTCGCCAGGTCTATCAGTTAAAACAACGGCTTGATAATGCGGTAACTAACATACTTAATTTAATGGCATTGTTTTTCCTGAAAACTCTGCTTTTACCGTTACTATTTTTATTTTTATTAAACAAAGGCTTCAAACTTATCTGGCGCAGTAATCCAGCCATAGCAATACACTCAGCAACCAAGTAATATCTGCGTTTTTATACTAAAAGGGATTGGAAAAATGCTTTATATGGTAATGCTGGGAGGCACTCATCCTAAAGCCAATGTTGAACTGCATGATGTGGTGTTTGTAGCAGGTGACAATCTTGAGCAAACTTATCCACAATTACGAGCATTGTGGTTTGCATCGCCGCAGGGCTTGCATATTGACTCATGGATGGCGATATCGGGTGTCGATCAGTATGCGGTAACATTGGCAGACTCGCCAGCCAACAACAAACTAAAATTATTTTTTATAAACTTGGGTGGCTATATCGGCAGCGTGTTTGGTGAAGATCACCGATATCTGGTGGTGGTAGCTGAAAGCAACGTGCAGGCAAAGCAAATAGCAAAACAACAACTTGACATGAAATGGGATAAACCTCACACCGACAATGTGTTTGAAATAGAGCAATGTGTGGCGATAGAACAGGTAGCCGGGCGCTATATTCAGCTGCACCCGGCTCCTCATCAGGGTTGTTATTTCGAAAATGACTACATTGTTATTGGCTGAAATTAATCAACTAATATCGGTAATACTAGTAAAAATCAGGCCTGGGCTCTGGTTTTTACCTCGTTAACCCAGTTTTTAACCCGCCGCTCTAAAACACTAAGGGGCAAGGCACCGCCGGTTAGAATAGTGTCATGAAATTCACGAATGTCGAAACGGTCGCCCAACTGTTGCTCAGCAAACTGGCGCAATTCCAGAATTTTGATCATGCCTATTTTGTAAGCCGTTGCCTGCCCCGGGATCACCAGATAACGCCGCACTTCAGACAATACCGCGCCTTCGGCAATCGGGGTTTTTTCCAGGAAATAGTCGATTGCCTGTTGTTCGGTCCAGCCTTTGCTATGTAAACCGGTATCGACCACCAACCGGACGGCCCGCCACATTTCAGTAATTAACCGGCCAAAATCAGAATAGGGGTTTTGGTAAGCGCCCATTTCTTTTGCTAATAATTCTGCATATAACGCCCAGCCTTCCGAATAGACAGTAAACCGGGCCTGAGTGCGGAAAGTGGGAACTGAAGTCAACTCCTGGGCAATTGAAATTTGCATATGATGACCGGGACTGCCTTCATGATAAGCAATGGCTTCCATCTCATTTTTTGGCATAGAGCGCATGTCAGATAAGTGGGCATAATATACTCCGGGCCGGCTGCCGTCTGGCGTTCCCGGAAAGTAATGTTGTGCTGCACCGGGTTGTTCCCTAAATGGCTCTACTCGTTTTACCACCAGGCCTGCTTTGGGTAAGGTACCAAAAAACTCTGGCAAACGACTGTTAATAAAATCCAGATATTGCTGTGAGTCATCAATATAGGCCTGGCGCCCGGCGTCAGTATCCGGGTAATAGAATTGGTCGTCTTTTTTAATAAACTCGAAAAAAGCCTGCAGATCGCCCGGGAAGCCTACCTGATCTTTAATCGCCGTCATTTCAGCGGTCAGCCGTTCAACTTCATCAAGACCAATCTGGTGGATCTGCTCTGCGGTTAAATCAGTGGTGGTAGACACCTTTAACTGATGATTATAATAAGCGACACCATCGGGTTGCTTACCCACCCCCGTGGCAATGTCATCGGTATTAGCAATGTCATCCTGTAACCATTGCTTCAAACCACTATATGCAGGCTGAAAATGCTGTTGTAAGGCAAGTTTAGCCGCGTTAGTAAGCTCTTTCGCTTGTTCATCACTGAGCTTATCTGCTTCAAGCAGACTATTGATTTTTGCTTTGGTGTCAGCCCACAGCGGAATCTCCTGCTCACTGTCTGATAAAGGTGCACCGGTTAACAAGCTGTCTAACTGACTTAATACCCCTTCATAGGCGAAACGTGGCGGCCTTACGCCCTGCTCAGCATTTTGTTGCGCCCGCACCAGCAAATCATTTATCGCTTTGCTGATCCCTTCAATCCGGCTGACATAAGCCTGCATGTCTTCTACATTGTCTACTTTATGAAAATTGATGAGGATTTGTGGTAATAAGGCGTGAATACCCTGCATTTGGGTAAAAACATATTGGTTATTTCTGAAGCGGGCGCCGGCTTCAGCCATTTCATATTGATAAATCCAGACGTCATAGGACGTCTGCGCTTCCAAATCAAGCTCTGCATAGTTGAAATTGGCTTTAAGTTCAGCGACGGTAGCTGCCAGCCATTCCAGTTGTTGTTGTTCTGCTGCCAGTGTTACCTCATCAATCTGATCGTATTTATCTTTACGACCCATAAAAGTCATCTGGATAGGACTTTGTTGCAACTGCTGCTCAAACTTTTCTTCAAACCATTGGTTTAAACGCTCACTGGTGGCTGTGGTTTTGCTGGTGGATTGCTCAGTCGCTACTTGTTCAGCCGCTGGCTGAGGACTGGCATTATTAGTAGTATTTTCCGGTGTCGGATTACAACCGGCCAGAACGCCGGCAATAGCAAGACATAATAGTGATTTGCGCATGATAGATCCTTATTAACGGGCAGAAACTACCGTTAGCGTACCGTTAATAAGGGCGCGAGTCTAAAACTAAATGTAACAAGGTTTATCATTCTAACTTATTGAACCTGCAGGGTTAACCGCTCACCCGTTTATAGTGCCGGTATTGTGGTTTCCAGAAGTTATCTTCAATCCGTTGCTGCAGCGTATTATCATCAATTTCCAGCGCCAGCCCCTGTTGTTGGGCAACTTTAGCCACAGCAAACGCAATTTTCTTGCTCAGTTCGGCCAATGCGGTAAATGGCGGTAATAAACCGCCTTTACCGGTATTAGCCAAGGGTGAGGTTGCTGCCAGGGTCTTACTGGCAGCACGGAGCATTTCATCACTGATTAAACGGGCTTTCACAGCAATGACGCCCAGCCCAATACCCGGAAAGATGTAACTGTTATTACACTGGGCGATCAGATGTAGCTTGCCATTGTATTCTACCGGTGCAAAAGGGCTGCCCGTAGCAACAATAACATCACCATTGGTCCATTCAATTACCTGCTGGGGAGTGGCTTCCACCTGACGTGAAGGGTTACTTAGCGGAAATATTATCGGCGTTCCACAGCCTTTTTTCATGGCACGCACAACTTGCTCAGTAAACAAACCCGCCTGGCCGGACACGCCAATTAATATATCTGGCGAAGCGCAGTGCATGACATCCAGCAAACTCGGGTAATCACCACTATAATTCCAGTCAGCAATAGCAACCGAGCTTTGGGTTAACGCTTGCTGGAAATCTCGCAAATCCGGCATGCTATCGGTTAATAAGCCAAAACGGTCTATCATAAAAATTTGCTGTCGAGCCCGTTGCTCAGTAATGCCTTCGGCAACCATCTGACTTATCACTTGCTCAGCGATACCACAACCAGCGGAGCCCGCTCCAACAAATACCACTTTCTGGCTACTGAGTTTAACCCCTTTACTTAAACATGCCGCCAGCAAGGTGCCAACGGTCACCGCAGCTGTACCCTGAATATCATCATTAAAGCAGCAAATTTGGTCACGATAACGCTGTAATAACGGCATGGCATTTGGCTGGGCAAAATCTTCAAACTGAATGATTGCCTCTGGCCAGCGTCGCTTAACTGCTTTTATAAACAGTTCTATAAACTCGTTGTAGTCATCCTGCCCTATTCGTTTCTGGCGCAACCCCATGTACATAGGGTCGTTCAACAGTTTTTCATTATTGGTGCCGACATCCAGCATAACTGGCAAGGTATAGGCGGGACTAATGCCACCGCAGGCGGTATAAAGCGACAACTTGCCAATTGAAATCCCCATACCACCAATACCCTGATCGCCCAGACCCAGCACCCGTTCGCCATCTGTTACTACTATTACTTTTACCTTTGCTTTGGTGGCATTACGTAGCACATCATCCAGATTGTAGCGATCTTCAAAGCTGATAAATAACCCGCGGGCGCTGCGATAAATATCAGAAAATTGCTCACAGGCATCGCCAACCGTCGGGGTGTATATAATCGGGATCATTTCTTCCAGATGTTGTTGCACCAAGCGATAAAACAGGGTCTCGTTATTATCCTGAATTGCCCGCAGATAAATATGCTTGTTTATGGCTGTATCAAAGCTTTTATACTGCAGATAAGCCCGGCTGACCTGCTCTTCGATGGTTTCAAACCGGGGCGGCAATAAGCCTGTCAGGTTAAATGCGGCCCGCTCTTCCCGACTGAACGCACTCCCTTTATTTAGTAGTGGCGTTTCTAATAACGCTGAGCCGGAATATGCAGTATACAAAGAGGCTTTAACTTTTGGTTCAGACATAACACTTTTCCAAATAATAGCGCCGGCACTGCTATACAGTGCCGGTAACAGACTGGATTAATAAATAGTACTGATACGTGGATTCAGAACAGACAGGATAAACAAACCTTCGGTATTACAAAAATCGATCGCCTTAATTAAATCGGCTTGTTCCAGATGTAATAATTCCAGAACAAAAGGGTCAACCAGCGTTTTAATGCTATAAAGATCCGGGTGCTGATTCGCTAACGCCAGTCGTACAGTAAGATAGCTGATTAATACATCAGGTTCTGAGCCATTAAATTGGGTACTGTGTTGCCGGGCCAGCGGTTCGACAATACTATCGGGTAACTGCCACAGGTTTAACAGTTCGGCCCCACAAGCGGCATAGGTAAACCCCAGAGTGGTTTGTTGCAGCTGCCAGGGCTTAATTTCATCAGTGTAGTTCTGACATTGAGCGGCACTCTCTGGTGCTTGTTGCATAACGACCAGTTCACCGATATTGTGCAATAAACCAGCAACATATAACCGATCCGGCTGGCGCAGACCACAAAAATTAGCCAGGTATTTGCCAATCAGGGCCGCATTGATGCTTTGCTCCCAAAACCGCTCCAAATCGATAGAGGACGAGCTGAACTTACTACAGGCCGAGCTGACAGCAATACTGACAACCAGATTATAAAGCTGGGTTTTACCAAGCACCAACAACGCCTTGCTAACCGATTCAACCTGATACGGCAACCGATAAACAGCACTATTGGCGAGCTTAAGTAATTTAGAGGTGAGAACCGGATCAAGTAAGATGACCTCGGCGATGTCGTCCAGACTGGCAGTGTCCGATTCCATTAATTCTTTGACGCGGACATAGCTATCAGGAAAGGCAAATAATTCGACAGCATTTTGCGCATATTGCAAGGCGTTCATCGGGAACATCTCCGGTTGGGTCTATCAGCACCAAAAGCATCTGACGCTTTTAAGTGTTACTGCTGGCGCTGATTTTACAAGTTTTTGCCGGAAAAACTTAGTACTTTTTGATGACAATAGCGTGAAAAGCACATTTCTGAATAATGCGTATAAAAAAGCAGCGCTATTGCGCTGCTTTAGGGGCCAAAACTCACGTTTCTTCTCAGGCAACCAGACTACGTAACATCCAGGCTGTCTTTTCATGTACAGTCATCCGTTGTGTCAGCAAATCGAGACTGACTTCATCAGACGCTTTATCGGCTACCGGCACGATAGAACGGGCTGTTTTTGCAATAGCTTCCTGCCCTTTAACCAGATCTTTAATCATCTCTTCGGCTGTCGGTATGCCATCCGCTTCTTTAATGCTGGTCAGTTTTGCAAATTCTTTGTATGAGCCGGGGGCAAATTCGCCCAACGCACGGATCCGCTCAGCAATGACATCGACTGCTTCTGCTAACTCGACATACTGCGCTTCAAACAAGGTATGCAGCGTCTGAAACATCGGACCGGTGACATTCCAATGATAGTTATGTGTTTTCAGATAAAGGGTATAAGTGTCGGCGAGTAACACAGCCAGGCCTTCACATATCGCTTTACGTTCATTCTCTTCTATACCGATATTCACTTTCATATTGCCGTCTCCTAATTTTTAATTTAGCTACTAACAAAACTATAGCATGGCATAAATTCATGGTTTGCCTGTTTTGCGTTTGCGCCAGAAACATAGTGTGATAACAGTGACATGGGGGCATTGTAGAAAAAAACAAGCCGGTAACTCAACGAGTTACCGGCTGTATATTAAAATTGCGATATCACATGCGGATATTGCGGTTGTTAGCTGGCCTGGGCAACCAGGTATTCTTCGTAAGTACCGACAAAGTTACGTACGTCCTGGCCGGTTATTTCGATGATCCGACTGGCCAGTGATGAGACAAATTCGCGATCATGACTGACAAAAATCAGTGTACCTTTATAATGCTCCAATGCCATGTTTAATGATTCAATCGATTCCATATCAAGGTGGTTAGTCGGCTCATCCATTACCAGAATATTTGGCCGCTGTAGCATCAGCTTACCAAACAACATTCTGCCCTTTTCCCCGCCCGATAATACCTTAACCGATTTTTTAATTTCATCCTGGGAAAATAATAACCGGCCCAAGATACCCCGGATGGCTTGCTCGTCATCTGACGGTTGTTTCCACTGGCTCATCCAGTCAAATAAGCTCATTGGCTCAGCAAATTCATGGGCATGATCCTGCGCATAGTAGCCAATCTTAGCATTTTCTGACCATTTAACGCTGCCGGACTCCGGGGTTAAGTCGCCTATCAGACATTTTAATAAGGTCGATTTGCCAATACCGTTAGCCCCTAAAATCGCTACTTTCTCGCCTACTTCAATGGTCATATTGAGGTTTTTCAGCAGCTGTAACTCAGCGAAGCTTTTATTCAGACCGTCCACTTCAAGCGCTAAGCGGTAAAGCTGCTTTTGCTGCTCAAAGCGAATAAACGGATTAACCCGGCTGGATGCTTTAACTTCTTCCAGCTGAATTTTATCGATTTGCTTCGCTCGAGACGTCGCTTGCTTTGCTTTAGATGCATTAGCTGAGAAGCGGCTGACAAAGGTCTGCAATTCAGCAATTTGCGCTTTTTTCTTGGCATTGTCAGAAAGCAGTCGTTCACGGGCCTGAGTGGCGGCAAACATATATTCGTCATAATTACCCGGATAAAGGCGCAACTCACCGTAATCCAGATCAGCCATATGGGTACAGACGCTGTTCAGGAAATGGCGGTCATGCGAAATAATCACCATGGTGCTGTTGCGCTCAGCCAGTACATTTTCCAGCCAGCGAATAGTATTAATATCCAGGTTATTGGTCGGTTCGTCCAACAGCATAATTTCCGGATCGGCAAATAATACCTGAGCCAGTAACACTCGTAGTTTAAAGCCTGGGGCAATTGCCGACATCGGCCCGAAATGTTGCTCAACTGGAATACCAACACCAATCAAAAGCTCACCGGCGCGTGACTCAGCGGTGTAACCGTCCATTTCACCAAATGCGACTTCTAAGTCGGCGACTTTCATGCCGTCTTCTTCGCTCATTTCGCTACTGGCATAAATACGATCCCGCTCTTCTTTTACCGCCCACAATTCCGCGTGTCCCATAATCACGGTATCAATGACAGAATATTGCTCGAATGCAAATTGATCCTGATGCAGTTTTGCCACCCTATGGTTAGGTTCAACTGAGACATTACCGGCGGTTGGCTCCAGCTCTTTGCTGAGAATTTTCATAAAAGTCGATTTACCGCAGCCATTGGCTCCGATCAGACCATATCGATTACCGTCACCGAATTTGATGGAAATGTTTTCGAACAACGGCTTGGCACCGAATTGCATTGTAATATTGGCAGTTGAGATCACTAAAAGGTCCGCTACAGGTTGTACTGGATGAAAAAGGTGCGCCACTATACGCGCTTTGTGCTGCAAATTCAAAAAAACCGGCATAGCAGCCGGCTTTGTTTGTTGGTTCTGGTAAGCGGGTTGTCGTTAACCCGCTTGTGCCGCCACAGCAACCGCAGTGCGGGTTAATTCAGTTATTTTTGGCCAGTCTTTGTCGCTGACAGCCTGATCAGGTACTATCCAGGAACCGCCAACACAGCTAACATTTGGCAGGGCCAGATACTCCAGATAATTCTTCTCGTTGATACCACCGGTAGGGCAAAACCGAATATCCGAAAATGGGCCATGAATTGATTTTAAGGTTTTTACTCCGCCTGCGGCTTCTGCAGGGAAAAACTTAAAATGGGTATAGCCGAGGCCGGTACCTTCCATCAACTCGGAAATACTGGCGATGCCCGGAATAAGTGGAATGACCGAGTCTTTCCCGGCCTGTAGCAATTCACGGGTAAGCCCCGGACTAATTGCAAACTTCGCACCAGCAGCGATCACCTGTTCTAGTTGGGACGCCGTAGTCACGGTGCCGGCGCCAACTATGGCTTCCGGTACCTGCTGTGCCAGCAACTTAATAGCGTCAAGTGCAACCGGGGTGCGTAACGTGATTTCAAGCACCCGGATCCCGCCCGCCAGCAAGGCTCTGGCCATTGGCACCGCGTCAGCCAGATCTTTAATTACAATAACCGGAACTACTGCACCCTGTGCAAATAATTCAGCAGGTTGGAGCTGCCAATTTTCAAATGCCATACATTAACTCGCCAAAGATTGTTTTAAGTAAACTGCTGCGCCAAGTAACCCTGGCTGGGGTGCAGTCACGATATAAGTGGCGATCTGGCGATTAAACGCGCTAAACCGACCTTTTGCTTCAAAACGGGTTCTGAAATCACTTGCAGCCATCAGCGGCAATAATTTAGGCGTTATGCCACCAGCGACGTAAACGCCGCCAAAAGTACTGAGCGTAAGGGCTAAATCACCGGCAACACTGCCTAAACTGGCGAAAAACTGGGCAACAGTGGCGCTGGCAAGTTCGGATTTACCAGACAGTGCCAAATTACCAATCTCCCCTGCTGCCAGCGGAGCAACATCTAAACGACGGTACAATGCTAACGCCCGGTATATTGCCTCAAGACCCGGACCTGATAACAACCGCTCTGGTGAAACATGGCCATAGTCTTTACTCAGCACTTGCTGAATAAACCATTCTTGTTCGGTTTGTGCCGCCCAGTCGATGTGACCACCTTCGCCTGGCAATGGAATAAACTTATTGTCGACGTTAATTAAATGTGCCACTCCCAGGCCGGTACCTGCACCCAGCACTGCCATTGGCTGTGAATGCCGTGCGCTACCCTGGCCTATCTGAACTTTGTCATCGGCGGTAAGTGCCGGAAGACACATTGCTACTGCGGTAAAATCGTTCATCACCAGCAACCGTGCTAACCCCAACTGACGTTGCATCGCACTGACTGAAAAATGCCAGTGAAAATTAGTCATGCTGACATCATCACCGGTTACCGGACAGGCAATGGCAATGGCTACATGCTTTAATGCAGTCAGTTGCTGTTCTTGCTGGTAATGTTGTAACGCATCGGCCAGGCTGGCGAACGTTGCACAGGGATATACCGCCACATGATCCAACGCCAGGGTCGTCAAGTTGACCCGACTGAAACGGGCGTTGGTACCACCAATATCTGCTACTATGGCGTAGTCTACCGGGTTAGCCATGCAGGTGCTCCTCAGTAACGAACAAACTGCAGGCTCCTTGCTCGGCCCCACTTAGCTGGGCCCGCATTGCGCCAAACATTTCCCGGCCCATGCCATAAAAGTTGTGGCTTAAATCACTTTGCGCCGCTTCTCTTGCATTAAACTCAGCTTCATCAACCAGCACTTCCAACTTACCGCTGTTGCCGTCAACCAACATCATATCACCGGTTTTAATCCGGCCAATTGCACCGCCATCAACGGCTTCCGGGGTGACATGAATTGCCGCTGGAACCTTGCCTGATGCGCCTGACATCCGGCCATCGGTGACCAGTGCAACTTTAAAACCTTTGTCCTGCAGCACACCCAGCGGTGGCGTCAGTTTATGCAATTCCGGCATACCACAGGCTTTCGGCCCCTGGAACCTGACTACCACAATACAATCTTTATTTAGCTCACCGGCTTTAAATGCCGCATCCAGCTCATGCTGACTATGAAAAACCACAGCCGGCGCCTTGATAACTTCGGTGCCATCACGTAACGCGGAGGTTTTAAGAATAGCCCGCCCAATATTGCCCGACAGCACTTCCAAACCACCATGACTTTTAAATGGCTTGGCGACTGTCGCCAGTACTTCAGGGTCCAGTGAATGCTCGGGTGCATCAACCCAGTGCAGTTTGCCGTCTTTTAACAACGGTTGCTGGGTATAGCGCCGCAGGCCTGGGCCGGCGATAGTTTGCACATCTTCGTGCAGTAAGCCGGCGTCAAGTAACTCACGGATCAGCAGTGCCATACCACCAGCATGCTGAAAATGGTTAATATCAGCCTGGCCATTAGGATAAATCCGGGTTAATAACGGTGTCGCTGCAGACAATTCGGCAAAGTCGTCCCAGTTGACAATAAAACCAGCTGCCCTTGCTACGGCAACCAAATGCATTGTGTGGTTGGTAGAACCACCGGTTGCCAGCAAGCCGACAATACCGTTAACAATGGCTTTTGCATCAACCAGCTTGCCGATTGGTAAATAATTGTCACCCAGCTGAGTTAAACGGGTTACCTGACGAGCGGCAGCTTTAGTGAGTTCGTCCCGTAAGGCACTGCCCGGGTTAACAAATGAGGAGCCTGGCAAATGCAGCCCCATCATTTCTACTACTAACTGATTAGAGTTAGCTGTACCGTAAAACGTACAGGTGCCGGCTGAGTGATAAGATGCCGACTCTGCTTCCAGCAATTCTTCTTTACCGACTTTACCCTCAGCAAATAACTGACGTACCCGGGCTTTTTCTTTGTTGGGAATACCTGAAGGCATAGGGCCGGCCGGCACAAAAACGAATGGCAAATGACCAAAGCTTAATGCGGCCATCAATAAGCCCGGGACTATTTTGTCACAAATACCCAGCATCAGGCCGCCATCAAACATATTATGCGATAAGCCAACTGCAGCTGACATCGCGATAATATCGCGGCTAAGCAAGCTTAACTCCATGCCAGGCTGGCCCTGAGTAACGCCGTCACACATAGCAGGCACACCGCCGGCAAACTGCGCCACACTACCCACCTCGTTTACTGCCTGTTTAATGATTTCCGGATAGGTTTCATAGGGCTGGTGGGCAGATAACATATCGTTATACGAGGAGACAATGCCGATATTGGCTTTGGTCAGACTACGTAAATCTGCTTTATCCTGTTTATTACAGGCGGCAAAACCATGGGCCAGGTTACCGCAACTCAGCACGCCTCGATGCGGTCCGGACTGGCCGGCTTCATCAATACGCGCCAGATAAATAGCCCGGCTTTTAGCACTGCGGGCAATAATGCGGTCGGTTACCCGTTGAATAACAGGATTCATAACACTTCCTCTAATTAGCTGCGTACATTACAGCCACATCAACATCTGGCTGCTGCAGCACAGCCCTGATTGGCATACTGGTGACATCGGTATCAGCCTGCGCTTTATTCAGCACCGCAAGCTTACTCTGACCAACCAGATGAATAAATAATTGCCGGGTATTGAGTAACCTGGGCAAACTAAGCGATATCCGCTGGTGAGGTGCAGTAGTGGGATTAACAGCCAACACGGCTGGTGCATCTGCCGCAAGACCTGCACTAAGTTCAGTGCTACATGGAAAAAACGATGCGGTATGACCGTCTTCACCCATGCCCAGAATGACGGCATCAAACGCCGGTAACTTGGCTATTCGTGGCAAAACGGTGGCAACCGCATCTTCGGCTGTCGCCGCTGGCGCATACAAGCTGATAAACTCCGCCCCTGCTGCCTTGCCTTTTACCAAGTTGGCTTTCACCAGTCGCTCGTTGCTATCGGCAGTATCAACCGGCACAAAACGCTCATCTGCTAGTAAAATGGTTACGTCTTGCCATGCTAAATCAGTTTCAGATAACGCATTAAACAGCGCTGTGGGTGTTCTGCCACCAGATACAACTAAATAAGCCCGGCCACGCTGGGCAATGGCTTCATTTAGCAGCATAACCAATCGATTGGCAAAATCTGTATTTAACGCGTTGCTATCGGAGTATTGATGAAGTTGCATTTTTTATTCGCCTAATCCGTTTATTCGTCCCAGTTGCGCTCGTCACGTGCCAGCATTGAAATAGAAGCAACCGGCCCCCAGGTCCCTGCCTGGTAGGTTTTGGCAGGTTCATTATTGTTCTTCCAGGCATTCAGAATACCATCAACCCACTGCCAGGCTTGCTCTACTTCGTCACGACGGACAAATAAATACTGATTACCCAGCATAGCTTCCAGCAACAGCCGCTCGTAAGCATCCGCTATGCGTTGTGATTTAAAGGTTTCGTCAAAACTTAAGTCTAACTTGCTTTGTTGCAGGCGCATATGCTCGCCAAGACCCGGTATTTTATTCATGACCTGCACCTCTACCCCCTCATCGGGTTGCAAGCGAATAATCAATTTATTTGCGGGCAGCTCATTGTAGGTTTCATGAAAAATATTATGCGGTTGTGGCTTAAAACAAATGACCACTTCACTGTGTTTTTTCGGCATCCGTTTACCAGTGCGCAAGTAAAACGGTACACCAGCCCAGCGCCAGTTATCTATATCAACTTTAATCGCAACAAAGGTTTCAGTCCGACTACCCGAACGGGCACCATCTTCTTCCAGATAACCGGGTACCTGTTTACCACTAACAAAACCGCTGGCATACTGCCCCCTGACGGTCTTTTCCTGAACATTACTACTGTCGATGCGCCGTAATGCTTTAAGTACTTTTAATTTTTCATCCCGAATACTGTCGGCGTCGAGCCTGGCGGGCGGCTCCATCGCAATTAATGACAATACTTGTAATAAGTGGTTTTGCACCATATCACGCATCTGGCCGGCGTCATCGTAGTAACTCCAGCGGCCTTCCACGCCGACTTCTTCAGCGACAGTAATTTGTACATGGTCGATTGCATTATGATCCCAGTTAGACGCAAAAATCGCATTGGCAAACCGCAGTGCTAATAAATTAAGCACGGTTTCTTTACCCAGGTAATGGTCTATCCGGTAAATCTGGCATTCTTTAAAGTGCTCAGCGACCTGATCATTGATAACAATTGAAGACGCTAAATCATGTCCAATCGGCTTTTCAAGCACTACCCTGGACGGTTCAGCCGCTAAACCCGCTGCAGCCAGACCTTTACACAGATCACCAAACAAGGCCGGGGGGGTGGCAAAGTAGCTAACAGGCGTGCGTTTGCTGGCATCTACCAGTTTACCTAATTTTTTATAATCACTGGTTTGGGTCAAATCGAGTTGTACATACAACAGTTTCGCAGCCAGTTGTTGCCAGACTGTCTCATCCAACGTTTCCTTCTTTAAAAAGGTTGTCAGATTAGTTTTCACCATATCAAGGTAGCCACTGTTATCCATCGCATCACGGGCGACCCCGATAATCCGCGAATCTGCCGCCAGCAGGCCAGCTTTCTCTAACTGGTATAACGCCGGTAGTAACTTGCGCCGCGCCAGGTCACCTTTTGTACCGAATAAGATCAAATCACAGGCGTTATTCTGGGCATTCTGTGCTGTTGTTGTCATATCTGACCCTTGCAATAATACGTAATTTTACAACACTTAAGGCATACTACCGCGCTGAAATTGCAGTGTAAACCCAATTTTCTGTAATTTAATTACATAATAACTTATATTTTGACTAATCTTACATATTAAGGCAGCCTTAGCAATGCAATTACAGTTTTGTGGTAAATTTAATACTGTTTTGTCTGTTGCGTTGGTGTATAACCAAAGCAACAACAAGTCTTGCCACCATAACATTTTAAAAGATCAGGAATTAGCGGATGAACGTACTGGAAAAAATCGTAAGTAGTGTTACCAGCTTCAGCAAGTCTGAGCGCAAGGTTGCCGATGTTATTCTGGCTAATCCACAGATTACTATCCACAGTAGTATAGCAGCCCTGGCCAAAATGGCCGATGTCAGCGAGCCTACTGTTAACCGGTTCTGCCGCCGCCTTGATACCAAAGGCTTTCCTGATTTCAAACTGCATTTAGCGCAAAGCCTTGCCAACGGTACCCCTTATGTTAACCGGCATGTAGAAGAGGAGGATGGCCCTGAGGCCTACACCGCTAAGATTTTCGAGTCGACCATGGCTGCGTTAGATACAGCAAGGCAAAGGGTTGATATTAACACTATTAACCGGGCAGTTGATGTGCTGACTCAGGCAAAAAAAATCTCATTTTTTGGTTTGGGGGCCTCCGCTTCAGTAGCGCATGATGCCCAGAATAAGTTTTTCCGTTTTAATGTACCTGTGGTGTGTTTTGACGACATTGTAATGCAACGCATGTCGGCAATTAACAGTTCAGACGGGGATGTCGTGGTATGTATCAGCCATACCGGCCGCACGAAAAACCTCTGTGACATTGCAGCCATTGCCCGGGAAAACGATGCTACAGTAATCGGAATTACCGCGTATGACAGCCCCTTAGCCCGGGAGTGTACCCTGGTATTGTCACTGGATGTGCCGGAAGACACCGATATGTATATGCCAATGGCTTCGCGGGTTGCCCAACTGGTATTGATTGATATTCTGGCCACCGGTTTTACTTTACGACGTGGCAGTAAATTCAGGGAAAACCTGAAAAAAGTGAAAGACAGTCTGCGCGGATCACGCTTTGAAAAGAAAGACTTTGCCAACTAAGTTGCCGTCTAGAACCATAATCAGGTTGGGCAACTGCACCAACCTGTCGCTTTTAATTCTATTGCCGCTGTATTCTGTAATAAAATTACATTACACTTAAAGTCTTGTAAGATCCGCGTTCAACAGCAGGAGCATCTGATGCCAAGAAGAACCAAAATAGTCGCTACCCTCGGCCCCGCTACTAATACCCAGCAATCAATCGAAAAGCTTATCAGTGCCGGTGCATCGGTGTTCAGACTGAATTTCTCTCATGGCAGTGCGGATGATCATCGGGAACGCGCCAGCATGGTTCGCGCTGCAGCGACGAAACTGGGTGCCCATGTTGCCATTCTCGGCGACTTGCAGGGCCCTAAAATTCGGGTATCGACTTTTAAAGAAGGTGCGGTATTGTTAGCCGACGGTCAGCAGTTTGTGCTGGATGCCAGCCTGGCGAAAGGCGAAGGTGATCATCATCAGGTTGGTATCGATTATAAAGCGTTACCCCAGGACGTTAGCGCTGGTGATTTACTGTTGCTGGACGATGGCAGGATCCAGTTGCAGGTTGAGCGGGTAGACGGTGACCGGGTTTATACCAAAGTTACTGTCGGCGGCAAGCTTAGCAATAATAAAGGTATTAACCGCCAGGGGGGTGGCCTGACAGCCCCTGCCCTGACTGAAAAAGATAAAGCCGACATTATTACCGCAGCTGAAATTGATGTAGATTTCCTGGCGGTGTCCTTCCCGCGCAGCGGCGATGATATGCGGATGGCGCGGGATTTAGCCCGGGCCGCGGGTTCAGAAGCGCGTTTAATGGCAAAAATTGAACGGGCAGAAGCCGTCGCCGACAACGAAACGCTGGACGACATCATCCGGGCGTCGGATGCCGTAATGGTTGCCCGGGGCGATCTAGGTGTTGAAATTGGCGATGCTGAGTTGGTCGGTCAGCAAAAACGGATAATTGCCCGCTCTCGTCAACTCAACCGGGTAGTAATTACCGCCACGCAAATGATGGAAAGTATGATTGAAAGCCCAATGCCGACCCGGGCGGAAGTCATGGACGTGGCCAATGCGGTGCTTGATGGCACTGATGCGGTGATGTTGTCTGCTGAAACCGCCGCCGGTAAATACCCGACTGAAACCGTAAAAGCGATGGCCAGGGTATGTGACGGTGCTGAAAAGCATCCCAGTGTGCAAATTTCTAAACACCGGATGGATGTTGCGTTTACTGAAATAAGTGAAACCATCGCTCTGTCCGCGATGTATGCAGCCAATCATTTAGCCGATATTAAAGCGATTATTGCGTTAACTGAGTCTGGCTACACAGCAAAATTGATGTCGCGGATAACCTCACCTCAACCTATTTATGCATTGTCCCGTCATGACAAAACATTAAATAAAATGGCCTTGTACCGTGGTGTTTATCCGGCATTTTTTGATAGCACAGCCCAATCAGCTCAGTCACTGGCGGATGCCGCTATTGATGCTATCCGCAAACAGGCGGGCCTGAAAAGTGGTGATCTGGTCATCATGACCCATGGTGATGCTATGGAAACGATTGGTGCATCTAATACCTGTAAAATTGTTCAGGTAAAATAGCTCTTAATCAGCGTTGCCACTAATAATAAAGGGCCGGTTGGCCCTTTATTATTAGAAAAGTATCTCTAATTGCTAAAACACATCCCTTTGCAGTTTTCTGACCCGTTTCGCTGCCCGGTATTCGACAAACTGCGGCGCCAGCGCCGTTAATGCTGAGCCGGTAACAACCATAAGTGCGCCCAGCCATGACCAGAGATTAAGTTGCTGGGCTTGCAAAAAATCGGGAAAAATCCAACCGGTAATATTAGCGAACAAGATAGTAAACAACGGCGTGACAGCCAGCACAGCACTAACCTTGGACGCTTCCCAGTGGTGCAAAGCTTCAGCAAAAGCACCATAAGCTACCACGGTATTTAAACAACAAAACACCAATAACCCCCAATGCAAATAACTCATTGTTTGCAGGGGGGTGAAATCTGACACAGGAATAAAACAGACAGTACCGGCTACATAGAGCAGGTACATAATTTGTTTTGAGCTATAGTTAACCAGCAGCTGTTTCTGAGCCAGAGCATAGGCGGCCCAGGTAATGCCAGCGGCAATCACCAGCAGCACGCCAAGTGTCTCAGAACTGGCTTGCAATACCAGTTGAACCAGCCGCTCGTTAAAAAACAGCAGCAAACCGCCTAATAACGTTAAAGCGCCTATTTTTTGCCACAATAATAATTTCTCTTTAAAGATCAGAATACCACCCAGCATCATTAAAAATGGTGCCAGCTGGATGACTACCTGTCCTGTTTCGGCAGTTAAATAATTTAATCCGCTTAAATACATAATATAGTTAGATAACAGGCCAACAACTGCGATTACCATTAACCAGGCTACTTTGCGATTATACATTTGCTTCATAGCAGGCAATTTGCCTCTTGCCGCCAGCCAGAGACCCACAATAACTGCAGCAGCCAGAAACCGGATTGCTGTAATGGTATTCGCTGATAGTACGTCCAGCACAATTTTAAGCGCTATGGGTAAAATGCCCCACAAAATGGCAGTCGTCAGCGCCAACAGCAGGCCGATAACACTTTTTCCGGTAATTTGGTGCATAAAAGCAACGTTTCCTTCAACAGGCAAAAGCTGGTGAGTCAGCTGTCGATATTGTCGCTTATTTAGCTTATAACTGTCTTGTAATTTATGTATGTTTGCGACAAATCAAGTGTCTTCGCCGCTCAGAAACTATACTAAGCTAAAATCTACTGGCGTTAGCTCAACACTGCAGCGACTATTTACAGTATAGGATTAACAATGAGTAATATTAAACGACTCGCAGTTCTGACTTCCGGCGGAGATGCGCCAGGTATGAATGCCTGTATTCGGGCTATTCTGCTGACTGCTGCGGCCTGCAATATCGAGGTTATCGGTTTTAAGCATGGTTTCAATGGTTTGCTGGAACAAGAGTATCAGACTCTCCATCCGCAGCATGTCGATAATATTATCCAGCGTGGAGGCACTATTTTAAAAAGTGCCCGCTGCCCTGCTCTGCAGCAGGCAGATGGCCCGGCCAGAGCTGCATTAAGCTTGCAAGAACTCAATATCGATGCGCTTATTGTTATTGGTGGTGATGGCAGTTTTCGCGGAACCATGGCAATCAGTAAACACTATGATGGTCAGCTGATAGGCATTCCCGGCACGATAGACAATGACGTAGATGGCACAGACCATACCATAGGTTTTGCGACTGCAATCGATACAGCACTAGATGCTATCGATAAAATTCGCGATACTGCTGACGCCTTTGAACGCATTTTTCTGGTGGAGCTGATGGGGCGCCACAGCGGATATCTGAGCCTGGCTGCTGGCATTGCCGGCGGCGCGGAGCAAATTATCTGTCCGGAGTTCGGTAAACTCAGCCCTGATAATTTAAGGTCAGTAATTAAACCAATTCAGCATGCTCAATTACTGAAAGGAAAATCCAGCTACTTAATCGTCGTCGCTGAAAATAGCTACCCAGGTGGCACCACCGCATTGGCGGAAGCACTGACTGCAGCAATAGGTATTGAATGTCGCGCCTGTATTCTTGGCCATATTCAACGTGGTGGCAGTCCGATTGGCGCCGACCGCATTCTTGCTACTAAATTGGGTGCCTTCGCGGTAGAGCAATTACTGCAGGGTGTTACGCTGGTAATGGCAGGCGAAGTGAATGGCGAAGTGTGTTTATATCCGCTGGCGAAAACCGGTGACGGCACAAAAACCATAGATCCGTTTTTAGTCCGCTGGCAACAACAAATAGGCAGCTATTAAGCTGCCTTTATCTGAGTAAATGTTGCTTACCCGCTTCAGTGACTAAACACCTGCTTTACCCGGTCTTTGTAACTACGGCTGACTTTAACTGCCTGGCCGTTAGTTAGCATCAACTGATGCTCGCCATTAGAGAGCATTTGTAATTTCGCAATAGTATGAACATTGACAATAGCAGAGCGGTGCACCCGGACGAACAGTCTCGGATCAAGCTCCTGCTCAAGTTCTTTCATCGTTCGGCGTAGTATGTGAGTCTGACCGTCTTTGGTATGGATACACATATAGTCGCCTGCAGCATCAACCCAGTCTATTTCCGCAACAGGTACCCGGGTGATTTCGCCGCTATCCTTAATACTAATCGCTTCTGGAAACCGATCGTTGACCACTGGCTCAGATTTATCCAGTCGCTGTAAAATATTGCCCGTTTCGTCACCGGTAAGCTTAGCAACGGCAGCGGCAAGCTGGCCTTTGTGCTTCTGGCTGTCAGCGGCGGCGTGAAACTTCAATACCTTTTCCACCGCGGCTTTTAAGCGCTCTGGTTCAACCGGTTTCAACACGTAATCAAGTGCATTCACTTCGAAAGCATTGAAAGCATAATGATCATAAGCGGTAACAAATACGATGTATGGCAATTTAAGCTGCTGTTGCTGCAAACACTTCAGCACCGCAAAGCCATCCATACCCGGCATTTCTACATCAAGAAATACCACGTCAGGCTTTAACTCCAGAATACGGCTTACGGCTTCATCACCATTACTACACTGGGCAACTACTTCCAGCTCTGTAAAAGCTGCCAGCCTGACCAGCATGCCTTTACGTGCCAAGGGTTCATCGTCTACTACTATTACCTTCAACATGGTTTGTTTCCAATTGCTCTAACTGTAAAGGGATCCGGATATTGACTTTCAGCCCTTTGGGCTCGTTGTGAGTCAGTACCAGAGCAAAGTCATTATCATAAAGTGCTGCCAGACGCTCTTTAGTGTTCACTAACCCTACCCCGCTGGCACTATTTTTGGGAATACCGTCACTAATTGGCATGCCCGGACCATTATCAGATACTTCTAACAACAAATCGTGCCCGAATTTTTTTGCGGTGATGGCGATAGCACCGCCATTAACCTGGCTCGCTACAGCGTATTTAATTGCATTCTCAATTAATGGCTGCAAAATTAAACTTGGCACCAGCGCCCGCTCGGTGCCTTGTTCGATATCAAACTCTATGGTTAAACGTTCAGAAAACCGTACTTTCTCAATTTCCAGATACAATTTTGCCGCGTACAGCTCTTGCTCCAGCGGTACCCGGTTTATCGGATCTTTATAAAGTGAATACCGTAAAAAATCACTTAATCTGGTTACCATTTTATTGGCAGTGTCGGTTTCGTTTATCAATACTAAGGTCGAAATTGCATTTAACGTATTGAACAGAAAATGTGGGTTTAGCTGGTAACGCAACATTTTCAGCTGTGCTTCATGAGCCTTGTTCGTGGCCGTTAACGACTTTTGTTTTTCCAGTTGCAGGGTCTGGTAATATTTGATACCAAAATATAAACCACTCCAGCTAAGCATGACATAAAACGCTACCGGGGTGTCTCTTATGTAGAGTAACCAATCGTCTGGCCGGTAACCATGTCGGTATATTTCCCAATAATTAAAGTTCCTTACGCTGGTCCACACCGCTGCGATCACTAGTGCTAACACCAGCACCAATAAAATCATGCGCCAGGGCTGCCAGAACCAGATACGCTGATAAATATAGCGCAGCGGAATAGTGATAAGCCAGCCGACATAGGCATCTAAGGCAACGACTATTAAATAGGCATCCCGGGTTTCCTGAACCAGAGAACCAAGATAATTAACAATAGCAAAACCAAGCCAGCCCAGACTATGCAGGATCCAAAACTGGCGGTTACGATCTTCAAACACTTTGTACAAGATAAAATTCCGGATTATTACGCTTGGCAGAGTATAACTAACATCGATAGTAAATCCTTGCCGCTTGAACTGATTTCAGCAGACATTAATCGCAATTACGCTTTACCTTGCAAATCAAAAGTAATAATCAGAAATCTGCCAATACCGGAGTCGGTTTACGATCTGCATCTAAAGCAACAAAGGTGAAGTTACCCGATATTGCTTTATGTTGGTCGTCGTTATACATGTTTTCGACAAATATATCGACGTGAACTTTGATACTGGTGCGCCCTACGTGTTCAATTCTGGCAACGAGCTCAATAATGCTCCCTGCCGGAATAGACTCTTTAAAATCAACTCTATCGGAGCAGACGGTTACGAGCGGTTTGCGACAAAAGCGGGTGGCAGCGATAAAAGCGGCTTCATCCATCCACGCCAACGCCTCACCGCCAAACAAGGTATTATGATGGTTAGTGCGCCCGGGGAATACTGTTTTAGTTACCCGGGTAACAGCATGAGCTGTCCGCTTGGCGATAAGGGTTTCACTGGGTGGGGTGTTTGACATAAGCTACTCACTCTGAAATTAGATTACCAAAATTAGCAATGACGCAGGCGACAACCTGATTAGCCTCATTATAACAGGACTGCTCCATTGAACGGTATTTTCTCAGCCTGAATAGACAGCGCTCTGAGACCATTTTCAACTAGTTGCATTGAGGATTTAATGAACCACGTTAGTTATCAGTTAAAAATACAGGATATCAGCAGTCACCGGATTGAAGTAACGTTAACTTTTATGCCTGAGCTGAATGTGCACAAGTTAAGTATGCCAGCATGGATCCCCGGCAGCTATATGATCCGCGACTTTGCCAAACACCTGCTGACAATTTCAGCTTTTGACACAACCGGCCCATTGTCATTAGAGCAACTGGATAAACAAAGTTGGCAACTGACATGCCGGCAACAGCCGGTAACCGTTATTTACCAGATTTACGCTTATGATTTGTCGGTTCGGGCGGCTTATATCGATGATGAAGTAGCAATACTAAATCCGGCGGCGCTTTGTCTTGGGGTCAGTAACTTAACCTCGCTACCGCAGCATGTCGTTCTGCCTAAACCAGAGCTGCCGGTAGCAGCCAACTGGCGGGTTGCAACGGCCTTAACACCGGTAAATGGCACACTAACACTTGGTTTTGGTACTTATCAGGCCGCAGATTATGCTGAACTTATTGACAGCCCGCTGTTGGCCGGTATTTTTAACCTGCAACAATTCAACGTAAATGGTGTACCACATTATTTGCTGGTAACTGGGAATAATCTCGCTGATTTACCCCGTTTTGCGGCCGATTTACAACAGATATGCCAGCAACAACTTGCTGTTTTCGGCTGCCTGCCAGCAGATTTAAATCAATACTGGTTTTTATTGTGGGTAACTGAACAGGGTTATGGCGGACTGGAACATAAGTTTTCTACCCTGCTGCTATGCAACCGTTATGATTTACCGGCGCCAACCAGTCAGCAGCCCGATGACAATTATCAGCAGCTACTGGCCTTATGTAGTCACGAGTATTTTCATACCTGGTGGGTTAAGCGTTTAATGCCAGCAGAATTCAAGCCTTATCAGTTAGCTACAGAGCAATATAGCCGTCAGTTATGGTTGTATGAGGGCATTACATCCTACTTTGACGACCTGGCGCTGGTACAAAGTGGTTTAGTTAGCCCTGAGCGTTATCTGGCCACGCTGGAAAAACTCATCAGCCGGGTTAACCGCAGCCCGGCTAATAACCTGCAAAGCCTGGCTGACAGCAGTTTTACTGCCTGGACCAAGTTTTACAAACAGGATGAAAACGCGATTAATACGGTAGTCAGTTATTACGCCAAGGGCGCTTTACTGGCCTTTTGTCTGGAAGGCGCCCTGCGGGAGCAAGGAAGCTCACTGCAGCAGCTTTGCCATTACATGTATCAGCATTATCTGGAAACGGGGACCGATGAGCATAGCCTGTTTGAAAGTCTGACTGCGCTCGGTTTTACCAGCCTGGCAGACAGCGCCCTTGACTGGGTAAACCAAAGCATAGCCCTACCAATACAACACGCGGCATTAAGGCTTGGCCTGGAGCTGACTTTCAGGCCAGCATCAGACCACAATGACCTTGGTGGCGCTGGAAAGCAGAAAAATGACATCAACTGCCCCGCTTACCTGGCAGCCGGTGTGAAAGTTCAACAGGGTTTATTAACTATTACCCAGGTAATTGAAGGTGGGGCTGCACATCAGGCCGGTGTAATGGTTGGTGATCAGTTACTGGCCTTGGCCGGTTGGAAACTAACAGAGCAGAGCCTGCCGCAGCTACTGCAGCGCCTGGTATCAGGTTCTGAACAACCGCTGACAATTTACCGCAAAGACCGCTTGCTGGCGCTAACGTTGCCGATCCGGCCTGGCCCGTCAACAATTGCCAGCTTAAGGGTTTGCAATACTGACAAGGCCAGTTGCTGGTTACAGCAGGATACCACTACTCTGGCAGCAGCAATTGCGGATCCAGCCGCTCCTGTAGCCAGTTAATCCGCCAATCCAGATGGGGACCGGTTACCCGGCCGGTCGCCCCTACTTCTGCAATTTTATCTCCCTGTAGGATCTGCTCACCCACTGTAACGTTAATTGCATGCAGGTGCATCAGGGTCGACGTTACCCCCATGCCATGGTCAATAATTAACGTCAGGCCAGAGTAATATAAATCTTCGGCCAGCAGCACCTCGCCATCCCAGGGGGCTAACACCGGGGCGCCAACCGGTGCGGCAATATCAAGTCCGTAGTGTGGGTTGCGGGGCTCGCCATTAAAAACCCGCTGACTACCATACACACCTGATATTCGCCCGACTGCAGGTCTGACCGGTTCAGCGAAAATTGCCGCTTTATCGGTTAGGGTCGTTCGTACCGCACGGACTTTGCGATTATCATTCTGAATCCGCTCGGTAACTTCGGCGGGTGGCGTAACATATTTCTGAGCAACGCCGCTAATGCGCTGAATGTCATAGTCACGACTACTGAAAGCAAGTGGTATGTTTTGCTGCTTGCCATCAGCTTCAATAACCGTCAGCTGGTGAGTTAAACTGGCATCACGGCCAATCCCAAATACAAACCGACCCTCTGTGGAAACACTGATGGGCTTATCATTAAACAGTACTTTGGCTCCTGCCGGCGCCTGACCCCGGATCAAGCTGCCCTGGGTAAGTTTACCGTCCAGCACAATGTCGTCGGCCGCTGCTAAGCTACCTGTTGCAAGCACACTAGCACTGAGCAATAGCGCCTTTAGCCACACCTTCATAAGCTACAACCTTATATGTTTTTGTGATGTCGATTGCTTTCAGTTCACTGGCAATAAAGTCTGCCAGACACTCTACTGTTGTATCACAGGGCACAATATCACAATGGCTTTGTGGAATAACCAACTCAAACCAGCCCTGCGTTGCCTGATAGCGGAAACAATAGGCATCGTCCCGACCGCTCAGGAACTGCAGGGCGGCGGCGTCGCATAAATCAGCTTCCGTACCCAGGTAACTGTCCTGCCAACGTTCACTCCACATTTTATTTAAACGCGGGGAGAGCATACCATCAGCATAAATCTGGATAGTAGAACGATGGCCATGGGCGATTCGCTGACAGTTGCCATCGTGTTTTTTCAACCCATGACTGTAATGATAGTAAAAGCCGGTACTGGCTTCTGGTCGCAATATTAACTTAAGCCTTGCAACATTATCGGGTAATAATGGTGTAATTAATTGTTCAAGAAACCGGCCAACACTGTGTTCGTTAATCTGTGCTGTCGGAATACAGGCAAAAGCTTCAGCCGGTGACGCCAGGCTGATAGTGCCACGTAAACTCTGGTAATGTACCAGGCTGCACTCAGACTCAGTTGTCATCTCAAGTGCCGTGCATTCCATCGGCAAAGCAAGTTTATGATCGACCAGCTGGTCGATGGCCTGTTTAATCACTTTTTTTACTTTGGCAAAATCAAACACCATAGCGGTTTCGTCTAAACTGCCATGCAGTTCAACATCAACAATATAACTCTCGCCGACCATGCCCCGTTGCAGGTCCAGGTAAGAAAAGTCAATCACAGTTAAGGAATTTACAAATAAGATCATCTGAATGTCCAGGCTAAAGCGGTTGCTGTTTAGTATACCTGTTCAGCTCAGCGGCAGTAAGAGCAAAGGCCGTGCTTTTAGCGCTTATGTTCAGTTAACCAACTATTAAGAATACCTATCTGGCCACACTTATGGGCGGCATACATTAAGCGAATGGCATTACTCAACAGGGTACTGTCATTCCACTGGGTTTTTTCCTGAATTTCCTGGTAGCACGCTAACGCTTCCGGTGTTAAATATCCACGCAGTTCTTTTTTACCAGAAGCTTGTTGCCGCTGCCGGTACCGTTGCTGTTTTTCGGCATTACTCAGTGCCCGCTTATTGTCACTGCTCATAGCTATACTCATCACTTATTTATTTGTAAGGTGAAAACCGCACGCCTACTATTATCAGACTGGTTGAAAAATTATAGCGAACCGACAAATCGGACTTGTCTGGCGTACAAGTGTTCGCTAAAGTGGCGCAGCATTTATAATGGGTTAAACATACATGACTAAGAATAGCTTTACAAAAGAAGATTTAATCGCTTGTGCAAATGGCGATTTATTCGGTGAAGGCAACAGCCAGTTGCCTTCAGACAATATGCTGATGATGGATAGAATTATCCATATTTCAGAAGAAGGCGGCTTGTACGGCAAAGGCCAGATCATTGCTGAGCTGGATATTACCCCGGAACTTTGGTTCTTTGCCTGTCATTTTAAAGGTGATCCGGTTATGCCTGGCTGCCTTGGGCTGGACGCAATGTGGCAACTGGTTGGTTTCTTTCTGGGTTGGTGTGGTGGCCCGGGTAAAGGCAGAGCGCTGGGTGTGGGTGAAGTTAAATTTACTGGCCAGATATTACCCACTGCCAAAAAGGTAACTTACACTATAAATATGAAACGAGTGATTAAAAGAAAATTGTTTATGGGTATTGGTGATGGTGTGGTCAGTGTTGATGGCCGTGATATTTATGCCGCAACTGATTTAAAAGTTGGTTTATTTCAGGATACGTCAAGTTTCTGATTTGTAGCAAATAAGACAATACCTTGCAAAACTCAAAATAAACCCCGCAAGCTTGGCGGGGTTTATTTTTCTAATCAGTATAATAGTATCCGTTTAGAGGCCTTTGTTAAACAGACCGACATTCCGGTCTTCCATTGCTTCCCGCCAACCTCCGAGCCATTGTGAGCGGGCATCTAAATTTTGATAGGGACAAATTTCTTTGGAGCGTCCGGTAACACCGGCACGATAACCTTGAGCATGAGCACGTTCCAGACGATCACGTTTTTGTCTTTTCATACGGCAGTCTTCCTCAACATTTTTATTAGTTAACAGTACATTCGTGGTCACGGACAGACAACCTGAGATGCCGGCATACCACAACAACGTACACATTAATTGATAGCTGACAGGGTAAGAAGGTTCAAACGAAATTAACTAATATACTGCTTGACAAAAGCTAACGAACTGAACTTGTTTGCCTTTTAAAGACATTTTTATTTATATTTTATTACGATTAAAAATTTATTTTGATAACTTTTAATCTCATCAGTTTTTGCCATAAAAAAAGCTGCCGAAGCAGCTTTTTTAATTCCGGCGTGACCCGCTCTTTTAATTAGCGTCTACGACGGAACAACAAACCAAAAGCCGTTAGTAGTAACAAGCCGATACCGCCCAATCCACCGGCATTTCGTTCGTAAGTATCTTGCTCGGTATTACAGTTTTCCTGCTCGCCATTGGCTATCGGCAATAACTTCACCGCTTTAGCCTGCTCAGCCAGTACCGGATTACCACTGTCGTCCAGGATTGGCTCTCCTTTGGCATCAAGTTGCGGCATAACCTGCAGCACAGTCGCCAGAATTTCACCATTATTATTGATCGCACTGGCATCAATTACGGTAAAATCGGCGTTGCAACCAACCAGGTTATTTAAATCACTGAACGTATCGCTGGCAATATCATAAACAAAACCGTGCTGACGCCGGTCAGTGGTGCCACCGATAATAATTTCCGCCCGGCCCACAATCTGGCCGTTATCGTTAATTGCGGCCGGTACTGACGATGAGCTGCTAAAAAAGTCTGTAGGAAATACGACTTCATCCGCAGCGACATCGTAATAGAAAAACTTATCGCGTCGGGCACCATTGATAGTTTTTATCGCATATCCGGTAACAATATTACTATTATTGATATCGACAGCAATACTTGCCAGCCATTCAGTCGGGTCAATGATCCCCTTCACATCGCCATCCTGATACAGAGACGCATGAGGAGCGACATAAATCCGATTAAACTCCCGGCCAAAACTATCCCGGAATCGGATTGTTCTGTCACTATTACTGTAAATAGAATAGCCAACGGCAAGTCCATCGTCATTTACCGCCTGTGCAGAACTGGCGTAACGCACTGCCGGTTGATCATTATCAGGTTGATGAACTTCACCGGTTCCTTTCTCACCTAAGAAACCAAAGGTTTGACTAACTGACGCGCTGCCATCAGCTTGCAGCTGCCACAGCATCGCCCTTTCAAAATAACCATTTGGTACTACCACTGTCTGACTGCGGTATATCTGGCTTTTTAACTCAAAAAATGAACTGGTCCGAATTTCATGCTCCCGGTTCAAGCAAAGAACGGCAGGTTCATTGTCACCGTTGCAACCTGTATCCAGCAGCGTGTAAACCTCTTCATCCAGGCCCACTGAACCAGAGCCGGCAATTAAGCCCTGATTATTTACTGAAAAAGCCTGGCTGAAGCCCCCTCCTAACTCAGTATAGGGGGGCAACAAATTAACCGGGCCATTGCCAGAAACCGCCACTCCATACTGAAAGCCTGGCTCAGGTTGCCAAACTGTTATTGGCGCGGGTGTTTCCGCCTCTTCATCTTCCGGATCCGGCGCAGGGGTAAATTCCTGCTTAGCAAAAGGTGCTGTTGCAGTGCCTACAGCAATGCCTTGCTCATTTAAATCAAAAATATACTCATCATTTGAGCGAAGCTGCGCTAAATCACGCAAAGGTAATACGCCAGGCGTGCCATTGTCTGGCTGAGAAATGGCAACAGCCCCCCCTACTGGTTGATTTCTCAAGTCCGGAGTAGCACCAAGTAAAATCGTAAAAAAGTTAAGTACTCTGGCATCAAAAATACCCAGTTTGGCATCTTCAATTTCTTGTGGGGTTAAGGCAGAGGTTATCGTCGAACTCTCGAAGTTAATCGTACTCACATCTAACGGGAAATTAATAAAATTGGCAGCCCTTATTGTTGACTGCGGATTTTCGTCATACTGAATATAACCCTGGCCAGTGACAACAGCATTACCCTGATCATTTAAGGCCGCAGCAAAGTTTGCCTTGGATACCGTGTTCGGTTCAAGTTCTGCTACCTGATATACGGCAGCAGCAGTGGAAAATGCAGTTAGCAGTGGCAATACCGCCAAACTGATTCGAGATAATTTCATTCAAGGCCCCTAATGTACTTCTGAATGTACGTCTATCGTACTAAGTAATGTACTAAGAATTTAATGCTTCTAATTGTTCCCAGCGCACATACGCTTGCGCCAACTTCGACTCGGTTTGCTGCAATAGGTTCAACGTCTGTTGACTGTCGGCGGCATTGCGTTTGAAGAATTCCGGATCGTTAACCTGCAACTGTAAAGCACTGAGCTCAGCGTCAAGTTGTTCAATCTGCTGGGGTAATAATTCAAGCTCGCGTTTTTCTTTGTATGATAACTTTTTCGTATTTTTAACTAAAGGGTTAACTGCTGGCTCAGCAGTTTTTTCAGTGACTGGTGCGTCGTTTGGCACAGCCGACTTTACCGGTGTTGCTTTGGCTGCTTGTCTGTTCTGGTACGCCATAACATCATCATAACCCCCGGCGATTTCGACAATCCGGCCATTGCCGGCAAAGAGCAGAGAACTGGTGACCGTGTTATTAACAAATTCCCGATCATGGCTTACCAGTATCACGGTGCCCTGATATTGCTGCAAAATGTCTTCCAGCAACTCCAGCGTTTCCACATCTAAGTCGTTAGTGGGTTCATCGAGAATAAGTAAATTACTGGGTCTGGCAAATAACTTGGCTAATAACAACCGGTTCTTTTCCCCCCCTGATAGTGCTTTAACCGGAGTACGTGCCCGGGCCGGAGGAAACAAAAAGTCCTGCAGATAACTCAGGACGTGGCGGCTCTGACCATTTTGCTGCACTTCCTGTTTACCATCTGCGACGTTATCCTGGACGGTGGCCTCTAAATCCAACGCTATCCGGTGTTGATCAAAATAGGCCACCTCAAGATTAGTACCCCGTTTTACTTCACCGCTGTCTACCTGATAGTCAGCCAGCAGCACTTTAATTAAGCTGGACTTACCCACACCGTTTGGCCCCACCAGCGCAATACGGTCGCCTCGCATTACCAGTAAATCCAGCTTGTCCATTACCGCTTTACCGTTAAACGCCAGACTCATTCCCTTACCTTCAAACACCAGCTTGCCAGATCGGTTGGCTTGCTCGATATTAAAATCGACCTTGCCTAGCTGTTCCAGCCGGGCGGCCCGTTCCTGCCGTAAGGCTTTTAATGCCCGTACCCGGCCTTCATTGCGGGTTCGCCGGGCTTTTATGCCCTGACGGATCCACACTTCTTCTTCAGCCAGCCGCTTGTCAAATAAGGCGTTGTGTTTCTGCTCATCTTCCAGCATTTTTTGCTTTCTATCCAGGTATTCCTGGTAGTTGCCGGGGTGAGAAGTCAGCTCTCCACGGTCTAAGTCAATAATCCGGGTGGCCAGCGCCCGAATAAAGGCCCGGTCGTGCGATATAAAAATAATGGCGCCGTTAAAATTCAGTAAAAACTGCTCTAACCACTGAATTGCGGCTAAATCGAGGTGGTTAGTCGGCTCGTCCAGCAATAATATATCGGGCTTGGCTATCAAGGCCCGGGCAAGGGCGGCCTTGCGCAACCAACCACCAGATAAGGTGGCCAGACTGGCATCCGGGTCCATGTCAAACTGCTGACAAATATCACTAACCCGCGCTTCCAGTGACCAGCCATCACGGGTGTCCATTTCATTTTGGAGTTGCTCAAACAGACGATACTCAGCCTCGCCTGCCCCATCCAGATTTTCCGACAAGGTATAAAACTGTTGCAGCTTTTCCGCCAGATCGCCGGCGCCTTCTCTGATAAAATCAGCAATTTTGGTCTGCATTTTTGCCGGCGGATCCTGCTCCAATCGACTTAGCACTACACCGGTATTGACTACAACCTGACCATCATCCAGATTTTGCTGACCGGTCAGCAATTTTAAGAATGACGATTTACCTGCGCCATTGCGCCCGACCAGACAAACCCGCTCGCCACTGAACAGGCTAAAATCGACATGATCCAATATCGGGTTGGTGCCAAAAGCCAAACAAGCCTGCTGAAAACGTAATAATTCCACTACTTTAGTATCCTTTAAACCTTAATGCCTTTAACAGACGGTGCCTTCAAGCCAACTTGCAACACCGGCCGCATCAAATGGCCAGTACAGCAGTTTGTCATCCGCTGCTAACACCGGTATATGCAATCGAAACTGCTGCAATAACTGTTCATCATCAATAATGTCAACAACTTCAACAGCCTGCCCCATGCCGGCGAGTAAGGTTTCAGCCTGCTGACACAGATGACAACCCCAGGTGCTGTACAATATTAATTTTGCCATTAGCGTGTCAGCTCGAAACAGACATGTATATGCGGGTTACGCTTAAAATCTTCCGGTAAAGTGGCAGCTGATATGTCGTTAACCTGCCAGCCCGACGCTTGCAACGCGGTCTTATCAATTTTAAACCGGCGTTTATTATTGGAAAAAATCACTTTACCCCCCGGATTTAACCGGCCAATCAGCATATCCAGTAATTTGACATGATCGCGCTGTACATCCCAGTTATCTTCCATCCGCTTTGAATTCGAAAAAGTTGGCGGGTCAACAAAAATCAAATCAAACTGGTTGCGACAGCGGGCAAGCCATTGCAGGCAGTCGGCTTGTTCAAACTGATACTGCTTCGCCTGCGGGCCGCTGACCATTAAACCATTCAAGGTGAAGTTGCGCTTCGCCCAGTCTAAATAGGTATTAGACATATCCACCGTAGTAACAGCTTTGGCGCCGCCAATAGCGGCATGTACTGAGGCGGTGCCGGTATAAGCAAACAGATTCAGCACCGTTTTATCTTTAGCCTGCTGTTGAATTAAGCGCCGGGTTAAACGGTGGTCTAAAAATAAGCCGGTATCCAGATAATCACGCAGGTTAACTAAAAACTTAGCGCCATATTCAGTCACTTCTTTATATTGGCCGGCTTTAGCCATGGCCTGATACTGACTGCTGCCCTTTTGCTTTTCCCGTACTTTCAGAATCATTTTATCAGAGCTGATACCCAGTACCTGCGGTACCTGATTTACCACGTCAAATAAACGTTTTTGCGCAACCTGCTCGTCCACAGTGGCTGGTGCTGCATATTCATGCACCACCACTTCACCGTCGTACCAGTCTACCGCTACGTTATATTCCGGAATATCGGCATCGTATAGACGATAACAGCTAATGCCTTCCCGCCTGGCCCACTTTTGCAATTGTTTCAGGTTTTTTGCCAGCCGGTTACCAAAGGAGCTACTCTCATTGAAAAACAATGACGGCGCATCTGAGCTGACGGCAACCTGCTTTTCGGTCAACTCAAACAAGGTAAATTCACAGTCCAGCGGCCCATTGGTAAACTTGTAGGTTTTGCTTTTTGATAAGCGTAATGAGCGCAGTAAATCGGCATTAGAGGTAATAATAGCCAGACGCCAGCCCTGATAATGCTGCTTTAACGCCAGGGAGAATTTACTGTATAGCGGAATTAAGCTGGGTAAATCACCCAACCGCTCGCCATAAGGCGGGTTCGTCACAATAACACCAGGGGTGGCTGCCACACAGCTTTGCAGTTCAGTGGCATCGGCGTAATCAACTTTAACATAGTCTGCCACGCCTGCCCGGGCGATATTCTGACGGGCTTTTGCCAGGGCCCGCTCATCTGTATCACTGCCATAGCATAAAACTTGGGCCGGCAAGCTACGCTCTTCGGCTTTGGCAGCATCTTTTAACTGCTGCCAGACGCTGGCACGGTGACCTGGCCAGCCTTCAAAAGCAAAGCGCTCCCGGTTTAATCCCGGTGCTTTATTCAGCGCTATTAATGCCGCTTCGATAATAATAGTGCCGCTTCCACAAAACGGGTCAAAGAGGGGCTGCTCCTGCGACCAGCCTGAACGTTTTAGCAGCGCCGCGGCTAAGTGTTCTTTTAACGGTGCTTCGCCCTGGCCTGAACGGTAACCACGTTGATGTAACGACGGTCCGGAAAAGTCCTGCAGGAAATGAAAATAGTTCTTCTCCAGCCGCACCTGAAAGCGCATATCCGGGTTAAGCCGGTCGACGTCAGGCCGCTGGCCGGTTTCTTCGCGGAACTGATCGACAATGGCATCTTTTAAACGCATGCCACCAAACTGGCTGTTGTCTATTGTGGCATGTTTGCCAACACAATCGACTGCCAGCGTCTGGCGGATAGTCATCAGCTGAGGCCAGTCAATTTTGCGGGCTATCTGGTATAAATCTGAGTCTGCTGTTACCGGCTCTGACTGAATAAGGCGCATAATGCGGGTCGCCAGGCGCGACCATAAACAAAGCTGATAGGCATTGCTCAACTCGGCTTTAAACCGCACCACACCCATCGATACTTTAATTACTTCACCCTGATATTGTCTTATTTCATCAGCTAACAGCTCTTCGACGCCTTTTGACGTTAAAGCCCAGAATTCCAGCATAACAACCAACCTTCAAATAAAATGGCCGACAGTATAACAGAATGTGCTTTAAACACGTTTGAAGATTTGTAATAGCAATGATTAATGCTGCTTAAACAGGCAGGCTGATGCTTTAATCGGCAAATGATTCAGATTACTGAAAATATCCGCATTAACATCTTGCATAGCCTGCTCAAAAACACTAAGATGCGCCCCGCAATGACGGACGCGGGATGGAGCAGCCTGGTAGCTCGTCGGGCTCATAACCCGAAGGTCGTCGGTTCAAATCCGGCTCCCGCAACCAATTAACATAGAATCAAGTTATACTGACCAGCCCTCGGGCTCCTCTTTATAACTGCGGGGCGAAGGTGTTCAAATCCGGCTCCCGCAACCAACATTTAAGCCAGCCAATTGCTGGTTTTTTTGTCTCTGCAATTCAGTTACAGTGGTGAGCTATTGTCGTCGTTAAGAGTCAGCCATGCCCCAAACGCCATCTTGCTTTACTGTTGAGCATACTTATAAACAGTTACCTGCTGCGCTCTATGCCCTATGTCAGCCAACAGCAGTTGCTGCCCCCGAGTGGCTGGCGTTTAATCAGCCACTGGCCGAGGAACTTAGCTTACCTGAACGTTACCATGCAACTGACCAGGGCTTGCAACTTTTTGCCGGCAACATTGTAGCTGATTGGTGTCAACCATTGGCACAGGCCTATGCCGGTCATCAGTTTGCTAACTATGTACCACGGCTGGGTGATGGCCGGGCGTTGTTGCTGGCTGAAGTGATCAGCCGTTCGGGCCAGCGTTATGATTTGCAGTTAAAAGGCGCCGGCCCTACCCCCTTTTCGCGTGGAGGTGATGGCCGCTCACCGTTGGGTCCGGTTATTCGTGAATATCTGGTTAGTGAAGCCATGCATGCCTTGGGCGTGCCGACTACCCGGGCACTTGCTGCAGTCAGTAGCGGTGAGATGGTATACCGGGACGAACCACAACCAGGTGCTATTCTTACCCGGGTGGCGAAAAGTCATATCCGGATAGGTACTTTTCAGTATGTTGCCTCATGCAACGACCGTCAGTTGCTTAACGATTTTACTGATTACGTTATCGCCCGCCACTACCCGCAGTGTGCAGCACAACCACAGCCTTACCTGGCACTACTGACAGCCATTATTGCCGCTCAGGCAGCCACAGTGGCACATTGGATGAGTCTTGGCTTCATTCACGGTGTTATGAACACAGATAATATGACAATCAGCGGTGAGACAATTGATTATGGCCCTTGTGCATTTATGGAAGCGTATGATGAGAAAACGGTATTCAGTGCTATTGACCGGCGGGGCCGCTATGCCTATGGCAACCAACCCGCTGTGGCCCAATGGAATTTAACCCGGCTGGCTGAAACATTACTGCCGTTACTGAACGCTGATCAGCCTGCAGCTATCCGGTTGGCTACAGCGGCGCTGGAAAACTTTAGCCAGCAGTATCAGCAAAATTACCAGCAAAGAATGGCCACTAAGTTGGGCATTACCCACCCAGCACAAGATGACGAGCGACTTATCAACGATTTGCTGCAGTTATTACAGCAGGATCAAATCGATTTCAGCCAGTTTTTCAACCAGCTTAGTCAACTTGATCCGGCAAAAGCCGGAGAATTGTTTAGTGATAAAATTAGCTGGCAAAACTGGATGCAACGCTGGCAGGCGCGCGTAGGCGAGCAGAGTTTAACGACTGGGCAACGAGTAAGTATTATGCAACAGGTTAACCCGGTGCTTATTCCCCGTAATCATCTGGTACAGCAAGCCATTGAGCAAGTTACCCGGCACGGCGATCTCACTTTATTTAATCAGTTAAAACAGGCCTGGCTAAAACCCTTTGCTACTAATCCGGCTTATCTGGCGTTTAGCCAGCCTGCCACTGAAGACGAACGGGTCCAACGGACATTTTGCGGTACTTAACAAGGGTATTGGCAGGTTAACATCAGCTGTTGTAAGGCCGCTTTGACGCGACCAGTCATAAATGTTTAATCTTATTTTCATGGGGATGTCATCTTTAAAGCCTGTAATGGCAGCAGGTTTCGCCAGAGATATGACTGATGAATACACTGCAAAAACTGACTTTACTCGATACCAGGCTGTTTTTTCAGGTTAATCTTATCGGCCAGTTACCCTCGGTTAAACGGCTTAGTCTGGGCTTATCCCGTTGTGGTGATGGGCCTTTGTATCTTATTATTGCCTTATTATTGTGGCAGTTTGATTTAACCAGGGGCAATCAGTTTATTCAACATGCGTTACTGGCATTTGCAATAGAGCTGCCTTTATATTTGCTACTGAAAAATGCTATCCAACGTGAGCGGCCTAAAGGCCCGTTACATCATGGCTGGGCCCCCGGGATCAGACCGTCTGATCGCTTCAGTTTCCCGTCAGGCCATACTGCCGCGGCCTTTATGTTTGCCTGGCTCCTGGCCGCGTATTACCCTGAATATACCGCTTATTATTTGTTAATGGCGGCGGGCATCGGCCTGTCAAGAGTGCTACTGGGTGTGCACTACCCCACAGATATTCTGGCGGGTGTCAGTCTTGGCAGTGCGGTTGCGTTAGTCGTACTGAACAGTGGTGTTAGCACACTATGACGACAGTAATTTATAAATGAAAATACTTTACGGCGTGCAGGCCACCGGCAATGGCCATATTACCCGGGCCAGAGCCTTATTACCTGCTTTACAACAAAACGGAATTGAAGTTGATTTTCTGTTCAGTGGCCGGCGCCAAAGCGAGTTGTTTGATATGGACATGTTTGGTGATTATCGCTTCGCCAGCGGCTTTACGTTCGCTTCAGCCGATGGCAAAGTGCGTAAACTTGCCACAGTGCGGCAGTTGCAACCTGTGCAGTTTTGCCGTGACGTCAGACAGTTAGATTTATCAGCTTATGATCTGGTATTGACTGATTTTGAACCGGTAACTGCCTGGGCGGCAAAACGTCAGAATAAGCTCGCTGTCGGACTGGCACGGCAGTATTCATTAAGGTATCCGCTGGCGGGGCGTCAGTCGGCAAATTGGTTAAAATCGGCGGTCTGTGCATTTGCGCCAGCCAACCTGATGCTTGGGGTGCACTGGCAACCAGAATTCCCTGACTTGTTACCACCCCTGCTTACTCCTGCTAAAGTACTGTCAGGCAATACCAACAAGGATATGCACTCTCCATTTATACTGGTTTACTTACCATTTGAACAAAACGCAAAGATTATTAACTGGTTAAAACAATGCCCAAGCTGGCATTTTAAACTCTACACCAACGTTAAAGAGTTATACACCGAGGACAATGTGACTATTCTGCCGCTAAGCCGCAGTGGCTTCCCCACAGATTTACAGCGGTGCAGCGGGGTCATTTGTAACAGCGGTTTTGGCTTATGCAGTGAAGCGCTGATTGCTGGCAAAAAATTACTGGTAAAGCCGCTGCAAGGCCAGATTGAGCAGGCATATAATACCTATACCCTGTTAAAAATGGGCAAGGCTGAACAATTTCATCATTTTACCCCTGAACCCCTGCTAAACTGGCTCTATAAGCCCGCAGTTGAACCTTATCCTTTACCCGACCCTGCAATAGCTATTGCCGGCTGGTTAAAAAAAGGCTGTTCGACATCAGTAACGACGTTAGCAGCGTCAATCTGGCAGCAACAGCACTGAATTAATCACCGCCCGTAGTGCTGATATCCAATTCAAGCCGGGCTCGCTCTACCAGTTCCTGATCTAACTCTGTTTTCACGGCAACACCCAAATCTTTGAATTCTGCAGCCTGCTTGATCAGGTTGCCTTTTCCGGTAACCAGCTGCCCCAGAGCTTTATCATAACTCTCCCGCGCCTTATCAAGCTGCCTGCCAACACCCTGCATACTATCGAGGAAGGTTTTCAGCTTCTGGTAGAACTTTTCAGCCCGGTTAGCCAGTTCTGCGGTATGTTTGTTTTGGTCTTCAAAGCGCCACAGTTGCCGGACAATATTCAGGCTGGTTAATAGGGTTGTTGGTGTGGTCACCAGAATATTCCGATCAAGTGCCTGCTGAAACAACTGACTGTCATGTTGCAGTGCCGCTACGTAGGCTGATTCTATCGGAATAAACATAAACACCACTTCCGGAGAATTCAGCCCTGCTATCTGGTAGTAGCTTTTGTCAGCTAACTCTGTTATCCGATCTTTTACCGCACTGATATGCGCTTTTAAAGCAATAAGTCTTGTACTATCATCTTCAGCATTAACGTACCGGGTATAGGCAGATAGCGACGTTTTCGCATCAATAATTAAGTGCTTCCCCTGAGGCAGGAAAATAACAACATCTGGCCGCTGCCGGCCACTGTCTGTACTGAAACTGGCCTCCCGCTGGTAATCTTTACCAGCCCGCAGGCCGCTGTTATCCAGCACATTTTCCAGCATTAACTCGCCCCAGTTACCCTGCACTTTGCGCTCGCCCTGTAAGGCTTTGCTAAGTTGGCTGGCTTCAGCAGTTATTTGCTGATTAAGAGCCTGCAATTGTTTTAATTCTGATTTCAGTTCAGAGCGCTGTTTGGTTTCTTCAGTGTGCAACAGCTCGACCTTTTGTCTGAAGCCCTGCATATCCTGATGTAACGGCGTGAGCAGCTGGCGCATGCTTTCCTGATTCTGGCTTTTAAACACTTCACCTTTGCGCTCTAGAATATCATTGGCCAGTAATTCAAACTCTTGCTTTAACGCAGCTTTGTTTTGCTGTAAAAGCAGTAACTGCTCGTCAAAATGCCGTTGTTTTTCCTGTAAGGTACTGCCTAATCTGGCGTGTTCTACTGCTAATTGCTGGTGCTGTTGTTGCAGCTGGGAGTGCTGTAACTGCAATTGCTGATATTGTTGCTGCCATAACTGGCTTTGGTTATCACTTTTAGCAAGACTTAACTGCTGCTCCCGCTGACGCCTTTGCAGGTTCGCTATAACAATTAATAGTGCCAATAGAATCAACGCCAGAGCCATTAGGGCTAAGTTGAAAGGCGTAAGTTGAAAATCCATAATTAAACAGCCTGTAATAATATTTGGTTACGCGTATCAGATTGCAGGTCTGAAGTATTACATTTCTACCCGGTTCCGCCCCTTTCCTTTCGCCCGGTATAAGGCGTCGTCAGCCCGTTTCAGAATTGTATTGGCATCATCATCGCGGATAAAACTTGCTACACCCAAACTTACGGTTAATTGTTTGCCATGGGCAAACTCAAACTCGGCAACTGCTGCTCTGATCCGCTCAGCTAATAACTTTGCACCGCTAATATCAGTATGAGGACAAATAATCAAAAACTCCTCACCACCCCAGCGCCCTGCTACGTCGAGTTCACGGCAATGTTGCAACATAATACCCGCAAATGACATTAACACCTGATCCCCGGCCATATGACCAAAGTTATCATTTATTGATTTGAAAAAATCCAGATCCGCCAGAATGACACTAAACGGGCTCTGGTGTCGGATAGAGCGGGCTATTTCCTGACTTAAGATATCATCCAACTTACTTCGGTTATACAAACCGGTCAGTGTATCAGTAATTGATAAACGCTGAAGTTGCCGGTGTTGTGTTGCCAGCGCCCTTAGCACCTCATTACGGCTTACCTCATAGTAGTGTACTAATAAAACCAGGCAAAGTGAGGCCAGGCTAACATTTAACAGAGATTCAACAGTGAAACTAGCTGCTGGCCATGTCGAGGAACGCCACGCCAGCAACAGAGTGAGCAAACCTAAAAATAAGGCGGTAGCCACTAATCCGCGTTGACGTCCTAACAGGAAAAACGCTAGAGGTGGAAAGATACAAAGCCAGTAAAGGGAATAAAAGTTGGGAGCCGCGAAGCATAGATAGCCTAATAAAAACCCGCCAAGCAGCATCACCGTATGGTTAGCGCCTTGTCGCACATCGCTGGATAATTGAAAACGTCTTAATAGCGTTGCAGCCAGCGCAGCCCCTAAAAAATCCAGTAGAGCAACACTATATAATTCAAAAAAAGCCAAGTTTATAAAGAAAAAGAAAGTAAAGATAACAACCATGCCAAGTAGCATGCCGTTAATCAGATAAACCTGCCGATACTCAGGATCAGTGGGTTTAAACTGGCGATTATTGGTTATAAAGTGTTTTAGCACCTAAGCCTCTGCCAAGTGATTACCAATGCATGATAATCGATACACTAACATCTAACAACGCACCATTTTAACGGAGCAAACTCTGATCGTTGAACCTTGTCAGTTAATTATCGCTAAATATAAACTGCGGCCACTTAATAATAATGTCAGTAGCCATACTACTGCCGCAACACTATTCTGACGAACTGTGTTGCGGTATTCTCCCATTATCGACGAATTCACAGCTAACAATAAAGTTAAGCTGATTACCGGTAATAAAATGCCATTGGCAACCTGAGCAAACCAAATTATTGCCAGTGGTTTAATACCCGCTGAGGATAACAGAACTCCAATCAGGATTATTAGTAACCAACAGGCCCTGAAGCGGCCTGGTGTCAACGGGAATAAACCATTCAGAGCATAAGCTGCAGCCAGTGGTGCGGTTATGGCTGAACTTAAACCTGCCGCTAACAACCCCGCGCCCATTAACCAAACTGCAGCTTCCCCTGCCAGGGGTTGCAAGGACTGTGCTAAGTCTGCAGCACTGTTAATACTTTGCTCACGCCCAAAAAACGCCGCAGCAGCGGTAGACAAGATAGCAATGGAAATAAGTCCACCCAGCGGAATGGCGGTACGAATATCGGCATTAGAAAGAGCAAGTTGCCGGTGTTTATCTGATTCTGATCCCTGCCACTTTCGGGCACTGGCTGCAGCATGCAGGAAAAGCGAGTAAGGCACTACGGTAGTCCCTACCAGTGCAATTACAGATAAGATGGCACCATCAGGCAACGACGGCTTTAGTAAGCCACTAAATAACGCCGGATAATCAGGTTTGGTTAAAAACAACGTTATTAAAAAAGCCAGGCTCATTAACAATACCAGGCCAACAAGGCAACGTTCTAACAATGCGTAATTGCGTTGCCATAATATGCCAGTGGCAACCAGACCGATTAACAACGCCCATGGATTTGCCAACCCTGCTGCCCGCAGTGCAGTAACCGGCCAGCTATCTTGCCATAAAGCGTCAGCCCCCATACTGGCACCGCTGATGTTTCCACCCTGATAGGCACTATTGCCCACAACAATTGCAGACACAATCAGCAGCATTAATGGATACTTCAGCCATGGATTTTTGAAAATGTGCCGGATATTTTCACCAAGCCCCTGGCCAGTAACAATGCCAAGCCGGGCGGCCATTTCCTGCAGGACCATAGTGGCAAACACCGAAAATAGCAGCGCCCAGAGCAACGCGTAACCAAAATTAGCTCCTGCCAGCGAGGCACTGATAACGGTGCCAGGGCCTATAAAAGCAGCAGTGACCAGGGTCGCAGGTCCGAAGGTGAAAATTGGTGGTTTTGTTGTCATATACAACGTTTCACTTGCTTAAAATTATTATTCTGAGAGTAAAATGCAGTTGCAGTGTAGCGGCAGTAACTCATCGATGTCTATCGTACTTTACAGCACGCTAATCTCAGCTGGCTGCACTTTATAATCATAACCGCTATACTGCAGGTGAAATACCGTTGTACGGCATATTTGCAGAGGTTGTTATTTTGTTCAGAAACAGGCAAAACAAGCTAGCAGTTTGGCTGCTTTGTGCTGTGCTTAGTAGCATAATGACTGCAGCGTCTTTTATTGCGAAGGCAGAAAACCCAGCCGTTTACAGTAAGCCGCAGGTAACTTTGCGCTTTTGTTATGAAGATAAGCAGCTATTACCCTACTACGCCGGAAACAGCTCGGCGGTGCCTGCTAACCCGGGCGCTACTATTGAGCATTTACAACAAACAATGGCAGAAATTGGTATTTCGCTGACGTTGGTCAGGATGCCATGGTTACGCTGTTTACAGCAATTGGCAGACAATCAGGTTGACGCTCTGGTTGCTGCTTACACCCCTGAACGCGAGCACTACACAGTCTACCCCCGGGACGATGACGGTAACGCAGATCCCAGCAAAGCGATTAACACCAATGCATTATGCCTGGCCCACCGTTTCGATACTGAACTGTCAGCCAAGATAGCGGACAGTGCGGCAGTATTGACCATCGCCCGACCACACGGCTACAGGCCACTGCCGTTACCGGAACATGCTGTATTGGTGGGGGCTCATTCACCTGAACAAGCACTTGAGCTTGTGGTATCAGGTCGGGTCGATGCAACCACTGTAACCTGTCAGCTAAACGGCCTGGCAGCAAACCGGCAGGAAATTGACACCCTGCCCCTTGAAATACTACAACCACCGGTCTATTTCTCGGTTGGTTATTTAATGTTTAGTAAGCAATTTTATCAGCAATATCCGGCGATTGCAGAAAGCGTCTGGCAAGTATTACCCAAAACCCTGAACCGTGACCGTTACCTTGAGTATCTGGCATACCCTCAGGGATTCTGATGCATTTTTTAGCGGCAGTTCAGCAACGGGGAATATCCGTTAACCGCAATTTTTACCTATCCAATCTAGTTTTAATATATTTAACATTATATTAGGTTAGCATTGGCAATATAAGTAACCGCATAGTGACGAGCATATTACGATGAGTACCGTTTTAAAGAATTTAAACTGGATGTTGATAACGGTGTTTTTACTGACGACTTCTGCGTGCAGTTTAAACGGTGCTGAACATCGGCAACAGCAAGTTGAACCCGTTATTATTCTTATTTCTCTGGACGGCTTCAGCCAGGAATATCTGGGAAAATACCCAGCCCCTCATATCGAACAATTAATCGCAGAGGGCACCGTTGCCGAGGCAATGCAACCTGCATTTCCAACGAAAACCTTCCCTAATCACTACAGTATCGTTACCGGCTTATATCCAGGCAATCATGGAATTATTGAAAATAATATTTATGATGCAGATTTTGACGCAATATTCAGAATGAGTAAGCCAGAAGAGGTCACCCATCGTCGTTGGTGGCTGGGTGAACCTGTCTGGGTAACAGCTGAATTG
Source organism: Arsukibacterium sp. (assembly GCF_018402695.1). Taxonomy (GTDB): domain Bacteria; phylum Pseudomonadota; class Gammaproteobacteria; order Enterobacterales; family Alteromonadaceae; genus Alishewanella. The sequence continues at coordinate 98,875 of NZ_JAGYIM010000008.1, forward strand.
CAGGGCATTAAAACCGGCACCTATTTTTATCCTGGCTCCGAAGCGGATATTAAAGGTGTCCGCCCCAGTTACTGGCGTGCTTATGACGGTACTATCAGTAATAGCGAGCGAGTGAGCTCGGTGCTGCAATGGTTATCCTTGCCGGTTACACAGCGCCCCGGCTTTCTAACGTTGTACTTCAGCACAATTGACGACGCAGGACATCGTTACGGGCCGAACTCAGAGCAGGTTAAATCTGCGGTGGCCGAGGTAGATCAAGCTATTGGTGAGTTAGTTGCCGGATTAAAACAACAGAATTTGTACGGCAAGGTCAATTTAATGCTGGTATCTGATCATGGTATGGCCGAAGTGCCGCCAGAACAGGTGATTATTGTCGACAGTTTATTTGATACCAGCCAGGCTGCATTAACACTATGGACGCCGGAAATTGTCTCTATCTTCCCAAAAGCCGGTCAGTTAGAAAGTATTTATCAGCAACTGAGCAGCGGTTTACCTGCCAGCGCTAAGGTGTATCGCAAGCAAGATTTACCAGAGCGCTGGCACTATCAGCAAAGCAAGCGGGTGGCGCCTTTACTTATCATTCCGGAACCAGGCTGGCGCCTGATGCAGCAAAGTCAGTATCAGCGCTGGCAAGCACGCGCTAACCGGCAAGCTGTAACCGGCAGCCATGGTTATGACAATATTGCGCCGCAAATGCAGGCGATATTTGTCGGTCATGGCCCTGCTTTTGCTAAGGGGAAAACGATATCGCCCTTTGCCAATATTGAGTTATACAATTTGATGTGCGCAATTTTAAATATTACGCCAGCTGAGAATGATGGCGATCCGGCGTGGGCCAGACAATTGTTACAGCTTAACCAGACACAATAAGCTGATAGGGCCAATACAATACTAAAGCGTTATTGATAACGAATGCGTTGCGTGCCAAGTTAATGCTGATAAGGCCAACAGATCGGAAAACTAATATGAAAAATGCCTTATGGCAACAAGCCATTGCCATCAGTTTACTTGCTGGTATGCCAGCTGTCGCAACCGGGTCAGAATTACAATTGGCCGGAGATATCAGCGTATCCGGACTATCGTCGGGTGGCTATATGGCTGTGCAATTCCATCTGGCATTTTCTGACAGAGTCAATGGTGCAGCGGTGATTGCCGGTGGCCCGCTTTATTGCGCTCAGAACAGCCTGGCGACCGCCTTTACGAATTGCATGGGCAAAGCTGAAGCTAAACCTGATCTAGCAGTTATTGAGCAGTACCTGGATAATTTAGAGCAGCAGCAACAGCTACCAAGCCGCCAGAATTTGCAGGATGACAAAGTCTGGATCCTGCATGGTAGCCGGGATGCCACTGTCCATCCAAACGTAGGTAAAGCCTTATATAATCAGTATCTTCAGTGGTTACCTGCCGACAATATTGAATTTGTGACAGACAAACCATTCGCTCATCACTTTCCCACTGACAGAGCTACCGGAACCGCTTGTGATGTGTCCGAGGCGCCTTTTCTCGCCAGCTGTAACTATGACGCCGCCGGTGAATTACTCAGGCATTTGCTGGGCAAGCTTAATCCAAAAGCGTCCGCTACAACTGGCAGCATCTGGCAACTTCGCCAATCACAGGCAGGTAGTCAGCTGGCTGACACTGGCTATGCCTACGTCCCAGAGCAATGTGAGGCAGGCGAGCCATGCCGGCTTCATATAAGTTTTCATGGCTGTAAACAGCACGCAGCCGTTGTAGACGATGCCTATATCACGCAAACTGGCCTGAACTATTACGCTGATAGTAATGACCTGGTTATCCTGTATCCCCAGGTGGCAGTCAGCGCTGTTAATCCACATGGCTGCTGGGATTGGTGGGGCTATACCGGTGGGCAATATATCAGTAACCAGGCCCCTCAGTTACAAGCAGTAATGTTAATGGCTGAGCAACTGAGTGCCAAAAACTAACGGCCTTCGCCACTAACTAAGCAGCAGTTGCTCCAGGCACTGCTGCTTAATACCATAAAACTGTTTAATCGCTGCAATTTGTTGTAACGCTTCACTGTTGTCTAACGGTTTTTTCCGTTTGGTTGCCAGAATCATTTTATTTTTACTGGTATGTTCAAGCGAAATAAATTCAAATACTTTGGTCTGATAGCCATGGGCCTCCAGCAACAAAGCTCTTAAACTATCAGTTACCATTTCGGCTTCCTGACCAAGATGAATGCCGTGCACCAGCATCGGAGCCATAACATCAGGCAGCCGGATTTGTGGGCGGATTTCTTTATGGCAACAGGGTGAACACATAATTATCTCCGCTCCGGTGCGGATCCCCATATTAATCGCATAGTCGGTGGCAATATCACACGCATGCAAAGCTACCATGACATTGATACCGCGAGCCTTAAAATGTTTTACATCACCTTGTTCAAAGTGTAATCCAGCCAGGTTAAGACCTGCCGCTGTTTCGTTACATAAATCAACTAAATTCTGCCGTAATTCGACGCCGGTTATTTGTGCCTTTAAACCCAGGGTATGACAGAAATAATCATGCATGGCAAAAGTAAGATACGCCTTACCAGAGCCAAAATCTGCCACATGTAACTGGGTTGCCTGCAGCAAACCACTGTCTCTGACCGCGCTTTGCAGAACTTCAATAAACTTGTTAATTTGCTTCCATTTATTTGCCATAGCAGGAATGACCTGTCCCTGCTGGTCTGTCACACCTAGTGCAGTCAGAAACGGCCTGCTTTGCTCAACAAAACGCTGCTTCTGCCGATTATGACGGGTATCGGCCTGTTGTTGGTTGGTCGTTTTTTTAATATTTAACAACACTTTACCTTTTTTACTGATGGTCAGTTGCACTTCACTGGCAGTTGTCGATAGTTGGCCGGCTTTAAACTGAGCGGGTAGTAACTCTGAGAGCAAGTTAACGGCGTCAGGCAGCGGATAATTATGGGTTTGGTGATTAGTTTGGTATTGCCAGACAAAACGCCAGTGCAACGCTGATTTAATTTTAACCGGGCTAACCACCAGCCGCTGTAAATCAGTCTCTGGGCCCTGATATTTACTTAACAGCAGGCGCTGTAAACTATTGTCCGACATGGCTTGCACTAACAACGTAAAAAAACGCTGCAGTTCAGCGTTGTTAGCGGTGATGGATGAGTCAGATGATGTTGGATAAGTTGCAGTCAAGCCCTGCTCCTGAAATAACCGAAAGCGACAGCCGGCTATATTAACATTGTCAGAGGCTTTCAGGCACTACGTGCCAACATTGTTGGCTGATTTAAAGGACTAACCCGGTTACGCAACAACCGCACCACGGTGGTCCGTTTAATGGTTTTGCCAGCCAGGGTCTGAACATCATCAAGCATTAAGCAGCTGACACAATCTGCATCTTCGGCAACAACTAATGCCGCTACCCTGCCATCAGCACCGACAATACTGACTAGGTCACCATGCTGCACTTGCGATGTGACCTGCTCAGGAAAATACCAACTTTTATGCGCTTGTAACTGAATATACTGACAGCTCAACGCATGCAGACATAACTCCAGAGTTTGCGCATAACTAAACGCTAGCGGCTGCAAACTGTCCATGTACAGCCAGTATAATTCAGCTTCAACTATCGCAAATCGCTGTTGCGTTGGAAAAACAGCTAACTGGCGGGCGCTTAAATTAGAGCAGAACTGGGCCTGGTCACTGATATCCAGTAATAAACGGTCGCGTTGTGGACAGTATGTCCAGGTCCAGCGCTCCGATGGCGTTAACATGGTCAGATCCTTTGCAAACAAGTTATTGAATTAGCTTATGGTTTTAAGCACTATAGCATGCTGATCAACATGTTAAAGACTATTTACTTATAAAAAAAGCGGATCACAGATTGATCTTTATAAGCCGTTTATGATCGTTTTAACCAGTGCCGGTCCGTGATAAATAAAACCGGTATAAACTTGCAATAAATTAGCTCCTGCGCTTAGTTTGTCCTGTGCTGAAACACTGTCATTAATGCCCCCTACTCCGATAATTGGCAGATCCGGGCCAACCGCGTGACGTAGCTGGCTGATAATATCGGTACTCTTCTGCTGTACTGGCAAGCCACTGAGACCACCTGCCTCATCGGCATGTACCATACCCTGTACCCGACTTCTGTCTAAGGTAGTATTGGTGGCGATAGCGCCATCCATTTTGCTCTTTAACAAAGTCTCTGCAACCTGACACACCGCGGTTTCATCCATATCCGGAGCAATTTTAATGAAAACCGGTACGTATTTATCATACTGAGCCTGCAGGTCCAGCTGCTCATTTTTAACTGTCTGCAGCAGATCCAATAAGGCGTCACCAAATTGTAAATCACGCAAGCCAGGTGTATTCGGTGATGAAATGTTTATAGTGATGTAGCTGGCATGGGGATAGACCTTACGCATGCAACTAACATAGTCATCCTTCCCCCGCTCGTTACTGGTATCTTTGTTCTTACCAATGTTTATACCAAGTACACCTTTATAACTGGCATTCTTGACATTATGAACCAGATAATCAACCCCTTTATTGTTAAAGCCCATCCGATTAATAATAGCTTCGGCCTCAGGCAGCCTGAATATCCGCGGTTTATCATTACCGTCCTGGGGCCGGGGTGTTACCGTCCCTACTTCAATAAAACCGAAGCCCATCTGACCAAAGGCGTCTATACAATCCGCATTTTTATCCAGACCTGCAGCAAGCCCCAACGGATTCTCGAAACGAATGCCCGCGACGGTAACCGGTTTTGCGGCGACATGCTGACGCCATAGCAGCGAAGCAGGTGTATGAGCCAGACGTTTCAAGCTCGCCAGTGCCAGGTTATGCGCCCGCTCTGCGTCACAGCTAAACATCAGTTTTTTTGCAATAGAGTAAAACATAAGTGCCTTAGATAATAAAAAACCCCGGAAATCACCGGGGTATTGTAACCATTGTTCAGGCTTATTTCAGCACTAAACTGACTGGCTCAACAACATCAGCTCGCGCATAGCTACCGAGAACTTAGCGAATTCATGGCTCTTAGTCGTCTTGAACTCAGCCAGCATCAAGCGCCAGCGTTCTACCAGGATCTGATGCTGAGCAAGCCAGCTTTCAATCACTTCATCAGCAGCACAGGCTTTACCACAACTGCGCACGACCACTGCAGTCAGTGAGCGTTGTTGCCAGTCCAGCTCCTCGCGGTATGACGCACGGGCCAGTGCCTGCCAGTGATTCGCCACCGGCTGCTGGGTGATCTGCTCCAGGAACCAGTGTAAATCAAGCCGGTCACCCAGTTTAAAGTAAATTTCAGCAACCATCGCCAGAGACGTTCCCTGATTGTCACTCACCTGTGCGATATCCATTACCGAGAACACTGTACTTAACTGAGTCAAGTAGCGGGCAATTTCTGCCGGAATACCTTTATCAATTAAGTCCTGCTCATTATCCCGCAACTGAGCCAGTTCTGCTTCAGCCAGATAACTGGCTAAATCACGGGATATCGCCTGATACGCGGGTTTGAAGAAATCAACGGTTTGTTGAATATCCATCGTTTTATTGCGATGACGGATAAACCAGCGGGTTGCCCGACGCATTGTCCGTCTAAGCTGGAACAATAAACGATTTTGCAACGACGCTGAAATAATATTGTCTAGTTGTTCCAGTTGCTTCCAGACAGCGGACAGGTCAAATAAATCACGGGCGATCGCATAACACATCGCAACTTCGCCAATATTGGCACCCGTTTCTTCCAGCATGCGCTGTGCAAAATTAGGTCCCATTTCATTAACCAGCATATTGGCTAACTTCGTGGCAATAATTTCAGCTTTTAACGGGTGCGTCTCCATCTCTTTTGCGTATTGTGTTTGTAACAGCTCAGGGAAGGCGGTAAACAGCTGGCGTTTAAAATAGGCATTGTCGTAGATCTCTGGCAATACCAGGCGCTCTTTTAATACCATTTTGCCGTAAGCCGTTAAAATAGCCAGCTCAGGCCGGGTCAGGCCAATACCTTTAACCATCCGCTCAGCCAGCTCATCATCAGTCGGCAGGAATTCAAGTTCGCGATTAAGTTTGCCATCTTTTTCCAGGGCATGGATAAAACGGGTATACTCTTTAATCTGCTCTGCACCCAGTAGTGACGACAGGGTAATACTCTGGGTTTGCCGGTAACATTCTTTCAATACCAGTGCTGCCACATCGTCGGTCATGTCGTTCAGTAATTTATTCCGTTGTTTCAGCGTTAAATCACCGCTTTGCACCAGGGCATTAAGTAATATCTTGATATTAACTTCGTTATCTGAACAGGTAACACCGCCGACATTATCGACAAAGTCAGTATTGATCCGGCCACCATTGGCGGCAAATTCAATCCGGCCGCGCTGAGTTGCGCCAAGGTTACCGCCTTCACCGAATATTTTGGCTTTTAAATCTTTGCCATTGATCCGCAGCGGCTCTGAACCACGATCGCCAACTTCTGCATGGCTTTCTGACGTCGCTTTAACATAGGTACCGATACCGCCGTTCCATATCAGGTCAACGGGCATCATCAGACATTCACGGATCAGTTCATTCGGGGTCATGCTGGCTTTGGTGGTACCCAGCATGTCTTTCATCTGTGGTGACAACTTAATTGCTTTAGCACTGCGGGCGAAAATGCCACCGCCTTCAGAAATTAACGCTTTGTCATAATCTTCCCAGGTAGACGTTGGCAGGTTAAATAAGCGTTCACGCTCTACGTAGCTGCTGGCTGCATCCGGGTTTGGATCGACGAAAATGTGCATGTGGTTAAACGCCACCTGCAAGCGGATATGCTTAGACAACAGCATGCCATTACCAAATACATCACCTGCCATATCGCCAATACCAACACAGGTAAAATCAGTGGTCTGGCAGTCGATACCCGTTTCCCGGAAATGACGTTTTACCGCTTCCCAGCCCCCCCGGGCAGTAATTCCCATTTTCTTATGGTCATAGCCATTCGAGCCGCCTGAAGCAAAGGCATCGCCTAACCAGAAGCTATACTCATCAGAAATACCGTTGGAGATATCTGAGAAGGTAGCAGTGCCTTTGTCTGCTGCGACAACCAGGTAAGGATCGTCTTCATCTAACCGCGTGACATTTTCAGGCGGCACGATGCTGCCCTGAACGATGTTATCGGTGATATCCAGTAAACCACGGATAAAGGTGCGGTAACATTCCTTGCCTTCAGCAATAAAGGCATCCCGGCCGCCGGTTTCCGGCAGCTTTTTACAGACAAAGCCCCCTTTAGCACCTGAAGGTACGATAACAGTATTTTTAACCTGTTGAGCTTTTACCAGCCCTAATACTTCGGTACGGAAATCTTCACGTCGATCAGACCAACGCAAACCACCGCGTGCAACTTTACCAAAGCGTAAGTGCACCCCTTCTACCCGCGGCGAGTAAACAAAAATCTCAAACATCGGTAAGGGCAGCGGCATATCCGGAATTAAATCAGGTTTAATTTTAAATGAAATATAGGGTTTGTCGCTGCCGTCTTCAGCTGGCTGATAATAGTTGGTGCGCAGCGTCGCATTAATCATATTAACAAAACGGCGGATAATCCGGTCATCATCCAGATTGGCAACATTTTCAAGTTGCGCAGTAATTTGCTCTTCCAGTTTTTCAACAGCTTTAGCGGTCGCTTTAGACGATGGCGCAAATTTTTTATCAAACAGCTGAACCAGTAACCCTGCTAAATCCGGGTAACGGGTAAAGGTACTCTCTACATAACTCTGGCTGAAAGTACCACCAATTTGGCGTTTATATTTAGCATAAGCGCGAATAATCGATGCCTGACGCCCACTTAAGCCAGCACCTAAAATTAAACGGTTAAAACCATCATCTTCAAGCTGACCAGCCCATACTTTGGCAAAAGACAACTGGAAGCTTTGCTGAGCTTCTGCAAAGTCCAACGGCACTTCACCGTTCAACTCCATCGAGAAATTTAAGATCCAGCTGACAGAACCTTCCGGAGATTTGACCGCGTAAGGTGTTTCACCGATAACCCGCAAGCCGAAGTTTTCCAGCATAGGCAGTACATCCGACAGATGAATGGGATGATCTTTGTGAAACAGGTTTAATCGTACCGCTTTACTGTCTTTACTTTCTTCCTGCGGCCGGTAAAACAACATCTCTAACTTGTTGTCATCGTTTAATGATTCCAACTTACCAATGTCTACCAGGGCGTCGCTTGGTAACATTTCTTCTTTATAGGCCCGCGGAAAACTATTTACATATTTGCGGCCTAATTCTCTGCCGCGGGCTTCGCCGTATACACCGGTTAAGGCCGTTTCTAATTTGTCTTCCCAGGTACGGGCTGCTTCAACCAGATTGCGTTCAATATCTTTCACTTTATACTCGACATGGCTATCAGTGATCCGAACCAGATAATGGGTGCGGGCCAACACAGATTCTGAAAAATAAGTAGTAAATTCTACCGGCTCGTCGGTGCCCAGTGCCCGTTGCAATATGGCCTGAGTCTCTTTGCGCAGTTGCGTGTTGTAACGTTCGCGGGGTACATACACCATCGCCGTCACAAAACGACCAAAGGCGTCTTTACGCATAAATAAACGGGTCATATCCCGTTCCTGCATTTGCAGCACGCCCATGGCGACATGCAGTAACTCATCCGCACTGGCTTGAATAAGCTCATCTCGTGGATATGTTTCCAGGATGTTTAGCAGTGCTTTATAGGCATGAGTACCGGTAGCAAACTCCGACATCGCCATAACCCGGGCCAGTTTACTTTTAAGCAACGGAATATCTGCAGCACTGTTGTTATAAAGCGAAGAGGAGTAAAGGCCGATAAAACGATGTTCACCCACTACTTTGCCATCTTTATCGAATTGTTTAACGCCAACATAATCGATATAAGCGGGACGGTGAACCCGTGACTTATTATTCGTTTTAGTTAACACCAGCACTGTAGGGCTTAAAGCCTGCTTACGGCCGGTATCAGGCAGTTCTGACAACATTAAATCCCGCGACTCCGAGCGGCGCATTAACCCCAGGGAGCTGGCATCAACGCCGGCAATTTTATAATCGCCTTTAACCGGGGTAATTTTATATTCGCGGTAACCAAGCAAGGTAAAATTGTCTTTCGCAAGCCAATTCAGGAAATCTGTGGTTTCTTTAATTTCATCAGCCGCGGCTCTACCGCTATGCTTGGCAAAACTCTTGATAACATCCAATAGTTTCTGGCGGGTTGGCTGCCAATCCTGCACAGCAAGAGATACATCCTCCATCACCGAATGCAATTCTGTTTTTAAGGCCTGAATTGTCGCTTCATCAGTTATCCGATCAATTTCAATATGAAAAACCGTTTGCTGAGTGCTTGAGCTGGTTTTACTACCCAGTTTAAAGAAGTCGGTAATATTGCCCGCCTTATCACGTTGGGTTTGTAATGGATAATGTAATAGTAGATGAGCAGCGATACTATGACGGCTTAATGCCATCCGTACTGAATCGACCAGAAACGGCATATCCTGCACCACTATTTCAACGATAGTGTGTTTTGACTCCCAGCCATGCCGGGAAATTTCAGGATTATAAACCCGGATCCGCGCTTGCGGCTCAGCATGCTGGTTAAACGTTTGCCATAAACTTAACGCTGCGCCATAGAGATCACTATCATTGCGCCCAACTAAATCTTCATTCGACATGTTGCCATATAAGGTATAAGCGAACTTCTCCACCAGCTTTGGCTGATCTTTTACTTTTTGAGTTATCAATTTGCTTACGTTTTGTAGTAGTACAGAGGGATGACCGTCTATCAGTGCCATTATTGTATCCTTTTTCAGAGCACAGCTTGAACAGCTGGATCTACCTAACATACAAGGTCTTGTCTGCTGCGCAGTGTAGTGACTATTGTAGCGCTTTTGAAGCACTATTTCTGGCTTTTATGCTGGTTAAACCAGTGGTTTTTAAGGCTTTTGACAACTTATTCAGTTCGCTTAAATAGAAAATGGCCTTTCGGCCATTTTCGTGTTTAAACATGCAAAAATAAATTTTTGCCGTTAACGATTATTCCTCCAGAAAATTGCTGCTAATGCCGGAAGCACCACAATGGCACCCAACATATTTACAATAAACATAAAGGTTAGCAGAATTCCCATATCAACCTGGAACTTTAATGCTGAAAACACCCAGGTACTGACGCCAATTGCCAGGGTTATGCCGGTAAATAACACAGCACTGCCCCGCTCTTTCAACGCTTCAAAATAGGCCTGGCGCAGTGGCATACCATCCCGTAACAGCTGGCTCATACTTGACAGGATATAAATACCGTAATCAACCCCAATACCGACGCCGAGGGCAATCACCGGCAAGGTTGAAACTGTCAGTCCGATCTGCAGCTTGGTCATTAGCGCCATTGCCAGTACCGATACCACATACAATGGCACCACAACTGCTATAGTTGCCCGGAGCGAGCGGAAGCTAAGTAAACACAAAATAATGACAGCACCATATACGTACCACATCATTGGTTGCTGAGCAGCAGACACCGCTTCATTGGTTGCTGCCATAACGCCAGCCGGGCCTGATGCCAGCATAAAGCGGGTTTGTTCATCACCAAGCTCGCTTCCGTATTTTTTAGCTGCAGCAATCACCCGCTCAATCGTTTCGGCTTTATGATCTTCTAAGAACACCATTACCGGCATAACTGAGCAATCTGCGTTCAGCAAGCCAGTACTGGTCTCAACCCTGGATGAAGCCTGAACTAAAGATTGTGTATTGCGTGGCAGTACCCGCCATTTCTGATTGCCTTCGTTATAAGCGGCATTAATCGTTTTCGATACCGACGACAGCGATACCGCTGACTGGACTCCGGGTACGTTCTCCATTAACCACTGGAACTGATCAATCCGATCCATAATGTCATGTTCGGTGCAGGCACTGGGCACCGTCTCAACCATGATATTGATGTAATCAACCGAAATAGCAAAACTGTCAGTAATTAACTTAGTATCAAGATTGTACCGCGAGTCCTCGTGTAACGATGGCGCACCTTCATGTAAATCACCTATTCTAAGTTGCTGACTTTGCCAATAACCGGCGGCAAATAAGACAGCAGTGATGACCAGAATGCCATAAGCAAAACGTTTGGTAGCAAAAGCTGACATCGCATACCAGAACTTATCTGCTTTAACAGCAGGCGCTGAGACTCTGGCTTTGTATGCGGCACTGAACTTAACATAAGACATCAGTACAGGCAGTAACACCAGATTGGTTAAAATTATTACAGCCACACCTAAGCTGGCCGTGATAGCTAATTCACGGATAACGCCAATTTCAATAATCAGTAAGGTTAAAAAACCAACCGTATCTGACAACAAGGCAACGCCACCCGGCACCAGTAATTTGCGAAAACTTGACTCAGCAGCTGTCTTTGCATCCATGCCGGCAGCAACCCGCTTACCAGTGGAGTTAATCATCTGCACACCATGACTGACCCCGATAGCGAACACTAAAAAGGGTACCAGAATCGACATAGGGTCAATCCCAAAACCCAGTATCGTCAGTAAGCCCATTTGCCAAATTACAGCTATCAGCGAACATGCTATTGGCAGCACCGTCAGCATTACTGACTTGGAGAAGAAATAGACCATTAAGGCGGTAACGCCGATGGCAACCAGGAAAAATAATACGACACCTTTGGCGCCATCTGCGACATCACCCACCATTTTGGCGAAGCCAATAATATGGACACTGATTTGCTCGCTCTGATGCTTGGCGCGGATATCCTGCTCCAGCGATGCAGCAAACTCGAGGGTATCGACCGCTTCACCTGTCTCAGAATCAATTTCAAGCAGCTGAGCAGTAATCATGGCACAACTGTAGTCGTCAGCGACCATCCGGCCGACTATGCCGGCTTTTTCGATATTAGACTTAACTCTGTCAAGTCCCCGTTTATCCGCAACAAAATCGGCAGGAATAACGGGGCCACCGGCGAAACCATCTTCTACAACTTCGATAAAACGAGTACTGGGGCTGAACACCGATTTGACGAGGACCCGATTAACACCCGGGGTATAAACCACATCATCATGCACCTGACGAAAGGTTTCAAAAAAGGTTGGATTAAAAATATCACCACCGGCATCACATACGGCAATCAGAATATTGTTGGCGCCGCCGAAATCTTCAGCATGCTCCAGATAAGTTTGCATATATTCATGTTTTAAAGGTATATTTTTTGTAAAAGCAGCATCAAGCTTAATGTCAGTAGCTTTTATCAATAAACCGATAGTAACCAGAAGAAAAATAACAAGCACCGCCAGCCGGTGCCGGAATAATGCATACTCAATTTTATTTACCAGCGAATTTACACTCATATTATTCAGACTTATCCAGGTTTAAAACTTTAATGCCAACTTCGGTCACCAGTAACATTCTGTTATCCAGAACCACGCCATTTAAAATCGCTTTACCGTCAGCCTGAGAACGTTCAGTAAAACTAAGGCCATCATCGTTACTTTGTAATAAAGTACCCGCATTACCTGACAGGTAGACGTTGCCCGTTGCATCACTGAATACGCTATTTAATGTCGCCGATTCGCTGATTTCTACCTGCTGCCAGCTCTGGCCATTATCTTCACTCCGGAATACATGACCACGTAACCCCACTGCAAGTAAGCCCATTTCAGGGGTACGATGTAAATCAAACAATGAGCCGTTATAGAATTCCTCCATCCGCACCCAGCTGTCGCCAAAGTCACTGCTTTTGGCAATAAAGCCGGCTTCACCAACCATATACAGGGTATTGCCATCGACGAACAACCGGTTAAAGTGCGGTAAAATAGACCCTAATTCAGACCGGTATATCTCTGGATCGGTTTGTTGTAAGTCCAGTAGGTACTCTTTGTCTTCTTCAGCTGCAAGCTCGATAAAAAACGCCTGCTCCCAGCTGTCACCACCATCAGTCGTTTTATAAAACAAACCATAAGCCCCGACTGCGATACCTTGCAGGGGATCCCGAAAATGTACATCAAGCAGTGGTTTATCATCTTCCGGTAGGAATTGCTGCACCTGCCAGCTTTGACCACCATCAGAAGTAGCAAGGATCAGAGAGTCATGGCCAACGGCCCAACCATGTATCTCATCAACAAAATGCACAGCAGTCAGCATGCTTTGCGCCGGCACAGCTGCCTGTTGCCAATCATTTCCATTGTGGCTAAGTAAAATATGACCGCGTTCTCCTACTGCCACAAAAAAATTATTACTCACTTTTTGCAAATCGGTGAGCAAAGATTTCTCAGCGAGCGGCATAATGTAAGCTGCCTTCACCTCTTCAATTGAATTGACATCAGCCGGCACTTCAAATGCTATGCTACTTAGCAACACATAAGTACTGGCCAGAAAAAGTTTATTAAACATAGGCAGCATTACTACTCTTTTAAGTCATCGAATAAACAAATTGCTGTCCGGATTAACTTCTGGACAGCAATCACCACTAAAAAAAACGGCCGGCTAATGCCAGCCGTCTGACCAACAATGTATTTTAACGAGTACCGGCCCGACGTAATGCCGCTGGCGTAAAGTCGTTATCAGAAAGTTCAACCGAGAAGTCATACATTCTGTCTTCATTATCCAGCCCGATAGCAATGTAACGGCGTGAATTCAGATCATGATAAACTTCCAGCGTACTCCAGTGGGTTGGTACTTCATAATAGTTCAAGCCATGAGCCACCGCTACCCTATACATGTCACCCCGGTTATCGTACAAGTCAGCAACATGGATCTGCCAGCTGTCCTCATCAATGTAGAATACCCGCTTACCATAAACATGCCGGGTACCGTCTTTCAGCGACGCCTCAACCACCCAGACCCGGTGCTTTTCCCAGCGAACATAGTCCGGATTAATATGACCGGCCATTAAAATGTCGGCATACTTGGCATCTTTGCTATGTAGTTTGTAATCGTTATAAGCGATATACATTTCCTGTTTGCCTTTCAGCTCCCAGTTGTAGCGATCCGGTGAGCCATTGAACATGTCAAAATCATCAGTGGTACGCAAACCATCAGACGCAGTACCCGGCGCATCATACGCAACGTTAGGTGCACGACGAACCCGACGTTGACCGGTATTATATGTCCAGGCCTGACGCGGTGTTGCCACCTGATCCATCGTTTCATGAACTAACAGCGCGGTACCCGCCAAGCGAGCCGGCGAGGTAACGCTTTGTTTAAACCGGAACAAAATATTCTCAGCCTCTAACGCGTCTGCGGTGGCATCCGGGTGAGAGTATTTAAACATGATTTGCTCATCAAAGCCGATAACGGTATAAGCACCGTTTGATGTCGGCGCTGCCTGGCCACCATTTCGGGTAGCAGCAACGCCACGGTAACGGACAATATGATTCCATATCGCTTCCAGTCCGTTCTCGGGGATCGGGAACGGAATACCAATAGCGGCATTAATTAAACCATTGCCACCCTGCACCAATTCAGCTTCAGTGGCTATTTTTTTGGTTGCATCATAAAAATATTGTGGATAAGACGCACTGCGTCGGGTTGGGTAAACATTCATCTTGAATGTATCTGGATAAATATCAAACAGTTGTAACATCCCCGGGCTTAGAAATTGCCGGTGGTCGGCTACGTTCGACTTATCAATCGTTAATACAATTTCATCAGACGCAAACGGGTTAACATGATGATCACCGGCACTATAGCCCGCCGGCGCACTGGTAATACCACCAGTCCACTCAGGAATTGAACCATCTGCGTTACCTGCTTTTTCAGCACCTACCGGTGTTAAGTCGCTTCCTAACCTGGCAGCTTGCTCGGCGGTAATTTTTGCCAGTGCACTACAGCTAAACACCAGGGCAATCGCAGAAGATAATAGGGTGAGTTTTTTCATAATCGGCTCTCGTCCCTTAAATAGAATATTTAATATTAAAAGATACAAAATCACGGTCGGCTACGTTATTCGTCGTGCCTGCACCGCCCCAGAACCAATTGTATGATAGTTCAGCTGACCACTTGCTTAAGTAATCGAAACTAACAGCGTAAGCCGCTGATTTTCTATCTTCAACAAACATAAATAATGGGTCTGGCGTAATACCATTTACGTCATGCGAGAACACAATACGTTGTGACATATTTACCCCGGCAAAAACGTTGTTATAGTCTGCTTTTGCCAGAATACGGTAGCCCCACGCTGACGCCGTTGGGAACGGGTTCGTTTCCGGGCCATCAGATAAACCGGTATGTAAACCTTGTGATGGACCATTGTCGCCAATTAACGGACCACCACTGCGATCTGTATTGGGACCATTTAAACGTAAAACGTCATAAGCTGGCATATCGTTAATTTTGATCCCGCCAACTTCAGCCAACATTGTTAAATTATCAGCACCTGCCATTGGCCCGAATAAGTGAGTAAACGTCATCTGCGCTTGCACAGTATCACTTAAAATATAGCCCTGAGCAAAATCCCCCGGACCAACTTTCTCGCCAATCACCCGGCCAATTTGAGAAATTCCGGCTAAGTCGGTTCGCAAACCGGCATTAGCTAACTGCTCTGGCATACCAGCATACAGTATTTCAACATCATCAATTTGCAGAGGCTCGTCCTGACGGTACGAAATCTCACCCGCGACAGAGGTACCACCTAAGGTCGTATTGAAGCTAAAACCATAGAGTTTGATGTCTTCAGGGTATTCCAGTAACGCTTGTGAAAACATTGACATATTCGCAATGTCATCGCTGCTGATTTGCCCCTGATGTTCAGCCAGATAGCTTAGTGACTGTAAAACGCCTAATAACTCACCTGATTCTGGATCTGCGCCAACGGTGAAATCTGATGCAATACCTGAAATTACCGGCACCCTGCTATGGTAATTCATGTAGTACAGTGCAAATTCAGTATCGTTCAGCTCCGGTGAGTAGTATTCAAATTTAATACCGTACTGACCGCCATCTTCAGGTTTTACTTCACCTGCACTGCCGTCAGGACGTAAGGTAACTTTAGTTGGATAAGCAATGGCAAGGTTGACCGCATCAGCACGTTGCTGTGCAGTACTTGCTGGATTTGTTATTACCTGCAGTAACTGCGGGGCAAACATCGATAGGGTATTCATCTCATCAACCAGAAAACTCATATCGATATCCGGGTTACCGGCAAAACCTAACTGTACATTTTGAGAATAACCACCACGACCTGCGAAATCGTTGGTAGAGAAGTAACTTCCGGGAACGGGCAGATAGCTTTGCTCCCAATCGTACTGATAAAACAATTCTGCAGACAGGTTATCCGTTAAACCAACCGACAACGTCACCATCCCAACCGGAATAAAGGCTTCTTTTAAATCCGCGCCTGGTGCCCGCAATATTCCTACGTCGACCGGTGTAATGTTAATACCATGCGGAATAAAGGTGCTTTCACCCCAACTTAATACCTGGTTGCCTACCCGGATGGTGACCGGATTCATACCATCATTAAAACTGAAGTTGCCGTACACATAAGCATCAAGCAAGCGGAAGTCTTTACAGGCCAGCTCCCTCGCACCACTGTCAGAACAAGGGTCTACCCTATTTCCACTTAGCGGGTTTGTGTAAGCACCTTCCTGATCTGCGACAGCGAAATCGTAATAATACATAAACCGGGTAAATAAACCCACGTTATCACCGCTTACGGACAGCTCATGTAAGCCTTTAAACATACTGCTGAACATATCACCACGGTCATAGTTCAGGTTACCGGCATCACCGTTACTTGAATACGCTCCTGGCTGATCCCATATCTGAGAATTAGCATATACGCTATTGAAATTTGGGTTTCCATTACCATCCAGAACATAGCCATAGCCAGTCCAGTCAAACCGTGGATGATTTACTTTTGAAATGGTATTCCAGTCGCGGTCTTCAGTACGAATACTGCCACCGTAAGAAAAGGTTGAGTCAAATACAACCTGGAAATTGCCAACATTAAAGGTTGCTGCTTGTGCAGGCACAACGGACAATGCCAGCAATGCAGATGCAACCCCCAAGGCTAACGGACTTTTATAAAAAGTATTAGGCCTTCTATTCATCTTGTGATCTCCCCCCTGTCCCTGCAGGTATGTTTTGTGTCTTTTTAATTATTATGCTGAACCAACTGCTCGGAGCTCAGCTTGCATCACAGAAATAATTACATCATTTTAGGGTGTTAGCAAGGCTTCTTCTTGCGTAAATCTGTTGATTTTTATTCAATTTTTACTAATTACAGCGCCAGCTATATCAGATAAACACCGTTTCAGTTTAATCAATGTCTGAAGCGTGCGACAGCCATTTCATAAGCCAATGAAATTAAAGGTCAAACCAGATGAAACTGCAAGGCTTTGTTTTAATTCACCGTTTAAAGTAAATGCTCTAATTAATTTGTTCCAGGCTGCTAAAAGCCCCATTTTCAGTTAATGTCAGTCTGAATCGGCCGCGCAGGCCCAATGAAGAAAAATAAGGCTGAAAATGCCTTAAACCGAGTTGGATCCGCTCACCGGAGTCCGCTGTAACGACCACATAGCGGATTGTTCCCTGGTAATAGAGCAAACATTTCTCTCTTGCCAGGTAAGCGCTAAATAAATACTGACGTTTCATGACAAGCTTTTACTGATTTTCTCATACAAATCATTGCTTAAACTTGATTTAGCTTCCAGTTTCTTTAGTTCAGCAAGCATGTGTTCACGACGTTCATCGTTAAAACGCTGCCAGGCAAGTAAAGGCGTAATTAAGCGGGCAGCAACTTGTGGGTTTATTTCGTCCATTCGGGCGATGACTTCAGCCAGACAACGATAACCCCGGCCATCGGCACGATGAAACTGCTGAGGATTCCGCATACTAAAAGCACCAAATAAAGCCCGAACCCGATTCGGGTTTTTCCAGCTGAATAGCGGGTGCTTAGTAAGGTCAGTTAGACTGGTAAAAACCTCGTCGGCTGGATTGCTTGCCTGCAATGAAAAGTATTTGTCCATAACCTGGACCTCATGCTGCCATTTATTAGCAAAGTCAGCGGCAAATGCGTTAAAAACTGGCGACGCTGCATATTGCGCCGCCGCCAGCGCAGCCAGGGTGTCGGTCATATTGTCCGAGCATTGATAATGCTGTGTCAGATGCTCCGTCCCTTGCTTGGCGAGTGCCAGATAGCTTAAACAACGATTACGCAGCGCCCGGGCTCCTACGGCATTTTCACTGTAGTGATAGGTGGATATCTCGATTGACTGATAACAAAGCTGCCAGTCCTGCTCCAGCAATACAGCCAACTGTTGTCTGATAGTATGTAAACCACTGAGAATCGCATCCACCGGAATATGCTGGTGTTGCTCCGCCAGGGTGTCAAAATCTGGCAGGGTTAACAACTCGGCAGTCAACGCCTTATCAGCCAATGGCTGTCTTAGCCAATGCTGCATTAACACTAATAGCTCATCTGGAAGCTTGAGCGGGCGCTGCGGTTGTTCTGCGTGTTGACGTATAACATTCGACCAGAAAACCTGCATCGCATCCCATCTGGCAAAACCGTTGTCCGCTTTCTCTGCTATCAGCAATAATTGGGATAACTGATAATCTTGTTGTAGTTTTACCGGCGCTGAAAAATTCTCCCAGACCACTACCGGCTCACTTTGCACATCAGAAAAACTAAAATTGTCTTTAAACTGGCTTAGCGTAATCAGGTGCTGCTGGTCTACCCGCCCGTCGCTGCTGAGCAACTGAATCTGTAGCGGAATAAGCAGTGCTTGCTTGTCAGGTTGGCCAGCCGTTGCTGAGTGATGCTGGCATATTTCAAGGTGCAACATGGCTTGCTTGGCATCATAGCGCTGATTTAACGTTACTACCGGTGTGCCTGCCTGGCTATACCACAAACGAAACTGACTTAAATCAACATCGTTGGCCTCTTCCATTGCACTGACAAAGTGATCACAGGTAACCGCCTGGCCATCATAACGTTGCAGATAATGGGCTAAGCCACTGTTGAAACCGGGTTTCCCCAGTATGGTCTGCAACATTCTGATAACCTCTGCGCCTTTGTCATATACTGTGACAGTGTAGAAATTATTCATTTCCAACACGTGCTCTGGCCGGATTGGGTGCGCCATCGGACCGGCATCTTCAGCAAACTGCGCCGTACGGATGAGCTTGACTGCATCTATCCGGTTTAAGGTCGCTGAGCCCATATCAGCGCTGAACTCCTGATCCCGGAATACCGTTAGGCCCTCCTTCAGACTGAGTTGAAACCAGTCCCGGCAGGTTACCCGGTTGCCGGTCCAGTTATGAAAATACTCATGACCGATAATTGACTCGATATTAAAATAATCTTTATCGGTAGCAATGCTGTCATCTGCCAGCACATACTTACTGTTAAAAACATTCAACCCTTTGTTTTCCATTGCGCCCATGTTAAAAAAGTCAACGGCCACGATCATATAAATATCCAGATCATACTCCAGATTGTATCGGGTCTCATCCCAGCGCATCGCCCGTTTAAGTGCCGATATGGCAAAATGGCCTTTATCCTGCTGACCAGGTTCCACAAACAATTGCAGATTTACGACTCTGCCACTTTGCGTCGTAAAACTATCACGCAAACAATCAAAATTACCGGCTACTAAAGCAAACAAATAACAGGGCTTGGCAAAAGGATCATGCCAACTTACTCGGGTTCTGCCATCTGCTAAGGTTTCGGATGCGACTTTGTTGCCGTTGGCTAATAGATAAGGGTAGCGGTTCTGATCAGCAATGATATGAGTGGTATATACCGACAACACATCAGGCCGGTCGGGGAAATACATGATCCGGCGAAAGCCTTCAGCTTCACATTGGGTACAGAACACATCATTAGCCAGGTACAATCCTTCTAAAGCTGTGTTACCGGCGGGGTTCACCCCTGTCGTTATCTGCAAACTGAATTCTGCGGGGACCCTGGCAATAATCAGTTGTTCATCAGTAATCTGATATTGCTCAGCCTGAAGTTCCACACCATCTAACGCGATGTAATACAAATCCAGATGCTGGCCATCCAAGATCAGAGCTGCATCTTCAGTTTGCCGTTCTACTTGCATCAATGCGGTTACCCGGGTCGCTTCAGCGTCTAATTCAAAGCTCAACTCAATTTCCGGAATTAAAAAGTCCGGTTGCCGGTAATCGGCAAGCCGACGGCTACTGCGTGCTGAATTACTGCTCATATAGGCTCCTTGGTACCACTAAAATATTCTGGCTCTGAGAAAAAAGCCTGAAATTATTCAGGCCATTTATATTTCATTAATTTTTAACCACCTGGTTTTTTTGTAATCCGTCAGGGGGGGACAGCCGCAGAATTTTAATTCCTAAATAAGCATAGACAATAGACAACAGCGGGTTAATTAAGTTGAAAAAGGCGTAGAAGGCATAATCCAGTGGACTCACCCCAAGGACGCCATGCATGTAGGCACCACAGGTATTCCAGGGGATTAATGGGCTGGTAATAGTGCCACCATCTTCCAGTGAGCGCGATAAATTAACCGGCGCCAGGCCGCGACGTTCATATTCCTCTTTAAACATCCGGCCGGGCATAACAATTGACATATATTGATCGGCTGTCAGTAAATTGGTTACAAAGCAGGTTGCGATAGTGCTGGTGATTAACGAGCCAGTGCTGCGGGCAAAGAATAAAATAGACTCTACAAACTTGCGCAGCAAACCTATTTTTTCAATAGTGGCGCCAAACATCATGGCACAAAATACCAGCCAGATCGTATTAAGCATACTTGCCATACCGCCGCCGCTTAATAAATCATTAAGATTGCTGTCCCCTGTTTCCACCGCAAAACCGGCGTAAAAGGTATGCCAGACTAATTTGACGATGCCGACGACAGCTGACAGGTTTTGATCGACCAGTTGCGCCAGCAAGTCTTGCTGAAAAAAAACCGCCCAGACAGCACCCAGCACTGCGCCGATAAAAACGGTTGGAAAAGCTGGTACTTTTTTAATTGCCATCGCCAGTAAAACCAGCAGCGGTACCAAAGATACCAGACTGATTGCAAAATGCTGCTGCAATACGGTGCTAATTTGCTCAATCCGGGCAAAATCAGCGGATATATCACTGTTAAAGCCAATTATCGTAAATAGTATCAAAGCGAGAATATAACTGGGAACGGTCGTCCACAACATATGCCGGATATGTTCGAATAACTCGGCACCAGCCACTGCCGGTGCCAGATTGGTTGTTTCGCTTAGCGGCGAAAGCTTATCGCCAAAATAGGCACCAGAGACTATTGCGCCAGCTGTAATCGCGGGCGACAACCCCAGACCAGAAGCAACGCCAATCAAGGCAACCCCAATGGTCGCAGCTGTCGTCCAGGAGCTACCAATACTCATTGCCACGATACCGCATAGCAGACAACTGGCAGCATAAAACCAGGTCGGGTTTAATAATTGTAAACCGTAGTAAATCAACGTTGGTACTGTCCCCGACAACATCCAGGTGCCAATTAAAGCGCCCACTGAAAGTAATATCAGTACCGCGCCAAGCGACAGTGAAATACCGTTAACCATGGCCTGTTCCATTGCTTGCCACTGGTAACCGTTCTTCAGGCCGACAATAACAGCTACTGCTGTCGCGACAAACAACGCTATCTGGTTTGGACCATAGGATGAATCACTCCCGAACAGATACACTGAGGCCGACAGTAAAACGATCAGCACAATAAGGGGTAAGGCAGCATCCAGAAAACTGGGATGTTTTTCAGTCATTAATGTTGCTCCATGAGGCAAAGGCGCCTGCAGCGCCTATTATTGTTATTATTAATGGATAATTGTTGTTGCGGACACTTATAACGACCGATAAAACATCAGTAGAATAATCACCGGACAGACGAATTTGACATACCAGGGCCAGATCCGCCAGAACCAACTATGTTCAGCCGCAGAATCGCCTTTTTTCAGCTCAGCTAAAATGCTATTTCTATGCCATATCCAACCCGCAAAAATACACAACATCAAACCGAGTAATGGTTGACTATAGCGGGTAGTTAAAGCAATAACGAAACCAAAAAGCGTTTCAAAATTCAACAAGATAAGCACACTTATTGAAAATATAATGCCAGCAATAATCCATACCGCCTTATTGCGGGCAACTTTACGGTTCTCAACAACATAGGAAACCGGCACCTCAAGCATCGAAATTGATGATGTCAGTGCAGCTATAGACATTAACAGGAAAAATGCACACGCAACCACCAGACCCACGGCCCCCATAGTGGTAAACAGCGACGGTAAAACGGTAAAAATCAATGTATCTTCAGCGAGTAACTGGCCATTTTCGCCAAATATTTCAACTCCGTTGTGCAAAGCGACATACATTGACGGAATTATCAGTAAACCTGCCAGTACGGCCACGCCAATATCCACCAGCGCTACCGACGCACCTAACCTGGGCAGGTTCTCTTTATGGCTGACGTAGGAGCCATAAATTAACATCGTGCCCACCCCAAGTGACATAGAGAAAAAGGCCTGCCCCATCGCGCTTATTAATAAATCAGGATTGAGCGCTTGTGAGAAATCGGGAAGTAAGTAAACTCTCAGGCCGTCCATTGCACCATCCTGCGTCATCACATAACCGAACAACAGGAACATTAATGCAAATAAGGTTGGCATTAACCGTACTGACCAACGTTCAATACCATTAACGACGCCGCCGCTGACAATACCGACGGTTAGCAGCATAAACAATCCGCAAAACAGAATATTACGCGACAAGGAGGACGATATTAACCAGTTCGCCAGTTGATCCAATCCTGCCAGACTGGCCAGTGCTTCCAGGGTATAAGATAGCATCCAGCCGCCAACAATACCGTAAAAAGCCAGGATCAAGGATACAGTGGCAATCCCCCACATCCCAACGACTCTGCCTGCCCGGCCACGGGATATTTTCCCTAATGCATCAACAACATTCGATTCAGTTGCCCTGCCAATCAATAATTCAGCCATCAATACCGGATAGGCCAGCACAAAAGCCAGAATTAAATACATCAAAACAAAAGCGGCACCGCCATTACTGGCAACCTGAGACGGAAAGCCCCAGACATTCCCCAGCCCTACTGCAGAACCAGAAGCTGCAAGAATAAAGCCCAGCCTTGATGAAAATACACCCCGTGAAGTCATAGTTAACCTTTATAATTATTATTTATACCCGTTATCCTTGAAGTTGCAGCGGTGTTGGCTATGTGCACTCAACCCAATCGCATAGAACGCTATGCTCATGGGGCCGCACTGGCGTCCCAGTTCACTCACTTGCCGCCTACCTGCAACTTCAATGATTTTGGGCGTATTTGTTTTAGCCTAACAAAAAGCGGTATTCAATACCGCTTTTTGTTACATAACATCAACGCTTTATTATTTTTTAGCCAGTCGACTCACCATCAGTAAATCAGCAGTAATACTGGCAGCCTCTTCCAAAAATGGGTCCAGCTCTTCGATAAGCTCTGGCGCATCATCTACAGTTTCAACTTTTTCAAGCTCAAATCTGACTAACCGCTCATTAAGTCTGGCTAGTTGTTCTGCTTTTTCTTTATCACGCTCACTTACTCGAACGGCTTCTTTTAAAGAAACGGTCTTTTCATCCTGGCGCTCCTGATACTCCTCTATATCAGACAGCAGATAAGCAAACTCCTGCTCTTTGCTGATCCGCCTCTGATGTTTTTCCAACAGAACCGGTACCAGAGCCTGAATATCATTTACACTGGCATAGTTAGCCGGCGGTATAGAATCCCAGGGCAAAGCATGCTGCTCTTTACTTTCGCCCCATTCTGCCGGATCAATGGCCGTTGGAAAATGAATGTCTGGGATCACCCCTTGATGTTGAGTGCTGCCACCATTAATCCGGTAAAACTTGGCAATAGTGTACTGCACGCTACCCAAAGGCTCTTCAAACATATCGTATATCCGACCCAAACCACGGTGTTGCTGCACGGTACCTTTGCCAAAGGTTTGCTCACCCACTATTAAGGCACGTCCATAATCCTGTAAAGCGGCAGCAAAAATTTCAGACGCAGAGGCACTGTAGCGGTCAACTAACACAGTTAACGGGCCTTCATAGTAACTAACGCCGTCAGTATCGGGAGATTCAGTGACTTTACCGTCGCCTTGTCTGATTTGCACCACGGGGCCGCGGTCAATAAACAGACCAGTAAGCAAGGTAGCCTCCTGCAGAGAACCGCCACCATTACCGCGCAGATCAACAACAATGCCATCTACTTTCTGCTCTTTCAGTTCGACCAGAAGTTTCTTAACATCTTCAGCAAGATTATTATAAAAACCAGGGATACTGATAACGCCGATATTTTGTTCAAGCTCGTATAGTTTCGGGTTTAGCACTTCTGCTTTGGCGGCACGATCTTCCAGCCGGATTTTATCCCGAACTATTGTCACCACGTCTGCTTTGTTGGCTGCGATATCACTACCACTCAGCACCTGCAGCCTTACCGTGCTACCTTTCGGGCCTTTAATTAAATCAACGACATCATCCAGCCGCCAGCCGATAACATCAACAAATTCCTTGGCATCCTGTGCAACACCAATAATTTTGTCTTTTGGCTTCAACTTCTGAGTCTGGTCGGCCGGGCCACCAGGCACCAGGCTTTGAATAACAGTATAATCTTCGTCGGCACGCAATACCGCACCAATGCCTTCCAACGATAAATTCATTTCCTGTTGAAAGCGATCAGCATTACGCGGTGACAAATATGAGGTGTGAGCTTCAATAGCCCTGCCAAACGAATTCATAACCAACTGAAATACATCTTCGCTATTAGTCTGACTCAGCCGTTTTTGACTGTTGCGATAACGCTTAGTCAGGATCTCTCTGACTTCATCGTCAGTTTTACCGGTCAGCGTTAAATTTAATGCATCAAACTTGACCCGCTGGCGCCAGAGCTCATCCAATTCTGCCTGATCTGCGGGCCATTGGGCATCTTCCCGATCATACTGATAACTATCGTCTTTACTGAAATCAAAATCCTGGGACAATAAGTTAATAGCGAAATCAAATCGCTCAGCACGCCGCTCCAAGGTCTGATTAAACATATCGAATGCAAAATTCAAATTACCTTTGTTTAATCCGTCGTCAAACTCGTCACGATAACGTGAAAATGCCTCGACATCAGATTCCAATAAAACATTGCGGTAATAATCCAAATTCTTCAGATACATGTCAAAAATACGGCCAGACAACTCATCATTAAGTTGCACGGGCACATAATGGCTACGGGTAAACAGCGCTGTTATCCTTTTACTGGCCGTTGCATGATGAGAAGCCTGCGCCATCACAGGCAGTATCAAATTCTCTTCAGATTTTTCAGACTCGGCATGAACAGCCAAAGCCATCATCAAACTTGCCGCTAAAATGGATAATTTTTTCATAAGCTACTCTGCGTTTATCAGGCCTGGTACAAACTGTCCCGACGGGTTTTCACCACCATTCCAGACGTCAGCTGCACGGTTACATCGTCTTTATGCACTTCCAGTATGGTCGCTGTCATCGGTGACTGGCCTAACTTAACCAAAACACCAGCGCCTACCTTCAGATGCTCGTTAGCTATAGCCTGTAAAGCAGGCGCTTTTACCGCCGGGCTGACAGTTCCACTTACTGCTTTACTACTTAGCTTAGTGTCATTAGAGACCTTACTAGTCGTTTTGTTCGGCTTTTTTTTGTAAGCAGGTTTGTCGGAAGTTGGTTTGGCTTTCGCTTTCTGCTCAGCTATTCGTGCTTTACGCACCTCCGCCGCTTTCTGTTTGCTCTCTGTAAGAGTGCTAAGTGCATGATCAGCTTGCTGTTGATCAATCTGTTCACCTGCTTCTCCTTCAAGGTTTACGCGGGCAACGCCGGGCTGGATTGCTTCCAGATATCGCCAGCTTGACGTGTAGACCCGTAAAGCCTGTCTTAATTGCGTCTTACTAACCAGACTGTCCTGCTCCAACTTAGCAGCAAGATCCTGAAAAATACCAATTTTTAGTGGTTTAGCTTCACCTTTAACACTAAAGCACAAAGGAAATTGCTGAGCCAGATAAGCCAATACTTCTTTTACATTCGCCAGTTTACTGACTTCACTCTGGGTGGCCGGCGTTTCCTGCTCTGACGCAGTAGTTTCGGCCGTGGTTAAAGCTTCAGTGGAGGTTGTCATCAAAAGTTCACTCTTCTTCATCGTCTGCAATGACATCAGCATCACCTGCATTTGCAGTTTCTGCGTCATCAATGCCCAGTTCAATTTGTTGCCGCATATACACCAATGCCCAACCGGTTAATTCATGCTCATCGACATCAAGCAACACGGTGTCACCAGCTAATTGCTGCCAAAATTGCGGCATTATCCGTTCTATTTGTTCAGTTGCCAGATCCTCTGGTAAGGCGTCCCAGACCGCGTGAATAATGCTGTTAATTTTATCAGTGACCAGCTCTTCTTCACCATCCCAGTCACCAACTTCAGATTCATTTAACAAGTAGTCCTGAACGGTCAGCGCGTCTTTCATAATGGTCCGGCTAATCGCTGCTCAAACAGTTTGACCAGTGCGACTAAGTACTGCTGGTCAACATCGTCAAAACGCGCTAACTTAGGACTGTCTATATCAAGAACCGCAACAATTTCATTACCATATCTTACCGGTATCACAATTTCCGAATTGCTGGCAGCATCACAGGCTATGTGGCCGGCAAACTGGTGCACATCGGCAACCAACTGTACTTCGCCGCTGGCAACTGCCGTTCCGCAGACACCTTTACCCACCGGGATCCGCACACAGGCGACTTGCCCCTGAAACGGTCCCAATACTAATTCACCCGCACGCATAATGTAGAAACCTGCCCAGTTTAAGTCTGGCAGGCTGTTGTATAACAGAGCACTTAGGTTGGCCATATTGGCTATAACATCGGGTTCGTCGGCGATGAGGGCCTGCGCTTGCTGCAGCAGCAAGTCGTATTGAGTATGTTTTTCGCTAGACATCGGTTTACGGTTTCAACTTACCTAGTATCAAAGGCACTACATTACTTGGTTTGCCAGCTAATTTAAACCTTTTTAGTGTGAAAGACTGCCTGGACCAGTAGGAATTTTGTCCAGAATTTATGAAACTGGTTAGAAAACATCCAAACGATGATTTCAGGGCTTAAATTGCAGTGGGTTTGGCGGATAGTAGCACGCGCTGGTTTGCCGTTGATGCTCAAAAAAACGGGTGTCTTTATAGGGTAATTTCATAAAGCCACCTACTCCTTCCCCGCTAATCAAAGTTACTTTCGCCAGAATACTTTGCAGCAGCGCTGAAAATTCAGGCTCGGCAGTATTATCCAGCAAGCGATAATAACTATGTACTTTCATATATAGCGGAGTCACTTCAAAAATAATGCAACCGGTATGGCGAATGAGATTAAGCTTGGCAATATCATCCATAATGGCTTCAGGTAACACTAACTGTTCGTCGGGATCTTTGCCATCTTCAAAGTATGAATGTTGTTTGCTGGCTTCTTCCTGACTCAGTACCGGTGCTGCCTGATAAAGTATTTTTGCATCAGCCGGAACGACAAAGGGCTGATCAATCGTTTCCCGGCTAATATGGATGGTGTTTCGGGCATCAAACAAACACGCTTTAAAAACCCCCAACTTGCCTATCGCCCGACCAAGGTTCACTACATTATTAACCGCATGGCTAAAGGCTATCTTAAGGCTGGCATTATAAAGGTTTAAACTAGAGTCGATATACACCCCGCCAGCCTGCCAATGAATGGCTAAGCCACCCACAACCGGATAACGCGCTAACCGCCCCACCGCAGCAATGAATGCTTTCTCTGTCTCTCCCATCCCTTCCAGGTAATTCTTGTAATAGCGCTCCAACTGCACATCATCGACATAATGTAAGTCGGCGTCTTCCTGATGCTCCCGTAAAAACGATTTCCGAGACGAATAAACAACCGTATCAAGTTCCTGCACCTGGTCACTGCACCATACAGGTAGCATCGCAGCGTCTGGTAATAAACTGAGCGGCGGCAATACCAGTTGATTCAGGGTTGGCATTCTGCTGATAAAATAGTCACCTGCCTGCTGACGCAACGTCTGATCGTCGGCCAGCATACTATCGAGCATGGTGGCAAACTCAACTGGCAGGCCGAGACTTCGCGCCGGTATAGCCTGGCGGCCAAAACGGCACGACTGAGCTGACGCCAGTGCATACAGGGTGCTGGCTACCCCCTGCTCATCAAAGCGAGGACTGGACAACGCCCCGGCCCGCTGTTCTGGCCCGATAAAATAAACATCACCCATTCTTGCGTTAGAATGCTGTAAATCTGCGGACATCAGTTGCATTACATTGTTGGCCAGATACTGGCCCTGACTGTCCAGCTGGGCATGCACTGAAGAGCCCCAGTCGATCAGACTTATTTTGCCGGTTTGTTCATCAAAAACCAGGTTGGATGGCTTGATATCGCCATGAACTATCGGAGCACTATCGCCGTTAATCTGTTGCTGGCGCAAAAACAACAACAGCTCAGCTAACTGTAGCGCAATGTCGATAATTAACCTGACCGGCAACCGACCTACTTTCAGACTGTATTGCTCCAGATCTACGCCCTTAGCCCGGCCCATCATTAAAATGCCCTGTTTTTTTATCACCTGATAGGTAATGTACGATGGTATGGCGGGATGCTTCACCAGCGATAACATATAGGCTTCGTCAGCAAGGCGTTCCTGAATATGCTGGGCTAAATTAATTCTGGAGAATTTAAACACATAAGACACGCCATCCTGGCCAAAACCGGCAAAAGCGAAGCCATAGGCTCCTTTGCCAATAAGTTCTATCTGGCGATAACCTAGCTTTTCCAGCTCTTCAATGCATAGCGCTACCCAATCTTTGAGCTTTTTGGCATCATTGGCATTGAGTAAGTATACCGACTGCTCTTCCGGGATATAAAAATTACGTAATGCGCTCTTGTCAGATTTATCCGGCATAATTTTCCGTTAGAAAGCTGTCCGTTAAATAGCTGTACTGCAATCTGCAGCAAACGCTAAACATCAGGCGATAACACAACGCTGGTTTGCCCAGTGTCTGAGGCTGGCGACCCGCTCAGCCATCACCACTGACAGCGGTTGAGTTTCAGCCAGTTCGGCCAATAGGTGGTGCAAACTGAAACCGGCCCCGTCACTGTGCATCCGGTAACTGGCACTGACTACCGCCTGCTCCAGTTCGGCCCCGGAAAAGCCCTGAGCCAGGGCAGCACACTGGTCAAGTTCGGCATCGTTCAGGCTTAAGTTGCGACGGTGCAGATGCAGGCTCAACAGCGCTTTAATTTGCGGTTCATCAGGTAAATCAACAAAGAATATTTCGTCAAACCGGCCCTTTCGTAGTAGCTCCGGTGCCAGTTCTTCAATGTTATTGGCGGTGGCCACCAGAAAAACCGGTTTATCCCGTTCAGCCATCCAGGTCAGTAAGCTTCCCAATATTCGTCGGGTAACCCCGTTGTCATTGTCGCCACCGGCCAACCCTTTTTCAATTTCATCAATCCACAATACACAAGGCGCCATGGCATCTGCCTGGGACAGTGCCTGATTCAGATTTTTCTCTGTTTCACCAATGTATTTGTTATATAAAGCCGCCATGTCCAACCGCAGCAGCGGTATGCCCCAGTCACCGGCTATCGCTTTTGCGGTCAGACTTTTGCCAGTACCCTGTACACCGGTTAACAACATGCCTTTGGGGGTATCCTGACCATTATGTCTGAAAGCCTGTTGCCGCTGGTTTAACCAGCGTTTTAAATTTGGCAGACCAACCACTTCATCCAGGCTTTTCGTATCAAAGACCTGGCTTAAGGTACCGGCCGTTTGCAGCAAATTAAATTTGGCCCGATTAATTCTGGGAATATCAGCACGGGTAATAGCACCGTCATCTGCTATTGCCTTATAAGCTAAACGCTTAGCTTCATCAAACGTCAAGCCATGTAAATTTGTCACCAGAGCGCTGACGTCAGCCGGCGCCATTTCAGCCAATCGCCCATGCTCTCGGCTATATTTATCCGCCGCCTCACTAATCATCTGTCTAATTTGCTGCTCGCCCGGTAATGACAATTGAAAACGATAACTCAACCGCGCCAATTCCGGCGGTGTTTCCAACGCGTAACTCAGCAATATCAGGGTGTGTCCGAGACTGTCATGGGCCTGAGCGATCTCTTTAATAAAGCGAATATGCCGTGGTTCTGCCAAAAAGGGATGGAAGTCACATAGCACATAAATACCGGGAACACGGGTACCTTTAATCTGGGCCAGTAACTGCGCTGGCTCAGTATTGAATGCTTGCGGGCTGCTTTCCCGATCAGTTCGTTGCAAGCCATCTGTAATGGTCCATTGAAACACCGGCCGCATTAAATTCACCGCCAGGCGTTTTATTAACGCCAGAGCCCGCAGCTCTTCATAGGTTTCAATGATAATCAGCGGGCTTTTCGCCTGTACCAGTACTCTTAAATCTTCAAATTCGTACATCTTTCTTCCCTGTGCCGGCTGCACCGGCAACCATAAAAAAACCCACTACTATCGTGGGTTTTATCAGAAACAGTTAGGCTTGCCAACTGCTTAAATCATGTTAACCAGCATTGATGAAGGCTGCTCCAGATATTGCTTCCACAGATTAGTAAAGCGGGCAATGGTGCCACCATCGATAATCCGGTGATCACCTGACCAGCTTATCTGCATCAGTTGTCTGGCTTCCACTTCACCGTTGGCATTAAAGCGTGGCAAGTTTTGCACTTTACCCAGTGCCACTATTGCCACTTCCGGCTTATTAATAATCGGGGTGGCGACAGTACCGCCGATTGCACCAATATTAGAGATGGTAATAGTGCCGCCTTTCAAGTCAGCCGGGCTAACTCGGCCTTCACGGGCTGATTCTGTTAAACGGCCAAGCTCGCGGGCAATGTCCACAATCGATTTAGCCTGACAGCCTTTCACATTCGGCACCAGTAAACCGACTTTAGAATCGACCGCTACCCCAATATTATGCTCACTGAAATAGCGCAATTCAGTACAATCACTGTTTGGCTGGCTGTTCATTACCGGATAATCTTTAATTGCCAGCGACATTGCTTTCATGAAAAACGGCATCATGGTCAGCTTAACACCTTGTTTGGCATAACTGTCTTTCAGGCTTAAACGCAACGCAATTAACTCAGTTAAGTCAATCTCCTCACAATAGGTAAAATGCGGAATAGTCGCGACTGAATCGGCCATTTGCCGCGCCATTGCCGCCTTAATACCTTTAATAGGTTCAACTCTGTCTGCAGCCGCCAGCTGAGTGGACGATGCAGCCTGGGTTTCCGTTGTGGTAGCAGATTTCGATTTGCCAGCTTGTGCAGCAGAGCCATTGGCATAGGCCTTAACATCATCTTTATAAACCCGGCCTTTGTCACCCGAGCCCTGAACCTTCGACAGGTCGATACTTAGCTCACGGGCTAACCTGCGGACAGCCGGGCTGGCTAATGCCTTTCCGCTACTGATTACCGTATTATTATCGGACTTCGTCAGCGCGGTTTTGCTTTGTTCTGCACTTTCCGCCTGCGGCGCGGCAGCCGTTGCTTCGCCGTTTAACTGCATGGCAAATAACGGGGAGTGCACTTTGGCGATCTCGCCTTTGGCGTAATACAGTTTACTGACGACTCCGGAGTATTTGGCCGGAATTTGCACCAGGGCTTTGTCAGTCATCACATCACAAACCGGCTGATCTTCAGTGATGGTATCGCCTTCTGCCACCAGCCAGTCAACAATCTCACATTCAACAATACCTTCGCCAATATCCGGCAAAATAAAATCTTCGCTACGCGAAGCGGTAGCCGACTGAGAGCTTGAAGCGCTTTGGGCAGGCGCAGCTTGTGCTTTGTCAGCAGTGGGCTTGGCTTCATTCGCCGGCGTTGCGCCGTCGCTAATTTCCATCTCAAATAACGGCGCATGCACTTTGGCTATCTCACCTTTAGCGTAATACAGTTTGCTTACCACGCCGTTGTGCACAGCTGGAATTTGCACCAGGGCTTTGTCGGTCATCACATCACACACCGGCTGGTCTTCTTTGATGGTGTCACCTTCACTGACCAACCACTCGACAATTTCGCACTCGACAATACCTTCGCCAATATCCGGCAGTATAAAATCCTGTTTCATGCCATCTCCTTAGAAGTTAACCGAGCGCATAATGGCTTCGTAGGTTTTAAGATGATCGGCAACATATTCTTTTTCCAGTGCCAGCGGATACGGCGTATCTAAGCCACACACCCGCTCAATCGGGCTTTCCAGATACAGGAAACACATTTTCTGAATAGTGGCAGCAATTTCACCGGCAAAACCACCGGTTAACGGTGCTTCATGGTTAATCACCAACCGGCCGGTTTTCTGCACAGAAGCAGCAACAGTGTCAGCATCCCACGGCAAAATGCTGCGTAAGTCGATAACTTCACACGATACGCCCTGCTCTTTGGCCATTGCTACCGCCTTGTCAACTATTTCCATCTGCGCACCCCAGGCCAGCACGGTCACATCGTTGCCCTGCTGCACAACTTCAGCCTTACCCAGCTCAATTTCATAGTAATCTTCAGGCACTTCACCGGTTGATGCGCGATATAGTTTTTTCGGTTCAAAGAAAATAACCGGATCAGGGCTGGCTATCGACGCCAGCAACAAACCCTTAGCCTGATAGGGATCGCGCGGGATCACTACTTTCAGGCCCGGGGTATGGGCAAAATACGCTTCCGGCGACTGGCTATGGTAATGGCCACCGGCAATACCACCGCCATAAGGGCTGCGAAACACGATACCGCCCACATTAAACTCATTGCCTGAACGGTAGCGGAATTTGGCCGTTTCGTTGACGATTTGATCAAAGGCCGGAAAGATATAATCAGCAAACTGAATTTCAGCTACCGGTTTCATACCCTGAGCAGCCATACCGTTAGCAAAACCGGCAATACCCTGTTCAGTTAACGGTGTATTAAAACAGCGGGCTTTGCCATATTTTTCCTGTAGTTTGCTGGTAGCCCGGAATACGCCACCAAAATGGCCCACATCTTCGCCAAAACACACTACACTGTCATCTTTAGCCATGGCGATATCAAGCGCATTATTAATCGCTTGCAGCATATTCATTTTTGCCATTAGTCCATTCTCCCCGACGTCACCGGATACGCATCCGGGTACTTTCTGATATGTTGTTTTAATTCATCTAACTGTTGCTGCAATGCCGGGATCGGCTGTTGATACACATCAGAAATTAAATGTTCAATACCTGGCTTCGCCACTTTCTCTGCCACTTTCAGGGCATCAAGTATTTCAGTACGCAGCTGGTCTGTTTTGGCTTTATCTGCATCTTCATCAAGCCAGCCCTGTTTAACCAGCCATAAGCGGTAACGCGAAATAGGATCTGTTTTGCGCCACAGCTCTTCTTCTTCTTTTGAGCGGTAGCCGCTGGGATCATCTGAAGACGAGTGAGCACCTAACCGATAAGCCATTGCTTCAATTAATACCGGTTCGTTATGCTTAAGCGCATGTTCACGGGCTATTTTTGTAGCGTGATACACTGCCAGAATATCAGCTCCATCTACCCGGATTGCTTTCATGCCGTAACCTACCGCCCGACAAGCGATGCCATCGCCGACAAATTGCTCGTTGGCCGGGGTAGATATGGCGTAGCCATTGTTACGACAGAAAAACAGCACCGGGGCTTTATGCACAGCTGCCATATTTAAACCAGCATGAAAATCGCCTTCTGACGCAGCGCCCTC
Source organism: Arsukibacterium sp. (assembly GCF_018402695.1). Classification (GTDB taxonomy): domain Bacteria; phylum Pseudomonadota; class Gammaproteobacteria; order Enterobacterales; family Alteromonadaceae; genus Alishewanella. The sequence continues at coordinate 132,613 of NZ_JAGYIM010000008.1, forward strand.
ACCGAAATAACAAATAGTGGTGTTATTCAAACCTCGCAGCTTCTGGGCATAGGCATAGCCACTAGCCTGTGGGATTTGGGTGCCCAGAGGTGACGATATGGTCATATAGTAAATATCTTTACTACCATAATGTACCGGCATCTGGCGGCCTTTACCCAAGTCTTTCTCGTTGGAAAACAGCTGATTCATAAACTGTTCCAGGGTAAAACCACGGTAACGTAATGCGCCTTGTTCACGATATTGCGCCATGATCATATCCTGCTCGTCCAGTGCCGCAGCACTGCCAACCGTGGTCGCCTCTTCTCCCAGACATTGCATATAAAAGCTAATACGACCCTGGCGCTGCGCCGCCAGCATGCGTTCGTCCAGCACCCGGGTAAACACCATAGTGTCGTACATTTTCAGCGCAGTTTCTTTATCGAGGCTTGGTTTATCGGCACCGTCGTAAAGGTTGCCATCATCTTGCAAAATACGCAGAGTAGGGATTTTTAACGCATCACCGGCAGTAAAAGCTGCAGTATGCACCGTGGTGATGGTGGCGTTATTAGGGTTTGTCATAGCAATCTCTTGGGTTGTGGACACGTTGTGGACACGCTGTCGATTATCATTATTTGCGGGGAACTTTACCTTTACGTAAACTGCATTGCAACCGTGGCCAGGTACAAAAAAACCTGACCGCCGGCTAAGCTGTCAGGTTATATTTACTGTCTGTCAGCCCTGCATTGACGGGCAACACTGTCATTTACAGCAAATTATCAGCAACAGACGCCGGGACTACCATCAACATCGCTCGCTGGCCTATTGCGACGTTGGCATTAGGGAAAATAAGTGCCTCACCCTCCTGCTCTACCCGGTATTCAATATCACCATCAGTGGCTAGTAACGTGCCCGGCGGGTAACTGGTGAAATTTTCAATATCATCGGCAAAGTGTAATTTGAAGTCCTGAGTTTGCTTAACTATCGAGCGATACACCTTATACATGTTGAATTGTTCGTCATGATACGTGCCCGCTTTAACCGGCTCATTACGAATTAACGCCCTTAAACTGGTGTCTGCCTTTGCAAAACGTGCCCTGTCATTCTGACCAAACGGTTTTACCTTACCCAATTCAATGGTAAAGGAATTGGCACCGTGTTCATTCGACGCATAGTAGCTAAAAGTGGTTGCAGGTGTTTGCATTAATAACACAGTGTGAACATCACAGGCTGCCAGAAATGCAAACTCTGTTTTTTGCCAGGGCTTATCGTGCAAAAAAGGACACACCGCAAACTTCTCGAATCTCGAGCCGCGAATAGCGGTATGTAAATCATATAAACTACGGTTACGCGTATCAACTTTGGTTACGCGTTCCCCATGATAGAACTGGCTGACATACTGCTCCAACGCTTTAGCACGGCGCCGTTCAGCATTAATCATGCCCGCCCCTTTGCTATGATGACCAGAAAATAGCCGGTTCAGATTTTCAGCTATTTCGCGTGAGCCGGCATTAATAGCCGGCGGGTTTCCAAACAACACTAACAACCGTACTGATGGAGCTAAACGCCCTGTCAGAATGTCATGGACAATAGCAGCACAAATTTCTATAGGTGCAGTTTCATTGCCATGCACACCACATGATAAAACCACATCTTCATTTGTTGTTTCGGACGGTTCGAAATAAATTACCCCAGTGTCCCATACCTGTACTGTCGTTCCATTAGCCAGCTCGCACTGAAATGGCGCTAAACCATCCGGGTTTTCCAGGGTGAGTTTAAGAAAATCTGCAGCAGGTATAAGTTGCTGTATCATAGATGACTACTCCATGCGCTTGGCAAATAAAAACCTTTAATAGCGACGCCACTTTGCTCAAGGTTCTGATTGCTGATATTCGACGACCAGATTACGGCCTTTGGCTTTGGCCTGATACATTGCTTTGTCTGCATCAGCCAGTAATTGTTTTAAATCATAGCCACTTAATTCACTACCACTAACACCAAAACTGGCGCTCAGGCTGAACTGATGCTCATTGCTGCTAGACTCAATACTGACGATAGCATCCCGGCATATTTCAGCCAGCAAGGTGGCTTTATCAAGCTCACAACCGGGCATCATGATAACAAACTCCTCGCCACCAATTCGGCCAAATATATCATTTGAACGCATAAACTGCTTACAGGCCTGGACTATTTGCTGTAACGCCCAATCCCCGGTAGCGTGGCCAAATTGGTCATTAATCGCCTTAAAATGATCTAAATCGAACAATATCAATGCCACAGGTACTCGTTTAGCCTGGCAGTACTTCAGCGCCTGTTTCGCCTGGTTATTAAAATGGTAGCGGTTACTAATGCCGGTTAAATGATCGTATTCTGCCATAAGTTTAAAACGCTTGCGGCCGGTTAATCCCCGATAGGCCAGTATTAAGGTAATAAAGCCAAGCAGGGCAACCAATATTAACCATAGGCGACTGTTCTTCGCCTCTTCCTGATAAATACTTTGTTGTAAAAATAGCAGCTCGTTATCCCGATCTAGTAAGTTAATTCTTTGATTTTTCAATTCAATTTCTGATCTGACGGTGTGATATGCTGCTTGTTGAGACGCCTTGCCAGCATTAAATTCATTTTCAATTTCATGCTTTTTTTCGAGGTAGCTCAAAGCCATTTGGTATTTCTGCTCGGCTTTAGAAATTTTGTAAAGCGCATCATAAGCCTCTACTAAGGCAATGTTGTTTGGACTGCTTTGTGCTAGCTGCAGGGCATCGTTCGCCAACTGTAATGCCTGGTGATAGTTTTCATTTTGGTAATACGCTAATGCTGCAAGCGATTTCACTCTGGAAATCAAAATGGGGTAATTAGTTTGCTCAATTTCTTTGATATGTTGGTTATAAATTGCGAGCGTTGTATCGGTATCGTTATTGTTTATTAAGTCACGCATTTGTTCTGTTCTGACTAAGTTTGCCGGTATTGTTTCTCTGGCTTCAATACAAAGGTTTATGACTTCCAGTGACTCAGTCTCACTGACCGCGATATCAGGTTGTAAATATTTAGCGTCGAGGGCGGTAACTCTGATCCGACAAGCCAGTTTTGCTGGAATTGCCTGATAGTTGATGTAGCGTTCATAAAGTAACGTAAGGTCAAATCGTTCCAACTGATTGTAGGTGAACATTGCCAAAGCTATAACCTGCGCCAATAATTCGGGATCAGAAATAGAAGGTATACTGTTGACGAGCTTATCAAAGTAAGAAAATGCTAAAGTATGATTATTGGAAAGTAGCGAAACATTAACGGCTAAAATACGGGCTCTGATAATGTGTTCTGCATTCTCTGTGCTATCCAGTAATGGAATAAGTGTTGGAAGAACTTTGTCATATTGACCTTGTAAAGCGTGTTCGTAAGCTGTCAATAAGGTAAGGTATTCAATATCCGCTGTCTGGCTTAGCGGTAACAGCTTAATTTTTGCCAGCTCAGCTTTAAAGCGAGGTTGATCTTCCAGTTTTATTTTATCCAATTTCAACAACTGCTGACGTATTGTCAAATGCTGCTGGTCCCCGCTATCGTCCTCTGACGTGTTCAAATACTGCTCGCTAGCGAATGCAACAGTAGTTGACGCCAGTAGTATAAAAATTAAGTTGGTTAAAAATATCCTCACCCGTTCAGCCCTGACACACTTCACTACCCCTCTGTCTATACCGCCAGTTTTATATCAGTCTCTGTCGGCTCTGGCTCGTCCCCGGGTTGTTTAGATGGGTTTTCTGCAGGTTGTTCTGAAGGAGAAGGCTCTTCGGCAGGTAAAATCATACACACTATTTTGTTATTCGCGTGGAGCAATTGCGCCAGCTTAATGTCGTCTTGCTGAGTTATTGCTTGTTGCACCGCGGGGTCGAGATTTAGCGGGTTTAGCACTTTTTCTAACTGGGTATTGGCAAGATAACGCATCGCTGCGTCCTCACCTAAGCTTTGCAACAGCTGCAATACATTATTCATGCTGATCTTCCTGTAACCGTAATTTAATTGTTATTTTGCAATTTATAGCAATTACCCTGCTTACAATACACAAAGCCCAAAGCCGTAACCAGCTTTTTTACCGCCAGATTATTTGTCGCAATGTTACAGACAATATCATTGACTATTGCCACTCGCTGCAATTTTTGGCACAAGCCAGCAAAAGCAGCGTTGGCAAGCCCCAGACGCTGGGCAAACGGCAACAGCATAATGCCAATTTCAGCATCAAAACATCCTGACCATGGTGATGCGTTAATTGCGTTAAAGGTAACCGCCATTAATCCCTGTTTCACGTCAGATGGCGGGTCTTCAATAACCAGAAATAGCCGGCTACTATGCGCCAGTTCAGTTACTGCAGAGTTATTATGTTTTAGCGCCGCAGCAAAACTGGCATTAACCTGCACCTCAGTTAATGGCTCACCAATCCATTGCATCACTTGTTGATTACAAAAAAGCGATTGATAAAGCGCCTGATCAGCAGCTGCCAGTAAACGTACGCTAAAATTTGCTGTACTAAAACAAAGGTTTTTACTATTCAGGTCGTTGATAATGGTCATCTTCTGCTTGTAGCGCAGCCAGTTTATCCAGCATTTGCTGGTTGGCAATCATTGGGGTCGCTGGCGGGATCACCAGAGTGGTTTTAGGGTCCATCTCGGCACTAACCAGCTCAGACAGTGCAAGTCTGCTGATCCGTGGTTGTTGAATGGGTAAAGTTACCGCTTCGTACAAAATAACCTGATGGTTTAACGGGTAGTATTCAGCTAACACCTCAATAAGCAATTGCCGATAGCGGGCATCAGTGCTGCGCTTGGCGAGGCTGCGATCACCTGCTACCCCCACCTGCCATAAAATCAGGAAAGCTGCAGTATCAATACTACGTTTGTAAAACATAAACTGGCTGGTTTCAAAATGCTGGCAACCATAGCTGCCAGGGTCTATGGCTAGATCCGCTATCAGACAATCTTCGGCTGAAATCCCGGGCTCCATATGGGCGGCAAACCCTTCAGCTTTAGCCTCGGCAATCGCTTTATGTGGTACCCAGGCAAATACTCCGGGGTGGCCATAAAAAGCACCCACTACTTTTTTATTTTGTCTTACTTCGGCAAGTATAGCTGCCACCATCTGCAGATAACTGAGCATCCGCGATACGCCGCTCTGGTAATAGGGCTGCAAAGAGCGCACATCACTGTTCATCTGCGCCACCCATTGCTCGGTAATACCATCTGCTACCAGCAAAAACACCACATCTGCCTGCTCAATATAACTGCGGCTTAGTGGACTAATATGTGAGCCTAACGTGATGCCGGTACCCACACAAACTAAACTTCCCTGCTGTTCCAATTACTACTCCACTGTGTTTATTTTTCACGAATATAACCGTTATTTTTGCTCGGTTGTCTCACCATCAAATACCTGCAGCCACTGTTGGTTAAAGTAGTCATAGTCGTCGCTGTTGCTAAGGCCGTTACTATGCCATAACTGCAGTACCTCTGATAACTCCGGATCCGTTCGTATTTTCTTAATCACCTTGTTTATTTCAGTAATTTTACTTTTACCCCAATCTGTATTGGCACAACCAATTGCACCTGCTACCGGCTGCTGGTTATTCTCAGTAATTTCCAGGGTTACCATACTACGGTTATAAAGCAGCTGAAAATAATTGGCGACTATCGGATAGTCGATGGTGTAATCCAGGCGGCCGGAACTAATCATGTGCAAGATGGCAACAGCACCACCTGTTCCTGCTCTGGCAAGATAAGGGTCGTGATCATTTAGTAACGGTTGCAAGACACCATAACGACGGCCAACCGGATAACCTAGCCGGAAACGGGGGTCGTCAAGTAACTTTGCCAGAGAAACCGGCTCTCCGTATAGCGCCCGCAACGTTTTGGCTGTGGCCTCACTTGTTATAATATGATGAGGGTAGTAAACGTGCGTAGGTAAACTATAAAGGGCCCTCGGTTCACCGGCCGGTTTGTATATCATACAGGGGAAACAGACGGGTTCTTGATTGTCCAGCGCCTGAGCGATTCTCGGCTGCGGCATTTGCAAATAACTGGCTTGTTGTTCTGGCAGGTAACGATGTACCACTCTGGTTAAAACATCACAAATCCCCTGACGTTGATACTCACCGTGTAATACATGAAAAGGTGGCGCATCATTAATTGCCCAATGAATTAATGTATTCTCAACGTTATTTTGCCGATCTACTGAAATTACGCCCGTTTCACTGTGCTGTTGCGCCGCCAGGCATGCGCTAAAAAGCACCAGTAAAATTGCATTGCATCGTCTGAATAATAACCTCATCAGCGTAGACCTCGCATGAGTCATTGTTACTATCAGCGTAACGGTCAGCGGGCAGAATTGCCAATTAACAACCAATAAAAAACCCATCCTGAGATGGGCTTTAACCTTTAATAAGCCTATACAGCAGGCCTAGTTTGCTATTTTACAGGGCTTTAAATGCCAGACCCGGCTAACATAATCCTCAATTGAACGGTCAGAGGTAAACTTGCCTACTAACGCCGTGTTTAAAATGGCTTTTCTGGCCCAGCCAGCCTTATCACGATACCAACTGTCTATCTGAAGTTGTGCTTTGGCATAGGAGTCAAAGTCAGCCAGTACCAGATAAGGGTCACCTCCTTCGAGCAAGCTGTGCTTAATCGCCGCCAGTTCGCCGGGTTTACCAGGGGTAAAATAATCGGTCTCCAGCCAGTCTAATATGGCTTTAATTTCCGGATTATTGTGATAGTAGTCGTAGCTATGATACCCCTTAGCATGCAGTACTTTTACTTCATCCACCGTTAAACCAAAAATCGCAATATTGTCATTGCCGACTTCTTCCGCGATTTCAATATTGGCGCCATCAAGGGTTCCTACTGTCACGGCGCCGTTTAACGCCAGTTTCATATTACCGGTACCTGACGCCTCTTTACCTGCAGTAGATATCTGCTCAGACACATCTGCCGCCGGGATCATTTTCTCAGCCAGCGTGACCCGGTAATTTGGCATAAACACCACTTTTATCCGGTTTTTAACCCGCTTATCATTATTGATTTTGTCAGCAATTTTATTGATGGCATAGATAATTTCTTTTGCCAGTTTATAGCCAGGTGCAGCTTTCGCGCCGAAAATAAATACCCGGGGCACCATGTCATAATCCGGGTTTTGCAAAATACGTCGGTACAACGCCAGAATATGCAGTAAGTTAAGATGTTGGCGTTTATATTCATGCAAACGTTTAATCTGGATATCAAATATGGCCGCCGGGTCAATATCAATTTTAGTTAACTTCTTAACTTCTTTAGCAAAATCAGCTTTGTTCTGCTGCTTGATCGCCATAAAGTTATCCTGAACCTGCGCATCGTCGGCAAATTCAGCCAGTTTGCTAAGTAATTTCAGGTTTACCGGCCAGCCATCGCCCACTTTCTCATCCAGCAATTTCGACAATCGTGGATTACAGGCTTTAAGCCAACGTCGCGGTGTTACACCATTAGTTACATTGGTAAACTTGTCCGGCCACAGCGCGACCATTTCCGGAAATAAATCGGATTGCACCAGTTTAGAGTGGATCTCTGCCACACCGTTAACTTTAAACGACCCGACCACTGACAGATGGCCCATTCTGACCATCGGCTCATCGCCTTCTTCAATGATAGAAAGCTTGCGTTTTTTGGCGTTGTCACCCGGCCACAGCACGTCGACCTGCTCCACCAGAAAGCGGCGGTTGATTTCGTATATAATTTCAATGTGCCGCGGCAACACTTTTTCAAACAAGCGTACCGGCCATCTTTCCAGCGCTTCTGGCAGCAAAGTGTGGTTGGTGTAAGCAAATACCTGCTGGCACAGCGCCCAGGCGTCGTCCCAACTCATGTCAGCCCGATCAATTAAAATTCGCATCAACTCCGGAATCGCGACAGCCGGATGGGTATCGTTCAGCTGAATAACCACTTGCTCTGGAAATTTACTCCAGTCATCGCCATGGGCTCTTTTGTAACGGCGAATAATGTCTTTTAACGAGCAGGAACAGAAAAAATATTGCTGAATAAGCCGCAGCTCTTTACCCGCATCGGTTTCGTCGTTCGGATACAGCACTTTAGATATGGTTTCAGCTTCAATGTTCTGTCGCGCTGCATCAATATAACCACCGGAATTAAACACATCCCAGTTAAAAAAGTCACTGGCCCGGCTTTCCCATAAACGCAGCACATTAACTGAACTGCCATTGTAACCAACGACCGGAATATCCCAGGGCACGCCTTTGATGATCCGGCCCGGGTGCCAGACTTTTTTCATGGTACCTTGCAGATCATAAACTGTTTCAACATAGCCATAAACAGAGACTTCCTGCACTGACTCCGGCCGGCAAATTTCCCACGGATTACCATATTCGCGCCAGCTATCAGGCCGCTCTATCTGACGACCATCCTGAAAACTTTGCTTAAACAGGCCATGTTCGTAGTGAATGCCATAGCCAATTGCCGGATAATTCAAGGTTGCAAGTGAATCGATAAAACATGCTGCCAGGCGGCCAAGACCACCATTGCCTAATGCCATATCTTCTTCCTGATCTTCTAAATCAGCAATGTTCATTCCGAGCTCTGCCAGGGCTTGTTTCGCCTGATCATATAAACCAAGATTATGCAGGTTATTGCTGAACAAGCGGCCCATCAGGTATTCAAGACTAAAATAATGCAGCGCCCGGGTATCCTGTTGGTAGTGGGTGCGCTGTGTATTACGCAAGCCATCAAAAACCTGCTCGTTTACCGCAGCACAGGTAGCACGCCACCAGGCCTGACTACTGGCTTTATTTACGTCGGTCCCCAAACTGGAATGCAGGTGTTTAATTATATTTTGTTTAAGTTGTTCGGTAGATGCACCGCCAACAGCGGACTTAGGTGAGGTTGCTTTCTTCATTGCCAATCCTGAAATTTACTGAGCATATTATTTAAGCTAATCAACGCAGCTGAATCAGCTACTACTATTGATAAATGTAGAAATATTACGAAAACGATACCTCAATTTGCATCATTTGGCAAAATAAAGGCCTCCTATGTAATTAAATTACACAAATATGGCGGCCTTTTTAATCGTCAAATAGCGCTGAAAACCTTGTCAACAAAGGCTTTGGCATCTAGCTCCAGCTTTTGTAAGTGCGGCTGATCAACAAAACTCTCCAGATAAATTTTATACGCATTTTCAGTGCCGGAAGGCCGGGCAGCAAACCAGCCATTGCAGGTAACCACTTTTACACCGCCAATATCAGCCTGGTTGCCCGGTGCCTGGGTTAACACTGCCAGTATCGGGTCACCTGCCAGTTCAGTCTGCGTAACACTGGCCACATCCAGTGATTTAAGCGCTGTTTTCTGCTCCGCCGACGCCGGTGCATCCAACCGACGGTATAAGGGTGAGCCCAGTTCTCTGGTTAGGGCCTGATATTGTTTATATGGATCAACGCCGGTTTTTGCCAGCATTTCAGCGGCCAGCAATCCTAAAATGATACCGTCTTTATCGGTAGACCAAACTTTGCCGTCTAGCCTTAAAAAACTGGCCCCAGCGCTCTCTTCGCCACCAAAAGCAAGCGTGCCTTTATATAAACCCTCAACGAACCATTTAAAGCCTACGGGCACTTCACACAACTTACGGCCCCGTGCTGCCACCACTCTGTCTATCAAAGCGCTGGATACCAGGGTTTTGCCAATGGCCAGGCTGGCTGGCCAGTCTGGCCGGTTAGACAACAAGTAATTAATTGCCACAGCAAGATAGTGATTGGGGTTCATTAACCCGCCGCTACGGGTAACAATACCGTGACGGTCAAAGTCAGGGTCGTTACCAATGGCGATATCAAACTGGTCTTTTAACTGAATTAAATTAGCCATCGCACACGCCGAGGAGCAATCCATCCGGATCTGGCCGTCTTTATCCAGCGGCATAAAAGCAAAAGCCGGGTCAACTTTGTCATTAACAACAGTAATATCCAGACCATACTTTTCAGCGATTCGCGGCCAGTAACCAATTCCAGAGCCGCCGAGTGGATCAACGCCAATCCGGATCCCAGCTTTAGCAATAGCCGCCATGTCAATAACGTTCTCTAAATCATCGACATAATGCTGAATGTAATCAATGTGCTGACAGTAGCCTGACTGAATAGCCAGACTATAGGGCATCATTTTCACGCCATCTAAGTCTTTAGCCAGTAACTCGTTGGCGCGTTGCTCAATCCAGTTGGTTACATCAGTGTCTGCTGGCCCGCCATGAGGCGGGTTATATTTAATGCCGCCATCTTCCGGCGGATTGTGTGATGGGGTAATAACAATACCATCAGCGAGTTTACCTTCAGCACCGTCGTTCTGGGTAAGAATGGCATGCGAAATAACCGGTGTTGGTGTGTAACCTAAATCTTGCTGAATACATACCTGGATTTTATTAGCAATTAATACTTCCAGCGCCGACGCAAACGCTGCTTCCGACAAGGCGTGTGTATCTTTGCCAAGAAACAACGGGCCGTTAATGCTATTCGCTTTGCGATAGTCGGCAATAGCCTGACAAATTGCCAGTACATGAGGTTCATTAAACGAACATTTTAGCGCACTTCCCCGGTGACCAGACGTACCAAAGCTAACTTTATGCTCGGGGTGCTGATGCACATCGGGCTCAAGTACGTAGTAAGCCGTCATTAACCGACTGATGTTGGGAATTCGATTGTTAGGCACTTGTTGGCCCGCCAGGGGATGTAAAGACATATTCATTCCTTATAATAAATCGCGGATCCGCTCAGCGTCCTGCTCACTATACCCCAGTTTGATGGCAGTTTCGGTAAGCATCATTTTTTTTCTGGTGGTATTGGAATTTGTAATCACCCAGAAACCGGTATTTGGAATTTGTTTCGGATTGGTGCTACTGCCGGCTTCGGACAACGCTTCAGCGGATGTCGCAAAATACAGGCGGTTGCGACCTTTAATATCCAGTACCTTAGTAAATTGCTTCTTGTGGACTCGGGCTAATACCGACAATAAATATAAAAAGCGCCCCACTACACTGGATTCTGCCTGTAGATCCTGGCGGCTGACTAAGTCGAATATCGTACCGGGTGTACTACTGTCTTTCTGTTCTGAGGCTGGCGCCGATGCAACAGCTTCGGGTTTGCTGCTATCCACTGAAGTTGGGCTTGGCTGTGGCTCACCCAGCAGTAAGCGACGTAAAATATCAGAGGCACTTTCGCCAATCTGGCGGGTTTGTGCAGCGATGTAGTGATATAAATCGTCATCTATTTCAATGGTTTTCATAGGTTTTTCCGTCAACTGAAAGTTGTCCCATTATATAAAGGCTTTGCCACTGACGCCAGTCGCTTAATTTGATAAAATACGGCCTCAGCCTTTTCAGTGAGTTAGCGATGATTTTACATTCCCACAGTACAGGTTCCGGCGAACCGCTGGTGCTAATCCATGGTCTGTTTGGCAGCTATGAAAACTTAGCGGGTATTGCCCGGGCCCTAAGTGAGCAATGGCAGATTATCAGTATAGATTTACCAAACCATGGTCAATCACCCCACAGCAACCAAATGAGCTACAGCAGCATGGTAGCCGATTTAGCTGAAACCCTCGACAGCCTGAATATAGAACAATGCGCATTATTGGGACATTCCCTCGGCGGTAAACTGGCAATGGCATTTGCGCTTACCTATCCCAAACGGGTAAGCCAACTCATCGTCGCCGATATTGCCCCGGTACGCTACGAGCGCAGTCACCAGTCGGTATTTGCCGGTTTAAATGCAGTCACTCTGGCCACCATTAATAACCGTAGTGATGCAGATAAACAAATGGCCGCCCATATTACGGAACCTGGTGTGCGCCAGTTCTTGTTGAAAAGCCTGCATAAAACCGAGCAGGGTTTTCAGTGGCGCTTTAACTTAGCTGTTTTGTCAGAATGTTATGACGATTTACTTGGCGCACCTATTACCAAAGATAGCTATTCAGGCCCGGTGTTGTTTATTAAAGGTGCTGAATCAGACTATATTTTGCCGGAACACCGACCGCAAATTATGCAGCTTTTCCCTGCAGCTGAGGCAAAAATCATTAATGGTACCGGCCATTGGTTGCATGCTGAAAAACCTGTCGCGTTTGCGAAGTTGGTACGTGACTTTTTATTGAGCCAGCACACTAAAAAATAACTTTTTTTATGCTATAGTGCGGCCAATTTTTCCGGTATGGCCAGCATTGATGACCGTTGCACAATTTGAAACCGTTGGTTTATGGCTTGGTTTAGCCACTCTATACATTTTTATTGTGCTGGCGATTAATGATGTCCTGAAAAAGAGCCAGGCGCCACGATTTGGTCGTTTTTTTGTCTGGCTGGTGTTGTTTTTATCACCACTGGTATTTGTGATTAAAACTGTCGTACAACACTTTATCGAATAACAAGGTTGAGATTAATGGCCAAAATCGCCACTGATCGCACCACTATTGATTTGTTTGCGGCTGATAAGCGGCCGGGGCGGCCCAAAACCAATCCGCTACCGCGTGAAGAACAGCTTAAGTTAAATAAACGCAATCAAATCAAACGCGATCGTAATAACGGGTTAAAGCGTATTGAATTTAAGGTATCTGGCCAATTATATGCAGCATTGAGTCAGGCTGCCGAGCAGGCGAACACCACACGCAGTAACTTAATTGAACAACTTTTAGAGCAAGCTTTATCCAGGTAAGAAGGCAATAAACCATGGCAACTGTAGGAATATTTTTCGGTAGCGATACCGGCAACACTGAGCATATCGCGAAGATGATCCAAAAAGAGCTGGGCAAAAATCTGGTAGAGATCCGCGATATCGCCAAAAGCAGCAAAGAAGACATTGCCGGCTTTGACCTGTTACTACTGGGTATTCCAACCTGGTATTATGGTGAAGCCCAATGTGACTGGGACGACTTTTTCCCGGAGTTAGAGGGTATCGATTTTAATAATAAATTGGTCGCAATATTTGGTTGTGGTGATCAGGAAGATTATGCTGAATATTTTCTGGACGCGATGGGAACACTACGCGACATTATCGAACCAAAAGGGGCAATTATCGTAGGTCACTGGCCGACTGCAGGTTACAACTTTGTCGCTTCAAAGGCTCTGGCCGATGACAGCCATTTTATTGGTCTGGGCGTGGATGAAGATCGCCAGCCAGAATTGACCGAGCAGCGGGTAAAACAATGGTGTAAACAGGTTTATGAAGAAATGAGCCTGCAGGAATTTGCCAATCTGTAACCGGATGCTGCCGGAGGAAAAAATCCCGAAGCTATTCAGGAAAAGAGGCATAATGCCTCTTTTTTCTTGCCTTAAATGGCTATTAACCGGCTTATCGACAAATTAACTTAACGATATTTCGGCTTTTTCCGGATATACACTGTCCGGTTTACTTCACAGACAACATTGTTATCAGCATCTTTGATATGCACCAGAAACTGCGGAAAATACTTTTCGCCCTCTGCCGTATGCTGTTTGATATCGTCCACAGCTTCGTCTGTCAGTAAGAACTCTGCACTCAGTTTGCCGAAACCGGGTTTAATGTAGTCAATATCGGCTTGTTTATCCCAGACAATGTACTCTTTGCCAAGCGCACCCATTAACAACAATGGGTATATCGGATCAGTCATTGCAAACATTGAGCCGCCAAACTGGCTGTTATTAATATTCCGGGTCCATGGCCGGCTTTTCAATTCAACCCTGACATATCGATAATCGTCAGCAAGACTGGCAACTTTAATACCGCTGAACAAAAAGGGTGGCCAGAAATTCAGTAATTTTCGCATAACCTGCGGTTTAAACGCCCAACGCATAATCGCACCTGGTATGACCTGTTAAAAGGGCATTTTAACCTGTCAAAGTGAAAGTACAAGAGCATCAGAGCTAAATCAGCGGTAATCGGCCATTTCAATATTGTGCTAATGTCTTTATAATCGATGCAAATCCACCAGCAAGACAGAGTTTTTTATGTCAGATCATAATACTGAGCTACGTAAGGCCGGCCTGAAAGTTACCCTGCCGCGGGTGAAAATACTCGAAATTTTACAAGATCCGAACCATCAGCATATCAGTGCAGAGGACGTGTATAAAATTCTGTTAGAGTTGGGTGAGGACATTGGCCTGGCAACAGTATACCGGGTACTAAACCAGTTTGATGACGCCGGTATTTTAACCCGTCACCACTTTGAAGGTGGTAAATCAGTATTTGAACTGACTGGTAACAGTCACCACGATCATCTGGTGTGCTTAAAGTGTGGCAAAGTTATTGAGTTTGAAGATGAGATTATTGAGGCCAAGCAATTAGAAATTGCTGAAAAAAATGGCATTAAGTTAACTCACCACAGCCTGTATTTATATGGTGAGTGTACTGATACCGATCAGTGTCAGAAAAACGCTGACGCTCATTAATAATGACTTGTTATTAACGACGGCACCTACGGGTGCCGTTTTAATTTGTCGTTGCAATCTGTCAACATGATTCGTGTCAACTGTTCCCGGTATTAATCCGCGCCATTGCCAGCGCGCTGACATAATTACCATACTGAAAAGCAAAATCAGCCAGTTCAGCTTCTATTTCAAAACCGAAACGTTCATATAACGCTACTGCGACTTCATTGCTGCTGTAAACCGTCAACTCCATCCGCCGGATATTCAACCAATTGTCTGCCATTTCCAGCGCTGCCCGCAATAACGCCGAACCTACCCCCTGCCCCTGATGCTCTTCCAGCACCCCCATACCCAACTCTGCTACATGCCGGCGTCTGGGGTTCTGACAAACCTGCAGACCAAGTTGGCCGACAACCTGACCTTCAACTTCTGCGACCAGATTATAAAAGCCGGCACCGGCATTATAAAGTTTCTGCCAGCTGGCAACGGGTTGATATGGCAGCTGCAAGGTATTTGAGAATACGGTGGGTTGATCATATATCGCTTTAATCGCTTCGATATCAACAGGTTCTGCATGGCGAATTATTACAGGCATGGTTTCGGCGTCCTTGGCAAATAAGACGGTTATCTTAAGACGGAACTTGTAGCGGCAACAAGTTATAAAATGCAAAAAGCCAGCAAAAGCTGGCTTTTAACTAACGCTAGTGACTTTTCAGAGCTGTTGTTCCAGTTCAGGCAGTACTGTAAACAAATCTGCCACTAAACCGTAGTCGGCCACCTGAAAAATCGGGGCTTCTGCGTCCTTGTTTATTGCCACTATGACTTTTGAATCTTTCATACCGGCTAAATGCTGAATCGCGCCCGATATACCCACAGCGATATAGAGATCCGGCGCGACGATTTTGCCGGTCTGCCCTACCTGCATATCATTGGGTACAAAACCGGCATCTACTGCGGCACGTGAGGCACCAATAGCGGCATTGAGCTTGTCAGCAATGCCATTTAACATGGCAAAGTTTTCACCATTTTGCATACCGCGGCCGCCTGAAATAATCACTTTCGCACCGGTAAGCTCTGGCCGCGCTGATTTGGTTAGCTCTTCACCGACAAAGTTCGATACCTGTAAATCTTTAACAATATCCAGTTTTTCAATTGATGCGCTATTACCCTCAGCCGCTGCTGCAAACGCTGAACCGCGGACCGTCAGCACCTTAATAGCGTCGACGGACTGCACAGTCGCAATAGCATTGCCTGCATAAATCGGTCGGACAAAGGTATCAGCACTTTCAATGGCAATAACATCTGACAATTGGGCAACATCCAGTAGTGCGGCTACCCGGGGTAACATATTTTTACCGGTAGTCGTCGCTGCTGCCAAAATATGGCTGTAATCTTTACCAATTTCTGCTACCAGGGCGGCAACGTTTTCGGCCAGCTGATGACCATAAGCACTGGCATCAGCGACCAATACTTTTGAAACGCCGGCAATAGCTGCTGCGGCCGTTGCCGCATTATCACAATTTTCACCTGCAACCAGCAAATGAATATCACCACCAATGCTAGTTGCCGCCTGAACTACCTTGTGGGTATCGGCTTTAAGGGCATCATTACTATGCTCTGCAATTACTAAAATTGTCATCAGATCACCTTCGCTTCATGCTTTAATTTTTCAACCAGTTCCGCTACCGACTCAACAATTACGCCACCCTGTCGGGTTGGCGGTGCGGTGACTTTCAGCGTCGTAACGTTAGAGCTCAGGCTCACACCCAGGCTGTCTGCAGCTTTGACGTCCAGTGGTTTTTTCTTAGCTTTCATAATGTTAGGCAATGACGCATAGCGGGGTTCATTTAACCGTAAATCAGTTGACACTACGGCTGGTAACGTCAGTTCAACGGTTTGCAGGCCGCCGTCAATTTCACGGGTCACCTTAACTTTATCACCATCAACCACAACTTTAGATGCGAAAGTACCCTGGCCCATACCGGTCAGTGCCGCGAGCATCTGGCCAGTTTGGTTGTTGTCTGAATCGATTGCCTGCTTACCCAGAATAACCAGTTGTGGCTGTTCTTCTGCAACCAGCTTTGCCAGCAGTTTGGCTACCTGCAACGAATCGAGATTAAGATCAGTTTCCAGATGAATTGCCCGGTCGGCGCCTAATGCCAACGCTGTGCGCAGTTGCTCCTGTACAGCTTTGCCGCCAATAGACACTGCGATCACTTCTGTTGCCACGCCGGCTTCTTTTAAACGTACCGCTTCCTCAACCGCAATTTCACAAAACGGATTAAGTGCCATCTTTACATTGGCTAAATCGACACCGGTCTGGTCTGCTTTTACCCGGACTTTGACGTTGTAATCGATAACCCGTTTAACCGGAACTAATATCTTCATATAATCCTCTTCGATTGCATGCAATTGCTTGCCTGACAGCAGGTTTACGTTAAGGTAAACATATCTATGTGTAGTGCTGCACAATCTACTTCCTGTTGACGTTAACGTCAACCTGCAATACCCTTATCAGCACAATAAACACAGTGAATACTGTAAATATAAGCATCCAAGAGGTAACCATCGTGGAAAGAGAAGCAATGGAGTTCGATGTCGTAATCGTTGGCGCCGGGCCAGCGGGCTTATCGGCCGCGATCCGGTTGATGCAACAGGCGCAGCAGGCCGGCAAAGAAATTACCGTATGTGTAGTCGAAAAAGGCTCTGAAGTCGGCGCTCATATTCTGTCTGGCGCAGTTTTTGAACCAAGGGCATTAAATGAACTACTGCCCGACTGGCAGCAAACAGGTGCACCCTTATCTACGCCGGTCACCCACGATGATATTTATCTGTTTAACGGTGCAAAAAGCAGCCGCAAGTTGCCAGGCTTTGCTGTACCAAAAACCATGCACAATAGCGGCAACTACATTGTCTCGATGGCGAATTTATGTCGCTGGCTGGCAGAACAGGCTGAAACTCTGGGTGTGGAAATTTTTCCGGGCTTTGCCGCCAGTGAATTGCTGCTTGACGATAATGTAGTTAAAGGTATTGTAATTGGTGATATGGGGCTGGACCGCGACGGCAAGCCCAAAGCCAGCTTTACCCCGGGGATGGAATTGCGAGCGAAGTACACCCTATTTGCTGAAGGGTGTCGCGGCCATCTCGGCAAGCAACTTATCAATCACTATCAATTGGATAAAAATGTTTCGCCCCAGCATTACGCCATTGGCTTTAAAGAAATCTGGGATGTCCCTGCCAACAATCATCATCAGGGGTTAGTCGTGCATTCTGCGGGTTGGCCTCTGGCTGATGAAGCGTCAGGTGGTGGTTATCTATACCATGCTGAAAGCCAGCAGATTGTCGTTGGTCTGATAATCGATTTAAATTACAGCAATCCGCATCTGGACCCATTTGCTGAGTTTCAGCGCTATAAACAGCATCCTGTTATAAAGCAGTATCTGACAGACGGCAAGCGGGTAAGTTACGGTGCTCGGGCCATTGCCAAAGGCGGCTTGAACAGCCTACCCAAAATGAGTTTTGCCGGTGGTTTACTGCTGGGCTGCGATGCCGGCACCTTAAATTTTGCTAAAATTAAAGGCAACCATACAGCAATGAAATCGGGGATTCTGGCTGCTGAGACGGTGTTTGCTGCATTGCAAAATGACGATGACGGCGGTAAGGATTTAATTGAGTATGCTGATGCAGTTAAGCAAAGCTGGTTATATGAAGAATTACACAGCTCACGTAATTTTGGCCCGGCCATGCATAAGTTCGGTACTTTTTGGGGCGGTGTATTCAATACCATTGAACAAAACTGGTTCGGTGGCAAGCTGCCCTTCACCATTAAAGATGATAACCGGGATTATGCACAGCTGAAACTGGCTGCTGACGCCGAAAAAATTGTATATCCAAAACCAGACAATGTGATTAGTTTCGACCGGCTAACGTCGGTTTATTTATCGAATACCAATCATGAAGAAGAACAGCCCTGCCATTTAAAACTTGCCGACCCCAGCATACCTATTGAAGTAAACCTGGTGAAATATGATGAACCTGCCCAGCGGTATTGTCCTGCTGGCGTCTATGAGGTGATTAATGAAGATGGTCAGCAGCCACGCTTTCAGATTAACGCGCAAAACTGTATTCATTGTAAAACCTGCGATATAAAAGATCCGAGTCAGAATATTACCTGGGTAACCCCGGAAGGTGGTGGCGGTCCCAACTATCCGAATATGTAGCAGCAATATTATTAGTTATTAAAAAAAGCAGTGGCCCAGCCGCTGCTTTTTTTATAGCCAGAATTGTATTCAGCTTGAATCCAGACTACGTTTAAACCTGAGTTTTTGCTTTGAACTGGCATATAGGTATTAACCGGAGTGCGTGTTATGGCTAATAAAATAATAACTAAACAACCGAATATAATGAACGCAAGCAGCAATAATTCTCAGGGTGCTCAGCTAGCAGCGGACCGTCAGGATGATACTACTGTAGCCTTTGCCAGTGAAGGATATCTATACTTTACTGAACGCGATTTAAGCCGTATTCTGGCTAATCTCGATGCACTTCGCAGCAGCGTATTTCCTCAGGTACAAACCGATAACGAACTTGAAAATCGGAAACAACAACATTTTCCGTCTGTATGCCTGATCGGGCTTGGCCGCTGTGGCTCTAATATTGCGCTGGATGTTGCTTCGCTGGTTTACAATGCCCGCAACTTCTATTTAAATGAATTTAATAATGAAGAAAAACAAAGCCGCGAGCAAGAATACCGG
This sequence comes from Arsukibacterium sp., assembly GCF_018402695.1. GTDB lineage: Bacteria > Pseudomonadota > Gammaproteobacteria > Enterobacterales > Alteromonadaceae > Alishewanella. Next base: position 151,740 of record NZ_JAGYIM010000008.1, read on the forward strand.
CCCATGCGCTGGATTAAACGCAGCCTGCACTTAACGCCAAACAATAGTCTGAAACCGGTATTCTTAATTGAGCCTTTAGTTATGCTGGGCGATTTAGATAAAGATATCGAAGGCCGCATCCGTTTCTCGCACAAAGGTGAAAAAAGCGGCTTCCTGCACGACTATACCAAAATGAAAATAATGGATTTATCTGAAGTACATGCCGGCGGTGCCGGTAATGCCCCTATTCTGGGCCAGTATCTGGCAAAGATGATACTCAATAAAGATACCCAACGTTTTTCCAATGCAGAGTGGAAGTTTATTCATTCTTACCTGATCGACTCCTGTGGTATTAAAGCGAATCAGTCACGGCTGTACTTTTATATTTTCAGCGCCGGAGGGGGCACCGGTTCAGGTATGGCCTCAGAGTTCGGTCTGGCCCAGCAATATGCCTATATGAGCAAAACTTTTGAGACTCGTCCGGCACCTGAAAGCGAAGAAAACCGCGGCCACTCATTTGTATTTGAACCGATTTTTACCAGTGGCATCTGTATCCTGCCCAATATCTCAGATCACGGCGTCGAGATGTCAGAGGCCTTACATATTAATGCCGGCCGTTTGCTGTGTAAGTATCTGGCAGAGGAATGGGATTTCTCCTACAACTTTGACAACGAAGACAGCAGTGAATCCAGCGTAATGCACCGCATTCGTCCATGGAATGCGATGATGTTAATTTCCAATGATATTATGCGCTACGCTGAAGAGACGGATGATGGTGATATTCAGCATATCGATGTCAATGCCATGGAGAAATATGCCAATCAGTACATCTCGCAGCAAATATTTAATATTCTGACAGCACAGGCGGTCACTACTGATTATGACGAGAACTATTTCCGGCGCGCAGGTATTGATATTGGTGAAACTATCCGGCTTGATGCCAACGACTTATTTATGAGCCTGGCGGGCCCTGTTGCAGTGGCATATGCCGAATCAGTTATACCAGCCAGCCAGCGGGATAATGCCGAAAAAAGCAAAGTATCTGATAAAAATGGTTTAAACATCGATGACTTATTTTTCCGCTCTATCGATTTACCGCATTTTAACAAAGTCACCCAGGCGATTGAAGGTATCAGCTTACTGCCAATTGAATCTGGCCGTTACCGGCAAACCCTGGCCAGCTATGTTAAAAATGGCTACAACGCGGCAGAGTTAAATGACCTGCATTTTTTCAAAAACTGTTCGTCCGTTGTCTCGATTGTCTCCCTGCCAAAAGACTATAAGCTGTCTTATATGGATCTGAACCGCTTAAAATCGCACCTGAATAATTTATTTCCCAACACCACTTTAAAGCGCTACGCTTTGGTTATCGGTGCTTCAGCCAATATTTCCCTGACCACATTAATTGTAAAAAGCCCATGCTTAAGTGACGACTTCTTAACGTTAATTGTCGCCTTTATTAAGCGTTGCTTTGCCAAAGACAGCTACCGTTTCGATGAGAAGCTGGATCAAGCCATGCTCGATTTTATCCGCAGTGATGAATTTGATGAGCAGAAAGTCGATGCTATGTTGAATGAATTTGAAAACCCGGCAAAAATTCTTGATACCAACTGGTATGCCATAAAGCCAATGTACGAGAAAAAATACCGTGAGCTTATTCACAATAAAGATAAATTTATCTCAATTAATGACATCCGGCTTAGTCGTGACAGTGTGAAAAAAGCCATTAAATACCTGCGGGAAATTTACCGGCATAAAATCAGCAAAACCAAGGTAATTTCATTGAATAGTCCGGCCGTAAAAAAATCTGCGGCGGCTGATTAAGCCGAAGGCTTGCCGCACGCTTAGTAAGCCCCTAAACTAGGGGTTGTTTTTTTACGACTCAAGAATCCAATGACAGATCCTACCCAGTATCGTTTGAATAAATTTATCAGTGACACCGGATTTTGCTCGCGTCGTCAGGCCGACAAATATATTGAACAAGGTTTGGTTACGGTAAACGGCCAGATAGCACCTGTAGGCTTAAAAGTGTCTGCCAGCGATGATGTCAGGGTCGAGGGCAAGCCGCTGAAAGATAAACCGGCAAGAATTTACCTGGCGTATCACAAACCTGTCGGCATTACCTGCACCACCGAACGGCACATTAAAGGCAATATCATTGATGCCATTGGCTATCCGGAGCGGATCTTTCCGATTGGTCGGCTGGATAAGCCCTCAGAAGGGCTGATATTCCTGACTAATGACGGTGATATTGTTAACAAGGTTCTTCGCGCCGGCAATGCCCATGAAAAAGAATATACCGTTACAGTTAATAAACCAATTACCGCCAATTTCATTAGTAAAATGGCCAATGGCGTGCCTATTCTTGATACTGTTACCCTACCCTGCACCGTTACCCAGGTGTCTAAAAATACCTTTAGAATTATATTAACCCAGGGCCTTAACCGGCAAATTCGCCGAATGGCCGAGTACCTTGGATATGAAGTCATTAAATTAAAACGTACCCGAATTATGCACGTTCGGCTGGCTGAACTGCGCGCTGGCCAGTGGCGGTTATTAGACAAGTACGAATTAGCACAACTGGAGCAGTTACTGCAGCATTCCAGCAAAACGGTAAACGATTGCAATGACAACGTGCAGGACGACGAGGAATAACAATTACCATGAACCGGCTTAGCTCAGGTTATTTGCTACCACTGTTTGCCGGGCCGGCAGTATTTGTCATGGTACTGCTAAATGAGCCACTGTTCAGTGGGATGTCGCACGCAGCCTGGTTGCTAAGTGGTCTGACGGCCTGGATGGCAATATGGTGGATAACTGAAAGCGTTCCTATTCCTGCAACTTCACTGCTACCCATTGTGGTCGTGCCGTTACTGAACCTGGATACCGTCGGTAATGTCACTACCCCTTATGCTGACCCATTGATTTTCCTGTTTCTTGGCGGCTTTATACTGTCTATCGCCATGGAACGCTGGAACCTGCACAAACGGGTAGCCTTGTTAACGATGCTGATGGTAGGTAGTAAACCCAGCCAGCAAATCGCTGGCATGATGCTGGTCACGGCTTTCCTGTCGATGTGGATGTCCAATACCGCGACCGCCGTCATGATGTTGCCAATTGCTTTATCGATCATCGGTATGCAGGACGATATAAGCGATAAATTTGCCAAAGCTATGTTGTTGTCTATTGCCTATGCCGCCAGTATCGGCGGTGTGGCAACGTTAATCGGCACACCACCTAATGCGTTACTGGCGGGTTATTTACGCAATCAGTACCAGTTAGACGTTGGTTTTGCTGAATGGATGCTTCTGGGAGTGCCAGTTGCACTAACCATGTTGTTTGCAACCTGGTACTGGCTTACGCAATGGCATTTTCGGTTTGACCACAATGATCTGCAGGTAAGCCGTCAGCTATATCTGGATAAACTCAGCGCGCTGGGGCCGATGCAACGGGCTGAAAAAATAGTGTTGGCTGTGTTTGTACTGGCAGCCAACTTATGGGTACTGAGGCCATGGCTAGCTAAACTTACCGGTTTGCCGCTAAACGATACCTTAACCGCAATTTTTTGTGCCAGCCTGCTATTTGTTATCCCGGTAAGCATTAAAACCGGCCAGCGGGTACTGGTTTGGGAAGATTGCGCCAAATTACCCTGGGGCATTTTAATTTTATTTGGCGGCGGTTTAACCCTTGCGGCCCAAATTCAACAATCCGGACTGGCAGACTTTATCGCCAGTCAGGTTGGTGCACTCGGCGCTATCAATTTGTTACTATTGATAGTTCTGGTTACCAGTATAATTATCTTTTTAACAGAGATAACCAGTAACACCGCTACCGCCGCCGCTTTTCTGCCATTATTAGGACCCGTAGCGGTATCACTGAATACCAGCGCCTCAATGCTGGTGATCCCGGCAGCCATTGCCGCCAGTTGTGCCTTTATGATGCCGGTGGCTACGCCGCCGAATGCTATCGTTTTTGGCTCTGGCAAGCTGAAAATTGCTGATATGGTGAAAGCTGGCTTTGTGTTAAACCTGTTGGCAATAGTCGTAATAACCGTTGCGGTCTGGTTTATCAGTCCCTACCTCTTTGATTTCTAAACGCAAACGTTACAAAGTAAATCGCAGAAAGCAAAAAAGCAGCCTGAAGGCTGCTTTTTTTAATGTGGAGCGAGTAACGAGGTTCGAACTCGTGACCTCGACCTTGGCAAGGTCGCGCTCTACCAGCTGAGCTATACTCGCGATGCTTATGGCCATGTGCCTTAACACGTGACGCATTCTACTGTTTTAATTAAGCCAGTCAATAACAAATTAGCAGTTTTACAACTGACTGCTTAATTTTTAACTGACTTGCGCTAATTATCTACAGTCAGCCTACTGCTGTGATAAATCATGCCAGGCAGCAGTCAGATACTGATACATCGACCACAACGTTAATACCGTAGCAAGGTACAGCATGGCATAGCCAACCGGGGTAAACCAGGCCAGCAAGCTGAACTGCGGCTGCCAAATCAGGCCAATTAATGCCAGCATCTGGGCGATAGTTTTATACTTGCCAAGGTTAGAAACGGCTACATTAGCTCTTTTACCAATTTCGGCCATCCATTCGCGTAGTGCGGAAATCGCAATCTCCCGACTAATAATAATAATTGCCGGAATACTAAACCACAGCGATTGTTCATGAATTGCCAGTACCACCAGCGCAACGGCAACCATTACTTTATCAGCTACCGGGTCTAAAAACGCACCAAATGGGGTCGACTGCTCCAGTTTTCGTGCCAGATAGCCATCCAAAGCGTCGGTAATTGCTGCCAGACAAAATACTAATGCAGCCCAAAACCGGTAGTATTCCCAGCCAGAATAAAAGCAAAATATAAATACAGGGATCAGCAATAGTCTGAACATTGTCAACAGATTGGGAATATTCCACATATAACAGTTCTCACAAACACAATGTCGCTATGCTACTTGTTATGACACGCCTGGTAAATCTTTTCTGCTTGCTGTCTGGAAATACCGGGCACTGAACTAAGCTCGTTTACCGTTGCTTTCATCACTCCCTGTAAGCCACCGAGGTACTGCAACAGGGCCTGCCGCCGCTTTTCACCGATACCGGCAATATTCTCCAGCGGGCTTTTCGTCATACTTTTACCCCGTTTGCTGCGATGGCCGGTAATCGCAAAACGGTGTGCCTCATCCCGGATTTGCTGAATTAAATGCAGTGCCGGGCTGTCACCGGGTAAATGCAACTGCCGGCCACTGTCTCCAAGGATCAGCGTTTCCAAACCAGGCTTACGACTTACCCCCTTAGCAATACCAACCAGCAACGGCTTTTTCTGGTGCGGCCAAGTGGTGAACTGGGCCAGCGCAATATTTAACTGGCCCTGGCCACCATCGATAAAAATAATATCGGGAATTTTGGTTGTATCAGTTAGCCGGCTATATCGCTTATCCAATGCAAACTGCATGGCAGCATAATCATCACCACCCGTTATACCAGTGACGTTATAACGTCGATACTCCTGCTTATAAGGGCCTTCACCATCAAACACGACACAGGAAGCAATCGTCGCCTGGCCCATGGTATGGCTTATATCAAAGCATTCCATCCGATTGATATTATCATTAAGCCCCAACAGCAATTGTAGCGCAGAGTAACGTAATTGCATTTTCTGACCAGCCGATTGCCGGCTGTCACATGCTAATTCAGCATTTTTTTGTGCCAGGCTCAGATACTGAGATTTTTCGCCACGTTTTGCCGCAATAATTCTTATCTTGCGTCCTGCGGCTTCGCTGACAGCTTCTGCCAGTGACTCTGCATCATCCAGACCCAGCGGTACCACAATTTCGGGCGGTATTTGCTGTCCTCCTCCGCCGCTAAGATAAAACTGCAGTAAAAAGGCACTAAGCACTTCTTCCGGCTCGGTATTGGCGGGCACCTTTGGATAATATGATTTTGAACCCAATATCTTTTGCTGGCGCACAAACAGCACATGTACTACTGCCAGCTGGCCTGATTTGGCAAAACCGATAATATCCAGTTCAGCGTGTTCGCCACTGACATACTGTTGCTCCTGTACCTTGCGTAACGCGGTTATCTGATCACGAAAACTGGCCGCTTGTTCAAATGCAAGCTGCTCACTGGCAAAATTCATTTTCTGTACCAGTTGCTCAACTACCTGCTGGTTTTTACCACTGAGAAATAAACTGGCTAACTGCACCTGTTCTGCATAATCTTCATCGGATATCTTGCCCACACAGGGGGCGGAACACAGCTTTAACTGATATTGCAGACAGGGTCTGGTACGGGCCCGGTAAAAACCGTCCTCACACTGGCGAATGGGGAAAATTTTCTGCAAAGTTTTCAGACTTTGCCAAACCGCGCCGGCATTAGGATAAGGCCCGAAATACTGACCACTTTGTTTTCGCGGCCCACGGTGTGAACTGATCCGCGGATGTTTATGGCCGGAGATAAAGATATAAGGATAGGATTTATCGTCCCGCAATAACACATTGTACTTGGGCATGAACTGCTTGATCAGGTTATTTTCCAGGATCAGCGCTTCAGTTTCACTGTGGGTGGCGGTAATTTCGATACTGGCAATTTGCGCAACCAGTGCACGGGTTTTGATACTGTCGAGCTGTTGGCGAAAATAACTACTTAAGCGCTTCTTCAGGTCTTTGGCTTTACCAACATATATTACCTGCTCAGCCTGATTAAACATCCGATAGACGCCAGGCTGAGCAGGTACGGTAGCTAAAAATATTTTGGGGTCAAACATCAAATCAGGAAGATACCTTGGCAATATCAATCATGCCATGTCGTAAAGCTAAGTGGGTTAATTCAACATCGCCGCTGATAGCAAGTTTTTCAAACATACGGTAGCGATAAGAGTTAACGGTCTTAGCACTGACACTTAATTGTTCTGCAATATCATTGACTTTCTGGCCACGGGTTATCATCAGCATAATCTGCAATTCGCGATCTGACAGGCCTTCAAACGGGTTTTCACTATGATTGTTAACTTTAGCCAACGCCATTTTCTGGGCGACTTCATCTGAGATGTGTCGCACGCCGCTGTATACCTTGCGGATCGCTGATACCATCTCCTTAGGCGCTGAATTTTTTGAAATAAAGCCTGCAGCGCCCAACTGCATTACTTTAGTTGGCACCGGTTCTTCACAGGATACTGACAACGCCAGTACTTTTATGTCAGGACAAAAATGTAAAATTCGCTTAGTGGCCGTCATGCCACCCATGCCAGGCATATTCATATCCATCAGCACCACATCGGGTTCATTCTGACGGCAAAATTGCAGAGCTTCTTCACCGGACCCAGCTTCGCCTATCACCTTGATACCGCGCTCATCCATTAGTATGCGACTGATCCCAGTTCGTACAAGCTCGTGGTCATCAACTAACAGCACGTTAATCAACTTGGCTTCTCCGTCTCACTGGTTATTATTTTTATGCAGCTAGCATAGTAGAGCTTGAGCTTTTCTGCTAACTGGTTCGACACCAATATTATTGATCTTGGCTTTTCAGGAGTTAGTGTGCCAGAAAGGTAAATAATAGGAAACATTATTCCATAATTATTTAACCTGCAAAGGTTAGTATTAATACGCTGACAATAGATTTTAAAAAGCTCGAAGGGCACTAGCAAGAGAAGTGGCGGAGGGAGAGAGATTCGAACTCTCGGTGGGCTATTAACCCACGCCGGTTTTCAAGACCGGTGCATTAAACCGCTCTGCCATCCCTCCGCGCTATGGGGCGAATATTAAGAAGTCCCCCCTGCTTTGTAAAGCGCTTTTTTTCTACTTTTACCTGTTTGGTTATTAATCCGCCAACAACAAGGTGTTTTATAACATTATTACTGTAACTTCAGGCGATACGCACTGCCTAAAAAGCAAAAACCACCTTGCGGTGGTCTGCGTATATCAACACTGTAACATTTGGGTTAAGTGGCGGAGGGAGAGAGATTCGAACTCTCGGTGGGCTATTAACCCACGCCGGTTTTCAAGACCGGTGCATTAAACCGCTCTGCCATCCCTCCAGCGCTGCGTATACTAATCAGTTTGGCTGAGAAAAGAAAGCCAAAAGTTAAAAAAATTCAGCTGCAGCAGATTTTTATCTGATAACTACTGGAGCTACGGGAACTTAGTCAGTATGATAACGGCCAAAGAGACATAATATTCAGCTAACAGGAGACTGCATATGTCGTACAGAGAAACCAGTACTATCAACACCGTCAGTAGCGGTATTGAAATAAATAAAGTGCTACGTAATACCTACTTTTTACTTGGTCTCACCCTGGCATTCAGTGCGCTGACTGCCGTCATTGCTATGGCGATGAACCTGTCACCGCTGGCATCTATTGTCTGCTTCGTTGCCGGCTTTATAATGCTGTTTGTCGTTAATAAAAAGGCTGACTCAGCCAGCGGTATTTTCTGGGTATTTGGCTTTGCCGGCGCCATGGGTGCATCACTGGGGCCGCTACTTAATGCGTATGCCGGCCTGGCCAACGGTCCAAGCCTGATTATGCAAGCTCTGGGTGGCACCGCTGTTATTTTCTTTGCTTTGTCCGCTTATGTGTTAACAACCCGCAAAGACTTCTCTTTTATGGGTGGTTTTTTAATGGTGGGATTAATCGTCGCGTTTATCGCCATTATTGCTAATATATTTTTAAATATCGCGGCACTTAACCTGGCGATCAGTGCAGCAGTCATTCTGATCATGTCTGGTTTTATCCTGTTCGATACCAGCCGCATTATCCATGGTGGCGAGACTAATTATATCCGCGCAACTGTTGGCTTATATCTGAACATCTTTAATATCTTTGTTCATTTATTAAGCCTGCTGGGTATCATGGGCGACGAGTAACCCTTTGCCGCTTTGTTAAGTTCCGCTAGAATACCCCGTCCTGAACGGGGTATTTTTTTATGAGGTCGCACTTTTTATGAGGTTGCAGTGACTGCTTTTAGTCTGTTGTTAACCACCAGTCCGTTGGCCAGCCAGGACTTTGCCAGTGCGTTGCAGTTTGCCAGCGCCGCAGTGGCAGGTGGCTATAAGATAGAGCAGGTTTTTTTATATCAGGATGCCGTGCTGGCCGCTGCAGCCAATATCGACTTACCTGCAGATGAAGCAAACCTTAGCCAGCAGCTGGCCGACTTTTGTCTACTGCAGCAAATTCCGTTGCTATATTGTGTTACTGCTGCCGAGAAGCGTGGCTTAGCACCTGTTAAAAATGGTTTTATTGCCGCCGGGCTGGCTGAGTTTGCTATGCGGCTAACTAACAGCAAGTTGGTGCAGTTCTGATGCAAAACATCGCTATTATTCAGCGGCAAAGTCCTTTTAACAGCGGCGACGGACGTGAAGCGCTCGACTTAATTCTGGCACTTGCTGCCGTTGAGCATCAGCTTACCGTTATTTTCTGTGGCGATGCGGTATATCAGTTACTAACGGTTAATCAAACCAGCGATTTCCCCCTGAAACGATATCAACAAGGTTTTAAGTTGTTTGGCCTGTACGATATTGAGCAGATCTATGTCTGTCAGCAGTCATTGCAGCAACGTCAGCTGGGCAGCGCTGACATTGCTGTAGATGCAAAACAAGTAAGCCCTGCGCAGCTGCAACAACTGCTGGCCAGTCAGCAACAGATAGTGTGTATTTAAATGAAACTGATTAATCTGACTAACCCTGCTGTTGACCTTACCCAATTAGCGCGGCTGTGCGAACAGGCAGATACAGTGCTGTTAAGACAAGACGCAGTGTATCTTGCGCACCGCAATGACATCACCTGGCCTTGTAACAACATCATCGCCCTCGGTACTGATGTCAGAATACGGAATGTCAGCCCCATTGCCGCTATTGGCGTGATCAGCGCAGCAGAGTGGGTTGAACTAACTGTGACAGCAACACAGGTTTTATTATGGCGTTGAACTCGATTACAGTTGCAGGACAACAACTGGCGCTGGATAAACACGGCTACCTGGCCGATCTCAGCCTGTGGCAACCGGAAGTGGCTGAACGCTTTGCTGAGTTGGAGCAGCTAATCTTAACTGAAGCTCATTGGGAAGTGATTCAATTTGTCCGGAATTTTTATCAGGAATTTGGTACGTCACCTGCAATCAGGGTTTTAGTTAAAGCAATGGCTCAGCAACTTGGCCCCGATAAAGGCAACAGCAAGTATTTATTTATGTTATTTCCGCAAGGGCCTGCTAAACAAGCCACCCGGTTGGCCGGCTTACCAAAACCCGCCCGCTGCCTGTAACTTCCGCGCTCAGACACTGCTGCAGCAGTTAGCTGCAACAGTGCGGCTAAATACTTACTTCAGATGGGTTTGCCCTGCCATATAAGGCCGCAGTACTTCAGGTATTTCCACACTACCATCGGCTTGCTGATAATTCTCCAGAATAGCCACCAGGGTGCGGCCAACAGCCAGTCCCGAGCCATTTAAACTGTGCAGCAGTTCCGGTTTTTTCATCTCAGCGCTGCGATACCGCGCCTGCATCCGCCGGGTCTGAAAATCAGCCATGTTACTGCAGGATGAAATCTCCCGATAGGTATTCTGCGCGGGTAACCACACTTCCAAATCATAAGTTTTGCAGGCTCCAAAGCCCATATCACCGGTGCATAACAGCATCACCCGGTAAGGTAACCCCAATAACTGCAGTACTTTCTCTGCATGACTGGTTAACTGCTCCAGTGCCTGCATTGATTGCTCAGGCTGCACCAACTGCACTAGTTCAACCTTGTCAAACTGATGCTGACGAATAAGGCCACGGGTATCTCGACCATAAGAGCCGGCTTCACTGCGAAAACACGGCGTGTGGGCGGTAAATTTTAATGGCAGCTCGTTGGCATCAATAATGCTATCGCGTACCAGGTTAGTCACCGGTACCTCAGCGGTAGGAATTAATGCCAGGCCCTGCCCCTCTTCCGTTGCTGGCTGGGTGTGAAACAGATCTGCCCCAAACTTCGGCAACTGGCCGGTGCCGTATAAGCTGGTATGGTTTACCAGATAAGGCACATATAATTCGGTGTAGCCATGCTCGCCACTGTGTAAATCCAGCATAAACTGGGCTAGGGCCCGGTGCAGCCGCGCCATCTGACCTTTCATTACAATAAAGCGGGTACCGGACAATTTGACTCCGGCAGCAAAATCCAAGCCCTCGGCATAAGCTTCACCCAGCTCAACATGGTCTTTTACCGGAAAATCGAACTGGCGTGGTTCACCAACCTGGCGCACCAACTGATTTTCAGTCTCATCCAAACCCACCGGTACTGTCTCATCCGGTAGATTCGGAATGGTTAATGCTAACTGCTCGACTTCAGCTAAAACTTCATCCAACCTGCTTTTTGCTGCATCCAGTTCAGCGCCTAAACCATCAACTTCTTTAAGCAAAGGGGTAATATCCTCACCGCGGGCTTTGGCCTGGCCAATGCCCTTAGATTTGCTATTGCGCTGGTTCTGTAACTCCTGGGTTTGGATTTGGAGCACCCGACGTTGCTCTTCCAGCTGCGAGAACTTTTCAACATCAAGGGTAAAACCACGGCTGGCCAAACGCGTCGCCGTTGCCGCTAATTCAGTTCGTAAAAATTTTGGATCTAGCATAGTAATAAGTTCTTCTGTCGGCTGAAGCCAAAACTGGCAGACAAGGTTAAAAATAACAGCCACGAATATTAACCAGCTCGGGCTGAAATTGAAATGCTTTGCTTAAATAAAGGTTATTCTTTATAGCGTTGCTGCTGACTTTGCGAATCAAGCTGACGCAAATAACGCAGTTTTTCGGCCAGCTGTTTCTCCATGCCGCGCTCAGACGGCTGATAAAACTGTTTATCAGCTAATTCTGGCGGCAGGTAGCACTCGCCGGCGGCATAAGCACCGGGTTCATTATGGGCATAACGGTAGCTTTCGCCATGGCCAAGCTGCTTCTGCAGTTTACTGGGTGCATTGCGCAGGTGCAGCGGTACCGGGTAGTCTGGCAGCTCTTCTGCCAGCTTCCGCATCTGATTAAATGCGGTATAGACCGCGTTGCTTTTCGGTGCCAGCGCCAGATAAACCGCTGCCTGCGCTATTGCCCGCTCGCCTTCTGCCGGGCCCACCCGGCTAAAGGTATCCCAGGCATTTAGCGCCAGCGTTAATGCTCTTGGGTCGGCATTACCAATATCCTCACTGGCAATAGCCAACAGGCGCCTTGCAACATACAGCGGGTCACCGCCGCCCGCTAAGATGCGGCAATACCAGTATAACGCTGCATCAGGATCAGACCCCCGCACCGACTTATGAAAAGCGGATATCAGGTCGTAGAACATATCCCCCTGATTATCAAAACCGGGCAATTGGCGTGGCACAATCTGCTTAATAAGTGAGGCAGTAATTTGCGAACCGGAGGCGTTGGCCGGGTCAGCCAGACAGAGTTCAGCCGACTGCTCGAGAATATTCAGTAGTTTACGGGCGTCGCCATTTGCCAGTTGCAGCAATAACTGTTCAGCGTCAGTATCTATGCTTAGTTGTAGCGCGCCAAGACCAAGTTTCTGATCAGTCAACGCGCGCCGCATTACCTGATGTAAGTCAGCATCGGTCAGGGCTTTCAGGACACAAACCCTGGCCCGCGATAAAATAGCATTATTGAGCGCAAACGCCGGGTTTTCGGTGGTGGCACCGATAAAAATAATGGTGCCATCTTCAATGTAGGGTAAAAAGGCATCCTGCTGCGCTTTATTAAAGCGATGTACTTCATCGACGAACAGTAAAGTACGCTGCTGATATTGCAGTTGGCGTTGCTGGGCGTCAGTAATCGCCTGACGGATATCCTTGACACCACTGGTCACCGCTGACAGCTTCTGTATCTTAGCATCCGCATGGCTGGCAATCAGCTCTGCCAGGGTCGTTTTGCCGGTGCCAGGTGGCCCCCACAAAATCAGCGAGAACACCTTACCGGCCATTATTGCCTGATACAACGGTGTGCCAGGGCCAATTAAATGCTGCTGACCGACATAATCACTTAATGTGACGGGCCGCAGCCGGGCGGCCAATGGCCTGATATCATCACTGAAGTCCAACGATAAACTAGTCATGGCGGCTATTGCTGACGCTGATCATCAATATCAACGCCGTCCGGCACCGTAAACTGAAATTGTTTGTCGTCTATCTGCGGATTTAAGCGGGCATCGCTAAACCGGAACACACTTTGTTGCTGGTTAATATCAATAACCGTCATCTCACTGATGCCATGCTCATCAAATGCCAGCATCAGTTGCTGCACCGGGTTATTGCTATCCAGCGGATGAATAATAAACATCTCTTGCTGGGCAATGACCTGATACTGCTGCCATAATTCAGGATCAGTTGTGGTAAGCAATGCGAATGCAGTTTGCCCTACCTGTGCTTTCGCATCATAAATACTGACCTGCTCCAGCAGTTCATTATAAAACCACAGGTTTTCACCATCGCTCACTAACAATACCGGCTCCGGCTCTTCCCCTTCAAACCTGAACTGGGCAATTTTTTTCAGCAGTAATCTGCCCTGGCCCTGTTGCAACAGCTGTTGCTGATCATCAAACACCTGTTGCTGAAAGCGAGCTGAAAAACTGTCAATTTTAGCCAGTTCAGCCAGCAATTCAGCACTACCATCAGGCGCGCTCAACCGTTGTTGCTGCACCGGTTTTAAATGCGGGGCAAAATCAACAGCAGGTGCTTGTTGCGCCAGACTGAGACTACTGAACAATAATGCAACTAACGCCAGTTTTTTCATTTAGTACCCTTTAGGTTGTGCCGGCACCATGACCTCACGGTTGCCGTTATGGCCAGGACCACTGACCACCCCACTCATTTCCATTTGTTCTACCAGCCTTGCTGCCCGGTTATAACCAATCCGGAATTTACGCTGCACACCGGAAACCGACGCCCGGCGACTTTCAATAACATGGGCAACAGCCTGATCATACAGTGGGTCGGCCTCACCATCATCTCCCTCCAGTGTCTCACCGGGGAGCAAACTCTCTTCACTGGTTTCACCACTTAAAATTTCTGAAATATAATTCGGTTTACCACGTTTTTTCCAGTCGGCAACAACCGCATGCACTTCATGGTCATCAACAAAAGCACCGTGCACCCGGTTCGGCACTCCTGAGCCCGGCGGCAGGTATAACATGTCGCCCTGCCCCAGCAAACTTTCAGCGCCTTGCTGATCGAGAATGGTTCTCGAATCAATTTTTGATGACACCTGAAACGCAATCCGGGTTGGGATATTGGCTTTAATTAAGCCGGTAATCACATCTACCGAAGGCCGCTGCGTAGCCAGTATTAAGTGAATTCCTGCCGCCCGGGCTTTTTGAGCAATCCGGGCAATCAACTCTTCCACCTTTTTACCAACAATCATCATCATGTCGGCAAATTCATCAATGACTACGACTATTGCCGGGAGTTTTTCCAACAGGGGGACTTCGGTGCGCATATCATCTGATGGCTTCCATAGCGGGTCTTTTAACGGTTCACCCGCGGCTATCGCCTCTTTCACTTTAAGGTTGTAGCCTTTCAGATTGCGCACACCCAATGCCGACATCAGCTTATAACGCCGCTCCATTTCACCTACGCACCAGCGCAGGCCATTAGCGGCATCTTTCATATCGGTAACCACTTCCGTTAATAAATGCGGTATACCTTCGTAAATTGATAGCTCGAGCATTTTCGGGTCAATCATCAGAAACCGTACATCATCCGGGGTCGACTTATACAGTAAGCTACAGATCATAACATTAACGCCAACTGACTTACCGGAGCCTGTGGTACCGGCAACCAGTAAATGCGGCATTTTGGCTAAGTCAGCCACCACGGATTTCCCGGCGATATCTTTTCCCAGCACCATAGTTAATGCCGATTTTGAGTCGGTAAAAATCTCATCGCCAATCACCTCAGACAGCCGGACAATTTCCCGATGCTGATTAGGCAGCTCCAGGCCGATAAAGGACTTGCCCGGAATAACTTCTACTACCCGAACACTGATGGCCGATAAAGAGCGCGCTAAATCTTTAGCCAGGCCGGTAATTTTACTCACTTTTACCCCAGGGGCTAAATCCAGTTCAAAACGGGTAACCACCGGGCCAGGGTGCACGCCGACAACCCGGGCCTCGACATTGAAATCAAGCAACTTGGCTTCAACCAATCTTGACACCCGTTCTAAGTCGGCAGGATCAATTGGATTCTGCGCTTTATCCGGGCGGTCCAGCAATGCCAGTGATGGCAGCTCTTCCAATGTGTGCTGAACTTCCTCAGTATCATCCGTATCGTCTTCTTCGTCCGGGAACTGCATTAGCGGGTCTAACTGCTCCTGCGGCTCAAGCTGAGCCAGGGTTTTAGACACATGCTCGCGATTCAATGGCTCATCAACGGCACTAAACGACAGCTGTTCGTCAGCAAGTTGATCCATACTGTAATAGGATTTTGCTTCGGTTTGCGGATTCAGTGGTTTAATGGGCAGCGGTTCAGTAATTTTTGGCTCGTTAAATAATGCCGGTTCAGCACGCTGTTTTGTCAGGCGCTGCTGAGGCTGATTTAATGCCAGTGGTTCAGGGTCGTGTTGTTTGTCATCATCCTCAGGTGGTGCACTGCCAAAACGCTCGCTTAACCAGCCAGGAAGTGCAGCCAGCCATTGACCTGCCCGAAAGCAGGCGACGCCGAGATAGTCGGCAACAGTAAGCCATGAGATACCGGTCATCAGGGTAAGGCCGGTTGCAAAACCCGCCAGAAGCAGCAAGCTGGTACCGATAAAATTAAAGGACGGTAGCAAAACGCTCGTTGTGACATCCCCTACTGCCCCACCGGACGAAAAATAATAAATATCATTAAAATTCATGCTGCTGATGGCCGTAGCACTAACCAGGGTTAACAGCAGGCCAATCAGCCGCAGTCCCAGAATAAGATAATCCAGTGCAAACACATCGTGGTAGCGTTTAAACAATAAATAGCCAAATACCGCTATCAGAAATGGCACCAAATACGCCACCCAGCCAAAACTGAATAGCAGCATATCTGCCACCCGCGCGCCAATCGGACCCGCATAATTGTTGACGCTGGTTTGATAGCCGGTTTGTGACCAGCTTGGATCGGCCGGGTCAAACGAAAACAACGCCAGCAATAAAAACAAAGCCAGCGCCCAGAACAGGATCAATCCCACTTCGAGCAAGCGTTGCACGCCATTTAACGGAAATAATTGTTTGCTTTGCAAATGATGGGCCTCATTATTTTTATTCTGTCTGCGCAGACCTTACTACCATACCAGAGCCAGCTAAAAAGTGCATCAACCCCTTTGCACAGAGCGCTTGCAGCAGGGCTATACCCTGACAGCCATTAACCTAATACAACGAAGATTAACCGTAGCTTTACCCGTTTGGTTACAGGGACATTGCCACAAAACTGCTTTGTTTAACCTCTTCCATTACCACGTACGTCCGGCTTTCCCGCACACTGGGCAATCTGAGCAGGGTTTCTCCCAATAGTTCACGATAGGCCGCCATGTTGGCAACCCGGGTTTTCAGCAGAAAATCAAAACTCCCTGAGACCAGATGGCACTCCTGAATTTCAGCGAGCTTTTGCACCGCTTTACTGAATTCGTCAAAGTCTTCCGGTGACGTTTTGCTTAAGGTAATTTCAACAAATACCAGCAGCGCCGCGCCCACTTTATGTGGGTCTACCAGAGCGGTATAGCCTATAATATAACCTTCGGCTTCCAGCTTGCGTACCCGTTCCAGACAGGGTGTCGGACTTAACCCCACTCGCCTGGCTAATTCGACGTTGGCCAGACGGCCGTCGTGTTGCAGTTCAGTCAGTATTTTACGATCAATCCGGTCTAACTTCTTGATACTCTTACTTAAAGAATACATAGCAGTGAAAACCACCTATTTTAAAATTTAAACAGGATTTTGCACCAAGCCAGCACATCAAAACAAGCATTAATTCTGTATTTTACGCTGTATACTGCGCACAAATTTTATCTCTTACCTATAGGGCGGAACAATATGATCATCGGTATCCCAAAAGAAATTAAAAATCACGAGTACCGTGTCGGTATGACACCAGCCAGCGTCCGCGAGCTGATTGGCCATGGCCACAGTGTTTATGTTGAGCATAATGCGGGTATCGGCATAGGTTTTACTGACGAAGATTACACCGACACCGGTGCAGTGGTGTTAGCTACCGCAGCAGAAGTTTTCGCTAAGGCGGAAATGATTGTTAAAGTTAAAGAGCCACAAGCTGTTGAGCGCGCCATGTTGCGTGAAGGCCAAATCCTGTTTACCTACCTGCACCTGGCACCTGACTTACCACAGACTGAAGACTTAATTAAATCTAAAGCAGTGTGTATTGCTTATGAAACAGTAACCGATAATAAAGGTGGTTTACCGCTACTGGCGCCCATGTCTGAAGTTGCTGGCCGGATGTCAATTCAGGCTGGTGCCCGGGCGCTGGAAAAATCTTGTGGCGGGCGCGGTGTCTTGTTAGGTGGAGTACCCGGCGTAGCGCCGGCAAAAGTTGTAGTTATCGGCGGTGGCATGGTAGGTACCAATGCCGCACAAATGGCGGTAGGCCTGGGTGCCGATGTATCAGTTTTAGATCGCAATGTCGATGTACTGCGGCGGATTAATGCGCAGTTTAATGGCGCGGTAAAAGCAATTTATTCGACTGCTGCCGCATTAGAGCAAGAAGTGCTGGCAGCCGACTTAGTGATTGGTGGTGTGTTGGTACCAGGTGCTGCTGCGCCGAAGTTAATTACTGCAGAGCATATTAAACGGATGAAACCAGGTTCGGCCATTGTTGATGTAGCGATTGACCAGGGCGGCTGTGTAGAGACGTCCAGAGCGACCACCCATGCCGATCCCACTTATATCGTGGACGATGTAGTGCACTACTGTGTGGCAAACATGCCAGGCGCTGTACCACGTACGTCAACCTTCGCACTGAATAACGCCACCCTGCCTTTTATCATCCGTCTGGCGAATAAAGGTTATAAACAGGCGTTAACTGACGATAAACACTTACTGGCCGGCCTGAATGTATATCATGGCCAGGTGACGAACCAAAGTGTGGCTGAAGCACTGGGTTTTGCTTACGTTGCTCCTGAGCAGGCAATTGGCAATAAATAGCCTGACTGAATCACGCTAACGTCAATAAAAAACCGGCTACAAGCCGGTTTTTGCTATTTTCTTTAATTAATTTCAATAAATCAATAATAAAGCTATACATTCTGCCCAGACCTGTTAAAGTGACTCCCGGCCTGTAAAGCAGACCTATGTAACAACATGTTTTTGAAAACTTCGCTACACGCTTCATAGTAAGTCATGTCCCTGAAGATTCACGCACGTTTGCCCGCATAAGTAAATTTAACAGTCAGGCTAACAGCGCATTAAGCGTAATTTAGTTTCATTAAAATTTTTAGGAGTCATTCATGGCTAAAGTAACTGGTGTAGTAAAGTGGTTCAACGCAGATAAAGGTTTCGGTTTCATTACTCAGGATAACGGCGGCGCTGACGCGTTCGTTCACTTCCGTGCAATCATGACTGAAGGTTACAAAACCTTAGACGAAGGTCAACGCGTAACGTTCGAAATCGAACAAGGCCAGAAAGGCCCTCAAGCTGCTAACGTTACTGTTCTTTAATAGTACAGTTCGTTCAGTTTAAAAAGCCGGCTTTTAGCCGGTTTTTTTATTTTAGTAATTTTATTGTTTACAGAATAAAAACTATACATTCAATTCAGACCTGATATTATATGTCCCGGCCTGTAGATCAGACCTATGTAACAACATGTTTTTGAACACTTCGCTACACGCTTCATAGTAAGTCATGTCCCTGAAGATTCACGCACGTTTGGCCACATAAGTAACAGTCAGGCTATTAACGCATTAAGCGTAAATTATTATTTTTTTAAAATTTTTAGGAGTCATTCATGGCTAAAGTAACTGGTGTAGTAAAGTGGTTCAATGCAGATAAAGGTTTCGGTTTCATTACTCAGGATAATGGCGGCGCTGATGCGTTCGTTCACTTCCGTGCAATTCAGACTGAAGGTTACAAAACCTTAAACGAAGGTCAGCGCGTAGCTTTCGAAATTGAACAAGGCCAGAAGGGCCCGCAAGCTGCTAACGTAACTCTGCTGTAATAGCTAAGCACGTTCAGTTAGAGAAAGCGGCCGTTTTAACGGCCGTTTTTTATTGTCTGCAAATCAGTAATTCACTCATTTTTGCTAATAAAAACGCCGCAAATTGCGGCGTTCTTTCATCTAAATGTTCGGTTGATTAGTCTTTAGCAACGGGTAAAGTTGGATATTTGATGCCAGCCATGTCATTCATTACCCGGATCACCTGTGTGCTGTAACCAAACTCGTTATCATACCAAACGTAAAGCACACAACGGTCACCGTCAACTATCGTTGCTTGCGAGTCAACCACACCAGCATAACGTGAGCCCACTAAATCTGACGACACAATTTCAGTAGAACTGGTGTAATCAATCTGATCCTGCAGCTCTGAAAAAAGAGATGTGCGCTGTAAAAAGGCGTTAAGCTCTTCACGGCTGGTTTCTTTATTCAGGTTTAACGACAAAATTGCCATAGAGACGTTCGGCGTAGGTACCCGGATGGCATTGCCGGTAAGTTTACCTTTCAGCTCTGGTAATGCCTTGGCTACTGCACTGGCAGCGCCGGTAGAGGTAATAACCATATTCAAGGGTGCAGCCCTGCCGCGGCGTTCTGCTTTATGAAAGTTATCAATTAGATTCTGGTCGTTTGTATAAGAATGTACCGTTTCAACATGGCCATTCCGAATACCAAATTCATCGTTCAGTGCTTTTAATACCGGAGTAATAGCGTTAGTGGTACAACTTGCTGCTGAGACAAATTTATGCTCAGGCATAATCATGTGTTGGTTAACACCATACACGATATTCGGCACTTCGCCTTTTGCTGGTGCTGTTAACAGCACCCTGGCCGTACCTTTACTCTGGAAGTGAATAGCCAGTTCTTTATCGTCTTTCCAGATCCCGGTATTGTCTACCACCAGAGCGTTATTAATACCATAAGCCGTGTAATCAACAAGCTCAGGTGAGCTGGCGTATATCACTTTAATAAAAGTCCCGTTGGCTTTAATACCCTGATTTTCTTCATCGACGGTAATGCTGCCATTAAAAGGGCCATGGATCGAGTCACGACGCAACAGACTGGCACGCTTTTCCAAATCGCCTTTTTTGCCGCCGCGCACCACAATTGCCTTTAACCGTAATTTACTGCTTGGACCTGAGCGCTCCAACATCAGACGAGCCAATAAACGACCAATCCGGCCAAAACCGTACAGCACAACATCAGTCGGTTTAACTTTATCTTCATGATCAAGAATATCACTTAACTCACGCGCTAAATACTGCTCCAGGTTTAAACCGGCACCTGAGTTTTTAAATAAGAAGCCGTACGCCAACTTACCAATATCGACCCGGCCAGGTGCCAGGTTCATTTTGCTGATGGCTTCCAGAACCGGGAAGCTTTCGCGCAGCCGAAGCTTTTCGCCTTCAAAGCGTTCCACCGTTTTATGCGCTTTAATAATGTCGATAGTGGTGGCGTTAACCAGCGGCCGGCCGTAAACCACCACTTCAATTCCTTTGTTACGATATAGCCGGCCAATTATAGGCTGCATATTCTCGGCGTATTCCTGGCGTTCCTGCCAGCTTTTCTGGTACTGCTCTGCGTGTGATAGGGTCATGTGTCGGCCTTTTACTTCAAGAAGATGAATTAATCGGAGCCTTGTGCTGTTTTGTAGGGTACAGCTTATTTATCAAAGGCGGCACATTGTAATAGATATTGAAACCTTACCACAACCACTACAGGTTATTTTCAGGTTTTTGTCGCATGCTGAAAACGTAAACTTATTGAGTTGACACAATAGCGCTGTCCCGTGGGCGCCGGACCATCGTCAAACACATGGCCCAGATGTGCATCACAGTTACTGCATAAAATTTCGGTTCGCTGCATACCATGGCTGGTATCAGTATGGTACTTTACCCTGCCCTCCAGCGCCTGATAAAAACTGGGCCAACCACAACCTGCGTCAAATTTAGTGTCAGACGCAAACAACACCGCACCACAACAAATGCAGTGATAGGTACCATCTGCAGTGTGATGAAGTAATTTACCGGTAAAAGGATACTCAGTACCTTTTAGCCGGGTAACCCGATATTGCTCTTCAGTTAAACGTTGTTGCCATTGTTGCTCTGTTAACTTCATAATACTTTCCAGTTGACGACATTGCTTAAGCAGTAATACAGCTCGAAATCACTAACAGCTTAGCTTTATTTTGATATTTTACCTTTAATATCTGAAAAGCGCCGTTAGACATAAATCTCACCGTACTAATCTTAACGTCATTACACTTAGCAGGCATCTACAACACTTCAAAGGAGATGAGTATGCAAAAGCCACTTTTATGCTTCATTTTATTACTTATTATCGTGTTGCCCACATCACTGCAAGCCAAACAGTTAACAGGTAAATGGCGCGGAAAGCTGCAAATGACCCCACAAGCTGCCCTGACTATTGGCATTAACATTGACAATACAGCAGAGGGATATCGTTTATCCTTGGACAGCCCCAACCAGGGAATGTTTGATTATAGCCCTAGCCAATTTAAAATCGAAGGTGATAGCGTGCAGTTTCAGGACGATAAGCTAAATGCCAGTTTCCAGGGTACTTTACAGCAAGGGCAGCTTCGCGGCGAATTCCACCAGGGAAAAACCCTGGCTCTGAATCTGCGAAAGCTGGATGATGCTCAGCTTAAATTGCTGGAAAATGAGGGTAGCTGGTATGGAGACCTTATCATTAATAACAGTGCCCGCCTGCCGCTGGTCCTGAATATAGCAGTCGCTGACCAGGGCTATCATGTTACGCTCGACAGCCCCAAACAGCAGAGCTTCGGTATTCCGATAGATAAATTCAGTTTAACGCCAGAAACAATGGAATTTAACTCGGCCATGATTAACGCCAGCTACAGCGCTACCTGGCAGGATGACAGCTGGCAAGGCACCTTTGTCCAGGGCTCAGCCATGCCACTGGTGCTAAAAAAAAAGCCGAACTGAATAAGCAGGTAAAACCGACACTTGCCCGGCTGAACCATTGGTTGCAAACCGAGTTTGGTGATGCCGGGGCAGCCGTAGCGATAGTCAGCAATGGCGAAACCCGCTTCTATCTGCATGGCTTTGCAGACCACCTGAAACAACAGCCGGTCAGCAAGCTGACTTTATTTGAAATCGGCTCAGTAACCAAACCTCTGGTGGGTCTGCTTACTGCGCTCGCTGTGACTAATCAACAGCTCAACCTCGACACAACTGTGGCGTCCTTGCTGCAACATCCGGACTATCAGCAGCACAATTATAACCTTGCCCAGTTGTTAAGCCACTCTAGCGGTCTGCCACGTTTGCCTGCAAATCTGCCATTACATGATCTGAGCGATCCTTATGCAAATTATAGCCGCGCCGATTTAATGATGGCCTTGCAGCAGCTCCAGCCCGGTGAACCGCAGTTTGAATATTCAAATTTAGGTTTTGGTTTACTGGCAGAATTGCTGAGCCAGCAACAAAACCAAAGCTTTTCTGCCCTGATTCAACAACAGTTATTCGTGCCAACAGGGATGTCAGCCAGCACACTGGCATTGACTCATGGTAAGTATAAAAACCGGGCCCAGGGCTATCAGATTGATGGTAGCGAAACAACCAACTGGCACTTTCAGGCGTTGGCGGGCGCAGGAGCAATACTGTCATCAATTGAAGATATGGCATTGTTGGTGCAGTATTATTTACAGGCTACTGCCACAGATACGGCAGTAGCCGCTGAGAATTCGGCTTTAGCAGATGCTATGCGTTTATCTGTGACACCGCCAACCTCAGACCCAACAATCGGTTTTGGCTGGATGCTGCAACCGCAGGGTCTGGTCTGGCATAATGGCCAGACCGGGGGCTTTAATTCTTTTGTTGGTTTTGCGCCCGCGGAGCAGGTTGGCATCGTTATTCTGAGCAATACCACTATTCCGGTCACCCCGGGCGGCATGACACTGTTACAACAACTTCGCCAGCAAGCTTTTGCCACAACGAATGAGTATCCAGAATGATAAAAAGTAATTCGGCCCTGATTACGCCTACCCCAAGTCATGCCTATCTGCTATGCCAGTTAAGCGGTTGGCTGGCGTTATATGCGGTAATTGGTATCGCAGCATGGACTCGAGTGACTTTTACCCCGGTAGAATTACTCTATGCTTTGGTATTGGTGGGGAGTAGCGCCACAGGTTCCCATTTTATCCGGCTTGGCTATAAAAAAGGCCTGCGTAGTAAGGTTATCTGGCAACAGGTACTCTATCTGGTCGTTTGCAGTCTGCTGATTGCTGCTATTGCTGCACTGTTACTGGTCGCGACTGCCCTTACCCTGGCCCATGTCGGCGTAACTAACCCGATACCCGCTGCGCAACGCTGGTTTGTAGCCAGGGTGGTGTTTACCGGTAATTTTTTCAATATGCTGATGGCGTTGCTGTTCTGGTCTGCGCTCTATTTCAGTATCAGCAAAGTCAGACAACTGCGCCAGACAAGTGAATTGTTAAAATCAAGCCAGCTTGATGCATTAAAAAACCAGCTCAACCCCCACTTTTTGTTTAATGCTATCAATAATATCAGAGCATTAATTCTGGAAGATCCTGACCGGGCCCGGGCAATGCTTGCGCGACTGGCGGATATGCTGCGCTATACTCTCAGTAGAAATAATAAAGCCAAAGTTACGCTCAGTGTTGAACTTGCCATAGTTAACGAATATATCGAACTGTGTTCAATTCAGTTTGAAGAGCGGCTGCGTTTTGTGTTAAAGGCTGATAACAGCTGCCAGCAAGCACTGGTGCCAAAGTTGTTACTGCAGCTTTGTGTAGAGAATGCAATTAAGCATGGAATTAGTACCGCAATCAACGGTGGCAATATCGATGTGACGATACGCCAAAACAATAGTATGTTGGATATCAGCATTATTAATGATGGCACCCTTGATAACGTTACTCCTTATCAAGGAGTTGGATTGCAGAACATCCGACAACGACTGGCGTTGCTTTATCCGGACTGTCCTCAGGCCGGTTTAACTCTGTATACTGAAAACAACAGAGTAAAAACTCATATTCGTTTGCCACTGGAGTTCTGAAATGAAGGTAATTGTTGTTGATGACAGCCGGTTGGCCCGGCTGGAACTGGCCGAACAATTAAACCACATTAGCGGCGCAAATCTGGTTGCTGAGGCTGCCAATATTCGCCAGGCAAAACATCAAATTGAAACACTGAAACCTGACGTTGTACTGCTGGATATTAATATGCCCGGTGGCGATGGCTTTAAATTACTCGAACAACTCGACTACCTGCCGCAGGTCATTTTTGTCACTGCCTATGATAACTATGCCGTTAAATCTTTTGAATTTAATGCACTGGATTACTTGCTTAAGCCCGTCAGATTAAACCGCTTGCAGGCCGCATTTGATAAGTTACAACCGGTTAGTCAGAATGAGCAAAAATTAGCATTACACCAACAGTTTTTTATTAAAGATGGTGACAACTGCTATTTTGTAAAACTAGCTGATGTAATTTGCTTTGAGGCTATGGGCAACTACACCCGGGTGCACCTGGCAGATGCTACCCCGGCAACTTACCGTAGTATTAGCGCAATCGCTCAGCGATTACCGGCCGAAAGCTTTTTTCGTGCTAATCGTAGCTGGATCATAAACACTAACTATATTAAGGAGATAACACCCTCTGTCGCCGGTGGATTCGACGTCATGCTACAGCGTAATAAGCAGGTTGAAATATCCCGTCGTCAGGCCAGCGCCTTCCGGCAACACTGGAGCTTGTAATACTGGGTCTTCGCCAGCTAGTGTCATGTACCAGCCCCTCTTGCTGCCGGCACAAAAATTGCTTTAAACTTTCAGGCGACAAACATGGGTGATAATAATGCTGATGAGTACTAAGGTGGTCAGGCTGGATTTGAATTATAACTGCGAAATACATAATTTATTTCGGCAGCAACGCCATTATATTGCCCCTTATAATGCCGAATCGGCGGAGCATTTTGCCAGAAGGCTGTTGGCCTACTTTACGTTATACGAATTAAACCCAACCCTGAATCAACATCCTAATGCAGGGAAATTCCCCGACTTGTTCCTGCAAGACGCCCAGCAACATTTTACCCTCTGGGCCGCAGTTGACCCACTAAGCGATAAAAGTATGCGCCGTGCGTTGCATCAGGCAGACCAGGTTATTATATTTCTGTCAGAGCAGCAGGCTATTAAAAACAATGATCTGCAAGGATACACAAACACTGACTGTTATCACTTTACCGATTCAGATCTCAAACAGCTGATCTTAATGCTCAAACCCCATATGCAACTCAGTGTCTGGCGCGAGCAGGATAAACTCAGCCTGACCGATGGCAAGATGTCACTGGATATTCAGTTGCAGCACTGTAGACGGCACTAAACCGCATTACCCGCTTCACCGGGAAACGTCAGCACAATCAACTTCATTAATAATGAAACATTGCCCTAAAAACTGAGTAAATCACGTCGAATAGCCTGCATCAGCAAATTGGATTGTGTTTGCAATTCCCTGCCCACCTGTTGCAGTTCCTCACCGATAAATTTAACCGCTTCGTAATCTTTGCTCAGAGTAATGGCAACGAGTTTATTCATCTGCTCGCTGGAGACCACCAACAGCTTATTATAAAGCGTCTGAATGTCATCAAGTATCTCAACAACGTCGTCAGCAGCACTGAGCTTCAGTTGCGCAGTTTGCTTATCGAGTGTGCGCATTTCAGTTAAATTAGCATTGCTGACTTTTTGAATTTCACCAGAAAACCATAACGTCGCCATAGATGCAGCAGCAGTATCCTCTGCAGCCTCTGCTGCTTGATAGCGGTTATTAAATTCGGTAAATAATGGTAGAAATATTGTTTGATAGTCGTTCTGGTGCCGAAGGTAAAACGCATCCAGTTCGTTGCAGTAATCTTCATACTGGCACACTTTCAGTTCATAAACTTTGCGGCGCCGCTCAAGGTCGAGGTTCAGTGAATGTTTAAGCTTTTGATAACGATTGCCGGCGGCATGTTTACTAAAACAAAATAACGCAAACCAAAGCAAGTTTATGACGATAAACAACCAGATGTAATACTCTGATACGGCCTGTGCCGGAAGTTGAGCGAACAAAGCAGTGATGGTATCCATTCCTCTCCCATTCCAGCCTGGACCTGTGTCAGCGGCTGCAACACGTTATCAAAACCAGATTGTCACCCTACCGCTGGCCGGATGAACTAACACTGAATTTCCAAACGCCAGAGTTAATTTTGAAAAAGCTGTTCTATATTCCGCCGATACCGCGTTGACTGGTTATCAGTTTTCTGTAGATCTGCTATCAGTTGCTTAATTTGGCCTTCATTATCCGCCAGCAAGTAACTGTAACCACCGCTGGCAGAGGTTAAAATACCCATATTAAGCTGCACAGCGCCATCATCAGAGCGAATAAACACCAGGTTATTGCGTATTCTAAACCGCTCTGCACTGTACTGGAAAAATTGTAGTGAATACTCCAACTGCTGAAATGATGTGGGGTAACCATTACGTCTGGCGGGATAATCGCTAACCGAATTGCTCAGTGAGGTTTGATCAGCATAAATGGTTTCAGGTTTGTCACCGACAAACTGAAAATACAGCCGGCAAAATCCGGGCTTTCTTTGTTCAATAATCTGCCAGCATGACGCATTACGGTCTGCAATGAATTGCACAGTGACAGAAGCAGCAGCTTTAAACGACAGCAACATCACGCCAACAACTAACCACACGTATGGCTTTTTAACTACATTCACACCGCGTCCTCCATTACACCACATTACTGCACGTACAGGTAATACTCTGTACGCACCTTAAGTTATAGATGGATTAGTCGAGGTATGCAATTGATAAATCTTCTTTATCTAAATTAGACCGCATGTACAACTGTCAAAATCTTGCGGCTATTTAGTTGAAACTTATTGACGGCTGCATTGAGAAGGTAACTCAACTACTGGTATTGCTGCCACATTAGTGATCACCTGGCGTTGCCGCAGATAAGGCAGTAATATATCTGTCTCTTTTTTCACGACACTGTAACATTCACAACTAAGCTGTTCGAGTTTAGTGCGATCCAGCACCTTTATTAAGCCACGTGAATACGAAATAGCGCCCAGTTGTTGCAATTTGGCCGCAGCCAGATTAACCCCTTCACGACGTACCCCAAGCATGGTGCCAATAAACTCCTGCGTCATCGTCAGCCGATTATCAGACAACCGATCCATCGACAGCAACAACCAGCGACACAACTGCTGATCAATAGAATGATGACGGTTACATACGGCGGTTTGTGCAACCTGGGTTATTAATGACTGGGTGTAGCGCAGCATAAGCATCAATAACTGTCCATGGCGATTAAATTCTTCTTTTACCCGTGGCCTTGGTAACCGGTATGCGTGGCCGGCACTTTGGACCAGTGAGCGGTTTGGCGAACTCTCGCCTCCCATAAACAGGGTTATTCCTAACAAACCTTCATTACCGACGACCAAAATTGCTGTTGATTCGCCGTTTTCCATCAAATATTGCAATGACACTATCGAGTCAGTAGGAAAATATACATGATCCATCGGCCGGCCAGATTCATACATCAGTGCCCGCAGCGGCAATGGCACCAATTCCAAATGGGGAAACAAACGCGCCTGAACCTCTGGCGACAAAGCGGCCAGCAGATGATTCTGCTGCGGGTGGGGTTTTGCAGACATATAAGCCCTCGATGAAATCGACTATTGATAATGACCCGACTAATATCTCTGGAGAGTACCCAATATCAGGTGTTAATTCTGTGCGGTAGCACGCGCTGACATAGCGGCTTAAGGGGCTTAGCTTTGGAGGATGCTGCAGAACAGTCGTTAACATAGCACATTAACTGCATCTGCATTTATTTATTATCAGTTAGTCCGTTAAATCAGCAACAGACACCGGTTTATTACTCAGTAATCGCCAGGGCGGCAACCAGGCAGCAGATTGCTGCCCCAATAAGATATCGGTTTTTGCGCAAAACACGTTCCGTCTGTTAGTTAACGACGTCCTGGTTCTAACTAACTCTCGAAAAATTAAAATGAAAAGGCCAACACAATTATTATCAGAACAATCAACCAGGGTATCGGCGATGCCCACCAGGCTAAAGGCTTATTACTGGCTTCGATCACTCTTGCACGCATTTGCTGTTGCTGCTGCCGGGAGCGCTTAGTGCGGCTATGTAACTGCGGACCGGGAAATATAAAAAAGGTTATGGCAAAAATAATCAGATACCAGCCTGAGCGGCTGTAATTGGCAAAATTGACAACAATGAGCGCCCCTACTACTGCCAAAATAGCCGCAATGATCACTTGGGTTTTACTGGGTAACTTCATAAACGTTTCTTTTTGTTTAATGGTTAATCAACCGCCCTCGGTTAGGTTGGTTTTTTGGCAAGTCCAATGCTAATAGATATTTGCAAATCATGGTACAACTTATTTACAAGCTTTGAGGGTTAATCCACTGAGTAAACAGTTACAACAGCGCTATCAGTCATTATTTTGTAGTTGATTTAGAGAAAAATGTTGTATAGGTTAACAAATATACATTTCGTTTGATGACGAAACGATTCAGGGATCTTTAAATGAAGTTAATCAGGGCAACACTTATAACACTATTTCTGGCCGTCACTGCGGGGACTTATGCAGAAGAGTCGGCCAGCCTCACTGACGGCGGCATTAGTGTCAGTGATAAAAACTTCCCCTGGCAACTGGTCGTCGACCGGGGCAAGATTTTAGGCTGTGTTTATGATAATAAATTTTACTCGCTGGGCGCCATTTTAATTCTGGAGTCGTTGCCACGAAAATGTGAGCTGGCATCGGATCGAAATGGGGTGTGGGAGCAATTGACAGAAGCTGAGTTACTGCTATGGCAGGAAAGTATTGAAGAGCAACAAGCCACCAAACCAGAAGCGACCTATATTGGCAACGATCCGATAAACGACGAAGAAGCAAGATTGATCCGCTATTTACGCAGTGCCAGAAAGCGGGCTGAAACACAGTGATTTAACATCCGGCCAGCCAACATCTGCTAATAAAAGTGGTAATGCCCGGTTATCGGGTAGGAAAATAATCTATCTTCCAGTTTAGGACCGGCACCAATATTATGCACTACCATTGGCCGGCCAGAGCCCGGCGCCAGCTGATTGGTAACAATACCAATATGCGGTAAATTTCCTGGCAACATCCAGCTGACAATCGCTCCGGGCCGATAATCCTCAGCATTATGCGTTACCGGCAACGCTGTGCCATGGCGGCGAAAAAACGCTTGCAGGTTAGGCACACGGCGGTGATCTATGTTGCTATCCGGCCGACTTAGCCCCCAAATTCGTTTTGACGGATAACTGCTGAAATTATCACGCATATCTTCATGTACCAGCTGCTGCAAATCAATGCCCAGAGCACGATAACTGCGGATGACAACATCAGTACACACTCCAGTATCGGCAGGTACATCACCACCTGGGTAACTAATTCTGCGATAAGCACCGTCATACCTTACGCTGTGGCGGGTGCGTTCAAGCGCAGCGTCAACCAATTCAAGCTGAGATGGGGTTGGCTCTGCCAGCGTAACGCCGCATATTACGCTTAACGGTAGTAACAGCAGCAAAAATATTCTGGTTCGCATATATTCTCCTTGTTAATGCTCACAGTAAAACCAAACCTGCCAATATGCAACATTTTGCTAACTTAAGCTGGGCATTTTCTCTGCGCTCAAATTTCAGGCTATAGTTGGCAACTATTGATCGCCGTCATAGTTTTTACGCCCAGTGCTGCTAGGCTAAGCACACTTTAGGCCTGAGCGTCTTTACCCGGAGTAGCAATATGCAAGTCAGTAGCCCAGAACAGGCGCTTAGTATCATTAACAATAACGACATCATTTGGTGTCACTCGATGGCAGCAACCCCTTATTACCTGCTGCAAGCCTTAGCAAAAGTTGCCCTTGAGCGTCAAAACCTGACGCTGTTGCAGCTACATACCGAGCATAGCGAGATATTATGCGACCCGGCGCTGCAAGGCCATTTGCGCCAGCGCTGTTTTTTTGTTGGCAGCAGTACGCGCGCAGCAGTGAACTGCGGTAGTGCCGACTATGTGCCCATATTTTTATCAGAAATTCCCAAACTATTCCGAAGTGGCGAACAACTACTTGATGTTGCATTAATTCAGGTATCCAAACCGGATAATCATGGCTTTTGCAGCTTAGGCGTGTCGGTAGAAGCCACTCGCGCAGCTCTGCAAATGGCTAAAAAAGTGATTGCCTGGGTAAACCCACTGTTACCACGCACCCACGGTGACTCCTTTATTCACTTAAGCCAGATAGACCGTTATGTCGAGCATGCCGCACCGCTTCCCCTGCACAAAGCCGCGGTGCAGGATGCGGTTTCAATGCAAATTGGCCGCAATGTGGCCAGCCTGATCCGCGACGGCGACTGTCTGCAAATGGGCATCGGCGCGATACCTGATGCAACCCTTGGCTATCTTGGCGATAGAAAACATCTGGGAATTCATACCGAGATGTTCTCTGATGGCGTGCTGCCATTAATTGAACAAGGGGTGATTACCAACCAGAATAAACGCAAACATCGCGGTAAAATTGTCACGACCTTTGCCATGGGCAGCCAGAAACTATATGACTTTATCGATGACAACCCGCAAGTAGTATTTCTGGATGTTGAATACACCAACGACACCGCAGTTATCCGCCAGAATCCACAGGTAGTATCAATTAACAGTGCGCTGCAGGTCGATTTAAGCGGCCAGGTTTGTGCTGACTCGCTCGGCACTAAAATTTATTCAGGAGTGGGCGGTCAAATGGATTTTGTCCGTGGAGCTGCACTATCAGAAGGCGGACGCGCTATTATCGCCCTGCCCGCAACTGCAGCAGCAGGCAGCATCTCACGTATTAGCTCACTGTTGAGCCCAGGTGCCGGGGTGGTCACTACCCGCGCCCATGTCCATTACATTGTCACCGAGTATGGCATCGCTAATTTACGGGCTAAAAGCTTACAAGAGCGGGCCCGCGCCTTGATAGAGATAGCCGCTCCACAGTTTCGCGCTAACCTTGTCGAGCAAGCCTGGCAAGATTGGGGGCTTAAAGTGTAAATTTTTTGGTTGTGCTAAGCTCACAGCCAAACCAAACCCGAATAAGGCATGGGAATAATCTGCGCCTGGCGCGACGTTATCACGCGATAAACAAACTCAGACACCACCAAGGCTCAGGTAAGCACCACCGTCCCAACGAACGTGTGCTGTCATACCAAGCAGTTCAGTTTAACTTACAAACTAAGGCGACTTTAATCATTGCTGGATAATTAGGATCAGACCGAAATAAATTCAGATTTCAGCAACCCAAAGCACTTAAGATCATGAAACTTATTCTTCCAGTATCCGCATTCGCGCCTTAGCCCTTCTTCTTTAAAACCAAGCCTGCGTAGCAGTGCTTCTGAGGCGTTATTACCTGGTATTGTATCCGCCTGAATTCTGTGTAATTTCCCACAGGCCAGATTACCTGCAAATGCGATATCGATAATCGCCCGCACGGCTTCTGAGGAGTAACCCTTCCCCCAAAAAGCCGGCAGAAGATCATAGCCAACAACGGCATTCTGCATTTTGCTGTTCCATGAATTAAAACCACAGGTGCCAATTAACCTGCCAGTTGCTTTTAATCGGATAGCCCAACGAATACCCGCTCGCTCAGCGTAGCGTGATTTAAAAAGATTAATTAGATTGCCAGCCTGGCCGGGCTCGGTGAACGCTGCCAAATCATAGTATTCGACTACAGAAGGATTGGAGAACAACGTGAATATCTCTGCTTCATCATCATCTCGTAGTTCTGTGAGCAATAGCCGCTCAGTTTCTAATGTTGGAAAAGTCACTAAAGATCTGCCTTGAAACAAAAACCTGTGCGCTGATGTTTATTCATTATGCGTTCTTTAGCGTGTTTGCCTCTGCTGAGACAAAGGCAGGCGTTTCGTTGAGCTGAATACAAAATTGCGGTTTCCATCTTCTTTAAGGTAAACATCAATCTCAACTGTAATAAAAGCTCTGGGTTCAACTTCCAGCACACCCACCTCAGGAATGCGCGCGGAGAGGCGAACCTCATTCCCCAATGCAAGAAAACCACGATCTTCATCCCTTACATCACCATCAATGTACAACTTCATGCCGAAAAACCAACTGTTGGTGATTCTTACTGTGTGGCCACTAAGATTAAAATTCCATTCCTTTCTCATCGATTACTTCCTGATATCAGTAACAGGCTTTAGAGCCATAGATTAGTATTACGGTTTATTAAAACCAAACATTGCCCGGCATTGATCGGCAAAGGCAGTGAATTTTTCTTTCATCGTTTTTTTAAGTTTTACATCCAATGAACCAAGAATAGAGTAACCTTCCACCACAATTTGCGGCGCCTGCCGATCGCCCATACAGGGCGCTCTGTTATCTGTGCTGCCAATGATATTAAACATGTTCGACACCACATTCACCTGCTCCGGTACCAGAATGGTTAAACTACCAATCCAGTTATTAACCCGAATTACAATGTTCTGATGCTGAAAAATAGCTTCCGAAAAATCCAGCTCTACTGAGCCTAGTACACTAACGATGCGTATTTCCGCAGGCACCAACCACTGGCCGCTATGCTGATTTGATGACAGGACACAAATAATATTCTCATTGCGGGTGTCATTCCCAGCCTGATAGCGCGGCGAAAAACTACGTTCGCGCTGCTGTTGATACTGGTTATCTGGCTGCAATGACAAGTCAGCGACCACATCAATCAATTGCTGAACACTTGTGGCATCAGAGGCAACATCGAGGCGCCGCTCAAAGGCTTCAGCCGATATAATACCGTGGCTGTAATTCATAATTAACTGATCAATTGCTTCCTGGCGCACCTGATCAAAGGGCCGGTCTTCTATTTTTACGCCAGTGGTATCAATTGCCATTAGTGAACTCCTGTTCAGCAAATTTTCTTGCTAAAACGTTAGCATAGTTTGCGTTGAACCATTTTAGTTTTTGGTATCAAAATGTAAATAGAACATGATATTTACCCGCCCTGTTTCTGTTTCCGCATCATTGACCAGACCGCAGTTGGCGCCAGCTTTGAGCGATACCAATAGCATAGAGCACGCCAATAGTCAGACAAATAGCGGAGCTGAGCAGCCAAAACGTCAGGCTGTTACCCGGAAACAGCGGCATAATGATGACAAACCCAAGACCACGTAACAGAAAAATGACGGAGACTACACACAGCGCGGTACGCAGCAGCGGTAAGCGGCGGATAACCCCGGCGCCAGATAAGGTAAATAGTGCCCAGATCAGCAGCACAGTGACAATACCGGAAGTAACAATAGCCGGACGGGGATCGCCCTGCTCTGCCAGCACCGCCATTTGCTCGCCGGCACCAAAAAAACGATACCAGTCACCGCCAAACACAATACAGCCCAAATGCGCCACCGCAGCGGCGATACAGCATAGTGCTGCAGCAATAAGATAACGATTTTTTGGCAAGATACTATCCTTCAAATCTTTTGTGGCTGGTCTAACTGCCCGACCAATCGTGTTAGCTCCTGCAGAACCAGTTGCGGCTCATCAAACTGCACAAAGTGGCCACTATTTTCAGTTAACACAGCCCGCCCTTGCGGAAACGCTGTGGCCCAGCTTTGCCAATGCTCACCCCAAAGCTTGCGGCCTTGCTCGGTAAAAAACAAATTACTTGGGTTTTCTACTTTTTTAACTGAAACAATCACCGTAACCGGCATCGCATTAATCTGCGGATAGTCTGGCAAAGGCCGTTTGCTCCAAAAATCTAGATACTGATTCGACATGCCTTCTTTCATATCGTCCAATTTAATCTGAGCTATCTCATGGTTGCCCTGCTCAAGATCAATTGCGCGTATTATATCAACGTCATGTTCAGAAGACGGATCCAGCAAGAGTAAGGCTTTAACTTTAGCTGGGTAAGCAGCGGCGAAATCCCGTGCCACACTGCCACCATAAGAATGCGCGACCAGAATAACCGGCTCTGATATTTTTAGTTTTTCCAGCAACTCACTGGCGTAGTCTGCATAATCACGCGAGGTAAAATGGCGTTTAATCTGGGTTGAATTGCCATTGCCGACACGGGAATAGCGGATAACTGTTGCTTGCTCTGCAATCTGTGAGAATACTGGATCCCAGTCCGTCATCGCCGAGCTGCCGCCGGCTTCAAGCAAAACGATGTGCTTACCACTACCGGCAATCTGATACTCCAGCGCAAATTCATTCACTTTAATATATTGACTTTGGGCAGCGCAAAGGCTGAAAGATAGTGTCATCCAGACGAGTGCTAACAATTTCAAAATAGTTCCTTAAGTTAACTAACCAGAAGTTGCTTTAAGCGCCGTTGGTACTGAGTTTTTAACCATCTGGAATACTTCACTAGGTCAACCTTTTTTATATTTTCTATTTTTCAGTCTGAATTATGGGCAGTTTATATTGGTCACCCAATCGGGAAACGAATCACTGCCTAAACCGCGCTTGATGCTAGTGGATTTTATTCGTAAAGTGAACAATTTGTTTCGCCGTAGCAATGCAAACGCAGCTACTTTGCATTTAAATAACAGGATAAATGCAGTGCCCGACTGGACACACCATCTGAATAATCTGGCAAACCAGTTATGGCGGTTAAGCCCAGCCTGCCGAAAACAGGCCAATCCGGCCAGTTTAAAGCTGGTGGCGCACCGCGGTGCCTACATTGTGGGCAACAACAGCCCGGCGCCCGAGAATACTCTGGCGGCATTTGATCGCTGTCTTCAGCACAATATCTGGGGATTGAACTGGATGTGCGGCTGACAAGTGACGGCGAGCCGGTGGTGCATCATGATCCGGCCTGTGGCCGGCTGTTTCAGCGACCCGACCTGGACATTGCCAACACGTCTTTTGCTAAATTACGGCAGGAACTGCCGCAAATACCGCACTTACAGGAAGTCATCGCGCGTTATGGCAGGCAGCTGCATCTGATGATTGAACTGAAAGAGTCGTGGCGGCAGCGCCGGCCTCTGCAACCGCAGCTGCAAGGTCTGCTCAGTTCCCTGGAGCCAGCCACGGATTATC
This sequence comes from Arsukibacterium sp., assembly GCF_018402695.1. Lineage (GTDB taxonomy): Bacteria > Pseudomonadota > Gammaproteobacteria > Enterobacterales > Alteromonadaceae > Alishewanella. The sequence continues at coordinate 186,976 of NZ_JAGYIM010000008.1, forward strand.
ATCTGCTAAGCCTTGAGCCGGATCATCTGGAGGGGTTTCGGCAGTTGCCACCCGCAACGCTTATTGATGTAGCGTTAACCAATACCAAAGAGATAATCCGCCAGAATCATACACTGGGGCATGGCGCTGTGGCAGGGTCTTTTGCGCTGCTCAGCCAGACATGGATAAACCAGTTAAAAGCAAGCGGTAAAAACATTGGCACTGGTCAGGTTAACCATCCGGACATTGTGAATCGCGAGGCGGCTCGCGGTATTGATTGGGTGTTTACTGATCAGCCATTGCGCCTGCAACAGAGCATTGTTGCTACCCGTGGATAATGTTAATGAAAAAACCACCCGCAGGTGGTTTTTTTGAAGTAAGACTTGCAACGCTTCGCGTTATTTAAGCGTTACATTTAACTGACTAATTACCTTAAGTGCTTTTTCAGTTGCCGCTTCTACCGTATCGCTCAGCGCTAAGGCTACGCCCATCCGTCGCTCGCCCTGTACTTCGGGTTTGCCGAAAATACGCAGTTCGGTATCAAGCTCACTCAGCGCAGCGGCCAGGCCTTGATACTGAATATCAGCGCTGTTGCCAGGCACTAACAGCACCGCCGAAGCGGCCGGGCCGTATTGTTTAATATAAGGAATTGGCAGGCCTAATATAGCCCTGGCATGTAGCGCGAACTCACTTAACTGCTGTGATATTAGCGTAACCATACCAGTGTCGTGCGGCCGGGGTGAGACTTCTGAGAAATACACCTTATCGCCTTTGATAAACAGCTCCACCCCGAATAAGCCCCGGCCACCTAAGGCCTCAACCACGGCTTTGGCATAACGTTTGGCTTCTGCCAGTGCGCTGTCGCTCATCACTTGTGGCTGCCAGCTTTCGCGGTAATCACCTTTTTCCTGACGATGGCCAATTGGTGCACAGTATTGGATCCCGCTCAGCGAATTAATGGTTAGTAAGGTTATTTCATAGTCAAAGTCGACAAAACCTTCCACTATTACCCTGCCTTTACCGGCCCGGCCACCTTCCTGGGCATACAACCAGGCGGCATCGATATCCGCCTCGCTGCGCAGCACGCTTTGGCCTTTGCCGCTGGAGGACATTATCGGTTTCACCACACAAGGGTAACCAATGGCATTAACCGCGGCGATAAAGCTGGCTTTATCGCTGGCAAACTGAAACGGTGAGGTAGCTAATTTCAGCTCCTCTGCCGCTAAGCGGCGTATACCTTCGCGGTTCATCGTCAGGTTAACGGCTTTAGCGCTTGGTACCACATTAAAGCCGCAGTCTTCCAGCTCAATCAATACTGATGTAGCAATGGCTTCGAGCTCAGGCACGATTAACGCGGGCTTTTCGCTGATCACCAGCTGGCGCAGCGCAGCGTTATCCAGCATCGACATCACGACGGCTTTGTCGGCAACCTGCATCGCCGGGGCATTGGGGTAACGGTCTACCGCGATAACTTCGCAGCCGTAGCGTTTTAGTTCAATGCACAGCTCTTTGCCCAGCTCACCGGCCCCCAATAACAACACCTTAGTGCTGCTCTCCGCCCCCGGGGTACCAATTTGCTCAATTCTGTCTGACTTTATCATTTTACTTTCACCATAGGCCGGGCCGGATTGCTCCAGTCAACATGGAACATTTTGCCTTTAGCCTTATCAGTGCGTTCAAAGGTATGGGCGCCAAAGTAATCACGCTGGCCCTGCAATAAATTAGCTGGCAGTACGGCGGTGCGATACGAGTCGTAGTAGCTGAGCGCTGAGCTTAATGCCGCTACCGGAATACCGGCCAATGTGGCATTCGCCACGGCTTTGCGCCAGTTTTGCTGATAAACCGAAATTTGTTTGGCGAAAAACGGGTCTAGCAGCAGGTTTTCCAGCTCGTCATTGCGCTCATAAGCATCAGTAATCGATTGCAAAAATACCGCCCGGATAATGCAGCCCGCCCGCCAAATTTTTGCAATTTCGGCAAAATTAAGTTGCCAGCCATGTTCATCTGCGGCCGTTTTCATCAGGTGAAAGCCCTGCGCGTACACACATATTTTGGCACAGTACAATGCATCGTGCAGCGCCTGAATAATCTCGTCTTTTTGCTCTGCTGAAATTAAATTCTGAGCCGGGCCGGCTAACACTGTAGCGGCTTTAACCCGCTCGTGCTTCAACGCCGACAGTGACCTGGCATACACCGCTTCTGCGATAGTTGGCGACGGGCTGCCCAACTGCAGACTGCTCACCGCTGTCCAAAGGCCGGTGCCTTTCTGGCCGGCTTTATCCATAATCACATCTACCAGCGGCAGGCCGGTTTCAGAGTCTTTGGTGGCAAGCACTTCGGCACTGATACCAATTAAATAACTGTTTAGCGGGCCTTCATTCCACTGCTTAAATATGTCGGCGATACTGGCAGAGGTCATGCCAAGAATATCCCGCATGACCTGATACACTTCACAAATCAGTTGCATATCAGCGTATTCAATGCCGTTGTGAACCATTTTCACATAATGGCCAGAACCGCTTGGGCCAATATAGGTAGCGCAGGGCTCGCCTTCGGTCACTGGGTTGCCGGGTTCAAAGCGTTCTATGGGTTTACCGGTCGCCGGGTCAACTTTGGCCGCAATCGCTTGCCATAGTGGTTTAATCCGGGTCCAGGCGTAAGGGTCGCCACTTGGCATTAATGACGGCCCGAACCGGGCGCCTACTTCACCGCCGGAAACGGCAGTAGAGAAGAAAATAAACTTACCTTCATACTGTTTTTCACGGGCCACGGTGTCAGTCCACAGACTGTTACCGGTGTCGACAATAATATCGTCGGCCTGAATGCCAGCATCGATTAACTTATGGCAAATATCGTCAACCGGTTTACCGGCGGGCACTGATAACACCACTAAATGCGGCGCAGATAAGCGCGACAACAGCTCAGTGTAAGAGCTGCAGCCAATTACCCGCGCTGGCTTATCACCCCGCTCGGCTTTATCCTGTGCTAATACCGCTTCCAGTTTCTGATGGTCTAAATCGAAGGCCGCTACCCGGTAGCCATTGTCGGCAAGGTTTAAAATGAGGTTTTTACCCATTACCCCGGCTCCGACAAAACCAATGTCACAAAGTGGCGCTGTATCAGTCATCTGACGATCCTTTACGTAGTGTTGCTAAGCCGACAACAGGCTCGGAAAATGGCGGGCATTCTACTGTAAAAGCACGAAAAAAGCGATGCTTAGCCTACTGCCACACAGAAATGCTATGCGCTGCCTGTAAATAGTCAGTTTGTAAACTACTGCCATCAGCGTGTTTCATATCAACCAGTAAACCATCATTATGGGCAGTATCAAATAAACGGCGCCAGCCCGTGCCCTGCCGTTCGCTCTCTCGCTGCTGGGGCAAGGTTAACGCTACTGACTGCTCTGCACCATTAAATACAAACAACAACGCCTGGCCACTTTGACGGTTGGTTATCCGGAAAATACAAATAGCGCGCTCGGGGTCATGCCAGTCATGTTGCTGCTTTTCGGTGCCATCAGCCAGAAACCAGCATACCTGATGTTTGTCACCATGCAGCTGGTAATGATCATCCTGCAGCGATATTTGCTGCAAACAGCTGAATTGCCTGCGTAGCCTGACTAACTGCTTGACAAACAACAGAAATTTTTGCTGCTGGCCATCCAGCTGCCAATTCAACCAGCTTACCGGATTATCCTGGCAGTAAGCATTATTGTTACCGCCCTGGCTGTGGCTCAGTTCATCACCGCCCAACCAGTGGATCATGCCCTGGCTTAATAGCAAGGTTGCCACCAGATTACGTTTATGCTGATAGCGCCGGGCCAGAATAACCGGGTCACTGCTTGGCCCCTCTACCCCATGGTTGCAGCTTAAATTATGGCTATGACCATCCCGGTTTTGCTCACCGTTCTGCCAGTTGTGCTTGTCACTGTAACTGACAACATCTTCCAGGGTAAAACCGTCGTGATAGGTCAGGTAATTCACGCTGCAACTGGCTGGTTTATGATGCTTTTGAAAAATATCGCGGGACCCCAGCAAACGGGTGGCAAAGTCCGCTAAAACTCCTTTATCACCACGCCAGAATGCCCGGAACGTATCCCGGCATTTATCATTTAGTTCAGACCAGTTGGCGGGAAACTGGCCAAGATGGTAGCCAAACGGGCCAACATCCCAGGGCTCTGCTATCAACTTCGCCTGCGATAGCACCGGATCCTGAGCAATTATCTGAAAAAAACTGGCATAAGGGTTAAACCGCTTATGCTCACGCCCCAGCGTCACAGCTAAATCAAAGCGAAAACCATCTACCTGCATCTCTGTTACCCAGTACCGCAAGGCATCCATTACCAACTTTTGGGTTGCCGGATTGGCAATATTCAGCGTGTTACCACAACCGGTAAAATTGCAGTAATTCTGATAGTCGACCATATCGGCATGGCTGTGAAATAAATAATAATGCCGGTCGGCCAGGCCACGAAAGCTGAGGACCGGGCCATCTTCGCCGGCCTCAGCACTGTGGTTAAATACCACATCCAGGATCACTTCAATGCCATGCTGGTGCAGCGTACGGACCATTTGCTTAAATTCGGCAACAGCATCGTCCAGCTGATAGCGTGGGTCCGGTGCAAAGAAATTAACCGGGTTGTAGCCCCAGTAATTGGTCAGACCAAGGCCGGTTAACCTCGGTTCAGCCATAAAAGCAGCCACCGGCAGCAACTGCACTGTAGTAATGCCAAGTTGCTTTAAATGATTGATAATACTGGCATGACATAGGCCTAAATAGGTACCGCGTAACGCTTGCGGTACATCTGGATGCAGCATGGTCAGGCCCTTAACATGGGCCTCGTATATGACCGTTTTTTCGCGGGCAATTTTTGGCTTTGTGCTTTTTTGCCAGTCAAACGCTGCTGACGGCCAGTTAAATGCAGCGGCATCGAGTACCCCCTTAGCCAAGGCCAGATGGCTCTTCTGCTGATACTGCTCACTTTGCCATACCTGAGCCCGATTAAGTCTGCGGGCATAGGGGTCAATTAATACCCGCTGTTTGTCAAAGCGTAAACCGGCACTGCCATTACCCGGGCCATCAGCTTTTAGCGCATACAGCGTGCCATCACTGATATCACTAACCTGCAGGTGCCAGATACTGCCGGTGCGGGCGGTAAATGCTAACTCGGCCAGCTCTTCTTCGGTGTCAGGCTGATATAAACACAATGTCAGGCCAGTGGCGTCTGGCGCAAACACCGCAAAATTCCAACAGTTATCCGCCACTTTGCTTGGCCCCAACGGCTGGCTGTCACCATGGACTGTCGTGAGTAACGGGGCGTTATTAGCCATGCTGTCGCGCATTACGCTTTGTCCTTTTTCCGTATATATAAACACGCCAGGGGCGGCAGGTTTAAACGAATTGCCTGGGCCTTACCATGGCAGCCCGGCTGTTCTGCCGGTAAATAACTGCCAACAGCATAATTGCCTCCCCAGTAATATTCACTGTCGGTATTAACAATAACCTCGTATTCGCCTGCCTGCTCTACCCCCAGCATAAAATTATCGCGTGGTACCGGGGTAAAATTGGCCAGCACATAAATCGCATTATTGCTACTGTCACGGCGAATAAAACTAAGTGTACTGTGCTCTGAATCGTTATGATCCAGCCAGCTGAAACCTTGTTGCTGGTAGTCCAGTTCATGTAACGGCTTGCAACGTTGATAGCTGTGATTTAAGTCACGGTAAAGCTGCTGAATGCCCTGATGCTTCGGAAAGGCCAGTAAATGCCAGTCCAGGCTCTGGGTATGGCTCCATTCCCGGCTCTGGCCAAGCTCATTACCCATAAAATTGAGCTTTTTACCCGGATGAGCAAACATAAAGGCAATATAGGCACGTAAATTGGCCGCTTGCTGCCACTCGTCACCGGGCATTTTATTAATTAAGCTGCCTTTTCCATGCACAACTTCATCATGCGACAACGGCAATATAAAGTTCTCGTTATAGGCATACACCATCGAGAAGGTTAAATCGCTATGATGATACTTACGATAAGACGGGTCTTTACTAATATAGCGCAGGCTGTCGTTCATCCAGCCCATATTCCACTTAAAGCCAAAACCCAGGCCGCCACTGTCAACCGGCCGCGATACCTGCGGAAACGACGTCGACTCTTCGGCAATGGTCATGGCCTGGGGAAACTTGCTGTACACTTCGCTATTGAGCCATTTGAACAAGCTAATGGCTTCGTAGTTATGGTTGCCGCCATCGATATTGGGGACCCATTCGCCCTCGTTGCGCGAATAATCCCAGTACAACATTGAGGCCACCGCGTCGACCCGGATGCCATCGATATGAAAATGCTCCAGCCAGTACAGGGCGCTGGCCACTAAAAATTGCCGGACATAGTCTTTGCCGTAATCATAAATACAGGAGTTCCAGTCAGGGTGCCAGCCGCGGCGTGGATCAGCATATTCGTATAAATGGCTGCCATCAAAGCGGGCTAAGCCATGACCATCCTCCGGGAAATGGGCTGGTACCCAATCCAGAATAACGCCAATACCAGTCTGATGGCAGGCATCAACAAAAGCTTTAAACTGGTCAGGGGTGCCAAAACGTGAGGTTGTTGCAAATAAGCCCAGTGGCTGATAGCCCCAGGAGCCATCGAACGGGTGCTCCATTACCGGCAACAGCTCAATATGGCTGTAGCCCATGTCCTGCATATAAGGAATTAACTGCTCTGCCAGCTCTGCATAATTAAGTGGCTGGTTGTCGTCTTTACGCCGCCAGCTACCAATATGCAACTCGTAAATACTGATAGCACTCTGATAAGGGTTTACCGCCGGCCGCTCGCGCCAGGCCTTATCCTGCCACTGATAGCTGTTATGGTCATACACCAGCGAGGCATGCGATGGATATTGCTCGGCATAAAATGCCATCGGGTCAGCCTTATGCGGTAGTAAGTGACCGGCGCTGTCTTTAATTTCAAATTTGTAACGCATCCCGCTGCCCACCTCAGGCAGCACCAATACCCAATGGCCACAATCTGTGCGCTCCATCGGGTGGCAACGACCATCCCAGCCGTTCATATCTCCGACCAAACTGACACTGCTGGCACTGGGTGCATACACCGCAAAACGGGTGGCAGTTAATGGCTTGCCATCGGGCTCCAGACTGATAACCTGAGCACCCAGCTGGCGATACAGGTTTTCTGGCTGGCTATGCACATGATGCACGGCATAAAAGGCCTGCTCGCGAAACTGATAAGGGTCAATACAACGGTAGTTACTGTGCGCATCGGTAACCTGTAAATAATAAGCACTGGCTTTGCGTTTACGGCTCAGTACCAGCTCAAATACGCCACTGAAATCAGGATTTGGTGTCAACTTACCGAGGCTTTTGTCACTTTTCAATTCAAAGGCTTCAACGGTTAGCGCATGCGGCAAATAGGTTCGCAGCAGCATCCCCGTGCCTTTGGCACTGTAGCTGTTCGCCTGCCAGCCAAGAACAGCAAAAGGATGGGCACACCTTGCCTGATTTAACTGCGCTAATGTCATAATATCTATCCTTTTATCATTAATTTTATCGTCGCACAGCGGCTTAGCTGGCCCGCGCTTTTGTTAAGTCTGCCAGCAGCTGCTGAATATGAGGCTCGTTGGTCCACTGCTCCAGCTCACGGCTTAATTTGCGCCGCCAGTTTGGATATTCGTCACTGGTACCGGGCACATTAACCGGCTGGGTCATCTCCAGCCAGTCTTCCAGTTGCAGACATAATAGCTGACTACTACCTGCCGCCAGATGACGCTGCATGGCATAATTAAGGGTCCTGTCCATCGCCAGATTGTCGACACTACGCGGGTAATCAGCCGGCAACATGCCATGGCCGTGCAGCGAATCCAGAATTCGTTGCTTATTAGCATGGCGCTGCTGATACAAGCCCTGTAATTGTTGCTCGTCTTTATATAATCCCAGTTGCTGTCCCAGTTTTAAATCTTCACAGTGCCAGAAGCCAATTAAGGTCGGTAAGTCGTGGGTGCTTAAGGTTGCCATAGCCTGCACCGGATAATGTGCCGGTGAAATATAGCCACCATCAGCTGCCGTTTCAAAAAAGAATACCCGGTAAGAATAAATCCCGTAATCCGTCAACAACTCACGAATACCGTCTGGCACTGTGCCCAAGTCTTCACCAATGATCACCGCCTGCTGGCGCTGACTTTCCAGCGCCAGAATACCGAGCAAATCCATAATCGGGTAATATACATAAGCACCGCCACCGGCATTAGCTGCGGTTTTCGGTACCCACCATAATCGTAATAACGCCATCACATGATCAATTCGCAGCGCGCCGGCGTCCTGCATATTACTGCGAAACAAGTCGACCATCGGCTGATAAGCCTGGCTAAACAACTGATAAGGCTGCATTGGTGGTAAGCCCCAATTCTGGCCGGCCGGGCCCAGCGGATCCGGCGGTGCGCCAACACTGGCTTCCCGGCAATATAAATCGCCATTGCCCCATATCTCAGTAGAGGCTTCACTAACCCCCACCGCTAAATCACGATACAGGCCTAACAACATACCTGCCGTTTTCGCTTGTTGCTGCACCGCTTTAAGTTGCTGCTGGGCGATAAACTGCAGGTAGCAATAAAAATCCAGTTGTTGCTGATGCTCCCTCGCAAACTGCTGCACCACCTCGCTTTCTGGGTCACGGTATTGCTCTGGCCAGTTAGGCCAGCCCCAATGATCACTATCCTGTTTAATTAAAAAGGCATGCAGTGCGTCGTACAATGCCAATTGCTGCAAGCTCTCGCCGCCCTGCTGTTTAAATTCGGCAAATTCAGCAGCTAAATGTGCTTCTTTACCGCAGTGCTGCACAAACCACTGATACAAACTGTACATAACCGGCAGTTTTAATTGCAGTACCCCACTGTAATCAACCCAGTCACGGCTACGTTGTTCGGCAATCGCACGCGTAAACGCCGGTGCATCAACCAGGCCCTGAGTTTTGCTGCACTCAACGTAGCCCGGCATGGCACCGACATCGATATAAATAATATTTAGCCAGCGGCGCGAAGAAGGGCTATAAGGGCTGGCACTTTCGGGCATCGCCGGATATAAGGCATGGATCGGGTTTAAGCCAACAAAATCAGCGCCCTGGGCTGATAGATAGGCAACCAGAGTACTTAAATCACTAAAATCACCAATACCCCAGTTGCGGGCAGAGCGCAGGCCGTACAACTGCACTGATACGCCCCATTGTTTTTTCTGCTCAAACTCTGCTGGTTGATAACACTTACCGGGGCTGATTATTAAGCGCTGCTCAAAACTAAAGCCAGTATCACTGCAGCTTAACGTCAGAGTGTGATAGCCAATTTCAAGCGGATAATCCAGGCTGTGTTGATACTGCTGGTACTCTTCATCGCCAATAAGCGCAACCTGCACCAGCTCTCCTGCCACCGGCTCAGTACTAAACTGATAGCTGGATCCCTGCTCGGTTTGCAACGTGAAATCAAAACGATTGTTCGCCAGCGCCAGCGGCACCTGCAATTCAAAATTCAGCGGCTCTCCGAGCAGCTGTACCGACACTGGCGAGAGAATTTGCTGCCAGAAATCGAGCTGCCGTTCCGTTAGTTCGGCTCTGGCGGCGGTATCATCTGCTATATTAAAACCCTGAGCTGCCAGTAAGGCTAACTGATCAGCACTAGACACCTGAGTTGGGTTGCCCCAGGCATCATTAAATTCGGTTTCAATCCCGGAAAAAGCAACCAGTTCGGCCTGAAGGGCGGCATCCATTATTTATTCCTTAATACAAACAGTATTTTGGCAGAATTTTACCGCTAAACGCGACAATAACGCCAAACCAATTTACGTTATTAAATTACAAAAAACCAATTTAATGCAGTTAATAACTTGAAAAATGCCAGCATTAATGTAATTTTACTACATATTATTGACTGAATACGTTTTCAGCCTTAACTCTTTCAACTTTAATTCTGGAGTCGCTATGTCTATTCGGGTTGCAATTAATGGCTTTGGTCGCATTGGCCGCAATGTGTTACGTGCTTTATATGAAAGCAGCAAAAATTACGATATTAAAATTGTTGCCATTAACGATTTAGGTGACGCCGCTATTAATGCCCACCTGCTGAAGTATGACACAGCACATGGTATTTTTGCTGCCACTGTCTCGCATGACGATGAAGCTATTTATGTTAATGACGACCAGATTAAAACACTTAGCATTCGCAACCCGGCTGACCTGCCATGGCAGGAATTAAAGGTCGATGTTGTATTAGAGTGTACCGGCTTGTTTACCGATCGCAAAACCGCGGGCGCGCATTTAACGGCCGGCGCCAAGAAAGTGATTATTTCTGCCCCGGGTAAAGATGTCGATGCGACTGTCGTATACGGTGTCAACCATCAGGTAATTACCCCACAGATGACGATTATCTCTAATGCGTCATGCACCACTAACTGCCTGGCGCCTATTGCCAAGCCCCTGTCTGATGCGCTGGGTATTGAGTCAGGCTTAATGACCACTATTCATGCTTATACGAATGATCAGCGCTTAAGCGATGTCTACCATACCGATGTGCGCCGCGCCCGCGCTGCTGCCATGTCGATGATCCCAACCAAAACTGGCGCAGCCGCCGCGGTGGGTTTAGTGGTACCCGAATTAAAAGGTAAGTTTGATGGTTTAGCGGTGCGGGTACCAACCCTGAATGTCTCGCTGGTAGATTTAACCTTTATTGCCGGCCGTGACACGACTATTGAAGAAGTAAACGATATTATCCGCACTGCAGCGGCGCAAAGCCCAATGAACCAGGTACTGGCGGTTAATGATTTGCCATTGGTATCGGTTGATTTTAACCATAACCCAATGTCATCTATTTTTGATGCTACAGAAACCCGAGTGAATGGCCGGCTGGTAAAAGTAATGTCGTGGTACGACAATGAGTGGGGCTTTAGCAACCGGATGCTGGATAACGTCGTTGAATTGATGAAGTAAAGCCATAATGTTGCTTTTTTACAGCCAGCGTTAAGCTGGCTGTTTTATTAGTGCTCTGCTAAAGATAGCAAAGTAGGAGGTCTTTCTGCACCGCCTTCAACAGTACTCCCCTGTGCTGTTTCAGCCTGCGCGGCATCCCTGCCGCTGTTTCGAAAGAACACCTGCTCGGCTATCCTATCGTCTAGTTCAACCGCACTTGAGGGGCGTTTTATGTCACAAGGAAATATCAGCACGTTTACGGGTTTTGGCCAGCTTAGCGACTTGCCCTGCCTTAAACTGCAGTTTGCTCAAACCAGTGCAGTGGTATCGTTATATGGTGGCCAGGTATTGTCTTATCAGCCAATACCCGGTCAGGAGTTACTGTGGTTGTCAGATAAAGCGCAGTGGCAAAATGACGCAGCTATTCGCGGTGGCGTACCGGTCTGCTGGCCCTGGTTTGGCCCAGCCTCCGGCAACATTAACCCACAGCAACAGCCTATGCCCAACCATGGTCTGGTTCGAAACCGGCTGTGGCAGATTCAGCACAGCGCAAGCAGTGCAGCAGCAACAAGCGTAAACCTGTCGATTGCTGTTAATGATTTACCTGAGTCATTATGGCCGGCTTACGCAGCGACACATCCGGTTAATCTTACCCTCACCCTGATATTAAGTGCCAACCAGCTAAGCATGCAGTTAAGCTGCGATACACCGCTGTACCAACAAGCAGCACTGCATAGCTATTTTCGGATTAATAACCTGAAAAAAACGACGGTAACGGGCTTAAGCCAGCACTACTATGACAAAGTCAGCAATGCTGAATACTTTAATGCCGACAGCATAGTAGGCTTTAACGCAGAAACTGATCGCATTTATTATAAAACCGGCAGCCAGTTGCAGCTAGCTACTGACACACAACACCTGACTATTGATCAGCGAGGACACGATGCCAGTGTTATCTGGAACCCGTGGCAACAAAAAAGCCGTGAGTTGCCCGATATGGCAGATCACGGCTTTACCGAATTTGTCTGTGTCGAAAGCGCCAGACTTGAGTTAACCCAGCCGCAGAAGCTGTGTCTGGTTCAAACCTTACTGCCGGGTTAAAACCTACCCTACACGAGACTGGCCAGTTTAACACTGGCCGTGTAAGAACTGCTTCAGATCCTGCTGCGGGTATCCTAGCTGGTCAAGCAATTCCGGCAGTTCATCCTGCGGCATAAATACACTTTCAAAATGCTCCAGAATTCCATATAAATCAGCACCTTGATCCCGAAGCTGCTGCGCGGTCGCCAAATGTATATTGCGGACAAAATCACTGGTCATTACTGTTAACCTCTAAGTGGTATTAGCGTTAGCCTCTGTCTGTTTCGCCCGCTTATACTGAACAAATTTTAGCCAGCTGACAAGCTTTAAAATCACCTTTTTACCAGCTTGAATTAAACTGCTCATTAATCAAAAGTTTTCTGCCATCAGCCAACTGTACCGTCAAGTTCAGTTGCCATAACATCGCCGGATCACTACAAGCACCCAGCAGAAATTCAGCTTGCCATTGCTCTGCCCCACCACGGGTTGGCGTACTAAGCTTATGAAAACGTAAAGGGATTAGGCCCATATACATGCTAACGCCGCTCAGCTCTGCACTGATGCTGACTATCGGCTGCTGACTAACCAGCTTAACGAGTAACGGTGTCTCTACGGGCGCATCTGCCGGGCTTAAACTCAGCAGCAGGCCTGCTTGCTGATGCAGCACACGGACACTGTCATCTGACTGTTTTGGCTGACATGCCAGCAATAGCAGCAAGCATAAACACAACGAGGTAATGTTCTGCATGGGTAACTTTGTACTATTTTAAAACCAGCAGTTTACCGGCTTTTCGGCAAAAGGGCGAAATAGTGACTACAATTGGTTACTTATTGCACAGGGACTTTGTTCTACGTCATAAAATGGGTGAGTTTACCTATCTTTTAAAAGTCAAAACTCGTATCATTTCGCCCAAAATTCAGTGGCCGCAACCGCAACGTTAACATGTTGTTAGTTGCCCACTTTATAACAATAGGGCCACCTTAAGGTGGATTTTAGTAACCAGCATAACTGCAGCGGAACTCAACATGAGCCAGACCAAACCGTTAAATGTTGAATACAACTATAGCGTTGTCCGCCTCTTTGCCATTACTACCGTTTTATGGGGTATTGTTGGCATGGTGGTGGGCGTATTACTCGCAGCCCAGCTTTACTGGCCGGCATTAAACTTTGATATTCCGTGGCTGACCTACAGTCGCTTACGGCCACTGCACACCAACGCGGTGATTTTTGCGTTCGGTACCAGTGCCTTGTTTGCTACCTGTTATTATGTGGTACAGCGAACCTGTCAAACCCGGCTATTTGCTGAAAAACTGGCGATGTTTACCTTCTGGGGTTGGCAAACGGTTATTGTTGCCGCAGCCATTACTCTGCCACTGGGCATGAGCCAGAGCAAAGAATACGCTGAGCTGGAATGGCCGATAGATGTGTTAATTACCATTGTCTGGGTCTCTTTTGCCATTGTATTTTTCGGCACCCTGGTTAAACGTAAAACCAGCCATATTTATGTAGCAAACTGGTTTTATGGTGGTTTTATTATCACGGTAGCCGCACTGCACATCGTTAACAGTATGGTGGTTCCGCTCAACTTATTTAAATCTTACTCCATTTATGCCGGGGCAGTAGATGCCATGGTGCAGTGGTGGTATGGCCACAACGCTGTTGGTTTCCTGTTAACTGCTGGCTTTCTTGGCATGATGTACTATTTTGTGCCGAAGCAGGCGGGCCGGCCGGTCTATTCGTACCGTTTGTCGATCGTTCACTTCTGGGCCCTGATAGCCCTCTATATCTGGGCAGGTCCGCATCATTTACATTACACAGCCCTGCCTGACTGGACCCAGTCTTTGGGCATGGTCATGTCTATCGTGCTGTTCGTACCCAGCTGGGGTGGCATGATTAACGGCATTATGACGCTGTCAGGTGCCTGGCATAAGCTGAAAACCGACCCTATTCTGCGCTTCTTAATTGTGTCGTTATCTTTCTATGGTATGTCGACCTTTGAAGGGCCGATGATGGCAATCAAGTCGGTCAACGCCCTGTCGCACTACACTGACTGGACTATTGGTCATGTTCACTCCGGCGCACTTGGCTGGGTAGCGATGATTTCAATCGGTGCCATGTATCATCTTATTCCGGTCGTTTACAACAAGGTTGGAATGTATAGCACCAAGCTGATCAATACTCACTTCTGGTTGCACACCATAGGCGTGGTGCTGTACATCGTAGCTATGTGGATATCAGGTATTATGCAGGGCATGATGTGGCGCGCGGTAAACACTGACGGCACCCTGACTTACAGTTTTGTGCAAAGTCTGGAAGCTTCTATGCCATTTTATCTGATGCGCTTTATTGGTGGAGTTTTTGTGGTCGCGGGTATGTTGATTATGGCATACAACGTTTACAAAACTGTCCGTAGTAAAGATGAAGTGGTACAAGCTGTGCCAGTAACGGCATAAGGGGCAGGTCATGTCGAAGAATCATCACGAAAAAATAGAAAAAAGTGTTAGTTTACTGGGTATTTTTACCGTTATCGCTATCAGCTTCGGTACGCTGGTCCAGATTACGCCGCTGATGTTTATGGAAGAAACCAAACAACCGATCGACGGTTTAAAACCCTACACCGCTTTGCAAATGGAAGGCCGGGATATTTTTATCCGCGAAGGTTGTACAAATTGCCATAGCCAGATGATCCGTCCTTTTAGGGCCGAGGTTGAGCGCTATGGTCACTATTCCGTTGCTGGCGAAAGCGTCTGGGAGCACCCGTTCCTGTGGGGCTCTAAGCGCACCGGCCCTGACCTGGCACGGGTTGGCGACCGTTACAGCGATGACTGGCATTATGCTCACTTGATGGACCCACGCTCTGTGGTACCACAGTCTAATATGCCGGGTTACCCGTGGTTAGACAGTAATGTTCTTGATGGCAAATATACTGCTCGCAAGCTTGAAATCTTCCGTGGTTTTGGCGTGCCTTACACCGATGAAGACATTGCCGGCGCTGCTGATGCTGTTGAAGGTAAAACTGAAATGGAAGCCCTGATTGCCTACCTGCAATCACTTGGCACAGCGTTGAAGTAACCATTATGGAATTTGCAACAGTTCATAGCGTGTTAACCGTAATTCTGTTCGTTGGCTTTGTTGCTTTCGTTATCTGGGCTTACAGCAAAAAGCGTAAGAAAGACTTTGACGAAGCAGCCAATTTAGTATTTGACGACGAACCAGAATCTAAAGAACAAAAAATCAAACGGGAGTCAGATCATGAGTAGCTTCTGGAGTGCTTGGATCATTGTTTTAACTTTACCTGTGCTAATCGGCTGCTTTATTTTACTGCGCTGGAATTTAACCAACTATGTCGGCGTACCGGAAGATGAAACCACCGGCCATGAAGTAGACGGCCTGGAGGAAGTCAATAACCCGCTGCCAAAGTGGTGGACCTATATGTTCTATGGCACCCTGATTTGGTCAGTATTTTATCTGGCCGCCTATCCGGGTTTAGGTAACTGGCCAGGCTTTCTCAACTGGACCAGCTCTAACCAGGGTATTAAAAACCTGGAAGAGTCGCGTGCCGCCGTGGAACAAGCCAAAGCCGATGGACGCTATGTGCAGTTGGACGCTGAAAATGAAGTGGCGGCAGAAACCTATGGCCCGGTATTTCAGCAGTTTGCCAAACGTGATGTGCTGGACCTTGCCTACGACGCCGATGCACTGAAAATTGGCCAGCGCTTGTTTTTACAAAACTGCGCCTTGTGTCATGGTTCTGATGCCCGGGGGCAGTATGGCTATCCTAACCTGACTGACAAAGACTGGTTATATGGTGGCAGCCCGGACAAGATCAAAGAAACCCTGTTATATGGCCGCAGAGCTGCCATGCCAGGGTGGCAGGAAGCACTGGGTGATCAGGGTATTAAAGAAATGACAGCTTACGTACTGAGCTTATCTGGCCGGGCAGTAAATGAGCGTGAAGCTACCGCAGGCAAAGCGAAGTTTGCGTTGTGTGCGGCGTGTCACGGCGCAGATGGCAGAGGCAGTGTAGCCCACAACCTGCCCTTCGGTGCACCAAACCTGACCGATAATATCTGGTTATACGGTGGCTCAGCCGGTGCCATTGAAGAGACGTTGGTAAAAGGTCGTTATGGCGTGATGCCAGCCTTTAAAGATACGCTGGGTGAAGACAAGGTGCATATTTTAACGGCTTATGTTTACCGGTTATCCAACCCGGAAGACCAGCGTTAAGGCTTACAAGAGTACCCTAACGCCAAAAATCAGGCTAACACCTACTGGGCCCCGTAAAGGGGCTTAGTATTATTAAATAAGAGGTAACAATGCAGCAGGATACGAAACCCTGGTATAAGCAAGTCTGGCCTTGGATCCTGATTGCCATCCCGGTGCTCACCGCAATACGGGCGATATATGCCGTAGTGTTAATGAACCAGCAACAGCCTGATCTGGTAATCGATGATTACTACAAAGCCGGAAAGAGCATTAATTTGCAACTAGCCAAATACCGCGAGTCGGCATTACGTAATCTTAATGCGACGGTACTGATAGCGGGCAATCGCGCTGTGGTACGTTTTGCAGAGAATGCCGTGCTGGACGATAGTATTCATCTCGATTTTTATCACCCGACTCTGGCAGCACAAGATTTTGCGATAGATGCACAGCGCAGCGGCGAATTATTGTATGTCGCGACCCTGCCCCTGACCCCGAGTGGCAAATGGCGGCTGAACGTCAGTGATAACAGTAATGAATGGAAACTAAGAGCGACCTTCGAGCTGCCGGCGGAACAGGAAATTAAGCTCGGTTACTAAGTAAACATAAGCAGAGGCCTGGTTGACAACAATAAGCTGTTTTCATTGTCTTGAACCGGTAATTACCGGCGAGCGTTTTCAGTTAACTATTAATGGCACACCCGCCTTGTTTTGCTGTGCCGGCTGTCAGGCTGTGGCACAGACTATTATCGACAGCGGCCTGGATGATTACTATAAATTCCGCACGGAAGCGGCGGCTAAAGCCGAGTTAATCCCGGCTGAATTACGTACCAGTTTGCAACAGTACGACAGTGCCGATGTGCTGGCCGACATCAGTCAGCAACAGCAGAATGGCTCGGAACTCGAACTGGCGATTAGCGGCATGAGTTGCGCCGCCTGCGCCTGGCTGATTGAAAAGCACCTGAACAAACAGCCTGCTATCAACAAAATAAGTATTAACTCCTCCACTCAACGGGCTTTACTTAATTGGCATCCTGAGCAATTAGCGCTTAGTGAAATTTTGCTATTAATTAACCAGTTAGGTTATCAGGCCAGCCCTTTTATTGCAGACGAGCAGGAAAGCCAGTTTAAAACTGAACTTAACCGGTTCTTAAAACGGCTGGCGGTATCCGGCATAATGACAATGCAGGTCATGATGCTGGCATTTGCGCTGTATTTTGGTGAATACAGCGGTATTGACGAGTCACATCACGGCTATCTGCGCTGGATCAGCATGTTACTGACACTGCCCGTGGTACTTTACGCGGCATTGCCTTTTGTCAGCAGTGCCTGGCGCAGTATTAAAGCCCGCCAGTTAAATATGGATGTGCCGGTTAGCCTGGCCATCTATTACACGTTTTTTGCCTCAGCTTATGCCACTGTTATGCAAACGGGCGAAGTCTATTTTGAATCGGTCTGTATGTTTACATTCTTGCTGCAGTTGGGTAAGTTTTTTGAATACCGGGCGCGGGCCCAGGCACGGGATGCAACAAGTAACTTACTGAAAATAATGCCGGTATCGGCAACGCTGCTACAAGACGAACAACAACAGGCAGTCTCTGCCCGCCGCCTGAAAGCCGGCGACACTATTCTGGTGAAACCAGGTGAAACCATTCCCGCTGATGGCATGATAGTGTCCGGTAGCAGTACCGTTGACGAGTCGATGCTAACCGGCGAATATTCTGCCATCAGCCGCCAGCAGGCTGACCCGGTACTGGCCGGCAGTATTAACCATGACGGGTTGTTAACGGTGAGGGTCAGTAGTGCTCTGGCCCACTCCCGGCTCGGTCAGATAATTCAGTTGCAGCAGCAAACGCTGCACACTAAACCACGGCTGGTAGAAAAAACGGATCAGCTGGCCCGCTATTTTGTTGAACGGCTGCTATTGATTGCCGCTGCCACCTTTGCCCTTTGGTATTTCTGGCTGGATGCCGACCGGGCATTCTGGGTTACCCTGTCAGTGTTGGTTGCAACCTGCCCCTGCGCACTAAGCCTGGCCACGCCGACAGCAATTACCTGTGCACTATCACGCTTGAACCGGCTGGGTATTCTGGTTAAAAACTCACAGGCTCTGGAAATCCTGCCCGAACTGACTCACATTATTTTTGATAAAACCGGCACCCTGACGGAGGGGCGATTCAGCATTGTTAATATGCAACGACCGCAGTCATCAACAACTGATAACCTGAATGACAATGAACTACTCAATCTGCTGGCTAATCTGGAGCAACATTCTGAGCATCCGATTGCCCGCGCCTTTAAGCCTTTCCTGAATCAACATATTTCGCTGGAACACGTCACCATCAGTGTTGGGCAGGGTATCAGCGCAGACTGGCAAGGCCAGCAGCTTAAAGCAGGTAGTGCTGCCTATTGTCAGATTGACAGCGCAAAGCACGGCACAGCAGCCAAGGCTAACGTTTATATTACCCTGAACCAGCAGCTGCAGGCCGCCATTACCCTGGCCGATAATCTGCGCCCGGGTGCGGGCGAACTGGTCAATCAGTTACAGCAGCAGGGCTATCAGGTTGGTATGTTAAGTGGTGACAGTTCAGGCCTGGCCGGACAACTGGCTACTGAGCTTAAGCTTGATTTTATGCAGCAAGGTTGCAGCCCGTCAGATAAAGTGAATGCGATTAATGCCCTGGTTGCCGCTGGCAAAAAAGTATTAATGGTGGGTGATGGTATTAACGACAGTCCGGGCTTTAACGCTGCTCATATTTCTGTGGCGGTCGATTCAGGCACAGACTTGTCCAAAAATCAGGCCGATGTGGTACTGTTACAACCTGAGATCAGTCTGCTGGCAACATTATTGAGTGCCGGCAAGCAGGCTGCTAGCGTTATCCGGCAAAATTTGCTTTGGGCAGTGGGTTATAATTTATTGATTATTCCACTGGCAGTAGCGGGTCTGGTGTCACCTTACATCGCCGTTCTGGGTATGTCTTTCAGTTCGCTGCTGGTGGTATCAAACTCACTCAGATTACTGAAAAAGTGAGTTTTATATACTATGAGTTTCTAAAGATATGAGCATCATTTACGTACTAATTCCTATTGCTATTTTATTTGTCATGCTGGGCCTGGCCATTTTTTTCTGGGCGGTTCGCAGCAAACAGTTTGAAGATTTAGATAAAGAAGGTTTTAGCATTTTATTCGATGAGCAACAGGTACAGTCTAAAGCCGCCGCCCAACCTGAAAAGCGAAGCCCGACGTCGGCTGAGAATGTTGACAAACCCCGCCAGCAAGATGAAGCCGGACAATGACAGCTGACTTACTGGCCGCACTGTTAATAGGTTTTCTGGGCAGTAGCCATTGCATCGTTATGTGCGGCGGCATTGTCGCAGCACTGCAACTGGCGCTGCCGCAGCGCAGCTTTGGCTGGAAGTTGGCAATGCAATTGTTACTTAGCCTCGGTCGCTTAACCACCTACGCATTATTAGGCGGCCTGGTAGGCTATTTTGGTATGCAAGCAATGGCCTTGGCCGGTGTGTCGTTGCTATGGTTACGATTAATAGCAGGATTACTGCTAGTGCTGATGGCGCTGTATATTGCCAGACTATGGTTCGGGCTTACCATGCTGGAGCGTGGTGGCCAGCATTTATGGGCGTTTATTAAACCGCTTAGTCAGAAAGTGATGCCGCTCGATAGTCTACCCAAAGCCTATTTATATGGACTGTGCTGGGGCTGGTTGCCTTGCGGTCTGGTATACTCCACGCTGGGCTGGAGTCTGGCCAGTGGCAGTGCCGGCCAGGGAGCGTTAATTATGCTGTTTTTTGGTTTGGGCACCCTGCCCGCCCTGCTAACATTCGGCAGCCTGGCCAGCAACCTGAGCAAATTTAAAAATCAGCTGTTGGTACGTTATAGCGCAGCCAGCATATTAGCTATTTATGGTATTTATACAATTTACCTTGCTTTAAAAAGACTAGTTTTTTAAGCTGTAGCAGTTAATTCAGGGACAATCAG
This sequence comes from Arsukibacterium sp., assembly GCF_018402695.1. Taxonomy (GTDB): domain Bacteria; phylum Pseudomonadota; class Gammaproteobacteria; order Enterobacterales; family Alteromonadaceae; genus Alishewanella. The sequence goes on from NZ_JAGYIM010000008.1 coordinate 207,196, forward strand.
GAAACCAGTTTATGCAACGTTCAGCGATTAATTGTCAGGATTGCGGTTTCAGCCAGTTATGTTTGCCGTTCTCCCTGAGTGAACAGGAACTTACTCGTTTAGACGATATTATTCAGCGTAAAAGGCCGTTGCATAAAGGCGACATGCTGTTTGAAAGTAACAAACCCCTAAAAGCGCTGTTTGCTATTCGCTCCGGCTCGTTCAAAACCTTTACCTTAACCGAACAAGGTGAACAACAAATCACCGGGTTTCATTTGCCGGGTGATGTTATTGGCTTTGATGCCATCAATACGGAGCTGCATAATAGCTATGCCGAAGCACTGGAAACCGGCATGGTATGTGAAATCCCCTACCCCAATCTCGAGTCATTGCTCGACCAGTTGCCCAAATTACGACAGCAATTAATGCGCCTGATGAGTCAGGACATTCAGGCTGATCAGCAAATGCTGTTGTTGTTAAACCGGAAAACCGCTGAACAAAAACTGGCAACATTTTTAAACCATCTGGCCCAGCGCTTTGGTAGCAGAGGGTTTTCTGCCAAAGCGTTCCGTCTGTCGATGACTCGCAGCGATATTGGCAATTATCTGGGCTTAACGGTTGAAACAATCAGCCGTTTGTTAAGTAAACTACACAAAGAAGAGTTAATCAGCGTTGATGGCAAACTTATTACCATCAATAACCCTGCTGCAATGCAGCAATTAGCGGGGAATTGTTAGTTTTTTTGATTTAGCACAAACTGAACTTGCCCCCTTTACGGTTTTATTGACTACACTTTTCAGTAGCCAGAGATAGTAGCTACTGCTGCCCCATAATTTTTGCATGGAGAGTGTAATGACCGTTTTCAGCAATGTGTTAGTTGTGCTTGACCCAACCGATAGCCAGCATAAAGCCCTAAACCGGGGGCTGGAGTTAGCCCGCAAGCAGCCTTGTAAACTTACCGCTTTTTTATCGGTATATGACTTTTCCTATGAAATGACCACTATGTTGTCAGGTGACGAACGGGAATCGATGCGCCAGGCTGTTATTCACGACCGCGAACTATGGGTCGGCGAGCTAATTAATGATGCCAGAAATCAGGGCATTGATATCAACTTAAAAGTGGTGTGGCATAACCGCCCCTTTGAAGCAATAGTGCATGAAGTGCTGGAGCAGAACTTTGACCTGGTCATTAAAGGTACCCATAATCACGATATTTTAAAATCGATGATCTTTACCCCCACTGACTGGCATATTTTACGCAAATGTCCATGCGCCGTGTTACTGGTTAAAGAACACGAGTGGCCGGATAACGGTAATATAATTGCCGCAGTAAATGCTGGGAGTGAACAGGATCATCATCAGTCACTGAACCAGCGGGTAATCAGTAACGCCAAAGCCATGGCTCAGGTGCTGCAAGGCAAGGTACATCTGGTAAATGCGTTTCCGGGCACGCCGGTCAATATTGCGATAGAAATCCCGGAGTTTAATCCGCAGCAATATAATACGGCGATGCGCCGCCATCATGAAAACGCGGTAGCGGAACTAGCCAACCAATTCGACATGGCAGAGCAGGACACCCATGTGCTGGAAGGTATGCCGGAAGATATTATTCCGGCACTGGCGACTAAGTTGGACGCTGAAATGGTGGTTATAGGTACTATTGGCCGAACCGGGTTTTCTGCGGCCATTATTGGTAACACCGCAGAACATTTAATTGACCAGCTTGATTGTGATGTTTTAGCGTTAAAACCAGCAAACTTTGTCAGCCCGCTGGCAAAACACTGAAATCGGCCCTATGGTAATGGCGCACACTTGGTTATAATGTGCGCCATTTTTCTGTAGGGTTACCTCGTTATGTCACACGCAGCGCAAGCAAAAGCACAATACAATTTAAATAAACTGCATAAGCGGCTGCGCCGCGGCGTTGGTCAGGCTATCAGTGACTTTGGCATGATTAGCGACGGCGATAAAATTATGGTGTGTTTATCCGGTGGCAAAGATTCGTACACCATGCTGGACATTCTGCTGAACCTGCAGCAATCAGCCCCTATCAACTTCAGTATTGTTGCGGTTAATCTCGACCAGAAACAACCGGGCTTTCCGGCCGAAGTTTTACCCAGCTATCTTGAAGGTATAGGTGTCGATTATCAGATTGTTACTGAAGATACTTATGCCATTGTTAAAGAGAAAATTCCGGAGGGTAAAACCACCTGCTCGCTTTGCTCGCGGCTGCGCCGCGGTATTTTATACCGCACAGCTAAAGAGCTTGGTGCGACCAAAATTGCCCTGGGGCATCACCGCGATGACATGCTGGAAACATTATTTTTAAACATGTTCTATGGTGGCAAGATGAAATCAATGCCACCTAAGCTTATTAGCGATAATGGTGAACATATTGTGATCCGGCCATTGGCTTACTGCAAAGAAAAAGACATCGAGAAATACGCCCAGGCCCGGCAGTTCCCGATTATTCCGTGCAATTTGTGTGGCTCGCAAGATGGCCTGCAACGCCAGGTCATTAAAGAGATGCTGCAAGACTGGGATAAACGCTTTCCGGGCCGGATTGAAACCATGTTTCAGGCGATGCAAAATGTCGTGCCGTCTCATCTGGCAGACAACAGCTTATTTGATTTTGCTGCCATATCAAAAGAAAGTAATACCGCTGTCGAAGGTGATACCGCCTTTGATCATATTGCGGTACCGGCTATTCCCGTTGGCCTGACCACCGACGACGAACCCGATGAAATTGCGCTTAAATCAGACCAGGTTAGTCGTCACAGCGAACTTAAAATCGTGCAGCTTAATTAGCTGCACGGTTAGCATCCACAACCATCAACACTACATAATAGCCGCGGTTGTAGCCCTCACATCTGGGACGCCGCAGGCTAATCTTCCAGAAAACGCCGGTTAAAACGAATCATATTGCTAATTTCGGCAATATACTCGTCGCCACGTTCGGAGTAGCGACCCAAACCAGCCGCCAGCGCTTCGCCACGGATAGGTTTACGCTCTGCCCTTAACTGCGCCCGGATTTCTCTTAGCGGCTCGTAGGTATGAAAAGTATTCAGGTTATAGAAATAGCTGCGGATACTTTTGGCAGGTGTGTCAAACTTTGCCACCTCATGGCTCTGATCTTCGCCCCGGCTCAGTGGTATCAGGCCGCAACCTTCCCGAAAACACCACTGACCAAAAAAGTTATAACCTTCAACCGCAAAGCGACTGGTGCCCCAGGCAGACTCATTTGCCGCCTGCATCAATACCAGACTGGCGGGTAAAATATCGACCCTTTTTAGTAACTCCTGCAGCATTTGTGGGTCCGACTCGGCAACATCCATCCGGAATTCATCATATAAACTGTATAAAAACGCGTATTCATTAATGTTCAAGCGTTGGTTTTTTTGCTTCTTTTCTGCCAGTTCCAGTAATTGCCGGCGTAAATTGCGTAGCCGGTTGTTTTCACGCTGGACATGCGGCAGCAGATAATTAAAAAATGCTCTTTTTCTGGCATTGGTATCGCCGATAGCATTGAAATCAGGCAGTGGTGTATAGGCAACGGCCGGCTCGGTATAGGCCAGCCGCGCCAGCACCTTTTTCTGGTCGGCCTGACTCAGCGCAGCAATTCTGCCAGGCTGTTGCCACTCATCAAGTGAATCTTGCTGCGGTACCGGCTGTAAGCCAACAAATGGGCTAAGGGCTGCAAAGCCGACAACACACCAGCCAACAACTATTATGCTTTTTTTAATCAAAAAATCACCACTATATTCGGCCGTGTCTAAACCAGCTTATGCCAGCTAAATCAATTACTGCCGCATTAAAACAATGGCTATTTTAGCCTTTGCTTGCCTCAGAATGAACTAAAAAATAATTTACCCTGTTTTTTTACTATTTTTTGTCAACATTTATGGCCGCTGCATTGCAAATCGGCCGCGGTTATGTGAAAACTACACTCTGAAGTTTTAGCTATCTGGATGGATATTATTTTAGGGGGCAAACCGGTTCTGGCTATGAAACCAATTGAACGTTCAACCAAGCTCGATGGAGTATGTTATGACATTCGCGGCCCTGTGGCTCAGGAAGCCAGGCGTATGGAAGAAGAAGGCCACCGTATTCTGAAGCTGAATATTGGTAATCCGGCCCCTTTTGGCTTTGAGGCTCCGGATGAAATTCTTAAGCACGTTATTCATAACCTGCCTACGGCCCAGGGTTATTCTGACTCACAGGGTATTTATCCGGCAAGAGTCGCGGTAGCGCAGTATTATCAGCAGCGCGGGATCAGAGGCGCCGATGCCGATGATGTTTATATTGGCAATGGCGTTTCAGAGCTTATTCTGATGTCATTGCAGGCATTACTGAATAATGACGATGAAGTACTGATCCCCTCGCCCGACTATCCGTTGTGGACGGCAGCGGTTAATCTGGCCGGCGGTAAAGCGGTGCACTATCGCTGTGATGAGCAACAGGACTGGTACCCCGATCTCGCCGATATTAAACAGAAGATCAGTAAAAAAACCAAAGCGATAGTGCTGATTAATCCAAATAACCCGACCGGGGCAGTTTACGATCAGACTTTTTTACTGGAGCTGCTGAAAATAGCCCGTGAGCACCGGCTGGTAGTGTTAAGCGATGAAATTTACGACAAAGTATTGTACGACGGTACTGAGCACATCAGTACGGCGTCGCTGGCTGATGATCTTATAATGCTGACCTTTGGCGGCTTATCAAAAAATTACCGGATAGCGGGCTTTCGGGTTGGCTGGCTATTTATTTCTGGCGCTAAAAACCTGGCCCGCCATTACATTGAAGGGCTGAATGTACTGGCCTCGATGCGACTGTGTGCCAATGTGCCCTGCCAGCATGCCGTGCAAACGGCCCTGGGCGGTTATCAGAGTATTAATGAGCTGGTAGTGCCGGGAGGCCGCTTATATGAGCAAATGAATTTAGCCCATAAGCTGGTAACTGAAATAGATGGTTTAAGCTGCATGCGGCCAAAAGGCGCGATGTATTTATTTCCGAAAATTGATCGCAAGAAAATCCGGATCAAAGACGACGAGCTATTCGTGCTGGATTTTCTGCGTCAGCATAAAGTGTTGCTGGTGCACGGACGGGCGTTTAATTGGCCTGAGCCTGACCATTTCCGGATTGTGTTTTTACCGCACAAAGAACAACTATCAGCGGCGCTTGATAAGCTGGCCCAGTTTTTACCAGGCTACAATCAATAACCCGCTAGCCACCAGAAAAGGTTTCAGGCTGACGTACCAGTGCTGCCACCCTGTAATCTGACCACCAGACGCCTCGTTCTGGTGGTTAGTCACCGCAACCTGGCGTTTAATTTCTTGTTTCTGCGCTAATTTAGCAGTAGGCTTGCGTTATCAAATAGCCGTCCATACCGCTGAATATAATAATGATGACCGACTTTTCGTTTCAACAGGTGTTTGAAAGCCTGACTTCAAAACTGGCCGCCGTAGTGTTTTACGCCTTTGAAATTAATGGTGTTGCTATACCCATGGTATTAATCTGGCTGATTAGTGGGGCATTGGTTTTTACCTGCTATCTCGGTTTTATTAACGTTCGCGGCTTTGGCCATGCCGTTGGCCTGCTCAAAAATAATAAAAGCAGCGGGGCCAGCGGTGAAATCAGCCCGTTTCAGGCCCTGAGTACCGCCCTGTCGGGTACTGTTGGCACCGGCAATATTGCCGGCGTCGCGATTGCCATTAGTCTGGGCGGCCCGGGTGCAACCTTCTGGATGATAGTGGCGGGCTTACTCGGTATGTCGACTAAGTTTGTGGAATGTACCCTGGCAGTAAAGTACCGGCAAATTAACGCCGATGGCAGCGTGTCCGGCGGGCCGATGTACTACATTAAAGCCGCGCTGGATAAATTTAACCTGCCCCTGACCGGCACGGTGCTGGCAATGGCATTTTCAGTGTTTGTTATTTTTGGTTCGGCCGGTTTTGTCCATGTTAATCAGGGTTTTGTCCAGGTGCAATCAGTCACCGGTTTTGATAATGCCTGGCTGTTTGGCGCGGTATATGCGCTACTGGTTGGTGCCGTTATTATTGGTGGTTTAAAAAGTATCGCCCGGGTAACCAGTAAACTGGTACCGCTAATGTGCGGCATTTATCTGGCGGCATCTTTACTGGTGATGTTTACACATTTCAGCGCAATACCCTCTGCTCTTTGGTTAATTGTCCAGGGCGCCTTTACCCCTGAAGCCGGTTACGGTGGTTTTATTGGTGTGCTTATTCAGGGGTTTCGGCGGGCTGCCTATTCAAATGAAGCAGGTATTGGTTCCTCGCCTATAGCCCATGCTGCTGCCCAGACTAAGGATCCGGTTAGTCAGGGTTTTGTCGGGTTACTGGAGCCTTTCATTGATACCGTCGTCATTTGTACCATTACTGCACTGGTAATTATTTTGACCGGCGCTTATCAGACACCGGGGCTGGACGGCGTCCAAATCACCTCGGGCGCTTTTGCCTCAGTCGTCAGCTGGTTTCCATGGGTTTTAATGGTAGCCCTGTTACTGTTTGGGTTTTCCACGGTGATCAGCTGGTCGTACTATGGTTTAACCGGCTGGCGCTATCTGGTCGGCCATGACCAGCGACTGACTCAGCTTTATAAAGTGCTGTTTTGTCTTATTGTCTCAATAGGTGCGGTGCCAAACGTGATGGCGGTATTCGATTTTATTGATTCAATGATATTTTTAATGGCGGTACCTAATATTCTGGCATTGTATCTGTTGTTGCCAGAAGTAAAAGCAGACTTAAAAGCTTACTGGCAAAAATTACCCCGCTAGCGCCATCCAAAATGGGCTAACGGGTGCTATATCTTTAGCAGGACAGCGGTCTCAGGCAGCCTGCTCATCGGCCGGTTTTTTCTCGGCTTTCAATGATGTTTTAGCCATTTCGCCTGGTGCGGAAGTTGGTTTTACTGCCGCTTTCGCTGGCTTTTTCGCGCCCAGCGCCACCAGTAATGCCTCTTTATGCTGGGCCAGATACAAGGCCAGACTTTCGGTTTGCGCGTCGTCGGTTAACAAGCTGCTGGTGTTTAAAAAACTGGCTAATTCATCAGCGGTATCCAGCATTTTGTCATAGGCATCAGCCTCCGCTTTTGAGGTAAACGTCATTTTCTCTACTCCATTGCGCTCTACAATATATTTAACTACCACTGCCATTTTGCTGCCCCTGATTAATTTTAACTGTTGTTTTATACAGTATAATTTAGCCGGTGTCGAGTGCTCGAATTAAAATCAATTGTCGCGTACTATAGCGGGTCTTGCTAAGCTGTTTTACCATGATTAAGGAAGGTTATGTTAGCAATTTGGTCAGCGCGACATTCTGAAGACAGCCATGACCGGCCAAACGATCAGCGTTCGCCCTGGCAACGCGACCGGGCCCGCATTTTACATTCTGCTGCTTTTCGGCGCTTACAATCTAAAACGCAGATTTTAGGTATTGGCCAGAATGATTTTTATCGCACCCGGCTGACCCACTCATTGGAAGCCGCCCAAATTGGCACAGGTTTAGTCAGCCAGCTGGCGAAAAAATCTGCAGAGGATATTCAGACTATCCTGCCGGATCCTAGCCTGATGGAAGCGCTGTGTCTGGCCCATGATATTGGCCATCCGCCGTTTGGTCATGGTGGCGAAACCGCATTGAACTATAAAATGCTGGCAGATGGCGGCTTTGAAGGCAATGGCCAGACCTTACGGATAGTCGCTAAACTTGAGCCCTACACCCAGCAGCATGGCATGGATTTAGCCAGGCGCACCTTGCTGGGCTTATTAAAATACCCGGTATTACAACCCCCATTGCCGGACGTAAGCACCGCAGCTAACCCGCTAAACCTGAACCACTGGAAACCCGCTAAAGCTATCTTTCAGGCCGACGCCGATATTCTGGACTGGATACTGCAACCATTAAGCACCGCTGACCGCGATATTTTTCAGCAGGTAGATACCCTGGCACAGTCACCTTTTATAAAGTCGCGCTACAAATCGCTTGATGCGTCTATTATGGAGCTGGCAGATGATATCGCTTACGGCGTGCATGACTTAGAGGATGCCATTGTGCTGGGTAATGTCAGCTACAGTCAGTGGCAGCACTACACCGGGGATGACATGCAGCAACTGGGCGCCAAATTATTCAGTAGTGAGCATCATATCCGAAAAGATGCCATAGGCGCCCTGGTTAACCGGCTTATTACTTCGGTAGAGGTGTATCAGGCGCTGCCGCAAGCCACAGAGCCGCTAATCCGTTATAACGCCCGCTTACCGGGCGCCGAAACTGCCCTGCTGCACAGCCTGAAACAACTGGTATTTAACTGTGTTATTCGCCAGCCATTAATTCAGCAGTCACGGTTTCGTTGCCAGAATATGTTATTGCAGCTGTTTGATGCTTTTGCCTCCGATCCAAGCCGCTTGTTGCCACTTAACACCCAACAGCGTTGGCACAGCGCCAGTGAGCATGGCCAGGGTATGCGGGTAATTTGTGATTACATTTCCGGCATGACTGACGATTACGCTGAGCGGATGCATAAAACCCTGTTCGGGCCTTTCTGAACAAAGGTCGCTTAACTGTTTACCTGTAACTGGAGAACTCCGCAGTTTTGAATACACTTCGTGTGCTGGCCGGCCCCGGTGCCATGGCCCATATTAACCAACATGGCCTGCAGGCCGATGATATCAGCGTAATGGTCGGTGCCAGTGGTGGCCCCAAATGGTTCAGCCTGTATGGTCTGGATCAGTACCTGCTGGCGGAGTTTTTTAAAGGACGCACTAAGCCACTGCATTTACTCGGCAGTTCGGCCGGCGCCTGGCGCTTTGCCTGCTATGCCCAGGCCGATCCGGTTGCTGCCTCACAGCGCTTTGCCAAAGCTTACTCGACCATCTGCTACCCTGCCGGCGCAGATATTAACGAAGTCACCCGCATTTCAGCAGCAATCATTGACGAGGTATTCCAAAGCGAACAGCAGTTAACCGAGGTGCTGGACAATCCAGTAATGAAGCTGAACCTGATCGTTGCTAAAGCCAAAGGGATCAACCGTAGCCAGCGCAAGTTATGGCAGGCAGCCGGGTTAACCCTTGCTGCCGGCGCCAATTTGCTGAACCGGCGCAACCTGCAGCACTTTTATCAGCGGGTACAGTTTTACCCAGAGCATAGCCCGGCGCCCTTTCATCGTTATACCGGCCTGCCGACCCAGCATGTGCCATTAAGTCAGGCAAACTTGCGCCAGGCAGTAATGGCCAGCGGCTCTATTCCGTTGGTATTGTCACCGGTAAAAGACATCGCCGGAGCCGGCCCGGGCCTGTATTATGATGGTGGCATTACCGACTATCATTTCGACCTGCCGTTCAGTAGTCACGGCCTGGTACTATATCCGCACTTTTACCCTCACCTTACTCCGGGCTGGTTCGATAAAGCGTTAAAATGGCGCAAAGCAAAAGCCGCGCATTTACATAATGTCGTGCTGCTTTGCCCCAGTGCCAGCTGGGTAGCCAGCTTACCCAATGGTAAAATACCCGACAGAAACGACTTTAAGCTCAGTGACGCGCAGCGGTTAACTAACTGGCAAATTGTGCTGGAACGCTCTCATGAACTGGCCACGGCATTTGCCCGCGGCCAGTATCAATTGGAAGCCTTATAACGGCATAGGCTAAATAATTGCTGGGGTTAGTTATTCGCCGATGTTTCTTTATCTGCCTCAGCTGTTGTCGCAGTTAATGGCGTAATGCTGAACTTAGTAGGCACAATATCCAGCTTTACCCCGAACGCACTGCCGCTATCGAGCAAGCCATCAAGGTATTGCCAGTAACCGGTCGTGTAGTCATCCTGACTAAAGCGCAGGGTAAAGCCCACTCCGTCACCCTGATGCAGATAGCTGACAACTTCCTTTGTGCCTTTATTATCAACCAGGTCAAAGGTCAGCATGTCTTTTAATCTGCTATTGCGGCTAAACACGCCTGATACCACCGGTTTTGCCAGGTTAAGATACTCGTGACCAACAGTGGCTGATTTCAGCGGGTTCGCCACAAACTGCTCGGTATCAAAATGATAATGATCCCCGCCCTGCATGACGCTAACCCGCACATTTTCAATATGATAACCATGGGGGTTGTCAACCCGTCTGGCGTTAGAAACATCTATTGCCGTAACAGCGCCAGCACCAATCGCCTGAGCACTGTTGTTATGCGCGGTGTAAACCAGCGCAGTATTTTCATCAATACCAAAGCCCATCGGGTAGGTGGTTTTATTGAGTTCTGCTGCTACAATCAGGCGGCCAAAACGGGCCTTGCGATCAAAATGCTGATCAATAATTGCATGCGGGAAAAACCCCAACCCCCGCGCCAGCATTAACGGCCCGTTTTCCTGATCCTGCATCCCATTGTAGCTTTCAGTAGTGCCCTCAGTAAGTGCGCCCCAGGAATCCCCGGCAGCAATCATCACATCGCTCATCATGGCAGCGCCGGCGCTGGTGCCCCCTACTACGCCACCTCGCTGATAAAGGGCCCAAATCGCTTCCAGCAACACCGACTGCTGACCGTCAGGCGCCAGTGTCGCGGTAATATTCAGCTGATCACCCCCTAAAAACCAGACGGCGGTGTACTGGCTAAGCTGTTCAGCCAGCTTAATATCGGTTGCGCCACGACGCCACTGACTCTCATCGACATCTTTGCTGCTTTTGTCATCACTAACGGCCACCGGGAACAAGGTCATCTGATCTTCATCCAGGCCATAACGCTGCATATCATCCTGAAATTGCTTAAAATACTTTACCGGTTGGCCACTGGCGGCCGGAATAACCGCTATCCGCGCCTGCAGCTCACCGCCGGCCAATTCAATAAACCGCTGGTATACTTCGGCGTTTGACCCTGCCAGCGCGCCCCCCACCAACACCAGGGACCCTTTATCTACCGCTGGTTTTGGCTCAGGTATGTCGGCTTCAGTGCAACCGAATAACAGGCCTAAACTTAAAGCTGAAACCGGAATTGAAATAAATGTGTGCCTTATTTTGTGTTTATATGTGTACTTCGCTGAGTGCTTCACCAGATTTGCTCCATCTTTATGCTTTTAGTATTTTTGCTTTTTAGTCTGTTAGCGGGCAGTTATTTTTATTGTGGCCCACCGCACAGAGTACCAGATTTAAACTGGTAAGGTCACTCACTTAGCAGTAAGCTGGGGCTATACTACATTTTTAACTCAGCAATAAGATCAACGCTGTACCGGAGGTTTTTGCCATGCTTAGTTCGCTGTTACTCACCCTGTTTATCGCCATGCTACTGCCCTTTTTAGCCAAAGCCCCACTGGCCTTTGCCATGCAAAAAGCCGGCGGCTATGACAACAACAACCCCAGAGAGCAGCAAGCTGCGCTAAAAGGCTTCGGCCAGCGCGCCAACGCCGCCCACTACAACAGTTTTGAAGCCCTGATTATTTATGGCTGTGCAGTATTAACTGCCATCGCAGCTGGCGCAGGCACCGTAGATAACACCACGGTAATACTAGGCTGGGTATTTATCGCCAGCCGCATCCTGTATTTACTGTGCTATTGGCTCGATTACGCCACTCCCCGCTCCACCATCTGGCTGGTAGGCATGATAGCGGCGTTTAGCATGGCTGGCCGAGCGATGTTGGGATGATTCTTTAAACGGTATCAATTATTTTCTTGATGCCGTTGCTTATGTATTTAAGTAGAAGTTCTTTCTGAGCCACACTTGCATTCATAGATGGTAGCAACCCCGATAAATCAATATCCTTAACCAAGAAGTAGCAGTTTATATGCTCTGAGATGATTTTTAACTTGTTAACATCGTATAAATTTAACAGTTTGCGCTGATGGTTATCAGACCAGTTGAAGTCTTCATTAACACTCTCGAACTGAAAAGGATAAAGTACTAGCGCCAATGCACTGGAATTTGTTGCAGACTTGGCTTTCGTCAATTCAACTGTCATAAATTTTCGCAACTATTTTTTGCAATGATCTTTTGTAATGCTTGCTCTAACATCCTGATGAATTTCTCTGCCCGTTCTGGATTGCTGTAATCTTGCAGAGCAATGGCATAATCAACAGAATCAAAATGTGAGATGGAATTAATGACGTTCAGCAAATTGGACACCTCATTTTTGAACCGGACTAAATGACTTGGACAGGCACTAAATAACAACCCCGACATCCCGACAAATGACTTGGACAGGCACTAAATAACAACCTCAACATCCAAAATCTGACAAATGACTTGGACAGGCACTAAATAACAACCTCAACATCCAAAATCTTGACAGCCTGCCAAACGGCAACTAGCTTTACTGTATATTTAAACAGTCATCAGGTGTGGTATGCCCAGACCCCGCAAAGCCCTCATCGCTGTCGAGGAAACACCTTACTACCATGTCATCTCCCGCTGTGTGCGCAGGTCTTTTTTGTGCGGCATGGACAGTGAGACGGGTGAAAATTACGAACACCGCCGGACCTGGATTGAGCAGCGCATTCGCTTGCTGGCTTCACTGTTTGCTATCGACATTTGTGCCTACGCGATTATGTCTAACCATTTGCACATCGTGGTTAAACTCCAGCCAGAGCAGGCAAAGGACTGGAATACTCAAGACGTGCTGTTGCGCTGGACCAGTCTTTTTAAGGGAACGCTGCTGGTGCAACGTTATCTGGCCGGCAGTGCTCTCAGTGCCGCCGAGCTGGACACCGTAAACAGTTGTGTCGAGGTCTATCGCCAGCGCCTGACCAGCCTCAGTTGGTTTATGAAATGCCTTAACGAGCCCATTGCCCGTCAAGCCAATCAGGAAGATGGTTGCACCGGCCACTTCTGGGAGGCCAGATTTAAATCCCAGGCATTACTGACCGAAGAGGCTCTGCTATCCTGCATGGCCTATGTTGACCTGAACCCGGTTCGCGCTAACATTGCAGAAACACCGGAAGGCTCAGACTACACCAGCATCAAAGAGCGGCTAACACCAACATTTAATTTGGCACACGCCATTGCCGAACAAACCCGGCAAGGTAACATTCAACACTTCAGCCACGCACTCAAGCCCTTACTGCCTTTTGAAGGGGCGCAGGTTGAACAGCTGCAACAGGGTATTTTGTTCAGTCTGAAAGATTATCTTCAGCTGCTGGACTACACCAGCCGTGCTATCCGGCCAAGCCAACCCGGTAGCACTGTCAACCCGTTGCCGCCTATCCTGCAGCGGATCAATCTCGGCCAACAAGACTGGCTGGCACGCGCCACCCAATTCGAAGCGCGCTACAATACACACTTTAGCCGACGCGCCCACCGAGACACCGCCTGACATATTTCGCAAGTCCTCAATAACAATATTTTCCTGCCGCGAACGTGCGTTCCTGAGCTGTCATACCTGAAAGTGCCACAAAATCACATCAGGCACGATCATTTGCCCTGTTAAAGCCCTCTGCCACTATTCATCTTGTGTTGAATTAGCTCTGCATACACAGCAACATCAGTATTTGATGGCGTGATTGCCTATCCCCTCTCAGTTGTGCCTGTCTTAGATCTCTTACCGAGACACCGCCTGAGATATTTCTCCGGTCCTCAATAACAATATTTACCTGCCGTGAACGTGCGTTCCTGAGCTGTCATACCTGAAAGTGCCACAAAATCATATCAGGCACGATCATTTGCCCTACTGGAGCCGTCTGCCACTGTTCTTCTTCCGTCACATTAGTTTTGTATATAAACAACATCTGTATGTGATGGCGAGATTGCCTAAAACTTCTCAATTGTGCCTGTCTTCTATCTGCTATTGGAATTTATTAACTAAATTGTTTAATTACACCATCGATAATATTAGGGTCTGGTTTGTAGTCATACTTTAGAACGTTATATATCAAAGAGGTCTTAAAGTAGTAGACAGTGGCATCTGTTTTAAGAATTACTTCTGCCTCAGCAAGAGATATGTGTTCATCGTTCCATTCAAATATACATTTATCTGGGTATCCAGATACTTTTGAAACAGCAATATGCCTCCTAAGATTGACCAGCAAGCCCTGACGATAACACTTTACTAATGCACTAATTAACATTGCCTTAAGTTCAGTTTCTTCAGTAGTAAAAATTTGGTCTGGTAAATAATCGGGAATATAGATTTCATTGCTATCATGAATGTAAATTCCACCCGGTGAACTACCAAATATCAAGCTTTTATCCATTGGCCATCAACCTCTACAAAAAACTCACCGTTTACTTTCTTATAAACGCCGTCAGTATGGAAAATTAAATCAGCATTTTCGTGATCTTCATCAAACGTGCAAGCTGCCCATCGGCAATTGCCCATATCTGGCTTCAACAACTGGTCAATCGTCGTAGGTTTGTTAACCTGAGTTGAAGTTGGCTGAATGTTTAATGCTCCACAGGTAGGATACAGGCAATACATTGGTATTGTCTCACCTGATTTAAATGTTCGACTGTATGCGTCCTCTAGGGGCTCCCAATTTTCTATTGCAACTCCGAGATCATCTGTTATCACAGCACCATCTTTACTAAAAAATGTAATTGAGGTTCCTTCCGGTACAACTGTTTTTTTAGTGGTATTAACGGAACCATGGCCTGCAAATACTGCCCCTCTTTTTACATCCCCCTCCTTACAACTCAACCCCAACGGATCCACCCAGTTCACATGATTAGGCGCGTACTGGTAGTGGTTAATGCCGCCTAGCAGGCCTATTGGGTCCTGGCTGATAAAGCGGCCGGTTTCCGGGTCGTAGTAACGGAAATGGTTATAGTGTAACCCGGTTTCGCTGTCAAAGTACTGGCCCTGCAAGCGGATTGGGTTGTCAATTTCATTACGCGTTACTTTCGCTTTACCGAAAACTGAGTAGCTGGCTTGCCAGACAATATTGTTGTCGCTGTCGGTTAGGGATAGCGGCGTGCCCAGTTGGTCGAGCTGGTAATAATATACCTCACCATTTTTTAGCAGCAGCAGCGGTTTGTTGGTTCCGGGCTCGTAGATATACCAGATATTCTGACCAGAACTGCATTCACCAATAAGCTTGTCAGCGTCCCAGTAGTATTCGGTGCGCTCGCCGCCGCTGATTTTGGCACTACGCCGGCCCAAGGCATCGTACTCATAACGACTGATAGACACCATTACAACTAACACTGGTTAACTGGTTAAAGCCATTAAATTCACGCTGCTGCGTAGTTGCAGCGGCTTTTGAGTGCTTATCCACGTTAGTACCGGCATTGGCACTAGTGCCGACCGTGGCGGTGAGTTGGTTGCCACTGTCGTCATACTGAAATTGTTTGTCATGATAACGCAGCAGCCGGTCCTGCTTAACTTCAATACCATCGCCTACGGGGTTACCAAAACTGTCCCACTGATGCGTTTCATTCTGGTCTGAATCATCGCTGTGCTGCTTACTGATAAGCTGATCCAGCTTATTGTACTGGTACTCGGTAGTACCCAGTTGGTTATCCGTTACTTTTTTCAGCTGATGCAACGCCGTGTAACTGTACTGGCGTTGCTGATTTTGGCTACCACGGCGCCACTGCTGAGTGGTTAGGCGGTTAAAGGCATCAAATTGCTGCTCGAGCAATAAGCCGCTGTGATACTCGCGGACGGTTTCGCGGCCGGCAGCATCGAAGGTACGCCACAATAGCGGCTGCTGATTCACCGCCAGCTGCGCCAACTGGCCTTCTTCGTTGTAACGGTAATCCAGCGTATTGCCGTCAGGTAATATGGTACTGCTGCACTTGCCTTGCTGGTTATACTGATACGCAATACAGCTGTCGTCCTGCCAAATCTCGGTTGGCTGGCCGTTTAAATGGTAATTAAAGCGCAGTTTGCGCTGGCCATTACTGGCCCGCAGCACCCGGCCAATTTTATCGTAATGAAAATGGTTGCTGGCCAGGCTCTGGCCATGCAGCGCGGTTTGTTCGGTAACGCGGCCACGTTTATCACGCTTTACTTTCAGCTGGCGTTTACTGCCATCGCGAACACTGGCCACCAAGCCATTTAAATCATATTGTAATTGCTGCTGGCGACCATCAAATCCTTGTAACCGAACCGGCCGCTCCTGTGCATCATACTCCAGCTGATAGCGGGCACCGTCGCTGCGCATAATAGCGGTTAAGTTGCGCTCGTTATCGTACTGGTAATTAAAAGCACTGCCATCGGCCTGCAGTAAACTTGGTTGACTGGCTTAAACCGCCATACTGACGCTCGATAACGTCGCCATGGGCATTGGTGGTCGTCAGTAACCGGCCGCTGCTGTCATAGCTAAAATGCTGCTCGAGCGGCTCTGCCGTGTTATCTGCAGGATACTGGACTTGCTTTAACAGCTTGCCTGCCTGGTTATAATGGTATTCAGTAACCAGACCACTTGCATCAACCACGCCATTTAAACGGCCCAGGCTATCATAGCTGTAACGGGTCAGCGCATCGTTGTGTTTCACCGCCAGCAACTGGCTTTCATCACTCCATAATAAACGCTGAAGGCCACCGCCTGGCAGATATACCCGTTCCAGCTGATTATTACTGCCATACTGATAACGCGTTACCAAATTGTCGGGGCCGGTTTCCGCTAGCAACAAGCCGGCAGCGCTGTATTCCCGGCGCCACTGGCGGCCTTCAGCGTCTATAATTACGCTGCGCTGACCCAGCTCGTTATATTGAAAATGAGTAATGGCGCCGTCGGCCTGCTCAAGGGTAACCAGTTGGCCGTTGTCGTTGTAGTAAAAGCGGGTTTTGCTGCCATCAGGCAAGGTCTCGGTGGTTTTTTTACCCTGCTTATTCCAGCTGTATTGCCAGGTTGCACCGTCGGGCGCTACTTTTTTCAGCAGCAGGTTACATTCGTTATGAAAATACTGCCAGCGATGGCCATTACCATCAATGCTGGTGGCGCTGCGATTTGTGTCATCGTAGCTGAAACGATAGTCATAAATACCGTCGTCGCCCCAGTTACGCACACAACGGGCGGCCGGGCCGCTGCCTTGCCAGCTGAAGTAATGACAAAAGCCACTGGCTCGTTGGCGCACAGTAAGTAAATGCTGGCTGTACTGATACTTTTCAGTTTCAGTCCCACTGTTTACCGCACTAATCAGCTCATCTTTATCATTGTAGTAATATTGCGCCAGCACGATACCGGTTGCTTGCGACCCTTTATCACTCTTATCATTTTTGCTGAGGCTTACCGCTTCAATCCGGCTAAGCAAACCAGCACTGTTGTAATGCAGTTCAATACCTTTTTTGCCGGTGTAATCTATCCGGCTTAACCGGCTTTGCTGGTTATAGTACAGCTGCAGACAGCGTCCGACACTGTCCATCACCTGATGCAATACCCAACGCTTATTGTGCTCGTTTCGCGCCGTTTTTACTGCGGGCACAAACACCCAATGGGTATTGTCGGGTTTCAGCAGTACCAGGCTGCCATCGACCTCTGCACGCAATGCCAACTCTTCAGCCAGCTGATAACTGGTTTGACCGGGTGCAGGCCTTACGAAATGCAGCTGGCGGCCTTCTTCATTAACTAACTGCAGCGACACCGTACCGGCTTCGTCGGTCACGCTATCAATATACAAATTGAAATTACTGCGCCAGCCATAACCAAAACCGATGTTCTGGTGGCTCTGACTGGAGCGATAGGTCCGTCGCCACGCGATAGGCAGGGGCCCGGCCAGTTCAAAATCAGTTAATTCAAGAATTTCCTCACCGGTACACATGGATACCGGGTCGCCACAGGTCTCAACTTTAGCAGTCTCAGGGGTCTGTTTACTTGCAGCGTTCGCGCCGACCTGCTCAGACACAATGCTGTCAGTAGCCCCAGCCGGCGCTTCTGTAGCTTTACCTCCGCGCTCCAGCGTTTTACTGCTGGCAGGCGGTGGCGTAACTGATTCAGGCGCAGTCAGTACAACTTTACGCTCTGGTAGCTGCAGAATAAGCAGCTTTCCCTCTTGCAGCGCGCTCGCAAGCGTGCGGCAAAGTTCGGCATCGCGCACTGCGCTCCAGGGGGCGGCTAAATCTGCCGCAACTAACTGACTGCAAAACCACTGATACACATGGCGGATACTGTCGCTTTGACTGGCATTACGGTCAAACGACTGGCGGATCCAGTTAGTCGCCGCATCACGACTGGCAAACTGCAGCGGTGTGCCACTTTGTCCCTGGCTCTCAGTGCAAAATAAATACATTTTGCCCGAGCGGGATTTAAGGGTTAAAGAATGCGCAGCCATGCCAATAATTGTCCTTAAAATTCAGAGATACTGCCGGCTTGCTGCCAGCTGAAAACGGCGACAGCGCGGTATATTCGCTCCGAAATCTCGCACTGCAGGGTTAAGCCTTTATGGTTTGCATTGCTATAAGCCAGATATAAATGCAAAAACCGGTAAAGCCCACCGGCGGCACCAAGCTCACCTGTGCTGTAGGCCGGCAAACTCAACTGGGTACTTTTCTCAACACACGATGCCAAACGCGGGTAGTGTGCCTGCCAGCACGCAGTCAGCTCACTGCTGCCATTGTCCGGCAGATAAAGCCGCGCCAGGGCGCTGTCGGTATTAGCCGCAACCGCATCAAATAACTGCGCTATTGCTAACTCTTCTGTTGCACTACTTACCGTGGCATCTGCAGCCAGATAGTGACAGCGCAGGCCGGTTGTACTCTGTTCTAACGCAAGCGCCACTGCGCCTTCTGACCATATAACGTTGTCGCTGATCTGATATTCAGTAAGCTCCGCCATCGACGGCTCATTTACTGGCATTGCCGACACCGGGCTATCCAGGCCAATAATCCAGACCACCGACTCACCAGCCGTCAACAGTTGCCTGGCCGCGTTTATTGCCATCAGGGCCGCACTGCGTCCATAGGGAAATAGCTGGCAGGCACTATGGCCTAGCAGCTCTGGAAATACCTGGCGCAAGGTCTGTACCACGGCTGCTAATGCCTGCTCCCCGGCCAGTTGCTCCGGTAGCACTAGTAGCACCGGCGCCGCATCAGGCTGCAAGCTTAATTGTGACAGCAACTTGTGCAACATGGCCACTAAGCACCCGGTAAACGACATGCCGGGATCAACAATATCAGCGTTCTTCAGGCGGTTAACCTGTCTTAGCTCGCCAGCCTGACTTACCAGAACCGGCTCTACCGGCATCACATCCAGCTGCAATGCCCACTCAGTATCAGCGGTTTTGCCAAGTACTGCGGCATAATCTGCTACTCTCAGGCAAGTGGCCATACACCACCCTGCCAGTTATTCGGCTCCGCCAGCGCTAATCCCGGTTGCTTTAATACCAAGAAGTGCGGCAGCCGCAAAACGCTGGTACTGATTTCCGTTAGTCCATGTCTCAGCTAAGTTAAGATCTGTTACTGCTCTCCCGGCAACAAGGTGCTGTTCACTGACGGGTATCGGCATACCTGCTGCCTGCGGCTCTCGCTGCACGATATCGGCAGTCAGACTGCCCAGCATTGTTATCAGAGCACTATGCGCCGCGGCCTGATGGGCGGGCTGTCTAGCGAGATCCAGTAACAGTGGCAGAAACTTGCTCTGGCCACTAAAGCCCATAGCATTAATGGCCAGACTTATATCAGTCTGGCCCAGGGCATTAACTATTTGTACTTTTCGCTTAGCCGGGGCAGCCAACAACAACAATTGCAGCTGCCGTGGCGTCAGGCATTCTGCATGTTGCAGCTGTTGAACTAAATACACCTCATCAGACTTTTGCCCCAGCAAATATAAGCTGTACTGTAATTCAGCCTGTATGGCCGCACTCTGTTGCTGCGCATCAGCCAACCGCTGCAGTACTGCGCGCTGCTCAGTCAGGCCACAATGTCCGGCTAACTGCACTGCACTTCTTAAATCAAGAGCCTGCATGGTCTGATACATGTTGGCAGCAACTGCTTTATTCGCCAGCAAACACAGCAACTGGCTTTGATCAGCCCGATGATACTGCTGCACATAGTGTGCAGTTGGTTGCTGCTGCAAAGCCAGCCAGATTGCAGCCAGCAACGCCTGAGCAGATAACGGCATTGGCAGCGATAGCAACGTATCCAGCTTTGCCGCACTATTATCCAGCAAAACTCTCAGCCAGGGTGGTAACTCGGGATCCCTGCTGTCCAGATATCGCTGACATAAACGGACACTCTGCAGTAGCCGGTAATCGTGCTGCTGTAACTGGCTAAGCGTAATATAATCGCTACTGGCCAGACTTAAGCGCTGTAGCCACAACACATGCGTGCGCTCTGCCAGATCAGTGAACGTTTGCATCATGCCTTAGCCACCAATCAACACTGTTGGCACACCCACTACAATCTTGCCACCGTGGGCAGTATCATCACCCAGCCGGGCAGCGTTTTTACCGTTGATAAATACAGTAGCGGAACCACCACTAATGCTATCTGGCGGTCCGACACAAAGTAACTTGTCGCCCTTTCTCGCCGCCGGCATACCTGAAATGCTGACATTAGGTGAACCCTGCAATACCGGTCCGCCGACATGCGGCACCTGGCCAGTCACTTTAGGACAGACATGCATACAACCAATTATTGCAGCGGGTTTGCTCATATTTCACCTCTGTTGCAGCGGGGTCATCATAAAATCTGGCTCAGCCAGAAGCTTAATTAATGCTAACCTTGGCACCATTAATGGTAATTTTGACACCCTTAATCGCTATCGAACCGTCACTTTTCATGGCAATAGAAGCGGCACCGGTTTTAATGGTAATGGCATCTCCTGCTTCAATAGTCAGCGACTTACCTACTTTATGCGTTTCAGCGCCATCTACTTTAGTGTTGCGATCTTTATTTACCGTGTCGCTGTCATTGCCTTTAATCAGCCGGGTACTGTCATTATCAATATTGATTTGCTGATCATTTTCCACCTGCAGTTCAAAATTCTTTTCCGCATGCAGATAAAGCAACTCGTCGCCCTTTTTATCTTCAAAGCGAATTTCATTAAAGTTGCCAGTGCCACCGCCCTCACTGGAACGGCTTTTCACGCCGCTCTGGGTTTTATCAACTGGTAAATCATAAGGGGGCATGTGGTCAGAATTATAAACCGCACCGATGATCACCGGCTGGTCCGGATCGCCGTTCAAAAACTCGACTAATACTTCCTGATCGCGCCGCGGATAAAAGAACATGCCCCACTTTTTACCTGCCCAGTTCTGACTGACCCGGATTGGGCAGGAGCTTTCATGATCAGTTACATCGCTGCGGTCCCAGTGAAACTTTACGGTAACCCGGCCAAGTTCATCAACAGAGATTTCCTCGCCTCCCTTACAGGTAACCGTTGCCGTTTGCACCCCTTTCACCAGTGGTTTTGCGGTTTGCAATAATGGCCGGTACGCCACGTCCTTGGGCACACACCGAAAACTGTTAGTGATCACTTTTTCCGCACTCTGATTAGCACCAGCCTGGTTAATAATGGCAGCGTCTAAGCGCAGGTCGGTAATCACATATTGCTTACCCACTTCTGCTTTATCTTCGTGCTCACTGATAGTAAAAGTACGACCGGCAGTAAAACTACGGCAGCTGCTGGCCCCCTGCTGCATCGCCATATCGCGCTGCAATGCTTCCAGTCTAATGGTTGCGATGGCTTTGGTGCGGCTGTGGGTTTCGGCTTCTGCGGCATAATTAAATATTTCATAGTCAGCATGTTTGCTGACCAGACTGCCTTTGCCGTAGGTACCAGTGGGCAGTGACTTGGGCTTTTCCAGGTTGTAACCGCGCTGAACAAACTTACCCGGCACCATCCGCAAGGCTTTTTGCCATTGATTAATATGGGCTTCTGCCAGGGTGCCCGTATGAAACTTAACATTCTTTTCCAGACAAGGTTCATACGCCGTGGCTTTATCGGCCATGATCAGCTTATGCTGGCCTTTGCTGTGTTCAAAAAAGTAGAAAATGCCTTCCTGCTCAAGCAACCGACTGATAAAACTGAAATCCGCCTCCTCATACTGCACTTTGTATTCGTAATCAGGATAACTACCACTGATCTTGGAGCTGGCATCCAGTTTAATGCCATGTTCTGAGGCCAGCGTTTCGACGATTTTCAATACATTTTGGGCTTTAAAAATGCGACTATTCACCTTATGCTGCATGTACCAGGCTGCCGGAACGATAGTAAGATGATAGTCGCGAAAATTGTTGCCGCCGGCTTCTTTATTAACCCGTAAACCCAGGGCATTAAGCTCTGCCACCACGCCATGAATGTAGCGTTGAGTGTTATTACCTAA
>NZ_JAGYIM010000009.1 GCF_018402695.1 Arsukibacterium sp.
GCCCCACTGAATATCATTCAGCGCCTGGCGCAGTTTTAACGTAGCCGGGCCGGCTTCACCGCTACCCACTTTATGCTCGGTACCATCGGCAATTAAAGTACCTACCGGGGTTAGTACCGCGGCGGTGCCTGACAAAGCCGCTTCAGTACCCGGTTTGGCTGCACGTTCCAGTAACTCAGTAACACTTAGCTCCCGCTCAGATACCGTCATGCCCATATCACGGGCCAGGGTCAGCACTGAATCGCGGGTAACCCCATGCAGGAAGCTGCTGTCCAGCGCCTTGGTAATAATTTCATTGCCGTCAATCAGCAAAAAGTTTGCCGCGCCGGTTTCCTGGACATCACCGCCCGGGCAGAACAGTACCTGATCTGCCTGGACACTGGCCCGCGCTTTTAAAATCGGTTGCAGCGCGCTGGCGTAATTACCACCGCTTTTTACCATGCCCATATGGGCCGCACAGCGGGCGCCATTTTGCTCCAGCAACAACCGTAGCGGCTTGCTGCCACCGGCAAAGTAATCGCCAACCGGCGATAACAGCACATACAACATGGAGCTGGCTGTTGGTGCCGCGGCTTTGCCAATGGCGGCTTCAGTACCAATATGGGTTGGCCGGATATACATTGAGCCTGGCGGCTCGGGTACATCGCTGGCGTACTGACGGACAATATCAATAATCATCTGGCTTAAGGTCGCGGCATCGGGCTGCGGCAGGGATAACAACGCGCTGCTTTGAATTAGGCGGGCGACGTTTTTCTCCATCCGGAATAAATTTATCGAGCCATCGCTGTGTTTAAAAGCCTTTAAACCTTCAAAGCAGGTGCTGGCATAATGCAGCACGTGCGCACCCGGGTGCAGGCTGATACTGTCTGCAGAAACGATCTGTGGGGTGCTCCAGGCGCCCTGTTCAAAACGGGTTAATGCCATCTGTGGCATAAAAACACTACCAAATGCAGCCATTGTTGCTTCCTGTTGTTAATCTTTATTGGTTATTGAGTGCCGCCAACGGTCATGGCGTCCAGCTTCAGGGTTGGCTGGCCAACCCCTACCGGCACGCTCTGGCCCTGTTTACCACAAACGCCCACCCCAGTGTCCAGCGCTAAGTCGTTACCCACCATCGACACCTGCTGCATCGCCGCCGGGCCGTTGCCAATTAAGGTAGCGCCTTTAATCGGGCTGGTGATTTTGCCATCTTCAATTAAATAAGCCTCTGAGGCCGAAAAGACAAATTTACCCGAAGTGATATCCACTTGGCCGCCACCAAAATTCGGGGCGTAAATACCCTTTTTCACACTGGCAATAATTTCCGCCGGATCATGCTCGCCGGCCAGCATATAGGTGTTGGTCATCCGCGGCATTGGCAAATGAGCAAACGACTCGCGCCGGCCATTACCGGTTGGGTTCACGCCCATCAGCATGGCATTATGTTTATCCTGAATGTAGCCTTTGAGGATGCCTTTTTCGATCAGCACGTTGTGCTGACTGGGCACGCCCTCATCATCGACATTAAGCGAGCCGCGCCGATGCGCCAGGGTACCGTCATCAACAATGGTGCATAGTTTGGATGCAACCTGCTGGCCGATTTTACCACTGAAAGTAGAGGAGCCTTTGCGGTTAAAGTCGCCCTCCAGGCCATGGCCAACTGCTTCGTGCAGCAGCACGCCAGGCCAGCCCGAACCCAGCACCACCGGCATGGTACCGGCCGGCGCGTCTATTGCGGTTAAATTAACCTGGGCCATTCGCACCGCATCGCGGGCATATTGCTGCCAGCGCGGCTGGGCATTTACCAGTTCGCTGAAATATAAGTAATCGGTACGGCCACCACCACCGGCACTGCCGCGTTCGCGCCGGCCATCCTGTTCCAGTAGCACTGAACAGTTTAAGCGGACCAGCGGCCGGATATCCGTTGCAAAGGTACCATCGCTGGCCGCGACAAGGACTTCCTCATACACCCCCGACAAGCTGACCATGACCTGTTCGGCCCGGCTGTCAAGGCTGCGGATAAAGGCTTCAATCTGATTAAGCAGTGCTACTTTTTCGGTATTGCTCAGGCTTTGCAGCGGCTCGCATGGCAGGTAAATATTGCTGTTGCCACTGCGGCTGAATGCTTTCACCCGGCCCTGCTGGCCATGGCTGGCAATGCCACGCGCGGCTCCTGCAGCTTGCTGTAACGCTGCAGCGCTAATGGTATCAGCGTAGGCAAAACCGGTTTTTTCACCGCTTATCGCCCGCACACCCACACCACGTTCAATATTAAATGAGCCGTCTTTTACCAGACCATCTTCCAGTACCCAGGATTCATGGACACTGGACTGAAAATATAAATCGGCATAATCGAGCTGATGGCCAAATAAATAGCCAAGGGAGTGCTCCAAATCAGCCATGCTGAGATCTGAGGCGGTAAGTAAATTCTGTTCAACTGCATTCATTATTTCAGCTCACTGTTAAAACGATTATGCTGGTGGACCGGCATTTTCTGGCCGAGTTGCTGGCACTGGCCTATATCAACCAGCGCCGATATCCAGCCGGGACCGGTGCCGGCGTCAGCAAGTATCTCACCCCAGGGGTCGATAATCAGGCTGTGGCCATAGGTTTCGCGACCATTCGCATGCACCCCGGTTTGATTAGCCGCCAGCACAAAACACTGGTTTTCAATGGCCCTGGCTTGTAACAATGTATGCCAGTGGGCCGCACCGGTTGGCCGGGTGAACGCCGATGGTACTGTTAACACTTGCATACCCTGTGCGGCTAACGCCTGCATTAAACCGGGAAAGCGCACATCATAGCATATACTCAGCCCCAGTTTCAGGCTGGGCAATTGACATAAACTGATCTTTTCACCTGGCAAGGTGGTGGCCGACTCGCGATAGCTGCCGGTACTGTCAGCCACGTTGACATCAAACAAATGCAGTTTCTGATAATCAGCCAGCAATTCACCTGCGGGGCTGTATACCAGACAACTCGCGGCAAAACGCTCGGGGTTAGCAGTAGCGGTTGGCTGACTGCCGGCTACCAGGTACACACCAAACTCAATGGCCAGTTGCCGGCAGGCCTGCTGAATTGCACCTTCGCCAATAACGGCCTGATGGGCCAGCTGTAATTTATCGCCGCCGCCAAATACCGCAAAACACTCCGGTAACAACACCAGATGCTGCGCTGATTGGGGCAGTTGTTGCAGGTACTGTTTTACGGCCGCCAGGTTAACCAAAGGCTCCGGGGCGCTGGTTAACTGAATTGCCGATAAGCGCCAGTTAGTCGCCACGGGGTTGTTGCTCCTCTAAATCCATTATGGTCTCGGGCTGGGCTATCCGCACCGGTACCGGCACCTCGGTGCTGTGACGATTCACTTCTGTTACTACCGGCTGCTCAAAGGTACCGGTTACAGTAAAGTTAATCCGCGAGATCACTTCCGCCGACTGAAACACTTCGTCCAGCGCCAGCGCTGCCAGGCCCGTAGCCGGGTTAACCATCCAGGCAATGATCACCGGTAAACTGGAGGTGACTTTGGGCGAGAATGACATTTGATAATCCAGCTCTGAATTAACCAGATCAGCATAGCCCTGAATCGCCAGATTGCCGGGGACGCCATCAATGCTGGTATCACTGGTTTGCACTACCCCCCGATGAATGGCCAGGGCACCGCTCATTTTGTTATAAAAGAAACCTTTGGAGAATACGTCGCGAAAATCCAGCCGTAACTTGCGCACCAGCGAATCGAGACTGAAAATCGAAAATAGCCGGGCGCCCTGATCGCTCACTTCGGTTAGTGCCCCTTCGCCCAGGTTAAACTGCAACTGACCATTGAGTTTTGCCAGCTCAAACTGGGTGGGTGCCGCTGGCCAGTTAAGGTTAAAATTCATCTCAGCCCGGCTGCCACTGATCCCGGTTGTCAGCTGAAACTCATTCAGCAACGCCCCCAGGTTGGGGCTTTGAAAACGACCGCTGAGCTCGGTCACCCCTAACTGTTGATCAGGAAACCAGCTGCCCTGCACTGTCAGCTCATTGCTCTTATAGCGACTGGTAAATTCAGACAATTGCCAGTGGTCACCCTGGCCGCTGGCGGCCAGCTGCAGTTGGCCAAACCGGTAGTTGCCAATTGAGCAATCGTTACATTTTACCGTTAGCGGTGGCAGCGTCAGCAGGCTGGCCTCAAGTTGCGGTAGCAGCTCTTCCGGTGTGACCAGAGCATCTACCTCACCAGATACTGTTTGAAAATTGGACTGGCCCGGGGATTTACCGGGTAATGGCAAATGCAGGTAATCTATGTCAGCTTGTAGCCCCTGCTGCTGCCAGTCGTGACTGAACACCCAACGACTGGCGATTTCAGTGCCATGCAAGCGCAAACGCCAGGCATCCGGTCCCGGCTCCAGTTCAAATACGGTATTGGTCAGCGCGGTGTCCGCGACCAGGCCAAGTTTTGCTATCCTGCCACGCACCCTGCTTAACGGCGGCATCAGCCCGCTGCTATCCTGGCTACGGCTAAACAGCTGTTCACTAAGCAGTTGTTGCCACGGGTGCAGTTCTGCATGAGCGACATCAATATCAATAGTAAAGTGCGGCCCGTTAATCCCCGCATTCTCTGGTCCCAGGCTTAGATTTGCCCGGCGCACCTGAGCATTGGCATGGTCAAGCTCAGCTGTAAAATACAGCTGATCAGCATAGTTCAGTTCGAGCAGTCCCTGCTGACTATTGCCCTCAGCCTCGATAGCAAGATTTGCCGCTGTCGCTGCCGCTTTTTGATAGGGAGCCGGCAGCAGCAATGCTGCATCGCTTAAATCTGCCCTCAGGGTCGAGCTGTAGCTAAAGTCATCATTTTGCAACTGCAATGCTAACGCGAGTTGCCAGTCCAGCTCACCACTGGCTAATGCTGCAGCGTCAGGCCACAGCGCCTGCACCACATTGCTGCTGTCATTGGTTGCCGTAGCAGCGAGGTTAAACTGGTAATGGTCGTTCTGCTGCTGGCCATCGAGGCTGGCCGTTACCGGTAGCTCGCGCCAGTTAAATTTAAGATTCTCTGCATTTACGTCACTATCACGGAAGGTTACCTGACCGGTTAGCTGACGGATGGCCAGCTGCGGCGCGGTTAAATCCAGACTAACGTTGTTAAGCGCTATAGTGCCGCTTGCCTGAACCGCAGGCTGGCGTAAGCCCAGCTGCAGCGCAATATCAGCCCGGGCCGGGCCGGACGGCGCCAGCTGCCGTAACACCTTGCCTAAATTATCACGCAGCGGCGAGGCGTTAATCAGGCCAGTGGCGTCGTCCAGCTGCAAGGCGCTGTCGATGTCGATTGTCAGGTATTTAGCATCAAGCAAGTTAGCAATTTCAGCAGTAACCTTACCCTGAAGCGCCATGCCACCGATAGTGGCGCTGTCGGTGCTGATTTGCATTGCGGCGTTTTCAAACCACAACCGGCTGTTAAGTTGTTCCAGCGAAGGCCACTGCGGATTAAACTGAAAGCTGGCGTCGCTAACGACTGCTTCAACCTGAAATATACCCTCGGCAGCAGCAAAAGGATACTGTGCAGGTCGCCCCTGCCATAACACTGCAGCCTGCTCCAGCTGGCCATCGATGATCGCATTGCTCAAATAATCCCGGGTTTTCTCTGGCAGGTAACGTAGCGGCAGATAGCGCCCGACTTCGCTGGCTCTGGCACCGGTTAATACTGCAAAAAGGCTCAGCTCAGGCTGTTGTTGCAGACGCCATTGCATACTGCCGGCCAGGTTAAAATCGGCCGTGTCGAGTTGCAATGAGGGTAGCTGGATTTGCCAGTCACCAGCGCTGGTTTTTCTGGCCAGCAAGCTAAGCTGCAACTGCTGATAGGGGATAGGCGCACTGAACATAGCGGGCCATTGCAGCTCACTTTGCTGGCCGCCGAGGGTTAAGCCTGCGGCAGTCGGTGCGGCCCAGAACTCGCCGTTCAGGCCGGCTACCCCTGGCAGATCAGTGCTGCTGATTTTAGTCAGGTTGCTTAACTGACCCTGCAGTTGCCAGTTATCCCGGCTTTGCAATTGCCACTGCGCCTGGGTTAGCTCACCCTGCAATTCGGTGGTGGTCAATCGCGCCAGTTGGGGTATTTCATCACTGAGTAACTGACTTAGCGGTGCTAACGCATCCAGTTTTAACTGCTGCAGCTGGCCATGCCAGCCGGGCGATTTTTTATGCAGCTGTACTGTCAGGTCCGGCCATACCGCCTGACCATCAGACAAGGCTAAAGGCCCGGAATAGAGCGACCAGCCTTCTGCAGTAGGATGCCATAACAGCTGGCCCGGCCCCAGTTTCAGCTGATGCGCCTGACCCTGTCGTTGCCAGCTTAAGCTGTTATCCGCCAGCTCAATCTGAAAGCGCTGCAGTTCACCCTTGTCGACCCGGCCCCAGGCCTGAAAGTTGATATCTGCCTGATCCAGACGGCCAGTTTGTGGCAACGACTGTTGAAACCATGGCAAAATATCCAGCTGGCGGCTTTCCAGGAATATCTGACCAAATGCCTGATCTAAGGTAGCGCCATATAAATCGATAATAAAAAGACAGGGTATTGCCGGTGATATCGGCAACCGCAAGCTCACCAATACCCTGATGACGCTCCCCCTCATTGCGCCAATCCAGCTTATGCACCGCAATAACAATATCGTCCTGCCCTCTGCTGTTAACACCAGCTCACTGTCAAGCAAGGTAAAGTGATTCAACTGGCGAAAAAATAATTGTTCCAGGGCGTTAATTGCCGGGGCAGTATCAGTGGCTGAGTCAGTTTGCGGACGATTAAGCAGGTACTGCTGTCAATGGCATAACGCAGGCCTCTGAGTTCAAATGCTCGGCCCGCAGCTGCATGACTGCGCAAACTTTGCCAGAAATCAAAATGCACCTGGGTTTGTTTAATACTAGCTGCACCTCCTGCTGCGGCTTACCTAGCTGCATTTGGTTCAGCACCGTGGCCGGACCAAACTTTTGCCAGCCGGCACTGATTTCGGCTATCTGAACCTCGGTACCCAGCTGGTTGGCAAGCAGATCTTCTCAGATGATGTTTATAACTATCGGCATAGGGCAATGCCAGGCGTAATATTGATACCAGAGTAGCAAGCAGCACCAAGCCTATGGCCAGCAGTAGCCAGATTTTATGTAAACAATAAAAGCAGACCCGGGTTGCTTGTTGCACTACATCATCACCACATCAAATTGCTCCTGCGTATACATCGGCTCACCATAAATAGTTATTTGTTTGCCAATAAAAACCTGTAACTCCGCCAGGCTATGAAACTCGTCGGTAGTCAGGGCGTCTTTCACCACCGGCGACACGTAAACTGCAAATTTATCTGCCGCATAGGCCCGGTTTACCCGGACAATTTCCCGCAAAATTTCAAAACACACTGTCTCGACTGTTTTTAAGGTACCGCGCCCCTTACATACCGGACATTCAGAGCACAGAATATGCTCCAGGCTTTCCCGGGTTCGTTTGCGGGTCATCTCTACCAGGCCCAGCGCCGAGAAGCCATGAATATTAGTTTTTGCCCGATCACGCGACAAGGCCAGCTCCAGGCTGTGATACACCCGGCGTTGATGCTCGGTACTCTGCATGTCGATAAAGTCGATAATAATAATACCGCCCAGATTGCGTAACCGCAGTTGGCGGGCGATGGCCTGCGTCGCCTCGGTATTGGTATTAAATATAGTCTCTTCCAGATTGCGATGGCCAACAAAAGCGCCGGTATTGACATCAATAGTAGTCATCGCCTCAGTCTGGTCAATAATCAGGTAGCCACCGCTTTTCAGCGGTACTTTACGCTCCAGCGCCCGCTGTATTTCATTTTCAACATCAAACATATCGAAGATGGGGCGCTCGCCGGGGTAATATTCCAGCAACGGCGAAATATGCGGCATAAACTCTTCGCAAAATGCCGTAAGTTGCTGAAAGGTAATTTTAGAATCAATCCGCACCCGCTCCAGTTCGCTGCCAACGAAGTCACGTAAAATCCGGTAGCTCAGGGTAAGGTCTTCATAAACCACGCCCTCTTTGCGGGTTTTCTGCTTGCGCTTAACTATCTTGCTCCAGAGCTTTTTTAAAAACTTCGCGTCCTGCACCAGCTCATCACTGCCGGCCCCTTCCGCGGCGGTACGGACAATAAAGCCACCGGTGTCATCCAGACAGTCGCTGACGATATCTTTTAAGCGTTTGCGTTCCGCTTCGCTTTCCAGCCGTTGCGATACGCCAACGTGGTTGGAGTCTGGCATAAACACCAGATAGCGCGAAGGCAGGGTAATGTCGGTAGTTAAGCGGGCCCCTTTGGTACCCAGCGGATCTTTGACCACCTGTACCAGTAAATGCTGACCCTCGCGCACCAGTACCCGGATGTCCTTACTAACGGCGGGCTTAGTGTCCTGCTCATTGCTTTCATTGTGTTGTACTATGTCAGAAGCATGCAAAAAGGCCGCTTTATC
Source organism: Arsukibacterium sp. (assembly GCF_018402695.1). Lineage (GTDB taxonomy): Bacteria > Pseudomonadota > Gammaproteobacteria > Enterobacterales > Alteromonadaceae > Alishewanella. The sequence continues at coordinate 8,428 of NZ_JAGYIM010000009.1, forward strand.
CAGGCCAATGTCGACAAAAGCCGCCTGCATGCCGGGCAATACCCGGCTGACTTTACCCACATAAATATTGCCAACCAGACCCAGTTTGGCCTGGCGCTCGATATGTAACTCCTGTAGCACCCCATTTTCGATCAGGGCCACCCGGGTTTCTGTGGGCGTAACGTTTAACAGTAGTTCTGCACTCATGCCTGCTCCTGCCAGTTACGTAATAAACGATCCGTTTCGCACAATGGTAAACCGACCACAGCGCTGTAGCTGCCACTGATATGGCTGACAAAACGCCCGCCCTGGCCCTGAATGCCATAGCCACCCGCCTTATCCCGTGGTTCACCCGTTTGCCAGTAAGCGGCGATATCGGCAGTACTAAGCTGCCGGAAACACACTTCGGTGCTGACGCAGCAGCCATTACTGCTGTGCTGCCCAACTAACGCCACGGCAGTCATAACCTGATGGCAACGCCCGGACAGCAGTTGCATCATCCGGCTGAAGTCGGCCTGATCGACCGGCTTACCTAAAATATGCTGGTCCACCACCACAATAGTATCTGCGCCCAAAACCGGCACTGAGAATTTTAGTTTTTCAGCGCCAGCCTGTGCCTTGGCGTGGGCCAGTCTGGTAACGTAAACCTGTGGGCTTTCATTACCCTGGCGGCGCTCATCGACATCAACCTGCACCAGGCTGAACGGTACAGCAATTTGCTGCAGCAATTCACGACGCCGGGGTGAAGCAGATGCAAGTGCAATTTCTGGATACATTAGTTAGGGTCTTCGTCGGGTTGAAACGTCAATTATTGGATCTTAAACTGCCTTCGGTAGCGTCTTAACAACCAGAATAACCAGGGCCAGACCAACATGCCCGTTAATACCGGCCACAAATAAGCGGGCAAAAAGTATACTCCGGTTAAAAAGTGACTGAGCCAGAACAGCAGTAAATGATACAACGCTAAAAACAGGCCTATCAGTAAGGCTTGCTGAATGACCGAAAAGTTCCTGATCTTTAAATAGTTAACGGCGACAATAAAAGTAACGACTGAAAATGCCAGGGCATTAACTCCTAATACAGTGCCAACCAGCACATCAGTTAAAAACCCCAGCACAAAGGCGGTAAGAATATTGACCCGTCCCGGCAACGCCATCGTCCAGTAGAGTACCACCAATAAAGCCCAGTCTGGCCGGAATAACTTTACCTGTTGCGGCATTGGCATAACTGTTAGCAGCAACGCCACCAGCAGAGATAAATAGATAAACCCAAGCCCCCCGTTTCTGCGCATTAGTTTGGCTCCTCGGCATCCAGCACATCTTCTAGCCGGGCACCTGGCCATAACAACAGTACATGACGAATTCTATCCAGTTGCGCATAAGGTTTGGCGTAAACAGTCATAAAAGGCTGACTTTCATCTTGCTGCACCCGGCTGACTTCGGCTACCGGATAACCCTCGGGAAATAACCCATCCAGCCCTGAGGTCAGCAGGCGGTCGCCCACCCGGATATCGGCGCTTTGCGGTAAGTGAATCACCCGCAGCAAATCCCATTGGCCAAGGCCCTCGGCCACCGTACGAATGCCGGTGCGTTCTGCCCGGACCGAAATAGCATGGGTATTATCTGAGATAAGCAGCGCCCGGCTGCTGGTTGGCCCGACACTAACAATCTGGCCGACCACACCGCGCTCATCGATTAACGGCTGATGCTCAGTTACACCGTCATTTTTACCTTTATTCAATACAACCTGATGGCTGAACGGATGGCTGTATACGGCAAGAATTTCCGCCACCAGGCGCTGCCCATCGGCTAGCGGTGCAGACCCCAGCAGTGCCCGCAACTTGCTGTTTTCCTGCTGCAGATAACCCAATAGCTGCAACTGGCCGTTCTGGCGCAGCAGGGTTTCTTTCAGGCGGGCATTTTCATCCAGCAGACGCTGGTGTGACATAAATTGCTCGGTAGCGCCGGAAAGCAGGGTTTCCGGCAAACTGGCAATATAAAACAACGGGCTGACCGCTGAAGTAAGAAAACTGCGAAGCTGGGTAGAACGCTCAGTGTAGCGGTCTACCACCATTAAACCGACACTGCAAAGCACTGCCAGTAACAGACGTAGTCCTAACAACGGGCCCCGGCTGAAAATAGCGTTCATAACTTAACTATTCTGGTAAGAGCCCAATCTTTAGTAAGAGCACTATCACTTAGGGTAAGCGTGCTGTCACTCATAACTGAATACATCACCACCATGCATATCAATCATCTCCAGCGCTTTACCACCGCCACGGGCAACACAGGTTAACGGGTCATCGGCTACGACGACCGGAATACCGGTTTCTTCCATCAGCAAACGGTCCAGGTCACGTAACAAGGCGCCACCACCGGTTAACACCATACCGCGCTCAGAAATATCTGACGCCAGCTCTGGTGGTGCCTGCTCCAGCGCTACCATTACCGCGCTGACAATGCCGGCCAGTGGCTCCTGCAAAGCCTCCAGAATTTCGTTGCTGGTCATGGTGAAGCTACGTGGTACCCCTTCGGCCAGGTTACGGCCGCGAACTTCAATTTCCAATACGTCATCGCTTGGATACGCAGAACCAATTTCTGTTTTAATCCGCTCGGCGGTTGCTTCGCCAATTAAAATGCCGTAGTTACGGCGAATATAGTTAACAATGGCATCGTCGAATTTATCCCCACCGATACGCACTGAAGATGAATAAACCACGCCATTTAACGAAATAATCGCAACTTCAGTGGTACCGCCACCAATGTCCACCACCATAGAGCCGGTTGCTTCCGACACGGGCAGGCCGGCACCGATAGCGGCGGCCATGGGTTCATCTATCAGATACACTTCACGGGCACCAGCACCTTGCGCCGACTCACGAATGGCGCGGCGCTCGACCTGAGTTGAACCACAAGGTACACATACCAACACCCGCGGGCTGGGGCGTAAAAAACTGTTGCTGTGCGCCTGGCGGATAAAGTGCTGCAGCATTTTTTCTGTTACATAGAAATCGGCGATGACACCATCTTTCATTGGCCGGATAGCTTTAATATTACCCGGGGTGCGGCCCAGCATCCGTTTTGCGGCATGGCCGACTGCCGCGACACTTTTCGGGCCACCGGCACGTTCCTGCCGAATGGCAACCACTGACGGTTCGTTCAGCACAATGCCCTGATCTTTCACGTAAATCAGAGTATTTGCCGTACCTAAATCGATAGATAAATCGTTTGAAAAGAGGCCACGCAATTTATTAAACATGTAGACGCCAGATCCTATTAACAAGTACTCCGCAAGCAGAGGCACCATTGGCGGGCACACTGCATCGATACACCGGAGTTAAAATCAGTTACTCAGGCTATTCTAAGTAAGTCTATGCCAAGAAAATAGCCTTTTGTGACATTTTTCAGAAATTAATCAGCCTTAGCGCGCTATGTGGCGGCGTAGCCAGTGCTTACTTAGCAAAGCGTCGGCGGTTAATGGCTAAAAGCGTTCGTGCCAGTAGATTTGCCGCGGGTTGCCACGATAGCGACCAAAGATAAACTCAGCCAGCGGCGAGTTATTATAGTTGCCATCGTCATTCCAGTCATATTGCAGCCAAACCGGTACCTGATAGGTCGCCCCCACTACCCCTGGTTCGTCCGGGGCTAGCAGTAATAAGCCGTCGGTTGGCGTTTTGCCACTGCTCAGCGCAGCCGCATTGGCGACGGCGCTGGTCAGAGTACTGCTTAAATTCAAACTGGCAGCGCTGATAACACTGCAACTATCTGCACTGTTGCCGGTAAACCGGCTGCCGTCCCAGTACTCAGCAGTTAAATTAACCGGTAAGTCGTCAAATTCGGGGCCAAAACCATTGGCCATTTGCATCCGGCCATAGCGGATATCCGTCAGCAGCAGCGCCGCAGCATTGCAGCTATTGTCCGCCGCACAATCGATATTACTGACGTTGGTGTCCGGGTTGGCAACCAGGCTGCCATCGGCGTCAATAACATTTAGCGCCACAGTAAGCTCGGAATAAGGGCCGTCAGCTGCGCCGCCAGGCTGGCGGTTAATTCGCAGCTCAGTGGTGCTGAACGATTGACGGCCCTCGGTCCAGTTTCCAAAGCCACTGCTACTGATTCGGCCAGTCAAATCGATAGCATCGTCCGCATTTTCTGCCTGCAATAATAAGCTGGTATTGGCAAAATCACCGTAGTAATTCCGGGTACGCTGCCCCAGTGCATTGCGTGCCGTTAAGGTGAAGCCCAGGGCAAAGGGTTGCTGCATATAGCTGAAGCTGCCGCAGGCCGGGCTGCTGCTGATATCGCTGACAGCAAAGTCGGCTGGCACAAACCGACCACTCGGTTGGCCAGTACCCGCCGGCACCGGGTCGGTCATGGTTAAGTAATTGACCGGCGCAGTATTAAATCTGAACACCCCGACTTCTGCTACGCTTTGTTCAATTACGGTTTGGCTGTTAACAGCACGTTGATGCCTGTAACTGAGCTGCCCCAGGGTTCCGGGCTCACCGGCTGGCGCAATCAGGGTATGATTAAGGCCAATATCAGCCTGCTGAAAGTTCGGGGTTACCGGGTTAGCACAAATATCAGTACTGCCCTCCTGCCAGGCATGGGCACTGATCGTCAGCGGGAACGACTCTGCGGCCAGCTTAAACACCGGGCAACTGGCATCGGCTGCCGGGCAATGGCCCTCATTGCTGATACATAAGCCTGCCGGGCGGCGGATAAATTGATCGCTGCCATTGAGTACCAGCCCGCTATCGTCATTGGCAGCACTGCCACTGTAACGGGCATTGAGCTGCACCTGACCGGCATCGGCATAATTAACACTGATAAGCGCCTCGCCGTTTTCGTCAAAATCAAGCAGCAACGGAGTAGAACTGCCCTCAGTAACCCCAATATTACTGCCGTTAACCTGCAGCGGTAGCGATGCTGGCCGTTCTGCTGGCCCGGGGTCAATATAACTGCTCCAGAAGCCGACATTGCGGCTGACATCGGCAAACTGCGGCACACACTGCTGGCTGACATCGCTTTGTCTTACTGCCGCCACCATGATATCCGTTGCCGGCTGATTGGCAATACCATCAGCCACACTAAATACCAGGCCGGCACTGGCAAAATTGATATTACAGGCCGCGGTGGTTAACGGGCCGCTGCCAGCACGGCATAAAGTCTGGCTCAGTGGCCGGGTGCCGGGTACCGAACCACTGACCCCTACCAGGGTATTGCCGGCTGCATTGCGCCGTAAATCAACAGTAGTAGTACCACCGGCAAAATTGATTACATTGCCCCCCACCCAGCCCCCGCTGGCAACAGTGGCGGGGCTTAAGGTCGCCGTTACCGGCTCGGTGACAAGCTGGCTGCAATCCGCATTAGCGCAGGCCCGCACCGTTAAGGTTTCCGGCTTGCAGGTTAACGCCTGACCGCTGTGATCAAATTCAAAATGATCAATTTGCTGGCCGACCGGCGACGAGCGCAAGGCACAAATACTGATGTTATCAAGCTCATGGATATTGGTCGAGCCGCCGGTTGAACCGGTCAGCGACAAAAAGAAGTTTTCCGGAGTGGCAGCTTGGCTTGGTTCGCTGCGAACATCAAATGGTGCAATCAGGGTAATAAAACCTGTACCATGATCCCGTTCAACAGATACCAACGTAGTGTCGGCAGCTCTGGAGTCAACGGTAAAGCGATAACGGTGCGGGCTTGCCGCATTGCCATCTACCCTGGGGCTCAGGCAACCACCAGCCGGATTGGTTGCGCCATTATTACAGGTACCACGCAAATAACGATAACCTGTGGTGCCCTCACCTGACCCTCTTACCACCACACTCTGTTGCCTGCGGCCTGGACCACCAGGACCACCCTCTCTTGAAAAGTTACCAAACTCGTCCAGGCCAAAGCCTAACCAGCCGCCGGCAAACCCCGGAATACCGGGCTTATAACCATAACCCAGTGGCCCGCCAAAGGCACCGGGCTGAGGCGTTACTGTTGCATCAGATAACACTACTGCCAGACCATCAGCACCACTGCCACCATAGGCCCAGTAATCAAATTCAATAACGACCAGATTGTTTTCAGCGGGATACAAGCGCTGAAAAGTTGCTGACGTTGCCTGATTGGTGACAGCCTGGGTCATTCGCAGCCGGCCGTCAACAATACCTGGCGTAAAGGTTCCCCGACTGCTGGCTGTTACCCAGTCCGCCAGATCATCGGCAAAATCGTCGGCCAGGCATTGCAAGGGCTCAGCCGGACAAAGCCGGACCGTACCATCAGCATCCCGCTGCTCACTTTGCTGCTGATATAACTGCTGCACCTGGCTGGCATTCAGTACCCGATCATAAACCTGCACTTCATCCAGGGCAGCTGTTAACAAGTTAACGTCAGTACCATCGGTATGCAACACCCGGCCCAGATCATTAAAAGGCGTAGTGACGATACCCTGCTGAGATGCAAGGGTGCCGCTGTTATCCAGCTCACCATCAATAAAAATCTGAAACGCGCCGCTACTGGCGTTGCGGGTCAGCACCACATGCCGGTACTCACCATTATTAATCGCTACCGTTGATTTGGTTGCTGCGAAGTCATTACCCTTAGTCAGGCCAATCCGGCCACTGGCATCCAGCCAGCCCCAGAAAATATCGTTGGTGCCGCCAGTTTGTTCAACACCTGCCACCGCGGGCGCCTGCCAGCCGGTATTATTGCCGCTGGCCGTGGTGTTAATCCAAAAGCTGAGCGAGGCAGTGCCGCCCAACACTGATAAGTCATCCAGACTGATATAACCGTTACCAGTGAAGTCACTGGCCCGGCAAATCTGCCCTTCACCAATAGTTGTCGTATTAATTGCCTGTCCGTTATTACTGCCAATACTGTCGGCAACTTCGTCTGTGCTGCCATCCCAGTTGTATTGGTCAAAGCGGTATTCGGCCATTGGCAGCAAAGTCGGGGCGCCGCACAATACGCCAGCTTGCAACTGACTGATAGCGTCCGGCTGGTAATTAATAACTACATTATTACCCCCGGTTATCGAGCCTTTGGTTGTGAGAGCACCGGTTATTTCTGTGTTGGCACTGTTACCAAGAGTCACTGTTTTACCGGCTAAAATAAATCCACTGATTTTGGCATTGTTTTCAAGCGTCAATGTTCCGGTAACAATCAAGATTAAATTCGCTGGTGTATTACCCCAGTTAATGAGTGTACGCCCCGCTATGGTTAAGTTGCCGTCGACAAAAATTCTGGTTGTCGTTGATGTCGTCGTGATATCGTTTGACCATCGACCACTGGCAAGCTGATAGTCACCACTAACAAGGGGCTGCGAGGCCACCTCAGATGTTAAGTCGATGGGATTAACCGGGTCAAAGTTAACAACCGTTGGTACATCTGAATCCGATTTAAGTCCCTGCGTCCATATATCACTGCAATCAATCGCCATGGCCTGTGCGCTAAATAACAATATCAAGCTTGCTAACAACCACCTCATTGCCTGACCTCCAGTTCAATGCTTCTACTGGTAATAAATTCATTGGCATTACAACTGGCGGTGCTTTGCAGTTGGTAAAGCTGACTTAGTTGCGGGCTGGCAATGGCCTGGGCGGTACATTGCACCTGCGCTTCGCAGCCGGTTAACCCGGCCGTGGCAAAATTAAAGGTCCAGTTGCTGCAATTAGCAGTGCCGCTGCGCGGAAATAATTCGGTTAACGCTAGTTCCATGCCGCTTTGCGCCGCAAACAAGGCCCGGGTGCCCTGTACTTCGTATACGACACTGTCGCTGCTGCTTAATAAAATACGGGACAAGGCCAGCACTATCGCCAGCATCACCACGATAATAAATACCGCCACCACCAGCGCGCTGCCTTGTTGCGATGTTTTAGTTGACGCCAGTTTAAGGGACATTGGGAATATGTACCTCATAGTTAAAAAACATATCACTGGCCGGGCTCTGGCCAAACTGCAGCAATAAATTAACCACGCTGTTACGGGTTAACACCGCGTCGTTTACGGCAAAACGGACCTGCTGCACATCGCTGGCCATTAAGGCCGCACTGCCAACAGGAGGCAATGGCTGGGCTGCATTATAACTGTAATCGCTATAGCGGCGAATACTGCCATCTACCCCGTTAAAGCAGTAACTAACCGGGCTTTCGGCCAGCAGGTAAAACCGCTTTTCGGGCGAGTCTAACGGGAAACTATGGCTACTGCTCAGCTGCACGGTGCGGGTGGCACTATTGCCATCGCCATCGTCCGGCTCGTTGCCGCTAAGGGTGATAGTGCTGCCAGTGGTGCCATATATATCGGCCAGCTCGCGCGGGTAAATAGTAAATGGCAGGTTCAGATAGTCACTCTGCCAGTTCAGCATCGCCAGTTGCAATTCGTTGCCGGCGTCCGGCGCTACCGGCGCCTGTAAATACACGCCACTGGCAACAATAGGCGCAAATTCTATACAGCGCAGTAAGGCAGCATCGTTGGTCCGGATACTGTTCGGGGCGGCATTTCGTAATTCCCGCTGTAAGCGCTCGGCAACAAAGCGGCTTTGGTTCAGCACCTGCTCGCGTTCTGTCGCGTCGCTGTACATGGTGGCGCCCAGACCAATATAGCTGCTAACCCCCAGTGCCAGCACCGACAACAGCACGATAACAATGGTGAGCTCAATCAGGGTAAATCCGCCCGGCTTTTTTGCAGACAGACATTGCGGTGTTGTTTGCCACATTACCAGTTCCCCTTATAGCTGCTAAATTGCAACTCGCTACCGGTTGGGGTGCGGACTGTTACAGTAATCACTTTTACCTGATCGGCCGCCAGGCTGATACCGCTGATTTCCGAAGCAGTGGCATAACTGACGCTGACGCTGAGTTGATAATTGCGATACACATCAGCCAGGTCTTCGGCCAGAATATTGGTTAGTAACGACCCATTGACGGTAAAGTTATCAAAGTCGTCTACATCATTAAAACGCAGCCGGTTATCAGCAGCGGTTTCACCGGCATCGGCCGGCCAGCTGCCATCGCCGTTCTGCACGGTGCAGGCCGGCGCGCCACTTTCCCCGCAGCGCAACACACTGCCGCTGCGCGGGCTTTGCTGATCAAAAGAGCGGGCCATAATATCGTTCAGCATGCTCTGGCCCAGCTCAGTGGCCCGCACCTGATGCCAGGGATCGGTACTTTTAATGTATAGCGGCCCTAATACGGCCGTCACCAGGCTAAGTGCGATAGCCAGCACCACTATGCCGATAATCAGCTCTATCAGGCTAATGCCCCGTTGGCGCCAGGCTAACATCGGTGAATATACCCTTCATACTCAATACAGATGGCAAGGTTAACGCTACCCAGGACATTGACCCGGCAGACGCTGTTACAGCTACGCACACCGGATGCGGTTATCGGCTGGCCCAGATTATTAAAATAAAGGTCGTTATTAAAGGAGCCAGGCAGCAGCCGGATACTGCTGCGGTCACGTTCACTGATACATAATGCGGTAGCGGTGTTGGCGCAATCATCAATTCCAGCCGGGTTAATACTGAAACTGCCTAGCCGGAAGCCCGCGGGTGGGCAATTGGTGCATTGCATGGCCTGCATTTGCTGGCGCTGAATTAAACTAAACGCCTGGTCGCGGTATAAATATTCGTTAGTGCCACCGCCAGAAAAAAAGCGTGGTAGCAGAGTGACTGCTAACACGCCTATAATAACCAGCACCACAATAAGCTCTATTAAGGTAAAGCCAAGGTGACGCTGGAATTTGTTCATTACAACTTACTGCTATTAGCAGCCGTCGCCAGAAACTGTAATTTCAGGTTTCACATTTGCGCTTTCTGGTTCAACATAAGTCACTTCACAGACTTCATCATCTGACGGAACATAACCAACCGGCGTAATTGTCGCTTCGGTACCCGTTACGTCAATGTCCCACTCTGCTGCAGCCAGCTCAGCAACGGCACGAAGTGACGCGGCCTCTGCTGCGGGGTAGCCGTAAACTACGTCGGTATTCCCTGTGGGACAAGTATCACTCGACGCTGCGACCACTGCAGCCCCATCAAAACATGACAGCGCCGCAGATTGTTGACCTGCAATAATTGCCTTGCCGTATATCAGTGAGCTAGCAGACTCAAGTGCTCCCTTAACTCCGGTCAAAGTAGATTTACGGGCATCACCACTAAAGTCTAAAAATTTCGGGGCAGCGGTTACGGCCAAAATACCCAGAATAACGATGACAATAATTAACTCAATTAATGTAAAACCTGCTTGATTACGTTTCATTTATTACTACCTTTGGTTAAATTAGAACTCAGTTATTTTTGTTTAAAAATAAATTGACCTGGCCTGTCGCCGCATTGTACGAAAAGCCGTTGTTATCCTCTGTATCGGCAGGCGCTTCGGACAGACCAGCTGTTTGATGATAAAAACATACATTAGTATCGGCCCGGACAAACAGCTGGTTTGCGGCGTCAAAATCAGAATCAACCCGCAATTGCTGCTGAAACAAGTTATTAATTAAGAATAAACAGTCATCTACATCAACACTGGTAACGAGGGTGTTAGTCTCCGGGTTGCCTGATGGGTAACCAATGGTGCCATCCACACCGATATTAATCCCATCGTAATCAACCACAGTGCGACCTGGTGCGCCGCCGTTGCCAACTGGCCGGCCTGCCACCTCCCACTGCGCCCGTACCAGGCCCACCGCTGAAGCATAACCACCAGCAATACCTTCTACCGCCACGTCTTCGGCTTCCGCTGTCACGTTTAAAAAACGTGGTAACGCGGTGGCGGCCAACAGGCCAAGAATAATAATTACAATTACCAGTTCAATTAACGTAAAGCCATTTTGTCTTTTCATATTGGTTTCTCCCAGACACTTGTAAAATTAAGTATATCGTTATTTATTGTTATTAGCTTATTTTGTGTCAATTATTAACCACCTTTATAAGCGTTCAGCATATCCCACATTGGGGTGAAAATCCCTAATGCCAGCAACAATACCATCGCGGCGACAATGACAATTAATACCGGTTCTATTTTCGCTGTCAGGCTTTTTAAGTCAAACGCGACTTCGCGCTCGTAAAAACCGGCCACTTCGGTCAGCATTTCATCCATCTGGCCAGTCTCTTCGCCCACTGATACCATCTGTAACACCAGATCAGTAAACATTTCGCTTTGCTGCGCTACCCTGAGCAGGCTTTCGCCCCGTTCAATACTGCGCCGCATTTCCCGGATCTTATCTCCAAGATAGTCGTTATCGACCGCTTCGGCAACCAGGCTAAGTGCCGTCGTGATTGGCACCCCGGCTTTGAGCATCATCGAGAAGCTGCGGGCAAAGCGACCGAGGGTTGCCCGGTTTATAATACTGCCAATGATCGGCATTCTAAGTTTCCAGCGGCCCCAACGCAATCTGCCAGCGGGGGTTTGCAAATAAAAGCTGATGCCGATAATCGCTCCCAATAACAATACCAGCAGCAGGGGCCAGAAGTTAATAAAAAACGATGAACTGGCCAGCAACAGCTGGGTTGACCAGGGCAGCTCGGCATTAAAGCGGGCAAACATATTGGCAAATTGCGGAATAACAAAAATATTCAGTACTACCATGGCTATGACCAGGGCAATTAATACGAAAATAGGGTAACGGGTGGCCTGCTTGATCTGTTTGCGGGTTTCCAGTTCCTGCTCAAAATAAAAGGTTAACTGTAAAAACGCTTCATCCAGCCGGCCAGTATTTTCACCAACATGCACCAGGCTGACAATTAAACGGCTGAATACTTTGGGGTGGTTCGCCATGGCCACCGATAAACTGCGGCCATTTTCCAGTTCACTGGCCAGATCGGTCATTACCTGGCGTAAGCGTGGCGAGCCGGTGCTTTCTGCCAGACTTTTAATGGCCCGGATTATTGGGATACCGGCTTTCATCAGTGAGTACATCTGACGCGAGAAGATAATCAGTTCAGTCAGGCTGACTTTCGCCTGCCACAGCACAAAGCCGGCTGTTTTGTCTGCCACCACAACAGCTTCAATACTTAGTGGAATATAGCGCCGCTGTTTCAGAATGTCAGCCGCCGCCGCCTGACTGCCGGCTTCTAACTGGCCGGTTACGGCATTACCGCTGGCATCGCGCGCCTTGTACTGAAAGCTGGCCATTGCTTAGTTATCCTCTGCCACTGCAGCCGCATCGGCGCTAAAATCCGGTGTCAGCGGCTCAGTTTCCAGATACTCAGACACCCTGATCACTTCTTCCAGTGTGGTCACACCCTGCTGGGCGTAATCCAGTGCCATATTGCCCAGGCTGACAAAGTCGGCGCTGTGATAGGCCAGATTACTGAAACCTTCAATATCAGAGCGGCGCAGCGCATCGGCCAGCGGTTTATTAATTACCAGCAGCTCAAATACACCCAGCCGGCCCTTATAACCGGTATGGTGACATGACTGGCAACCGGCCCCCTGCCAGTAACTGGCCTGTTCACTGGCTTTGTGATGGCGTAGCCAGGTCAGCTCCAGCTCATCGGGCTGATGCGGCTTTTTACAATAATCACAAAGCCGGCGCACCAGTCGCTGGGCGATAATGGCCCGTAACGCACTGGCGACCAGATAGGGTGCCGCGCCCATATCAATTAAGCGCAGGGTACTGGATACGGCATCGTTGGTGTGTAATGTTGATAACACCAAGTGGCCGGTGAGCGCGCCGCGCAGACCCATTTCAGCGGTTTCCTGGTCACGCATTTCCCCGACCATAATGATGTCAGGGTCCTGACGCAACGTTGTGCGCAGCACATTACTGAACGTCAGGCCAATTTTATGATTAACCTGTACCTGATTGATCCGCGGCAAGCGGTATTCAACCGGGTCTTCGACGGTAATTATTTTACTGCCGGCCTGGTTCAGCTCGCTCAGCAAGCCATACAGAGTAGTGGTTTTACCCGAGCCGGTCGGCCCAGTGACCAGTATCATGCCATGCGGACTTTGCACAATACGCCGCAGCCTGGCCAGCATTGGGCCGGGAATACCGGTATCTTCCATTTTCAATAAGCCGGCAGACTGGTCCAGTAACCGCATAACCACCGACTCGCCGTATTGCACTGGCATGGTTGACATCCGGATATCGATTTTATGCTGCTTGACGGTAATCTGGAAACGGCCATCCTGTGGCAGCCGTTTTTCTGAGATATCCAGGCTGGCCATCAGTTTTAAGCGCAGTACCAGAGCCGCAGCGATACTGACTTCGTTTAAGGTACTCTCCTGCAGAATACCATCGACCCGCTGGCGGATCCGCAGCACTTTTTCATCGGGTTCAATGTGAATATCAGACGCTTTCACTTGCACCGCATCTTCAAAAATTGAGCGCAGCAGCTTGGCAATGGTGTTGTCGGTTTCTTCCCGGTTTTCTTCAGCCAGCAGGGCGTCTTCGGTATCGCCGCTGTGCTCCTGTTTAAGCTGGGTGGCAAAGGTTTCAATATCTTTTGTACGGCGGTATAACGAGTCAAAGGCTTCCAGCAACTGGCTTTCCCGCACCACCGCTATTTTAATTTCCCGCGGTGCTAATAACGGCGCTATCTGATCCAGCACAGCTAAATCGGCCGGATCGTTCATCCCCAGTAAGACAGTGTCACCCATATCTTCAATAACCAGGGCCCGGAAGCGCCGGGCATGTACTTCTGCCAGTAACTGTGCCGCTTTCGGGTCGATTTTGCGCTGGGCAATATCCAGAAAGGGTACCTGTAACTGCTGCGCCAAAAACTGCAGTAACTGCTGCTCTGACAGAAACTGCATTTCGATAAGCGTAGCGCCTAACTTACGACCACTACTTTTCTGGCGGGCCAGTGCCTGCTCAAGCTGGGCCTCAGTAATAATGTGTTCGTGCACCAGCAAATCGCCCAGGCGCATTTTAAGCTTTGGTTTTTGCATACTAGGGTTCTGTTGCCTTTAGCCGTTGCTGAATAAAATTGTGACTGCTTACCGACAGTGCCTGGCGGTACTGCCAGGCATGCTGATAGTACTGGTGCGCTTGCAAGGGCTGCCCGAGTTGCTCACTGGCCAGTGCCGCACCCAGGCTCCAGCGCCCCTGCTCAGGCTGCAATTGCTGCAAACGCTGATACAAACTAAGAGCAGCATCATGTTGCTGCAATTGCTGTAATACCGTGGCCTTTAAACCAAAATACTCTGGTTCTGCTGCCAGCTCAAACTGATCAGCTAAAAACGTCAGCGCCTGTTGCCACTCGCCCTGGCGCACTGCCAGTTGCGCCAGCTGCATATTTATTTCTGCGCTGAGCACCCCGTTTTGCCGGGCCTGCAATAAAACCTGGCTGGCACTGACAATTTGCTGCTGCTTTAACCATAACCTGGCCAGGTTAAGATAACCATTGGCCTCCGCCGGTTGCCGGGCAACAATTTGCTGCCAAATCACAATGGCGCCGCTGGTATCGCCTGCCGCTTCACTGGCGTTGGCCCGTAGCTGCATATTCTGCTGCTGCGCTGCCGGATCCAGAGGCTGCTTATCGACCCTAGCCTGGGGCCGGGCCGCGGCGGGCAATTCAGCTTCCTGCACTGCAATAACTGTTGGCTGCCGGGGCGCCGTGTTGTCAGGCGATGCTGGTGATGCCACATGCTGCGTTGCCCGAACTTGCTTCGCCAGAACCAGCTCTGCCTGCTCAGCAGCACTATCAGGCTTTGCCGCAGTGCGGGTTAGCGCAGCCCCTTCTGCAGCGGCCGGTTCAACCGACAGGGCAGCCATAATAGCTGCAGGCTTCGCACCGGCTGTGTCGTCCAGCTGGCGTTGCTCTGCTACAGATGCGTGCTCGCCAATTGTACTAGCTGTATTAGCGGCCGCGTTGTTGCCGGCATCAGCAAGCTCTACCTGCAGCTGACTATTGTTGTTAAACCAGAATGCAGCACCCAAAACCAGCACCATCAGCAACACCAGCCAAATAAAGCCGTACTTACTGTTACTGCGCGGCAGCGGAACTTTTTGTCTGTAACTTGCTGTTACCCGAGGTTGCTGGCGTTGCTCCAGATCCTGCAGCATTTTATTGATCACGCTCATCGCAGCACCCAGGCAAAGCAGGCAGCACTAAACACTGCCGCACCAGTCAGTAACCATAAATAGTGTGAGGCACCGCGGCGGGTGTCTTCAGTATCCTGGGCGGCAAAGCGGATATGCCGGCCTGTTACCCTGCTTTTACCCTCGCCGTACGCCAGCATCAGCCCTTTATGGGACAGCAAATTAACTAATCGGGGAATACCCCGGCTGTAACGGTTAATAGCCAGTAAGGCAAAACGATTAAATAACGCCGGTGTTGCGCCTGCTGTTTGTAAGCGGTGCCGGACATAGAAGCGAATTTGCGCCGGCGACATTACTGGCAGTTTATAAGCAAAGGAAATACGTTGGCGTAACTGGCGGAATTGCTGACTGGCCAGCCGCTGATCCAGCTCTGGTTGGCCGAACAAGACAACTTGCAACAGTTTCCGGCGTTCAGTTTCTAAATTTGTCAGCAACCGCAGTGATTCAAGTGTATCGTCTGGCAGCGCCTGAGCTTCGTCGATCACCAGAATAACTTTTTTGCCACTCTGGGCCAGCAATATTAATTGTCGCTGCAGCAACTGTAGCAACTGACTGGCGTCGATATTAGCGGAGTATTTCAGACCCAGCTCTGCCGCCAGGGCCCAGCGCAGTTCAGTAGGCGTTACACTGGGATCGGGCAGGTAAGCCAATTGCCAGTCAGCTGGCGCTTGTTTTAACAACAATCTGCATAACAAGGTTTTACCGGTCCCCACTTCACCGGTAACTTTAATAAAGCCCTCGCCGGCATTTAAGGCCGTATTCAATACCGCCAATGCGGCTTCATGTTGCGGTAAGCCAACATAAAACCGGGTATCGGGGGTTAATGAAAACGGCGGGGCGGCCAGATTAAAGTGGGCAGCATACATAAGCTTATTGCTCTGGATACCAGTCAGTGATTAATTTCTCTGACTGTTGCAACTGCTGTTGCCAAACCCCGGTACCCACCACGGTGGGCTTAAGCAGGATCACCAGTTCTTTTTTACGTTCAGTTTTAGTTTTGCTGGTAAACAACTGACCAAGCAACGGTATTGCACCCAGCACCGGGGTGCGCGATTCGCTGTCACTGGTTACCGTTTGCATTAAGCCGCCAATGACCACAATTTCACCACTCTGGGCTTTTATAATGGTATCTGACTCGCGAATATTGCTTTGTGCCAGCGGCAATACTATTTGCTCATCGCTGAAGCGGATAGTTTTACTTTGCTCTGACGTTTCGGTCACGGACGGGTGAACATGCAAAATTACGCTACCGTTTTGATCTATCTGCGGCGTCACATCAAGCGCAATACCCGAGAAAAAAGGCTGCAGCGAAATATTAGGAGACGTGGTGGTGGCACCGGTGCCGGCAATGGTAGTGTTGCTGGTCACATCGGTAACAAAATACTCATCCTGGCCTACTTTTATCACCGCTTTCTGGTTGTTCATTGCGGTGACCCGCGGGCTGGATAAGACCTGAGCGTTGCCCTGTGTTTCCAGCAAGTTAATTACGCCATTAAAGTCGGCGTTATTAAACGAAATAGCCGTTACACCGCCTAAATTGGTGGTGGTCGGGTTATTTGGAATAACCCCGGAGGTGGTAAAATTAAAGCTGGTAGAGCCAATGGTGGCTAAGGCGTTCTGCCAGTTAATACCCTGCTGATACTCATCACTTAAGGTAACTTCAATAATTTTTGCTTCCAGCACTACCTGGCGTTGCAGTTGCTGTTCTGACTGGCCCAGAAAGGCTTTGACTGCGGCAATTTCATCTGGCATGCCCCGCACAGTAACCAAGCCTGCCTGAGGGCTGACTACCACCATCCGTTGCTCACCTTCGCCCAGCACACCTGCTACTGCCTCTTTTAAATCACGCCAGAAGTCAGTCCGGCTTTCACTCTGGATGGTGCTACCATTAAATTGTTGCTGACTGTTTTGTAACTGGCCATTGTTGTTGCCAAGGGGGTTATTCTGCAGATTATTATTGGCCAGGCCCTGATTGCCGCGGCCATTGTTATTCTGGTTTGAATTATCCTGCGATACCCCCCCTGAATTTACCGAAATAGAGGAAAACCCATTGCGCTCAAGCATTAAATAGTTAACTGCAATGGTTTCCGTACGCAGACCAGCAGGATAAACCTGATATACCATGCCATGGCGCCGGATATCAAAGCCATACAACGACTGCACAATAGCCAGGGTTTCAGCCAGGGTAACCTGCTTCAGCTGCAGGCTGATTGTGCCACTGACGCTGGGATGAACCACCAGACTGTAAGGGGTGTCGTGAACGATGGAGTGAAAAAAGTCTGTCAGCGCCACATCGCTGGCCGACACATTAAACCGGGGTTCTGTGCTGGCTATTGCTGCAGGCGGTCTGGCAAGCAAATCCTCAGTTACTGCCGCCGGCACTGCCAGCGCGGGCTTTGGAGATACCTCGGCCGGTTGTAACGCTTTTTTGGCAGCTGCTGCGCCGGCATTTGGCTCCAGCGCCTGACAAGCGGATAGCAATAAGATGCTGCTGATCAAACACAATTTATAGCGGGTATTATCTATCATAATTTTTTATCGTTTTATTATGTAACTGCAAAATGCGTTGTTCATCCCCCCGGCTCAATACTACCGCGGTAGTACTGATATCGGTAAGGGTATAGCCCTGATACTGATCACCAAGCTGCAAAAACTGGCCGTTAATGGTAGCGGCCTTACCCTGATCGCTGTTTTGAATTATTTGCAATTTCAAGCTGCTGGCAGGGCTTGTCGTCGTATTGTTACTGCTGAAAACATCAATGTAGCCTGCGGCTGGCCGGGTGGGGTCAGCCTGGCTGGTAAATGCCAGTAACAGTGCAGCACTATAGCTGAATAAAGTTTTCATTCTCGCTCACTGTAATAAATTCAATCCTAATATCGGCCAACGGATACTTTGTTACCTGATAATCTAACTGCTGCCACTGCACCAACCAGGGTAGTTGTTCCAGCTCACTTAACAGTTGTTGCACATTCTGATAGGCACCACTGACAACCAGGGTGGTTTTATGCTGATATAACAAAGGCGCCTCGTCCACCAGCTGGCCTGCCAGTACCACCGGCACCGCCGCCGAAGTGGACAGTGACTTTAGTTTTACCTGCTGGCTTTTGCCGAGAATTTCCCGCAGCAACGCCAACATCTGATCGGCGCCAATAAACAAACTACTCTGTTGCTGTCTTTGGCTGATTAATTCAGTCTGCTGCAGTGTCAGTCGGTCAATTTCATCGCGGAAAGGTTGTTCAATATCGACTGCCAGCTGCAACTGCAATAGCTCAAGCTGCTGTTGCACCTGCTGCTGTTGTAAACGTAACTTTTGTTGTTGTCCGGTTAGTTGCTGTTGTTGCTGCCAGGCAGGTTCCAACAGGTACATTAATAATAACCAGAAAACTAAGATTACAGAGCCGAAAAAAATAAGCCGTTTTTCTCTTTGCTGTAAAGCCTGATAATGCTGATTCAGCTGTTGCCAGTTCGCCATGCTTAGTCTCCCTGCTCAGCAATAAGGTGGAACTGGACCGCCTGCTGTTCAGGCAGTTGTGTCAGGCGCAGCTCGTTAAAACGCTGGCCTTTAAAATAGTTGAAATGTCGCAGGCTTTCCAACCAGCCAGGCACTGTCGCTGGTGCTAACGTCAGGCCTTGTAATTCACTGCTGCCGGGCCGCAGTTTAAAATGGGTTAACCAGACACTGCTAATATCGGCATCAACCAATTGTTGCAATACTACGCTATAGGCGTAATCAGCTTGCACCTGCTGCGCTGTTAAGTACTGTTGCAATGCAATTTGCTGTTCGACCCGACGTTGCAGCTGATCTCGCTCGACAACTAAGGCTTTCGCCGGCTGCCGCTGCAATAACGCCTGTTGTAGTAAGCCAAGCTGTTCCTGCTGACGTTGCAACTGCTGTTCAGCCAGTTTATTTATTTGTATTTGCTGGCGTTGTTGCCATTGCATACCCCCCCATGCCAGCAAACTGATTGTCAGCACCAGCATAACTAAACCAAATAGTGATGCCAGCGCCATTGTTTCTTGTTTTGGCTTTAAACCAGCCTGGTACAAATTTATCCGCTGCTTCATACTGCCGGCTCTCCGCCAGCGCTCGCTGCTGCAATTGCAGGCCAGAATTCATTTACATCAAAGCCCGCAGCCCACTGCAGCTCAGGTTTAAGCTGCAAAGCCTGCACCTGACCGAAACCGGCCTGGTGAAACAACGGTACTAAATCAGTTCGTTCACTGCCACTACATAACAAATGAATACTGCGTACCGGCGGCAACTTAAGCTGGCTTTCGATGTAGTCCATAGAGCGTTGAATTTCTAGTAATAAGTTATCAAAAACCCCCTGCTGCAACTCGGAGTCAGAATATTGGTGCAGTCGGTTAAAACCGCGCAACCGCCGGGAGAACTGCAGTTGGCCCTGCCGGATAACCTGTAATAGCACGTCTTGATCGGGTTGGTGCATTAATACCAGGGCGGCATGATCAGCATAGTCAAGCAGCTCATGAATTAACCACTCTTCTATCAGAATTTGCTGCAGGTTGAGCTTGTCACGGTTAACAAGCGCTATCAGCTCCTGCAGCTGGCTTTTTACACTCACCACCACATTAATTTTAGCGGGCTGCCCGGGCGCTGCCGGCAAATCGATGTAATCAAGTACCAGCTCTTCCAACGCGATATCCGTCAGATCTTTTATTTGCCACGGTAAAGCGGTTAATAATTCCTGTTCGGCGATGGCGGGTTTTTCCAGTTGGATTATCTGATACATAGTCGGCGGGATAATCAGGGTCAATGCCATCGATTTGTTGACTTTGGCCAGTATGTCCTGCATTGCCAGCTGCCAGTTCCCCTGTGGCACAGGCTGCACTTGAACTGACGGCGGTTTACCTTCGGCTGGCTGAAGTAGCAGTTGAATTTCATGCTCACGAATATGCAACACAGCAATACCTGCGGCATTATTCTGGCCAAATCTGATGTGCTGCAATACTTTGGCTAACATCTTAATGCTATTTAACCCTGATATCGGTTTATAATACTGGCAACGTCTATTTCAAAATTGCCATCCCGCTTTATGTTATTACCAACCTCTGACTTTGCAGGTCTTTCTGCCCACTGGTACCGGATAGCTGACTCTCTGCTGGCAAAGACCCGGGTTGAGCTTTGGGTATATTGCCCGAAGACTGCTGAGCCAATGATATCCGGCAATAAATGGATGAAATTACAATATCATATTAAGTTGATTCAGCAACAGCAATATCGTGGCTTCGTCACTTTTGGTGGCGCCTTCTCCAACCATCTGGCAGCCTGTGCTGCAGCCGCTGAATTGTTCAATATTAAAGCAACAGCGTATGTCCGGGCTGATACTATTGATCGGCAAAATCCGACCTTACAGTTTTGCCTGGCAAAAGGTATGACATTAATTGCCACCGACCGGCAGACATACCGGCAACGAGAGCAGGCAGATTTTCTTAACATGCTGGCACTTCGCCATCCGGATTGTCTGATTATCCCTGAAGGGGGCAGCTCTGTGTTGGGGGCTAGTGGTATTGCCGGTTTGAATCTTACTGACACTCCCGCAGGACCGGCGGATGTAATAGCGACCGCTACGGCCAGCGGGGGCACACTTGCCGGTTTAATTACAGCACGCTCTCAGCAGGTCCACAGCAATAGTTCGTCCGAAATAATTGGACTTGCGGTGGTTAACGACCCATCACTGCCTGTGAAGGTAACAGCCCTGCTCAAAAATAACGCTGCCCACCCCGCGCCCTGGCGCATAGTAGCCACAGCACCGGACCAGCGTTACGCAAAATGTGCTGCTGAACATATCGACTTTTGCTGCGAATTTGCCCTTAACCACAACATAGCGCTTGAGCCGGTCTACACCGGCAGAGCGTTATGTAAACTTTATCAGATGATAGCAGCAGGTGAGTTTGCCCCGGGCAGCCGGATTAGCTTTTTCCATACCGGGGGGTTACAGGGCCTGGCTGGCTTATATTACCGGCAATTAATTAATCAGCAACAGTACCAGATATTGTCTGCGGCAACGGTTGGCTGAAGTAAAACCCCTGCCCCCCAGCAACGCCCAATTTTTGCAGCGTTTGCCACTCAGCAGCCAATTCGACGCCGGTACCGATCACCCGGATACCTCGCTCGGAAAAGTGAGATATCAGCCCCCGAACAAACAGTTGCTGCTCCAGATGCTGGTCAATATTACGCACAACAGATGGATGTAATTTCGCTGATTCAATTGCCAAATCATCTGCATATGGCGGTATATCAATGGTGAGGCCTACCTGATCCACGACCAGTGAGAAACCCAGGTTAATAACTCTGTCTAATACCGGCTTCAATTTATCGTAATAGCGAATCAAATGATGTTCGGTGAGTTCCAGCGCTAACTGGGAGGAATCGAGCTGGCCAGCTATCACCGCCTGCTCCAGCCATTGTTGCCAGTCTTTGCTTAATAATGAATGAGCGTTAATATTAACGCTACATCTGATAGCACTGCGACTTTCTAATGAACCCAGCTTCGCCGCGCGCAGCAGCACATGCTGGTCAATTTGTAACGTTAAACCACAGCTGTACGCCATGGGCAGAAATATCGCCGCAGGGATATTTTCGCCCTCCGTGCTTTGCAAGCGCACTAATACTTCTTGTTGTAACAGCTCCTGGTCCTGCCATGAAAACACTGGCTGAAAGCTTAAGCTAAAGCGGTGCTGTGCCAGCGCCTTAGTTATTTCAGAGCGCCACCAGACTGACCCCTTGGCCGCAGGTTTTTTCTCAGGTTCAAAACCAAAGGCACTATTGTGGCCATAAAGCTGCGCAGTTCGCAGCGCCATATCGGCTTCAGACAGTAATTGATATGTCGTTTGGTTCCGCTGATAAGCTACATAACCGATATGGACAAAGTCAGAATTTAAATAATTTGCAAAACAATTGGCCCTGCCCATTGCTACTACCAGCGTATCAGCCAGGTTAGCCATTTCCTTTTCTGAAATACCTGCCAGCAATAACACCAAATCATTTTCAGATAAACGCGCCAGGATCCTGTCCTGATAGGGCTCACAATAACTATTTATAACTTCTACACACGCCTTCAGACATGCCAGCTGTTTAACCTGGCTGATACTGTGCCCCGGGTGGGAAACTTCGACAATGAAAAGCGCCCCGGAACCTTCTTCTGAGACGTCACTTAAAAAATGCTGGAGTTTACTTTCAAAAAAAATGCGGTTACCAATGGCGAGTTCGTGATCAATAAGCCCCTGCACTCTGACCAGATGACGCACTTCATGATCGCGCCTGATATAATTTAACAGCCGGTCATTAACCTTCTCCAGCCTGATGTCGGGCATTAAATCAGCCCGCTGGCTAAGTTCAAGCCGCTCTTCCAGCCGTTTTATGGCATGATCTACCTGTAACACAGTGGTAGCAAGTGAACGCCGATGCCATTGTACGCCATAAAATAATCCGGCTAAAAAAATGCAAAGCGAGAGATTAAGCAGCAGACCAAGTTGCCAGCCAGCAAGGCTGCTGGTGCTCAGGATCATAGCAAGACCGAATAACACATTGGCAAAAATAAAGCTGGAGGCCAGGATAATTAACCAGCTGGAAAAGGTTTTTTGTTTAAATAGCCGGGCAAGCGACACACGCAACTCCTTTTGACAATTAATACAGTGTTAGCTTAATTCGCTGCTTTGTCTATATGTCAGCCGACATTTATAGCGTGCCTCCAACGGACTACAACGCAAAAAATGCTGCTCTGCTTAACGACCTCACGCAAAGTCACTGGTTAAGCTCGCTGGCGCAGCCCGCTAAACGGGATATACTAAAACTCTGAATACAGAGCTAAGTGAGGTTTTTTCATGAACATTAACCTGGCAAAAAGGTGCATCACCGCTATCTTCAGCTTACTGGTAGTTTTGAGTTTTAGTACTACAGCTCATCATGGCTGGTCATGGGCAGAAGATAAACAAACTGAAATGACCGGCACTATCACAGAGATATCAATCAGCCCACCGCACCCCCGCCTGATGATTGATACAGCTGATGGCCCCTGGCAGGTTGACCTGGGCAACCCAAGACAAACCCGCGATGCCGGCTTTGTCGAAGGGTCAGCTAATGTCGGAGATACCGTGTTAGTACGTGGACATCGCTCCGCTAAAAGTGACGAACATATTATTAAAGCAGTTAGAGCGACTATAGAAGGCAAACAATATACTTTCTACCCGCAGTTAGTTCGTGAAGACTAAATGCAGTGTTGCGCGCATTTCTGCTAAGTCTGGGTGATACTGAGTTAGCTTCGATGCTTCGCCAATCAGATATTGCCTATCCGTTGATAAGCGCGACACATATCATCGGCGTTGGCCTGGTGCTCGGAAATATGGTTTTATTGGATTTCCGGCTGCTTGGCGTGATCCGACAGCGTCAAGTGACTGAACTTTTCCCACTGCTGCGCCGATTGGCAGCGGTGGGCTTGTTGCTGGCAATAACCACCGGAATATTGCTGTTTAGTGTGCAGCCAGCGCATTATTTAGCGAATAATGCATTTATTCTGAAATTGGGTTTACTCGGCCTAGCCTTAATTAATATTCTACTGGTCCACCGACTAGCAGCCTGGCAAGCGGCCCTGGCTGGCCAGCCCGTCGCCCCCATCTTAAAAATATGCGCCTTAATTTCACTGTTCCTGTGGCTGGCCATACTGATTGCCGGACGTTGGATAGCTTTTATTTGAGACAAATAAAAAAGCCCCTGCTCTGTCGAGAGGGGCTGTTTTATTGAATTGGGAGCCTGGCGGTGTACTACTCTCGCATGGCGAATGCCACACTACCATCGTCGCAGCTGCGTTTCACTTCTGAGTTCGGAATGGGATCAGGTGGGTCCACAGCGCTATTGCCACCAGGCATTAACTGTTTACTGTTCTTTAACTTAGCAGGCTGATATTCAGTTACTCACAACTGTACTTCTAAACGCTTTCTCGCGCTCTAAAACATCTTGGGCGTTGTATGGTTAAGCCTCTCGGGCAATTAGTATGAGTTAGCTTAACGTGTCACCACGCTTCCACACCTCACCTATCAACGTTGTGGTCTTCAACGACCCTTTAGTAGACTCGAAGTCTAAGGGATGACTCATCTTGTGGCCGGCTTCCCGCTTAGATGCTTTCAGCGGTTATCCGTTCCGAACATAGCTACCGGGCAGTGCCATTGGCATGACAACCCGAACACCAGCGGTTCGTTCACTCCGGTCCTCTCGTACTAGGAGCAACTCCACTCAATCATCCAACGCCCACGGCAGAATAGGGACCGAACTGTCTCACGACGTTCTAAACCCAGCTCGCGTACCACTTTAAATGGCGAACAGCCATACCCTTGGGACCGACTTCAGCCCCAGGATGTGATGAGCCGACATCGAGGTGCCAAACACCGCCGTCGATATGAACTCTTGGGCGGTATCAGCCTGTTATCCCCGGAGTACCTTTTATCCGTTGAGCGATGGCCCTTCCATACAGAACCACCGGATCACTATGACCTACTTTCGTACCTGCTCGACGTGTCTGTCTCGCAGTTAAGCTGGCTTCTACCATTACACTAACCGTACGATGTCCGACCGTACTTAGCCAACCTTCGTGCTCCTCCGTTACTCTTTAGGAGGAGACCGCCCCAGTCAAACTACCCACCAGACACTGTCCGCAACCCCGATTCAGGGGCCCACGTTAGAACATCAAACATACAAGGGTGGTATTTCAAGGACGGCTCCATCTGAACTAGCGTTCAAACTTCAAAGCCTCCCACCTATCCTACACATGTAGGGTCAATGTTCAGTGCCAAGCTATAGTAAAGGTTCACGGGGTCTTTCCGTCTAGCCGCGGGTATACGGCATCTTCACCGCAATTTCAATTTCACTGAGTCTCGGCTGGAGACAGCCTGGCCATCATTACACCATTCGTGCAGGTCGGAACTTACCCGACAAGGAATTTCGCTACCTTAGGACCGTTATAGTTACGGCCGCCGTTTACCGGGGCTTCGATCAAAGAGCTTCGCTTGCGCTAACCCCATCAATTAACCTTCCGGCACCGGGCGGGTGTCACACCCTATACGTCCTCTTGCGAGTTTGCAGAGTGCTGTGTTTTTAATAAACAGTTGCAGCCAGCTGGTCACTGCGACTCTCTATTGCTTACGGAGCAAGTCCTTCACAACAAAGAGCGTACCTTCTCCCGAAGTTACGGTACTATTTTGCCTAGTTCCTTCAGCCGAGTTCTCTCAAGCGCCTTGGTATGCTCTACCTGACCACCTGTGTCGGTTTAGGTTACGGTCGCCAATACCTGAAGCTTAGAGGCTTTTCCTGGAAGCATAGCGTTAACAGCTTCGTGTCCTTAGACACTCGTCTCGTATCTCAGTCTTAGACATCCGGATTTACCTAAACGTCCAACCTACATACTTTCACGCGGACTACCAACGCCGCGCCTGCCTAGCTTTCTCCGTCCCCCATCGCAGTATTGGCCGGTACAGGAATATTAACCTGTTTCCCATCGACTACGCCTTTCAGCCTCGCCTTAGGAGCCGACTCACCCTACCCTGATTAGCATGGGATAGGAACCCTTGGTCTTTCGGCGGGGAAGTTTTTCACTCCCCTTATCGTTACTCATGTCAGCATTCGCACTTCTGATACCTCCAGCCATCCTCCCGGATAACCTTCAACGGCTTACAGAACGCTCCTCTACCACTTGCACAAGTGCAAGTCCGCAGCTTCGGTGAATGATTTAGCCCCGTTACATCTTCCGCGCAGGCCGACTCGACTAGTGAGCTATTACGCTTTCTTTAAAGGGTGGCTGCTTCTAAGCCAACCTCCTAGCTGTCTATGCCTTCCCACATCGTTTTCCACTTAATCATTACTTTGGGACCTTAGCTGGCGGTCTGGGTTGTTTCCCTTTTCACGACGGACGTTAGCACCCGCCGTGTGTCTCCCGAGTAGTACTCATTGGTATTCGGAGTTTGCATGGGGTTGGTAAGTCGGGATGACCCCTAGCCCATTCAGTGCTCTACCCCCAATGGTATTCGCTCGAGGCGCTACCTAAATAGCTTTCGAGGAGAACCAGATATCTCCGAGCTTGATTAGCCTTTCACTCCGATCCACAAGTCATCCCCTACTTTTTCAACAGTAGTGGGTTCGGTCCTCCAGTTAGTGTTACTCAACCTTCAACCTGCTCATGGATGAGATCGCCCGGTTTCGGGTCTACACCCTGCAACTATTCGCCCAGTTAAGACTCGGTTTCCCTACGGCTCCCCTATTCGGTTAACCTCGCTACAGAATGTAAGTCGCTGACCCATTATACAAAAGGTACGCAGTCACCCCACGAAGGGGCTCCCACTGCTTGTACGTACACGGTTTCAGGTTCTATTTCACTCCCTTTACAAGGGTTCTTTTCGCCTTTCCCTCACGGTACTGGTTCACTATCGGTCAGTCAGGAGTATTTAGCCTTGGAGGATGGTCCCCCCATGTTCAAACAGGATACCACGTGTCCCGTCCTACTCGTTTTCACTGTAAAAGCATTGTCGTGTACGGGGCTATCACCCTGTATCGCTGTTCTTTCCAGAACATTCCACTAACACCAATTCAGCTTAAGGGCTAATCCGCGTTCGCTCGCCGCTACTAACGGAATCTCGGTTGATTTCTTTTCCTCGGGGTACTTAGATGTTTCAGTTCTCCCGGTTTGCCTCGTTACACTATGTATTCATGTAACGATAACGCATAAATGCGCTGGGTTTCCCCATTCGGATATCTGCGGGTCTAACGCCTCTTACCGGCTTCCCACAGCTTTTCGCAGGTTAGTACGTCCTTCATCGCCTCTGACTGCCAAGGCATCCACCGTGTACGCTTAGTCACTTAACCATACAACCCCAAGATGTCTTGGAATGCACAGTTGTGAGTAAGGTTCACAATTCTTGCTGGTCTGTTTTACCCATGGCTGCGTTATACTTCCTCACTCGCTCAGTCATTGACCTTACGTCAACTCCTTCACTCGCTCGTCGTATGCCTTGCCCTGGCTAAAACATCCTTCGCAAAGGTTGCTTTACCTTGTTTTATTACTTTTTACATCAGCTTGCCAAATTGTTAAAGAGCAGTTTGAGATAAACTCAAATCAAATCATTCTGTTAAGAACGTTTTGATTTGAATTTGCTAGAACAAAGTAGAAGTGGTGGAGCCAAGCGGGATCGAACCGCTGACCTCCTGCGTGCAAGGCAGGCGCTCTCCCAGCTGAGCTATGGCCCCCTTCTAACAAGGTAAATTTGATTCAGGCAAGGCGCTTTAACACGAAGCATACTGAAGTATGTGAGTGTTGAAGCAACGAAGCATCAATCAAATTTGGTGGGTCTGAGTAGACTCGAACTACCGACCTCACCCTTATCAGGGGTGCGCTCTAACCACCTGAGCTACAGACCCGTCTAACTGGTCTGTTTTACTTATTGCTTTGTTGCCAACCTCGCTCAATCAGTCATGTACTTCAGTACACTCCTTCTTTCGCTCGGCTGTCGCCTCGCACTAAGCAAAACATCCTGCGTTATATATCTCTATATCGCGCATTAAACTTTATTTGCTCTATCTCATGCAATCAATCATCTGTGTGAGCACTTAAAACGAGCTCGTTATAGGTAAGGAGGTGATCCAACCGCAGGTTCCCCTACGGTTACCTTGTTACGACTTCACCCCAGTCATGAATCACAAAGTGGTAAGCGCCCTCCCGAAGGTTAAGCTACCTACTTCTTTTGCAACCCACTCCCATGGTGTGACGGGCGGTGTGTACAAGGCCCGGGAACGTATTCACCGTGACATTCTGATTCACGATTACTAGCGATTCCGACTTCATGGAGTCGAGTTGCAGACTCAATCCGGACTACGATACGCTTTATGAGATCCGCTCACTGTCGCCAGCTTGCCTCCCTCTGTACGTACCATTGTAGCACGTGTGTAGCCCTACTCGTAAGGGCCATGATGACTTGACGTCGTCCCCACCTTCCTCCGGTTTATCACCGGCAGTCTCCCTAGAGTTCCCACCATTACGTGCTGGCAACTAAGGATAAGGGTTGCGCTCGTTGCGGGACTTAACCCAACATTTCACAACACGAGCTGACGACAGCCATGCAGCACCTGTCTTACGGTTCCCGAAGGCACATCAGCATCTCTGCTAACTTCCGTAGATGTCAAGAGTAGGTAAGGTTCTTCGCGTTGCGTCGAATTAAACCACATGCTCCACCGCTTGTGCGGGCCCCGTCAATTCATTTGAGTTTTAATCTTGCGACCGTACTCCCCAGGCGGTCTACTTAATGCGTTAGCTGCGATACTCACGGTACAAGACCACGAACATCTAGTAGACATCGTTTACGGCGTGGACTACCAGGGTATCTAATCCTGTTTGCTCCCCACGCTTTCGCACCTGAGCGTCAGTATTGTGCCAGGGGCCGCCTTCGCCACTGGTATTCCTCCAAATCTCTACGCATTTCACCGCTACACTTGGAATTCTACCCCCCTCTCACATACTCTAGCTCCCCAGTATCGAATGCAATTCCCAGGTTGAGCCCGGGGCTTTCACATCCGACTTAAAAAGCCGCCTGCGTGCGCTTTACGCCCAGTAATTCCGATTAACGCTTGCACCCTCCGTATTACCGCGGCTGCTGGCACGGAGTTAGCCGGTGCTTCTTCTGCGAGTAACGTCAAAATTGTTGCTATTAACAACAACCCCTTCCTCCTCGCTGAAAGTGCTTTACAACCCGAAGGCCTTCTTCACACACGCGGCATGGCTGGATCAGGCTTGCGCCCATTGTCCAATATTCCCCACTGCTGCCTCCCGTAGGAGTCTGGGCCGTGTCTCAGTCCCAGTGTGGCTGATCATCCTCTCAAACCAGCTAGGGATCGTCGCCTTGGTGCGCCATTACCACACCAACTAGCTAATCCCATATAGGCGCATCCGATAGCATATGGCCCGAAGGTCCCATACTTTGGTCCGTAGACATTATGCGGTATTAGCCACCGTTTCCAGTGGTTATCCCCCTCTATCGGGCAGCTTCCTATACATTACTCACCCGTCCGCCGCTCGTCATCACCCGAAGGCATGTTACCGCTCGACTTGCATGTGTTAGGCCTGCCGCCAGCGTTCAATCTGAGCCATGATCAAACTCTTCAATTAAAGTTTTTTCGGAACCGAAGTTCCAGCTCAGCATTACTGACTAAATCTTTATAACTTGGTCACTCATACTGATTTGTTTCGTTTACACGAACATCATTATAAGTGCCCACACAGATAATTGATTGCTAATTGTTAAAGAGCGTGCTTCAAACCAATCTCTTGGTAATGAAGCGAGAACCGCTTGCGCCATTCTCAGAAGTCTTTCTCAGTCGTTTGCTGCGTTACCGCTGCCCCGTCTGTGGATGCGCATTATAGAGATCCGCCAAATAGGATCAAGATCTTTTTTACACTAAGATGACTGACCGGGTGTTTTTTGTGCAATTAGCAGAATAATTCCGCAGACTGATGAAATTTCGGGCAATTATTCGCTTAGGTTTTTGAAATGAGTAAGATCAGGAGCCAATTCACGTGGCCGCTGCAATTCATGTTGATAGATCAGTTGACCCAGTTGACGCATAAACGGCTTAGCTATTTCATTTAGCTGGTAGTTGTCGTCATTAAGAGTATCGTTTTCATTGGCATATATTACCGCAACCAGTAAGAACTCGACATTATGTTCGGTATCGGCAATATAGGCACCGTCGATAGCATGGCCATAAGCCCAGCCGGTTTTATCGAAAACTTTAAGATGACTCGGTATTGGCTCAGCTTCGCCGCCTACTAACAAAAATTTGGCATAATTATCAGGGTATTCATTTACATCGTAATCCGGGTAGCGGCTTACCGACGGAGCCAGGCTCATATAACGCATAATAAATTCGCGGTTTTGCTCACTAATAGTAAATTTTTGTTCTGCGCTGAATGTTTCAGGAAAAAAAATCCTTTTTAGCACGCCGTTATAATCCACCACAGAAAACCGGTTTTTTTCGCTAAAATCCATTGGCTCAGGCACCAGTTTACCGTTTGCAAAATGTGCTTTACCCAGCAGTGGTGATGGCTTATTAACATAGCGCTTGTCGCTGTTACGGGCAGGTAGTGCTAATACCACCTTATTGTCAGGGTCTACAAACCGCACTGGGTTGTAGTGCCGTTGCTCCACTTCAGCCAGTGGCACACTTAAACGGTGATTAATAACAGTGTTAGTTAATCCCATGCGCATTAGCTGATCATTAATATAATCCTGACCTAATAACTCATATAAGCGGTTATAGGCGTCATTATCACTAACCAGCAGAATTTTCTTTATATAGTGGCCAATACTGGGTAGTTTGTTCACTGCACTGTCATCTGCCAGGGCCTTTGTTTGTGCTGGCCGGCTACTGTCGCTAAGCATTACAGTATCTCTGGTTAACCCGGGCAGGTTTTGCTGTTCCAGCCATTGCAGCGCCAATAGAGATACCGGCAATTTTACGGTACTTGCCGGATAAAAATACCGTTGTTCATCCAGAGCATACTGATAATGTGTAAACGTCACCATGCTGTCTGGCTGACGGTCAATCTGGGTATAGAGGATCTGTACCTTAAAGCGCTCAGAGTTTGCCAGGACCTGAGCAACCATTGGGTAATCTGCCGCATGATTAGCCAGTAGTGGCTGAAGCGGATGACATTTTTCGGAGTGAATAGCAGCACAAGCTGCAGCCTGAGCAGGAAACAGTGAAGGGCAAAATATAACAACAGCGATAAACAAGGCGCGAATTGACTGCATAACACACTACCAAAATCCAGAATATTCTAGCTTAGACAGATTTATGCGGAAAAACAAACAGGCATAAAAAAACCGGGCAAAAGCCCGGTTTTTTAATTAGAGATTAGCTTACTCAGCTGCAGTTTCTTCAACTGGCAGAGTGTCCACTTCAGGACGATCAACTAACTCGATATAGCACATTGGTGCGTTGTCGCCGGTACGGAAGCCACACTTCATAATACGAGTGTAACCACCTGGACGCGCGTTGTAACGCGGACCTAAAACGTTGAACAACAAACCAACAACTTCTTTATCACGAGTACGGGCAAAAGCTAAACGGCGGTTTGCAACGCTGTCGTTTTTAGCCAGGGTGATCAATGGTTCGATCACACGACGTAACTCTTTAGCTTTTGGCAAAGTCGTTTTGATGATTTCGTGCTTCACCAACGAGCTTGCCATGTTGCGGAACATTGCAGTACGGTGGCTGCTGTTCCGATTTAATTGACGACCACTCTTGCGATGGCGCATGATCTATTCCTTCTCACTAAACCAGGAACTGGTGTCTGGTTAGTCTTTATTTACCAAACTAGCTGGCGGCCAGTTTTCCAGGCGCATGCCCAGAGATAAACCCCGCGACGCCAACACGTCTTTGATTTCGGTAAGTGACTTCTTACCAAGATTAGGCGTTTTCAGCAACTCAACCTCGGTACGTTGTACCAGATCACCGATATACTGAATCTGCTCTGCCTTCAAGCAGTTAGCAGAACGAACTGTTAATTCTAAATCATCAACTGGACGTAACAGAATCGGATCAAACTCCGGCTTCTCTTCGCGTTTTTCCGGCTCACTCTTATCGCGCAATTCAACAAAGAACTCCAGCTGTTCAGCCATAATTGTTGCTGCACGACGAATGGCTTCCTCAGGCTCAACTGTGCCGTTGGTTTCCATATCGATGATCAGCTTATCCAGGTCGGTACGCTGTTCTACCCGAGCCGACTCAACGGTGTAAGCAATACGCTCAACCGGACTGAATGACGCGTCTAATAACAGACGACCTATCGGACGTTCGTCATCATCGGAGGACAAACGAGCTGATGCAGGCACATAACCGCGACCACGCTCAATCTTCAGGCGCATACTGAACTCAGTTTCGCCGGTCAGATTACAAATAACGTGCTCAGGGTTAGTAATAACCACACCGTCGCCACGCTGGATATCTCCAGCAGTTACAGGGCCGGCACCTTTCTTCGTTAAAGTCAGCGTGACTTCATCTTTGTCTTCCAGGCGAACGGCAAGGCCTTTGAGGTTCAGTAAGATATCAATAATATCTTCCTGGACGCCCTCTTTGGCACTGTACTCATGGAGCACGCCGTCGATTTCTACTTCAGTCACTGCACAACCTGGCATTGACGATAACAGAATACGACGTAACGCGTTGCCCAAGGTATGCCCGAAACCGCGCTCAAGTGGTTCCAAAGTAACTTTGGCACGAGTTGGGTTGATCCTTTCGATACCAACTAATCTCGGCTTAAGGAATTCGGTGACAGAACCCTGCATATATCCTCTCTTAACAATTAGCTTTACTTAGAGTAAAGCTCGACGATTAACTGTTCGTTGATGTCCGCAGACAAGTCAGAACGCTCAGGCAGACGTTTGAAAACGCCTTCCAGCTTCGTGTTGTCAACTTCTATCCAAGTTGGCTTCTCACGTTGCGCTGCTACTTCAAGAGCTGCACTGATACGTGCCTGCTTCTTGGCTTTCTCGCGCACAGAGATCACTTGTTCAGGTAATACAGTATACGATGGAATGTTAAGCACTTTGCCATTTAATAAAATAGCTTTGTGGCTTACCAGCTGACGTGCTTCAGCACGAGTACTGGCCAGACCCATACGGTACACCACGTTGTCAAGACGAGACTCTAACAACGCTAACAGGTTTTCACCGGTATTACCTTTCAAACGAGCAGCTTCTTTGTAGTAATTACGGAACTGCTTCTCTAACACGCCGTACATACGACGCACTTTTTGCTTCTCGCGTAACTGTAAACCGTAGTCTGATAAGCGACCGCGACGTGCGCCGTGCTGACCAGGAGCAGTTGTTAAGTTACACTTTGAATCAATTGCTCTTACGCCGCTTTTCAGGAACAGGTCTGTACCTTCGCGACGACTAAGTTTGAGCTTAGGACCCAAATATCTTGCCATCTTCTTTCTCCAATAATCCGTGAAGCGCTGTAATTACACGCGACGTTTTTTAGGGGGACGGCATCCGTTATGCGGGATAGGCGTCACGTCGGTGATATTTGTAATGCGGTATCCAGCGGCATTAAGGGCACGAATCGCTGATTCGCGGCCAGGGCCAGGACCATTTACAAACACTTCAAGGTTCTTAAGACCATATTCTAACGCAGCAGTACCGGCACGTTCAGCAGCTACCTGAGCAGCGAACGGCGTTGACTTACGCGAGCCACGGAAACCTGAACCGCCAGAAGTTGCCCAGCAAAGAGCGTTACCCTGACGATCGGTGATCGTAACGATGGTATTGTTGAAAGAGGCATGGATATGAGCCATACCATCAGAAACTTGCTTTTTTACCCGTTTACGAGTACGAACTGGTGCTTTTGCCATGTTATTACCCCGTCCTATTTCTTAATCGCTTTGCGTGGACCTTTACGGGTGCGCGCATTGGTCTTAGTTCTCTGACCACGAACTGGCAGACTACGACGGTGGCGTAAGCCACGGTAACAACCAAGATCCATTAAACGTTTAATGTTTAATGTCACTTCACGGCGTAAGTCACCTTCAACGGTGTACTTAGCAACTTCGTCACGAAGCGTATCTAACTGCG
The DNA here is from genome assembly GCF_018402695.1 of Arsukibacterium sp. Taxonomy (GTDB): domain Bacteria; phylum Pseudomonadota; class Gammaproteobacteria; order Enterobacterales; family Alteromonadaceae; genus Alishewanella. Next base: position 42,067 of record NZ_JAGYIM010000009.1, read on the forward strand.
CATCAGATAATGCAGCAATTTTCATACTTTCTTCGATACCCACAGCAGCTAAAATTGATTTAGCGCGGGTTTTACCGATACCATAAACATACGTTAAAGAGATAACTGCATGTTTATTATCGGGGATGTTAATGCCAGCGATACGGGCCACTAACGTTCTCCTATAAAAAATTAAAAGGTGCCAATTTGAAAAGCCCGTAAGGATACTCAAATGGCGCTCATATTGCAAACAATTAACGGGCCGAACGCAATGTTCAGCCCGATAAACTGTTTTCTACCTTAACCCTGGCGCTGTTTGTGCTTAGGTTCACTGCAGATTACCCGCACAACATTGTTGCGCTTGATAACTTTGCAGTTACGGCAGATCTTCTTAACGGAAGCTCGTACTTTCATAACTTAACTCCGCAAATATATCTTAACGGCTATAGCCTTTAAGATTTGCCTTTTTAAGCACAGAATCATACTGATGTGACATCAGATGGGTCTGTACCTGTGCCATAAAGTCCATAATTACCACCACGATAATCAGTAATGATGTACCGCCGAAGTAAAATTGCACATTCCATGCAACCATCATGAACTCGGGAACCAAACAGATAAAAGTAATATACAAAGCACCTGCTAAGGTTAACCGGGTCATCACTTTATCAATGTATTTTGATGTCTGCTCACCAGGACGGATCCCAGGGATAAAAGCACCGGATTTCTTCAGGTTGTCTGCTGTATCACGCGGATTAAACACCAACGCAGTATAAAAGAAACAGAAGAAAATGATAGCCGCCGAGTATAACATCATATACAGCGGTTGTCCCGGAGATAAAGCTAGCGACACTTCCTGCAGGAAGTTAGCAACCATACCTTCGCCTGTACCAAACCAACTGGCAATAGTGCCTGGAAACAGAATAATGCTTGACGCAAATATTGGTGGAATAACCCCGGCCATATTCACCTTTAACGGCAAATGGCTGCTTTGCGCGGCAAACACCTGACGGCCCTGCTGACGCTTAGCATAGTTAACCACAATACGACGCTGGCCGCGTTCAAAGAACACCACAAACCAGGTAATCGCAATAACAATTACGCCAATAGCAACTAATAGTAAAAAGTGCAAATCGCCCTGACGTGCCATCTCAATCGTCTGGCCAATGGCAGACGGGAAGCCAGCAACAATACCGGTGAAAATAAGCAGCGATATACCATTACCAATGCCACGCTCAGTAATTTGTTCACCTAACCACATTAAGAACATGGTACCGGTAACCAAACTGATGATAGCAGTAAAGTAAAATGCAAAGCCCGGGTTAAGCACTAACCCCGGCATCATATTTGGCAGGCCAGTGGCTATACCAATAGACTGCAATATCGCTAAACCTAAAGTACCGTAACGGGTGTACTGGTTTATCTTGCGCTTACCGGCTTCGCCTTCTTTTTTCAGTTCGGCCAAATGCGGATGCATCACGGTCAACAACTGAACAATAATTGAAGCTGATATATAGGGCATAATACCCAGCGCAAAAACAGAAGCCCGCTCAAGTGCACCACCGCTGAACATGTTAAACATTTCAACGATGGTGCCTTTTTGTTGCTCGAATAACTGAGCCAGCACGTTGGCGTCAATTCCAGGAATTGGCACAAAGGAGCCTAACCGAAAAACGATTATGGCCAAAAGTACAAATAACAGACGGGATTTCAGCTCGCTGAATCCGCCTTTTGCACCTCTTGAGTCCGAACCTGGTTTAGCCATAGCGTACTATCCTTATTATTCTTCGACTTTACCGCCGGCGGCTTCGATGGCTGCGCGCGCGCCTTTAGTTACGCCTAAACCTTTTACAGTCACTGGACGAGTAAGCTCGCCAGACAGCACAACTTTAGCGAACTTAACAGTGCGAGAAATGATGTTAGCTTCCATTAAGGTTGCTAAATCAACTACGTCACCATTAACTGCAGCCAGCTCGTGTAACCGGACTTCAGCAGAAACCAGAGATTTCTGCGAAGTGAAACCGAACTTAGGTAAGCGTTGTTTCAATGGCATTTGACCGCCTTCGAAACCAGGACGCACTTTACCGCCTGAACGTGACTTCAGACCTTTGTGACCGCGACCTGCAGTTTTACCTAAGCCAGAACCGATACCACGGCCTACGCGTTTTTTATCTTTCTTTGCACCTGGTGCGGGAGAAAGTGTATTTAACAGCATCTTTTACTCCTCCACTTTAACCATGTAATACACAGCGTTAATCATGCCACGAACTGAAGGTGTATCTTCAACTTCGACAGTATGATTAATACGGCGCAAACCTAAACCCGATAACGATGCACGATGCTTCGGTAAACGACCGATGCTCGATTTAGTCTGGGTTACTTTAATTGTCTTCTTCGCCATGGCAAATTACCCCAAAATGTCATCAACGCGTAAACCGCGTTTAGCTGCCACTTGCGCCGGTGACTTCACTGAAGCCAGGGCATTGATGGTAGCGCGAACTACGTTAATTGGGTTAGTTGAGCCGTAACACTTAGACAGAATGTTCTGGATACCCGCTACTTCTAATACGGCGCGCATTGCACCGCCAGCGATCAAACCAGTACCTTCTGATGCAGGCTTCATAAATACATTAGAGCCTGAATGCACACCACGAGTTGGGTGGTGCAAAGTGTGACCATTTAACTCAACCTGGGTCATGTTGCGACGTGCTTTTTCCATTGCTTTTTGAATAGCAGCGGGTACTTCACGTGCTTTACCATAACCGAAACCAACGCGGCCGTTGCCGTCACCGACTACAGTCAACGCAGTAAAGGAGAAAATACGACCACCTTTAACTACTTTTGACACGCGGTTTACTGCAACAAGCTTCTCTTGTAAATCAGATTGTTGTTTAGCTTCTTCGTTAGCCATGAGCTACTCCTAGAACTGAAGACCGGCTTCACGCGCTGCGTCTGCTAACGCCTGCACGCGACCATGATACTGGAAGCCACTGCGGTCAAAAGCACAAGCAGTAACGCCTTTGGCTACTGCACGTTCGGCAATCGCTTTACCTACAGCCTTTGCAGCATCTACGTTACCTGTGTACTTCAATGATTCACGAATAGTTGCTTCTGCAGTAGAAGCAGCAACGATCACTTCAGCATTTGGTGCGATAAGCTGGGCGTAGATGTGACGTGGTGTACGGTGTACAACCAGGCGATTCGCACCTTGTTCGATAATGTTTCTGCGAGTGCGTTTGGCACGGCGCAGACGAGCAAGTTTCTTATCCATCGTCTTACCCTACTTTTTCTTCGCTTCTTTACGACGCACGTTTTCATTCGCATAACGAACACCTTTGCCTTTATAAGGCTCTGGTTTACGGTATGCCCGGATGTTTGCAGCAACTTGACCAACTAATTGTTTGTCAGCACCCTTTACCACGACTTCAGTCTGGGTAGGTGTTTCGATAGTGATACCTTGCGGGATCTCGAACACTACAGGGTGTGAAAAGCCCAGGCTCAGGTTTAACACCTTACCTTCTGCTTTTGCACGGTAACCAACACCAACTAGTTCCAGCTTCTGAGCGAAACCTTCACTAACACCTGTTACCAGGTTATTGATCAATGCACGGGCAGTACCCGCTTGTGCGTTTGCATTTTCGAAACCGTCGCGTGGAGTGGTACGTAAAACGTTACCTTCGACAACGATCTCAACTGCTGGGTTAACATCTACTGTTAACTCGCCGTTTTTGCCCTTCAGCGTCACAACCTGACCATTTTGCGTTAAAGTAACGCCGGTTGGTATAGTGACTGGGGCCTTAGCAACACGAGACATAGATTACTACCTCCGTTACGCTACGTAGCCGATGATTTCGCCACCGATACCAACCTTGCGCGCAGCGCGGTCAGTCATTAGTCCTTTAGATGTTGACACAATGGCCACACCTAAACCGCCCATTACCTTAGGTAACTCGCCGCTCTTCTTATAGATTCGCAGACCTGGACGACTAACACGATCGATAGTCTCAATAACTGATTTGCCCTGGAAATACTTTAACGTAACTTCCAGCTCTGGTTTAACATCACCAGACACAGCGAAATCGCCGATGTAACCTTCGTCTTTTAATACTTTCGCGATTGACACCTTCAATTTTGAAGATGGCATTTTAACCGCAACTTTGTTGGCAGCTTGGCCGTTGCGGATGCGAGTAAACATATCCGCTACTGGATCTTGCATGCTCATAGCTCGTTACTCCCGTGATTCTTACCAGCTAGCCTTACGAAGGCCAGGAATTTCACCGCGCATAGCTGCTTCACGAACCTTAATACGGCTCATTCCGAACTTACGCAGATAACCATGTGGACGACCTGTTACACGACAACGGTTACGTTGACGTGAAGGGCTGGAATCACGCGGCAACGTCTGTAGCTTCAGAACTGCTGCCCAACGATCTTCATCAGAAGTTGCTGGATTCGCAATCAGGTCTTTCAGCTCATGACGCTTTGCAGCGAATTTGGCTACCAGTTGTGCACGCTTTACTTCGCGAGCTTTCATTGATTGTTTTGCCATGACCCTACACCTTATTTCTTGAACGGGAAGTTAAACGCGGCAAGTAAAGCACGTCCTTCGTCATCGCTACGAGCGGTAGTCGTAATAGTGATATCTAAACCACGTACTGCATCTACTTTATCGTATTCGATTTCTGGGAAAATGATTTGCTCACGTACACCCATGCTGTAGTTACCACGGCCATCAAATGACTTCGGGTTTACACCGCGGAAATCACGAATACGTGGGATAGCAATAGAGACTAAACGCTCTAAAAAATCCCACATACGCTCGCCGCGCAGGGTCACTTTTGCGCCAATAGGGTAGCCTTCACGGATTTTGAAACCTGCTACAGATTTACGAGCCTTAGTGATAAGTGGCTTTTGGCCAGCAATAGCGGTTAAATCCGCTACGGCGTTATCAAGGATCTTTTTATCTGCAACCGCTTCACCCACACCCATATTGAGCGTGATTTTAACAATCCGAGGGACTTGCATGACGCTGGTGTAGCCAAACTGTTTAAACAGTTCTGGGACTACGGTGTCTTTATAAATTTCATGCAGTTTCGCCATCGTATTACTCCAATAGCAATTAGATTACTTCATTATTCGATTTGAAGAAGCGAACTTTCTTGCCATCTTCAAAGCGGAAACCTACGCGATCAGCTTTACCCGTTTTAGGGTTAAAAATCGCTACATTTGAAACATGAATAGAGGCTTCTTTCTCAACGATACCACCCGGGGTATTAAGCGCAGGAACAGGTTTCTGATGCTTTTTTACCAGGTTAACGCCTGAGATATAAACACGGTTTTCAGAAAGTAATACTTTCGTCACTTTGCCGCGTTTGCCCTTGTCCTTACCAGTAAGAACAACCACCTCATCATCACGACGGATTTTACTAGCCATTGTGACTCCTTACAGTACTTCTGGTGCCAGTGACACGATCTTCATAAACTTATCGCCACGAAGTTCACGTGTTACAGGTCCGAAAATACGTGTGCCGATCGGTTCCAGCTTAGTGTTCAACAACACTGCTGCATTGCGATCAAAACGGATTAATGACCCGTCCTGACGACGTACGCCTTTGCGTGTACGCACCACCACTGCATTCAGAACGTCACCTTTTTTAACCTTACCGCGAGGAATTGCTTCCTTAACAGTAATTTTAATGACGTCACCAATTGCGGCATAACGGCGATGCGAACCACCTAAGACCTTAATACACATTACGCTGCGCGCGCCGCTGTTGTCTGCGACTTCCAGCATAGATTGCATCTGGATCATCTTAGTGCTCCGCTATTCTACTATATAGCCCTCTCGGACTACGCTGCTTACGATAATAAATACCCCCCAGATAGAAGGGCGCGTGATTATAACAGCACTTTTACTAAATGGATAGTTTAATAATAAAAAACGGCCCCACGGGGCCGTTTCTTGCAGTGACTTAACAATTAAGTCGCTGATTCAACTACCGCTACCAGGGTCCATGACTTAGTCTTGGACAGAGGACGACATTCACGGATTGTGACAACATCGCCTTCTTTACACTGATTGGTTTCGTCATGTACGTGCAGTTTGGTAGTACGCTTGATGAATTTCCCATAAATAGGGTGCTTCACAGAACGTTCGATAGCAACGGTGATAGACTTGTCCATCTTGTTACTGATCACTTTACCTTGCAGCGTACGGATATTCGCTTCAGTCATTACGCACCTGCCTTCTCGGTTAAGATAGTCTTAACGCGCGCGATATCACGACGCACCTGCTTCAATAAATGTGTCTGAGCTAACTGACCAGTAGCTGCTTGCATGCGCATATTGAACTGCTCACGTAACAGACCTAATAATTCAGCGTTTAACTCTTCTACACTTTTCGATTTTAATTCGCTGGCTTTCATCACATTACCGTCCGCGTTACAAAGGTTGTCTTAAATGGAAGCTTAGCAGCAGCAAGCGTAAATGCATGACGCGCTAACTCTTCAGACACACCGTCCATTTCGTACAGAACTTTGCCAGGTTTAATCTGACATACCCAGTACTCAACAGAACCTTTACCACTACCCATCCGTACTTCCAGCGGCTTAGCAGTAATTGGCTTATCTGGGAACACACGGATCCAGATTTTACCAACACGCTTTACAGCCCGCGTCATAGCACGACGTGCAGATTCGATTTGACGTGAAGTCATTTGACCACGTTCTAATGATTTCAGTGCATAAGTACCGAAAGATACTTTATCGCCTACCTGGGCTAAACCACGGTTACGACCTTTGTGCACTTTACGAAATTTTGTACGTTTTGGTTGCAACATCGCTCAATACCCCTACTTAGCCTTACGTGCCGGTTTTTTCGGCGCTTTAGGCTGGTTGTTATTGTTAGCGTTGTTGGTGTTGCTGCTTAATGGCAGAGCTCCTAAGATCTCGCCTTTAAAAATCCACACCTTAACACCAATGATACCGTAAGTAGTTAAAGCTTCTGAGGTGTTGTAATCAATGTCAGCGCGCAGGGTGTGCAGTGGCACACGACCTTCACGATACCATTCATCACGGGCAATCTCAGCGCCGCCTAAACGGCCACTTACCTGCACCTTGATACCTTTAGCGCCAATCCGCATGGCGTTTTGTACTGCGCGCTTCATAGCACGACGGAACATAACGCGACGCTCTAGCTGGCTGCTGATTGAATCAGCGACTAATTTGGCATCTAATTCAGGCTTGCGGATTTCAGAGATATTGATCTGCGCAGGTACACCAGCAATAGCGGCAACTTGCTTGCGGATCTTCTCAACGTCTTCACCTTTCTTACCGATAATTACGCCTGGACGAGCAGTGTGAATAGTCACACGGATGCTTTTCGCAGGACGTTCAATATCAATCCGGCTTACTGAAGCGGCTTTCAATTGCTTCGTCAGGTACTGACGAACTTTGTAGTCACCGTTTAAGAAATCCGGGAAATCTTTTGTATTCGCGAACCAGGTTGAGCTCCATGGCTTAGTGATACCTAGGCGAATACCATTAGGATGTACTTTCTGTCCCATTTCTATCTCCTAGTTATCAGCTACAACCACAGTAATGTGGCTGGTGCGCTTAACAATACGGTCAGCACGACCTTTAGCGCGTGGCTTAATCCGTTTCATGGAAGGACCTTCATCGATGAAGATGGTCTTCACTTTCAACGTATCAATATCCGCACCTTCGTTGTGCTCAGCGTTGGCAATGGCTGATAAAAGAACCTTTTTAACTAACTCAGCAGCTTTCTTCGGGCTGTAAGTCAGTACGTTCAGCGCCTTATCTACTGACAATCCACGCACCTGGTCAGCGACCAGACGGGTTTTCTGTGCAGAAGAACGGGCAAATTTGTGTTTAGCTAATGCTTGCATCATTTACCCCTTAGCGCTTCTTGGCCTTTTTGTCGGCTGCATGACCACGGTAAGTACGAGTAGGTGCAAATTCACCTAACTTGTGACCAACCATCTCTTCCGAGACAAACACCGGTACATGTTGACGACCATTATGGACAGCGATGGTCAAACCGATCATATCAGGTATGATCATTGAACGACGGCTCCAAGTCTTTATAGGCTTCTTGTCACCGCTTTCCAACGCTTTCTCTACCTTCTTCAGCAAGTGAAGGTCAATAAATGGACCTTTCTTGAGAGAACGTGGCATGGCAATTCCTCACAAATTATTTATCACGACGACGTACGATAAGTTTATCAGTACGCTTGTTTGAACGAGTTTTGTAGCCTTTAGTTGGTACGCCCCATGGAGTAACAGGGTGACGACCACCAGAAGTCTTACCTTCACCACCACCGTGTGGGTGGTCAACCGGGTTCATTACTACACCACGTACGGTTGGGCGAATGCCGCGCCAGCGCATAGCACCAGCTTTACCGTATTGACGTAACATGTGCTCGGCATTACCGATTTCACCGATAGTCGCGCGACAATCCGCTAATACTTTACGTACTTCGCCGCTACGCAGACGCAGAGTGACATACTCACCGTCGCGTGCCAGGATCTGTACGAAAGCACCGGCTGAACGAGCCAGCTGGCCGCCCTTACCTGGTTTCATTTCGATATTGTGCACAACCTGACCTACCGGGATATTCCGCAGTGGCAAAGTGTTACCCGCTTTAATAGGCGAGTCCATACCAGAAATAATTGAATCACCAGCTTTCAGGCCTTTAGGGGCCAGAATGTAACGACGCTCACCGTCTGCATACAGGACTAAAGCGATGTTAGCCGTACGATTTGGATCGTATTCTAAGCGTTCAACTTTAGCCGGGATACCGTCTTTAGTGCGTTTGAAGTCGACAACACGATAATGTTGCTTATGACCACCACCGATATGACGGGTAGTGATACGACCTTTGTTGTTACGACCACCAGTTTTAACGTTCTTCTCTAACAAAGGAGCATAAGGCTTGCCTTTGTACAGGTCAGGGTTAACCACTTTTAATACGTGGCGACGACCTGGTGACGTAGGTTTACACTTTACAAGTGCCATTTCCTAACTCCTCTTCTTACTCAGCGCCGCCAACGAAATCGATTTCGCTGCCTTCTTTAAGAGTAACGTAAGCTTTTTTCCAATCGCTACGCTTGCCCATCCGCGCACCAGTGCGCTTGGTCTTACCCTTAACATTAACAGTGCGAACACCCACTACTTCTGTTTCAAACAGTTTTTCTACGGCAGCTTTAATATCAGCTTTAGTAGAAGTAGTAGATACCTTGAAAACGATAGTGTTGTTGTTTTCTGCCGCATTAGTTGCTTTTTCAGAAACGTGCGGAGCCAGAATCACTTTCAGTAAACGTTCTTCACGGATCATGCTAACAGCTCCTCAAGTTGTTTAACTGCAGCAGCAGTCATTAACACTTTGTCGAATGCGATTAAGCTGACCGGGTCGATACCGTGTACGTCACGTACGTCAACCTTGTACAGGTTACGTGCAGATAAGAACAGGTTCTCATCTACTTCGTTAGTCACAATTAATACGTCTTTCAGATCCATCGCCTTTAATTTGGCAGATAAATCTTTGGTTTTCGGGGTGTCAACGGCGAAGTTTTCAACCACGATTAACCGTTCCTGACGAACTAATTCAGACAGAATGCTCATGATCGCACCGCGATACATTTTACGGTTTACTTTCTGGCTGTGATCTTGTGGCTTAGCCGCAAATGTCACACCGCCTCCGCGCCATATTGGGCTACGGATTGTACCAGCACGGGCACGGCCTGTACCCTTCTGGCGCCATGGCTTCTTGCCGCCACCGCGAACTTCTGAACGAGTTAACTGTGCACGGGTACCCTGACGGGCGCCAGCTGCATAAGCAACTACTACCTGGTGTACCAGAGCTTCGTTAAACTCACGTCCAAAGGTAGCTTCGGAAACTTCAAGAGCGCCTTGAGCGTCTCGTAATGCTAATTCCATCACTTATCTCCTCAGACGTTAGCTTTTAACAGCTGGTTTAACGATCACGTCACCGCCGATAGCACCAGGCACTGCGCCTTTTACTAACAGAATGTTACGCTCTGCGTCTACACGAACCACTTCCAGCGATTGCACGGTTACCCGCTCAGCACCTAAGTGACCAGCCATTTTTTTACCTTTGAATACTTTACCAGGTGATTGGTTTTGACCAATAGAACCTGGGGCACGGTGTGACAAAGAGTTACCGTGAGTAGCATCCTGGGTACGGAAATTCCAGCGCTTAACAGCACCAGCAAAACCTTTACCTTTTGATGTGCCAGACACATCAACTTTTTTCGTTTCTGCGAAAATATCCACAGTAATCTCGCTGCCAACCTGGATGTCAGCGCCTTCGTTGTCTTGCAGGCGGAATTCCCACAGACCACGACCAGCATCAACACCCACTTTCGCGAAGTGACCCGCTTCAGGTTTGTTCAGGCGGTTAGCCTTAATAGAACCAGCAGTCACTTGCAGCGCGCTATAGCCTTCAACGTCTTGCGTTTTAACAGCAGTAACGCGGTTTGGTGTTGCTTCGATTACGGTTACAGGGATTGATACGCCATCTTCAGTGAAGATGCGTGTCATGCCCACTTTACGACCGATTAGACCGATAGCCATTTCCTAAACCTCTCTAAAAACCTGTCTGATTAACCCAGGCTAATTTGAACGTCAACGCCAGCAGGCAGATCTAAACGCATCAGCGCATCAACCGTTTTCTCGGTTGGTTCAACGATGTCGATTAAACGCTTGTGGGTACGGATTTCGTACTGGTCACGCGCATCTTTATTGACGTGAGGAGAAATCAGAACAGTGAAACGTTCCTGACGGGTTGGCAGTGGAATAGGACCACGGACCTGGGCGCCAGTACGCTTAGCTGTGTCAACGATTTCCATAGTTGACTGATCGATCAAGCGGTGATCGAACGCTTTCAGACGGATGCGTATCCTTTGACTACTCATGTATCAAAGCCTCAAAGAGCAAAAAGAGCAAAAATAAACATAAGCCATAACCCTAATTGGGTATGCTTATGCACCAAAGTACCAGTTGCTCCCCAATCGGGAGCATTGTCGAACAGTTAATTCAGCCTGAAGCAAGTTCAGCGCTGTTAACTGTTGCAGCCATAATTAAATCGACTGGCCGCGTATTATACTGAAATCAGCCATTAACGCAAGTGTTGTTTATAATTTGCGCTGTCTTTTGTGCTAATCAGAGAATATCATTTAATTCAAAACCGATACCAAAACGGGTCACCGAACGGTCGTAGTCAATCAGGCTCTCGCCATAACCATTAAACAGCTCGACATATAAACGGATATGCCGGTTAAATGGCCGGGAGTACGACAAACGCAGCGCACCTTTATTATCGCTGCGTAGATTGTTACGCAGCATTAGCCGCCAGGTGGCATCATCCTGCTTATAAGCAGCGGATAACTCAAACCAACCCATGTATTTAGTAATGTCCGGGTTATCATCGCCTTTCGGGTCGTCCACAGCGGTTTTTCTCTGCTCGTTAAAACGATACCAGGGCTCAAAGTTGATAAAAACATTACCTATCGACGTTACCCAGCTTAATTTTAAACGATTCCAGCTGCGCGAGAGCTCACCAGCACGACCATTAGATTGGTGAGATAGGCTTAAACTAATGATCCGGCTGGCCGCTTCTTCATAATTACGGTAATGCGGCAGCATTAAGATAAGTTCCGGCTCGTAATTGGTCTCCCGAAAAGGTGATGATACCCTGGAATTATAAGCCTGCCAGTAAGCCTGCTGGGTAAAGGCGAAAAACAGATAACCATTGTCTTTATAAATCTTGGTCCACAGGGGGGTTTTCAGGCTTAGTTGAAACTTTGCTTCGACGTTGTCTGATTGTGCACTTACCCCGTCTCGATTCAACGTACCAGCAATACCATCCACATACGTCAATGGCATCAGATAGTTCGTTTCATGCGGCAGCAGAGTAAAAGGTTCATACTCATCCCATTGCTCTGCTTTTAATCTTTTGTCCAGTGCATCAGCGGCAAACAATGGCAGGGTTACCCATAATAGCAGGCAAGCAAACACTAACTTCATAGTGGTCCTTAAATCAAATCTCTTATACAGCTTGCAGGTCTTTCGCTACTGCAGCAACTTCGACTAATAGTTTTCAGGCGCCAGATTGTACAACATGGCGCAATCAGCGTTCAGAACAGCGCTGATACCAGCTACTTTTGGTAAAATCCGGCTGAAGTACCAACTTGCAGTATGGGTTTTAGCGTCTATAAAATCACGACTATGTTTATCTTTATCCAGGGCCAGCAGATTTTTATACCACATGTAGCCATATAATGTGTAGGAGACCAGTGTCAGATAGTCACATGCAGCGCCAGCCAGCACGGTATTTTCTTTATTCAGGAGCTCAATTGTCAGTTGTCGCAACTCACCAATTATCATGACTAATGGCTTAGCCAACGCATGCGGCTTTTCTGTCAATTCAGTAGAGATGTCATCCAACAAGCTAAACAACACTGCGCCGTTATCTGCTGCGACTTTACGAAGCATAAAATCAGCAGCCTGGATACCATTGGTACCCTCATAAATCTGCGCTATGCGAACATCGCGAACCAGTTGCTCCATGCCCCACTCTTTAACATAACCGTGGCCACCAAATACCTGCTGGGCACTGACACAGGCATCAAAACCCTGATCGGTCATGAAAGCTTTCGCTATAGGTGTCAGTAGATTAGCGCGCTGACCAGAAACCACACAGTTATCATATTTAGATTTATCCAGCAGTGCAGCAACCCAGGTAGCGAAAGTACGCCCTGCTTCGTTGATGGCTTTGATGTTCAGCAGCATCCGCTGCACATCAGGGTGGCCGATAATTGGCTGGGCTTTATTGGCGTCCTGTTCGTTGATCCGTCCTTGCAAGCGGTCTTTGGCATAAGCCAATGCATTCTGATAAGCCCGCTCGGCAGCACCCAGGCCCTGGCTACCCATCGACAGCCGCTCATAATTCATCATGGTAAACATGCAACTTAAACCACGATGGGGCTCACCAATCAAAAACCCTTTAGCATCATCAAAATTCAGGACGCAAGTCGCCGAACCATTAATGCCCATTTTATGCTCGATAGAACCGACACTAACCTTGTTGGGCTCGCCCGGCTCACCATTGTTATCAAGCAGATATTTTGGCACTAAAAATAATGAAATCCCCCGACTACCAGCTGGTGCGTCAGGCAGTTTCGCCAGCACCAGATGGATAATGTTAGCTGTCAGTTCATGTTCGCCGGCGGTAATAAATATTTTTGAGCCATTTAACGCATAGCTGCCATCAGCATTTGGCTTGGCAGTAGTACGCATAATACCGAGATCAGAGCCGGCATGTGATTCGGTTAAACACATAGTGCCGGACCATTCACCACTGTATAGTTTTGGCAAATAAGTTTGTTTGGTGGTGTCATCGGCATGCTGCAACAACGCTACGCAGGCGCCTGCGGTTAAGCCAGGATATAGTGAAAAAGCAATATCGCTGCTGCAAAGCATTTCGTCGACCATCATGGATAAGGCTTTCGGCATCCCCATACCACCATATTGCGGGTCACCGCTTAAGCTGGTCCAACCGCCCTCAGCTAAGCTTTGATAGGCAGTGTAGTAATGAGCAGGCAGGCTTACCTTGCCATCAGTTAACTGTGCGCCGCGCTGATCCGCATCAGCTGAATAAGGCGCAATTTGTTGCTCGCATATTTTCGCAGCCTCTTCCAGGATGGCTTTTGCGGTATCGACCTCTATTAAGTCCTTTAACTGACCATTTGTTTGCCAGTACTGGTCTAACTGCCAGACATCAAATAAGTTAAAGGTCATATCGGTTATCGGGGCCTGATAGCTGCTCATTGCAAATTCCTCACTGGACGGATGAGTCAGTAATATGGCATATCCCTCTGGTTCAAACAAGTTTTTCAAACATGCGTTTGAATTTTATTTTGGCAACAAAAAAGGCTCCTTAGGGGAGCCTTCTTTACATTGCTGCTATTCAGTTAAGAATTAAGCAATGATTTTAGATACAACACCAGCACCTACAGTACGGCCGCCTTCACGGATTGCGAAGCGTAAACCTTCGTCCATCGCGATTGGGCAAATCAGCTCAACAACAAACTTCAGGTTGTCGCCTGGCATGACCATTTCTACGCCTTCTGGCAATTCAACTGCGCCAGTTACGTCTGTAGTACGGAAATAGAACTGTGGACGGTAGCCTTTGAAGAATGGCGTATGACGACCACCTTCTTCTTTTGACAATACGTACACTTCGCCTTCGAACTTAGTGTGTGGCTTGATTGAACCTGGCTTAGCCAATACCTGACCACGCTCTACGTCTTCACGCTTAGTACCACGTAACAACGCACCAATGTTCTCGCCGGCACGACCTTCGTCTAACAGCTTACGGAACATTTCTACACCAGTACAGGTAGTCGCTACTGTGTCTTTGATACCAACGATTTCTACTGTCTCACCGACTTTGATGATACCTTGCTCTACCCGGCCTGTTACTACAGTACCACGGCCAGCAATTGAGAATACGTCTTCGATTGGCATGATGAATGGCTTGTCAATCGCACGCACCGGCTCAGGGATGTACGTGTCTAACGCTTCGCCCAGCTCCAGAATTTTCTTTTCCCACTCAGCATCGCCTTCCAGGCCTTTCAGCGCTGAACCGCGGATTACCGGTAAATCATCACCTGGGAAGTCGTAGTCTGAAAGCAGCTCACGCACTTCCATTTCTACCAGCTCTAACAGCTCTTCGTCATCTACCATGTCACACTTGTTCATGAACACGATGATGTAAGGTACGCCTACCTGACGTGATAACAGGATGTGCTCACGTGTCTGTGGCATAGGACCATCAGTCGCCGCAACAACCAGAATTGCACCGTCCATCTGCGCCGCACCAGTGATCATGTTCTTAACATAGTCAGCGTGACCCGGGCAGTCTACGTGAGCGTAGTGACGGGTAGGGGTGTCGTATTCAACGTGTGACGTGTTGATAGTGATACCACGGGCTTTTTCTTCCGGTGCTTTGTCGATTTGATCGAAAGCAAATGCCTGACCGCCGTATGTCTTAGCTAATACGTTAGTGATAGCAGCTGTCAGAGTAGTTTTACCGTGGTCAACGTGACCGATGGTACCTACGTTTACGTGCGGTTTTACGCGTTCAAATTTAGCCTTAGCCATTTGTAGACCCTTCTATATTAAATTGTAGCCCGACTTACACCGGGCCATACTAATTGATTAGTTAGACTTACGTGCAGCGATAATCGCTTCAGTTACGTTGTTTGGTGCTTCCTGATAATTCAGAGGCTCCATTGAGTAAGAGGCGCGGCCCTGACTCAGTGAACGCATGTTGGTTGCATAACCAAACATTTCTGATAACGGAACATTTGCGTCAACGATTTTGATACCACCAGGGGCATCGTCCATACCATGAATAATACCGCGACGACGATTTAAGTCACCTACTATATCACCCATAAACTCTTCTGGCGTTACCACTTCAACTTTCATAATTGGCTCAAGTACTACCGGTTTCGCTTGCAGCGCACCTTTCTTGAAGCCCATTGAAGCAGCAACTTTAAATGCCATCTCGTTAGAGTCTACATCATGGTATGAACCATCAAAAACAGTCACTTTAACGTCGATAACCGGATAACCCGCTAATACGCCGTTTTTCATCTGTTCTTGTATACCTTTGTCGATGGCAGGAATGTATTCCTTCGGAATAACACCACCCACTACCGCGTTGACGAACTCGTAACCTGCACCTTCTTCCTGCGGTTCGATCTTCAGCCAACAGTGACCAAACTGACCGCGACCACCAGACTGACGCACAAACTTACCTTCGACTTCGGTAGCCTGGCGCAGCGTTTCACGATATGACACCTGTGGTTTACCCACGTTGGCTTCAACCTTGAATTCACGACGCATCCGGTCAACGATAATGTCTAAGTGTAATTCGCCCATACCTGAAATAATGGTCTGGCCGGTTTCTTCGTCAGTATGCACCCGGAAAGAAGGGTCTTCTGCCGCCAGTTTACCCAGCGCGACACCCATTTTTTCCTGATCAGCCTTGGTTTTTGGTTCAACGGCTACCGAGATAACCGGCTCAGGGAACTCCATACGTTCCAGAATAATGACATTATCCTGATCACACAAGGTGTCGCCTGTCGTGGTATCTTTTAAACCGATTGCGGCGGCAATATCGCCGGCACGAACTTCTTTGATCTCTTCACGGGTATTGGCATGCATTTGTACCATCCGGCCAATCCGCTCTTTCTTCTGTTTCACGGAGTTATAAATAGAGGAACCTGCCTCTACCACACCAGAGTAAACCCGGAAGAAAGTTAAGGTGCCAACGAATGGGTCAGTGGCGATCTTAAAGGCAAGTGCTGCAAAAGGTTCATCGTCACTTGAATGACGCTCCCCTTCAGACTCGTCTTCCAGAATACCATTTATCGCCTTAACCTCGGTCGGTGAAGGCAAGTATTCTATAACCGCATCCAACATAGCTTGCACGCCTTTGTTTTTAAAGGCGGAGCCACATAGTACCAATACCACTTCATTTCGTAATGTCAGTGCACGAAGGGCTGATTTGATCTCTTGTTCTGAGAACTCATCGCCTTCAAGGTAGCGCTCCATCAGGTCTTCACTGGCTTCAGCCGCAGCTTCAATCAGGTTCTGACGCCACTCTTTGCACTCTGCCAACATGTCAGACGGGATCTCTTCATAATTGAAGGTCATACCCTGGTCTTCCATGTTCCAGTTAATTGCTTTCATTTTGATCAGGTCAACCACACCACTAAAGTCGTCTTCAGCACCAATAGGCAGCTGAATAGGCACAATAGTGCTGTTAAGACGGGTCCGGGCCTGCTTCACTACCCGCAGGAAGTCAGCACCGGTCCGGTCCATCTTGTTGACAAAAATCATCCGAGGAACTTCGTACTTGTTTGCCTGACGCCATACAGTCTCAGTCTGCGGTTGCACCCCAGACGAGCCACACAGCACCACCACAGCACCATCCAACACCCGCAGCGAACGTTCAACTTCGATAGTGAAGTCAACGTGACCCGGTGTATCGATAATATTTATCCGATGCTGGTCAAACTGTGCCTGCATACCGGCCCAGAACGTCGTAGTTGCAGCCGAGGTAATTGTAATACCACGCTCCTGCTCCTGCTCCATCCAGTCCATAGTAGCGGCGCCATCGTGTACTTCACCGATCTTGTGTGAACGACCGGTGTAAAAAAGTACACGTTCAGTAGTCGTGGTTTTACCCGCATCTACATGCGCACAGATACCAATGTTGCGGTAGCGTTCTATTGGGGTTGTACGTGCCACAATAGTGTCCTCATCTTTTGAATCTGCTTACCAGCGGAAGTGAGCGAATGCTTTGTTCGCTTCGGCCATACGGTGCACGTCTTCACGCTTCTTAACCGCAGAACCTTTGTTTTCGATGGCATCCAGCATTTCACCAGCTAAACGCTGAGCCATTGATTTTTCACCACGTTTACGGGCAGCTTCTACCAACCAACGCATAGCCAGAGCATTACGACGAACCTGACGAACTTCACATGGTACCTGATAGGTTGAACCACCTACCCGACGTGATTTAACTTCGACAGTTGGACGAATGTTATCTAAAGCAACTTCGAAAAGATCAATATGCTCTTTCTTCGATTTGGTAGCTGCAATTTCTAAGGCGCCGTATACAATTGATTCGGCTGTGGATTTTTTTCCGTCGACCATAACGACATTGACAAACTTGGCAAGTAATTCACTTCCGAACTTAGGATCTGGAAGGATTTTACGTTGACCTATGACGCGTCTTCTTGGCATTCGTAACTCCGATTGCTTCAGGTGATTCCAAAACTTTTAATACATTGAAGAAAAAAAGTTGTTTAGTTTGGCCTTACTAACGGAGTACCGTTATTTCTTAGGCCGCTTCGCACCGTACTTAGAACGGGCTTGTTTACGATCTTTTACGCCTGCACAGTCTAATGTGCCACGTACGGTGTGGTAACGCACACCTGGAAGGTCTTTTACCCGGCCACCGCGAATAAGCACAACACTGTGCTCTTGCAGGTTATGGCCTTCACCACCAATGTAAGAAGAAACTTCGAATCCGTTAGTTAAACGAACACGGCATACTTTACGTAATGCTGAGTTTGGCTTCTTAGGTGTAGTGGTGTATACACGGGTACAAACACCACGCTTCTGCGGGCAAGCTTCAAGCGCCGGAACGGTGCTCTTGGCTACCTTCTGGCTGCGCGGCTTACGCACTAGCTGGTTGATTGTTGCCATTAAATACTCCTGGTTAATAAATACCCAATAAACGTGAAAATTCCGCACCCCAAAATTAGGGTCGCGGAATTCTAATGGTCAAGCTTTGACCTGTCAAGTTACAATGCAGTTTGCTGGCTTTTTATCCACCGGCAAACTGCCTGCTCCTTTCTTACTCGTCGTTGCCCGACAAATTCATATTAAGTGCATCGGTCAGGGCCTGTTCAGCAGACTCTGCACTCATTGACGGTTCAACAACGTCGGTATTGCCGCCACGCTGACGTAGACGGGCACGGTTTTGATGGTAAGCAAAACCAGTACCTGCCGGGATCAAACGGCCAACAATAACGTTTTCTTTCAAACCACGCAGTTCGTCAAACTTACCACCAACAGCGGCTTCAGTTAGAACACGGGTTGTTTCCTGGAACGACGCTGCCGAAATAAATGAATCAGTCGACAGTGACGCTTTAGTAATACCCAGTAATGAACGCTCATACTGTGCAGGCATTTTGCCGGCCGCTTCCAGATCGCGGTTTGCGATATTGACACGGGCCACTTCTGCCATTTCACCTTCCAGGAACTCACTGTCACCCGGGCTGGTGATTAAACACTTACGCAGCATCTGACGAATAATCGTTTCAATGTGCTTATCGTTAATTTTTACGCCTTGCAAGCGATAAACATCCTGAACTTCGTTAACGATGTAGCTGGCTACATGGTGAATACCACGTAACCGCAGAATATCGTGCGCAGATTCCGGACCTTCAGAGATCACTTCGCCCTTTTCAATGCGCTCACCTTCGAACACATTAACCTGACGCCATTTCGGGATCATCTCTTCATGGGCATCACCCTGTTCCGGGGTAATAACCAGACGACGTTTACCTTTAGTTTCTTTACCGAAGCTGATAACACCTGAGATTTCGGCCAGGATGGCTGGATCTTTTGGTTTACGTGCTTCAAATAAATCGGCAACCCGTGGCAGACCACCGGTAATGTCGCGTGTTTTTGAACTTTCCTGCGGAATACGCGCTAACACGCCACCGGTCAGTACAGTTTCGCCGTCTGCTACTTCGATAGTAGTAAAACTTGGCAGACGAATTTCCTGCAGGCCGCCATCATCGGTCGCCAGGATAAGTTTTGGCTCTTTCGCGTTAGCTTTAGCCAAATCTTTTACTACTGTCCGGGTTAAGCCGGTCAGTTCATCCTGTTGTACTTCAGTGTTGGTATCATCTACATCACTGAAGCTAACCTTGGCACCACGCTCAACGATAATGGGGTGTGAATGCGGATCCCAGTTCGCGACGATTTGACCAGAAGCGACTTTAGCATTGTCGTCAGTTGCCATAATAGAACCATATGGCAGCTTGTAACGCTCTTTCTCACGACCTAACTCATCGAATACGGTTACTTCAGCAGAACGTGAGGTAATAACGATTTTGTTATCGGCGTTGCGCACAAACTTAGCGTTATGCAGTTTTAAGGTACCGGCATTTTTCACCTGCACACTGTTTTCAGCTGACGCCCGTGACGCTGCACCACCGATGTGGAACGTACGCATCGTTAGCTGGGTACCTGGTTCACCGATTGACTGGGCAGCAATAACACCTACTGCTTCACCGGCGTTGATCAGGTGACCACGAGCCAGGTCACGGCCATAACATTTGGCACAGACACCAAAGTCAGTCTGACAGGTAATTACTGAGCGAACATGAACTTCGTCAATTGAATTTTGTTCGATCAGATCACAAAGTTGTTCGTCCAGCATGGTGCCGTCGGCAACTAATACTTCACTGGTAGTTGGTGATACAACATCACCGATAACAACCCGGCCCAGAACCCGCTCACGCAGGCCTTCAACCACGTCACCACCTTCGATCAATGGCTTCATAATGATGCCCTGATCTGATCCACAATCGCTTTCTGTTACCACTAAATCCTGGGCGACATCGACCAGACGACGGGTCAGGTAACCTGAGTTTGCCGTTTTCAGTGCAGTATCGGCCAGACCCTTACGGGCACCGTGGGTAGAGATAAAGTACTGTAATACGCTTAAGCCTTCACGGAAGTTAGCGGTAATTGGCGTTTCAATGATAGAGCCATCCGGCTTCGCCATCAGACCCCGCATCGCTGATAACTGCCGAATCTGCGCTGGTGAACCCCGGGCGCCTGAGTCAGCCATCATATACACTGAGTTAAATGATTGCTGTTCTACAGTATTGCCTTCACGGTCAACCACAGACTCTTTAGACAGATTGTCCATCATCGCCTTTGACAAGGTTTCGTTAGCTGTTGACCAGATATCGATAACTTTGTTGTACTTCTCACCGGCGGTAACCAGACCCTGCTGGAACTGGTCCTGAATTTCAGCGACTTCAGTTTCTGCTGCGTCGATAATCTCGGTTTTTGCTTCCGGGATCACCATGTCATCAATACCTACCGATACGCCAGACAACATCGCATAGTGGAAACCGGTATACATGATTTGGTCAGCAAGAATAACCGTTTGCTTCAGGCCGATGCGACGATAAGCGCCGTTTAACAAGCGTGAAATCTGCTTCTTACCCATTGGCTGGTTGATTGAATCAAACGCCAGGCCTTCAGGCAGAATAGAGAATAAAATAGCACGGCCAACGGTAGTGTCACGTACCGCTACGGTTTCAGTACGGCTGCCATCTTCAGCAATTTCTACTTCAGTGATCCGAACTTTAACTTTGGCGTGCAAGCTGGCACAGTCTGCGCGGAAGGCTTTTTCAGCTTCTTTCGCACTCTTGAACATCATGCCTTCGCCTTTGACGTTAATCGCCTCACGCGTCATGTAATACAAGCCTAATACCACGTCCTGTGAAGGTACGATAATTGGCTCACCGTTCGCCGGAGATAGCACGTTGTTGGTCGACATCATCAGCGCACGGGCTTCTAACTGCGCTTCAATGGTTAACGGTACGTGTACCGCCATTTGGTCACCATCGAAGTCGGCGTTATAAGCGGCACACACCAACGGGTGCAGCTGAATTGCTTTACCTTCAATCAGCACCGGTTCAAATGCCTGAATACCTAAACGGTGCAGGGTTGGTGCCCGGTTTAACAATACCGGATGTTCGCGGATCACTTCGTCCAGCACGTCCCATACGGCGCCTTCTTCGCGCTCAACCATTTTCTTGGCAGCTTTGATGGTCGTGGCTAAACCACGGGCTTCTAACTTACCGTAAATGAAAGGCTTGAATAATTCCAATGCCATTTTTTTCGGTAAACCGCACTGATGCAGACGTAAAGTAGGACCTACGGTAATTACCGAACGGCCTGAGTAGTCAACCCGCTTACCTAGTAAGTTCTGACGGAAACGACCCTGCTTACCTTTGATCATATCGGCCAGAGATTTCAGTGGGCGTTTATTTGAGCCAGTAATAGCCCGGCCGCGACGACCGTTATCTAATAAGGCATCAACCGCTTCCTGTAACATCCGCTTTTCGTTGCGAACGATAATGTCCGGTGCTGACAAGTCTAACAGCCGCTTTAAGCGGTTATTACGGTTAATCACCCGGCGGTATAAGTCGTTCAAGTCTGAGGTGGCAAAACGGCCACCGTCCAGCGGTACCAGAGGACGTAAATCCGGTGGCAGTACTGGCAGCACAGTCATAATCATCCACTCAGGCTTGTTGCCTGATGTGAAAAATGACTCCATTAGTTTTAAACGCTTGCTGATCTTTTTACGCTTAGTTTCAGAGTTGATAGTAGGCAGCTCTTCACGCATCTGCTTAATTTCAACTGCTAAGTCGATACCACGCAGGATGTCCAGCACGGCTTCAGCACCCATCTTGGCTTCGAATTCGTCGCCATGCTCTTCCAGCACATCCAGATATTCTTCTTCAGTTAACATCTGGCGACGCTCTAACGAGGTCATGCCTGGCTCTGTTACCACGTAGCTTTCGAAATACAGCACGCGCTCGATATCACGCAGGGTCATATCCAGTAATAAACCAATCCGGCTTGGCAGCGATTTTAAGAACCAGATATGCGCTACCGGGCTGGCCAGCTCAATGTGGCCCATCCGCTCACGACGCACCTTGGTTAAGGTAACTTCAACGCCACACTTTTCACAAATAACACCGCGGTGCTTTAAGCGCTTGTACTTACCGCACAAACACTCGTAATCTTTTACCGGGCCAAAAATCCGGGCACAGAATAAACCGTCACGCTCTGGTTTAAAGGTACGGTAGTTGATCGTTTCTGGCTTTTTCACTTCACCAAATGACCATGAACGGATCATATCCGGTGAGGATAAACCGATACGAATAACATCAAACTCTTCAGTTTTAGTTTGTTGTTTCAGAAACTTTAATAAGTCTTTCACCTTTGCTCTCCTGTAAGAGGTAAACCGGAATGGGGCAGCGCACTGCCCCGCCAACTAACTGTCGGTTTATTCCTCTTCCAATTCGATATTGATACCGAGCGAACGGATTTCTTTCATCAGTACGTTGAAAGATTCTGGCATGCCAGGTTCCATTCTGTGGTCGCCGTCAACGATGTTTTTATACATCTTAGTACGACCGTTGACGTCATCAGACTTAACAGTAAGCATTTCCTGCAGGGTATAAGCCGCACCATAAGCTTCTAACGCCCACACTTCCATCTCACCGAAACGCTGACCACCGAACTGTGCCTTACCACCCAGCGGCTGCTGAGTAACCAGACTGTAAGAACCGGTAGAACGCGCGTGCATCTTGTCGTCAACTAAGTGGTTCAGTTTCAGCATATACATGTAGCCAACCGTTACCTTCCGCTCGAAAGTATTACCGGTACGACCATCATATAAGGTGATCTGACCGCTGGTTGGTAAATCGCCAAGTGTTAATAACTCTTTGATTTCTGATTCTTTAGCACCATCAAATACCGGTGTTGCCACTGGCAGGCCTTTACGCAGATTTTGCGCCAGGCGACGAACTTCATCGTCAGTAAAGCTGGCAACATCAACGTTCTGGCGTGATTCCCCTAAGGCATACACTTTAACCAGGAAGTCGCGGATTTCAGCCACTTCTTTCTGATCTTTGATCATACCGTCAATTTTATCACCGATACCACGCGCCGCTAAGCCAAGGTGAGTTTCCAAAATCTGACCGATGTTCATCCGTGACGGAACACCTAACGGGTTCAGCACGATATCAACCGGCTGACCTTTTTCGTCATATGGCATATCTTCAACCGGGACGATAGTTGAAATAACACCTTTGTTACCGTGACGACCCGCCATTTTATCACCTGGCTGGATCCGACGTTTAACCGCCAGATACACTTTAACAATTTTCAATACGCCAGGCGCTAAATCGTCACCCTGGGTAATTTTACGGCGTTTTAATTCGAACTTTTTATCGTACTCAACCCGAATTTCTTCGTACTGGGCCGCTAACTGCTCTAAATCGTTTTGCTTGTCTTCGTCGCTCAGGCTCTGATTAAACAGCGCATCGCCTTTTAACGTATCCAGCTTGGCGCGGTCTAAACCGCTTTGCTCCAGCAGGTTACGGGCACGGTCATAAATACCGGCTTCCAGGATCCGGAATTCTTCATTCAGGTCTTTCTTAGCCTGTTTGACTTCCATTTCCTCGATTTCGCGGGCGCGCTTGTCTTTCTCTACGCCATCACGGGTAAACACCTGAACGTCAATAACGGTACCTGTTACTGAGTTTGGTACCCGCAGCGAGGTGTCTTTAACATCAGACGCTTTTTCACCGAAGATAGCTCGTAATAGTTTTTCTTCCGGGGTTAACTGGCTTTCACCCTTAGGGGTAACTTTACCTACCAGAATGTCGCCACCTTTTACTTCAGCACCGATATACACGATGCCCGCTTCGTCCAGTTTGGAAAGCGCAGACTCACCGACGTTCGGGATATCACCGGTAATCTCTTCAGGCCCAAGCTTAGTATCGCGGGCGATACAGCTTAATTCCTGAATATGAATAGTGGTTAAACGATCTTCCTGTACCAGACGCTCAGATAACAAAATCGAATCTTCGAAGTTGTAACCGTTCCACGGCATAAATGCCACGCGCAGGTTCTGACCTAACGCCAGTTCACCTAAGTCGGTAGACGGGCCATCAGCCAATACATCACCACGTTCGATAGGCTCGCCATGGTTAACGCAAGGACGCTGATTAATACAGGTGTTCTGATTAGAACGGGTGTATTTGGTCAGGTTGTAGATATCGATACCGGCTTCACCGGCGATCATTTCTTCTTCGTGTACTTTAATAACAATACGGCTGGCGTCGACATAGTCAACTGTACCACCACGCTTTGCTACTACTGTTACGCCTGAATCTTTCGCTACTACCCGCTCAATACCGGTACCTACCAGCGGCTTATCAGCTCGCAGAGTTGGCACAGCCTGACGTTGCATGTTCGAACCCATCAGGGCCCGGTTAGCATCATCGTGTTCAAGGAATGGAATTAGCGCCGCGGCAACCGATACGATTTGCTGTGGTGCAACGTCCATATACTGAACTTCTGATGATGGCATCAGGGTAAATTCGTTTTTATAGCGACAAGGCACTAACTCTTCTGACAGACGGTTTTCGTCATTCAGTTCAGCATTAGCCTGAGCGATAACAAAGTTACCTTCTTCAATCGCTGACAGGAAATCGACCTCGTCAGTTACAATACCGTTTTCAATCCGGCGGTACGGGGTTTCTAGGAAACCATATTCGTTAGTCTGAGCAAACATTGACAACGAGTTAATCAGACCGATATTCGGACCTTCAGGTGTCTCAATCGGACAAACCCGGCCATAGTGAGTTGGGTGTACGTCCCGTACTTCAAAGCCTGCACGTTCACGAGTCAGACCACCCGGGCCTAATGCAGAAATACGACGCTTGTGCGTCACTTCTGACAGCGGGTTATTCTGGTCCATAAACTGTGACAGCTGGCTGGAACCGAAAAACTCTTTAACGGCAGCTGAAATTGGCTTGGCGTTAATTAAATCCTGTGGCATTACGGCATCTAAATCGCCCAGTGACAGACGTTCTTTCACTGCCCGCTCTACCCGGACCAAACCGACCCGGAACTGGTTCTCGGCCATTTCACCAACAGAACGGATCCGACGGTTACCTAAGTGGTCAATATCATCAACTTCGCCGTTACCGTTACGAATGTCGATTAACACCTTCATTACTGCCAGGATATCTTCTTTGCTCAGTACACCGGCACCAATGTTTTCTTCAAAACCAACCCGGCGGTTAAACTTCATCCGGCCAACAGTTGACAGATCGTAACGATCTTCAGAGAAGAACAAATTTTCAAACAGGGTTTCAGCGGCTTCACGCGTTGGTGGCTCGCCTGGGCGCATCATCCGGTAGATTTCTACCAGCGCTTCAATCCGGTTGTTACTTGGGTCAATCCGGATAGTTTCTGAAACGTAAGAACCTTGGTCTAAATCGTTAATGTACAGCGTTTCAAAACTGTCATAACCTGCTTTAGTCAACTTGGCTAACATATCCAGAGTTAATTCAGCATTCGCTTCGGCAACAATTTCACCACTGCTGGTGTCAACGTAGTTCTTAGCAAGAACCCGGCCCACTACATATTCATGTGGAACTTCCATCATAGTCAGGCCGGTTTTTTCCAGCTGACGCACATGACGGGCAGTGATCCGACGGCCTTGCTCAACAATCACTTCGCCATCGTTGTCTTTAATATCAAAACCGGCTGTTTCACCGCGTAAGCGGTTGGCAACCACTTCCATCAACAACTTACCTTCTTTAACTTCAAACTTAGTGTTTTCAAAGAAGGTAGCCAGAATTTCTTCTGTGCTGAATTCCAGCGCCCGCAATAAAATAGTTGCCGGTAATTTACGGCGACGGTCAATCCGGACAAACAGATTATCTTTGGCATCAAACTCAAAGTCTAACCAAGAACCACGGTAAGGAATAACGCGGGCGTTATATAACACTTTACCGGAAGAGTGCGTTTTACCACGGTCGTGGTCAAAAAATACACCCGGGCTGCGGTGCAGCTGAGAAACGATAACCCGCTCAGTACCATTAATGACAAAGGTACCATTTTCGGTCATCAGCGGGATTTCACCCATGTAAACTTCTTGTTCACGGATATCTTTAATCGTGCCTGGTGCTTCTTTATCAAATAACACCATCCGCAGCTTCACACGCAATGGCGCAGAATAGGTAACGCCACGGATTTGACATTCTTTTACATCAAAAACAGGTTCCCCAATGCGGTAGCTGACATACTGCAATTCCGCGCTGCCTGAATAGCTTTTGATTGGAAATACAGAGCGGAACGCGGCTTCTAAACCGTATTCACCTTCCGGATCTGGCTCGATAAATTTGCTGAAAGACTCGATTTGAATCGATAGCAGGTATGGCACATCCAGTACTTCCGGACGTTTGCCGAAGTCCTTACGGATACGTTTCTTCTCAGAATAAGAGTAAGTCATGGGGTTCCTCAGCTTGCTGATTTTTTTCCCAACTACCGAATTACCGGTAATTTATTGCTACCAGACATGGTAACAGCAGGGGTGGGGAAATCATTGTCCCACAGCGCAAAAAGGCCGGTGATTAATTCATCACCAGCCCAGCCCGAATTTCAGGCAGTTAACCCGGTTTTTACCGGATTATTTAACTTCAACAGATGCACCAGCTTCTTCAAGATCTTTCTTAAGAGCAGCTGCTTCATCTTTAGAAACGCCTTCCTTGATGGCAGCAGGAGCTGACTCAACCAGGTCTTTCGCTTCTTTCAGGCCTAAGCCGGTAGCACCACGTACTGCTTTGATAACAGATACTTTGTTAGGGCCAACAGCAGCCAGAACTACGTTGAATTCTGTTTGTTCTTCAGCGGCAGCAGCCGGGCCAGCAGCAACAGCTACAGCGGCAGAGGCAGATACACCGAACTTTTCTTCCATTGCAGATACTAATTCAACTACATCCATTACAGACATTGCTGCGATAGCATCTAAGATTTGATCTTTAGTCACTGACATTGCTCAGATTCCTAAATTAGGGGACGGATCCCGAATTAAATTCCACTCATCAAACAACACGCAAAATTACGCGGCTTGATCCTGTTTTTGGTCGCGAACCGCGGCAATTGTACGTACAAGTTTGCCGGCTGCTGCTTCTTTCATAGTGCTCATTAAGCGTGCAATAGCTTCGTCGTAAGTTGGTAACGATGCTAAAACATCAATGCTTACTGTTTCGCCATTAAAAGCGGCACTTTTCAGCTCGAACTGTTTGTTATCTTTCGCGAAATCTTTGAAGATCCGCGCTGCAGCACCTGGGTGCTCCTTAGAGAACGCAATCAGTGTCGGGCCTACGAATGCATCTTTCAGACACTCGAACTCGGTGCCATCTACTGCACGGCGAACTAAGGTGTTACGGACCACTTTCATCCAAACACCAGCATCACGGGCCTGCTTACGCAAGGCAGTAATGTTGCCTACAGTGACACCACGAGCGTCTGCGACTACCGCAGATAAAGCACCTTTGGCAGCTTCCTGGACTTCAGCAACAATTGCTTTTTTGTCATCAAGCTTTATAGCCATTGGCTCTTAACTCCTGGTTCATCCGGATAATATTTATCCGGTTGCCTACACATCGCCTCCGATTACCCGAAGGCGCGCGATTTACGGTGAGACCAGATTGAATTTAATTCGTTCTGGGGCCTGCACCGTCTGCGTAGGTTGTTGTTTTAAGCAATGCAGCTTGCGCTTTATTGCACCTACGGTCTTGGACGGAAGCACCTATTGGCCGTTTTAACACGGTTAACTGGCGCTTCTACCCGAATTTTTTGAGGGCGGGATTATAGAACAATACCGCCCAGCTGTAAAGCTAAGCCTTAAACCACCGCGCTCAGAGAGGCCTGGTTTAACGTCATGCCGGCACCGTGAGTAGATGAAATGGTTACTTTCTTAATGAAAATACCTTTCGCTACTGAAGGTTTGGCGCGCTTTAATGCAATCAGCAATGATTCTAAGTTTTCTTTTAACTTGTCAGCATCGAAGTCGATTTTACCGATAGTTGAATGGATAATACCATTCTTGTCATTGCGGTAACGGATTTGACCTGCTTTTGCATTTTTAACAGCGTCAGCAACGTTAGGCGTAACAGTACCGGTTTTAGGATTAGGCATTAAACCACGTGGGCCTAAGATCTGACCTAACATACCAACAACCCGCATAGCGTCCGGAGAAGCGATAACGACATCAAAGTCCATTACGCCCTTCTTAACTTGTTCAGCTAAGTCTTCCATACCTACGATGTCAGCGCCAGCAGCTTTAGCCGCTTCAGCGTTAGCACCCTGAGTAAATACCGCAACACGGACCGTACGGCCAGTACCATGTGGCAGTACGGTTGCACCACGCACGTTCTGGTCTGACTTACGAGCGTCAATACCCAGGTTAATGGCAACGTCAACGCTCTCAACGAACTTGCCGGCAGTTAATTCTTTTAACAAAGCAACAGCTTCGTTGATGTCATATTCGCGAGTTACATCTACTTTAGAGCGGATTAACTTAGCGCGTTTTGTTAATTTAGCCATCGATTAGCCCTCCACCACTAAGCCCATTGAACGAGCAGTACCTTCAATGGTACGCACCGCAGCAGCATGATCTGCAGCTGTTAAGTCAGGTTGTTTGATCTTAACGATCTCATCAATCTGTGCAGCTGTAACCTTGCCAACTTTCTGGGTATTCGGACGACCAGAACCACTCTTCAGGGCCGCTGCTTTTAACAGCAGGAACGACGCTGGCGGGGTACGGGTTTCGAATGTGAAAGAACGATCGCTGTATACAGTAATTACTACTGGGATCGGCATACCTTTATCAAGGCTTTCAGTGCGGGCGTTAAAGCCTTTACAGAATTCCATGATATTCACGCCGTGCTGACCCAATGCTGGACCAACTGGCGGCGAAGGGTTTGCCATACCGGCTTTAACCTGCAGCTTAATAAGTGCTGTGACTTTCTTTGCCATGTTTCACCTCTGTTATAGGGTCGTAGCCTTGTAAATGCGAGGACACTTACTCAAACGGCTCCCCTGACGATAAAAAGGGCGCAGATTATATTTTAATCAGCGCCCCGTTACAACTAATAAGTTTAGGCTTTCTCGACCTGACCAAACTCCAACTCTACTGGGGTAGCACGGCCAAAAATTAATACTGACACTTTTACGCGGCTCTTTTCGTAGTCAACTTCTTCGACTACGCCGTTAAAGTCAGCGAATGGACCTTCAGTAACCCGAACCACTTCACCCGCTTCAAACAGGGTTTTCGGTTTCGGTTTATCTGCATTGTCCTGCAGACGATTGAGGATGGTCATTGCTTCTTTTTCAGAAATAGGTGCGGGACGGTCTGAGGTACCGCCAATGAAACCGAGAACCCGCGGCACGCTTTTCACTAAGTGCCAAGCTTCCTCACACATTTCCATTTGTACCAATACATAGCCGGGGAAGAACTTGCGCTCGGACTTACGCTTCTGGCCGGCACGCATTTCAATGACTTCTTCGGTAGGCACTAATACTTCACCGAACTTGTCTTCCATCTCGTTAAGTTTGATATATTCACGCAGCGATGTGGCAACCCGTTGCTCAAATCCTGAAAACGCTTGTACGACATACCAACGCATTTTTGCAGCCATGCTTTAGATCCCCAATCCGGTAAAGAAAGAAACAACCCGTAATAAAATAGCATCCAGGCCCCATAATAATAAGCCCATAATAATAGTGGCTATTATTACTACCAGCGTAGTTTGCATTGTTTCCTGGCGGGTAGGCCAAACAACCTTACGGATTTCAGAACGAGACTCTTTAGCGAAATTGATAAATGTACGGCCTTTGTGGGTTTGACCAGCGACTACGCCAGCAATAATTACCAGCACAACAATAGCTATAGCTCGCTCTAACGCACCCAGTTCGAAAATGTAGTTACCGACAACTGCTAATGACAGAATAACAAAAACTAATAACCATTTAACCAGATCAAGCCCGCTTTTTGGATTTTCGCTCGCAACGCTCATGCTCTAACTCACTTCAATTTGGCGTGTATCATGCCAGTCGTTATAAACTATCAGGCATAGCTATAATCAGCTACTACCTTAAATTTGGCAGGGGCAGAGGGATTCGAACCCCCAACCATCGGTTTTGGAGACCGCTGTTCTACCAATTGGAACTATGCCCCTTCAATCTTTTAAATAGCTGTATCATTACCCAGCCATTAAATAGCCGCTCATTATACTGTCTCAGCTAACTAAAACAAGCGTACTGTGCCTATCCTGTTAAGTTTTAGCCCAATTTAATTGCTTGTAACAAAAAAGGCTCCTTAGGGGAGCCTTCTTTACATTACTGCTATTCAGTTAAGAATTAAGCAATGATTTTAGATACAACACCAGCACCTACAGTACGGCCGCCTTCACGGATTGCGAAGCGTAAACCTTCGTCCATCGCGATTGGGCAAATCAGCTCAACAACAAACTTCAGGTTGTCGCCTGGCATGACCATTTCTACGCCTTCTGGCAATTCAACTGCGCCAGTTACGTCTGTAGTACGGAAATAGAACTGTGGACGGTAGCCTTTGAAGAATGGCGTATGACGACCACCTTCTTCTTTTGACAACACGTACACTTCGCCTTCGAACTTAGTGTGTGGCTTGATTGAACCTGGCTTAGCCAATACCTGACCACGCTCTACGTCTTCACGCTTAGTACCACGTAACAAGGCACCAATGTTCTCGCCGGCACGACCTTCGTCTAACAGCTTACGGAACATTTCTACACCAGTACAGGTCGTCGCTACTGTGTCTTTGATACCAACGATTTCTACTGTCTCACCGACTTTGATGATACCTTGCTCTACCCGGCCTGTTACTACAGTACCACGGCCAGCAATTGAGAATACGTCTTCAATTGGCATGATGAATGGCTTGTCAATCGCACGCACCGGCTCAGGGATGTACGTGTCTAACGCTTCACCCAGCTCCAGAATTTTCTTTTCCCACTCAGCATCGCCTTCCAGGCCTTTCAGCGCTGAACCACGGATTACCGGTAAATCATCACCTGGGAAGTCGTAGTCTGAAAGCAGCTCACGCACTTCCATTTCTACCAGCTCTAACAGCTCTTCGTCATCTACCATGTCACACTTGTTCATGAACACGATGATGTAAGGTACGCCTACCTGACGTGATAACAGGATGTGCTCACGTGTCTGTGGCATAGGGCCATCAGTCGCCGCAACAACCAGAATTGCACCGTCCATCTGCGCCGCACCAGTGATCATGTTCTTAACATAGTCAGCGTGACCCGGGCAGTCTACGTGAGCGTAGTGACGAGTTGGGGTATCGTATTCAACGTGTGACGTGTTGATAGTGATACCACGGGCTTTTTCTTCCGGTGCTTTGTCGATTTGATCGAAAGCAAATGCCTGACCGCCGTATGTCTTAGCTAATACGTTAGTGATAGCAGCTGTCAGAGTAGTTTTACCGTGGTCAACGTGGCCGATAGTACCTACGTTTACGTGCGGTTTTACGCGTTCAAATTTAGCCTTAGCCATAAGTAACCCTTATTAAACAAAACGGCGGTTTTAAAAATTGAGTTTTATAACAACGAGAGGCGAACAAGATGGTGCTGATACCCAGAATCGAACTGGGGACCTCATCCTTACCAAGGATGCGCTCTACCGCCTGAGCTATATCAGCATGTAACATGTTTTGGAGCGGGCAGCGGGAATCGAACCCGCATCATCAGCTTGGAAGGCTGAGGTAATAGCCATTATACGATGCCCGCGGCCTACTCGTAGCTATTTGGCTGACTGAATGGTGGAGGGGGAAGGATTCGAACCTTCGAAGGCAGTGCCGGCAGATTTACAGTCTGATCCCTTTGGCCACTCGGGAACCCCTCCACTAATGGTGCCGCTTATCCGAGTCGAACGGATGACCTACTGATTACAAGTCAGTTGCTCTACCAACTGAGCTAAAGCGGCACTACGTCAGTGGGTGCGAATTCTAGTAGAATGCCGGAAGCGGCGCAACAGAAAAAACCAAAAAAGCATGTTTTTCTTGTCTGACCGCTCAATTCCTGCGCAAATAAAGGGTTAATGGTCAATATATCGGGCAAGACCCTGAAAAATCAATAAAGGTTCAATCGTCACGGTTAAATCTGCCAACTGCGGTTTTAAATACAAGGCATCTCCCCCCGTTAATATTAAACGCTTAGCCTTGTTTAGTCGCCAACCCTGCTGTATTGCCCCAACTACAGCTGCCAGACAGCCATTTTGCAGACATGATATAGTTTCTCTACCGGGGATCACCCTGGCGTCCAATAGCTCTTTATTAAATACTTTCGCCGTTTGCTGCACCACACTTTGCTGCTGCAAACGCAGCCCAGGTATAATCCAGCCACCCTGATGCATACCCGTTTCATCAAGCCAGTCAATGGTCAGTGCCGTGCCCGCATCGACAACCATTACAGCTTGCCCGTTAAAAAGCTGCTTTGCAGCCAGCAACGCCAACCAGCGATCGACCCCAAGCAAATGGGGTTCTACATAACAGTTTATTACACCGAAAGCCTGTGCTTCTGACCCAACCTGACGCCAGGGTATATTGTCCAGCTCGAGTTTGACTTTTAGTGCATTTAAGCGGCCATCATTGGCGACACAGGCAAAATAGACTGCAACAATAGGCAGCGCCTTTAAGCTATCTGCTGTTAGTTGAGGTAAAGCACTTATATTACCCGCATTAAATAACGCTGCTTTTTCACGGGTATTACCAATATCCAGCAATAAATACATCTATTCCCCCGCCCGTAAACTGAGTTCACCACCATAATGTACGTCAGTAGATTTTTCAGTTTCAATAATGATACCACCCTGCTTATCTACACCACGGCATATTCCGGATATCGGTAATTTTGAGACCAGGGTTACCTTACGGTTCTCGAATAAATCATGTTGGTTAAATTCGGCAACAAAGGGCGCAAAACCAGTAATAGCGAAGTCCTGTAGCACGTTAACAACCTGACGTTGTAACTCAACAACCAAGTTATTTCGATCAACCTGTTGCATCGACTCTGTCCGAAGATCAGTATATGGCTGATCAATATGCTGCTTACTATGTTCTGGCATACCAATATTCAAACCTATACCTATGACCACGTTACAGCTCGCGTCAAGGGTACCTGATAGCTCTACCAATATACCGGCAATTTTTTTGTCATTTACGTAAATATCATTTGGCCACTTAACCTTGGCGTCAAGTTGATACTGCTGTTGCAATAGCCGGCAAATGGCCAAACCAACGGCTAAACTTAATCCCATCGCTGCAGATACACCTTGCTCAAGTCGCCAGTAACAGGAAAAGTACAGATTGGCGCCAAAAGGCGAATACCACGACCTCCCTCGTCGGCCACGTCCGGCAGACTGCGCTTCAGCAACAATAACACTGCCTGGTTCGACTATGTGCCCGGCCTCCAACCTTTGTAACAGCTGGCAGTTAGTGGAGTCTGTGATATGCTGCACCAGAATCGGCGCCTTAACCATTGTCTGTATAGCTTTAATCTTTGATGCATCTAGCAGCTGAATAGCATACGCTAGTTTATAACCGCGCCCTTTAACACTGAATACCTCAAGGCCATGCTGTTTCAGGTCGTTCAGGTAATTTGCTACCGCAGTACGACTAACGCCCAGTTGCTCCGCGAGCCACTGGCCCGAGTAAAAGCCTCCATCTGCCAGATACTGCAATAACTGACGCTGACAAAGCAGACTCGCTTTAGACATATTGCTGACCGTCACGCATTAATAACCTAACTTCAGGTTCTAAACTTATTTGGTAAGCTGAACTCACTTTAGCCTGGATCTCAGCAATCAGTTGTAATAAGTCTTCAGCACGACCTCCTCCATAATTAACCAACACCAGTGGTTGCTTAGGGTAACAAGCAATATCATTAATTTGATGTCCCTTAAAACCTTGTTGATCGATTAGCCAGGCCGCAGGCACTTTTACCTGGCTATCCGGTTGCGCGTAGCCTGGCATCGTCGGGTAGGCACGTTGTAATCGCTGATAATCAGCTCTGCTAATTAGCGGATTTTTAAAGAAACTTCCGCAATTGGGCAGCTGCCGGTAGTCGGGCAGTTTACTGTTGCGGGTAGCTATTACCTTTTGATATATCTCATAAATAGAGCTAGTTGCTGGTAGATTAACCAAACCCTGATAACTAAGCACCGGCTTAGCAATTTTGGTTAAGTTTATCCCTACTGCAACAATGATCCCCTTACCGGTTAAATGGTGTTTGAACACACTGTCCCGATAACCAAAATTGCATTCACTTGTCGTCAATCGCTGTAAGCTTTTCGTCTGCCAATGAAAGTAGTCGACATAAGCACAGACATCTGCCAGTTCAACGCCATAAGCCCCGATATTTTGAACCGGCGCAGCGCCAACAGAGCCAGGAATTAGCGCCAGGTTCTCAATACCCCATAGTTGCCTTTCAACTGTAGTAGTGACTAGCTGATGCCAGTTATGGCCAGCTTCGACATGCAGTAAACAACAGTTATCATCCAACCACTTCTCTGTGATACTAGCACCGGTAAAACGCACTATTGACCTGGTTTGCGCTTGCAGAAAAACGGTATTGCTACCCTCACCCAATACCAGTGGGGTAGATGAACAAGTATCTACCTTTTCCAAATCAGCCAAACAATTAACTTCGATAACGGTAGCCAGGCGAGTTTTTAAACGGAAAGTAGAATAAAGCTCTGCGGGCTGATCGTGGAGGATATGCATAGTAAGGCCACTGAAAATATAAGGCGTTATTGTAAAACTGATAAATAGCTAAAGCAAATCCCCTCAATCCTCCTTTACAAAGTGGGAAGTGACTCAGCGCACAGTAGTAGCACGGCGACTAAAACGCCGGGAGCGTTTTAGGACGTTGCGAAGCGACGGCCCGAAGGGCGAAACACAGGGAAGTGTCTCGCAATGCCACACCCCGCAGGGGCTGTGGCTGCCATGCGAGTGTAGTGCGCCGCAGGCGCTTCAACGCAAAAAGACCGACCGGTTAGGGTAGGCCTTTTGCTTGAATTGGGAGCCTTCATGCCCCTCGCAGAGCTCGGGGCGTTCTGCCGGCGACAAGCCAAACTGTTGGCTTGTCGAAAGACCGGCATCACTGTACTACTCTACGAGCAGTCCACCACCAAATCACAGCCAATAAAAAAGCCCCTGCTCTTGCGAGAGGGGCTGTTTTATTGAATTGGGAGCCTGGCGGTGTACTACTCTCGCATGGCGAATGCCACACTACCATCGTCGCAGCTGCGTTTCACTTCTGAGTTCGGAATGGGATCAGGTGGGTCCACAGCGCTATTGCCACCAGGCAAAAACGTGTCAGGAACAACGTTTTAACGCACTTTAGTGCGGCCGGCTTGCCGGTCAAATACAGGGATGTATTTGATAATAACTGTCGTTCCATCTTTATTTAGCAAGCTGATATTCAGTTACTCACAACTGTACTTCTAAACGCTTTCTCGCGTCTTAAAACATCTTGGGCGTTGTATGGTTAAGCCTCTCGGGCAATTAGTATGAGTTAGCTTAACGTGTCACCACGCTTCCACACCTCACCTATCAACGTTGTGGTCTCCAACGACCCTTTAGTAGACTCGAAGTCTAAGGGATGACTCATCTTGTGGCCGGCTTCCCGCTTAGATGCTTTCAGCGGTTATCCGTTCCGAACGTAGCTACCGGGCAGTGCCATTGGCATGACAACCCGAACACCAGCGGTTCGTTCACTCCGGTCCTCTCGTACTAGGAGCAACTCCACTCAATCATCCAACGCCCACGGCAGATAGGGACCGAACTGTCTCACGACGTTCTAAACCCAGCTCGCGTACCACTTTAAATGGCGAACAGCCATACCCTTGGGACCGACTTCAGCCCCAGGATGTGATGAGCCGACATCGAGGTGCCAAACACCGCCGTCGATATGAACTCTTGGGCGGTATCAGCCTGTTATCCCCGGAGTACCTTTTATCCGTTGAGCGATGGCCCTTCCATACAGAACCACCGGATCACTATGACCTACTTTCGTACCTGCTCGACGTGTCTGTCTCGCAGTTAAGCTGGCTTCTACCATTACACTAACCGTACGATGTCCGACCGTACTTAGCCAACCTTCGTGCTCCTCCGTTACTCTTTAGGAGGAGACCGCCCCAGTCAAACTACCCACCAGACACTGTCCGCAACCCCGATCCAGGGGCCCACGTTAGAACATCAAACATACAAGGGTGGTATTTCAAGGACGGCTCCATCTGAACTAGCGTTCAAACTTCAAAGCCTCCCACCTATCCTACACATGTAGGGTCAATGTTCAGTGCCAAGCTATAGTAAAGGTTCACGGGGTCTTTCCGTCTAGCCGCGGGTATACGGCATCTTCACCGCAATTTCAATTTCACTGAGTCTCGGCTGGAGACAGCCTGGCCATCATTACACCATTCGTGCAGGTCGGAACTTACCCGACAAGGAATTTCGCTACCTTAGGACCGTTATAGTTACGGCCGCCGTTTACCGGGGCTTCGATCAAGAGCTTCGCTTGCGCTAACCCCATCAATTAACCTTCCGGCACCGGGCAGGTGTCACACCCTATACGTCCTCTTGCGAGTTTGCAGAGTGCTGTGTTTTTAATAAACAGTTGCAGCCAGCTGGTCACTGCGACTCTCTATTGCTTACGGAGCAAGTCCTTCACAACAAAGAGCGTACCTTCTCCCGAAGTTACGGTACTATTTTGCCTAGTTCCTTCAGCCGAGTTCTCTCAAGCGCCTTGGTATGCTCTACCTGACCACCTGTGTCGGTTTAGGGTACGGTCGCCAATACCTGAAGCTTAGAGGCTTTTCCTGGAAGCATAGCGTTAACAGCTTCGTGTCCTTAGACACTCGTCTCGTATCTCAGTCTTAGACATCCGGATTTACCTAAACGTCCAACCTACATACTTTCACGCGGACTACCAACGCCGCGCCTGCCTAGCTTTCTCCGTCCCCCCATCGCAGTATTGGCCGGTACAGGAATATTAACCTGTTTCCCATCGACTACGCCTTTCAGCCTCGCCTTAGGAGCCGACTCACCCTACCCTGATTAGCATGGGATAGGAACCCTTGGTCTTTCGGCGGGGAAGTTTTTCACTCCCCTTATCGTTACTCATGTCAGCATTCGCACTTCTGATACCTCCAGCCATCCTCCCGGATAACCTTCAACGGCTTACAGAACGCTCCTCTACCACTTGTGCAAGCACAAGTCCGCAGCTTCGGTGAATGTTTTAGCCCCGTTACATCTTCCGCGCAGGCCGACTCGACTAGTGAGCTATTACGCTTTCTTTAAAGGGTGGCTGCTTCTAAGCCAACCTCCTAGCTGTCTATGCCTTCCCACATCGTTTCCCACTGAACCATGACTTTGGGACCTTAGCTGACGGTCTGGGTTGTTTCCCTTTCCACGACGGACGTTAGCACCCGCCGTGTGTCTCCCGGATAGTACTCACTGGTATTCGGAGTTTGCATGGGGTTGGTAAGTCGGGATGACCCCCTAGCCCAAACAGTGCTCTACCCCCAGTGGTATTCGTCCGAGGCGCTACCTAAATAGCTTTCGAGGAGAACCAGCTATCTCCCGGCTTGATTAGCCTTTCACTCCGATCCACAAGTCATCCCCTAATTTTTCAACATTAGTGGGTTCGGTCCTCCAGTTGATGTTACTCAACCTTCAACCTGCTCATGGATAGATCGCCCGGTTTCGGGTCTACACCTTGCAACTAAACGCCCAGTTAAGACTCGGTTTCCCTACGGCTCCCCTATTCGGTTAACCTCGCCACATAATGTAAGTCGCTGACCCATTATACAAAAGGTACGCAGTCACCCCACGAAGGGGCTCCCACTGCTTGTACGTACACGGTTTCAGGATCTATTTCACTCCCCTCACAGGGGTTCTTTTCGCCTTTCCCTCACGGTACTGGTTCACTATCGGTCAACTGGGAGTATTTAGCCTTGGAGGATGGTCCCCCCATGTTCAGTCAGGATAACACGTGTCCCGACCTACTCGTTTTCACTACATGGCATCGTCGTGTACGGGGCTATCACCCTGTATCGCTCCTCTTCCCAAAGGATTCCACTAACACCAATTTAGCTTAAGGGCTAATCCGCGTTCGCTCGCCGCTACTAACGGAATCTCGGTTGATTTCTTTTCCTCGGGGTACTTAGATGTTTCAGTTCTCCCGGTTTGCCTCGTTACACTATGTATTCATGTAACGATAACGCATAAATGCGCTGGGTTTCCCCATTCGGATATCTGCGGGTCTAACGCCTCTTACCGGCTTCCCACAGCTTTTCGCAGGTTAGTACGTCCTTCATCGCCTCTGACTGCCAAGGCATCCACCGTGTACGCTTAGTCACTTAACCATACAACCCCAAGATGTCTTGAAGTGCACAGCTGTGAGTAAGGTATACAATTAAATGTAACCTTAGTTTGTTACTTTTTACATCAGCTTGCCAAATTGTTAAAGAGCAGTTTGAGATTAAACTCAAAAAACATAACACTATAAAAGTACTATCTTTTTTGAACTTCCAGAGCAATTTTCTTAGCCAACGTTATTTAGGCTAGGCGCGGTGAACCGAAGCATACTTAGGTATGTGAGGTTCGCTGCAACAACGCATAAATAAGGTTGGTGGAGTTAAGCGGGATCGAACCGCTGACCTCCTGCGTGCAAGG
This sequence comes from Arsukibacterium sp., assembly GCF_018402695.1. Taxonomy (GTDB): domain Bacteria; phylum Pseudomonadota; class Gammaproteobacteria; order Enterobacterales; family Alteromonadaceae; genus Alishewanella. The sequence goes on from NZ_JAGYIM010000009.1 coordinate 81,077, forward strand.
CAGGCGCTCTCCCAGCTGAGCTATAACCCCTCTTATAGCTTCGGATTTTAACCTTATGCTTCGCCTTGGTTCGTCGCTCGCTCGGTCATTTACCTGATGTAAACTCCCTTACTTGCTCCTCAGTCGGCTTGCCTAAGCTTAAACTTCTCGCTCTAAGTCTTTCTGACTAAGTAAATTTGATTCAGGCAAGGCGCTTAGTTACGAAGCATACTTAGGTATGCGAGTAATTAAGCAACGAAGCATCAATCAAATTTGGTGGGTCTGAGTAGACTCGAACTACCGACCTCACCCTTATCAGGGGTGCGCTCTAACCACCTGAGCTACAGACCCGTTCTTGCTTGTCTGTTTTCCTTATCGCCGCGTTACACTTCTCGCTCAGTCAGTCATTTACTTCTCGTAAACTCCTTCCTTCGCTCGGCGTGTGCCTTGCGCTAAACAAAACATCCTTCGCAATAAAACATTTTTATTTGCTCTATCTCATGCAATCAATCATCTGTGTGAGCACTTAAAACGAGCTCGTTATAGGTAAGGAGGTGATCCAACCGCAGGTTCCCCTACGGTTACCTTGTTACGACTTCACCCCAGTCATGAATCACAAAGTGGTAAGCGCCCTCCCGAAGGTTAAGCTACCTACTTCTTTTGCAACCCACTCCCATGGTGTGACGGGCGGTGTGTACAAGGCCCGGGAACGTATTCACCGTGACATTCTGATTCACGATTACTAGCGATTCCGACTTCATGGAGTCGAGTTGCAGACTCCAATCCGGACTACGATACGCTTTATGAGATCCGCTCACTGTCGCCAGCTTGCCTCCCTCTGTACGTACCATTGTAGCACGTGTGTAGCCCTACTCGTAAGGGCCATGATGACTTGACGTCGTCCCCACCTTCCTCCGGTTTATCACCGGCAGTCTCCCTAGAGTTCCCACCATTACGTGCTGGCAACTAAGGATAAGGGTTGCGCTCGTTGCGGGACTTAACCCAACATTTCACAACACGAGCTGACGACAGCCATGCAGCACCTGTCTTACGGTTCCCGAAGGCACATCAGCATCTCTGCTAACTTCCGTAGATGTCAAGAGTAGGTAAGGTTCTTCGCGTTGCGTCGAATTAAACCACATGCTCCACCGCTTGTGCGGGCCCCCGTCAATTCATTTGAGTTTTAATCTTGCGACCGTACTCCCCAGGCGGTCTACTTAATGCGTTAGCTGCGATACTCACGGTACAAGACCACGAACATCTAGTAGACATCGTTTACGGCGTGGACTACCAGGGTATCTAATCCTGTTTGCTCCCCACGCTTTCGCACCTGAGCGTCAGTATTGTGCCAGGGGGCCGCCTTCGCCACTGGTATTCCTCCAAATCTCTACGCATTTCACCGCTACACTTGGAATTCTACCCCCCTCTCACATACTCTAGCATGCCAGTTTTGAATGCAATTCCCAGGTTGAGCCCGGGGCTTTCACATCCGACTTAACAGACCGCCTGCGTGCGCTTTACGCCCAGTAATTCCGATTAACGCTTGCACCCTCCGTATTACCGCGGCTGCTGGCACGGAGTTAGCCGGTGCTTCTTCTGCGGGTAACGTCAAAATGCTGTGCTATTAACACAACACCCTTCCTCCCCGCTGAAAGTGCTTTACAACCCGAAGGCCTTCTTCACACACGCGGCATGGCTGGATCAGGCTTGCGCCCATTGTCCAATATTCCCCACTGCTGCCTCCCGTAGGAGTCTGGACCGTGTCTCAGTTCCAGTGTGGCTGATCATCCTCTCAAACCAGCTAGGGATCGTCGCCTTGGTGAGCCATTACCCCACCAACTAGCTAATCCCATATAGGTGCATCCGACAGCATATGGCCCGAAGGTCCCATACTTTGGTCCGTAGACATTATGCGGTATTAGCCACCGTTTCCAGTGGTTATCCCCCTCTATCGGGCAGCTTCCTATACATTACTCACCCGTCCGCCGCTCGTCATCACCCGAAGGCATGTTACCGCTCGACTTGCATGTGTTAGGCCTGCCGCCAGCGTTCAATCTGAGCCATGATCAAACTCTTCAATTAAAGTTTTTTCGAGACAAAAGTCTCAGCTCAGCATTACTGACTAAATCTTTATAACTTGGTCACTCATACTGATTTGTTTCGTTTACACGAACATCATTATAAGTGCCCACACAGATAATTGATTGCTAATTGTTAAAGAGCGTGCTTCAAACTCGTTTGAAGCGGGAGGCGTATGTTACACTTCCCAGATTTTAAGTCAAGCGTGATAAGTTGTCTTTTTTACTAAACAGCTTGTCGCGTTTGACGTGTTTCTTACTTAACACTGCTAACGTCGCTTTTCGGGGCTTTCGTTACCACCCTGAAGCGAGGGCGTCATTTTAGTGATTTAAACCTGACTGTCAAGGGTCTTTTTTAAAGATTTTTGCAATCCGGCTTATCTCACCCGAAGCCTGCTTAGCGCAGAACCCCTTGGCATGGCGCGCATTATAGGGCGCTTAACAACTGGCGCAAGAGTTTTTCCCTTAAAAATACAACTTTAGTCACTAACTGCTTATAAATCACACTTTTTGGATAGTTTTAGAGCAATGTTGTTTAAAATAAAGAATTTTTTCTATTGGCTGCTTAAGATCTAACCGTTAATATAGTTTCGCTTATTATAAATAAGCTCTTTTTTATTCTCTGTATTTAGGAATTGATTATGCTACCAACTTTACGTGCTTCATTACCTTATACTCTGGCATTGGCTGTGCTGGCTTATTTCGCTTTCGCATTTTTCACTCTGGAAATTAACCAGGCTTGGTTCGTTGTTATAGGTGTCTTACTCGCTGGTATCTTGGTCCCGGTTTTGGTCGATGTTAAAGGTGCCGCAGCCTCCCCCAGCGTCACTAGTCAGGAATTCACTGGCGACACAGCAACTTTATATGTTGGCAATCTGCCTTATCGGGCAAATGAGGACGCGGTCAAAGAGCTATTTTCTTCTTATGGTGCCGTTAAGAATGTCCGCTTAATGAAAGATCGACAAACGGGTCGTCGTCGTGGTTTTGGTTTTGTTGAAGTTTCAGCCAAAGATGCCTCTATTATGATAAACAAACTTAACGACTTCGAATTTCATGAAAGAACATTAAAAGTACGCGAAGCAAAAGAGCGTCAGGAAGACGATAACCAAGAATAAGCATAACAGAAGAAATCTGAGTATCGCTCCAGGTCAACTATATTCACGCCGGTTTTATACCGGCGTCTAAGCCCGACTATTCCTTAATTGTCACCAGTCACTCAAACTTGGGTTTGCGTCGTACGTAAAAACACCTAAAATACTGCCTTTACAATAAGCAGAGAACTGTATGCGAATAGGTCAGGTATTTCCCGCAGAATATGAAACCCAGTTAGACAATAAGAAGTTGTTGATACAGCAGCTTTTCTCACCCTATTCTTTGCCTGAAATAGATGTTTTCCGTTCTGACGATACGCATTACCGGCAACGTGCTGAGTTTCGTATTTGGCATGATGGTGATGATATTTACCATGCGATGTTTGATCCTGAAACCAAACAAAAGGTCCGGATAGATTATTTTCCGGTAGCATCGAAGTTAATAGCTGACTTTATGCCAATATTACTTAGCAAAATTCAGTATAACCATGCGCTACGTTACAAGCTGTATCAGTTGGACTACCTGGCAACGTTATCAGGTGAGCTGCTTATCAGTATGATATATAAAAGACAACTCGACGAGCAGTGGCAGGAAGCGGCAAACGTGTTAACTGCTGAGTTAATGCCTGAATGGCCCGTTAAAATTATCGGCCGGGCCCGCAAGCAAAAAATTGTTGTTAAAGAAGACTTTGTCACGGAACGCTTTACTGTGGGCAGTAAAACACTGGCCTACCAGCAAATAGAAGGCAGCTTTACTCAGCCAAATGCCGGAGTTAATCAGCAAATGCTGAGCTGGGCTGCGCAAATAGCCAGTCAACTTGATGGCGATTTACTTGAGCTTTACTGTGGCAATGCCAATTTTTCACTGGCATTGGCGAGCTACTTCAATCAGGTCGTAGCGACTGAAATCTCAAGAACATCTATAAAATCAGCTCAGTACAATATCAAGCTGAATAACATTGATAATGTTCAAGTATTGCAAATGTCTGCCGAAGATGTGTCAAAAGCTCTGATTAGCGGTACGGCATTGAAGCATATCGAACTGGCAAGCATGGCGCTTAACACTATACTAGTTGACCCGCCACGGGCTGGGTTAGACCCGGATACATTGCAATTGGTCAGTCGTTTCAATGATATTATTTACATTTCATGTAACCCGGAAACGCTTGCCGACAACCTGCAAAGTCTTTCTACAACACATCGGATTGTCACTGCAGCATTGTTTGATCAGTTTCCTTATAGCCACCATGTTGAGACTGGGCTTTGGTTGCAAAAACGTTAATTTTTAATTTTACTCCTACCATAGCTGGCCGCGCCATGTGCAAGCCAACGCAACTGAATGACGGTGCGGCTGGTTAAACTGGCATATTGTTCAGGCGGTGCATCAAGGGCGTCAGCACCAGTATGAAATACCAACGTTACCATCGCCTCCGCCTGTAGCTGTGCCAACTCATCCGGACAGGCAGTTTCTTTTCGTAAATAATGTGCCAGCTCAGCAGAAAAATGTTGAATTTCGCGAGCTACTGCAGCACGGAAAGCGGCAGATGTGCCTGAACGTTCGCGCAGCAACAGCCTGAAGACATTACTATTACCGGTAACAAACTCCATAAAGGTTTCAATAGACGTGCTGATAACACTGCCATTATTTTCAATACGCTGCCGCGCCTGGCGCATTAATTGACGCAGCATCAAACCGGCTTCATCTACTAAGGTTAAGCCTAGCTCGTCCATATCAGCGAAGTGCCGGTAAAACGACGTTGGCGCTATTCCTGCCTCTCTGGCAACTTCGCGCAGACTTAAACTGGCAAAGCTTTTTTCTGCACTCAGTTGAGAAAAAGCGGCTTCTATTATTGCCTTACGAGTTCTTTCCTTCTGTTGCGCTCTGCTCACGGCACATCCTATCGAAAAAATAGCTATTATATACCTTGACCTGACCCTGCTGGCTAGTTAAATTGGCGTACAGTTGTAAGCTCAAAGTGCCCTATATGAAAAAAGCTCCAATTATCTGGACCACCACCATTTTATTCAGCCTGACCTTTTTAGTGGCGGCTATCGCCGTACCCTGGTATGCCGTTGCGATAGGGTTTGGCTGGTTTGAAATTATCGCAACTATTTTAGCTCTCGGCTATTGTGGTATGTCAATCACTGCCGGTTATCACCGCCTGTGGGCCCATAAAACCTACGATGCGCATCCCATTTTGCAATGGGCTTTTGCTATTGGCGGAGCCTTCGCTTTGCAAAACAGCGCACTGCATTGGTCGTCAGATCACCGGGATCATCATCGGCACGTCGATAACAATGATAAAGACCCCTACTCTGCTGGTCGCGGATTCTGGTACAGCCATATTGGCTGGATGCTGCGTGATTATCAGGGCGATGTTTATAACGATTATTCCAATGTCCGGGATTTACAAAAAAATCGGGTTGTTGCCTGGCAGCACAAGCATTACCTGGCACTAACCATAGCCACCAACATCGGCGTTCCGGTAATACTTGGCTGGATAAGCGGTAATATGCTGGGCATGATCCTCAGTGTAGGCGTATTAAGGCTGGTATTGAGTCATCACTTTACATTTTTTATTAACTCATTAGCTCACATCTGGGGCAGCCAACCCTATACCGACAAAAACTCTGCCCGGGACAATGGTGTACTGGCTTTTCTTACTTATGGCGAGGGCTATCACAATTACCACCATATATTCGAATATGATTACAGAAATGGTATCAGGTGGTGGCAGTTTGACCCCACGAAATGGTTAATTAAAACAGCCAGTTTTGTTGGCCTGACTCGTAACTTGCGCATAGTACCGGAAGAACGTATTGCAATGGCCAAAGCTAAAATGCAATTGCTACGTGCCCAGCAAAAAGCCCAGTTACTGCCCAATTCTGAACAACTGTTGCAACTACTGGAACGAGAGTATGAGTTACTGGTTGCCAGAATGCAGGATTTCTATCAGCTTAAAAAGCAATTTGTTGTCCAGAAAAAGCAAGCCTTGATTGAGCAATATCAATCGGCTGATTTTAAACAGCGCTACCACGAATTTAAGTATCATTTGCAACAACAACATCAGCATTGGCAAAGGCTGACCGCAGCTTTCCAATGAAACTGAAAAAGAGGCTACGGCCTCTTTTTTTGTTATAAAGACCTGTTATGCTGAGAAGTAATAGTTTTTATTGAACAAGGCAGTGTTTGTGACCGAACAAAGCAAATCTAACAAATCACCTTATGATTATGACGCCATTGTTATCGGCACCGGCCCGGGTGGTGAGGGCGCGGCGATGTATCTGGCCAAAAGTGGTAAACGGGTAGCCGCTATTGAACGCTACAAATCGGTTGGTGGTGGCTGTACTCATTGGGGCACGATACCGTCAAAGGCATTACGGCATTCGGTCAGCCGCTTGATTGAGTTTAATGAAAACCCGTTATTTCAATTAGACGACCAACTCACCCGTTTAACCTTTTCCCAGATCCTTAAGCATGCAGCCGGTGTAATTCGCAAGCAGGTTAAACTAAGAGCCGGCTTTTATGATCGCAATCTGGTAAGAATACATCAGGGAGAAGCGCGGTTTATTGATGCCCATACCCTGGAAATAACTGATGGCGAAGGTAGCAGTTACAATCTGACGGCAGAAACCATAGTAATTGCTACCGGGTCCAGGCCTTATCGCCCACCTCAGGTCGACTTTAACCATTCCCGAATTTACGATAGTGACACTATACTTTCGCTAGTGCATGAACCTAAGCACATTATCATTTATGGCGCAGGGGTTATTGGCTGCGAATATGCATCGATCTTTCGGGGTCTTGGGGTAAGAGTTGACTTAGTTAACACCCGGGATCGCTTGCTGTCTTTTATGGATGCAGAGATTTCAGATTCACTTAGTTATCATTTCTGGAATTCCGGTATGACAATCCGGCATGGCGAAGAGTTTGCGCAGATTGAGGGCCATGAAGATGGCGTCGTTCTGCACTTACAGTCTGGTAAAAAAATGAAAGCAGACTGTTTTCTGTTTGCCAATGGCCGCACCGGCAACACAGATATGTTAAATCTGCCGGCGATAAACCTGGAAGCGGATAGCCGCGGATTAGTTAAAGTTAATGACCGCTATCAGACCAGTGTTGACAATATTTATGCCGTTGGCGACGTTATAGGATATCCCAGTCTGGCCAGTGCAGCTTACGATCAGGGACGACTAGCAGGTGAAGCCATTGTAAAAGGTAATTTGGATGGCCACCTGATAGCTGACATTCCTGTTGGTATTTACACCATCCCGGAAATGAGTTCTGTCGGTAAGACTGAGCAAGAACTGACCAATGCTAAAATACCTTATGAAGTCGGCAGAGCTCAATTTAAGCATCTTGCCAGAGCACAAATTGCTAACACCAGCGTCGGCAGTCTGAAGCTACTGTTTCATCGCGATACACTGGAAATACTTGGTATTCACTGTTTTGGTGAACGTGCTGCAGAAATTGTCCATATAGGTCAAGCTATTATGATGCAAACAAATGGCGGCAATAGCCTGAATTACTTTGTCCATACAACCTTCAATTATCCAACTATGGCCGAAGCATATCGGGTTGCAGCATTAAATGGTCTTAATAGGCTTTTTTAATTTATAACCACTATGCCTTTGTAACAAACTGAAATTAAACAAGATAATTATTTTTGTTTTGACAGATAAATCATTGTAAACTCGATGAAACAATAAAAAATTGTGGGAAAGTCGTGGAGACCGTTATGCCATTAGTTCGTATTAGTCTGGCTTGGATTGCAATCTGCTTCTCCTGGCATGCACTTGCAGATTTCCCTACTGCAAAATCGCTGTTCGAAAAACAAGAATATCAGCTAGCGAAACCAAGGCTGGAAAAGTTGGCTGAACTGGGTCATGTTGAAGCACAATTTTTGGTCTCCAGAATTTATGCTGAAGGTCTGGGTACTGACGTAGATAATAATAAAGCTTATGCCTGGGCCCTGATTGCCCGCGACCGGGATCATCCGGAGGCAGCAAAGCAATATTTAGCGTTAAGACGCAAGCTCGAGTCACGCCGTGATGGCAAAGAAACCTTCAGTGAACTAAATAGCAAATATGGTAAGGATGCATTGTTTGGAAACTTATATCCTATAGCAAACAGATTTGTTGTTGGTAGTAGTGGAAAAATAAAAGCGACCCGTCAGGATGAACCAAGCTACCCGAGTTATTTTGAGCGAGGTGGCGTGTCGGCCTGGGCTGTAGTTCACTATGACATAAATGAAGATGGCAAAGTGGAGAATGCTAAAGTTATCGCTTCTTTTCCGGTCGATGGTATCAATGAATATGTCCTTCGAGCAGTTAACAGCTGGCGTTTTGAGCCACCACGAGACTTATATGGGGACACTATGCGGCTTGAAATGCAGCTGCATAGCTTCCAGATAAAAGCATCTCAAGGCTCACAGTCACGCCGCTTTAATCGTGACAATCAGGAATATCTGGACGCGATAGCCGCTGCCGCCGAGGCTGAATTTGCCGAGTATCAATACTTGTATGCCATTCTGGCGGAAAGCAATATTGTTAAAACCGAGAACCCATTAGAATGGTATCAAAGAGCGGCAATTAATGGTCATCAGACTGCCCAGTACCGATTAGCACAATGCCTGATCACGGGTAATGGTTGCGATAAAGACCGCAGTAAAGCTGTAAATTGGCTCGCTGTAGCGGCTGAAGGTGGCAACCCCAAGGCCGCTTATTTGCTGGCTCAGGAGCTACTGGATAGCAACAATGTCAACTTCGAACCACGAAAAGCCGCCCGCTATCTGGAACTGGCGGCGCTGCAGGAATACATGCCCGCTATAGCTGACTATGCGTCATTACTCGCCATGTCAGATGATCCGGAAATCTATAACCCCAATAAAGCGGTTAGTCTGGCCGAACAAGGGCGGGCTATCGACCCTAACCACCCGGATTTATTATCTACTCTGGGTATCGCGTTTATTGAGCTTGGCCAGCAAGGGCGAGGTGAAGCCATGTTGCAACAGGCTATAGCTGAAGCAAAGAAGCGTAACTGGGCAACAGAAAATTTTGAGGATTTATTGTTGGATTATCAAACTTCTGTTGCCGGAATGAATTAACTGAAAGGCCATCAGCTGATGGCCTGAACCTTACTCTTTATCCGTTGTATCCAAATGATAAGTGCGGCTTAAAGACTGCACGGCATCAATAAATATTCCCGCTTTTTCAGGGTCAACGTCAGGCGTGATACCATGCCCTAGATTAAACACGTGCCCCGAACCCTGACCAAAACTATCCAGAATAGATTGTACTTCCTGGCGGATACGCTCCGGCGAGCCAAGCAATATCGACGGGTCCATATTTCCCTGCAAAGCTACCTTCTCGCCTACTCTTGCCCGGGCATTACCAATATCTGTCGTCCAGTCCAAACCCAAACCATCACAGCCTGTGGCAGCAATTACTTCCAGCCACTGACCACCATTTTTAGTAAATAACGTTACTGGCACCTTACGACCGTCCGCTTCACGGGTTAAGCCATTCACTATGGTTTGCATATAGCTTAATGAAAACTCTTTATAATCACGCGGTGTCAAAATGCCGCCCCAGGTATCAAATATCATCACTGACTGGGCACCGGCGGCAATCTGTGCGTTCAGGTAAAGCACCACGCTTTGCGCAAGTTTATCGAGCAACATGTGCAGTACTTCTGGCTCACTGTACATCATCTTCTTAATGATACTGAAGGTTTTGCTGCCACTGCCTTCTACCATATAGGTCGCCAGAGTCCATGGGCTACCTGAAAACCCAATTAACGGCACGCTGCCATTCAGTTCACGACGAATAGTGCGAACGGCATCCATTACATATCTTAGTTCTTGTTCTGGATCAGGCACCGGCAAATTAACTACATCCATAAAATCGCGGATAGGTCGCTGAAATTTAGGACCTTCACCCTCACCAAAATATAGTCCAAGGCCCATAGCATCTGGAATAGTTAAAATATCACTGAATAAAATTGCTGCATCAAGAGCATAGCGACGTAAAGGCTGCAACGTAACTTCGCAAGCCAATTCAGGATTCTTACAAAGTGACATAAAGTCACCTGCCACTGCTCTGGTGGCACGATACTCTGGCAAATAACGACCTGCCTGTCGCATCATCCAAACGGGTGTACGGTCAACGGGCTGCTTCAACAGTGCTCGCAGGTAACGGTCGTTTTGTAAACGCATAATTCATTCGCCTTCAATAAAAACTGCGCAAGTTTACCATCTGTGTCCGCCTGACTCTAGGGCATTAATCTGCAGTTCATATTTTTTCAGAGCACAGCTTGTATCTGTTAACACTATCTGTTATAAACTACTTGCGCTAGTGAAGAATTATAAGCGAGAAGCCTGTTTAACAGGACCATGCTGTACTAAGTTAAGCCACATTTTGTGGCTTTTTTATTTGCTGCCATCCATGGCGCAAACCCTTCGGGCCAACGCTTCGCATTGTTAAAAATCATTCCAGATGATTTTTTATTTGTTGTCATCCAGTAACTCTCTTTGTTGTAGTTGTCTGATTATTCTGCCTGAAAGGGTTTCGACAGGCGGCACTTCCGGCAAATCATTTAAATCAAACCAGGCCGCTTCAGCAATTTCATTTGGTTGGCACACAATATCGCCATCCAGATAGTCTGCGGTAAACCCGGTCATCAAGGAATGAGGAAAAGGCCAAGGCTGACTACCAACGTAACATAAATTAGTAATATCGACTCCCACCTCTTCTTTCACTTCACGGGCTGCGGCTTGTTCCAGTGTTTCAGCTGATTCTACGAAACCCGCAAGAATGGAGAAAAAACCGGCTTTATGCCGGGTAGACCGTGCTAGCAGTATTTGGCCCGGACGGGTAATGCCTACCAGCACACAAGGCGCAATCCGGGGGTAACAGCGATGGCCACATTTGCCACATAGTGCTGCCAGCTCCCAGTTAACCAGATGCATAGCACTGCCACACTGGCCGCAAAAACGATGGGTTTGTAAAAACAACGCAACCTGCAACGCCCTTGCTGCCAGTTGAAACAACATCTCATCTTGAGCTAGCAGGCTGCGGGCTGAATGCCATGATGTTTCATCAACAATTTGATCATGATCGACCACCAAGTAACAGGGTTGTTTCTGATACTCACCTAACCAGCAAATTTGCTCAGGCTCAGCTGCAATGGCTAAATTAGCCAGCGTCCCATGCGGCACCTCACCATCAGCTGTCAGATATAAACGCCCTTTATTAACAACAAACCAGAAGCCTGTTTTATTGTTTGGCAGCGATATACTGTGCTTTATCATGCTAAGGTCCTTAATTGACGTGGTTTATTCAGTTACATATCAGTGTGCTGTTGTTATGATACGGCTTGTGCACTGGGCTGACCAATAAAAAAATGGTTGATCTTTAGTGTGAAATTCTTTTAATTAGAGGTAGCAGAATTTTTACTGCTCTTAAGGAGAAGGCAATGTACCGTCGTGTGCAACAAGCGCAAAAGAAGTGGGGAGGGTCGTTAACTGCAATAGATAACTGGCTTGACGAGCGTCAGCAGCTGATTGTCAGTTATTGTAAGTTGGCTGGCTTACCACCATTTGAGAAGGACCGCCATACGCTGCCGGCTCAGGAAAAAATTCGTGAATTCTGTCAATTGCTGATGGACTATTTGTCAGCTGGGCACTTTGAAGTTTATGAACGTATTGTCGACCAGTGCACCATCAACGGCACCGACTCCCGTAAGTTAGCCGATAGTTTGTATCCAAAGATCTCAATATCAACCGATCTAGCCTTGAGCTTCAATGACGCTTATGCCGATCATTTAAGTACTCGCAATAGCGCAGCATTTGACCGGGAGCTTTCTGAACTGGGTCAGGCATTGGAAGAACGATTTGAACTTGAAGATGAACTGATTGACACTCTGCATGCCAAACACACCGATACCAGTGTGTCAGCCTGAGATAAAAAACATCAGGGTTTAGCAGCAGCGACGGCCAAACCGGTGTCGCTGCCATTATAATTGTTATTCGCCGGCAACAATTTCCAGTAATTCAACTTCAAATACTAAAACACTGTGTGGGGTAATAACGCCCATATCACGCTCACCATAAGCCAGCTCAGATGGAATGGTAAATTTATACTTTGAACCCACGTTCATCAGCTGCACGCCCTCTGTCCAACCCGGTATTACCCGGTTTAGCGGGAATTCAGCAGGTTCGTCACGGTCGTAAGAACTATCAAATTTAGTGCCATCTGTCAGAGTGCCGGTGTAATGAACTTTTACAACATCAGTGGCCGCCGGCTTCGGGCCGTCACCCTCTTCCAGTACTTCATACTGTAAACCCGAATCGGTAACAGTGACGCCTTCTTTACCGGCATTTTGCTCTAAATATGCCTTGCCGGCAGCAATCACAGCTTCAGATTCAGCGGCGGCGATTTCAGCTTGCTTAGCCCGGTATTGCTCATCCAAACTGGCTAACAGCTGTTGGATTTCGTCATCGCTGACACTGGAGTTACCAGCCAGACCGTCTTTAACACCTTGCATAATTAAATCGCTGTCTAATTCAACCGCAATTTTTTCATATTCCTGGATAGTACTTTCCAGATAGCGGCCCGCTGAAACACCCAAGCTATAGGCTTGTTTGGCTTGTTCAGTATCTAGTGCCGGCGCCGCTTCTGCTTGGGGCTCTTTCTGGCAGGCGCTTAAAGTCAGTACCGCAATGGCAATTAATGATAATTTGGTTGTTACGCGCATTCAATTCTCCAATTTTTGGCAGCCTGGCTGCAAAAGTGTGTTTTAATAATTCGTCAGGTTCTGACCTATACTAACGGTTTGTGCGAATGAGGTTAACACCCACAATGAAATATCCTGTGCTTTTTCTTACTTTTTTCATCGTATCCTGTACAAAAGTAGAAACAACAGCACTGCAACAGTGGCAGCATGTCGCTCAGGGTAGTTATGCAGCGGAAATTTCCCATGATGGCGATTTTGCGGTGGTGTCGTCGGTCCAGGATGGTATCGCTTTCTGGGATCTGCAGCAAAATGCGCTTAAATACCAGTGGCAACATCAGACTGACCAGCAGAATTTGGTATTCAATCTGGCCATTAGCCCGGATAACAGCCACGTGTTGAGCGCCGATCAACAAACCTTTGCCTTGTGGCGTACTGATAACGGTGAAAATGTCGGTTTCTGGCAACTTGATCAGTCCGCTGTCAGGGACATTGCGGTATCTGCCAATGGTGCCCATATGCTTATTGGCAAAAGCGATGGCGCGGTGCAACATATTACGCTATCGAGTGGCCGGCGCCTGGAGTTTCTGGGGCACTCAGAAAAAATTAACAGCGTGGCGATGTCGCCCAATGGCCGCTATGCCCTGACAGGTGGCAATGATTATCAGGCTTACTTGTGGGATACCGACAGTGCCCAGATAGTCCATACTTTCAGTCATCCCAGCCGGGTAAGCAAAGTGGCACTGGATCCACAAGGTCGCTTTGCATTTACTGCTGACAGTCAAAGCCTGGCCAGAATTTGGGATGTGCAAACCGGCGCTTTGATCAGTACCTTACAAATTACCGCCAGACAGCAGGTTTTCAGCGCAGTGCGCTTTAGCGACGACGGTGAGCATCTGCTGACCGGCGCCCCTACCCGCAGTCTGGTGCTGTGGCGAATCAGTGATGGTCAGGAGCTTCAGCGTTGGCGGGTAATGCCTCGTGATGGTAGCCGGCCGGCCAGTGCCGTGGTGCATGCAGTAGCATTCTTAAGTCCAACACGTATAATCAGTGAAAGCTCAAGTGGCTATGCCGAGGTATGGGAAATAACTAATGACTGAACGAGATGCTGCAATGCAGCAACAACTAATTGAGCTGGAGAGTAAACTGGCTTTTCAGGAAGACACGGTTAACAGCCTGAACAATGAATTACATCAGCATCAGCAGCGGATAGAAAAATTGCAACAACAGGTTATGCTCCTGGCCGAAAAGCTGCGGCAACTACCTGATGATCAAGGCATATTGCGTCCGGAAGAAGAGCCGCCGCCGCCGCATTATTAATATCTTGCAGGTTATTCTGGTTTAAACACGCCAATAACCTGCTCACGGGTGCGGCTGGCCTTTGTTACCTGCTGTTCTGGCTGCACCATCTGATGCCCACAACTGACACACTCTACTTTTTCCACGTTATTTTCCAGGAATAACATCATGGTATCCATGGCATGACATTTCGGGCAGCTGGCACCGGCAATAAAACGTTTTTTCTTGCGAACAGTCATAGTCATCTCATTTGGGTAGCGTGAAATTTAGCTTAGCCCTTGGTTTATGCCAGTTATAGCGTAAAATTGGCGCCCTAGTTCAGTATTACAGGTAATTAGCATGATTCAGTTACAGCAGGTTGAACTGCGCCGCGGCCCACTGGCTTTGTTTAGCAATGCCGATCTTACCGTATTTCCGGGGCAAAAAGTCGGAATTATTGGTGCCAATGGCTGTGGTAAGTCTAGTCTGTTTGCCATGCTGCAGGGAAAACTGCATGCTGATGCCGGTAATATTAATATTCCGGAGCGTTGGGTTATTTCTACCGTGGCCCAGGAAACGCCGGCGCTCGACTGCAGTGCTATGGATTATGTGCTGCAAGGTGATGAAACGTTATTTCCGTTACTGATGAAAGCTCGCAGCCAATGCAGCGAAACAGATTTAGCCGCAGTGCACTTACAAATTGAAGCGCTCGACGGCTACCGGGCTGAAGCGAAAGCCGGCGTACTGCTCGATGGCCTGGGTTTTAGCGGGGACGCCCAGCAACAGCCGGTTAAATCGTTCTCCGGTGGCTGGCGCATGCGCCTTAACCTTGCTAAAGCGCTGATGCAACCCGCCGAATTACTGCTATTGGATGAGCCCACTAACCACCTGGATTTAGATGCCGTATTGTGGCTGGAAAAGTATCTGGCGAACTATCAGGGCACCTTGCTGCTGATCAGCCACGACCGGGATTTTCTGGATGCGGTTACGGACAACATTGTCCATATCGAACGCCAGACGTTAACCTTGTACAAAGGTAATTACAGTCAGTTCGAGCGCCAGCGCGCCGAACAATTATCGCAACATCAGGCTAATTTTGATAAACAGCAACGCCAGGTCGCCCACCTGCAAAAATTTATCGACCGCTTTAAAGCCCAGGCTACTAAAGCGCGCCAGGCCCAAAGCCGGATTAAAGCACTGGAACGGATGACCATCCTGGCCCCTGCCCATGTCGACTCGCCCTTTAGTTTCAGCTTTCGCCAACCCAAATCGCTGCCCAACCCACTGCTGAAAATGGAAAACGTCCAGGCAGGCTATGCTGACCATGTAATTCTAAGCCAGATAAAGTTTCAGCTGCTGCCTGGCAGCCGCATTGGCTTACTAGGCCGCAATGGTGCCGGTAAATCCACCCTGATAAAACTGCTGTCTGGTAGCATGCAGCCGCAAAGTGGTGAAATCTGGTATGCCAACGGGGTAAGTCTGGGTTATTTTGCCCAGCACCAGTTAGAAACCCTGCGCCCGCAAGACTCCCCGTTGCAGCATTTAGTCCGGCTGGATCCTTTGGTGCCCGAGCAAAAGCTGCGCGATTTTCTGGGTGGCTTTGGTTTTCATGGCGACAAAGCGCTGGAAGCCTGCGCCCCCTTTTCCGGCGGTGAAAAAGCCCGGCTGGTGCTGGCACTGATTGTCTATCAACGCCCTAACCTGCTGCTGCTGGATGAACCCACTAACCACCTTGATTTAGATATGCGTGAAGCTATCGTCATGGCATTGCAGGAGTTTGAAGGTGCCATTGTTATTGTCTCGCATGACCGCCATTTGCTCAGTAGCTGTACTGACGAGTTTTATCTGGTAGCCCATGGCCGGGTAGCCCCCTTTGACGGCGATCTGACTGATTACTACCAGTGGCTACAGCAAGACGCCCGGCAAACTAACAGCGCTGCAGTGGCAGCTACCCCAGCCAGCAGCAATGTGGTTCGCAAAGATCAGAAGCGGCTGGAAGCCGAGCTGCGTAATTTACTACGGCCCCTTAAACAAAAGGTCGAAAAGCTGGAGCAACAGCAGCAAAAGCTGACCGAGCAGCTGGCCAGCATTGAACAGCAACTGGCCGACGCCGATATTTACAGCGCTGAACGTAAAGCCGAACTTACCGCCTTATTAGCGAAACAAGCCACCGCCAGCAGCAGCCTCGCCAGCATAGAAGAAGACTGGTTTATGGCGCAGGATGAGTTAGAGCAGCAAACAGCAACGTTCTGGCAAAATTATGACTGATGGGCGTAACAAAAAAGCGCCAGTACCGACTGAGCGGCAGCTCTGGCAATTCAGCCTGGCACTGTATCCTAAAGTACAGCCGCTGTGTCTGCAGTGGCAGGATAACTTCGGGCTCAATGTTAATCTGCTATTACTGCTCTGCTATCTGGAGCAACAGCAACTTAGCCTGAATAGCCAACAGATACAGCAACTGGCCGCTGAGCTTAACAACTTCAGCAGTCAGTTTACCCAGCCACTGCGAACGCTGCGTCGCAGCAGCGTCAACGCCAAGCTGTCTGCGACGCGGCAGCAACACCTTAAACAAACATTACTTAAGGCCGAGCTTTCGCTGGAGCAATTAGAGCAACAGTTATTACTGGAATATTGCCCTCCTTTAACTGCTACCGCACAACCAATGATTGAGCTGTATCTGGCGCAGCTAAATGCCAACGATCCGCTGTTAACAGCGCAAATTATTGATCTGCGTCAAGCACTGCAGCAACTCGGCTAACCCAGCCGATAAAGTTTGATCTGTATCAGTTCCCACCCCCACAACCTTACTAAACTTAATGTATCGACACGTCAGTTATGGCAACACAAGAGGGTAAGGCTATGAACCTGTGGCATGAATTTTTAAACGATCCGGTGATTTTTATTTCATTTACCGGCCTGGCCATCGTCATTGGCTTATGTCTGTTTTACGCGGTCTATTTTATCTATAAAATTGATCACGATACGCCAGACTCAAACCAACATTAAACAAGGTATTAACATCAGATTTCTGGCCTCGCCTCAGCATAAAACAGCAGTTCACCGGGGCAGGGATCGCTGTTTCCAGGCTGGTCTGCTGGCACTAGCTGTTGCAGGTTGAACCCCATGCTGGTCAACCAGTCAGGTAATGCCTTAGCTGATACGCCTGAAACGAACCGCTCACCACTGATTGCCAGCAGCACATCCGCAGGCCAACGTTGTCTGGTAAACCGGGCCCTGCCCTGCTGATTTAACTGCATCTGACTGGCCACCAGCTGCAGTGGCGCATTGATACTGTGCCGCAGTTGCTGCAACAACGCATTAATTGCCGGCTGGGGTAAGTACATCAATACCCCTTCAGCCAGCACCAAAGTCGAACGAGTGGCCGAAAAAGCCTTTGTATCTGCCAACAACCGGGCCATACTGCAGCTGGCCAGATCGGCAGCTTTCAGCCACAAATTTGGCTGTTGGGCATTCAGTCGCTGCAAAGCCTGCTGCTTAATATTAATTGTCTCAGCCCGGTCAATTTCAATCACCTGTAGTTGCTGAAATTCAGCGCTGAGCCTGGCGCCCAGTGCGTCAAAGCCCGCACCGATAATAAGCAGCTGTTGTACTCCCTGCTCCGTAACTTGTTGCCGGACCCTGGACGCAATATGCTGCTTGCGCCACTGATAGTGGGCGACAATACCCGGCAAGCTGCTTTGTAGCAGGCCACTGAATAACGCCCGAAACACCGGCCAGCGCATCACAGTCAGTAGCAACCGGCCGCGCCAGCCACTGCGCTGTAAAACCTGTCCGGCTAGCTGGCAATTAAGACTGTTAGCCGCATGCTCTGACAAACCAGGCCGGCACTGACTGGCGCAAAACTGACTGGCGCAAATAAGTAAGCTGGTATTGCTCATTGCAACTCCTCACTGAACATCTCGCTGTAATGTCGGTACCAGTTGCTCTGCAGTCGCTGGGCCGGATCATAACGGCGCTTTTGCTGCATAAATTTGACAAACTGCGGATAACAGGCCAGCACTTGCTGCTTAGTGGCAAACGGGTGGTACGTTAAGAAGTAGCTGCCCTGATAACGGATGGCGATATCAATCAGCCGCCGAAAATGACTTGCAGCAGTGTTGATAGCGTCAGGCAGGTGATCAATGTGCAGATTAAAGATGACGCAGGCATAGTCTTGCCTGGCCCAGGCTAAAGCGGTCTCGGCATCACGGCGGATAAAACGTACCGTGCCATAAATTAAATCGACCTTATGCTCGCGGAAATCTGCCGCACAGTCAGCCATAAAGTATTGCAGTGCCTGCAGTGGCACGTACAACTCGGTAATCATTTCACTGCCGGCACAACCAGGCGCTAACTGCTGGTCCAGTGCCAGATGATAATCATCCAGATAAATACTTAATTGATGGCTATCAGACCAGTAACGCTGGCCACTGGATGCCAGATAAAACTGTGAAAAACGACTAAAGGCTTCGGCTTTATCGGTATGAGCCAAATACAACAACTGTTGCCAATTGGCTTTGCTTAGCCGCAGCTGCTGCTTCGCAATCGGCTCGGTCGCTACCGGTCGGTAACAGGAGAAAACCCCGTGACACAAAAAGCCGGCGGAATCGGGCGCAGTCTCAAACTGAAAGTCGCCATATAAATATCCGGCGGCTATTCGCTTTGGTAAGGTAGCAATCATCTCAGCTAAACTGCACAGCTCAACCTCACGCACTACCTGTTGCCGTGCTGCCAATTGCAAAGTTGCTGTTACAACTATCCCAAATAAGCCATAGCCGCCCACCACCAACCGGAATAACTCAGCGTTCTGCTGCCTGCTGCAATGCACCAGCTGCCCTTGCGCATTTACCAGATCAAAGCTGACGATGTCTGCCACAAAAGGCGCCATATCCAGCCCTCTGCCATGGATATTTGCGGCTATTGCGCCACCAATACTTAAGCGATCGGCACCAGTTTGTTTCTGCCTGATCCCCCACTGCCTGCTGTTGCCGTTCTGCATCACATGCAATTTGCGCATTAAGTCTGGCCACTGAATACCCGCCTGCACCGTTACCTGGCCTAGTTCAGGGTCAAAATGTTCCAGCTTATTTAACCGGCTCAAGTCCAGCAGCACACCATCCGTGACAAATTGCTGCCCGCCCATAGCGTGGCGCCCACCGGCGATACTCAGCGCACTACCATCAAGATTCGCCTGGGTTACAGCGGCTATTACGTCGCCTACCGATGCCGGCTGCAAGCATCGTCTCATGCTTGTTGCATTTAATTTTGCATGAACATCATTAACGACGATCACTTGCTCTGATTTATTGCCCATAACTAACTCCTGCTGCTGGCGTGTGCTGCGACACTAGCTGAGGAGTAGCAACTTATGCTATACAATTATTAAAAGTATTATTATACGCTACCTAAAGGTGCAAATAAGGCGACTATGATCAACCAAACCAGTCAATTGATAGCGGCGCTAAAGCTATGTCTGAAAGTAAAAGGCATAAGTTATCGTCAGCTGGCACAGCAACTCGAGCTCAGCGAAGCCAGTGTTAAGCGCATTTTTGCCCAACAGAATTTTACCCTGAGCCGGCTGGAGCAAATTTGCCGGATCCTGGATACTAATTTGTATGAGCTGGCCAAAATGAGTGCCTTCGCCAAAGAGAGCCTACCAAGGCAATTAAGTAAGACCCAGGAACAAGCACTGGCGGATGACCCTACCCTGCTGACCTATTTTTACCTGCTGTTAAATGGCTGGCAAGCTGCAGATATTAATAGCCGATATCAGCTGGACAACCTGAAAGGTATCCGGTTACTGGCAGCACTGGACCGGTTAAAACTAATTGAGCTGCAGCCACACAATAAGGTCCGGCTATTAGTATCGCGTGATATCCAATGGCGACCTGACGGCCCGGTGCGGCGGCGTTATGAGCAACAGGTGAAAATGACATTTATGGCAGACAGCTTTACTGCACCTGAGCATTGGTTAAGGCTTGAAACTGCCGAGCTGTCCGGCGCCTCAATCAGTATTTTACAACGGCGATTGAACCAGCTTAGTGAACAGTTTGCCGAACTGGCTGAGTTAGATTTAGCAACCGACCCTGCTGATAAAAAAGGCATGGGTTTAATGGTGGCATTCCGGCCCTGGGTATTTGATATGGTACTGGCGCCCCCTGCTAGCAACTAACCGGTTTACTCTAATTCCAGCAGGCGCAGTTTATCCGCTACGCCATTCCAGGCGTCGGCATCGGCTGGCGGGGCTTTTACTTCGCGGATATTAGGCCAGAGTTCAGCAAGTTCAGCGTTAAGTGCGATAAAACCTTGCTGCTCTGCGGGTACTTTATCTTCTTGTACTATGGCGTTGGCCGGACATTCTGGCTCGCACAGCGCGCAGTCGATGCAAATAGTCGGACTTATCGCCAGAAAATTAGGTCCTTCAAAAAATGCATCCACCGGACATACCGCCACGCAGTCGGTGTATTTACATTTAATACAGTTATCCAGCACCACAAAGGCCATAACGCTTCTATTTCCTGTTAACTAAGGCTTCGGATCATACTGCAGCGCCCAGAAAAATCAAACTCCCCCCTAAACCCTTACGGACATTCGCTGCAGCTTGGCGTAAAATAGCGCCATCTTGTGAGCTGCTGGCCTGTTGCCTGGCCGCTATGACACCGATACGGACCCTTTATGCTGCGCTTGACTGAAATAAAACTCCCGCTAAACCACGACGAAAATGCGCTAAATGCCGCTATTTTAAGCAAACTGCAGCTAACACCAGAGCAGCTGCACAGCTTTACCGTATTTAAACGCGGTTTTGATGCCCGCAAAAAAACCGATATTCAGCTTATTTATACCCTGGATATCGAAGTAGATAATGAAGCTGAGCTGCTGAAAACCTTTGCCAAAGACCCGCATGTTAAACCCGCACCCGACACCAGTTATAAGTTTGTCGCTCAGGCGCCGGCTGAATTAACGGAGCGGCCTGTTGTCATTGGTCTTGGCCCTTGCGGTTTGTTTGCCGGTTTATTACTGGCACAAATGGGTTTTAAACCGATTATTTTAGAGCGCGGTAAAGAAGTACGCGAGCGCACCAAAGACACCTTTGGTTTCTGGCGCGGCAAAGCATTGAACCCGGAATCGAACGTGCAATACGGCGAAGGCGGCGCCGGTACTTTCTCTGATGGCAAACTGTATAGCCAGGTGAAAGATCCTAAGCATTATGGCCGCAAGGTGATGAGTGAGTTTGTCGCAGCCGGCGCACCTGACGAGATCATGTACGTCAGTAAACCGCATATCGGTACCTTTAAACTGGTGGCGATGGTTGAAAAAATGCGGGCAAAGATTATCGAGCTGGGCGGTGAAATTCGTTTCAGCAGCAAAGTAGAACAACTGCATATTGAGAATGGCCAGTTAACCGGTTTAACCCTGGCTAACGGTGAGCAGCTGCAGAGCAAACATGTGGTGCTGGCCGTTGGCCACAGTGCCCGCGATACCTTTCAAATGCTCTATGAGCAGGGTGTCTATATTGAAGCCAAGCCGTTTTCGATTGGCTTTCGGATTGAACACGAACAATCGATGATAGACGCGTGCCGCTTTGGTCCGAATGCCGGCAACCCGATTTTAGGCGCAGCAGATTACAAGCTGGTCCACCATTGCAGTAATAACCGCACCGTGTACAGCTTTTGTATGTGCCCGGGCGGCACTGTGGTGGCGGCCGCGTCTGAGCCAGGCCGGGTGGTCACTAACGGCATGAGCCAGTACTCACGGCATGAACGCAACGCCAACAGCGCCATAGTGGTAGGCATAGACCCTGAGCGTGACTACCCCGGCCACCCGCTGGCTGGTATTGCCCTGCAGCGCCGGTTAGAAGAGCAGGCGTTTAAGTTAGGTGGCGAAAGCTACCATGCCCCGGCGCAGTTAATTGGTGACTTTTTAAAAGGCAAGCCGTCGGCCGAACTGGGTGAGGTGAAGCCCTCTTATACCCCCGGCATTACCCTGACTGATTTATCCAAAGTCCTACCCGACTTTGCCATTGCCGCCATTCGCGAGGCAATACCGGCCTTTGACCGTCAGATTAAAGGCTTTGCCAAAGCCGATGGCTTGCTGACCGGGGTGGAAACCCGCACCTCGTCACCCATTTGTATTAAACGTGGCAGTGATTTTCAGAGTATTAATATCAAAGGCCTGTACCCGGCTGGCGAAGGCGCCGGCTACGCCGGTGGTATTTTATCAGCCGGTATTGATGGCATTAAAGTAGCAGAAGCGCTGGCGCTGGCCATGCTGGATGCTGATTCTGATGTTGATTCTGTTGTTGATTCTGTTGCTGATAACAGCACGACTGCATAACCATCGTGTCTGACGGACTTAGCCGGCAATACTACCGCAATGGCCCGCCACACCGGGCCGGCGCCGATGTCAGCTTTGGCGATCTGGTTAAAATATTCGGTTTTAACAGTATTCATATTGGCCGCTGGGTACAAAGCGCTGAGCAACAACAAGCGGCCAATTTATTTTTTGATGCCTTGTGCGATTTGCAGCTGTTGCTGCAGGTACCCGAGCAGGTTATTTCACTAAATGGCAGCCTGGCACTAACCTATGGCATTGGCGGCCAGCGCGGTGTCTGCGCCCATTATCAGCCACAGGGACGTATTTTAGCGCTGGCTAAAAACGCCGGCGGTGGCAGCCTGGCCCATGAATGGTTTCATGCTTTTGATCACTATATTGCCGGTAAAATGTTCAGCCCGGCCCCGCCCGCTAACCGCTTTGCCAGTCGTTGCTACCTGGATGGCCTGCCCGTGCGCGCTCACCCGCTGAATGATCTGCTGCAGCAGGCTTTTCAAACCTTATATTTATCTGATGATGGCCATCATGAGAGCGCCTTTTTCAAACAGTGCCGCACGCTGGATGCGACACGACAGCAGCTGTATCTGGCGATGCCGGAAGAAATGGCCGCCCGGGCCTTTGAGAATTTGCTGCAGCGTCAGAGCCTGAAAAACAGTTTTCTGGTAGCGGGCACGTTACACAGTAAAGCCGCGAAACTGGGGGTATATCCGGATGAGCTGCTAAGCAATGCCCTGAGCCAGCTTTGGTTACCATATTTCCGGGCGTTAGGTTTGGGGCTAACTCATCAGCGCTAGCAAACGTCAGGGTGTTTTGCGGTTAAACAACTGTTTGCCATTACTTAGTATAACCTGATTACCACCGGCATTTTTCGCCAGATACATGGCCTCATCAGCGTTTAACACTAATTCTTTCTGGCTACTACCATGCTCCGGATATAAGGCGATGCCAATACTGGGATTAATAGTCAGCGCCTGGCCATCTATAACGTAAGGCTGACAAAGCAGCAACCGGATATTTTCTGCCAGTTGCATGGCGGTGGCTTCACTGCTTACCTGCTCCAGTAAAATAACAAATTCATCACCACCAAAACGGGCGGCCGTATCCGTCTGGCGAATCGCCTGTTGCAGACGCTGCGCTGTTTGTTGCAGTAACGCATCACCGACATTGTGGCCAAATCGGTCATTAACCTGTTTAAATTTGTCTAAATCCAGGTATAACAATGCCAGTGTGGCTTGCTCCCGTCCGGCCCGGGCCAGTGCTGAGTGCATCCTGTCCTGAAATAGCTCGCGGTTTGGCAAAGCCGTCAATTGATCATACAACGCATGAAACTGTAACCGGGCCAGCATTTGCTTGCGCTCAATGGAAACCGCCACCTGGGTCGCCACAAACTCCAGCATTTCCAGTTCGGCCTGGCTGTAACTGGCAGCCTGCCCCTCATTTTGTGCCAGCAATACGCCAATAATGCCGCTATGTGTTTTCAGCGGTACGGCTAACGCATTGATGTCTGGCTGCACAGCGGCCAGCGTCCTGCCAACAGGCTGTGTTAGCTGCTGGCCATAAAATAACTCACTTTGACCACGCCTGAGTACTTTGTTACATAACTCCGTGGTGAGGAGCGGATTATTACTGGCTAACGAATCAGTACTGGTATAACCAAAACGCAAGCCATTCTGGCTATCGTAGCGGGCAATCACAAAACTTTGCATTGGCATTAAGCCGGCAATAATCTGATGAATTTGCTGATACAGCTGCTCGATATCTTCTGCTTTAAAGGCCGCTTCCGATATGGCATACAGTGCAGCCTGGCGGCGCTGTGCCAATTTCAGGCTGCTGATATCGCGAGCCACGGCGACCCGTTGCTGCTTATCTTCCGACCAGCGGGCCGACCACAGCAAATGCACTACACTGCCATCTTTGCGAATATAGCGGTTTTCAAAGTCAAGCTTTACCGCACCCTGGTTAATTTGCTCGGCAGTAGCCACGGTCATCGGCCGATCATCCGGGTGAATAAACTCCAGCATGGAATGGCCAAGCATTTCCTGTGGTTTATAACCAAAAATACGCTCGGCACCGGGGCTGATAAATTCAAAGCAACCGTGCTTATCTACCACGCAGATAGCATCCAGCAGCAGATCTATATAGTTACTCAGTACGCTGTAGCTGGGTTCGGTCATTTTATTCAGCTTCACAAATTATAGTGCTGTTACCCGGATGTCGCCCCCGGCTTGCTGGCTTAACAATAGCATGAATTCAGCAAAGGCAAACTATGCTGAGATCAGCGCTGCGCGCAATAACTGACAATTTAACCAGGTCATACCGTAAATGGTTAATTGCGGGTTAGCGCCTAAGCTGGTGGGCAGGATAGAACCATCGAATATCGACAGGTTTTGCAGCTGATGATGACGGCCCTGCTGGTTCACCACGCCTTTGCTGGCGTCGGCACTCATATTACAACCACCCATGACGTGGGCCGATGCCACGGTTTGCCGGTATTTTTGCATTGGCAGTGCTTCAATAGCCGCTTTGGCCTCACCCCAGCTACTATATAGTTTGGCATCGTGGTGAATGGGTAATACCTGCTTAGCACCGGCAGCAAATTGCATCTGCGCCATTGATAATAAGGCCCTGCGTGCACCGTGCCATAGGTAGTTAGTGATCGGGTAATCCAGCACCGGCTGCTGCTGACTATCGAGCATAACCCTGCCGCCCTGGCTTTGCGGGTGAAAGCCATCGCGCAGCAGTGCTATCGTTACCTGCAGCTGGTTAAACTGTTGCATTAAAGCCGCATGCTGCTCGCCCGTGCCCAGCAGTTTAGTGGCCATTAATACCGGATGCACCGGTGCCGCCTCCAGTTTATAGCCAATCTGGTCGCTATCTGGCCAGACAAACTGATCAGAGTAAATAGACTGCGGTGCCCCGGCATGGCCGTTAATATCTTCAGCAAACAGTCCACCGCTGATCAGCGACGGGTGCAAATAGGTGTGTTTACCCAGCCGGCCGGAGGGGTCTGGCACGTCGGAGCGCAGTAAAATAGCCGGCGAACCAATAGCGCCCGCCGCCAGGATGTAGTGTTTCGCCTTAATGCTGACGTTAATATCGCTGCGGGGCTGAAAATGCTGATCGACCGGCACGGCCTCAAGGCTGGTGATGTTGTCGCCCTGCCAGTGCAATTTGCGCACAGACAGCCGCGAAATTAAGGTCGCGCCCAATGCCAGCGCCGCCGGAATAGTACTGACCAGCATCGACTGCTTGCCGTTAATCGGGCAGCCCATGCCGCAATAACCCAGGTTAGCGCAACCATTTACATTGCGGCTGATGACGGTGTATTCCCACCCCAGCGCTTCGCAGCCACGTTGCAGCACACTGTTATTTGCATTGGGCGCGACAGGCCAGGGCTTGATATTCAGCCGTTGCTCTGCTTTTTCAAAATATGGGGTTAACTCGTTAGCACCAGTAAATTTCAGGCCAAACTCACTGTGCCAATAATCCAGTGTCGGCTGCGGCGTGCGAATAGAAGTGGTCCAGTTAACGGTGGTAGAGCCACCAACGGTGCGCCCCTGCAGAATGCCAATCGCCTGATCCCGGGTTTTACGGGCCGCCCCTTCCTGATACAAATTGGGGTAAGCCCAGCGCTCTTCCATCACAAAATCATCGCGGGTGTAGTAAGCGCCTTCTTCCAGCAATAAAACCTTAAAACCCGCCTGCGCCAGTTGCTCCGCAGCAATACCGCCACCGGCGCCCGTGCCGATAATTACGATATCCGCTTCAAACTGCTGATCCTGCGTAAACTGGCTGGCATCCAGATGATTAGTCATTAACGAAACCTCGGCGCAGTATAATCCAACGCCAGCCAGTGCTCTGGCTGGCCATAGTAAGCGCCATATAACAGCTCGCGCAGGCCATGATAAGCTTGCTGCAATACTGCAAGATAACTGTCGCGCCAGCTATCCAGCAGCGCCAGCCGCTGTTGCACTGTTAATTCTGCAAGCTGGGTAATATGACCAGTCAGGCCCAGCCGGCTGAACCGGTTGGCTAACAGATTAAACAGCTGATGCAGCTCCTGCTGCTGGCGCAGTGGTAAAAAAGGTAAAAAATCATTGATCGCGGCTTTAGTTCGCGCAAGCTCAGCAGCGGCTAAGGTCGCATCTTCGGGTAAAGCGCCGTACAATAGTGCAGGTAGTGCGGCCGACAAGACTAACTCCCGGTTGCTCTGATCCGGACTGAGGCTTTGCCGCCAGCCATAAGTACCGAGGGTAATGCCTAGACTGGCTGCAGCAGCAAACGCAATGCCGGAGAAAACAAATTGCCGCCGATCCATAGTGCTGCACCATAAGTAAAATTTAACCCATTGTTTATCAGGATACGTCCATTTGCAAGCTCAGCTCAGACCAGTCGTTCATGCGCCGTTCCAGCCCGCCTGGTGGTTACGGCATGCCCACCTGCAAACCATTTTTGCTAAATATTTAAGCCCGAAACAGCAGTTACATACTGCTGCCGAACTGTTCAGCCTGCCTGATGGTGACGAGCTGCAGCTAAACTGGCTGCACGCTAACAAGGCAACCACAGAGACACCGCTGCTGATACTATTGCATGGTCTGGCCGGCGATATTAACAGCCATTATATTCAGGCCATGCTGGCGCAGTGCCGGACGCTTAACTGGTCAGCAGTGCTGCTGCATTTTCGTGGCTGCAATGGCAAACCGAATAAACTGCCGCGGGCTTATCATAGTGGTGACACCGCCGATGCGGCGCTGGTAATTAATGCCATTAAACAACGCTACCCTGGCCGGCCTTTAGTCGCTGTAGGCTATTCACTGGGTGGCAATGTGCTGCTGAAATATTGTGGCGAACAGGCAGCCCACAATCCCCTGGCAGCGGCCGTGGCGGTGTGTCCGCCCTTATCGCTGGCGGCCTGCGCTAAACGGATTAATACCGGCAGCAGCAAATTGTACCAGCGCTATTTACTGGGCCGGTTAAAGCGTAGCACCCTGTTAAAGCTGCAGCAGTTTACTGATTTTCCGCTGCCTTTAACGCCAGAGCAGGTGCAGGGCTTTGCCAGTATTGAGCAGTTTGACGAGCATTTTACCGCACCCATTCATGGCTTTAACAATGCCCAGGATTATTACCAACGCGCCAGTGGCATGGCGTTTTTGCGCCATATTCAGATCCCCACCTTGATTATTCACGCCAAGGATGACCCCTTTCTAAGCGATGAGGTGATCCCTAAACCCACCGAGCTAAGTCCGCATGTGCAATATGAGCTGACCAGCGGTGGCGGCCATGTTGGCTTTGTGTATGGCAGCCCGTTCAAACCGCAATTCTGGCTGAACCAGCGTATTCCCGCCTTTATAAAACAGCAGTTGAACTTATGATTATTCCTTATTGCGACATTGATCAAGCGACCCTGCATAACCTGATTGAATACTATGTACTGCGCGAGGGTACCGATTATGGTGAGCAGGAAATTTCCTTATCTGAGAAAGTGGCTGCGGTGAAGCGCCAGCTGCAAAGCGGCGAGGTGGTAATAGTCTATTCAGAGCTACATGAAACCGTTAATTTGATGCCGAAACAGCAATTTTTACAAGACCAACACAGCCA
Organism: Arsukibacterium sp.; assembly: GCF_018402695.1. GTDB lineage: Bacteria > Pseudomonadota > Gammaproteobacteria > Enterobacterales > Alteromonadaceae > Alishewanella. Next base: position 109,165 of record NZ_JAGYIM010000009.1, read on the forward strand.
GCCTTAAAGCTGGCTGGCTTTTAACAATGCCATTGCTGCCGCTGCGCCCTCAATCTGCTGTATCTGAATATTACCGTCAGCGCCTTTGTAGTGTTCAAACCAGAGCTGCAGTTGCGCTGTGATCCCGGGGAACTGACGTTGTAATTCCGCCAGGTCGGTAACGCCTGAAAGCGGTCCCTTTAACGGTACTGCCAGCAGTTTGTCGTCCTGCTCGCCATTGTCCAGCATCCGCATTACGCCAACCAACCGCACTTGCTGCACTGTGCCCTGCGACAGGGCCTGCCCCAGCACCAGCACATCCACTGGATCGCCATCGCCCCCCTGCTCTTTTGCCAGCAAAGTGTTAGTAACAATGCCGTAATTTGCCGGGTAAGCCAGATAATGAATTTGTCGCCGCTCGCCCCTCTGTTGCTCCCATTCCAGCTGCAGCGGCGCTGTTTTATCCTGTTGCCATTTGGCATTGTTGCCGGCAGCAATTTCAATCAACACATTGACACTGCCATCCGCGTTTACTGCAGGTGGCAATTGCTGTAGTCCGGTAGCCAATTTTGTCCGGCCCAGATATTGGCGTTTGTCACATGGTAACGGCATACCTCGCTGGCTCAGAGCAATACCGAGCATACCCCAACTGTTTTCTTCAGGCTTACGCTGACACAATAACTGATTAAGCCGGGTGTAATCTGGTGTACCGCGCCAACCTAATTGCTCCGCAGTAAAATCGCCAAAAATGATCCTGTATTTATTAAGGTGCAGTAAATGGCTGTGGATCCGCTCCAGCCACTGCAGATACTCAGCGGCACTGTAATAGCCGGGAAATTGCAACTCGCTCTGCGCCCGTAAATACTGGGCCCAGTAAAACTCGACAAAAGGAATGGCAGGTTTCGGCTTAGCCCATACCCCCTCGCGTAAAAAATACAATGCCGCCCGGTAAGGGTCATTCTGTAAGTTTTTACGCCCCAGATTGGCAGGTAATTCCTGATAGCCAATTTGGCCGCCTGCAGCATCATATAGCCAGGCATTACCCTGCAGCACCATCTGTTGCCAAAATGCGGCTGGCTCTGGCAACGCCAGCCTGGCCTGCACAACCACCGTTACCTTAAATTCAGGGCCGCCTTCTGGCATATCATAAAAAGCTGAAAAGGTGTGATGGCCATCGGTCAGGTACAGCTGGTTATCTGCACCCACAACCACCGTTTTTAACTGCTTAATATTACGCGGTTTCTTGCCGGCCTTGCTGCAGCGATAACTGTCAGGTTGGTTGGCCGCTGATTTGTGGTCAAAACTGACCTGGCGGCCCCAACCCGCGCTTTTACAAAGGTCGGCGAACAGTTGCTGGCGGCTCTCCCGGTACGCCGCCAGTTTATAGTTTACCTGCTCATGGGCAATAACACTCTGGGTAGGCCGTAAACTGGCCAGCGGCACTTCAATTACTGTGCCGGCGCTAAGGTTGTCACTACTATAATCAGCAGCCTGACTGTAGCCATTAACAGGCAATATGCCACCACAGCACAACAATAAGCCAAACCACAACCTCATAATGAGATCTCTGCAACACATTAATTTTACTAATAATACTGGCCAACAATGACACTAAGATGACAAACGCAGCCGGCCTCAATGTCACATCAGTGAAATCTAAACGTCATTATTTTGCCATAGGCAGCCTTTAACCTTTTGGTTATCTCTTAAAATAAATAAAAGGAACTCAGCATGTTAGCTGCAAAGCGCAAAACCGGTTTTAACAAGAAGCCCATCGTTAACGGTCTGCTACTGGCGCTTAGCCTGCCCGTTGCGGCCTACGTTCAGGCGGCGGCCGTCATTGAAGGGGTGGTGCAAAAAGCCGATAACGGTTCGGTGCTATCCGGTGCTCTGGTAAAAGTTATCGACAGTCAGCAACAGGTGTTTACTGACGCTTCTGGCCGTTTTGTATTGCGCAATGTTGACTCCGGTATGGTAACACTGGAAATCAGTTATATTGGTTTGCCTGCTCAGCGCCAGCAAATAGAAGTAACCGAGAACAGTACTAAGGCCGTGGTTATCCAGCTTACAGATGTTGAGCGCCTGGCCGTGGTCGGCCAGCGCCAGGCGCAAAATAAAGCGCTGAATATGTATCGCGCTTCCGATGCCATTACCAATTATATTGCTGCAGATGATATGGGTCAGTTCGTTGATCAGAACGTTGCTGAATCATTGCAACGCTTACCAGGCACCTCTATCAGTCGGGATCAGGGCGAAGGCCGTTTTGTCAGTATTCGTGGTATTGCTGCCGGGTTGAGCTCAGTAACGGTAAACGGTATGCGAATTGGTACCCCGGAAGGCAGTTCGCGGGCAGTGCCACTAGATGTTATTCCAACCGGCTCTATCGAAGGTATTTCTGTTACTAAAGCCCCCACCCCGGATATGCCGGGCGACGCGATTGGTGGCGCAGTAGATGTAAAATCAGCCTCGGCATTCGACCGAGAAGGCCGCCAGGTTCGATATCGGGCTGAAGCGTCGTACAACGAGCTTAGTAGCGAAACCAGCCCGAAATTCAGCCTGAACGCCAGTGATACCTTTAGTTTAGGTGGTGACAACAACAAAAACTTTGGCGTGGCAGCTGGCTTTAATTATCTGGACCGCAAACTCGAGTCTGACAATGTTGAAGCAGAATACGACATGGTCGATTTTCAGGACGGTGAAGTGTTCAGTATGATTGAGCTGCAACAGCGCAAGTACTATGTCAACCGCGAGCGCATCGGTGCCAACCTTAATCTTGAGTACCGGCCTGATAGTAGCAATAAGTATTTTGCCAATACGGTGTTCAGCCGCTTTAGCGATGCAGAAACCCGCCAGCGGAGTATTTTTGTATTTGAAGATGGCACCCTGAGCAATTTTGATGGCAATAATGCCATCGTCACCGAAATGGAGCCTGATGCATTTCGCCGTCGTATTCGGTTTCGGACTAAAGAGCAGGACACCCTGGCGTTAAACCTGGGCGCCGAACATAGCCGCAGCAGCTATAACCTGGATTATTATGCCGGTGTTTCCACTACCCGTGAGCGGGTACTGGATGAAAACGAAGGTCGTTTCGAGTATACCGGTGATCCGCTTGACGCCAGTTATGTGATTGGTCAGGGTATTCCGGGCTTTGGTATTTTCAGTAATGGCGTCGCCAATACCAGCCATCTGGACAATGCTAACTATGAGCTGGACCGGGCAGTATTAGAGCCAAAAGTGATTGATGATGATGAATACAACCTGGGTGCAAACGTTGAGCTGCCCTATGCCTTTGGCAACAACAACCTGACCTTAAAAACCGGCTTAGATCTGCGTTGGAAGCAAAAAGATAAAAATACCGATGAAGTTGAACTGCGCCGCACCCCGGATACCACGCTGGATCAATTTACCATTGGCGCGCCTGATTATGGCTTAGGCGATCTGGGCCAGGGCATCAGCTCTGCCGCCTATATTAACTTTTTTAATCAAAACCGCGCTGACTTTAGTGAACGGCCGCAAGACGTCGCCGAAAATAGCCAGCTGTCGCTGGCAGAAGACTTTATCGCCGATGAAGATATCCAGGCCGGTTATCTGATGGCTACCTACGATGGTGAGCGGAGCCGGTTAATCGCCGGGGTGCGGGTAGAGCGCACCGATTACTCCGCCAGCGGCAACCAGCTGACATTTGATGAGGACGGTGAATTAACTATCAGCCAGCGCAGTGTCAGCAGCGATTACACCAACGTGCTGCCGGGCCTGCATTACAGCTATGAGCTGGCGGATGATTTGATGTTACGGGCAGCCTGGACCAATACTATTGCCCGTCCAAGCTTCAATGATATTTCGCCCCGTGCTGAAATTAATTTAGAAGACAATGAAGTTGAACTGGGCAACCCGGACCTCGACCCCTACGAGGCGACAAACTACGATCTACTATTGGACTGGTACTACAACGAAGGCAGCTTGTTATCAGCCGGGGTGTTTTATAAAGATATCGACAATTTTATCGTTGAGCTAACCAGCAATGATGTACCGGAATATGCTGGCTTCGACGTTACCCGGCCAGTAAATGCTTTAAGTGCCAGTGTCAGCGGCCTGGAGTTTGCCTGGCAGCATAGTTTTACCCAGCCGCAGCTTAATGGAGTACTAGTAGGTGCCAACTTCACGTTGCTGGATACCGACTTAACAGTGCTGGATCGTCCTGACGAAAGCTTTAGTCTGCCAGAATCAGCCGAACAAGCCGGTAACTTTTACCTGGGTTACGAAGATAACAAATTCAGTACCCGCTTAAGTGTGTCGTACCGTGACAAATTCCTCAGTGAAGTCGGCGACGATGTTAACTATGACATCTATGTTGCTGCGCATACTCAGGTTGATATCACGGCATCATACAAGCTAAGCAAACAGGTTGAATTGGTAGCCGAGCTGATAAACCTGACCGATGAACCACTGGAGCTTTATCAGGGGAATGCCGCTTACACCTTTCAGTTTGAAGAGTACGGTATGACATTTGCGTTCGGCGTCAAAGGCCGGTTCTAACCGCCCGTAGAAGGTAAAGCGGGCCATACATCGCGTGTGGCTCGCTTTTTCAGGTAAGCCATTTTATACTGCCGCCTCCTTAATAAAACGGAGTGTTGTAACTAACCTGTATGAGCCTGTTAATTGCGTTCGCAGTTTTATCTATCGCGGTATCGTTTATTTGCTCCATTCTGGAAGCCGCCCTGCTTTCCATCACTCCCAGTTATATTGCCCAGCAAAAACTTCAGAATCCTAAACTTTATAACAAGCTGAAGGGCTTAAAAGAAAAAATAGACCAGCCGCTGGCGGCTATTTTAACCCTGAATACGGTAGCCCATACTGTTGGCGCTACCGGGGTTGGTGCCCAGGTTACGCTGGTGTTTGGTGACGGCTATCTGGGTATTGCTTCGGCGGTAATGACTCTGCTTATTTTAGTGCTGTCTGAGATCATTCCAAAAACTATTGGTGCCCGCTACTGGCCTGCCCTGGCGCCGCTATTGCCGGTAACGCTTAATATTATGATTACGGTGCTGCGGCCCTTTATCTGGCTGTCAGATCAGATAATGAAATTATTTGGTGGTGGCAGCCACGAGCACGACCTGCGTCAGGAAATTAAGGCGCTTACTGTGCTGGGCCGGGAAATGAATAAACTCGATGAGGATGAACAACGGGTTATTGCTAATATTCTTGACCTGCACGACATTAAAGTACGCGATATTATGACCCCGCGCACTGTCTGCGAAAGTGCCAGCCCGGACGAGCCGCTTGAGCAGTTTGCCGAACGGGTTAAAATTGGTCAGTTTTCACGCTACCCGGTAATAGATAAAGATGAATCGCCGCTGGGCATCGTGTTTCGCTACGATATGCTGAATATCACTGAGCAGCAGGTAGTGGCTGATTTAATGAAGCCGGTAAAAGTGATATCAGACAAAATGAGTGCCGAACACCTGATGACCCAGCTAATGCATGAACGCCAGCATATGTGTCTGGTGTACGACGAATACGGCACCTGGCTGGGGTTAGTCACCATGGAAGATGTGATTGAAACCATTATTGGCCAGCCGATAATGGACGAAACCGATGACATTCCCAATATGCGTCGCTTCGCCAAAAGACGCTGGGAACACCGCCTGAAAAACCTGTCGGATGATTAAATAATCGTTGTTACTGCGCCGGCAGCTTTAAAAAATAAGCGGGCTGGCGCGGATTATTCAACAATACAAAGCCATCCAGTGCCTTTACATACGCAAAGCGGCCAAAGGTACCGTGCCGCACCTGTGGCCCTGGATCATCTGCAATTGGAATGCCCAGCCAGCTTAAGCTGGCTAAATCAAATTTGTATAACTTGCCATCGCCCGGCCAGGCGTAAAAGTGGCCATCCTTACTGTTGTACGTTAAGCCCGGCGCCGGAAACTTTTCGATAAACTGAGCATCACCCTTTAACGGTATCGCTGTCCGCCGATAGCCCGTTGCTGCCGTTAAATCATAGAGTATTTGTTTTTTCTGACCAATTATCAGCATCTTGCGGCTATCCGGGTCAATTGCCGCATTAACGCCAAGCCCTAAACCTCCTTTACCGTTAAGCTTTTTATAAATACCACCCTCGGCGTGATATTGATAACTGTATAATGCAGACCTGTCATGTAAAAACACCAAACCGGTTTTACTATCATAAGCAGCGACCACGCCAAAAGCCCCCCGCGGGATGTCGCCACTTGCCGTATCTTTGTGCCAACGGTTGGCATCAGGGTCAAATAGCCAGGTATTGGGGTCTGCGCCACCAGCATGCCGACCCGCCAACGCACCGGAAAACGCCCACAGCACCCCTTCATTACTGATAAACGCCAGACCATCATAAGTATGACGGGAGTTTGGCTGGCTGCCGTCAAACGGCGCCAGTTCAGTCAGTCTTGGTGTGGTATCCGGAGCCGCCGGTTGTGCCGGCTCTGTCAACCGGTGCAGCTCGCCGCTGATAGCATCCAGCTGGTATACCTCGTTGCCATAATAATCATTATGACCACCGCCCCAAATATACAACCGGCCAGTGCTTTCATCTAAATCACCACCGCCCCAGGCAAATACCACGTTATGACAATACTGCTGGAATGGATAATCGTATAAATCATTTGCAGGGCAATGCTCAGTAAGCACGGTGCCATCAATTGGCTGCCAGCCAGGGGCATAGTGTTGCGCGCTTTCTGAATGACTGTTGGTTAAATTGTCAGCCTCAGGCTGGCCAAATAACAACGCCACGGCTAATAACGCCAGACCAGTACTCGCGCTAAAAATCAGGTCAGACATTTTTATTGGCACCTCCTGCGCCTGAAAACCACTACATTGCTGGCCATAACTGTAGCACAAGAGAATAACCTGAAACTGAACGGCAACAAGCTGCAAATGCAGCCTGTTATGCCTTTAGATACCATTACTGTTTTAACGGCGCTTGCAAGGCCTCTGTCATGCCATTGATGTCACCCGCCTTTAAACCAATTTCTGATAACAATGAATCAAGGATCGGCGCTTGTGCCCGGTACCGCAGCGCGCTGTTCACTACCTGATCAGCCAGGGAGCCATTGCCTGCGTCTGCAGCGCCGGCCTCTGCGCTGTTGCCTCCGCCCTGCGCGCCCATGCCATTTACCTGCAAAATCTTAATGTCGCTGATTTGCTCCATTGGCTTGACACTTTGCGCAATAATTTCCGGTAGTTGCTGGATTAGCGCCAGGCGGATCTGCATCGCAATCTGGTCTACCGACAGCATATTAGCAGCAGCGTTAATGGCTTTTTTACCTTCAGCATCCACTTCATAACTACGTGCTTTGGCATCAGCCAGTAACAGCTCTGCATCGGCCTGACCTTTTGCCGTCAACCGCTCTTTGTCTGCCTGGCCTTGTGCCGCCACTCGCATAGCCTCAGCCTGATCTTCCGCAGCCTTTTTCTCAGCTTCAGCAGCGACAACCAACTGAATAGCTTCTTTCTCTGCCAGCTGCCGTGCCATAATCAGATCAACCTGTTTTGCCCGCTCGGCCTGCTCAGTCTGGCGCACGGTGACAACACCTTCCTCCTGTTTCACTGCCAGGGCCCGGGCTTTGTCTGCTTCTGCTTTTGCTTCCGATTCTGCGCGTGACTTCTCAGCCACGGCAATCGACTTATCCTGTGATGCCAGCTCTACCGCTTTTTGCCGTTCTATTTCTGCCTGTTCAACTGCTCGCTGTTTGGCGATATCCATTTCCCGCACGGCCCGGTCTTTCTGGATATTTTCGTTGTCGATATCGCGCTCAGACATAATCCGCTTTAAGTCGATTTCACGTTGCGAGGCTATTTGCGCTTCTTCTGCTTCGCGCTTTTTTTCAGCCTGCTCGCGGGCAATTTCTGCCATTTGCGACGCCCGGCGAATAGACACTTCACGCTCCTGCTCTAAGCGAGCATATTCCTCTTCCCGTGAAATGTTAAGCTTCGCCCGTTCCGCTTCCAGATTTTTCGTTTTAATCGCTAAATCTGTCTCTTGTTCAATATCGTTACGGATTTTGCGGCGAGATTCTATCGCCTGTGTCAATTTGGTTAAGCCTTCAGCGTCAAAGGCATTTTGCGGATTAAAGTGTTCAAATGCCGTCTGATCCAGACCGGTTAGTGATACCGACTCCAGTTCCAAACCATTTTTCAGCAGATCTTCCGACACCACATGCTGTACTTTCTGCACAAAGTCGACCCGTTTTTCATGCAGCTCTTCCATTGCCATTTCTGCAGCAACCGAGCGTAACGCATCGACAAACTTACCTTCAACCAGCTCTTTTAGTTCGGTCGGATTCATGGTTTTTAAGCCCAGCGTTTGCGCAGCATTAGCAATCGCATCTACTGTTGGTTTAACCCTGACATAAAATTCAGCCGTAACGTCCGCCCGCATCCTGTCGCGGGTGATCAGGGCCTGTTCGTTAGCCCGGCGCACTTCCAGGCGTAGGGTATTCATATTCACCGGAATAATTTCATGTAACACCGGCAGCACAATGGCACCGCCGTTCATAATAACTTTTTCGCCACGAAAACCGGTACGGACGAACGAAATTTCCTTCGTTGCCCTTTTGTATAGTCGTGCCAGAATCATCCCCAGCACCAATAATGCTACCAGTGCCACACCAGCGATAATTAAAATATCAATCAAATTCATTGCCAACATTTACTGCTCCTTTTGAAAAATGTCTTGCCGTTTTATTAAGACCGGTTTGGGTCCTGATCTGACAAATGAGGATTGGAATTCCTGATCCCCTTATAAACTGCACCCTGGCGGGATAGCAGTAAAACTTCTGTGCCCTGCTCAAACTCGTCACCTTCAGTATCAGGCTCCAGTTGCAGATAGTGGCTATAACCATGCTGATCTTTTACCCTGGCTTCTGCCGGATACTGGCTGCGGGCGGTACCCAGGGTAATCACGGCAATCCGGCCCAGCAGGCTATCGCCGGTGACAGCAGTGGTTTCATCCCGCGGCATAATAGCCTGCAAAATGCCGCCACCCAGCCTTACGACAGGCAAGCTCAATAGAAACACCACCGGAACAGCCAGCCAGCCCGGCGCCAGACTACCGGTCAGTGTCGCCAGCAGCCCCTGTAGTAATAAACCAGCTAAACCGAAGCTCAGTAAAAAGATTACCAGCAACATCAGAATTGGCACTTCGCCAATCCGCAACCAGCCAAGAAAACGACTAAGCGCCGAATCAGCCTCGAATGCGCCAACTTCGGCATGGGGGCTTAATTCTGACTCTGGTAACAGGCTTTCCAATGCTGATGACATGCCAGCACCGAACAGTGCTGCGACCCCCTCCAGCACCGCAATCATTAACATCAGCACCAGGGCAATACTGAATACCAGATTCTCACTGGCCAGTGCCAGACTTAACATCAGCTTTTACCAGCCTTAAGTGCCGCCAGTCGTTCTGCCACCCGGTTTTTACGCGCCAACTCTTCCAGCTCTGCCAGCTTACCTGCGTTGGCAAGGCCGGTATCCCGTCCGGCTATGCCCGAGGCTTTTTCCAGCACCCGGCCAAAAGCATCGCTTGCCCGCTCTGCTTTATTGGTGGCATTGTCAGCGCTATTGCCACCCGCCACCGTAGTACTGGCTTTTGAGGCCTGAGCTTGTATAAAGGCCGTCAGTTCGGCTTTCATTTCCCGCTTTTTCGCCTGCAATGCCTGAATAAAGCCCTCCAGTTCCTTTTCACGATTAGCACAATCGCTGATAGACGCTTCCAGCACCGGAATTCGGGCTTCAATGTCCATTTGTTGGGCAATGCCGGCTTCCGCTAAATCATCACGGCCATTAGCCACAGCAACATCCAGCTGGCCCGTCAGCAATTCATAGCGACTGTTTTCTTCCATTAACTTTTTACTGGCCAGATGCTTTTGGGCAACTTGCTGCCCCAATTCTGTTCGGGTATCCGCAATTGCCGCATCCAGCTCACGAATGGCTTGCTCCATTACGGCCTCGGGTGCGCTGCTTTCGACAGCATCGACCAATGCATTAACACTGCCGCTGACTAACCGGGCAACCCGGCGGGTAATACTTTCGCTCATCACTGCTCTCCTTGTATTGCCATTCTGTGGTCATTTATTAACGTTGCCAGGGCATATAAACCCTGTTGCAAGTCATTGTCTTCCTCCTTGCCCTGCGTAATGGCAAGTGGTAATAACAATTCATTTATCCGGTAAATTTTCTGCAGCACACTTTGCTCTGTTTGCTGCATTTCCCGCACGTTCAGCTGCGGGCAACGTGCCGCCATAGTTTGTAGCGTGGCCAGTAAATCAGGTAATGCATCCAGCACACGCAATACGGGTTCGGCCTGCTGATTAAGTTGCTGCTGGCGAATTAATACCTGACGTTTCATTTGCCCCAGCCATTCCTGCATTTGCGCCAGGTTATGGCCATAGTCGGGGTAACTGGCATGTTTGCGCCGGGTTTCCGCCAGTAGTGCCCGCAATTTATCTGACGGGGTATGGGCACCATCATATTCCAGCGTGCTGATAAATTCGGCATCTTCAATGCTTATCCGGGCGCTGAAAGGTACCGTTTTGCTGCTCATTGTGCACTCCCTGTCATCGTTTAGCCGTGTTCACATAGCAAAGATTGTATTCAAATGAATTCAAAAGTAAACAATTAAAATGTTTATATTGATAAAAAATTAACTCATTTGCTCTAAAAACAAAAAAGCCAACCCGAAGGTTAGCTTTTGTTAACAACTTTTGTTGGTTACAGTTGCGGTCCTGCAGCCACTAACGCCTTGCCCGTTGCGTTATCGGTAAACTTGGCGAAGTGATCAACAAAGCGTTTCGCCAGATCTCTCGTTTTAAACCTAAACCAGAACATAAGCAGGGCTTGAACGAAAAGGCCGCAACCGCGGCCTGTTTTTTCTGTAGAAAACGCTACACCTTGAATTTACTCACCAATTCGTTCAGCTGCACTGCCAGGCGGGTTAGTTCACTTGCGCTGGCACTGGTCTGACTGGAGCCATCGGCCGTTTGTGAGGCTAAATCACTAATAGTCACAATATTACGGTCAATTTCCCGCGCCACTTTAGATTGTTCTTCCGCCGCACCAGCGATAACATGGTTCTGATCGCTGATTGCCGAAATATTCTCGGCAATCAGCTCCAAGGCATCTGCCGCAGATTTTGCCACGCTCTGTGCGTTATCAGCATTACCGCTGATCAACTGCATGGCGTCCACTGCTTCTTTGGCTGAAGATTGTACTTGCTGGATCATTTGCTCTATTTCACCAGTAGAAGTTTGCGTGCGATATGCCAGACTACGCACTTCGTCTGCTACCACGGCGAAGCCACGTCCTGCTTCACCAGCCCGGGCTGCTTCAATAGCGGCATTTAACGCCAGCAAGTTAGTTTGATCAGCTACACTGCGGATAACTTCCAACACCTGGTTAATTGACGAAACTTTTTCTGCCAGGGTATTAATCACCTGAGTACTCTGACGCACTTCGGCATTCATTTTTTCAATAACTTTGCTGGTTTGTACTACTTTCTGCGTACCATCTCTGGCCAAGCCTGCTGACTGTGAGGATGCCTCCGAGGTTTTTAACGCCGTACCCGCTACTTCATCCACTGCCGAGCTCATTTCAGTAATGGCAGTTGCCGCTTGTTGTACTTCATCATTTTGAAGCATTAACGCTTTAGCGGACTCATCGGTTACCACATTGAGCTCTTCTGCAGCTGACGCCAATTGATTTGATGAACTGGCAATATGGCCAATGGCATCCCGCAGCTTTTGCTGCATTTGCTCCAGGGCCTGTGCTAACTCAGTTAGCTCATCACTGCCTTCAACACTGACTTGCTGCGTAAGGTCACCATCAGCAATATAGCGGGCCGATACTACCGAACGTGCCAGTGGCTGGCTGATGCTGCGGGAGATTATGATTGAAATGATTATGGCAATGGCTACTGCTATTACAATTAATACAATTATCGCCATTTTTGCGGAGCTGAAGGTGGCAATAGATGAAGCCCTGGCATCCTCTGCAGCGCGCTGATTAATATCTTCGAGTTGTATTAACAACTGTGCTATCTCATTTGCTACCGGATTCATCTGATCCAGTAAATCCTGGGCAGCACCCAGCTCCTCTTTTTGTAACAGCTCTAAGGCTTGATCCTGCAACTCAAAGTATTGCTGTCTTGCGGCAAGATACTTATTAAAGATAATCCGTTCCTGTGGGTCAAAAATAGTCGCTTCATAAGGCTCTTCAACACTCTTAATGTCATCCCTTATTTTCTTGATAGTATTAAAAGTTTCAGTTTCCTGTTTAATGTCAATCGAGAGCAATAACCTCAATGTCAGTGCCCTGTTCCGGTTGATATTAGTACCAAGACTGCCAATGCCCGACAAGCCGGAGACAACTGTAGTTTCTACAAAGTTGGCTTGTTCTCTTACCGAAGATATACTTTGTAGGCTAAACAAGCCAGTTAGAGCCAACAGCAGCGCTAAAGCACCAAAGGCTACCAGTAATCGTTTCTGAATGGTTATAGACCGCAACATTGGTTACCCTTGACTGTTTGATTATTATTATTCAACGACCGCCACTTTACTTAAACAACAGGAAATGTCTTACTAAACAACATCTAGCGACAGCACCGCTAACTACCTTAGTAGGGTATCTATATTGTTGCCAGTAATAGTTACTACTATTTTTTGCCAGAGCCGAAATAAAAAAGGCCGCACATGGCGGCCCGTCTTTATAATATCAGTACAATTACACTTGCGGCCCTGCGGCCACTAACGCCTTACCCTCAGCGTTATCGGTAAACTTGGCAAAGTTATCGACAAAGCGTTTCGCCAGATCTTTCGCTTTAACTTCCCATTCTGCCGCATTGCTGTACGTTGCGCGCGGATCCAGAATACCGTCTTCCACATCGTGCAAATGCTTTGGCATAGCCAGATTAAAGTACGGTAATTGCACAAACTCGGCGTTTTCAATGCTGCCATCTAGAATTGCATCAATAATAGCCCGGGTGGCTTTAATAGAAATACGCTTGCCCGTACCATTCCAGCCGGTATTGACCAGATAAGCTTCAGCACCAGCTGCGGCCATCCGCTTACCTAACACTTCAGCATATTGAGTCGGGTGCAGGCTTAAAAAGGCCGCACCAAAACAGCTGGAGAAGGTCGGAGTAGGCTCGGTAATTCCCCGCTCAGTACCGGCCAGCTTGGCAGTAAAGCCTGATAAGAAGTGATACTTAGCCTGTTCTTTCGTTAACTTTGATACCGGCGGCAACACACCAAAGGCATCAGCTGTTAAGAAAATGACTTTCTTGGCATGGCCGGCTTTTGATACCGGGGTCACAATATTGTCGATATGGTAGATCGGGTAAGACACCCGGGTATTCTCAGTTTTTGAACCGTCGTCAAAATCAATCGTGCCGTCATCCGCTACGCTAACATTTTCCAGCAGGGCATCACGGCGAATAGCGTGGTAAATATCCGGTTCGTTTTCCTGCGACAAATTAATGGTCTTGGCGTAACAGCCACCTTCAAAGTTAAATACACCATCATCGTCCCAACCGTGCTCATCGTCGCCAATCAGCTGCCGCTTTGGATCGGTAGACAGGGTAGTTTTACCGGTGCCAGACAAGCCAAAGAAAACTGCAACATCACCGTCTTTACCGACGTTGGCCGAACAATGCATCGAGGCAATGCCTTTTAATGGTAAAAAGTAGTTCATCATTGAGAACATACCTTTTTTCATTTCGCCGCCATACCAGGTGCCGCCAATCAACTGTACCCGCTCAGTCAGGTTAAAGGCCACGAAATTTTCAGAGTTTAACCCCTGTTGTTGCCAGTTCGGGTTAGTGCACTTAGCACCGTTCATCACAATAAAATCTGGCTTATAGCTTTTCAGCTCTTCGTCGGTTGGCCGGATAAACATGTTTTTAACGAAATGGGCCTGCCAGGCTACTTCAGTGATAAAACGAACGGCCAGCCGGGTATCAGCATTGGCACCACAGTAGGTATCGACCACAAATAAACGTTTGCCTGATAACTGACGGGTAACCAGCGACTTCAGCTCAGTCCATACTTCGGTGCTGATCGCTTTATTATCGTTTTTGCCTTGATCTGACCACCAGACGGTATCGCGGGTGGTGTCATCGCGCACGATATATTTATCTTTAGGGGAGCGGCCGGTAAAGATACCGGTATCAACCGAAACCGCGCCCAGCTTGGTCAGTTTGCCTTGTTCATAACCTTGCAGATCGCTGCGGGTTTCTTCCGCAAACAATAAGTCATATGATGGGTTATAAACGATTTCCGTGACATCTGTAATGCCGTATTGGCCCAGATCCAGATCGGACATGATGTAACTCCTAAGGGTACTGTAGGTAAGGGTGCAGTCTCTAGCGGACTTATTAATTATGTTATTTTTTGGGCAACTGCCTGGTTTTTGCGCAAAAAATACCCGTGCATCTTAGCGTTTTCAGCAGAAAAAAGATAGTTGAGATTAGCGTTAAAACCGCAGAAAACCGCGTGTTACATGGCCTATAGCAAAGTTATGCAAAATAAATGGCTGCTTATGAGACTAATGGCCGGGTGGTTGGCTTCGCCTGAATCAGTTCCCGCCAGGGCAACTCTGCCTGGCCAATTACCATAAAATCGGGGTTGGCAAGGGTTTCCCGCTGATTGTAACTCAAGGGCGCAAACTGGCTATCAAGAATTTTGCCACCTGCTTCCTCAACAATGATATGCACCGCGCCAGTATCCCATTCCCCTGTCGGGCCAAGCCGCAAATAGCAATCGGCTTTGCCCTCAGCCACCAGGCAGCTTTTCAGTGAGCAACTGCCCAGCGGAATATACTCGACAGTCTGCCTTTCGCTAAGCAAGGCAACTATGGGTTGTAACGGCTGACGCCGGCTGACGGCAATCCGCAGTACTTCACCTTGCTGGTGCTGGTGTACCTGCATCCGGTTAATTAAATTACGCTGCTGTTTAAACGAGCCGTGACCACGAGTGGCGTAATAGAGAATATCTTCTTTTGGCCAGTAAATAACGCCCAGGGCCGGCCAGCCATGCTCTACCAGAGCAATACTCACGGCAAAATCGCCACTTCGGGCAACAAACTCCTGCGTACCGTCCATTGGGTCAATCAGCCAGTAACGTGGCCAATGCTGGCGCTGCGCTAACGGCATAATGGTCGTTTCTTCAGATATTATCGGGATATCCGGGGTTAAATCCGACAAACGGGCAATAATCATTGCGTTGGCAGCAAGGTCGGCAGAGGTTACCGGGCTGGTATCGGCTTTTTGTTCGGCAACAAAGTCACCGCTTTGATACAGCTGCCATAAATGCTGTCCGGCTTCGCGGGCGGTCTGTTTTACACTCTCAAGCAGTTTGCTTAAAAACATCCGGGTTTGCTTCCAGGAATTGCTGTGCCAGTAACAGGGCTGCTACGCTCCTTGCTTCGGTAAAGTCTGCTTGCTGCAATAACAAGTCACTATCACCGCGCGCCCAACTGATAAGTTCCAGCGGTTCGGGTTCATCTCCCTGCTGCTGCTCGGGATACAAATCGAAGGCCATAACTATATGCATTGTAGCATTAAAATATCCCGGTGCGAGTGCCAGTGACTTTAACGTTACAAAACGAGCGGCACCAAAGCCAATTTCTTCTTTTAACTCCCGGTTTGCTGCGCTAAGAATATCCTCGCCTGGATCAATTAAGCCTTTCGGGAAACCCAGTTGATAATCGTGAGTGCCAGCGCTGTATTCACGGATCAGGTAAAAATGGTCAGGATCAGGGCAGGCAATGATCATTACCGCGCCCCGGCCCGAGCCCCGCATCCGCTCATAGGTTCGCTCTTCGCCATTGCTGAAGCGAAGCTGCAACTGCTCAATTTTGAATAATCTGCTTTGGGCTACGATTTCCTGCGCCAGAATTTCCGGTACCTGTTTGTTCGTATGGCGCTGCGTCATTACTTGCCCTCTGTTACAATCTGCTGTGGTTACTATAAAACGAATGACAGGAAAAACCTATGCTGGACTGGGCACAAATTGACACCGTATTGCTGGATATGGATGGCACCTTGCTTGATTTACACTTTGACAATCATTTCTGGCTGGAACATTTGCCCCTGCGTTGGTCTGAAATCAGCGGTATTTCGCTGGCCGATGCCAAAGCTCAGCTACAAAGTGAATATGCTGAACTAAATGGTAAAATCCAATGGTATTGTCTCGACTACTGGGGCGAGCGGCTCCAATTGCCTATTACCGAACTGAAACGCGAGGTAATGGATAAAATTCAGATGCGACCTGACGTTCCGGCTTTTTTAACTGCGCTGAAACAATCTGGCCGTGACATCGTGCTGGTCACCAATGCTCACCCCGACAGTTTGTCGCTAAAACTGGAGCGGACCGATTTAGCCAAATATATCGACACCCTTATTTCCACTCATGAATTTGGGGTAACCAAAGAAAGTTGGGCATTATGGCAAAAACTGCAGCAACGGCTCGGCTTTAAAAATGATACAACCTTGTTTGTCGACGACAGCTTGCCGATCCTGACTGCCGCTCAAAACTTTGGCATTAAACATTTGCTGGCTGTAGCCAATCCGGACAGTCAGCAACACGCCAGAACCATTAACGAGTTTCCGGCTATTACTGATTATACCCCGTTGCTGCAGGATATTCTGGCTCATTCGAAACTGCGGACAACGGCCAATTAGCTGCCCGCACGGTAAGTCGTGGCTAGAACCTGATGGTGTAACGGCCCTGCTCGTCGGGTCTTCCGACAAATTGCATAGCCTGGTGTACTTCCTGCGGCAGGCTGGCATCGGGTTTTAAACTGCCGTTTACGGTTAAACGGTTATTTTCAACCGCTGCCGTCACAGCCAGGCCCAGGCTGTTATTGCCATCAGTTACCAGTACCGGGCTACCTTGCTCACAGCGCAAGTCGGCAACAATACTGTTAAGTTCAAGCCAGGTACCAGTAGGCGGTTGCAGGCGCGCATCCAGCCAGCTAGCATTACCTGCCAGGTTGCTACACCAGGGTTTCCCCTGCTGGAATTCCTGCACCTCTACCATTAGCTCACCCGTTGCCGCCACTGGCAAGGGTAGCTCTAACAAAGGCAAAAGCTGGCTGACAGGTATACGTAGCAGCGCTTGCTGCATATTAAGGCCACTGAAACCGTAAGCAACACTGGCCGTGGCATACGGCAGCTCTCGCTCACCAATACTGCCTGCCGTGATATTAAGTTGTGGTGCCAGCCGGAAAAGTGACCAGCCATTTAAACGCCAGCGTAGCTGCTGTAGCTGTAAGTTCTGATATTGTGCCACCATAGCACTACCTTGCCAGACCGTACCCTGTACCTGGCCGAGTTTAACATTGGCGGGCAAGCCCAGCCAATGCACCAACCATGCCGCGGGCAGCAAGTACAGCATAAAAAACAAATACGCGATTACGGCGACTACCGTTAATTTCCAATACTTCATACTATTCGATTACCATCCGTCTTACCCGCACAATGCCGCTGGTGTCGGTATCTGCCACATCCAGACTGACCAGTTTCACGCCATTAGTACTTTGCAGCTGGTCCAGCCAGCGCAGTAACTGCTCGAAAGGTACATCTTCCAGCACCAGTTGCAATTGATCATTTTGCGGCTGCATCCGGCTAACCCGGATGTTATAAGTCCGGGAACTGTTGCTGACTATCTGCGCCAGACTACCCCCAACTCTGCCGTCACTGGCACCGGCCTGCTGTAACCGTGGCAGCGCTTGCTGTAATTTTGCCAGCTGCAGCTGAGCCTGAGTTAACGCTTGTCGCTTATTAACGTAGCCTTGTTGCAGTGGCTGCCAGATAAACCAATACAGGGCGCCGACACCCAGCACCACAGCAGCGATACTAACCAGCTGTTGCTCGCGGGTCGCTAAACTAGCCCACCAGTTCTGTATTTGCTGCTTCATGTTCTGCTCCGCATTACTACCGTACCCTGCACTCTGGCGCCATCATTGCTTAATGCGCCTTGTTCAATGACGTAGCCTGCACCTTCCAGTGCCGTTTTTAAGCGTTCAAAATTCTGAAAGCCACCAGCATTGGCAGAGAACCTGAGCTCGGTGCGGGCGGCATCGAATCGTAAACTATCAACGTTAATATCTCCCACCTCTGCCAGCTGGCGTTGCAACGCATTTAACAATGTCAGGAAACCCGCAGACTCGCTGCCCATACCTACTGTTGCCAGCTTTTGCTCAACCTGACGGGATAAATTAACCACAGTTTCACCCGGAAAGGCTTGCCGGTATTCGGCCAGACTTTGTTGCTGCACCTGAGTTAACTGGCGATCCAGTTGCCAAATTGAGAAACCCTGCACCAGCAGGTAAACCACTACACAGACACCAGCCAATGCCGCCGTGCTGCGCCACTTTTGCCAGTGTTTGTTGGTCTGGCGTTTTGGTGCATAGGGCCCTTGCAGCAGGGTAAAGTTAATGTGCTGCAGCTGCCTGGCCAGCAATGCCAGGGGTAGTTCGGGCTCCATACTCTGCTGTAATTGCATGATATCGGCTAGCTCAGGGGCTATAACTGGCAATATTAGGCAGGGCTGCCAATGCCAGATACTGGGGCCACCAGCTACTATCAATAGCACTGGCCTGCCAGGGGCCTTGCTTGATCAGCCACTGTTCATTCAGCTCAATACACGCTGGTAAAGGATTGTCAGGTAATAGCAGGGCATCAGGTAACATCCGCGTCACGTTAAATCCGGCTTCTCGCAGCCAGCTTAGCCAGCAATCTATCCGCTGTCGCTGCACAACGGCCACTTGCTGTTGATACTGGCCCTCTTGTTGTGCCAGCTCTCCCAACGCCAACCACAGTTGATCAATATCTTCCGCCTGCTCATCTTCCAGCATATAAGGCAGCGCCTGCAAAATTTGCCGGGTCGGCCGGGTAGGCAGGCTCACCTGTTTTAACACCACGTCTGACGCTGGTACCAGGGCAATAACAGGCCGGGCACCAACACGCTCTGCCAATTGCCGCAGCTCACCGGCGTTAGCTATTTCACCTGACGCTATGACCTCATCACTATGGCTGGCCCAAACCAGCCAGCTAATAGTCTGGCCTGCCCGGCTTCCCAGCCTGATAATTAACTGTTCACTCACCCCTGGCCTCCAAATCGCCGGGCCAATACCCTGACTGTATTCTCATCATCTACTCTGAATATCGACGTTAGCACGAAACCACTTTCCAGATAAGAAGTGGTTGCGAGTAACTGAAAGTAACTGGATTTTATCGTTAATAGCGCTTTTACGTCATCTGCCATTTCAACACCGGCAAGTTGTGGTAAGGCCAATAATTCATCGACACTGCTAAAGCCGCCTTCCGGCCGCTCTGCCAGCAGATCAATCGCGTCTGCTTCAGTAAGCTCCGGTACCAGCGCGGCCAGTAGTACCGCCGTTTCCTCTGTCAGGGTATTAATATTTAACTGCAGCTGATTATTTTCAGGTATCACGCAAATATACGGTAGCAGCAGTTGCATATCAGCCGGGGTAATATCCAGCATCAGCCTTAACTCACTGTTCGATACCATCAGCGAATTGGCCGTGTAATAAGGAAACTGCAGTGCGGCGTAATCATCTTCTTCAGCACTGCCAGCGGTACTGAGCAAACTGTCTTCATCCAGCCAGTCGTGTACCCGTGCGACCAAATATTCAGCCGGTATCGATAAATCTGTGGCAACCAGTTCCAGCAACCGATTAAAACTGCGCTGCGCTGCGGTTTGCTCAATCCGGCCGGACGGGCCACGCTGGCCGGCTTGCTGTAGTGCATTTAAATTAAAACACGCTTGCAGATCAGTAATTTCGCCGGCGATATTACCATCCGCTACCGGAAAGCTGGCACCGCTTTGCGCCCAGTCCTGCTCAAGGTTAACCGTCTCTTCACCGCTTAAACTGCGGCTTAGCAGCACCCGGGCAAAGTGCTCTGCTCCCATCGCATACCAGAAAGCCTGTTGCTGCTGTTGCAGATTTTGCTGGCGTTGCAACTGTAATTGCAGGCGGCCGGTCATATTGACGGCTATCACCACCACTATTGCCACAATCATTAATACGGTGATCAGCGCCGCGCCGCGCTCAGTTTGTCGCATCAGCGCTGTCCCCGCCGCTGCTCATCCGGTTGTCGCGGGTCAGCCGGGCTGTCCCGGTTATTGTCCTGCCGGTTCTGACCAGGTGAATCAGGGTTAGGGCCAATCGCAGTGCGCTGCACTACCATGCCCGAGGGCAAAGTAAATATCCGCTCTATTTCACCAAGGTAGTCATGAGTCAGCGTTACTTTTACGGCTTTTGGCATAACACTGTCCTGCCACTTCTCCAGCCATTCTTCTCCTTGCAGGTAGCTCACGGTAAATGCTGTCAGATCTTGTTGCAGCCCCTGTACCATTGGCTCACTGCCTGCTACGGCATCAGGGTAAAGGCTGAATAAACGTTGCAATTCGCCCTGCTGCAGCCGGTAAGCAACCAATTGCACTTCAGCCCGGGGCAAAATATGGCCCGGATTACGCCAGCCCTGGCGAGTGAAACTGAGGCCATGATCTTCACTTTCCAGCAAATACTGCTCGCCATACAACCGGTATTTTACCGGCGCCTCACCATCCAGCCGGACATGACGGGTACTGATCTGCATAAAATCCCGTTCCAGCAGCAGCATAGTGCGCTGCAACTGCTGAATTCTTGCTGTTGCCTCCTGCGATAATTCATCGCTATTGGTCACGCTGGTTAATACCGCAACAGAGGCCAACCCCACCATGGCAAAAATTGCCGTAGCCAGCAACATTTCAATAAAGGTAAAACCGTGCTGTTTAACCACTGGGTTTACCTATAAATGTAGTGAGTTGAAACAGCACGTCATCGGGTTGCTCAACCAGACTGATACTGACCTCCAACTGGCGCAAATCAGCGTCGGGCACAGTAGTGGCCTGCTGCCGCCATAGCCATTGCCGGTTAGCCATTTCAACTTCACCCTGCAAAATCTCTTTTGGTGGCCAGTCGGGCTCCAGCATCGCCAGTTGCAGTTGGTTGTTCGCGACATAGCTCGCTATGGTAAGCTCTTCAATCTGACTCAGCGCCCGGATATGGCCCGAGCTGGCCTGCATAATCGCCAGACCCGCAGTGGCAAATATTGCCATTGCTACCAGTAGTTCTAATAAGGTAAAACCGCGGTTGTTCATCAGCGCACCGCGATAACGTCGGAACGGGTAAGCGGTATGGTGAAGTCGGTGCCTACGGTCTGACTGACCTGTTCTAAACGCTCTCCAAGCTGAAACATTAACCGGAATGGGCTGACTTCACCAGAGGATAAAATAAACACCTGTGGCAGTACCGGTGGCTGCTCGCTGTCGCTGTTTTCAAACTCATCATCATCCTGCCAGTTTAGTTGGCTTAACAAGCTAAGCTCAGCCCCTGGCAACCCTTCCAGCTCCAGTTGCAGCCGGATATCCTCTGCTAACTCATAAGTTTCAGCCGCTTTGGGCTCGTCTGCCTGCAGCCATTTTTCACCGTCAAAATATACAAAACTGTAGCTGCCTTCCTGTAATACCAGGCCCCATTCCTGCTGTTTTAACATCGCGGTTTCCGCAATAAACTGAAAAACCTGCTGGAACCGTTCAGTTTCTTTAGTCAGCCTTTGCTCTGGCGAATCGCCACTGAAGTTCAGCACGACAGTGGTAGCCAGTAAGCCGATTAACAGCATTACCAGCATCACTTCCAGTAAGGTGAAACCAGTCTGGCGCAACCGGCTAAGCAGTATGGTCGGCATTAATTTTCGCTGCTTTCTTCCGCGTCCAGGTTCCAGTTACCAATGTCATCATCAGTACCGGCCACCCGATCCGGACCCTTGCTGTACACATCAATCCGGCCCAGCTGACCCGGACTCACCATAATATAGTCTTCGTTCCACGGGTCTTTCGGTAACCGACGAATAAAGCCACCTTCCGGGAATGAGCGCGGTGCCGGTTGCGAAGTTGGTGCTGTTACCAGCGACTCAATACCCTGCTCGGTAGTGGGGTAAAAACCATTGCGTAGCCGGTACATGTCCAGCGCACTTTCCAGCTGCTGAATATCGACCACCACTTTCTGCCGGGCTGCCTGCTCCTGATTTCCCATTAAATTAGGCACCACCATACTGGCAATAATGCCCAGAATCACGATAACGACCATTACCTCAAGCAAGGTAAAACCTTTTTGTGTCTGCCTTAACATCTTATCCACCTACCATATTATTTAACGCTAAAATGGGCTGTAATATTGCCATTACAATAAATAACACCATGCCCGCCATCACTGATACCAGCACAGGTTCAAATACTTTTAACGAGACCGTTACCAGCGATTCAAATTCTTTATCCTGGGCGTTCGCTGCCCGCTCCAGCATACTGTCAAGCTGGCCACTTTTTTCCCCGCTGGCAATCATATGTAGCATCATCGGCGGAAACATTTTGGTTTGTTCCAGTGCATTTCGAAGCGAGGTACCTTCACGTACCCGGCCTGTGGCCTCAGCCACCGCTTCTTTCATATAGCTATTGCTAAGCACATCGGCACTTATCCGCATGGCTTCGAGCAGTGGCACTGAGCTGGCATTCAGGATACTTAAGGTACGGGCAAACCGGGCGGTATTCAGGCCGCGGCTTACCTTGCCGAACATGCCCAGGCGCAAGGTAAAACGGTCCCAGCGGTATTTCAGCTCAGGCTTACGTAATGCCCGCTGCCAGAATACCGCTGCCAGCATGATAGCGACCAGCACCACAATACCGTAGTTACGGATAAAATCACTGGCCGCTATCAGAAACAACGTGGTACCCGGCAATGACTGGCCCATATGTTCAAACTGACCGACTATTTTTGGCACCACGGCCGCCAGCAAAATACTGATCACTAAAACCGCGAAACAGGTTAAAATGATCGGATACAACAACGCCTGTAAAATCTGGCTGCGCATATGCTGACGCTGCTCAGTATAGTCGGCCAACCGGTTCAGCACTTGCTCTAAATGGCCGGACTTCTCACCTGCTGCCACCATCGAGCGAAACAAATGGTCAAACACATGCGGGAATTCCGCCAGGCCTTCGGCCAGGGTATAGCCTTCGACGACTTTAGAGCGTACTGCCATCATCATGTTTTGTAAGCGCGGTTTTTCACACTGTTCGGCTACCGCCAGCAGCGCGCTTTCAATGGGTAGAGCGGCTTCCACCAGTGTCGCCAGCTGCCGGGTTAGTAACGCCAGCTCTGCAGCAGAGATTTTCCGGCTTAGCCATTTTCGACCCGACGCAACCAGTTTTTCCTGTTGCGAGGCTAATTCAACACTGAGCGGCTGCAGTTTTTGCTCCCGCAGCATTTGCCGGGCGTGACGGGCGTTGTCGGCCTCCAACACGCCTTTATTTTTTTTGCCGCGTAAATCGAGTGCCAGATATTCAAATGCGGCCATTACACATCCTCGCGGGTAACCCGCAATACCTCTTCCAGAGTGGTTTCACCGGCCAGCACTTTGCTAAAACCATCGACCCTGATACTGGGACAATGGGCCCGGGCATATTTCTCGATTGACTGCTCACCTTTGCCGTTATGGATCATTTCGCGAATGGTCTCATCCACCTGTAACAATTCATGGATGCCGGTTCGGCCACGGTAACCGGTATAGTTGCAATGTTCACAGCCTTTAGCACGGAAAATCTGCTGGCCGTCTTTTTTGCTGATACCCAGTAAATTGCGCTCTTCTTTGTCGGGGTCATGCAACTCTTTACAGTGACTACACAGCGTACGTACTAAACGCTGAGCCAATACACCCAGCAGGCTTGAGGATAATAAAAAGGCTTCTACCCCCATATCTTCCAGCCGGGTAATGGCGCCGGCTGCTGTATTAGTGTGCAGAGTAGACAATACCAGGTGGCCGGTTAAACTGGCTTGCACCGCTATTTGTGCCGTTTCAAGGTCGCGGATTTCACCCACCATTACCACGTCCGGGTCCTGGCGAAGTATTGCCCGCAGGCCGCGGGCAAACGTCATATTAACCTTAGTATTAACCTGAGTCTGGCCTACACCTTCCAACTCATACTCTATCGGGTCTTCAACAGTCAGAATATTGCGATCTTTAGTATTAATTTCAGTCAGCCCGGCGTACAAGGTAGTACTTTTACCTGAGCCGGTGGGACCGGTAACCAGAATAATGCCGTGTGGTTTTAAAATAAGTTTGGAAAACGCCTGTTGCACCGCCAGGGTCATGCCTAAATCGGCCAGATTCAAATGAGAGTTATTTTTATCCAGTAATCGTAATACCACGCGCTCACCATGGCTTGACGGCATGGTAGACACCCGCACATCGACAGCGCGGCCGGCAATTCTCAGGCTAATCCGGCCATCCTGCGGCACCCGCTTCTCAGCAATATCCATTTTCGACATAACTTTAATCCGCGACACCAGCAAGCTGGATAAGCGCCGGTTAGGCCGCAGTACTTCACGCAGCAGGCCATCGACCCGGAAGCGGATAATCAGCGCCTTTTCAAAGGTTTCAATGTGAATATCCGAGGCACCAAGTTTAATCGCCTCACCGAGCATGGCATTGATCAGTTTAATAATTGGCGCGTCGTCTTCGTTTTCCAGTAAGTCTTCTGTCTCCGGAATATCATCGGCTAATGACGCCAGATTAACTTCATTGCCAATGTCTTCCATCAGTTGCTGTGCCTCGGAAGAATCGCGCTGATAGCTGGCTTCCAGCAAGGCTTCAAATTCCGTCGCTGACAACGACGTTACGGAAAAACTTTCTGCCAGTAAGCGCCGCACTTCCAGCACTGATTCAGGCCGGGTGGTTGGTTGCACATATAACAACCAGCCATCCTGCTGTTGTTGCAGCAGCACGCCATGGCGCTTGGCAAAGCTGAATGGCAACCTGATACGGCTGCTAACCGGTTTAACCTCTTCTTCTGCTACCAGGTCTTCCATCAGTCGCGGCTTCCGGTAGCGGGCTGCTGCTCAGCCGGTTGCTGCTGTTGTTCTTCCATAAAGCGATCGAAGGTCGGTGGCAGAGCCAGTGAATCATCCCATTCCGGCAGTACCACCTGTTTGGTATTCGGCATTAAGCGGATACCCTCTTCCTCACGCAGTAATTGCTCAGCACGAATATGGTTATATTTGGCCTTGGAAATACCAGAGATAGCAGAGCCTTCCCTGACGATGGTAGCTTTAATAAACACCATCAGGTTACGCTTCTGCTTAGTGACACTGGTCGATTTAAATAAATGGCCTAACAAGGGTATATCGCCCAGCAGCGGCACCTTGGATTCACTTTCCTGGACATCTTCATCAATTAAGCCGCCAAGAACGACGGTAGCACCATCGTCGGTCATTACCGTGGTTTTAATTTCGCGTTTATTAATAGTGATATCGACCGGCGTAGCGCCACCTATACTAGACACTTCCTGCTCAATAGTCAGCTGAACGGCATTGCCTTCGTTTATCTGCGGGGTAACTTTCAGCTTAATACCCACTTCCTGCCGCTGCACCTGCTGGAACGGGTTGGTATTGTTTGAACCGGTAGTCGAGCCGGTAATCACCGGCACTTCCTGGCCTACCAGAAAAAACGCTTCCTGATTATCCATGGTAGTAATATGGGGTGTTGCTAATACATTAGAATTGGTGCTGGTGCGTACAGCCTGTAAAATGGCAGCCCAGTCGCCGCGATAAAAACCCAGCATAGCGCCATTCAAACCGCTTAACACCTCGGCTAACATCGAATAGTCGCGGTTTGAATCAGGTGACGTTTGAGTTACCGGCACACCATCAACAATCGTGGTGGTGGTTGAGCCTGGGGTAACCTGTGAGGCCTGAGCAGCCCCGGCCGCTACGCCAATAATCGGAATGGTATTACCATTGCTGAAATTAGTACCACCGCCATTGGCGTTCAGCCACTGCACCCCAAAATCAGTGCCATCGCCTTCAAATACCTCGACAATAATAGCTTCTACCAGCACCTGAGCGCGGCGAATATCCAGCTGCCGGATGACATCTTCTAACGACCGCATCATATCGGGCTGGGCGGTTACCACCAGCGAGTTACTGTCGGCATGCGCTTCGATACTAATTTCCCGGCCAGTACCCTGGCTACGCCGGGCGCCCTGTGAACCAGCCGCACCACCAGCGCCACCTTGCACTTCTGCCACGATAGAGTCACTAACGCCTTTCAGTACCGGCACTAATTCTTCTGCTTTAGCGTACTTTAAATAATAAACCCGGGTATTGCCGCTGGTTTTCAGCTCGGCATCCAGCCGCTTAGCCAGCTCAATCACCCGCTGCCGTGCTTGCAACTCGCCACTGACAATAACGCTGTTGGTTCGCTCATCGGCGACAATTTTCGGGATCAGAAAATCAGGCTGCTCCGCCCGGCCCTGGCTTTTATAGATATTTTCCAGAATGCGGACAATTTCGCCGGCTGAGGCAAATTCCAGCTTTAATATTTCCAGCTCCTGATCGCCGGCTTTATCAACCCGTTGAATAATATCGACAATCCGGTTTACCACTGCCGCCGGGCCAGTCATCATAATCACGTTCGATGGGTCATAGTTAACCACATGGCCACCACCGGCCTGGTTACTGAACTGGCGCAGCAAAGGCGCCAACTCGCGCACAGAGACGTTGCGAACCTGCACTACCCGGGTCACCATTTCATCGCCGTAGCCCGGGGCATCGTCGCCTACCACCGGGATATTCGAGGTTTTGGCATCTTTATTCCGGACCACTTTTAAAATGCCGCTTTCCATTTCCACCACAGCAAAGCTATATACTTCCAGCACATTTAAAAAGAACTGATAGTACTGCTCCTCGTTCAGCATTTCATAACTGCGGACATTTATCCGGCCCCGTACCTGCGGGTCAACAATGATGGTTTTCTTCAGGTTCATACCAACGATATTGATAAACTCGTTAATATCAGTGCCTTTAAAATTAGGTGAATACTGCACTTGTTCAGTATCATCGGCCAACACGGCAAAACTTAATACAGCACCCGCCAGAAAACCGGCTATGGAACGCGCTGAACCCCTGAAAAAACCACCTGATATCATGAGAAATTAACCAATAGTTATCTAATTATGTTATTGCGACAGACTAAACAGAATATCTCTGGTTTCGCCGTCCCGTTCTATTTTAATTGCCGCTTCAGTGGCATCTCGGAGCTCATTAATCACCCGCATTGCCTGCTGCATATCATTAAGCGGTATGCCGTTGATCTCAACAGCTAAATCGTTCTGCTGTAACCCCAGCTGATTGAATAATGCCGGGTCTTTGCCAGGCATTAACCGATAGCCAACCAACTCACCATCCCGGTGCTGCGGCGATACCCGGACATAATCAAAAAATTTCATTGGCTCTGCCAGCAACTCATCGCGGCTTATGCCTAACTCGCTTTCATCCAAGGCAGGTGCTTCGGCCTGCGGCAATGCAACCAGTTCATTTTCATATGCAGGCTCAGGGTTATCTTCCCGACCTAACCCGGCATTAGCCTGGGCCATTTTGGTATATTCAATGCCGTCCAGCATCAGGGTTTCAAAGCGACCCGCTTGCTGAATAAGCACCCTGTCAATTAATACCTGTTTAAGGACCGCATTGGTACCGTCAATAGTATCGTCAATAGCGTAGGTACCTTCACTGCCGCGGCTTTCAATAATAGCGCTGCCACTGTTTGGATCTGCCTGGGCCACCACCCCGGTTAACTTGACATTCAATTGGGTTTTTGGTGCTTCAGTCACTACCGGCGCGGCTTGTTCGGGCTCAGCGGTAACCTTGCCGAAAAGAGGATAACTCAGCAGCTGGTCAATATGGGTGGAAGCCTTGCCCGCCGCAGTATCTGCCGCCGGCTGCAATGGCCCCGGGCTTGCCAGTTCAGGCGTTGGAACTAACTGCCAGCTGAACCGTGCCAGCAGCCAGGCGAGCAGAAGGACCAGAACCAGATTCAGTACCTTGCGGATAGTACTGACCGGCAGACGCTGGCTATAGCGGTTAAAATCTTGCATCGACAAGGACAGGTTCATTTCAGCTTTCTTATAATAAATTCGATTTCATCTTACTCAGTTGTCGGCTTGCCAACAAGAGCCTGCACATATTTTCACAACTTACTAACAGCAAAAATAATAGCGGGACTACGCTTCGCCAGTCGTTTGGCACTATAATGCACATTCAGTTCAGCATACAGGTTAAATATGACAACAACGCAAGCCAAAACCCAACAAAATGACAGCATCAGGCTGGATAAATGGCTTTGGGCGTGTCGATTTTACAAAACCCGCGCCCTGGCTAAAACCATGATTGAAGGCGGCAAAGTACACTACAATGACCAGCGCTGCAAAGCAAGCCGCCAGGTCGAGATCGGCGCCACAGTGAAGCTGGCACAGGGCAGCGATGAAAAAACAGTAGTCGTAGTGGGCTTATCAGAAAGACGCCTGGCCGCGCCACTGGCCCAGGCTTTATATCAGGAAACTGAAGCCAGCACCGAACAACGTCTGGCCCGGGCTGAATTGCGTAAAACCAACAGCCTGTTTGCCCCGCACCCGGACACTAAACCGGATAAAAAAATGCGCCGCCAGTTATTACTTTTAAAATCCAAGCAGTAAGAGAGATGTTATGAACCCGGATAAGTTACACCGCTTTTTGTTTCAACAAAAACATGTCAGAGGCGAACTGGTGCAGGTTGCAGACAGCCTGGACCAGATGCTGCGAAATCATCATTACCCGTTACCGGTGAAAAAATTGTTGGCTGAACTCGTGGTGGCGACCAGTTTAATAACCGCCACGCTGAAGTTTGATGGCGAAATTGCTGTGCAATTACAAGGCGATGGCCCGGTTAAGTTTGCTGCAGTAAATGGCGATAACCAGCAGAATTTCCGAGCGGTGGTACGACTGCAAGCTGAACTCAGTGGTGATAGCTTTCGCGAGTTAATGGGTGAGGGTTATATGATTGTCACTATCACCCCTCGCCAGGGTGAGCGCTATCAGGGTATTATTCCACTAACCGGCGATACCCTGACCAGCACCCTTGAAGGCTATTTCGCCCAGTCTGAACAATTACCGACCCGCTTGTACATTTTTACTGACATTTCGCAGCAGAACAGTGCCGCTGGCCTGATGTTGCAAGTGCTGCCGGTTGAGCCGCAACAAGCTGCCGCCGATTTTGCCGAGCTGGTCGTGTTAGCTGATACCGTAACGGCCAATGAGTTGCTGACGCTGCCCGCCGAACAGATGCTGTACCGGTTGTTTCACCAGGAGCAGGTTGAGTTGTTTCCGGCGCAGGATGTCAGGTTTGTTTGCGGCTGTTCCCGCCAGAAATGTGAAAGCGCTCTGTACAGTATTGGCAAAGAAGCACTTGGCGAGCATATTGCCGAAGGTAAACTGGAGATGACTTGTGAGTACTGCAATCAGCAGTATCAGTTCAGCGCAGAAGAGTTACAGCAAATCAGCAATCAACTGTAATAAAAACGCCCCGCTGCTGCGGGGCGTTTTCATTTAACAACATTATGTTGCTACTACAGCTTAGTTTGCTTTAGAACGACGACGCAGCAAGGCTAAAGGTAGTAACAGTAAGCCAAACACACCAAAACTGCCGCCTGAGCCTTTATTGACAGTTACCTGAGCATTAGCCGTGCCGCGCATCCCTGAGCTGTCGGTGGCTGTCACCGTTACCGTGTGTACCCGGACGTCAGATTTAACCGGCATTCTGGCTAACATAAGCTGACCATTTTCGACTTTAAACAGTGGATTGTTGGTGCTGACTGAAACCAGGCTGGCATCAGCTTCAGTGACCTCAACTGCTACGTTACCCAGCACCGTGCCGGCAGCACTGCCAATCAGCACGTCATTGCTGGTGACATTTACTGTAACAGCGGGTTGTTCATCAGGTACATTGTTAATCTGAACAGTCACTGTTGCCGGTGCAGAAACCGCACCATTAGCATCCATTGCCGCCACTTCAAACGTAACCTCTGTCATCCCGGCTTCGTAGTCGAGCGCCTCAGCATTGGCAACGACTACCTCACCATTGCTGCTAATGCTCAAGGCATTAGAACTGCTGGCTAACGTAACGATTTCAGTAATAACGGTTCTGAAATCACTGGTCGCTACAACCTGGCCAACCACACTGCCGTTACTGGCATTTTCATCAACCATAATCCGTTGCCCGGCAGCGACAACCGGCTCTGCGACTGCAGCGTTAAAATCTGCTATCGCAACCGCTTCGGCCTGAGCAGACAACATCACAAAGCTACGGTTGTCACCGGCGTCACGCACCACGTAGGCTTTTTCGCCGGCAGCCAGAGTGTCCACGGTAGTATCCACGTCTGTTTCATCTGCATTGTCGGCTGTTGCCGGCACGGCTTCAGACGATAAGCTAATTTGCGGGGTTAGCTCAACGCGGACCAGGCTCACCAGCTCATCTGCCGTATTAGCCGGGTTCAACGAATAGCTGTTGGCGTTAGTCCGGAAGCGGGCAACAATGTCGCTACCGATATCGTCGGCAGTCAGACCGATATCTTCCAGACACGACTCCAGCGTTACCTGTTTACCACCGGCATAGTGAATAACATCGCCCAGCTGGCCTGACAACACGCCAAAGCGGGTGTTGAAGGACACCATTGCCCCCGGGAACGCGGCATAAGCTTGCCCCAGTCGGGTTACCAGCAAGGTGTTCATGGTGTAGTCCAGTACACCATCACCATTTATGTCTAAGTCAACTGCATAGTTACCTTGCAATAAATGGTTAATGCCACCAGCCAGATGGAAAGTAGGATAAGCGGCATAACCCGTGCTACACCAGGCCGCTTCATCAACATTCAGCGTAATAGCGGTAATATCGTGTTGCGGCATAACATCGGCGTTAAGCTCAGAGGTGGCCACCAAAGCCGAAGCAACCGGCTCAACCGGAACGACGCCAGTATTGGTAAGAGTATTAATCAGCTCCTCACCAACCATTTCACTGCCAAGCGACAACTGAGCTGAAGGTTTAGGAATAACATGGTATACCATGTGTAAGTCTTGCTCGCCGCTGGTGCTGGTATCGTTAAACACCAGTGCGCCATCAAACTCGGCCTGACTTAACGCCGCAGCAGCCCCAACATCTTGCCAGGTTAATTGATTAACCAGACCAAACGCAGGTAACTTCGATGGGTCAATAGTTAACGTCACATCAAACTGTACAGTTTGGCCAGCTGGCACCATAACTGTAGCCGGATGTTCCCAACTGGTTGCTCCGGTAGCCGTTTTGTCCGCAAAACGATCTTCCACAGACAATTGGTAAGTACGCTCTTGCATACTGAAGTTTTTCAGTGTGACCGTTTTGGTCATGCTGCTTACTTCAGTTAAGGTTTGCAGACCGAATGATAAAGCAGCTTGGCGGGTTTCGAAAGCGGGTTCATGAACCCAGGCAGCTACCGGCAGATTGACGGCTTTTTCAACATCGACCAAACCCGCACCAATCAAGCTGATAGGTGCAGCAGCAGCGTCCGGATTAATAGCCGGGGCTTCCATAAAGACATTCAGGTTAGCGCTGTTCATTAACGTTGCTTTAATTTCAGCTGCATTACGCTCAGGCATTGCTTCGCGAAGTAAAGCAACCGCACCGGCCGTAATAGGACCAGAAAACGACGTTCCCGTTGCCGGCGCTAAACCATCACCTGTGCCAACATCAGCCACCATAATATCAACGCCTGGGGCAGTGATTTCTGGTTTTAACAGGCCACTCATCGACGGACCACGCGAGCTAAAGCCTGCTACCGCACCGGCCCCCGAACGGGCTTCAGAGGTAATGGCATAACTTACTTCCATATCGTCAAGCAGCATTGCCTGAATTGCATCACCAACCTCTTTGCTGATCATCACAGTAGGAATGGTGATGCCGGTACCATCACCACCGGCAACGATTGGTGCTTCACCCGGGTTACTGTTGGCAATAATAACGAAGGCAGCGCCACGCGCCTGCGCATTTAGTACTTTCTCTGAGAAGGCACAGACGCCACGGGATACTAATACAGCTTTACCTGTCAGATCAGCATCTTCTGCCAATGGGTCACAAGCAGTATATTCGCCTGGCACCAATACGAGCGGCGTATCAGCAGAATTAAAGGAAAAATCGAAAGTCGGATTAAATCCGGCCGCTACCATCACAGCAGACTCGCCACCGATTTCAGTCGAGCTGAAAACACCAACTGATGTTGTCGGGTGAGACATGGCGCCAACAGATAACGCATTAGGTGTAGTACTTGGACCACCTACACGGAAAGGCACATTGCCATCGTTACCCGCAGAGATAACCATATTCACGCCCAAATCAGACGCGCGCTGGATCAGAAATTGTGTACCTGAAATAGTTGAGGTTGAGCCAAACTCACCACCAAGTGACATATTGATAACGTCAACACGGTCAGCCAGGTTGCCATCACCATTGGGGTCCATCGACGCTTCTAATGCTGCAATTTGATTAGCGCCAGAACAGCTTCTGGTACAAATTTTATAAGCGTATAGATCAACGCCCGGTGCAATACCCGTTACAGAATGAGCAACTGAAGTACCATGGCCACCGCCATTTACGCCTATTCCATCATTAATTGGATCGATCGGGTTGGCATCGTTGCCAACGAAATCGAAGCCACCCTTGACCTGACCTTGTGGCCACATCGGCGCAGTTTGGTCTGCAAAAGCATCTGCATAGGCTTCTGGTGTTCCCGCACCACCAAAAGCAGCATGAGTAAAGTCAACACCACTATCTAATATCGCGACCTTTACGCCCGCACCTGTCGCTTTTCCAGACTGAACGGTTTGTGCGGCTTTGATATACTCTGCAGAATCGGCAACATGCAGTTCACTGTCATATACCGGCATGATATCGGCAACCAGCGCATTTTGCTTTAACGCCTGCAACGTAGCTGCATCTGCAGTAATGACCATGCCGACAGCCAGTCTGGTGGTTTTTGTCAGGACCTGTGCATCCGGGTTGAGGTTGAACAGAACCTGGCTTACGCGTTGCTGAACAGTTTCAGCTTCCAGTGTCAGTTGCTGTGCCTGAGCCTGGTTAAAGCTCTCACCCTGCAACGCATAGCTTGCCGCAGGTGCCTTTAACAATACATACCAGGCTGAAGGCGCTTGCTCTTGCAAACTTACTGTTACGTCGCCAAATAATTCGTGAACACTCTGATGATTGGCAGGTTTTATTTTTGATATCCCGGCATTGGCCATGCCTGAAATTGCGAGGCTGACCGCTGTGGCCAGAAGGGCTTTATTCATGGTTCCCAAGGTGTACTCCTAATTGTACTGCAAGCGTACTTTTATATTTTTTTGACAATGACTGGCTGCCGCAGAGGGTGCGGCACAAAGCCCAGACAATGTTGATTAGTTGCTTTTGTACGATGCGATTCGCAAAAAGCAGAATGCCGTTTCAGATGTATTCATTTTAGTAAGGCACACTTTGTTTTATCACAGATGTAATCAGATGTAATTTTGCAATTGTAAGAATTTGCGACAAGACAGTGTAAAAAATAGTAGCAACAATGCTAACTTCGTTACCAAATGTTGACAGCAGCGCCAGAACCATTGCCTTCTGGCTGCTGCAACTTACAGGATTGATTATGAATGTATATGATTTACAAGGCTGCTTTTACAGGCAAATAAACCCTGACCACCAGGCCACCATGGGCATGATTAAATAAACTGATGCTGCCCTGATGGGTATCGACAATTTTCTTTATAATGGCTAAGCCTAAACCTGAGCCTCCACTGCCGCGGGCTTCATCACCCTGGGTAAAAGGCGTAAACATTGCGTCCATTTTATGCTCCGGAATACCCGGACCGTGATCCCGCACTTCCAGATATACCTGTTTGCGACTTTTTTCATAACCGGTACGTATTTCAATGTCGCCATCACTGTAGCGAAGCGCATTCTCCAATAGGTTATTCAATACCCGTTTTATCGCTATTTTACGCAACATTATAGCCGGCAGTTTCGGATCGAGCTCGGTAATAAAATGACGTTGCTGAACCTGCTCGGCCAGCACCAGCTCGTCTATAAGTTCGTTCAAACTGACGCTTTGCAGGCTTTCCTGCTTATGATGGCGTAAGAAATCAATAAACTGGTCGATAATCGCATTCATATCATCGATATCGTTGACAATGCCATCGCGGATCCAGCTGTCCTGCTCAGTCATCATTTCTGAGGCCAGGCGGATCCGGGTCAGTGGCGTACGTAAATCATGCGATACCCCGGCCATTAACAATGCCCGGTCCTGTTCCAGCCTTTTTATACCTTCCGCCATGTAATTAAAGGCCCGGATCACGGAGATAATTTCGGTGGAGCCTTTGTCTGCACTTAACGGCGGCGGAACATCGCCACGGCCAACCTGTAACGCCGCCTGCTGCAACGATTTTAAAGGCCGGTTTAAGTGGCGGGCAAAAACCCAGGCACCACCGACACTTAACACACCGATAAGTAGTAAATAAAACGTCAGTGGCGAAAAATCTGTTTCGTCCAGGCCAGATAACGGCACTTTTACCCAATAGTCCGGCGCTTGTGGTGGCTTTACCCAGAACGCAAAAGCGGCGCCCTGCTCAATCCGCACTTCAGCTTCACCATCGAGTTCAGCCGACATTTGCTCTGAAAAATAGCCATAGTAACGGGCATTGGCCAGCCCCTGCTGCACTGCCTCAGCGTCGCTATAAACCTCAATACCGGTTGCTTGACTGAAACGGCGGGTCAGTTCATCAGACAGTACCGGCGTGTTCTGGCCCACATCAATAAAAACCACCTTAATTTGCTTGGCAATTAAGTGGTTTATTTGCTGCGTAGTCGGTTTAATAAAATACAGTGCCACCGACACATAGGACACGAGCTGATTAATCAGCAATAAAAAACCAATTAAAAATACTGTCTGACCGAAGGCGCTACGAGGTAGCAAACGCATCAGGCAATGCTGCCGTCTGGCACAAATACATAGCCCAAGCCCCAGACGGTTTGAATGTAGCGCGGGTTCGTGGCATCGTCTTCCAGCATCCGTCTTAATCGCGACACCTGCACATCTATACTACGCTCCATCGCCGAATAATCACGGCCGCGGGCCTGATTCATCAGTTTATCGCGAGACAGCGGCTCACGCGGATGGCTGACCAGCACTTTCAGCACAGCGTACTCGCCACTGGTCAGCGGCAGCGGCTGGTCGCCTTTGCGCATCTCACGAGTCGCCAGATTAAACGTAAATGGGCCAAAGCTGATAACGGTTTCTTCCTGCGATGGTGCACCGGGTAAGTCTTTACTTTTACGCCGCAACACGGCTCGGATCCGCGCCAGTAGCTCGCGCGGGTTAAAGGGTTTCGGCAGATAATCGTCAGCCCCCATTTCCAGACCGATAATCCGGTCCACTTCATCGCCCTTGGCAGTGAGCATGATAATGGGCACATCATTATTTTGCTGACGTAACTTACGGCAAATAGACAAACCGTCTTCACCCGGCAGCATTAAATCAAGTACCACCAGATGAAAATGCTCACGCTCCATCAACCGCTGCATTTGCTCATAGTTACCGACGCTGCGAACCTGATAACCTTGCTCAACCAGATAACGCTCAAGTAAAGCGCGCAAACGTAAATCATCATCAACTACAATAATTTTCAGAGTTTCCTGGCTGGTCATCACACATGCTTCCGTTGTTTTTTCTCACTATAAACGAAAAAACCGCCATTGTTACTACCATGGCGGTTAAACTGTGTTACAAAATTTTTCAATCTTGCTGATTTGTCGTTGACTGCTGACGTTTCATTGGCGGATTAACCCAGTAAATCTGGGCAGCATGGGTACTGTACTTGCTCGAGGTTTCCACTTTCTGGATATAGTCGTAATCAGGTTCCATCGCATACTGTGCTGGTGTCGTGCTGCAAGCCGTTAGCAGGGCGGCGGGTATTAACAGGTATAGCTGACGTCGGGATTTCATTTTAAGGCCCTCCCATAAAGCTAAAATCCAGTTTCAGTATAGTACATTTTTTAACCAGTACATTATTCTTTGTCTGTTGACGACTGATAGCTGATTGCTGTAATCAAATACCACTGCTCACCGGCAGGCGTAACGACTTTCACCTCATCATCCAGCGATTTACCCAGTATGGCCCTGGCCAGCGGCGAGTCGATACTCAACTTATTAAGGCGCAAATCAAATTCGTCTGGGCCCACCAACCGGTAATTTTTCAAATCGCCTGTTTCATCTTCCAGTTGCACCCAGGCACCAAAGTACACTTTGCCCTGCTGTTTTGGCGAAGGGTACACTATCTGTAGCTGCTCCAGTCGCTTGGTCAGAAACCGTACCCGACGATCAATTTCCCGCAGCCGTTTCTTACCATAAATATACTCTGCATTTTCAGAGCGATCGCCCAGCGCAGCAGCGTCAGCAACCTGCTGAGTGACCCGCGGCCGCTCGTCTTTCCAAAGGTAACGAAGCTCCCGCTCCAAAATATCGTAGCCTTCACGTGTAATCAGATTGGATTTTTTCATGCTGAAAGTAGACAATTCACCCTGCTCTTCATATTTCGTATCATACTTTGCCCGCCACAGGGCCGCAAAGTCGAAGGATTTTATAGTTATGTCAATGATTGTTAAGCAAATAGCCAGCGAAATAGCCGCCAGGCCAGAACAGGTGGCTGCAGCTATCGCCCTTTTAGATGAAGGTGCCACCGTGCCCTTTATTGCCCGCTACCGCAAAGAAGCCACCGGCGCGCTGGACGATACGCAATTACGTTTACTTGATCAACGACTGAATTACCTGCGCGAACTGGAAGAGCGGCGTCAGGTTATTTTAAAAACTATTGCCGAGCAAGGTAAGCTTAGCGCAGAACTGGAACGCGACATTCTGGCTGCTGATAACAAAACCCGGCTGGAAGACTTATACCTGCCTTACAAAGCTAAACGTCGCACTAAAGGCCAAATGGCAATTGAAGCTGGTTTAGCCCCGTTAGCTGATGCCATTGTTGCTCACCCGGAGCAGGATCCTGAGCAACAGGCTGTGGCCTATCTTAATGCCGATGCCGGCTTTGCTGATGTCAAAGCCGTACTGGACGGGGTGAAGTTTATTTTAATGGAGCGGTTCGCCGAAGATGCCACCCTGCTGGCTCGGTTGAGGGCCAAGCTTAGCCGTGATGCGGTATTAAAAAGTACCGTCGTTGCCGGCAAAGAGCAGGAAGGCGCTAAATTCCGTGATTACTTCAGTCATACCGAACAATGGAAAAATATCCCGTCGCATCGCGCCCTGGCGATGTTTCGTGGCCGCAATGAAGGGGTATTGCAGTTGCAGTTGTTACCTGACAGCGACGAAGCTAATGCCCATGCCCTGTGCGAGCAAATGGTGGCCGACCACTTTGACATACGCCAGCAACAACGGCCAGCCGATACGTTTTTACGCACAGTCGTGCAGTGGACCTGGAAAGTAAAACTGCATTTACATCTGGAAAACGACTTACTCAGTGAGCTGCGCGAGCGGGCTGAGCTGGAGGCTATCAAGGTATTTGCCCGCAACATGGCCGATTTATTGATGGCCGCACCGGCAGGTATGCGCCGCACCCTGGCACTGGATCCGGGCCTGCGTACCGGGGTTAAATGCGCGGTGATTGATGAAACCGGTAAGCTGTTGGCCCACAGTACTATCTTCCCCCATGCGCCGCAAAACTTGTGGGATAAATCTGTCCGCACTCTCAGTCAGTTATGCCAGCAACATAAAATCGAGCTGATTGCCATTGGTAATGGCACGGCCTCGCGCGAAACTGACAAACTGGCTGCTGAGGTAATTAAAGCGGTTAGTAACGATAGCCTGAGTAAAGTAATGGTCTCTGAAGCTGGTGCCTCAATTTATTCGGCATCAGAATTAGCGGCACAGGAATTTCCAAATCTCGACGTATCACTACGTGGGGCCGTATCTATTGGCCGGCGTTTGCAGGACCCGTTGGCCGAGCTGGTAAAAATTGAGCCTAAAGCCATTGGGGTTGGTCAGTATCAGCATGATGTCAATCAAAGCCTGCTGACCCGCTCGCTGGATGCCGTGGTCGAAGATTGTGTTACCGCCGTTGGCGTAGATTTAAACACGGCCTCTGCCGCGTTGCTGGCCCGGGTCGCCGGTTTAAATAAAACCCTGGCCCAGAATATTGTGCAATACCGCGATGAAAATGGCCGTTTTAATGAGCGCAAAGAGTTGCTGAAAGTCCCGCGGCTCGGGCCCAAAGCGTACGAGCAAGCCGCCGGCTTTTTACGGATCAATAACGGCAACAACCCGCTGGATGCCTCGGCAGTGCACCCGGAAGCCTACCCGCTGGTAGAGAAAATTCTAAAAACAGCACAACAGCCTGTTACCGCCGTTATTGGTAACAGCAGCTTTTTAAGCAGTATTGATCCGGCTGCCTTTGTGGATGAGCATTTTGGTTTGCCCACTATCAGCGATATTTTGAAAGAGCTGGATAAACCTGGCCGTGATCCGCGGCCTGAATTTAAAACAGCCAGCTTTAAAGATGGTGTGGAAACACTGCACGATCTGAAACCGGGTATGCTGCTGGAAGGTGTCATTACCAATGTGACCAATTTCGGTGCTTTCGTCGATATCGGGGTGCATCAGGATGGCTTGGTCCATATTTCATCGTTAACCGATAAGTTTGTCAGCGATCCGCATCAGGTGGTAAAAGCGGGTGACATTGTCAAAGTTAAAGTACTTGAGGTTGATATTAACCGTAAACGAATCGCTTTGACGATGCGACTGGATGAGCAAGCACAGCCTGAAAATCAGAACAAGCCAGCAACCAGACCGGCTAATCAGAACAATGCCAAAACCAACCGGCCTGCGCCAAAGGCGGTGAAAGCCGAACCTGGCAATGCCGCTATGGGCAATGCCTTTGCTGAAGCCCTGGCAAAGTTTAAAAAGTGATAGGGTGACTTAGCTGGAATACTTGATCAGGCTTGCTGGCGCAGCGGTCGCTGCGCAGGTTCTGTCGCCAGCTGATAAAACCGGCTGATCACCTGGCCACGACGCTGCATTTGAGCCAGGGTATCAAACTCAGGGAATACCAACCCTGCTGCCGGGCTGTTATTGCTGATTGCCTCATTGTCATAGCGAATTTGTGAGTTATCAATGGCGGCGCTTGGCTGGCCCTCTGCTGCCGGCTCGTTACCGCCTGACGCGTTTGCCTGTGCCGGCGCAGTTTTTTCTGCGACCAATTCAGTTTGCGCCTGCAGCAAGCGCTGGCTGGCTTCAGCGGCAATTCGCCGGTCGGCTGACGACGGTTCTGCCGGCGCTAACGCTGCCGCCTTAACCTGCTGCATTTTCTGAATGGTAGCCTGCGGATCCCCGGCTACCGGTGCAATATCTATTTGCACCTCTCCCCCGACAGCATATTGCCTGCCATCCGGGCCCTGCTCGTAACTGTAACTGGGCGCACTGGCATAGCGTCCACCAATACTGGCGTGCGCCTGCTCATGGCTGCGGACCTCCTGGTCTCTGGCCTGCAACTCTTTGACTTCCTGTTGCTCAGCTTGTTGCTGCTGTTGCTCTGCCTCGTCCCGCTGCTGTTGCTGACTGTTATCTCCGGACTGCTCTGGCCGGCCTTCGATTGCCTGTTGCGTTTCGTTCGATTTACCGCTGGCGTCATAGCTGCTTACTGAACCAGCATTATTGCTGCTGCGGCCTTTTTCCTCAGTGGCCACCGCCCGTTCTGCCTTACCTTTATCCATTTCCCGAACCGGTTCTACCAGTTCACGTCGTTGCATATCACGGCGGGCTAACTCAGTCGGTGGGTTTGCCGTATTTATGCTGACGTTTGGATAATAGGAGGTAATTTGCATTTAGCTTACACCCGGACATCAATAATAGTGCCCAGCGCTTCATCAGCCGCCTGAACAGAGCGTACGTTTGCTTCTGCAGTACGGGTCTCGTTGGTTAACTGCACCAGGCTTTGTTCAACTGAGGGTGCTTGTGACTGGGTCGGCCGGTTTTGTTCCGGCGCTTCTGCCTGGCGCACATCCGTTTCAGCAGCAGCAACCTGCTGCTGATTGGCAGTGGTTTGCCGGTTAATATTAACGGTGGCCTCTGTTACACCCGCTGAAGCACGTTGAAATCCCTGCAAACCGGCATTAAATGCTGATTGAATCTCCATCATTGCCTCCTCTCACCTAAATAATGTTTAATTATTGACCAAAATGAGCTAAAAAGAAAGTCGCTTAGTCGCAAGCCGGTGTTGCCGCTGTCAGCCAATCATTAAGCCAGTCAAGAAATGCAGACCGGTGAGAAATAAACGGCGCATGTGATGCTTTAGCCAGCACCGTCAATTCAGCAGCCGGTAGCAATTTTTGCAATTCACAGACAACTGCCGCCGGCACCAACGAATCAAGCCCGCCAAAACAGCCCACTACAGGCTGGGTCAACCCAGCAAAATCTTGGCGCAAGTCCTTACTGGTCAGAAATTCCAGCCCGGCGGCCAACGCCGTAGCGCTGGCTTGTGGAAACGCAGCTATCGCCTGTTTAAGCGCTGCGGCGTCACTCTTGGCCGTTGCTGAGCCCATCGCCTGGATCGCTAAAAAACGGCCGATAGTCTGAGCTAAATCACGCTGCAACGACTGGGCAAACTGCTGCATCACTGCCGCTTTCATGCCCGGCCAGCCAGGATGCTGTAAAAAGCATGGTGTTGCCGCAATCAGCGCCAGCTGACGCACTTTTGCCGGATAACGTTTAGCCAAAGCAATCGCCAACAGCCCGCCCAGTGACCAGCCACAGAGCAGGCTATTAGTTGGAATTTGTCTTGCCAATTCAGCCAGTACAGTGTCGAAATTGTAGGGTTCAGCTAGTTGTTGCGCTAAGCCAAATCCCGGAATATCCAGCGGCAGCACCTGCACTGTTGGCAGAATATCAGCCAGCAAAGTATGCCAGACACCTTGATTTACGCCCCAGCCATGCAGAAGTACCAGCACAGGTTTGTCAGTTTTGCGAAATTCTGCCATGCTGCTTTTATGTTTCCCTGACGTTAATTTTATGCTTAATTCGCTTGCTGCTATATTTCGCCGCTGCTGGCATTATTTACTGCCAGGCCAGTGTATGTGGTGCAGTTTACCGCTTGCAGAGCCCGGCAAACAACTTTGTGATTACTGTCAGGCGGCCCTGCCCAGGCTACCCTACGCGCTTTGCCACAACAATTTATTGTTGCTACCCGCAGTCGCGCGGGGTTTAAAAGGTGCTAAATTTGATCGCTTACTTTGCCTGGCGCACTATCAGCAACCCTACCAGCACTGGATACCACGCTGGAAATACTATACCGATTTAGCCGCAGGCCAGTTATTGCAACAGCAAATGTGTTTACTACTGCTAGGCTGCAAAAGTAATAGTATGCCAATGCCGCAAGCCCTGACTTTTGTGCCCCTGCATTGGCGCAAACAACGACAACGGGGGTTTAATCAGGCCAAGGTGCTGGCAGAAGCATTGGGGCAACAATTGCAAATACCGGTACTCGCGTTATTCAGTAAATCTGCCAGCCACAGCCAACGCGGTCTTAACCGGCGGCAACGGCTACGCAATTTGCGACGTTCATTCAGTCTTAAGCCGCAAACGGCAGCGCTGCCAACGCATATTGCATTGGTCGATGATGTAATAACCACCGGCGCGACAGCTAACGCCCTGACCAGACTATTGCGCCGGGCCGGGGTCAGCACAGTCAGCGTCTGGACCCTGGCTGTTACACCACCTCCGGGTTACTCACTCTGAATCGGTGCATTGAAGCTGTTACCCAGATACATGGCGTTAATCAGAATGCGGCTGGAACCGAAAAAGTAACCGCGGAATACCGGGTTATCCGTCATGCCAATAACCCGGCCCCGGCCCAGGTTATGGGCAATAATCGCCGCGCCCTGGGCTATTTTTGGTACATACTCACTGGCGCTGTAACCGGCTAAATGCGGACTCTGACTGTACAACGCCACATTGACAAAGGGTGAGCTACTGGGCTGAAGCAACATAATGTCATTTTTAAACAACGGTAAA
The DNA here is from genome assembly GCF_018402695.1 of Arsukibacterium sp. Taxonomy (GTDB): domain Bacteria; phylum Pseudomonadota; class Gammaproteobacteria; order Enterobacterales; family Alteromonadaceae; genus Alishewanella. Next base: position 151,182 of record NZ_JAGYIM010000009.1, read on the forward strand.
CGCGCCCGGGGTACGCCAAATGTTAATGGATGGCTGAGATCAAGCTCAGCACTGAAAATGGCCCCGGCAATCCGGCGTTTCGCAGCCAGCGCTTCGCGGTCAGCGTAACTTAAATCCTGCTGCGGAATAAGTTGTTGCATCTCCTTACCCTGCCAGACCCCTGCCTGCAACAAACCTGCATTGGCCAGCCAGGCAGCGCCATCTTTATGACCCCACAATACACCGCCCTGCTCAGTCCACTGTTTCAGCTGCTTAATCTGGCTGTCCTGCCATTGCCGGTAGTTGCCATCTGCCAGAATAATATGGCTATAGCGGTTTAAGTTAATCCGGCTTAAGCGTTCAGGTTCAACCATGCTGGGCGAAATACCGGCTAAGCGTTCAAGGTTGTACCATACTTCGCCCGCTTCGGTTGAGTTTACTCCGGGTCCGGCAATCAGCAGCACTTCCGGTTTTTTAATCACTGCAAAATTATGGCTGCCTAAATCGCTGCCCTCGGGGGTCAGGCCGCTGCGAATCGCATGGACTTTAACCGGATATTGCTGCTGTATTTGCTGCAAATGGCTGAACCAGTCTTTGTCCTGCTGCAAGCCGGCAGCAATCAGCATAGTGCCGGGTTGAAACTGCACCGTTTCGTCATTGGTCAGGGCGCTGAAATTATGCAGCGCTGAGCGCACTACCACACCTTCGGTCAGTAAAGCCTGCAACAACAAGGGTGCCTGTTGGTCCTGCCAGCTGAATGCATAAGCGTAAGCCCCGGCGGTTAACTGTGTTTTCAGTTGCGGTGTAGCCTGCCATTGCTCACTGGCCAGCGCCCGGCCAGGCTCGCGGCTTACTGCCTTAAACTCGATATTGAAGGCATAGGGCAAGGTCCAGCTGGACACATCATAGAAAGTGTTGTCTTTAAAGTTTTTTTCGGTAGAGAATGCCGCCTTAATCAAGCGGTATTGAGATTGTTGCAACGGCACAAAAAAACTCTGCCCCGCCTGATATTTAACATCACCGTCCTGCCAGTCACGTCGCAACGGGTAAACGGCAATATGATGGCGCTGCAACAAATCCAGTAAGGCTTGCAGCCGGCTCTGATCACCGTCATCCGTCAGCATGTAACCCCTGGTTTTATCAGCTTTGGCCTGAGTCAAGCCACTTTGATAAAACTCCTGCTGGTAAGCTAACAGCTCCTGACGCTTTGCCACCGCACCACGAATGGTCGACAGCGACGCAGTAAACTGATTTTTGATGGTATCGCTAAAGCTCAGCAGACCATTTATCGATTCCTGCAAGTGACCACGGCTGCTTGCCTGTTCAAACAAGATACCGACACTACCGTTTACATCCGGGTAGGTGGAGCCTTTGCCGATATAAAAGTCATCAAAGCTTTCTTCGCTATAGTACAGTTGCGCTTGCTCATCAAATGCCGCGGCATGAAACTCTGCGATAGCCGCAGTCAATTCAAAATTGCGTTCCGGGGTTAGCGGGTAATTTCGGCTCGGGATCCCTGGCTGGAAAAAATAACTGCTGTTAGTGCCCATCTCATGAAAATCACCGACCACATTGGGTAACCATTGCTGAAACTGGGCAATCCGCGCCTGACTTTCCGGATGCTGTAGCAATAACCAGTCACGGTTTAAATCAAACCAATAGTGGTTAGGCCGGCCATTTGGCCAGGGTTCAATGTGCTCACGGTGCTGCGGATCAGCAACCGGCTTACTGCCCTTGTGCATATTTGCCCAAGACGCGAACCGATCATGACCATCCGGATTCAGGCTGGGTTGAATTAGAATAACCGCCCGGCTGAGCCAGGCAGCCACCTCTTCAGTTTCCACCGCGGTTAAATAATGCGCCAGAACCAGAGCTGCGTTGGCAGCACTGGGTTCGTTGCCATGCACACCATAACCCAGCCAGATAACAATTGGCGCATCGCTGGCGATGCTTTGGTCCTGTTTAGCCTGCTGCAAATGTTGTTGCCGGATGTCGTCTAACCGGCGTAAATTTTCAGGCGATGAAATAACCAGTTGCAGCAATGGTCGTTGTTCGTGGCTGTAGCCGATCACCTCTAGCATGGCTTTATCGGACTGGCTGGCCAGTTGCTCGAAATAACGCTGGATCTGATCATGCCGGGCATGCCAGTCACCCACCGGGTGGCCAAGGGTTTGTTGCGGAGCGGGTAGCCTGGAGTCTACCGGCTCATTAAAATACTGCGCCTGCGCCGATACGGCCCAGAGTGCGAAAAAAACCACTACACTCAGTTTCATGCCTGTTTCCTTTAATTTTTTTGCGCGCCCAGTTAGCCAGAAACTGCAGCAAAACTCAAGCAGGGCTGGCATCAGCGCCAGACTCGGAGTATGATAGCCATTAACCTAGTAATTTAGTCAGGTACTAAGATGATTTCTATTTCAGAACAGGCGCAAGCCCATTTTGCAAAGCTGCTGGAAAAACAAGCTGCCGGTACCAGCATCCGGGTATTTGTTGTTAACCCTGGCACGGCTCAAGCCGAGTGTGGCGTATCTTACTGTCCGGCCGATGCCATTGAAGAGACCGACATCCAAATTGAATTTAACGGCTTTAACGCTGTGGTTGATGCAGAGAGCAAACCCTTTCTGGTAGACGCCGAAATTGATTTTGTAACCGATCAGATGGGCTCTCAGCTTACGTTAAAAGCGCCGAACGCCAAAGTGCGCAAGGTGAATGACAACGCGCCATTAATGGAGCGGGTCCAGTATGTCATTGATGCCGAGATTAACCCGCAACTGGCGAACCATGGTGGCCGGGTATCGGTGATGGAGTTAACTGACGATGGCGTCGCAGTACTGCAATTTGGCGGGGGCTGTAATGGTTGCTCTCAGGTCGATTTGACCCTGAAAGAAGGTATAGAGAAAGAATTGCTGGCCCGGTTCACCGGTGAACTAAATGGCGTTCGCGATATTACCGAACACCAGCGTGGCGAACACTCATACTATTAAGCCAACAGCCAATTATGATATAACAGCCCTGGTGCAGGTCAGTTTCCGGGGTTTTTTATGCGTTTTTTTGTTATCTTTTTTGCCAGCTTAAGTATTCTGCTAGGCTTACTGTCGCCAGCTCAGGCGGCCGTAATGCTGATTTACCACCATGTCGCTGATGATACCCCCCGCGTCAGCAGTGTCACTGCTGACGAGTTACGCCAGCATTTGCAATACCTGCAAGACCACAACTTTCAGGTTATTGGCCTGGATAAACTGGTTAACCAACTGAAAAATGGTGAGCCCATTGCCGACAATGCGGTAGTCATTACCTTTGACGACAGTTTTGAAAATAACTACACCACCGCGCATCCGATCCTGATGGAGTTTGGCTACCCCTATACCATTTTTATCAGCCCTGGCAGTATCGACAATCGGGTGGGTCCGGTGCTTAGCTGGGAGCAGGTCAGAAAAATGGCCGCTGACGGCGTGTTGGTCGCTAACCACGCGATGAATCACGAGCATATGACCAGGCGGCAGCCTGGTGAAAGCGAAGCCGACTGGCTGGCCCGGATGGAGCAGAATATTCTGCAGGCTGAACGGCGGATAAAACAGGAAACCGGCCAGAGTCATCAATGGCTGGCCTACCCCTACGGTGAGTTTAACAACACGCTTGAAGCATTGGTTAAAAAGCTTGGGTTCATCGGAATTGGTCAGCAATCCGGCGCGATTGGCCCTGCTACCCTGCTTACCCGGATCCCGCGTTACCCGGCGGCGGGTCAGTATGCTGATCTCTCTAAACTGGCTCAGAAATTGCGCACCCTCGCCTTTGATATTTCTGATTATTTGGCGGCTGATCAGCAAATAAGCGCCAACCCACCTACGCTGCGCCTGAAACTCAACATCGCAGACTTCCTGCCACAACAACTACGTTGTTATGCCGGCACTGAAACCCTGGAACCCAAATGGCTGGATGACAGTACTTTTGAAGTCACGGCTAGCAAGCCGGTTAATCGCGGCCGCAGCCGCTATAACTGTACTGCGCCGTCACTCAGTAAAAAAGGCTATTTTTACTGGTATTCGCAGCCGTGGTTAAATAACTAGTGTTCTAATCAGCTTACTGATATAAAAACAGTTTATCAGCATTGAAATGGACTTTTTGTGAAGCAGTTAACAAGATATATCGCTGCGCTGAGCCTGTTTATCACCTTGCAAAGCACTGCCGAGGTGGCACTAAGCCCGGTGCCAGACTGGGTAGTACCACTGCAGCCTGCACTGCGCAGCGACGTGCCGGAGCAAGATATAAGCAATGGGATTTATTATTTACTGGCAGATACCCAGTTGCAGGTTCCGGTAGCTGGCCAGCGCCAGATTTTTGAGCACTACGCCAGCCTGATAACAAGCAGTAAAGGCCTTGAACAAGCAGGTCAAATCAGTATTTACTTCGACCCTGGCTATCAGCAAGTCGCCCTTCATCAGCTGAATATCATACGTGATGGCAATACTATAAACCGTTACCCGCAAGCCCGTTTAAGTTTAGTGCAAACCGAGCATGAGTTAGAAAAGTTACTGTATCACGGCGAAACTGCGCTGAACATTGTGTTACCAGACCTGCGGGTCGGCGATATTGTCCAGTACAGCTACAGCCTGACCGGCAGTAATCCGGTATTTGCCGATCGCTTTAATACCAGCCAGCGTCTGAACTGGACCGTCCCCCTGCAACAACAACACTGGCGGCTGCTGTGGCAAAAGCCGGAGCCGCTGGTGTATCAATTCAGTAAAAATACAATGCCGTTGCAAATAAGTAAAACGGCAGAGAGTGTCAGCTATACCTTAGTTCAGCAAAATGTTGCGCCGGTTAAACACGAAGATGACACGCCAGACTGGTATTCGCCTTACAATGTTTTGTCATTCAGTAACAGCCCGCATTGGCAGGATATCGCCCGTTGGGGTACTGAATTATTTGAGCCCGCAATGGCTACCAGCCCGGCCGTTGCGGCGCAAGTGGCCAGATTACAACGCGACTATGCCACGGCTGAGCAGCAAATTGCCGCCGCCCTGCAATTTGTGCAGACCGAAATTCGATATCTGGGAATAGAGCTGGGGGAAAGCTCTCATAAGCCAGCCAGTGCAGGCCAGGTGTTGCAGCAACGGTACGGTGACTGCAAAGATAAAAGTGTGTTATTAGTCAGTATTTTACGCCAGCTTGGGCTGGATGCGGTTCCGGTCCTGGTCAATACTGAACTTAGTACCACTATCGCTGAGCGGCTGCCATCAGCCGGCGTGTTCGATCATGCTATTGTTAAACTGGCGTTTAATGATAAAAATTACTGGTTGGACCCAACCCGGAGTTTTCAGGCCGGGTCACTGGGAAGTGTATATCAGCCAAACTATGGTTACGCCCTTGAGCTGACTCCGACTGTCACTGAGTTGACCAGTATGAGCGCTGCTACTGAGCATACTGAGGTATTAATTAACGAGCAATTTCGTTTAGCTGAAGCACTCACCAGGCCGGCTGAATACCAGGTTAGAACCGTCTACAGTGGGTTGGATGCTGAGCGTTCACGCGCCGAGTTTGCCAACAATAGCGTCAGCCAGAAAGCTGACGGCTATGTCCAGTTTTACAGCCGCTACTACCCAACGATTAGTCTGGCCGGGCCAATTAGTAAAACTGATGATGCAGCAACTGGCCGTATCACCGTTGCGGAGTTTTATCAGATTGCCGATTTCTGGCAACAAGATGAAGATGAATCAGATAAGTTAAATGCCAACTTTTATAGTAATGGTATCAGCAGCTATCTGCAAACACCTGAAATTGCTGCCAACCGTACTCAACCTTTTGCCCTGAGTCATCCAGTCAATATCAGCCAGACCATTGCCATTGAGCTGAATAACATCGACTGGCAATTTGCAGATGAACAAGTCGAGGAAAGTAATCCGTTTTTCCACTATCAAAGCCAACTGCAATTTGACAGTGACAGCAACAAACTGACCTTAACATACCAGTACAAAAGCCTTACCGACCACATAATGCCAGAGCAACGGGCAGAGTATATAGCAGCGGTTAACCGGGCCCGTAACGATTTAAACCTGAATATTTATCAACGTGACGCTGTCAGCGAGGTTGCATTAACAGCATTCAATGACGGGGAAAAACTGACCTACTTGCTGCTGGCTGTGTATTTTATGCTGTGTATACTCTGCATCGCCCTCTGGTTGTTACCCACGCAAGCAGACAGGCAAAACCACAGCTTTCCGGAGCCCATGGTCCGGTTTGTTTTAACCTGGCTGGTTACCTTCAGTCTGTATGGCTTGTACTGGTGTGTTAAACATGGCCAGATGCTTAATGCACCTGTTGCCGCTGATAACTCATCTTCCCCTGCCGCTAACTAATTGCGCTGCAGCTGGTTCAATACCAGCGGAAAGTCACTGAGTAATCGCTCCCGGTTAACCAGCGGCACTTCGCCGGGCAGCATATCTGGTTTAAACATAGCCGCGACCTGGCCTTGGGGGTTAATTAAAACCACCGACGCACTATGGTCTACCAGATAATCCTGCTCCGTGGTGCTACTCATGGCATACATTAAGCCCAGCTCCCGGACAAAAGGAAACAACTGGTCGTGGCCGGCGGTTAAGCCGGTCAATGCCGGCTGATTAAAATAATCGACGTATTGCTTCAGTTGTTCAGGCGTATCTCGCTGGGGGTCAACTGAGATAAACCAGATTTGCAGTGGTTGCTCGACGGTAGCTGCAAGTTCTTGCTGTACACCAGCCAGTTTGGCCAGGGTTAGCGGACAAATATCCGGGCAAAACGTGTAGCCAACAAAAGCCAGCGTCCACTTGTCCATTAAATCTGCCCGGCCCCGCGGCTTACTATCCTGATCAAGCAGGGTAAACTCCGTCAGGTTACGTGGTTGCGGATAAACCAGAGCTTGCTCTGGCAAAGGCTTATGCTGCCAGAGTAAATATAGCATCACTCCGGCCACAACGGCGGCGGCAGAAAGCATTAAAACGATTAAATTACGAAACATAAAAAGGTGATACCTTAAAGTAATGGTCTACCAGCAATACCAGAAACAACACCATCAAATGGACAATAGAGAATTTAAAGGTAGCCATTGCTGTCTTGCTGTCTGCATTAAATTTCAATTTCCAGGCGTACTGTAAAAACCGTAAATTCAGGACGGTACTGCCCAGCAGATACACGGCGCCCGTCATACCGACGATATAGGGCAGTAAACAAACCAGACACAGCAGCACTGTGTACAATAAAATCGCGCTTTTGGTGTATTCAATGCCATGGGTTACCGGCAGCATCGGCATGTTCACTTTGGCATAGTCATCCCGGCGGTGGATAGCCAGCGCCCAGAAATGGGGCGGGGTCCAGGCAAAAATGATCATCACCAGCAGCAGGGCATAACCATGAATATCACCGGTAACGGCCGTCCAGCCCAGTAACGGTGGCATTGCTCCTGCCAGGCCGCCAATGACGATATTCTGCGGGGTGGCCCGTTTCAAAAACATGGTATAAACCACGGCATAACCAAATAAACTGAGCAGGGTCAGCCAGGCTGTCAGCGAATTAACGCCAAGATATAACAAGACAAAACCCATGGCGGCCAGGGCACAGGCAAAGGCGACCGCTTGCTGCGAGCTTACCCGGCCTTTCGCTACCGGCCGGCTGTGAGTCCGCGCCATCTGCGCATCAATTCGCTGATCGACCACATGGTTAAGCGCTGCAGCTGCGCCCGACAACAAGCCAATACCGATGGTCGCGAATACCACAACGGCCACATCCGGCAAGCCGGGTGATGCCAGCATCATGCCCACCCAGGCTGTTAACACCAGCAACGCCACTACTTTTGGTTTAGTTAACTCCAGATAGTCGCGCCAGCGGGAAATTCCGTGTCGCGAAGCCAATATTGTTGCCATTTACGCCTCCCTGCCAACAGGCCGGTAGAGTTGATACACCACCACCACCATAATCATCAGTAAGTTTGCCCCGATAAAATTGTGTGCTACCGCATTAGCCAGGGGCAAATGTAATACTACATTTAACAGGCCCAGAATAAATTGCAATAACAATATCACGCCAATTGCCAAGGCAAATTTCTGCATTATTTTAGTTTGCGCCCGGCGATACAGGCTGATGGCAAACCAACTAACCACAGCTAGCGTAATATACGCCCCTAAGCGGTGAAACACATGAACTGTCTGGCGGGCTTCGGCTGACATTACCCCATATTCATAGTCACTGTATCCCAGATGTAAATCAAACGCCTCATCCAGCGCCAGCCGACCGACCCAACCTGCTTCACAAACCGGCAGCTCAATGCAGGCCAGTGCGGCGTAATTCGCCGCGGTCCAGCCGCCAAGACCAATTTGCACCATAACCACTACCGCAGCGCCAATTGCTAATGGCTTTAACTGTGTCAACGCAGGCTCCGCTACCCGCAAAACAGGGGTCAGCTGCATCCAGTACAACGCCAGTAAACAATAGAGGGTAAAGCCACCCAGCAAATGCGCCAGCACCACTATAGGTAGTAAGCTCATGGTGACTGTCCAGGCACCTAGTGCGGCCTGGCAAATCACCAGCAATAACAGCACCGTCGGCAAGGTGCGGGGCTGCTGTCCTTTGCTGATCATGCTGGAAATAAATATCGCAGCAATTAGCAGACCTAAGGTACCGGCCAGATAACGATGGATCATTTCATTCCAGGCTTTTTGTGGCTCTAGTGGCCGTTCAGGAAACGCCTGCGCGGCAATTGCAATGCTTTCTGGCTTTTCTGGCACCTTTAGAAAACCATAGCAGCCCGGCCAGTCCGGACAACCCAGCCCGGCATCAGTTAAGCGGGTAAAAGCACCATAAATAATTACCACCATCGTCAACAGCAAAGTAAGAGAAACCAACTTTTTATGTCTGGTCATACGCTGGTCCTGTCATAATTTAACAACTTTAATAAGTCATAACGGATATTACGGGCAATATCTGCCATCTCAGTTTGTTGCTCTGGCATCGGGTAACTCAGCAATACCAGCCCTTTCTGGTCAACCAACAATATTTGCTGCTGCAGCAGTGCAACGTCATCAATTGCAGCCGGTTGCTGAACAAACATTGGATAGTCATCAGCGTCTGTTAATGGCCCAACCACCACCGGTTGCACCTGCTCCTGCTTGCGGCCAAGACCAATATATAGCTGTTTTACGGTATGCAAGGCATTCTGACAACGCTGCTGACAAGGCGCATCAGTCAGTATGACTATCCGCCAGTGTTTTTTCTGGCCGCTGATATCGTCCAGTAAAAAGATTTCCTGCTGCAGCCAGACTCCTTTGCTAGATGAGCCTGGGTTGAACCAACCCATTTCCAGTACCAGTTTTGCAGCTGCCAGTGGCAATACACAACATATTACAAACAGCAGCATAAATTTATTTTTATTCATTTTCTCTCCCGCTGCGCCGGGCAGCAGCAACGGCCACTGCCACCACGGCGATTGCCAGCATAAACCATTGAAAAGCGTAGCCATGGTGTTTTTCAGGGGGCATCACCACCGCCTGATAATGCGGTAAAAAAGGACTTTCCCCTTGTTGATACAACAAAAACGGATAGGCACTGACGGGAAGCTGAGCTGTCATCTGCTCCAGCTCTGGCTGTTGAATGCGCTGCGGCCATCCTGCGCCTTCCGTATTCTGGCCCAGCCTGAACCCTCCCACCTTAGTGCGAATGAGTCCCTGTAGTTGTACTTGCTCTGGAATAATCAACTCCGGCAGCTCATCCCGGCTACTGCCAGCAGCCACCCAACCAAGATTAACCAACAGTGGCCGACTTTTCTCCCCACTCTGCACCGGGACAATAACGTCATAGCCCACTTTACCATCAACAATCTGATTATCCAGTAGCCAGGCATAAGGCTTGATCCAGTATCCCGCTCCGGCAAATAACACGCCATCCGCCTGCTCTGCAGGCAGTACGGCAAGCTGTTGCCAGGTTAATTCGCCCTGTTGCTGGAGTTGTTCAAGTTGACTGATTTGAATAGCTTTTTCTTCTGCACGTTGCAACTGCCAATAGCCAAGCTTGCTTAAAATAATAAAAGCGGTCACAGTAATCAGCAACCACGCTTTGTGAATGCCAAAATAGCGGCCAAATATTTTAAGCCGCATAAATTGCTGACCGGAGATTAAAAAAGATGTTGCTAAAGCTCGTTATCATTGCGCTACTACTATTTATTGTTTTCAATCTGTTCCGGGCCGGAATTATCATGCTTAGAAACGATCCGGAACAAAAACAAATGTCCCGCTTTCTTGGACGCCGGGTTTTCTATTCTGTCCTGGTACTGCTGCTTCTTTTGCTGGCAATGGCTCTGGGGTGGATCACACCCAACCCCAGACCTTACTAAGTTGTATGGTTACAGGATATAAACAATAACAAACAGACAAATCCAGACCACATCAACAAAGTGCCAGTACCAGGCTGCAGCCTGAAAGGCAAAATGTTTCTCAGGGGTGAAATGCCCCTTCAGCACCCGGAAAAATACAAACAACAGGATGATAGCACCCAGGGTAACGTGCAAGCCGTGAAAGCCGGTCAGCAGGAAAAACGTATTGCCGTAAAAACCCGAGTCCAGCCGCAAGCCCAGATCGCGGTACGCATGTATATATTCATACACCTGCAAGCCTAAAAATGTTGCGCCCAGGAGTAATGTCAGTAATAACATCAGCTTTAACTGACCGCGCTTTTGCTGTTCCAACCCGGTATGAGCAAAATGCAGAGTAATAGACGATATCACCAGAATAGCGGTATTAATCAGCGGCAAACCTGTCCACGGCATCGCCTGAGTTTCAATGCCGCCAGGTGTTTTTACCAATGGCCACACGGGTTCAAAGTTGGGCCATAACAGCTCGAAGGTCATGGCATTATTACTGGAGCCGCCAAGCCACTGCATGGCAATCATCCGACCGTAAAACAGGGCGCCAAAGAACGCCATAAAGAACATCACTTCAGAGACAATAAACCAACTCATGCCCTGGCGGAACGAGCGGTCCATCTGATTACTGTACAAGCCACTCATTGACTCATCAATTACATTCCTGAACCAGCCAACCAGCATAAATACCAGTATGGCAAAGCCTGCCAACAACAAGTAGCCACCAAAACCGCTTTGCTGTTTACTGATATCAATTACAAAATGGCCGGCACCAAAAGCAATAAAAAACAATGCTATGGCACCCACTATCGGCCATGGGCTCTGGGCGGGAACATAATATTTTTCGTAGGTTTTTGTTGTCATCTTATTCCCCAATATTATCTTGTAGAGGTTGCTGCGCTGCCCAGGCCTGAGTAACATCGTATAAGGTGTAATTCAGGGTTATAGTATTAAATTGCGCCGGCAACGCCGGATCGACATAAAACTGTAACGGCATCAGCATATCTTTGCCGCCAGCCAGTTGTTGCTGGCTAAAGCAAAAACACTCAATTTTATTAAAATATAATGCGGCCTGACCTGGTGACACGGACGGCACTGCCTGACCAACGATCATTCGGCCGGTCGGGTTCTCTGCCAGATAATTCATAATGTGAATTTCACCGGGATGTACCTTCATACTATGCACTTCGGGTTTAAACACCCACGGCATGTCTTTATTAGGCCGCGCCAGAAACTCAATGGTGATTTCACGGCTGGTATCAACAATGGCATTGTCGCCAGTCACTGCTACCGCCGCGGTTTTACCATTTATACCGGTTAAATCGCAAAATACGTCGTAAAGTGGCACCAGGGCAAAACCAAAACCAAACATTGCCAGCGTAACCAACAGCAGTTTGCCAATTAACGGTTTGTTCTGCGCCATAACCGACTCCTTACTTGATTACCGGTGGCGTTTCAAAGGTATGGTACGGCGCCGGAGACGGCACTTCCCACTCCAGACCTTCTGCGCCTTCCCATACCTGATCAGTTGCCTTAACGCCGCCACGGGCACACTTAATTAATACCCAGACAAATATCAACTGAGACAAACCGAACAGGAAACCACCGATACTAATAAAGGCGTTAAAATCAGCAAATTGCAACGCATAATCGGGGATCCGACGTGGCATGCCCGCTAAACCAACAAAATGCATTGGAAAGAACAACATATTTACCGAAATCAACGAGCACCAGAAATGCCATTGGCCCAGGGTTTCGTCATACATATTACCGGTCCATTTCGGCAGCCAGTAATACACCGCTGCCACGATAGAAAATATGGCGCCGGTAACTAACACATAGTGAAAATGCGCTACCACAAAGTAGGTATCGTGATACTGAAAATCGGCAGGGGTTATCGCCAGCATCAGGCCCGAGAAGCCACCGATAGTAAATAGCACGATAAAGGCCAGCGCAAACATCATCGGCACTTCAAATGTCATGGCACCGCGCCACATCGTCGCTACCCAATTAAATACTTTAACCCCGGTTGGCACCGCGATCAGCATAGTCGCATACATAAAGAATAACGTGGCAAACACCGGCATCCCCGTGGTAAACATGTGATGCGCCCAAACCAGAAACGACAATATCGCGATACTGGCGGTGGCATATACCATGGAGGCATACCCAAACAGTTTCTTACGGGCAAAGGTGGGAATAATGGCTGAGACGATACCGAAGGCCGGTAGGATCATGATGTACACTTCCGGATGACCAAAAAACCAGAATATATGCTGGAACAGTACCGGGTCACCGCCGCCAGCGGCATCAAAAAAGCTGGTACCAAAGTACTTATCGGTTAATACCATGGTCACCACACCCGCCAGTACCGGCATTACCATAATCAGCAAAAAAGCGGTAATAAACCAGGTCCAGACAAACAAAGGCATTTTCATCCAGGTCATGCCAGGAGCCCGCATGTTCCAGATGGTCACAATCACGTTGATCGCACCCATAATGGAGGATATACCCATAATGTGTACAGAGAATACAAATAACGCCGTGCTGTCGCTACTATAAGTGGTGGATAGTGGCGCGTAGAAGGTCCAGCCAAAGCTGGGGCCGCCGCCAGGCATAAACAGTGACAACAACAGAATTAAAAATGCGAAAGGCAGGATCCAGAAACTCCAGTTATTCATCCGTGGTAGCGCCATATCAGGCGCACCAATCATCATCGGAATCATCCAGTTGGCCAGGCCGGTGAATGCAGGCATCACTGCCCCGAACACCATAATCAGACCATGTACTGTAGTCATCTGGTTAAAAAAGTGTGGCTCGACAAATTGCATGCCCGGCTGAAAAAGTTCCAACCGGATAACCATCGCCATAGTGCCACCGATAAAGAACATGACTAACGCAAACACCAGATACATGGTGCCGATGTCTTTATGGTTAGTGGTATACAGCCAGCGCGTTATGCCACTGGGTTTGTGGTCATGATGGTCATGATCGTGGTCGTGCTGCTCGTGATCATTTGGTTCAGTAATTACTACAGACATTATTATTCTCCCTCACCCTGCTGCACTTTATAAACGTCGGCAGCCTGGATGGCATCACCGGTATCGTTACCCCAGGCATTGCGGGTGTAAGTCAGGACAGATGCTAATTCTTTTAAACTTAACTGGCGGCCAAACGCCTGCATCGCAGTACCGCTTTTACCATTTAGTACAATATCGATATGGGCTGTTTTATCGTTGAGGATAAGATCGCTGCCAGCCAGGGCAGGGAAAATTCCCGGTAAACCAGCACCATTTGGCTGATGGCACGCCGCGCAGTAAGCAATGTATGTCCGTTCGCCGTTCGCCATTAACTCATCCATGTCCATGTTCATTGCCAGCAATTCCTGCTCAGCGGCTTTGGCTTCGGCTATCCGGGTTTCTTCAGCCAGTTTCCACGCAGCATAGTCTTCAGGGCTTTTTGCCACTACCACTACCGGCATATAGGCGTGGTCTTTACCACACAGTTCTGCACACTGACCCCGATAAACTCCAGGCTCATCAACCCGGGTCCAGGCTTCATTGATAAACCCGGGGTTAGCATCTTTTTTAATCGCAAAGGCGGGGACCCACCAGGAATGGATAACATCATCTGACGTCATCAGAAACCGAATTTTCTGGCCAGTAGGGATAACCAGCGGCCGGTCCACTTCCAGCAGGTAGTTTTCACCCTTTGTAAAACGGTTTGTTATTTGCTCACGAGGGGTGGCAAGTACCGAATAATATTCCAGATCACTGCCGAGATATTTGTAATGCCATTTCCATTGCGAGCCGGTGATCTGAACCGTGACGTCGGCTGCGGAGGTATCGTCCATGGCGATGAGCGTTTTGGAAGCAGGTATAGCCATACCAATTAAAATTACGACCGGAATTGCGGTCCAAAGAATTTCTATTTTGGTACTTTCGTGAAATTGAGCCGGTTGCACGCCCCGCGATTTTCGGTGTAACAGGATAGAAACAAACATTATCCCGAACACCACTGCACCAATAACACAGCAAATCCAGAAAATCAGCATGTGCAGGCTGTAAACCTCCTGACTGATCTCCGTTACGCCTTTGGTCATATTTAAAGGCATGGCTGCTGCATTAGCCGATGCGGCTAAAAGCAAGGTCGGCAGCGACCAACGTATACTACGCGTCTTCGCCACTGTACTTCTCCTCTGTCATTTGCAAAGCAAACCGCAGAAACCTGTACACAGTAATACACGGCGAATACCGATAGAAAATACGGTGAATACCGCTAGCCCCCGAACCTATGTATGACGTTTCTTTAGTTTATTATTGTTATAGTTTTTTTAATTTGAACTGCCCATGCAGTAACCCAAATTGGCAACTGATATTTTTTCAGCAACCTTTGTCTAAGAATCATCCAAATCAACGCCAGTGTAAACCCCTAAATAACAAAAGCGCCGGCAAAACCAACAGGTCGTACCAGCGCCTTGTTAACAATTAACTTATTGAGCTAAAGGTTTTTTATAACCAACTGCCGTTACGAATTACCCCAACTGCCAAGCCTTCGATGGCAAACTGCTGCTGACGTAAGTCTACTTTAATGACATTAAAATCTTTGTTCTCCGGGTGCAATGACACCTCGTGGCCGTCGCGTTGGAAACGCTTGACCGTAACATCTTCATCAACTCTGGCAACCACCACCTGACCCGGTTGTGCCTGCGACGTTTTATGCACAGCCAGCAAGTCACCATCCAGAATACCAATATCCTGCATGCTCATTCCCTGAACTTTCAATAAAAAGTCGGCATGGGGTTTAAATAAATTGGCATCGATCTGGTAATGGCTCTGCACATGTTCTGCTGCCAGAATGGGCTGTCCAGCGGCCACTTTCCCAATTAATGGCAACCCCAGTTGTTCAGGTTCATTTTCGTCCTCCAGTAACCGGATGCCACGCGAGGTACCCGGCATCATGGTCAGCACCCCTTTTTTGGCCAGCGCCTTTAGATGCTCTTCTGCGGCGTTAGCTGACTTAAAGCCCAACTGACTGGCTATTTCAGCACGGGTAGGAGGCATGCCGGTCTCAGCCTGATAATCTTTAATAAGTTGCAAAATTTCTGCCTGACGAGGCGTAAGTGGTCTCATAATGCTGGCTACCTATACAGTTAGTACTGTGAGTATATACAGGCTTTTTGCAATTGCCAAGTTTTTGTCTGCACGACAAATTTGCCAGCTTCCGCTTCCATGATATTCTTGTATGTCTGTGATTCACCGCCGGTATTGTTATGTTTTCTTTGCTATCGTTGTTTACCGCCTTATTAAAATGGCCGTTGCGGCTGCTGGTAAAATTTAAAGTGGTGCCTGATAACACCGTCACTGAGTTGGCGCTGGATCTAAACCGGCCTGTTTTTTACGTTTGTCATACCGAATCGGCCAGTGATCTGGCGACGCTGCGCCGGGTTTGTCAGAAACTGGCACTGCCCGATCCACTGGCCCCCGTTGTCCTTGAGGGGCAGCAACTGGCACGTACCTTGTTTCTGGTAAAACCGCATAGTGTTATCGGTGGCAGACCCAAAACCAACGCCCTGGCGCAGGGCCAGCAACTGCTGCGGTTGCATCTGGCTAACCCTGAACTGAATGCCCAGCTGGTTCCTGTTGCTATTTTATGGGGACGGGCACCCGGTAAGGAGAACAGTATTAAATGGCTACTCGGCGAGGCTAACGCGCCGCACTGGCTGGCAAAAATGTTAATTGTGCTGGTGTCGGGCCGTCACACCCTGGTGCGGTTAAGCCGTGCGGTTTCTCTTAACCAGATGGCAGCGCAATTCGGTGACAAAACGGATACCGCGCGCAAACTACTTCGAATGTCACGCTTTCACTTTTACCGGCAAAAATTAGCAGCAACCGGCCCAAAACTGGTCAATCGCAGTCAACTGTTTAATGCGTTACTGGCATCGCCGGCATTAAAGCAGGCGATAGAAGATGAAGCCCGCAGTAAAAAAGTCTCGATTAAAGTGGCGCGGAATGAAGCCCATAAGTTGTTGCAGGAAATTGCTGCCGACTATCGGGAATCGACGCTACGGGTTGGTGACCGGGTGCTGAGCTGGCTTTGGAAAAAACTGTACAGTGGCATCAAAATTAATAATGCCGACATGTTGCGTGACCTGGCGCAAAAAGGCCATGAGATTGTTTATGTGCCCTGCCATCGCAGCCATATGGATTACCTGCTACTGAGTTACGTTATTTACCACCAGGGGTTGGTGCCACCCCATATTGCAGCGGGCATAAATTTAAACTTCTGGCCAGCCGGAACTATTTTCCGGCGCGGTGGTGCTTTTTTTATCCGGCGTAGCTTTAGTGGAAACAAACTGTATTCAGCAGTTTTTCGCGAATATCTGAGTCAGTTGTTCAGCAAAGGTTATGCCGTTAAATACTATTCAGAAGGTGGCCGTAGCCGCACCGGCCGTCTGCTGCAGCCGAAAACTGGCATGTTGGCCATGACGGTACAGTCAATGTTACGGGGTATTGAGCGGCCGGTCACTCTGGTACCGGTTTATCTCGGCTATGAACATGTGATGGAAGTCAGTACCTATGTTAATGAGCTACAGGGGTCAGGCAAGAAAAAAGAGTCGATTGGCGGGGTGCTTAAAGCCATCCGCAATTTGCGCGACTATGGCTACGGCTATGTTAATTTTGGCGAGCCTATTCAGCTTAATCAGTACCTAAACCAGCAAGTAAGTGACTGGAAAAGCAGTATTCATCCGCTGGAAGTGCAAAAGCCAAACTGGTTGAACCCGGTGGTGGCAAAACTGGCTAATCAGGTAATGCAACATATCAACCAGGCGGCAGCGCTGAATGCGACGAACTTAATTGCGTTAAGTATTCTGGCAACGGACAAACATATCCTGACCCGTGATGAGCTAACCCAACAACTTGATTTATACCTTAATTTGCAACGACAAGTGCCTTATCACCCGCATGTCAGCCTGCCAGAGGGCGATGCCGACAGCCTTATTAATCATGCTCTGGCCCTGCAGAAAGTGCAAAGCAGTACCGATGGCTTTGGCGAGCTGATAAGTTTAAGTGAACAACACAGCGTATTAGCCACCTATTACCGCAACAATGTACTGCATTTGTTTATGCTGCCGTCGCTGCTGGCATCTGCCGTGCTGCATCAGCGCAGCATTAGTAGTCAGCAACTACTTGGTTACATTGAACAGTTATATCCGTTACTGCGGGCAGAGTTATTTCTTTATGTCAGCTCACTACATACCTACTGTCAGGCATTGCTGCAGTTTATGACCGAACAAGGCTTAATTGAGTGCGATGGTGATAAGTATTACGCGCCGGCGCAGCAAAGCCGCCAATACTTTAAATTAAGCCTGCTGGCCCATAATGCCGAAGATACCCTGCAACGTTACGCTATTGTCTTAAACCTCGTCCAGGCCCAGGGGCCGTTAAGCCGCACTGAACTGGAAAAGCGTGGCCATCAGCTGGCTCAGCGGCTGCTTAATCTGCATGGCATAATCGCCCCCGAATACTATGATAAAGGGCTGTTTACGACCCTGATCAATGCATTAAAAGAGGCGGGTATCAGCCAGACCGATGCGACTAATCAGGTGTGCAGCAGTCAACGGCTGCAGCAGCTGACCAAGACCGTTAACACCTTGCTGCGCAACGATATTCTGCAGAGCCTGCAAAGTATTATGCCGCAGCAGGCTAACGCCTAGCGGCCGCTGGCGTACTGTCGAATCACGCCCTCCTGCATGGTGGAGGCAACCAGTTCACCGCTGCGGTTGAAAAACTGGCCCCGTACCAGCCCCCGGCCGCCACTGGCCCGCGGGCTGTCCACCGCATACAGCAACCAATCGTCGAAACGAAAGTCCTGATGGAACCACATAGCATGGTCAATTGTCGCGACCTGCATATTCGCCGCCATAAATGATGCACCATGTGGCTGCAGTGCCGTAGGCAGAAAGTTAAAATCTGACGCATAGGCCAACAGGTATTTATGCACCCGGATATCGTCTGGCATATTGCCATTGGCTTTAAACCAGACATAACGTTTCGGTGCACTGATTTGTGGTTGAAACGGGTTCTGAAAATCGACCGGGCGCATCTCTATTGGTTTTTCACAAATAAATTTACTGCGCAGTGCTTCCGGAATTAACGAAGCATGTTGCTGATAAAAGGCTAAATCAGACACCAGCTCGTCCGGGCCGGGGACCTCTGGCATAGGATCATAATGGTTAAAGCCCTGCTCCTCGGTCTGAAACGATGCTGTCATATAGAAAATAGGCTTGCCATATTGAATGGCACTCACCCGGCGGGTACTGAAACTTTTGCCATCGCGGATGTTTTCTACTTCGTACACTATGGGTTTACTGGCATCCCCCGGCCTTAAAAAATAAGAGTGAAAAGAGTGGACCTTGCGCTCTTCGGTCAGGGTTTCTTTTGCCGCTGACAGGGCCTGGCCCATTACCTGTCCGCCAAACACCGCCTTAAAACCTAAATCCTGACTTTGTCCGCGATATAGCCCTAACTCAATCGTCTCCAGTTTTAATAACGATAACAAATTTTCTAATACCTGACTCATTCAGCGGTCCTTTTGCTACACTTTGCGCTGTCTATTCTGCCGCAAAGCAAGGTACCTGGCAAAGATGAACTACTGGTTATTTAAAACTGAACCTGATGAATGCAGTATTGATGATTTCGCCCGGGCGCCCGACACGCCAATAGTCTGGGAAGGCGTTCGAAATTATCAGGCCAGAAACTTCCTGCGGGATCAGGTTGCCATTGGCGACCAGGTGTTTATCTACCACTCCAGTTGTAAGGATATTGGTATCGCTGGTATCGCCAAAGTGGTCAGGCCAGCTTACCCGGACCCGAGCCAGTTTGACCGCGACAGTATTTATTTTGATCAGAAATCGACAACTGAGCAACCGCGCTGGATAGCGGTTGATTTATTGTTTGTCAGTAAGCTGGAGCAACTCATCCGACTGGACAAATTGAAAAGCTTAGCTACTCTGATAGAGTTGCCGTTAGTACGTAAAGGCAACAGACTTTCTGTTATGCCTGTTACCCGCGCACAGTGGCAAACCATTATCGCGCTTACCTGACCGGCCTGACTGAATCCCAAAACGTAAGATCCATGTAGTTGGAGCCAGGTATGATTCAAGAGCGGCGCCAGACGGATAAGGATATGCATTATTTCTGGGACGAACTTAATTTGGCACAGAAGTTTTCTGTGGCAGAGTTACAGCGATTCGGCTACGAGTTGCGGTTTGTCCGGCAACAAGACAACCATAAAATGGCGGTATTGTTTGCTGGTGACAAAATGGCAGCGATCGATCATGACGGTCAGATTGATACTGAACCAAAAGTTGTGCTTCGGCATTAACGTTGCTTCAAACCGGATCAGCGCCTGAACGCTGCCTTGCTGTCGGCCACTGAAGCGCACTAACTTGTAAATTGCAATAAAGAGTAACTGCAGCAGCAGGTAAAGTGTAGTATTAATCAAAAACGTGACAGTGCTTATCAATAATCAGCCGGCATAAGCCGGCTTTTTTATGATATTCATTATTTCGCCAGCTCAGCAGCAATATAGGCTGCTACCTGGCTGTCCAGTACGGCCAGTGGCACACTGCCATTACTCAACACCACATCATGAAACTGGCGGATATCAAATTTATCAGCCAGCTGCTGCTCAGCCTCTGCCCGCAGCCGTCTGATCGTTAATTCACCTAATTTGTAAGACAATGCCTGCGCTGGCCAGCTAATGTAGCGGTCAATTTCGGTGGTCACGTTATGAATAGATAAAGCCGTGTTCGCGGCCAGAAAGTCGATAGCCTGCTGCCTGCTCCAGCCCATGCTGTGCATCCCGGTATCGACGACCAGGCGTGCTGCCCGCCACATTTCATAAGTCAGGCGGCCAAAGTCAGCATAGGGGTCGTCATAAAAGCCCATTTCCAGCCCCAGATATTCGGCATACAAGCCCCAGCCCTCACCAAAGGCCGAGGTATAAAAACTACGCCGGTAATCAGGCAGGCTGGCTTGCTCGCGGGCCAGCGATATTTGTAAGTGATGGCCGGGGACGGCTTCATGCAGCGTCAGTGCGGGCATTTCATACAATGGCCGGCGATTCAGCGCATAAGTATTGACCCAGTAAAAGCCGGCCTGATCATCCCGCGATGCCCCGGCATAACGACCTGTGGTGTACTTCGGGGCTATTTCCGCCGGCACCGGTACCACGCCATAAGGGGTACGTGGCAGGGTTTTAAACAGCCGTGGTAACTCGGCATCAGCCTTTTTCGATAGCCAGGCGGCATAGCGCATTAATTCCTGCTCAGACTGCGGATAAAACTGCGGATCGGTGCGTAAAAACTGAATAAAATCGGCAAAACTACCGCTAAACTCCAGGTTATCAATTATTGCCTGCATGTCGGCGCGAATCCGCTTTACCTCGGCTAACCCCGTGTCATGTACCTGTTGCGGCGTTAACTGCAGCGTCGTGTAGTGCTCAAGTCTGTTCTGATAAAACGCAGCGCCATCCGGCAATGCGCTGGCAGCGATAGTTGTGCGGGCACCGGGAATATATTGCTGCACCATAAAATCGTAAAAAGCCTGATAAGCAGGGTTAACCTCGCTTAAGATTATCTGTTGCGCCCGCGACTGCAACTGTTGCCACTTTGCATCACTAATAGTGTCAGGCTGGCTTAGAAATGGCCGGTAAAACACGCTGGCAGTCATATCGTCAGTAATATATGAACTGATGCTTTGTTCAAAGCCAGCCAACACTGCTTTGGGCTGAGTAATTCCGCTAAGCAGGCCCTGGCGCATCCAGTCAGTCTGCTGCTGCATATATAGCGGCACGGTGGCCAGTTTCTGCAGATAGTTTTCATAGTCGGTAGTTTGACGCAAGCCACTTCGCTGCAACATCATTGCCACTGAGGTATGGAAACCGGATTCTGAGGTCAACGGCATCAGGTGAGCATTAAACCGGAACTCATCAATCTGATTTGCCAGCCGGTACTGTAAAATGGCGAGATTGATCTGGTTTTGCTCTGATAACTGAGCCACGTCTACCTGCGACAGTTGCTGTTGCCATTGCAAACGTTGTTGTTGCCGCGCACTCAGTGCGGCCGGTGACATATCGGGTAGCCGGTCTGGCTCGCTCTCAGTTAAGCGGGTTTCATCCTGCCAGATTTGTGCAGCCAACTGGCTAAAATCCTGGTCAGGATCAGTTGACAACGGCGCTGCTGCGCAACCCGCCAGCATGGCCAGTAACACTGTGATTATAAGCATATTTCGCATCGTGTTATTCCTTCCACTAGTCTTACAATGATTGTAACCCGATTTAGCCTGGAAAAAAGTCGCTTAAACTGACAAAACCGGCCGCTGAGCCGAGATTTTTCGATCGGTTTGCCGCTATTTTCAGCGACTGAGCGATTTTGTTTACATAGCAGGTTGCCAGCCAGCCGGATTCAGTTACTATGGAACCTGAAAATAATAATAAAGTGATTGGCCCCGGAGCTAAACATCGTCTTATGAAGTATCAGGATTCGCTGCAACAAGCGCTGGAAAAAGCGGGCTTAGTAAAAGCTTTCCTGCAGCATAACCAACTTGCTATCCACCCAATCAACTATGCGGTGGTATACGACTATATAAGCGGGAATAATGCAGGCTTGTGTCAGGCAATAGAGCAGAAGCTTGCCAGCAAAACGGCGTTAGATGACTTTATTATGGCTGAGTTGTACCAGCGCTGGCTGGCCGACGAAAATACCGAACAGGAACAATTACTGCAGGAAGTCACTGGTATCGTGGGCCGCTTATCCGGCTATACCGATTTAGCCGCAGAGGCAACGGGTCAGTTTATTCAGCAACTTGAGCAACATTTAGATAATTTAGCGACAGCACCGGCCAAAGTGTCTGATATTACCGGTGTCATTAAAGCGCAAGCCCAGGCTTATCAGCAACAGCAACAGCAATTACATAACCAGCTGGAGATGGCAAACAAGCAGAGCCATCAACTACGGCATGAACTGGAACAACTGAAATTACAACGGATGCAGGATCCGCTTACCGGCTTATATAACCGTATTGCCATGCAGAATCAGGTTGATCTCTGGTTAACTGAACAGCCGGAACGACGAATTGCCGCCATTGTGGTCGACATTGACCACTTCAGTCGTTTTAATCAGGATTATGGCCAGACCATTGGCGATGTGATTCTTAGCAAAGTAGCCCGTAAAGTCGGCAGCTATGTGCAGGCCAGTGGTATGCCGGTGCGCTCAGGTGGTGAAGAGTTTTTATTACTACTGCCTGATATCGATTTACGCACGGCTAATGAAATTGCCGAACAAGTGCGCAAAGGCGTTGAGAAACTGCGGTTTGTGTCATCCCGCGATAAAAAAAGTTTGCCAAAAGTCACTATTTCGCTCGGCGTGTCTTTGTTTCAGGCCAAGGAAAGCTGGTATCAGTTCCTCGCCCGCAGCGCCCAAGTCCTAAAACTGGCCAAAGAACGCGGCCGTAATCAGGTCGCTGACGAATTAATGTTGCAACAGGGCTGAACCCGAAGCCACCTTTCCCGTATGTAACCAGCAGTTGGCTAGTGAGGCCAATTCTTTTACACTAACCATTCTTTTAGTGCTGACACGGGCAACTTCATGACTGAACCTAAACACGACACGACTCATTTCGGATATAAAACCGTTCCCGCCGCTGAAAAAGTCTCGCTGGTGGCAAATGTGTTTCATTCAGTTGCCGCCAAATACGACATTATGAATGACGTCATGTCGCTGGGTATTCACCGCTTGTGGAAGCGTTTTACCCTGGACTGCAGCGGTGTCAGACCCGGCCAGCAAGTGCTTGACCTGGCAGGTGGTACTGGCGACATTGCCGCTCTGTTCTCACGCCGGGTCGGTCCTGCCGGTAAAGTGGTGTTAGCCGATATTAACGAGTCAATGCTGAATGTCGGGCGCGATAAGCTGCGTGATTTAGGCCTGATTAACAATATTGAGTTTGTGCAGGCAAATGCCGAGGCCCTGCCGTTTGCCGATAACAGCTTTGACATTATCAGCATTGGTTTTGGTCTTAGAAATGTCACCGATAAGGCGGCGGCGTTAAAATCAATGTTTCGGGTATTAAAACCCGGTGGCCGCCTACTGGTGCTGGAATTTTCCAAGCCAGAACAACAATGGCTGAGTAAAGTATACGACATGTACTCCTTTAAACTGCTGCCTGTTATGGGCCAGTTAATTGCTAATGATAAAGAAAGCTACCAATATCTGGCAGAGTCTATCCGGATGCATCCGGATCAGGAAACCTTAAAAGCCATGATGGTTGAGGCCGGTTTTGCCGAAGTTAGCTACCATAATCTGACGGGTGGTATTGTCGCTTTGCACCGCGGTTTTAAATTCTGATGATAACCGCCCTGTTGCCGCAACTGCTGTGTGCCAGTGCCGAACGCCTGTGCCAAAGCCTGATTAGCATGGATACCAGCGCGGCTGAGCGCTTAAAAAAACTCCAGGGTAAACAACTGGCTTTTACGTTGCGCGAGTTTAACCTGCGGTTAGTACTTACCGCCGGCAACGACCGCCTGTTATTTAACCAGCATAGTGAAGCGGTTGATTGTGCTATCAGTACCGATTTAGCCAGCTTGCGCCAGCTACGCGATGCCAGCCAGCTAACCCGCTTAATTAAGGCCGATGCGCTGCAGATTGATGGTGATATCCAGGTAGCTCAGCAATACAGCTACTTTTTACAAAGCCTGGATCCGGACTGGCAGGAAGCGCTGTCAGGCTACGTTGGCGATGCCATGGCGCACAAAATTGCGATAAGTATTGGCCAGCTACAACACTATTTGCAGCAAAAAACCCGCTTGCTTGAACAAAGTGTCACTATGCTGGCGCAGGACGAGTTGTTACTCAGCCCCGGCAGCCTTGAATTGCAACAGTTTAGCCAGGACGTCAGCGACCTCAGTGCCCGGGTTGACCGGTTGATCGCCAGCCTGCCGGGCCTTAAGGAGTAACAGGTGCGATTCAGCCGTTTTTATCACATTCAGAAAACGCTACTGCAATACGGTCTTGATGAGCTGATCCCTCCGACCTGGCAACCCTGGTATGCCAGGGGTATGCGCAAAAGTGCATTCTGGCTGAGCAACCGTTACCCTGATTATCCGGTCGGTAAACGGCTGCGACTGGCATTGCAAAGCCTGGGGCCGGTATGGATTAAATTCGGCCAGATGTTATCTACCCGGCGCGATTTATTACCCGCTGAGATTGCTGACGAGCTGGCCAGGCTGCAGGATAAAGTCGACCCTTTCCCCGGCGAGCAGGCCCAGCAGTTAATTGAGCAAGCCCTGGAGCTGACAGATATTAGTGAGCTGTTCAGTAGTTTCAGTGTCACCCCGCTGGCATCCGCCTCAATCGCCCAGGTGCATGCTGCTGTGCTGCGCCAGGCTGATGGCAGCGATGCTGACGTGGTCATAAAAGTGATCCGGCCGGATATTCGCAAGCAAATTATTGCTGACCTGGATTTAATGGATGGCCTGGCGGCTATTGCCGCCCGCTACTTACCCGACGGCAAACGACTGCGCCCACGTGAAGTCGTGTCGGAATACCGCAAAACCATCCTTGACGAGCTCGACTTGCAGCGCGAAGCGGCCAATGCCATTCAGCTGCGGCGGAATTTCGAAGGCTCGGATTCCCTTTACATTCCTTATGTATACAGTGATTTCAGCCGGCCGAATGTGATGGTAATGGAGCGAATTTACGGCATTCCGGTATCAGACATTGCCGCATTAAATGCGCAGCACACTGACATGGAGTTGCTGGCCAAACGTGGGGTGGAAGTCTTTTTTACTCAGGTGTTTCGCGACAGCTTTTTTCACGCTGATATGCATCCGGGCAATATTTTTGTCTCACGAGACCATCCCGAAAACCCAAAATATATCGGCATTGACTGCGGTATTGTCGGCACCCTGAACAGTGAAGATAAACGCTATCTGGCCGAAAACTTTGTCGCTTTTTTTAATCGCGATTATCGCAAGGTCGCCCAGTTACATCTGGACTCCGGTTGGGTGCCTGTCGACACCAATGTTGAAGAATTCGAAAGTGCGATTCGCACCGTTTGCGAGCCAATTTTTCAAAAGCCGCTGGCCGACATCTCTTTTGGCCATGTACTGCTGAATTTATTCAGCACCGCCCGGCGCTTTAATATGCAGGTGCAGCCGCAACTGGTATTGCTGCAAAAAACCTTGTTGTATGTCGAAGGGCTGGGCCGCCAGCTTTATCCACAGCTGGACTTGTGGAAAACCGCCAAACCCTTTCTGGAAAGTTGGGTTAAACAACAAGTGGGCTTGCCCGCACTTTGGCGCCAGGTTAAAGACAACGCACCCTTCTGGGCTGAAAAGCTGCCACAAATGCCCACCCTGCTGCATCGCTACCTGGAACAGGGGCCGAAGCAACAGGCAATGATGCTGCAACAACTGCAATTGCTGCAATTACAACAACACAAAGCCAACCGGCAAATTATTGCGGCAGCGCTTGCCGCAGGCACCCTGATAAGTGGTACTATAGCCTTTAGCGTTGGGGCGTTATGGCTGGCCGGAGCGCTGCTGGGCGGGGCTATCTTTTTCGGTGCAAAAGCACTATTGTCATAAACTTGTTGCAAACTAACGCAGCAATTTCAGCATAAATTACAGAGGGTGTGATTATGGGTTTTGGCGGCATTAGTATTTGGCAGTTACTTATTGTTCTGGCAATTATTGTCTTGTTATTTGGCACAAAAAAATTGCGAGGCATCGGTACTGATCTGGGTTCGGCCATTAAGGGCTTTCGCAGCTCTATCAAAGATGAACCAGCAGAAGAAGATAAGCCGGAGCAGCTGGCTGACCAAAAGCGTGAGCAAAGCGATATCCCGGCTGACAAAGCCAAACACACAGATAAAGAACCACACTAAATGGGTTTCTGGGAGCTGCTGGTAATAGGGGTTATTGCCCTGCTGGTGCTGGGGCCGGAACGGCTGCCCGGTGCCATCCGCAGTACCGTAAAAACCATTCGCAGTATTAAACAATTTGGCAGCCAGATGCAGGCCGAGCTTAGCGAAAACCTACGGGTGCACGAGTTACATCAGAAGTTAAAAGACGCAGAAAGCAAAAACCTGCTTAATCTGACCCAGGATGAACAAGCGGCGTTAGATGAATTGCGGACGGCGGCAAAATCCGTTAACCCGCCTGCAGATCTGGCTAAACCAGAAACCAGAGATACTGCAACAGTGAAAACTGACCCTGACCCCAAGTCTGTTGAAAATAAACATGAAAACTAAACCGGAAGCCGATAGCCTGCTTGGCCATTTACTTGAGTTACGCAACCGGCTGTTAAAATGCGTTATTGCTGTGGTTGTCGTTTTCGCCTGCCTGGCCTATTTCGCCGCCGATATATATCAGCTACTGGCCGCGCCACTGATTGCTGTGTTGCCCGAGGGCAGCAGTATGATCGCCACTGACGTTGCGGCACCTTTTTTTGCCCCTTTTAAACTCACCTTCATTGTCGCAATCTGTCTGGCGATACCTTACATTTTACTACAGGTATGGCAGTTTATTGCGCCTGCGCTGTACGGCAAAGAAAAGCGGCTGGTTGCACCGCTGGTTATCAGCAGCACCTTGTTGTTTTATGGCGGCATTGCCTTTGCTTATTTTGTGGTATTCCCACTGGTATTTGCTTTTTTTACCAGCGTAGCGCCGGTGGGTGTCACCGTTGCTACTGATATCAGTAGCTATCTCGACTTCGTCCTAAAGCTGTTTTTTGCCTTTGGCTTATCATTTGAAATTCCGGTGGCTATTTTATTGCTGGTCTGGACCGGTACAGTCACTCCAGCCACCCTGGCCAGCAAAAGACCCTATATTGTGGTCGGCGCTTTTGTGCTGGGAATGCTGCTGACACCACCGGATGTGTTATCTCAAACCTTACTGGCAGTGCCCATGTGGTTATTATTTGAAGCCGGTTTATGGTTAAGCCGCTTTTATCAACCCGCACCCGAGCCGGAACAGACTGCAGAGGAAGAACAACGATGAAAAAATCACTTTGCCTGATAAGTACCCTGGTTATAGCAAGCAGTTGTCTGCTAAGTACGCCAGTGCACGCCAACCCGCTGGCTGACGCCCTTGCCGAATGCCGGCAGCAAACAAACGCCTTAAAGCGCCTGGTCTGTTATGACGAAATAACGATAGCAACGACAGCAGAAACATCAGCCGGCCCGGCAGCGGCGAGTAAAGCAGCGGCTACCCCTGCCCGGGCTGCAGAGCCGGCTGCGACCCGCAAGGCAGCAGCACCTGCTGATAACTTTGGCCTGGAGCATAAAAAAGCGGCTAAGGAACAGGCAGACCAGCTTTACCTGACAGTGCAAAATATTAGTTACAGCCCCCGCAAGGAGCTGATTGTCGAATTTGACAATGGTCAAATCTGGCGCCAGAACGACAATAGCTACTACGATATAAAGGTTGGTGAAAGGCATTATATTAAACGCGGCATGCTGAATTCTTTTACCCTGGGCAACGACGAGAATAACCGGACCATTAAGGTTCGCCGGGTCGAGTAAATGGATAGTGCTACGCCAGGCTGGTTTGACTGCGGGGTAAACCTGTTCAGTGCTCAGTTTGCCGGCGCTGAGCAGCAAGTCTGGCTACGGGCACAGCAGGCCGGCGTCAGCAACATGCTGCTTATTGGTTCTGATATCACCGAAAGCCTGCTTAATCAGCAGTTCTGTACTTCTCACCAGGGTTGTTACACCACTGCCGGTGTCCATCCGCATCAGGCTGGCAAGGTAGCTGCAGACTGGCTGGCCCGGCTAACCCAGCTGCTGACACTACCGGCGGTAGTTGCCGTTGGCGAATGCGGCCTGGATTTCAACCGCGATTTCTCACCTCGTCCTATACAGCAACAAGTATTTGCCAGTCAGTTACAACTGGCAAAACAACTGCAAAAACCGGTGTATCTGCATGAACGTGATGCCTTTAGCACCCAACTGGCGATGCTAACAGAGCAGCAGATCAACCAGGGTGTTGCCCATTGCTTTACCGGCGATAGCAGGGAGCTTAGGGCCTACCTCGATTTAGGTTTATACATTGGTATTACCGGCTGGGTGTGTGACGAACGTCGCGGCCAGAGCCTGCAACAGGCCATTCAGTATTTGCCGCTGGATCGGATCCTGCTGGAGACAGACGCCCCTTATTTGCTGCCCCGTACCCTGAAACCCCGCCCCAAACATAATGAGCCAGCGTTGCTACCGGCTATTGCTGCAGAAGTTTGCCGCCTGAAAAATATCGATAGTCAGCTGCTGGCAGCCACCTGCGCCGCCAATGCCCGTCAATTGTTTGGTTTAAGCGGAGTAGCGGCATGAGCAGTTTACTCTGGTTGGCAGCCGGTGCCCTAACCGGTGCCCTGCTAACTGCGCTGGTAATGGCATGGCAGTGGCGCCGCTGGCAACGACAACATTCTGAACAACTTGAAAGCCGTATTCAGAGTCATAATCTGGAGCTGCAAATCGCCCTCGATGAACTGGCTGAAAAAAACCGCTTGCTCGAACAGCAAAATATGCTCGATACCTTAAGTGGTATTTATAACCGAGCGTGCTTTGACAAACGCTTAACCAGTGAACTTAAACGCAGCCGACGGGAAAAAACTACGCTGGGCCTGGTATTGGTTGATATTGACCATTTTAAAAAAATAAATGACACCTATGGCCATTTGATCGGCGATGCCGCTATTCAGCAAATAGCCGCAGCGTTAGCTGCCAGTTTGAAACGCAGCAGCGATGCGGTATTTCGCTATGGTGGTGAAGAGTTCGCCTTATTGTTGCCAAATACCGAACTGGCTGGCTGTATTGAGCTGGCAGAATATGTACGGCAAACAATCAGCAATACGCCCATTCAGATTGGCTCACTGAGCTTATCGGTCACCCTTAGCGCCGGTTGTTATGCCGCAGTTGCTGATGCCAGCACCAGCAGTAACAATTATATTGCCGCAGCTGACAGTGCTCTTTATCAGGCTAAACACCTGGGCCGCAACCGTACCGCTAGTGCCAGCGCTATCGTTACTCCTCTCATTCAGGAATCAGCAAATGAAAGCTAATCGTTTTTTTCCGGCCAGCCGGCCCCGCCGCCTGCGCGAGCACGACTTCAGCCGTCGACTGATGGCCGAGCATCAGCTTACTGTCGATGACTTAATCTATCCGATGTTTATTATTGAGGGTAAAAATCAGCGGCAAACTATCAGCTCAATGCCGGGCATTGAGCGGCTAAGCCTGGATTTACTGGTAAGCGAAGCGAAAGAGCTGGTGGCTCTTGGTATTCCGGCCATCGCCCTGTTTCCGGTAACCCCGGCTGATTGTAAATCGTTAGAGGCGGAAGAAGCCTGGAACCCGGATGGTCTGGCCCAGCGGGCGGTGCGACTGCTGAAACAACACACCCCGGAGCTGGGGGTTATTACCGATGTGGCGCTCGACCCGTTTACCACCCACGGTCAGGACGGCATTATTGACGAAAACGGTTATGTCCAGAATGACATCACTACTGCCGCGCTGGTTAAACAGGCGTTGTCACATGCCGAAGCCGGCGCCGATATTGTAGCGCCGTCAGATATGATGGACGGGCGGATTGGCGCTATTCGTGAAGCTTTGGAAGAGGCCGGTTTTGTTAATACCCGTATTCTGGCGTACTCGGCTAAATATGCCTCCAGTTACTACGGGCCGTTCCGCGATGCAGTGGGCTCTGCCGGCAATCTGAAAGGTGGCAATAAGAAGAACTATCAGATGGATCCGGCCAACAGTAACGAAGCGTTGCACGAAGTGGCAATGGATCTGGAAGAAGGCGCCGATATGATTATGGTCAAGCCTGGCATGCCGTATTTAGATATTGTACGGCGGGTAAAAGACGAATTTGGCGTGCCGACCTTTGCCTATCAGGTCAGTGGCGAATATGCCATGCATATGGCCGCGATTCAAAACGGTTGGCTGGCAGAGCAGCCTGTCGTTATGGAATCCTTGCTGGCCTTTAAACGGGCCGGCGCCGATGGCATCCTGACTTACTTCGCTAAAAAAGTAGCCATCTGGTTAAAACAAGCTTAGTTCACAGCGTCAGATAGCTGTGGCCGCGGTATAGCAAGGGCTATCAGTAGCGGCAGGTGGTCTGACGCCATTTTTGCCTGCTGTGACCCGGGTATGTCCACCGCAGTCACCTCCACGTTTTCACTAACGTAAATATGGTCAATTCTGATAGCGGCAAAGCGGCTGGGGAAAGTTCCTCTTGGCCGGTGACCTTCCAGCAATGTCTGGGCATCCGTCATTTTTTGGCCCAGTCGGCGGCAGACCTCTGAACCCGGCTGGGCATTTAAATCACCACAAAAGATGACAGGCCCGCTGCAATCCGGATGACCCAGCCACTCCTCACCCAGCAAAGCATCAATTTGCGCCAGCCGCTCCCGCGGTTGCAGCCCCAAATGGGTATTAATAATATTGATCTGCTGACCATGCAGTTCTACCGTTGCCCAGATTGCTCCCCGCGGCTCCAGTTTTGGTTTACTCGCCAGGCCGGGCAATGCGTCCGCCTTTACCAGCTTAAGCGGCAAGTGGGTTAGAATGGCATCACCGTACTTTTCTTCTTCCAGATGCATTGCCGGATGAAAATGAAACTCCATTTCCAGATAACGGGCAATCAGCTCGGCCTGATCGAGGCCCTGAGTGCGATCACGGCCAACATCCAGCTCCTGCAATACCACGACATCCGGCTTAGCCAGGGCGATGACTCTGGCGATCCGTTCTATGTCAATTTTACCGTCCAGACCGATACAGCTGTGGACGTTGTAGGTCATCACCCGCAGGCTGTCACAAGACTTTTTGCTGGCAGCAGTCCGACCAGCAAGCCTGGTTGCCCGGCCAAGTTGCTGCAACGCGGCATGGTAAATATCTGATGGTCGGATATAGCCATAAGGCGTGTCAGGCAACACCACATCTTCTGGCAGCAAAGCAAAACCATGGGTTTCAGCGGGCGTGGCGCCAGCATGGGCGCCATTTTCATCGGCAAATGACTGCGCCTTCACGCCTTTGCGCCAGCCCATAATTACCAGATCGCCAGCGTTGGGGTGCTGACACAACCGCAGAATATCCTCACTGACACTGTCCAGAAACGGGTGATCGGCACCAAATATTGCTGCTTTATCGGCCGGCAGATAAAACTCACCTTCCGCGGTGGTTGCCCGCAGCCGATCAGGCCCTTCCACCACTAACACCAGTGGTACCTTGTGCTCACCGGCCAGCTCTGTTGCCAGCAGCCGGCTGTCAGCCTCTGTCAGCGGCGCTCCGGCATAGATATGGCCCACCGGGCCCTGTGCAGCAACCTTGATCTCATTCTCGCCGGCAGCATTGTCATAACCATTATTAACCGTAAACAGTCGCTGTACTTTTTTGCCCCCCAGTAATCTGGCGCGCTGGGTATGCACGCTGCCAGTAACCTGATGCTGAAAATGGCGGGGGGTGGCGGTGAGTTTTTCAAAGCTTAAATCAATAGCCTGCTGCAACGGGTAACCCTGCATCTGATGATATGGCGTTACCTTCGCCTGGCCATGGTCAGAATACAGCCACACCTGATAGCTGCGCCACTGCGACCGATGCGCGGCACGCCACAGCCGGGCAATGCTGTCATCAATCCCTTTCAGGGTCCAGTGCGCGAACAACGAAGAGGGCCCGCGCCGGTGCGATTGCTCGTCGTATCCCAGTAAATTAATATGCACTACCGGCAGGCCCCGGGCGATATCCATTTTACCGCCAATAACACAAAGCTCGCGCAACACTATAGATACCGCAACCCGGGCCGGAATGAATTTTAATTCGCTGAGAAAATCCTGACCTTTAATCAGGCCCCGACAAAAATCAACGATTGCCAGTCCCAGCTCCAGAAAAAACAACGCAATGGTCCGCACGGCACTGTACAAATTACTTAAAACCAGCCCCAACAATACCAGAGGGTTGGCCGCGCGCAGCGCGGCGCCCCAGCCCATCGTTGCTGCGCAAAAGTGGGACTCAGCTGCGCCGCCAGTGTAAATATTGGAATAAGCACTACCGTCTTGCAGCAGCGCGGCCTCACTCTGTTGTTGCAGCTCTTGCTCCACCTTGGCGGCGGTATCGGGCTGCAACATCCGGACAATTTCCCCGGTTTGCTTATCGCGAAACGAAAATGCCGGTACCGCGGTTTTCACCCCGTAAAACAGTTCAGCCTGTACCGCAGGTGTGGTGGCCGGTAGCCCGCTGTAATGTGCCTGCAGTTTATAATGCTCTCGTTGCAGCAAGCGTTGCAAAAATGGCATTTTGCCGCGCTTTAATGCCTGCTGTAACTGCGGTTGCGATAAACCATCAATCTGGATCATAATCAGGCCGGAGCGCACGCCAGAACCTTCTGACACCGGTAATTGCAGCAGCTTTGTAAACCAGTGGCTACGACTAAGGCTGCGCCTCAGCCAGCGAAACCACACTTCAACCCGACTTATCATAAGCTCTCCGGACAGTATTAACGGATAAATAGTAAAACGGATAAACTAACCAAATGCTCTCACTGTGCACTGTCGTTACTTTTTGCTGGTAGCCAGTTTACTGTCAGCGAATAAGCCACTCCCTACCGCTGTGGTACCGGCTACCGCCACACTGCTTAAAATATCCCATTCAGCTTTTATCCATGCCAGCACATCTTCCCAGTCTCTTTCCGTTTTAGTGTTGACAGGCATACTGTCCATAACTGAACGAAAACAAAGTAGCGCCCGGGCCGCCGAGCGCGACATAGCAAATGTTTCAGCGGTGTTGCGGGCGCCCCGGCTCAGCGCAGTAAGCCGGCCGGGGTCGTCCAGTAGCTGAACAAGCGCGACAGCCATTGCCTCTGGTGTCTTTTGCTGTAACAACAAACCATTAGTGTCATTGTCAACCACCTCACGTACGCCCGGGGCATCAAAGGCCACTACCGGCAGACTTGCCGCCATCGCTTCGGTAATTACCATGCCCTGAGTTTCACTGGCCGAGGCAAACGCAAACACATCCATGGCATGTAATGCGTCAGTTAACTGCTGTTGTTGCAGGATGCCTGTCATATGTAACCGGTCAGCAACACCCGCTTCCGCAAATACGCTATGAATTGCCCGCTCAGACGGCCCTGCACCAACTACCAGAAAATGTGTTTCCGGCCTGGTGCTGACAACATCTGCTACCGCCCGGGCTAAGACTTCAAGGTTTTTTTCAGGCGCCAGCCGGCCCAAATGGCCGATGACGCAAGCGTTAACGGGAATAGCAAATTGCCGCCGCACCCGCTCACCATCACCATCAGCAAACTTCTCCAGATATACACCTGTCGGAATAACTTTTACCGGACTGGTAACACCGCGCTGCTGCAGTAAGTCGGCAATACTCTGGCTCGGAGCAATTACCTGATCGCACAGATTGGCATAGCGGGTTGCCAGGGTGATAGCGAATTGCTGCATCGTCAGTGAGTCACCCGGAACATAATGGGTATACTGCTCATACAACGTATGATGAGTGAATATCAGCGGTAATTTGCGATAGCGGGCAGTGCGCAGGGCACTCATCCCTAACAAAAACGGGTGCTGGGAATGAATAATATCGGGTTTAAAATCATCAAGGATCTGGCTTAGCTTATCGTGATACGGCAGGGCCACGGAAAAGTCAGTGGCGTTAAAATTCTGAATCGCAGCAATCCTTACTACATCCAGCTCATCTTCAGGCATATCTGCAAATTCCGGTGCTACCACTAATACCCGGTGCCCGAGTTTCCTGTATTCCGTCACAAACGCCTCGACTGAGCGCGCCACGCCACCCACATGCGGGGTATAAGTATTAGTAAAGATAACAATATTCATCAGTCAGTGCTCCGTTTTTCTAACCTGACGATACCTGTCGCCGCAGCTGCTGTAGTGATGGTCCGGTAGCCGGGTAAACTAATTTCCAATTGCGGCCCCTCAGGTTTATGCCAGTTAGCCTGCCACTCCAGTACCGGCTGTTCATCCTGCTGCCGCGAAATCTGCAGGCTGATGGCGCCAAAGCGAGTCGGAGCCGGGCCAAAACGGACCACATTATCTTGCCCCAGCCAGCGCTGTGGCACGCCAGCTGCCAGCACCAGATGATCACCCTCCTCGCGGACAAAACAGTTTCTGATCATCAACAGCCATTCCGCTGCAGCCCAGACATGATGGCCATCACCCATACAGCCACCACCCGTGCCAGGATGAATCGCCTCCGGCCACTGGCCGGTCGGCGAGGCAAGCCCGGCTACCGCGTCCATTAACACCAGATAGCGGGGGTCATTGGCCCGCAGCAAAATCTGGGCAACATGCAGGGTTAAGTAAGCATTTAAGCCTGAGTGAATCATATCCTGGTAGAACGCATCCTGAACAAAACAGCGTTTTAACAAAAATTCCACGGTATCCAGCAGCCGCGGATCGTCAGGGCGGCACAATTGCACCGGGTAACCGATAGCCAGTGAGCCAATGGCGCCCGCATCCAGCCGCCGGTAAGGTGATGCGGGCATGCCTGGCCGCTTCAGCCGGCTGGCACACTGCTGCAGACTGCTATCTATCGCCGTACTGAAATCCGCGGCGGCCTGACTAAACTCTTGTTGCAGTTTGGGATCGACATTTTTAAACAGCGCGGCGGCGGCCTGTAAGCCAGCTACTCCCCAGAAATCGTCCCAGTAATAATAATCGTTGGGCCCCAGATGTTCGGCACTAAAGCCAGCAGGTAATAAACCGGCATGTGGCGCATCCAGCTTATCTGACAGCCGCTTGTTGATGATCCAGCGGGCCCCTTTTTTCAGCGGGCTATGCCAGTCAGTTGATAATTCGCGGCCGGTTAATTCAGCATAGCGCTGCAGGATCCAGAGTACTTCACCATTGGCGTCCCACTCCCCTTCCTGGGAACGAAAGTAGCCCAGCAAAGTTTGCCTGGCTGGAAATTGTTGCAAGGCGCGGGCGGCACGCTCAGTCAGGCCGGCGCAAAGTAAGGCATGAATAATAAAGGCTGCATCCCGGAACCAGAAGCGTTTGTAGGTATAGGGGCCGGGATACACATCCTCTGGTGAATGCAGGATCAGTGAACTTAACGCCGCATCATATAAGAACTGATAGTGCGGGTCCGGGCAGGTCAGCTTGCAACATTTTTGCTGCTCGGCCGGCCAGGCACCAGGTTGCAGCTTTGGCTGAGCCGCAGACATTAACGGCACTGCCACCTCAACGTCATGCCAGTCATTATCTGGCAATTTAAACAGCGCTGCTGCCGTTACCATCCCGACATTACAGATGCCTTCGGCCTGCTGCTGCGCATCGGCAAGATGAATGTAAACGTCACCTTGTTTGTACGCAGACACATGATAACGATCTGCCGGTCGGCTGAACTGAATTCGTTTATCCTCATCAACCAGCCACTGGTTGCGCTGCTCGTTCAAGGCCACTTTATGAATAAAGCTGACACCCTCCGGGTTTTGTGGCCGCAAGGCCAGCACCAGATAACCGGGCTTGTCCGCTTTCGCCCTCAGCCGCATTTTTACAACTGGCACGCCTTGTTCAAGCGCCACCCAGGCCTTATTCTGCAAGGTCATTCCCTGCTGGCGGGTAGTGGTAGTAATACTGACATCTCCGGCGACGGTCAACTGCTGTTGGCACTCGTCCAGGCGGGATGGCAGCAGACAGTCCCCGTCTTCAGGCATTATCCAGCCATCGAGTGACCAGCTGTCCAGAAACGGGGTTAACAGACCGCGGGGGTCAACAATGGGTAGCTCAGGACAATCCGGATAACCAATTGCCGTCCAGTTGCGATGCGTCAGGTTAATATGGGTAATTGAAAATGCCCGGGGAATGAACGATTTATCACAAGGGTCAAACTGACGCTCAATCCAGTATGGCCACACCCAATCCAGGTTATGCTGGATAACTCTGCTGTTAATTAAGCCACGTGCGTGGAACACCACGCCAGCACGTAGCAATTCGATAGGTTCACCGACCTCAGAGGGCTGAGCAAAATTATGCAGTTTCGCCAGTAAAGCAATCGGGTCGATAAAACCATTTTTGTGGGCGACATACCGCACCACATAGCGCCAGGGCAACCACTTTAACCAGGTCATACCTTAGGCTCCTTTTCAGTGTCTTGCGTGGTATATTTGGCCAGCGCCCGGTTGGCCAGCCGGTTCAGATAAATCACAACCGCCACCGCCGCCAGAAAACCACCCAGATACAGGGCCCACTCCCAGCCAGAGCGCTGCTGCTGACCAAACTCAAAAGTGGTGATATCAGCAATCAGCGAGCCCAAATACACGTTATGCACGGTAAACGGGATAAATCCGAGCAGGGAGCCGGCAATATAGCCGCGCAAAGAAAATTGCGTTAAACCAAAGAAATAATTGGATATCTTGCTGGGAAAAAATGGGATCAGCCGGGTCAGCAAGACGATTTTCCAGTCATTTTTGCTCAGTTCGTCATTAACCAACTGCAGCTTCGCCCGGGCCATAATGAATTGTCTGGCGCGTTGGCCAAAGGTATAACGGGCAAGCAGGAAAGCAATGGTGGCCCCCAATGTCGTGCCCAGCACCACATACACTGAACCTTGCACCACACCAAACACAAAGCCGGCACCTATGGTAAACAGAGCGCCGGGTAGCAGTAATACCACTACGGCGGCCATAATCAGCATAAACAGTAATGGCGCCCAGGCCCCCTGCTGCTTAAACCACTGCAGCAAGTGCAATACTTCGGTGTGCACACCAAAGTACACCAGTAGCGCCAGCACCACCGCAACAAACACCACACTGCCTGCCATACCGAGAATAGCAGTCCTGGTACTGTTTTTTTTCTGCGGCTCAGCCGCTGTTTTGCCGTTCGTAGGCTCGGGGCTCACTATTTCTACTCCTCAGGTTCTATTGTCCGCAGGATAGTCCGCAAGGCCTTAAAATTTTCAGGTTCGCTGGCATCGTGTGCCGCATGCGGCGTAATAGACAACCGGGCCTGATTAAGTGATGCGGCCAGTTGCCAGGCTGAATCACAGGGACAAATCGTGTCATAGCGGCCCTGGACAATATCTGTTGCGATGTCCTGCAATCTTGCGCTGTGGCGCAGAATATAGTCTTCCTCAATAAAACCATGGTTATAAAAATAATAGCTGGCCAGTTGCGCCATTGGTAAACTGACAGCCGGTTCAGAAAACTCCGCAATTTTCTGTTTGTCAGGCGTTAAAAATGAATTGACGGCTTCCCATCTGGCCCAACTGACTGCCGCAGCCTCCTGCTGCCGGGCACTGCCCGTGCTTAGCAACCTGAAATAGGCCGCCACCGGGTTGTCTGGCTGGTCAATCGCATCTATAAAATGCTGATATTCATCCGGGTACAACTGGTTAGCGCCCTGCCGGTAAAACCAGTCCAGTTCCTGCTGCCGGCATAAAAAAATTCCCCACAGAATTAACCGCGATACCCGCTGCGGATTATCAATAGCATAGAGCAAACTGAGCGTACTGCCCCAGCTTCCGCCCACCAGAATAAATTGCTCAATCGCCAGCGCACGGCGCAACTGCTCGATATCGGCAATCAGCTGCGCAGTAGTATTGGCATGCAACCGCTCGGTATATTTGCTAAGACCACAACCACGTTGATCAAAATAAATCACCGGCCGGCGCAGCCCGGCAAACAGTTGCTTGTCAGCCTCACGGACGCCCGCACCAGGGCCACCATGGACAAACAAAAGGGGGGTAGCACTGCGGATATCGCCCTGGATCTGGTAGTGAAGCTGATGGCCGTCGCCAACCTTAAGATACGGCATCTGTGCACTCCCTTACCGCTACTTACGTGGCAACCCAATTGCCGGCATCGTTTTTATGATACTTTTGCTTAACTGCTGCCCAGGCAACTTTATGAGCGACCTGCTCCCGGCTATCATCACCATCCCGTTTTTCCGGGTCTTTATATTCATCCCAGGCGCTGTTAAAGGCTTCCTGATAAATCTCCTGGGCATGCTTGGGTAAGTTATCTTGAACTGAATCCGGTAACTCGCTGCGTTTATCGTATGGCATTGAAACTCTCCTGCTGACAGTTAACTTCCCTAACTGATGCTGGTGTTGTTAACAGAATGCAAAAGCAAAGCACGTGCCAGCTTGAAAAATCGCCTTAAGCTGAGTTGGCGTCAAAATTGCTACTTAAACCTTAGTTTAGCCTGGTGCAACCCTGGACAACTCTGGGTTAGTGCAACTTTGGAGTAGTGTAACTTTGGAGTAGTGTAGCCTTGTAATCGTGCAACCCCCGGAAACGACGGGGGTTGCACGAAAGAAAAATTTTTAAACCAACCGAAGGAGATCATTATGAAATTACGGATTTTTTCATTATCAGTCATTGCGACAGGTTTATTAGTGGCATGTAGCCCGGATCCCCGCCCGACCAATGAACCGGCGAACAACGCCACCCCTATGGCTGAACAGCCGCGCTCGCCTGCCGCGACCGAGACAGATCCAAACACAGATGCAGATACCCTGATTGTCTATATGAACCGGGTTACCCCGGATGAAGTCGGGGCAGGTGCCGGCACCATTTCGGTCAGACAAAGCCCAGAGGGCCTGGTTTTTACGCCAAATCTGCTGGGGTTAACGGCGGGTA
Organism: Arsukibacterium sp.; assembly: GCF_018402695.1. Classification (GTDB taxonomy): domain Bacteria; phylum Pseudomonadota; class Gammaproteobacteria; order Enterobacterales; family Alteromonadaceae; genus Alishewanella. Next base: position 190,207 of record NZ_JAGYIM010000009.1, read on the forward strand.
AGCATGGTTTTCACGTTCACCAGAACCCAAGCTGCGAGCCGGAAATGCAAGACGGTAAAAAAGTTGCTGCGGCAGCGGCGGGTGGCCACTATGATCCGACCAATGCCGGCAAACATACCGGGCCAGAGGGCGATGGCCATAAAGGCGATTTACCCATGATCGAAGTGGATAGCGCGGGCGTTCAGCAGCAAGTTACTATTAACGGCTTAACGCTGGATGATCTGAAAAACCGCTCGCTGGTTGTGCATGAGCGTCGTGACGATTATGCCAGTGATCCGGCAGGTGACAGCGGTGCCCGTATTGCCTGTGGTGTGATCAAATAATCCGTAATAATTACAAAGGGCCCCGGTAATATTTACTGATAACGGCTTGCGGCAGTGGCTATTTAATCAGCAACTGCCAGCCAGCCTGCTGCTGATATTGTATTTCCTGCTCTAACTCTGCCCGCATTAGCGGATGCTGCTCCAGCCAGTTGGCTGGCATTTGTAAAGTAAGGGTTTCTGCTTTAGTGGTAATTTTAACTTCAGGCAATACTTCGTGCCGGCGGCGCATTGACAGAATAACTGCCAGCCGCAAAATTCGGGTTAGCCGCACCGTCAACAGCACTGATGTCATGGTTTGGCGGGCAATCACTTCGCGGCTGATGTCAGCGCGATGATTGTAAACCAGCGCCATAACCAATTGTTGTTGCGCCCGGGTAAAGCCCGGCAAATCAGAATGATTAATAATATAGGCGCCATGATGGTGATGGTTTTTATATTCAATCAATAAGCCAAGCTCATGCAACAGGGCGCCGGAGCGCAACATACTGTGGCCTTCAAATTTGTCCAGGTCCCAGCGATGTTGTAACTGCCCGGCCAATTCAACCGCCATATCAGCCACCCGTTCAGCATGGCGCTGATCAATAAAATAGCGCACCATCAGGCTGGCAACAGTGCGATTGCGTACATCACTGTGCTGTAACTGCGGTAACATGCTATACAGCACGCCTTCGCGCAGAGCACCACCCGACAAGGTCATGCCATGGATCTGTAATTTACGAAACAGCGCCACCAGAATGGCCAGTCCCGAAGCAAACACCTGTTTTCGCTCCTGCGCCAGGCCAATAATATTCAGCTGGGTTATCGGGCCGCAGGCCATGGTTTGCTGCATAATATCTTCCAGCTTACCCAGGGTAATGACTTCATCTTTACCCTGGGCCACCAGAATTTCCTGCACCGCCTGGACCGTGCCCGATGCACCAACGGCAATTTGCCAGCCTTTGGCCAGAAACTCAGCACCAATAGGTGCTATTTGCTCAGTAGCTGCCTGAATAGCCTGGTTAAAATTATCTTCACTAAGCTCACCATCGCCAAAATAGCGCTCCAGATAGGTCACACAGCCCATATTCAGGCTGGCCAGTAGTTCAGGGGTAAAGCCCCGCCCCACCACCACTTCGGTACTGGCACCGCCAATATCAATCACTAAACGGTTGGAGTCACAATTTGAGGTATGGGCGACACCCAGGTAAATGATCCGGGCTTCATCGGCACCGCTGATCACCTGCACCTGCTGGCCCAGAATAACTTCAGCTTCTTTCAGAAAGGTTTTTACATTTTGGGCTAACCGCAGAGTGGCGGTGCCGACTATCCGGATATTGGCAGCCGGTATATCCTGCAATCGCTCAGCAAATAATGCCAGGCATTCCCAGCCCCGCTTCATTGCTTTGCGGCTTAACACTAAATTATCGTTTAAGCCGGCAGCCAGACGCACTTTGCGCTTTACCCGGCCTATTACCTGCACAGAGCCGCCAACCACTTTCACCATTAACATATGAAAACTGTTGGAGCCAAGATCGATGACCGCATAGATATCGCTATGCGGTGAGGTGTCGCTGAGGAGTTCGCCTGTAACCAGCGGCTCGGCCTTAACGGGGCCGGCTGCGGGGATTTCTCGGGCCATTACTGCTGCGTCCACTGTTGCCACGGCCCGGACCACTGCGAGCCTGACCCGGACGCCGACGCACCCGTGGTTTAGGTACAGTCAAATCATCAAGTAAGGCATTAGCATCATACTGAGTTAACGCTATTGGATGTTTTATATAATCTTCAATAGCCGTTAAGTTCAGAGCATAGCGCTCGCAGGCAAAGCTGATGGCTTTACCGCTTTCACCGGCCCGGCCAGTGCGACCAATCCGGTGTACGTAATCTTCGCAATCATCGGGTAAATCGTAGTTAAAAACATGGCTGACTTTCGGGATATGCAAGCCACGGGCAGCGACATCTGTTGCTACCAGGATATCCAGCTTGCCGGTGGTAAAGTCATCCAGAATTTTCAGGCGCTTCTTCTGAATAACATCGCCGGTAAGCATGCCTACCCGGTGACCGTCTGCTTCCAACCAGGCGTAGACATCTTCACAGGCGTGTTTAGTATTAGCAAACACGATAGCTTTGTCAGGCCAGTCTTCTTCCATCAGCGTCAGCAGCAACTTCATTTTATGCTCATGCGCCGGGTAAAATAATTCTTCACTGATCTGGCTGCCGGTCATTTCATCCGGCGCTACATGAATATGCACCGGCTCGTTCATTTTCTCGAATGCCAGCTCCTGTACCTTGTAAGATAAGGTGGCCGAAAATAATAAACTTAACCGTTCGGTGGCCGGGGGCATGCGGTTAAACATAAACCGGATGTCTTTAATAAAGCCTAAATCGAACATCCGGTCGGCTTCATCCAGCACCACAACCTGAATTTGATCAAGGTCATAGAGCCCTTGTTTTAAATAATCAATTAAGCGGCCGGTGGTGCCAATTAAAATATCTACACCTTGTTCCAATAATTGCCGTTGAGAATCGTAACCCTCGCCACCATATATTAAGCCAAGCCGCATATTAGTTTTTTGCGCAAGCATAACGGCATCATTATGGATCTGCACGGCAAGTTCCCGCGTAGGAGCCATAATGATAGCGCGCGGCTGGCCAGAACCTTTAGGTTCATGGTTAAGCAAATAATGAAAAGTTGCAGTTAAGAAAGCCAGGGTTTTACCGGTGCCGGTTTGGGCCTGACCCGCTATGTCTTTACCAGCCAGTGCCAGGGGTAAACACTGAGCCTGAATTGGCGTACAATAGCTGTAACCTTGCGCCGCTAAGGCGTCAAGAACCTGTGGTGCCAATGCGAAATCGGCGAATTTATGTGAGGTTAAGTGAGTTTTATTCATACCTGCCTAGCATAACTGTTACGCTTGCAATAAGAAACAGCCACGTTTAAATTGATAACACATTTTTGCAGTGTAACTGCACAGCCTGAACGGAGAAATAGATGAGCGAACAAATTTTACAGGTTTCTGACGACAGTTTTGAAGCTGATGTTTTAAAAGCTGAAGTGCCGGTACTGGTCGACTTCTGGGCAGAATGGTGTGGCCCTTGTAAAATGATCGCACCTATTCTGGAAGACGTTGCTGAGGAATACAGCGGTAAAGTGAGCATCGCCAAGGTGAATATTGACCAGAATCCGAATACCCCGCCTAAATTCGGTATTCGTGGCATTCCAACTTTACTGTTATTCAAAAATGGTCAGGTTGCTGCGACCAAGGTCGGCGCCTTATCGAAAACCCAATTAAAAGAGTTTTTAGATAGTAATATCTGAAAATGACGGAAAAAGGCGTATTTTTGTACGCCTTTTTACTGTTCGCTGCTGGACGTGCCAAACAACTGCTGCTATTGTGTGGCTAAGCAAATATCATAAACCACGCTTGTCTGTCGAATAAACCAACTTCCAAACCTTTATTATCGAGCCGATAAGCATTTTCTGTTTTTACCAACAAGAACCCATCAAACTATGCATTTAACAGAACTGAAACTGAAACCAATTAGCGAACTGGTTGATTTGGCCGAGTCCATGGGCCAGGAAAACATGGCCCGCCTGCGCAAACAAGACATTATCTTCGCAATCTTAAAAGCCCACGCTAAAAATGGTGAAGAAATTTTCGGTGCAGGCGTATTGGAAATTCTGCAGGATGGTTTCGGTTTTTTACGTTCTTCTGACAGCTCATACTTAGCTGGCCCGGACGACATTTACGTTTCTCCCAGCCAAATTCGTCGCTTTAATCTGCGCACCGGTGACAGCATTTCCGGTTTAATCCGGCCGCCAAAAGAGGGCGAGCGCTACTTTGCCCTGTTAAAAGTGAACGAAGTGAACTTTGGCCGGCCAGAGCAAGCCCGTAACAAAATTTTATTTGAAAACCTCACCGCACTGCATGCCAACTCGCGGCTGCGGATGGAGCGTGGCAACGGCAGCCGGGAAGATATCACCGCCCGGGTGCTCGATTTAGCCTCACCTATTGGCCGTGGCCAGCGCGGCTTAATCGTGGCGCCGCCCAAAGCCGGTAAAACCATTTTGCTGCAAAATATTGCCCAGTCAATTGCCGCTAACCACCCGGAATGTGTGCTGATGGTATTGCTAATTGACGAGCGGCCGGAAGAAGTAACAGAGATGCAGCGCCTGGTAAAAGGTGAAGTTATCGCCTCTACCTTCGACGAGCCCGCCAGTCGCCATGTTCAGGTTGCTGAGATGGTAATAGAGAAAGCCAAGCGGCTGGTTGAACATAAGAAAGATGTCATTATCCTGCTCGATTCTATTACCCGTTTAGCCCGCGCTTACAATACCGTGATCCCTAGCTCCGGTAAGGTCCTTACCGGTGGTGTCGATGCCAATGCGCTGCATAAACCAAAACGGTTTTTCGGGGCGGCCCGTAATGTCGAAGAAGGTGGCAGTTTAACCATTATTGCCACCGCCCTGGTCGATACCGGTTCCAAAATGGATGAGGTTATTTACGAAGAGTTTAAAGGCACCGGTAATATGGAACTGCATTTGTCGCGCAAAATTGCCGAACGCCGTATCTTCCCGGCCATCGACTTTAACCGTTCAGGTACCCGCCGCGAAGAATTACTGGCCTCGCCGGAAGAGTTGCAGAAAATGTGGATCTTACGCAAAATCTTGCACCCAATGGACGAAAGCGACTGCATGGAGTTTTTAATCGACAAACTGTCGATGACCAAAACTAACGACGAATTTTTCGACGCCATGAAGCGACAAAAATCTTAACTCCTGAAACCGGCCCCCGCGCCGGTTTTTTTATGGCTGACAAGCACTACCCGATTTAGAAATAACGGAAGGAAAGCGTAACATGATCCCCCCTCGCATCGTAGTTGTTGGCGGTGGCGCCGGTGGCCTGGAACTGGCTACCCGGCTAGGTAACAAACTGGGCCGGAAAAAACGCGCCCACATCACTCTGGTCGACCGCAATCATACTCATATCTGGAAGCCGCTGCTGCACGAAGTGGCCACTGGTACGCTTGATGTTGAAATTGATCAACTCAGCTACCGGGCCCACGCTGCCAGCCACCACTTTGAGTTTCAGCTGGGTAACTTTACCGGATTAAACCGCGAGCAACGCACGGTGACCCTGGCTGCCATTGCCTCAGGTGATGGCGAGCAACTATTGCCAGAACGCGAGCTGAGCTACGACTATCTGGTGCTGGCCATTGGCAGTATTTCCAATCACTTTAATACCCCGGGCGTGGCAGAACACTGTATTTTTCTGGACAGCCCGGGCCAGGCTCATCGTTTTCAGCGACGTTTACTCGATGCCTATCTGAAGCTGAATTCGCCTGAACATCCGAAAGACAAACTGAATATTGCCATTGTCGGGGCCGGCGCAACCGGGGTAGAACTGGCTGCAGAGCTTTATCACGCTGCGGCAGAGCTGAACCTGTATGGCTTTGCCGATTTACGCTCTGAACGGCTGAACATTCATCTGGTTGAGGCCGGGCCGCGTATTCTGCCGGCCCTGCCGGAACGGATGGCGAATGCGGCTTTAAAAGAGCTACAGAAACTCGGGGTAGATGTCCGGGTTAATACCCGGGTTACGGCCGCTGACAGTCAGGGTTTGCAACTGGGCGACCAGCATCTTGACGCTGAGTTAATGGTCTGGGCAGCCGGGATTAAGGCGCCGGATTTTATGGCTGATTTAGCCGGGCTGGAAACAAACCGTCTTAATCAGCTGCTGGTTAAGGCCACGCTGCAAAGCAGCCGCGACGCCAGTATCTATGTGATCGGTGATTGTGCGGCTTGTCCGCTACCTGACGGCAAATGGGTCCCTCCGCGGGCCCAGTCAGCGCATCAGATGGCCAGCCTGGTAGCCGCTAATCTTATCGCTACCCTCAATAGTAAACCGCTACGGGAGTTCCAGTATAAAGATCACGGCTCGTTAATCTCATTAAGCCGCTTTGGTACCGTAGGCAGCTTAATGGGCAATCTGGTAGGCGGCGCTATGATGATCGAAGGCCGGATAGCCCGCTTGGCGTATATTTCGTTATACCGGATGCATCAGGTTGCGCTGCATGGCTGGCTGAAAATGCTGGTGATCTCACTGGTCGCGCGCATTAATCGCATTGTCCGGCCACGACTTAAACTGCATTAACGCGTTCTGCTGTAACTGGTTGATGTCAGTGCTCAGCCTGCGCCGGGCACTGTCATCAAGCCAGCGCTGCATCGCCTCAATATAAGACTGTTGTTGCCATAGCTCTGGTAATAGCCGATCTATCACCGCAATTGCTGCCTGGCCTACAGCATCGTTGGTGCAGGTTACATGGGACACACTGGCGATATTGGCATTAACAATAGCACGGTGCTCCAGAGTCGCCGCTACCGGCAGTAACTGGTTGAAATACTCCATTCGCTCCGGATACTCGACTACGTAATCTACCCTGCCGCTGAGCAGCAACGCCGCTGCATTTACATCACCACTTAACGAATAACTGCTAAGGTTACTGCCTGCTTGCTGCAGCACCTTCAATACCGGTTCGGGATAAAACCGGTTGGGTTGGTACACCCCGGTTAATGCCGGGTCCTGCGTCAGCTTTTCAATTACCACGCCATCAGGCTGATTAGCCTGATGCTCACTAAGACGACCAGCGAGAAAGCCAACAGCCAGTGCAGGCCCTACCGCCATGGGTCTGGAAAACAGCCGGTTGCCCGCGCGCTGCTCTGAATATAAGGTACCAACGGTACAATTAGCAGTTTCAGCGTCAATAAACACCTGTTCCAGTTTGGCCAGGCTGACCAGCCGTGACTGATGATTAAACTCAGGCATTAAGGTCGTTATTTGCTGATGTAATAAATCAAACGTACCCTGGCCCTGATAGGGGCCATTGATAATCTGATGTGGTGGCCAGTCGGTCTGCAACCAGTTAAGCTGAGGCTTAGCCTGAGCGCCGAACGCCAGCAGCAAAAATAAACCTCTTAGTAACATAAGTAGCCCCGATATTAACCGATTTAACTTTAGCCAATAACGGGACCAAATGCCAATCCCTTATTCAGGTTTAACCAATAGTATGATGTACCAGGGGTAACCGTTCCGCATTTTCCGGCGTAACTGTCAGTGCCGCCAGATATTCCTGACAGGCAATAGCAGCAGCCTCGGTGCTGGCGGCATGCACAGTCGCAAGCCGGTCACCCTGTTGTACCTTGCTGCCGTTACTGAGGATATCGCTAAATCCGACAGCCGGGTCAATTTGCTGGCTGGGGTGCGAGCGGCCGCCACCTAAACGCACCACGGCCATACCCAGGCCAACGGTATTGTTATAACTCAGATAACCACTCTGAGGCGCAATAATATCCTGCACCACCGGTGCGCTGGCTAAATACTGCTGTGGTTTTTCCAGTAAATCGGCCGGGCCACCCAGCTCCGCCACCATTTTGCTGAATATTTCCGCGGCTTTACCGGAACTCAGGCTGTGCTCCAGGGCATTAATTGCCGCGGCTTTATCTGAATGCAGGCCACCGAGCATTAACATATTGGCACCCAGCTCCAGGGTCAGCTGATGCAACCGCGGCTCGCGGTACTTACCGCTCAGGTAATCAAGGGTTTCTATTACTTCCAGGGCATTACCGGCTGTGCTACCTAAAATCTGGTTCATATCGGTAATTAAGGCGCGGGTGGCCACGCCAGCGCCGGTGGCGGTGTTAACAATGCTGGTGGCCAGCGCACTGGCATCCTCAGCGGTGGCCATAATAGCGCCATTGCCCACTTTGACATCCATCACCAGCGCATCCAGGCCCTCAGATAACTTTTTCGACAAAATGGAGGCGGTAATCAGCGGAATCGACTCTACTGTCGCGGTGACATCGCGAATGCCATACAAGCGGCGGTCGGCAGGTGCCAGTTCGCTGCTCTGGCCAACTATCACGCAACCGAGCTGCGGCAACAGCTGCTCAATCCGGCTGAGGCTTTGGGTACAGCTGTAGCCCGGAATACTTTCCAGTTTATCAACCGTGCCGCCGGTATGGCCCAGGCCGCGGCCAGCAATACTTGGCATAAAAGCACCACAAGCCGCCACCATAGGTGCCAGCATCAGGGTCACTTTATCGCCCACGCCACCGGTGCTGTGTTTATCCACCACCGGGCCGTTCAGCCTGCCCTGCCAGTTCAGCACGGTGCCGGAATCGCGCATCGCCAGAGTCAGCTCGACAATTTCACTGACCGCCATGCCATTTAAGTAAATCGCCATTGCCAGCGCGGCTGCCTGGCTGTCACTGAAGCTGTCATCGGTTAAGCCTTGCACAAACTGACGAATTTCAGCATGGCTTAACGGTTTACCGTTACGTTTGGTTTTAATAATTTCCTGTGGAATGGCCATGATTAACTGTCCTTACTGATTTTTTCGCTGGCAGCCAGATAAGTTGGGGTAAAGGCATCGGGCAGCAATTGCTGCAGGCTCCAGCTTTGCTGCTGGCCTAAATGGTTACTGCTGGCAATCGGGGCTTCTGGCATAAAAAACTCGGCAATCACCTGGCGGCAAATACCACAGGGCGGGGTTAGTTTACTTTGTGGCGTGTACACCAGTAAGGCAACGAACTTGCGCTCGCCAGCCACCACTGCCGCGGCTATGGCATTACGTTCGGCGCACACGGTGCCGCCATAAGAGGCGTTTTCGACATTACAACCGGCATAAATTTTGCCACTCTCGGCCTGGATAGCCACGCCAACCGGGAACTGACTATAGGGTGCATAGGCCTGCTCTGAGGCCGCTTTGGCGGCAGCATTCAGTGCTGCCCAATTAATTGCTGTCACGCGGAATAACCTGCTTAATTACGGCCGTACAGTGTTGCCGCGAAACCGCTGCAGGTCAAGCTTGTTAGTTAATCTGATGTTAGTTTTTCAAGGTAAACACATCTGCATCTAAATGTGCCGGAAACGCCTGGCGGTATTGCGCCAGTGCGCTGCCATCCAGCGTGGCCTGCAGCACGCCGGCTTCTCCTTTAGGAAGGCCCGCCAGTAACTGGCCCTGATAATCGATCACCACACTGTCGCCGCTGTAGTGGACGTCATTACCGTCCTGACCGACGCGGTTCACACCCAGCACAAAAGCCTGATTCTCAATGGCCCGGGCTACTAACAGGCTGGTCCAGGCGTAGCGGCGCGCTGCCGGCCAGTTTGCGACATAAATCAGCACATCATAGTCATTCAAATTGCGGCTGAATACCGGGAAGCGCAGGTCGTAACAGACCTGCAGGCAAAAGCGCATACCGCGCCAGCGCACGATAACCCGCTGTTGTCCCGCCTGATAGGCCTGATGCTCGCCGGTCATCCGGAACAGGTGTTTTTTATCGTAGTAGCTAACCGCACCATCCGGCGTGACAAAATACAGCCGGTTTACATAGGCGCCGTCGGCTATCTTTACCGCCAACGAGCCGGTTATCGCGGCGTTTAACGCTTTTGCCTGGTCAATTAAAAAGGCCAGACCCGGGCCCGGCTCAGCTTCAGCGATTTCAGCACTTTGCATACTAAAACCGCTGCTAAACATTTCCGGCAGCACCACTAAATCGGTAGGCGGTAACCCAGCTAACAGCGTGCTGAAATGGGCCAGATTAGCCGCACTATCCTGCCAGTACAGTTCAGTTTGCAGCAGGCTGACTTTTATAGCTGACATAATATCTCCGCGGCCTGGTTTAAGGTTGCCGGCGTTTTGGCAAAACAAAAGCGGATCAGCCGGGCATCGCCGGTTTGTTGATAAAACACACTGAGCGGGATAGCGGCAACTTTATGTTCAATGGTTAACCAGCGGCAAAACTCGACATCGGCCATATCACTTATTGCCCTGTAGTCTGCCAGTTGAAAATAGGTTGCTGCACTGGGTAACAACTGCAAACGACTGCTGCTAAGCGCACTGACAAACTGGTCGCGCTTCTGGCGGTAAAACGCGGCCAGGCCGCTAACCTGCTCCGGCTGCATTGCCAGCATATCGGTAATGGCATATTGGGCCGGGGTAAAGCTGGAAAAGGTCACATACTGATGAATTTTCCGAAACTCCGCACTTAACGCTGGCGGCGCAATGCAATAACCCAACTTCCAGCCGGTAACATGAAAGGTTTTACCAAAAGACGAGACGATAAAACTGCGTTCCGCCAGTGCCGGATAACAGTGGGCACTTAACTGCGGCGCGCCGTCAAACACCATATGCTCATACACTTCATCGCTAAGGCAATACAAACCATGCTGACATACTAGCTGCTGCAAGGCCTGCCAGTCGGCATCACTGAATACCGTGGCGGTCGGGTTGTGCGGGCTGTTAACAATAATCAATTTAGTGCGCGGGTTTATGGCCGCTGCTACCTGCTGCCAGTCTACCCTGAATTGTGGCGCCAGCAGGTTCAGATGTACCGTGCTGCCACCAGCTAACTTTACCGCCGGTGCATAGCTATCGTAAGCCGGGTCAAACACAATCACTTCATCACCGGGCTGCACTAACGCCTGTATCGCCACAAATAATGCCTCTGTTGCCCCGGAGGTAACAGTGATCTCATTATCGGGGTTAATGCCGCGCCGGTAACAACGCTGCACCAGCTCAGCAATTTGCTGGCGTAACGGCAAAATACCCGGCATTGGCGCATATTGGTTAGCACCATGCCGACTATGGTAACTAAGTCGCTGCAACAGATAGTTATCCGGGGCAAAATCCGGAAACCCCTGCGATAAATTAATGGCTTGCTGCTCCGCCGCCAGCTGACTCATCTGGCTGAAAATGCTGCTGCCCAGCTTGGGTAGTTTCGATTGTAAGGCCATATGCTCAGAAAAAGTTGCCAAAACCAGCGTGAATGCTATCATTCAGCCTGTTTTGTGTATAGACATCTAAATGGTTAAACGTTTAGCTATCGACGTTTTATGTAACAAGAGCAGATTTTTATGACGGGCTTTTATGAATAGTACTGCGCAGCTACATCAACTCAATCCCAATGCCATCGCGCTCTGCGCACTGGGCCGCTGGGTAGCCAACCGGCAGTGGGTACCGGCTACCGGCGGTAACTTTTCCATCCGCAGCGGCGATAACAGCGCGCTGGTAACTGCCTCAGGGAAAGAGAAAGGTGAGCTCAGCCCGCAAGACTTATTGCCGGTTAGCTGGCAAGGCCAGCAGCTCAGTTGCAGCGGCACGCCCTCGGCTGAAACAGCATTGCATGCCATGCTGTACCAGCTAAACCCGGCCACTAAAGCGGTGTTGCATACCCACTCGGTGCAGGCCACGGTATTTTCCAGGCTATTCACTCAGGATAACTACCTGTTTGCCGGCTATGAAATGCAAAAAGCCATTAGCGGTATCAGTAGCCACGAGCAGCTGCTGCCTCTGGCCATTTTTGATAACACTCAGGATATCCCGGCGCTGGCCGCCGAGGTTGCACAGCGCTGGCACAAGCAACCGCTGCAATATGGGTTACTGGTGCGCGGCCATGGCCTCTATGTCTGGGGTAACAGCCTGGAACAGGCAAAAAGGCATTTAGAAGGCTGGGAGTTTCTTATAAACTGCGAGCTGGAACGTTTTAAAATTGCAGGCCTGCCGTGAATTACACCGCCATTATTACCGATATTGAAGGCACCACCAGTCGCATCAGCTTTGTCACCGAGGTGCTGTTTCCTTATGCTGCAAAACATCTACCGGCATTTATCCGGGCGCAGCAACAGGATCCCGCCGTGGCGACTGAACTGCATGAAGTACGTAAGCTGCTGGGCGAGCCAGCAGCCGATACCGAGCGCTGCATAGCACAATTACTGAACTGGCTGGCAGCTGATCAGAAAGTAACGCCACTGAAAACCCTGCAGGGCATGGTCTGGGCCGACGGCTACCAGAGTGGCGCTTTTACCGGCCATGTTTATCCGGACGTTGCAGCCAAACTAGCCGACTGGCACCGCCAGGGCATTAAGCTCTTCGTCTACAGCTCCGGCTCGGTCGCGGCGCAGCAACTGCTATTCAAACACAGCGATTTTGGCGATTTAACGCCGCTGTTCACCGGCTATTTCGACACCCGCATCGGCGCCAAGCGCGAAGTCTCCGCCTATGCTGCCATTTTACAACAGCTGCAAATGCCACCGCGCCAGGTGTTGTTTTTATCTGATGTCACAGCGGAACTGGATGCCGCCTGCCAGCTGGGTATTGATACGGTGCAGCTTATCCGGGAAGGCCAGAGTATGGGTAAGCATAAAACCGCCCACGACTTTTATCAGGTGCAGGAGGTAATGCCATGAGCCGCTTAACGGTATTTAACGACACTAACCCCGAGCAGGTATTGCTCGACAGCACTAATGCAACCGTTATTCAGCAGCAGCTGCAGGCAGCCGGCGTGCAGTTTGCAAAGTGGCAAGCCAGGGCGCCAGTTACTGCAGATAGCCGCCCGGAGCAAATTCTGGCAGCGTATCATCACGATATCGAGCAATTAAAAGCAGCCGATGGCTATGTTACGGTGGATGTTATTTCGTTAAGTCCGGGCCATCCGGATAAACAGACGTTACGCCAGAAATTTCTGGCTGAGCATACCCACAGCGAAGATGAAGTGCGGTTTTTTGTCCGTGGCCAGGGCCTGTTTTGCCTGCATATCGGCAGCAAGGTGTATCAGGTATTGTGTCAGCAACATGATTTAATCAGCGTACCGGCCAACACGCCGCACTGGTTTGATATGGGCAGTGAGCCAGACTTTACCGCGATCCGCTTATTTAATAACCCCGAGGGCTGGGTCGCTCACTTTACCGGCAGTGATATTGCCAGCCGCTACCCGTTATTAACCTGACAGTCGCCAGTTGCTGCGGCGTTAAGCGGCTATTGCCCGTAGCCGCTGCATAAGCTGCTTCAGGCTGGTGCAAACAATCACCACCGCGCCAGCCTTTTCACGCTATGCTATTGTTTTAGCATTGCTTTAGCGTGCAGAGAAAAGTGGTTTAACTTTTGCAGTCAATTTGTCATCCCAGGCTAGTATAATAGGCCTTATATACTAGCCTGTATCAGACACCAGGTATTACCAACTATGACTATTCACACGCCACTTCGTGGCTTGCGCTGTTTTTGCGTAGCTGCCGAGTGTTTAAGTTTTAAAGAAACCGCCAAGCAGCTGTATTTAACACCGTCGGCAGTAAGCCACCAGATTAAACAGCTGGAAGATAACTTAAACCTCAGTTTATTTGAGCGCAAAACCCGCGCTATTGCCTTAACGGAAACCGGCAAGCGCTTTTATCAGGAAGTGCAGCCACTGTTGGCCCAGCTGGCCGATACCATTGCCCAGTTCAGCCAGGTAGAGCGGATGCAGGAAGTCAGCATTTCGATGCCGGAATTTTTTGCCAGCGAATTGTTTGTGCCGAAATTAATTGGCTGGTCGGCGCAATACCCGACGATTAATTTAAAACTGGAAACAGTAAAGTCACGGCGCGACAGCCCGAAATACACCGATTTATCGATTATCTTGTCCGGCAAAAAGCCGGAGGAAATGCAGGCCTATGATCTCTTCCCGATTAGCTATGTCCCGGCCTGCAACCCAAAACTGTATGAGCAAATTCATGGTAAAAGCTACCGGGCACTGGAGAAAACCCCGCTAATTCTGCACCAGGCCCGGCCCCATGCCTGGCACCAGTGGGCCGAGCATGTTGGCTACCATAACTTTAAACCAAAGCAAATTATTCAGCTCGACAGTATGTTCAGCGTTGCCCGCGCAGCCCAGCAGGGCTTAGGTGTAGCCCTTATTCCGCTACCTATCAGCCAGAGCTGGTTTAGTAGCGGCAGCCTTGTAAGGCTGTTTGAGCAGGAGCTGTTAAGCCGCGATCGTTACTACTTAGTGCGCCACGATGACGATGCTAACCGGCCGGAAATTCAGTTGTTAATTGACTGGGTGTTAAAAAGTTTTCAGCCTGCCAACGGCTGAAAACCAGCTGCGGTGAACAACAGTGGCATAGCAGTGTTTTATGACAGTTGCTGGGGGTTTAGCGCGAAGCATAAGTGAATTTTCTTAACCTATCGGTGTGATTTATCTCGTTTGTCAGACCAGTTGCTACTGGCTAAAGTATCCCTGTCGCCACAAAAACTTTCACTACGAAAGGCCGGTGACCCAAATTTAAACCAAGGGAGAATACGACATGACATTCACAGCCAAAAAATTTGCTACTGCCGTGGCACTGAGCGTGCTGGCCTCAAGTCCATTTCTCGCTTCAGCTGCGAGCAATGGTTACAAAATGGTGTTAATTGAAGACACCCCGGGCGTTACTACCATTCAGGCAGGTCAGTTGCAGCAAGGCATCAGCGAAGTAACCAACTATCGCGGTGCTGAAGTAGACAGCTTTTCATTACAAATGAGCCTGTGCGTAGCGTACAGCCGCTTAAGCCAGCTTGACCAGGCGCAAAGCGCGTGCAGCAAAGCAGTAAGCCTGGCGCAAAGCTCGCAGGCACTGCCAACTGATGCCAAGCGCGAAATGCGCGCCCTGGCTTACAGCAACCGCGGTGTAATGCATGTTCTGGCTAACAACCGGGTAGCTGCACTGGAAGATTTTAAGCGCGCAGTATCGTTACAAAACAACGATATTAACCAGCACAACCTGGCCCGCTTAACCGCCGATATCAACGGCGTTGAAACTAACCAAATTGCCTATAACAGCGCGGAATAAGCCGTTATATGCAAAACCTGTTTTAACTGTAACAAGTTTTACCCCGTTTTACCCTCGTCCTTTGCCCGGTTAATTTAACCGGGCTTTTTTTATTCGGACTTAAAACTTGTTTCGAGAAAAATGCTGTTAGCGCCGTATCTTGAACCGAACTTGTAAAGCACTTCCCCTTTAACACTGGACAAATTTACAAGCCAAAAAATGTCTGGCTGAAGGCGCCGCTAATTCCGCACCCTTGATGTCCATGCCAATCCAAACCCGAAGCAACGCTATTTGTTATAACCAACTATCCGTTCCTGAGCAGACTAATTGAATGTGAACGCATGTTTAATCCTTACAAGTCACTTCCATATTGTCGGTCTTGATATACTTCACATTTCCGCTGGCACAGATATCAATGGCTTTATTAGCGTTTTTCCAGTTTTCATAGGAGCTCGCCAGGTCATTAAGCGCCACTTTCAAACGTTCTCCCTTTGCATTTAATTCATGCCAAGCTAAAACGCCCGACGCGTCTGGCAGGCATTGCAATATTTTATCTTGGTGGCCGAACCTTGCGCCCATTGAATATGCTTTTTCAGCTACGTAGCAATATTTATCGCTATGCTCGGGGTCTTTCTGTTCCTGTGTGGCAAGCACCTGGCCACTGCCAAAAGCACTTACTAATATCCATAAAAATGAACGACTCATGCAAACCCCTTATTTATCACTACTACCATTTGTTAAACTGATCTCGCACTTAGCTTCACTTATCTGTTTCACGGTAAAGCTATCAGCATAAAAAACCCGGCCGCTAAAACTAATTTCGACTCCCTTTGTATTTTGTGCAGCCGGTTTTACCGCAAAGCTGCAGGGTGTTATCACAAAGCTTTTTAGCTCTTTGCTAAGCCTGACATTCTGGTTAAGTACAGTATGCATTTTGCCAGAAACCACTCTGGTAATTGGCAGCTCTGGCTCGGCAGCAGCAAGCAGTGTAATTAGTGTTAGCAACATAAAATCTCAGTGGGGCTTAAAATAAAGCATAAATAAAATACGAACTTGCCATACCTACAACCCACAACGCGACCGGAACCATCGCGGCAAGTATATTTTTCCATTCACTCTTATAGGTTGGCCAGGCTTCAAACAATGTTAAGCCAAATGACTTTTTGACCACAAATGCCAGGGTGATATTAACCACGACTACAATAGAGATCAGAGTCAGAAACGCCATTTTATCCTCACCTATACCATCCTACTAAGAATTGACGTCCGGAAATTTTCATAGCATTACTGGCAAAATTCTTCGCTGTTAATCAGCCAGTTCTGGAATTCTAAATTGTTTTTTTAACGGCACGACATTGTCGGACCTATTCTGCACCAGCAAATACAACGAATTAGCGAAAATAGCGGAAGCGGATACCGAACCATAGCTGCGGGAGTCAAAACTGTTCGCCGAATTGTCACCCAGTAAAAAATACTCATCCTCTGCCAGAGTTAGGTTGTCGCGACGGTTAAAGCAGCTTCGGGTTTCACTTTTTGCCAGCCCCAACCAATCATTGGCGGCGCTGTAATGCCAGCCATTAACATAAACAGTATTGTCACAAATATCGATGACATCACCCGGTACGCCATGCACGCGCTTGCGATAATGCTTGCCATCAACGTCTACACCTACCATGTCGCCAGGTTGCAGCGATAAATTAAACCACTTATTAATCGCAACATCTCCCGGCCGGATCGTCGGTATATTTGACGTGGAGTCTGCGATACTTACGCTGTAACCAGACCAAAGGGTAAATCGCAAGCATATAAAGGTGCTAAGCAACATTAAACCGCTTAGCAACATGCCAGCTTTTAAGCCTTTAACCCGCCAATACCATAAACCGCAACCAATAATCAGCGATATAGCAGTAATAAACCAGCTAGCAATACCCGTCAGCGAGTCGCCCAACTCAAATACGCGAAAAGCAGAAAATAGTAAAACGAATAGCAGTATGGGTATGAAATGCATTTTTTAACCTAAAATCCGACAATTTATATATCTGTAATTACTTCATTGTCTAACCATAAGCAAGTTGCTTAGAAAGGCTATAAGTTAGAATTCTTACCAATTTATCCAGCTATCAGACCGCCCATTTCACTCATCTGTCAGATTCTTTAAAAAGTGTGGATAGACAACTTCTCTATTTGCCATATTCACTCTCACAGTAATGGATGTTGTGCACGCCATTTTGCTCAAACTCGGCTTTATCTGGCATCCAGAAAATAATCTCTCCTGCGGCAAGTCGCTCATGCAGGTGCTCTGGCGGGTTAATCAGAATATCCATATTGATATTACGGTCGTGGTAAAACTGCTCAAAACGGAGGTTTTCCCTAATCAGGCTAATTTTAACCTCATCGGTAAAATCTAAATCAATAATGTCTTTTACCGGTACCGGGCCGCCATGAATAGCAACAATACCCTGATGGATAACATACTTGTTTGCAGCCTGCATATACAAAAATTGCGAGCAAGCTGAAATACAGTGGCGACTCACATAAATATCGTAGTCGCCCAGGTACTCGGCAATATCAATGGACGAATTGACAACACCTCCGTCACTGTTGACCACCAAATTAAGCGGCCGCTGGCGGTCTATTGGTAATTTTTCAACTAAGGGCGGTGTACTGTGATCGATAAGACCATTTAAACAAACAGTGTTTGATGCTTCATCATAGGTAATCTCTTCTGTTTTCTCACAAATTTTTGCGATACTTATCGGCTTCTTGCACTCGCCGGCACTGTTAAAAGATACTAAGGCAACTATTAAACTGGCAACCCGGAAAATCTTCATAAATATCTCTCAGCGCTTTGCAAAAATCAGTTTTGAAAACGACAAATAAGCCACAAAGGCGCTTATCGCCAATATTGACGCTTTAGCCATAACAGTAATTTCAGGGAAATAAAAATCTAAAGAAAAAAACATTACTACCACTAAAAGCGCTGTAAGAATTGATTCAGTATTTTTTTTCATTGCGCTAACCGACGCAAACTGCTGTCGCTCTTTTTTAGTAGCCATCTATTACCTCTCAAACTCCTGGTTCCGTTACTGGCTTCGGCAAACCAAATTTTGCTTTATACGCCTTAGTTACATCACGCAGCTGGCCTTTATGTAACTGCATAATGCGCTCGGCATTAACAATAGTTTGTGGCCGGTGAGCGATGATAATCCGAGTCATATTCAACTGTTTAATGGCCTGGTTTACATAGCGCTCCAACTGCACATCTAAATGGCTGGTGGCTTCATCCATAAACAAAATTTTCGGTTTGCGATAAAGCGCCCGTGCTAATAACAGCCGCTGTTTCTGGCCGCCCGATAACGAACTGCCCATATCGCCGACCAGACTGTTATAGCCCATTTGCATGGCGGCAATATCCTGATGAATACCCGCCAGTTGAGCACAAGCCATTACCTGCTGCATATCCATTTGGCTATCAAAAAAGCTGATATTTTCAGCCAGGGTGCCCGACATTAGCTGATCATCCTGCATTACTGCGGCGATCTGGCTACGGTAGTTGCGCAAGCCAAAGTGGCGGATATCCACGCCATCCACCTCGACCTTGCCGCTCTCGGCTGTCATCAGGCCGAGCATAATTTTCATTAAGCTGGTTTTGCCGGTACCGGATGGGCCGATAATCGCCACATTTTCGCCGGCGTTTACGTTAAGGTTCAGGCCGTTAAACAGCAGCGGGTCGTTATTGGCATAACGAAAGCGAATATCGCTAAGTTGCAGCTGGCCAGTTAATTCGCGGTTATCGCTGTCACTGCCCTCATCTTCTTTGTCGGTTAAGGCGATATCGGCTAAGCGGTCTAAGTGCAGCTTAGTCATCTTTATTTCTACCACCTTATCAATTAGCGCGGCAGTGCGTTCGGTAAACTGGTTTTTATAAGCCATAAAAGCAAAAAGCATACCCACGGTTATGTTGCCGTCCATCACTGCTAATGCAGCCAAATAGACAACCAACACATTTTCAATACCAAACAGTAACTGATTAATTGTGCCGTAGGAGATTTGCCAGCGTCCGAGCCGGTAGTTCTGGTTAACCGCATCGGCAAAGCGGTTTTGCCACATATTAAGGCGCTGAGTTTGCAAGCCAAACAATTTAATACTTTGCATACCGCGCACGGTTTCCATAAAGTTGCTTTGCTCTTTGGCCGACGCCACGATGCTGGCTTCGGTGAGCTGATGCAAAGGCCGGTATAACGCCCAGCGCAATAAGCCATAAATCAGCACCGCAATACCCACCACCAGACTTAGTTGCGGGCTGTATAAATACATCATAACCAACACGGTAATGGCCATAATGCCGTCAATAACGCCTTCAACCAGACTGTTAGTCAGCAGTTCGCGCACCGCATTAAGTGAGCCAAAGCGTGATACCACATCGCCCATATGGCGTTTTTCAAAATAGCTTAGCGGTAAATGCAATAAGTGGCGCATCAGGTTAGCGGCCATTTGCACGCTCATCACCGAGCCCAAATGCAGCACCACCCAGCCGCGCAGGGTTTGGGTAAGTACCCGCAGCAGCATAATTAAACCAAAGCCCAGCGCCAGCACCACCAGCAATGGCTTATCCTGGCTAATTAACACTTCATCCACCACCAACTGAGTGTAATAAGGCGCCGCCAGTAAGAATATTTGCAGTAGCAGGGATAATATAAACAGCTTGGTCAACGACGGTATTAAGCCCTGAACCTTGGTCCAGAACGCGGTTAAGCCCAGGCGCACCCGCTCGTCTATTTTTTTAAATTCGTTACTGGGTGTCAGTTCCAGCGCCACGCCAGTAAAGGCTTTATCTACCTCGGCCAGGGTTAAACGCCGTTCACCCATTGCCGGGTCAAGGATGGTAATACCATTGCGATGGACTTTTTTCAGTACCACAAAGTGGTTCATCTCCCAGTGCAAAATACAGGGCGTACGCAGGTTTTTTAAGTCGTCTAAGTCCAGCTTTAACGCCCGTGGCGTTAAGCCCAACTGATTGCTCAGCTGCATTAACTGCTGCAGGCTAGCGCCTTTTAGCGACACGCTATAACGGTTACGTAAGGTGGTTAAGCCCAGCTGATGACCATGATGATTGGCCACCATCGCAATACAGGCCAAGCCACATTCAGCGGCTTCAGATTGGTAAATCACTTACAATGTAGTCTTATTACTAACATTTTTTATCTCTAACGGGAACGCCAGTCTTAAAAAAGGACTTGCTATCAGATATGCAAAAAAAGTAAATAATACTGCTTTGAGTACGGGTAAATCCAAAAGTACTTGTGTAATTAATAGTGCAAACATGCCTACAGCGATAGCGCTATTTGTCATGGCCCGGTTGCTAATTCCAAGTTTAGCTTTGCAATAAGGGCATTCAGCAGCGCTTTTGAACATAAGAGGGACACGCATTTTTAAGCCAACATTATTCTTACAATTAGGACATTTCATATTTAATGCTCCAATATTAATTTGGTGCGCTATATCAACGCACCAAAATCTTTAATTAACAGGTAGGTTCACAGCCTGCGCCAGGCGGTGGAGTAATCGCGTTATCGTCTTTATTCCGGTTATCGATCATCTTGCCAACAGCCCCGACTATTACACCACCTACGAAAGTTCCGATTAAAACAGGTACAAAGGCAAAGCCACCATTAACTTGTTCTAGCTCTTCAAATGCTAATTCTTTCATTTTAATCTCCTACCAATGCTTCGCCCACTTCCATTCCTGCCCACCCTACAGCGACTACAGCTGCAGCTTTTGTTGCAGCAACAACGTGGGGGGATGCAAGCACTAAAGCCCATGCTACTGGCAAAATGCCACCATTCACTTCTTCAACTTGCTCAAATGTTAACTCTTGCATATTATCTCTCCTTGAGATGCTTTTAAGTTTAAAGGTTTGCTCTGTTTCAGAGCTATAAGCGCCCTTTCAGGCTTAAAATCGGCTCAAACAACCAGGCTAACAGACTGCGTTGTTCCAGCACGATATCTGCGCTTAACAGCATGCCCGATTGCAGCGGGACTGTGTTGCCATAAGCGCGGATCAGTTGCGAATCCAGTGCTACCTGAACACGGTACACTGGCTCCTGTACGGCGACAGGCATATCGACTTCATTGGGAAGCACGATAGCCTGCGCCGTTTTTATTACTTCCCCTTCATACAAACCAAAACGCTGGTACGGAAAGGCATCAAAACGTAAACGGGTGCGCTGGCCCGGCATAACAAAGCCATAGGCGCGGGTCGGTACTAATAACACCGCCTCAAGCATGGCGTTGTCGGGCATTATGGTCAGTAGTGGTATACCCGGCTGCACATTGTTGCCTATCTCGGCCATTAAGTTGGTTACCCGGCCGCTGATAGGCGCGGTAATCAGCATTTCGCCACGGGCATTAAGTTCGGTTTGCTGCTGCGCCAGACGCGAGATATCACTGTCCAGTAAAGCCAGTTGCTGCTCACGCTCGCTGGGCAGGCGCTGTAACAGGCCGCTTAGTTGGGCTAGCTGGGCTTTGTGGTTTTGTTCATTGGCATTAAGTTCGGCCAACTGCTGGCGAATATTCAGCACCAGTTCTTGTTGCTGTTGCAACTCGCTAGTGGAAATGGCGCCACGCTTGTGTAGCCCCTGAAAATCCTGCTGGCGCTGCTGGTTCAGCAATAGCCGCTGTTGCAGCAACTGTTGCTGGGCATGAATATCGTTTAGCAGGTTATCGCTTAAGGTAAGGCGGCTGTTGTACTCGGTCTCTTGCTGGGCAAACTGACTAATCAACTGTTGCTTGCGCAGACTTACCAGCTCAGTTTGTTGCACCAGGCCCTGAAATAAGGTGCCGGTCAGGCTGCCGCCTGCTGATAAATGCTCGGGAATGCTTACTAACGCCAGGCGATCGCCGGCCTTAACCTGTTGGCCGTCTTCAACAAACACTTGCTGAATAACCCCGGCCCGGGATGACATCACTTTGGCCAGGCCAATATCGGGTTTTAAATAACCGGTAACGGTTTCTTTGCGGTTAAACGAAGTAACACTAAGGAATACAATAATGGCTACTACCACACATAATAAGATAGTGGTGAGCACTGTGCTGCTAAGCGGTTGGGCAATAATAACATCGCCATCTAAACGCGCGCTTTGCTGCTTAACCGCATTAGCGCGAAACAATCCTTGTTCTGCCACAACAACCTCGCACTTC
The DNA here is from genome assembly GCF_018402695.1 of Arsukibacterium sp. Lineage (GTDB taxonomy): Bacteria > Pseudomonadota > Gammaproteobacteria > Enterobacterales > Alteromonadaceae > Alishewanella. The sequence goes on from NZ_JAGYIM010000009.1 coordinate 212,337, forward strand.
TATTGTGTTTACAATACTGCAAACTTTGTAATGCGGTGGACAGTACTGAACAAGCGATGAATACACAATAATTTGTTATATTCTTTTTTGTTATATTAATATTATTTAATCAACAAATTAACAGGGGGGGGGTGGTAAAATCAGGTACTTAACACTAATATTTTTGGCCTATAAAAATTTGTAGAAAAACTGATCGATTAAATTTTAAACAACTAATTTGAAGGTTGAAGTAAAAACGGCTGGAACCTCGACTTGGGCGGCACAGAGTGTTTGAGCGAAGCGAGTTGCTGTGCCGAGCCAAGGCGAGTGTTGCAGCTGGTTTCCGTTGCATCTATTACTTAGCAAACTGTTTTAACACACCATTGGCAATATCTTGCTGCGAATACACACCCGTATCCAACACCCAGCCGGTGACCAAACTGGCGGGGGTGACGTCGAACGCCGGGTTAAATACCGGGGCGCTTTCCGGCGCCCATAGCGTCTGACCGAAAGCACCGCTGACTCCACGTACTTCATTGGCGTCGCGCTGTTCTATCGGAATAACGCTACCGTCCGGGCAATTTAAATCGACCGTGGTATGCGGTGCCACCACGTAAAACGGTACCTGATGATACTGCGCCAACACTGCCAGGGCGTAGGTGCCGACTTTATTGGCAAAGTCGCCATTAGCGGCGATGCGATCTGAGCCGACAAAAATGCGGTCGACCTGGCCGCGGGCCATTAGCATCGCTGCCATATTGTCGCAAATTAGCTGATACGGAATAGCCAGCTGCTCGCACTCCCAGGCGGTTAAGCGGCCGCCTTGCAGCAGGGGCCGGGTTTCATCTACCCACAGCCGGATATTTTTGCCCTGCTGATGGGCTAAATTAATAACCCCCAGCGCGGTCCCTACCCCGACGGTGGCCAGGCCGCCGGTGTTACAATGGGTCAGTAACTGTTCACCCTGTTGCACCAGCGCCGCACCGTGGGCCGCCATTTGCTGGCAAAGCGCCACATCTTCAGCAAATAACGCCTCGGCGCAGGCTACCACCGCCTTGGTATAATCAGGCTCGGCCAGCGCTTGCAGCATACTGTCAATATTATTCATCAGGTTTACGGCGGTAGCCTGGCGGCACGCAGAATTTCGGCATCTGCCCGCAGCTGCTCGCGGCTGCTGCCCTGCTCTGCCCGCACGGCCAGCAGCAAACAGGCACCAATACCAATAGCCGGAGCGCCGCGTAACTGCAGCTTTTTGATCATGCTGACCATATCAGCCACGGTGCTGCAGCTAAGCCACTGCTGGCGGTGGGGTAATAAGGTCTGGTCCAGCACAAATAACTGACCTTGTTCGGTTTTCAGGCTGAGTGCAGTTAAATTTTGCATAACTTATTCCTGCTTAACTTTTGCTGGATATTGCAGATGGCTATCGGGTTTGCGATTATGCAGCCCTGCTTTTGTCTTTACAAGTAACGGTGTCCCTGATGAATGAGTATAAAGATGAGTGAGTACAAAACCTTTAATGCCGATGATGCCATGGCCTTTGCTGATGAGCATAGCGAACTGTTTGGTGACCACAGCAAACTTACCGCCAAAGAATTTGGCGATGGTAACCTGAACCTGGTGTTCCGGGTAGAAAACGACAAAGGCACCTCGCTGATTGTCAAACAGGCGCTGCCCTACGCCCGCTGCGTCGGCGAAAGCTGGCCACTAACCACCGACCGGGCGCGGATTGAAGCTGAAGTATTAAAAATGCACCGCCGCTTCTGCCCCGAGCATACCGTCGAAGTACGCTATTTTGACCCGGTGGCCTGCGCCATCTTAATGGAAGATTTAAAAGCCTACCGAATTTTGCGCACTGAACTGAATGCCGGCAAAAAGTTTAACCATCTGGCGCCGCAAATGGCCAAATATCTGGCCAATACCCTGTTTTATACCAGTGACTTTGTACTGAGCAGTGAAAACAAAAAAGCCGAAGTGGCGCGCTTTTTAAACCCGGAGCTGTGCCTGATCACTGAAGATTTATTTTTTACCGACCCGTACTGCAACCATGAGCGCAACAATATTGAGCCATCCATTCTGGAAAAAGCCAAAACCCTGTGGCATGACGAGGCGTTAAAAGCCGAAGTGGCCGCGTTAAAGGCAGATTTCCTGAGCAAACCGCAAGCTCTGCTGCATGGCGATTTACACAGCGGCAGTATTTTTATTGACGAAGAAAGCTGCAAGGTTATTGACGCCGAGTTCGGTTTTTTCGGGCCGATAGGCTTTGATGTAGGCAGTTTGCTGGGGAATTTACTGCTGAATTATCTCGCCTGTCCTGGCTTACACGACACGGAAGACGCTGCTGAGCAGCAAGCTTTTTTACTGGAGCAAGCCGAGCAGCTATGGCAGCAATTCAGCGAGATTTTTACCGAACTGATGAGCCGGGAAACCCAGGACCCGGCGCTGGAAAACAGCTTGTACCAACGGCGGTTTGTGCGCCAGGTGTTCAGTGATGCTGCTGGTTATGCCGGCTGTGAGCTAATCCGCCGTACTGTTGGCCTGGCCCATGTGGCCGACATGGATAGCATCAGCGATGCCGGCAAACGGGCGCAGTGTCAGCGTAGTGCGTTAAAGCTGGGGCGCGAGCTGATAATGCAGCGGAATGACTTAAATAATATCAGCCAGTTATTGAATGTAGTGCGTTACCAGCAAACGGACTAAACCAGAGATTCGCGCAACGATTTGCTACTAAGTAAAGCTGGCTTGACGTTTATTACATCTGCTTACAATTAATCAACCTGCTAAATTAGCTGTTTGGCTAAAGCGGCTACCAGCATAGTTTCGCTTATGGCAAACTGTGGCGATTCTAAATACAAACAGATTACGCGGATGATTACAGCTAACGGCCTTTATAAAAACTTTGGCAGCGGCGACAGCCAGGTTCAGGCGCTGCGCGATGTTAGCCTGAGCATTGCTGAAAACGAATTTGTGGCCGTTATGGGCAGTTCGGGCTCGGGCAAATCGACTTTGATGAATATTCTCGGTTGTCTTGATACGCCAAGTGCCGGCCAGTATCAGCTGGCTGGGCAGGTTATTGGCCAGCTGGATGATGTCAGCCTGTCAGCGATGCGTAACCAGCATATCGGCTTTATTTTTCAGTCATTTCATCTGCTACCCCGGCTAACTGCCGCTCAAAACGTGGCGCTACCGCTGCGTTATACCGATACCGAGCCAGAACAAGCTATTGCCCGGGCCAATGCGCTGTTGGATCAGGTAGGGCTGGGTCATCGTAAAGATCATAAACCGCACGAAATGTCCGGCGGCCAGCGGCAACGGGTCGCGATTGCCCGGGCGCTGATAAACCGGCCGAAAGTCATTTTTGCTGATGAGCCAACCGGTAATCTCGACAGCAAAACATCAAAGGAAATTATGCAGTTGCTGTGCGATTTACACCAGCAAGGCAATACCATCGTAATGGTAACCCATGAAGACGAAATTGCGGCTTACGCCGGCCGGGTGATCCGGATGCGTGATGGCCAGATCATGGAGGACAGTGCATGTTCAAACGCACGTTCAGCTTAATATTGCTGGCTGCCAGCCAGCTTAGCTTCAGTGCCACCACCCTGGCGACAACCGGGCCAGACAGCGAACTGCCGCTATTGCTGACCGGCACCCTGCAATCAGCCGACCGCCAAAGCATTGTCGCCCCGATGTCCGATAACTGGCGGGTCCAGGTGCAGTGGTTACATAGTGAAAGCGAGCCGGTTAAAACCGGCGATTTAATTGCCGTATTTGATGCCGGCAACACCCAGGCCCAGATAGAACAGCTGAAAAGCAGCCTGATTAATCACCAGGAACGGCTGAACCAACTGAAAAGCGAACATAAACAAGCCGTAATGGAAGCCGAGTTTGAGCAGAACCGGCGTCAGTTACTGCTGGAAAAAGCCGGTATTGATGCCGGTGTACCATTGGCTAATTTAAGCCAGTACGATTACGAGCAATACCAGCTGGAGCAAAAGCGCGCCCGCACTGAAGCCAGTAAAGCTGCTGAGCAACTGGCCGTTGCCCGGATCACGGCCGACGCGGCCTTAACCAAACAGCAGCTGCAAATTGAACAGACCCAGGCTGAACTGAATGATGCTGAAAATCTGCTAAGCCGGATGAGCGTGTATGCGCTGCAGGATGGCAATATCAGCTATGGCAACCATCCGTGGTACGGCACTAAAATTTATGCCGGTGTTACCGCCCAGCCGGGCTGGATAATTGCCGAATTGAACCGCAAAGAAAACTTATATATTGAAGCCTGGGTGCATGAAACGGATCTACCTCGGCTGCAGCAAGCCAAAACGCTGCAGGCCCGTTTTGATATCGCCCCCGACCAGCCTTTTACTGTTGCACTGAGCGAACTGGCGCAACAGGGCGAAAAACGCCAAAGCTGGGGCACCGCGTTATATTACAAAGCCTCATTTAATGCGGCCAGTTTACCGGTAGCCAGACCAATGCTGGGTATGGGGATGTTAATAGAGGTTGCCAGCGAATGACCTTAAGCAAAATTAAGTTTTTTTTATATGGCGCTGGCTTAGGCATAAGCAGCCTGTTGCTCAGCGCCTGTCAGCAGGAAGCGGCTGCCGGCAAGACCAGTGTGGTAGCCAGTCATGTCCGGGCGACCGGCGAACTGACTGCCGCCAATTCATTTAAGGCATCCCCACCGTCTGTCAGCAACATGTGGCAATACAACATTAAACAATTAGCACCGGAAAGCAGCATGTTAACCGAGGGTGCCATGGTCGTGGCATTCGATGGCCAGAGACTGGTGGACGAGCTGAATAATAAGAGTATAGAACTACGCAGTGCCGAGCAGGAACTGGCTAACCGTTTACGTACTGATGAACAAACGTATGAAGAGCTGAAACTGACCCTGGCTGAGCGGAAAATGGAGTACGACCGCGAACAACGTAAAGCCGAAATTGTCGATCAGTCCCGTTCTGCCAATGACCGGCGCAAAGCCCAGATTGACTTTACCATTGCCGACAACCAATACCAGCTGGCGCAGGCGCGGCTGGCCAGCCATCAGCAACAGCGGCTGGCTGAAGAGCAAATGCTGGTGGCCAAAGTCAGTCGCCTGCAATCTGAAGTCAGCCAGTTGCAGCGTAATATTGCCAGTATGCAGGTAAAAGCGCCGTTCGCCGGCGTTATGGTGTATACCATCGGTTTTGACGGCGAGAAATTCTCGGTTGGCGATACCGCTCAGTTTGGTCAGCCAGTGGCTGAAGTCAGCCAGCTTGATAGCCTGTATGTTAAAGCTGAAATTGATGAAATCGATTTAAAGCAACTGCAACCGGGGCTGGCCGTAGAGGTTACCCTGGATGCGTATCCGGAGCGGCGCTTTAACGGTGTGTTGCAAAGCCTGGGTAATGCGGTGCGGGATAAATCAAATGACAACCTGCGCCGGGTGGTGGATGCCAGTGTCAGCCTGACCGACCTTGATACCGAACTAATGCGGCCCGGCATGTCCGCCCGTCTGAATATCAGCCTAAACACCAAACAAGGAGCGGACCATGCAAATTAAGCTATTTCGCTCGCTGCTGGCGGTGGCGGCCACGTTGAGCCTGCTTACTGTGGCCGGCTGCACTGAGCCTGCACTGCAGCAGGTTCCGGTGTATAAGGTAGCGCCAGATACTCTGGTGCATAAGGTGCATACCGAAGGCGAATTGTTTGCCGTTAACTCCGTTACCATCAGCGCGCCACGCAATGTGCAAGGGCCGCGTTTTATTGCCAGTCTGGCCAAAGAGTACAGCCGGGTAGCACCCGGGGATGTGGTCGTCACGTTCGACGCAACTCAGTTAGAACGTTCCCAACGCCAAGCCAATACTAAACTGAGCAGCGTGCTGGCCGATGAGCAACAAAAACTGGCCGAGCAGCAAAATGAACAAAAATCCCTGGGCTTAGATCAGACCCTGATTGCCCAGGAGTTTAATTTTGCTGACCGTTTCAGTATTGATGATGTGCAAATTCGCTCCAAGCTGGAAATTCTCGATTCAATGCAAAATAAAGAGTACCTCGGCGAGAAGAAGGAATATCTTGGCTGGCAAGAGCAAAGTTTCAGTCAGCGCAGCAGCGGCGAGCTGGAGCTGTTACAACTGCAACGCGGCCAGCATCAGAATTTGCTGCAGCAAGCTGAAAGTGGTCTGGCCGGGCTGGAAGTCAAAGCGCCGCACGCCGGCATTTTGTTGTTCGAGACTAACTGGCGGGGCGAAAAACCTGAAGTGGGCGGTATGGTTTTTCCCGGTTCAAAAATTGGCAGTATTCCCGATCTCGCGCTGCAGCACCTGAAGTTGCAGGTAATTGAGCAAGAGGCAATAGGGCTGGAAGCCGGCCAGCGGGTCACCTTTTACCTGGCGGCCTGGCCGGAAAAAGTACTCAACGGCAGTATAGTGTCGGTAGCAGCGGTAGCCCAGTCGCGGGAGCGGCGCGACCCGCGCAAGTATATTGAAGTTATCGTCGCACCCGAACAACAAGATCCGAATTTTATGCCGGGCATTAAGGCGATTGCGACCTTATGGGTAAATGAAAAGCCCGGAATATTAAATGTGCCGCTGCAAGCCATTTTCAGCGAACAGCAGCAATTGTATGTCTATAAACGCAATGGCAGTGGTTTTGTGAAACAGCCTGTCAGCATCGGTAGCAAAAGCCTGAGCCACGCAGAAATCAGCACCGGCCTGAATGCCGGTGATGAAATTGCCCTTATTAACCCGGAAAGCTGACGCCATGAAACATACGCCACTGATTAAAGATACCCTGGCCGAACTGGCCCAGCACAAACTCCGTACCTTTTTAACCCTGCTGGGCATGATATTCGGCGTCGGCGCGGTTATCGCTATGCTGAATATCGGTGAAGGGGCCGAGCGCGAAGCGTTAAAAACCATTGAAACCATGGGCCTGCGTAACCTGATAGTTGAAGGTCGCAAGTTTGATGAAAAAACTTTACAAGAACAGCGCAAGCACTCGCTGGGGCTGAACCAGAGCGACATTGATGCCGCAGTCGCCACCATTCCCGGTGTTACCTCATACAGCGCCGAGCGTACCCTGGACACCCACGGCATATACAGCCACGATGGCAAAAGTGATGGCGTGGCAATTGGCGTCTCACCGAGCTACATGGAACTGAGCAAACTGCAGTTTGTCACTGGCCGCAATTTCACTGAGCAGGAAAACCGCTACGCGGCGCAGGTGGCTATTCTGGGTGCCCGGGTGGCCCAAAGCTTATTCCCCAACGGCGATGCCTTGGGGAAACCGGTCAAAGTAAACCATGTCTGGTTGCAGGTGGTGGGCGTACTGGCTGAACCCTATGCCGGCAGCAATGAGTTTCAGGGTATCAAGCTCGGTGGTGAGCAAAACCAGTTATTTATGCCATTGAATACCGCGCAAACCCGCTTTAAAGCAGAACCGTTAAGCGCTGAACTAACCTCATTCCGGCTGCAACTAAGCGAAGACGCGAACAACGCTTTAAGTGCCCGGGCACTGGATTTTTTATTAAAACAGCGCCACAACGACATTGATGACTACAATATTATCGTACCGGCAGCCTTATTAGCGCAGCAAAAACAAACCCAGCAAATCTTTAATATTGTGATGTCGTGCGTCGCCGGTATTTCATTGCTGGTTGGCGGCATTGGCATTATGAATATTATGCTGGCCACAGTACTGGAGCGAACCAAGGAAATCGGCCTGCTGCGGGCAGTTGGCGCCACCCGGCGCGATATTAAAATTCAGTTTGTCGCCGAAAGCTTTGCTATTGCGATCCTTGGCGGATTATTGGGTATCGTATTTGGTATTTTACTGTCGGAACTTATCGCCTTTTACTCCGACTGGGCTGTTAGCTGGTCGCTGCTGGCCATAGGTTTATCGTTCAGTATTTGTGCACTAATTGGCGTGGCCTTTGGTGTCTACCCGGCAATAAAAGCCTCAGAGCTGGACCCGATAACCGCCCTGCAAAGTGAATAGTTTGCCGGCCAGTCTATAATTGGCGGGCGGCTACGCACACTGGCAAACTTCGGGAGGATTTATGGTATCGGCGCGCTGTATCTGGCAACAGGCTGAGCACAATGCCTTTACTGACCTTATCTGGTTCAGGCAGGCGCTATGGTGTGTGTTCCGTGAAGGCAGCGAGCATGTCTCACCTGATGGCGCCTTCCGGCTCCTGCGCTCGGCTGATCAGGGCCAGAACTGGCACAGTGTAGCGCTGATTAGCGCCAGCGACGCCGATTTACGCGATGCCAAGCTAAGCGTTGATCCCAATGGCAAGCTGCTGCTACTTGGCGCCGGCGCCCTGCATAACCGCGAGCAGCAAACTCATCAATCTTATATCTGGCAATCAGCGGACGGTTATAGCTGGTCGGCAGCGCAACCAATTGGTGAGCCCAATATCTGGTTGTGGCGCATGGCCTGGCAGCAAACGCTACCCTCACCATGTTTCGCTGTCGGTTACCGGGTAGGTAAGGATCGGCTGGTCCGCTTGTATCAGGGCGAAAGCCCGTTGCAGTTAGCACCATTAACCGATTTATACAGTAGCAGCTATGCCAACGAAAGCGGCCTGCTGTTCGAGCCTGATGGCACCGCCCTGTGTTTACTGCGCCGTGACCCAGACAATGGCTTATTCGGCCAGAGTAAACCACCTTATACCACCTGGCAATGGCAGGATATTGGCTGGCGGATTGGCGGCCCGCAGTGGCTGCAACTCCCCGATGGCCGGCTGCTGGCCTGTGTCCGTTTGTATGACGAAACCGTACGCACTAGTCTATGCTGGATTAACCGCCAAACTGGCAAGTTAACCGAGTGGCAAACCCTGCCATCAAGCGGCGATTGCAGCTATGCGGGTATGGTGCTACGCGATAATACCCTGTATATCAGCTACTACTCGTCACACGAGGGAAAAACCAGTATTTATTTTGCCCGGCTCTTGTTAGTTGACTGACCCAGCCATAACCACAGACAACCGCAGTTCAGGCCGCAACAGGGTCATAATCAACTTATGCAAGGATTACGCATGAACCCAACCCAGCTAAGCAAAGTAATTTGTGTCTGTATCGCGCTGTTCAGCAGCGAGCTTTGGGCTAAAAGCTTCGTCTGGCAAGTCAGTCATGGCGAACAACACCTGTATATTGGAGGCACCGCCCACCTGCTGCCTGCTAGCCAATTTCCTCTGCCGGCTGAATTTGATCAAGCCTATCAGCAAGCAGAAAAACTGGTGTTTGAAGCGGATATTAGTCAATTGGCAAAGCCCAGCATTAATTCTATGTTTATGAGCCTTACCTTGTACCAGGATGGTCACACCTTGAACTCTGTCCTTAGCGCGGAAAGCTATCAGCACTTGCAAGAAACTGCCGCGGAGCTTGGAATTGACATAAATACTCTGGCGCAATATAAACCGGACTTCGTCCTAATACAAATGATGCAGCGCAAACTGACCCAACTTGGAATAGCCGGGGAAGGCGTGGATGACTATTTTTTTAACAAGGCCACCCAAGATGGCAAAAGTAAGGATTTTTTGGAAACCATCGAGCAGCACTTGGTGATGGTGTTTTCAATCTCGGATGGTGTTGAAAACGAATGGGTAGCGTGGCAACTTAACTTGCTAGATGATGCCGAGCAGTATATGCAGCGAGCCCTCACAGCTTGGCGCAGCGGAAATCGTGAGGCATTAGCCGAGATGGTTAGCGAAATGCTCGATACTGAAATTGGTCATCTCGAGTATCAGCGCTTGTTATCCGAACGCAACAAAGGCTGGGTGGACCAAATTGATACAATGCTGCAAACGCCAGAAATCGAATTTGTGCTGGTGGGCGCCATGCATTTAGCCGGGCCGGAAAATGTGTTGGACTTGCTTGCCGAGCGCGGCTATCAAGTGCGACAACTAAGCGTCGATTAAGGACCAGGAGCAAACAGCAGCAGAACATACTGCTGATTGCTCTTCCTTATTTGATACCAGCTAATTCTTAATACTTGACACTACAGCCATAAGGCCGGGTGACGGCCGGGTCTGGGGTATTGCCGGCCAGTACCGCTTTGGCGGCGTTGGCAAAGTACGGGGTGGCCTTGGCGATATCGTCCACCTTGGCTGACGGGATACTGTCGATACCCCCCATATACTGCAACACACCGTTTTTATCGATAACGTACATATGCGGGGTAGTTTTGGCGTCATAAGCTTTGCCCATGGCGCCGCTTTCATCAAACAGGATGGCCGTTGGGCTGGCATTGCGACTGCTGGTTAACTCTGCCGCCTTGGCGCTGTCGATATGGCCCTGCTTGCCCGGCGCGGATGAAATAACGCTCAGCCAGACCACGTCTTTGGCCTGCATATCCTGTTGCAACGCCTGCATATTGCCACTGTAATGTTTAACCACAAACGGGCAGTCGTGGTTAGTCCACTCCAGCACCACGTTTTTACCGGCAAAGTCTTGCAGGCTGTGGCGCTGGCCATTGGCATCCTGTACCGTAAAATCCGGTGCTGGCTGGCCAACTTGTGGTGCGGCAGCCAGGGTGGCTGCAAATAGCATGGCACCAGCGGAAACAACGAGTTTTGCTAATTTCATATATATCGCTCCTGTTGCGTAATTAATGACAACTTGATGGTTGGCAGCTTACTGCTGACTTAACGATTCAAACGTTTGCCTGAGGGTATCAGGCGTTAAAATTTGCGGCAGCACTTGTGGCGGCTGCCCGGGCCAGTACAACACATATAACGGCACGCCATCGCGCTGATATTGCTGCAAATAAGCAGTAATATCGCTGTCACGCCGGGTCCAATCACCTTTTAGGTAACTGACATTATATTCATTAAGTGCCGCTTTGCTGCGCTCGGTATTTATCGCTACCCGCTCATTAACCAGGCAGGTAATACACCAGTCAGCTGTCATGTTAACCAGCACCGGCTTACCTTGCTGGCGCAACTCGCTAAGCGTGTCAGGAGCCCAGGGCTGCCAATGCTGTGCATTGGTGTCAGGGCTGGCATCTGTGTTGTTAGGTGCTGCTATAGCGGTAACCTGCCAGGCTAATAGTAGCGCCAGCACCATTAACGCCAATGCAGCCAGCCGGTTAAACCAGCCGGCACCGAGCTGTACCCTGCCCCATAGCCATAGAGCAGCAGCGAGTGCCACCATCCCGACTAACAACAGTGCCATAGCGTCGATGCCCGCCTGACGGCCAAATACCCACACCAGCCAGACAGCACTTAAATAAAGCGGCCAGGCTAACCATTGTTTTAAGGTTTCCATCCAGGCTCCGGGTTTGGGTAACAACCGGGCCAGAGCCGGCACAAATGCCAGCAACAGGAAGGGTAATGCCATACCTAACCCCAGCGCCGCAAACACCAGTAACGCCACTTGCGGGCTTTGGGTAACCGCATAACCGAGCGCCGTGCCCATAAAAGGCGCAGTACAGGGGCTGGCAACAATAACGGCCAGCACCCCGGTAAAAAAGGAACCTTTGCCACCACTTTTTGCCGTGAGCTCACCACCGGCATTCATTAAGCCGAGGCCAAACTGCACCAACCCGGATAAACTTAAAGCCAGTGCCAGCAGCAAATAGGCCAGCAGGCCAACCAACAGCGGGCTTTGCAACTGAAAACCCCAGCCGATAGCATTACCAGCGGCGCGCAGCGCAATCAGCAAGCCGGCCAGTGCCAGAAAACTCAGCACCACACCCGCGGTATAAAACAATGCATCACGTCGTTGTTGTTGCCGCTGCTGGCTATTAGCGGCAATGCTCAAGGCTTTAAGCGACAGTACCGGGAATACACACGGCATTAAATTCAGAATAAGGCCGCCGCCAGCAGCCATCAGTAATATCAGCCAGAAACTGGTTGCGCTAAGGGTACCGCCAGTGACCAGAATTTCTGTCGTGTCTGGCGCGTCTTCCTGCGGCTGGCGCAGCTGCATATTAACGCGATAACCCTGCCCGTCAGCATCAACCAGCACGACCTCTGTCAAGCCGGGCGCACTGCTGAAATAAGTATTAGCCGCTTGCTGCAGCAACACTTTGCCATCCTGCTCAACGATTTGCTGCGGGGCAGCATGGTCTACCAACTCGGTGCCGGCCACAAAAAAAGCCCGCGGCCGCTGTGGCAGCGCGTGATCCAGCACAGCAGAAAAGGCACCGCCGCTGATGGCATACTCAGCCACGATACCGGTGTCGAGCGGCAAGGCCTGACGGGCTTTTACAAACAAAGGTTGCTGGCTGGCGGCCAGCTCTGGTTGCCCGGCAACATTCAGGGTTAATTCAAAACTGGCATCAGCCGGAATGCAAATTTCCTCACAAACCAACCAGTCGACATCGGCACTGATGGTCAGGCTGTCTGCAGCGTAGTCAGCTGGTACGGTTATATCGGTTAACAATAAGGTCTGGCCGGCAAAACCATAATTAACCAGCGGCGGAATAACAAAGGCCTCTGGCGTCGGCCACTGCATGTCGCCTGCCTGCACCCCGCCGGGTAATTGCCAGCTGATACTGGTTGGCAAGCCAGAGTCGCCGGGGTTTTGCCAGTAAGTATGCCAGCCGGGATCGGGCTCAAAATGCAACAATAATGCAAATTGCTGACCAGCAGTAACCGTGTGGTATTCGCTGACCAGCTCTGCTTTAATATGCTTCGCCTGCTGCCAGCCGCTGCTGCTGGCCTGCACCGCAAAACCTGCCAACACGCAGCTTAACAACAGCAACACCCGGATTATCAGCCATCTGCTTAGTCGCGACATTATTTTACCTCGTTATTTGCTTACGCTGTTAAGCTACTTCAGTTCAAAAGAATGTTCAAAATAACTGCGATAAATGCGGTTTTATTACGCCATATACAGCAAAATTCACGACAAAATGCTATATTAGCTGCGCTTTATTCTGTGGTTAGTCGTGGTCACTCCGGCTAGCCTGAACCCACCCCAGTGATGATATGAAGGTCAAACTTAATGAAAGGCATGAAAAAGTCTGCTCTGAATCTGGCGATCTGCGCCGGTTTGTTTGGTGCTGTAAGTTTTGCAGCTGCAGCACAAACCCAGGATACCGACAGCGAACAACAAGAAAATAAGCTGGAAACTATTACCATTACCGCGCAAAAGCGCAGCCAGAGTATCCAGGAAGTGCCTATTTCGGTAGCCACCATCAGCCAGGAGCGTTTCAATGCTATTTTCTCCAGTGGCGATGATATTACCGCGCTGGCGGTAAAAGTACCGGGTTTATATGCGGAAACGTCCAACGGCCGCGCGGCACCACGTTTTTATATCCGCGGGTTAGGCAATACCGATTTTGACCTGGCTGCATCACAACCGGTGTCCATCATCATGGACGAGGTAGTGATGGAAAACGTTATTCTAAAAAGCTTCCCGTTGTTCGACGTGCAGGCGGTTGAAGTGATCCGGGGCCCGCAGGGTACCTTATTCGGCCGCAATACCACTGCCGGTATTATTAAGTTTGACAGTGTCAAACCCCGCCAGGACTTCGACGGCTACTTTAAAACCAGCGCCGGCAGTCTGGGCATGCTGAATGTAGAAGGCGCCATCGGTGGCGGCTTAACCGATGAGTTATCAGCCCGGGTATCATTGATGTCTAACCACCGCGACGACTGGGTTAGCAACAGTTTCTACGGCAATAAAGATGTGATGGGTGGCTACGATGAACAGGCCGGCCGGCTGCAGTTCTTATACGAAGGCGATGATTTTGACGCCTTGCTGAACCTGCATACCCGCAACTACGACGGCACCTCCAGCTTATTCCGGGCAAATATTTTAACCCCGGGCAGCAATGAGCTGAATGAGAATTATGATCGCGACACGGTGGCCTACAACGAAGGGCGCAATAACCCGCAAAGCTATGATGCCTGGGGTGGCTCACTGAAAATGGATTTCGCACTACAGGATATGACGTTAACCAGCATATCAGCCATAGAAAAAGCCGATGGCGGTGGTATTGGTGATATCGACGGTGGCAACCCGACCGGTCCTGGCGTAGTGCCGTTTCAGGCGGTTACTGAAGATCAGCTGCGTGGCCTTAAGCAGGTAACGCAGGAAATCCGGCTGGCCAGTGACACCAACAATGCGCTGAGCTGGCAGACCGGTGCCTTTTACTTTGACTCTAAGTTCTCAGTAAACAGTATTGACGGCTTCTTTGGTGCCACGGAAGTGTTTCATGGTAATACCAGCTGGGCATTGTTTGGCCAGAGCTCATATAAAGTTGACGACAAACTGGATATTACCGCCGGTATCCGCTATACCGACGATGAAAAAACCTTTTATGTCGGTCAGCAGAATGTCGATGGCTTTGCCCTGGTTATCGGTGCCGCTGAAGAGCAATACTATGCGCCGATTAAAGTAGCGGACGACAATATCAGCTGGGAGTTAAGCGCTAACTATCGCTTAACCACCACCACCAGCTTGTTTGCCCGGGCCGCTGAAGGTTTCCGTGCCCAGTCTATTCAGGGCCGCGATGTGGCCTTTGAAGCGCCGCCATCGGTTGCTAACGCCGAGACCATTACCTCATTTGAAGTGGGTGCCAAGTCTGATTTACTCGACAACACCCTGCGCTTAAACGGTGCATTGTTTTACTACACCATTGATGACATTCAGTTGTCAGCGATTGGTGGTCAGACCCAGGGTAACCAGTTAATTAATGCCGATAAGGGCGTAGGTTACGGTTTTGAAGTTGACTTTGACTGGCGTGCCACGCCTTACTTCACCCTCGGTGGCGGTTTCAGTTATAACAACACTGAACTGCAGGATGATACCCTGACGGTAGCGCCTTGTGGCTCAGGCATGTGTACCGTGCTGGACCCGGTTAACGATGATGGCCAGGCCTTTATTCGTGGTAACCCGTTCCCGCAGGCACCGGAAACCATCTTAACCTTAAATGGCCGTTATGATTTCCCGATTGAAAGCGGTGAAATTTATGTTTACGCTGATTATCAGCTACAAGGTGAAACCAACCTGTTCCTGTATGAGTCAGCCGAGTTCAGCTCTGATAATAACTTTGAAGCTGGCTTACGGGTAGCGTATATCAACTACGAGCATAACTATGAAGTGGGCTTCTTTGGCCGCAACATCACCGATGAAGATAACCTGAAAGGCGCCATCGATTTTAATAACCTGACCGGTTTTGTTAATGAACCACGGGTATTAGGCGTTGATTTTAGGATCAACTTCTACTAACGCTGCCACTGTTAAAGGGCTTTAGCGTAACAAAAACCGCCTGGGTTACATCAGGCGGTTTTTTTATTTCCCGGCCAGCAGGTTATTGGCCGTATCGACCTTGCTTTTTACCCGGCTGCCGATTTAGCCTGCAGTTACCTAAGCTAACCGTCTGAACTTACCCAGCAGAGAACCCTATGGCCGACTTTCGCAGTGATACCGTAACCCAGCCCTGTGCCGCCATGCGCCAGGCAATGCATGATGCCAAGCTTGGCGATGACGTGTTTAATGACGACCCTACCACCCTGGAGCTGCAACGTTATGCTGCAGAACTGCTGGGGTTTGACGCCGCCTTGTTTGCCCCCAGCGGCACCCAGACCAATTTAATTGCGATGATGAGCCACTGCCAGCGTGGCGATGAAGCCATTGTTGGCCAGCAGTGGCACACCTATAAATGGGAAGGTGGCGGCATGGCGGTGCTGGGCTCTATTCAGCCGCAACCGCTGGAACTGCAAACTGACGGCACCCTGGCGCTTGACGATATTGCCGGCGCGATAAAACCGGACGACCCGCACTTTGCCCGCACCCGGTTAATCGTGATTGAAAACACGGTAGGCGGTAAAGTACTGCCTCTCGCTTATATGCGTGATGTCGCCGCGCTGGCGAAGGATAAAGGCTTAAAGTGTCATATCGACGGTGCCCGGCTGATGAATGCCGCCGTTGCCCTGGCCGGCGAGCACCAGCTTAGCCCGCAGCAAATGGCCCGGCAGTTGTGTCAGGGGTATGACTCCGTATCGCTGTGTTTATCTAAAGGCCTGGGCTGCCCGGTGGGCTCGTTATTACTCGGCTCAGCAGATTTTATAACCCGGGCAAAACGCGCCAGAAAAATGCTGGGTGGTGGTATGCGCCAGACCGGGGTGCTGACCGCTGCCGGGCTGTATGCCCTTAAACACAATATTGAGCGGCTGGCAGATGACCACGCCAACGCCTGCTATCTGGCCGCTGGCTTAACTGAGCTGGCCAGCCGGTTGCCCGTGCTGCAATCGCTGACGGTGATCGCGCCGCAGACCAACATCGTATTCACCGACATTACACCGGCACTGGCTGAGCGCCTGCTGCCTTATCTGGCACAGCATGGCATACACGTTACCGCCAGCCGCTATCAGGCGCAACAGGGCGCGTTAATGCGCCTGCGCTGGGTATGCCACCTGGATATCAGCCGGGTTCAGGTTGAACAAACGTTGGCTGTCATCCGGCAATTTGCAGGTAATTAAGCGATAACGTGAAAGCCTGCGGCCATTAGTCCGGTCTGTAACGTAATGGGTCTGTTTATCTAACCAGAGCAACCGCAGGAATATGCCATGAAATATCTTAGTTTTATCGTCGCCCTACTGCTTTCGCTGCTGGTGTTTGCAGCGTTGTATGCCCCGGCACAGGAGGCGGCAGCTACAAAAACCACAGCTGCTGAGCAGGATAGTATTGTGCTCGGTTCAGGCTGTTTCTGGGGCGCAGAAATGCGGTACGAGCAGCTGCCCGGGGTGATAGATGCCGTCTCGGGCTATGCCGATGGTAAAGGCGTTAAACCCACTTACCGCGCTATTACCAAACGCAGCAACAAAAACAACCCGGATAATCATGCCGAGGTGGTACAGGTCAGCTTTGACCCAACACAGATTAGCCTGGAAGCACTGTTACAACACTACTTTGAAAGCCACGACCCGACCCAGCTTAACCGTCAGGGCAATGATATTGGCACCCAGTACCGCTCAATTATTCTGACCAACAGCCCTGAGCAACAGGCCCGGGCTGCGGCAGTCATGCAGCAATATCAGCCGTTACTGACTGCCGCCGGCTATGGTCAGATTGTCACCCAGTTAAAACCACTAACTGCGTTTTTCCCGGCCGAGGACTATCATCAGGACTATATCGCCAAAAACCCGAATGGTTATTGCCCCGATCATGCCACCGGGGTGCGTTTTGACCGCGATAACGCAGCGCAAACTGCAGAGGTTGATAACCGGGAAATGTTAACAGGGAAGCATATTCTCGTAATAGATTCAGAAAGTTACTGCCCATACTGCGAAAAGTTTAAAGCCGAGGTGGCCAGCAGTTATCAGGGCGATATTCCAATGCATTTCCGGTTTGCCAGTCAGTTGCAAGGCCTGAGCATTAAAACCGAAACCACGGCAACCCCGACCATTATCCTGTTACAGGAGGGCCGCGAAGTATTCGCCTTTAAAGGTTATCTGGCGCCGGACGAATTTTATCTGTTGCTAGGTAAATTTAAACTGGGCGACAGTGAAGCCTTCGATGTCGCGTTTGACAAAGCGACCGATCAGCGGTTTTGCAAAGAATATCAGATTTTTAAAAACACGCCGGATGGTATTTTCATCGATAAATTAAGTGGTGCAGCGCTTTTTGATACCCGCGATCGCTTTAATTCCGGTACCGGTTGGTTATCGTTTACCAAAGCGGTCGACGGCGCGGTGACCGAGCGGCCTGATAACCGCTATGGCATGCGCCGTACGGAAATCCGCGCCAAAGTATCGGGTATTCACCTTGGCCATGTCTTCCCCGACGGCCCCAACGGCCAGCCGCGCTACTGCATTAATGCCACCGTACTCGACTTCGTGCCCCGCCCTGCTGCAGGCTGATATCAGCCTGCTTTGCTGGCAGCTTTATCGCTAGCGGCTGGCAGCAGGTTCTGTTCATCAGACTGATCTAACTCAGCATTTAACTGCTGCTCAATAGTGTCGTCATTGCCTACATCCACCGTGGCATCTGTCGTCGCCACCGCCTTGGTGGCTGTCGGTTCCGGGGTTAATGCTTCTGCTACCGCGTTGATTGCAGCATCGCCAGATTTTTTAGAGAGGTGAATACGATAAATCGGCTCTGGCATTTCGATGCCCGCGTCATCAAAGGCGGCTTTTACTAAGCGGATCGCTTCACTGCGCGCTTTTAAATAGTCGGTTTCACGCTGGTCTATCCAGGCCATTAAGCGCATCGACACTGCGCTGTCGCCCAATTCCAGCACCAACGCCCGTGGCCGGGGGTCTGTCAGCACCCCGGGCATCGCCTGCAAGGTATTAATGGCCAACTGTCTTACCGGCACTAAATCCAGCTCTACCGACACGCCAACGGTAAATTCAAAGCGGCGTAGCGGGTTACGGGTAAAGTTGGTCATCGGTGAGGTAATAATCTGGCTGTTGGGGATCCGTAAATGGTTACCATCTAAGGTCATCAGTACAGTATCGCGTGAGGTCAGCCGCATTACTTTACCGCTCATATTATCAACCTGAATAAAATCACCAATGGCGAAGGGGTTGCGGGTACTGAGTAACACCCCGGCCAGGTAATTTTCGACAATATTGCGAAAAGCAAAACCCAGGGCAATACCAATAACCCCGGCCACCCCCAGCATCGCGCTGACCAGCGCGGTAGCATCCAGCAACTCCAGCGCAATCAGAATACCAATGCTGGTTATAATTAACCGCACAAAGCGCATACCCAGATTGGTAGCCAACTCGCTCAGCCCTAACCGGCGCAACAAGCCATTGCGCCTGGCCAGCCAGCTACCCAGCAGCGAAAACAGCACCACCGCCAATACCGCCAGCAGTAACAGCGGTAACATTTGCACTGTGGTGCCGAGCATTTCCCGGAACTTTTCAGCCGCGGGCTCAAGCCGCGAGCGCACCGCCAGCTGCTCCTGCAACTGGTTCTGCACATGTACCACCCCTTCCAGCCGACTGGCAATCACGGTTATTTCGTCTTTCAGCTGGGCGTTAGCCACCTCGCCCTGCAAGGTAATCACCCCGGCATTAACGCTGATCTGCACACCCTCCAGCCCGGCAATAGAGCCGGCAATCTCGCTAAGCCGCGCGGCAATTGCCTGGTCCTGCGGCGCATTAACCACCTTTATTTCCGCATCGGGCTGGTCGCTGCCAGCCTGCTGCGCCAGCGCGCTACTGCAACACAAGCACCAAACTGTTACCACCAGCGTTAACCATTGCCGCATTCTCCCTCCAACCCTCTGTTATTGTGCAATACGTCAACTATAGCAGCTTCGTTAGCCCGAATTACGCATGCCGGCGGCGATACCGGCAATACTGACCATCAGCGCGCGGCTGATCATCGGGTTTACCCGCTCGGGTTGATGACGTACCCGGTGTAACAGTTCAGCCTGCAGAATATGCAGCGGGTCAACATAGGTATTGCGCAGCATTATCGATTCACGGATCCAGCTCTCTTTTGCCATTAAGGTATCGCTGTGAATCAGCTTGAGCAGCAAATCACGGTCTGCTGTCAGCTGGGCTCGTAGTTCCTGCCCCAGGTGTTTCAGCTCGTCGGGCACCAGCACCTTGTCATAGTAAGCAGCGATGTCGACGTCGGCTTTTAAAAACACCATTTCCAGCATTGACATCCGGGTGGCGAAAAACGGCCACTGCTGCTGCATTTCGTCCAGCAGCGCGGTGTTATGCTGCTGTGCTACTTTCGCCAGGGCAGAACCGGCGCCCAGCCAGGCCGGCAACATTAAGCGGTTTTGTGACCAGGCAAATTGCCAAGGTATCGCCCGCAGGCTCTCCACGCCACCGGTAGGGTTGCGCTTGGCAGGCCGGCTACCCAATGGCAACTGGCCCAGTTCCTGCTCAGGTGTGGCGGCCCGAAAATAGCCAACAAAGTCTTTATTATGCCGCACCACGGCCCGATAGGCTTCGCACGAGTCATCGGCCAGCTGCTGCATCAGCTCACGCCAGCTTTGCTTCGGTACCGGTGGTGGCAACAATAAACCTTCCAGTACAGCACTGGCATACAATGCCAGGCTGCGTTCGGCCAGTTTTGGCAGGCCAAACTTAAAGCGGATCATTTCACCCTGCTCGGTTACCCGCAAACCGCCGGCCAGCGAACCGGGTGGCTGCGATAATATCGCGGCATGGGCCGGGCCGCCGCCGCGGCCAATAGTGCCGCCGCGGCCATGAAATAAGGTCAGTTGCACCTTGGCCTGCTGACAAATGGCCACTAAGGCTTCCTGGGCACTGTACTGCGCCCAGGCGGCGGCAAAGACGCCTGCGTCTTTGGCCGAGTCAGAGTAACCAATCATCACTTCCTGCTTACCGTTAATATAACCCCGGTACCAATCGATACTGAGCAGGCGCTGCATGCACTCCGGTGCATTCTGTAAATCGCTCAGCGTTTCAAACAATGGTGCCACCGGCATCGGGAAACTGATACCGGCTTCTTTTAGCAGCAATTGCACCGCTAATACGTCAGACGGTTTACCTGCCATCGAAATGACGTAGGTACTGAGTGCTTCACTACCATGACGGGCGACAATATCGCAGGTATCCAGTACTTCCTGCACCTCTGCTGACGGCTGCCAGTGTTTTGGAAATAACGGCCGGCGGTTGGCCAGCTCAGTCAGTAAAAAGGCCTGGCGGGCGCTTTCGTCCCAGGCACTGTAATCACCCAGGCCCAGATGCTGGGTTAATTCGGCCAATACCTGAGCATGCCGGCCAGCGTCCTGGCGGATATCCAGCTTTAGCAGGGTTAAGCCAAAGGCATAAGCGCGGCGAAGGGTGTCCAGCAAGCGGCCATTGGCAATCACGGCCATACCGCAGTCGAGCAATGACTGGTAACACAGCTGCAACGGCTCAAGTAATTGCTGATTGTGCCAGATTAAATTGTCTGGCCGCTGCAGCCGCTCATGCTTCAGCGCTTCGGTTAACCAGTCACGGCTGCGCAGCAGGCCCGCCCGTAACTGGTTCAACACCATGCGATAAGGTTCATTGGCGTCGCCGGCAACCTGACGCAGTTGCTCATTAGCCTGATGCATCGACAATTCGCTGCTGAGAAAGTCTAAATCAGCGGCAAATAAATCGGCCGCTTTCCAGCGGCTTAACAGCAACACCTGGCGGGTCACTTTGGCGGTAACAAAGGGGTTACCGTCACGGTCGCCTCCCATCCAGGAAGAAAATTTCACCGGCGCCGCGTCCACTGCCAAACCAGTGCCGGTAGCGCTTAACAGTTTCTGATCCAGTTCCCGCAAAAAGTCCGGAATCGCCTGCCACAATGAGCTTTCAATCACCGCAAAGCCCGATTTCGCCTCATCGACCGGGGTGGGCCGCTGCTCACGAATTTCGTTGGTATGCCAGGCCTGAGCGATCAGCTCACTTAACCGCAGTTCGACTTTTTGCTGCTGAGCGGCGCTTAACTCCTGTTCCAGCTCAGTTAAGCAGGCGGCAATTTCGGTCAGCTTGTGAATAAGGGTACGGCGCGATACTTCGGTCGGGTGGGCAGTTAATACCAGCTCAATTGATAAATTGGCGACCGCTTGCTTTACTTTGCCATCATCCAGCTTTTTATCCTGCAGCAGGCTGAACAGCTCCTGCAGCGGCTCGGGCTTTTCAATACTGGCATGGCCTATCCGGCTGATAGTGTGATGTTGCTCGGCCAAGTTGGCCAGGTTTAAAAACTGGGCAAAGGCACGCGCCACCGGCAGTAACTCATCGTCGCTTAAGCTGCGCAGTACTTGCTTCAGCTTATCGGCCTGCAATTCCTCGCCCTG
Source organism: Arsukibacterium sp. (assembly GCF_018402695.1). Taxonomy (GTDB): domain Bacteria; phylum Pseudomonadota; class Gammaproteobacteria; order Enterobacterales; family Alteromonadaceae; genus Alishewanella. The sequence continues at coordinate 234,027 of NZ_JAGYIM010000009.1, forward strand.
GCGGGCCGCTTTCGCCAGCCCCCGGATTTGCTCTACCCGCTCCAGCACAGCGTCGCCCAGTTGCTGCCGGATCGTCTCACCCAGTTGGGTACCCAGCAGGCCAACATTGGTTTTTAGTGCAGCATAATGGTCCATTTCAGCTTCTCTGTTGTTGAATAAGTATCATCGATAAGCTCACCCTAGCCTGTTATCAATTGGTACTCAACTCTGACAGGTTACAAAAACAACAACAGAATTGGTAAGACCAAATTACCAAACACTGAAAATTTGACGAGACAAATTTGATTGCTGTACTCCAATCGACAGTGCAGAATGAACGTTGCAAAGTGAAAATAATGAAAAACTGAGATCACTGCAGACATGGAAGTGAAATGCGCAACGTAAAATTAGCAGGATTAATTGGCATCGGCTTGTCAGCGGCAATACTTTTTTCCTGCCTGCAGCCAGCATCATCATTAGCAGAGCTTCAGATTAAAGCTCAGTTGCTGTTTAAAAAAACCATTCTGTTTCTAACGCTCCCCGAAGTCTCAGCAGGTATTGAGCTTAGTCGATTAACAGCTGACCGCTATCAAACTCTGGTTGCCACCACTTCACAGCAGTTGCAGCGCCAGTTGGATGCACAATTACAGGCTGCAAAACATGCAGATTCTGATACTGAGGCAAATTTGTATCTGGAAAAAGCGTTATCTTTAGAACAGAAAAGTGCCATAGCTTTAGAAAGCTCTGGCGCCCTGCTTTTTAGCAGAGCTATGCTTCGGCTTCATTTGCAACAATATCAACAGGCCATCGATTTGCTAATGGCCTCTATCGATAAATTTGATCAGTCGGAATCAGAGCAACTGTTAAAGGGAGACGCTCTGAACCATATTTGTAGGCTACAAACAGATCAGGGACTTATTAAGTCGGCTATACAATGGTGTGAACAATTTACCCGCTGGACCAGGCAGTCGGAGCTTGCCACGCAAAATCAGCAAAGCAACGCATTAGACTTAATGGCAAATCTAAAACGCAACTCTGGATTAGCCGAACAAGCAAGAGATTTATACCTTGAATCAATTCAACTGCGTCGTCAATTCTTAGAAGGGCCTGACCTCAGTCTGGCAAATAGTCTACAGGGGCTAGCTGCCGCCTACACTGAGCTGCATCAATTTTTTTTGGCTGAAAAAGCCTTGCTTGAAGCCCTACATATTCTCAACACACATCTGGCAACCACTGCTATTGAGCAAAGTCAGCTACTACACAACATTGCAGAAAATCAGAAAGCACAGGGCAAATACGAGCAGGCATTCGACTATGCTGAACAAGCGCGAGCACTGCTGGAAAACTCAACGCTACGCGATGAAGGTCTGATGGGCGCGATTTATAACCAGATAGGTTCGCTGGCACAAGATCTGACACGATATGACGCTGCTGAGAAATATTATTTGTCGTCGTTAAACAGCTTTCAATCACTTTTTAAACATGATCATCCGAACACTGCCGCGGTATTAAACAACCTTGGCTCACTGTATTCACATATAGAAGATTACGAAAAGTCAAAAGTTTACTATCAAAAAGCACTACTAATGCGCAAAGCAGTTTATGGTGAAGCTCATATAGATGTGATTGTCACTGAGCAAAATCTAGCTCTTGTTTACCAGAATATGGACGATATGCCGGCAGCTATCAATTTGTTTGAGAGCAGCCTGGCCAGCATGAGTGCTTTGGCAGGCCCAAACCATCCGCATGTCAGTGTTATTGCGGTAAATTTGGGCAGAGCATACTCAACGCTGGGTGATCCCCGGGCTGAAACATTACTGAGAAATGCTTTGGTAGCGCAACAAAGCCAACTCGGAGCCTACCACCCGCAGCTTTTGCCAACGCTATACGGTTTAGCACAACATTATCGACAGCAACAACAGTTTACCGAAGCCGAAATGCTTTACTTGCGCGCCCTTAAAATCGCTGAAGCTTCTTTACCCGAACTACATCCCGATATCGCCGCCTGTTTATACAGTTTGGCCAAGTTGTATCAACTCAGTGGAAATTACCCGGCAGCAGAAGAGTTTTATAAAAAGGAACTGGCTATCCTGCAGCAAATTAATAGTTCACCACAGGAAATTCGTGGCACGCTAAAACGCTTAGTCCAAGTGCTGGAAGCTGCCGGAAAAACCAGCGAGGCACAACAAATTAATCAGAAGTTGCAATAAAAAAACCCGCCATCAAGGCGGGTTTTGGTTACGCAACCCCTATTGTTCAGGGGTTACTCAACAATTATCTCAAACAAACCACGCATATTGGCTTTGGCGGTATCTGAACGTAGCACCGCAGGCTTTGCTTCACGCTCAGCCGGATTACGCTCTCCAAAACCGATGGTTTTAAAGCGGTTCGCTGCGATGCCCTCGCTCACCAGAAAGGTTTTAATTGACTCGGCCCGGCGCTCACTCAGTGCCTGGTTATACTCTGCGGTGCCACTGGCCGAGGTGTAACCAGCAATCCGTACCTTAGCGTTGGGGTTGGCTTGCAGGGTACGCACGTGCTGGCGCAAAATAACTTTGGTATCGGCATTTAACTCTGCGGTATCAAAATTAAAGTGGACATCTTCCAGCACCAGCACTTCAGCTGCTGCTACCACAGGCGAGGGTTGCTTAGCAGGCACTGCTGCAGGTGATGCAGGCTCAGGCGCCACTGTTGCCGCGTAGCGTTGCTGATTGTGGCCAAACCGATACACCAGCCCTAATGAATACAGGTCAATGTCACCATCGTTTCCTACTAAATCATCTACCCGATATCGCTCTGCCTCCAACCGCACCGTAAACGCGGCAGAAATGTCATACTGCAAACCCAGACCAAACTTATGTTGGGTGTCATTGTCCTGCTGGTTATAACGCGCGGTGCTAATTAAACCATTGCTGCTAAAGCGGGTTTTAGTGTCATTTTGGGTAACACCAATCCGGCCAAACGCTGAGAAACGGTCAGTAAATGGCAAAATGCCAACCACGTCCAGGTTCCAGCCCTGCAGCTTAAGATTGCCGCCAAACTGAGTTTCCGGTTCCGTAGCCGCCTGAAAGCCAAAAGCACCGAGGTCAAAAAAGCCGCCTTCCAGTGCCAGATAACGCCCAAACTGATAGCCCAGATAAATTTTATAACCTTCAGTACTCGCGTCGGTGGCGATGGCATTAACCCCGAAGCCATTACTTTCCAGACTGGCCCTGATGGCAGCACTATCAATACTGGCTTCAGATTTACCGATATTCATCCCCGCAGACCAACCATTTTCTTGATAGTTGCTGTAGTCAGCAGTCTGGGCACTAACAGCCATCGTCGCCGGTAAACAACCAGCGGCAATCAGGATGACAAGCACCCGGTTTAACTTTGTAAAATTTTTCATATCATTATCCATTTATCCTGGTAACAAGCCTTATTCAGGCTTAGTTACCATATTGGCATCCAGGGTGACTTGCTCGGTCACGGAGAACAAACGACCGGTTATTTCAGCCCCGGTACCCAGGTTGATTTGTGGCCAGGCAAAAACATTACCGGCAAAACTGGTATTGCTACCGAACACCGTAGCCCCACCGGTGCGCCAGTACACATTGCTGGCCTGTGCACCACCGGTCAGGATCAGGTTGCCGCCAGGTGCGCCCGTGGTAAAGGTACCGCCAATGACAAAGATAAATACCGAATCAGGGTCGCCCTGCGCATCTAACGTCAGGTCGCCCTGCTGAATAATGACATTGCCCGCATTGCGGTATACGCCGCGGGTCATCACCAAACCGCCCAGTTCCGAAGGCAGTACCTGGGTAGCGGCCGCCGGGTTAGGATCGGCTGCAAGAAAGGTCGCTGCTACGCCCAGATCAGTACGAACCTGGTTAATAAAGGCCACCATAGAGGCATAAGGTGCAGGTACTACGTAAGGTGGAGTAGTATCATCCGGCGCAAAAGAGATGCCGTTAGTTAGCTCGGCAAACTCACCTGCCACCGGGCCTGGGGTAAAGCCAGCATAGGCGGTACGTGCTAAATCGAGAATGGCCATATCACCGTCGCTAATGGCAGAGCCCGCAGTAGTGGTTATGGCCTGACTGGCAATGATAATAAAGCGCTGTAACTCGCCCATCACTGGTGCCTGTGGATTGTCGGCTAGCGCGGCATTAACCGTTAGTTCTGCACTGCCTTGTATTGTGTTCAGTGTTGCGACAATATCGGCCATCCCCGGTGACATTGCTGTCGCCAGACCGCTGTTAGCCTGGCCGCTGGCGTTCATTACGGCAACTGTGGTATCAGCAGATGTCCAGCTAACTGCGGTGGTGATATTGGCGCTGCTGCCATCGCTGTAGGTGCCGGTAGCGGTAAATTGCGCCGTGTCGTTTGCTAACACTGTTGCCGACGCCGGACTAACTGTAATAGCTGTCAGCGTGGCACTATTAACGGTAAGCGTAGTGCTGCCGTCTATTCCGGCATAACTGGCCTGAATTAACGCCATCCCTGTTGATATCGCCGTAGCCAGGCCGCTGGTCGCGGTTTGACTGGCATTCATAGTGGCCACTTCTACCGTATCCGATGTCCAGTTGGCGGTGCTGGTTAAATCGGCCGTGCTGCCATCACTAAAGGTACCAATGGCATTAAACTGGCGGCTTAAACCTGCCAGTACCGTCGGATTTTCCGGGGTGACGCTTATGCTGGCTAAGTTGGCCGCAGTTACTGACAGCGTGGCGGCACCGATGATGTCGTTACCAGAGGTGTTTGCGCCTGAGCCATTGGCTACGGTAGCGCTAATTTGCACTACGCCTGCTGCCTGCCCGGTGGCTAAGCCACTAATTGAGCTACCACTGCTATTAAGCGTGGCAATGTCATTGTCAGCCGATGCCCACAGCACGCTGGCAGTGATATTTACCGTTGAGCCATCGGCATATATACCGGTTGCGGTAAATTGCCGGCTTACGTCCACGGCAACTGAGCTGGTTAGCGGTGTGACACTGATTGACAGCAGGTTGGTGGCCCGCACTGTCAGCGTTGCTTCAGCCGTAATGTCTGCGATACTGGCGCTAATTTGCACCGTTCCGGCAGCAACGCCGCTAATCAGGCCACTGCTACTGGTCATACTGGCATTGGGTAAAGCAACTGTATTATCTGACGATACCCAGTCTACCTGCGAGGTCAGATTGGCTGATGAGCCATCGGAATATACCCCTGTGGCAGTAAATTGCAGGTTCTGGCCAACAATCACTCCGCCGTTCGCAGGCGTCACCAAAATTCCGGTTAAGGCTGCTGTTACCGTCAGGGTGGTCTCAGCTGACTTACCCCCTAAAGTTGCACTGATTTGGCTGCTACCTGCGCTGATGCCTGTTGCCAGACCATGGGCTGCATTGTCGCTGTCGCCCGGGCTATTAGTAATGGTAGCAATATCCGGCGCACTGGATGTCCAGCTTACCCGGTTACTTATATCCAGCGCTGTACCATTGGCGTAAGTACCGGTGGCAGTAAACTGCTGGTTTTCACCTTCAGCAATGGTTGGGTTAACCGATGCAACCTCGATAGATATCAGGCCCTCTATCGGATCGGGTCCGAGAATTGGATCCTGGTTGCCCACGTTGCACGCGGCAAGACTCGTTAATATCAGCAGGCTGAATAACCACCTGCAACTTCTGCTAATTAACTTTTTCTGGTACCCGACCATAATGTGTATCCTTTATCGTTTTATGCACCTGCATAAAACATTTGTAAGCTGCCCAGCTTGTACCACTGCTAACCGACGCTATCTATGCGGTACCACACTTATAGCTTTTTATATATTGTCATTGCTGATGGCACTGGGCAGAAAGACAAAGCTTGGTATACTGTTGCCAGATTAATGTCAGGAACACTAGTGATGACCACAGCAGAGAATACCCAGCCGAAACCGGTGAAGCAGAAAAAATCCGGCTTTTTAAGCAATATGATTTTTAATATTGTGATCCCGGCGGTTATTCTCAGCCGTTTTAGTGGCGAAGACGCTCTGGGCCCGGTATGGGGCGTGGTGGTGGCGCTGGCCTTTCCATTACTGTTCGGCCTGTGGGAGCTGCTGCAATCGGGTAAAGTTAACTTTTACTCCATACTGGGGATTATCAGCGTGCTGCTGACCGGCGGCATCAGCTTATTGCAGCTTGACCCGGCATATATTGCAATTAAAGAAGCGATGATCCCGGCAATTATCGGCGTTATCGTCCTGATAAGCCAATACACGCCCTTTCCGCTGGTGAAAAAGCTGCTGATTAACCCCGATTTACTGGATACCGACAAGTTATATCGGGCCTTAGCTGAGCAGGCAAACCGCCAGCTGTTTGAACAACGGGTCGCCCGCGCTGGCTATATCGTCGCGTCGGCGTTTTTTGTCTCCGCTGTGCTGAATTATGTGCTGGCTAAAGCTATCGTTATCAGCCAGCCCGGCACCACAGCTTATGCCGAAGAGCTGGGCCGGATGACCTGGCTCAGCTATCCGGTAATAGTGTTGCCGGTCATGGTCATGCTGATGGGCGCCATTATTTATATGTTTGCCCAGATTGGTAAACTGACCAAGCAGCCACTGGAAGCGTTTATTCTGCCGTAGGTTTTTTTAACTCGCTGCGAAGCATCTGCAGCTCTTGTTGTAATTGCTGCATTTGCAACAACAGCTGCTGCTGGGTAGCCTGCTCCGCATCGTGCTCTTGCTGATGCTCTTCGTCATGCATGCTTTGTACGGCATTGACGATAACGGCAATAAACAGGTTAAGCATGGTAAAGGTGGCGATAAGAATAAAGGGCACAAAGAATGCCCAGGCATAGGGGAACTCCGCAATAACCGGCCGGGCGATGCCCATCGACCAGCTTTCCAAAGTCATGATCTGAAACAGGGTGTATAACGATGCCCCGAGACTGCCAAACCAGTCGGGAAAAGCTTCGCCAAATAGTTTAGTAACCATCACTGCCGCTACGTAATAGATTAGCGCCAGCACCATGGCGATAGACAGCATGCCATTTAAAGACTTAATTAAGGCGCCAACAATTTTGCGCATTGACGGTACAAAGGTCAGCACCCGTAACACCCGCAATACCCGCAGCGCCCGCAATACTGCGAATGGCCCACTGGCCGGCACCAGCGCAATACCCACTACAATAAAATCGAAAATACTCCAGCCATCTTTAAAAAAGGCCAGCCGATGGACATAAATTCGCAGGGCAATTTCCAGCACAAACACGGCCAGAATAATTTTATCAAACAGCAACAGCGCGGGACCTGCAGCCTGCATTATCGCTGCGGAGGTTTCCAGCCCAAGAATTAAAGCATTAATTAAAATCAGCGCCAGCAAGCTACGCTGGACACTGGTGCGCTGCAAAAAATGACCAACTTTATGCCGCAACGGGCTGACACCGGGGAAGCTGTTACTACTCATACTGCACCTCAGAATTACATTGGCGCTATTGTATGTCAGCCGGGCAACAGATCAATCGATTAAACGTGCAGACAAATAAAATATCATCGCCCAGGCCCGGCAGTGGTGCCGGGCCAGACCATTAAAGCTGTAAGCCAAAAATCTGAATGACACCTACCGCGATCAGGTAAATAGCTACAACATAATTTAGGATCTTTGGCCGGATCAGGATCAGAATACCGGCAATGATGGAGAGTACGGGAATAAGGTCTAGGTGCAGAGTCATAATCTTGTCCTTTGATGATGAAGCCCAGCCGGTTAAGAGTGGGTTAAGAGTGAATAAAGCAAAAGCATTGTGCGACCTGGCGGGGTTTATAGCAATTGATTTAGAAAACCAGCTAAGGGCGCAGGCATGCAGTGGTAATGGCAAACAAGACAAAACTTGCAAGACAATAAAAGGTTACATAAGCTTAACCACTATATTTCAACAGATAAGCACCATTAACCTTAAATTCTTTTAGCAACCTAATGCACAAGGGAACTTGCGGTGAGAGATAGCTTAGCCTGGCTGGGAAAGCGGGAAAAAACATTCTGGATGTGGCTGGCGTTAGTCGCAATGGCACTTTGGCTATTTATGGCCATTGCCGTGGAAGTTGTCGCCGGTGATGGCTTTATGCTGGATGAAAGAATTCTGCTGTCGATGCGAACTGCTGACAATCTGGCAGTGACTGTTGGCCCTGCCTGGTTACAACAGGTAGCGCAAGATATTACTGCGCTGGGGGGGAATGCCGTGTTATCGTTGGTCAGCATCTGGGTAATGCTTTTTCTGTGCCTGATTAATAAAGGCCGGCTGGCACTGGTAGTGCTACTGGCAACGGGCGGGGCGTTGCTGGCCAGTCTGTTATTGAAAAGTGGTTTTGATCGGCCCCGGCCCGATTTGGTCCAGCACGCGACAATGGTTTATACCTCAAGCTTTCCCAGCAGCCACTCCATGTTAGCAGCCAGCGCTTATCTTACTATGGGAGCACTGTTGGCCCAGTCACAGAGTCGCCGTCGCGTTAAAGCGCTGATTATTATTAGCTCAGTGCTCCTAACCCTGTTAATTGGAATTAGCCGCATTTACCTTGGCGTACACTGGCCGACCGATGTCGTGGCCGGCTGGGCCGCCGGTGCGGTTTGGGCTGTAAGTTGCTTTTTTCTGGCGCGTCAGTTTACCCGCAGAACCCATGCAAACGACTAAACAAAGGGAAACATAATGGTTAAGTTAAGTAGCCCCAAACCCTGGGCCAAAATGGGCTACGCAGCCCGGGGCCTCATTTATCTGACCATCGGGCTATTGGCGTTTTTCTCTGCAATGGGCTGGCAGGGCGAACAAACCGGCAGCAAAGGTGCCATTTTAAACCTTAAGACTCAGCCGTTCGGAGAGCTGCTGTTAGTGGTTTTGGTGGTAGGCCTGTTTGGCTATATTATCTGGCGATTTATTCAGGGCATAACGGATACCGATAATCACGGCTATTCCGTTAAAGGGCTGGCGATCAGAAGTGGGCTCATTATTAGTGCCGTGTCGCACAGCGTACTGGTGTACTGGGTGATTAAACTGCTGCTGTATCAGACCGATGATGACTCAGGAAAATCGGCTTCGGCAACGGCATCTGAATATCTGAATTCAGACAGTGTCACCGTGCTCTTTGCCCTGATAGGTGTTGCGGTAGTGGTCGTTGGTATTGCCCACTTAATTAAAGGCTTCAGATCCGGCTTTAAAAAATACATCAATTTTCCGGCCGATAAAAAGCAGTGGCTTGTGCCAATCTGTAAATTCGGCCTGATTTCCAGGGGCGTGGTGTGGTGCATTATTGGCTGGATTATATTGCGCTCAACATTCTTCGCCGGCAGCAGTGATCAGAAAGGCGTCAACGAAGCATTTGAGTGGCTCAGCTCCGCGCCTTATGGGAGTTGGCTTATTATTATTGTATCGATAGGCTTATTCGCGTTCGGTGTCTACAGCTTTATCGAGTCACTTTATCGTCGGATTGAATCGTAACTCAGGCTTTGCCACTAAGGAATAAAGTGTTGCAGCACGCATTACTACTTGTAAATCCGCACAGCCGCAACGGTCAGGCTGAAGAGCTGGATGGCGCTATCGCATTACTCAGGGCATCCGGCTTTGAAGTGAATGTTGTCGTAACACAAAGTCATACTGATATGCTGACAGAAATTACCAATTACCGGCGGGACGACGGTATCGTTATTATTGCCGGTGGCGACGGAACCATTAGTTCGGCGTTAGAGTCTATTTATCAGCAACAATGTACCCTGGCGATTTTACCGCTTGGCACGGCGAATGACCTTGCCCGTTCTGTTGGCGTGCCGCAGGAACTGGACGGCGCAGCGCAGTTAATTATTGAGGGTAAGCGGGAACGGATAAGCTTAGCCAGGGTCAACAATAAACTGTTTGTCAATGTTGCGCATATCGGTTTAGGGGTAGATGTCACCCATGAGTTAACCCCGGATTCAAAAAAACACTTTGGCGTTTTTGCTTATTTGGGTGCCTTTATCAGCGCATTTAAACGAAACAAAAGCTTCAGAGTAAATATAAAAGCTGATGGCTGGCATTGTTCGGTCAGAGCCATTCATCTGGCTGTTGGTAATGGCCGCTTTTACGGGGGTGGCAATGTGGTTGACGACGCGTCCACCTTACTGGACGGGCAACTGAATTTGTTTTGCATTAAACCCCACAGGTGGTGGCAATTACTGTTGTTAGGGCCGAGCTTACGTACCGGCAAGTTAAAAACGGCACAGCGGGTTATCTGTAAAACAGCGAGCAGCTTCAGCGTGCAGACCACCAAACCAATACAGCTTGAAGCTGATGGTGAATTTAAAACTAATACGCCTGCCGAATTTACCGTGATGCCGCAGGCAATAGAGATGATTGTGGGCAATCTACCAGTGCCTGATAAGGATGAATATGGCGATAATACGCAGCGACAATGAAGCCGATGGCGTAGAAATCCTGAAGCTGATTATTGAAACTACTGACTACTACCGCTCAATGGCCGAGCTGTTAGCAGAAGATAATCTTGAGGCGGCAATCGCTGAGATTGCCGGTAACAGAGAGAGCTTTATTGCGCCGTTTCAAGAAGTGGTTAAGCAGTTAGGCGAATTACCCGCCCGGCCCGACCCCGATAAAGAGCTGATGCAGAAGATTGGCGGCGAATTAACCAAGTTTTTCTCAGCAGATGCAAAAAACGCTATATTAGACAAGTGTCTGCATGAAGATGACAAACTTGCCGATCTTGTCCGGCGTACCGCCCTGGGAGAGCAATCCGCGGCATTCCAGCAAAAACTGGATGCGCTGGCTGACAATCTTAACGACACCAAAAAAGTAATTCAGGCATTAAAAGATTAAACCTTGTCTGACGGTGTCGACCAGCCTATTTGCTAGCCGCCTGATTAAAACGCTCAAAAGCCGCCGCTAAATCGGCCAGTAAATCGTCGACATGCTCCAGGCCTATATGCAGCCGGATCAGCGGCCCGCGGTATGGCCAGCTGCTGGCGGTGCGCAGCTTTTGTAGCTGCATGGTGGCGGTAATTAAGCTTTCATAGCCACCCCAGGAAAAACCCATTTTAAAATGGCTCATCCCCTCAATAAAAGCGGCGACCTGTTGTTGACTGCCCTGTTTTAACACGAACGAAAATAAGCCATTACTGCCGGAAAAATCCCGTTGAAAAATGGCGTGGCCCGGATGCGTTGGCAATGCCGGGTGCAGCACGGTTTCAACTTCTGCGCGTTGCCCCAGCCAGCTGGCAACAGTCAGCGCACTTTGTTCATGCTGTTGCAGCCGCACCGCCAGGGTACGCAAACCACGCAGTGCCGTGTAAGCATCATCAGCAGAGGCACAATACCCCATTAAATAGCTGTGTTCGCGAAGTTTTGGCCAGTGCTTTTCATTGGCGCTGGCGGTGCCCAGCATCACATCGGAGTGGCCGACAATGTATTTAGTGGCCGCTTGTATGGAGACATCCACTCCCAGCGCAAAGGGCTGACACAGAATAGGCGAGGCCCAGGTATTATCTAAAATTGTCACGATATTATGCTGCTTTGCCACGGCGCAAATAGCCGGAATGTCCTGCATTTCAAAGGTAAGAGAGCCGGGTGATTCCAGAAAAATAACCTTGGTATTCGCCTTAATTAAACCAGCAATGGCGCTGCCAATTTGCGGATCATAGTAGGTGGTTTCGATGCCGAAGCCTTTTAACAGCTTGTCGCACAAGGCCCGGGTAGGTTCGTACACACTATCGACCATCAGTAAATGGTCACCACTTTGTAAAAAGGCCAGCAAAGCACCACTAACGGCGGCAGCCCCGCAAGGATAAAGTGCGCAACCGGCGCCGCCTTCCAGCTCACATATTGCCTCCTGCAAAGCAAAATGGGTATCGGTACCCCGGCGACCATAAAAGGGCACCCGGTTGCCCCGCTGCAAGGTGGCCTGCTTCAATTCACTAAAGGTATCAAATACGATGGTAGAAGCCCGCACCACCGGTGGGTTAACCGCATAGCCGGTGTATTTTTTTGCCCGGCCGGCATCGATAAGTTTAGTGTTTTTGTGCATGGGTACGCTCCGTTGCGACCTTAGTCGGATATAAAAGCCATCTGGATGTCTGTAGCATGCTAACCTGTTTTTCGCTAAAGATCACGATACTAAATTTCAGGTTATTGATCCCAAGGCTGTTAACAGCAGTATTGCACAACAGATACAAAGTTTGCTGAAGTTTGACAAGCCTGATTCTGCCGCCTACGTTTTAATGATAACAACAAGGAGCTTACTATGCGCAGTGCAGCGTTACACCCTCTGGTACTGGCGATCAGTGCCGCTTTGCTCAGCCCGGCGTTTGTTGTACAGGCGCAAAGTACCACTAACCAAACAACCGACGACGAAAAAATTGAGCAAATTGTGGTTACCGGTACCCGGGTTGCCGGCCGCTCGGTTGATGATACGGCTGTACCTATCGATATCGTTGGTGTTGAAGCGCTGGAACGCTCTGGCTCGACTGAGCTTAATCAGGTGCTGTCAGTAGCTTTGCCATCTTTTAACTTTCCACGTCCTGGTCTGGCCGACGGCACTGACACCATACGCCCTGCCACCCTGCGTGGCTTGGGGCCGGATCAATCTTTGGTGCTGGTTAATTCCAAACGCCGCCATGCCGCCTCACTGGTAAATGTTAACGGTACCGTTGGCCGCGGCAGTTCGGCGGTGGACTTAAATACTATTCCGACCGCTGCGATTCGCAGTGTTGAAGTGCTGCGCGATGGCGCCTCCGCCCAGTACGGCTCGGATGCGATAGCGGGGGTCATTAACGTGCGGTTGCGCGATGCAAGCGAAGGTGGCAATGTCACACTATCCTATGGCTATCGCGATTCGGCTTATACAGTGCCGACCACGCCGCCGCCCGCTGATGCCACCTGGAGCGCACCGGGCGAGATTAAACGCAGTGTTAATGATGGTGAAACCATTAACTTATCTGGCTGGAAGGGCTTTGCCCTGCCCAGCAATGGCTACCTGACCCTGGCCGCCGAATATAAAGATGGTGAGCGCACCGAACGCGGTGGTTACGACTATCGGCAGCAGTATCCGCTGGTGGAGGGTGAATATGATCCGCGCGAACAAAGCATCGAGCGCTTTAATGCCTGGTATGGCGAGCCGGAGTTGCAGCAATTCACCTTGTTCGCCAATGCCGGCATGCTGCTGGACAGTGGCAAACTATACGGCTGGGCCAGCTTTCAGGATAGATCCGCCCGCTCTGGTGGCTTTTACCGGCGGGCAATTGATGATCGCAATGTGATTGAAGTGCACCCGGATGGGTTTTTACCGATCATTGCCCCTGACGTTACCGACACCAGTTTTGCCCTGGGTTATGAGTGGGATCTGGCCGACTGGAGTATGGATGCTTCTGTGGTATATGGCATGAACGAAATGGCCTTTACCATTGAAAACACCGTTAACCGCTCCATTGGCCCCAGCAGTAAAACCGAGTTTGACGCCGGCGGTTTTGACTACGACCAATGGGTATTTAATTTATCTGCAGTAACCTCTTTTGATGTCGCCAGCTTCGCGTCGCCGGTTAACCTGGCAACCGGGGTTGAGGTGCGCCGTGAGGGGTACTCGATTTTTGCCGGCGAACCCGACTCCTACCGCAACGGCGGCGTTTTGTTACCAAACGGTAACCCTACCCAGTCCGGCGCTCAGGTGTTTCCCGGTTTCCGGCCAGCCAATGAAGTGGACGAAAGCCGGCGGGCAGTTGGCGTTTATGTCGATATGGAAGCCAACCTGACCGACAACCTGTTGGGTTCGGTCGCATTACGGGCCGAAGATTATTCAGATTTTGGCAACAACGTTACCGGTAAACTGGCGCTGCGCTACGATGTTAACGAGAGTGTCGGTCTACGCGGCAGCGTGCAGAACGGCTTTAGGGCGCCGTCATTGCAACAGCAGTATTTTACCAGCACTTCAACCAACTTTATTGACGGCATTCCGTTTGATATTACTACCTTCCCGGTAAATGACCCGGCCGCTGTTGCGCTGGGCGCTACACCGCTGGACGCCGAAGAATCGGTGAACTTTTCCCTGGGTGCGGTGTTCCGGCTTGGTGATCTGACCCTGACGATAGATGGTTACCGGATAGACATTGACGACAGAATCGTGCTGTCAGAAAACCTGACTCAGCCTAATGTACGGGCTTATCTGGAATCGCTCGGTTTAATTGGTATTGGTGGGGGTCGCTTCTTCATTAACGGAGTTGATACCGAAACCCAGGGCGTGGACATTGTCGCTAACTACCCGGTGTACACCGCCGATAAGGGCCGCTTTGATTTAACCCTGGTGGCCAACTTTAACAGCACCGACGTGACCCGGATCCCCGAAACTGCTGAACTGTCGGCGCTTGATCCGGCCCCTGAGTTATTTGGCCGGGTAAACGTACTGACCTTTGAGAAAGGTAATCCGAAGAATAAGTTAGGCGCTCATGTTAACTGGAGCCTTGACCGTTTTGGTGCAACCTTCCGGGCGACCCGCTACGGTGAGGTACTCACTCCCAACGCCAGTGAGGCTAACGACTTTACTCTGGACGCAACAACCCTGATTGACCTGGAAGCGCGGTATCAGCTTACTGACAATATGAAGCTGGCGTTTGGCGCCGATAACCTGCTGGATGAGTATCCGGACGCCTTTCCGATTAACTTAAATGGTACCGGTAATACGCCGTTTTCGAACTATTCACCCTATGGCCGCTCCGGCCGGTTAGTATATGGCAGAGTAAGTTACGACTTTTAAAACTGACTCTCGCTCAATAACAGAGGCGCGTAAGCGCCTTTGTTATTTCATGCCGCTTAACTCAGCAGTAGTAACAAGCCGCTCCAGCTCGGGTCTGGCAAAATAATAACCCTGATAGTATCGGATGCCCAAACCCAGCAGACAGTCCAGTTCGGCTTTGGTTTCTACCCCTTCGGCTAATACCATGGTGCCCTGCCGTTCACATTGGGTAATGGTTTCCTCAACAATGAACTGCTTGGCCGGGTTAGCTTCAATATCGCGGATAAGCTGCATATCCAATTTTAAAATGTGCGGTTTTAGTTCAACCAGCCAGTCCAGGGTGGCATAGCCTGAACCGTAGTCATCAATTGCGGTTTTAAAGCCCCGTTTGGCATAGCTGCGAAAAATCCGGTTTAAATGATCTTTATCCGGAATTTGCTCACCTTCGGTGACTTCAAACACCAGCTTGGTTAAATCGAACCCATATAAATCGGCTGCTTCAATAGTAGCCTTAATACAGGTTTCCGGGTTGTACACCGCATTGGGTAAAAAGTTGATATTCAAATAGGTATTACAGCCAAGCTTGGCTGCCGTTTCTATGGCTTTAACCCGGCAAGCCTGGTCAAAATAATATTTATTATCGTCGTTAATATGCTCGAACACCCAGCCGGCGCCCTGACCTTCCGGACCACGAACTAATGCTTCGTAGCCACAAATAACCTGATATTTCCAGTCAATAATTGGCTGAAACGCCATCCGGATTTGAAAGCCTAAAGACTGACCACTTAAACAGTCACTGCAAGTTTGTTGTTTAATTTGGGCGGGAAAATCCATCAACAACCTTATCTACGTTGAGAAACACATACCCAAACTTTAGCGATTATCAGCCACTTTTACCAACTATAAATCGGCAATTCTCGTCAGGCAGGGCTAATGTCAGGACTAAGTGCTGCAGCATAGCAGGTGATCAGGCGCTGTCCGGCCTCTGCGGCAGTGCTGCCAAAGGCCACTACGCCATCTTCATGGCCGGCCATGCAAAACAGACCTTGCTGCAACACCGCGGTCTCGCTAAACAGCCTTGCAACTTCGTCGGCCATTGCAACAGTACCATAAGGAACGTCAGCCCGGGTTTGCGGCACACCGAGCGCACTGGCATGCTGCCAGATTTGCGGACAATGGGCATGAATAACAAAGTTAATGTCATCGTTTAACTGATATAACTGGCCATGGGTCATCGCCTCTGACGAGGGCTTGGTTAGCCCCTGCGCACTGATCTGGTTTCGCTCAGGTCTGCACTCGCTGACCAATGCATAATCAGCGGCGGTCATGTCAGTAATGCCGCCGGTCTGGCTGCCACTGATTATAAACTGGTTAGTATCACGATAGCGCTGGCTGATATTACCAAAACCATAGTTGTCATAACGCGCCGGGGTTTGGCCGAGCATGCCTAATTGCAACATGATCTGACGCCAGCTATTCAGCTGAACGATATCAGCAGAGGTCAGCCGCGCTTTTTGCTGATAATTTAACTGATATTTTATAACCCCTTCCTGCTCTGTCATCGTATCACCCTGCTCTGACTACTTAACCGCTATTATAAAGCCGGCAAAATGCCAGACCAGCCGCATAGCAGGCCAAAACTGGCAAGCCCCGGCCAGAGCTGTATAATAGCCGGCAACAACTTACAGGGCCCAATGCCAAGTATGAAATACAAAGACCTACGCGATTTTATCAGCCAGCTGGAACAGCGCGGTGAGCTGGTGCGGGTAACTGCTGAAGTAGACCCGGTGCTGGAAATGACCGAAATTGCCGACCGCACCCTGCGTGCTGCCGGCCCCGCCATCTTATTTGAAAACCCCAAAGGCTATAACATGCCGGTACTGGCCAATCTGTTTGGCACACCGCAGCGGGTAGCGCTGGGTATGGGCCAGGAGAACGTATCTGCGCTGCGCGAAGTAGGGAAATTACTGGCGTTTTTAAAAGAGCCCGAGCCACCAAAGGGCTTAAAAGATGCCTTTAGCAAGCTGCCGTTGTTTAAGCAGGTGCTGAATATGTCACCGAAACAGGTGAAAAAGGCAGCCTGCCAGCAAATTGTGCTAAGCGGTGAGCAGGTTGATTTAAGCCAGCTGCCGGTAATGACCTGCTGGCCGGGCGATGCGGCGCCGTTAATTACCTGGGGCTTAACGGTTACCAGAGGGCCGCATAAAGAGCGGCAAAATCTGGGTATTTACCGCCAGCAAGTGCTTGGCAAAAACAAACTAATTATGCGCTGGTTGTCGCACCGGGGTGGCGCGCTGGATTTTTATGAGTTTCAAAAAGCCAACCCGGGCCAAAATTATCCGGTTTCTGTCGCGCTGGGTGCGGATCCGGCTACTATTCTGGGGGCGGTGACACCCGTGCCGGATACCTTGTCCGAGTATGGTTTCGCCGGTTTGCTACGCGGTGATAACACCGAAGTCGTAAAATGCATCAGCAATGATTTACAGGTACCGGCCAGTGCCGAGATTGTACTGGAAGGCTATATTGCGCCCGGCGAAATGGCACCGGAGGGCCCTTATGGCGACCATACCGGTTACTACAATGAGGTAGATAACTTCCCGGTGTTTACTGTTACCCATATGACGATGCGTAAAGACCCGATTTACCACAGTACTTATACCGGCCGGCCACCGGATGAACCAGCAATTCTTGGCGTCGCACTGAATGAAGTGTTTGTGCCAATTCTGCAAAAGCAATTTCCGGAAATTACCGACTTTTATCTGCCGCCGGAGGGCTGCTCGTACCGGCTGGCGGTGGTTACCATGAAAAAACAGTATCCGGGCCATGCTAAGCGGGTCATGATGGGTGTGTGGTCTTATCTGCGCCAGTTTATGTATACCAAATTTGTGATTGTCTGCGATGATGATATTAATGCCCGCGACTGGCAGGATGTGATCTGGGCCATTACCACCCGGATGGACCCGGCGCGCGATACCACGCTGGTAGAAAACACCCCGATAGATTATCTGGATTTTGCCTCGCCGGTATCAGGCTTAGGCTCGAAAATGGGGATGGACGCCACTAACAAATGGCCGGGCGAAACCAGCCGCGAGTGGGGTGAGCCCATTGTCATGGATCAGGCGACAAAGCAGCGGGTTGATGCCATCTGGGACAGCCTGGGTATTCCATTGCCAGCGAAGGACGCCAGGCGGTGAGTTACCAGGTTACCATCGCCCCGGCCCAACTCAATTTTACGGTGCAGGATGGGGAAACTATTCTGGCCGCGGCGCTGCGCAGTGGTATCGATTTTCCCAACCGCTGCCGGCAAGGCGTTTGTACCAGTTGTGTCTGCAAACTGAAGAGCGGTGAAGTGCGTTATAACGAGCCGCAACCATTAAGCGAAGTGGACAAACAACAGCAGTTTACTTATTGTTGCCTGGCGTATCCGGTCAGCGATGTAGTATTGCATCACCCTTTTATTAGTGGCTAACTGCTATTAAAAAGTAACCCACAGGCCACCAGAAAACGAGAGCTTTATGTCCAACACTGCCAACACTACTGCTATTGCCTGCAACGTGAATTCTATAGAAGCGCTAACCCCAGGGATCAGCAAAATAGTCCTAAGCCCGCAGCAAGCGGCGGGATACCAGGCCGGCCAGTATCTGCAGCTGGTGTTAAGCGCTGACGACAAAAGACCCTTCTCCATCGCCAGTATTGCCAGTAGCAAGCTGCTGGAGCTGCATATTGGCACACCGGCGGGCGATAGCTGGTCCAGTGCCGCACTTACCCATATTGAACAACAATTCCGCGCGGGTTTGCCGGTGATGGCAGAAATTGGCCTGGGCCAGGCGCAGCTGCGCCAAGACAGTAAAAGGCCGGTGATTTTACTGGCCGGTGGTACTGGCTTTTCTTACGTCTATGCCATCGCTCAGGCGCTCAGCGCTGCTAACACCAGCCAACCGGTATTTTTATATTGGGGCGTGCGCCACGCAGAGGCATTGTATTATCAGAAAGAATTGCAACAATGGGCCAGCCAGCATAAGCAATTCCGCTTTATCCCGGTAGTGCAGCAACCCGGTACAGCCTGGCAAGGCCGCACCGGTCTGGTACACGAAGCAGTGTTAGCCGATTTTGTTTCGCTGGAAGCCTACGATATTTATATCGCCGGCCCCTTTGCGATGGCCGGAGTGGCCCGCGAAGCTTTTGCCGAACAAGGCGCTCACCGCGAGCATATGTTTGCCGATGCGTTTGCGTATATTTGAAACCTGCATAACAGCAGTATCAGCGCTGGTCACCCTTAGTCAGCGCACTCTTTAGATCCTTAGCAGCAGGATAACCACTGGCAATAGCGCTATCTAGTATCAGGTTGCCCTGCTCAATATCGCCACCAATAATATGTGCCACTCCACGCCAGGCTAAAACCTGGCCGTCACCACGTTCAAACAGATAATTTGCCCACCTGCCATCATATATACTCAGCAGACGCTGAGCTTGCGAGTTACCATTTGCTGCTGCAGTTTGCCACCAGAAGTCTGCACTAAACATTTCTGGTATTTGGATATAATGGTGTTCTTTCCCCAGCGCTGGCCGGGTGAAAACAGACCAGTCCGGGTTTGCCGGGTCAAGCGGCATTGATGGCTCAACGATCAAATTATTGGCGTTGTACTTTCCCAGCAAACTGAGCATCGTACCCAAAGCTTCCTGATATTGTGGTGAGCCCGCTATCGCATAAACCCAGAGCTTTTGTTGTTCGACCACGGCCAGTAGCGCCTCAGGCGTGATAACACTGCCACCCTCCAGAGAGAAAGTCATACTGATTTCTCTTGTTTCGAACTGACCCGTTGCCGGGTACTCAAACTTAAGCAACGCCCGTCTCGCGGATCGTTCAAAAACCTCTTTTGGAAAAGCATCTACTACATCGACTACTCTGACGTTGCCATTACCATCGACTAAATACCTCATCCTGACATAGCCTGTCACACCATGCATAGCCGCATTTCGTGGGAAAGTAGGTTGTACGGTTTTGATTGCAGAAGTCAGTGTTCTATCAGTCCCGCTTGCAGAATCGATTGCCATCACATAGTGGGTAGCTTTGCTTGATGCTTTTACCGGTTGAATTTTCAACGACTGTCGTAACTGCAAGCTCACATCCTTAGCTTGCTGTTGTTGCTGCTCATCTAATTTTGCTACCAATTGCTGGTAGACCGCCTCAGCGTCAGGATGGTTTAAGTAGCTGGCAAAGTGAAAGTAGCCTGCAGCTGCAGGTAAATCTGGCGCCTGACCTTGCCCATGATACAACATGGCCGCCAGGTTGAAGGCTGCCTGCGCGTTGCCAAGCGGTAATAATTCAGAGAATTGCTGCCTGGCTTCGTCATATTGACTATTCTGATACGCTTTTAGTGCATCCAACATATCAGCCTGCGCCATGGCTGTCAGCATACCCAGTACAACCAATAAACCACGCATTCGGTAATCCTTTTAGCCTTTAGCTGACAGCATATCAGAACCTTTTAGCAACGCTAGCTGCTTTTTTATGCAACAACTGGCGCTGGCAATCTGGTTTGGCCAGTTAAACTATGCCACACTTGGTGCCTTTCGGTAGAGTAGGAACCTCTTTATGCAACATAAAACCCTGATTAAAGTTCGTGGGTATCATCTGGATATTTATCAGCACGTCAATAATGCCCGTTACCTGGAGTTTCTGGAGGAAGCACGCTGGGGCTATCTGGAAGACAGTGGTGATATCGAGTGGTTCGCCAAACATAAGCTGGCCTGGATTATAGTGAACATTAATATTAACTACCGGGTAGCCGCCACCATGGGCGATACCCTGGAAATATTTACCCGCTTTAGCAAAATTGGCGGCAAAAGCGCGGTGGTTAAACAGGAAGTACGGATTGCCGGCAAAGATGCCATTGCCGCTGATGCCGAAGTGACCATTGTCTGTCTGGATCAGAAAACAGGTAAACCCGTAGTGATTGAGGGAGAGCTAAAAAACCGGCTCGAACAGCATATTGCTGAAAGCTGATTAACGCTTACTATGTTTTTCCAGCGCCAGCTTTAACAGTTCACTGGTGCTGATTTCATCGCCGCACGGCACGCGCTTTGCGGCCATCATCCCCGCAAAGCCATCCAGAGTAGGGTCGCCAATAACACAAACTCCTTGCCTGATGTGCACTATATGCTTGCCATCATCCAAATGCGCCAGCACCTGCTGCGCCGGGTTCTGACTAACCGGCCAGTGCTTTTTGTCTACCGTTAGCCGCGGCTGTTGCTGCTGTTGAATAAATTGCTGGTAACTGGCAGTTGCGGCGCGGTCAATGGCTGCCTGATCAGGCATGGCGACCTGGTTCAAAGCTCGTTGTGCCAGACTGCTATGCTTTGCCGGCTTAGCCAGACTTTCAGCTACTGCAGGCACTGCCTGCTCAATTGCCGGAGGGGTTGCCGGGGAAGCTTCAGGTTGCGGGGTTGGCGTACCGGCATTATCCGTTAGCTTTTGCGCTCTGGTTGCTGAGCGCTTTGGTATGCCCTGCTCTGGCGTCTGTTCTGGAGCAGCTGGCAGGCTAGGCGGTGGTGGTTGGTATAAATATGACGCAATGGGCTCGGCCGGCAGCACAGCATGCTGACTAACCGGCAGGCTAAGTAACAAGACAAATATCAGGCCGTGGATCAGCAGTGCCAGCAGAACAGCATTGCCATATTCACTGATAAAACGCTGTAAAGGGTGTTTAACAGCTGCCAAAATTTGCTGCCCTGGCCTGATGCTATGTCGTCAGCGTCAGACCCTTAGGACAGCCATTAATTCCATTGCCGTAATAACTTACTACATAAATTGTTTTTTCAGTTCAGTGGCGGGTTTATAGTTTTTCGCGATAGCCTGCTCCAGTAACTGCAACCCACGTTCACGCTGCCCTTCCAGAATTAACCGGGTGCCGGTCCAGGCCATTACTTCTGCATCATCTTTACTCAGCAGGTAATTTTCCCATTGCTCATCGTAGGCAGCCATAATTCGCTGTGCCGTCAGGCTGCCATTTTTAGCTGCTTGCTCCCACCAGAACCTGCCAGACATTGAGCGGGATACTTCGATTGAGGGTTTTGCCGCCAACCGTCCGGAGCGAATATCGCTTCTGCGATGCAAGCGATAAACATCAGTCTCCACCTTACCTTTCAATTTTAAGCCCACTAAATTAGTTATCTCGCTGCGGGGTTCAAACTCGGTTTTTAGTTGCTCTGTTATGGTGCCATCTGCAGCTACCCGAACCACGGCATAACCCCAGAAGCCATCAAAGTCCGGCTGCAATTCAGCACGCTTTTTGTATATCGAAAAGTCTGCTTTTGCTGCCAGCGGCAACTCAGGGTTATACCAGAAGCCATTACTACTTTGAATTTCAATCAGCGATAGCAACATGCCCAGCGCCAACTGATGCTGTGGTGACCCTGCTACGGCGTAATCCCATAAATTGTGGTCAGCAACTGTCTCCTCGACCGCTGAAACCTTAACCCCACCGCTCAGTGAATAACTTAGTCGCACTTTCATTAAATGCTTTTGACCACTGGGCTCATAACGCCACCTTTTGATAGCGCGGATGGAGGCTCTGTCGAATACTTTTGCCGGGTAGGCGTCTAATGTATCGACAGCCGTCACCCGACCTTGCTCATCAACTAAAAAACGCAGCTGGACATAACCGTATTGGCCCTTTCTTGCTGCCTCTACCGGATACTCAGGGTTAACCCGTTTAACAGGCTGCGGCAAATTGTCCACTACTGGTTTATCCAAATCCGTCGCCACAATAACCAGCCTGCGCTTTAACTGTTCAAAAAGCTGATTAGCCTGCTCCAGTTGCTGCTCTGAGGTATTTGTTACCAGGTCACGTAGAATATTTTTTGCCTGTGGATGCTCAAGCTCGGCCGCCAACATAAAGTAAGCCAGCGCCTGATTCAGATCTTTTTCCTGCCCTTCACCCTGATAGGCCATCGCCCCAAGGTTGAATGCAGCTGATTCATTGCCTAGCGGCAGCAGCTTGATAAAGTCTTGCTGTGCCTCGCTGTAATTTTTGTTTTCATAAGCTTTTAATGCTTCCAGCATATCGGCTTGCGCCACATTGCACCCAAATAAGGCTGCAAATAACCACTTTTTCATTATTAGTCCCTTTTAATTAACCTGCCGATACCATAAACAATAATTATTTGAATGCAACCCTTGTTAGTTAAATGTTATCTGAAACAGTGAGGACTTACGGCAGGAAACTCAGGCGAACATGATGCCCGCCTGAGTCAGCTTTTTAGTATGGGTTGCTTGGATTATAAAAATTACTGTTGTTACCGTTAATACTCAACCGGCTGGGGCTGACTGTCGTGCTGTTGTCCAGCAGGTTATAGCTCTGGCCTGGTAACAATTTGTAGCGCAGTAAATCGTTAATGATTACCGGCTGGCCACAACTGGTTTGCTGATACTGGGTCTGGCCATCGGCACGCAGCACATAAACTTCATGGCTACCATCGACCACACCATTACCGTCTGCGGTGACAAACAGTGATGTTGCCTCTGATACCGCCACAACCCGGCCAGTGCTGCCCAGTTTGGCCTGGAACACCGCCGAGCGGCCCATCCGGTCACGCTGTTTAAAGTGGGTATCGGTAATAATACCGTCTAACAATGGCAGCCCCAGAAAGTTGCCGCTAATGTTAATCGTTTCATGACAGAAATCGGTTACTGCTTCCGAGCTGATCGCTCCCAGCACCCCGTCCGGATCATAAATAAACTCGCCCAGGACATGGTTTCCAGCTGAGGTACCGCCCACTGCACCGCCTTTGTTATACACATGCATTAAGGCGTCCTGTACCTTGGTACCCTGCCACTGGTTCAGATAGTCAGACTGATCACCACCGGCAATAAAGACAAATTCAGCACTGCGAATTGCCCAGTCAACGTAGTCACTGTTGGCCTTGGTCCGGGTATTTACAATTAAGGTTTCTACCGAGGCGGCATCGGTTAAATCCTGCAAATAATCGTTATATGCTGCGGTGCCAGAGGTACGCAGCACCACCACATTGCCGCCATTAATATGCGGCTTTATCCGGTTAGCAAAGGCAGCATCGACATCAGCACCACCGCCCATCAGCAACAGTGCCGGGTTGTCCAGGCTAACACAAACATCGTTGCTGCTACCAAGCAATGTGGCGCTTAAGCCACCCGGTTTCGAGGGCCTGCTACCATAATTACAGTTCTCCGGTTCAGGCTCTGGCTCCGGATCGGTGCCACCACCGCCAGCTGCATCGCTAAAATTTACCGTTAGCTGGTAGCTGCCGGTACCACTGTAACGGGTCACCTTGACAAAGTGTGGCCCGGCCGGAGAGGCTGTGTAACTGGCGGTTTCCGGGTTGGCACTGCTCTGGCCCGACGCAATATAGCTGCCACTGGCCCGGTATAAAAACCAGTCAAAGTCATCGTTGTTATCATGACTCAGGCTGACGGTGATATCGCCGGTGGCGCTGGTGTCGAAATAAAACCAGTCCTGATCGTTACGGCTGCCAATACTGGACTGCACCGCTACGCCACTGCACAGCGGGCCATCGGCGCCACTTTCGCTATTATTGTTTTCGCTTTCTTGTAATAAACAGGCCTGCGCATTGCCACATAGCAATAGCGCAACGCCGCCTAACAGACTTAGTGCTTTCATTTTTACTTCCTGCATATAGTTTTGTTTTAGGAATGGCCCACAGGCCAGGTTTCTTTGCACGGCAAAGCGCCGGGCAAAAGATTTCAGAGCTTACTCAGAGGGAGGTTGCTATTCGTCGAACCACTCAGACAAGTGATAGTCGGTGGCGCACTCATGCAAACAGTTGTGCAGATTGGCCGGTTTGGCAACCGACCACAGTATTTTACTGGCTCCGCATAACAGTTTTTGCATAAGATTGGGTTCGTAACATAATTTGATGACTGGTTAATTACTATTCAATATTGACCTGAATAAAGATACTGTCAAGAAAACTTGTAAATTAATGTAAAAAATACCGACAGGTACCTGAGGTAGGAAAAATCTGCCGGCAGAAACTGCAGCACAGAGGAGGGCGCGGTTTCAGTTAAGATAACAGCTTATTTTTTGCCATTGTTGTAATTTATCGGCAAAACGCAGACTGGCATGGGCCGGACTGGTCGAAGGAAGCTTAATAAGTTGTAATCCCTCCGGTAACTGCTGCTTACCGATAACCTGACGCCGGAAACTTTGCCAGGCTTTGCCACCATTAAAGGCAATGGCCGCAATTTGACGATGATGTTGCATAAACTCAGTAAAATCATTGGGCTGCTCAGCACTGATGGCACTGTCCAGGCTGCCTTGCCGCTGGCAGTAGCCAATCACGTCCCATAGTGCCACCTGCCGTGCCAGCATAGCCTGCAGCTTGTTCTGATAACTCAGCGTGGGGTCAAAACCCAGAATATTAGCCATTATTGGCCAGAATGCATTGCGGGGGTGGGCATAATATTGTTGCTGTTGCAGTGATTTAGCCCCCGGCATGCTGCCGAGAATTAACAGCCTGGCATCTGGCTGCGCCACCGCAGCCAGCCCACTTAGCAAAGCTGACATCAACGCAGCCCGGGCTGATACTGCCGTGCTTTTTGCCAGGCTTGCTGCGCCTGTTGCTGCTCACCTTCCTGCTCCGCCAGAAACGCCAGCACTGCATACAAATAACCATTGCTGGGGTTATCGCGTAGCCAGTGCTGAACTTGTTTCCGAAGCCTTAATACTGAATGGCCGAGCGGGATCTGTCGTAAATGGGGCCAGGCTGGTGCGATATCGGCCAGCGACAATACGGCCACCAGCCGTTTTTCTGCAGCATCTGCCTGGCCGGCATTGGCTTCGGCCCAGGCCAAACCCAAAGCTGCAGCGGCAGATTTACGCTCCTTGGCGGGTAAGCCCTGCCAGTAATCCTGTTGTTGATCAAAAGCTGTTTCACCGCTTAAATGGCGAATGGCCTGCGGATAAATAGCAAAACGTTGTTGCCGCCAGCTGGCTTTATCGAACCAATGCCCGGTCGCCGCCCGCCCCGCCGCCACTAACAATTGCTGCCATTGTCCGGCTTGCTGCAACGCCCGCAGATATAGTTGGCCCAATGCAGCGTCCACAGGCGGTTGCTGCAACAAGGCTTCCAGAATCACTGCAGCCTGACTGGCATGGCCCTGATGTAACAGCATCTCCGCTTCCAGATACTGGCGACTCGGGTCGTCCTCTGCTAACTCTGCTATCAGAGATTTCGCTTGGTCATACTCACCGGCATAAAACGCCGCATACGCTGCCAGAAAACGTTTTTCCTGGCGAAAATCACCGCCAGTCAATGACTGCTGCAACTGACTGGCAGCTTGCGGCCACTGCCGTCTCGCATAGGCATGCAAGCCACTGGCAAACGCTTTTCTGGCTTTGCGTTCGCGGCGGGAGCTGAAAAAATTTAATGACGAATGCTGAATTCGCAGTAAATGGCGTACTAGTTTGACCAGCAAATACAGTACCAGCAACGCCGCTACGAGCACGATGGCAAAGCCCAGTGCGGTCATTTCAATAACATAACCGGCCAGCACCAGTTTGATATAACCCGGGTTATTAGTTAACACCGGCCCTAATAACATCGCCAGAGCCAGTATTGCTATTAGCAGAATGGCCTTGATCATAACTCTGTCTCCGCCATGCTTTGCAGGTAATCCTGCAGTTGCGGACCACTTTGCAAAGCTGGCAGCTGTTGTTGACTGATATCAATCGCGGCCAGTGCCAGCAGCTTTTCACTTAGCTGCTGTACTGTAGGCTCTGTCGCCTGAAAATGACGTTGCAGTTGGTCACTGGCTTGTTGCAAAGCACTGCGATACACCACCGGCTCGCCCGATAACACGGCCAGCTGTGCCAGCAATAATTGCTGGTTCAGGGCAATCCGTACCATCAGTTGCTGTTCTGCCGTTAAGCTGAAGTAATCTTCCGGCATCGCAACCCTGGCGGAAAACAATTGCTGTAAACTGCTTTCCCAGTAATACTTTAAGGTACTGCGCCAGTTTTTCAGCTCGCCTTCTGGCTCTGCCACAGTAACGCTGAGCTTAGTTTGCTGCTGTTTCAACGGCAAGCCCATACTGGTTTTACGCATTTGGGCCAGCTCAACATGTACCGCACTCAGATCGGGGGTTTTTAACGCGTCCAGCGCTGATAGATCCGCGGCGATCGCCTGACGCACGTTAATTAACGAGGCATCGTCCAGCTCTGCCAGCTGTTGCTGTGCCCGTTGCAGCAACAGACGGGCACTATTAATATCTTTGTTTAACCACAGGCTGTCATCAGAGCGTTTTAACAAAAACTGAATTTCTGCCAAGGCCCAGTGGCGGGGCGGAGCACCGTCACTTTGCTGCACCAGCTCGCGTACGGCCTGCATTTGCTGCTGCAACTGTTGTTGCTGGCGCTGCTGCTCGCTGACTAATTCCTGCTCAAAGGCGCTCAGGCTCTGTTGCTGGCTACTCAGGCTTTGCTGTAACTGGCTCTGGCTGCTGCTCAGCAGCTCGGCACTTTGCCGTTTAACCTCCTGCTGCGCCTGCTGCAATTGCTGCTGCTGGCTTTGCATTTGCTGCCATTGTGGCCATAACCAGTAAGCGGCAGCCACCACAGCAGCTGCCAGCAACAGTGAACACAGTAACGCCAGCACAGCTATGGTGCGGCCAGCGCCAGCAGGGCGTTGTTCCTGTTCGGCAATTTGCTGTTTTAATTGCTCCAGTGGTGCTGCGGATTCTTCAGCCGGGGTTAACTCTGCCTGCTCACTCATAATATTTCCTTGTTAAGCTGAATAATTTGCTGCAGCAACGCCTGATCATTGGCATTTTCTGCCAGGCTGATCTGCTGCTGACTTATACCAAGCGCTAATGCCTGCTCCTGCATGCGCGGGCTTACCAGCAGCCAGTGTCGCTGCTGTAGCCAGGCCACACCGGCTTCTGGCATTAACGCAAACAGCTGCTGCAAAATTTCGTTACTGGTCGCTACAATACAACGTACCTGTTGTTGCTGCCACAACTGCCATAGCTGAGCACCATCGAGTGGTAGCGGCAACCGGTTGTAACTTTGCACATATTTAACGGTAGCACCCCGGGCCAGTAATTGCTGCTTAATCAGTTCACGGCCGCTGTTGCCGCGTACCACCACCACCTGCTTGCCACTAACCTGTTGCAACTGCGGTAACGCCAGCAGGCCTTCGCTACGCTGATCCTGCGGAACTATTACTTCCCGCCCGCTCCAGCGTTGTAGCAGCCCTGCGGTAGTGCTGCCAACGGCAAATAAGTGTCCTGACAGTTGCTCTGGACTAATTTGTTGCTCCAGCGCGTGGACGGCGCTGACACTAACAAAAACAATCAGTTCGGCTTGTTCCAGCAAGCTGATGTCTTTTGCTTTAAGTGACACCTGCTGTGTGGTGATCAGGGGCTGATAACTGTAGGCCACACCCAGCTCATCCAGGCTGGCCAGTAAATTGTCTGCCTTACCGGCTGGCCGGGTGATCAGAAAAGGCGTGGCGATGCTCATGCGTTTGCCTGATAAACCTGTTGCAAAATAGCACCGGCGCCCTGTGCCAATAACTGCTCGGCAACGGCCAGGCCAATCTGCTCAGCCTGCTCTGCGTTGCCGGTTTGCTCGGCGCGGATGATCTGGCTGCCATCCAGCGCCCCTACCAGGCCCCGTAACTGCAGCTGATTGCCGTTGAGTGTAGCAAAAGCGCCAATTGGCACCTGACAGCCGCCTTGCAAGCGGCGGTTCATAGCGCGCTCAGCCAGCACACATAAGCGGGTCGGCTGATGTTCCAGCGGCGCCAAAAGTTGCTGAATAGCTGTATCGTCACTGCGACACTCAATACCCACCGCGCCCTGACCATTGGCCGGTAAACTTTGTTCAGGCTCAAGGTAACTGGCAATTCGTGCTGCAAAACCAAGCCGGATTAACCCGGCCGAAGCCAGAATAATCGCCGCAAACTCGCCATTATCGAGCTTGGCCAGCCGGGTATTAACGTTGCCGCGCAAGTCGCGCACCGTTAAATCAGGCCGCAACGCTTTTAGCTGACACTGGCGGCGCAGACTGGAGGTACCTACTACTGCGCCCTGCGGTAACTGCGCAATCGTCTTAAACTGATTGGAAACAAAGGCGTCCCGCGGGTCTTCCCGCTGGCAAATCGTTTGCAGCACCAGACCGTCCGGAAAAGCCACCGGCACATCTTTAATACTGTGTACTGCGATATCGGCGCGGCCATCGAGCATGGCAGTTTCCAGCTCTTTGACAAATAAGCCTTTACCGCCTATTTTCGCCAGGGGTGTATCCAGAATTTTATCGCCCTGGGTCGACATTGGCACCAGCTCAACCTGCAATGCCGGGTGGTGGCGCAGCAATTCCGCTTTAACAAATTCAGCCTGCCATAAGGCCAACGCGCTTTTGCGGGTCGCAATACGTACAATCTGGCTCATGTTAGCTTTCCTTTACTGTCATTAAGCGACGTTGCAAGAAGCTGCTGATATCGGCCACTTCCTGTGCGCAAACGCTGTGTTGCATCCGGTAGTCCTGCCAGCTGACGTTAAAGCCAAGATTTTTTAAAGCATGAAACGCCTGCTGGCCGGCGGCCATCGGCACGACCGGATCCTGGCTACCATGGCCGATAAACACCGGGGTTGCCTTATTAACTGATGTTGCCTCTGTGGCCAGTTTTTCCGGCGCGCAAATGTAAGTTGATAACGCCATCACCCCGGCCAGTTTATACGGCAGGCGAGCCAGTAAATGCAACGCTATTACTCCGCCCTGGCTAAAACCGGCCAGCACAATTTGCTCACTACTCAGGCCATCGGCTATTAACTTATCCAGCAACTGCTGCACTGCGCTGGCTGATTCACGTACCCCGGTTTCGTCGGCCCGGTGCGCTAAATCCATGGTTTTAATATCGTACCAGGCGCGCATCCGCATGCCGCCATTGACTGTTACCGGCCGCTCTGGCGCATGCGGGAATAAAAACCGGATACCTGCATCGGCAGGTAAACGCAACTCTGGCACTATCGGCGCAAAGCCATGGCCGGAATCACCCAGGCCATGCAGCCATACTACGGCAGCCTTAATTACACCGTTTGGTTTTACATCAACGAAAGGAAGTAACGCCATTTATTCTGTTCCAGCTTGCTGCGGGGCCAGCACCACCGGGCTGCCGGCCTGTTTTGAGGCCGCGTCTGACAACAGTTGCCAGAATTCGCTGCCGGTACGGTTATCAATCCACTGCTGATTGCGCCATTCAAAGTGATGGCCATTGAATTTTGTGGCCACCCACAGCTGTTGCAGCGGCGGTTGTTTATTAATAATAATTTTGCTTTGATCAGGAAAGGTTATCGACAATAAGCCACCGTGCGATTCGTAGTCTAAATCAAGCTCCAGTTGCTCAATCGCCTCTTCTACCGCTAACAGGGTATTGTCGGTTAATTCGTCATATTCTAAGTCATTCATCTGCGTCACCTGTTTGCTTTTATCGCTAAGGATGCGATTATAGAGCGTCAAGCCGTTAAAGAAATAGAAACCATGCAAACGAAGCGCATTTCATCCCAGTTTCTTTTGCCTGCCTGCTTATTGCTGGGCAGCATTATGCTAACCGCCTGTGGTCAAAAAGGGCCTCTTACCTTACCACAAGCTGCACCAGAAGTGGCAGAGCCGGTTCAAGAAAAGCCGGCTAAGCCAGACGACAGTGAACAGCAGCCAAGCGTCAGTGAGGAGCAAAACCGTGGACCACTTTAATTACCAGCACGAGACCTTGCACGCCGAACAGGTCGATCTGACTGCGCTGGCCGCGGAGTTCGGTACGCCTTGCTATGTATATTCCAGGGCGACTATTGAGCGTCATTATCAGGCCTTTGCCCGTGCGGCGGCAGCTCATCCACACAGCCTGGTGTGTTATGCGGTAAAAGCCAACAGTAATCTGGCGGTGTTAAATGTCCTGAGCCAACTGGGTAGTGGCTTTGATATTGTCTCAGGCGGGGAACTGCGCCGGGTAATTGCTGCAGGTGGCGATCCGGCAAAAGTGGTGTTCTCCGGGGTAGCAAAAACCGCAGACGATATGCGTTTTGCGCTACAACTGGGCATTAAGTGCTTTAATGTTGAATCAGAAGCTGAGCTGGAGCGCCTGCAACAGGTCGCCAGCAGCCTGAATATTGTGGCGCCGGTATCTTTGCGGGTAAACCCCGATATAGACGCCAAAACCCACCCTTATATTTCTACCGGCTTAAAAGCCAATAAGTTTGGCGTGGATATTTTAAAGGCACCGCAAATCTACCGCGCCGCCCGCGAAATGAGCCACCTCAAACTGGTGGGAGTAGATTGTCATATTGGTTCACAACTGACTGAAACCCAGCCTTTTCTGGAAGCATTGGAAAAGCTGCTGCAGTTAATTGAAGCACTGAAACAAGATGGCATAATTCTAAGCCATATCGATATTGGTGGTGGCCTCGGGGTCACTTACGACAAAGAAACACCGCCCGAGCCTTATGCTTATATCAGCAAGGTGGTTGAGCGCTTGCAACAGTATCCGGAGCTGGAACTGATTATGGAACCCGGCCGCGCCATTATGGCCAATGCTGGCATTTTGCTGACCAAAGTGGAGTTTCTGAAGCCTGGTCAGGAGAAGAATTTCGCCATTGTTGATGCAGCAATGAACGACTTAATCCGCCCAGCGCTGTACAGTGCCTGGCAGAATATTGTGCCGGTAAAGCAGCAAAGCAGTGCAACCGCCCAGTTGTATGATGTGGTAGGGCCGGTGTGTGAAACTGGTGACTTTCTGGGTAAAGACCGGATGCTGGCCATTGCCCAGGGCGACTTATTAGCGGTGCGCTCGGCCGGTGCCTACGGCTTTACCATGAGCTCTAATTACAATAGCCGGCCGCGGGTGGCCGAAGTGATGGTAGCGGGCGACCGCTGCCACTTAATCCGGGCCCGTGAGCAATGGCAGGATTTATGGCGCGGCGAACAGCTGCTTAGCGAATAGCGATAAGGCTTTGATGATAATTAACTTTTCAAAAATGCATGGCCTTGGCAACGATTTTGTGATGGTTGACAGTGTTAGCCAGAACTTGTTTCTGACCAAAGAGCAAATTCGCCAGCTGGCAGATCGGAATTTCGGCATTGGTTTTGACCAATTACTGATGGTCGAGCCACCTTATGATCCGGAACTGGATTTTCATTACCGGATTTTTAATGCTGATGGCAGTGAAGTAGAACAATGCGGCAACGGTGCTCGTTGTTTTGCCAAATTTGTTCGTCACCGCGGCCTAACCAATAAAAACAAAATTCAGGTTAGTACCAAGTCGGGCAAAATTACCCTTTATGTTGAACAGGACGGCCAGGTAACGGTGAACATGGGCATCCCGCAGCTGGACCCTGCCCTGGTACCTTTTAAAGCGCAGAAGCAGGAAGCCACCTACATTATGCGGGCTGATGAGCATACCGTGTTGTGCGGCGTAGCCTCGATGGGCAACCCGCACGCTGTGCTGGAAGTGGACGATATTACCAGCGCCAATGTGGCTGAGCTGGGCCCGCTGCTGGAGGTGCATGAGCGGTTTCCGCAAAAAGCCAATATAGGCTTTATGCAGGTAGTATCGCCACAGCATATTAAACTGCGGGTATGGGAGCGCGGCGCTGGTGAAACGCTGGCCTGTGGTACCGGTGCCTGTGCCGCTGCCGTGATAGGTCAGCTGCAGAAAAAACTGGGGCCACAGGTGCAGGTAGATTTGCCCGGTGGAACCTTACATATTCGCTGGAATGGGCCTGGCCAGGTTGTGAAAATGACCGGCCCGGCTGAACACGTATTTGATGGACAACTTTCGTTATGAACGACAACCTGGCTCAGAATAAAGAGGCAATCGCTGCCAGCGTGGTACTGGATTATTTGCAGGACCACCCGGAGTTTTTTCAGCAGTATCCGCAGCTGCTACAGCAGATGCGCCTGCCACATCAGCAACGCGGCAGCGTGTCGCTGGTTGAACGTCAGCTGGAAATGCAACGGACTAAAATTGCCGCGCTGGAAGATGATATTACCCGCTTAATGTCGGTCGCCCGCCAGAATGAGCATATCTTTCATGCCCTTAATACGCTGCACTTAAGTTTGCTGCAAAACCCGTCGCTGGCCGATGCCGAGCAGGCGCTGCAGCAGTTTGCCAAAAGTATGCCGCAGGTGCATGCCTGCCGTCTGGTGTGTCTGCAGCCTGACAGCAGTGCGATCAGCCAGTACCAGTTGCTATTATCGCGCCGCTTAAGCAGTGACAATGTTTATCTGGGCCGGTTAAACAAGGAAGAGCAGCAGCCGTTATTCGGCGAGTCCATTCATTCAGTCGCCTTACTGCAAATTGGCAGCGGCCCCGGTTTGGCACTGTTAGCCTTTGGTAGCGAGCAGGATGATCACTTTCAACCGGCCATGGACCGGCTGTTTATCCGCCACCTGGCCAAACTGCTATTGCTGGTATTGCCCGGCCATGACGACAGCTGAGCCGCGCTGGCAACGTGATTTAGAGCAATATCTTAGCTATCTGCGCTTTGAGCGTGGCTATGCCAGCCGCACCCTACAAACTTACCGCCAGCAGCTTAACCTGTTCGCCTCCAGCCAGAGCGCCCAAGCGTTGGACACTGAGCCAGCAGAGTTCAGCTGGCACAAGCAAACAGAAACTACGCTGCAAAGCTATCTGGCCAACGGCCGGCGCCGTGGCCTGAGTGCCCGTAGCCTGGCGTTAACGGTTGCCTCATTGCGCGGCCTGTACCGCTATCTGCAGCAACAGCAGCAAGTTGACGACAACCCGGCCCAATACCTGACAGTGCCCAAACCCAAGGCCAAATTGCCGAAAAATCTTGATATCGATGCCCTGCAGCATTTGCTCAGCTTTGATAGCAGCAATGATGTATTAGCGTGCCGGGATAAAGCCATGCTGGAGTTGTTTTACTCGTCCGGCTTGCGTCTGGCTGAACTAGTGGGCAGCAATATCAATGATATCGACTGGCACGAGCAGTTAATCCGGGTGCGCGGTAAAGGCAGTAAAGAACGGCAAATACCGATAGGCTCAGTGGCATTAAAAGCGCTGCAGCACTGGCTCAGTCAGCGCCATCTGTTATTAGGCGCCGCCACGCCGGAGACGGATCAAAACGCGCTGTTTTTAAGTAAACAACAGCAGCGAATTTCCGCGCGCCAGGTACGGCAACGGGTCGAACACTGGGCCAAAGTGCAGGGCCTCGGCCAGCAACTGCATCCGCATATGCTTCGCCACTCGTTTGCCAGCCACGTACTACAATCCAGCGGTGATCTGCGTGCCGTGCAGGACTTACTGGGCCATGCTAACCTTAGTACTACTCAGGTTTACACCCACCTTGATTTTCAGCATCTGGCTGCGGTGTATGACAACGCTCACCCGAGGGCCCGGAAAAAGCCGTAATGACAGTATCAGTGCATTTAGCCTTGTTTAGTCTGCTGTTGCTGCTGGCCAGTATCCCTGGATCAGCGACTGCAGATACCCCTTACCAGCAGGTGCGCTTGCAGACCAGTGATATGGCGCAGTTTGCCAAAGCCAGTATCAGCCTGCACCCTTATATTCTGGCGACCAATCGCACGGCGTTAACCTTAGACGTGCGGCTACCCGCCGCTGAACTGACAGCACTCGCCGACTTCGGCATCAGCTGGCAGCCCCTGGCGGCCAATGCCTACCCCGAGCTCAGCATACAGAGCCAAACCCAGGCAGGCAGCGACACAACTTTTGATACTACTGCTGACACCATAGCCGGCTACCCGTGTTACCACACAGTAGAGGGTACCTATCAGCAGGCAGCACAACTAGCCGCCGACTATCCTGACGTTGCGCAGTGGTTCAGTATTGGCAGTTCCTGGCAACATACTCAGGGCGAAGGCGGCTATCCGTTGATGGTGCTGCGACTGGGCCGGCGCGAGCCGGTCGCTGAGCAGGCTGATGCCAGGCCCATCTTATTTGTGCAAAGCGCCATGCATGCCCGTGAATATGTAACGGCTGAACTTAACCTGCAGTTTGCCCGGCAGTTATTAGAAAATTACCAGCAGCAGGCCGATGCCAACTGGCTGCTGAATTTCACTGAAATTCATTTGTTGTTTCAGATGAACCCTGATGGTCGCAAGTATGCCGAGCAAGGCCAGCTTTGGCGTAAAAATGCCAACCTTACGCATTGTCCGCAGGATGAACCCGGGGTCGATTTAAACCGCAATTTCAGCTATAGCTGGAATATCAGTAGCAATGGTTCCAGTGACGATGCCTGCTCTACCGTGTACCGCGGCCCGCAGGCAGGCTCAGAGCCGGAAACTAAGGCTGTCGAAAATTATGTTCGCCAATTATATGCCGACCGTCGTGGCAGCAGCTTTCAGGATCCGGCAGCAGCAGACACCGCCGGGTTTCACCTCGACTTACACAGCGCCGGCGAGCTGGTGCTCTGGCCCTGGGGCCATACTACTGCCCCGGCACCCAACGCCAGCCAATTACAAACGTTGGGCCGCAAGCTGGCCTGGTTTAATAATTATTACCCCAGTCAGAGCATAGGCTTGTACCCGACCGACGGCACCAGTGACAGTGTTAGCTACGGTGAGCTGGGTGTGGCAGCGATTACCCTGGAGCTGGGAACCAGCTTTTTTCAGGGCTGTCAGTTTTTTAGCAATTCACTGCTGCCGGCCAATTTAGCGCTGCTGAATTATGCGGCTAAAGTCAGCAAAGCGCCTTACCTGCAGCCAGCCGGGCCGGAGATTACTACCCTGAACGCTAACGGGGCTAGTCATGCCTATATTCAGGCCGGGGACGAAGTAACCCTGAGCCTTACCGCCGATGATCAGCGTTTTAGCCAGAACAATGGCCGTGAGCCGGCACAAACCGTGGTTGCCGCCCGGATCTACCAGCATGCACCGCCCTGGCACAGTAGCAGTGTCGAACTGGCCACTGCTGACATCGTTAACAGCAATGACAATGGTACAGTGGCCAATATGCAGGCCCAGCTACTGAGCAGTGACTGGCCAGCAGGCAGACAGCTGTTATTTGTACAGGCAGAAGACAGCGATGGCAATGTCGGTGCTGTCAGTGCTGTGTTTGTTACTGTTGGTGATTTACGCAGCCCGGTCGCCGATTTCAGCAGCCAGTGCGACGCCCTTCGCTGCACCTTCGACGCCGGCGCCAGTAACGCAGATTCTGAGATCACGGCGTTCCAATGGCAGCTGTCGGATGGCAGCAACTTCAGTGGTGCCACGGTAAACCAAAGTTTTACCAACGCCGGCAGTTATCAGGTAACGCTAACCATTACCGACAGCAATGAGTTAAGCGCCAGCACCAGCAAAACCGTTACCGTTACCGCTCCTCCTGCCCCGCCGCCACCGCCTGCCGCGGCCGAAGGCAGTGGCGGCAGCAGCAGCCTATACGTTTATAGCGGCTTGTTATTGCTGCTGTTTGTCCGTCGTTTTTTTGGGAAAGCTCATGTACATTTATAAAGCTCTGACGCCACTGCAAGCGTTGTCATTTGATTTGGATGACACCCTGTACGATAACGCACCGGTTATTGCGGCCGCTGAACAGGCAATGCTGAGCGCGCTGGCAGCGCACGCACCACAAAGTAGCCAGACCGACAGTGACTTCTGGTGGCAGCACCGCTTAAAGCTGGCAAAAGTTGAACCGGAACTGCGGCATGATATTGGCCGCTGGCGCTTGTTGGGGATTGAAGCAGGGCTACTTGAGCTGGGCATAGCGCGTGCAGAGGCTAAAAAAGTGGCGCAGCAGGGGTATGATGCTTTTCTGGACGCCCGCACCAGAATAAGCTTATCAGCGGAGGTCAAAGCGCTACTCGCAGCCCTTGCTAGACAGTACCGGTTAATCGCCATAACCAATGGTAATGCCTGTATTAACAAAATGGGCCTGGGCGACTTGTTTGAATTCAGCTTGCAGGCCGGACCCGACGGTAAAATGAAACCTTACCCGGATATGTTTAACGTGGCGGCAGAGCGGCTTAAACTTGCCCCTTCGCAAATTTTGCATATTGGCGACAGCCACCGCGCCGATGTCATGGGTGCCTTAGCCGCCGGTTGCCAAACCGCCTGGCTTGATCATCATCAGCAAGTGGTAAACATCTTGCCGCACATCCGGCTAACCGATGTGCGGCAGTTAGGAGCTTTAATTACAGCTTAACTGGCTGCCTTGGCTGATGACCGGAAGCCGGCAACTACCCAGAAAATAATTAAGTAGATGAGGATCGGCGGCACTACCGCCAACAGCAGCGCAGTGGTTATGGTGGTGGTTTTAGAATCTTGCACCTGATTTAACTGCTGCCCATAGTGCTCTGCTAATTGTGCAGGGCTGTGCCCGTTAATATGATGTGTGATTGAGCCTGCCAGGGTGCCGTCCGGTTCCGGCTGTGCTTCCATTCGCTGGACAGCTGCAGTAAGTTCCACAATACGTTCATCCGCAAAACTGAGGTCCGAATGGGCTGCAAATGCCAGATAGCCAACCCACCCGACAACGAGAATACAATAAAGTCGCTGCCAGCCATTTAAGCGCATTTTTATTTCCCTATTTTTATTCCAGGCAATTTTTTAACAGATAAATAGCTGTTGAGCAACAAGTAATCAGAATAATGATTGTTGGCAGTTTATATGAAAATCGATAGCGGGTTCAGAACTTACCAGGCCCTGCAGCAGGCAATAATGCTTATCAGGTATTGCAGTAGTGCGCCAGTGTAGCTCTGGCAGCAAAAGCGGTAGTATTGGCACAGCGCAATCTGAAATACTGCCACCATTAAGCGGCTCAGCGGCATCAACATAAGTTTTATTTCTAATTTGCTCAACCGGAACAGTCAGGCTTTGTCTCTCAGCTAACTTATTGGCAACGACGTCTACTTCAGCTACAGCTGAAACCCGCAGGTCATAACTCAAATAAACCCTGGTGTAGTTATCCTGCTCCGGATAATTGACGACGATGCGCTTAACCTGTCGATTCACCTCAACCGCATGCTCTGAGTAACCAATCGAGAAATCGGTAGGGTTAAGCCAAATCGACTTAGGTTTAAACAAATCAACCAACGGTTGCCAGAAAGTATCGGCAGTTTTGTTATGCAATGTTTGCATCGCGGTATTTAGTTGACTCAGTCTGGTGCTATCAAAAGTATGTTCAATAGCCAGCAACTCACTACTATCATGGCAATTGGCTGGCACTGCACTGGCAAACCGGCTAAGCGTCATATCAAGCGGTAGGTCAACACTAAGCTGTTTATACGCCGTGCCGGTTACTGGTTGGTCTTCGCCGCCGATCGCCAGCGACAGCAAAACCACGGCTATCGCGACCATACCTGCAAGACTAATAATTAATTTAAAAGGCATGCTATCGTCCTGACGCTTGTTTTTTAAGCAAAACATAACCAGTTCCTGAATTAAATACCAGCCTTTTGTCCGGTACAAATGTTAAAACTGCGCAGGATACTGGTTATTTATCCACTAAAACCTGCGGCTTTACTTGGCGCTTACCACAGGGCTGTTATAATGGCCGCAAATGGTTTACTGAGATGTGCTGATGGATGTATCCAACCTGCTGGATGGTTTAAACGATAAACAACGTGACGCGGTGGCCGCACCGGCGCAGCATATGCTGATTTTAGCTGGCGCTGGCAGTGGTAAAACCCGGGTCCTGGTGCATCGTTTAGCCTGGTTAATGCAGGTGGAAACCGTCGCCCCTTATAGCTTGCTGGCGGTAACCTTTACCAATAAAGCGGCGCAGGAAATGCGCGGCCGGATTGAAAGCACTATTGGCGTTAGTTTAAACAACCTGTGGATGGGGACCTTTCATGGCTTGTCGCACCGGATGCTGCGGGCCCATTATCAGCAGGCCGGTTTACCACAGGGCTTTCAAATCATTGATTCTGACGATCAGTACCGCTTGGTTAAACGAGTGCTCAAAGCGTTAAATCTGGATGAAAAACACTGGCCAGCCAAACAAATTCAATGGTTTATTAATGGCCGCAAAGATGATGGTCAGCGCCCGGGCATGATCGACGCCGGTGGCGATTTCAGCCTGCAGCAGATGGTGAAAATTTACGCCGCCTATCAGGAAATGTGTGACCGCGCAGGTTTAGTCGATTTTGCCGAAATACTGCTGCGCAGCTTTGAGCTGTTAAAAAACCACGCCGATGTCCGCGGCCATTACCAGCAGCGGTTCCGGCATATTCTGGTAGACGAGTTTCAGGATACCAACGCCATTCAGTATAACTGGCTAAGGTTGCTGGCCGGTACCGCAGCCAAAGTAATGATTGTTGGCGATGATGATCAGTCCATTTACGGCTGGCGCGGCGCCCGGGTTGAAAATATTCAACAATTCTTGCGCGATTTTGATGGTGCAGAAACCATTCGCCTCGAGCAAAACTACCGCTCAACCGCCACTATCTTAAAAGCCGCTAACGCTGTGATTGCCAATAACAGTGGCCGGCTGGGTAAAGATTTATGGACTGACGGCAGCGACGGGGAAACCATTTCGCTGTATACCGCTTTTAACGAGCTGGACGAAGCCCGTTTTATCGTGTCGCGTATTCGCAGCTGGCATAACCAGGGCGGTAGCCTGACTGAAAGCGCTATATTGTACCGTAACAATGCCCAGTCGCGGGTACTGGAAGAAGCGCTTATTCAGGAAGGCCTGCATTACCGTATTTATGGTGGTTTACGCTTTTATGAGCGGCAGGAAATTAAAGACGCCCTTGCTTATTTACGGCTGATCAGCAACCGCCAGGACGATGCGGCGATGGAGCGGATTATTAATACCCCGGCCCGCGGCATTGGCGATACCACCATGAACAAAGTGCGGCTGCACGCCCGTAGCGAGCAGCAGACCCTGTGGCAAGCCCTGCAGCAGATGTTGCAGCAAAAACAACTAAGTGGCCGCGCCGCCAATGCCATTGAACAGTTTATGCAGCTAGTGGACCGGCTAGAGCAGGAGCTGACCGATTTACCGCTGTTTGAGCAGGCCGAGCATATTATTAAGCAATCAGGCTTATATGCTATGTATCAGGCCGAAAAGGGCGAGAAAGCCCAGACCCGGATTGAGAACTTAAACGAGCTGGTTACCGCCTGTCAGAACTTTAACAGCAGTACTGTCGAAGATATGACGCCGCTGGCAGCTTTTTTATCACAGGCCGCGCTGGAAGCCGGCGATTATCAAGCCGAAGAGCATTCCGATGCGGTGCAACTGATGACCCTGCACAGTGCCAAAGGGCTAGAATTTCCGTTGGTGTTTATTTGCGGCTTGGAAGAAGGTATGTTTCCCAGCCAGCAAAGTGGCGACGACCCCACCCGGCTGGAGGAAGAGCGCCGGCTTTGCTACGTCGGCATGACCCGCGCCATGCAAAAGCTTTACTTGTGCCATGCTGAAAGCCGTCGCTTATATGGCCAGGAGCAATACCATAAAGCCTCGCGTTTTATTCGTGAGATCCCGGCGGAATATCTGGAAGAAATCAGGTTAACCACGCAGGTCAGCCGGCCGTCCCAGGCTGGCCGTTTTGGCAGTGCCGCCAGCCATGTTGCCTTTGAAAACACCGGTTTTAAACTGGGTCAACGGGTACTGCATGATAAATTTGGTGAAGGCACAGTGCTCAATTACGAGGGTGTAGGGCCGCAATCACGTATTCAGGTTAATTTTGACCAGCTTGGCAGTAAGTGGCTGATGACAGCCTACGCCAGACTGCAGGCTGCTGGCTAAATGCCGGTAACAGCCTGCCTGCAACCGCTACTGGCTGAGGCTGCCGCCCGCCAAATCCGTTTGCCGGTGCTGCTGCAAGGCAAGCAGGATGAGCTGCTGCCGCAGTGCCAGCAGCTGATTGCCACGATAGCCCCACAAACTCTTTACTGGCTGGGTGAGCAAGCGCCAGCGGCCAGTACGCAGCTCAAGCCCGGCAATAACTATCAGCTCCTGGGTAGCGAGTGCGACATGCTGGTGGTTAATGCTTTTTCTGGTTTTAATGCTGATTTAACCGCTGCCAGCGCCGGTTGTTTAAAGGCCGGTGGCTTATGGTTAATTCTGGCGCCAACTGATGAACACTGGTGCCAGCAACCAAACCCGGCGCACAGTGCTTTGTTGCCTTATCCGCTGGATCCCCAGCAGCATCATGGCCAATTTATCCGGTTCTGGTTAGCCCGGTTGACTGAGTGTCAGCTGCTTAAACTCACCCTGAATAACTCAACGCTCAATCTCAGCCAGCCGCTGAAACTACCAGATCTTCAGCCGTCATCAGCTGTAGCAGCCCCTTATGCCAGCATTGAACAACAGCTGGCTGTAGCCGCCATTTTAAAAGTGGTGTCGGGCCATCGCAGAAGGCCGCTGGTTCTGGTGGCTGATCGCGGTCGCGGCAAATCTGCCGCGCTGGGTCTTGCTGCAGCCTTGCTGGTGCAGCAAGGTAAAAAAAGACTGGTAATCACCGCAGCCAGCCCGAATGCAGCGGCTACTGCTATTAGTCATTACCAGCAGCAATTACCAGACACACCTGGCTTGTGTTTTATAGCAGTTGACCAGCTACTACTGGAACAACCAGAGCTGGACCTTTTATTAATAGATGAAGCCGCCGCCCTGCCAACAGCAGTTCTGAAGCAACTGGCTGATCGCTACAGCCGGATCGTGTTTGCCACTACCGAGCATGGTTACGAGGGCACCGGTCGTGGCTTCCAATTGCGTTTTCAACGTTATCTTGACGAAACTCAAAAGGGCTGGAAACGACTGCAAATTGTGCAGCCGGTACGCTATCAGCAGCAGGACCCGCTAGAGCAGCTTATTTTTAACAGCTTCCTGCTAAAACAAGTTTCCGCAGATCCAACTTTTCAACCGGGCCAAGCCTTGCAGTTGCGGCAGTTTCAGCACAATCACTGGCTAACTGAACCTGAACAACTTGCTGATGTGTTTCACTTACTTAGTCTGGCGCATTATCAGACTCAGGTTAAAGATCTCGCCGCGCTGTTGGACAACCCTCAGCTTACCGTTGTTGCCCTGTATCAGCGGGACCAGCTGTTAGCATGTGCGTTATTAAGTTATGAAGGCGAGCTGGCCTCTGAACTATGCCAGAAAATTTATCAGGGCGACCGCCGGGTGCAGGGGCATTTACTGGCGCAAAGCCTGGCATTTCATCTGGCTCAGCCACAACTGGCAAGCCAGCGCCTGGTGCGGGTTATGCGCATTGCCGTTGTCCGGCCTTTACAACGACATGGTCTGGGCAGCCACTTACTGGCTGAACTTGCTAATTTACTGAAACAACAAAATATTGACTGGCTGGGTACGAGCTTTGGCGTCAGTCCGGGCCTGCTGGCATTCTGGCAAGCGGCAGATTATACCCCGGTGCGACTTAGCAACTTTGCCGACAATGCCAGTAGTGAGCCGTCAGTGCTAATGCTTAAGCCAATTAATGGCAATAAGCAATTAGTGCAGCAGCTTAATCAGCAATCTGGCAATGAACTGTACCACTGCCTGCAAGAATATCCGGCAAATCTGAGTTTCGATGTAATCAGAAAGTTGGTGCTGCCACCGACAGTAGCGCTGGATGAAACAGACATCGGACAACTGCAGTTATTCGCACAGGGAAAACGACCTTATCAGCTTGTCGCTCGCCAGCTACTTTACTGGTTTAATTTGCACTATCTTCAGCTTGAGCCTGCTGCGTCCGCGGTTTTGGCAGCCCGGTTATGGCAAAAGCAAAGCTGGCAAACCATCGGTAAGCGGTTTCAACTGGCGGGCAAAGCAGCCTGTATTAAACTGATCCAGCAGCAAATTAGCAGTAGCTTGGCGTAACTGCAGGTAGAAATGCTGTTTTAAACGCAGGAAAAGTGCTACTGTGCGGCGTTTTTATTTGAATCTTACTGACCCTAACCTCTATGACAATGATAGCGCCTCTTCTATTAAGTCTGGCTGTAAGCAGCACAGCAGGCTTCAGCCAGAGTGAATTGCGTACTTTGCAGTATGCGGTAAACAGTTATGCTTACAGCAGCGCTCTGGAGCAATTTTACCAGAATTGTCTTCAGCTCGATCCAGAACAATATATGGTAAAAAAGCCTGATAACACCCGTTTGCAAATTTTACTGCAACAACAATTACAACTTGAGATTGGCCAGTTTGCCAGCAGCGTCGCCGCCAACCCAAAGTTCAGCCAGCGCGCACCTGCTGATATTGCACTGACTGATTGCACTGATTATGCTGCTTACCAGAAAGTGTTAGATCGCTATGAACTTGAATTATTTGCCCTGGAAATTGCTACGCCGGTTAAGGTAGTTAATCAGAATGCTGCAAGCCAACGTAAACAACAGCAGCAGTTAGCAAAAAAAAGTGCAACGGAACTACTTGGACGTAGTAAAGCGGTGGCAATGGTGAGCATTATCGACCGCAACAGCCTGAGTACGTTGGAACAGAGTAATTTTCTGCATCCGGATTACCAAGGCCGTTATATTTACCGAGTTGATCAGGGCTGGCGCAACATCCCTTCCAGATATATGGGGATGCAAAGTTATCTGACCGAGCAACAGTATGCAACAAGCCCTAAGAATTGGCTGTTGTTGCTGGACCAGCACAATCAGTTTCTGAAAGTATTCGACGAAACTGAAGCAAAAGTTTATCTGAACCTACTCGGTAAACCGGACTGGCAATTCGATAATCAGGGTAACCTGCAGCGTAAGTAAAACTTCTCAATCTCCTTATCCCCGAATCCCCCTTTTGCAAAGGGGGAGACTATATCGAGCCCGCAACTGTTATCGACTAAATATATGATAGGTATTTAATACACGGAAGTAGCATGGCGACAAATTCGTCAGGAACGAATTTGGACTGCCGCAGGCAGGCCCGGAGGGGCTGTGGCTGCCATGCGAGTGTAGTGCGCCGCAGGATGGCCTGCCCCGAGGCGCTTCAACGCAAAAAGACCGACCGGTTAGGGTAGGCCT
This sequence comes from Arsukibacterium sp., assembly GCF_018402695.1. GTDB lineage: Bacteria > Pseudomonadota > Gammaproteobacteria > Enterobacterales > Alteromonadaceae > Alishewanella. The sequence continues at coordinate 277,636 of NZ_JAGYIM010000009.1, forward strand.
TTTGCTTGAATTGGGAGCCCTCATGCCCCTCGCAGAGCGAGGGGCGTTCTGCCGGCGACAAGCCAAACTGTTGGCTTGTCGAAAGACCGGCATCACTGTACTACTCTACGAGCAGTCCACCGCCACCAAATCTCAACCAATAAAAAAGCCCCTGCTCTGTCGAGAGGGGCTGTTTTATTGAATTGGGAGCCTGGCGGTGTACTACTCTCGCATGGCGAATGCCACACTACCATCGTCGCAGCTGCGTTTCACTTCTGAGTTCGGAATGGGATCAGGTGGGTCCACAGCGCTATTGCCACCAGGCAAAAACGTGTCAGGAACAACGTTTTAACGCACTTTAGTGCGGCCGGCTTGCCGGTCAAATACAGGGATGTATTTGATAATAACTGTCGTTCCATCTTTATTTAGCAGGCTGATATTCAGTTACTCACAACTGTACTTCTAAACGCTTTCTCGCGCTCTAAAACATCTTGGGCGTTGTATGGTTAAGCCTCTCGGGCAATTAGTATGAGTTAGCTTAACGTGTCACCACGCTTCCACACCTCACCTATCAACGTTGTGGTCTCCAACGACCCTTTAGTAGACTCGAAGTCTAAGGGATGACTCATCTTGTGGCCGGCTTCCCGCTTAGATGCTTTCAGCGGTTATCCGTTCCGAACATAGCTACCGGGCAGTGCCATTGGCATGACAACCCGAACACCAGCGGTTCGTTCACTCCGGTCCTCTCGTACTAGGAGCAACTCCACTCAATCATCCAACGCCCACGGCAGATAGGGACCGAACTGTCTCACGACGTTCTAAACCCAGCTCGCGTACCACTTTAAATGGCGAACAGCCATACCCTTGGGACCGACTTCAGCCCCAGGATGTGATGAGCCGACATCGAGGTGCCAAACACCGCCGTCGATATGAACTCTTGGGCGGTATCAGCCTGTTATCCCCGGAGTACCTTTTATCCGTTGAGCGATGGCCCTTCCATACAGAACCACCGGATCACTATGACCTACTTTCGTACCTGCTCGACGTGTCTGTCTCGCAGTTAAGCTGGCTTCTACCATTACACTAACCGTACGATGTCCGACCGTACTTAGCCAACCTTCGTGCTCCTCCGTTACTCTTTAGGAGGAGACCGCCCCAGTCAAACTACCCACCAGACACTGTCCGCAACCCCGATCCAGGGGCCCACGTTAGAACATCAAACATACAAGGGTGGTATTTCAAGGACGGCTCCATCTGAACTAGCGTTCAAACTTCAAAGCCTCCCACCTATCCTACACATGTAGGGTCAATGTTCAGTGCCAAGCTATAGTAAAGGTTCACGGGGTCTTTCCGTCTAGCCGCGGGTATACGGCATCTTCACCGCAATTTCAATTTCACTGAGTCTCGGCTGGAGACAGCCTGGCCATCATTACACCATTCGTGCAGGTCGGAACTTACCCGACAAGGAATTTCGCTACCTTAGGACCGTTATAGTTACGGCCGCCGTTTACCGGGGCTTCGATCAAAGAGCTTCGCTTGCGCTAACCCCATCAATTAACCTTCCGGCACCGGGCAGGTGTCACACCCTATACGTCCTCTTGCGAGTTTGCAGAGTGCTGTGTTTTTAATAAACAGTTGCAGCCAGCTGGTCACTGCGACTCTCTATTGCTTACGGAGCAAGTCCTTCACAACAAAGAGCGTACCTTCTCCCGAAGTTACGGTACTATTTTGCCCTAGTTCCTTCAGCCGAGTTCTCTCAAGCGCCTTGGTATGCTCTACCTGACCACCTGTGTCGGTTTAGGGTACGGTCGCCAATACCTGAAGCTTAGAGGCTTTTCCTGGAAGCATAGCGTTAACAGCTTCGTGTCCTTAGACACTCGTCTCGTATCTCAGTCTTAGACATCCGGATTTACCTAAACGTCCAACCTACATACTTTCACGCGGACTACCAACGCCGCGCCTGCCTAGCTTTCTCCGTCCCCCCATCGCAGTATTGGCCGGTACAGGAATATTAACCTGTTTCCCATCGACTACGCCTTTCAGCCTCGCCTTAGGAGCCGACTCACCCTACCCTGATTAGCATGGGATAGGAACCCTTGGTCTTTCGGCGGGGAAGTTTTTCACTCCCCTTATCGTTACTCATGTCAGCATTCGCACTTCTGATACCTCCAGCCATCCTCCCGGATAACCTTCAACGGCTTACAGAACGCTCCTCTACCACTTGCACAAGTGCAAGTCCGCAGCTTCGGTGAATGATTTAGCCCCGTTACATCTTCCGCGCAGGCCGACTCGACTAGTGAGCTATTACGCTTTCTTTAAAGGGTGGCTGCTTCTAAGCCAACCTCCTAGCTGTCTATGCCTTCCCACATCGTTTTCCACTTAATCATTACTTTGGGACCTTAGCTGGCGGTCTGGGTTGTTTCCCTTTTCACGACGGACGTTAGCACCCGCCGTGTGTCTCCCGAGTAGTACTCATTGGTATTCGGAGTTTGCATGGGGTTGGTAAGTCGGGATGACCCCCTAGCCCAAACAGTGCTCTACCCCCAATGGTATTCGCTCGAGGCGCTACCTAAATAGCTTTCGAGGAGAACCAGATATCTCCGAGCTTGATTAGCCTTTCACTCCGATCCACAAGTCATCCCCTACTTTTTCAACAGTAGTGGGTTCGGTCCTCCAGTTAGTGTTACCCAACCTTCAACCTGCTCATGGATAGATCGCCCGGTTTCGGGTCTACACCCTGCAACTATTCGCCCAGTTAAGACTCGGTTTCCCTACGGCTCCCCTATTCGGTTAACCTCGCTACAGAATGTAAGTCGCTGACCCATTATACAAAAGGTACGCAGTCACCCCACGAAGGGGCTCCCACTGCTTGTACGTACACGGTTTCAGGTTCTATTTCACTCCCTTTACAAGGGTTCTTTTCGCCTTTCCCTCACGGTACTGGTTCACTATCGGTCAGTCAGGAGTATTTAGCCTTGGAGGATGGTCCCCCCATGTTCAAACAGGATACCACGTGTCCCGTCCTACTCGTTTTCACTAAAAAGGCATTGTCGTGTACGGGGCTATCACCCTGTATCGCTACTCTTTCCAGAGTATTCCACTAACACCAATTTAGCTTAAGGGCTAATCCGCGTTCGCTCGCCGCTACTAACGGAATCTCGGTTGATTTCTTTTCCTCGGGGTACTTAGATGTTTCAGTTCTCCCGGTTTGCCTCGTTACACTATGTATTCATGTAACGATAACGCATAAATGCGCTGGGTTTCCCCATTCGGATATCTGCGGGTCTAACGCCTCTTACCGGCTTCCCACAGCTTTTCGCAGGTTAGTACGTCCTTCATCGCCTCTGACTGCCAAGGCATCCACCGTGTACGCTTAGTCACTTAACCATACAACCCCAAGATGTCTTGAAGTGCACAGCTGTGAGTAAGGTATACAATTAAATGTAACCTTAGTTTGTTACTTTTTACATCAGCTTGCCAAATTGTTAAAGAGCAGTTTGAGATAAACTCAAATCAAATCATTCTGTTAAGAACGCTTTGATTTGAATTCTTAGAGCAAGAAGTGGTGGAGCCAAGCGGGATCGAACCGCTGACCTCCTGCGTGCAAGGCAGGCGCTCTCCCAGCTGAGCTATGGCCCCCATCTAACAAGGTAATTCGTTGTCAGACAAGGCGCTTTGATGCGAAGCATACTGAAGTATGCGAGTATCAAAGCAACGCCGTATGGCAGCGAATTTGGTGGGTCTGAGTAGACTCGAACTACCGACCTCACCCTTATCAGGGGTGCGCTCTAACCACCTGAGCTACAGACCCGTTCTAACTGGTCTGTTTTACTTATTGCTTTGTTGCCAACCTCGCTCAATCAGTCATGTACTTCAGTACACTCCTTCTTTCGCTCGGCTGTCGCCTCGCACTAAGCAAAACATCCTGCGTTATATATCTCTATATCGCGCATTAAACTTTATTTGCTCTATCTCATGCAATCAATCATCTGTGTGAGCACTTAAAACTAGCTCGTTATAGGTAAGGAGGTGATCCAACCGCAGGTTCCCCTACGGTTACCTTGTTACGACTTCACCCCAGTCATGAATCACAAAGTGGTAAGCGCCCTCCCGAAGGTTAAGCTACCTACTTCTTTTGCAACCCACTCCCATGGTGTGACGGGCGGTGTGTACAAGGCCCGGGAACGTATTCACCGTGACATTCTGATTCACGATTACTAGCGATTCCGACTTCATGGAGTCGAGTTGCAGACTCCAATCCGGACTACGATACGCTTTATGAGATCCGCTCACTGTCGCCAGCTTGCCTCCCTCTGTACGTACCATTGTAGCACGTGTGTAGCCCTACTCGTAAGGGCCATGATGACTTGACGTCGTCCCCACCTTCCTCCGGTTTATCACCGGCAGTCTCCCTAGAGTTCCCGACATTACTCGCTGGCAACTAAGGATAAGGGTTGCGCTCGTTGCGGGACTTAACCCAACATTTCACAACACGAGCTGACGACAGCCATGCAGCACCTGTCTTACGGTTCCCGAAGGCACATCAGCATCTCTGCTAACTTCCGTAGATGTCAAGAGTAGGTAAGGTTCTTCGCGTTGCGTCGAATTAAACCACATGCTCCACCGCTTGTGCGGGCCCCCGTCAATTCATTTGAGTTTTAATCTTGCGACCGTACTCCCCAGGCGGTCTACTTAATGCGTTAGCTGCGATACTCACGGTACAAGACCACGAACATCTAGTAGACATCGTTTACGGCGTGGACTACCAGGGTATCTAATCCTGTTTGCTCCCCACGCTTTCGCACCTGAGCGTCAGTATTGTGCCAGGGGGCCGCCTTCGCCACTGGTATTCCTCCAAATCTCTACGCATTTCACCGCTACACTTGGAATTCTACCCCCCTCTCACATACTCTAGCTCCCCAGTATCGAATGCAATTCCCAGGTTGAGCCCGGGGCTTTCACATCCGACTTAAAAAGCCGCCTGCGTGCGCTTTACGCCCAGTAATTCCGATTAACGCTTGCACCCTCCGTATTACCGCGGCTGCTGGCACGGAGTTAGCCGGTGCTTCTTCTGCGAGTAACGTCAAAATGCTGTTCTATTAAAACAACACCCTTCCTCCTCGCTGAAAGTGCTTTACAACCCGAAGGCCTTCTTCACACACGCGGCATGGCTGGATCAGGCTTGCGCCCATTGTCCAATATTCCCCACTGCTGCCTCCCGTAGGAGTCTGGGCCGTGTCTCAGTCCCAGTGTGGCTGATCATCCTCTCAAACCAGCTAGGGATCGTCGCCTTGGTGCGCCATTACCACACCAACTAGCTAATCCCATATAGGCGCATCCGATAGCATATGGCCCGAAGGTCCCATACTTTGGTCCGTAGACATTATGCGGTATTAGCCACCGTTTCCAGTGGTTATCCCCCTCTATCGGGCAGCTTCCTATACATTACTCACCCGTCCGCCGCTCGTCATCACCCGAAGGCATGTTACCGCTCGACTTGCATGTGTTAGGCCTGCCGCCAGCGTTCAATCTGAGCCATGATCAAACTCTTCAATTAAAGTTTTTTCGAGACTTTCGTCTCAGCTCAGTATTACTGACTAAATCTTTATAACTTGGTCACTCATACTGATTTGTTTCGTTTACACGAACATCATTATAAGTGCCCACACAGATAATTGATTGCTAATTGTTAAAGAGCGTGCTTCAAACTCGTTTCTTGGGAGAGTGAAGCGGGAGGCGTATGTTACACTTCCCAGATTTTAAGTCAAGCGTGATAAGTTGTCTTTTTTACTAAACAGCTTGTCGCGTTTGACGCGTTTCTTACTTAACACTGCTAACATCGCTTTTCGGGGCTTTCGTTACCACCCTGAAGCGAGAGCGCCATTTTAGTGATTTAAACCTGACTGTCAAGCCTCTTTTTTAAAGATTTTTGCAATCCGGCTTATCTCACCCGAAGCCTGCTTAGCGCAGAACCCCTTGGCATGGCGCGCATTATAGGGGGTTTTAGAGAGGCTGCAAGCGATAAAACTATAAAACTTAGTTTTTAGCGATCGTTCGGATAAAGTTTCAGCGAAACGCGTTTTTTAACAGCATTTGCTGCATAATAACTCAGCATTGCCGCCGATTTGGAGATGAAGATGTCGATTAGAGCTTATAAAGGAATACTGCCAAAACTGGCAGCAGGTGTTTACGTAGATGAATCCAGCGTACTGGTCGGGGATATTGAACTGGCAGAAGATGTTAGTATCTGGCCTTTGGTCGCCGCCCGCGGCGATGTAAATTATATCCGTATCGGAGCCCGCACTAATATACAGGATGGGTCGATATTGCACCTGTCCAGGCCCAGTCCCGGTAAACCCGATGGCTGCGCCCTGTTAATTGGTGAAGAGGTAACAGTCGGTCATAAGGTTATGTTGCATGGCTGCACCTTGGGCAACCGCATTCTGGTAGGGATGGGTGCCATTGTGATGGACGATGCCATAGTAGAAGATGACGTAATCATTGGCGCTGGCAGCCTGGTGCCGCCAGGTAAGCGACTACAGAGCGGCTATTTATATGTTGGCAGTCCGGTAAAACAGGCACGACCATTAACTGCAGCAGAGAAGGCTTTTTTACCTGAGTCTGCTGCTAATTATGTTGTTCTCAAAAATGAATATCTGGCACAAGGTAGTAGTTAGAGCCAGATCTCTCCGGCTGGATTAAACGCGTCGGCGGCAATTGCCTGCTCGGCGCTGTCTTCCCAACTAAAGGCCTCAGCTTTAACTGCTGTTAAAAACTGGGCGGGTTCTGTGCTGGCCGGCAGGACAATAAAACAATTCACTTTTAAACCTGCTATCAGGCAACTAAAGCGCACAGCCTGGCGTTCGGGGTCATACTGAAAGTCATTATTAAAAATCAGTTGCTGGTTCATACCGCTAACTGCTTTTTAATGATTGCCATTACCGGTTCAACATCGGGTGCGACCCCGCGCCAGATAGTAAAGGCAGCGGCAGCCTGCGCTAACAACATCCCCAAACCATCAGCCTGCTGTGGCACGCCCTGCTGTTTGGCCCACTGCATAAAAGCTGTCGGCAAAGCGCCATACACCATGTCATAAGCGAGCTGACTGTTGTTTAAATGTTTTACAGCTATCTCTGGCCGACCGCCACTTAGACCAGATGACGTTGCATTAATAATAAGCGGATAAGCTTGTTCAGGAATATCGCTTAAGCCGCAAGCAAAAACCCGGCTATCAAAATTGGCGGCTATCGCCTGCGCTTTACTGACAGTGCGATTCGCCAGTACCAGCTGCTTTACTCCGGCTTCCAGTAAAGGTCCAATAGCACCACGACTGGCGCCGCCTGCGCCCAGTAGCAACACCGTGCAGCCTGCTAAGTTAACCCCTAGCCTTGTTAAGTCAGCTACCAGGCCAATGCCATCGGTATTATCGCCACATAACCTACCGGCGCTATCGACATAAAGCGTGTTAACCGCACCCGCTTGCCGGGCCCGCGCCGATAGCACCTCTGCCAGCTGATACGCCTGCTCTTTAAAAGGCACGGTGACATTACCGCCCTTACCGCCGCTGGTAACAAAGTCCCGCCAGCTGTCGGCAAAGCCATCTGTCGGTGCTAGAATAGCCTCGTACTGCATTAGCTGCTTACATTGCAAAGCAAACTGGCGATGAATAAAAGGTGACTTTGACTGGCCTATCGGATTTCCAAATACAGCATAACGGTCCACAACTGATGTCCATCAAGAAATTAGTACAGATGATTGTTAATAAAACCACAGCAAATAGCAAGCCACACCCTACGCCGGCTCAAACGCCTTATGACCTGATGGGTGGCGAGCCAAAAGTCCGGGAACTGGCCAACCGCTTTTATGACATTATGGCAAGTGATCCACAAGCAGCTGAGTTATATGCTATTCACCCGTTGCCGCTGGATAATATCCGCCAGAAGTTTTTTGAGTTTTTATCCGGTTGGTTAGGCGGCCCGGCGCTGTTTGAACAAAAGTATGGCCATCCACGGTTACGCGCGCGCCACCTGCCGTTCCAGGTAGATGACAAACTCAGAAACCAATGGATGTATTGTATGGATAAAGCGCTGGATGAAGTGATAGATAATAAAGTACTGCGGGATGGCATTCGCCAGTCAATCGGTCAACTGGCGAGCCATATGATCAACTGCTAGTTTCCTGTTCCTAACCAGTCCTGCGGTTTTAGATAACGCTCATAGAGTTTTGCCTCTGCACTTCCGGTTTCTGGCTGATAACCATATTGCCAACGTACCAGTGGCGGCATCGACATTAGAATTGATTCGGTACGGCCACCGCTTTGCAGGCCAAATAAGGTACCTCGGTCATATACCAGATTGAATTCCACATAGCGGCCACGCCGGTATAATTGGAATTGCCGTTCGCGATCGCCATAGGGTGTGTCTTTACGCCGCTCAATTAGCGGCAGAAACGCCGGCAAAAAAGCTTCGCCCACCGCCCGCATTAAGCCAAAGCTCTGCGCAAAGCCTGGCGCGTTCAGGTCATCAAAAAATAAGCCACCAACACCGCGGGTTTCGCCGCGATGCTTTAAATAAAAATAATCATCACACCATTTTTTATATGCCGGATAATATTCTGCTCCAAATGGATCTACCGCTGCTTTGGCCGTCTGATGCCAGTGCACAACATCTTCTTCATAAGGATAATAAGGCGTTAAGTCAAAACCACCACCAAACCACCATACCGGTGCTTCACCCTCTTTTTCGGCAATAAAAAACCGCACATTAGCATGAGTAGTGGGTAAATGCGGGTTATGCGGATGTAACACCAGCGACACGCCACAGGCATGAAAGCTGCGGCCGGCCAGTTCTGGCCGGTGAGCGGTAGCAGAAGCCGGCATCTGTGCGCCAAAAACATGTGAGTAGTTAACACCGGCTTGTTCAAATACCGCACCGTCGGTCAGCACCCGGCTGCGTCCACCGCCACCTTCCGGCCGTTGCCAAACGTCTTCGACAAAACGACCGCTACCATCCGCCTGTTCCAGCTCTGTACAAATTGTATCCTGCAGTGCCATCAAAAATTGCTGTACCTGCTGCAGCTGCTCGCTGTTACTGCCTGCCATACTAACTCCTCACTACCTGACCACTGATGGCATCACGAATTTGACTGGGCTGAGCTGCGCCGCCCAGAGCCCCCTCAACTATAGCCGCCACTTTCAACCCTAACGTCGCCAGTAGCTGCTGATAGTCTGTGATAGCGGGCTCGCCAGCCAGATTAGCACTGGTTGAAACGATTGGCTTACCATACTGCTGACACAACTGCTGCACAACAGGATGAGCACTGACCCTGACTGCGATGCTGTCAAACTGGCCTGTAATCCATTTAGGCGCAGTTTTACTGGCAGGTAATACCCAGCTGATATGACCGGGCCAGCTGGAAATAATCTGGTAGCGCTTCTCCAACGGAATAGCTTTATCGTCAACATAAGGTAAAAGCTGGGAATACGTCGCTGCGACCAGGATTAGGCCTTTCTCTACCGGCCGTTGCTTTATCGCCAGTAACTTAAGCACAGCGGCTTCGTTGTCCGGGTCGCAGCCCAGGCCATAAACCGCCTCAGTCGGATAGCAAATTACTTCACCTTGTTGTAATAGTTCTGCTGCTGTGGCTACGGTGCACCCACTCATCAATTTACCCCTGATATCAGTAAAAATTCTAATCAGTCTCAGATGCCGCTATAATAGCGCCTTAGTCATTTCAGTTCATTAAGTTCAGAAGGAAACCGGCATGCAAGTGGGTATTATAATGGGTTCAACCTCAGACTGGCCAACCATGAAGCTGGCAGCAGATATGCTTGATTCGTTTGGCATCAGCTATGAAACCCGGGTGGTATCCGCGCATCGCACACCGCAGTTGCTGGCAGACTATGCCAGCAATGCTGCCAGCCGAGGCTTAAAAGTGATCATCGCTGGCGCCGGTGGCGCAGCCCATTTGCCGGGTATGGCCGCAGCGTTTACCAGCCTGCCAGTGTTAGGGGTACCCGTGCAATCTAAAACGTTAAAGGGTATTGATTCGTTATTGTCGATAGTGCAAATGCCGAAAGGCGTTGCTGTTGGCACTCTGGCAATTGGCGAAGCGGGTGCAGCCAATGCCGGCTTGCTGGCAGCGCAAATTCTTGCCACAAGCAACCCGGCTCTGCTAAGCAAAATTGATGCTTTTCGCCAGGCCCAAACTGATACTGTACTAAGCCAGCCAGACCCATCTCAGGTGAAAGCATGAAGGTATTAGTACTGGGTGCTGGTCAACTGGCCCGAATGATGGCACTGGCCGGGGCGCCGCTTAATATCGCAATCAGCGCCTTTGATGTTAATTCAGACGCTATTGTGCATCCGTTAACTCAGCAACAACTGGGCAGCGGTCTGGCCAATGCGATTGCCGAAGCGGACGTAATAACCGCTGAATTTGAGCATATTCCTTTACCAATACTTGAGCAGTGCCAGCAAAGCGGTAAATTTCTGCCTGGCAGTGACGCTATTCAGGCCGGCGGCGATCGTCGGCTGGAAAAAGCACTGCTGGCCCGTTGCGGTGTAGCCAGTGCCAGTTACCAGGTGATAAACAATCAAGCAGATTTTAACCAGGCCATTAGCAGCCTTGGTTTACCACTGGTCTTTAAAAGTGCCTTGGCCGGCTATGATGGAAAAGGCCAGTGGCGCTTAAAAGATCCCGCACAGACTTCTGCAGTATGGCAGCAGATAGCCGATTTTCTCGCGGCCGATAGCAAGCAGGCGATTGTTGCCGAGCAATTTATCAGTTTCAACCGGGAGTTGTCATTGGTTGGGGTAAGAGCAGCTAGTGGCGAAGTAAGAGTGTATCCGCTGACCGAAAACCATCATGTCAACGGTGTACTTAGTGTGTCTTTAGCACGGCCGGTAAATATGCAACTGCAACAACAGGCAGAGCAAATGTTTGCCGCTATCGCCAATGGCCTTAATTATGTTGGGGTATTGGCGATAGAATTCTTTGAAGTAGATGGCAATTTACTGGTCAATGAAATTGCTCCCAGGGTGCACAACTCTGGACACTGGACCCAGCAAGGCGCAGACGTCTGCCAGTTTGAAAATCATTTACGGGCGGTTTGCGGTTTGCCACTGGGTAATACTGAATTATTACGCCCGACCCTGATGGTTAATATCCTCGGAGAGGACACTTTACCCCAGGCTATCCTGAGTCTGGCGGGGTTGCATATTCACTGGTATGGCAAAGAAAAAAGGCCAGGCAGGAAAATGGGCCACATTAATTTGTCCGCTAACTCGCTGGCAGAGTTAAAAGCGCACTTTGCGAAACTAATCGACTTACTACCGGTAACCGCGTTTCCAGAGCTAGAGCAAATGCTGGGGCAGATCAGCGATTAATCTACTGCGCCGGCTTTATCAGCCGGCTGCTTTTTTTCACAACCTTTCTTTGCACAATACAATGCCGATTTCTTTTCCAGCAATAACGGATAGCTGCAAAAGTGGCATGGTCCGGCCTGTGGTTTTTCATTCAGTAAAAAGCGGCAGTCTGGGTAGCGATCGCAACCATAAAAATGTTTACCAAATTTATTAATGCGCTCTGTTAACAGGCCCTTTTTGCATTTGGGGCAGCTGAGCTGTGGCTGGTCTTTATTGTCTTCCTGTTGATCAACCACAAAATCACAAGCCGGATAACCAGTGCAACCGATAAACATACCGTACCGACCGTTTTTTACCGCCAGTTCGCCACCACACTGTGGACACACTTCTGTCGGCAATACTTTTACAATCGCATGGTCGTGCTGGTGTAACGGTTTAATATAATTGCAGGCAGGATAAGCACTACAGCCCAGAAAGGGACCGTTTTTAGACGACTTTATCTGTAGTGCATGCTGACATAACGGACAAAGCTGCTGCTGTTGCGGCAGCTTAAATAACGGTGATTCTTCGGTCATATCAGCAACAGCCGCTTAATGCAGCGGCCCGTCAGGCTCATCAAAAATCAGGTCTTCCATTTGGGCATAGGCATTTTCCCGGCCTGGCACATTAAACAGCACCATCAGCACCACCCATTTTAAATCTTCCAGGCTAAGCGCGGCACTGTCGAGATCCATCGCCCGATCGATGACCATTTCCCGGGTATTAGCATCGAGCACATTGATTTGCTCTAAAAATAATAAAAAGCCCTGATCGGCAACGTCCAACTTGCGCTGCTCTTCCGCCGTGTAAATACGCACAGCGGTTGAGTTAACCTTCGTCAGGTAGGGCTTTATATGGCTTTCCTGCAAAGCCGACAGGCTATCAAGCCATTTTAGGGCTTTAAAAATATCGTCATCATGAAAGCCGGCACGGCTGAGCTCTTTGGTCAGATCCGCGTGGTTTACATAAATATCAGATTCGTTATGAATATAGTTTTCAAACAGATAAACGAGGATATCAAACATTATCAGGCACTCCTCACTCTAATGTAACCACCGGGTACTGCTGCCACCTCACCCGCTATTTCCAGCTGCAGTAAGGTTATGGATACGTCTGTCACTGACATGTTAGACCGCTCAGCAATAATATCTATTGCAGTAGCGTCATCTCCTACGTTAGCCAACAACTGCTGCGCAGACAAGTCCGGCGCAGACTTTTTTTCATCCTGGGCTAAAGTACTTAAGCCATTCTGGGCAAAAAACTGCCACTCTTCCAATATATCGGCCACGCAAGTAACAAGTTTAGCGCCTTGTTGAATTAACCAGTGACAACCTGCAGATTGCCGGCTGTATATCGGTCCGGGCACCGCAAAAAGGTCGCGATTATATTCAGCAGCTAAATTCGCGCTAATCAGCGAGCCACTTTTCAGCGCTGCCTCTACCACTATGGTAGCTGAGCTGAGTCCGACCACAATACGATTACGCTGCGGGAAGAACTCAGCCCGGGCCTGAATATCGGGGAAAAACTCACTAACCAAAGCGCCACTGGCGGTAATTTGCTCTGCCAGTGCTCTGTTGCTGGCCGGGTATATCTGTTGCAGGCCGTGCCCCAGTACTGCGATGGTAAAGCCCCCGCCGTGCAGCGCGCCTTTATGGCTCTCACTGTCAATACCCCGCGCCATGCCACTGGTAACCATATAGCCTTGCTGCACCAGTTCTGCGGCAAAGTTCTGGGCAACTTTCCGGCCGGTTGGCGTAGGCTGGCGGGTACCCACCATCGCCAGTTGCTGCCTCGGTAACAACTCTGCCTGGCCTTTAACAAACAACAGCAAAGGCGGTTGTTTGGTTTGTTTTAATAATGGCGGGTAACGCGGGTCGTGGTAGGTAACGATATGATGCAAAGGTGACTGCACCAGCCACTCCAGCGCCAGGTCAACCCGGCGCGGACTATGCACTGCCAATAATTCGGCTTGGCGGGGAGTAAAACCAATATTGCGCAATGTACTTATTGGTAAGCTGACCAATTCGGTCAGTGAAATATGCTCGCTTAGTCGTTGGAACTTCAGGCCATCCAGGCCATGCACAGAGGCTAAAGCGAGCCAGTTGCGTAGATCATCCATGGCAAACTGGCTCCATCAGTTTTATTACAGGTTGGCGATAGCGTCTCCAACCCGGATTGGGCGGCGGGTACTGGTAACAATACCAAAGCTTACCCGCTCGGCAACTTTAAACACCATTAGCTCGCCTACTTTTTCCCGTGGCATGCTGATGCTGTTATCACCAAAATTACGGAACATTTTTTGGAGTTTATTGGCATCTTCCACATAGACAGGGCCATTCTCACCATCAATCACCGAGGGCGACTGACGATATATTCCTAACATCTGGCCTGCTTTCAGATCGTTAATTAAGCCGCGGTTAAGCACCACAATATCCATTTTAGAAAACTCTCTGAGCTGAGAGGTAGTATCGATAATAGTGCCGTCAACGTCAAAGTCCGGTTTGCTAATCAGGAAAAATGCTGGCAGTGACTGTCCTTCTAACGCAGGCATAACTCTATCACCCTGCTTAATTTCCCGCTTTACGCTAAGCACCTGCATTGACGCAGCTTCCAGTGGGCTGTCTTCTGTCGCTTCACGACCTGGCCTGAAAGCGCGGGCAGTAGCAATTAAACTGGTTTCATAACCCAGTACAGAACCTGACTCTGGGTCAACGTAAGGTTTGCCTTTACGATAGACACCATAAGACGTACCGGGTTGCAAAACCCCTTTTACATATACCGTGTGCGTTTCTGCCGCCATCTTAGTGGCAGTATTGGTACCCAGAATATAAGGCATGGCGGCAATTTGTTCTTCATTAAGTGCTTGTTCGTATGTTAAAAACGGCCGAATCATGCTAAGGGGTAATGTGGTAATAGCGCCGTCGCCTTTCAGGGTTTTGCGCGCTTCCGGCGATAAACGTTTTACATTTTCGTTCACAGACAAACGTGGCCGTCCCATACTGTCGTAAGTCAGCGTAAGCACATCGCCAGGATAAATTAAATGCGGGTTGTCGACTTGTGGGTTCATTTGCCACAATTGCGGCCATAACCAGGGCTCATTCAGGTACAGTGCAGAAATGTCCCACAGGGTGTCGCCTTTTTTCACCACATAGGAAGCGGGTGCATCCTCTCTTATTTGCAGTATGTCGGCTTGCAGGCTAAAAGATAACCAACAAAACAGCGCGATTACAGATATTGCAATTTTTTTCAGCATGCCTGCTTCCTTGAACTTATTCTTGTTGTAATTATTGCACACTATGCTGTTAATACAGCGGATTAATGGCTAAAATTAAAACATATCACACCCTTTGAAATAAAGCATATTTTTGTAGGTATTATGGCAGTTTTAAAAGTATTACATTTTCCTGATGATCGGCTTCGCACCGTAGCAAAGCCGGTTGCAGAAGTTACGCCGCAAATCAAGCAGTTAGTCAGCGATATGCTGGATACCATGTACGATGAGGAAGGTATTGGTCTGGCCGCTACCCAGGTCGATGTTCACCTGCGGGTCGTGGTAATTGACTTATCTGAGCAGCGCAATGAACCGCTGGTATTGATTAACCCGGAAATCGTCGAACGCGATGGCGTGACCAGCTATGAGGAAGGCTGTTTGTCAGTACCGCAAAACTATGCTTCGGTCGAACGAGCGGCTACGGTTAAAGTGACAGCGCTTGATCGCGAAGGCCAGCCGTTTGAACTGAACGCTGACGGCTTACTGGCTATTTGTCTGCAACATGAGCTGGACCATCTGGTTGGCAAATTATTTATTGATTATTTGTCCCCATTAAAGCGAGATCGCATCCGCAAGAAACTGGAAAAAGAAGCCAAAATGGCCCAGCGCCACGCGCTGTAATACAGGACTCACAGTGACTCAGCCTTTACGAATTATATTTGCCGGCACGCCCGATTTCGCTGCGCGTCATTTACAAGCCTTAATAACCAGCCGACATCAGGTTATTGCCGTCTACAGTCAGCCGGATCGCCCGGCTGGTCGCGGCCAGAAACTGCAATCCAGCGCCGTTAAGCAACTGGCCGAACAGCACCAGCTACCTGTTTATCAGCCGAAGTCTTTGAAAAAGCCCGCTGCGCAGGCCGAGCTGGCTGCACTGGATGCTGATGTCATGGTGGTAGTGGCTTATGGCCTTATCCTGCCATTGGCCGTACTGCAAAGCCCCCGGTTAGGCTGTATCAATGTTCATGGTTCCTTATTACCCCGTTGGCGCGGCGCTGCCCCCATTCAGCGGGCAATCTGGGCTGGGGATCAGCAAACCGGTATTACCATTATGCAAATGGATGAAGGGCTGGACACCGGCGCCATGTTAAGCAAAGTAAGCTGCATTATTGAACCGACCGACACCAGCGCCAGCTTATACGCGAAATTAGCTGAACTGGGTCCCGCAGCGCTGCTGGATGCATTGGCGCAATTAGCCGAACTACAAGCAAATGCGAAGGCCCAGAATGACCAGGATGCCTGCTACGCTGAAAAGCTGCATAAGGAAGAAGGCCTGCTTGATTTTAGCAAAAGTGCCGAAGCCCTCGACAGAGAAATCCGGGCTTTTAATCCGTGGCCGGCCAGTTATCTGCAACTCCCCCAGGGTACGGTTAAAATATGGCAGGCCAGCTGGCATGGCACAGATCATCAGGCACCAGCTGGCCAGATATTAGCTGCCGGCAAAAAAGGTATTGAAATTGCCTGCGTCAGTGGTGTGTTAGTACTTACTACCTTGCAACCCCCTGGTAAGAAACCTATGGCAGTGGCTGACTTCTTAAATGGCCGGGCTGACTGGTTTCCTCTGGGGACTACGTTGCAGCCGCCAGCATTGCTGACCGAAGCATGAGCCGTGATTGCCGGGCATTAGCTGCCCAATGCTGCTATCAGGTAATTGATCAGGGCCGCTCGTTGTCAGATGTGCTGCCCAAAGCTCAGCAACAGCTTACTAATCCGTTGGACAAGGCCTTGCTGCAGGAGATCTGCTTTGGGGTAATGCGCACCCTGCCACAATTGGAACATGTTTGTGCCCGTTTAATGCAAAAGCCGCTGGTAAAAAACTTCCGGGCACTGCAGTTTCTGATTTATGTTGGCATTTACCAGCTGCATTTTATGCGGGTACCAGACCATGCCGCCATTAATGCTACAGTAGATGCAGCGCGCGAATTAAAAGGCCAGTCACTCACTAAGCTGATTAATGGTGTGTTACGTAATGTGCAGCGCCAGCCGCAGTTGTTCGATTTCAGCCAGGCCGGACAAGCGGTACAATTCTGCCATCCGGGTTGGTTAATCAGTAGCCTGCAAGCTGCTTATCCGGATAACTGGCAGCAAATACTTGATGCCAATCAACAAAAAGCCCCATTGTGGTTGCGGGTGAATACCCGGCAAATCAGTCCACAGCAGTTTTGTACTGCCTTAACTGAGGAAGAAATAGCGCATAGCCAGCCAATATCTGAACTGCCGGGCGCAGTGTTGCTGGACAGTCCAACTGATGTTACCGAATTGCCTGGCTATCAGCAGGGTTGGTTTTCAGTGCAGGATGCAGCAGCCCAGTATGCGGGCTTGCTGTTAGCGCCGGAAAATGGCCAACATATTCTCGATGCCTGTTGTGCCCCTGGTGGCAAAACCTGCCACCTGCTGGAGCTGGCGCCCGACGCAAAGCTTACCGCGCTGGATAAAGACCAAGCCCGTTTAGTGCGGGTGCGGGAAAATCTGCAACGGCTTGGCCTGAATGCTGAAGTATTAGCAGCAGATGCGGCGAATCCTGATAGCTGGTGGGATGGCCAGTTGTTTGACAAAATATTACTGGATGTGCCCTGCTCAGCCACCGGGGTTATTCGGCGTCACCCCGATATTCGCTGGCTGCGCAAAAAAAGTGATATCGCACCGCTGGTGCAGCTGCAACAGCAAATTTTGCAGCAGTGCTGGGCGCTGCTGGCGCCGGGCGGTAAGTTGCTCTACGCTACCTGCAGTGTGCTGCCGGCAGAAAACCATCAGCAAATCACTCAGTTTCTTAGTAGCCATGCTGATGCCTGCCTGCTGCCGATTTCATTGCAAAGCAACAGTGATAGCGCCGCTGAGCCGGGCTGGCAACTGTTACCGGGCCAGCTGAACCGTGATGGCTTTTATTATGCGCTGCTACAAAAAGCGCCACAGGATAACCACAACGGATGAAAATTATAATCTTAGGCTCAGGCCAGGTTGGCGCCACCTTAGCTGAAAACCTGGTTGGTGAGCAAAACGACATTACCCTGGTTGATACCAACCTGGATAAATTACGTAATCTGCAAGACAGATTTGATTTACAGGTGGTGCATGGTCATGGCTCCCACCCCGATGTGCTGAAAAAAGCCGGCGCCGAAGATGCCGATATGATAGTAGCGGTAACCAACAGCGACGAAGTCAATATTGTCGCCTGTCAGGTCGCCTACAGTATTTTTAATACCCCGCTGAAAATAGCCCGCATTCGCACTAACCAGTATCTAAAATATCGGGATGAGCTATTTCACAAAGATGATATGCCGGTTGACCACTTTATTGCGCCGGAAGCACTGGTAACCAATTATATCCGCCGCTTAATAGACTATCCCGGCGCCTTGCAGGTGGTCGAATTTGCCGAAGGCAAAGTCAGCCTGGTCGCAGTCCGGGCTTACTATGGTGGCTTACTGGTAGGCCATGCCCTGTCGGCGTTAAAAGAACATATGCCCAACATTGAGACCCGGGTAGCAGCCATTTACCGGCGCGGCAACGCTATCAAGCCGCTCGGTACCACCATTATTGAAGCCGATGATGAAGTGTTTTTTGTTGCGGCGACCAAACACATCCGGGCGGTAATGAGCGAACTGCAAAAACTGGAACGCAGTTACCGGCGGATTATGATTGCCGGCGGTGGTAACGTCGGTTTTGGCTTAGCCAGGGCATTGGAAAAAACCCACAGTGTCAAACTGATAGAACGCAGTAAAGAGCGGGCTGAGTTTCTGGCATCAAGCCTGGACAGCACCCTGGTGTATGTTGGCGATATCTCTGATCCGGAGCTACTGGAAGAAGAAAGTGTTGAGCAGGTTGATGTGTTTATCGCCGTAACCAATGATGATGAAGCCAATATCATGTCGGCAATGCTGGCCAAACGGATGGGCGCCCAGAAAACCATGGTGTTGATTAAACGCGGTGCTTACGTTGACTTGTTGCAGGGCGGTGAAATAGATATAGCCGTCTCCCCGCAACAAGCGACCATTTCGGCGTTACTTACCCATATCCGCCGCGGTGACATTGTTAATGTGTACTCGTTACGCCGTGGTGCTGCTGAAGCAATAGAAGCCGTGGTCCGGGGCGACAGCAGTACCAGCAAGGTCGCAGGCAAAACCATTGGCAACCTGAAGTTGCCACCTGGCACCACCATTGGTGCCATAGTACGCGGTGATGAAGTGTTAATTGCCCACGATACAACGGTTATTGAAACAGATGACCACGTTATTCTGTTTATGGTAAACAAAAAGCATATTGTCGAAGTGGAAAAGCTGTTTCAGGTCAGTGCTATTTTTATCTGACCCTGTTGCAACAAGCAACTAGCCCTGGCCACAGTCAGGGCTAGTCGCGCCAGAATGCCGGGGTAAACAGCACCAGCAAAGTAAATATTTCCAACCGGCCAAATACCATTGCTAAAATCAGCAGCCATTTGGCAGCGTCAGGAATAGCACCAAAATGAGCGGCGACCTCACCCAGCCCCGGGCCAAGATTATTCAGGCAGGCTGCAGTGGCAGTAAAAGCGCTAATGTTGTCCATGCCAGTTAAAATCAGGGATAGCATAATTACTACAAACACCACGGCATAAGCCGCAAAAAAGCCCCATACTGCTTCGACAATCCGATCTTCTACCGGCCGGCGGCCCAACTTAATGGCATAGACCGCCCGCGGGTGCACCAGCCGGTTAAGTTCACGCCGGCCCTGCAAAAACAGCAGCAGTACCCGTACCACCTTCATGCCACCACCGGTAGAACCGGCACAGCCACCGATAAAGCTGGAGAAAATTAACAGAATAGGTAAAAACAGCGGCCAGGTTGAGAAGCCATCAGTGGTAAAGCCAGCGGTGGTTGATATTGATACCGCCTGAAAAGCAGCATGATTCAGCGCTTCACCACCTGTTTCGTACACGTTGGTGTTTAACAGCACCAGAAAGCAAATAAGCACCAGGCTGGCCTGGATACCTAAAAATACCTTGAACTCCGGGTCACGGAAATAAGTGGAAACACTTTTACCGCGGATTGCGGCAAAGTGCAGTGGGAAATTAACCGCACTAATCAGCAAAAAAATCACGCAAATCATATTAATGGTGGCACTGTTAAAGTACCCCATACTGGCGTCGTAGGTTGAAAAGCCACCAATGGCTACGGTGGAAAAAGCATGACAAATGGCATCAAACACTGACATCCCTGCCAGGTGAAATGCCAGTGCGCAGGCGATGGTAATGGCCAGGTAGATATACCATAAATGCTTGGCCGTATCGGCGATGCGCGGGGTCATTTTGTTGTCTTTGACCGGCCCCGGCGTCTCGGCCCGGTACAGCTGCATTCCCCCTACGCCTAACAGTGGCAAAATGGCTACCGCCAATACAATTATCCCCATACCGCCCAGCCATTGCAGCTGCTGACGGTAGTACAAAATCGCTTTAGGCAAGGTTTCAATTCCGGTTAATACTGTTGCACCGGTGGTGGTCAGGCCCGAGAAAGCTTCGAAAAACGCATCAGCCAGCCCCAGATCCGGGTTGCTGGTGAGCAGTAACGGAATAGCGCCGACTGCCCCCAATACCGTCCAGAACAACACCACGATCAAGAAACCGTCGCGGACTTTTAACTCAGAACGGTGCAGGCGATTCGGATACCAGATGGCAAAGCCCATTGCCACGCATAACAGGAACGACAGGATAAAAGGTACACCAGCCCCGTCTTTGTAGCCAAAAGCGACCAGTGCCGGCGGGATCATGGTGATGCTGAAAATGGCGATCAGCAACCCCAGGATCCGGATGATAGAGCGATATTGCATAGCGTCCCTTAACGCCCCGTCAGGCGAGCTGCAAATCCCGGGTCATGTTTTCATTACGGTCTCGATGGACAATAATATCGTCCTCGATCCGGATGCCGCCAAACTGCCGAAACGCGCCAATTTTGTCCCAGTTTATACTGGCGGCCGCATCAGTTTGTTTAAGGTCGGCCAGCAGGCTGTCAATAAAGTACAGGCCAGGTTCAATGGTAAACACCATGTCTGGCTCAATCAGCCGGGTGCAGCGTAAAAACGGATGATTATCTGGTGGCGCAATGTGGGTGCCGCGCTCGTCCAGCATAAAGCCGCCTACATCATGGACCTGTAACCCCAAATGATGGCCCAGACCATGCGGGAAGAAAGTGCGGCTGATTTCACGCTCAACAATAGTCGCCGGGTCCAGCCGGACAAAGTCAAAATCATGCAGAATTTGGGCAATACCCAAATGGCATTGCAGGTGTAAATCGGTGTAATTAATACCAGGCTTTAACCCGTCAACCAGGGTTAACTCTAACGCGTTCACTGCGCCAATCAGCTCGGCGAACTCATCGTTCTTGTTAAAACTATAAGTGCGGGTAATATCAGCAGCATAACCGTTAAACTCGGCGCCGGCATCAATTAAAAATGAGTGGTGCTGTGCCGGCTTTTTCCGCTCCAGTGCGGTGTAATGCAAAATGGCAGCATTCTGGTTTAAACCAACAATATTGCCATACGGCACTTCGTTCTCGGTTTGACCAACCGCCGCCAGATACGCCAGCTGGATATCAAACTCACTGCCACCGGCATAAAACGCCGCTTTGGCCGCCCGGTGGCCAGCCACCGCCATTTGGTTTGCCTGGCGTAAACAGGCCAGCTCATAACCGGTTTTGTAAGCGCGATAAAAATGTAAATAGCTTAGTACCGGCTCGGGGTTGATTTCGGTAAAACCCAAAGCCTGTGCCACTTCCAAATACTCACCAATATAAGCCAGCCGGGCTTTATCGTAAGGCAACAGAGTTTCAACCTTGTTCGCTTTGTCTAACAGCTGAATATCAAAGTACTCCGCCCAATAATCAGTGGGTTCGTCAGGTACGACGTGCCAAAAATCTTTTGGCCGGTAAAAAATCAGCTTGGGTTTATTCACGCCATCCAGCAACAACCAGCAATGCGGATTATCTACTACCGGTAACCAGGCTTTAAAGTGCGGATTCGCTTTAAACGGGTAATCCATATCATCCAGAAATTTTCGCTTGGCCTGGCCGGAGTGAATAACTAAACCATCCAGATTTTCGCGAGCCAGCACCTGCCGGGTACGCTGTTGTAACTGCGCAATATGTGCCTGATATAACGCCTGATAGCCTGAGTTCATAGCGACCTTTTATACGTTGTATTAACTGATAAGCGCAATAATAGCACTATTCGACTACCACCCCAATCTTCATAGCCACCAGTGGTTTAAAAACATCCTGGGCCACATTCATCCGGATATTATAAATCTGATAATACGCCATTACCGCTTTAACATATTCGCGGGTTTCCTGGTACGGGATGGTTTCTACCCAGACATCAGCTGGCAGCGCATAATCCTGCGGGATCCATTGCATGACCCGACGGTAACCGGCGTTATACGCTGCTGTCGCCTTCAACAAATTACCGTCATTGCGCTGCTTTAAATAATTCAGATAATCGGTGCCATAGTCGATATTGGTGACCGGGTTGTACAGCTGGCGGATCTGCACCTGCTTTTTTGCAATCTCGTTGGCCGTGCCGGGCATAATCTGCATTAAGCCACGGGCACCGGCCGGTGAGTAGGCATCCGCCATAAAGGAGCTTTCCCGCCTGGCAATTGCCATACTCCAGCCTGAGTCGATGTTAAATTTATCAGCCGACAGCTGCATCTCCTGTTGATAAGCCAGTGGAAAACGTAATTCGACGTCATCCCAGTAGCCAACGTCAGCCAGCGAAAATATCGCCCGCTCATGCCACTGCAGCTGATTGGCCAGTTTGGCTGAGGTTATTTTCTGCTGCTCGTCTGAGGTATCCTGCAAATGATTCCACTCCCGCCGGGCTTCGGTCAGCCGGCCCAGCGCCAGAAACTGCTGCGCACGCTGCACCGCCGGGTGCTGCTGCAATTGTGCTATTTCTTCGTCCGATACCTTTACCGGGTTATGGGCCAGGCTGGGCGGCAGGCCAATTCTGGCAGCAGCCATAAAACCATAATAATGACGCTGGCCGGCAATAGCCGTAAATTCAGCCTTGGCCAGCTCGGCCTCACCCTGCTCTTCCAGCGCCCTGGCGCGCCAGTAGCGCCAGTTAATATCGCCCTGCAATTCCTCCGGCAATTGCTCAATAACTTTTTGAACTTTGGGCCAGTCCAGCTCCCGTAATGCATGCGCAACCTGCCACTGGGCTAAATTGGCATCAAACAATTCAGCCGGCAAAGTGGTTAACCAGTTATCGGCGCGGCTGTCGCCTTTGCTGGCCAGGGCAATGGCAAACTGGCGTTGTACATCTAGGCGCTGCGCTTTGGTAAAGTAAGGGTCATTGACATGGCGCTGCCAGGTGGCCAGGGCCTGGTCGGGCGAGCGCCAGACTAAGCGCTTTAAACCATAAGCCAACACATCACGCTCAATAATATGTTTACCCGGAAAAAATTTTGCGCGGCCAACCACCGCAGGGTTGCGCCGGGTTTGCAGCCATAAATCAGCCAGATACTGCTCGTTGGCCGGTAATAAGGTTTTTAAATAGGGAATAAGCTGGGCCTGGCCGCCTTCTGCCGCCAGTTGCAGCCGGCGGTGTACCGTTTCGCTTTGCAGCGGTTTACTGTCGCGCCAGGCAGTAAATAACGGGTCACAGGCGCGCGGTTGCGATTTACCTTCAGTCCAGATTTCTTCGGTTTGCTGCCATATTTCTGCTTCAGGCAATGCTTTGGTTGTTAATTGAAAACGCAGGGCCAGACATTTTAGCTCGGCATCTGATGAGCCGGGGAAATTCGCCAGGAAACGCTCAGCCTGTTGTTGCTCAGCTAAACGTAGCAACCAGGGTTTACGCAGAGGCCAGTCCATCGGTGTGCCCTGATACTCGGTCAGAAATGTCTCAATGGCATCATGAGCATTTAAAAATTTTTGCAACCTTTTCAGGCGTAAATAGGGTTGCAGCGGATAGTCTTCCAGCTCAGCCAGCCAGCTTTCAGCCTGCTTGCGACTGACATTATCAATGTTGTGTTCCAGCGCTAAAAACCGCTGGCGCTGCTGCTTAAATGTGTCCTGTTCAGCCGCCCGGGCTGTCAATGCGCAGGACGCCACCGTCGAAGCGACTACTGTGGCGATGAATAATGAACGAAAAGTTATCACGACTTACCTCTGACTCCAGCGAAAAATAGAAAAGCAACTATAGTTAGTTACGTCTAATGGCAACGCTTAGCTGGGTTTAGCTACCTTTTTCAAACACCTGTTTAAATAACGGTTGAAATTTTTAGTAAAGCACGACACACTGAACCTGTTAACCTCATCGTACCAGTTGCGACCATCACCCTATAACGCGACCAAGGAGCATATTTATGATCTACCAGAGTGACACTATCAGTGTTGAATATATTAAACCTGGTATCGCCCGGTTTACCTTTGCTGCCGCAGGCTCTGTCAATAAGTTTGATCAACAGACCCTGACTGATTGTAAGACAGCTTTAGACAAGCTGCACACTGACAGTAACCTGAAAGGTGTGATCTTTACCAGTGGCAAAGACACCTTTATTGTTGGTGCGGACATCACCGAATTCTTAAGTACTTTCCAGCGTCCGGAAGCAGAACTGGTACCGTGGATCAAACAAGCCTCTGATATTTTCGATTTATGTGAAGACCTGCCGGTTCCGACCGTAGTAGCAATAAAAGGTTTCGCCTTAGGGGGCGGTTGTGAGTGGACCCTGGCCTGTGATTACCGGGTCGCCGATACCAGCACCAGAATTGGTTTACCAGAAGTTAAACTGGGCTTAATGCCCGGTTTTGGTGGTACGGTGCGCCTGCCGCGGATTATTGGTGCCGATAATGCGATGGAGTGGATCACCACCGGCAAAGACCATAGCGCCGAGCAAGCCCAAAAAGCCGGCTTAATTGATGCGGTAGTCGCACCGGAAAAACTGGAAGCGGCGGCACTTAGCGTATTAGAAGATGCCATTACCGGTAGCCTGAACTGGCAGAAAAAACGTGCGGTGAAGCTGCAGCCGTTAAAACTGAATAAAACCGAAGCCACCATGAGCTTCAGCACCGCCAAAGGCATGGTATTTGCCAGTGCAGGTAAGCATTACCCGGCGCCGATGGCAGCCGTGCAAACCATTGAAGCCGCCGCAACGCTGGACCGTGCCGGCGCCATGGCGCTGGAAAATGCCGGTTTTGCCAAACTGGCAAAAACCGATGCGGCTACCGCTCAGGTTGGTTTGTTTTTAAATGACCAGTTGATTAAGAGCAAAGCGAAAAAAGCCGGTAAAGTTGCCACTAAGTCGGTTAAAAAAGCTGCGGTATTGGGCGCCGGCATTATGGGCGGCGGCATTGCCTACCAGTCAGCATTAAAAGGCGTGCCAGTGGTAATGAAAGACATCGCCGATAAAGCGCTGGCGCTCGGTATGGGCGAAGCCACTAAGCTACTGAGCAAGCAGGTTGAGCGTAAAAAGCTTGATGTCGCCGGAATGGCTAAAGTGATTGCCAGCATTACCCCTACCCTTAGCAACGACATGGTAAAAGACGTTGATATCGTGGTGGAAGCGGTCGTAGAGAACCCGAAAATAAAAGGCGCAGTGCTAAAAGAAGTAGAAGGCTTAATCAGCGACGACGCGATATTAACCTCGAACACCTCAACCATTTCGATTAATGCCTTAGCGAAAAACCTCAGCCGGCCGCAAAATTTCTGTGGGATGCACTTCTTTAACCCGGTACACCGCATGCCTTTGGTGGAAGTTATTCGTGGCGAGCACACCAGCGATGAAACCGTGGCTGCCGTAGTGGCATATGCGGCGAAAATGGGTAAATCACCGATAGTGGTTAATGACTGCCCGGGCTTCTTTGTTAACCGGGTACTGTTCCCGTATTTTGCCGGCTTTAGCAAACTGGTGCTGGACGGCGCCGATTTCGCCCAGATAGATAAGGTTATGGAAAAGCAGTTTGGCTGGCCGATGGGCCCGGCATATTTGCTGGATGTGGTAGGCCTGGATACGGCCTTCCACTGTACTGACGTCATGGCAGATGGCTTCCCAACCCGTATGGCAAAGCTGGACAACGATCCGGTTGCCGCCATGTACAAAGCAGACCGCTATGGCCAGAAAAATGGCGTGGGTTTCTATGCCTACAGTAAAGATGCCAGCGGCAAGCCTAAAAAAGATATCGACCCGAAAAGTGTTGAAATCCTGGCCGGTATTGCGGCAGATAAAAAAGAATTCACCGCCGATGAAATTATCGCCCGGGTTATGGTGCCGATGATTAACGAAACCATTCGCTGTTTAGAAGAAGGCATAGTACAAACTGCCGCTGAAGCCGATATGGGCCTGATATTTGGTCTGGGCTTCCCGCCGTTCCGCGGTGGCCCGCTACGTTATGTCGATACCATAGGTTTAACTAACTTTGTCGCCCTGGCCGATAAATACGCCCATTTAGGCGAGATTTATCAGGTTACAGATAAAACCCGCGCTATGGCCGATAACGGCCAGCGTTTCTTCCCGGTTTAAGCGCAGGAGCAGAATAATGAAAAACGCTGTAATAGTAGATTGTATCCGCACCCCGATGGGGCGCTCTAAAAATGGTATGTACCGCAACGTCCGCGCGGAGCAGCTATCTGCCCATGTTATGGCATCCTTACTGGAGCGTAACCCGGCGTTAAACCCGGGCGATATCGACGACATTATCTGGGGCTGCGTCCAGCAAACCCTGGAGCAAGGCTTTAATGTGGCGCGCAATGCCTCGTTATTAGCCGGCATTCCGCATTCGGTGCCAGCCGTAACTGTGAACCGCTTATGTGGCTCGTCAATGCAGGCATTGCATGACGCAGTACGGGCAATTCAAACCGGTATGGGCGACGTGTATTTAATTGGTGGTGTCGAGCATATGGGCCATGTGCCGATGAATCATGGTGTCGATTTTCACCCGGGCTTATCAACCACTATCGCTAAAGCCGCCGGTATGATGGGCTTAACCGCCGAACTGCTGGGTAAAATGCACGGCATTAGCCGCGAGCAGCAAGACGAGTTCGGCGCCCGCTCACACCGCTTAGCCCAGGAGGCCAGCGAGCAGGGCCGCTTTAAAAATGAAATTATCCCCACCGAAGGCCACGATGCCGATGGTGTGTTAAAGCTGATGGACTACGACGAAGTTATTCGCCCGGAAACCACAGTAGAAGCACTGGGTCAGTTGCGGCCGGTATTCGACCCGGCTAATGGCACGGTAACCGCCGGTACCTCGTCTGCGTTATCTGACGGTGCTTCGGGCATGCTGGTGATGAGTGAACAAAAAGCCAAAGAGCTGGGCTTACCTATCCGTGCCTATGTCCGTGGTATGGGTGTGGCGGGCTGCGACCCGTCAATTATGGGTTACGGCCCGGTACCAGCCTCGAAAAAAGCTCTGAAAATGGCCGGTTTATCCATTAACGATATTGACTATGCCGAACTGAACGAAGCGTTCGCCGCGCAGGCGCTACCGGTAATGAAAGATTTAGGCTTACTGGAAGTTAAAGATCAGAAAGTAAACCTGAATGGCGGCGCCATCGCCCTTGGCCACCCACTGGGCTGCTCGGGTTCACGGATCAGCACCACCTTAATCAATGTAATGGAAGATAAAGGCGGCAAGTTTGGCCTGGCCACCATGTGTATTGGTTTAGGTCAGGGCATCGCGACTGTTTTTGAGCGGCCATAAGCTGACAGCAACAGGCTGGTAGCAACCAGCACAATCGCATAGAATAAGGGCCGTTTTTACGGCCCTTTTTTGTTGTTTGCTATGCAAGTAACGGCTGTAGGTTGCAACACCCACTGTGCTCGCCACAGCAACTCGGCTTTGCTCGCGCAAAACCTCAGACACTCTGTGTCTGCGCAAGTGGGGTTCCAACCATCGCCTTAGCTTAGCGACAACAGCCGCGACCCGAAAAGTGCAGCTTACACCTGCTCAGCAGGTTTCGTTTTACGGTAAGATTTTGGAGTATGAAGTAACAATGGACCCGCTTTTTAACAGCGCCACCCAAACCCTGGACGCCCTTGGCCTGCGCTGCCCCGAGCCGGTAATGATGGTGCGGCTGCAACTGCGCAAAATGCAGGTGGGCGATACCTTATTAATTATCGCCGACGACCCGGCCACCACCCGTGATATCCCGGCCTTCTGCCGTTTTATGGATCATGAGTTACTGGCCAGTGATACTGCTGAGCTGCCATATCGGTATGTGGTTAAAAAGGTTAGCGGTTAACCTTGGAACCATCACGTAGATAGTATGCCGTGCCATCCATCATGCTTCTTATAACTGCAGAAACTGGTATTGAAACCTTTGACAAATCCACCTCTGCTGCTTTCTTGTATAGCAGATCCATGTCGATAACCTCGGAAAATGTATTGTGGTCAACTTTTGTATAAGGTCCATTTGTCGAATCTGAGCCGATGTTACCAATAATCTCAGCTACCCTTATCACACCCTGCTCTCCCAATAAAATATTTGAGATAAGTGTTTTTGCTTTTTCTTTTGATGACCTCTTCAGTTCAAAAAATATATGGGACTCCAGATGGTTATCTAAGAACATTTTGTCATTAATCGCTTTCAAGGCGGAAACCTGAAACAGGCACTCCAATTCATTGAGCTGGCTATCAGTAAACAGAAGGTTATTGTCATGCTTACTTTTCATGTCTTTCCTAATGGCATTTAGTAAGTCAGCGGCAAGAGGTGCATTTTCTGACCTACTTATAATCTGACGACACAGACCGAAGCGTTCAGGGTTATTCAAAACAACTTTCTCTGTTAACCACTCCATGAATCTATAAGGATCGTTACGTAAAAATCCATAATTTGACTGCAAAGATTTTTTTAAAAGGTCCGATCTTAGGTATCCATCATAAATACACGTAAGTATCTTAAAGTGATTATCGGGATTTTCTGCCCCGTAATGCATCATCAACTCAAAAAATCGTTCAGTCGAACCATTAGCAATCACTCTTTCAATAAACTCTCCGCGGTCACTCTCTCCGAAAATAAATTGTCTGACCTCACGGTCTGAAACATAGCCGACTGGAGTATGGTAGTGCAAAGCTATGTGCAATCTCTGTAATGACGAAACACGTCCCGCAGCATCATCATTGGAAACACCAAATGCTCGATACTTTTTCAAATCTGTTAGTGGAAATAACTCTGCTACTAAACCCTTTATTAGATTAACTTCATGAGGTTCCATACCACCAAGCATTTCATTTCTAACTGTTTCTAATTCATCAACAGTTTCGTCTCTTTTCTTCGGCATTAGACCGTCATTGCTGAGATTCAACCCAAGATATGCTTCAGGTACTTTTTTTATATTTTCATAAACTTGGTTTGCTTTGGTAGCAAGAATAGACAAGGAAAAAAGATCCGAGAAGCATACCTGCCCTTCTATTTGGTTATGGACAAACCTTAGATGATTAAAAGTTCTTTTTATATCTCTCGGACTTTTGACTAAATTTTTGAAGTAGTGATGATATATCCAGCCCAATCGGTCACGATCTTTTTCAAAAACATCCATAGCCTTAACAGAATCAAACTTTGAAAGCTCAATTTCTGCTAAGTGCCTTAGATCTCCGTCTGAAATGAGAGGGAGTGGCACTCGGAGCTGAATTATCTTATTTATGTATTCTGTAGAATTTTCTATACCGTTTTTTGACAAAACTGAAGTCAAATATCGTGCGTCAAACGCAAGCAAAAAAGAGGTTCCGGAAAAATCCGCAACAGCTTTCACAAGTCGGAGTACTTCAAATGTCTCTGAAGGTGTAAGCCTATCAATATCATCAATAACGACAACAATCGATGAGTTCAATTTGCTGATTGCTGACGTAACCTTTTTCTTTTTTTCAATTAAATCTAGCTCTTTCAACTCTGCGATCTGCTTCGTAGCGCTGCCAGTCGTAGAAACTGCCTGTTCGATCAAAGAGGCCCAGGGTTCTGCCCCTGGTATTAACTTAGCTACACTGAATAAGCTCGAATAGGCCAAAAGCTGCTTTGATGCGTTTAAAGCTGCACGATTATTATTTCCTAAATGCAGTTTTGCTGAAAATTGTAATAAAAAATCCTGGATAAGAGACTCAGATTTTCCTGCCAGCCAGGGGTTATATTCTACAACTATTGGCTTGTTCTTCATGTTATTAAGCTTTAACTTTACGAGATTGATCAACGATGTTTTTCCATAGCCCCACTCTCCCTCTATAGAGACCGTTAGACAATCTTTAGCTGGTTTAACTAACAATACCTCCGCCAAATGCTTAGAAAAATTATCTCTGTTAAGTAAATCAGGGTCGCTAGAAGTACCCTGAATTGGCTGATCGTTGTGGTACAAACCCATATAAAATTTCTCTAAATTAACAAGTGATACGAGGTAACTTTATATTCTGATGCTTTATCTAACGGCGAACTGCCTTTCACAAGGAATACCGTCACCATCGCCGTCCATCTTTGTATCCGGGCAGTTTCGTAAGAAGTACTCCGCTTCTGCGCGGGAGTTCATCTGGCTGCAATGCTGGCGGCCATCACAACGGAAGTTTTGTTAGCTGCAACGTCACGGGCTTTTTGGATGGGCACGGTATAGTCAGGAAGTACCCGCGGCGCAGGCTCAACAATTGGCTTAGGCGTGCTTTGTTTTTGATAGTAATTCCAGGCGTCAAAGGCAATCAGCGCTAAAAGTAATAGTTTCTTCAATGATGAGCTTCCCTGTTCCAAGCCATTTCGCTGCTCTTTGGCAGCTGCAAGGTTCTAACTTAGTTTATAAAATAGGGAACGGCAATAGTTTTATGATGGAATGGATAAGCGCTTTAAATATCAAGCAGTTATTTTGATTTCAAAGGTGGGAAGGTTTTTACTACTTCTAAATCAAATTCTGCCAACTCTTTGTTCGTCAGTTCATACAAATCCGGGTCGGCCACTATTTGCCTGGCAATATCGTCATCAATTGTCGCCGCCAGCTTTTGCCTGTTGGTCACGCTCTTGCGCTGCCGAATTTGTTGCAAAGAGTAACGCACGACTTCATTTGGCATTGCTTAGCGAGCCTGATTTTTGACTAATACTAGCTCTCATTTAGGCTATCAAACGGTGGTTTTAGCAACTCAGCGAGGGGGATATTCACATTACCATTGGCCTCTTCCTGCCGGTAAAGTTTCACCAGTTTGGCTAGTTCCAGCTCAAACATATAGGAGCTTTCTTCATAATCGTCGGCATCGACAGTGGCCGACTGCGACAAGAAATCATTATGTTTTATTGCCGTTTGCAGCGCCTGAATGCAGACCGATAGAGACCTGACGTCAACCTGTGGCATAAGATTTTCCTTTTACTTTAATGCCTGCATTTTGCGCCAGTTTATCTAAAGCAGCAACAAAGTCGTCTTTTGGCATGTCGAAATTGGGAGATATCGAATAGTGCCAGCATTTCTTTCTGGCTAAATAGTGATCTTTAGTGATGATCAGCTCTTTCGGAATAGTAGTTCCTTTTGGGATGACATAATATTCCCAGCTCTTGTGACCAAAAAGCCCTTCCTTGTCTGTCAGAGAAGTTCCAACTCCCTCTTCAGACTTTACGATTTCTTTTCCCGTCTTGGGATCTCTGACTAATGTAACATCCGGCTCACGAATATCACCGTTCGGTAAATTCCGCGTATAGAAATCAGGATACAACGGATTTATTTTATCGTCTGAATTATGTAGACCACGCCACAGAGTTAACGCGATATTGGCTTTGTAAATTTTCTCTATTTCGCCACGGCTAATAATTATCTCTTCTAAGGTCAACATTAGATCACCAATAATTGTTAATTAAAATTAACACAATTAAAACATAATTATTTTAGGTGAGCGAGAGTTTTATATTGCCTTGTTGAGTTCTGCTCACTAGCGCAGGCAATTAGGCTTTTACACCATGAAGCATCCCACTTTCACACAAATGTACACTTTCACATTAGTGTGGCGGGTTTATACTTAGCAAAGTTTGCAGCAACACCGGAGCATGCAGTGAGCCGACTCTCAATTGAAGTAACGCCAGAGCAACATCAGCTGTTAAAAGCGATGGCTGCCCTGCAGGGTAAAAGCATTAAAGACTTTATTCTGGACAAAGTGCTGCCACATCAAGTAACTGAGCAGGCCAAACACTATTCAGTGAAGCAACTGGAATATCTCTTGCAACAACGGCTGCAAAGCGCTAGGCAAGGTAATTTTTCAGAGCAAAGCGTTACTGATATTTTCGAGCAGGCAATAGCGGCCGATAACAAACGCTAATCAGCGTTATCACTTAACCACTGAAGCAGCAAATGACTTACTGAATGTTGCTCTCTACACTGTTAAGCAATGGGGCGTGGAGCAAAGCCGGCGTTATACTGCGGAACTTGAGTATAATTTTGCTTTGCTTGCAGCCAATAAACTACCAGCCACAAATACATCATGATTATATTTGTGATTTCTGCGAGAAAGCCCTTTAAGATACTTTTAAGTGTTTTGTCAGCATTATTTACAATTTTATTTCCATAAAATAAATATTGGTTAAATATCAAACGCCTAGCTTTAGGCACGTTTATTGCCTACTCGCATTGCTCTGCCAGAGCAATGCCGTATGTGCAGTAATCAGTGAAGAGTTAATATAATGAAACTAAAAGTAGTATCAGCCCTGTTTCTTGCTTTAAGCAGCTTTAGTGCCTCAGCTGCACTAATCAACTCAGAATTACCCGATAACGCTTACATCACCATTAATGGTTATGATATTGCGTGGATATCACCATGGAGTCAGAATACAACTCCGGGTGGTATTGATTTCAGTTTTCAGTCATTGTTTGGCTGGGCACCAATGACGTTAGATATCTATAACGAAATCGGTGGTTTGACAGGTTATGACTTCGCCTTTGCCGGCGCGAATGTTGATTATGCTACCGGCAACAACCTGGACGAGGCTTCCGGCGCCCGTTTGGCTTATGTGTTGCCCATTACAGCACCGCAGTTTGATGTTGCTGTTGCAACACCATGGTTTACAAACTACACCTGGATCGACTGGTCCCAAGGTACTGATGGACAGTGGAGTCTTGCAGATTTCGACTTCCACGGTTGCACCAACGCCTGTAATGAGTCACTGGCCTTTCGCGTCAATCAAGCAGTAGTAGCGCAAGTACCAGAGCCCGCAACTCTGGCAATATTGGGCCTAGGCCTGATTGGCATTGCAGCAGCCCGCCGACGCCGCAGCTAAACACAACGTTTTTCACATCAGACAAGTCAGCATTTTACTGGCTTGTCTGCTCATCTTCCCGAATCTTTATTTATCTGTGCTCTTCTGTATTGCTGTTATTTGAACCATCAATTGATCAAGTACTGCAAATTGACGCTCCCTCCCTGTGACGGTCCAATATTTTATAGCAAATTGCTAATTACAGTGGCATCGCTGATTCCTTTTGCTATGGTTGTGATTACCCTATTTCTGTTTTGGACAAAGCACTACTATGACGTCGCAGTTTTCAGCCGAACTTGACCAGCTTCACAGCGCCATTTACCAGCCTGATATCAGTGAAGATGAGGCCCGGCAGCAGTTGCTGCAGTGTTGTCTTGATGGGCTTCAGATCCAACAAGTCGGCTTATGGCAGTTTGTTGATCATGACTTACTGCGCTGTCAGCTGCTATTGGATAAAGATAATGGCTTTTCGCAGGAGGCCTTGCTGGTCGATCGCTGGAGCTTCCCGGGATATTTTGCCGCGCTGGACCAGAAAAAAATTATCCGGGCGGTCGATGCCCTGAAAGACCCTGCCACTAAAGACTTAGCCGAGTTGTTTTTAAAACCTTTTAATATTAAGTCTTTACTCGATGTGCCTATTTATCATGGCGATAAAGCCACCGGCATTATTTGCTGTGAACAAACGGCAGTGATTAAACGCTGGACAGAGGAAGAAGTCGCATTTGTGGAAGCATTAGCTGACATTTACCGTTCACGCTTTAGTTAAGGCGTTTTGCCGCGTTGCACTGGCGCCGTAGCTAAAGCCTTGGCACACTGATCCGTATCTGCTACCCCTTATAATTCGAAAGGACTTGCCATGCGTCTGCTGCTTAGCACCCTATTGCTGGTAATCAGCACTACTTGTTTACCTATATTCGCCAATGACTCTGAACGAACGCCCTCTGCACCTGAGCGTATTCAAGGTGAAGGTGATGGCCCGTATAAGCGGTTAATTCTGCGCGGCGGCACTTTAATCAGCGGTGAAGGCGCACCCGCTATTGGCCCGGTGGATATTGTCATTGAAAACGACCGGATCAGTCAGGTAGTTGTCGTGGGCTACCCCGATGTGCCGGTACTTCAGAGCGGCCGGCCGGTGGCAAAAGAGGGTGACACCGAAATGGATGTCAGCGGCATGTACATTCTGCCCGGCTTTATTGATATGCATGGCCACATTGGTGGCTCTGCTAACGGTATCCCGGCTGAGTATGTGTTTAAGCTGTGGCTCGCCCATGGTATTACCACGGTGCGGGAACCCGGCAGTTTTAATGGTCTGGCCTGGACCTTAAAACATGTTAAGGCATCAAAAGAAAACCGCATAGTAGCGCCAAGAATAGTACCTTATGTCGGTTTTGGTCAGGGCTTGGCACAGGCGGTATTTAACCCGGAGCAGGCGCGCAAATGGGTACGAGATATTAAAAAAGCCGGCGCGGCCGGGATTAAATTCTTTGGTGCGACTCCTGGCATTATTGCCGCGGCGCTGGACGAAGCAAATAAACAACAACTGGGTACCATGATGCACCATGCCCAGCTGAATGTCGCCCGAACCAATGTACTGGACAGTGCCCGGATGGGTTTAGGCTCAATGGAACATTGGTATGGTTTGCCAGAAGCATTGTTCACCGGTCAGACTATTCAGAATTATCCGGCAAATTATAATTACCAGAACGAACAGGATCGCTTTGGTGCTGCCGGTGAGCTGTGGCGTCAGGCTGCTGCGCCGGGATCAGCAAAATGGAATGCTGTGCGCGACGAGTTAATTGAGCTCGATTTTACCATTAACCCTACCCTGACTATTTACGAGGCCAGCCGGGATGCGGCAGCACAGCGTAATGCCGAATGGCATCAGGATTATACCCTGCCAACGCTGACTAAATTTTTTACGCCCAGCCGCTATGCCCATGGCTCCTACTGGTTTGACTGGACTACCGACCATGAAATTGCCTGGCGCGAAAATTACCGGATCTGGATGCAGTTTTTAAATGACTATAAAAACCATGGTGGCCGCATTACCGTCGGCTCTGACGCCGGTTACATCTATAAAATATACGGCTTTGCCTTTGTGCAGGAGCTGGAGCTGCTGCGCGAAGCCGGCTTTAATGCTTTGGAAGTAATTCAGGCCGCCACCCTGAACGGCGCGCTTGCCCTTGGGCTGGAGCAGGACATTGGCAGCGTGGTACCGGGCAAAAAAGCTGATCTGGTAATAGTCGGTGAAAACCCACTGGCGAATTTTAAAGTGCTGTATGGCACCGGCCACTACCGGCTGAACGCCGATAATCTGGCCACCCGCACCCAGGGTGTTCGCTATACCATTAAAGACGGCATCGTATACGATGCGCAGCAATTGCTGGCTGATGTGCGGAAATTGGTTGAGTTGGCAAAGCAACAGGAAAACAACCCCTGACAACTATTGCTGTTGCACCACCTTTCTGTGCTAGGATAAATAAAAACAGGGGGTGGTGCTGTTGCAGGTAGCTCTGAACAAGGATAGTGCTCAGCAAGCTGAGAAAATTGACGCCCGACGCCGGCGTTATATTTTATCTTTTGTCAGTTACATTACATCTGTCGTCATGTTTATCTACGGTTTTAAAAACCTCGGTGGTGAAATTGCTTTGCTGCCGGTGATCTTATTCGGCACGGGCGCTACCTTTCTTATTAATATCAGTTATTTTCGCTGGTCCGGCAATTTAAACCTCGCCTGTAATATTGAAGCTGTGCTGGTCGGTTTTTTCGTACTTGCCCTGGTATATCAGGGCGGCTTTAATAATACCGCCCTTTACTGGGTATTTCCGTTTCCGGCAATACTATTTGGCTTACTCGGGGTTAAAAAAGCCCTGTTAAGCAATGCGCTACTGCTGGCAATACTAAGTGCAATGTTATTTATACCAGACCTAATTATGGCAGATTATAAAGAAGCCGAGGCCAGCCGGTTTATTGCGTCATTGCTTATCGTCATTATTGTCTGCTGGATTAACGATCACTACCGTGAGCGCAGCCATGAGGCCATGGATTTACTGCAACAAAGTAAAGAAATACAGGCCAATACCGATCCGTTAACCTCATTACTTAACCGCAGGTTTATTGATTCATCGCTGAACACTAATTTGCAGCAACAAGCTGACGCTTTTCTGCCTATGGCCGTTATTATTTGTGATATTGACCACTTTAAGCGACTCAATGACCAACATGGCCATGCCGCAGGTGATGCCGTCTTGCGCCATCTGGCCAATCTATTCCGGCGTATACTGCGCCAGCAGGATATTGCCTGTCGGATAGGCGGCGAAGAGTTTTTATTTTTCCTGCCGAAAACTACTACTGATGATGCCATGCGGGTTGCCGAAAAAATTCGCCTGGCGTTACTGGACAACCCACTGCAGCTTGGCAAATTGGCACTGCCGGTGAGTGCCAGCTTTGGGGTAGCCGGCTGCCACGATAGCACCAGCCTGGCGACCGCCATTGAGCAAGCCGACAAGCAACTATACCTGGCGAAAAACAGCGGCCGTAATCTGGTGTGTTAGCCAGCCGTTAGCTTGGCAACTGCCAATTCCAGCCTTTTTAACTCGCGCAAAGTAGAGCTACGGTTAGTTTCCATCCAGATCCACAGTTTTGTTGCCACCTGGGCCTGAAATACCAGCAATAGCGACACGCCCCAGAACAACTGCTGCCCCGGCTCTGCGCTAAAAAAGTGATAGCCGCAATAGAAAATTGCTAACGCCAGTAGAGTCGCCAGGATATAGGCTACTATCATAATGCCGCCCAGCCCGCCTTTAAAACCAGAAGCTAACACTTTTTCCAGCCCCTGCTCTTCCCGCATTAGTTTATCCAGCTCGGCCGCCTGTTTAGCCAGTTGCTGTTTAATATCATTATCAAGGGTCATAACCTGTTCCTCATTGTTGTAGCTGCTGTTGCAATTGCTGTCGTGCCCGGTGCAAACGTGATTTCACCGTGCCAATTGGTATTTCTATAATTAACGCTATCTGACTTAGTTCTAGCTCGTGTAAATAGTGCAACTGCAACACCAAGCGCTCATCGACTGCCAGCTGCGTCATAGCCTTGGCCAAGTCACTGCTGTCATCTTGCTGTACCAGCATGTCTGGGGTGGCAATAGCAGCGAGCGTGTTGTCGTCAAGCGGCTGCCGCTTGTGTCGTAATGTCTGGCGCTGATAATCCAGAACTTCCCAACGTACCGCCCGATAGAGCCAGCTGGTAAAAACCGCAGGGTCATTTAACCGGTCAATTCGCTGATTTACCTTTAACCAGACATTTTGCACCAGGTCTTCTGCCGCTACAGGGCTTGCCAGCAAGTAAGCAGCAAACCGGCGCAAGTCGCGGTGATAATGCTGGTACAACAGGCCAAAAGCCCGCCGGTCACCAGCCTGCATGGCCATCACCAATAAATCGAGTTGTGCCTGCTGCATTATTATCCCTAGTGTTGTGATTGCCTGTAAAAGACGATGCGAAGCGTTATCAGGTTCACGCTACTGCGGGTTTATTTTGTCGTTATCTCAGGCCAGGTGACTACGTTTTGAAATGACCTTAGTTATTCATGGCAGAAAATAATCATGAAAACAACTTGCCAAAATGAATTACAGGTGTAATCTTAAATGTATTACAAATGTAATCTAAGGTGGTTTTATGGCAATCGATATAAGCAATGCTGAACTTGAAGTGATGCAGGTTATTTGGCGTACCCAACCTTGCAGTGCTGCGGATGTTGTTCAGTATTTGCAGCAACAGAAAGACTGGCATGAAAAAACAGTGAAAACCCTACTTAACCGACTGGTTGCCAAAAGCGCGCTTTCTTATCAGAAAAATGGTCGGGCCTATTTGTACAGCGCATGTATTAGCCAGCAAGATTATCAACAACAAGTCAGCGGCAGTTTTGTGCAGCGGTTATTTGCTGGACGGGTGGCACCATTGGTCGCGAGCTTTGCCCGCAAAAATGAACTCAGTGCCTCTGACTTAGCTGAGCTGAAACAACTAGTTGCTGAGCTTGAACAACAGCAGGAGGATAAGTCATGATGTTATGGCTATGGCAAAGCAGCTTGTTACTGGCTCTGATCAGTGGCCTGCTACTGTTAGCTCACCCACTATTGTTAAAACGGTTTGGTGCCCGCAGTTGTTATCTGCTATGGCTGGCGTTGCCTGTTGCGGTGTTTTTGCCATTGTTACCTGCGACCAATGCCGCTGCCAGCCTCAACTCTGCAGTTGTTGATACGCTAGTAATAACCGCTGGCCAGGTGCAACAACAACTTGATATCAGTTCTGCCCTGCCAGGCTTACGTTGGCTCTGGCTAACCGGCGCTGTATTGATGGCGTGCTGGTGCATAGTGAGTGTCATCCTGCTAAAACGACAGCTCCGCCCTAGCCGGCAGGTAAAACACGGTAACCTCCGATATTATATTAGCCGCACGCAACAAGGACCTGCTATTTTTGGCGTGTTACGGCCACAGCTGATCCTTCCCGCAAATTTTTGGCAGCGCTTTAACCGCCAGCAACGCAGCTTGATTTTGCGGCATGAGCTGCGTCATTGGCAACGTGGTGATTTACACGCTAACTGGTTGGCCATCACCCTGCTTTGCCTGTTCTGGTTTCATCCATTACTTTGGCTGGCTTACCGCCGCTACCGTGCTGATCAGGAGCTGGCCTGTGACGCCGATGTATTACACCACCAACCTTTATCAACTCAAGTTTGCTACGCCAATGCGCTGTTGGCCGCAATGCAGTCTGTTTCTACGCCATCAGCGACCTTTCAACCTTTTTGTCATCATTACGGAGCGAAACAATCAATGAAAGAACGTTTATTACAACTCAATCAACAACATGGTACCAGTAAAACCCCCTTGCTGTTCTTACTTGCAAGCTTGGGTATTGCCGCTTTATTTTGGCAGCAGCCAGTGCAGGCTGATAACACTGCTACAACGGTAAAGTCAAGCCCAACACCCATCGTGCGGATCGAACCAAGATACCCCATACAGGCAGCTGAAAACCGCATAGAAGGTTTAGTGCAGTTGCAGTTTAATGTTCAATCCGACGGGTCTACCAGTGACATTATTGTTGTCCATGCGCAGCCCGAAGGCGTATTTGAAAAAGAAGCAGTAGCCGCGCTGAAACGTTGGCGCTATGCGCCAATGGCTGATCCAGCAGCCAATATTGGGTTAAAGGTACAACTAAACTTTGCGCTGGATTACGACCCTGATTTAGATATTGAGCAGTTAGATGTCAGACCTAAGCTCTGAATTACAAAAAGCCAGCGGTTAAGCTGGCTTTTTTATTTCCGAAGTTGAAGCCTGTATTACTGCAAGACAGAGATATCAGCCACCTGCAGAAACAATTCGCGGAGTTGTTGCAACAACGCCAGGCGGTTAAAGCGCACATCGGTATCATCCGCATTGACCATCACCTGATCAAAGAAATTGTCAATCACGCTACGCATACCAGCCAAATGGGCCAGGCTGTCGCTATAGCTATGGCCTTCTCTCTGATAGGCCTGCTCAGCGGTTATTGCCTGATAAAGCGCTTGCTCTGCTGGCTCTTGCAGTAAGTTAGTGCTTACTTGCACTGGTATGCTGTCAGTTACTTTAGCCAGAATATTGGCAACCCGTTTGTTAGCAGCTGCCAGAGCTGTTGCTGCCTCCAGTTTACTGAATTCGGCCACCGCACTGACCCGCTTGTCAAAGTCACTCGGGCTGGTAGGCCGGCGTGCCAGTACTGCCTGAATAACATCAACACTGTAACCTTCATCCTGATACCAGGCGCGGAACCGGCCCAGCATAAAGTCCAGTACTTCGTCGGCGACCTTAGGGTTAGTTAACTTATCAGCAAAGGTTTGCTGGCTAAAGGCAATCAACTCTACCAGATCTAGCGCTAATTGCTTTTCCACCATAATCCGCAGCGCACCTATAGCAGCGCGGCGCAGTGCGAACGGGTCTTTATCACCTTTCGGCGTTTGGCCGATACCAAAGATGCCGACTAAGGTATCCAGTTTATCGGCAATGGCTACCGCAGCGCCTTCTAAACGGCTGGGTAACTGATCGCCGGCAAAGCGCGGCATATACTGCTCGTTCAGGGCCAGGGCAACGGCTTCATCTTCACCATCCAAGCGGGCATAATGCATGCCCATAATGCCCTGCACTTCCGGAAACTCGCCAACCATATTGGTCATTAAATCGGTTTTCGATAGTAAACCTGCCCGCTCTGCGGCAGCCTGGTCGGCACCAATTTTCGTGGCGACAAAACCGGCCACTTTGCTAATCCGCTCCGATTTTTCTGCCAGCGTACCCAGCTGCTGCTGGAACAACACAGTTTTTAAGCTATCGAGCCGCTCAACCAGTTTGGTTTTACGATCAGTGTTAAAGAAAAATTCAGCGTCAGCCAGCCGCGGCCGTACCACTTTTTCATTGCCACTGACAATTTGTTGCGGGTCTTTGCTTTCGATATTGGTAACGAAGATAAACTTATTCATTAACTTGCCCTGCTGATCCAGCAACGGAAAGTATTTCTGATTGTCTTTCATCGTTGATATTAATGGTTCAGCAGGCACCTGCAAAAAGCTTTGCTCAAAGCTGCCGACTAAAATTACCGGCCATTCCACCAAAGACGCGACCTCTTCCAGCAAGGCATCATCCATCAGTGCTACTGCACCCAAGCTTTCAGCAGTAGCGTTGACTTGCTTAGCAATTGTCGCTTTGCGCTCGTTATAATCGGCTACCACGTAAGCTTGCTGCAAGGTTGGCAAATAGGCGTCAGCATTGGCGATTTCAACCAGTGCCGGTGCATGAAAGCGGTGGCCGTAGCTTTTGTTATTGCTGTTGCGGCCCAAAATAGTGGCAGGGACTAGCTCGTTACCATACAACATAACAATAGTATGTACCGGCCGGATAAACTCCGCATCAGAGTTACCCCAGCGCATTGGCCGGGCAACCGGCAATTTAGCCAGGGCAGTTTTGATAACGTCAGCCAATAATGCCGTGGTGTTCTGGCCCTTTTGTAATTGCTTATGCAGCAACCAGGCACCTTTGTCAGTTTCCAGCCGCTCGGCTTGCTCAACACTGATACCGCAGCCGGCCGCCCAGCCGGCAGCAGCCTTGGTAGGCTTACCATCGGCATCAAAGGCTGCAGTAATAGCAGGGCCGCGCTTCTCGACAACTTTATCGCTCTGGCTTTGTGCCAGACTGTTTACCCGCACGGCTAACCGCCGTGGTGCGGCATACCAGATCACATCGCTATGGCTAAGCTCTTGTTTTGCCAACTCGCTGGCAATATTGTCGGCAAAGGCACTTGCCAGAGTTTTCAGCGCTTTTGGTGGCAGCTCTTCCGTGCCAATTTCTACCAGAAAATCCTGTGCGCTCATTTGGCCTCCTGCTGTGATGGCTTATCTTTTTTGCATAGTGGAAAACCAAGTTTCTCGCGGCTGGTAAAATAAGCTTCGGCGCACGCTTTGGCCAGCGTCCGCACCCGCAGGATATAACGCTGGCGCTCAGT
This sequence comes from Arsukibacterium sp., assembly GCF_018402695.1. Taxonomy (GTDB): domain Bacteria; phylum Pseudomonadota; class Gammaproteobacteria; order Enterobacterales; family Alteromonadaceae; genus Alishewanella. The sequence continues at coordinate 318,979 of NZ_JAGYIM010000009.1, forward strand.
CACCGATATAGCATGACGCGCGTCGAGCATATTAAAGGCATGCGAGGCTTTCATTACTTTCTCGTAAGCCGGTAGCGCGAGGCCCTGCTCAATCAGGTAATGGCTTTCTTTTTCGCACTGGTCAAACTGGGCAAATAATGCCGGCACATCGGCATGTTCAAAATTATATGTCGACTGTTCTACTTCATTTTGGTGGAACACATCACCATAGGTAACCCGGCCTAACGGGCCGTCGGTCCAGACCAGGTCGTAAATAGAATCAACGCCCTGAATATACATCGCCAGGCGCTCTAAACCGTAGGTGATCTCACCGGTTACCGGCCGGCATTCCAGGCCCCCTACTTGCTGGAAGTAAGTGAATTGGGTCACTTCCATACCGTTTAACCACACTTCCCAGCCCAGGCCCCAGGCACCCAGCGTTGGTGATTCCCAGTTATCCTCAACAAAGCGGATATCATGTACCAGGGTATCAATGCCCAGCTCACGCAACGAGCCTAAATACAGCTCCTGAATATTGTCTGGCGACGGCTTTAAAATCACCTGAAACTGATAGTAATGCTGTAGACGGTTCGGGTTTTCGCCATAACGGCCATCGGTCGGCCGGCGGCAAGGCTGCACATAGGCCACATTGGTCGGCTCTGGCCCCAGTGAGCGCAGAAAAGTCATCGGGTGGAAGGTACCGGCACCCACTTCTAAATCCAGCGGCTGGACAATAACGCAGCCCTGGCGGGCCCAGTAATCCTGCAGGGCTAAGATCAGGCCCTGAAAGGTTTTAATATCATATTTATGCATGCGCTGCTAACTCGCTAAAATGACTGAGGGGCCGCAGCCCCTGTCTTGTTATCTGGTAAAAAAACTATACGTCTAAGTTGGCAACGTACAATGCATTCTCTTCAATAAAGGCGCGCCGTGGCTCAACATGGTCACCCATCAGGGTCGCAAACAATTGATCTGCGCCTACCGCATCTTCGATAGTAACCTGCAGCATCCGCCTGTTTTGCGGGTCCATGGTCGTTTCCCACAACTGATCCGGGTTCATCTCCCCCAGCCCTTTATAGCGCTGAATGTACAAACCACGTTTTGATTCCGCCATTAACCAGTTTAATGCTTCAACGAAGGTTTCTACCGGTTTAACTTTTTCACCACGGCGAACAAATGCGCCGTCTTCCATCAGGTCGCGGATCTCGTCACCCAGCGCAACTATATTTTGATAGTCCCGTGAGGTAATAAAGTCGTAGTGCAGCGCATATTCGCTGTCAATACCATGCTGGCGAATAATCACTTTCGGCTGGAACAAATGACGCTCGCGGTCTTCCAGCACATCGTACTTGTAACTTGAACCGTCACCTTCTTTTTCATCCAGCCGTTTTGCCAGCGTTTTTACCCAGGCTTCCACTACGGTTTTATCTTTAACGTTATCCGGAGAGAGGCCGGTAACATAGATAAGCTCGTTCAGCAGGTTATATGGGATTTTCCGGCTCAGGCGGTCAATAATAGCAGTAACCTTGTGATACAAGCGCACCAGCTTTTCCAGATGTTCGCCTGTAATGCCAGGGGCATCAGCATTAACGTGCAGACTCGCCTCATCCAGCGCCAGGGTGGTTAAGTATTCGACCAGCGAAGGTTCGTCTTTAATATATTGCTCTTGTTTACCCTTTTTCACCTTAAACAGGGGTGGCTGGGCAATATAAATATATCCGCGCTCTATCAGCTCTGGCATTTGCCGGTAAAAGAAGGTCAGCAATAAGGTGCGAATGTGCGAACCGTCGACGTCAGCATCGGTCATCAGCACGATGCTATGATAACGGGTTTTATCCGGGTTATATTCTTCACGACCGATACCACAGCCGAGCGCGGTAATTAAGGTGCCCACCTCCTGTGATGACAGCATTTTGTCAAAACGGGCTTTTTCGACGTTCAGAATTTTACCTTTTAACGGCAGAATTGCCTGATTCTTGCGGTTACGGCCCTGTTTGGCAGAACCGCCTGCTGAATCACCCTCGACAATATAGAGTTCAGAGAATGCCGGGTCTTTTTCCTGACAGTCGGCCAGCTTACCGGGTAAACCGGCAATATCCAGCGCGCCTTTGCGACGGGTCATTTCCCGCGCTTTACGCGCAGCTTCTCTGGCCCGAGCAGCATCAACAATTTTGCCGACTATTATTTTGGCATCTGCCGGGTTTTCCAACAGGTATTCGTTCAGCTTCTCGCCCATCACGCCCTCAACCGCTGAGCGTACTTCACTGGAAACCAATTTATCTTTGGTCTGTGAGCTGAACTTAGGGTCTGGTACTTTTACGCTGACCACTGCGGTTAAGCCTTCCCGGGCGTCGTCACCGGAGGCCTGTACCTTCATCTTCTTAGCATATCCTTCGTGCTCAATATAGTTATTCAGCACCCGGGTTAAGGCGCCACGGAAACCGGCTAAGTGAGCCCCGCCGTCACGCTGTGGAATATTGTTGGTAAAACAGAATACATTTTCCTGATAGCTATCGTTCCACTGCATCGCCACTTCAACCGAAATGCCATCTTCACGCTGATCGGTAAAATAGAAGGCTTTAGGGTGAATGCTGGTTTTGCTGCGGTTGAGGTACTGTACGAACGCTTCAATACCGCCTTCGTATTTAAAATGGTCTTTCTTGTCGTTGCGCTCATCTGTCAGAATAATACTCACGCCTGAGTTCAGGAATGACAGTTCACGTAAACGCTTGGCTAGAATATCGTAGTGGTAATCTATGTCGCTGAATACTGTCGGACTGGGCCAGAAGCGGATGGCTGTTCCGGTGTCTTCAGTTTCGCCAATAACAGCCAGGGGCGCCTGCGGTACACCTAAATGATATATCTGGCTATGAACCTGGCCTTTGCGGCGGATAGTCAGTTCCAGCTTGTCAGATAAGGCGTTAACCACTGAAATACCAACACCGTGCAAGCCACCTGATACTTTGTAAGAATTTTCGTCGAACTTACCGCCGGCATGCAATACCGTCATAATAACTTCAGCAGCTGACACCCCTTCTTCGTGCATTTCGGTTGGCACACCACGACCATTATCGCGTACTGAGACAGAGCCATCACTATGAATGGTTACCCAGATATCGGTGCAATAGCCAGCCAGGGTTTCGTCGATAGAGTTGTCGACCACCTCGAACACCATATGGTGTAAGCCAGTGCCGTCATCGGTGTCACCGATATACATGCCTGGTCTTTTACGAACGGCATCCAGCCCTTTTAATACTTTAATACTTGAGGAATCGTAATTATGTTGTTCGGCCATCTTCGTCTGTCCGTGCTGTTATCTGACCGTGTTCCACGTGAAACATTTTGCTACGCTCGGCAGCAATATAAGGTGAAACCTGATCAGCATTAATTGCAGTAATAAATACCTGTGAATTAATCTGGGTTAAATACTCAAAAACAAGTTGGGTCGAACTGGCATCCAGCTCAGACGCCAGGTCGTCAATTAACAGCAATGGTTGTTTACTTCCACTATTGCTAATGACATTGTTCTGGGCGATTTTAAGTGCAAATAATAACACTTTTAGCTGGCCGCGGGATAATACTTCTTCCACTGTCAGCTGCGCTTTTTTTAACTTTAAATCCGCTTTTTGCGGACCATATTGACTAAAACCTTGTCGGCAGTCTTGTTCAAAATTCTGTTGCAGTAATTCCAGTAGCGCTTGCTCGCTATTAATCCGTTCAGGCCAGCCACTTTGCAACTGCATCGTAATGTCAGCCAGTAACTCATTATCGGCCACCAACAGCTGATAGGCCTCGGTTAACCTATCAATATACAGCTGGCGCTGCCCCTGCAGTTGCCAGGCCAGGTTAGCAAACTGCTGGTCCCAGTACGCAAATTGGTCATCATAACGTCGTCGCTGCTTCAAAAGGGAATTACGCTGCTTAAGGACCCGGCTAAACTGCAACCAAACCGGAAAAAAATCAGGTTCCACGTGGAACACACCCATATCAAAGAATTGCCGGCGTTCTTTTGGACCACCAAAGAACAGCCGGAAACTATCTGGGGTAAGTAATTGCACCGGTAGCAGGCTGGCAAACTCGGCTAAGCGCTGCACGTTAGCACCATTTAACCGCAGCAGCAATTCAGCCGTCCGACTGCGTTGCAATCCCAGACTGTAGCTTTGCTGATTATTGCTGACTTTGGCATGCAGGGTAAAATGTGGCGCGTCGTCTTTAATTAGCCTCTGATGTACTCTGCTGCGAAAAGAACGACCATGTGCCAGATAATAAATGGCTTCCAGCAAACTGGTTTTGCCACTGCCATTTTCGCCATAAATAAGATTAAATTCAGGATGGACAGCAACAGCCAGCGCCGCCATATTGCGGAACTGGCTGACTTGCAAAGACAACAAGGCCATTATTTACAAGCGCATCGGCATAACAACGTAAGACGCGCCTTCGTTACCCACACCCTCAATTAGCGTGCTGGAGTTAGCGTCATTTAAATGCAAAATAACCAAATCCGTATTCAGAGTGTTGAGTACGTCCAGCATATAGCCGACGTTAAAACCAATTTCCAGTGGCTCCCCCTGATACTCAACTTCAATAACCTCCTCTGCCTGCTCATGCTCAGGGTTATTGGCCATAATTTGCAGCTCATCATTACTGAGGGTAAAACGGACACCGCGATACTTTTCGTTAGATAAAATAGAAGCGCGGGTACAGGCATCTTTTAATACTGGCCGATGGGCTGTGACTAACTTAGTGCTATTGCGCGGCAGCACCCGCCGGTAATCGGGGAATCGACCGTCGATCAGTTTACTGCTAAAAGTAAAGCCCTGATCTGACAAGCGGATATGGTTCTGGCCGAGACTTAACTGAATTGTCTGATCATCATTCGCCAGCAAGCGCATAATTTCTAATACCCCTTTACGTGGGATAATAATTTGTTTCTGCTGTAAATTAACGCCCGGCAGCGCTAATTTACTCAATGCCAGACGGTGGCCGTCAGTACCCACTGCAGTCAGGCTGCCATTGTCCACTTCAAACAACAAACCATTCAAATAATAACGAACATCCTGGTTCGCCATCGAGAAAGCCGTGTCGTCCAGTAATTTACGTAATTGTTGGCGGCTGATACTGATATCAACCTCTCCTTGCCAGCTTTCCAGATTGGGGTACTCAGCAGCACTTAACGTCGACAAGGTAAACTTAGTTTTGCCGCAGGTCAAAATACAACTTTCGGCCTGCATGACCACTTTAATATCACTATTTTCCGGCAGACTGCGACAAATATCCAACAGCTTTTTCGCGGGTACTGTAACCCGGCCAACCTGTTGCACCTGCACCGCGTCAGTGGTAGCAACCAGTTCCACTTCTAAATCAGTACCGGTTAATGCCAGCTGTTGCTCTGTTACTTCCAACAACACATTGGATAAAATAGGTAAGGTGTGGCGCCGTTCAATAGCACCAGACACCATTTGCAGTGGTTTGAGTAAGGCGTCTCTGTTGATAACAAATTGCATAGCTTAACCCTATTAGGATGACCCTGTTAAAACCTGCTATGAAGACAACGTGCGAATGAGGTTCTGAAAATCCTCTTTAATTTCGTGAGTTTCTTCTTTTAATGATTCTATTTTACGACAGGCATGCAGCACAGTCGTATGATCACGCCCACCAAACGCATCACCAATTTCTGGCAGACTGTGATTGGTCAGTTCTTTCGATAACGCCATGGCCATTTGCCGTGGCCGCGCCACCGAGCGGGACCGCCGTTTTGACAACAAATCAGCCACCCTGATTTTGTAATACTCAGCTACCGTTTTCTGAATGTTTTCTATGGTAACCAGTTTGTCCTGTAATGCCAGTAAGTCTCTTAAGGCCTCACGCACAAAATCAATGGTTATTGGCCGCCCGGTAAAATTAGCGTTGGCGATAACCCGGTTTAGCGCACCTTCTAATTCGCGCACATTAGATCGCAGGCGCTTGGCAACAAAAAAAGCCACTTCTTCCGGCAAACGAATTTGGTTTTCCTGTGCCTTGCGCATCAGAATCGCCACCCGGGTTTCCAGTTCCGGCGGCTCGATGGCGATAGTTAACCCCCAGCCAAAACGTGATTTAAGCCGGTCTTCCACGCCGTCGATTTCTTTAGGGTAACGGTCGCTGGTTAAAATGATTTGCTGGTTACCTTCGAGCAAGGCGTTAAAGGTATGGAAAAACTCCTCCTGCGAGCGCTCTTTATTGGCAAAAAACTGAATATCATCGATAAGCAGCGCATCAACCGAGCGATAATAACGCTTAAACTCTTCTATCGCATTGTTTTGTAACGCCTTTACCATGTCCTGCACAAAGCGCTCGGAGTGCATATAAATTACTTTGGCGTCAGGTTTCTTGGCCAGAATGCCATTGCCTACCGCATGTAACAGGTGGGTTTTACCCAAACCGGTGCCACCGTAAATAAACAATGGGTTGTAAGCGGTACCCGGGTTATCGGCAACCTGGCTGGCCGCTGCCCGCGCTAACTGGTTCGACTTACCCTCGACAAAATTGGTAAAGGTATAATTAGCGCGTACATTGCTGCGCACTATGGTTTTCGGGGCCGGTTCAGCAGTGTCACGCGGTGCCTGAGTATGATTATTCGGGCTGGCTTCCGGCTGCGGTAAATGGCTGTTACCCGGCGGGCGTTTAGTTTGCTGTTGGCTGTTGCCGACGTCAAATTTTAACCGGGGCGCATCGTCACCACAATAATCCTGGATCAGCTCCAGGATCCGGTTCAGGTACTTTTCGCGTACCCAATCCAATACAAAGCGATTTGGCGCATACAGGATCAGCGAATCAGACGAGCTATCTGCCTGTAACGGCCGGATCCACATACTGAAATGCTGGGCAGGAAGCTCGGCCTGCAATGCCTGTAAACAATTTTGCCAAACAGATTGATACACCGTCTCTCCTGAAGCCCTGGTTAAAATTATAAATTAAGGCTGGTGTCATTACGCAAGTCGGCCATTATCGTATGATCTTATCCACAAGTTCAATATTGACTTTTCAAAAAAAATTTCTGTCACAGAAAAACAAATATAGGTCTATGTTTCATATAGCAAATAATGCCTTATTCTATTTAATAATACTGAATAAATCCGGCAGCACTTTCTGACCTAAAAAAACAAATAACTCACATTTTATTCAGTAAGATCAGTGAGGCTGTGGAAAACTTATTAAAGTGGACCGTAAAACAACGATCAGATCAGAATAAAAGCAAGGATCGCATTGACTTTGCGGCCCGAACTACTTAAAATTCGCGCTCATTTTTGTCAGCTGCGTTTTGGTGTATTTGCTAAAACACAGGTAATCTTAGTAAATATTTCGACCGGACGGATGAAATTATGAGTAAAAGAACGTTTCAACCAAGCGTATTAAAACGCAAGCGCAACCACGGTTTCCGTGCTCGTATGGCCACTAAAAATGGTCGTCAGGTTTTAGCGCGTCGTCGTGCTAAGGGCCGTCAGCGTTTATCAGCGTAATCGGCTGTTAAGCGCTGCGTGGTCAGCCTGAACTTCGGCCGGGAGTTACGCCTGTTAACTCCCAGTCAATTCGACAATGTCTTCCAACACCCATATCGGGTTGCGTCTCCCCTGTTTACCATTCTTGCAAAACCAAATCTGCTACCACACCCACGATTAGGCCTTACTATCGCCAAAAACGTGTTAAATTGGCCGTGCAACGCAATCGTATAAAACGTTGTGTGCGTGACAGCTTTCGTTTGCATCAACACCAGTTGCCCGGCGTCGATCTGGTATTAATGGTAAAGGGTGATATCAGTAACACCCCGAATAGTGAACTGTTGAAACAACTGGAACGGCTATGGAGCAAAATCGCTCGCCAGTACATCGCTTTACAATCAAGCTGATGTTAATGCTGGTTCGTGGCTATCAGCTGGTAATAAGCCCGCTGCTGGGGCCACACTGCCGCTTCAATCCAACCTGTTCACATTATGCCATTACTGCTATTGAACGCTTTGGTGCGGTAAAAGGTGCTTGGTTAGCAGGCAAACGCATATTAAAATGTCACCCCTTACATAAGGGCGGTGATGATCCCGTTCCTGATAAGCATAATGAGAAAAGCTAACCCATGGATTCACAACGCAGTTTTTTAGTAATTGCCCTGGCAATCGTCAGTTTTTTCCTCTGGCAGGAATGGCAAAAAGATTACGGCCCAAAACCTATTGTTGCCCCCACTACGGCTGAACAAGCACAAAGTGTAACGCCCGGCAGCAGTAATACCGACAGTAACGGTGACATCCGGCTAACCGGTGATGATACGCCTAGTCAGGTAGCCGCTACGGCCACGCCATCGGCCCAACGGGTAACCGTAGCAACCGACGTATTAAATGTTGAGATTGATACCAGCCGTGGAGACATTGTTGGCCTGACCCTGCCTGAGTACGAGCTTACCAAAGACAGCGAGCTGCCTTATGTGTTAATGCGCAAACTACCTGGTTTTGAATATACCGCGCAATCTGGCTTAATTGGCGCCGATGGCCCGGACGATCAAACCAACAGCCGCCAACCTTATCAGTTTGCACAGCAGCAGTACCAACTGGCTGATGGCAGTGATGAGCTGGTAGTACCGCTGGTAACTAACTTTAATGGCTTACAAATAGAAAAACGCTTTATCTTTAGTCGGGGCCAATATGATGTCCGGGTAGAGTATTCTATTGTCAACGAAAGTGATGTCAGCAAGCGCATTCAGCCTTATCAGCACCTGGTGCAAAACATCGATAACGGCGAAAGCAGCAGCATGATGATGCCTATTTACCGTGGTGCCGCCTACGGTAGCAGTGAAGAGCGTTACGAGAAGTACAAATTCGACGATATGGCCAAGAAGAACCTGGCCATCAACAGCACCGGTGGCTGGGTCGCCATGCTGGAACACTACTTTGTTGCCGCCTGGGTACCAGACCAAACCCAACCGCAGCGCTTATACAGTATGGTCCGTCAATGGCCAAGGCGTTATTGGCTAAAGGCTCGGCAGTGAAGTAATTGAACTGCAGCCTGGCGCAAGCACCGTTGTTGGCAGCACCTTTTATGCCGGCCCGAAACAACAGGACAAATTAGCCGAGCTGGCCAATGGCCTGGATTTAACCGTTGATTACGGCTTTCTGTGGTTTATCTCGCAACCGTTATTCTGGTTACTGACCACCATTCAGGGCTTTGTAGTAAACTGGGGTCTGGCGATTATTCTGATCACCGTTATTGTTAAAGGCATTATGTATCCGCTGACCAAAATTCAATATGAATCAATGGCCAAGATGCGTAACTTAAAGCCAAAAATTGAAGAGCTGCAGGCCCGCTATAAAGATGACCGCCAGAAAATGGGCCCGGCGATGATGGAGCTGTACCGCAAAGAAAAAGTTAACCCTATGGGTGGCTGTTTACCGATGCTGGTGCAAATGCCGATTTTCCTGGCGTTATACTGGGTATTCGTAGAAAGCGTTGAGCTGCGCCATGCGCCGTTTATGCTGTGGATCACCGACTTATCAGCCAAAGATCCGTGGTATATCCTGCCGGTGCTGTTTGGTTTAAGTATGTTCGCCATGCAAAAACTGACACCGATGCAGGTTACAGACCCGCTGCAACAAAAAATTATGATGTGGATGCCAGTCGCGTTCTCAGTGTTCTTTATCTGGTTCCCAAGCGGCCTGGTACTGTACTGGTTTGTCAGTAACCTTATTTCACTGGCGCAGATGCTGTATATCTACAAAGGTATGGAAAAGAAAGGCTTACATACTAAAAAAGCCTGACGACAATACCGACAGGCTGAAGTCGGGTGTTCTTGCGTAGCAGCGGCAGGGATGCCGCGCAGGCTGAGAGAGCACAGGGATGTGCTGTCGAAGACGGCGAAGCAGGAATTTCCCGGCTCTGGCCAGATGTAAAAATTAGCCTGTCAGCATAACGCGACAGGCTTTTTCCATTAAGAGGCAACTATGTTTAGTACCGACACCATCGCCGCTTTAGCCACCGCGCCCGGCCGCGCCGGTGTTGGTATTATCCGCATTTCCGGCCCCGACACTAAAAAGGTTGCTGAGGCGATACTGCACAAGCTACCTAAACCGCGCTATGCCGAGTACTTACCGTTTTTTGATAGCGAAGCCCGGGTGCTGGATCAGGGTATCGCCCTGTACTTCCCCGGCCCCAATTCCTTTACCGGCGAAGACGTGCTTGAGTTACAAGGCCACGGCGGCCCGGTGCTACTCGATATGCTGTTAAAACAGGTGCTGGCTGCGCCGAACGTGCGAATAGCCCGCCCTGGTGAATTCTCGGAACGGGCTTTTCTGAACGATAAGCTCGATTTAGCCCAGGCCGAAGCCATTGCCGATTTGATTGATGCCAGCAGCGTGCAGGCGGCGCGCAGTGCTATGCAATCACTGCAGGGCGAGTTCTCGCGTCGTATTCACGAATTAGTGGAAAAGGTCATTTACCTGCGGATGTATGTCGAAGCAGCTATCGACTTCCCTGACGAAGAAATCGACTTTTTATCCGACGGTAAAGTCGCTACCGATTTAGCTGAAATAATTGACTACCTGACTACCGTTAAAAAACAGGCAGCCCAGGGCAGTATTTTGCGTGAAGGCATGAAGGTCGTCATCGCCGGCCGGCCTAATGCTGGTAAGTCCAGCTTATTAAACGCCTTAGCCGGGCGTGAAGCCGCTATTGTCACTGAGATTGCCGGCACCACCCGCGATGTACTGCGCGAGCATATTCATATTGATGGCATGCCTTTGCATATTATCGACACCGCCGGTTTGCGCGAAGCGACCGATCAGGTAGAACAAATAGGGATAGAACGGGCCTGGCAGGAAATTGCCCAGGCCGACCGGGTATTGTTTATGGTTGACGGCACCACTACCGATGCCAATGATCCGCACGCTATCTGGCCTGACTTTATTGACCGCCTGCCAGCGAGCTTAGGCGTTACCGTTATTCGCAATAAAGCCGATTTAACCGGCGAGCCAATGACACCAGATGAAAGCGGTAACTCGCCGGTGTTTCGTTTATCGGCCAAAACCGGCGCCGGTATCGATGCCCTGCGTGAGCACTTAAAGCAATGTATTGGCTTTGACGCCAGTACCGAGGGTAGCTTCCTGGCCCGCCGTCGCCATTTAGATGCGCTGGATCGCGCCGCCGAGCACCTGGCTATTGGCCAGGAGCAGCTGCACAGCTATATCGCCGGCGAAATCCTGGCCGAAGAGCTGCGACTAACCCAGCAGCACTTAAATGAAATTACCGGCGAGTTTAGCAGTGATGATTTACTGGGCCGGATTTTCAGCTCATTTTGTATCGGGAAGTAAGCGTGTTGCAGCTAGCCAGCTATTTTGCCAGATCCAGCTTTTGTGCAGTCTGATCGGTCACGATTAATATTGCTATCAGCAGTGCGCCCAAACCAACAAAGCCGGCCGCTAAATATAGCCCCAGCGTATAGTAACCACTTACTTCGGCCAGGTAGCCCGTTAAAGCGGGCGCAATGACCTGGGCACTGCCGTAGGCTAAGGTCATCTTTCCCATTAGTTTGGCCGGTTTACTGGGGTATAACCGCCCTGCCATAGTCAAAACCAAACTGACCACCCCGATAAAAGTAGCGCCAAATAAGGCGGCGCTTAACAGCACCACCGTTAATGAGCTGAACCATAACGGCAGTAAAATCGCCAGCATTTGCGCCAGTAGCGCCAACATTATTGCTTTAAGATAGCCGGTTTTGCGGGCGATAAAGTCCCACAGCAGCACGGCGGGGGCGGCGGCTAAGCCCAGTACAATAAAACTCAGGTTACCGCTGCCAGTTAAACCCGGCATGCGCTCTACTATGGTAACGATAAAAGTGGCGCTAATCACATAACCGTAACCGGCGCAAAAATAGCTGGCCAGCATCAGACGGTAAAAGCGGTTAGTGGGTGGGGTGTCAGCTGAGCGACTATACGCGGCAACGGTAACACTGGCAGGGCGAGGCAACCAACGCCAGGCCGGAATAGCCAGTAACACCGCCAGTAAGGTGAAGTATTGCCACTGAGCGCGCCAATCCAGCTGCAGTCTTAGCATCAGTTCTACCAGTACGGCAGCAAGGGCAACACCCAGGCCCAGCCCGGCAAAGTGAATACCCAGTTCAGCGCGCTGCTTATGGCTTAGCAGCCAATGCATGATCAGGCCGGAAGCAATCAACATAGAACCAGCACTGCTTAAACCTGCCACAAAGCGCCAGAATGACCACAGATAGACGTTCTGGGTGAGTGCCATTCCCAAAGTGCTTACTACCGCCAGCGCCAGACCTAGCCGGTACAGGCTGTCTTTTAGTCTAAGGTTAGTCAGGTTGGCTGCCAGCAGCGCGCCGGTCATATAGCCCAGATAATTAACAGCTGCCAGCATACCACCGCTGCTATCGGTCAGGATGGTTTGCTGCTGCATCAGCGGCAGTAGCGGCGTATAGGCAAACCGGGCCACGCCCAGGCAAAGTAACTGGCTGAAAAACCCGGCTAACAAGACATAGTAGCGCTGTGGCAACTGATACCCCTGCTGTAAGTTAATGGAGACTGGCATTACCAGTAAACAAAATCCAGCTTAGCTCAGAAAGAAAGGCCGCGATATGCGGCCTTAGTAGGAAAGGGCTTTACTGCTTCGGCAATAATCGTTATCGGGCGTATGTTGCGGTTAATGTCGCCTTGGCCAAGGCATTAGCATTTAGCATAAAACTGACCACTGCAGCACTGGCGTCATCCGGCACCGCCAAGGTGTCTTCCGGTAATGCCCATACGGTAAACTGATAGCGGTGCATACCATGGCCTTCAGGCGGACAGGCCCCACCAAAGTCTTTACTGCCGTAATCGTTGTTAAAGCTGCGACAACCCGGCGGTAAACGGCCTTTACCCACACCCCGTGCCAAGCCGGTCGCATCGGCCGGAATATCGGTTACCAACCAGTGCCAGAAGCCCGAACTGGTGGGTGCGTCCGGGTCAAATACTGTTAGCGCAAAACTTTTTGTATCCTGCGGCGGATGTTGCCACGCCAATTCAGGTGATACATTATTACCATTACAGCCAAAGCCATCAAACTCATGATCTTTGGCCATAAAATGGCCTTCTTTAATATCCGGACTGCTAAGGGTAAAACGCGAATCACTCATGTTGCCTCCATAGCTGATAAAAGGTTAGTGAATACTTACTTATGCTGGGATAACCATTGATAAAAGGCTTGCTTAGGCAGAGCGCCGGCTTGCTGCGCCAGCACTTTGCCCTGCTTAAATAACATTATGGTAGGAATAGAGCGAATATTAAACTGGCCTGCCAATTGTTGCTGCTGCTCAGTATCAATTTTGCCAAAGCGGTACTTCGGCTCCAGTTCAGCAGCGGCCTGGCTGAACACCGGCGCAAAACTTTTGCACGGCCCACACCAGCTGGCCCAGAAATCGACCACCAATGGCAACTCAGACTTGTTAGCGTGAGCAGCAAAGTTAGCAGCAGTCAGCTCTAACGGCTGACCGGCAAACAGGGCCTGCTTACATTTGCCGCAGTTGGCATTCAGGGCCGGCTTGTCAGCCGGTAAACGGTTAAGACTATGGCAATTCGGACAGGCAACAATCATTGCAGGCTCCCGCTAACAGATGTTCTCTGTTATATAGCGACGCAGCGGCAGATTTTAAAGTCGATGTTAAAAACTTATCTGCTGCCAGGCTGTTTTACTATCAAAACTTAAGGTTTTAACACCGCCCATACCTTCAATATTGACGGTGTTAACCTGAGCAGGCCACAAATCTTGCAACGAGCTGTGCTTTAAACGCAGCCCGGCCAGCTCTGCGGGTATAGCGGCTTCCTGGTAAACCCAGTAGAAACGACCGTCCAACTGACCGCCAACCAGACTTAACGTAATTGGCTCCCCCGCCAGCGAGCTGAGGCTAAAATGCTCAGCGACATATTGCTCAAACTGCTGCTGGGTCTGCTGGTTGTTAAGCAAGTCGGCATTTTTATCAAATAACTGTTTTACTCCATGCTCGGCATCATGCACATAAAAGCGGTGCATCACTTCGATATTGCCAGTGCGCTGATTAAACAGCACTTTGCTCAGTGCTGTTTTCATCTCATGCGCCGCTAGCTGGCCGCAGCAACCAGCCAGTAACAGCAGACCCAATAACCAGCGCATTAATTGCCGCCCTGCTCTGCTGGCTTGTCAGCTGCGGATTTTTTTGCCGGATCTTTCAACTCGGTTTTGCTGTCCTGCATAATATCGCGGCTGACTTTGGCTTTGCTCTTTTCAGACTTATAGGCCTCTATCCGTGACGGCACGATACGCCGTGGATAAAAATTATTTTCAATATCGACATCGGCAGTTTCCCATTTTGGATCAACCACCACGTCTAGCAGCACTTTATCTTTGGCCGTAACAATTAGTTTATTAACGGCCTTGGGACTACGACGCCAGATTTCTGCCGGAATATACTGCTGCTCAGAACTACCATCGGCATAGTTAAGTTGCAGCAAAATCGGCATCACCAGACCGCCTTTGTTACTGAACTGCAGCACGTAGTAGTTTTTATCTTCCGCTACTGCCCGCTCGAACGCTTTGCGTTCCCAGGGTTCCAATTCATGCAGAAACTTGTTGTAGGCATTGCGTTCTTTATTGGTAACAGTAAAGCGATCGTTTTCGTCGTAAAAATCGCGCACATCCGGGTTCTGATCTACCCAAAGTACCTTGCCCTCGGCTTTATTGCGTTCAACAAACAATGAAACGGGTTTATCCAGCTCCTGTTGACGCTGCCGTTGAAAATCGATATCCGGGTTTTTAGTATCTAACCGCAGCTGAAAAACTTTATCCAGCGAAATATCAACATGGTCGGTGCTGTAAAACCAGCCCCGCCAGAACCAATCCAGATCGACCCCGCTGGCCTCTTCCATGGTCCGGAAAAAATCCGCCGGCGTCGGCCGTTTAAACTTCCAGCGCGTCGCATATTCTTTAAAGGCAAAATCGAACAGCTCGCGGCCCAAAATGACTTCGCGCAGAATATTCAGCGCTGCTGCCGGCTTGGTATAGGCGTTTGGCCCTAACCGCAATACGCTGTCAGACTGGGTCATAATGGGCACCTGAATATCGGATTTCATATAATCAACGATATCACGCGGCTCAACACCCCATGGAATAGTCGGGTCCCATTCGCGACCGGCTACCCCGTCAAGAAAGCTGTTTAAGCCCTCGTCCATCCAGGTCCATTGCCGCTCGTCGGAATTAACTATCATAGGGAAATAAATATGGCCAATTTCATGGATCACCACGCCTATTAAAAAGCGCTTTTCGGCCTGTGAATAGGTGCGGCTGCCATCATCCTGCAATTTGGTACGCGGGCCGTTAAAGGTGATCATCGGGTATTCCATGCCACCGACCGGACCGTTAACCGATTGCGCGACCGGATACGGATAATCGAATGAGAAACGGGAATACACTTCCATGGTATGGACCACGGCTTCTGTGGAGTACTTCTGCCAAAGCTCACCGCCTTCTTTCGGATAGAACGACATCGCCATTACAAACGGCTGCTCGCTGCCGCCCTGCTGATAACCTTTGGCATCCCAGATAAATTTACGTGATGAGGCCCAGGCAAAATCGCGGACATTTTTCGCCTTGAAATGCCACGTTTTACTGCTGTCTGTGCCGGCTTTCTCGTTTTCCAGTGCTTCCTGCTCGGTAACAATAAATACCGGCCGCTTGGCCGTTTTTGCCTGCTCCAGCCGGTTCAGCTGCTCGCGGCTTAGTACTTTACTGCTATTTTGCAGCTCACCGGTCGACGACACTATATGATCGGCTGGCACGGTCAGCTTAACGTCGTAGTCGCCAAACTCCAGAGTAAACTCGCCCCGGCCCAGAAACTCTTTATTAGTCCAGGCCTCATAGTCGGTATAAGCAACCAGGCGTGGAAACCACTGCGCCAGTAAGAAAATATCATTACCGCCTTCGCGCTCATCATCCGGAAAATGCTCATAGCCGGCGCGGGCTGATACCGCATCTTCTTCGACGATATTAAAGGCAAAATCCAGGCTGAACCCGACTTGCTGGCCAGGCTTTAACGGTTTGTCCAGATCAATTCGCATTAAGGTGCCGATCACAGTTACCGGCAAGGCTTTACCGCTACTACTTTTAACATTCGATATAGCAAAGCCCAGCTCGTTGTCAGCCATAAACTGCTGCCGGCGCAATTCTTCCAGACTTAAGCGCGCGGTAATATCACCACCGCCGACCGACGTCGCTGGCCCGCGACGACCAATACCCCCAAAATCAGTACTCATTTCGGCCATTGAATCGTTTTTAAAGATATTCTGGTCAAGGTGCAGCCACAAATACTTCAGCGTATAAGGTGAGTTATTCTGATAGCTTATCTGCTGTCTGGTGCTGATCCGACGGGCTGACTCATCCAGCTGCACATCCATTTTGTAATCAACCTGCTGCTGCCAGTATTGCTGGCCCGGCTCGCCAGCAGCATTGCGGTATATATTCGGCGTGGGCAATACTTCATCTAACTGGCGAAACTTGTCTTCAAAATCACCTTTGGTCTGACGGATAGCACTGTCAGCAAACGCTGAGCTGCAAAGCAGCGTCGTCAGCAGACTAATCATTGATATTGATTTTAATGACAACAAAGATCGGGATGAAACAGCAGGCATAATCAGGTGCTCTCTTATTATTATCAGCGCTTACAACAAGCGAACTACAATAAGGAAGTTCTGGCAGCCAGACAAGCCGTGTTCAGCACGTTTATCGGTTAATCTGTCGCCATAAAAAAACCCCGCACAAGGCGGGGTTTAATCGTGAACCGGATTACAGAATATTAATCACGTGGTTTACGTGGAGCACGTGGCGCCGCACCCGGTCGTGGACCAGGCCCACTGCGCCGTTCACCACCGCTGTTCGGACTATTGTTGCCGCCTGCACTGCCAGTATCAATACTGATATTCAGCTTTTGCTTGCGCACATAGACCTTTTTCAGATGTTGAAAAATTTCAGCCGGAATATTGGCGGGTAATTCAACGGTACTGAAGTGGTCAAACAATTTAATGTTACCGATGAACTGGCTGTCGATATTGGCTTCGTTAGCAATAGCACCAACAATATCACCGGCGCGCACACCGTGCTCTTTACCTACTTCAATCCGGTAATTATTGTAATCACCTTTCATTTCCCGGCGTACCCTCGGACCACGCTCTGACCGCTCGCCACCGCGGTCACCTGAGCGCTCAGGACGATCACTGCGCTCCCGGCGTGGCCGCTCTTCCCGCTCGCCACGAGCATGCGGCTGGCGCAATTCCGGAAATTGTTTGGCTACATTTAACGGCTGATCTTTCTGAGCCAGATACAGCAACGCTGCCGCAAGATCAACGTCGGTGGTTTCCAGCTTTTCACGCCAATCTGTAACCAGCTCCTGAAAGAAACTCAGGTTCTGGGTTTCGATAGTTTGCGCCAATTGCTCGCGGAATGACTCAATCCGGCGCTGCTCAATCACCTGACCAGTAGGCAGTGACATTTGCTCAATCGGTTGCTTGGTGGCATGTTCAATGGTGCGCAACAGCCGACGTTCACGAGGCGACACAAAAAGTATCGCTTTGCCTTCACGACCCGCACGGCCGGTACGACCAATCCGATGCACATAGGCTTCACTATCATATGGAATATCATAGTTAACCACTAAGCTGATCCGCTCAACGTCCAGGCCCCGGGCAGCAACATCGGTAGCAACGATAATATCCAACTGGCTGGCTTTCATCCGACGAATGGTTTGCTCACGGTGTGCCTGATTCATATCACCATTTAAACAGGCAACGGCATAACCGCGGGCGCCCAGTTTTTCGGCAATTTCTTCAGTAGCACTTTTAGTGCGTACAAACACAATGCTGGCATCGTATTCTTCACCTTCCAGTAACCGGGTCAACGCATCCAGCTTCTGATTGGCGTCCAGCATAACGTAGCGCTGAGTGATCCGCTCAACCGTACTGGTTTTTGAGGCTATTTTAATCTCTTCAGCATTTTTTAAATGCTTCTGGGCAATTGCCCGGATCTGAGTTGGCATGGTAGCGGAGAACATCGCCACCTGACGGCCCGGTGGTGTGGCATCCATAATGGTTTGCACATCATCGATAAAGCCCATCCGCAACATTTCATCTGCTTCATCCAGCACGATAGCCCGCAGCTTGTCCAGCTTCAGGGTGCCACGGTCTAAGTGATCAAGGATACGACCCGGGGTACCGACAATAACCTGCGAGCCGCGTTTCAGCGATTTCAGCTGGTTGGTATAGCTTTGGCCACCGTATAACGGCAGTACATGAAATGCCGGCATATAGCGGGCATAGGCCTGGAAGGCTTCCGCTACCTGAATAGCCAGCTCACGGGTTGGTGCCAGCACCAGAATTTGTGGATCGTTTTGCGCAGGGTCAAGCCGCGCAAGTAAAGGCAGAGCAAAAGCACCGGTTTTACCGGTACCGGTTTGCGCCTGGCCTAACACGTCTTCACCAGCTAATAGTTTTGGGATAGCCGCCGCCTGGATAGGCGATGGTGTTTCATAACCAAGTTCAGTGACCGCGCGTACCAGCGGTTCCGGCAGCATTAGCTGGGAAAAAGACAAAGTTTCAGACATACGTTGTTATAACCTCAATCACACGCAGGCTTGTTGGTAAGTGCTATTGTTGTTTTTACCTGGCCTGCAATGCAGTAAAAACACGAAAACGGGCAAAAGACATAGCTTTCCCCGATTTTATTCCAGTAGTATAGCCAAACATTTACCACCTGGAGGATCACCATGATAGAAATCCTCGTTGGCAGCCAAATGGGCGCAGCGGAATATGTGGCAGAACAAGTTGCTGAAACACTGGTACAAGCGGGATATGAAGCATCACTTCATTTTCAACCCGATTTGGATCAGCTAAACCCGACTCACATCTGGTTAGTGATCACATCCACCTATGGCGCAGGAGATCTGCCTGATAATATTCAACCCTTTGCGGATCAATTAGCACAAGATCGGGGTGATCTTACCACACTTTCTTACGCCATGATCACTTTAGGTGACTCAAGCTACGATACTTTTTGCCAGGCAGGCAGAACATTGAGCAAATTGCTGCAGCAAAAAGGCGCAAAACCACTGTTGGCAAATCTTGAAATTGACGCACTGACTGCAGATTTACCTGAAGATCAGGCTTTGGTATGGTTGCCGCAATTTATTAAAAGTATAAAAAAAGGCGAGTGATAAACACTCGCCAAAACACAAGTATCTCAGGAAGAACAGATAGACAAATCTCTGCTCCCGGTTGACCTCAGCAATAAAACCAACCAGGCGCCAATGTATCCTGAAACAGCCAATCCTGCTTAACAATCACCTGATAAAGCGTTGATAAATTCTGGTTTTAGCACTTTTACGCTTGTGTCATAGGCTGCTTTACTACTGCCATTACCCCCAAGTTATCAACAATGTTTCAAATGCATAGTTCTGAATGTGTATAACTTAGCCTTTATTCGGTTACTAACCTGTACTTATGCTCTTTATAAAAAAAATGTCAGCTCCACCTGTGCATAACTAGCATGGTTGTCCACCTGTTCAGACTGAGTTGATCCAACCTTGATCACAGGATCAGATCCTATTTAAGCTATTGATCCCATATTGTAATAATCGCTTATCCACCGAAAACAGTCTGCTTAGTAGTAATAGTAGTAAAAAGATCTTTAAATAGATCTTATATATTTTAATGCGATCCTGATCCGCTTTAAACGTTTCACAAGCGATCGGATCGCGCTACAATACGCGCCCTATTTTCAAGTGGTGTTTAAGCCAGAGTTGAGGCAGAAATGTTGTATCAAGAAACTTTTGATGTGATCGTAGTCGGTGGTGGCCATGCTGGTACCGAAGCTGCTTTAGCTGCTGCGCGCATGGGTTTGCAAACTTTACTGCTAACTCATAATGTTGAAACCCTGGGCCAGATGTCATGTAACCCGGCCATTGGCGGTATTGGTAAGGGCCACCTGGTTAAAGAAATTGATGCGCTTGGTGGCGCTATGGCAATAGCGGCTGACAAAGGCGGTATTCAGTTTCGAACCCTGAACAGCTCGAAAGGTCCAGCTGTGCGGGCAACCCGTGCTCAGGCAGACCGCCAGTTGTATCGTGCTGCTATCCGGCAGATTCTGGAAAACCAGCCAAATTTACGGATTTTTCAGCAGGCGTGT
Source organism: Arsukibacterium sp. (assembly GCF_018402695.1). Lineage (GTDB taxonomy): Bacteria > Pseudomonadota > Gammaproteobacteria > Enterobacterales > Alteromonadaceae > Alishewanella. Next base: position 339,171 of record NZ_JAGYIM010000009.1, read on the forward strand.
GACGACCTGATTGTCGAAAATGACCAGGTGCAGGGCGTTGTTACCCAGATGGGCTTAAAATTCCGCGCTAAATCTGTGGTACTGACTGTCGGTACTTTCCTCGGTGGTCAGATCCATATTGGTCTGGAACAGTTTTCTGGCGGCCGGGCAGGTGACCCCCCATCCATTGCTTTAGCCCGACGGTTACGGGAACTGCCATTTAGAGTAGATCGACTAAAAACCGGAACACCACCGCGGGTTGACGCCAGAACAGTCGACTTTTCAGTAATGCAGCCGCAACCTGGCGATAACCCGACCCCGGTATTTTCGTTTTTAGGTAAGGGTACTGATCATCCACAACAAATACCCTGTTATATCACGTACACCAATGAACAAACCCATCAGGTTATCCGCGACAATTTGGATCGGTCACCGATGTACACCGGGGTTATCGAAGGTATAGGTCCGCGCTATTGCCCATCTATCGAAGACAAAGTCATGCGTTTTGCCGATAAAGATAAGCATCAGATCTTTATCGAACCAGAGGGCTTAACCACCCATGAATTATATCCAAATGGTATTTCTACCAGCTTACCTTTTGATGTCCAGTTATCAATTGTACGGTCGATTAAAGGTATGGAAAATGCCCATATTACCCGGCCTGGTTATGCTATCGAATATGACTTTTTTGACCCACGGGATCTAACCAGTTCATTACAAACTAAATTTATAAAAGGGTTGTTTTTTGCCGGTCAGATCAATGGCACAACCGGTTACGAAGAAGCCGGTGCTCAGGGACTACTTGCAGGGTTAAACGCTGCGCCTGTTTAGCCAGGAACAAGACAGCCTGGTCACCGAGCCGCGAACCAGGCTTATTTAGGCGTACTGGTTGACGATTTAACCACTATGAGGCACCAAAGAACCTTACCGCATGTTTACCAGCCGGGCTGAATACCGTTTGATGCTGCGCGAAGATAATGCCGATGCACGCTTAACCGCTAAAGGCCGTGAACTTTGGTTGGTTGATGATCAACGCTGGCAGGCATTTAACGAAAAAATGGAACAGATAGCAGTTGGAACGGCAACGCTTAAAGCAAAGCTGGATCCACCCGCAACATACAGCGCTAACTGCGAGTAAATGCAGTTACTGAAAACACCGTTAAGCCGGGAAGCCAGTTTGGAAGAATTGGTCCGCCGGCCAGAAGTGACTGTATGCAGCAACTGATGCAAATTAGTAGATTTAGGCCCGGCACTAGCTGATCCCATTGCCGCTGAACAAGTTGAAATTCAGATTAAATATGAAGGCTATATTCACCGCCAGCAAGACGAAATTGCCAAGCAACAACGTAATGAAGCCACTAGATTACCGACAACAGTTTGATTATAACCGCGGTTAAAGGTTTGTCAAACGAAGTCATTATTAAGCTAAATCAAACGCCAGCCAGCAAACTGTAGGCCAGGCATCACGGATTTCGGGTATTACCACCGGCGGCTATTTCGTTGTTGCTGGTATACCTGAAAAACAGGGTTTACTGCGTAAATCAGCGTAATAAGGCGTTATTAGCTGAAAGGAACAGTATGCTAGAACAACTGCGGCAGCTGGTAGCTGCAAACCAGCCTGACAACTGAACAGAGTCAGCAATTACAACAATGTATTGCATTATGTGCAGTTACTTGATAAATGGAATAGCGCCTATAACCTGACGTCAGTGCGAGATCCGGCAGAAATGTTGGTTAAGCATGTGATGGATAGCCTGGTTATAGCGCCGCATTTACAAGGCGCAACATTTCATTGATGTTGGCACTGGCCTGGTTTACCCGGTGTACTGCTGGCCATTTACTACCCAGAAAAACAATTCACCCTGCTAGACAGTCTGGGCAAACGGATCCGTTTTTAAATCAGGTAAAAATGCAACTGAGCTTGAGCCAATATTCAACCGCTGCAAAGTCGGGTAGAACATGCATCAACCTGCAACACTGTTACGATGGCGTTATCAGCCAGAGCCTTTGCCTCGGCTAGATGATATGCCGCAGCTGGTGTCGCCACCTACCTGCAGCCAAATGGCCATTTTTACGCAATGAAAGGCGCAGCGGTGCAAGAAGAAATTGCAGCTTTGCCGGATTTTGTTAAAGTAGCGCCGTTCATACCTTGCAGGTGCCAGCAACTGCAATGCTCAGCCGGCATCTGGTAATACTGTGACCAGCGCTTAACCGATAATCGAGGAGCATCTTGTGGCGTAAAGTCATCGCCATTGCCAATCAGAAAGGTGGGGTAGGTAAAACCACTACAGCTGTGAATTTAGCAGCATCAATGGCGGCAACCAAGCGCAAGGTTTTGCTGATCGATCTTGGACCCACAGGGCAATGCCACTATGGAGCAGCGGTGTCGATAAGTATGAAGTGCATGCTACCGCATCATGAATTACTGATTGATCGAAAAACCTCTGGCTGAAGTTGTCGTCAAAGAAACCAGCGGCGGTTATCACCTGATGGCAGCCAATTCTGATGTTACTGCTGCTGAAGTGCGCTTAATGGACGTATTTGCCCGCGAGCTTCGTTTACGCACTGCCTTAAAAGACTACCGCAGCAGCTATGATTTTATCTTTATCGACTGCCCGCCGTCACTGAACATGCTAACCGTTAACTGCCATGGCTGCCGCCGATACCGGTATTGGTGCCGATGCAATGCGAATATTTTGCGCTGGAAGGTCTAACTGCACTGGTCGATACCATTAATCAAACTGGCGGCAGTGGTAAATCGCCGAGTTAAAGATCGAAGGTATATTAAGAACCATGTACGATCCGCGCAACCGGTTAGCAAACGATGTATCAGAGCAATTAAAACAACATTTTGGTGACAAGGTTTACCGTGCGGTGATCCCGCGCAATGTGCGGTTGGCAGAAGCACCCAGTTTTGGTACACCGGTAATGTATTATGATAAAAACTCAACCGGGTGCAAAAGCTTATCTGGCACTGGCCGGTGAAATGTTGCGTCGGTCAGATAAAAAACCAGTGAGCAACGCAGCCTCTGTATGAACTACGATAAGTTAAAGGATACTTTTGCGCATGGCGGTGAAAAACGCGGCTTGGGCCGGGGCTTAGATGCCTTACTGACGTCGAACAGAACGACAGAGCAAAACCACGCTAATCAGCAGTCTGCTGAGCTGCAGCTATTGCCGGTCGAGTTTCTGACGCCAGGTAAATACCAACCACGCAAAGATATGTCGCAGGAAGCGCTGGAGGATCTGGCCAGCTCCATTCGGGCCCAGGGCGTTATTCAACCCATCAGTCAGTGCGGCCGCTGGCGAAAGACAGTTATGAAATCATCGCCGGTGAACGGCGTTGGCGTGCCAGCCAGCTGGCACAACTATCTGAAGTGCCCTGTATTGTTAAAGATGTACCGGACGAAGCTGCCGTTGCCATAGCGCTGATTGAAAATATTCAGCGCGAAGATTTAAACGCGATGGAAGAAGCGGTAGCGCTGGATCGGTTACTGACTGAATTTGCTTTGACCCACCAGCAAGTCGCCGATGCGGTGGGTAAATCCCGCGCCTCAGTTACCAATTTACTGCGGCTTAAATGCCAGTTGAATGACGACGTTAAAGTGTTGCTGGAGCATGGTGATATTGAAATGGGCCATGCCCGGGCCGTTATTAGCGCTGCTAAAGATAACGAGCAATCTGATACCGCGCGTTTGGTTGCGGCATAAACAGCTTACGGTGCGTGAAACTGAGAGTCTAGTCCGGCGGATTCTGGAACCTAAACCAGCAGTGGCAGAAAAAGCGCGTGATCCGGATGTTGATGGCGCTGGAACAACGCTTAAGTGAGCGTTTTGCTGCGCCGGTGCAGATAAGTTACAACAACAAAGGCAAAGGTAAGCTGGAAATCAGCCTACAGCAGCCTGGATGAGTTAGACGGTATTTTAGCCAAGTTGCAACATTGCTGGCGAGCATTAATGCACCAAATTGTACCAATTTTCTGTACCAGCCTGTACTATCGTAGGGCAGCTCGCCTTTGTGTTGCAAATTAAAGGCAGATAAGTATACTTTCGCAAGTTTTTTCGACCCCCTTCACGGGCTATTACAAGGGGGTACAAAGTGGCTGAAAATAATGCAGCGCAGAGCGCGAAAATCAGCTTATACAGCTGGTACTGTGCTCAGGCTTATCAGTAGCCGGGGTGTATCGCACTGGCTTTTTTTGCTGACCGATAGCAGCTGGCAGCCAAATCCGCTTTTAAAGGTGGTTTGGCTGCTGCAGTACCAAATTTGTGTGTTTGCGTTTTGCGTTTCGTTTCAGTGCGTTAGATGCAGGCAGAAAGCAGTAGCTGGCTAGCGCTTTATGCGCGGCCAGTCAGTTAAAATGTAATTGTTAACCGCTGTGTTGCTTGTGCAGTAGTATTCACAGCAGCAGCATTTGGTACTAGAAGCATTTGTTACTTGGTTTTGATCACCTTGACGCTGCTAGCACAGTGGACAGCACCAGTTTTCTTTAAACATTAAACTATTGGGATGAAACATGGCTGCAGGTGAAGAGTTAACACTCTCTAGCCATATTCAGCACCACCTTACTAACGCCAAAATGTGTACCGTTGATGGCAGTGTCGCATTTAATAAAGCGTGTAGTGAGGCCGGGTTCTGGACATGGCATCATTGATACCTTGGCGTGGTCTATTGGCCTTGGTATTGTTATTTCTGTGGGTATTCCGCAGTGCTGGCGAAACAAAGCCACTGTCGGTGTGCCGGGAAAGTTTCAGTGCTTTGTAGAAATGGTGGTCGAGCTTGTTGCTACCAACGTCAGAGATACCTACCACGGCAAAAGCAAATTAATCGCACCACTGGCACTAACCATTTTTGTCTGGGTGTTTCTAATGAACCTGATGGATTTAGTCCCGGTTGATTTCCTGCCCGCCTTTGCTGGCTTGGTTGGTGCTACAGGCTTTTGGTATGGACCCGCATGACGTCTACATGAAAATTGTACCTACCACAGATATCAATATGACGGCTGCGCTGGCTATCGGCGTGTTTATTCTGATGATTGGTTACTCTATCCGGATTAAAGGTGTATTGGGCTTTATTAAAGAACTGACGCTGCATCCTTTCAGCACCAAAATGTGCCGTTACAAATCATCCTTGATCCCAGCTAACTTGCTGCTGGGAAACCATTGCACTGGTTGCCAAACCGTTTTCCACTGGCGCTGCGGTTATTCGGTAACCTGTATGCCGGCGAAATGATCTTTATCCTGATTGGTGCTATTGGTCTGGCGCAGCTACCGTTGCACTTCGTCTGGGCCGTGTTCCACATTCTGGTCATTGTCTTACAGGCGTTCGTGTTTATGATGCTGACCATAGTGTACTTAAGTATGGCCAGTTCAGATAACCATTAATTTTTAACTTTAACTTTAACTATAGAAATATCGGAGATAAAAATGGAAATTGCAGTAGCTATTAAATTAATCGCTGTAGCGTTGTTAATCGGTTTTGGTGCTATCGGTACTGCACTGGGTTTCGGTAACATGGGTGGTAAGTTCTTGGAAGCTTGTGCCCGTCAGCCTGAACTGGCCCCTTCACTGCAAGTTAAAATGTTCATCCTTGCTGGTCTTATCGATGCCGTAGCTATGATCGGTGTTGGTATCGCTATGTACATGTTGTTCGCAATGTAATTGAAGGTTTTTGTTAAACGAACAACTAAATAAGGAGGAGCGGACGTGAACTTAAACGCCACTCTGTTAGGTGAATTAATCGCTTTTACCGTCTTCGTACTTTTTTGTATGAAGTTTGTATGGCCGCCGCTGATGAATGCCATCGAAACGCGCCAACAAAAAATTGCTGACGGTTTAGCAGCATCTGATCGGGCAGAAAAAGACCTGGCGTTAGCCCAGGACAAAGCCAAAGATCAGTTAAAAGATGCTAAAGCACAAGCGGCTGAAATTATTGAGCAAGCGAGAAAACGCGAAGCGAAGATGATTGAAGAAGCGGCCCAGAAAGCGAATGCTGAGCGGGATACTATCCTGGCGCAGACTAAAGCCGAAATTGAAGCGGAGCGAAACCGTTTACGCGAAGATTTGCGCAAGCAGGTAGCCGCCCTGGCGGTAGCCGGTGCAGAGAGAATTCTGCAACGTTCTATCGACGAAGCTGCTCACAGCGACATTCTGGAAAAACTGGTACAAGAACTGTAATGGGGATGAGCTATGTCTGATATTGACGAATATTGCTCGTCCGTACGCTAAGGCGGCCTTCGACTTTGCTGTAGAGCAAAATGCGCTGGATGCCTGGCTGCAAATGCTGGCGTTTGCTGCGCAAGTAGCAGAAAACGACCAGGTTGCAGCACTGTTGCGTACTTCTGGTGTTGCTGAAAAGCAAGCCGACCTGTTTCTTCAGGTTTGTGGTGAGCAACTCAACGAGCAGGGTCAGAACTTTATTAAAGTACTGGCTGAAAATCATCGCTTGTTGGCGTTGCCTGAAGTATTAGTTGCCTTTGTTGAACACAAAGCGGCATATGAGAAAGAAATAACCGTCGAGGTTACTTCCGCCACTGCCCTTGATAAAGCTCAACAAGACAAGCTGATAGCTGCATTATCGCAACGTTTGGCACGCAAAGTTAAATTGAACTGTAGCGTCAATCCTGACATGGTCGGCGGCATGCTGATCAAAGCAGGTGACATGGTTATTGATGGCTCGGTCCGCGGTAAGCTGGATCGTTTAGCAACTGCGCTGCAGTCGTAATTGGGGAATAGAGTATGCAACTGAATTCCACTGAAATTTCAGAACTGATCAAGAGTCGAATTGCTCAGTTTGAAGTGGTCAGTGAAGCTCGTAACGAAGGTACTATCGTCCAGGTAACTGACGGTATTATCCGGATTAATGGCCTTGCTGATTGTATGCAAGGTGAGATGATCGAGCTTCCTGGCAATCGTTATGCTATCGCGCTTAACTTAGAGCGCAATTCTGTTGGTGCCGTGGTAATGGGTCCGTACGCGGACTTAACTGAAGGCACTAAAGTAAAAAGTACCGGCCGTATTCTTGAAGTACCGGTAGGTCCGCAACTGTTAGGCCGCGTGGTGAATACCTTAGGTGCACCTATCGATGGTAAAGGCCCGATTGACGCTGCAGGTTATGCCCCGGTAGAAAAAATTGCGCCGGGCGTAATTGACCGTCAATCAGTCGACCAGCCAATGCAAACCGGTTATAAGTCAGTTGATGCCATGATCCCAATCGGTCGTGGCCAGCGTGAATTATTAATCGGTGACCGTCAGACCGGTAAAACGGCTTTAGCTATTGATGCCATTATCAACCAGAAAAATACTGGTGTTAAATGTATTTACGTTGCTATCGGTCAGAAAGCCTCTACCATCGCTAACGTAGTACGTAAGCTGGAAGAGCACGGTGCCCTGGCCAACACGATCGTGGTGGTAGCCTCTGCTTCTGAAGCCGCTGCGTTGCAATTCCTGGCGCCATATTCTGGCTGTACCATGGGCGAATACTTCCGTGACCGCGGTGAAGATGCCCTGATTGTATATGATGATTTGTCTAAGCAAGCTGTTGCTTATCGTCAGATCTCGTTGCTGTTACGCCGTCCGCCAGGCCGTGAAGCTTACCCGGGTGACGTATTCTATCTGCACTCACGTCTGCTGGAGCGGGCATCACGGGTTAATGCCGACTATGTTGAGCGCTTAACCAACGGCGAAGTAAAAGGCAAGACCGGTTCATTAACCGCTCTGCCAATTATTGAAACCCAGGCCGGTGACGTATCAGCGTTCGTACCAACCAACGTAATCTCGATTACTGATGGTCAGATCTTCTTAGAATCTGATTTATTTAACGCCGGTATCCGCCCTGCGGTTAACGCCGGTATTTCAGTATCGCGGGTAGGTGGTGCAGCGCAAACCAAGATCATCAAGAAATTAGGTGGTGGTATTCGTCTGGCATTAGCGCAGTACTCAGAGCTGGCAGCATTCGCTCAGTTTGCGTCTGACCTAGATGAAGCAACCCGCGCCCAGTTAGAGCACGGTCAGAAGGTTACTGAGCTGATGAAACAGCTGCAGTACAGCCCGATGAGCGTTGCCGAAATGGGTGTGTCTATTTTCGCTATCGAAAAAGGTTATCTGAAAGATGTTGAAGTGGCCAAAATCCAGGATTTTGAAACTGCTTTAATCAGCTTTATGAAAGCCGAGTATGCCGAGCTGATGGCTGATATCGCGAAAACCGGTAACTACAACGATCAAATCGAGTCGTCGCTAAAAGCGGCCATTGAGAAGTTTAAAGCAACTCAGACTTGGTAAATTACGCGGGTGGCAATAGCCACCCCGTTCGTTGAATGAAACGGAGATACAGTCATGGCCGGTGGTAAAGAGATAAAAAGTAAGATCGGGAGTATTAACAATACTCGCAAGATCACCAGTGCTATGGAAAAAGTTGCGGTCAGCAAAATGCGCAAAGCGCAGGAGCGCGTAGCTGCAACCCGCCCATACGCTGAAGGTATGCGCAAAGTAATCGGTAATATTGCTCAGGGCAACATCGAATATCGTCATCCGTATTTATCGGAGCGTGACGTAAAACGGGTTGGCTACATTATTATTTCAACCGATCGCGGTCTTTGCGGTGGCCTGAATACCAACGAGTTTAAGAAAGTTGTGCTGGAAATGAAAAGCTGGAAAAGCCAGAACGTCGAAGCTGAGTTTGCCGTTATCGGTAACAAAGCCACGGCGTTCTTCAAGCGTTTCGGCGGTAAAGTTGTAGCACAACAAACGGGTTCAGGTGACGTACCACGTTTGGCTGATGTGATTGGTTCGGTTAAGGTAATGCTGCAGGCATACCTGGATGGCCGGATTGACCGCTTATTCCTGGTATACAACACTTTTGTGAATACCATGAAACAAGAGCCAGTGATCGATCAACTCTTACCTTTGCCCAAAGCAGATATCGCTCAGAAAGAGCATAACTGGGATTACCTGTACGAGCCGGATCCGCAACCTATCTTAGATATGTTGCTGGACCGCTACATCGAGTCACAGGTTTACCAGGGGGTTGTTGAAAACGCTGCCAGTGAACATGCAGCGCGGATGGTGGCAATGAAAGCCGCTACCGACAACGCCGGTAATTTAATGGACGACCTGAAGTTGGTGTACAACAAAGCACGTCAGGCCGCTATTACCCAGGAGCTCAGCGAAATCGTCGCAGGTGCGGCAGCTGTAGGCTAAGGTGAACAGTTTTGAGAAATTTGAGGAAACATCATGAGTCAAGGTAAGGTCGTCCAAATCATTGGCGCCGTTGTGGATATCGATTTTCCACAAGAAGCGGTACCTAGCATCTATGACGCGTTAAACGTGACTGACGGTGATCTGGCTGGGTTAGTGCTGGAAGTACAGCAGCAGCTGGGTGGCGGTACAGTTCGTACTATCGCAATGGGCACCACCGACGGTTTACGTCGTGGTACACAAGTTGGAAATTCAGGCAAAGCCATTCAGGTACCTGTCGGTAAAGCGACCTTAGGTCGTATTATGGACGTTTTAGGTAACCCGATTGATGAAGCGGGCCCTATCGGTGAAGAAGAGCGCTGGTCAATTCACCGCGCTGCGCCTTCATACGAAGAGCAAGCTGCATCAAATGCCCTGCTGGAAACCGGTATTAAAGTTATCGACTTAGTTTGCCCGTTTGCCAAAGGCGGTAAAGTAGGTCTGTTCGGTGGTGCCGGTGTCGGTAAAACCGTAAACATGATGGAATTAATCCGGAACATCGCTATCGAGCACAGCGGCTACTCAGTATTTGCCGGTGTTGGTGAGCGGACCCGTGAAGGTAACGATTTCTATCACGAGATGAAAGACTCTAACGTACTGGATAAAGTATCGTTAGTGTATGGTCAGATGAACGAGCCACCAGGTAACCGTTTACGCGTTGCGTTAACTGGCTTAACCATGGCAGAGAAGTTCCGGGAAGAAGGCCGTGACGTACTGTTCTTCGTTGATAACATCTACCGTTATACCCTGGCCGGTACTGAAGTATCAGCCTTGTTAGGCCGGATGCCATCAGCGGTAGGTTATCAGCCAACGCTGGCGGAAGAGATGGGTGCGTTACAAGAGCGTATCACCTCTACCAAAACCGGTTCTATCACGTCGATTCAGGCCGTTTACGTACCTGCGGATGACTTAACCGATCCGTCACCAGCCACTACCTTCTCGCACTTAGATGCAACAGTAGTACTGAGCCGGAACATTGCGTCACTGGGTATTTACCCGGCAATCGACCCGCTGGATTCAACGTCTCGTCAGTTAGATCCATTGGTTATCGGTAAAGAGCATTACGATGTGGCCCGTGGCGTACAAACGGTACTGCAGCGTTACAAAGAACTGAAAGACATCATCGCCATCTTAGGTATGGACGAGCTGTCAGATGAAGACCGGACCTTAGTTTACCGTGCGCGGAAAATTCAGCGGTTCCTGTCTCAGCCGTTCTTCGTTGCTGAAGTATTCACCGGTTCGCCAGGTAAGTACGTACCGCTGAAAGAAACTATCCGTGGCTTTAAAGGCATTCTGGACGGTGAATATGATCACTTGCCAGAGCAGGCTTTCTACATGGTAGGCTCTATCGACGAAGCGATCGAAAAAGCGAAGAAGCTTTAAGCAACCAGGCTTTAGGAGAGCGAAATGGCGATGACAGTGCAACTGGATGTAGTAAGTGCTGAAGAGAAAATTTTCTCTGGCCTTGTCGAGTCCGTGCAGGTCACAGGCAGTGAGGGCGAGTTAGGTATTTTACCTTTTCACGCCCCGTTACTGACTCCTCTGAAACCTGGCATGGTCCGTATCGTGAAGCAGTTCGGTGAAGAGCACGTAATTTATGTAGCCGGTGGCGTACTTGAAGTACAACCCGACAGCATTACCGTGCTGGCCGATGTTGCGGTACGCGGCGAAGACCTGGATGAGCAGGCGGCATTAGATGCCCAGAAACGGGCAACTGAAGCAATGCAACATGCCGGGGCAGATTTCAATTATGCCGAAGCGGCAGCGCAACTGGCCGAGGCCATTGCTCAGCTGCGGGTAATTCAGAAACTGCGCAAAAAGTAACTTTACGTTTGTTAGAAAAGCCACCTTTATGGGTGGCTTTTTATTGCCGGAACTAACGGTCTGTTTTAACCTGATTAAAAACAAGCTAGTTTCTTATTTGTTACAAATGAGTATAATCAGTGGCTAAATTATAGGTGCAATGGACTGACTATTGGTTACTTCACATCCGGCAAAATACGCGCTGGCTGAATATACGCTTGATACCGGTAACTTTAACCTGCTGTTAAACGGCAAAACTATACCGTTAGAACCCAAGGTTTTCGCTGTTTTAATGCACCTTATCCAGCAGTATCCCCGTTTTGTTACCCTCGAACAATTGCATGAACAGGTGTGGCAGGGCCGGGTAGTCAGTGACACGGCAGTAAGACGCACTATAAGTAAGCTGCGACAGGCGCTGAATGATACAGACAGCGACCCCCCGCGTTTCATTAAATCGCAAATGAAACGGGGTTATGCCTTAGTCATCAGCCCGGATATCATTGAACGCGTAGCTGAGGACAGGTTAATTGCCGGGACTGCCAGCAATGTGTCCCCTGCTGCAGGTCCTCTGTTATCACCTTCGCTGGCGGCTGCGGAACAGTCAGTAAAACGGCGCCGGCCCGCTGCGGCGTTGATATTATTGCTGGTTTTTCTGCTTATTTTACTCGGGGTGGGCGGGTATCAATTTAGCAGCAGGCTGCTAAGCAATCCACAAAGCGCGCCGGCATCACTAGCACTCGCCGTCGGTGAAAGTTTGATTGATATTCCGGGCGAGAAAGTTGATTTGGCGCTGTCAGCTGACGGACGATTTCTGGCGTTTAGTGCCAGTGTAAAAGGACATGGTGGTTGGCAGCTATTTCTGCATGACCGCTTCAGCGGCCAGATTAAACCCCTGCCAACAACGGGTAGTCATGCTGTTACTACCCTGAGTTTTATCCGAGATGACAGTGCTGTGGTCTACATTGATATTGCGGGCGAGCGCTGTCGTTTGTATCTCCTGGAATTAAAAGAGGGGGCACAACCCCAGCTACTGGTAGATCAGCAGTTTACATTGGGAAATGTGCTGTACCACAGTGCACTCGATAGGCTTATTTATAATGCCACAGCGGCTCAGGGCGATAACGGCTATTATTACAGTTATGATTTAGCCAGTGGCGGGGTACAGCAACTCACCTTTAGTGCAGCATCGATGATTGTTGATTTAGGGGGGAGTCTGTCTCCAGACCAACAACAACTGGCAATGGTTCGTTATCGTGGTCAACATGATGAATTCCGACTGCAGATATATCAGCTGGCCAGCAAGCAGCTGTTGCAGGAAACCGCATTACCCGTGCGTGCTACACAAATACTGTGGCCAGAGCAAGACCAGCTGGTGTTATTAGACCAGGGCGGCACTGCCTGGCGCTATCAACTTAGTAACCAGCAACTTAGTGAGATCACGTTGGCTGGCAACAACCGGATCCGCCGCCTGTTTATCACGCTTGAGCAGCAATTGCTGGCAATTTTACGACCCGCTGTCGAACGCAGTTATATTGAGGCCAGCTGGCCCGACAGACAGACAAAGCAGTTTTATCGCTTTAACAAGCCGCCACTGGCATTAGCTTATAGCCCGGATCCGCAGAAACTCTGGTTAACTCAGCGTCATGCTGACGAGTATCAGCTACGCTTGTACGACACCAACAGCCAGCAACAACAGCCTGTAATATCGTTAGAAAACGATTTTCAGCTACTGTCACAAAGCCCGGACCAACAGTATTTGCTGCTTAAAATGAAAAAAAGGCTTTGGTTATTGCAGTTAAGCAACAATCAGCTTACCGCCATTTCGGCACAAACTCAGGTGGTCGAGTCGGGTTTTTTCAGTGCAGATAGCCAGCAAATTCTCTTTACCGAAAATGAGGCTGGCCGCTGGCGGGTTAATCGTTACCTGATCAGTGCCGGTACAACAGATCGGTTTAGCCAGGATTACCGCTTGTTTATTCCGCTCGGTAACGAATTTCTGGCCGTGGACCCGCAAGGCCAGTTTCACCGACTGGACAGTACCTTGCAGCAGGTTGTAAAACAAGATGCCAGAATGATGTTTGATGTACCTTACCAGGTGAATATTTATGGCGACACTTTGCTATTTAGTAATATGCAAATGGCTGATACGTTTCTATGGCAGTTTAGTGCACAACAACCTGATATATCGCAGCAGGTTTTGCCACGCAATGAGCTTGACCCGAGGTTGTCAATTAGCCCTGACGGCAAAAAAGCCCTGTATTTTAATATTCAACGCAATAGCGATCGCATTGTTAACCTTGGAAAAGTACTTTAATTTCATTGTTTTAAATAGTTATAACTGTAGTTATAACTAAAGTGTTTACTTCATCACAGTAAAGTCGCAAAGCCGTTATCGCTGTTTCTCTGACTGCTGGCTACAGTTTGCCCTGTCGCATAACAACGCCGCAGGAGGCAATCATGCAAACTAAGAAAAACACCCTTGTGAACATGTTAGTAGCGGGTTCTTTATTGTTGCCGGCTGGTATAACTATGGCTGAGCCCAATGCCCAGCTGAATGTTGATACTAACCCGCAAAAGGTAATATCGCTGGACGACTTTGACATTAAACTGGATTTGGAACAGACGTTAGTTCAATTGCAGCAACAGCTTAAACACGACAACTATAACAATGCGCGTAAAGCGCTGACCGAAACGTCATTACTGGGCAATGTTCTGCCACTGTTACAACATTGAACAGTTGTTAATGAGCAAGGAAAACGGTAATGTTTAAGCTGTTAAAAAAACAAGAACCAGCCCGGGTGCTGGGCTGGGGTTTGTTTTGGTTCGGTAGCTGGCTGCTGTTGCACTTGTTATTACTGCAGCATCCATTAGTTGGCTAACACCAGTAAAGCTTGGATATAACAATAATAATTGAACAGCCAGACGCGCGTGAGGCAGTCGGTTTAAGAGGTAACAACGTATGAGAGTAATATTGTTTAGTTGGCTGCTTTTTGCCTTTACCAGTGTTCAGGCAACAGAACAACTTACATTGGAAGATTACGCCAGACCGTCACAATTTCTGGAAATTGAAATTTCCCCTTCAGGTAAATACCTGGCGGCGACCAGTCGCAGTGAAGAAGGTAATATTTACCTGAATGTAATTGAGATTAAATCTAACAAAATAATCAGTGTCCGCCATTTTACCGGGCGTGATTCTATCGGCTCGATTGACTGGGCCAATAATGAGCGGTTGCTAATTACCCTGGTACGGGATATTGGTGCGCTGGAGCAGCCTGTTAGTACCGGTGAGATTTTTGCCGTAAATGCCGATGGTTCTAATGCCAGAATGTTAACCGGTTACCGGGCCGACAATGAAAAAGATCCGGCCCAGGTGATTAACTACTTACCTGAAGAGGAAAAGTTTGTACTGATTGTTACCAGTACGCCAAACCGGCGGGGCTCGTTCAGTCTGGTAAAACGGCTGAATATCGAAACCGGCCGGACCCGGCAAATTGCCCGGGCGCCGATGCGTTCTTCCGGTATGATCACCGATAACAACGGGATTGCCCGGATGGCTATTGGTATTGATCAGGAAAATGACAATGAGATGATTATGATGTACCGGAAGGATGAAAAGTCTGACTGGCAAACGTTACGCCGTTACGGCCAGCGTGATGGCAGTTTTACGCCTATTGCCTTTTTACCGGACAATAAACGGGTAGTTGGTTTAAGTGATACTCAGACCGATACCAAAGCCATAAGCATTATGGACCCGGAGACCGGTAAAGAAGAGGTGGTAGCGCACCACCCTAAAGTGGATGTTACTCCTCAGTTCAGCATTGAAGATGGCTTCCTGAAAGAAGTAATTGGCGCATCCTACGAGTATGAAACGCATGAAGATGTATTTTTTGCTGATGTCAGGGATAAAACCTTCAGTGGTTATTTGCAAAGCCTGAAAGCGGCGTTCCCGGGTAAAAAAATTGCGATCAATTCAGCAACCAGTGATAACAATATTTTAGTATTGACCGCGCGCTCGGCTAACCATCCGCCAGAGTTTTACCTGTTCGATACCAAAAATAATCAGCTGAGCTTTTTATTAAATGGCCGGCCCTGGATGAAGCCTGAGCTACTGGCGCAAACTAAAGCCATTATTTATAAAAGCCGCGATGGTTTGGATATTCAGGCAATTTTAACCTTACCACGGGATATGGAAGCCAAAAATCTGCCGTTAATTATGCTGCCGCACGGTGGACCACATGGTATTCGGGATACGCTGGAAATTGATACCGATGCCAAAGTATTAGCCCAGCATGGTTACGCCGTATTGCAGCCAAATTTTCGCGGCTCAGGTGGCTTTGGGCGGGAGTTTCTGCAAAGTGGTTACCTGAATTGGGGCACCACCATGATAGACGATATGACTGACGGTGTTATGCATCTGGTTAAGGAAGGCATCGCCGACAAAAACCGGGTATGTATTTATGGTGCCTCGTATGGGGGGTATGCGTCGTTAACCAGCGTAGTGCGTGAGCCTGATTTGTATAAGTGTGCAGTAAGTTTTGTCGGTATGTCAGATCTGAACCTTATGTATGAACACGGTGACACGACAGAATCACAAGGTGGTTTAAATACTCTGGAAATGTATATTGGCCGGGATAAAGCGCGGTTAGACGCCCAATCTGCGATTAAAAATCTGGACAAGCTAAAAGCGCCAATCTTCATTATTCACGGTACTGAAGATCGGCGAGTTCCACTGATCCAGGCTGAAGTGCTTAGAGATGAGCTGGAAAAGCGCAACCATCCTTATGAGTGGCTGGTGAAGGAAAAAGAAGGCCATGGTTTTTATAAACCGGAGAATAACGTAGAACGTTGGCAGAAAATGCTGGCTTTCTTCGATAAATACATCGGTGAAACAGCAGAAAACTAACCGCAGCCAAGCTGTAACAGCAAAGCGCCACCTTCGGGTGGCGTTTTTCATTCAGCAAAACTTCACGCCATACCTGTAATCTGCTGTCATATCTATTAGAATACTCACCTATTAGCTTAAGCGCAGTATCAACGATACTCGATTACAGGATTTATTTTATGGCACTCAATGTAGTAATTCTGGCAGCCGGTAAAGGCACACGGATGAAATCAGACTTACCCAAAGTATTGCACCAAGTAGCAGAACGGCCAATGGTGCAGCATGTTATTGACACTGCCCGGGCGCTCGGTGCAGCTAAGCCGCAGCTGGTGTATGGTTACGGTGCCAACGCCCTGCAAACAGCCCTGGGTGAACAGCCTTTACACTGGGTATTGCAAGCCGAGCAACTCGGTACCGGCCATGCGGTAGCGCAGGCTATTCCGAATATTGCCGATGACGATACCGTGTTGGTGCTTTATGGTGACGTACCGCTTACCCGTCTGGAAACTCTGCAACAACTGTTAGCTGCAAAGCCGGCTGATGGCCTGGCCATTTTGACGGTAAATTTAGCGAATCCGACCGGCTATGGCCGGATAATGCGTGCTGGTGAAAATAACAGCGGTAAGGTAGTGGGTATTGTCGAGCAAAAAGATGCCACGCCAGAACAGCTGCAAATTAACGAAGTGAACAGCGGCATTATGGCGCTGCCAGGCAAACAGCTGAAAAGCTGGTTGGGCAAGCTGTCAAACAGCAATGCGCAGGGTGAATATTACTTAACTGATGTGATTGCCATGGCGCATCGTGAAGGTATCGAAATTGCCACGGCGCAGCCGCAGGATCCAATGGAAGTGGAAGGGGCCAATAATCGGCTGCAACTGGCGGCATTAGAGCGTGCCTATCAGCAGCGCAAAGCACAGGAGCTGATGCTGGCAGGTGCCAACCTGCGTGACCCGGCCCGGCTTGATGTGCGTGGCAGCGTTGAGGTTGGCAATGACGTGATGATCGACATTAATGTTATTTTCGAAGGCAAAGTGGTGCTGGGTAAGGGCGTAACCATTGGTGCTAACTGTATTTTAAAAGACTGCAGCATTGGCGATAACACAGAAATTAAACCCAATTCCATGATTGAAAAGGCCACGGTTGGCAGCGACTGTTCAGTCGGCCCTTATGCCCGGTTACGACCAGATAGCGTGATGCTGGATGACAGCCATGTTGGTAACTTTGTCGAGATGAAAAAAACCACCTTAGGCAAAGGCTCAAAAGCCAATCACTTAACTTATCTGGGTGATGCGGTCATTGGCAGCAAAGTAAATGTGGGTGCCGGTACCATCACCTGTAACTACGATGGCGCCAATAAGTTTGTTACTACCATTCAGGATGGCGCCTTTATCGGCTCGAACAGCTCGCTGGTAGCGCCGGTAACGGTAGGGGTTAACGCTACGGTTGGTGCTGGTTCAGTGCTCACCCGCGATGCAGCTGACGGCGAACTGGTGGTTGCCCGCGCTAAACAACGGCATATAGAGGGCTGGCAGCGGCCGGTGAAGATTAAAAAGTAATCAGGTAAAACAGCCCGCATTTGCGGGCTGTTTTACAACATGACTATTTAGGCTGCGGGTTGAAATCCCGGATTGGGCGCCACAGAGTGTCTGAGTCCTGCCGTAGGCAAAGGACGACAAATTCGTCTGGAGCGAATTTGAACAGCTTTGCTGGCCTGCAAGGGCGTGGGCAGGATGCTCACGCTACTTGCTGTGGCGAGCCGGAACGGGAGTTGCAACCTGTCAGCCTTTCTCATAACTACTCAGCCTTATCTACCAGCACCGCAATAGCACCATCGCCGGTAACATTACAGGCGGTTCCAAAGCTGTCCTGCGCCATATACAGCGCTATCATCATCGCTACTGCCGCTTCGCCAAAACCGAGCATAGAGCCCAGCAGGCCAACGGCCGACATTACCGCGCCGCCAGGCACGCCAGGGGCAGCCAGCATTACGACGCCTAAGGTCAGAATAAACGGCAGCATGGTGAGCAGTGACGGAATTTCCAGGCCATTTTGCATTACCATTACCGCCACCGCACAACTAACAATAGTGATAGTAGAGCCGGCTAAGTGGGTGGTAGCACACAGCGGCACGGTAAAGTCAGCAATATTAGGTTTTACACCATTAGCTTTGGTGGCCTGTAGTGATACCGGAATAGTGGCCGCGCTCGACATGGTGCCTAATGCAGTGAAGTAGGCTGGCAGCATATTTTTAATCAGCAATAGTGGTGATTTACCGGCCTTAATACCGGCAATGCTATATAAAATAATAATCCACAGCCAGTGCAGCAGCAGTGCCAGAATTAACACCACGCCAAAGGTTCTAAGCGTTGCAAACACCGTACCTGCGGCGGCTAATTGAGCAAACACGCCAGCAATATAAACGGGCAGCAGCGGTATTATCACTTTTAACAGCAACAGCTGAATAATATCGCGGCCCTGATCAGACAACTGCTTAAGTTGCTGCGCCTGGGTGGCGGCAATGCCCAGGCCAAAAATAAAAGCCAGCGCCAGCGCCGTCATAATGCCAAATACCGGCGGAATATCCATTTCAATATAGGGTGTTAATTCAGCCACTACGCCAGTTGATGTTGCACCAGCAGCAGGGGCCAGCATCGGTACCACGACCACTGCGACTAAAAACGCCAGGGTACCGGCCAGAATCGTCGATAAATAGGCAATTCCCAGAGTGCGGCCGAGTAACTTACCGGATTTTTGCGGCAGGGCGGCAATGCCGCTGGTAATAAAGAACAGAATAAGAAGTGGAATAGTAAAAAATAAAAGCTCACCAAACAGCGCTTTAAAGGTGATTAAAATTTGGGTAAGCCAATGCGGCGCATAAAGGCCAAGCAGCATGCCCAGCACGATACCGGCAATCAGTTTCAGGATAAGTTGCATAGTGGGTTCTCGTTTATTATTAGCGGTTGTATCGATCTGAATTTAGCGTTTTGAGCATAACATAAGTTATAGCAGCCAGTCTGCAGTGGCTTTAGGCAGCTTACTCTGCAGGTTGAACGTGAGTATGAACTGCACAGAGAGGTATCGGAGCCGGCTTACCAAATAGGTAGCCCTGAAACAGATCGCAGCCCATTTCAGCGAGTGCATCAAATTGCTCTGATTGCTCTACACCCTCTGCAACCACCGTTAGGTTCAGCGCCTCTGCCATCGCGAGAATGGTGCGTACAATGGCATAATCAGTGTCCTGAGCAAGAAATTCTCTAACAAAAGACTGGTCAATTTTTAACACGCCTATAGGTAGGTTTTTTAAATAGGACAGGGAGGAATACCCAGTACCAAAGTCATCTAAAGAGAAGGTAACACCGGCTTCACTTAAGGCCAGTAACTTGCTGCGGGTTGCGTCCAGGTCATCATGTAACATGCTTTCCGTTATTTCCAGTTCAAGCAGCGTCGGTTGAATACCTGTTTCACTGATGATCTGTTGAACGGTCTTTACAAAGTCCTTTTGCACCAACTGGCGCTGGCTGACATTAACCGCAATAACTAGCGGTGTTCCCTGCTCCATAAAACACTTAATTTGTTGGCAAGCAGTTTTGAGCACCCATCTGCCAATAGGGATAATCAGCCCTGAGCTTTCTGTCAGTGGAATAAAGTGATCAGGGGAAACCATGCCCAGCTCAGGGTGGTGCCAGCGGATTAAGGCCTCATAGCCGACTAGTTGTTGGTTGTTGTTAACCTTGGGCTGGTAGTGAAGTGAAAATTGCTGCTCTGCTAATGCCAGCTTTAATTCCTGCTCCAGTTTTTGTCGCTGTCGCAACTGATGCTGCATATTTTGTTCAAAAAAGTATAGTTGATTACGGCCATTTTCTTTTGAGTGATACATGGCCAGATCAGCTGATGACATTAACTCATCTATATCTTTGCTATTGTCATTAAACAACGCAATACCAATGCTGGCAGTTATGTGATACTGATGGCCTTTTAATGCAAAAGGCTGGCGTATTTCTTCGAGTAATTTATTACCTAATACTTCTGCATCCATAGCAGCGGTTACCGGGTCAGCAGTGAGCAACCTGGCCAATAAGATAAATTCGTCACCGCCAGGGCGGGCTAAAGTGTCGGTAGCACGTATACTTAGTTGTAGCCGCTCTGCTAACTGGTACAGTAAATCGTCACCATAAGAGTGCCCGAAGCTATCATTGAGCCGTTTAAAGTGATCCAAATCAATAAACAATAATGCAGAGAAGTCGCCACTGCGCTGGGATTCTGTTTGTGCTTCTTTAATTTTTTCCAGCAATAAGCGCCGGTTTGGTAAATGAGTTAAGGGATCATAAAAAGCTAGACGATGAATGCGTTGCTGATCCGCTTTCGCCTTACTTATATCGTTAAAACTGGCGATATAATGGGTAATCTGGCCATCCTGGTTTTTCAGTGCATTAATGACAACATGTTCCGGATAAACTTCGCCATTTTTCCGTCTGTTATAAATTTCACCACTCCAGACATCATACTGCGCCAGCATTTGCATCATATGCTGATAGAACGCCTGATCATGTAGCCCAGAGCTAAGCACTGAAGGTTTTTTACCAATCACTTCAGCTTCGTTAAAGCCAGTAATATCGGTAAAGGCTGGGTTAACCCGGATAATGCGACGCTCAGCGTCGGTAATCATGATGGCTTCGCGGGTGTGAAATGCCAGGGCATTCAGCTGTTCTGTCGCCTGGGTGTTTTTTTGGGCGGTAATATCCCTGACAGCCAAAATAAAATGCGGAATCACGTTATTATCTGTTTTCAACGCAGCAATAACCTGAAACCAGCTTGGCTCGTTGTCTTGCTCTATGGTCAACGCATATTGATGTGCATCTGAGCAGCCTCGCCGGCTATAGGCTTCAGTTATTGCTTTTTCCATCGCTGCTGTTACGTTGTTGGGCAACACTTCAGCTGCTTTTTTGCCAATAAACAGGTCAGGGCTAAGATAGAGTTTGCTTTCGGGTCTGAAATGAACGTGGTGAAAACGCCCTTCAAAATCAACATCAAATAAAATATCCGGCACCGCGGCCAGGGTGGCTGAAAGTTCGGCCTTAGATTGCATCATCTGAGCATAGGGCGCCGCCAGTGTTTCAAAAACCAGTGCCCGGTATAAAAATAAGTATGAAAGTAGTTTCAGGCCATGGCCTAGAATATTAAAGCTGTCACTGAATTTACCATATAAGGTGAAGTAAAATTCGCTTAAAATCATGGTAATAACCGCAGCAAACAAAGCTGGAGTATGAAAAGGTCGCTGCTGATGACGGTAACGCAGAATAAAAAAAATTGTTATCAGGTTAATCAGGATTACGACATACTCAGCGAGTATTTTTGCGTTAGTCAGGCCCGAGCCTTCAATATAAAAAACTGGCAAGGTATCGGGATGAACAATAAACCAATAATTTAAGGCTAATACGCTGAAGACTGCAGCCAGTAATGTCTGGTAATACGTTGTCAGCCCGGTACTTTTATCGGCAATCGGCAACACTGCGAAACATAAGGCAAGCGCCGCGATAAAGCGAGCGGCTAACCAGAAATGTATCGCTTTCTGCGGGTCATTTTGGCTGAAATAGTCTGGCATGCCTTGGTACGATAGCAGATGGCCAAGATCTAACCAAAATATGGCAAAAAAACAGCATGCTAATATCACCCCACGCAACGTCATGTTAACTAAAGCTTGTTCACGGATAATGGCAAAAATCATGGCGGCGATGACAACGGCAATAATTTCAAAAACAGTATGCAGTGGCAAGTAGGCCTGATGACTCAGTTCAGGTAGGTCTATGTTCAGCAAGAGTGGTAAAAATGTAATTAATGTCAACGCTAATAACAATAGAACCAACTTAACCGAGTGTGATCGAGCAGTAACGGTTAACAAGGGTTTCATCTGCATTAAAGCGCGCCAATTAAATTAGACTTATCTTATGTCAGAATACCCGCTTTAATGGCTTTTTCAAGCGACTTCGTATTCTGATTTGTTCTCGCTGTATTCACTGAATAATTTGTGCAGTTGGCAGGTATTGTTTTAGCCAGGCTTGTAATGCCGGCAGCTGGCTGGCCGGAAAGCGCATCGCCAGCTTTTGGTAAACGTTGAATGGAAAATCAA
Source organism: Arsukibacterium sp. (assembly GCF_018402695.1). Taxonomy (GTDB): domain Bacteria; phylum Pseudomonadota; class Gammaproteobacteria; order Enterobacterales; family Alteromonadaceae; genus Alishewanella. The sequence goes on from NZ_JAGYIM010000009.1 coordinate 361,195, forward strand.
TAAGGGCTTCTTTATCATCTAACTGATCCACAACCACTTTTTTGATATCGATGATTTGCAGCTGGCGATGTTTCACGTGAAGCATCTGTTGCTCCAGCTTAAGTTGGGTAAAAATATCAGGCACGAATTCAGCCTGCTGCCACCGCTGCTGACTTTTGTCTGATATCAGGCACTGGATTGCAATAGCGAACATTATCAATGCTGAAAAATAATGTTGCTGCCAGACAAACCCGGTGGTGACGATGATTGCTGCGCATGCACACAGACAGCGGTCCGGATATTGCCGGTAAAAAGATTTTATTTTGAGCCAAGGGCCAGATTTGGATTCAATCATCAGACATCCTGTCAAATACCTCTGAAAGTGCTGATAATACCGTATCTTTTGGCAGCTGCAACTGTTGGGCGGCCAATGCCAGTTGCTCCAGTTGTGGCAACACTTGCTGCAACCTGCTTTTTTCACTTTGCCCGGGTGAAGCCTGGCTGGCAATGGTCATTGGTTTACCGCGCTGGCGCTCCAACACGCCTTCGGCTTCCAGCAAGCTATAAGCTTTGGAGATTGTCATTGGGTTTACCGCATACTGCGACGCCAACTCTCTTACTGACGGCAACTCATCACCGGCTTTTAACTGGCCGCCGGCCACCATCCGTTTAATTTGGCCGGTAAGTTGCCGGTAAATTGGTTCGCCACTGCTCGGATTGATACTAAACATGGCGTTTCCTTGTGTTTGTAGCCTTTTGGCTGTAATCACGCCTTTTCCAGTGTTTTACGGCAAAATGACGCAGCACCATGGCGGCCAGCAGCAGACTCAGTAAACTATATAGTTGCACCTGGTGTGAGGCTGTAAAAAGCCGATATCCAGATGAACTGTAATACAAAAAAGTCAGGATAAAACCACTTTTGGTATTGTTCGGGAAGCACAGCATCAGGTAAGTGATAAACAAAAGCTTGCCGAGCAGAAGTGCACTACTTAGCAAAAAAACAGGATTTTGCGGTTGCCAACAGTAAAGCAACACCAGCACAGGCAGAGTGAAAATAACTAACTGGCCTAAAAAATGGCGCTCGTAAAAATAGAACAGTTTATATCTGGATACAGGCAAATATAGCCAGGCAGTTTTAGTTTTGCCGGTTGCTGAGTCAATAGTGTACAGCCAGTAAATCAGAGGTACTAGGAACAGAAATTGGTTCAGCACTTGCCAGCCTTCAAGTTCAGGAAACCACTGCCAATTGCTGTGATACCAGTGATGTACTGCACTTTGCAGCAATGGCACCGCAGCGCAAACAGCTGAAAAAACCAACAGGCGCGAGAAAGGCTTGGCATTAAAATGAAACAGATAGCTGGCCGCCAACGTCGAATGAAATTTAGGGATAGCGCGCCATCGAAAATGCCAGAGATGAGCAGATTGTTGTCGTTCTGTGTCGCGCCGCAGTCTGGAAAGTTTTGGTAAATAAGCAGCCGCAAACAAGCTAAGGGTGTAAAAAAGGATCATTGGTAATGGCTGAACTATGGGTAATAACCAACTCGTTTGTAAAAACCATTGCGGATTGAACAGAACCAGCCAAACCGGAAAGACAACCAGCCCTGAGGCGGAGCTACGGCCTTTATCAGCAAATACAATAGCATGCAGTAACAAATGGCTGCAGAATAACGTTAGTAATGCCTGTGGATATGACAACGCCGTATATTGCACCACGCCCAAAGAGGTAAGCAAGGTAACAACACTTACAAGTAAAAAAGGGATAAAAGCTGATTGTGACTTACTTAGCAACATCCGGCCGTAGCTGCCAGTCATAAAAGTGGCTATTGCCGGCAATAAGCGCGCATAGTAATAAATAAACAAAACAATATTTGCTATATATAAGCTGGCATTGCTGGCAAACCCGAGGAACCAGAAAAAGGCGATAAAAAACCACCAGCCAACACTCATTTCAAGCAGGGTAAGCATCCGGTAAAGTTGGATAAGTAGCACCGGGAATTTTAAAGTTGTCATCGCAGGCCGCTCCTTAGCATTCATGCAACTCCAGAAAAATATCTTCCAGATTCAGTTGTTCTACCCGAATTTGTGCCTGCAGCTGTTTCTCGAGCGCGGCCAGCCCGGTATCCTGCCAGTTTTGCACTGTTACTGTTGCTACTTTGCCCTGCACTTGCTGGTGTAATAGATCAGGTAGTGATAACGGATTAGGCAGTAGCTGCGAGGAACTGATATGCAGCCGCACCACAGACTCTTTCAGGGTGTCCAATTCACCCTGCCAGGCAAGCTGTTGATCTTTTAGCAGCCACACTTTATTGGCGACCCGCTCCATATCAAACACAATATGAGATGAAAAAATAATGGCGCTTTGCTGATCGGCGGCGATATTAACCAGCTCAGTTAAAAACTGGCGCCGGGCGATGGGATCGAGGCTGGCGACAGGTTCATCCAGGATCAGTAGCTGCGGTTTATGACATAGTGCCAGAATAATCGCCAGCTTCTGGCGTTGCCCCACCGACAACTTACTAATACGCTTCGTCAGCGGAATTTGCCAGCTTTGACAGAGCCGGTCGCATAGTCCCTGATCCCAATTGGGTTGAAAGCGGGCAAACAATTGCAGGTGTTCGTCCGGAGTCATTTGTTCCAGCAATTCGTCTTGCTGTGGCACAAACCCGATAAGCTGTTTCTCTCTGGCATCTATCTCTGTACTGGGTGTGCCAAACAACTTTACTTCGCCCTGTTCTGGTACAGCAAACCCAAGTAAGGTTTCAAGTAATGTGGTTTTGCCAGCACCGTTTTTTCCTAACAGGGCTATCACGTCACCCTGTTGTACCCGGGCACTGATATTCTGCAGCACATTTTTTTCGTTGTAACGTCGATACAAGCTGGTTATTTCAATAATGTCGGGCATGTCCCTGTCTCCAAAACAAACTGTATTAATACACTAATACAGATGATGCTGAGACACAAGCTGGTTATTCAACAAAAATAACAATAGCGTCACAACCTGCTTTGCGAATTGGACTTAACAAATTGTTATTCAGGTTATACTAAGCTACAACCGGTACTGTGTAGACCGGACAATAGTGTGATACAGGAAAAACTTATGCGTACTGTAATTGGTTTAATGTTCATATTGCTGTTGGCCAGCTGTGCCCAGCTTGGCTCACTGTCGACTTATAACGTCAGCGAGGCAGACTTAGAGCAGATGTTAAGTTCACAGTTACCGAAACTCACCCGCCAGGCCAACGTGGCGGGTATTCCGCTGAAAATGGCAGTGGAAAAAATGCAGGTTGATATTGGCCCGGATAACAGTGATTTGGTGCGGATTAACACCGATGCCTCTGCGGTATTATCCTTGTTTGGTTTAAGTTATCCGGCTAATTTGCAGTTGCAAATAGAAGGTGCGCCTTACTATGACGCGACCGAAAAAGCGATTTTTATCCGTTCAGTTAAGTTGCTGGACAGCAGTATTGAAGCGGCCGGTTATCGCGGCAATTTAGCCCCGGTAAGTAATGAATTACTGCAGCTGGTTAATGGTTATCTGGCATCAAACCCGGTGTACCGACTTGATCAAACCCACCCCACCATCAGGTTACTTACTGCAGTACCGGTAAATATGGCGGTACAGGATGGCAAACTGGCATTTAGTCCCAGCGGCCAGTAGCCGTTGCCTCAAACCCTATGACAGCGTGAAAAAAAGGGTGGCGAAAGCCACCCCAAAGTGCAAGACAAGTAAAACAACGACCAGAGATGGCCATCCGGGGCCAGTCTGTGTCAGTCCGTGACAAGCGAGACTATAAACCAGTAAATTTATAAATGCAAATAGTTATCATTAAGAAGTGGGCGGTGCTCTGAGTTTTTTTGTGGTAATTTGCAGCAACCGCTTGCAATTAAGGCCTGGATCTCTAAAATATCTTTCGTTTTGAAACTTAATCGAAAGATATCGCTTAGTAAAACTAATGAACAAACGCAATACCCAACAGCGGCGCCATCTGATCGTCAGTCAACTGCAGCAACAGGGCGAACTTTCAGTAGAGCAACTAGCCGAACAATTTCAGACCTCTGAAGTCACAATTCGGAAAGACTTAACGGTATTGGAACAAGCGGGGCTGTTGTTGCGGCGCTATGGTGGTGCGGTACCGGTACCGCAGGATTTTATTGCCGACTCCAGCTTTGAAAAAGTTTCAAAGCGAAAGTTGGCAATCGCCAAAGCCGCCGCCAGTCTGATTAAAGATCATTACCGGATAATTATCGACAGCGGCCGCACTACCGCGGCTTTATTGCCTGAACTGGCCAGTAAACAAGGCCTGGTGGTAATGACCAACTCATTGGGTATTGCCAACGCCCTGCGCGAACTGGAAAACGAGCCTACCCTGCTAATGACCGGTGGTACCTGGGACCCGCAGTCAGAAGCCTTTCAGGGCCAGCTGGCCGAGCAGGTATTGCGTGCCTATGATTTTGACCAGCTGTTTATTGGTGCCGATGGTGTCGATTTAGGCCGGGGTACGACAACTTATAACGAGCTGTACAGTTTAAGTCGGGTAATGGCCGAATGCGCCCGCGAAGTGATAGTAATGCTGGAATCAGATAAGTTAGGGCGGAAAATTCATAACCTGGAACTGCCCTGGGCCATGGTGAAAGTACTGGTTAGCGACGATGGTTTAAGCGACGACGCTGCGGCCCGGATAACTGAACAAGGGGTAAAGGTGATTCGGGTTAATGCCTGATTCACCCACTCAAATTAAACTGCGTTTAACGGAGAGAAAATATGTGTGGAATAGTCGGCGCAGTGGCGCAACGTGATGTGGTGGATATTCTGGTTGAAGGCCTGCGCCGCTTGGAATACCGCGGTTATGACTCGGCCGGTGTCGCGGTTGTTGACGCCAGTGGCCAGCTGACGCGGCTTCGCCGCTTAGGCAAAGTAAAAGAGCTGGCCGATGCTGTTGCCTTAACACCTGCCACCGGCGGTACCGGTATTGCCCATACCCGTTGGGCCACGCATGGCGAACCGAGTGAGCGCAATGCGCACCCACATGTATCCAGCAATATAACCGTGGTGCATAATGGCATTATTGAAAACCACAGCCCGTTGCGTGACGCCCTGAAAGCCAAAGGCTATGTCTTTACCTCAGACACCGACACCGAAGTTATCGCTCACCTGGTAGAGGAAGAGCTGAAAAGTGCCGGTTCGTTGTTAGCGGCAGTGCAAAAGTCAGTTAAGCAGCTGCATGGTGCTTATGGCACAGTGCTAATGGATAAAACCGATGCCAGCCGGGTGGTGGTAGCGCGTTCAGGCAGCCCGCTGGTGATTGGTCTGGGCATTGGCGAAAACTTTATTGCCTCTGATCAGCTTGCGCTATTGCCGGTGACCCGCCGCTTTATTTTCCTGGAAGAGGGCGATGTGGCAGAGATCACCCGCCACAGTGTCAGTATTTTCGATACCGCTGGTAACGCCGTTGAGCGAGAGGTACACGAGTCGAACGTAAGTTACGATGCGGGCGACAAAGGCCAGTACCGTCATTTTATGCTAAAAGAAATTTACGAGCAGCCGCATGCCATCAGTAATACCCTGGAAGGCCGCTTAAGCAGCGATTCGGTGCTGGATGAAACCTTTGGTAACGGCGCGGCCGAGTTGTTCAAGCGGGTTAAACATGTCCAAATTGTTGCCTGTGGCACCAGCTATCACTCCGGTATGGTCGCGCGCTACTGGTTGGAATCGTTAGGTGGCATTTCCTGTAACGTTGAAATTGCCTCAGAGTTTCGTTACCGCAAGTCGTTCGTGCAGCCGGGCAGCCTGCTGGTCAGTATTTCGCAGTCGGGTGAAACAGCCGATACCCTGGCGGCACTGCGCCTGGCCAAAGAAGCCGGTTACGTTGGCAGTTTAACCATTTGTAATGTGGCGGGCTCGTCGCTGGTGCGTGAATCTGATTTAGCCTTTATGACCCGCGCCGGTGCTGAAATTGGTGTAGCATCGACTAAAGCCTTTACTACTCAGTTAGTTGGCCTGGCCATGTTAACCCTGGCCATCGGTAAATATAACGGCTTAACTGGCACACAGCAGCGGGAGCTGACGGAGGCGCTGCAAAGCTTACCGGGCAAACTGGAACAAGCCCTGGCGCTGGCACCGCAAATTGAAGCGCTGGCCCAGGAATTTGCCGACAAGCACCATGCCCTGTTTTTAGGCCGGGGCGATCAGTACCCCATTGCGATGGAAGGGGCATTAAAGCTGAAAGAAATTTCCTACATCCACGCTGAAGCCTATGCGGCCGGTGAATTAAAGCACGGCCCGCTGGCGCTGATTGATGCCGATATGCCAATTATCGTAGTTGCACCAAACAACGATTTACTGGAAAAACTGAAATCAAATGTCGAAGAAGTACGGGCCCGCGGTGGTATTTTATATGTGTTCGCCGACACCGACGCCAAGTTCCAGTCCGACGCCACCATGCGGGTTATTAACGTACCACACGTCGCCGACATCCTGGCGCCCATCGTCTACACCCTGCCACTGCAGTTACTCAGCTACTACGTTGCTATTATCAAAGGCACCGATGTGGATCAGCCGCGTAATCTGGCGAAGAGTGTAACGGTAGAATAAGACTCGCAAGAAATACTGAGGCCATCAACAGCATTCTGTGATGGCCTTTTTATCTGTTGAGTTTGGAGGTTTTTAAGAGCCTGCTTTCAGTTTGAAATTTGACGCTGATCGCTGCCTGGTGGTTAAGCATGTTGCATCAGTAAACTATACAACGGATGATTAATGTAATAGTTACTGCGGCCCTTTTTTTCTTTGTGCAGAAAACCGTGCTGGACAAGTTCTTCTAAATACTTAGTTGCGGTAATGCGCGACACTCCAAGGTCAATCATTACGAACTCAATTTTAGTATACGGATGGTTGAACACATTGTTCAGCAACTCCTGACGATAAATTTTGGGGAGCTCGTCCCGGATTCGGTGTTTGTAGGTTAGCATCAGGGTTTTTATTTCAGTGATCAGCGAAATGGTATTAATTGCAGTATCTATTACACCATCAAGCATATAGAGCAGCCATGACTCCCAATCGCCAGTTTCGCGCAGTTGCTGTAATTGCGTGTAATAAGCTGCTTTGTCACGAATCATAAATCTGCTTAGGTATAAAACCGGCAGGTTCAGCAGTTCTTTGGCAACCAGATACAAGATGTTCAGGATCCGGCCTGTGCGGCCATTACCGTCGTAGAATGGATGTATGCTTTCAAACTGGTGATGGATAATAGCCATTTTTACCAGCGGGTCAGCATCACAGAGTTCATCATTGTTAATGTATTCGATAAGGTTGTGCATTAACTCGGCTATGGTTTCTGCATGCTGTGGTGGCGTATAAATGATTTCTCCTGTGCGGGCGTTTTTAAGATCAGTTCCCGGCAGTTTGCGTAAACCTGCCTGATTTCTCTCCAGATTTTCCTGCACTTGCAATACATCGGTCAGTCGAATTATTTTTTGCCGTCTGACAGTTTGAAAACCTTCTTTTAAGGCAAGCACATAGTCCTGCACCTCTTTGGCGGCAGGGTTGGTAACCGCATCTGCAAACAGATTGGCTTTAAATAATTCATCGTGAGTGGTGATGATGTTTTCTATTTCTGAGCTGTCTTTTGCTTCTTGCAAACTTAGCGTGTTGATCAGAATGGCTTCGTTGGGGATACTCGCAGCAACACCTTTCAGTTCGGCTAGATAACGATGTGCTTCTGCGGTCTTCTTTAATACCGCGCGGGTTTCCCATTGCTCAATGCTTGGTAGTGGCAGTGCTGTTAATACGTAGGACATGCAAAGTTCCCGGTGATTTTTATATATGTTGATACAGTATGTATAAAAAATTCAAAAAACTATACGCATCGGGGCAAATATGTATAAATTTATTGATTTCCTATATCTGAAAAGCTGAAACGTACAGAAAAGCCATTTAGTGAACAAGTAAGGATGTTGTACATGAGATTTGCTGGCCCACTCGTGTCATCAATTTAATGCAAGTCCAGCCGCGTAATCTGGCGAAGTCGGTTACTGTCGAATAAGCTGCACCAAAATTTAGCAAAGGGCCTTAGGGCCCTTTTTTATTGGTGCATGCTTATTCTTTGAAATTTAATGAAAAAGTCATTTAGTTGACATATTTTGCACCGCTTTGGTCCGGCTTTTTATCGCAGCGCTATTGACGGCTGAAATTTAATCATCTACCTTTTGTAAGCGCTTACATTTTTATGTTGCAGATACCTTTATTGGTGTTGGCGTTTCAGTCAGCAGGTAGCAAAGACCCAGGGGATGATAATTAAAATGAAACAGATTTCAACGTTAACCGCCTTACTAATGGCGGCAGGCCTGGCCGGTTGTGGTGGTGATACCGCTACCAAAACCGATTTAACGGTTGTTAACCCAACCGAGCCGGTAAGTGACTGGCAACTGGTTTGGAGTGACGAATTTGATGGCACCAGCATAGATGACAGCAAATGGACGCATGAAGTCAATTGCGCCGGCGGCGGTAATAACGAAAAACAATGCTATACCGACAGCCCGGAAAACTCTTTTGTGTCAGATGGCACCCTGAAAATTGTCGCGTTACCAGCAGCTGAAGATGCCCCTTTGCCGTATACGTCGGCGCGGCTGAATACCAAGTACCAGGGTGACTTTAAATATGGCCGCTTTGAAATGCGGGCCAAGTTACCGTCAGGTCAGGGTAGCTGGCCAGCGTTCTGGATGCTGCCTACCGATGAAGTCTATGGTGGCTGGCCGAAATCGGGCGAAATTGACATTGTTGAAGCGGTTAATTTGAAAGTAGCAGGTGAAGATGGTGTAGCGGAAGCTAACGTTCACGGGACCCTGCACTACGGTCGCGACTGGCCGAATAATGCCAGTTCGGGCAAAGCCTATATGTTGCCTGATGGCGCCAACCCGGCGGATGATTTTCATACCTACGCTATTGAATGGCAAGAGGACGAAATTCGCTGGTACGTAGACGGTTATTTGTATCAGACCCAGATGGCGTCAAAAGTGCGCTTTAACAGCCGCGGTGAAGCCGTGGGCCTTAGTCATCGTGGCTGGTTCGCCGAGTACTTCGATATTGTGACCGGTGAGCTGGAAACCCAGTGGAACAGCGCCCCCTTTGATCAACGCTTTCACTTACTGCTGAATTTAGCGGTAGGCGGTAACTGGCCGGAAAATGTTAATAATCTGGGCATTGATGCCGAGGCGTTTGCCGATGGCCAGACCTATGAAATTGATTACGTGCGGGTATACCAGTGCGGCCAGGATTTAGACAGTGGCAAAGGTTGTGAAACCGTTCGTGCCGGCTATAAAGATGAAAACACATTAGTAGAAGGCATGGCACCTATTCCTGTGCCACCATCAACAGGTGTGGCTCAAAACTTAACTATTTTTGAAGATACACCTAACCCGAACTGGCCTGCCTGGGATTGCTGTGGTGGCTCTACCCCTGCACTGCTTGAAGTTGAAGGGCGTGGCAATGTATACGAGTTTATAGTTGGCGAGCAGCCTACAGTGAATGGTTTTATTACCCGTTCGGCCTTTATTGATGATGACGAAGGGGGTGTGCCCAGCCCGTTTGACGCCTCGCCATTACTTGAGAACGGCAGCATCAGCTTTGATATGCTGGTGGTATCGGCGCCGTCTAACCCAGCCTCAACCTGGATATTTAAAGTTGAAAGTAATGGAGGTGTTAATGGAGGTGGGACTGAAGTTGAAATCCCTATTACAACAAGTACAGAAGGTGTGGCACCTGTAACGGGCCAATGGCAAACCTATACTTTCCCATTGCAAATGCTGGCTGATTCTGGCCTGGATTTATCAGCGATTGATGTGGTGATGATATTTCCGGCCTGGGACACGGGCAATGGTGCTGTTTACCAGGTGGACAATGTGAAAATTGCCCAGCCAGATACCGCATCGCCGCAACTTACTATCTTTACTGATGAGCAAAATCCAGCCTGGCCAATGTGGGATTGCTGTGGCGGCACCACCCCGGTTGAAGTGATGGATGATGAAGCACATGGTCTGACCGCTGAGTTCAGTATTGGTGCGACACCAACGGTAATGGGCTTCAACACCCGGCTGCTGGAAGCTGCTGCAGAGCCGTTTGACGCGTCCGCTTTACTGAGTGAAGGCGTAGTGCAGTTTGAGATGAAAGTGGTTAGTGCGCCGACCAACCCGGATTCAACCTGGCTGTTTAAAATTGAAGCTGATGGTGCTGAATCCGCTGTTGAGCTACCGCTAAGTGACGGCAATGGTGGCCAGGAGCCAGTTACCGGAGAATGGGCAACTTACACCTTTAGTATTCAGAGTTTGTCAGATGCCGGCCTGGATATCAGTGCAATTGATGTGCTGATGGTATTCCCGGCATGGGATACCGGTAATGGTGCGGTATACCGGCTGGATAATGTGCGGATTTATAACCCGAATGCCAGTGCTGATGGTCCGATAACCCTGTTCCGTGATGCGGTTAACCCGGATTGGAGCCTGTGGGACTGTTGCGCAGGTTCAACCCCGCAGGTGGTTGATGCTGGTGCTCCCTATGGCAATGTCGCGCAATTCTCGGTACTGGGTTCGCCAGACACTGTGCAGGGTATTTTAGCCGACGAAGGCGTATCTTATGACGCAACGCCATTACTGGCCAGCGGCAGCGTCAGTTTTGATATGCGGGTAGTCGATGCGCCTGCCGATCCGGATTCAACCTGGTTATTTAAAATTGAATCGACTGATGCCGCCAGTGCGGTTGAACTGCCATTGGCGGCAGGTAATGGCGACCAGGCCCCGGTTACCGGTGAATGGCAACGTTACAGCTTCCCGTTACAAAGCTTGTTTGACGCTGGGTTAGATATCAGCGACATCAACGTGATAATGGTATTCCCAGCCTGGGGTACTGGTTCGGGTGCGGTTTATCAGCTTGATAACGTTGAAATTTCTAATAACTAATCAGTGCGACGAGAGTAAAACGATTATGAAACCAATATTATTTAATAAAAGCCGGGTTGCCATTGCCGTATCTGTTGTACTGACAGCTGGCCTGCTAATGCCGGTACAAGCCCAGGACGCGACTGAAGAGCAGGCACAGGACGTCAGCGTAGAGGTTATTCAGGTAAAGGGTATTCGCGGCTCGCTGGCGCGTTCGATGGATGTGAAACGCGAAGCCTCGGGTGTGGTGGATGCCATTTCTGCAGAGGAAATGGGTAAGTTCCCGGACACTAACCTGGCTGAATCGTTGCAGCGGATTACCGGGGTATCGGTCAGTCGGGCGAACGGTGAAGGTAGTCAGATTACCGTCAGGGGCTTTGGTCCTGAATTCAACCTGGTTACGCTAAATGGTCGTCAGATGGCCGGAACGGGTTTTTCACGCTCGTTCAACTTCGAAAACTTATCTTCCGAGGGCGTCAGTGCGTTAGAGGTATACAAAACCGCCCGTGCAGAGGTGCCAACAGGCGGCCTGGGTGCAACCGTTAATATTGTTACCGCTAAACCCCTGCAAAACCCGGGAGAGCGTTACTCTGTGATGGCGAAGGGGCTGCATGATTCCTCGAATAAAGCCGGTGACGATGTGACGCCTGAATTAGCCGGTATTTACAGTAATACCTTTATGGATGACCGCTTCGGTGTTACCGCTAACTTCTCTTACCACCGCAGAGACTTCCAGCGGCAGTCAGCCAATGTCCGCTCCTGGCAGTTAAACCCGTCTTTGTCGGTGGATGAGGCGGATATTGTTGATGGTCGGCCAGTGGATGCCAACGGCGAGGTCATTCCCCGTTTCTGGAGACCGGATGACGATGGCGTTTTACAACCTGTTGCGGCAGCGTTCTTTCCTCAGGAAATCAGTTTTGCCCGCGATGATATTCAGCGCGAGCGAAGCAATGGCCAGGTGACCTTTCAGTTTGCGGCAACGGATGATGTGATCCTGACCCTGGATCACACGATTTCTAATGCGGTGAATGGCAATAACTCGCTGTCCTGGGGCGTGTGGAACGGTTCTTTCGGCGGCAACGCCAATGCCTATGAGTTGGATGAAAATGGCACGGCCATTTATTACAACTCATCTGGCGATGATGGCTCTTTCACAGGGTTCAGGGAAACCACCGAGGTCGACTCAAAAGCGACTGGTTTTAATGTAGCGTGGGCGTTTTCTGATTCACTAAACTTCAACTTTGATGCCCATACCTCTAAAACCACCACAGACAATGGTAAGGATAAGGGCTTGGGGGCACAGGCCCGGGTTATTCTGGGCTCGGCTGCTCTGTCATCCAAGGAATATTTTTTCCGCGACGGTGAAATTCCTGGCTACAACATCAGGTGGCAAAATGGCTCCAATGAACTCAGCCCGAATGAAATAGGATCAAACTTCAGCATCTTCACCCGTACGCCGGGTGAGTCAGAAGTTACCCAGTATCAGTTTGACGGCGATTGGCTGCCCGATCTCGGTTATGGCCTGATGGGTGTTTCATTCGGTGCCGCATACACCGAACAATCTCTGAGTGGCTCAGGCGGCTCTAACAACGCAAACGCGCCGGGATTTAACAACGGCACCTTTGCCGAAATCTTCCCGGATAGCATGTTTCAACGTGTTGATCTGAGTGACTTCCTGGATGAATTTTCCTTTGGATCAGCTGGGGTATCGCCAGGGTATGCTTATACCTATGATATCGATGAAGCCATCACCCGCCAACTGGCCTTCCTGACACAAGATGTGCTTGGGGCTGATGCCTATGAAATTGGCACCTTCGGGCCGGACATGTTCCCGGTAAATCGCATCGAAGAAGAAACGGTCAGCCTTTTTGTTTCAACCGAGTGGGAATTTGAGGTTCAAGGTTACTACGTCGATGTTAACTTGGGTCTGCGCTACGAAGAAACCGACATTGTCAGCCCGGCCAAGAGCCGCGTGCCTGAGTATGTCTATTGGGCCGGCGGGTCAGAGTGGTTGACGCAGTTCGCTGGTGGCGGAGACCTGGTAGAGGTCGAGTTCACCGGTAACTATGACTTACTGCTGCCGATGTTTGACCTGAAAGTGGATATTACCGAAGACTGGGTGGGTCGTTTCTCGGCAGGTAAGACCATTACCCGGCCAACCCTGGGGCAGATGCTGGGTAACCTTAGTCTGACGCCTTCGCCGAAGATTGGCGCCAGAAGTGGTAGCCGCGGCAACCCTAATTTGAAACCATTTGAGTCAACCAACCTGGATATCTCGTTTGAGTATTACTATGGTGACGCGAGCTATGCGGCCATAGGACTGTTCTGGAAAGATGTTGACGATTGGATCGATAATTCACAAGTCACCACAACCTTCGAGGGCTTACATGACGTTTATCAGGGCCAACGTTGGAATAATGCGGTTGCAGCCATCGAGGCGCGTGGCGAGCAGGCAACCGATGGCGCTATTTACAATGAGATTGTTGCCAATGGCGTGGGTATAGGTGAAAACAACCGTGTGTTGCCGGATCCTGCTACCGATCCTCTGATTGAGTGGACCATCAACTCGCCTGAAAACGTCGGCGCCAGAAAAGTGAACGGTTTGGAGTTTGCGGTGCAGCACGTGTTTGGCGACAGTGGTTTCGGTACCGGCATAAACGGCACATTGGTAGACGGTGATGTCGAGTACGATAATTTCGTGCTGGCGGCACAGGCGATTCTACCTGGTCTGAGTAACTCGGCTAACTGGCAGGTCTTCTACGAGAAAGAGGGCTTGTCTGTCCGGTTAACGGCCGCGTGGCGTGACGAATATCTGGCGGGACAAGGCCAGCCAGACACAACCGATGCGCCGCCAAATTATGTTGAAGAATACTTACAGTGGGATTTAAGCGTTAACTACGATATTAATGAAAACCTGACCGTATTCTTCGAAGGCATTAACCTGACCAATGAAACCGAGCGCAGCTTTGGCCGGTTTGAAAGGCAGTTTTTAAGTGCTGCGCAATATGGCCCGCGCTATGCCATTGGTGTCAGATACGCCATGGGTAATTGATTATATTGTAACACCCTCCCTGTTGTAACTCCGGTTTAGTGCCCGCATGCGGGCACTTTTTTTTGCGCTTATTTTGTATAATGCTTTACCCTAAACACCGATCTGGAAGGGCTGGGTAGCTGGTGTGCTAAAAACAGGTGTCGTAGAGATCGGTGAAAAGGCACAGTGACTGGAGATACTTACTGCGCCAGCTTCAAGGATCACATCCCTGTGCCCTTTCAGCTTCCGCGGCATCCCTGCCGCTGCTTCGTAAGCACACCAGTCACTGTGCCTTGAGGCAGGTGTAGTGGCTGTAGCTTCTTACTACGCCACCTTCAAGGATCACATCCCTGTGCCCATTGAGCTTCCGCTGCATCCTTGCCGCTGCTTCGTAAGCACACCAGTCACTGTGCCTTGAGGCAGGTGTAGTGGCTGTAGCTTCTTACTACGCCAGCTTCAAGGATCACATCCCTGTACCCATTGAGCTTCCGCGGCATCCTTGCCGCTGCTTAGTAAGTACACCAGCCACTGTGCCACTCGGAGTTAATTTTAGTATCAGTTTTAGTAGCTCTTACATACAGGGGCTAAAGTTGCGAGGGTTTAAAAAAGGGCGCCTTGCTGGCGCCCTTTGGGTTTGTATTGGTCTGCATCAACGCTTTTACTGGCAAGCTACCACAGTGTGTTGTTGGTTAGCTACCGGGCTTATTCTGGCATCAGCCAGGCTCAGGGTCAGCTTACCGCTGCTTTGCACCGATAACACCTGAAACACCTGGCCCAAATTCATGCCCTGCTGTTGCAGGCAGCTTAAATTTACTGCCAGTGGCTGCCACTGATCTTCCGGCATTGCCGTGAGTGCCGCACTGATATTTACCGCGCCACGACAGTCATCACCACAAGCCATACTCAGCATCACTTCAGCCGGCACATCACCTTGCCGTTTAACCAGCACCGCTAACTGGCTGTCGGCTTCGGCAAAAGCTCTTAAATCTCGCGGAAACGGGCTGATAAAGCTGAACGCTGCGCTGACACTGCCATCAAATTCAAAGCGGCGGGCATCTTCCTGCACTTCTTTATCAAAGGTGCGGCTGTTAATCGCCCCCAACTGCTGAATACTGCTGCTTATCATGGTGCTTTCGCTATTATTGGCACTACCACTTTGTAGTTGTAACTGCCATGGCGAGCGGGGTGAGCGTTCAAAAATTACCAGCTCTGTTAACTGATTACTTTGTTCGACCTGCTCCGAAAGTTCGGTGGCCAATACGTCAGCCTCACCATAACGCAGGCCAAAACCATAAGGCAGTAGCGGCTGATAATCCGTATCGCCATAATTTACCGCCGTTTGCTGCGGGCTGGCTGGCCAGGAAAAGGGTAATTTGCCATGAAAGTCATGCTGCACAGTACCATCGGCTTTTGCCAGAATAACGTCAGCTACCCCTTCTCCTTCACTGCCCGGCAGCCAGACGGCGACAAAGGCGTCAGACGCATTCAGTTCAGGATTCACCCACAGCGGCCGGCCACTGATAAACAACGACACCACCGGAATACCCTCTGCTTTTAACTTCTTAAGCAGCGCTAAGTCAGTTTTATTACCGCGTTGATATTCCAGATTATCAATATCGCCATTGCCCTCGGCATAAGGCTCTTCACCAAACACCACTATAGCAACATCAGGTTTTTGCTGATAACTGCCATCGGCCGACAGTTCAACTGAGCCACCGGCAGCTGCAACCTGGCGGGCAATGCCGTCGTAAATGGAGCTGCCACCGGGGAAGTCGGCGTTAGTATTACCGGTGCCCTGCCAGCTGATGGTCCAGCCACCGGCTTGCTGGCCGATATTGTCAGCACCCGGCCCGGCCACCAGAAAACGCTGGGTTGGATTGAGCGGAAGCAGGTTTTGCTGGTTCTTCAGTAATACCAGTGACTGGCGCACCGCGTCGCGGGCTACCGCCCTGTGTTCGTCTGCGCCAATCAGTTCGGTTTTACCAGCCAATGGCCGCTGCGCCGGGCTGGGCTTATCAAATAAGCCGGCGCGCATTTTTACCCGCAAAATACGCCGTACTGCATCATCTATCCGCGCTATGCTTATCTCACCAGCCTCAACCTGCTTAATCAGGTTGTAATACAGCGGTTTCCAGGCAGCGGTTGGCACCATGTAAATATCCAGCCCGGCATTGGCGGCCTGTGGGCAATTGTCGTTAGTACAGCCCGGGATCTGGCCATGGCCATTCCAGTCACCGACAATAAAACCATCGAAGCCCATCCGGTTTTTCAGCACGTCGGTCAGCAAATACTGATCACCATGAATTTTACTGCCGTTCCAGCTGTTAAACGACGCCATCACCGACTGCGCGCCGGCCTGCAGGCCACCAACATAGCCCTGGGCATGAATATCAAACAGTTGTTGTTCGGTGACTTCAGTATTGCCTTGATCAATACCGCCAGTGGTGCCGCCATCGCCAACAAAGTGTTTAACGGTGCTAATCACTTTATCATCGCCCAGAAAGTCGCCATCTGCTGCGCCTTGCAACCCTTTCACAATGGCTGCGGCATAGTCGTGGACAATTTGCGGATGCTCTGAATAACCCTCATAAGTGCGGCCCCAGCGATCGTCCCGCACTACCGCTACCGTGGGCGCAAATACCCAGTCAATACCGGTTACCATAACTTCACGAGCGGTCACTTTGGCTATTTGTTCTATTAATGCCGGGTTGTTGGCAGCACCGAGGCCAATATTGTGCGGAAAAATGGTCGCGCCAATTACATTGTTATGGCCATGCACCGCGTCCGTGCCCCACATGGTAGGAATACTGCTACCATCCTCGCTGGCATCAACTGAAGCCTGATACATCGCCTCAGCCAGTGCTATCCAGTCGGCTGGTGTGGCGTATTTATCGTCATTCGGAAAAGCACCACCACCATTTAAGTACGAGCCAAAACCATACTGGCGCATGTCGTCGACGGTAATGTCGCGAATTTCCGGCTGGATCATCTGGGCAACTTTTTGCTGTAACGTCATCCCATCCATTAGCTCGGAAATAGCTTGTTCGATAGCCGGGTCTTGCGCTACAGGCAACGTCAGCTGTGGCCAGATAGCCGTTTGATCGGCTGCGCTGTCAGGTTGCACCGACGGTGAATCGGGTGCTGGCTTAGAGCAGGCCGCCAGCAGCAAGCCTGCGCTTAGCGTCAGCAAATAGGGCTTTATATAAAAAGGTTTTTTTAACAACATTACAGAGCTTCCTTAATAGCGGTGTCAGACATGGCAGCAGCGCGAGGCTTGCAGCCATTCAGGCCGTAAAAGGCGATATAGATATAACAAAGCAGTGGCAGAATAAACGCCAGCTGCACGCCGAAGCTGTCAGCTAATGCTCCTTGCAGTAATGGCAGGATAGCGCCACCGACAATAGCCAGGCACAAGATACCTGAACCCTGGCTGGTGTATTGTTTTAAGCCGGCAATGGCTAAACTGAAAATAGTCGGGAACATAATTGAGTTACACAGCCCGACTAATAACAACGACCACATTGCCAGCTTGCCCGATGATAAAATAGTTAATGCCAGTAATAACACGGCACAGATGGCATTGAAGGCCAGTACCTTGCCGGCGTTAACTTTTTGCATCACCACCGCACCAATAAAACGGCCAACCATAGCGCCTCCGAAATACCAGGCAATATAGTGCGACGCTGCGCCTTTAGACATGCCGCCAATTTCCGGCATCGACAAATAACTGACCAGAAAGCTGCCAATGCCGACTTCGGCGCCGACATACACAAAAATACCCAGCGCGCCCAGCATTAAGTGGCGTTGTTTCCAGGCTTCGCCATCCAGCGGCAAGGCTTCGGTAGGGTCTTTCTTACCCATAGCCGGCAGTTTTAACCAGGCAAAGATTATCGCCAATAGCACCAAACTGGCAGCCAGAATTAAATAGGGTAACTGCACCGTTGACTCGGTAACGGCACCGGGGACCGGCTCGGGCGCGTCCATACCACCAAAAATAAGCCAGGCACCGAAAAACGGGGCTAGCGTGGTACCCAGTGAATTGAAGGCCTGAGTCATGGTTAAACGGCTGGAGGCGGTTTCAGGTTGGCCCAGTACACTGACATAGGGGTTAGCCGCGACCTGTAATATCGTAATGCCTGACGCCAGTACAAACAGCGCCAGTAAAAACATCGCATACACATGGGCGGCCGCCGCGGGAACAAACAACAGACAACCCGCGCCGGCGATCAGTAAGCCGGTAACAATACCGGCTTTATAACCAATTTTGCTGACCAGCATACCGGCCGGTACTGAGACAATAAAATAAGCACCAAAAAAGCAGAACTGGATCAGCATGGCCTGGGTGTAGCTTAAATCAAACAGCATTTTTAAGTAGGGGATCAAAATGTCATTCAGACAGGTAATAAAGCCCCACATAAAGAACAGTGAGGTTAGCGCAGTCAGCGCAAAGCGGTAGTTTTCGCTGCCGCTGCCGGCGCTGAGGCCTGCCGTTGTTGGTAATGGTGAAGTAGCCATCTTGTTCCCCTCGGGTGAATAGTGTTTTTATTGACGGGCGGGTTGTTGACGTACAAGCCTGCGCCGTCTAGTATTATGTAAGCGCTTTCATTTATAGCATATATCACGCTGTTGGCAAATTTTTTGTCGACCAGCTGCCAGTAACTTTACGTTCGGAAGATAGCCAAATTGATGAAAATCTCCTTAGCTGCCAACTCAGCCTTACTTAACCCCGACTTTACCTTTGGCGTGGCGACAGCCTCATTTCAGATCGAAGGTGCTGCCGACAGCCGGTTGCCCTGTATCTGGGATACGTTTTGTGCCGAACCTGGCCGGATTAAAGACGGCTCGAACGGCCTGATAGCCTGTGATCACATCAATCGCTGGCGTGAAGATATTGAGCTTATTGCTGCTCTGGGCGTTGATGCTTACCGTTTCTCGATTGCCTGGGGCCGGGTAATTAATGTTGATGGCACTGTTAATCAGGCCGGGCTGGATTTTTATCTGCAACTGCTGGACGCCCTTAAGGTAAGAGGCATAAAAGCCTTCGTCACGTTATACCACTGGGATTTACCACAGTACTTACAAGACAGCGGCGGCTGGTTAAACCGGGCGACAGCATATAAATTTGCTGAATATGCTGACCTGATCAGTAAGGCATTTGCTGACAGAGTGTACTCTTATGCCACATTGAACGAGCCCTTCTGCAGTGCCTACTTAAGTTACGAAGCCGGTATTCATGCGCCGGGTATGCAAAATCGCAAGCAGGGCCGTCAGGTGGCCCATCATCTATTATTGGCCCATGGTCTGGCAATGCAGGTGTTGCAACAGAATGCCCCTCAGGCGCTGAACGGTATAGTGCTTAATTTCAGCCCATGCCATCCGGCCAGCAACAGCGATGCCGATATCCGGGCGGCCCGGATGGCCGATCAGTATCACAATCAGTGGTATATTCAGCCGTTGATGGAAGGTTGTTATCCGGCGCTATTGCAGCAGTTACCGCTTAGCGAGCAGCCGGACATTGCCACTGGCGATATGGATATAATTGCCCGGCCGCTGGATTTTCTCGGCGTTAATTACTATACCCGTACAGTATATCGTGACAACGGCAAAGGCTGGTTCAGTGATGTGCCACCAACCGCGCCACCGTTAACAGATATGGGCTGGGAAATTTACCCGGCGGGGCTGACCGAGATTTTGCTGGATATAAACCAGCGCTATCAGTTACCACCGGTTTATATCACGGAAAATGGCGCGGCCATGCCGGATAGCTTGCAGCAGGGCCAGGTGCAGGACAAGGAACGGGTAGCATATTTTCAGCAACACCTGCAAGCCGTGGAAAACGCCATAAATGCCGGCATGCGTATCGACGGCTACTTTGCCTGGAGCCTGATGGATAATTTTGAATGGGCCGAGGGCTATGCCAAACGGTTTGGTATAGTCTATGTAGATTACACCACTCAGCAACGCACGTTAAAAACCAGTGCCATAGCCTTGCGCGACTGCTTTGCCAGCAGACAGGTGAACGACCAGAAAATTGCTAACAAATAACAACAAACAGAATTAAGGCGCCATCATGGGGTTAGCATGCTGACAAAAAAAGAAAAAGTGGCCTACGGCCTTGGCGATACGGCCAGCAATATCGTGTTTCAGACGGTCATGCTGTTTTTAACCTTTTTTTATACCGATATTTTTGGTATTTCGCCGGCGGTAGTAGGCACTATGTTTTTGCTGGTGCGGATCATCGATGCGGTAACCGACCCATTAATGGGCGCGCTGGCCGACAAAACCAAAAGCCGCCATGGTAAGTACCGGCCTTATTTGTTGTGGCTGGCGCTGCCATTTGCCCTGTGCAGCGTGCTGGCCTTTACCACTCCCGATTTATCAGCCAATGGCAAAGTGATTTATGCTTTTGCTACTTATACGCTCCTGATGCTGGCTTACACGGCTATCAACATTCCTTACTCGGCACTGGGGGGGGTATTAACCGCCGACCCGACCGAGCGGGTTTCAGTGCAGTCGTACCGCTTTGTGTTTGGCATGCTGGGCGGCCTGCTGGTTACTGCCTGCACCTTGCCGTTAGTTAATTACTTTGGCAATGGCGACAACGCCAGAGGCTATCAGCTAACTATCGCTGCAATGAGTGCGCTGGGTTTACTACTGTTTTTACTGTGCTTTTATGGTACCCGCGAGCGGGTGCATGCGCCGGCCAATCAGCAGCTAACCCTGGCGAATAGTTTCAGCTCGTTGTGGCAAAATGATCAGTGGCGCATCTTATGTGTGGCGGCGTTTTTCCTGTTAACCGGTATGGTGCTGCGCACTACCCTGGCCATTTACTATGTGAAATACTTTCTGGGGCGGGAAGACTTAATCACCGCTTTTATTACCCTTGGCATGCTGGGAAATATTGCCGGTTGCGCCGCTGCCCAGTGGTTAAGCCGTTATATCGACAAAGTTAAAGCCTATATTGGTTTACAACTTATTTCGGCGTTTATTTGTGTTATCAGCTTCTTTATTGGTGCTGAACAATTGGTACTGGCCTTCGGTTTGTATTTTCTCTGGGGGTTCTTCTTACAAATGGCGACGCCGCTGTTGTGGGCGAAAATGGCCGATGCGGTTGATTACGGCCATTATAAAACCGGGGTGCGGATCACCGGTCTGGTGTATTCCTCTATCGTCTTTTTTATAAAACTGGGGCTGGCCCTGGGTGGCGCCTTGGCCGGCTGGCTGTTGGCCGGTTTTGGTTATCAGGCCGATGTGGTCCAAACGGCTAGCGCCCAGCATGGTATCTTGCTTAGTTTCACTCTGTTACCGGCCATCGGCTCAGTATTGGTGGCGCTGGTTATGAGCCGCTACCGGCTTAACAGCGAGCGGGTGCTGGATATTCACCGGCAACTGGCACAGCAATCTGGTGATATCGCGCCAGAGCATGCTAGAGTAAATGCCTAAAATAATAAGTACAGGCCCAACATGGCAACCATATACCAGGTATCTGAATTAGCGGGCGTATCACTGGCCACAGTTTCCCGGGTGATGAACAATAATGTCCGGGTAAGTGAAGCCACCCGCAACAAAGTGTTGCAGGCAATGGAGCAGCTGGGATACCGGCCAAACTCTATTGCCCAGTCGCTGGCGTCCAGCCGCTCCAACAGTATTGGTATTCTGGTATCCGAGTTACACGGGCCTTTTTACGGTGAAATGCTGACCGGGATCGAGGCGGAATTCCGGGCGGCGGGCAAACACGTTATTATTGCTGCCGGCCACAGTGAGCGGGCGACTGAAGAAGATGGTATCGAGTTTTTGCTAAGCCGTAATTGTGACGCGCTAATTTTGCATGTTGAAGCAGTCAGCGATCAGTATTTAATCGAGTTAAATAAGAAACAAACCCCTTTCGTGCTGTTAAACCGCCAGATAGCGGCGCTGGCTGACCGCTGTATCAGCCTGGACAACGAGCTTGGTGGCTATTTGGCCACCCGTTACCTGTTAGAGCAGGGCCACCGCCATATCGCCTATATTGCCGGACCCATGTGGAAAACCGATGCCCGAGACCGTTTTCATGGCCATCAGCGGGCGCTGGCCGGGTATCAGTTAACCGCTGAACAGGCGTTATTTTTTGAAGGTGATTTTCGGGAAACTGGTGGCAGCAAAGGTTTGCAGGCACTGCTGGCCAGCGGCCGGCCATTCAGCGCCGTGGTGTGCGCCAACGACGAAATGGCATCGGGTGCCCTGACCGCCGCCCGCGAACTGGGTTACGAAGTGCCGGCTGACTTTTCGGTAATGGGCTTTGATAACGTTAACTTTGCTTATTACACCTATCCGAAACTCTCAACTATTGATTATCCGGTTAGTGCTATGGGCCAGATGGCGGCCCGCTGGGTGTTGAAACAGGTGTATCAACAAAGCAGCATTGAAGTACAGCAAGTTTTTAATCCTCAGCTTATCCCGCGTGATTCAGTGGCAGAAGCTGCCATTACCTGAACCGCCGTGCACTGAATAATGTGATAGCTGGCAATTGGTTATAAAATAATCGAATTTTTCGTTTAATTTATTAGGTTAAATTCATTAGTTTTGATTAAAACAACAGCGTATAGTGCGCGCTTTAACGTGCAACGGGTACGTTTGCAGTAGAGGTAGAGTTATGCAGAGTACGCAGTCGATGACCGTCGCAATGCGCTTGGCTTTGGGTTTCGGCGTTGTGCTGTTACTGATGGTGGGGCTGACCTTATTTGGGGTGCAACGGGTCAGTCAGATAAATCAGACGCTAACCACTATAACCGAAGTAAATTCAGTCAAGCAGCGCTATGCCATTAATTTCCGTGGCAGCGTACATGACAGGGCCATTGCGTTGCGTGATGTTACGCTGGTGCCTAACCTAACAGATCTCCCCCCCGTGCTGGCTGATATAAACCGGCTGCAGGACTTTTACCAGCAATCGCGCCAGCCAATGGACCAGTTGTTTCAGGCCAACCCTGACATCAGCGCGGCCGAGCGGCGTTTACTGGATGCTATTCATCAGGTAGAACAACGGGCACAGCCGTTGGCCACTGACGTGATCCGGTTACGCCAGCAAGGACAACAAGTGGCAGCGCAGCAGTTGCTGTTGCAGCAAATGAGCCCGGCTTTTGTCGACTGGTTGGCCAGCATCAATGCTTTTATTGATTTTCAGGAACAGAAAAACCAGCAGGCTACCGCTTACGCCCGTGATGTGGCGGCAACCTTTGCCCTGTCGATGGTACTGTTAACCTTGCTGGCGATACTGATTGGTGGTGTTACTGCCTGGTATATCAGCCGCTATTTACGCAACGCACTGGGCGGCGAGCCTGCACTGGCGGCGGAAATTGTCAGCCAGATAGCCGGTGGCGATCTGACAACCCGGATCAAAGACAGCCAGCCAGACAGTATGCTGGCCGCAGTCGCCAGTATGCAGCAGCAGCTGCGCCAAACCTTAAAAGAAGTGATCAGCGCAGCTAATACAGTGTCAAAGCAGGCGACAGAGCTTGATCTTGCTTCAAAAGAAGCATTACAGGCCTCTGAGCTGCAGGCGTCATCATCAACCGCATCAGCGGCCAGCATTGAGGAAATGACGGTCAGCCTGAATGAAGTAGCCAATACCGTGCAGCTGACCGAGCAAAACTCGGAGAAGACTGCAGAATTATCAGCGCAGGGCGCCAAACTGGTGCAAGATGCCGCAACCGAAATTGGCGTTGTCGCTGAAACCGTACAGCAATCTGCCAGCCAGATTGGTAGCTTGCAGCAACGCTCGAAAGATATTGCCGGTATTGCCGGGGTTATCCGCAGCATTGCGGAACAAACCAACTTGCTGGCATTAAATGCTGCTATTGAAGCCGCCCGGGCCGGTGAGTCTGGCCGGGGGTTTGCGGTAGTGGCAGATGAAGTGCGCCAGTTAGCAGAACGCACCAGCAAAGCGACCACCGAAATTGCCGGCATGATCCAGTTAGTACAGGATGAAACCCAGCAAGCCGTGCTGGCGATGGAAACATCGGCTCCGAGGGTAGCTCAGGGGCTGGCTCTGGCCAATCAGGCAGCAACCATGCTGGAACAAATTCGCTTGCAGGCCGAAGATTCACTGCACAATGTCCGTGATGTGTCACGCTCTACCAGTGAGCAAACCGCGGCAGTAAGTGAGCTGGCCCGGCATATTGAACAAATTGCTACTATGTCTCGTGAAACCACGCTAACCCTGCAACAAAACCGTGGCGCCGTTACCGCGCTGCAACAGGTTGCGACAGGGCTAAGCGGTCAGGTTGGTCGTTTTAAAACAGACTGATTCACGGTAGCGCAGCACCGCGGGCACTAAGGTATAACGCATACCAGTGCTCGCGGCTTAATTTTACAGCGCTTGCGTCTGCGCAGGCTTTAATCCGCGTAGTATTGGTAGTGCCTATCACCGGTTGAATATGCGCCGGATGGCGCATTAACCAGCCCAGCACTATTGCTTCTCTGGTTACCTGATACTCAGCCGCTAATTGCTGCACCAGCGTCGCGGTCGCCCTGACATGTGCTGGCGCCTTACTGATATCTTTGCCGGTGAACAGGCCCTGGCTTAAGCTACCCCAAGCCTGCAGCTGAACGTTATGCCGGCGGCAATATTCGATAGTTCCCGCGCTAAAATTGACCGCGGGTTGGCCACTGCAACCGGCGGTAGTGCCTTCATCCAGCCAGGCCAGATGACTTAAACTCAGTTCCAGCTGATTAACCAGCAGCGGGTTCACCAGTGCGCTTTGCAATAACGCTAACTGGTGTTGTTGCATATTCGACACGCCAAAGTGTTTTACCTTGCCGCTCTGGATCAGCTGGCCAAACGTCGCTGCTACTTCTTCTGGCTGCATTAATGGATCAGGTCGGTGCAGTAACAAGATATCCAGCTGTTCAATTTGCAGCCGGCGCAGGATATTATCAACGGACCGGGCTAGCCATTGTCCCGAAAAATCATAACGCTGCGGGCCTTCATCGTCTGCAAAACGGATGCCGCACTTTGACTGCAGTGACATCTGCTGACGAAGTTCCGGGCGCTCTGCCAGTACCTTACCAAAAGCCTGCTCGGCCTTACCAAAGGTATAAATATCCGCATGATCAAAGATCCGGATCCCCGCCTCCAGCGCCGCGTCTATCACCTTATGGGTTGCACTAATATCAGCGGCAGACAACGGGTTGCTGTTCCAGCCACCGCCTAAATTCATACAGCCAAACACTAACGGGCTGTGCTGGCGCAGCTGATTAGCCAGCGGATAACAGTTCTGGGTTGTGACGGTAGCGGGCATAGCGGGTCCTAAAACGTTAAAAAATCAGCCGCAATCTGCTTTTAGCCACTTGCCGCTTTGTTGCATGGTCATTTGTTCGGCTTTGCCATTTACTTCAGTAGTAAAACTGGCATTGCCACTATAAGCTTTGCGGCTGCTGAAGGTCATATCTCCTTCGCCACTGGTCGGTGGGTTGGTATCGCAGCTAAAGGTAAAACTGTAGCTGTTATCACCGGTCTGGCTGATTTGCTGCTCGCAGCCATCCTGTTGCGGTAACTGGCCACGGTCAATTTCCTGTTGGGTCAGACACACCTGGATTGAACTGCCTTTCAAATCGAGCGATACGCCTTGACTGGCCATCATTTTTTCCACCATTTGCCGCTGTGCTGCCGGCATACTGGCCAACTGCTGTTCTGCCTGTTGCATGGCACGTTCCAGCTCGCCACTGGCGGTTTTAATACTGAAGTTATGTTGCCATAAACCGGGTTCGACATCCAGTTTCAGCGTTTCGGCGCTGGTCGACAGGCTTAAACCCAGCGCGGCAGCGCACAGGGTAGCGACAAAGGTGGGCTTTGCTGACATTTTAAAATCTTGCATGATGATCCTCCATGACGGTTAAACAAGACAACTAAAACAAACAGCAAGCATAGAAGCTAACCGGAAAAACTGCAAAGTGAAAGCCTCACGGCAGCGGCAGCTGATATATGTCCCCTTGGGGCAGCTGGCGTTTGACAAAATATATTGCCCGGTTGCTGACACTGTAGTGATGCACTAGTTCTGGGCTTTGGGCCAGCAGCAACTCCGGTTCGGTTTCAGCGGCCAGTGATTTACGAAAAATGCCGGCGCCCGGCTGGTAATACACAATACTTTCGCCCTGCAATTGCCAGTTCAGCCAGTTAATTTTGTCAAAATCGGCCAGTAGTAATTGCTCTTCACCGTTTGCCAGATCCAGCTGCCATAAGCCATCCTGATGAAATTTGCTGTAATAGAGCGTATCACCAACCTGATACCCGCTATAGCCGCTCTGAGTTGTCAATTGCTGATGGGTTTCACCTTGTAGCTGATAGCGCCACAGTTGCCAGTCGCCGGTTTTGTTGCTGCTGTAGATCAGGCTGTTATTGTCCGGGCCGCGGTTAACAACATAGGCCTGATGTTCAGCAGAAAATAACTGG
This sequence comes from Arsukibacterium sp., assembly GCF_018402695.1. GTDB lineage: Bacteria > Pseudomonadota > Gammaproteobacteria > Enterobacterales > Alteromonadaceae > Alishewanella. The sequence continues at coordinate 387,558 of NZ_JAGYIM010000009.1, forward strand.
CTCAACTGACCATCGGCTAATTCCAGTTGATACACGGCTCCTTGTTGACTGAAATAAATACTCCGCTGATCATTAGACCAACTGAGCCTGACAAAACCGGCCGGCGCCGGCAGCGCTGCCAGCATATGCTCGGCACCGTTGTGCGGTTTGCGCCAGATCTGATGCACGCCCTGGCGGGTAGTTAAAAACAGCATCTCCGTATCCTGCTGATTAACCCGGGGTAAAATGTCCAGCCGCGAGCTGTAAATAAGGGGTACAGCATTGCCGCCAGTATCTGTATCAGCATCCTGCAGCGGTTGCCTCCAGATATCGGCCTGTTGTTGCTGGCTGGCAAAGTACAGGTGTTGTGCGGTACTGGTTATCGAGTTCACAGGCTGCTGCGAGTAAAAGTAATGCTGCAGACTGTAATCAGCTGCCAGTGTATAAAGCTGGTTACTGGCGGCCAGAATCAGTGGTTGGCCGGCTGGCCAGCTTAAATCGACCACAGCAATATCCAGGTCTGTAGTGTGTTGCAGCTGTGGTGGCTGGCCGTTAGCCAGCTGAAATAAGCTGAGCCGGCTGCGCTGTGCTGTCAGATAACTGGCGATGGCCAGTTGCTGGCCATCTGCGGCCACCGCCAGGGCAATGGCCCCGTTAAAACTGGCGGGGTCAGCCAGAGTAAGTTGTTGCTGGTTAGTGGTGGCAAGCTGATAACGATAAACCAGATAGGGCTGGGTTTTGCTCTGGCGCAGCCGGTAGAAAAAGTGTTCGCTGTCCGGGCTCCAGCTGGCCTCAAATGCACTGTCGGTCGGACAGTCAAATAAAGCACGTTCAGGCGAGGCCGGACGTACTGGCAATAACATTATCTGGCATTGGTTGCCGTCCAGCCTGCGATAAACCAGCTTTCTACCATCTGGACTGATGCTGCCATTTAACGCCTGCACCGGCGTCGCGATAAGGGGCCTATCCTGTTGCTTACTGCGTAACCATAGCTGCACTCTGCCCTGGGCATCGCGACGATGATACAGCAGCTGACCATCGGCACTGCTACTAATATCAAACTCTGCACCATCAAAGCTGGTAAGCGGTTCGGGGATTAACACTTGCTGCGGTACCGTATCGACGGCTGGCACTGACTGCCGCCAGACCCAGCCAGCCACTGCAATTACAAATACAAAAGCTACCAGTAGCCACATTGCTTGGCGGTGGCGGCTTGCTGTTGGCGGCTTTTCAGCCAGCCTTGTGGCAGATTGTGCCGGCCTGGCCACATTAAGCGGTGGGATAAGCGGCGCAGTACCAGCCTGACCAGCGGTTTCAGTTACGGCACTGTGCAAACGGGCTTCAGGTAGCAGGCAATAACCCAGCTTAGGAATAGTGGCGATATAGTCGGTTGCCGGGTCCAGGCTGGCACAGGCTTTTCGTAATAAACTAACTGCCCGGTTAATGGCGCTTTCGCTGACCACCCGGCCCTGCCATACCTGATTAATCAGTTGTTCGCGGCTTACCGGTTCAGCGGCATGTTCTGCCAGCAACAATAACAGTTGGGCCTGTTTCGGCTCCAGGGTGCACTGTTGGCCGGCTCGCTGCAGGGTGCGGCGTTGCGGGTCAAATATCAGCTGGCCCAGTTGCCATTGCTGTTTATTCATATAAAAGCGTAACCCCTTGTTTAACGGCCAAAAACGAATAGTAAGCTTTTCATCATAAATCCATCACCTGGTCATTATCGCTATGTTTGCGGTTTAACCTTAGTTTGGCTGGCGACTTTATGTTAACAGGAAAGCAATATGAAATTACAACTAAGATTTTTACTGCTGCTGTCAGCGACACTTCTCGTTGTGTTACTGACGGGGTGCGGCGGTGGCGACAGTGAGCCGGATAACAGTAACCTGATGAAACTGGGCGATCGTAGTTATTTACTGGTGCTACCCGCCAATTACCGTCCGGAGCAGGAATATAAGCTGTTGCTGGCCTTTCATGGCTCGGGTGGCAGCAGTGCAGATATGCAACGGACGGCGGACTTCAATAGCTACAGTAATGACTACATTGTGGCTTATCCACAAGCGGGCACTATTGAATGGAATGAAGGTTGTAATTGTAATATTGCCAACCGGCTGGGCATTGACGATTTAGCTTTTGTTGACGAGGTTATTGCTGATATCAGTGCCAGCCATCGTTTGCAGCAAGGGGAGATATATGCAGCCGGGTTCTCTCAGGGCGGCTTATTTACCCAGAATCTGGCCTGTAATCGCAGCGACCGCTTTAAAGCTGTTGCGGTGGTAGCCGCACCGATGTCAGGTCAGTTGTGGCAGAGCTGTGCACCAGAGCAACCGGTGTCGATAATGATGGCCATGGGTAAAAACGATACGGTGTTACCCTACAATGGTTATACAGACTCCAATTTTGGTCTGGTCTCAGCCAAACAGGCGATAGCCCGTTTTGCGACTCTGAACAACAGCTTGCCGCTGGCCCAGCAGCAGACACTGGCAGCTGATCAGGTTGAGCTGCTCAGTTACAGCAACGGCAGGCAAAAAGCCGAATTGTTCAGTATTAAGCAAGGCCAGCATCAGTGGCAGTTCAGCCAGTTTGATACCTCAGCCGAAATTCTGCAGTTTTTTCAACAGTTAGACAGCCCGCGTTTGCCTGAAGCGTCCAGTCTGGTGCAGGTTGGCGACAAGCGTATGCACGTGCGGTTGATGGGCGAGCAACATGCCGGCCCGGCGGTGGTGCTACTGGCCGGCCCCAATGAAAATTACCACAGCGACAGCGCCTGGTTTGCCGTGTTGCAACCGCTGCTGGCACAAAAGTACCGGGTATACAGTATAGATCGGCTGGGTAATGGCTTCAGTGATAGCGACGATGAGCTGTCATACCGACGTTTTGCGGAGGATTTGGCAACGGCGTTACAGCAGCTGGACGAACAGCAGGTGGTGATAGTGGCGATGGCCAGTGCCAGTATCAGTGCCAGATTATTCTATCAGCAACAACAGCAAGCTTTTGATATTAAAGCGATGTTGCTGGTAGACCCGGACGTGCCCACCCCTAATGCACTTAGTGTTTATCAGGGCTATCCGGCAGACTGGTATCTGGCAAATTTAGAGGCACTGCTGCCGCATCTGGCGACCGGCGCCTGGACTGAACGCACGTCGCAAAAGTTGCAGGCTGAGCGCAGCCATGCCGAGCAGCTGGTAGGCGATACGCCGTTAATGGACTGGCACTATTTTGACCTGATCAGCCAACAGCGCTTGCTGATACCCCATCAACAAAGCCGGGCCCGGGAAATAGCGGCCTACAGCGCTGATTTAGACGCCTATGCCGCATTACCGATGCTCAGTGCGATACCGGTTTCGGTTATTGATACTGATTTTGAGCAGGCGCAAATTGATGCGAACCCGGAAAGCGCAGAGCTGCTTAGTTTATGGCAACAGGAAAGTACCAACTGGAATCAGCAGCAGGCTGAGCAGGCTAATGGCCAGTATATTGCACTGAGCGACAGTGATCATCTGGTGGCGCTTGAACAGCCTGAAAAAATTAAAGCCGCGCTGGACTGGCTGTTTGCCCAGCTGCAATTGCCATGAGCTGCCGACGTAACAAGTGGCTAGTTAGCGCATTGCACCAGCGTTTGATATTCGTCAAAAGCGAAGTGATCGGTCATACCGCTGATAAAATCCTGCAACAGCCGGCAGCGGTAATAGAGCTCCAACGTTGAGTGCAGTTCAAGCCCGCTGTGGTCGTTGCCGATAGCCGCAACTGCCAGCTGATAAGCCGCAACATGTTTATTGGGCAGGCGGTGCGCCAGCCGCTGTTCGCGGCCAAAGGCATAGCCCCGGTCGGCCAGCACGGCAGTAAAATCGGCAGCGGATAACAGCAGCAGCGGTTGGTAGCAGTCAAGCAGGCCGCCAATAATCCGCTGGCCCTGCAATTCCAGGGTTTCAACTTCCGGTTGGTTAAACACAAACTGGCGGGCTACCTGTTTAAAGGTGCTGGTAATCGCATGGTACTGGCTGTTATCTTCCAGTAAGGCGCGGTTTAAGCTGCCATGATACACCCCATAGATATTAGCGATAAACTGCTCTGCGGCGTGGCGCACCAGGGGGTGGATCATCCCAACCCTTAGTTTGATAAAAAACTCGGAGTTTTTATTAATGGGTTCGGCCTCGGCTTTATCCAGCGCCGCTTTAACCAGTGCTGAAAAGCTTTCACTGCCGCCGCTGTGAGTGGCAATCAGCCGGCCCTGCGGCTCCAGTTTACTAAACGCCAGATTGAGTTGCTGCGCCAGCTCGGCCAGGCTAAACAGGCCCTTTTCAACCGCATCTTCCAAATCGGCCAGACAATAGGAAATATCATCGGCGGCCTCCATAATATAGGTTAGCGGGTGGCGATTGCCCGCTTCGGTCTGCACTTCTTGCCACAGCAACTTTACAAACTCCTGCTCGGCAAAATAGTAGCCGGGCTTTTTCTGTAAGTAGCTTTGGCTATGGTTTTTGTCAGGTTTACCCTCAGTCCCTAAACGGGTGTATTTTAAAATGCAGGCCACTTGTGCATAGGTCAGGTTCATCCGTTGCAGGCTGTGTACCAGCCGGATGGCCTGCGCGTTACCCTCAAACTGGGCCAGCTCAACGCTAAGGGTTTGCCACAATGGCTGATCCTGCAACTGATGCCGGGCAGTAAGCTCAGGCAGGGCCTGATTAAACCAGCTATTAATCGCGCTTTCACCGCTATGGCCAAACGGCGGGTTGCCGACATCGTGCAGCAGGCAGGCCATTTCTACCAGCGACTCTATTGGCCGCGCTAAGCCGGTTAAGCCGCAGGCGTCCTGTTGTTCTGCTGATAGCAGCCGGAAGATGGTCTGGACAATAAAGCGGCCGGTTTGTTGTACCTCCAGCGAATGGGTCAGTCGGCTGCGCACTGCTGCATTGCGCTCCAGCGGAAACACCTGGGTTTTTTGCTGCAGCCGGCGTACAGCGGCCGAGTTAATTATCCGGCCGCGGTCACTTTCCAGCGCATTATGCAGGTCGCCACTGCGGCTTTGTAGTGGCCTATCGGCTTTGATTTTATTGCGAAAATCCATATCAATGTCCGCCATTGCAGCAAATGGCCTAAGTGTGGCGTAAAAAGCGCCTGGCTGTAAAGCTTTTAGGATAACAGGCAGTTTGGTCGCAACCGGTTAACCCACGCCAACACGCCGTGAACCCATCCATGGGGGCTCGTTTCCGCCCGTCCAGGGCTTCAACGGTCGGCTTAGGGTTAATCGGTTACTTCTAATCGAATCTGTCGTCGATCAAAGCCAGCCTTTTTGCCGGGCAATCCTAGCGGCGTCAATCCGGTTGGCGGCGTGCAGTTTGCTAATGGCTTCTGATAAATAATTACGGGCGGTGCCCTCGGCGATATACAGCGCGGCGGCAATCTCACTGGTACTTTTACCGTCAGCCGCCAGGCGCAGTGCCTGGCGTTCTTTGTCGCTGAGTGGGTCCTGCTCGCCCAGCGAGTTTAATAACAATTCACTGCCAACCACCTTTTTACCAGCCATGACTTGTTGGATGGCCTGCACCAGCTGCTCTACCGGGGCATCTTTCAGTAAAAAGCCACCGACACCGGCGTCCATCGCCCGCTTAACATAGCCGGCCCGGCCAAAGGTGGTAATGATCACCACCTTGGTGTCCAGCTGCTGTTGCTGAATATACTGTGCCAGCTCAATCCCGCTTAGACCGGGCATTTCAATATCGCTTAGCAGTAAATCGAAAGGCTGCTGTTTCAGTAGTTTCAGCGCGGCGCTGCCATCAGCCGCCTCCGTCACCTGAAAGTCCGCTTCCAGCTGCAGCAGGCTGGCCAGCGCGGTGCGGATCATTGCCTGATCTTCTGCCAGTAAAATATTCATTGCGTAGCGTCCTGTAACAGTGAGGGCTCCTGCAACGGTAATTGAATGGTTGCCGTTACGCCATGGTGCTGTTGCAACGCCAGAGTGGCACCTATCGCGGCCAGCCGTTCCCGCAGGCCGGTTATGCCGTTGCCTTCGCTAATCTCTGTCGCCGGGCCATTGTCACTGAGGCAAATGTGTAAATTGTTGTCCTGCTGCAAAAACTGCAGCTGGCAGCTGTCGCCTTTGCTATGACGCATTATGTTGGTTACCAGCTCGGTAAGAGCAAGAATGACAGCAGTTTCCCGACGATTACTGAGTACCGGTACTTCACCTTTTAACGCGGCCTGAAAGCCAGCATCCCGCAGCCGGCCAAGTAATTTAGCCACTTCAGCGGTAAGTCCCTGGTGCTTGTAACCCGAAACACTTTGCCGTACCTGGCTCAGGGCATCGCGCGCAATCTGGCTAAGCTCGGCTAACTGCTGTTGGGCAGGCTCTGTTTGCTGATGGGCCAGTAGTTTGGCGGCCAGATCGGCTTTTAAAATTACACTGGATAAGGTATGGCCCAGAATATCATGTAAATCACGGCCAATCCGCTCGCGCTCCACCATGGTGGCCAGTTGCTTTATTTCATCTTCGCTCTGTTGTTCTGCCAGACGATGGCGAAGTTTAGCCTGCTCGGCCCGGCCCAGAAAACTAACTGCCAGCACAATAGGAATTCCCATAATTAAAAACAGGTTCCAGTGAATGGTCAGCGTTATTTCAAGCAGCACCATCAGGCCGGTCAGTAGCGCCATCAGCAGCAGATAGCGGCGCAGTGAATAGGCGAAGCCGATAAAAAAACCGGCATAAGCAAACATGGAGACAGAGCCCGGGTTAACCGGAGTGATCAGGGCGGCCACCAGCACGATGCCGGCGACAGGCCAGTGCATGGTGTGGCGGTTACACCGATAGGCCCAGAAATAACAGGCCAGAAACAGCAGCAAAGCCGCTACCATACTGACGTATTGCCATACTGCAAAGTGCACAGTAAACAGCGGAATAAAATAGAATATAAGGTTTATCAGGTAAACCCAGCTCATTTTCCGTTCCAGCTGTGGATTCATTGCGCCAATGCCTGTGCGGTTAAGGTGTTCACTGGTTGCAGCTTACGCCAGCGCCGTTCCAGCGTCACGATGCTGATGGCATAAATTGCGACAATAATTAATGGCATAGTAACAAAACTATGCTCTGGTGCCACTATCCACGCCACAGTGCAGCATGCAGTGCGGGCCAGGGTATGAAACAGGCCAATCCAGTGCTGAATAATCCAGCCCAGCGGCAACCACATTAGTCCGGTAAGAATGCCAATACTAAACGGCAACGAGCGATAATCTGCCAGAAAATAAGGGATGGCGATGGCATAAACCAAGGCCGCCATTGCTACCCCGTACAGAAATAAACTATCAAACGGGTTGTTCTGTGACTTTTTAAAACTCATTTTCTCACCGGTCAGCCGTGCTATTGCCATTGCCAGATAGACAATACTGCCGGTGCCGATAAACAGCGCCATAATTGCTTGTTGCGGCGGCAGCAACGCGCCGGTAACCGCCATAGCAGTCCATACCAGCATGCCGGTTAACGGCATGGCCAGAAAGCGCCGCTGGGCAAATTGTGTTCTGTATTGCTCTAAAGTAAGGGTAGTCATTTCTCTGTCCTCTGCTCTGTTGTTGCCGGTAAGTATTGGTCAGCAACGAAAAATTCGGCAGTGTGCTTTGTCAGTGATTTTAATGACAAATGTCACCCGCAACTGATGACAACTGTGAGCCTGATAGCGGTCTGGTTCGGGTTAGGCTAGTGGCAGCTGAATAACAGCCGCTACTTAACAGGAATCGCCCTATGAAACGCACAACTTTGAACCACACCATTACCGTGAAAATCAAAACCCTTTGTACAGTTGCCTTGTTGGCCGCAACAGTAATGACTCCCGCCAGCGCGCTGCTGGCTAAACCCGCAGCCGTTGTCGCTGATGCTGCCAGCCAGCAGCAACCTGCTTGCGCCTGCTTTAACGTCGAGGTCATCGGCGAGGGGCCGGCTGTCATACTCATTCCGGGGGTGGCCTCGTCAGGTGACGTCTGGCAAAGCACCGTTGAGGCATTACAGGCTGACTATCAATTGCATATTCTCACCCTGGCCGGATTCGGTGGGGTAGAACCGATACCAATGCAAAACTGGGGTGAGGGCTATCTGGCATTGCAGCAACAGGCCATTTTAAGCTACATAAACAAGCAGCAACTGGATAAGCCTGTCGTCATTGGCCATTCTTTAGGGGGATATCTGGCACTGGCGCTGGCAGCAGGCGCTCCGGAGCAGATCGGTGGGGCGATTAATGTTGATGGCTTACCGGCGCTCGGTGCGTTGTTTTCACAAAACAGCGCGCCGCCGGAAAATGTGACCACAGACAGTGACAGTAAGCCGGCGCAACGTCGTGGTTTCGACCCTATGGCCATGGCTCGCAGCATGGCATCTGACCCCGGCTGGCAGCAGCGTATTGCCAGTGACATGACCCGCTCGGATGGCCCAACTTCCGGCAGGGTGATGGGCGAGCTGATGCGCGCAGATTTGCGGCCGCAATTGGCTGCTATCCGGGTGCCGGTGCTGACCCTTGGCGCGCTGCAACATGGCGCGCCTTACAGTACACCTGAGCAGGTACAAGCTAACTATGAGCAGCAACTGGCCAAGGCACCGGCTGCATTTCATCGTTTCGCATTTGCCCGCAATTCCAAACATTTTATTATGGCTGACGCGCCTGATTGGCTGAACCAGCAAATTCGCCAGTATCTGACTGAGCATCATCAAGGCTGAGGAAACGGTATGAAACCACAGTTATTCACCAGTGCCGGGCTAATTGCTGATTTAAATACCGACTTAACGGCCCGCAGCGGCGGCTATGCGGCCAGCAGCGACAGCATGATGCAGGGCAAGTTCCAGTTTGAGCTGGATAATATCGAACTACTTTAACTTATACTCAAAGCCGGCCTCTGCCTCAGTGTCATGGAAGGGGGTAACCCGGCTTTTTTTGTTCAGGCTGGCATTTACCAGTGAGTTTGGAAATACTTCAATGCCGTTATTAAAGTCTTCCACATTCTGGTTAAAAATCCGGATGGCGGCGCCGATGTTTTCCTGCTGCTCAGCTATTTCCCGCATCAGGTTATTAAATACCTCAGAGGCTTTTAACTCCGGGTAGGCTTCTAGCGCGATGTTCAAACCCTGCATTAGCTCCTTGGTACGGCTTTCTACCTGCTCAAGCTGGCCGGCGTCAATCTTATCGCTTTGCAGCTGGGCAATGCCGCTGCGCAGCGAAGTGATTTGAGTTTGCAAATTGGTTTCATGCAACTGAAACTGCGCCACTACCTGCTCCAGATGCGGGATCATTTTATTTTTCTGCCGCTCCTGAGTAATCACATTGGCCCAGCCGCGCTCTACCGCGTTCATCCGGGTAATAATGCCGTTGTAAATCACTACCACAAATACTGCCAGTAGAATAATGACGCCGATAATAATGCCTGTTGTCATCTGCTGCTCCTGCCGCGCTAAATAATTAAACGCATTAACATTAAAAGTTTGAGTCAGAGTGTCGCATTAACTGATGCATGCCAGCCAGTGTTTGTTGCAATTTTGGCAGCGCCGTCGCCTGCTCAATGCTTTGCCGGAACCGGCTGAGCTGCTCCAGGCCGCAGGGTGGCCGGGCATCCAAAAGGTCAGCATTGGCGAAACTAATGCAGAGCACGCCATCGGCACTGAACTCCAGGTTAAGCTGACTCAACTGGCCGGCTAAATCTTCCAGCGCTACCACTACCGCCGGTTTTAAAAAGCGCGCCGCCTGCATTTGCTCGCGGGCACGCACGTTAAATATTTTATTAAAGCGGCCGGAGTCACTCTGATATTTCTCGCCACTAAAGCCCTTTGGCGCAAAGCTGCAGATAAACAGGCTTTGCACATAGCTAAAGGGCAGCATTAAGCCATAGCGGTCATAATGAGTATATTCGGTGCGGGTGCCTTTGCCGTTGGCACGGCTTACTGTGCGCCGGTCAACGTAGTGAAAATGCCAGTAGTGATAGTCAAACTGGTGCTCATCACCAGCATAATGGCCGGCGAGAATCTGTTTAAATTCACGTTTGTGGTTGCCGCGGTCAAATTCGGCAAACTGCTGTTGCCAGCTGCGGCTATCGGGCCACTGGCCCGGGCGTAGCAGCTGCAGTTGGTTATCCAGCAGCGCATTGTGCCAGTATAGCTGCCGGCTCAGTTTTTTCAGGCTGGCATAACGCCAGCCAATCACCAGCAGCGGCAGCAGGCTCAGGCCCAGCAGGGTCCAGCCAATGGCCGGCAGCCAGGTCAGTTCAACCAGATAATGATAAAGCCAGATGCAGCTAAGTGCGCCGGCAACTAGGCCTGCACTGCAAAGCCACAGCGGCAGATGCTGATAACGTATTGGTTGCGGTAACCCACCCAGTTTATCCAGCAACTGCAGCAGCTCGGTTTTGCTGTTTACCTGTCCGCTGCGTCGTTTTACCAGTGCCAGTGTGGCCGCTAGCGTTTTATTATGTTGATAGGCTGACATGTCTCCTCCCTGAGATAAGCAACATAAGCAAAACCAGCGACAGATGCAAAGAAAACCGCCATTGCCGCTGTGGCGGCAACGGCCATACTCAGCCGGTTAACCGGTATTTTTCCAGCCGGTATAGCAGAGTTTTATAGGGTAACTGCAGCAGTTTTGCTGCCTGGGCTTTATTGCCGCCGGCGCGATTAAGGGCCTGCTGCAGGCAGTCGCGTTCATGTTGCTGCCAGTTCAGGCCGTCTGGCGGTAACTCAAAGCCGCCTGGGGTGCTTTGTGTGGTTAAATCAGCCAGTAATTCGTTTTCGTCACCCAGGAGCACAAAGCGTTCAATCCGGTTGGCCAGTTCCCGTACATTGCCCGGCCAGGGGTAATCCATTAGTTGTTTCAGCGTCGCTTTGGTTAACGCCGGTGCTGAAAGTTGATAACGCTGCTGGCTGATTTGCAGAAAATGCTGAATTAACTGCGGAATATCCTCGCTGCGCTGGCGCAGCGCCGGCATATGCAGCGGCACCACATTCAGCCGGTAGAAGAGATCTTCGCGAAAGCGACCATCCTGCACCGCCTGGGCTAAATCCTGATGACTGGCGGCGATTAGCCGCACATCCAGGGTGATCTCCTGGTGGCTGCCCAGCCGGGTTACTTTGCCCTCCTGCAGCAAGCGCAATAGTTTCGCCTGCAGGCTTAACGGCAGTTCGGCTACTTCATCCAGAAACAGCGTGCCGCCGGCGGCCGCTTCAAACTTACCGGCTTTGGCCTGATGCGCGCCGGTATAAGCGCCTTTTTCCGCGCCAAACAGCTCTGCTTCAGCCAGTTGCTCGGGGATGGCACCACAGTTGATGGCAATAAAGGGCCCTTTGCAGCGTGACGATAGCTGATGCAGCGCCCGGGCTGCGAGCTCTTTACCGGTGCCGCTTTCGCCACTGATCAGTACCGTGGCATCGCTGTTCGACACTCGGTTAATCCGCTGAAATAGCTGCTGCATACAGGGCGCTTTACCAATTAAATCGACCAGCTGGCGTTGCTCGCTAAGCTGCTGGCTCAGTTGCCGGTTCTGGCTGCGCAGCCGCTTGGCGGTTAACCCCTTGCTAACGGCCAGCAGCAGTTCCTGGCGCTTAAAAGGTTTGGTTAAATAGTCATCGGCGCCGGCCTGGATAGCCTCGACCGCATGGCTGACCGAACCGTACGCCGTTGCTACGACAAAACCCAATTCCGGCAGGTTGCTGCGCACATAATTTAAAATCGTTAAGCCGGTGTAATTACCCAGCTTCCAGTCGCTGAATACCAGCTCAATTTGTGGCTGCTGTTTTAGCAGCACCAGGGCGTCTTCCACGGTGGCGGCGCTGAACACCTGATATTGCTCGGCGTGTAGCAGCTGACATAACAACTGGCGTTGTTGGTTGTCATCCTCTACCAGTAGAATCCCAGCCTTCATGATTGTGCTCCTGCTGCGGTAAAGGTATCGGTTTTACTAAAAATAATGGTGACGCAGCAGCCACCCTCGGAGCGGTTTTTCAAGCTAATGGTACCCTGATAATAAAGCTTCAGCAGCCGGCTGGCGATATATAGACCCATGCCCGCGCCATCAGCTTTGGTAGAGCAGTGCGGACTAAATAAACGACTGGCAATATCCGGACTGAGCCCCGGGCCATCGTCACAAATTGTTATCTGTAGCTGCTGGGCCAGCGATTGGACGTCAATGCTGATCTGGCCTTTACCACCGGACGCTTCAGCGGCATTCGCTAACACGGTATGAAAAATACTGCGTAGCTCTGCTTCGGCTCCCGCCAGCTGAGTAGTGCCAGCGCCACTGACTGTAAAATGTAATTGCTCGGTGCTGAATTCCAGCAGCAAATCATTAATTACATTTTGAAGTGACACCGGCTGGCTGCGATCAATATCGGCACAGCTCAGGGTCAACATCGCCGTCAGGTTGCGGTTGATATGCTGCATTTTCTGCTCGGCCTGTTCACTTAACCGTTGCCGCAACGCCGGATCATCACTGCTGGCTACCTGCTCCAGCAATAAACTTAAGGTATGAATGGGGTTACGCAGCGCATGCACCATGCCGCGGCTTATTTCACCCAACTCAGCTAAATGCTGTTGCTGCTGATGTTGCTCTGCCTGAGCAGCCAACGCAGCCAACTGACTGCTCATCTGATTAAATTGCTCGCTGACATAGCGGTATTCTGCTAACCCCGTTGTGGCCACCTGCTGACCAAGCTGACCCTGTTGCAACTGTTTAAAACCGGCCACCAGCCGCTGCAGTGGCTGGATCAAACGATGTCCCAGCCATAGCGCAATCAGCATGGCCAGGGCGGTGCTCGCGGCAATCAGCAGCATGGTATAACGGGTAAATTCAGCAATAAGTGGCCCGGCTTGATTAAAGCGGCCGCTGCGATGTAATTGTTCAGCGCGGTCTTGCAGTTTTTCGGCGGCAATTTGCTGCAGTAAATGTGCTACCGCCTGCTGCTCCTGCTGCCAGTCAATATCCGCCAGTGATTCGATGTTAAGTTGCCGGCCGTCTTTTTCAATCTCAATAATCTGCACCTTGGGTTCGCGCGGCGCAGCCTGCTCGCGAGGTGCCTCACCTTTGGCGGGCACTGGCGGCGCAGGTGGTGGGGGCGGTCGTCGGATTATGGTTTTCAGCTGATCCGCGGTTTGCGCCAGAACTACCCGGGTTATTTCTGAACTACTGCTGCTAATTTGCTGCTCTATCTGGCCCTGAAAAAACCGAACCAGCCAAATCTGACTAGCCGCCATAACCAGTAACAGGCAAATTATGCCTAAACTCAATGCCCAGCGAATTGACATACTGCCGCTCTCAATAGTGCTAATAGTGCTTAGCTTACAACCCCTGTGCCAGTTTGCCAAAGCCCCGGATATCGCCTGCTGCCGGCAGGTAGGCAGCAAAGGCCGGTCGGCGGGAGGTCAATATATCCCGATATCGGGATATATAGCAGCAGATATCGGGACTATCAACGTAACCACATTTTCAACATTATTGATTTTAAACAATAAAAATTGTGGCATTAAACTTTCATTGTAAGGCCTGCAGCAACAGCTACATACCGACAAATGGAAGGAGCAACAACATGAAGATGAGTATACTGAATGCCGCGCTAATTACTTTACTGACAGGCTGTGCTTTACCGCAGGCCCTGGCTGAACAGCCGGAAACCGTGAAAGAGCAGGAAACCCGGATTGTGGTGATGCATGATGGTGAGAAAAAAGAATGGCGGTTTACAGGGGATAACTGGCGGGACAGTGCTGAGTGGCAGCAGTTCAGTGCTGAACTGGAGCCAGAGCAGCGGCATAAGCTGGAAAAACTGTTAACTGAGGGGCCGCCGAAACCACCTGCGCCACCACACCCACCAAAAATCGACTGGCAGGAGCTTGAGAACATAAAACATATCGTAATTCAGCGGGGAGACGGCGAGTTAAGCGAACAGCGGTTAATCGAAATCCATGCTGAAGCCAGAGGCCATCAGTATGAAGCAATAAAGCGCTTACTGCAGACCGCTGAATTAAACAAAGAGCAGTTACAGCAACTGCAGGCAATGCTGGACGCCAAGTATTAACTACACTTTTCGGCTTTGATCTCGTACTTTTTGTCAGAGCCAACGCCGCTGTGCCGGTCCGCTAACCCGGGCCGGCTTTTTCCGTTACCAGGGTAACTCGCTGCCGTTACTGTGATAAAACTTGCCACTATTGGCCGGGCTCAGTTCGCTGATCAAGCCGGTTAAGCGACGGGCGGCCTCATCGGGGCTGATATCGCCGCCAAAGCCAACCATTTCAGTTTGCACATAGCCTGGGTGGTAAATGCCAACACTTATCTGGCGTGGCGCCAGGTCGTGCGCCAGCGATACACTGCTGGCATTTAACGCGGCTTTGGCCATCCGGTAGCCGTAATAACTGCCGGAATCATTGTCGGCTATCGAGCCCATCCGGCTGCTGATCATGGCAATTTTGCCACCATCTTTAAGCGCAGCCAGCAGCTGCTGGCTTAGCAACACTGGCGCAATGCTGTTTACCTGAAACTGCTTTAAAATCGTCGTTTCATTAAAGTTATCCAGGGTCTCGTTGCAAAAGATACCGGCGTTGTTAATCAGCACATCGATGCTATTTTCGGCAAATTTTGCAGCAACGTCTTTAATTTTCTGCGGCTCGCCCAGCTCAACACCGCTGTACAGGGTGACGTCTAAATCGGCCAGTTCGGCCGAGGGCTGGCGGCAAATTACCGATACTTTATCGCCCTTTGCCAGATACTGCTTCACCAGTGCCAGGCCAATGCCTTTATTGCCGCCGGTTATCACGATATGTTGCATAATGCTGCTCCTGTTATCTGGCAATTAACGTTAATGATAAACAGAATATCCGGCCGCCGGCGCAATAATTCAAGGTCACAGTCCAGATCAGAGCTGGCGGTTAACGTGGCAGCGACTTATTGTGCGGCAAGTAATTCCGCTGGCAACGGCCAGCTGGTGGTTAGTACTTCGCCCTGCCAGGTTTGCAGGGTCAGCCAGACTTTATCGGTGGCCGCGAGTTGCGGTGGCGCTATGGCGTGCACATGCTGGCCATGGCGGCTGCCATGCAAAATACCCTCTTCGCCTTGCTGCAGTTCTGCCAGTGGCAGCGGCGTAGGGCCGATATTCAGATATCCCTGCCGGATAGCAGCAATATCACCCTGACTAAAGCTCAGATAAAAGTCTTTAACGTATTCATCATGGTGCGCATACGGCGGTTTTAAATCCAGTGGCATTGGCGCTATTTCAAATGCGCCCAGCTGCTGTGCCGGCCAGGCAGGCGGAAATTCCGGGGTCAGCGAGTCATATAAAAACCACAGCGGTAACAGCAGCACCAGGCCATTTAATTTAAATTTATGCCGTTGCCAGAATGTATTATTGCGCGCCATTCGGCACCTCCTGCGTGTAGCTTGCTTGGCGACTGGCCCGCACTGCGTTGACGGTGCGACTGCCCCAGATCATAAAGCCGCTGATCGACATGCCCGATAATAACAAGCCAAACAAAAACCAGATGGCTTTGGTCCAGATGCCACCCAGGGTGCCATAGTGCAGCGGGTCGGCGATATGCATCACCGTTTGCAGTGCGCTCATGCTGGCCGGCGATTTTTCCTGGGCAATCTCGCCGGTCCAGGGGTTAATGCTCAGATTGTACGAGTACTGATCATAAAAAATATGATCGCCGCCGCCCATCAGGGTATACATACCGCGGTTATGTTCGGGTAGCATTAAAAAGCTGGGTTGAAAATCGGGGAAACGCTCAGTGGCAATTTGCATCGCTGCGGCAAAATCAACCGGCGGCGCGCTCTGCGTGGCCGGCAGCTCTGATACCGCGACCAGCGGCGCATGTGGCTCAATATCAATATCGGCATGCCACATCACCGCTTGCACCAGATACCATAGCCCGGTGGCACTCATCACCATTAAAAACCAGATAGACCATACCCCGGCCAAGCGGTGTAAGTCAGTTAATACGGTTTTTTTCCCCTGATGTAAGCGGATTTTCGGTTGAGTAAAACTACGCCAGAAGTTTTTATAAATAACTAAACCGGTGATTAACGCACCCAGCATGACAATAGCCATCGCCGACACCAGGTAATAACCCACGCTGTAGCCGCTTTGCCATGGAAACAGCAACCAGCCATGCAGGCTGCGCATAAAGTTGATAAAGGTCATGCCTTCATTAATCTGCTGAATGTCGCCGCTGTACTGATTAACGTAGGCAATCGCAAACGGCTTGTCGTGGTCGGTAAAAATAACGGCATTCACCAGATAGGGCTCAAACAGCATCACACTGCCAACATCGGCGGTCGGGTAAGCTTGTTGCACCTTGGCGACCAGTTCGGCTACCGGTTTGGCCGGTAATTTATCAGGGTTAGTGGCGCGCGCCGCCGGGTTGGTTAACCAGGTCAGTTCATGGCTGAATACCGCTATGGTGCCGCTCAGGCAGACAAAGCAAAAAATCAGCCAGATTGGCAGTGAACACCAGCCATGTAATTGAAACCAGAAACGATTGCTGAGTTTTGCCATGAAAGCTTTGCCTGTGAGGTTAACGCTGAAGTTTATATCAGGCCGCCATAATAATAGTAATAGGAATGATTATCAACACTATTGTAATTGAGAGTTATTTGCATTTAGAATGCCGGGCAATGTTAATCACAAGGAAATACCAGCATGAAGTATTCGGTGTTAGCCGGCAGCATTGCTATTGCATGCAGTCAGCCATTATTCGCAGTAGAAAAAGACCCGGCCAGTACCAGCGAAGCCGCGGTTGAAGTTATCACGGTAAAAAGTCAGCGTGGGCTTATTTCTTACGTCAGCGCTTCGGGCACCAAGTCTGATACGCCAATTATTGAAACGCCGCTATCCGTTTCGGTACTGACCGAAGAGCGGATTGCTGATCTGGGTGCGTTAACGGTGCAGGATGCGCTGGGCTATGTTTCAGGATTATATAATGGCCCTTACGGCCTGGATACCCGTGGTGACTGGGCACAAATTCGTGGTGTGTCGCCGGTGCAATATCTGGATGGCTTAAAATCGTTATTTGGCTTTTATAATAATGTACGGGTAGCACCTTATACGCTGCAGCAAATTGAAATACTGAAAGGCCCCAGTTCAGTGTTGTATGGCCAGGGGTCAATTGGCGGTATCGTTAATTTAGTCAGCAAAAAACCAGAGCCGGTGACCAGTGGCCAGCTATGGGCCCAGCTGGGCAACTATTCGCGGAAACAATTGGCGGGTGACATTACCGGTGCCTTAAATGATGATGCCTCATTGCAAGGCCGGCTGCTGGCATTGTGGCGTGACAGTGATACCCAAACCGACTTTGTACCGGATAACAGCCTGGTGCTGGCACCGTCAGTCAGCTGGCAGCCGGCTGACAATACCAAAATAACGGTGCTGGCCAATTGGCAGCAGAATGAGGCGGGTTCCAGCACCCAGTTTTTTCCGCATAAAGGCACTATTTTACCGAATGAGTTTGGCCAGATCCCAAGCAACCGCTTTGTCTCCGAACCGGGCTTTGATAAATACGATACTGAGCAAACCGCCGTAACGGCAATTGTTGAACATGATTTATCTGCCGACTGGCAGTTGCGTCTGGCCAGCCGGTACAGTGACAGCCATGCCGATTACCATACTATGTATGGCTGGCCGCCAGTGCTGCAGGATGACAACCGCAGCGTTAACCGGGTGGTGTATTTAAGCGATGCCGATGCGCGAGCCCTGACCAGTGACTTACAGCTACATGGTAACTTTGATACCGGTGCTGTACAGCACTCCCTGGTAGCCGGTTTTGATTATCAGCATGCCTATACCGACAACGACACCTTCTATGCGGCAAGCGGCGGTTTGCTGGATTTATATAATCCGGTTTATGGCCAGGTTGCTAACCTGCCCACCGCGGCCAATATCGCCGACAGCCCGTCCAGCACGACTTACCAGGCCGGGGTTTACCTGCAGGATAATATGAAAATCGCCGACAAGTGGCTGCTGTCGGCGGCACTGCGTCGCGACCGCGCTACCACCAAACCGCAAACGGGTAGCAGTACCAGCCAACATGCCACGACGGGCCGGCTGGGGTTAATGTACTTATTTGATGGCGGGATTTCACCCTATCTGAGTTTCAGCGAATCGTTTGAACCCTTGCTGGGCACAGATGCCTTCGGCAAACCGTTCCAGCCGAAAACAGGCCAACAGTGGGAGGCGGGTTTAAAATATCAACCCAAAGGCACGGAACATCTGTTAACCGCCGCTGTGTTTGATATTACCGAGCAGAATCGCACCACCACCCTGTCGGCAGCTCAGGCGGCAGACCCGGCGGTAATTAACCCCAACGGCCAGGTGCAGGATGGCGAAGTAACGTCTAAAGGCCTCGAGCTGGAAGCGCAGCTGGCCTGGGACGAGCTGGATATTTACGCTAGCTATGCCTATATCGATGCTTATATCAGCCAGAGTAATACCCTGGCTGAGCTGGGCGCAACCTTAGCAGCGCAGCCGGATCAGTTAGCATCACTCTGGGCCACCTGGCGCCCGGCGGTACTTGCTAACTGGCAGTTTGGCGCCGGTGTGCGTTATCTGGGTGAAACGTCAGATGGTACCGCCTATGTTGAGCAAAACGGTGTGGTATTAAACCAGCCGCTGACTACCGCCAGCTATACCCTGTTTGATGCAATGCTGGGTTACAATTTTGGTGCTTACAGCCTGAGCCTGCAAGCACAGAATATTACTGATAAAACGGTGATTACCTCTTGTTTAGCCCGTGGTGATTGTTTCTACGGTCAGCGCCGCGCTATTAGTGCTAACCTGCGGTATAACTTCTAACCGGGCGGGAAGAAGCATGACTGGTTTGCTTTAAATCAACCGGTGGAGGCCATGGATGGCCCGACGAATGGAGCCTCATGGATAATTTATGGCGTGTTGATGTGAGCAAACCATGTCATGCAGAGTTTGTCAGATTACACAGACAAAAATGGCCGCAAACGCGGCCATTTTTATTATCAGCTTTTTATTTAAAACGACCAGGTTACGCCGAGGCTGAAGTTACGTGGTGCGCCGTAATTATATTGTTGGGTTAAGCCGTTATAATAGGTTTTATCAAACAGGTTATGCACGTTCATTTGTACCGAGAATTGCGCGTTAATCTCATAGCGCGCCATCAGGTTAGCCAGCACAAAGCTGTCCTGTTTTATCTGATAGGTTTGATCGCTCAGCAACAGCGGCAGCACATCACTGTACGATTCACTCTCCCAACTGAGGCCTGCGCCCACAGTTAAGCCAGCCAGCGCCTCGAAAAACTGATAGGTGGAGAACAGGTTCAGTTTTTTGCGTGGATGGTTAACATTGATATCTGCGCCGTTACTGGCTTCAGCTTTAAACTGTGAATAGCCGGCACTGATATTCCAGCTGTCATTAACCCGGCCAATAACTTCCAGTTCAAAGCCTTCACTGGTGGCGCCTCTGGCGGCAAATGACGGGAAAAAATTGTTCTCCGGGTCATTATACGCGGCATCGGCCTGCGCTAAATTATCCTGCTCAATCCGGAATACCGCTAGCGCCGTTTGTAAGGCGCCGTCCAGATAACTGCTTTTCAGGCCGAGTTCCTGATTACTGCCGGTTACAGCATCCAGAAAATCACCATTGCGGTCATAGGCATTTTGCGGCATAAAAATTTCGGTGTGACTGGCGTACAACATATGGTCGTCTGTTAACTGATAGGTCAGGCCAACATAGGGCACAAACTGGCTATCGCCAAAATCCTGTACTGCCCCGTAGTTGGTGCCGGCACGTTGCCAGTCTGTGTAGCGGCCACCGGCAATCAGCTTAAGCTGCTCGGTTATGGCAAAGCGGGTTGCGGCGTACAGGCCTTGCTGTTCAGTATCCAAATCGACATCTTTAGTCGGGGTGGCGGCCCAGCCAGGCTCAGCCACACTGCCGTCCCAGTTATAGAAGTTACCGGTACCCGGCCACTCCAGGGCAGCATACACCAGCACTTCAGATTGCTGTTCACTGTGCAGCGCGCCTACTACCACTTCATGCTCGCGCCCCAGTAAGCTGTAACTGCCCTGTAACTGTATATCCAGGCTGTCCTGCTGGCTGAAGCCTTCACTGTTATATGGCCAGGCAATCAGGCCTTCACCCGTGTCGATATCAGCGGCACCATAAATGTACAGCAGGCGGGTGTCGGCGGTATTTTTGTTGTGGTTGTAGTTGGCTTTTAGCTGCCAGCCGTTATTGAACTGCTTCAGCAGGCTGACAAAGTGGTTTTTGCTGGTCGAATCCCAGCGGGTCCAGTCGGCAGCGGTGGTAGTTGCACGGTCCCAGTTAGTTGGCGTATCGTCACTGAATAACGGCGGCAAGGCGCCCCAGGTAGAGGCCGTCGGGTTATTGTCCTGATAGCTGCTGCCCAGGCTAAGCGAGATGCCATGCTCAAAATCGGCATCCAGCACCCCGTACAATACGGTTTTATCTTCTTTTGCTAAATCGCGGAAGCTATCGCTGTTCTCTTTCTTCGCTACCAGCCGGGCCCGGATATTGCCGTCGCTAGTGAGTGGTGTGCTGATATCAGCAGTAATATGACGCTGATTCCAACTGCCAATACCGCCTTCGACGCTGCCACTTAATTCGCGGGCATTGGCATGCTTGCGCACCAGATTAATTGAAGCTGATGGCTCACCCACGCCGGTCAGCAGGCCGGTGGCACCGCGTACCACTTCTATCCGTTCATAAATCACCACATCAGTAATGGTTTCACCGGAATCGCCTGCTAAACTCCAGGCCAGTGGCACACCGTCCAGCTGAAATTTATCGATATCAAAACCGCGGGCACTAAAGGTGTTACGGGTGCTGTCAAAGGCTTTAGAGGTCAGCCCCGGCGTTTGCGTTACCGCATCCGCAATTGAACTGATATCTAAATCTTTAATCCGCTGCGCTGTCATCACACTGACGGACTGCGGTGTTTCCAGCAGTGTCAGGCCCAGGCCAGTGGCGGTATCAATGGTTTCATTTACTGTGTAATTACCTGTGACGGTAATAGTTTCTACTGCTTGCTCATCATTAGTTTGCGCTATTGCCGCTGCAGGCAGCCAGGCCAGTTGTACGGCCAATGCCAGTTTTAATTTATTCATGGTTAACTGCATACTCACCTCCGAAATTGGCGCTGATCATACAGTAATGATAACCATTATCAATACTGTTCGTGCTGGCGATCAGTTTTTATTTTCGGGATCCCGCCAGGCAAGGCCATTACGGCTTTAGGCGGCGGTCAGCGCCCGCTCGAGCAGGCCAATAAAATCCAGCAAGCTGGGCTCGTCAGCATCAGCAATACCAATTACTAAGCCGCGTTCAGCTTCTTTTAAAAAACAATAGCGGCTAAATGGCTGCAGTTTAAAGCCATGCTGATTAATGTCCCGGCACAATGCGACATCATCTTTCAGGCCGGGCAGCAGCAAGCTCAGGTGCAGGCCGGCGTCCTGGGCCAGAATGGTAGCTGCAGGAAAATGCTGCTGCAGCAGGTGCACAGCACGTTGTTTTTGCTGCTGATAGCAGCGGCGCATTCTGCGCAGGTGGCGGTTAAAATGGCCCTCGTCAATAAAGTCGGCCAGCACGGCCTGGGGCAGCAAAGGCACATCACCATGCAATGCCTGCAACATCGCACTGGCCTGGCCTGCCAGTTCCGATGGTAGCACCAGGTATCCCAGGCGCAACGCCGGAAACAGGGTTTTACTAAACGAGCCGGCAAACATTACGCCTTGGCCATTCGCCAGCCCCTGCAAGCTGGCCATTGGCCGGTGGCGGTACTGAAATTCGCTGTCGTAGTCGTCTTCTACCAGCCAGCACTGCGCAGCACTGGCCCAGTTCAGTAAGGCCAGACGCTGGCTTAGCGGCATAATGCCGCCGCAAGGGTACTGATGGGATGGTGTCAGAAACAATGCTTTCGCCTGACTGGCGAGCGGTAAGCTGGCAGGATCCAGGCCGCTTGTGCTGGCCGCTGGCAGAAAGCCAATATCCAGTTCTGCCAGTTGCAGTGCCTGCTGTAATCTGGGATAGCCTGGCGATTCCATTAAAACGCGCTGGCCGCTGCGGCCAACCAGTTTGGCGGCGATAAATAGCGCCTGCTGGGCACCGGCCGTAATTAGAATGGTATTTTCATCACAAACCAGTTGCCGGGACTGCCGCAAATATTGCACCAGTGCCCGGCGCAGTGGCAAATAACCCAGCGGCTCAGTGGCCATGCCACATAGCGCTGGGCGATTAGCATGACGTTGCAGCAATTGCTGCCACTGCCGGAACGGAAATTGTCGCAACGCTGATACCCCGGGTTGCAAGCGGCCCGCGGGTGCAGATGCTTTGGCGCTTAGACCATAGTGCTGGCTGGATAACGCCGCTACTGCTTTGGCGCCTGGCGGGTCGGCAGCAAAAAAGTGATCCGGTAGTACCGCGACAATGGCATAACCGCGGCCGTGCTGTGCTTCAATATAGCCTTCTGCCACTAACTGTTGTAATGCCTGTTGCACGGTGCTGCGGCTTAGCTGCAGATCTGCAGCCAGTTGCCGCTCGGAGGGCAACAATGTCCCCGCGGGCCATGACTGGCCAAGCAATTGCTGGCGCAGGCTAAGATATAACTGGCGGTGTAATTCGCCAGCACCTGTTAAGGTCAGGGCGTCGGTACTCAGGCGAAAGGCTGGCAACTGGTCTGCTCCATTTGTTAAAACTGGTTATTTATATCATGCCAGTTTAGCGGTGCAATAGCGCCAGGCCCAATAGATAAAAGCACAACAGGACAGGTCGCTATGTCATTCACATTTACCGTTGAAACTGAGCTTAACCCCGATGAGGCAATTGCGTTGTATATTGCTTCGGGCATTAACCGCCCGACTGAGCAGCCTGCGCGGATGCAGCGCATGTTGCAGCACGCCAATTTAGTGATTACCGCACGCCAGGATGGCAAGTTGGTGGGATTAGCCCGCTGCTTAACCGATTATAGCTTCGTGGTGTATATCGCTGATTTGCTGGTTGATAAAGCCTGGCAGCAACAAGGCATTGGTGCGCAGTTGCTGGCCGAAGTGCAGCGGCATACCGGGCCGCAGGTGCAGCAGTTGTTGTTAAGCGCGCCATCAGCGATGGAATATTACCCCAAAGTGGGCTTTCAGCCGCTTAACAATGCTTTTGCCATCGCCCGTAAAGCGTAGCGACAGGAGTACCAGATGCTGTATTGTCCGCCAAAAATGGCCTTTACTGACAAAAACTCACTACACGATTTTATAACTCAGCACAGTTTTGGCGCCCTGATCAGTACGCCATTCTTCTGCAGTCATTTACCCTGGCTGTTGCAGCGTGAAGAGGGGGAGCACGGTGTATTATATGGCCATATCGCCCGGCAGAATCCGCACTGGCAGCAACTTAACAAACAACAGGTGCTGATTACTTTCACCGGCCCGCATGCCTATATTTCGCCACGCTGGTATCAAACCGAAAAAGCGGTGCCAACCTGGAACTACGCCGTCGCTCAGGTGCTGGGCCAGGCAGAATTGCTGCAGCCTGCAGCAACGCGGGCACATCTGGCATTACAGATCGCCAAATATGAGCCTGATGTCGCCGCCGCAATGATAAAAATGCCGGACACTTACCAGCAAAAACTGGCAGCGGCTATTGTCGGGGTAAAAGTAACCATTACCGAACTTAGCGGCAAATTGAAGCTGGGCCAGCACAGAAGTGTGGCCGATCAGCAGGGCGTATTTGCGGCGTTAAGCAATAATCCAAAGCCCGAAGCGCAAGCACTGGCGGCGTTAATGCAGCAGTTACAATTGGCAACGGGTGTTAGTTGAGTTTTTCAGTCAGGCAAAACGCAGCACCAGACTAATAATTATGCCGGTAACAACCAGCTGCAGCAGGCAAAAGCCCATAATGTCTTTGGCTTTTAAGCCGGCTATTGCCAGTACCGGTAGGGCCCAGAACGGTTGAATAAGGTTAGTCCAGGCATCACCCCAGGCAACGGCCATCGCTACCCGGCTGACATCGGCCCCCAGCTCCAGTGCTGCGGGCAGCATAATGGGGGCCTGCACTGCCCACTGGCCGCCGCCGGAGGGCACGAATATATTGACGATACCAGCGCTGATAAAGCTCCAGAACGCCAGTGTCTCGGCTGTGGCAAAGCTGACAAACCACTGCGACATACTTTGTGCCAGCCCCGATTGCACCATAATCGCCATAATGCCGGCGTAAAACGGAAACTGGATCACTATACCGGCCCCGCCCTGTATTGCCTGCTGCAGGCTGTGTAGCAAGCGCCGCGGTGTGCCATGCAGCACTATGGCCAGAAACAAAAACAGATAATTGACGATATTCAGGTTCAGTGTGCCGCCCGCTACAAAGTACTGCAGCAGATAAGCGAGTCCGGCAAACCCCACCAGTAAACCCAGCAACAGGCTGTTTTCCAGCTTGTCAGCCGGCCGAGCGTTATCGCTCTGCGGCAGTGGTGCATCCTGCAGCTTGGCTGGGTCGACATAGACACTATCGCCGGCTTTAGGCAGCATCAGATAATTGACCAGCGGTATGGCAACAAATAGTAACGCCAGTAACAGCAGATTAAAGCTGGCAAAAATAGTATTGCCGGTGCTGATAACTCCAATTTGGGTTTCACTGAAATGACCGGGCGTGGCAATAGTCAGTGGCACCGACCCCGCTAAGCCGCCGTGCCAGACCACAAAACCGGAATAGGCACTGGCCACCAGTAAGCGGTAATCGACTTTTACCCGGCGGGCCAGCGCTTTGGCAAATAAAGCGCCTACCACTAAGCCAAAGCCCCAGTTCAGCCAGCTGGCAATAAGGGATACCACTGTAACCAGAATAATCGCCTGACCAGCTGAGCGGGCCAGCCCGGCCAGGCGATTAAGCATGGCGGTAACCAGTGGCGTACTGGCCAGCATAAAACCGGTTACCAGCACCAGCAACATTTGCATCGAAAAGCTCAGCAGGCCCCAGAAACCATCGCCCCAGTATTGCAATACCTGCAGCGGCGCTTGTTGTTCAAGCAGCACGGCCGCGGCAAAAACGACCAGGCTTAGCAATAATACAAAAATATAAGGATCAGGCAGGTAACGGTCGACCAGTTTTACCAGGGGTTTGGCAGCAGCATTTAACATGGCAGGCTCTTTGGCTAGGTTTTGAATAAAGTGTCGGAATACTTATACCTTAGCCAGTTTGCCCCAAAATGAAAAGGCACCTTGCGGTGCCTTTGTCGGAGGAGGATAAAATTGGTTATTCGGTATCGGCCATTTCCAGAATACGGTTGCGCAGCTCTTCATCCTGCTGTGCCTGTTGAGCAATTTGATTGTATTCTTCAGTTGATAAGCCAGAAGACTGCACAGCCTCTACCATTTCCTGTTGAGCTGCCTGCTGAATTTTCTGCGCTTCAGCGGCGTCTTCGGCGTTCTGAAACTCCGCTTCATATTTGCTGCCGACTTGCTGCACACCTTCCATCGCCATGCTGAACTTCAACAAAGTAGCGTCGTCAAAATTTTTCATTTCCATTTGCGGTTGTGCCTGAGCCGGCGGCGTTGCCGGATTGGCCTGCGCCTGAGCTAACTGAGCGGTGCCTGCCATGGTTAAGCCTGCTAGTACAACTGCCAGATATGATTTACGCATAGGTTTCTCCTTTATTTGAGTTCATCCTTACTATAGCCAGTTCCGTGCCAACATATAAAACCTAAATAAATCATAAGCTTAAATTAATTTAAGTTGGCGTTCAGTTAATAAGGTGCATTTTTATGTATACTTTAGACACACTAAAGGAGGGGTTGTGACAAAACTAACCAACTTATGGCGCTGGCCGCTGGCCAGTTTGCAGCGACGTTTATTTTTTTATGTGGTGTTGCCGATGTTATTGTTGGCTGCGCTGGCTATGCGGTTTGGCCTGAGCTTTACAAATACACTGGTAGCCGACAGTTTGCGGTCTGATCTGGAGCTGATAGGCCGGGCAATCCGGGTGCCAATCAGTGATGCTTTATTGCAGCAGGATACCGCTACTATTACCACTTATCTGGAGTCAGTATTTACCATTGGCCGGGTATATGGTGCCTCAGTTTATGATACCGACGGCGGCCTGGTTGCGGCCAGCGGCGTGACCGAGCGCGATTTGTCACGCAGTCTGGTCGCCTCAGAGGTAGTACGAACCGGCCAGTTACAGGATAGTTATCGTTCGGTATCGGGTGAGTCAGTATTTTCGCAGTTTCTGCCCATTGTCGACCGTTCCGGCCGGATCCACGGCCTGTTACAAATAAACCGCAAACAAAGTGATTTTTCCAAATCATTAAACCAACTGGCTGAGCTGGCTTGGCTCAGCTGGCTGGCACTGGCGGTATTAAGCTTGCTTATTATGTGGTTAGGCCATAGCAGCGCGGTGGGTCAGCCGGTTGCCCGGTTAGTGGCAAGCATGCGCCGGGTAGCCGCTGGTGACAGCCAGCACCGGGCTGATAGCAACGGCCCGACCGAGTTGCAAGAGTTGAGCCGGGGCCTGAACAGCATGCTGGACCACATAAATAACAGCAATGCCGCTATTTTGCGCCAGCAACAGGAGCGGGAGAAACTGGCACAGCAGTTAAAAGCTCAGGAAACGATGGCAGCCGTTGGCCAGGTGGTTAGTGGTGTCGCTCATGAGCTTGGGGCACCGCTCAGTGTAATAGATGGCCGGGCCCAGCGCCTGCTGCGTCAGCAAACTGATGACGACAGTAAACGCCAGCTGGAAGCGGTGCGGGGCCAGGTCGCCCGGTTAAACCGGATGGTGCAGCAATTACAGGCCTTTGCTCACACCCCGGTGGCGCCCCAACAGCAAATTGCCCTGGACCAGTTGTTGCAACAAGCGCTGCACAGTTTAAGTTTCGAGCAACAAGAGCAGGATGTTATACCAAAGCTGGCGCCAGGTTATCCGCAGCTTAGCCTGCAAGCCGATGTGCCGCGGTTGGAACTGGCATTGGTTAATGTTTTACGTAATGCCATGCAAGCTGCTCACAGCCGGGTTGAGTTAAGCGCTGAAATTCAGGGTACTGAGCTGTGGCTGCGGGTTCAGGACGACGGCCCTGGCTTGCCCACCAGCCTGACGGCTGACGAACTGGTTGCGCCTTTTGTCTCAACCAAAGTGCAGGGTAAAGGTACCGGGCTTGGCCTGGCGATTGTGCAGCAAATTGTCCAGGCACATCAGGGGCGGGTGTTGTTACACAATCTGGCAGCAGGCGGCTGTGAAGTCTGCCTGATCCTGCCATTAACTTCAGCATCGGCAGCCTCATCAGTATAGGAGTAAGTTATGGCAGGCCCACAACAGATAGCCGTGGTGGAGGACGACCCGGCTTTAAAAGAACTGCTGCAGGAAGAGCTGACCGGGCTGGGGTATCAGGTTAGTGCCTGCGACAGTGCCGAGGCGCTACTGGCGCTTTTGGCTGAGCAGCAGTTTTCGCTGGTGATAAGCGATATCCGTTTGCCCGGGATCAGCGGTATGGAGCTGCTGACTCAACTTAAACAGCGCAATGAACCACCAGCATTGTTGCTAATCACCGCCTTCGGTACCGTGCGTCAGGCTGTCGCCGCGCTGAAACAGGGTGCGGATGACTTTCTGACAAAACCGCTGGATCTGGAGCATCTGGCATTAGCTGTTCAGCGTTTATTGCAACGCCAGGCGTTGCAGCAGGAAGTGCAGCAGTTGCGCCAATCAACCCGCCAGACCGGCCCGGGTGGGTTGGTGGGTAACAGCCGGGCGATGCGTCTGCTGTATCAACAAATTGCCCAGCTGGCCCCGGCGCAGGGGGCTGTGCTTATTTTGGGGGAAAGTGGCACTGGTAAAGAACTGGTAGCGCGGGCAATTCACCAGCAAAGCCCGCGAAATGCTAAACCTTTTATCGCCGTAAATTGCGCCGGTATTCCGGCCGAGCTGATGGAAAGTGAGTTTTTTGGTCATGCTGCCGGCGCTTTTACCGGGGCCCGCAATGCCCGTACCGGCTTATTAAAAGAAGCCGATGGCGGGACCTTATTGCTGGACGAAATTGCCGAAATGCCGCTGTTATTGCAGGCCAAACTGCTGCGGGTATTGCAGGAAGGTAAAATCCGGCCGGTGGGTAGTGATCAGGAAGTAGCAGTTGATGTGCGTATTCTGGCAGCGACCCATCAGGATTTAGAACAAAAAGTCGAGCAGGGTGAATTCAGGGCTGATTTATTCTACCGGCTGGAAACCTTCAGCCTGGCCGTGCCGCCACTGCGCCAGCGCGCCGAAGACTTAGAACTGCTGGCGAATCATTTTGTCAGCCAGTTTCAGCAGCAACAACAAAAAGCAGTGCAGGGCTTAAGTCAGCCGGCCTTAGATTGTCTGTATCGTTACCCGTTTCCCGGTAACGTTCGCGAACTGCAAAATGCCATCGAGCGCGCTTTTACCTTTGCCAGTGGCCAGCACATTGCGGTGGCTGATCTGCCCGAACGGATCCGTAACTACCAACCGCCAGCCAACAGTGACGCCCTGCCAGCCAACAAAAGCTGGCCAACTTTGCAACAACTGCAGCAAAATTATGTACAACAGGTGCTTAATCATACTGCTGGTAATAAGCAACGGGCGGCGCAGATCCTGGGGATTACCCGCCGCACCCTGTATCGCTGGCTGGAAGAGCCATCGGCGGAACCGGAATGAACCCGGTTAGTGTCATTATCAGCCAGCTGCAGCTGACACCTGCGGCAGACGCTGCGTATAAGCAGTTATTGTTACAACTGCTCAAGCCATTATTGACTTTGCCAACACCCGCTGTCATTGGTATCAGTGGAGCCCAGGGCACAGGGAAAAGCACCCTGGCAAGGGCTCTGACCGAGTTGTTGGTGTCCAGAGGGATTGCCGCCGGCAGCGTATCGCTGGACGATTACTATCTGAGTCAAGCGCAACGGCAACAGCTGGCGCAAACTATTCACCCGTTGCTGGCGCAGCGCGGTGTGCCGGGCACCCATGATATACAACAGGCTATTCGTGATGCTAAAGCCGTGCTGGCTGGCCAGCCGGTGGCCTTGCGCCAGTTTGATAAAGTGTTGGACGAGCCTGTTGCTGCTTTGCCGGCACAACAGCTGGATCTGTTAATAGTCGAAGGCTGGTGTCTGGGCATCCAGCCCCAGGCAGAGGCTGATCTGGCTGTGCCGGTGAATACAATGGAAGCGCTGGAAGATACAGTGGGCCAGTGGCGGCACTATGTTAACCAGCAACTGGCAGGCGCTTACGCCGATTACTGGCAACTGTTAAAACCGCTGGTCTGGCTACAAGCACCTGACTGGGAATGCATTTGCCGCTGGCAGGCCCAGCAGGAACAGCAACTGAGGCAAGCACGTGGCCGTGGTATGAGTGACAATGAACTTGCGCGCTTTATGCTGCCATTTCAGCGCTTAACCCTGGCCAGTTGGCAACAGCTGCCAGCTATTGTCACCGCAACCGTGCTGTTGGATCAACAGCACATACCCACCTTACTGGCTGCTGATTAACTGCAGCACCGGTTGTAAGGTGCGACCAAAGTGAAGTTGCAGGGTGGTTTGCTGGCGCGGTGCCAGCCGTATTTCAAATTCCTGCGGAAATATCCGGGTACAATCGGCCATAACTGCAACGATATGATCCTGATTATATATCCGCTGGCCACCGGCGCTGTTAGTCAGGGTAACAATCGCCACCCGCTCACCATTATCGGCGGCCAGCAAGGCATAATTATCCAGTTGCAGTTCGCTGCGCTTGGGGACAATATTTTTGTCGCGCTCACAGCTCAACTGGACATTTTGCAACGGAGAGGGCTCAAAACGCAGCACCTGCTCCGGATCAGGTTCGTAAGCAAAGGCAGGCACGCTTACTACAGCAAACAACAGCCAGAACTTCATGGGTTATCCTTGTAATTTACAAAGACGTTACATTAGCGGTTTTATTGCCTGACGCCTAGTTCCTTGCCAGAAAAACCCCCTATTTTTTGACCTAAGCAGGCGGCTGGTTGAATCTGCGATACAGCCCGGGTGTTAAGCGTTAGAATAGCGACATTACTCTGTTAATTAGTGTTTTCACTATGCCGCTGATACGCCGGGTCTTATCCCGTCTTACCGGGGATTATTTATTACTGACACTGCTGATGCTGCTGCCGTTATTGTTATGGCTGCAGCCTACGTCAGTGCATGGTGTAATTGTCCTGATAGACTGGCATACCGTAGCCGCGCTGGCTGGCCTGATGCTGCTAAGCCGGGCATTAGAAGACAGTGGTTATCTGGCGCGGTTTGCCGCCAGGTTGTTGCCGTGCTGCCACTCTGAACGGCTGTTAGCATTGCTGCTACTAGTCTTTGCTGCGCTATTGTCAGCCATCGTTACCAATGATGTGGCCTTATTTATTCTGCTGCCTGTTACCTTAACTATTGGTCGCCTAACCGGTGTAGCTGTGGGTCGGCTGATTATTTTTCTGGCGCTGGCGGTAAATGCCGGCTCTGCCTTAACACCGATTGGCAATCCGCAAAACCTGCTGTTGTGGCAGGCCTCCGGCTATAGCTTTTGGCAATTTTCCTTAATGATGGCGCCACTGGCGCTGAGTTTACTGCTGCTGATCCTGCTGTTAAGTTGCGCTGCCTTCAGTAGCCGTAAGCTACACATAGTGGTGCCACACGATAACAGTGCTGACAGCCGTCGCTTATTTGGTTGGTCGCTGGCTGGTTATCCGCTGATTATTCTGGCAATGGAATATCAGCTGGCGCCCGCTGCGGCCCTTGCAGTACTGCTAATCTATACGCTATTTAAGCGCGGCGTGATTCTGGGTATCGATTGGCTGCTATTACTGGTATTTATGCTGATGTTTATCGATTTGAGCCTTCTGGCGCAATTGCCACTGCTGCAGCAACTGGCAATGCAGTTAGTGGCGCTGCCCGCCGGTAGCTATAGCGGGGCAGCGTTGCTGTCGCAGCTTATTTCTAATGTGCCGGCAGCGATATTCCTGCAGCACTTTACCAATGAATGGCGGGCACTCAGTTGGGGTGTTACCGTGGGCGGTTTTGGCCTGGCTATTGGCTCGCTGGCTAATTTAATTGCGCTGCGGCTGGCAAAACAGCCGGGGCTATGGCGCGAGTTTCACTACTGGTCGCTGCCCGTTTTTGCCGGCAGCCTGGTGGTGGGATGGATACTGTTATGAGGGTTGTCAAACTAAGGTAGGAATCCTGATGGCGCAGCCGCAGAGTGTCAGAGAGTTTCGTTAGTAACCTCGGGTTGCTGTGGCGAGCATAGCGGGAGTTGCAACCGTTCCTGAGCTTTTTTACAGACTTACACTATCACCCTCATTTAAAATCAGCAGCGGCACCTGGCTATCCAGTTGCTGCTGCATATTCAGTAAGCGCAGCAATGCCGAGTGTGAGCTGTGATCGCCCATTTGCCAGCTGGCATTGCCATAACCCCAGGGGATCATCACTTTACAGCCCAGCTCGCTGGCCACCATCAGCGCATCTTCCGGGGTCATATGCACAGCCCGGTAATTGGGGCCATGGTAGGAGGCAATAGGTAGCAGGCAGATATCGATAGTGCCGTAGCGTTGCCTGATATCAGTGAAATGCTGCGAATAGCCGGTATCGCCGGCAAAAAACAGCTTACTGTCACCATGTTGAAGTAACCAGCCAGCCCAAAGCGCCTGATTTTCATCGCTGAAGGTCCGGCTGTTGAAGTGCCGTGCCGGTAACGCATGAATAGTGAGTTTGCCTTGACGGGCACTACTGTACCAGGCCATCTCGGTGGCGTTATAACCCCCGTCAGGCAGATAAGAGGCCATGCCATAGGGCAGGTAATAATGGGCGTCGGTGCCAATCCGTTTAATATCGCGGGTACTGAAATGATCATAATGCAGGTGAGAGTATAATACCGCATCGGCCCGCCGTAGCAGTTCTGCACTAAGTTCTGGCGTCGTGCGCCGTTGTTTAATGCCCGTTAAATGTGCTGCCCAACTAACCGGCCAGTCGAACTGTCCGGTTACCGGGTCCAGTAATACGTGCTGGCCATCAGGTGTTGTAATGCTGAAGCTGGCATGGCCGAGCCAATGCACATTAAAACCGCTTTTTAGTTCAGGCGCTCGTTGCGGCCCGGCGTAATGACATTGCTCTGCCGGGGCTTTGCATGCTAACTGCGGATGGGGCTTATAGCAGTTTTGTTCACAATCAGCAGGATACGGAATATTACCGTAATACATATTACGAAATGGTTGCCTGGTTTTAAGCAACTCAGCTGCGTTGTCAGGCTGGCCGGCAAGTTGCTCTACATTATTGCTGCTACTGCATCCATGCAGCCCGGTTACTATGCTCAGTAATACTATGATTGTCAGTAACCGGTACGTCATAACGTCTCTGGCTTAATCCCTGTTAATTACTGCGGTAAGGCCATATGGACATGGCCGCCTTTATAGTCGATGGTGATCAGAAAGTGCTGTAATACATCGTAGCCAATCAGGCCCTGGACTCTGCGTCCGCGGATCCGCGAACCCAGCGCGGAATGCTGGCTTTGCAGGTTAGCGGTTTCACCTTCGGCAGGTATCGAGACCAAGACGTCTTCCAGGACAAAAGGACCTATTTTAAATTCGGGGATCCTAAAGCTCTCAGTGACTGCAGTTTTATTAACACCGGAGCTCAGATGTGTTTCTACTTCAAGTTGATCTAACCAACCCAGACTTTCTGCCACTAAGCGGTCGATTAGCATGCCACCACTGTTGCCGGTATCCAGCAGTAACCAGACCTTTTTGCCCTCTGCTATTTCTACTTCAACAATCGGCATGCCACTGCCTTTATCTTGTTCAGCCCGGACATTTCTTAACTTACGCATATTAATCGCGTCTTGACTGACAAAGCGCATTTTCTGGTTAGGATAATCCAGCTGCAAAATAAACATATTAAAGAATCCGGCTCCCAGTAGCAGGGCATTTTCATGAAAGCCAAGATTTACTTCCACCAGCGAATTCAGTTTGGTATCAATGCCCAGCAAAGATATGGGTACACCATTATACGTAGTGCGCTGCTCTGTGCCATACACACCTTCAATTTTCATACTGCCAACAGCATTGAGTTTTAACTCATTTTTGCCAATAAAGCTGGTGTTGATTGCGTTAACCTGGGCACCGGTATCTAAGATGGCGTAGCCAGGTATGTTTGCTACTGTGACCGGTACTTTTACATGGCCATTTTGCTGGCTGAATTCCATCCACGGAGTGGCACTGGCCAGGCTATTTGTGCAACTAAACAGGACAGCAACGCAAAACAAAGCACGAAATGATTTTATCAGCATAAGGTTGGACTTTTTAATTATTTGTAGCTGAAGTTAGCAGTGTCCCTGAAATGAGTCAATCAGATTTTTAGCAGAGGGTGGCCGGCTTAAGTACTAAGCCGGCACAACTTATTATGTCGCGCTGTTAACTGTTATTTAATGCGCCTTCACCGAATCTTTTTGAAGATCGCGCAATTTTTGCTCCAGCTTTTCAATTTTTTCCTGCGCCTGCTCACGATAACGGGTTAGCCGTTCAATGGTGGCTGTTGCATTACTTTTAACAAAGCTGACTTGCTCTTCCAACTGTTGTTTTTGTTTGGTCCAGCCGTTCTTATCAACCAGCATTTCCTGCATTTGATCACGTTGTTGCTGCAATTCATCCCGCAGCTGCTTAATGGTTTCCCGCTGTTCTGCCTGATGATTGGCTGTTATTGCACTTTGTTCTTTCATCATATTATTACTGGCACGCAGCTGATCGACCAGTTGTTGTAAATCGGGTTGATCACTGCCTTGTTCACTTTGTACCTGTTGCAGGTGGTCAATTTGTTGCTGCAGCTCGCTGACCAGATTACGTTGAGAGTCAGCTTCTTGCTGAGCCGCTTCCCGTTCTACTTTGAGGCTGTCTAAAGCTGCTTTATGATCTGCAACCAGCTGTTGCTGTGCGGCCAGTGCCGCTTCCAGTTCCGCATTATTGTCAGGTTGCTGCTTACTTTGCAGTTTTGCCAGTTGCTTCTGTTCAATAGCAACCTGATCCAGTGCGGCATCACGCTCCTCCGTCAGGCTGGCTCGCAGCGCTTCCAGTTCGGCAACTTGCTGTAATGCCTGATCGCGCTCAGCAATAATTTCCGCTTGCTGGCCGCTGTCTGCACTGACAGCGCCACTTTCTTGTTGCGCCTGTTGCGCCTGTTGCAGCTGGTCCAGCTGTAATTGCAGCCGGCGACTTTGCGCAACCGCCTGCATTTCTGTTTTGGTTGCCTGTTGTAGTTTGTTTTCAAACTCACTGAGCATGGTTTGCAGCTCAACAATTTCATTGTTGCTTTGTTGTTGCTCTGCGGCATATTTTTTCGCAACAGTTTGCAGTTTTTCTAACTCTTGTAGCTGCTGTTGATTAAGCTGTTGCTGGTCCTGTAGTTTTTGTTCCAGAGCCAGGGCGTTAGTCAGTTTGTCCTGTAACGCCTGTTGCTCTGAGTTGGCTTCGGCAAGCTTGTTTTGCAGTTCGGCTAACTGCTGACTGTGCTGCTCGCTTTGTTGCTGCAGTTGTTGCTGTAGCGCATCGTTAGCTTGTTGCAGCGCTTTGAGCTCATCTGCTGCTTTAACAGCTTGCTGTTCAGTGGCCGCCAGTTTGTTATTCGTTTCTTCCAGTTGCTGTTGCAACTGTTGCAGCTGTTGCTGACTTTTCTGAAGTTCGTTTGCTGCTTTTTCCAGTTCTTTCTGCAGTTGCTGTTCGCTTTGTTGTCGTTCAGTTGCGGCTATTTCCAGCTCTTTGTGCAACTGATCCAGCTGCATCTGATGTTGTTCCTGAACCTGCTTTGATTCGGCCAGCTCCTGCTGCTGACTTTTTGCATGCTGCAATGCCTGATCCCGTTCATCGCGGATGGCACTGTACTTTTCTGCCTGCACGGCCAGTTGCTGTTGCTGATGGGCCAGGCTGACCTCAAGCTCTGAACGCTTTTGCTGCAGCTGCTCAAGATCTTTCTGAATTTGCTGATTATGTTCTGCGGCCTGTACTTCAGCCTGGATAGCCTGGGCTAACTGCTCATTTAACTGCTCCAGTTGTTTGCTGGCGTGTTGCTGAGCTTCCCGTTGAAAGGCCGTGACAAAGTCTTCACTAAAAGATGTTTCGGCGACGGTAGGGGTGCGGGTAGCCTGCTCGTTACGCCATTTCTGATAATGCACAACCAGACTGGCCTGAGCACCAGACACTTTGGCCAACAGATAATCGAGCGAGACCGGTTTGCCAGCTTGCTGCAATTCATCACAGATCTTTTTGACTTCACTATATTGGGTCATAGTTATACATCCGATTCACTACTTTGATTTTGCAGAACAACTTTAAACAGCACAAGAAGCATACTGTAGTCGTTTTTGACTAAAAACTAAATTTTTATCACATAATTTTTGCATTTATCTGTCATACCAACTAAATTAACTGTTAATTTATACAGTATTGGTGGTTGCTATGATTCTATACATCGCTGAAAAACCCAGTATGGCCCGCGCTATTGCTGCTGCATTACCCAAACCTCAGCAAAAAGATACCGGCTGCATCCGCCTGGCCAATGGTGATGTGATCAGTTGGTGCATAGGCCACTTACTGGAGCAGGCAGAACCACAAGACTACAACCCTGATTATAAACGCTGGCAGGCAGAGCATCTACCTATTATTCCAGAGCAATGGCAGGTAAAAGCCCGTAAATCTGCACAACAACAGCTTAGTATTTTGCAGAAGCTGATCAAGCAAGCCGACCAACTGATCCATGCCGGCGATCCTGACCGCGAAGGTCAGTTACTGGTAGATGAAGTGATTGCCTGGTGCAAAGTGCCTCAGGCAAAGCGGGACAATGTTAAACGTTTATTAATCAATGATCTGAATACAGCAGCTATTCGGCAGGCCCTTAAACAGCTGCAATCCAACAAACATTTTGTACCGCTTTCCACCTCGGCGCTGGCCCGCAGCCGGGCCGACTGGCTGTATGGCTTGAATATGACCCGGGCTTATACGCTGCGCGGTAAACTGGCGGGATATCAGGGAGTGCTGTCGGTCGGTCGGGTACAAACCCCGCTATTGGGTCTGGTGGTGCGACGTGATGCAGAAATAGCTGACTTTAGCAGTGTCACTTACTATCAGGTACAGGCGGAGCTGGTCAGTACAGACGGCGCCACTATCAACGCCTTGTGGCAGCCCAGTGAGGCCTGTGAGCCTTATCAGGATAACGAAGGGCGGATATTATTGCGGGCGCTGGCGGTTAAAGTGCAGCAGGCAGTAAAAGATCAGCCAGCAGAGGTGACCAAGTTGCAGCAGCAGGATAAAAAGCAGTATGCACCACTGCCCTACAGTTTGTCTGCTTTGCAAATTGATGCCGCCAGAACTTATGGATTAAGTGCCCAGCAAGTGCTGGATAGCTGTCAGCAATTGTATGAGCGGCATAAATTAATTACTTATCCGCGGTCAGACAGTCGGTACCTGCCAACAGCGCATTTGGCAGAGGCAGCCAAGGTAGGGCAAGCAATAATTACCAATGTACCGGCGCTTAAGGCTGCATTAGCCGGGGCAAATTTGCAGCTAAAAAGCAAGGCCTGGAACGACAGCAAAGTAGAGGCTCACCATGCCATTATTCCGACAATTAAAACATTGTCGGCTGCCAGGCTGACAGCCACTGAACAAAAACTTTATGGCCTGATTGCCCGTCAGTATCTTATGCAGTTTTACCCGGCTTGTCGCTTTTCAGACAGTAAAGCAGAGTTTCGGATTGCCGGTGGTTGCTTTGTGGCTAAAGCACGGCAGCAAATTCACCTGGGTTGGAAAGTCTTGCTACCAGCCGCCGCTGATAATGAGCGAAATGTTGTTACAACGGGCAATGAGCCACCACTGCAACAAGGCCTGCCTGCACTTGCTGTCGGGCAGCAATTGCGTTGCTGCGATAGTCAGCTGCTGGAGAAGCAAACTCAGCCGCCAGCGCCGTTTACCGATGCTACTTTGTTAAGTGCTATGACTGGTATTGGCCGTTTTGTGCAAGACCCACAAATTAAGCGGATTTTAAAGGACACTGATGGTCTGGGCACTGAAGCAACACGCTCCGGCATTATTGAGTTGTTATTTAAGCGAAACTTTTTACAGCGTGAAGGAAAACACATCCGGGCGACTATAGCAGGCAAAGCATTAATTGCGGCATTACCGCCAGAAGCCTCTTTGCCTGATATGACCGCGCGCTGGGAGGCTGCACTAAATAATATTTGCCAACGCCAGCAAAGTTATCAGGCATTTATGCAACCGCTGACAGAGAATCTGCAACGGTTAATCAGTCAGGCCGGTGCAGTAAATCCGCAGGGGCTGGGGACAGGTAAGCCTGCAAAGTGGTCATCAAAAGCAGCTAAAAAACGAGGAGCGTCAATGTTTTCTGGCAGCAAAACCAGCAAACAGCCGAAGTTATATCGCAGTAAAACGGCAACTAAAAAAAGGTCTGGTTCTGCAGCAAATACCGCGACAACTGTATGAATTAGTTAATAAGTGTAATAGCGCTGGTAAGCCGGGCGTTAGCTGATTATCCTCACTGCACTATTTATAACTGTGGGTGCAGGAGAAAGCTTTGAGTAAACTAACATTAGTATCAGCGATGGTTGCAGCCTCTATGCTGCTGGTCAGTCAGCAGGCATTGGCTACTATCGTTCAGGTTAAAACGAGTCTGGGTGATTTTGAAGTAAATTTATTTGATGAAACCACGCCGGTAACAGTGCAGAATTTTCTAAGTTACGTCAACAGTGGCCGCTACGATGAAACCGTTATTCACCGCTCGGTGCCCGGCTTTATTATCCAGGGCGGTGGTTTCCGTTTTATTGACCAACTGCCTTTAACTCCTATCCAGACCAGTGCCGCTATCGTCAATGAACCAAAGCTTTCTAACGTGCGGGCAACCATCGCTATGGCGAAGTTACCAGGCAACCCGAATAGCGCAACAAGCCAGTGGTTTATTAACCTGGCAGATAACAGCGCGGGCAGTCCGAAACTGGATATTGTAGAGGGGGCTTATACGGTGTTTGGTCAGATTAGTGCGGCCGATATGGAGGTGGTCATGGCGATTGCCAACTTGCCTACCTATAACTTTACCGGTATTCAGGGGTTACCTTTGAGAAATTATACCGCTGATGATCGTGCCGACAATGTGCCATTAAACAGTACTAATATGGTCACTGTCGAAAGCATTACTGTAGTTGATGCCAGACCAAATACGGCAGCAGGTTTAAACCCGAAACCCAACACCTTACTACCTGAGCCAGAAAGCAGTTCAGGTAGCAGCAGTCTGGCGTTACTATTACTTGGACCTTTACTATGGTGGCGTCGGCGTCAACAATAATTCTGCCAGGTTATTGATAATCAGGGATAGCGCGGCAAATTTGTTGCTGCGCTTTGTTCTGTCCTTGTTGACTATTCATTATTAAAAAACTGGTATTTATATCAATTAGTTCTGTTGAATCAGCCTGATATCGGTTTTCCTCGCCTACACTTAACTCTTTATGCATCCAATAGTGCAACTCTATGTTGTTGCTTTATAAGAAGGTGACGTGAATGATAGTGTTAGTTGGTGGTGAAAAGGGCGGTAGTGGTAAAAGCTGTCTGGCTCAGAATATAGCGGTCTATTTTTCCCGTGAGAAACAAGCCAATGTTATGCTGGTTGATTGCGATCCGCAGCGAACAACGTCTGACTGGGTACAGGAAAGGCATATGGATGCCAGTTTGCCCTGGATTAACTGCGTGCAAATGTATGGCAAAATTCGCTTTGAATTAAAAAGCCTTGAACAGCATTACGATGTGGTTGTGGTTGACTGTGGTGGCCAGGACAGTGTGGCACTTCGCTCGGCAATGGTGGTCGCCAGTCATGTGTTGTTTCCGTTGCGGCCAAAGCGGCGGGATTTAAAAACACTTGAGCATCTGGAGGACCTGGTCAGTGCCTGTAATATTGTGAACCCGGATATGATAGTCGGCTGTGTTATGACCCAGTGTCCGTCGTTACCCAACCAGGCTCCACGGATCATCGATGCCAAAGAAGTGTGTAAGTCATTTAATATCAGGGTGCTGGAAAATATTACTTATAGCCGGAATATTTATGACGATAGTGAAGAGAAAGGCTTGTCAGTAATGGATGTCGATGGTGACGGTAAAGCTGCCGGCGAAATCCGGGCAATTATTGAAGAACTCCTGGCAATGAAGGCGATACAAGAAGATGGCGCTGAGCGACCTGAAGAAAAAGTGTTTGCAGTCAAATAAACCAGCCTTTACCGCTGATGAATTTATTGATGATGCTAATAATTACGCGCTTGGCTTGCCGCGTATTGTCAGCCTGCGCAAACAATTACCGGAAGAAGACGACAGTACCCGTCTGCCAATGCGCCATGCAACCTTTACCCTGAGTGAAGAAGCGATAGCGGCATTAAATGATCTCAGTGAGCTGACCGGTGAAGCCAAGTCAAAGTTAATTCGGCGATTAATACTGCGCGCAACTCAGGCCGTGCAGCTGGAACTGACCCGGTTGCCTGCCACAAAAAATAAAACCGGCCCTGATTAGGCCGGTTTTATAATCTGAGCAGTT
The DNA here is from genome assembly GCF_018402695.1 of Arsukibacterium sp. GTDB lineage: Bacteria > Pseudomonadota > Gammaproteobacteria > Enterobacterales > Alteromonadaceae > Alishewanella. The sequence continues at coordinate 427,081 of NZ_JAGYIM010000009.1, forward strand.
AAGGTGTTATTTCGCCAGAAACGCATAAGCGATGATAAAGGCGGTTTCCTGAAAACCTTTTAATCCGGTGTCTTTAAAATCGACCGGTAATGGATGCTGTTTCAGTTTTTCTTTAATCGCATTAGCAGATAATATCTGGCTGGGACAATTGTTGATAAGCTGGATAGCCGCTTCAATTTTAAAGCCCACGGCACCGCCGGCAAATTTACCTTTCTGTGGCCGCTCTTTAATGACCAGTTGCTCAATTTTGTAGTCTTCGATCAGTTTCGCCAGATTAAACTGAAACTTCTGTAAACTTTCTGCGTCTTTATCATTAGTTAAAGCCAGTCTGGTTTGCCGGCACTCCGGTAAGTCGAATAAGCCGTCTTTAAATGCCATCAGGCATAAAATTGCTTCACTACCTTTAATTTCAATTCCACATACACGCATAATAAGTCTCAATAATTTTGTGGCCGGGTTAAGGGCTGGTTAGTGCTTCCAGCTGGCTGTCGATAATGCTGCAGCTCTGACGAAGTGGTTCACCAAACAAAATAGGGTTAAAGTCACGGTTAACACAGTAACGCTGGTGAAAAATCAGCAGATTTTCTTTTGACGAAACTGCTTTGGCTAACTGTTGTTGCTGGCCTTCGCCCCAGTTAGCGGCAAGGTCTTTGAATTGCTTTTGAATTTGCCGCATGGCCTGCTCGTCAGACATTTTTCCGGAGCTTGGCGCGTTGTCCAGAATCAAACCATAAATCTGATCGCGATACGGCCTGAGCAACTCATGATCAGAGAAAGTCAGGAGCAATAAAATAATAACAGCCAGCCAAAAAAACTTTTTCATCTGATAGCGCACCTCAAAAATCGCAGCCGCTATTGTAAAGTATTTTTGGCAAAGGCGCATCTGCTGCTCTGTGGCTTATTTTATATCAAATATTCTGCTGCCAAGGCTGTTATACTTGCTCCCAGCGCAGCAGCGGGTAAGAGGTAGCAGTGGACAACAACCGTATCGATATAAAGAACATCCCGGTAAAGGTAGAAACCTATAAACCAGAGCAGCCAAACCAAACCAAATATGCTTCCCGTGACCGGATATATGTCCGCTCAGTTAAAGGCTTGCACCAGAGCTTGCGCCGTAATATGGGCTTTATTTTCATGGCGTTATTTATGCTGTTGCCATGGATCCAATACAACGGCAGCCAGGCTATTCTGCTTGATATCGGTGAGCAGAAGTTTAATATTTTCGCCCTGACCCTGTGGCCGCAAGACTTTACCATCCTCGCCTGGATTTTTGTCATCGCCGCTTATGCCCTGTTTTTTGTCACCGCATTTTATGGCCGGGTCTGGTGTGGTTATCTTTGTCCGCAATCCGTGTGGACCTTTATTTTTATGTGGTTTGAAGAGAAAATTCAGGGTAGTCGTAACCAGCGCATGACCTTAGATCAGGCGCCATGGACAGTGTCGAAGTTCGCCAAAAAAGCCCTGACCCACTTCTGCTGGTTGGCGTTTGCTTTACTTACTTCTCTGATATTTGTCGGCTACTTTACCCCTGTCGGTCCGCTTTTTATTGACTTCTTCACTTTTCAAGCCGGCTTCTGGGCGGTGATCTCCGTGCTGTTTTTTGCTGCCTGCACTTATGGCAACGCCGGTTGGATGCGGGAAATTATGTGTACCCACATCTGCCCCTATGCCCGTTTTCAGTCGGCAATGTTTGATAAAGACACCTTTACCGTCACCTATGATGAAAAACGCGGCGAAACCCGGGGCCCGCGCAGTCGCAAGGATAAAGACTATAAAGAAAAAGGCCTGGGCGATTGTATCGACTGCAACCTCTGTGTCCATGTCTGCCCTACCGGTATTGATATCCGCAACGGCCTGCAATACGAGTGTATTAACTGTGGCGCCTGTATCGATGCCTGTGATGACACTATGGCAAAGATGGGGTATCCGCCAGGGTTAATAAGTTACACGACGGAGCACAGCTTAAACGGTAAACCTACTAAGGTACTGCGGCCCAAGCTGGTGGGGTATTTCGTTATTCTGTTGGTAGTGTGTGCCGCCTTTGCCACCAACCTGTATCTGCGTAAACCGTTGGAGCTGGATATTATCCGCGACCGCGGCGCCTTATACCGGGAAACGCCGGAAGGCCTGATTGAAAATACCTATACCCTGAGCATTATTAATAAATCGCAACAGACTAAGACCTACCAGCTAGCGGTGTCAGGGGTAAACAATTACACCTGGCTTGGCCCAACCGAAGTAACGATTGCCGGCGGTGACAGCACCAATGTACCGGTTAGTTTGGCGCTTGACCCATACAGTGCCGCTAAACCGGTATTGGATATTGAGTTCAGCGTTACTGAGTTGTCGGACGATGGCCATAAAGTCAGCCAGGGGAATAAATTCTTTGCCGGCCGTTAATAGTGAAATAATCAGCCGGTTTGATTTTGCCACCCTGGGGCCGGAACTGATATTAGATGCGTTGCTGCAATTGGGGCTCGATGTCAGCAGCGGCCTGCTGGCACTAAACAGCTATGAGAACCGGGTGTATCAATTTACGGCATATCCTGATCAGAGCCTGCAACCGCAAAAGTATGTGGTGAAGTTTTACCGGCCAGAGCGCTGGAGCCCGCAGCAAATTCAGGAAGAACACGACTTTGCGTTTGAGCTGGCAGACGCTGATATTCCAATGGTGGCGCCGCTGCGTTTTAACGGTGACAGTTTATTGCAGTATCAGGGCTATTATTTTGCCGTGTTTCCGAGCCGCGGTGGCCGCACTCTCGAGGTAGACAACGACGAGCAGCTGGCCATGCTGGGGCGTTTTTTAGGCCGGATGCATCAGGTAGGCGCGAAAAAACCGTTCAGCAGCCGGCCGACCTTCAGTGTCGACAGCCACTTGCTGCAAAGTCGGCAGGTGCTGGCAAAACTGCAGCTTATTCCTGACTATATGCGACCAGCATTTGATACCGTGCTGCAGCAGGTAATAGCAGAAGCGAGCCGTCAGTATCAGCCCGGCCGGCAAATCCGCCTGCATGGCGATTGTCATGCAGGTAACTTGTTCTATGTTGATCAGGGCCCGTTTTTTGTCGATCTGGATGATTGCCGCACCGGCCCGGCCATTCAGGATATCTGGATGATGTTATCCGGTGATCAGCAGGAGCAGCGGCTAACCCTGGAGCTGATGTTAGACGAATACGAGCAATACTGTGATTTTGATCCTGCGGAACTAAAACTGATCGAGCCACTCAGAGCAATGCGTATAGTGCACTATATGGCCTGGCTGGCACGGCGCTGGCAGGATCAGGCATTCGTGCAAAGCTTTCCCTGGTTTGCTACCGATAAATACTGGGAACAACAATGTCTGGTGCTGAAAGAGCAATTGGCGTTATTGCAACAACCGCCTTTATCGCTAGTGCCAGGTTACTGACAATTTGCTAAGATATTGGCTGTATCAGCCTGATTAAGGATGTAAGTTAAAATGAAAAAGCTGTTATCTCTGGGTTTATTTGCCTTGTTGCTGCCGCTCGCGTTCAGTGCTAACGCCAAGTTTGTTGAAGGTAAACACTATCAGGTTATCGCTGAGCAAACTGCGGCCAAGCCTGTAGTAAAAGAATATTTCTCATTCTATTGCGGTGGATGCTATGGGTTTGAGCCGGTAGCACAAAGCCTGGCTAAAAAGTTACCTGACGGCACTGAGTTTAAGAAGGTGCATGTCGACTTTATCCGTGCTGCCTCACCGGAAATTCAGAATATGCTGGCCCGGGCTTATCTGGTAGGCAAAAATATGGGAAAAGGCGACCAGATCGCGATGGCAATTTTTAACCAGATCCACCGTAGCCGGGTGCCGTTCGTCAATGAAGATGATGTACGCAGCCTGATGCTGGTAAACGATATTGAAGCTGAAGAATACGAAAAAGCTATGCGCAGTTTCTCAGTACGCGGTGCAGCCAGCCAGATGAAAAAAGAGCAGACTGAATTGTCAGAAAGCCGGGTGTTAAGCTCAGTACCGATGCTGGTGGTGAATGACAAATATAAAATTGTTAATGAAGCACTGAATCAGCGGAATCTGGAAAATGAGTTACAGGAGCTGATAAGCTACCTGCTGGCGAAAGATGCCTGAGTAAACAAAGAGAACTGGTACGGGGTGGCATTTGCCACCCTTTTTTATGGTTACAGCAGAGTAAAAAATGATGTCCAGTGGCGAAGTAGGTTTAGGCAATAGCCAGGCCGGGTTCCGGGTATATATTGCTAACCGGCCGCCAATGGCGGAGTATGTTGATTTAGCCAGAGTGCAGCCATTGCAACGCGGTGAGATTGAGCTGATAAACAACGCCTGCGGCAATGGCTGGCGCAAGGTATTTAATGTTTACGCCAAATTACTGTTTGCGCTGGACGCTCAGCAATTCAGCTATAGCCGGCAGGCTGCCAGCTGGCAACAGTTTCGCGACCAGTATTTACTGCAGAGCAGTAGCGATACCGCGTTGCTGTTTAGTCCGCCTGAACTACAACCAGACAATAAAACCGTGCATATTATTGCCGGCCGCACTTATGCCAAAGCGCTGCTCGATGCCGGTTTACCGGCTCAGCTAAGCTGGCTGAACAACGAATTTGCTATAGATAAGTTTAACCGCTTGCTGGTGTGCCCGTATTTTGATTACCGCCAGCTTAATAATGAAAAGCTGGCTTTTTTAGCGCAGCTGATCAGGAAATTAGATGAAAAATGAAAAGTTACTGGCGCAGCTGCAGCAGCTGAGCGAATTATTGCGGCCGTTTCAGTTCGGGGTGGGTGGCAGTTGTCTGCTGTGGCAACTGGGACTGGAAACTTCGCCAAATGATATTGATATTGTATGCAGCGAAGACGACTTTGCGGCTATTTGTAGTGAGCTGGCAGCAGAGTATCAGTTACAGGAAAAGGCATCACACAGTGAATATGCCAGCAAACACTTTGTCCGCTTTAGTCGTGCCGGCTGGCCTGATATTGAGTTAATGGCCGGTATCGCGGTAAAAACAAAGGGTAAAATCCAGCGCTGGCAGTTTAATCCGCAGCGTTGCCACTGGCAAAATAACGTGTGCTGGATGCCGCCCGCCGATTGGTTGCAACTGTATCAGTTGTTTAACCGGCCACAACGGGTGGCGCAGCTACGCCAGTACTTAGTGCAATTGCGACTGGGTACGGTCAACTAGTCGGCTATTTCCACAGCTGTAGGTACCAGCTGATAACCATCGGCTTTATCTTCGCCTTGTGGCCACAGCGTTACTACACCAGTGGCATAGGCTGTTTTACCTTTGGCGCTTAACGGAAACACCATATCGCCATCGCGCACTTTTATCCGGAACGGGCCATTTTCACTGTCCACAGTAAATTTCATCCAACAGCCCTGCTTACTACATACCGAGTCGACAGTGCCTGAAATTGTCACTACCTGTTGCAAGTGAGTTTGCGGTGCAGTTAATAACTGCTCTACCGGCATCGCTGCAGCTTTATCAACCACCTCGCCAAAAACGGTAGCGGCCTGCGCGCTGAACAATGAGGCGGAAAGTGTCGTAGCAAATGCCAAAGCCAGAAAGGGTTTAAACATAATTATTCTCCTGTGCGAATGTTCTATTCTGGCGTAACAAGCAAAAAAGGCAAGTGATTGCCTTACATGATAATCGGCGCAGTAACAGGCTTAACGCCATGTTGATGGGCAAATAAACTAAGGTAGCTTACAAAGTAAACAAAAAGGCTTTAATGTAAAATAAATATGAACTTTTGTTTTACTTTGTGGTTGGTCGGCTGTAGTATGCGCGCCGCAATCACCAACTTAGGGAAATAAAACAATGACGTTGAAGTACATACTGCCTGTTATCGCACTGACTGCTACTGCTGTTTCTGCCGAAGAATACCAATTATTCACTGAACTGCGCGCTGATCATGTGCGCGTTAGTGGCGACAAAGAAACACTGTGGTCACTGGACGGCACTTATTTTTTTGACAAAAAGCAAACCTTAGGCCCGCTGGATCAATTTGAATACATTAATAAAGTAAGCAATGTTTCAGCATCCTTTGCCCGTGCTTATGACGACAACAGCTATGGCATCGGTGGCGAGTACTTCGCTGAAAACAAATTTGTTGTTTCAGCCAGCCACCAGCGTTTAGGTGATTTCGACGTAACGTCTTTAGGCTTAGGCTACCTGATTTCTGATGACTTTATTGTGCGTGCCCTGGCCGTAAAGCCAGAAGGTGACGATACCAGCTTCCAGTTCTCTGCCAGTTACAACCACCAGCTGCAGGGCAATGACTACCTTGGTTTTACCGCTACGGTAGATGACGAATTCGATTTCTTTACCATCAGCAGCAAATATTTTGCCAGCCTTGGGGATGACCGTTTTATCAGCATCGGCGCCGCTATTGCTGACAATGACGGCAGCACCAGCTGGGCAGCTGAAGCAGATTACTACTTCTCTAAAATGACCTCAGTTGGCGTGTCTTACAATAAAGAAGACAGCTACAGTCTGAATGCCAAGCACTTCTTCAACCAAAACTGGGCGTTAGAGGCCGGCTTTGGCAGCAATGCCGACAACTCAGATCTTAAGGTTTATAGCCTGGCGGTTATCGGCCAGTTCTAAGTTTCTCTGGTAGTTCCACTGGTGTTTTGGGCAACTTAGGTTGCCCTTTTTTATGCCTGTGCCCATTTCGCTTTTACGTTATATAACTGATAAATGAAAAGAGGATAAAGCAGCAATCCCAGGTCAATTTTTCCCTTGTTCACCAGGCTAAAACAGGCGTCGGCAAGACCCAGGTACCCCAGAATAAGACAGGCAATCAACCCCCAGTAGCGACCGGTAATCAAACCATAAAAGCTGGCGGCAGCGGCGATGAAAAACAGCCACATCATGCCAAATGCCACAGTAGCATTCTCAGCAGTAATGATAATAAAAGCCGGCAGTTGCTGCTGATAAAGGAAGCTGGTGATATACACCAGAAAAAGAAAATGAACGCCCAGCAGACACACACCCAGAAACTTTAACCAGACAGGCACGCTAAGACTGCGCTGATTTAGCAGATTATAGTCGGGGGTAAAAACTGTTTGCATAGCTTATCCTTATTTAGCAAACCAGGTAATCAGCCAAGTGTTGCATGATTGTAAACTTGAGGCAATTGATTAATATGCTGTAAAGTTTGCAGGCGTGTCCTATAGCAGCTGCACACTTTTCTGCGCATAAAAGTGTTGTACTAAACATAATTTGGTCAACAAACCATGATAAATAGTATGATACGTAAACGAAAAATCATGGAAGGTTGTAATGCAGGCATTAGAACTTAAAATACCCCCGGTTATTCTGGTAGTGTTATTTTCCCTTGCGATGTGGTTACTGGCAAAGCTTGTTCCGCAACCGGCGTTGCCTCCGGTTTGGGGTTGGATATTGGCTGGAATTCTTGCTGCTTCAGGTATAGCAGTAGCGTTAGCTGGGGTGCTGGCGTTTCGCCGCGCTGATACCACCGTAGATCCGCGCGTACCGCAGCAAACCTCCAGCCTGGTAATTCGGGGTATTTACCGCTATAGCCGTAACCCTATGTACTTAGGGTTTTTATTGCTGCTTGCTGCGCTGGCCTGTTACTTAATGAGCGCGGCCGCTATGGTATTGTTGCCGTTGTTTGTGCTGTATATGAACCGCTGGCAGATAGCGCCGGAAGAGCGCTATTTGCTGGAAAAGTTTGGTGCGGAGTATCAGGCGTATTTGATACAAGTGCGGCGCTGGTTGTAAGCGCCGCACGTTATCAGACTACTTATCCCAACAGCATTGCCTACCCCAGCAACGGCTTTAAATACTGGCCGGTGTATGACTTTTTACAAGCGGCGACCTGCTCCGGGGTACCGGCGACCAGTATTTTGCCACCGCCATTGCCGCCTTCCGGGCCCAGGTCGACTATCCAGTCGGCGGTTTTTATTACATCCAGATTATGCTCAATCACCACTATGGTATTGCCGTGATCGCGCAGCCGGTGCAGCACGTTCAGTAGCTGCTGAATATCGTAAAAATGCAGGCCGGTGGTGGGTTCGTCCAGAATGTATAGCGTTTTGCCGGTGTCGCGTTTACTCAGTTCACGTGCCAGTTTTACCCTTTGTGCCTCACCGCCCGATAAGGTAGTAGCCGACTGGCCCAGTTTAATGTAGGTCAGGCCCACGTCCTGCAGGGTTTGCAGTTTGCGTTTTACTGCCGGGATCGCTTCAAAAAAGGCCAGCGCATCTTCCACAGTCATATCCAGTACTTCGTGAATATTTTTGCCTTTGTATTTAATTTCCAGGGTTTCCCGGTTGTAGCGTTTACTTTTACAAACATCACAGGGCACATAGACATCAGGTAAAAAGTGCATCTCTACTTTAATCAGGCCATCGCCCTGACAGGCTTCACAGCGGCCGCCTTTGACGTTAAAGCTGAAACGGCCCACCTGATAACCGCGCGACCGCGCTTCCTGGGTCCCGGCAAACAGCTCGCGCACTGCGGTAAAAATACCGGTATAGGTGGCGGCATTCGAGCGCGGCGTGCGGCCGATCGGGCTCTGGTCGATATCGATAACCTTATCGAAATGCTGCAGGCCTTTAATTTCATGATGCGGTGCCGGATCAGCGCCCTCGCCTTTATTAAGCACCCGGTGCGCTACCCGGTACAGGGTGTCATTAATCAGGGTTGACTTACCTGAGCCTGACACGCCGGTAATGCAGGTCATTACCCCGAACGGAATGGCTAAATCGACATTTTTCAGGTTATTGCCGCTGGCGCCAACTACTTCCAGCCATTTATCCGTTAGCGGCGTGCGTTTTTCCGGTACGGCAATTTTGCGGGTACCGGCCATATACTGACCGGTTAACGATTTGGGCTCGGCCATAATTTGCTCAATGGTGCCCTGAGCAACAATATGGCCGCCATGCACCCCGGCGCCGGGGCCAATATCAATTATATGATCGGCCAGGCGCACCGCATCTTCGTCGTGCTCGACCACGATAACGGTGTTCCCTAAGTCACGCAGGTGGGTCAGGGTGCCGAGCAGCCGTTCGTTATCGCGCTGGTGCAGGCCAATTGACGGTTCATCCAGCACATACATTACCCCGACTAAACCGGCGCCAATCTGGCTGGCTAAGCGAATACGCTGCGCTTCACCGCCCGACAGGGTTTCGGCACTGCGCGACAGGTTCAGGTAATTTAAACCCACGTTCACCAGAAAGCTCAGCCGGTCCTGAATTTCTTTTAATACTTTCTCTGCAATTTTCGCCTTCTGGCCTTGCAGACTTAGCTGCTGGAAAAAGGCTAAACAGTCGCCTATGGATAACTCAACGATTTCCGGCAGATTGGTTTTACCAATAAACACATGGCGTGCTTCGGTGCGCAGCCGGGTACCATGACAACTGGGGCAGGCCTGGGTGGCCAGGTATTTACTTAATTCTTCCCGTACTGAGTTTGATTCAGTCTCGCGGTAGCGTCGCTCCATATTGGGCACTATGCCTTCAAACGGGTGGCTGCGCAGTACCACATCACCGCGATCGTTCAGGTATTTAAAGTCGACCACGGTTTTGCCGCTGCCGTATAAAATCGCGTCCTGCTGTTTTTTTGTCAGGTTGCTAAAGGGCACATCCAGCTTAAAGCCGTAATGTTCGGCCAGCGCTTTCAGCATCTGAAAATAATAAAAATTCCGCTTGTCCCAGCCGCGAATAGCACCGCCGGCCAGGCTAAGCTGGTTACTGACAATCACTTTATTCGGGTCGAAAAACTGTTTGACCCCCAGGCCATCACAACTGGGGCAGGCACCGGCCGGGTTGTTAAACGAAAACAGCCGCGGCTCCAGCTCGGTCATCGAATAGCCACAGGTAGGGCAGGCAAAATTAGCTGAAAACACCAGCTCAGCTGCATCCGGTTCGTCCATAAAGGCGACTTTGGCGACGCCTCCCGACAGCGCCAATGCGGTTTCAAACGATTCAGCCAGGCGCAGCTTAATATCGTCGCGTACTTTAATCCGGTCGATCACCACTTCAATAGTGTGTTTTTTATGCAAATCCAGCGTTGGCGGGTCAGATAAGTCACATACTTCACCATCTATCCGCGCCCGGATATAGCCCTGGGCAGCCAGGTTTTCCAGGGCTTTCACATGCTCGCCTTTGCGCTCCTGCACCACCGGTGCCAGTACCATCAGTTTGGTACCCTCGGGAAAAGCTGTGACCTTATCGACCATTTCACTTATGGTTTGGGCCGCTAACGGCTGGTCGTGTACCGGACAACGTGGCTCGCCTACCCGGGCAAATAACAGCCGCAGATAGTCATATATTTCAGTAATGGTGCCGACAGTAGAGCGCGGGTTATGCGAAGTCGACTTTTGCTCAATCGAAATGGCCGGCGACAAGCCTTCGATATGATCGACATCGGGCTTTTCCATCATGCTTAAAAACTGCCGGGCATAAGCCGACAACGACTCGACATAGCGGCGCTGCCCTTCGGCATACAGGGTGTCAAAGGCCAGTGACGACTTGCCGGAACCCGATAAGCCGGTGATCACAATCAGTTTATCGCGCGGAATTTGCAGCGAAATGTTTTTCAGGTTGTGGGTACGGGCACCCCGAATATCAATTTTATCCATTGTGGTTTCCGGTTGTAGGCGTTGAAGGCACGAAGGCTGTACAAATATACACTACATGGCGTTAATAAAAAACCAGTCAGCCGAACTTACTTAGTTTAGCGGGTTATGTTAGTTAGGTAGAGCGTAGGGTTAGAACCCCGTTTCGGTCACCACAGAGTGTCTGAGGCTTTACGCCAGTAAAGCCGAGTTGCTGTGGTGAGCCGGGGCGGGTGTTGTAACCTGAAGCACCAGGTATTCTAATACGTTGCAGGCTTTAAATTGGCTTTAAAAAGGAAATTAAAAAAGCCCCCGCACGAAGCGGAGGCAATACGGGTGAAACCAGGGAGATAAAAGTAAAATTAAAAGGTATAGCTGATACTGAACTCGACACTACGCGGCATAATATAGCGGCCATTCGGGCTGCCGGCACTGCGCGGGTCGCCTTCGGTAATGCCGTCTTTATCGGTCAGGTTACTTACCGCCAGCTGGGCTTTCAGTTGCTCGGTCAGCTCCAGTTGCAGACCCAGGTCAATTTTGGTGTAGCCTTCCAGCTTAACGGTATTGCCGTTGTCGCCAAAGCGGTCGGCTACACTGGCCAGCGTGCCATACACCGTGGCGTACATGTCCTGCACGTCAAAGCCGTAGCTTGGGGTCATCCGCAGCATCCACTCTGGTTGGCGAATGGCTTGTTTACCAATTACCAGCGGATCCGGGTGGTTAGTAATTTCGGTATCCTGCACGGTTGCATTCAGGTTAATGGCAAAGCCATTGTCGGCCCGGTAGTTAGCGTCAAACTCAACACCCAGCGCTTCGGTGGTTAACACTTCGGCCGGCGCGCCGGGGCGGGAGACAAACAACTCGCCATCTACTTCATTAGCAAAACCCGTGATATACAGGCTGTAGTTTTGTTCTGCCCATTTGTAGCCCAGCTCGTATTGAGTGACTTCTTTAATTAACTTATCGCCACTTTCAAACGCGCCGAAGTTATCGCGAAAGTCATCAAAAAACGGCATTTTATTGCCTTTGTTAATGCGGGCGAACATGCCCATATTCGGCTGCCACATCCAGTTTACGCCGCCAGTCCAGGCAATTTCTGACTCGTCGTAATCAACGGCTTTGCTGATGGCGCCGGTTAAACCTTCATCAACCACATAAGTAATTTTGTGGTTTTCCCGGCGCAGGCCAACATCTGCCCGCCACTGATCATTAAACTGATATTCTACTGCGCCGTAAAAGGCACTGGTATTTCCATCACCGGTGGCATCTATATCGTAGTTCCAGCTGCAGCTTTCCAGGCTGTCATTACAGTCGATGCCAACCAGCGCTTCGCCACCTTTTTCAACCACATGCCATTGCTGGTTACCGATAGACCACCAGTCCTGCACCGAGAAATTGGTGGCGTAGTAACCCAGGGTAAATACCGCCTTGTCGGTGGTTTTGCTAAAGGCAATGTCGTTGGTAAAGGCTTCAATATCTTTTAACACCACCCAGCGGCCAATTTGCTGCACCACGGTATCGTCAGCATAGCTGTTGCCGCTGGCTGCGCCGGTAACCGGGCCGTTAACACCGGCCACATTACCCAGGGTGGTGGCACCGCCCTCCGGTACTAAACCAAAGGTATTGGCTTCACCGGCAATATGACTAAAACGGTACATTAAGCGCCAGCTGTCGGTTAAGTCTAAATCGACAGTACCGCCGGTAATACCGCCCTTCCAGCCGCGGCCATCGCCAAAGTCATAGCTTTGCTGTTGGTTGTCCGGGCCATAGGCAATGCGGCCTAAGCGGTTATTCGGGCCAATCTGGCTGTAGCTGTTATCGACCCCGGCCACGTCAATCGGCACCGGTAAATGCCAGACGCCGCTGTCATCGGTCTGACGGGTGTAGACATTAATGGTGCCGTTATCTAAATCTTTAGTCAGGTTAATGGTGAACTGATGACCTTCTTCGGCATTAAACCCGACTTCGCGCGGGCCTTCAGAGCTGCTGATATAACCGCCGGCCATAATGTATAAGTCATCTGCAATTTCGCCGCTGATCACCCCATCCACCCGGCGCAGGCCGTAGCTGGAGGTTGAAAACTTCACCAGCCCCTCAGTAACATCACTGCCTTCTTTTAATAAAAAGTTAGTGGTTAAACCGGGCTGGCCGTTCGATAACACCGGGGTAGAGCCGCCGCGCAGCGCTTCCATAAAATGAATGGTTTCATCGAGGCGGAAAATAGAAGAGTTTTCTAAAAACGATAAAGTTGGCGGCGGAAATATCGGCGCGCCGTTTAACTGAATAGTCAGAAAAGGTGCGTCACCGGTGCTGGGAAAGCCCCGGACAAAGACGTTGGCACCGGCCACCCCGCCTGAACTTTCCGCCCAGACCCCGGGTACCACGGTAAACAATTCCGCAGTGCTTTTTGGGGAGAGCCGGGTAATGTTTTCAGCCGAGACATTAGTGACTGCATAGCTGGTATCAACCTTTAAGCCGGTCATGCCGCTGGCTTTACCGGTAACTACTATTTGTTCAATCTGGTTGTTTTCAGTGCGGTTGGTGGCTTCGCTGTCGCCACTTTGTTGGGCAGCCACCGGTAAACTAAACAGCAACACCATGGCCGTGGTAATTTTATTAAGCTGTAACGCCATTATTATTCTCCTGTCCTGTTGATAGAAACACGGCTGTATTTTGTAATGTTATGCCGGTTGCGACTAACCATAAGACACTTTTGGTAATAATGCAATCGATTGCAATATGGTTTTTAATGCTTTTGCATACGATTGCATAGACGTAATTAGCATTAAACCGGCGTTTGTTATATTCAACTTTACGCTACCGTTGCTCCTGCGGGGTGCTTGAGGCATTATGTTTGTTAAAACGGTGCAGCCTGGCGCCAAACTGATAAACGGAAAGATGTGATGAAACAAGCGGCAAAAGTGATGACCCTGGCCGATATTGCCCGACTGGCTGGCGTGTCAGAGTCAACTGCCTCGCGTGCTCTGCGCGACAACCCGGTAATAAACGCCCAAACACGGCAAAAAGTTCAGCAAATTGCCGCTGATCATCAGTTTAAAGTAAATGCCACGGCCCGCAGTCTGCGCACCCAGAAAAGCCATACTATTGCCGTAATTATTTTATTTGATGCTAAAACCCAGCAGGCGATCAGCGACCCGTTTTTACTGGATATTCTGGGCGTTATCGCCGACGAGCTGACCGCTAAAGGCTATGACATGTTGCTGAGCACCAGCAAAACGACCGATAAAGACTGGCGCAGTTATTATTTTGATTCAAAACGGGCCGATGGCCTGATAGTCATTGGCCAGGGTGAACATGATGCGCGGGTCGATCAGCTGGCCGCGGCCGGGGTGCCTTTTGTGCTTTGGGGGGCAGCAACCGGCACCGAGCAGTATCCGGTAATTGGCTCGGACAACCGGCAGGGAGCACAACTGGCGGTGGCTCATTTAATAAAGCAGGGCTGCAAGCGGGTGGCCTTTTTAGGTGATATTCGCCATACCGAAATTGAAATGCGTTACCTGGGTTATCAGGATGCGTTACGCGCCGCCGGCATTCAGCCAGAGCCGGCATTGCAACTGAATACCGACTTTACCGCCCAGGCCGGTTATCTGCAGACCCAGCAAGCGTTATTTGACCAGCTTGACAGTCTGGATGGCATTTTTGCGGCCAGTGATGCCATTGCCATGGGCGCGATGAAGGCCTTGCTGGAGCACGGTATTAAGGTGCCACAGCAGGTGGCGATAGTCGGTTTTGATGATATTGCGATGTCGGCTTACTGCACGCCGTCGCTGACTACAGTAAAGCAGGATACCCATGCCGGCGGCCAGTTGCTGGTCGCAGAATTGTTAAGTCGGATTGACGGCGGACAAGCGGCATCACAGTTGTTGCCGGTTAAGCTGGTCGACAGGCAGTCTAGTTTGCGATCAGACCTTTAGAGCGGAAGACTGGAATACCTGTTGGGGCGGGCGCCCCGTCAGCAAAGCTAACCTCCACTTGCTTCAGTGTGTATCATAGTTCAAGAACGTCAGTTAGCTTTAATGCCTGTATTGTTGGGTAAACCTTAATAGCATTGTTAAGTACATTTGGTTCACCAATGCCTATGGCCTGCATGCCGGCGGCGTTAATGGCTTTTATGCCAGCTACCGCATCTTCTACCCCAATACAGTGCTCGGGTGCTACCCCCAGCCCTTTGGCGGCCAGTAAAAACACTTCCGGGTCGGGTTTGCTGTTAACCACATTATTGGCATCGGCAATGTAGTCAAACTGGCTGGCGATACCTAAACGCTCTACTACCATAGCAGCATTTTTACTGGCTGAGGCCAGGCCAATTTTAATGCCGTTCTGGCGCAGCTCAGCGAATAACGGCTGCACCCCGGTAAACAAGTCAGCCGGACTCATATGGGCAATCAGCTCCAGATAATGCTGATTTTTCTGCTGCATCAGCTGACTTTCCTGCTCTGGGCTCAGTTGCCGGTGGGCTTTAGCCAGAATCCAGCGCAGCGAGCCTAAGCGATCGACTCCTTTTAGCTGTTCATTGTCCTGCTCGGTAAAGCCAATACCCAGCTGATGGGCCAGCGCCTGCCAGGCCTGAAAATGATAATGAGCGGTATCGGTTAATACACCATCCAAATCAAAAATTACCGCTTTTACTGTCATCTCAGCCCCCTGTTTTACAAAGCAAAGGCGTGTCAACACTCAGTTGCAGCGACTGGCCGGCATGGTGCAGGGGCAGTGGCTCGCCACTGATTAACTGATAACACGCCTGTTCCCGGGTTAAACTGACTTTTAACACCCGGCCCTGATAACACAGCCGGAATTCCAGCTCAGGCAAACCTTGTGGTAAGCGCGGCTGAAAATGTAAGCCGTCGCTGCGTACCCGCAAACCGGCAAAACCCATTACCAGCGACAACCAGCTGCCGGCCATGCAGGCAATATGCACCCCCACTTCGGTATTGCCGTGATGGTTATCTAAATCCATCCGCGCTGAATCGCCAAAAAAGGCATGGGCCTGTTCGATGCTGCCACTCTCGGCAAAAGCGATACTGTGAATACAGCCTGACAAGCTGGAATCGTGGGTGGTCAGCGGCTCGTAGTAAGCCAGGTCGCGCGCTTTCTGCGCGGGGCTTACCCGGTTATCCAGCAGTACATTGGCCAGCACGGTATCGGCTTGCTTTAACACCTGATGGCGGTAAATAACCAGCGGGTGATAGTGCAATAACAGCGGGTACTTATCGCTTGGGGTATTGGCAAAATCCCACGGTTTTTTAGTTAAGAAGCTGTCGTCCTGAGCCTGCACCGCCAGCTCGCTATCATAGGGCAGATACATATTGCTGGCCGCGCGCTGCCAGCTGGTCAGCTCGTCGTCACTTAGCGCAAATTTTGCTTTCAGCTTCGGGTAGTCGGCAAAAATCTGCAAGCTGAACTCCAGTTGCAGCTGCACCATGGCATTGGTATAAAAGTTATTATTTACAATGGCAGTGTATTCGTCCGGGCCGGTCACCTGATGAATTTCAAAACGGTTATCTGCACGTGGGTTAAAAAAGCCCAATTCCAGCCACAGCCGGCTGGTTTCAGCCAGCATTTCAGCGCCCATCTCGCGGATAAAATCACCATCAGCCGTGGCCAGATAATAGCTGCGAATGGCATAGGCAATGGCGGCGTTAATATGATATTGCGCCGTGCCGGCCGGGAAATAGGCCGAACATTCTTCACCACCAATAGTACGCCATGGATACAACGCGCCGCGCGGATGCGACATTTGCCGGGCACGCGTGCGGGCCGCGTCAAGCTGGCCGTAACGATGGCTTAGTAACTGGCGGGCAATATGCGGCTGGGTCAGGCTGAGTACCGGTACCACATAAATTTCGGTGTCCCAGAAGTAATGTCCATCATAGCCCGGGCCGCTTAAGCCCTTGGCGCCAATATTACTTTTACCATTGCGGCCGGCGGCCTGGGCCAGACTGAATAAGTTAAAGCGGATCCCCTGTTGCAGCGCACTGTCGCCGCCAACTTTTACATCCGCCTGCTGCCAGAAATTTGCCCAGTATTGCTGATGCGCCGCCAGATGGCTGCCAAAACTCTGACTGCTGGCCTGCAACAACAAGTTGTCGGCCTGCTGTTGCAGCGCGTCGGCTGCCGTAGCGGCATCAGCATGACAATACACCACCAGTTTATGCAGGGTTAAGGTGTCGCCCTGGGTCAGGCTTAAGCCGAACTGCTGACTAATACATTGCTCCGTGCACTGGTTTGCCAGCCAGCGGGCATTAGCAGGTAACTGATGGCACATAGCAGCAGCAACCTTGCTGGCACTGCCATGGGCCTGATGTAACATTATCGCCCGGGTGTCATCGCTATGCTGCTGTAACAAACTCAGGCTATCGGCAATCGACATCACGCCGACCCGTGGGTCATCTTTTTTCTGAAAGCCGGGATAACCTGAGTCCAGTATACTATCGAGCTGAATATCGCCGCTGAAGTTCAGCGCGGTAATAGCCAGTTCAATTGCCAGTAGATGCGGGTTAGCCTGCGAAACAAAGCGCCGGCTTTGCAGTTGCAGTTGTTTGCCGGTATGGCTTTGCCACTGCCATTGCCGCTCAAGTACCCCGGTTTTTAAATCCAGCTGACGACTATGCTCGCTGGCGCCACTGATCGTCACCGCTTCGCCGTCTACGGTCAGTTGCAGTACCTTGCCATTAGCTACCTGCAGCATTTTATGGTTGTTGCGGGCAAAGCCGTAGGCGCTTTCGCCATAGGTTATTGGCTCGCTGCTGTAAACGCCGTTCAGATAAGTACCTTCGCAGTGGTTGACGCCTGCGGGCAGGGCTTCGTCAAAGCTGCCGCGGCTGCCGATATAACCATTGCCCAGACTAAGCAGGGTTTCTTTTAACATATGCAGCTCTGGGTCGAAGCCGGCATCAGGCAGTTGCCAGTCGGCTACAGCCAGTGCCCGGGTTAAATCTGCATGCAATGTCATCAGTATTCCTTTAAGCAACTAACACTAATTGGCACTATACACGGTTTTAAATTGCTTTTGCAATCGATTGCATTTAACAAATAAAACATTGTATAGTCATGGGCAACAGGGTAAAAAACCAACAACTGCCCGCAGGCAGTGCCTGAAAAGAGTATAACAATATGGCAACGCTCCGAATAAAACTGGCTTTACTGCTCACCTACTTTGTTTTTGCAATACTGCTGAACAGTGTCGGTACCGTAATTTTGCAGGTGATCCATACCTATCAGATCAGCAAAGAAGCAGCCAGCGTGTTGGAGGGCTTTAAAGATATCCCGATTGCTATAGTGTCATTTCTAATTGCGGCCTGGCTGCCGCGGCTGGGCTATAAAAATGCCATGGTTATTGGGGTTAGTCTGGTTACTCTGGCCTGTCTGGCGATGCCGCTCCTGCCCGCTTTCCTTACTACTAAATTGCTGTTTTTAACCGTGGGGGCCAGTTTTGCCTTAGTAAAAGTATCAGTCTATGCCAGCATAGGGGTGGTGACCCGCAGTAATGCCGAGCACGCGTCGTTACTGAATTTTATCGAAGGCTTTTTTATGCTGGGGGTACTTAGCGGCTACTGGGTATTTGCCGCCTTTATGGACCCAACCGCACCGCAATCCGCCGACTGGCTGCAGGTATACTGGTGGCTGGCCGGCTTATCGGCACTGAACCTGTTGTTGTTGCTCAGCACCCGTTTTCCAGTACTCGACCTGCCGAAAGTAAGCCATGCCGCCCAGGATTTTCTGGCGATGCTTAAACTGGTATACCGGCCGCTGGTGTTTGTGTTTGTGGTATCGGCCTTTTTGTATGTGTTGATTGAGCAGGGCATTGGTAGCTGGTTACCTACCTTTAATAACGAGGTGCTCAGCCTGCCTAATCAGTTAAGTGTGCAGCTGACCAGTATTTTTGCGGCCAGTTTAGCGCTGGGCCGGCTGGCCGCCGGAGTTGTATTAAAGCATGTCAGCTGGTACTGGCTGTTAAACACCTGTCTGGCCTGTATGGCAGCGCTGATTCTGCTGACGCTGCCACTGACCCATAACGTGCAGGTGGCCGCCGATGTCAGTTTATTCAGCGCACCATTGGCCGCTTATTTATTTCCGTTAATCGGCCTGTTTATGGCGCCGATTTACCCGGTTATAAATTCGGTGATTTTAAGTGCGCTACCGAAAGTGCAGCATGCCCCAATGACTGGCCTGATTGTGGTTTTTTCAGCATTAGGCGGCACTACCGGCTCTATTATCACCGGTTATACTTTTGCCAGCTTCAGTGGCCAGACTGCGTTTTATTTATCGTTGTTACCATTAAGCTTGCTGGTATTGTCGGTAGGCTTGCTGCGTCAGCAAAGTAAATTAACTAATGGCTAAATGGTGCTATGGTCATCGCTTTGCTACAGTAAATTATCATTATTTGCAGCAGAGCCTCGGATGAATAACCAACCATTGGTAAGAGTAACCCTGATTTCGCTGGCCGCCGCCCTTGGCGGCTTTTTATTTGGTTTTGACAGCGGGGTTATTAACGGTACTGTTAGTGCGCTGCAGCTGGCGTTCAACTCTACAGCTGTCGGCACGGGGTTTAACGTTGCCTCTATGTTACTTGGCTGTGCGATAGGGGCTTTTTTTGCCGGTACGCTCGCCGACAAAGCGGGCCGGCGGCCGGTGCTACTGATAACGGCGTTGCTGTTTATAGTAAGTGCCTGGGGCTCCGGGATTGCCGGTAGCTCGGCCGAGTTTGTGTTATTCCGGGTGCTGGGCGGCCTGGCGGTAGGTGCTGCCAGTATTCTGGTGCCGGCTTATATTGGCGAAATTGCTCCGGCGTCGCTGCGCGGCCGCTTAATTTCTCTGCAGCAACTGATGATCGTGCTGGGACTGTTTTTTGCGTTCTTAAGTAACTACCTGATCGCCAATGCCGCTGGTAGCGCTATTGCCCCGTTCTGGGCAAATTTTAACGCCTGGCAATGGATGTTCTGGGTCGAAATTATTCCGGCCAGTTTGTTTTTTATCTGCTTATTACTGGTGCCTGAATCGCCCCGTTATCTGGTGGCCGCGGGCAAGCCTCAGCAGGCCGCAGCGGTGTTACAGACACTGACACCGGCAGACAATGCTGAGGCTAAAGTGGCAGATATTCAGTCAACGCTGGTGGCTGAGCGTAAACCAGCGCTGCGTGACTTGCTAACCCGCAGTGGTAAATTACAGCCCATCGTCTGGGTGGGGATAATGTTAGCCGTTTTACAACAATTTACCGGGATCAATGTGGTGTTTTACTATGGTGCCACCTTGTGGCAGGCGGCGGGGTTTAACGAAGCCGATGCGCTGGCCGTAAATGTGATAGGGGGTGCAGTTAATATCAGCTTTACGCTACTGGCAATAGCACTGGTTGATAAAGTTGGCCGCAAACAGTTGCTACTGATTGGGTCGCTCGGTCAGGCACTGATGCTGACAACATTAGCGGCTATTTTTGCTACGTCCGAACTAACCGCAGCTGGTAATTTGCGGCTCGATGGCAATATGGGGATATATGCGCTGCTGGCAGCCAATGGCTATATTGCTTTTTTTGCTACGACCTGGGGCCCGGTGGTATGGGTTATGCTGGGGGAAATGTTTCCCAATCAGGTGCGAGGGGCCGCCCTTGCGGTTTGCGGCATTTTGCACTGGTTATCTAACTTTACTATAACCATGAGTTTTCCGGTGTTGTTGGCGTCGTTCGGTCTGGGCTGGGCCTATGGTATGTACGCCGCCTTTAGTTTACTGGCGTTTTTTCTGGTAAAAAAGCTACTGCAGGAAACCCGCGGCCGTACTCTGGAGCAAATATCGCGCGATGCGATGCAATAGCCGGTTAATCCGCTTAAAGCGTGCCGGTTCTGTGCTACACTTGCGCGCTTATTTCGGCTGTTAATTAAATTTAATGGATCATCTGAACGCTATAGAAAAAAGAGCGGCGTTGGCGCTGGCGCTGGTGTTCTCTACCCGGATGCTGGGCCTGTTTATGTTGCTGCCGGTGTTTGCACTTTACGGCACTGAACTTATTGGCTACTCACCGCTGTGGATCGGTCTGGCTATTGGTGCCTATGGCCTGACGCAAGCTATCCTGCAAATTCCGTTTGGCTGGTTGTCCGACCGGATTGGCCGGCATAAAGTGATGCTACTGGGCCTGGCGTTATTTGCTGCAGGCTCAGTGGTGGCTGCATTGGCCGAGTCGGTTTATATGGTTACCTTGGGTCGGATTTTACAGGGTGCCGGTGCTATTGCCGGCGCAGTATTGGCGCTGGCCGCCGATTTGACCCGCGATGAGCAGCGCCCGAAAGTGATGGCCATTATCGGCGCCAGCATCGGCTTATCGTTTGCACTGGCAATGATTGCCGGGCCGCTGCTGGCAAAATGGGCGGGCCTGAGCGGTGTATTCTGGTTTACCGCAGTACTGGCCTGCTGTGCCATGTTAATCGTCGCGTTTCTGGTACCGAAAAGCGTTAGTAAGGCACCAGCTGCCGAGACATTGGCGGTGCCGGCTACCTTGCTGAACATTGTCAGACATCGCCAGTTACTGCAGCTTGATATTGGCGTATTGCTGCTACATTTAATGCTAACGGCGATGTTTGTTGCCCTGCCGATATTGCTTAGCCAGTATCAGCTGGCCGCCGATCAGCATTGGCAGGTGTACTTACCGGTGCTGCTTGCCTCCTTTGTGCTGATGGTGCCAATGATGATCATTGCCATGCGCCGCCAGCAGGAAAAAGGCTATTTTCTGGTTGCGATTAGTTTGCTGGTTCTTGCCATGTTGCTGGCCTTTCTGGCTACAGATTTATGGTGGCTGATTACCGCCCTGTTATTATTTTTTACCGGCTTTAATTTTTTAGAGGCGAGTTTACCGGCAATGGTTTCACGAGTAGCGCCTGCCGGACAGCGCGGCAGCGCTATGGGCATTTATTCCAGCAGCCAGTTTTTTGGTGCCTTTGCCGGCGGCATAATCGGCGGTATGGTAGCTGAGCAATTTAGTTACCCAATGGTGTTTGCCGTGCTGGCCGGTATTGGTTTAATATGGCTGCTTATTGCCCGAACCATGTTGGTGCCTGCCCGGGCCCAGCGCTTGTCGCTGGCGGTGCAGGTAACATCAGAGCAGGATGCCAGCGCACTGGCCGGCCGGTTGGCGGCACTTACCGGTGTGCAGGAAGTCACTATTTTACTGGCCGAACAGCGCTGTTATTTAAAGGTCAGTTCGCAACAATTTGATCTGGCACAGGCCAGATCTTTGGTTGGCGCAGGCCAACCCTAATTTTTTCAGGAGAAATCGCATGGCGCGTGGAATTAACAAAGTAATCTTAATTGGCAATCTGGGCGCTGACCCGGAAGTGCGTTACATGCCACAGGGCGGCGCTGTTGCTAATATGACCCTGGCAACCTCAGAGAGCTGGACCGACAAAAATACCAACGAAAAAAAAGAGCAAACCGAATGGCACCGGGTGGTGATTTATCAGCGTCTGGCTGAAATTGCCGGTGAATACCTGCGTAAAGGTAGTAAGGTTTATATTGAAGGTAAGCTGAAAACCCGCAAGTGGACCGACAAAGACGGCGTAGAGCGGTATACCACTGAAATCGTCGCCAACGAGCTGCAAATGCTGGATGGCCGGGGTGATGGTCAGCAGCAGGGCGGCGGCATGGGTGGCGGCCAGCAGGGTGGTTACCAGCGTCCGGCACAACAACCTGCTCAGCAAGGTGGCGGCTATCAGCAACCACAGCAAGGTGGTGGCTATCAGCAGCCTGCTCAGAACGCACCACAGCAGGGTGGTTATCAGAAGCCGGCGCAGCAGGGGGGCAACCAGCCTGCTCAGGGCCAACAACGGCCCCCCATGGAACCACCTATCGACTTTGATGACGATATCCCGTTCTGACCTAACACTTTCTATTTTGTAAAGACAAAGTGTAAAGTAGTCGAAAAAAGCCTCTTTAATTAGAGGCTTACTTCTAAAAAGGGGGTTGTTTACCTTTTGGGGAATTTGAATGCTTTTACAATAAATTCGAACACTTTAAAATGTAAAGACAAAGGTAAAGTTGTCGAATAGTGTCTACATACGCCTACCCTTTAAATAAAAACACTCGTTTTTAATCACAATAAAACCAATCGATTAGCAAAAAATGACGTCATAAATATTGGTGCTATACTTCGGTCAAGTCGTTAGGCTTTCGAGGAGTTTTGCTGTGGCCTATTCAGTTCGTCTTATCCAGGTTGAGTCGCATGGTGATCGTGAAGTTATCGTTTGTGACAGAGAAGGGTTGCCCCCTATTGACATCAATATGTACATCATTCGATTTCGTGGCCGCTCACACTTATATCGATTGAAGTTAGCTAGCACCATTACGAAGATCCATCTGTGGGCATATGAGAGAAACATCGACATTACTGAGCGAATGAAAAGTGGTGAGTTCCTCGATTTCTTTGAGATGGAATCATTCAGAGAGTACCTGCGCCTTCGTGCCGATGCACCAACCGCCTCTCCTCAGACTATTGAACTTGCGCATAACACTTTCGTGGGTGCGGACACTTATCGCCAGCGAGCAAATCAGATCATCAGTTACCTCCAGTTTCTAGGTCATGTGTTCACCGGCACCCGAAAGCGAAGCGATCCTTATTCCAAGAATTTGAATACATTCCTTACACATTTTGGTCAACTCTTGAAAGAGCATCAAGGCCTCAAGTATGCGAACCAGCGTTACGGACTCACAGAAGAGGCAGTTAATAAACTACTGTGGTGGGTCGATCCAGGTAACCCGGAGAATCCATTTCAAGACAGAGTAAAACTACGTAACCAGCTTATCGTTCACATACTGTTGCTAACTGGTGTCAGGGAAGGTGAGTTACTTTCGCTAAGGCCCGATGCGTTGATTCGAAAATCGTATGGTCATGCATTGAGGGTGACACAAAATACGACCCTAAATCTCGATCCGCGAGCTAACCCGCCAAATGTCAAAACATACGAGAGGGATATCCCTGTCAGTGAAAGGATTGCTCAGATGACGGACATCTACATCATGACTGAGCGTAAACAGCGAGGAAGGGAATCAGCAAAGGCGCCGCCTTACCTTTTCCTAAACTCTAACGTGTCGCCAAAGCCGATGACGAACAGGGGGATTACTCACCTTTGTGATCGGATCCGAGCGCTAGATCCAACAATGTTTAAATCACTTTTTCCTTACTTGTTGCGGCATACCTTTAATGATCTCCTGGTGCTAACCTCTGGCCTGGACGTAGACACTGAGGAGTTTAAAAATCTGCATCGGGAACTATGTGGATGGGCAATTGATAGCCGGCAGGGGATAAACTACACCAAACGATCAAGAGAATTTTTAGCTGCGCAGTACTTGCAAAAAATTGAAATGCAGTTTATGTTCTAATTGTTATTTCTGACAGGAGCAGGAAATATCGTAAAAACCAACGCAATTCAGTGTAGGTTAGTTTAATACTTTTTTGTAAGTAAAGCCCATTCAAGAAATGGTCACTTTTACCTTACTTAGCCATTAAAACGAAGTACACCCGCAAGCCTTATGCAATAGGGAGGGGTATTTCATGGCCAAAGAGGTAAGAGCCCATGACACAACCACGCCGCTCGCGTTTAAAATTCAACGCCGTTATCCCACCTTTAGAAAGACCTTTGTTCAACAAAACGTCAATCAAAAGTCGTTCACGTCAGATTGATACATTAGGTGACGTTTGGCAGATAGGGGAAAGCGACGCTGTAACTCTCAATTGGTCGTTTCTCTCAAGATTACCAGAAGAGCTTACCAGCCAAGTTAAATATACATTCGAGTATTTCCTCTCTGGCCTCGCGCCAGATACGGTGAGCGGTTATTTTGACGTGCTCAAAAAATTCTTTAACTCAGTAGATGAGTGGGAATCAGACGAGAGCGTAGGTGATCAACTGAGTGAATACCTCTTTGATTACATCGCAACTCAGCGGACTCAAAACGACGAGACAAGTCTGAGCTCCTTGCGCCACTGGTATACGCAATCACACCAATTAGCGTTATCGCTCTTTCAGCGTAAGACGTGCCAGGTTCTGTCAAAGTTGAAATTCAAAGGCAACATGAAAGGACAGGATGTACTCGCCTACATTGAAGGTCGCTCCCCTTTTCGGTCTGATGAACTCAGTAAGCTTAGAAAAGCGCTGACAGAGTGCTGTAGTCACATTACACCTTACGATCCGCTTTTTCCTAAACTGGTGGCAACCTGGATTTTTGTTGTCCTTGGTGTCAGGCCAAGGCAATTGATGTTGCTCATGACCTGTGATTTCGCTGTTAACATCGACAAATCCAATGGGCACAAAACTTATATGCTCAATGTTCCCTCGGTGAAAAAACGCTATACCTTACCCAGGCAGCGTTTTAAGCAAAGAGTGCTTCCGGCATTTCTCGGAGAGCTGATTGAGAAACAGATCTCCGCTCAGTACAGAGATCTGTTTTCTGATCGCAGCATCCTGACCCAGGATGATCAGCCTATTTTTCGCGGTACAAACGCCTCTGAACGAAAGGCCAAAAAGGTAACGTTTGAGCGTTTTGCTGCCTCACCGGGGAAGGACTATTTCGCCAAATTGCCCTCTGAGGTTATGGCGTTTATTGATGAAAAACGTGTTAAAGACGGGTTACCTGCGTTAGGTCTTAAGTTGACGCCGAGGCGACTTCGTAAAACCTTTGCCACTCACGCCGCGGCAATGGGAACGCCTTCCTATGCGCTGATGGAATTGCTGGACCACGATGATTTGCAGCATGTGATGGTTTACTACCAGTTGGGTGTGAGCTTTGCATTAAAGATCGATGCGGTTTACCAAAAACACTTCACGGATCACCTGGCTTACTTTGATGGGAAAATCACTCTGAAAGAGCTGGTTGAACGCAATAACGTGCGTACCGTGTTTGGCCCAGATTCACTGCGAAAGTTGGTTGGGATCGGCTTGTGTGCAAAGGGGGCTCCCTGCCGACTTCAGCCACCCTATTCTTGTTACGGTTGCAATAAGTTCGAAGCATCGAACGATGTCTCGGTCCACCAGGAGGTGCTTGTTGCGATGCAAAACGAGATCAGGGAGAAGTTTGGTGACGATGCCCCACCCGGGTTCTACACCGTCACACACGTTAAAGCTTGTAGTGAATTAGTCGAGCGTCTGGAGGTGGGTCATGAGTAAGTCGAACGCATTGCAGTTACAGGTGCTATTACCAAATCAAGACGCACAGGAACACGACAATCCGCTTGGCAAGATTGTCCAACTGTGGACGCCGACGACCAATTGCGAGCAGAACTTTGCCCTCCTGGTCAAGGTGAGCCAGAAGTTGTGCAAATTGATTTTCCGGGACAAGGTTGACTGGCAAAGTCATATTTGGGATCTCAGGGGGTTTGAGTCAACCGTCAGCCTAAGAAGCACAACGCAGAAAAGTAATGTGTTGTTTACGCAACGCTCTGGGCTTAAGAAACGTCATAAACAAAAAAAAGGAGATGAAACGCCTTTTACTGAGCCGTTTTCGTCATTTGCAAAGGCTCTAATCGTAACGGCGCACGCGAACAAGCCAATCAGCCACAACGCGCATATGGTCGCAATGCGTGCCTTGCGCTACTTGTACGAAGTGGCAGAGTTGAATGGATGTCGACACGTCATTGATTTAACGCCAGGACTATTCGACGAAGCGTTGAAACTTGCCATGGCCCAAGGCGAAGAAGCGACCACGCTCTATACCACGGGAGAGAAGTTAAGTTACATTTCCGACAGAATGCAGCAGCTTGGTTTGTCGGTGATGCCAATCAACTGGGAAAACCCGATCCCCAGGGATTTTAAGCACGGCGGGCGACTTCAATCCGGCAATGCCCCAGAGCATGTTAAACATCGTGCCGAGAAATTACCAAAGTCGGCTGTGTTGGTTTTTATTTCTGCGCTTTGGTTTCACTACGATGAGCTTGAAGAGCGTGATAAAGCGCTTACTTGTATGGCTGTTATTTTGATGGCTTGTGGTTTTCGGATGGACGAATTTGTCAGTTTAGACTTGAACTGCGTTCCGTCACGTGAGGAGTTTATGGCGTACGAGCCGGAACTTGATCCTCAATCTGGTCGTTTCTGCCGGATATTGAAAATCAGAGTGCTGGCCAGAAAACGCTATGTATGGGATAGCAAAATCGTTCCCCCAAGCATGACTGATCTTATCTTCACCGCGATCGATCGCCTTAAGATGTTATCTGAAGAGCATCGAACCGTGTGCCGCACTTTATTGGAACAAGGCAAATGGACAAAGTTCATGCAGTTTGATGATGAACAGCTGCTTACCTCACGTCAAATCATGGACGTTTTTGGAGCCTCGTCGATCAGCAACACCATCACGACATTAAAGCGCTATGGTGTTATGCCTGCCCCCGGCTCAAAACGCAAGAGCACGTTCTTCAGGGTCGCAGATATCCACAAAGGATTTAGTGATGCCTACAAAGAACGCATTCACGCCATTCTTGACGGGGTCGGCATGGGCAGAATTAAAGTGCCGGTGTGGGATCTCATCACTTTGCGTTTTAAGGATCAGTATACCCCCAAAGAAATGCTCAATGTTTTTGCTGAGCCTTTAACCGGCACGCAAATCCAGGACTTCTTTAAGGGGCGGGATTACGTGTCCAGGGTGTCAAAAGACGAAGCACGCATGAAGAACGTATTCGAACGCTATTCGTTTCCTGAGCTTGAGGGGTTTGAAGACGCGCCAGAGGTGCGAACACATCAATTCAGACATCTGCTAAATACCATTATGCAGGAGTCGGACATGTTCTCTCAGGAGGATATTGCCAAAAACTTCCTGCGTGCGGGGACGCGTGACAACAAGGCTTACAATCATCGGCTTCAGCCTGAAGCCGCCAGAAATGTGATGCACAATGTGCAAAAAGCCATATTCCAACCCAGGGCAGATGTGTCAGTTGAACAAGCGGCTACCCTAGCAAGGCAATTCCCGTTGCTTACACCAGATGAGCTAACACAAGATCTGGAAAGCTTAGGAAGCTCGCATCTGATGGATATTGGCCGCTGCCGGCATGACTATGTACAGGGGCCCTGCGGACTGCATTATGCTTGCTTACACAACTGCAAGCATTACCGCAGAACGAAAGGTGATCCCAGCGAAATTGCCCGGCTTACTGAGCGCAAAAAAATTGCGCAGGTGCAAATGGAAAGAGCACTTGAAGATGCTGAGGATGGTTTTACCGGCGCCAACGAGTGGTATCGCCATCATAAAGAGCTAGTGGATGGTTGCAACACAGCATTGGCCATCGAGAAAGACTCCAGCTATGCCCCGGGGGATATTGTTCAAATTTTCCCCAACGGCCGTGACTCATGTGAGGTGTAGTGATGCTCAACAGGTATATCACTAAATCACACGAGCAGCAGATCATCGCCTTACTGGACGAGTGGGCGACAGGACTACTTGGACCAGGATTAACCTGGGATTATCTCGTAAAGGCATTTGGGTTTTCCCGTCAGGCGCTCAGTGCAAATTCGGCAATTAAGGATAAGTTTGATGAGGCTAAGAAAGCGCTTAGGGAACGTAAACGCACGTTGTCGAAAAAAATATCCGACAAGGAAGAGGTTGAGGTACTCCGAGAGGAAAATGCTGCGTTGAAAAAACGTGTTGAGGAATACGAAAAGCGGTTTACACGCTGGATGCATAACTGCCACTTAAAAGGTATCAACCCGTTAGAGTTGGATAATCCAATGGGAATTAGCTTTAAAACAGCGATGCGAGGTAGGGACAGAAACCCCCAGTAATGGAAGATACCATAAAATATTTGTATATTTAACTTGACTTATGTCGATTATAATCTACATTTAGGGTGAGCAACTGAAAATGGCTAAGTAAGTGCTGAAGTAGGGATATCCATATTCGCCAGGGATGGTCAGGGTTTCATACAGGAGAATTCTATGATAACCATCTCGGCGAATACGTTTTTGCAGTCAATGCACGAGCATAAATCACAACAGAGGCGTTTACGCAGCTTGCGAGACTACTTGCTTACCTCACTTCAGATCAATCCTCGCAGCCAGAACCTTGTTGTTGCCATGGGAAATGGCAATGAGAGGAGTAATGCGGATGCACTTCTGAGCTGGCTTTCGGGGACGTCACATCAGGATTCATTTCTGGCAGATTTGCCAGCGGGAGAAGTTAAGAGTCTATTGCTACGCCATTTGCAGCGGACATTGGATTGTTGGCCGGACTAAATCTGTCTTGATTAACTACTTATCAGGAATGTGTTCGATGATCTGTTCAACGGGAACCTGGAAAAATTTGCAGAGGCGATCAATGGTATCAAGTGTGACATTGCAGCCCGGGGCGTTAATCATTTTAGATAGGGTCGCACGATGTATCCCAGTTGCATCGGAAATATCGTTAATCGTAACGCGTCTCCCATCATCAAAAGATTTCTTCTCGATTAGTGTCATCAAATGGTACCTAAACATTTGCCCTCCCCGGTTGCCTAGTTTTAATCATAACTGGTTTTTCACAAAAAGAGCACGCGTTCTTTGTGGAGGTGTGAAATGAGAGCGATTGTAAGTGATACAGAAGGCAATCTGGTACTACGCCTAAAAATCCTGGGGCATCACTTTTCTGAGCAAACGATGTTTACAGACATCTCAAAGAACCGGGCGTTTTTGCATGCGACGCTTAAAAAAATAAATGACGAAATAAAAACAGGTGTTTTTGACTACGCCCTGCATTTTCCGCACAGCAAAAATACACTTGTTATCAACGCATTAAAATCAAAATTTTTATCACCAGGTTGGCGGGGGCTGCCAACGTTTAAACATTTTCTCTTAAATGAATATCACGGTAAGCAAGACGAAGTAGGACAGATCCTAATGATCTGCATTATGGGTAGTTTAGGTGACCAACGTGTTGACGAAATCCTGGGTTACAACATCCTCAAACTGAAAGATATGCTCAAGACTATAAAAGGAATTACAAAACCAAATTACGTCGCAGCGATGGAGTTTGTTTTCAAGATCTTAGATCAAGCTGCGCTAGTCTATGTATTTCCCAGACCATTCAAACTAGTGCTTAAAGACGATGGTGGGCAATATGCTAGACCATTATGTCACAGAGACATATTGAAAATAGTCGATAACGTACCATCAAAATACCGCGAGGTTTTCCTGTTGCAATATTATACGGGTCTCTCTTCAAGAGAGCTGGTAGAGCTTGAATGGAAACAATACAGCGTTAAGGATACAACGTTTTTTTTGCCTGGGCGGGACGTGTATATCGATCCTTATGCAAGACGTCTTCTCTTTCAACTGCGTAAAAAATCGGGTAACAGCCGCTATGTATTGGGCGCACCTTTTGGCAAAAAGTTGAAAATAAACCATTGCTGGCTCAGTAAAGAATGCTGGCCAAAAGCTTGCCAGGAGATCGGAAGAGAAGCGCTACCTATTCATGTGCTGAAGCGGGCTTCAGTCTTTTATCTCTATGAAGCCGGACTAAGTGTCGACCAAATTTGCCAACAAACACAGATCCAGTTTCGGCCTGTTATCCATCAAATTTTATCGCAACATGTGCTCAATTAGATATGTCAAAACGAATAATCAATAGACGGTATGCCGGTATTTTACTAGAGTATTTTCTGGTTAAAGATCCGGAGCTACCTTTCCAATACGCCTATGGAATTCGATATTCCGAGCAATATGGAATTCATTATATTCGAACGACTCCGGTGACCAGAATAAACCATAAAAAAAACAAGTTATTCACCCTGACGTGTATATATACAGTACAGCATTACAATCCGGATACAGGCTTTAACGAAATGATAGAAGCCTTATTTTCTTACGTTGATATGCCGATATGGGATGATGAATTGATTATTGCCACCATGAATCTGACGTCACATTAAAAAGAGACATGGCTGCTCATGCCATAATTTGCGATGGTGTTCGTCAGGCCAGTGAGGATGGCGCGCACTTTATCAGAACAACGCCGATAGAAAAGGTCGATTAAAGTACAAAACGTATATACGAGGTTAAATAGGCAGACTTTAGACAATGTTTTGCGTATATAACATCCATCAGCTTATTGTGAATGAAGCATACAAAGCACAGATCCTACTGGTGTTTGAAAACCGTGTTTTGCCCTTCAATGACGATGAGCTCATATACACTATCGTAAGTCTATACTTGCACTAGCTCATCAATGTGTGGACCCTTAATTCTCCCTAGAATGTGTATTTTGCTACCGGTTCTCTTCCCACACCATATAGCGCATTGCCCGACAATAATTAATACCATGGGCCCTACTAAGTTTATATGTTTATGCCATCTGGATTTCTCTATATCGGAGGGAGAAGGAAATTTCTCAGGATGAACGTACAACACCGCATCTGCAGAGCGCTTCTTCCAATCATTGACGGTTAAAGTGATCCACAACGAGCCAATAACAATGCGCAAACCGTATTTTGAATACATTTAGTAGATTACAACAAGACGAGGAAACATAGTGCTCTTGGCTATTAGCCCTTAGAATTTTGAAATGAAGAACAGTGCTTGGTAAAGTGTCCACTTTTCTGGTACGGATTAGCGACTTTAAAGTAAATATTTCGATAATAGAAAGCTAATCTTCTTGTTGTCCAACATAAGCCACTTTTTACCCAACAAACTTCATTTTGTATTTTTCATGAATTTTATAGTAAAGCAGGTATGTTTTGCTGAAGACTCAGCATGGATATCACCCCCATTAATCTTCATTATAGACTTAGCAATCGTTAAGCCAAGTCCAGCGCCTTGTCCGTCTCGTTGACGCGAGAAATCGGTTCTATAAAAACGGTCAAACAAACGACCCAAATGCTCTTTAGGGATCATGTCACCATGGTTGACTATTGTAATAGAGATAGTGTCAAGAGAATCCTTTATTTCAATTACGATTTCATCATCGTTAGGGGAGTAACGAATCGCGTTAGAAATTAAATTGCTTAGTGCTTGGCGCAACATTGTTTTATCACACACGATTTCTAATGGCGGTCCGCTCAGGGTAAGGCGTATATTTTTCTCATCAGCGAGCACCTCAAAATACTCGATTAAATCCTTTACTACTTGATTGATCGCTACCGTATCTCTTTTAGGCTCAATTAATCCATGCTCGGTTTGCGCAAGCAAGAGCATGTCACTTATCATTTTGCTCATGCGTTCATATTCTTCGAGATGCGAATACAGTATATCTGTGTAATCGTCATTGGTTCTTTTTCGGCTCAACATCACTTGCGTTTGTGTTGTTAGATTGGTGATTGGTGTTCGTAATTCATGTGCGATATCAGCGGAGAAAAAAGACAATCGTTCAAACCCATCTTCTAATTTTTGAATCATGGTGTTAAATGAGTCGACTAAAACGGTGAGTTCAGTTGGCACGCCATGTGTGCTTAATCTGGCATCTAAGTGGTCAGCCGATATTGTTTCAATTTTTCTACTCAATTTTCTAAGCGGCGAGTGGCCTCTATGAATAGCGAACCTTGCAGCCAGTATTGTCACAATAGCTGCGAACAGCGTGATTATCCAAAGCGTTGTCTTAAAGTCTTCCATGTAAGACATGTGGAATTCCATATTTGAAGCAACAATTACGCTATAAGTTTTTACTGTGCCGCTTAGACTAGTATTGGTTGTCAGTTTGGTTGCGCGAAACAAATGTTGTGTGTCTTCAAATAAAATTAAATTATCAGGTGCGACCACTTTGAACGATGGTGAACTCATAGGGAAAAAACTAAAATCGGCGCCCTTACTTGAGAAAAGCGTTTCTCCCTTTGCGTTCTCAACATGATAGTAAACACCATGATGACCAGACACTGCTTCAAATAGTGTGTCAGACGGAGGTGTATTGTTCAAAGCGGCCTCTTTGAGCTTGGCATCAACCGCTAGGTAAACTTCGTTAAGCTCAGAGGCATCTTGCTCAGTAAAATGCTGCTCTATTGAATGAATAACAATTGCATGCATCACGGAAAAGCATAATAAAACCGTTATTCCAACTAGACTGGTTGTGCGAAAAGCCAGGGAGTTAGGTATTCTAAACCACTTACTCATTATTAACTGCTGATAATTTATAACCCATCCCCCGAATAGTTTGGATTAATTTTGGTGAAAAATCATCGTCAATTTTCACTCTGAGTCGTCTAATCGCGACGTCAATAACGTTGGTATCGCTGTCAAAATTAATATCCCAGACTTGTGAGGCAATAAGTGAACGGGGCAGCACTTCTCCTTGTCGCCTAACCATTAGTTCAAGTAACGTAAATTCTTTGGTCGTGAGATTTATAGTTTTACCTGCACGAGTGGCGATGCGAGAGGGAATGTCTAGCGTTAAATCGGCTATTGCAAGGGTGTTGGTAGGCGCGGTAATGCCACGTCTTAGCAGTGAGCGTACCCGAGCAAGCAATTCAGCAAATGCGAAAGGTTTTACGAGGTAGTCGTCGGCTCCTAATTCAAGACCTTTAACTCTGTCTTTTACGCTGTCTCTGGCCGTTAGAAATAAAACGGGAGTGGGGTTGTTTGACTCTCGCAGCGAACTCATTATTTTCCAACCGTCAATATCAGGGAGCATCACATCTAAAATGACGAGTTCGAAGTTACCTGTCATGGCTTTATGGTGTCCGTCCAAGCCGTTTCTCACCAACTCAATAACGAAGCCCGCTTCTGACAGACCTTGTTTGATGTAATCGCCCGTTTTGATTTCATCTTCAACTACCAATATTTTCATTTAAGCTCCAGTTTAAGAGACCAGACTACAGCATCTTATTTTTGTGTACGTCATGGTTTTACTGAGTCTCAGTTATTGCTATACCGCCTAGGGCCACTATAAGGTAAAAATGCATTAAAAGTTGCCTCAATGACAGAAATGTAATCTGCACGTAATCGCCCTGTCAGGTTGCATCGGTATTATAACTCTACACTAAGTTCTATAGATGCTGGTTTTGCTTTTACTGGTACGATTTTAAACTTTTATATCTTTGGATAAGCATAAATTGTTAAAACGATTCCTACATACTATCTTCATTATTACGATGCTTGTATCCCAAGGTGCAGAGGCTTTTGCTCCTGCTAACAGGCAATGCTCGCAAGACAATATGATGATGTCCAATATTATCGAGATAGATACTTACAGTCTTCGCTATAGCAATAGCGTAACGGATAGTAGCGACATGAATTGTTGTGCAAAGGACTGCTGTTGCCCTGCCAGTTTATTAACTATTTCTGCTCTTGTTGAAAATGATTTAGCACCGTATCCAATTTTTACCGCAACAAAAGCAACTTCTTTCGTCCCAGCATTTACAAGTGTTTTTCTCTCGCGATTTCAGCGCCCTCCAAAGTACCTCATTGTTTAGCCATTCTCGGTTTTTGCTAATCGCAATAGGCAAACAAGCTTCGGCATAGTTTTGGGTATGTTCGATTAATCATACTACACACATTTTTAAGAGGGCTTATATATGAAATTTTCTATCTGGTTGCTTGTTAAAGGAACCCTAATTGCACTGCTCTTTATAATGACTGCATGCTCAGATGCATCTGATCCTCATACACCCAAAATAGTCAAAGACGATTCAACGCCACCGCCCAGGATTGCGCTGACGGTGTTTAAAAGTAGAACATGCGGCTGCTGCCAAAAATGGATAACTCATGCAGAAGATAACGGATTTGATATTACTGCTAACGATGTCACATTTCTTTCTGATCTAAAGGAAGACAAAGGTATTGCTCCGAATTACCGCTCTTGCCACACCGCAGAGTCAAAAGAGGGTTACGTATTTGAAGGGCATGTACCTGCAAAATTCATCAAGCAATATCTAGCTAAAGTTCCAACGAACAGCATTGGCTTGTCAGTGCCTGCAATGCCTATTGGTTCGCCTGGAATGGAAATGGCAGAGCGTTTTATGCCTTACCAAATACTCCTTTTGCATGCCAACGGCAGTTCAACAGTATATGCGGAAGTGGCGACTTATGAGGAGCAATTTTAATGAAACGCTTCATGTCTTTCATTTCAATAACAACGTTCATATTGTTTACTGCTTACGCAGTTGCCGCTGACTCACGTGTTTTAACCCTAGACGAAGCAATTGTAGCTGCAATAAAGCAAGATCCTTGGTTAAAGGGGAGCAAATATAGCGAAGACGCAATAATAGCAAACAGTGTGGCGGCATCCACGTTACCCGATCCGGTTGTGTCAATTAGCCTAGCGAACCTGCCGACCGACGGGTTTGCGTTTGATCAAGAGCCAATGACCCAGCTAAAAGCGGGCGTGACGCAAACGTTTCCGCGAGGAGATAGTTTAGATATCCGTCATAAGCAATTGCAAGAGGTCGCCAAACAACACCCGATAATGCGTCAAGATAGAATAGCCAAAATAACACTGGCAGTATCACTAAAGTGGCTAGAGATATTTCGCGCGCAACAAACTATTTCGCTAATTGAGCATGACCGAGCCTTGTTTGAACAGTTAGGCGAAGTTGCACGAGCCAGTTATTCGTCTGCTATCGGTAAAGTACGACAGCAAGATATTGTAAGAGCGCAGCTAGAATTAACTAGGCTCGAAGATAGGCTTACCAAATTACACTCCCAAAAAGAACAAGCAACCGCGCAACTTTTAGAATGGTTGTCTGATGAGGCTGCTTGGCCTAAAAACTCGGCGCATTTCCAGCAAAATATTACCTTACCTGAACGTCTACCAACCATCCGGCCTTTATATCTAGATGCCCAAGGCGACTTAGAAAGCGGCAACATGCAAACATTGGCGTACTTGCTGAATAATCATCCTTATGTCTTGGTATTTGAGCAGAAGATTGAGGCAAGTAAAACCGGTATTGATTTAGCGAAGCAGCAATACAAACCGCAATGGGGCGTTAATGCAAGCTATGCATACCGTGCCGATGATCAAATCGGGCGAAGTAGAGCTGATTTCATCTCTGTGGGTATATCTTTTGATCTCCCTCTGTTTACCGGCAATAAGCAAGACCAAGAGGTGTCGGCGGCCATCAGTCAAGCTGAGGCCATAAAGACCGAAAAAAGTCTTGCACTACGATCGCTGTTATCGCAACTACAATCAGCCTATGCCGCGCACCAAAGACTGCTGCAACGAGAAGCCTTATATAAGAGCGATATATTGTTGCAAATGAACGACCTAGCAGAAGCTTCATTAACTGCATATACCAATGATGACGGTGATTTTGCCGAAGTCGTTAGAGCGAGAATAGCCGATCTTAGCGCCAGAATAGATGCACTCAATATAGATGTTGACTTACTCAAGTCCCAATCACAATTGAACTACTTTTTTAGTGATGATCCGACAATCGTCAATACTCATTTCGGAGACAACTAGTGAAAAATGCTAGCACCCTTGTTATAGGTCTAATTGCAGGTGCAGTGATTACTGCGCTTGGATATACCTTCATCATGCCGCCAAGTAATAACGATGCTTCTGAGAATACCGCAGACGCTGACCAACCCTTATATTGGGTGGCGCCAATGGATCCTAACTATAGGAGAGATGAACCGGGAAAGTCCCCCATGGGTATGGATCTTGTTCCTGTTTATAATGAAGGCGGCAGCAATTCGGATAGTCCTGGGACGATAAAAATACACCCTAATGTGGAAAATAACCTAGGTGTAAGAACCGCTAAAGTTGAGAAAAAAGTCCTACATGTGCCCATCAGAACAGTTGGCTATGTAAGGTATAACGAAGACACCCTTGTTCAGATTCATCCGCGCGTTGAAGGGTGGATTGACAATCTCTATGTTAAAGCCGCCGGTGACTATGTAAAAAAAGGCGATCCATTATATGCTCTCTATTCCCCTGAATTAGTGAACGCCCAAGAAGAGTATTTACTTGCTCGCAGTCGTAAAAACGCCAACCTTATTGAAGCGTCTACATCTCGTTTAACAGCGCTACAAATGCCGGCCTCAGCCATTAAGAAGCTGGATCAAACGGGTAAGGTGCAACACACTATTATCTTCACAGCGCCACAGACCGGCTTTGTTGATAATCTCAATGTAAGGCAAGGCTTTTACGTAAAACCCGGCGTGACTATTTTATCGATTGGTGCCTTAGATGAAGTATGGGTCGATGCTGAAATATTTGAACGCCAGTCCAATCAGATTGAAGTGGGTTTAGCCGTCACAATGACGTTAGAGTATTTGCCAGGTAAAGAGTGGCAAGGAAAAGTGGATTACGTTTACCCAACGCTTGACGAAAAAACAAGAACATTAAAGGCGCGGCTACGGTTTGAAAATTCAGACTACTTTTTAAAACCAAACATGTTTGCTCAGGTGACGATTCATTCTGATCTAGACGATGAAAACCTGCTCGTTCCAACTGAAGCGGTTATAAGAACCGGCACACAAGATAGAGTAGTGTTGGCATTAGGCGAGGGTCGCTTTAAATCTATTAAAGTTGAAGTGGGTAATATTGCCAATGAATACACTGAGATTTTAGCAGGTCTGAATAATGATGATCGCATTGTTACCTCCGCGCAGTTCTTGTTGGACTCTGAAAGTAGTATTTCATCAGATTTTAAACGAATGGAAGAGCCTGAAGAAGCGCCAACCACGGTGTGGACAACCGCAACGGTCAATAGCGTGATGGTAGATCACCGTATGGTTAATCTCGACCACGCGGAGATTGAAGATTGGGGCTGGCCCAGCATGACTATGGATTTCAATGTAGCAGACGACATTAATATTGCGCAGTTAACCGCAGGTATGTCACTGCATCTTCAAATCAGGAAGTTGGAAGCGGGAGACTATTTAATTACTACCATTCATGTTGTTGATGAAGACGGCAATATGATGCTCATGGACGGCTTGCATGACGTGCACGATATGAACAAGCCTTCTGAGACGGATAAGACAAAAACGGAAGTTGATCATTCGGGTCATGGAGAACAACACCAATGATTACAGCTATTATCAAATGGTCTATCAATAACCGTTTTTTTGTTTTGCTTGTCGCACTACTAATTGTTGGCGGTGGATTAATAGCGGTAAAACACACACCTGTTGACGCCTTGCCAGACTTGTCAGATGTACAAGTTATTATAAAAACGAGTTACCCTGGGCAAGCTCCTCAAGTGGTCGAAGATCAAGTTACGTATCCTTTAACAACGGCAATGTTATCGGTACCTGGCGCCAAAACGGTACGTGGTTTTTCGTTTTTTGGTGACTCCTTTGTTTACATTATATTTGACGATGATACCGATTTATATTGGGCACGAAGCCGCGTATTAGAGTACTTATCTCAGGTCGCACCGAACTTGCCTGAAAATGCAAAGCCACAACTAGGTCCTGATGCCACGGGTGTGGGCTGGGTTTATCTTTACGCATTGGTCGATAAGACTGGCCAGCACGATATTAGTCAGTTGCGTAGCTTACAAGATTGGTTTTTAAAGTTTGAGCTGCAGACCGTATCGGGTGTTTCAGAAGTGTCAGCCATTGGCGGCATGGTTAAGCAATATCAGGTCAGAGTTGACCCCGACAAGCTCAGAGCATACGGCATTCCATTGTCACATGTTCAAACGGCAATTAAGCGGGGGAACCAAGAGATTGGCGCATCGGTTATTGAAATGGCTGAAGCTGAATACATGGTTAGAGCAACAGGCTATATAGAAAATAAGCGAGATATTGAGCTAATTCCCTTAGGCGTCAATGACAAGGGAACACCATTGCTGATTAAAGACATCGCCGATGTGCAATTAGGGCCGCAGATGAGGCGCGGAATTGCTGAGTTAAATGGCAAGGGAGAAACCGTTGGTGGTATTGTGGTTATGCGCTTTGGTGAAAATGCACAAACAACCATCGATGGCGTAAAAGCCAAGCTAGAAGAACTTAAAAAAGGCCTTCCCGATGGTGTAGAGATAGTGACGGTGTATGACCGATCAGCCTTAATAGAGCGAGCAGTAGAAAACTTAGCATATAAGCTGCTTCAAGAATTTGCTGTGGTGGCGCTGGTGTGTATCGCTTTTCTGTTTCACATTCGCTCATCACTGGTCGTTATCATTAGTCTTCCCGTGGGTATTTTAGCGGCTTTTATCGTGATGTATTTTCAGGGAATAAATGCCAATATTATGTCGCTAGGCGGTATCGCCATTGCAATAGGGGCAATGGTAGATGGCGCAATTGTGATGATTGAAAACATGCACAAGCACATGGAAAAAACACCGCTTACCAATGAGAATCGATGGCGCGTGGTGACAGCAGCGGCGACAGAAGTTGGCCCTGCGATCTTCTTTAGCCTACTAATAATCACTGTTAGCTTTCTGCCCGTATTCACCTTAGAAGCTCAAGAGGGGAGGATGTTCTCACCTTTGGCATATACTAAAACATACGCCATGGCCGCGGCTGCAATATTGGCGATTACGCTAGCGCCAGTGCTTATGGGTTATTTCATTCGTGGCAAGGTTTTAGCTGAAAACAAAAACCCGGTTAATAAAATCCTATCATTTTTATATATTCCAACCTTAAGAAAAGTACTACAGTTTCCAAGGATAACCTTGCTAGCAGCCCTTATGGTCTTGGTAGTTGGCTTTTGGCCAGTTAATAAAATAGGCAGTGAATTTATCCCGCCCTTAAATGAAGGCGATTTGATGTATATGCCCACAACGTATGCTGGCATATCCATTGGTAAGGCTAGAGAGTTACTGCAACAAACCAACAAGCTGATTAAAACAGTCCCTGAGGTTGAAACTGTGTTTGGAAAAGTGGGTAGGGCAGACTCAGCCACAGATCCCGCTCCGCTAACCATGATAGAAACGTTTATCCAACTTAAACCTCAATCCCAGTGGCGAGAAGGCTTAAGCAGCGATGATCTTATTAAAGAATTTGATTCGCTAATCGACATCCCGGGCTTAACAAATGCGTGGGTGATGCCAATAAAAACCCGAATTGATATGCTTGCAACGGGAATAAAAACGCCAGTGGGCATAAAAATTGGCGGGCCTGACCTCAAAGAAATTCAAGGCATTGGGCAACAAATAGAAACTATATTAGCGACAGTTGAAGGCACTGCATCTGTTTACTCAGAGCGTGTTGCTGGCGGAAGGTATGTAAAAGTTGATATTCAGCGTGAAAAAGCGGCTCGCTATGGCTTAAACATCGCTGATATTCAGTCAGTTGTGGCGAGTGCGATTGGTGGCATGAATGTCACGCAAAGCGTGGAAGGTTTAGAGAGATACCCTGTTAATGTTCGCTACCCGCAGTCGTATCGCTCGTCTCCTGAGGCTTTATCTCTATTACCGATTATTACGCCACAAGGTAAGCGTATTGCATTGGCTGATGTTGCCAATGTGTATATTGAAGACGGTCCTCCTGGCATTAAAAGCGAGAATGCAAGACTAAACGGCTGGGTATTTGTTGATATTGATGGAGTCGATATTGGTAGCTACGTTGTCGCCGCACAAAAAGCAGTAAATGAACAAATTGCCTTGCCAGCGGGCTACTCTATCAAGTGGTCAGGACAGTATGAATACATGTTGAGGGCGAAAGCGAAGCTTGCCTATGTGGTGCCATTAACATTGGCAATCATCATTGTACTGCTGTACTTGAACTTTCGAAATGCTATTGAGGTGGCGATCATCCTTGGAACCGTTCCATTGGCAATGGTTGGTAGCATTTGGTTGATGTATCTACAGGGCTTTAATTTCTCAGTTGCGGTGGGCGTTGGATTTATTGCGCTAGTTGGTGTAGCCGTTGAAATAGGAGTAATAATGCTTGTATATCTGAACCAAGAGTACAAAGAGATGCTGGAGAAATGCCGCAATAACAATACTCGTCCATCTTTAGATAACCTTACCAATGTGGTGTTAAATGCTGCGGCTTTGAGAGTCCGTCCCGTTATGATGACTGCGCTAACGATTATTATAGGCCTTCTTCCAATATTATATGGATCAGGAACAGGCTCAGAAGTCATGAGTAGAATTGCAGCACCCATGGTGGGAGGAATGGTAAGTGCAGTGTTACTAACGCTCTTAGTATTACCCGCTATTTATTTACTTTGGAAAAAAAGTCAGATACAGCAACTAGACGATAATTTTTAACCCTAGAACTTCACATAAGAGAGATAAAAAATGAAAAAGTATATCGCAATAGTATTCGCAGCAATAACCAGTATGTCGGTATTCGCGCACACAGGATTGACATCGTCTATGCCTGCTGACAATGCCATGCTGATGAAAAGTCCTGAAATGATTAAAGTGACGTTTGGTAATCCTGTTCGTTTGGTGAGCTTATCTATCGCTAATATTGAAGGTGAGCCTATCGAAACAGCGTTTAAACCAACCATAGAGGCAAGTGACACCTTTTCCTACAATTTGCCTATGTTAATGCCAAGCACTTACAAAGTATCTTGGACAATCATGGGTGATGATGGGCATAAAATGAAGGGGAACTTTTCGTTTATGGTCCATGCAATGGACAAAATGCAAGACATGAAAGACATGAAAGACATGAAAGACATGAAAGACATGAAAGACATGAAAGACATGAAAGACATGAAAGACATGAATGACAAAAAGATGGACCACTCTGGACAGAACAACCATTAACAGGTAACCACCATGACACCAGAAATTTGGACAGCATTACTCATTTTGAATAAATTTCTGGTGTACTTAGGTATAGCGGCCGCCATTGGTGGCTTTTCAGCTATGCTTTTATTTACGCATCACGATGCATTGTCAACTCGCTACTGTGTTGTTAGACAATGGCAAACAACCATTAGCCAGTATGGTGTTTTATTTATTACTGTTGGATTCATCGCTAACCTTTTTGACTTTTTCATGCAAGTGGGAAACATGTCCGAAACTGGTTTGAAGGGAATGATTGAACCCATTATGCTTAATATGCTTTGGGTTAGCTCAGTTGGCACATTAACCCTTGTTAGAGCACTAGCGTTTGCCATAGCGACTGCTATGATGGTTTATGTATTAAGGTTAACTAATCCTCTCAATAGTAAGACTAAGTTAGTTTTCTTTGGGCTATCTGCTCTTATAGTAATATTGCTACTCAGCGCTTCATTTACCCTCTCTGGACATACCAACGCGCTTGGGTTTGGAAGTATCTCACTTATTACCGTGCATGTGGCGCTAGCTTTTGCGTGGCTTGGTTCTCTTTTGCCATTGATAAATGCATGTTCCTCCTTTAACAGAAATGAACTTTATGTATTGATGGACCGGTTTGGTCGTTTTGCGTCATGGGGAGTGACTATATTGCTGATTGTCGGCTCAGCAATGTTTGTGCAGCTATTGCCAAGCATAGACGCGCTTTTTTCTAGCCCCTATGGTCAACTTTTTATGCTCAAAATTTCCGGCGTGTTAGTACTGCTTGTCTTTGCGTTTGCGCATAAGTTTTTTCTCGTCCCCCACATACTACAAAAAGATAAAGGACACATAAAGCTGAGACATTCTATATTTGCTGAAGCGTGTGTAGGTCTGCTCGTATTAATTACTACTAGCATTGTGACAACCGCAGTTGGGCCACCGATGTA
The DNA here is from genome assembly GCF_018402695.1 of Arsukibacterium sp. GTDB lineage: Bacteria > Pseudomonadota > Gammaproteobacteria > Enterobacterales > Alteromonadaceae > Alishewanella. The sequence continues at coordinate 469,142 of NZ_JAGYIM010000009.1, forward strand.
ATGGGGTGCAACTTTTAAACATATTAATTTTTTTACCTGATACGAGCATATTTAAACCGCAGGCTACTGCGCGTATCTCGTTTTATATCAAATGCATACTATTAATACTTGCGACGCTATCGACAAAAATAAATCAAGGTATTGACCTGTGTGCAGCTCACAGGTTTAGAGTGGGTTTGAAACCTAGGATTGAGTCATTGGCTAAGACCACAGTTTGGTTTGGAAAGACCTAATTTATATCGTGAGAAGCATCACCTGGAGATCTATTAAATGCGCGTTAGACAACTAGCAGAAAAACTAGGGGTAAGTGCAGATACAGTGCGGTATTACACTCGGATCGGGCTGCTTGCGCCTACTAAGTCTACTGCAAATGGATACAAGTTTTACAATATTAGAGAACAGAGCTGTCTTCGCTTTATTTTAAGTGCCAGGGATTTAGGGTTTTCAGTGGAGGATATTACCCAGATTATCGCCAAAGCTGACGATGGTCAGTCGGCATGTCCCACGGTGCGACGCTTAATCGATAAGCGACTGCATGAAACTCAACAACGCTACCTAGATATGCTTAGGCTACGCAAAAGAATGCTTGCCGCTGTTGATAGTTGGGACAGTAAGGAAGACAAAGCCCCCACTGGGAATCAAATTTGCTACTTAATTGAAGAATTTATCGAAGTTGAAGTTGGCAGTGAAACCAAATGAAATTATCAATTGATGGAGGGGAATGCTCATGAAAAACGCCACTGATGTTAATCAAGCAAATAAACCTAAGTCCTGTTGCTGTTCAGCAAAAAAGCAGGAAAAAGCCGTTCAGCAAGCTGATAGCCGTGAAAATAAGCAGGAGCAGGTTACTACCGATAAACTGGCAGAAGTTACCCTGATTATTGAAGGCGCTGGGTGCGCAAGCTGTGTTGGAAAAATAGAAAGTGCCTTAAAGTCTGTTGATGGCGTAGTTTCCGCTGAAATGAATTTTGCTCAGCGCACAGTATCGGTTTCCGGAAACGCTAGTGAGAAGAGCCTTATTAAAGCCGTTGAACACGCAGGCTACAACGCTAAATTCTCCAATAGCGAAAGTGAAGAAGACGCATTAGAAGAAAAAGAACGAGCGGATTGGCAATACTATAAAACGCTAATGCGCAAAATGACGATTGCCTTGGCGCTGGGTATTCCATTAATGGTGTACAGCTTATTCGTGGGTGAGATGACCGTCAATACGTTCGCAGAGCAGATGGTTTGGTTAGCAGTTGGTGTCTTTACACTAGGGGTGATGGTCGTTGCCGGTAAACATTTCTACATCGGTGCATGGAATTCATTTAAAAATCATTCTGCCAATATGGATACACTCATTGCATTGGGGACAGGCACTGCATGGCTCTATTCCATGGTGGTTGTTTTTGCTCCCGAGGCGGTTCCGTTGATGGCTCGGCACGTATATTTCGAGGCAACGGCAATGATCATCGGGCTGATTAATCTGGGTCTGGCGTTAGAAATCAAAGCAAGAGGAAAAACCTCAGAAGCGATTAAACGGCTTATTGGGCTTCAAGCTAAAACAGCCAGAGTAATACGAGACGACAAAGACCTAGATATTCCAATTGAAGACGTATTGCAAAACGATCTGATCCGAGTACGTCCAGGTGAAAAAATCTCTGTTGATGGCGATGTCGTCGAAGGTTACACATCAATTGATGAGTCGATGTTAACGGGAGAGCCGATGCCGGTCGAGAAATCGTTAGGCGATAAGGTCGTTGCAGGTACCATCAATAAATCTGGTTCGATTGTATTTAAAGCGACACGTGTGGGTAAAGATACTGCGCTTGCACAAATTATCAATATGGTGAAAAGAGCACAAAACTCTAAACCACCAATAGGACGTTTAGCGGATGTAATTTCAGCCTACTTCGTACCAGTGATTATGATTATTGCGGTACTGAGTGCGTTAGCTTGGCTAAACTTTGGCCCCTCTCCAGCGGTAGCATTTGCGATTGTGTCGGCGACGACAGTGTTGATTATTGCTTGCCCATGCGCATTAGGATTGGCTACGCCGATGTCGGTGATGGTCGGCGTAGGCAAAGCAGCTGAGGCGGGCGTTTTAATCCGTAACGGTGAGGCATTACAGACAGCATCCAAGATCACTACCATGGTTCTCGACAAGACAGGCACGATAACGGAGGGGGCACCTAAAGTAACGGATATTATCGTTGCCGGTTCGCAAACTGAAGATGACATTTTGCTGTTAGTCGCCAGTCTGGAGGCAGGATCGGAACATCCTTTGGCCATGGCCATCGTTGAATCTGCGGCAGATAAGGGTATTTCCCCTAAAAAAGTCACTGACTTTGTCTCATTATCGGGCATGGGTGTACAAGCAACGTTGCAGAACAAAAGGCTGCTGTTTGGTAATGAAAGATTAATGAAACAGCAGGGCATTGCTATAGACAAGTTCTTAAACAAAGCCCAACAACTCGCAGCTGAGGCTAAAACGCCTATGTACTTTGCCATTGATGCAGAGCTAGCGGCTGTTATTGCCGTGGCAGACCCGATTAAATCGGACTCGATTGAAGCCATTAAGCGTCTTCAGAATAACGGGATCCGCGTGGTTATGTTAACCGGTGACAACCGAATGACCGCCAAAGCGGTTGCTAGCAAGGTGGGGATCACCGATTTCGTGGCTGAAGTGATGCCAGAAGATAAAGCCAAAAAAGTCGCTGAATACCAAGCCAATGGAGAAATAGTTGGCATGACCGGTGACGGCATAAATGATGCCCCCGCACTGGCTCATGCCAATGTAGGTTTTGCCATTGGAACAGGTACCGATGTGGCCATTGAGAGTGCAGATATCACGCTTATGCGCGGCTCTTTGCATGGTTTAGCTGATGCAATCGCAATCAGTAAAGCCACCCTTACCAATATAAAGCAAAACCTATTTGGCGCGTTTATTTACAACGTTGCAGGTGTTCCTTTTGCAGCAGGCGTTCTATATCCCTTTTTTGGTCTATTACTGAGTCCAGTTATTGCAGGTGCCGCAATGGCGTTTTCTTCGCTTACTGTGGTGACCAATGCCAATCGGTTGCGTTTTTTTAAAGCCAAAAAACATTAGGAGTTTGAAATTATGATGTGGATTAACGTAGCAGGATTCGGATTGATACTGCTTATTGTCTGGTGGTTTTGGATGTACAAATCGCCCAACGTGGCTATGCAAGATGGGGCGATTGAAATAGTCGTTAAAGATGGAGTATATCAACCATCAACTATCAAAATAGCGGCTAATAAAGACACTGTGATCACTTTTACACGATTAGATGCGTCATCTTGTTCTGAGACATTACTCATCCCTGATTTGGATATTAATGCCACTTTACCGTTAAACAAAAAAGTGAGTGTCAGCATACCTGCCTCATTACCTGGACGCTATGCGTTTCACTGTCAAATGAAAATGTATTTAGGCGAGTTGATCGTCGAATAATGCAGGCGCAAAGCGCACTTAACTGGCGATGTTATACCTGATGCGAACATAAAACAGGAGAAAAACATGAGCGATTTAGATCACAGGGTAGGGGTGGCAGAGGCAAATTTGGTACTTCGTCATCTAAAACTTAGCAACACCGATGAAGCAAAGGTTAGACATAATGCGTAGTGACACATCCTAAAATCTATTCAAATCCTTTCGCTAAAAAATTTGAGGCGCCATTTTAGCGCCCCAAATGAATACCAACGGGACGTTAACCTAGCAACGAATGTCGGCACCATAAATAATACACTACAGGCAACACCAATAAAGTTAGCACCACTGCGCTTATGATGCCACCCACCATGGGTGCTGCAATTCTACTTACAACTTCCGCATCAGTGCCGTCACTGATCATAATTGGCAATAGTCCAGCGATAGTCGAGACGGTTGTCTAACTTTCAAACGGATACTCGGTATAAAACTTGCTTCACCTCGGGGCAAACATTATCACTGCCATGCCTGCAAGCATTAGCCCCACGCCAGCCAGATCCCAGCGGTGTGGTTGAATGCCATCTACTCCCCATAACCACACTAATGCTACTGTCACATATACTCCGCCGTAAGCTGCATAAACACGCCCAGCAGCCGTTGGATGAAGCGTTAACAACCAGGCAAATAATGCCAGACTGATTGCAGCAGGTAACAGCACCCAGGCTGAAGCTCCTTTTTTCAGCCACAGGTAAGGCAAATAGCAGCCGACAATTTCTGCTATTGCAGTAATGATAAATAAACCTAACGTTGTAATGACGGTCACTTCACTGCACCTTATGCGGATCATCATCCCGACAATTTTCTTGTGTTAGCTCCAGCTCTATCGTGGTATGTGCTAGATCAAACTGATCCAATGCGTTGGCAATGCGCTGTTTGATATCAGCATAACTAGTTGCAGTAAATTCTATACTTGCATCGGTTACCACATGTGCGGTGAGTACATGATGTTCACCATCAAGCGACCAGAGATGCAGGTGATGAATGCTGTCTAACTCATCAATTTTCAGCAAAGTATCTTGGATTTCATTTTGCAATTTGCTATCTGGCGCTGCTTGCAGAAATAAGCGCGCAGTTGTGCTGAGGTTGCGTAAAACATTAACCAAAATAAATAAGGTGAAACCAATAGAAAGCAAAGGGTCTAAAATAGGCCAGTCCACAAATTGCAGAACTATGGCCACAATGAGTACCGCCACCCAACCCAGCACATCTTCCAATAGATGCCAGTTCAGTACTTTCTCATTCAGTGTATTTCCTTTGCTTAGCCGATAAGCGGCATACCCATTAACAGTTACACCAAGAAGTGCCAGTGCAATCATGCCTTCGGTCATTGGCATAACCGGATCGGACAGACGTGGAATGGCTTCCGTTAATATCCATACCGATCCGCCAATAAGAACCAGGCTGTTAACTAACGCACCCAACAATGAGAGCCGGCGATAACCATAAGTAAATTTATGATTTGCAGACTTACGGCCAAGTCGGTTCAATAACCAAGAACTACCAATTGATAAGCAGTCACCTAAATCATGTACCGCATCTGCCATAATTGCCGTGCTGTTGGTTAACCAACCTCCGACAAACTCAATTACGGTAAATACCAGATTAAGAAAAAACGCCATAGCGATGCGACTGTCACTTTCATCTTTTTGCTGGGAGTGATTGTGCTGATGCATGAGTATCCTCTACATTTAGTCCAAAAATAGCTCAGTTGTTTTGACTAACGGCTTTGTTCAATTGTTTTAAAATACCACAGTGCTCAACCGTGCGCTTTGAGGTACAGCTACGACGCAGAGCTTTTAATTGTTTATTAAGCAGTGTTAATTCCGCTATCCGGCGTTCTACCTGCTCGATATGCTGCTCAATCATCTGATTGACATCATCACACTGCGACATTGGCGAGTCATTCAAACTCAGTAACTGACGAATTTCTCCCAAACTTAGATCTAAACTCCGGCAGTGTTTAATAAATAGCAGTCGCTCGATGTCGGCCTGATCATAGAGACGAAAATTGCCATCACTACGTATTTTCGCCGAAAGAAGCTGCTCCTTTTCATAGTGACGGATACTTTGCACAGAACAGTCGGAGATTTTTGCCAGCTCACCAATTTTTATTATCATGCTGCGGCCTATTGACTCTATAGTTACTATAGACTTTAAACTAGGTTCCATAACAACCCAAGGTTTATCGGTAATGAATTCAGAAGACAGCAACAATACTAAGGGTAGTGTCACGAGCAACATTGTAACTAACAGCGCCGACGCACCGGGTTTTCATGAGAAATATAGCAACGTCAGTGAGTTCCGGGTGCCTAAAATGGATTGCATGTCTGAGGAACGCTTAGTACGTATGGCGCTGGAAACAGTTTCGTCTGATGTTCTGTTACAGTTTGATATCCCGCAAAGGCAGGTTCGCGTTTTTCACGCTGATAATGCGAATGAAATTGAAGCAAAAATGAATAGCTTAGGGCTGGGTGCGTCCCTTACAAAAACCGGGGCGGTACAAAAAGAGGAAGTAATCCAGGTCAGCCAATCGACGGCGTCAGGTTCGCAACGGGAGGGTTTTATTCTGAAGTGGTTGCTGGCCATTAATGCTGTGATGTTTGCGGTAGAGTTTGTGACTGGCTGGTTGGCGCAATCGACCGGTTTAATAGCCGACTCTCTGGATATGTTTGCCGACGCAGCCGTATACGGAGTTGCGCTATACGCTGTCGGGCGAAGTAGCAAAACTAAATTAAATGCCGCAAAACTTGCTGGCTGGCTTCAATTGGCTTTAGCGTTGGGAGCGATTAGCGAGGTCATACGGCGGTATCTTTTGGGCAGCGAGCCAGCATCAACTTTGATGATCACTATGGGAGCGATTGCTTTGATTGCTAATGTGACATGCCTGCTACTAATTCATAAACAAAAAGAAAGCGGTGCGCACATGAAAGCCAGTTGGATTTTTTCTGTCAACGATGTTATCGCCAATGTTGGCGTTATTTTGGCTGGCATACTGGTTATTTGGACAGGATCACCTTACCCAGACTTGGTAGTGGGTTTCATCATCGGATTAGTTGTACTCAATGGTGCGCGTAGGATCTTGCAAATTAAAGCGTAAAAGAGTTACTTGTTGTTGTATTGCAATAGCGCTACCATGGCGCTAACTTACTGAGGGATTTATGTCAGGTCGTACATCAGGCTTATTATTACTATTGCTGATTATGCTGAATCATGCCGTGATGGCCTGTGATGCATTAGTTATGCATTTGCCTGATCATGCCCATGCCTACACCGACCTGCAACATGAACACTGCCACTCAGATACCCTTTTCGACGTAAGCAGTGAGCAAATCACTGCACATAACGTTGAACATAACTCTGAGCATGAAGCCGACGAACACAGTAATCATGCTCATGTCTCCTGCTATATCGCTTTTTTTCAGGGCATGGAACTACTTAACTTCCGTGACAGCGTTATAGCCGCTACCCAACCAGGGTTAAACCTCATTAGCTATCGCCCACCGGTTCCTCCACCAAATATCTGATCCTGCTTGTTTATCTTTTTTTATTAACGATTAACTTTCAGGAGCATACCCATGCGTATGACACTAATGCTGCCAGCAATACTGGCGGCGGTATTTTGCGCGCTTCCGCTACGTGCCGAGCCGCAAGCACTGACATTACAACAGGCAATAGATAAAACACTGCAACACAACCCGCAGCTGCATCAGTTTAAATTTACCCAACAGCGACTGCTGGCAGAGCGTGAGGTGCAAAGCCTTAAACCCGGTTATCAACTCGGTGTAGATCTTGAGAACGTTGCGGGCACCGGAGAGGCCAGAGGGCTGGCCGGTGCTGAGCTGACAGTCGCCTTGTCTTCCGTGATAGAGCTGGATAATAAAGCTCAGTGGCGCGCTGCGGTAGTAGACGCCAGGCTCAATACTCTTGATTGGCAGCAACAAGCGCAAACCCTCGATGTGCTGGCAGAGCTTACCCGCAATTATATTAATCTATTGGCCAGCCAGCAGGAATTGACACTGACAGAAGAGGCCGTAGAGCTCTCAGAAGCCCTGCTGCAAAGCGCAGAAAAACGTGCCGCCAGCGGTGCTTTGTCAGATGCTGAAATCATGCGCGCAAAGGCGCAACTGGCTCAGGTTCAGATCGGGCGGGACGCCCTGTTGCAGCGCATTGAGCGGCAAAAAATAGCCATAGCACGTTTTTGGGGTGATACCAGCGCCAACTTTAACGTTGTGGCAGGAAATTTGTTTGCTTTTGGTCAAAGCCGCCCTTTTGCCGAGCTGTATCAGCGGCTGCAACAATCGCCGGCGCTAACCATTTTTGCCTCTGAACGTCGGTTAAAAGACGCCGAAGTGCGATTGGCGCAAAGCCAAAATCGCGCCGATCTGAGTTGGCAAGTAGGGGTAAGACGCTATCAGGCCAGTGATGATACAGGCCTTACCTTTGGTATCTCAGTGCCGTTATTTGCTGAACGTCGCAATAGTGCAGCCATCGAAGCTGCGCTGGCAGAGCGAAACAATGTTGAGTATCGGCAGCAGGATAGCTTACTGATCCTGCATGAGCGCTTGTTTGATGCGTACTCGCAACGGCAGCAATTTATTACCAGTCACCAACAGTTGGCGCAGTACGTGATCCCCAACCTGGAACAAGCGCTGGATCTTACTCGTGATGCTTTCCAGCGCGGGCGCTCAAATTATCAGGATTGGCTTAATGCCCAGCAAGAATTGTTGCAGGCAAAAAGACAAATACTGGAAACCGCCACTGCGGTGCTATTGAGCCAGGCGACGATTGAACAGCTTACCGCCGAGCCGGTAACCCAGTAACCGACAAGATTATTGCCCCGCTGCCGCACTTCATTAACTGTGCGACGTGGCAAACAAAACATACAGGAAGATAGCATTATGAAACCACATGTAACACTGGCAACGTTTATAGCAGTCTGGCTTATGCCGATGCATGTAATGGCCGCCAATGAGCAAGAACATGCGCATGTCCATGCCAAAGAGCAAGCGGTAAAACCGCAATCTGACGCTAAGAAAAATGAAGAGCACGAAGAACATGGCGAGAACGAAGAACATGAAGAACACAATGAGCATGAAGGGCACGACGAAAACGACGAGCATGAACACAATGAAACCCTAAGCAGCAGCATTAGTGATGATATTGCTACAGCGGTAAATATTGTCACTGATCGTGCTGACAGCCAGTTATTACGCCAACATCAGGTAGTTTATGGCAAGCTTAGCGCTGATCCAAACCGCATCAGCCATGTTAATGCCCGTTTTCCCGGTATTCTTACCTCGGTGAAGTTCTCGCTGGGTGACAGCGTAAAGGCAGGCGATGTACTGGCCGTTGTCGAGTCAAATGAGAGCTTAAATACCTATGCCATTAAAGCACCAATTGACGGCGTTATTATTCAGCGCAGCGCCAATGTTGGTGAAGTCGCACAGCAGCAGACGCTGTTCAGCATTGCTGATTTTGGCAGCCTGTGGGTAGATTTTCGCCTGTATCCGTCACAACAAGTTGCTGTCGCGACAGGGCAAAACGTGGTCATTATGGCCGCTGACACTGAGATTAAAGGCGTAATTGCGCATATCATCCCGTCATTAACCCAGCCGTATCAACTGGCCAGAGTTAAGCTGGATAACCGTGACGGTAAACTGTCGTCCGGGCAAATGATCGAAGGAGCTGTGATAAGCGGTGAATTCAACGTTGAGCTTGCCGTTAAAAAATCTGCCATTCAAATACTGGACAATAAAAGCGGTGTCTTCGTGAAAAACAATAGCGAATATGTCTTTTCCCCATTGCAGCTTGGCCGTAGCGACATGGATTATGTCGAAGTGATTGCCGGTTTAAAGCCCGGCCAGTTGTATGTCACTACAAACAGCTATCTGTTAAAAGCGGATATTGAAAAATCTGAAGCCGAGCATGATCATTAAGGGGGCACTATGATTGAATCCATGTTGCGCCTGGCTATTGCGAGGCGGTATCTATTTTTAACGCTGACACTGTTGATTATTGCCATTGGTAGTTGGAGCTACCAACAGTTACCGATTGATGCAGTGCCGGATATTACTAACGTTCAGGTGCAAATAAACACGGCGGCACCGGGTTATTCGCCACTTGAAGCAGAGCAGCGTATTACCTATCCGGTAGAAACTGCCCTGTATGGCTTACCCAATTTAAGTTATACCCGCTCATTGTCACGCTATGGCTTGTCTCAGGTAACGGTGGTGTTTGAAGAAGGTACGGACATCTACTTTGCCCGCAATTTAATCAACACCCGATTGGGCGCTATCAAGGATATGTTGCCTGAGGGCATAGAGCCTGAAATGGGTCCTATTTCAACCGGGCTTGGTGAAATCTTTATGTATACGGTGCAGGCCAAGCCGGGCGCGCTGCAACAAAATGGTTCACCTTACGATGCCATGGCACTGCGGGAAATCCAGGACTGGATCATAAAACCACAATTAGCACAGGTTAAAGGTGTGGTGGAAGTAAACAGTATTGGTGGCTACAACAAGCAATACCATGTGTTACCCGACCCACTGAAACTGCTTAATTATGGCCTGAGTATTAAGGATGTTGAACTGGCCCTGCAAGCCAACAATGACAACCGGGGGGCCGGTTATATTGAACGTGAGGGCATGCAACTGTTGGTACGCTCGCCCGGTCAGTTAACCTCACTGGATGACATTGCTAATGTCATTATTACGCAATACGACACAATACCGGTAAAGCTGAGTGACGTTGCCGATGTTGCCATTGGCAAAGAGCTGCGAACTGGTGCAGCAACTCAGGATGGCAAAGAAGCGGTGCTGGGTACAGCCATGATGTTAATTGGTGAAAACTCACGCACAGTGGCACGGGATGTGGCGCAAAAGCTGGAGCAGATCAAAAGCTCTCTGCCAGAGGGTGTAAGTGCTGAAGCAGTATATGACCGCACCACCTTAGTGGATAAAGCCATTGCAACCGTCAGTAAAAACCTGCTGGAAGGCGCATTACTGGTGATCGTAGTGTTGTTTATCCTACTGGGCAACCTGCGGGCGGCGTTAATCACTGCGGCGGTGATCCCGCTATCAATGCTGATGACCATTACCGGCATGGTACAAGCCGGCGTTTCTGCCAACCTGATGAGCCTGGGTGCGCTGGATTTTGGCTTAATTGTTGATGGTACGGTGATTATTGTCGAAAATGCGGTTCGCCGCCTGGCACAGGCACAACACAACGGCAGTATCCAACCGCTGAGAGAGCGCTTAAATACAGTGTATCTGGCAACAGCAGAGGTTATCCGGCCCAGTTTGTTCGGTGTGGCTATCATTACCATAGTGTATATCCCTATTTTTTCGCTGACCGGTGTCGAAGGTAAAATGTTTCATCCAATGGCAGCGACTGTGGTGATGGCCCTGTTATCAGCTATGGTGTTGTCGCTGACCATTGTGCCTGCCGCTGTGGCGGTGTTCTTAAATGGTAAAATCAGTGAAAAAGAAAGTGCGGTTATAAGAGGCGCTAAAACCCTGTACGCACCTCTATTAGCGCTGGCACTGAAATTTCGCTGGCTGGTGATTGGCTTGGCCAGTGCTCTGGTTGGTGTGTGTCTGTGGTTGGCGACCACGTTGGGGGCGGAGTTTGTGCCTCAGCTTGATGAGGGCGATATCGCTTTACATGCCATGCGTATTCCGGGCACCGGGTTAGAACAAGCCGTTGCAATGCAGGAAATTCTGGAGGAAAAGATCAAAACCTTTGCTGAGGTTGATAAAGTGTTTGCCAGAATTGGTACGGCAGAAGTGGCGACCGATCCGATGCCACCCAATGTGGCTGACAACTTTGTGATATTAAAACCGCGCAGTGAATGGCCCAATCCGGATAAAACCAAAGCCCAATTGGTCACTGAAATGGAAGCTGCTTTGGCGACATTGCCGGGCAATAACTATGAATTTACCCAACCTATTCAGATGCGTTTTAATGAACTGATTTCTGGTGTACGAGCAGATCTGGGTATTAAGGTATTTGGTGATGATTTAGATCAGCTGGTTACAAGCGCTAATCAAATTCTGCAAGCGGTCAACAAGGTGCAAGGTGCTGCGGATACTAAAGTAGAGCAAGTCACTGGTTTGCCAACCTTGTCGGTGATCCCCAACCGAACCGCGCTTGCCCGTTACGGCTTAAATGTGGTTGAACTACAGGACTGGGTATCAGCGGCAATTGGTGGTACGTCGGCCGGTATTCTGTATGAAGGCGACAGACGCTTTGAGCTGATTGTGCGCTTGCCGGAAATCCTTCGTCGCGATCTGGACAAACTGGCGGTGTTGCCGGTGCCATTACCAAATGGGGACTTTGTACCGTTACAGGAAGTAGCTACCTTAGATTTATCGCCAGCACCGGCTCAAATTAGTCGTGAAAATGGCAAACGCCGGGTAGTCGTAACTGCGAATGTGCGCGGGCGAGACCTTGGTAGTTTTGTAGAAGAGGTAAAGGCCCAAATCAACCGTGACGTTACATTACCAGCCGGTTACTGGCTGGATTATGGTGGTACTTTTGAGCAGCTGGAGTCCGCCAGTCAGCGCCTTAGCATCGTTGTGCCTGTTACGTTACTGCTGATCTTAGGTATTCTGGTGATGGCTTTTGCGTCATTTAAAGATGCGTTGATTATCTTTAGCGGTGTGCCGTTGGCGCTCACCGGTGGTGTGTTGGCCTTGTATTTGAGGGGTATGCCTTTATCAATCTCTGCTGGCATTGGCTTTATCGCCTTATCAGGTGTGGCGGTGTTGAACGGTCTGGTGATGCTGAGCTTTATTCGCGATCTCTGGCGTGAGAAAGGTGACTTGCTGTTAGCGATAACGGAAGGCGCGCTGACCCGGCTGCGTCCTGTGCTAATGACCGCTTTGGTCGCGAGCCTTGGTTTTGTGCCGATGGCGATTAATATTGGCACCGGTGCTGAAGTGCAGCGACCGCTGGCGACAGTGGTTATTGGCGGTATTATTTCGTCAACCTTGCTGACGTTGCTAGTATTGCCGGTGCTATATCATTGGGTGCACAAAAACGATAACCGTAAACAGCAAACGGAATAATCATTAACCTGCTTCGCTGCAGTGTTGGGCTGCAGTGAAGAATACTGTCGAACGTTTTGGTAGTAGTATGGGTGTTTATGCCAATGAACTTTCAAAGAGCTGAGTACAACATCCATGCACCAGCTCCAATCATGAATAGGTTTTCTGTGAGTGAAACAAACCCGAGCGGAACATTACTATCGCCGCCAACGCACGCGCACTTAAGCTCTCGTTTGTCGATATATACAGCCTTAAATACCGAAATAGCGCCTACAGTCCCGATAAATAAGGATACAGGACCAACTATAAATCCCGATATCGACGCTAGCATTCCAATACCGGCAAACGCTTCTGCAAACGGGTAGATATAGGCATATCTGATATGGCGCATGGCTAACAGATCATAGGTAATAAAGGAGTTAGAAAATGTGTATAGATCGCGCAGCTTTTGAATGGCCAATATAGTCATGCTATAGGCAACGAACAATTCAACTATGTTTATTAAATTAACGCCAGGCATGTATGCAAAACTAGTGGCTAAGCTCATTAAAAAGGCGACTGCAAAAATGGCTAGTACAGGCGTATAGGTGGTACCGGTTTGCCCCGCCTGCTCCATGCCAAAATAATCTCTCAAATCGTCATAGCCGCCAATCTGATTGTCGTCGATGAAAGTCTGGGGTGTGGTTTTAACGTTATTTTTTTTCTTAAACTCATCAGTTTTCTCTCGCGACGTTAATTTATGGTCATCTACCTCAAAACCGTAAGCGTCTGGTCGTTACAGGTTCATGTTTAATGCCCATTAATGCACTGG
>NZ_JAGYIM010000010.1 GCF_018402695.1 Arsukibacterium sp.
GCATAAGCTATGCTACCTACAAGGTTTTGCCGGGAAAACACCCCGAGCAGGAGTAAGTTTGCCGCTTTTTTCATTGCATACCCCGCCTTTTTCCGTTCGTATAGCCTCTGACAGTCCGACGTTATTCAGTGATTTAGCCAGGCTTTATCCGGAAAACGTGCTGCGTCCGGAAGCTGATGAGCAACATATCTATGATTTTCATATCGATTATAATCGACGCTTCAGTGGTAAAAGCCGGCCCTATCATTTTCGAACAGGTACTGAACATTTCCGGATGGCTGATGCTAAGCAGCTGATTCCGACGTTTGAGTGGGGCCTGAACTGGTGTGTGTCGGCATATCAGCAGCAATATCTGGCTATTCATGCGGCGGTGCTGGAAAAAGCGGGGAAAGCGCTGATTATGCCAGCACCTCCTGGTAGTGGTAAAAGTACATTGTGTGCCCTGTTAATGCTACAGGGCTGGCGCTTGCTATCAGATGAGATGTGTCTGATCGATCCTGCTAATGGTCAGTTACAACCCTATGTCCGTCCAGTTAGTTTAAAGAATGCCTCGATTGACGTGATTCAGAGTTATCAAAATGATGTCAGAATATTTCATCGAACACCAGATACTGAAAAAGGCACAGTAGCGTATTTGCGCCCGTCAGATCTCAGTTGGCAGCAGGCCAACTCAACTGCAACGCCCGCCTGGATAGTCTTTCCCGCCTATCAGGCATCGGCAGAGCCGGTAGCGGTATATGACATGCCAAAGGCAGATACCGTGTTGTATCTTGCTCAAAATAGTTTTAATTATGCTGTTTTTGGTGCTGAGGGTTTTAGTTTGCTAAGTCAACTGGTAGAAAATACTGCCAGCTACCGGTTAGAGTATAGCGATACCAGTCAGATGCTGGCATTGCTGGAGCAGCTACTATGCTAGCACCTGCTCTGATTGCCTGCTTTCGCGATCCGCAAGCGTTTCTGCTTAGCGCCAGTGCCGCCAGCTGGACCACTTTGTTACAGGATGCCCGCAGTTTAGGCCTGACCGCACAGCTAAAAGCGCTGTTTGAACGCCATCAAGTATGGCAAGAACTGCCGCCGACAGTACAAAAACACTGCAACTGGGGCTGGCGTTATTATCAGAAGCAGCAAGCCAGTTTATTTTATGAGTTAATGCAGCTGGAACCCTGTCTGGTGCAGGCTAAATACCCTTGTCTGCTATTAAAAGGCGCAGCCTATCAGGCTCTGGGTCTGACAGTTAGTGAAGGCCGGCTTTATTCTGATATCGATTTGCTGGTTGACCGGTCGCAGTTAAAGGACTGTAAAAGCAAACTGTTTTTTGCCGGTTTTTATGAACCTGCGATGTCGGCCTATGATAAACACTTTTATCTGGAACTGTCGCATGAAAACCCGCCGTTGTACCATGTAAAACGTGGCACCGCGCTGGATTTACATTTTGCTTTGTTTCCGTTGGCGGGCCGTAAAAACCTGGCTATGCAACAGGTTTTTGCCAGTGCCAGCCCGATTGAAGGCTCGTGTTTTCGGGTGCCCAGCCTCAGCTATTTATATATCCATGCCGCCATCCATTTCTTCTGGCAGGAGGAGCAGCACAAGCTGGTGAAGGATCTAATTGATTTAGATCTGCTTTACAGCCAGCTGGTAAGTAAAGCGCTGTTGCCACAATTATTACGGGACGCTGAGCAGTTTGGCGCGTTGGAACCGGTTGTTAATACTTTATTGTTAATTGAAAAGCTTTTTAAGCGTTCTCTGCCAGATGAAATTGCCAGACAGCTTGGACAAAGTCCGCAGCGACGAGATGTAGCCCGAACCCTGGTACTGATGCAACTGCAACCCGGTATAAAAGCACATCTGGCCGGTGCAATCTGGTACTTGCGTGGTTATCGGCATAAAATGCACTGGCGGGTTTTAATCCGCCATGTTTGGGTGAAAACCAGCCTGACATGGCGGCAGTATCGGCAACGAACCGATTAGTTGTGCTGTTGGATCACTCAGGCCGGGTTGCTTGCTGTCGGGACGGAGTCTGGAGCGCGCAGTAATATAATGCCGCTGGCCACAACCAATAAAATCAGGCAATAGAAGCTATAAGTTACCACTTGCCAGGGCGAGATGCCGAAGCTGGCCCCCAGCAGCAGCGCCTGCGCCCCATACGGCACCAGTCCCTGACTGATACAAGCGTAAATATCCAGCAAACTGGCACTTCGCCTTGGCGTGATCTGATGTTGCTGCGCTAAATTTTTAGCCACATCACCGGTTAGAACAATAGCAACGGTGTTATTGGCGATACACAGGTTGCTGCTAAAGGCCAGTGCAGCGATAGCCAACTGCTGGGCTTTATTGCCTGCCAGTTTTAATTTGCTGGTTATGCGCTGAATTTTGCCAGAGATCCAACTTAAGCCCCCTTGCTGTTTTATAAACTCACTTAAGCCGCTTACCAGCATCGCTAACAGGAATATTTCCTGGACGCTGGCAAAGCCAGCAGCGATGTCTTTGCCTAAGCCAACGATTTGATAATCTGCAAATAGGCTGCCTTGCAGGGCTGCCAGGACAATACCCAGTAACAGCACCAGGAACACGTTTAAGCCCATTACTGCCAGCACTAAAATGGCGGCATAGGGTAATACCGCGGTCCAGCTGAAGTCGGCGGCAGCAACGTCTGCCGTATCACTGGTAATAAAGCTGTAAATTATCAGGGTTAGTAAGGCGGCTGGCAGGGCAATTTTTATGTTTTCTTTAAACTTATCCGCCATTTTCGCGCCCTGGGTGCGGGTCGAGGCGATAGTGGTGTCGGAAATGATCGATAAGTTGTCGCCAAACATGGCGCCACTTAGCAGCACCCCGGCGACCAGTGCCGGCTCCATATTGGTCTTGGTCGCCAGCCCGACAGCGATAGGGGCCAATGCGCCTATGGTGCCCATCGAGGTCCCCATGGCGGTTGAGATCAGCGCAGCGATAATAAACAGGCCCGGCAGTAACCAGGCAGCCGGCACTATGCTTAAACCAGGCATTAACGGCGGCATCAACGCCGCCAGTCGCCGTCGCCACGCTGGCGAAGGCGCCGGCCAGCAGGTAAATCAGGCACATGGTAATAATATTGTGGTTGCCGGCACCTTTAATCAGCACGTCAATAGAATGCTGCAGGGGTGCCCGGTGTAACCAGATTGCCAGCATTAACGCCGGAATAATTGCCACGTGGCCAGGCAACTGATAAAAGGCATATTCAACATTTTGTGCCTGAAAATATAAACCGCTGCCCAGAAACAACAGGATAAATAGCCCGAGCGGGATAAGTGAGCGTTTAGCGCCCGGTGGACTTAACGGGTTGACCATGATTTACCTCATCAAAAACGGCTGCGAACTATATAGATGGCCAGACGTCTTGTCAATATTTGCAGGAACTGCTGGCACTGAGCAACTAACTTAGGGTATTTTGTTGAAAAAACCTACCGTTTTCAGCGCTGTGTTTTGCAGCCGCAATCGCAAAAGGTGTTGCAATGTCAGCCAGCAAAATTATAAAAAGCCGCCGTTTTCTACCGTTTTTTCTAACGCAGGCGCTGGGCGCTTTTAACGATAATGTGTTTAAAAACTCGCTGATGTTGCTGCTTGCCTTTACTGCAGCGAGCGCCTTGCCCTGGAGTACCGATATTACGATGAACCTGGCGGCAGGTTTGTTCATTTTGCCGTTTCTGTTGTTTTCCGCCACCGCCGGCACCCTGGCCGACAGCATGTGTAAAACCCGGTTGATCCGGATGCTGAAACTAACTGAAATTGTGCTGATGCTGCTGGCGGCGGCTGCATTTTATTTTCAGCAGTACTTGTTGTTGCTGGGTTTATTGTTTCTGATGGGTAGCCAGTCGGCGTTTTTTGGCCCGGCAAAGTACGCTATTTTACCGCAATTGCTGGATGACAAAGAACTGCTGGCTGGCAATGCCTGGGTCGAAATGGGCACCTTTATTGCCATTTTACTTGGTACCATTGTCGGTGGCTTAATTGTCGGGGCAACCCACGCCTCATTATGGATTGGCGGTTTAGTCATATTGTTTGCCGGTTTAGGGTATGTTGCCAGCCGGTTGATACCTGCGGTCGGCCGGATAGATAACGCCGAACACTTTCGTTTCGCGCCCCTGCAGCAGACGTTGCAAACCATCAAAATCAGTTATGCTGATCGTACCCTGTATCTGGCAATTATGGCGATCAGCTGGTTCTGGTTTTTAGGTGCCAGCTATTTAACGCAGTTTCCCAACTTTACCAAGACGGTGCTCGGTGGTGACAATACCGTGGTCACGGCATTGCTGGTGGCATTCTCGGTTGGTGTGGGGTTGGGGTCAATGTTATGTGAGCGCTTATCTGGCAACCGGGTAGAGCTGGGTATGGTACCGCTGGGCTCTATTGGTTTGACGATATTTGGTTGCAGTTTGTATTTCAGTACACCAGAGCAGGTAGCCGGCGAATTACTTGGTCTGGGCGCATTTCTACAGTCTGGCTATGGCTGGTGGGTATTATTCGATTTAACGCTGATAGGCGTGTCGGGTGGCCTGTTTATTGTCCCCTTATACGCCTTGTTGCAAAAGCGGGCAGAGCCGGGCCAACGCGCCAGGATGATCGCGGCCAATAATATTTTTAATGCGCTGTTTATGGTAGTTAGTGCTATCGCCGGTATTATCTTTCTCGGGGTATTAGGCCTGTCTATTACCGAGTATTTTTTAATTCTGGCCATTATGAATGCGGTTGTCGCGCTCTATGTCTACAGTCAGGTACCTGAATTTGCCCTGCGCTTTGTTATTTATCTGCTCAGCCACACGTTATACCGCGTACGCAGCCAGGGGCTGGATAATATTCCGGACGAAGGCGCAGCGGTATTAGTCGCCAACCATGTCAGCTATGTGGATGCGATGCTGATTGCCGGGGCAGTGCGCCGGCCGGTGCGGTTTGTGATGGAAAAAGCGATTTATGATATGCCGGTCGCTAACTGGTTATTTCGTGCTGCCCGCACTATACCTATTTGCAGCAAACAAAAAAGTGAGCAGGTGTATGAAGCCGCATTTGCAGCAATCAAGTATGAACTGGAGGCCGGTAATCTGGTCTGTATTTTCCCGGAAGGCCGGCTAACTAAAACCGGCGAAATGGATAAGTTCCGGCCGGGTATTGAGCGGATTATCAGCGAAAGTCCGGTCCCGGTAGTGCCCATGGCTTTGCAGGGGCTATGGGGCTCGTTTTTCAGTCATCACGGTAAAGGTGCTTTTAAGCTAAAAGGCCGTTGGTGGTCAAAGGTGCAGTTAATTGCCGCTGAAGCCTTACCGGCTGCTGCCGTCAGTGCTGCTGAATTAGAGCAACAGGTTCGCAGCCTGCGGGGTGATAAGCGTTGAACATAAGAATAAATGGGATGTAAGCCCTGCTGGCTGACCTTGAAGCAAGCCAGATTTGCCCTCATAACTAAGTGATGTCTGCAAATCAGCAACAGCTTACCCGGAGTATAAATGCTTAATTTTTCCTATCAGAACCCTACGCGTATCGTATTTGGTAAAAATCAGCTCAGCCAGTTGGCGAAACTTATTCCCGCTGGCAGTAAAGTGCTTATGTTGTACGGTGGCGGGTCAATCAAACATAACGGCGTGTATGATCAGGTGGTAGCGGCGCTTAACGGCTTTGACTGGCAGGAGTTCAGCGGTATTGAACCTAACCCCAGTTTCGAAACCCTGATGAGGGCTGCCGATTTTGTCCGCGAGCAAAAAATTGACTTTTTGCTGCCGGTGGGCGGCGGCAGCGTGATTGATGGCGCGAAGTTTGTCGCTGCCGCGGCGGTATACCCTGGCGATGCCTGGGACATACTAGCCAACGCTGGCAAGATAGAAAATGCGATACCCCTTGGCTGCGTACTAACCTTGCCGGCTACCGGAACCGAGAGCAACGGCAATTCAGTTGTCACCCGCTATGAAACCCAGCAGAAGTTGTCATTCAGCAGCCCGCTGGTGTATCCAACGTTTGCTATTCTTGACCCCACTGTGACCTTTAGTTTGCCGCCACGCCAGGTCGCCAACGGCGTCGTCGATGCCTTTGTCCATGTGATAGAGCAGTATTTAACTTATCCGGTTAATGCGCCGGTACAGGACCGCTTTGCCGAAGGTTTATTGCAAACGTTGGTAGAACAGGGCCCCAAAGCGCTGAGTGAGCCGGATAACTACGAGGTGCGGGCCAATATTATGTGGGCGGCTACTATGGCGCTAAATGGTCTGATTGGTCAGGGCGTACCACAAGACTGGGCCACCCATATGATTGGCCATGAAATTACCGCGGCCTATGGCCTTGATCATGCCCAGACCCTGGCTATTGTCCTGCCGGCGTTAATGCAACAGCAGCGGACGCAAAAGCGCGAAAAATTGCTGCAGTTTGGCCGGCGGGTCTGGCAGCTTAATCATCAGGATGATGAGCGCTTAATCGACGATACTATTAGTCACACCCGGACGTTTTTTGAGCAAATGGGCGTGCCGACCCGGCTGGCTGATTACGGCATCGCCGCCGATGCGGTAGACAAGCTGGTGGCTAAACTGCAAGCCAATGGTATGCTGAAGCTGGGCGAGCATGGTGATATTAGCCTTGAGGTATCGCGGCAGATTCTGCAAAAAGCAGTGTAGCAAAAGCGTATTGAGGTGAAATAAAGGTCGGAACATCTGCCGGGCTCGCCACAGCAACTCGCTCCCGCTGGCGCGTCCGCTCAGACACTCTGTGTCGACCCAACAGACGCCACGACCTTTATTTTTCAAGATCTGCTTACTCATCTCAACAACGCCTTATATAAGAAATAGCCATTAAGATGGCTATTTTGCTTTCTAGTATTGGCCACTTTTGTTTTAATAGCCGCCAATGTTATTTTTATACCGAGTAAGTTATGCCCACTATCGGAATTTTTGGCGCTAACGGCCGCATGGGCCGCGCCCTTACCACTGTTGCCAACGAGCAGCAGTTAAACTTAACTGCTGCTACTGTGCGTGCCGGTTCGTCACTTATTGGTGTCGATGCCGGCGAGCTGGCCGGTTGTGGCAAGCTGGGGTTGGCACTGAGCGAAACGGACGACAGCAGTATTAATAAGGCGGATATCTGGGTTGATTTCACCATGCCCGAGGCGATGCTGGCACATCTTAACCTGGCAGTAGCAGCCAAAAAAGCCATGGTGATTGGCGTTACAGGGCTAACCGATGCTCAGTACCAGCAACTGCAGCAAGCCAGTGAGCATATCCCAATAGTATGGGCGCCGAACATGAGCGTCGGGGTGAATCTGCTGCTGCATTTAGTGCAAACCGCGGCCCGGGTAATGGGCCAGACCGCCGATATTGAAATTATTGAAGCCCACCACCGCTTTAAAAAAGATGCACCTTCGGGCACCGCTATGGCCATTGGTGCCACTATTGCCAAAACCCTGGGCCATGATTTAAACGACGTGGCCGTGTATGGCCGCGAGGGCATGACCGGCGAGCGTAGCCAGCAAACCATCGGCTTTGCCACGGTGCGGGGCGGCGATATTATTGGCGATCACACCGCACTTTTCGCAGATTTAGGCGAAAGGCTGGAAATAAGCCACAAAGCGTCCAGCCGTAACACCTTTGCCCAAGGCGCGCTGCGCGCTGCTTTGTGGTTGCAAAATAAGCAGCCCGGACTTTATTCTATGCAGCAAGTGCTGGGATTGGCCGACTTAACCTAACCTTTTGAGCAACTAAACCTAAAAACATGTTAAAGCAGGTATTTTTGTAAAAACCTAAAATAGCCATAGCCAAAAGTGTGCTTTTCGCCTAGAATAAGCAGGTTTGCCCGGCCTCTGGCTTGCGCCATTTGGCCGGGTCTCTTACCCGTTAAGACGGGATTAGAATTTTGGGTCAAAACGGGTTGTAAAACACAAATAGTTTTCGCCCGTTTTTTGCTGTTTGGAGGTTATTTTGACTAAGTCCGCCCTGCTCGTACTGGAAGACGGCACCGTATTTCACGGTACAGCCATTGGCGCTGAAGGAGTTTCTGTAGGTGAGGTGGTGTTTAACACCTCGATGACCGGGTATCAGGAAATCTTAACTGATCCCTCATATGCAGAGCAGATAGTAACACTTACTTACCCACATATTGGCAACACCGGCACCAATAGTGAAGACGAAGAATCCGGACAGGTTTGGGCCAAAGGCCTGATTATCCGTGACCTTCCTCTGTTAGCCAGTAACTTCCGTAATCAACTATCCCTTAGTCAATACCTTACACAACATAACATTCTTGGCATTGCCGATATCGATACCCGTAAGCTGACCCGGATTTTACGGGAAAAAGGCGCGCAGAACGGCTGTATTATGGCTGGCGATAACCTTGATGAAGCCAAGGCGTTGCAACTGGCTCAGGACTTTGCTGGTTTAGCTGGCATGGATTTAGCGAAAGAAGTGACTGTTAAATCCAGTTACCAATGGACAGAAGGCAGTTGGGCATTGGGTGAAGGCCACCGCCCTGCGGCAGCGGAGCAGTTCCACGTAGTCGCCTACGATTTTGGTGTAAAGCGCAATATCCTACGGATGCTGGCCGACCGTGGTTGCAAGCTCACCGTGGTGCCAGCCCAAACCCCGGCTGCTGATGTGTTAGCGCTTAATCCGGACGGGATCTTTTTATCAAATGGCCCTGGCGATCCGGCGCCGTGTGATTATGCCATCGATGCGATTAAAACCTTTTTAGATACTGATATCCCGCTGTTTGGTATTTGTTTAGGCCATCAGTTACTGGCGCTGGCCAGTGGCGCTAAAACCTCGAAGATGAAATTTGGTCACCATGGGGCTAATCACCCGGTGCAAAATCTTGATAGCAACAAAGTGCTGATCACTGCCCAGAACCATGGTTTTGCGGTAGATGAAGCCACGTTACCGGTCAATTTACGGGCCACCCATAAATCGCTGTTTGATGGTTCACTGCAAGGTATTCATCGCACCGACAAGCCGGCATTTAGTTTTCAGGGCCACCCTGAAGCCAGCCCAGGCCCGCATGAAGCCTCTGAGCTGTTCGACCACTTTATTGCGCTGATGCAACAGCATAACGCCTAGACAAACACGAATTACGGAGATTTAGCAGCAATGCCAAAACGTACCGACATAAAAAGCATTCTGATTATTGGTGCCGGCCCGATCGTAATTGGTCAGGCCTGCGAATTTGATTACTCCGGCGCTCAGGCCTGTAAAGCGCTGCGCGAAGAAGGCTATCGGGTTATTCTGGTTAACTCTAACCCGGCCACCATTATGACTGATCCGGAAATGGCCGATGCCACTTACATCGAGCCGATTCACTGGCAGGTTGTTGAAAAAATTATTGAGAAAGAACGGCCATGTGCCGTATTGCCGACGATGGGCGGCCAGACGGCACTGAACTGTGCGCTGGAGTTGGAGCGTCATGGTGTACTGGCCAAATATAATGTCGAAATGATTGGCGCCACTGCCGATGCCATCGATAAAGCAGAAGACAGAAATCGTTTTGATAAAGCGATGCGCTCTATTGGTTTGGCTTGTCCACGTGCCGGTTTTGCCCATTCGATGGAAGAAGCCTACCAGGTACTGGAAGACATTGGTTTCCCGTGTATTATCCGGCCATCGTTCACTATGGGTGGCTCAGGCGGTGGTATTGCTTACAACCGCGAAGAGTTTGAAGAAGTCTGTACCCGTGGCCTTGATTTATCGCCAACCAAAGAGCTGTTAATTGACGAGTCGTTAATTGGCTGGAAAGAATACGAAATGGAAGTGGTACGCGATAAAAACGATAACTGCATTATCGTTTGTGCCATTGAAAACTTCGACCCGATGGGGGTGCATACCGGTGATTCAATCACGGTAGCGCCAGCGCAAACCCTGACTGACAAAGAATACCAGATTATGCGTAATGCCTCATTGGCAGTACTGCGCGAGATTGGCGTGGAAACCGGTGGCTCAAACGTCCAGTTTGGTATTAACCCGGTTGATGGCCGGATGGTGATTATCGAAATGAACCCGCGGGTGTCACGCTCATCTGCGCTGGCCTCAAAAGCCACTGGTTTTCCGATTGCCAAAGTGGCTGCCAAGCTGGCAGTAGGTTACACCCTGGATGAGTTAGCCAACGACATTACCGGCGGCAGAACACCAGCCTCGTTTGAGCCCAGTATCGACTATGTGGTTACCAAGGTGCCACGCTTTAACTTTGAAAAATTTGCTGGCGCGAACGATCGCCTGACCACCCAGATGAAATCGGTCGGTGAAGTGATGGCTATTGGTCGTAACCAGCAGGAATCGCTGCAAAAAGCGTTGCGTGGCCTGGAAATAGGCGTGTCTGGCCTGGATCCTGTTATCGATATTGGCCAGCCTGAAGCGAAAGAAAAACTGACACGTGAACTGCGTGAGCCTGGCTCGCATCGCATTTGGTATATTGCTGATGCTTTCCGCTTCGGCATGAGCATGGATGAAATCTTTACTCTGACCAACATTGACCGTTGGTTTCTGGTGCAAATTGAAGATTTAATTAAAGAAGAGCAGGCGCTGGCAACCGACGGTTTTGCTGCGCTGGACCAGGCTCGCTTAAAACGGTTAAAGCGCAAAGGTTTTGCTGATGCACGGATTGCTGCGGTATTAGGGGTTAGCGAAAACGAAGTACGGAAAAAGCGGCATGGTTACAAGCTGCACCCGGTATACAAGCGGGTAGACACCTGTGCGGCCGAGTTTGCCTCGGACACTGCCTACATGTACAGCACCTATGATGAAGAGTGTGAAGCTGCGCCGACTAACCGCGATAAAATTATGATTATTGGCGGTGGCCCGAACCGGATAGGCCAGGGTATCGAATTTGATTACTGTTGTGTGCACGCGGCGTTGGCGCTGCGCGAAGACGGTTATGAAACCATTATGGTTAACTGTAACCCGGAAACTGTATCAACAGATTATGACACCTCTGATCGCTTGTATTTTGAGCCGATAACGTTGGAGGATGTGCTGGAAATTGTCCGGATAGAACAGCCTAAAGGCGTTATCGTCCAGTATGGTGGCCAGACGCCGTTAAAGTTAGCCCGCGCCCTGGAAGCGAACGGCGTGCCAATTATCGGTACTTCGCCAGATGCGATTGACCGCGCTGAAGATCGCGAACGGTTTCAGCAGGCGGTTGAGCGCTTAGGCTTAAAACAACCGCAAAACGCCACCGTCACCAGTGTTGAAGAAGCCTTATCGCGCGCCCATGAAATCGGTTTCCCAATGGTGGTACGCCCATCTTATGTGCTGGGTGGCCGGGCGATGGAAATTGTGTACGATGACCAGGATTTACGCCGTTACATGACTGAAGCGGTTAGCGTCTCGAATGACTCGCCGGTACTGCTGGATAACTTCCTGGATGATGCGATTGAAGTCGATATTGATGCGATTTGCGATGGCAAAGAGGTGATTATCGGCGGCATTATGGAACATATCGAGCAGGCCGGGGTACACTCGGGTGACTCTGCTTGTACCTTACCACCACACAGCTTAAGTCCGGCAATTCAGGATGTGATGCGTGAGCAGGTGAAAAAGCTGGCGCTGGAGTTAGGCGTGGTTGGTCTGATGAACACTCAGTTTGCGGTAAAAGACAACGAAGTGTATTTAATTGAAGTGAACCCGCGGGCCGCCCGTACTGTGCCTTTTGTATCAAAAGCCACCGGTGTCGCAGTAGCCAAAGTGGGCGCCCGTTGTATGGTAGGCCAATCGTTGGCTGCCCAGGGTATTACCAAAGAAATTATTCCGCCGTATTTTTCGGTGAAAGAAGTGGTGATCCCGTTTAATAAATTCCCCGGCGTTGACCCTATCCTTGGCCCTGAAATGCGCTCTACCGGCGAAGTAATGGGCATTGGTGACACCTTTGAAGAAGCGTTTGCTAAAGGTGAGTTAGGTTCAGGGACCTTAATACCCACAGGTGGCAGGGCCTTGCTTTCGGTACGTGACAGCGATAAAGTGCGCGTTGTTGAGTTAGCCAAACGAATGGTGGAAATTGGTTTTGAGCTGGACGCCACCGGCGGCACCGCCAAAGCCCTGGCTGCAGCCGGTGTGCCGTGCCGGACAGTCAACAAAGTATACGAAGGCCGGCCGCATATACTGGACCGGATTAAAAACGGCGAATACAGCTATATTGTAAACACCACTGAAGGGCGCCAGGCGATAGAAGATTCCAAAGTGTTACGCCGTGGTGCGCTGCAGCACAAAGCCAACTATACTACAACGCTAAACGCGGCGTTCGCGACCTGTAAAGCGAACGCGGCCAGTGCTTTTACTAACGTAAATTCTATTCAGGAATTGCATAAGAGAGTGAACGGATGAGTCAAATCCCGATGACAGTTCAGGGCGCAGAAGCATTGCGGGTTGAATTGCATGAGCTTAAATCGGTAAAGCGGCCAGCAATAATTCAAGCCATTGCTGAAGCCCGCGCCCATGGCGATTTAAAAGAAAATGCCGAATACCATGCTGCCCGCGAGCAGCAGGGTTTTTGTGAGGGCCGTATTCAGGACATCGAAGGCAAGTTATCGAATGCCCAGATTATTGATATCAGTAAAATGCCCAATAATGGTAAAGTCATTTTTGGTGCCACGGTATCTATTTTAAATCTGGATACCGATGAAGAAGTAACCTACCGGATCGTTGGCGATGATGAAGCGGATATTAAGAACAACTTAATTTCAGTTAATTCACCAATTGCCCGCGGTTTAATCGGCAAAGCAGTAGATGACGTCGCCAATATCACTACTCCAAAAGGTGTGGTGGAATTTGAAATTACCGCCGTTAAATACATCTGACGGTGAACGCGTAATCTGAATAAAAACGCCAGGCAGATCCTGGCGTTTTTTTAACCCCAAAACCATCTGTTGCTACTGACCAGGCCGCTAATTAAACCAGCATAACCGGCCATACCTCCGCCTAGCATGCCAAGCCAGCACCATAAGCGGTTACGGCGATAAACCTTAGCTGCTGATGCATCATGCTGCACTTTTGCCAGTAAACGTGGCTTAATGGTTTGCCATACACCATATTGCAGATAACCCAGGCCTGCTAAAAAAAGGCTGAAGCTCACAACCGGGGCCAGTGCACCAGCAGTAAACTGATAAGACAGTGCCAGCAAGATACCGCTTAACAATACCCAGCCAATACTAATATTGCGGTATTTAAGCAGCTGCTGACGCTCCTTAATACTTTCGGCTCGCTTCAGTGGCTGCCGCATACCTAGAATAACACCAAGCACCCCTCCCAAAGCACCAATCATGGCACCACCAAACAACCAGCTAATTTTGGCCAGGCCACTACTATTTGCAGCTAAGGCACTGGCTGATGCCGCAGCCACCGGCGGGCTGGCGAGAGTCAGGGCGCTGCAAATAGCTGAGGTTAAACCCAGCCCCGGGGCCGTGCTTAGAATAAGCCTGCCATATTTCGCCAGCAGCTGGTCTTTTAACAGCTCGCGTACCCGCTGCAATTTTTTCCGGACATTGTTCTCAGTAATTCCCAACAGTTCGGCAACCTGCTGGCTGTTTTGTTCTTCCCGATAAAACAGCAGCACGATTTCCCGGCTATCCGGCGGTAACTGGCTGATAAAATCGGCTATTATCCGGGTTTGTTGGATTTTCGCCAGGTTGTCTGAGAGTTCGCTGTCTGAAGCAAAATCTGCCAGAATGGCTTCGGCCTGTTCACCGCCTATTTTGCTGCCAACTTTGTTATCGCGCAGGTAATTAAAGGCGCGGTAGCGGGTGGTCTGGCGCAGCCAGGGTAAAAAACTGGCCGGGTTTTGCAGCGTGTGCAGTTGCTGCCAGCTGTGGATAAATACCTGTTGTGCGATATCTTCGCTGGCGTCCAGGTCTTTAACGATGGCCAGGGCAATACTGCTGACACTACGCTGGCAGGCTTTAACCAGGCGGGTAAAGGCCTCTTTATTGCCCAGACTAGCGGCTTGCACGTCTGGGATCAGTTGTTGTTCGGTAATCGACATGCTCATGCTATTAATCCTTTAATGCTGCATCGATGCGTGCAATCAGCCAAGCTGGTTGATCCAGCATGATAAAATGCCGTGCGTGATGATTAAACTCAAGACACTTTTGTGCCATTAACTCTGGGATCATATTAACCGGCTTAACACTGCCAATCACCTCGACCTGAAAGCTATCAACGCTAAAGCTATCTGCCGCATCTGCTTGAACATTGGCAGCCAACATGCCGCCAACGATAGTCATAGTAATAGCGAAGTAGGTCCAGAAGCCAGGTTGTTTTCTGACGTGATTTTTAGTGCTGCTTTTTGGAGTGAATTGCATAGATAGTTCCTTAGTAAATAAGTGAGTAACATTACTAAGTACCGGCAGTAGGAAGTGCTGTGACAAAAAATATTAAAATATTTTTATTTTTGAAAATCTGGAGCGGGTGGCGGGAATCGAACCCGTGTCTAAAGCTTGGGAAGCTTTCATTCTGCCATTGAACTACACCCGCAGGGCATTACTTTGTAATGCAGAGCGCTAAATTACTGCAACAGTGGCCTTGACGTCAATGAGCAAGAATCTGAAAACCAACAAAAACAATCCGTGACGCTAGCAGCAATAAAAGGCAAAGACAATATTGGTTGTCTGTAAAGTATGAGCTGAGTATCGAGTCACACATACTATAATCGCAGCTGATGCTAACCTTACTATCTAAGGCAGGTATTTGTAAGAAATTGGAGGATGCTATGGCAGGTGGCTGGTCACGGGATGGCGCCGTGCAGGATCAAATTGATGCAAGCGTTGACGATGCCGTGCAACGGGTACGAAATAAATTGACTGTTGGTGACAGCGCGGTTCACTGTGAAGAATGCGATAAACTTATTCCAGAGCAGCGCCGCAAGGCGGTGCCGGGAGTGCGGCACTGTATTGAGTGTCAGGCTGCGCTGGAAAAAGAGGACAGGATAGCTGGCGGTATTAATCGTCGTGGTAGCAAGGATAGTCAACTCAGATAAATTTGCTTTAACGCTGCACAGTTTTTATGCTGGATTAACTTTATGTAGGGAAGTGCAGCATGTTAAGTGTAGTGGCGGTGTTAGTAGTGTTGCTGGTACTGGTTGGCTCGGTATGCGGCATTGTTGCCTTAGTGCAACTAAGCGGCTTGCGTCAGCAGCTGGCGTTGTTGGCAGTGCAACTGCAGCGGCTGCAACCCGCTTTGCAGAATAAGACTGCGCAAAGTTTTAAAGCCGTTATTAGCCCAGACCCTAACACCTCTGCCCCCAGCATTCCTGGCTCAGAAATTTCTGAGGAAGAGCCAGCTAATAAGCCTGTGCTCGCGGCAACATCAGCAGAACCTGCTACCTCTGAATTTTTTGCACCACTTGACGTAAACCTCAGCGCTACTACAACTATTGATATGGCGGATTCAAAGAGCAAGCCAGCAGGAACTAACTGGCTGGGCTGGTTGGAGCGGCAGTTGATTGACCGCGGTATGGTTTGGCTGGGCGGGGTAGCGCTGGCGTTTGGTGGGGTTTTTCTGGTGCGTCATTCGCTGGACGCTGGTTGGTTCTCGCCTGTTTTGCGCATTGGCAGTGGCGTTGTGATGGGTTTAATACTGGTAGTTGGCAGCGAATGGTTACATCGTAAACGGCTGTTTAGCCAGGCGCTGGACAATTATATTCCGGCAGCACTAGCCAGTGCCGGTTTTATTACCTTATATGCGGCTTTGTTAATGGCGTACCAGTTTTATCAGTTGTTGCCTGCCGGGCTAACCTTTGGCTTGCTGGCAGTGGTAGCGGTAAGTGCTTCCTGGTTTTCGCTGCGCCAGGGGCCCATTTTAGCGGTTATTGGTATTGTTGGTGCTTATGCTGTACCGCTGCTGGTAAATACCGGCAGCAACAATTTAGTGGCCTTGCTGCTTTACATCGGCGTTGTTACTGCGTCATCGGTATTAGTTGAGCAGCGGGTGCGGCGGGCCTGGTTGTGGTATCTGCCAATGGCAGCTCACTGTTTATGGTTGCTGGTGGCAATTAGCAGCAGTCCGGTTTCACAAGTTTGGCTGTTATGGTTTGCTCTGATATTAAGTATGGCTTTATTGGTGTGGCTATCACGAATCGGCTGGCGTGGTCAGCGGATACAATGGGCAAGTGGGCCGATTACCACCTGGTGGCCGCCATTGCGTGAGCATGCCCTGGGTCTGGTAATATTGCTGTTAAGCTTGTTCTGCTTGTGGCAATTTAACAACCTGACCAGCTATCTGGCGGTTGTCGGTTTGATAGTGCTGCTTTACCTGATGGCTGCGACAGATGGCCGCTCTGAGTTGTGGCTATGGCTGGCGGGTGCTGTGACGCTGTGCTGGGTGTGGCTTAATCCAATAGATTCGGGCGAGTTGCTGCAATGGTTAAGTGGTCCTTTGTTGCAAATTCAGTTGTTGTTAGCACTAATGTTTATGCCTTTACTGATGCGGTTCTGGTTAGCCAGCCGCTTCCATTGGTCTGCGGCTCTGGCTGTGTTGCCGGTGTTGCTATTAGGGCTTAGTTATAACCTGGCTGATAATACAATTCAGCAGCAGTTACAGTCAGGCTGGACGTTGTATGCAGCCCTGCTCGTTATAATTCAGGCATTACTGGCCAGAGCGCTGACCCAAAGCGGCCGGCTGCCTGCGCTGGCCTTTATTCATAGCGCCGGGGCGAACTTTGCGCTCACTCTTTGCTTTACCCTGTATTTGCAAGCCGCCGCTCTGACCGTGGCGATTGCCGCCCAGTTGGTGCTGATGTCGCTGCTCAGTTTTAAGGCAAAGTTGCCGCTGCCTGCCTGGCTGGTAAAAGGCTTAGTTGCCATTGTTTTACTACGCTTGACGCTGGCGCCGCTGCTTGGCAGCTATGAAGGCATTACTATGCTGGGCCTGCATTGGTCGTTGCTGGTGTACCCCATAACCCTGGGCTGTCTGGTTGCAGGCTGGTGGTTATGGCGTGGCAGTGCTCTGCAGGCAGTGTTGGAAGGCGCATGTTTACATGTGCTGGCTGTATTTATTACTGTGCAGACGCAGTACTGGCTCAATGCTGAGCAGCTGAACTTCAGCCAGCTTAATTTTACGACGATGGTCGTTCATAGTTTTAACTGGCTATTACTGGCAGTGGTCTACCAGTGGCGCAGTTATCGGGCGGCTAGTTTGCAGCGCTTATACCGCCTGGCTTGCGGTGCACTGTTGTTATTAGCCGGGTTATTTCAGTTGCAATTGAATACCAGTCTGAACCCGTTTTTTAGTCAGCAGTCACTTGGCAACCTACCTGTGTTTAACTTATTGCTCCTGCTATGGGGTTTGCCCGCTTTGCTGTGTATGTTATTAGCCCGTCTGGGTGAGGCACAGCAGCGCGCAAATATTTACCGGCCTGCCGGCTACTATCTGGCAACTGTATCGCTGCTGCTTTATCTGATTGGCAGTGTCCGTCACGTCTGGCAGGGACAAAGCATCAACCTGGCGTTAGCGACCAGCAATGCCGAACATTACAGTTATTCTGTGATATTTCTGCTGTTGGCCCTACTAACCGTGGTTATTGCTGAATTAAAGCAGTGGCCGCTTCTGCGCAAAGCAGGTTTTGCATTGTTGCTGCTTGTCGTGTGTAAAGTCTTTATTTTTGATTTAAATGAGCTGAGTGGCTTGTTGCGGGCTGCGTCTTTTATTGGTCTGGGTTTGAGCCTGGTGCTGTTAAGTGGCTTGTTCCAACGGTTGCAACAACGGGCAAAAGAACAAACCACCGATCCGGGGTTAGTCAGCTGAACCTGAAAAAGTGGCAGGATTATGATAACGGCCACTGTAATCAAAAAAGCTGTCCAGCTGTTGCCAGCCTTTGGCCTGTTTTTTTAGCAGAATAAGCTGCGGCATCCGGAATTTTTCCTGATCAGCCACCAGCTCGCCGGCTGTTTGGTAGTTTTTAGGTTTAAGCCCCGGCGTGCGGCTGTGGGGGTAAACAAACAGCGCATATAGCGCCCGACGCTGTGCGGCGGTATCCAGTTTAAAATGACGGTAAAACGGGTTGCCATCGATGTCCAGATACTGCACCTGCAGCACGCCTTGCTGATCACTTAGCTGCATTTGCTGACACCGAAATAAATGATGATGTTGCTTGCTCAATACTTCTTTTAAGCGTTTATCCGGATCGATAAGCTGCGACTGGCAGTGCTGACATGCCCTGGCGGCGATGTCATTTTCACCACCGCAATCCGGACAAACCCGGGCTCTGAAGCGGTAGCTGCATTGTTTGGAAGCAGCGTTGGCAATGTGTTCCAGTAAACCCTGACAACGCCGGCCATAGTGCTCGATAATATCACCATCGCTATCGACCAGGCCCCAAAAGGTATTGGCAAATCCGCATTCAGGGCAGGGCACCTGTACTGGCACAGCTTTGCTGGTTGGTCGCGGGCTACCCACTTCCGGGTAGAAGATATCGTAGCCATTGGCGGCATAGTCAATGATCAGGCAATGAGTTTTACCGGGGCTACTACGTAAACCACGGCCTACCATTTGCTGAAATAAACTGACCGACGCAGTGGGGCGCAAAATAGCAATAAGATCGACATGCGGTGCATCAAAACCGGTAGTAAGCACGGCGACATTGACCAGAAATTTCAGCTGTTTTGCTTTAAAGGCGACTATCAACTGGTCGCGCTCGGCATTAGCCGTTGTCGCGGTAAGCAGGCCAGCTTGCTGGCCATTTTCCTGTAGCAGGCCCAGCACCTCTTCAGCATGGCGAACCGTTGCCGCAAATATAATTACCCCTTGTTTAGTGGCAGCCAGCTGACAGAGCTGGCCAACAATCAGCTTAGTTGCCCGGCCCATTTTGCCCAGAACCGATTCAATCTGCTGTTCGCTGTAATCCATACCACTCATTGGCGTAAGGGAGCTAAAGTCATACTGAGCTGACAAACCGTCCAGTAATACTGGTTTAGCTAAATACCCCTTATTAATCAGGGGCCGCAGTGGCAAATCAAAAATGCAGCAGTCGAAAGTTGCCAGTTCAGTTGAGCCTACCCGGCCGTGATAATGACGCTGATAAATCCAGCCCGCACCCAGCCGGTAGGGCGTGGCCGTCAGGCCAAGTATTTTCAGTGTTGGATTGTGTTGCCTTAAATGGCTGAACAGCTGCTGGTACTGGCTGTCTTTATCTAAGCTAACCCGGTGACACTCATCAATAATCAGCAATGAAAATGCCTGATTAAACTGCGCCAGATTTCGTCCTGCTGATTGCACACTGGCAATAACTGTTTTAGCGGAACTGTCTTTCTGATCCAGCCCTGCAGCAAAAATGCTGCCCGCAGTAGTAAGCAAGCCTACTTTCTCGGCATTTTGCGCGACCAGCTCTTTAACATGGGTAAGTATCAGTACCCGGCCTTTGGCTACTCTGGCCAGCTCGGCCAATACCAGGCTCTTGCCTGCACCGGTAGGTAGTACCATCACCGCCGACTGACCACTTTGTTTAAAGTGCGCGACGGCAGCATCAACAGCTTGCTGCTGGTAGTCTCTTAGTTGCATGATATCTTCAAGGGCTTGTTAAGCTTACTTATTTGACGAGCTACTGAGGGTTGATAACCAAGTTCTATATACATAAATTCTTACAATTTTAGTACAGGTCAGAGTTTTGATTTGTGTCATATAGGATAGAGTAACCGGTAGTCGACTGGAGTTACCAATGAAAAATAAAAAAGCATTCAGCCTGAACCTGGAACAACGGGTATTGTGGGTGCGGGCCGACGGTATCTGGAATGCACGCACGGCCAAAGACTACGTGCAGGAATTCCGGCAATTGGTGCAGCCCATAATGGCAAGGCCCTGGGCAGTGGTGCTGGATATTCGTAACTGGCAACTGAGCCCGGCAGATGTATTCAGTTTGCTAAAAGACAACACATATTGGTGTTTTCAACATAACTTATCCCATGTCCAGACCATCTATGCGGATAACGCTGTGGTAATGTGGCAGTTTGTTAAGGCAACTGAGGTAAGTAACCGGCCAGTAAACCTGATAAGCCAGACAGCCGATAGCGAAGATACTGCCCGTAGCGTGGCACAGGCAGCCGGCTTTTTAGATAACTAATCAGCCACGGGGTAACTGAATTTTCTTTGCTTCGCTTGGCCGGTATAGCACCAGCGTTTTGCCAATAACCTGCACTTTGTCAGCTTTTGTTTCGCGGATTATCGCATCCATAATCAATATTTTCTGTTCGCGATCTTCGGTAGGCACTTTAATTTTAATTAGCTCATGAAAGCTCAGCGCAACCTCAATTTCGGCTATAACGCCTTCTGTAAGGCCATTGCCACCCAGTAAAATAACCGGTTTAAGCTCGTGAGCTTTGGCTTTTAAAAATTGTTTTTGTTTATTGGTTAAACTCATAAAGGTAGAATATCCAGATTCAAGCTTGATTTTTGCCTATTGTAGCGCCATCTCAGGCATAACACTATTTAAGAGTGGTACCATGACCAAGAAAAAACGCTCTGCCAGTTCAACTCGCTGGTTAAAGGAGCATTTTGATGATCACTTTGTGCAAAAAGCGCAGAAACTGGGGTTACGTTCCCGCGCCTCTTTTAAGTTAGAAGAAATTCAACAGCAGGATAAGCTGATGAAACCGGGCATGACCGTGGTCGATTTAGGCTCGGCGCCTGGCAGCTGGTCGCAATATGTGGCAGGGGTTGTTGGCCAGAACGGCACAGTAATTGCCTGCGATATTTTGCCGATGGACCCACTGGCTGGTGTGGCGTTTTTACAGGGAGATTTCCGGGAAGAGGCAGTGTTGAATGCCTTACTGAGCCGGATCGGCGGTAAGACCGTAGATGTGGTATTATCTGACATGGCACCGAATATGAGCGGTAATGATACAACCGATCAGGCCCGCTCTATGTACCTGATCGAACTGGCATTGGATATGTGTCAAAAAGTTTTGAAGCAAAATGGCAGTTTTGTGGTCAAAGTGTTTCAGGGTGACGGTTTTGAAGCCTTTTTAAAGGATGTCAGAGCCATGTTCACCACCGTTAAAATACGTAAGCCCGATTCTTCCCGCGCCAGGTCACGGGAAACATATATCGTGGCGACCGGCTTCAAAGTTTAGTACAGTAGCCGGTAACTTTTTATTAAGCGAAAAATGAGGTTATAACCTTGAGCGACATGGCAAAAAATCTGATTGTCTGGTTGGTTATCGCAGTGGTACTTATGTCGGTGTTTAACAGCTTCGGCCCCAGTGAAAATGCAGACAGACAAACCAGTTACACCCAGTTTATCAAAGACATAAATCAGGGCCAGATCCGCGAGGTCAAGATTGAGCGCAGTGGTGTGATTACTGGTTTACGCAACAGTGGTGAGCGTTTTGAAACGGTGTTACCGGTAAATGATCCTGGTTTAATGAAAGATTTGTTGGACCATGATGTACGGGTTATTGGTGCTAAGCCAGAAGAAAGCAGCTGGCTGGCCACTATATTTATTTCCTGGTTCCCAATGCTACTGCTTATTGGGGTCTGGATTTTCTTTATGCGCCAGATGCAGGGCGGCGGTGGCAAAGGTGCCATGTCGTTTGGCAAAAGCAAAGCGCGCTTGATGGGCGAAGATCAAATTAAAACCACTTTTGCAGATGTTGCCGGTTGTGATGAAGCAAAAGAAGAAGTCTCTGAGCTGGTCGATTATCTGCGCGACCCTTCACGTTTCCAGAAACTGGGCGGCAAAATTCCAAAAGGTGTGTTGATGGTGGGCCCGCCAGGTACCGGTAAAACCTTGCTGGCGAAAGCCATAGCGGGTGAAGCTAAAGTGCCGTTTTTCACGATTTCAGGTTCAGATTTCGTTGAAATGTTTGTTGGTGTCGGTGCCTCGCGGGTTCGCGATATGTTCGAGCAAGCTAAAAAAGCCGCACCCTGTATTATCTTTATCGATGAAATCGACGCGGTAGGCCGGCAACGCGGTGCCGGTTTAGGCGGTGGTCACGATGAGCGTGAGCAAACCTTAAACCAGATGCTGGTAGAGATGGATGGTTTTGACGGTAATGAAGGTATTATTGTGATTGCCGCTACCAACCGGCCAGATGTCCTCGACCCAGCGTTGTTGCGCCCTGGCCGTTTTGACCGCCAGGTGGTGGTAGGTTTACCAGACGTTAAAGGCCGTGAGCAGATTTTAAAAGTGCATATGCGTAAAGTACCGTTGGCTGATGGTGTTGACCCATCAGTTATTGCCCGTGGTACCCCGGGTTTCTCGGGTGCTGACTTAGCCAACCTGGTGAACGAAGCCGCGTTGTTCGCTGCCCGGAGCAATTGCCGGGTAGTGTCGATGGACGAGTTTGAAAAAGCCAAAGACAAGATCATGATGGGTGCAGAGCGCCGCTCGATGGTGATGACCGAAAAGGAAAAAGAGGCTACGGCCTATCACGAAGCCGGCCATGCCATTGTTGGCCGCTTAGTACCGGATCATGATCCAGTTTATAAAGTCAGTATTATCCCGCGTGGCCGGGCACTGGGCGTAACCATGTATTTACCTGAGCGCGACCGGGTGAGCCATAGTAAACGTCATTTAGAAAGTATGATCAGCTCACTGTTTGGTGGCCGGATTGCTGAAGAAGTGATTTATGGCTTTGAATCAGTCACGACGGGTGCATCTAACGATATTGAACGCGCCACCGAGTTAGCCCGGAAAATGGTCACCCAGTGGGGTTTCTCAGAAAAGCTAGGTCCACTATTATATGCTGATGAAGACGGTGAAGTATTTTTAGGCCGCTCAGTCAGCAAAAATAAGCATATGTCGGAAGATACAGTTAAAGCGATTGATGCGGAAATCCGGGTGTTTATTGACCGCAACTATGTGCGGGCGAAAAAGCTGATTGAAGAGAATATGGATATTCTGCATGCGATGAAAGATGCGCTGATGAAATACGAAACGATAGATGCCAAACAGATAGACGATCTGATGGAGCGTCGTGAAGTGCGTCAGCCGGAGAACTGGGAGCCTCGTGACAAGGGCAACAGCGATGATGATAGCGCCGGTAAGGCGAAGACCGAGAGTGAAGGCCCGGTTGCTACCGATAAACCTTCTGAGGGTAACTTACATTAATTGAGGCATTATTTGCTGGATTAACAGTATGCACTGAAAGCATACTCTGGTTATACTTCAAACCCCGGCTAGCCGGGGTTTGTTATTTTCAGAACTCCGTTTTCAGAAGTCACCTTTTTAAAGGTAATATTTTTAAGGGCAATAATATGCTGATACAACTCCCCCGACAGCGCCAGTTAGATTTATCCCGGCCGGTTGTGATGGGAATTTTAAATATTACACCAGATTCATTTTCTGATGGTGGCCAGCATTTATCACCAGAGGCGGCATTGCGCCAGGCTGAACAGATGCTGGCAGATGGTGCGATGATTCTGGATATCGGTGGTGAATCTACCCGGCCTGGTGCGGCAGAGGTGCCTTTGCAGCAGGAACTCGATCGGGTAGTGCCAGTCATTGAAGCTATCAGGCAGCGCTTTGACTGTGTCATATCGGTAGATACCAGCAAAGCCGGTGTCATGTCAGCAGCGGTTAAGGCCGGGGCCGATATGATTAATGATGTACAGGCATTGCAGGGCGATGGGGCGCTGCAATGTGCGGCAGAATTAAATGTACCGGTTTGTCTGATGCATATGCAAGGGCAGCCCCGCACGATGCAACAGCAACCGCAGTATGATGATGTTGTTGCTGAAGTAGTAAAGTTTTTACAACGCCGGACCATGGACTGCCAATTCGCTGGGATTGCTAAAAACCAGATTATTCTGGATCCGGGCTTTGGTTTTGGTAAAACACTTAGTCATAACTATCAGTTACTGGCAGCTCTGGCGCAATTGGTAAAACTGGGTTATCCGGTTTTGGCAGGAATGTCCCGCAAATCAATGATTGGTCAGTTGCTGGATGTACCGATAGACCAACGTTTGGCAGGTAGTTTGGCGTGTGCCACAATTGCTGCACTACAGGGAGCCCGGATAATTCGGGTCCACGACGTAAAAGAATCAGTACAGGCAGTGCAGGTAGCTACTGCAGTGCACTATGGAGTAAAAGCATGAGCAGAAAGTATTTTGGAACGGATGGAGTACGTGGCCGGGTCGGTGAGTTCCCGATCACGCCGGAATTTGCGATGAAGCTGGGCTGGGCAGCTGGTCGGGTATTGTCGGCCCGAGGTACCCGCAAAGTACTGATTGGTAAGGATACCCGGATTTCAGGGTACCTGCTGGAAACGGCCCTGGAGGCCGGTTTGGTTGCTGCCGGCGTAGACGTCCGTTTGTTAGGACCAATGCCTACGCCCGCCGTGGCTTATTTAACCCGGACTTTCCGGGCAGAGGCCGGCATTGTTATCAGCGCTTCGCACAATCCTTATTACGATAATGGCATTAAGTTTTTCTCTGCAGATGGCACCAAATTACCCGATGAAGTGGAGTTGGCGATTGAGCATGAGCTGGAGCAGCCGATGGTTTGTGAGCCATCGGAGAAGCTGGGCCGGGCAATGCGGATTGAAGACGCAGCCGGGCGCTATATTGAGTTTTGTAAGAGTCATTTAAAAAATCACTTATCGCTAAAGGGCCTGAAGATTGTAATCGATTGTGCCCATGGTGCGACGTATCACATCGCGCCAGCAGTTTTTAAAGAGCTTGGTGCTGAGGTCATCGCGATTGGCTGTAAGCCGGATGGCTTCAATATTAACGACAAGTGTGGTGCAACTCATACCGATTTGTTGCAACAGACAGTGCTGGAGCAGCAAGCAGATTTAGGCATTGCTTACGACGGTGATGGCGACCGGGTAATGATGGTTGACCAGCAAGGTCGGGTGCTGGACGGTGATGAAATTGTCTATATTATTGCCCGCTGCGCCCAGCGCGAGAAAACCTTGCAAGGCGGCGTAGTCGGGACCCTGATGAGCAATCTTGGGCTGGAACTGGCGCTGCAGGCGCTGGATATTCCTTTTGCCCGCAGCGCCGTGGGCGATCGCTATGTTATGGAATTGTTGCGCGAGAAAAGCTGGCGAATTGGTGGTGAGAACTCGGGGCACGTCCTTAATCTGGACCATGCCTGCACCGGTGACGGTATTATCGCTTCGTTGCAAGTACTTAATGCTATGCTGGTAACCGGTGAGAATCTGACTCAATTATGTGATGGCATGCACAAGATGCCCCAGGTTCTGGTAAATGTTAAATTTGAAAAAGGTACTGCACCCCTTGAAAAGCAGCACGTCAAACAAAAAATAGCCGAAGTGGAAAGCTTGCTTGCTGGTAAAGGCCGGGTATTAATTCGTAAGTCGGGTACTGAGCCGCTTATCCGGGTCATGGTTGAAGGTGAAGATGCTACCTTGGTACGCGACTATGCCGAGCAAATTGCTGCGGCGGTTAAGCTGGCAAGTTAACTGGCAATAACTGCGGTTGCACATTATAACCGCAGTTGGCGACTAAGAAGTCTGGTAATGCTTGTTCTTGGCGCATGGCTTGGTTAGTATTCCGATGATTTTAAATCAGGAAATAATGTTATGTCTGCAAAAAAACTGATCGCTGCCAACTGGAAGATGAATGGATCCAGGGCACTGGTAGAGGCTGTTGTGCAGCAGTTAGCAAATTTATCTACAGCAGTCGATGTGCTGATTTGTCCGCCCGCTACCCTGTTGCCGCACTTTCCGGTCAGCCGGCACTACGCGTTGGGAGCTCAGAATTTAAGCGAGCATAACGAGGGGGCTTTTACCGGTGAACTCAGCGCCGGGCTGATTAAAGAGACTGGCGCGAGTTACGTGCTGGTAGGTCATTCCGAGCGACGCCAATATTATGCTGAGACTGACCAACTGGTTTGCCGGAAAGTGCAGCAAGCGGTTAGCTCAGGTTTAACGCCAGTACTTTGTATTGGCGAAACGTTAACCGAGCGTCAGCAAGAAAATACTGAGCAGGTTATTGCGAAACAATTAGCGGCGGTGTATGCTTCGCACCCCGAATTACTGGTGAAATCAGTAATTGCTTATGAGCCTGTCTGGGCCATTGGTACGGGTGAATCGGCGACACCGGAACAAGCGCAGGCAACCCATGCGTTTATCCGCCGGCAGTTGGCGCAGTATGATGATGCCGCTGCAGCGAAGGTGAAAATTTTATATGGTGGCAGTGTTAACGCCGCAAATTGCATTGCGTTATTTGCTCAAGCCGATATTGATGGTGCATTAGTTGGCGGTGCCAGCTTAAAACCTTCAGAATTTATGCAAATTTGCCAAAGCGCAAAGGACTAAGCATGTACGAGATTATTATTGTAGTTTATTTGTTAGTGGCTATGGCCTTGATTGGCCTGGTATTGATTCAACATGGTAAGGGCGCTGACATGGGCGCGGCTTTTGGTGCTGGCGCATCATCGACTGTATTTGGATCATCGGGTACCGGTAATTTTTTAACCAAAACCACCACTATTCTGGCAACGTTGTTTTTTGTGCTGAGTATTGTACTGGGTAACTACACAGCCAAACAGAGCGCGCCGGTCGATGAGTGGGATCTGTCTGTTCCGGCTGTGGAAGAAGCGCCGGTAAAAAAAGATGACAACAGTGATATTCCGGTAAACTAACCTCTCTTTTCTGCCGAGGTGGTGAAATTGGTAGACACGCTATCTTGAGGGGGTAGTGTCTTCGGACGTGCGGGTTCAAGTCCCGCTCTCGGCACCAACTATATTCGCGGCTTTGCTATGCAATGCTTGCGGTAACAGGCAAGGCGCTATATAATATGCGCCATTACACGGACGCGGGATGGAGCAGTCTGGTAGCTCGTCGGGCTCATAACCCGAAGGTCGTCGGTTCAAATCCGGCTCCCGCAACCAAATCAAAACAACATTTCATTGGCGATATGAGTGTTGTTCGGATGTTATTTCGCCCCGCTTGTTCGGGGCGTTTTCGTATCTGGCGTGTCAGTTTTAAGCAGTAATGGGCGCTATGCCCATTTTTTATTGGTGTATTCGGAGGTCTTTTTGACTAAACAAGAACAACAACTGGTAGAGTTGTTGAGCCCGACAGTTACCGCTGCCGGTTTTGATTTATGGGGCATTGAACTGCTGCGGGCTGGCAGGCATACCACGTTACGGCTATATATTGATCATAGCGATGGTATTACCGTTGAAAATTGTGCTTTGGTGAGCCGTGAAGTCAGCGCTGTGCTGGATGTTGAAGATCCTATCCCTACCGAATATACCCTCGAGGTTTCATCACCTGGTTTAGCCAGGCCGCTGTTTACCGAAGCTCATTTTGCAAGTGCTATAGGTCAGCAAGTCGAAGTTAAGCTGACAATAGCACAAGATAACAGAAGAAAATTCAAAGGCATGTTGCAGGCGATTGACGCTGACATGTTAGTTATGGAAGTCGATGGCAAACCCTATCGTTTGCTGCTGGATAATATAGACAAAGCAAACGTAGTACCGGTTTTTTAAGGTATTCGGGTCGCGTCAGAACGAGGCAGATACAATGGCAAAAGAAATATTATTGGTTGTCGATGCAGTATCGAACGAAAAATCAGTACCGCGGGAGAAAATTTTCCAGGCACTGGAATTTGCATTAGCTGCAGCCACTAAAAAGAAAAACGAAGGCGATATTGAAGTGCGGGTTAATATTGACCGCAAAACGGGTTCCTATGAGACTTTCCGGCGTTGGGAAGTGGTCGCAGATGATGCGGTGCAGGAACATCCTACCCGCGAAATTACACTGTCTGCTGCGCAATACGATGCACCGGAAGTACAAATTGGCGATTTTTACGAAGAGCAAATCGACTCTATTGAGTTCGACCGCATCACCACCCAGATGGCTAAGCAGGTTATCGTGCAGAAAGTGCGCGAAGCAGAGCGGTCTCAGGTAGTTGAAGCCTA
Organism: Arsukibacterium sp.; assembly: GCF_018402695.1. Lineage (GTDB taxonomy): Bacteria > Pseudomonadota > Gammaproteobacteria > Enterobacterales > Alteromonadaceae > Alishewanella. The sequence goes on from NZ_JAGYIM010000010.1 coordinate 27,802, forward strand.
TATCGATCAGGTAGGTGAATTGGTCACCGGTATTGTTAAAAAGGTTAATCGCGACAGTATTATCGTAGATTTAGGTAACAATGCTGAAGCGATGTTACCGCGGGAAGAAATGTTACCGCGGGAAACGTATCGCCCGGGCGATCGCATTCGCACCTTATTATATGATGTAAAGCCGGAAGCGCGCGGGGCTCAGCTGTTTTTAAGTCGTGCCCGGCCAGAAATGTTGCTGGAGCTGTTCCGGATTGAAGTACCGGAAATCGGCGAAGAAATGATTGAACTTCGCGGTGCGGCCCGTGACCCGGGGTCTCGCGCAAAAATTGCCGTGAAAAGTAATGACCGTCGGATAGATCCGGTAGGTGCCTGTGTTGGCATGCGTGGCTCACGGGTGCAGGGCGTGTCAAACGAACTGGCTGGCGAGCGGGTTGATATCGTGCTGTATGACGATAACGATGCCCAGTTTGTTATCAATGCGATGGCGCCGGCCGAAGTGGCCTCTATTATTGTGGATGAAGACGCTCACTCGATGGACATTGCGGTTGAAGATTCTAACCTGGCAATGGCAATTGGTCGCAATGGCCAGAACGTGCGCTTAGCCAGCCAGTTAACCGGTTGGGAACTGAATGTAATGTCAGTTTCAGATATGAAGAAAAAACATCAGGAAGAGACCGAGAAAGTACGCCAGGCCTTTATGGATGCGCTGGAAATTGATGAAGACTTTGCCGATGTGTTGGTAGAGGAAGGCTTCTCAACGCTGGAAGAAGTGGCATACGTGCCAATCAGCGAATTATTGTCAATCGATGGTTTTGATGAAGAAATCGTAGAAGAATTGCGTGGCAGGGCGAAAGCCGTACTGACCACCCGTGCGCTGGCCAGTGAAGAATCGCTGGAAGACGCCAAACCGACTGAAGCGCTGTTAGCGCTGGAAGGTTTAGATACCCATACCGCTTATGTTATTGCCAGCAAAGGTGTTACCACCCTGGATGACTTAGCTGAGTTAGGTGTCGACGATTTATTAGATATAGCAGATATAACTGAACAAAAAGCCGCAGAGCTGATTATGGCGGCGCGTAATATTGTTTGGTTTAGTGAAAGTAACTGAGTAGTCAACGGAGGTAACAACACAAATGGCAGAAGTCACCATAGAGAAGCTGGCCAGTGATGTCGGTACAACTGTTGATCGGTTAGTACAACAATTTGCTGATGCAGGTATTACTAAAGCTGCAGGGCAGCAAGTATCTGAAGATGAGAAAAAAACCTTGCTGTTGCATTTAAGTAAGCAGCACGGTGGTAAATCGTCAGAACCATCAAAACTTACTCTGAAGCGTAAAGAAAAAACCACCTTAAGTGTGGCCGGCGGTGCCGGACGCAATCGCGAAATTCAGGTAGAAGTGCGTAAGCAAAAAACCTATATCAAAAAACCGGTTGTGGATGAAGCGACGTTGAAGGCGCAGGAAGAAGCGCGTTTAGCTGAAGAAAAAGCCAATGCCGAAGCAAACCGCGCCAAGCAGGAAGCGGAGCAGAAAGCGCGTGAAATCGCTGCAGCAAAAGCAAAAGAAGAAGCAGAGCGCAAAGCTGCTGAAGCGAAAAAACGCGAAGAAGCCAAGCAGGCGCAACTGTTAAAAGATGACCCTGAGGAGGCGGCACGCCGGGCGGCTAAAGAAGAAGCGAAGCGTGAAGCTGAGCATATTCGTCAGCAGCAGGAAGCCGAAGCCTTACGCAAACTGGAAGAAGAAGCTAAAAAACAGGCTGAAGCTGCCCGTAAACTGGCGGAAGAAAACAGTGAGCGTTGGGCGCAGGAAGAGAAAGCCAAGTCTACTGAAAAAGACGACTACCACCTGACCAGTAACGAGTTTGCTAAACAAGCTGAAGACGAAGTTGACGCGAAAGAAGAACGGGCCGGACGTCGTGGTGTGGGTAAAAAAGCCCCAGCTGCTAAAGGCAAAAAGAAAGATGACGGCAACGATAAAGAAGCCTTCAATCGTGCTAACCGTCATACCAAGAAAAAGAAAACGCCAACCAGTATGCAGCACGGTTTTAACAAGCCTGCGCAGCCGGTAGAGCGCGAAGTGAAAATTGGTGAAACCATTACTGTTGCCGAACTGGCAGCGAAAATGGCCGTAAAAGCGTCTGAAGTCATTAAAACCATGATGAAAATGGGCGCCATGGCGACCATTAATCAGGTGATTGATCAGGAAACAGCGGCCATTGTTTGTGAAGAAATGGGCCACAAATTCACCCTGACTAAAGAAAACGAGTTAGAAGAAGCGGTGATGTCAGACCGTGCCGGCGAAGGTGAGCTTGAGCCGCGCGCACCGGTAGTAACCGTTATGGGTCACGTTGACCATGGTAAAACCTCACTGCTGGATTACATCCGTAAAGCCAAAGTCGCTGACGGTGAAGCCGGCGGTATTACTCAGCACATTGGTGCGTATCATGTTGAAACAGACCGCGGTATGGTTACTTTCCTGGATACGCCGGGTCACGCTGCCTTTACCTCAATGCGGGCTCGTGGTGCTAAAGCTACTGATATTGTAATTCTGGTTGTTGCCGCCGATGATGGCGTAATGCCACAAACTAAGGAAGCGATTCAGCATGCGAAAGCAGCAGGCGTGCCCTTAGTTGTCGCGGTCAACAAAATTGATAAGCCTGAAGCTGATCCAGATCGGGTTCGTAACGAGTTATCCCAGTTTGATGTCATTTCTGAAGAGTGGGGCGGTGATACTCAGTTTGTTCAGGTATCGGCGAAATCTGGCCAGGGTATTGATGACCTGCTGGAAGCCATTCTTAACCAGGCTGAACTGCTGGAATTAAAAGCGGTGAAAAACGGCCTGGCCCGCGGTGCTGTTATCGAGTCCCGGCTTGATAAAGGTCGTGGCCCGGTTGCTTCAATTCTGGTGCAGGAAGGGACGCTAAACCAGGGCGATATCGTGCTGTGTGGCTTTGAGTACGGCCGGGTACGGGCAATGCGTGACGAAAATGGTCGCGAAATTAAAGTTGCCGGTCCGTCTATTCCGGTTGAAATACTGGGCCTGTCGGGTGTGCCACAGGCGGGTGACGAAGTTACCGTGGTGAAAGATGAGCGTAAAGCCCGGGAAGTTGCCTTGTACCGTCAGGGTAAATTCCGTGATGTGAAACTGGCCCGTCAGCAAAAAGCCAAGCTGGAAAACATGTTTGCCAACATGGAAGAAGGCGATGTATCAGAGCTTAATCTGGTATTAAAAGGCGACGTACAGGGTTCAGTGCAGGCGATTTCTGAATCACTGGCTAAACTGTCTACTGATGAAGTGAAAATTAAAATCATCGGCAGTGGTGTAGGTGGTATTACCGAAACCGACGTTACCCTTGCTGCGGCGTCACAAGCCATTATCATTGGTTTTAACGTTCGTGCTGATGCGTCTGCTCGTAAGATGATTGAAGATGAAGGCCTTGACCTGCGTTACTACAGTATCATTTATGAACTGTTAGACGAAGTCAGAGCGGCAATGACCGGTATGTTGGCGCCAGAGTTTAAACAGCAAATTATTGGTTTAGCTCAGGTGCGGGATGTGTTCCGTTCACCGAAGTTTGGTGCCATTGCTGGTTGTATGGTGACTGAAGGTATGATTAAACGTCATGCACCAATTCGGGTACTACGTGACAACGTGGTTATTTTCGAGGGTGAACTGGAATCGCTGCGTCGCTTTAAAGACGATGTTAACGAAGTCAGAAATGGCTTTGAGTGCGGTATCGGCGTGAAAAACTACAACGATGTTCGCGAAGGCGATCAGATAGAAGTATTTGAAACCATTCAGGTTGAACGTACTTTATAAAGTACCGCTGGCCAGTAAAACATAGTACAGGGGCCTTTAGTGCCCCTGTTGTGTTCTCCCCGGTACCAAATTTGGATTAGACAATTATGGCAAAAGAATTCTCCCGCGTTGACCGGTTGTCACAACATATAAAAAAAGAGATGGCAGTTATTCTGCAGCGCGAAATTAAAGATCCGCGCCTGCATTCAATGATTACCGTGTCTGATGTCGAAGTATCACGTGATCTGTCACATGCTAAGGTGTTTGTAACCTTTTTAGGCATGGATGACAGCAAGGTTGAAGATAACCTTAAAATCCTCAATGATGCCGCTGGCTATGTACGTAGTTTAATTGGTAAGCGGATTCAGACCAGGATCGTGCCGCATATCCGCTTTGCCTTTGATCAGTCATTGAACGAAGGTATCAGGATGGCGAGTTTAGTGGCCTCAGTTCGTCAGGAAGATGAGCGCAAGCGCAAAGACGCCGGCCTGGAGCCCACTGACAGCGACGGAGCCGATGAGTAATGGCGCGAAAAAATGCCAGAGCAGTCAATGGCATTCTGTTACTGGATAAACCGCTTGAAGTAAGCAGCAATGGTATTTTGCAGCGGGTCCGCTGGTTGTATCAGGCGCAAAAAGCCGGTCATACCGGTGCGCTGGACCCACTGGCCTCCGGTTTACTGCCTGTTTGTTTTGGTGAAGCGACCAAGTTCAGTCAGTTTCTGCTTGATACCGATAAAACTTATCTGGTCACTGCGTGTTTTGGTATTCGTACCAGTACCAGCGATTCAGAAGGTGAAGTGATCAGTGAACGGCCGGTCAGTTTTACTGACACCGAATTAGAACAAGCCCTACAATCGTTACGTGGTGATATTCTGCAAGTGCCCACCATGTACTCGGCGTTAAAACATCAGGGCCAGCCGCTATACAAATATGCGCGGCAGGGTATTACCATAGAGCGTGAAGCGCGGCCAATTAGTATTTTCCGGTTTGAACTGTTAAATCGCGCTGGCAACTCTGCTGATTTTATTGTGCATTGCTCCAAAGGCACGTATATCCGCACCCTGATTGATGATTTAGGTGAGCTACTGGGTTGTGGTGGCCATGTCAGTAAGTTACACCGTACTCAGGTCGGGCCTTTTACCGCTGAGCAGATGGTATCACCAACGCAATTAGAGGTGTTGGCAGAGCACTGCCATACTTCTACAGATTTTAACGCGCTGGATGCGTTGTTGCTGCCGTTGGATGCGGGTATTGTTACTATGCCTGCGTTGCAGCTAAGCCTTGAGCAGCAACATCAGCTACAACATGGCCAGAATTGCAGTGTTACGGCAGATGATATTGAAGCTATCAGGTTACTGGGGCCGGCTGATGTCTTTATCGGTATTGGCCGGATACAGCAGGGGGTGCTGAGTTCACGCCGCTTACTCAACACCAGTGCCGTACAAAAGCCGGCTGTAGAGACAAACACCTTGTAAAAAGGCGGCAAAGTGCTATTATACGCCGGATTTTCTGGGGTCTGCTGGATGAGTGATCGGCGATTCCCTTATTTTAGTTCACTCACATTGGAGTTAAATATGTCATTAAGCGCTGCTGATAAAGCAAAAATTGTTGCTGACTACGCTGTAAAAGAAGGCGATACTGGTTCACCAGAAGTACAGGTTGCCCTGTTAACTGCGTCAATCACTCACCTGCAAGGCCACTTTGCCGAGCACAAGCACGACTTCCATTCTCGTCGTGGTTTGTTACGGATGGTTAGCCAGCGCCGTAAGCTGTTAGATTACTTAAAAGGCAAAGATCAGAGCCGTTACACTACCCTGATCGGTCGTTTAGGTTTACGTCGTTAATCGCTAAGCGATAACGTAGCAAAAAAAGAGGCTTTTCAGCCTCTTTTTTTATGGATTTTTCACAGGAATATTTTTTAGCGCTTTTTTTACTGAACTATCTTTTGTAACAGGTTACAGAGTATACTGTGCAGGCAGAAAACACAGAGAAAGACATCGCAATTCGGCGATTAAGATTAAGGAAATACACACGTGACTCCCATCGTAAAATCATTTCAGTTTGGCCAACATACCTTTACTTTAGAAACCGGCGTTATCGCCCGTCAGGCAGATGCCGCAGTGCTGGCCAGCCTGGGAGATACCTCCGTTTTAGTAACAGTAGTGGGTAAGAAAGAACCTAAACCTGGTCAGGATTTCTTTCCGTTAACCGTTAATTACCAGGAAAAAATGTATGCAGCTGGCCGGATCCCGGGCGGCTTTTTTAAACGTGAAGGCCGGCCCAGTGAGGGTGAAACCCTGACCAGCCGTTTAATCGACCGGCCTATTCGTCCGTTATTCCCGGAAGGTTTTAACAATGAAGTTCAGGTTATTGCTACTGTTGTATCAGTACAACCGGAAATTCAGCCCGATATCGTGGCGTTAATTGGTACTTCAGCGGCGCTGGCTTTATCAGGTATTCCGTTCGCTGGCCCTATCGGTGCCGCGCGTGTCGGTTATGTTAATAATCAGTATGTGCTAAACCCATCAGAAGAAGAGCTGAAAAGCTCGAAACTGGACTTAGTGGTTGCCGGTACACATAATGCAGTACTGATGGTGGAATCTGAAGCCAATATTTTGTCTGAAGACGTTATGTTAGGCGCAGTGATGTATGGCCATGAGCAAATGCAAACGGCGATTAATGCCATCAACGAATTGGCAGCTGAAGGTGCAAAACCCGCCTGGAACTGGCAGGCACCTGCGAAAAACCTGCCATTAATCGCTAAAGTGGCTGAACTGGCTACCGCAGATATTGGTGCAGCATATCAGATCACTGAAAAAGCCAAACGTTATGAGCGTATTGCTGAAATTAAATCAGCATTGCACGCTAAATTGACCGAAGAGCTGGCGGAAGGCGAAGAGCTGGACAAAAGCGAGTTTGGTGATATTTTCCACGACCTGGAAAGTAAAGTCGTACGCAGCCGCATTACCAAAGGCGAGCCACGTATCGATGGCCGTGATCCGGAAATGATCCGTGGTTTAAGCGTAATGACCGGCGTATTGCCGCGTACTCATGGTTCGTCATTGTTTACCCGTGGTGAAACCCAGGCGCTGGTAACCTGTACTTTAGGTACCGCCCGTGATGCTCAGAATATCGATGACTTATTAAGTCAGAAAACCGATACCTTTATGCTGCACTATAACTTCCCTCCGTACTGTGTGGGTGAAACCGGCATGGTTGGCTCACCAAAACGCCGCGAAATCGGTCATGGCCGTTTAGCCAAGCGCGGTGTGTTAGCAGTGATGCCTGATTTTGAAGACTTCCCCTACACTGTACGTATCGTGTCTGAAATTACCGAATCAAACGGCTCCAGCTCAATGGCATCAGTTTGCGGTTCGTCATTGGCCCTGATGGATGCTGGTGTACCGATTAAAGCCTCAGTAGCTGGTATTGCCATGGGTCTGGTAAAAGAGGGCGACGACTTTGTTGTGTTGTCAGATATTTTAGGCGATGAAGATCACTTAGGCGATATGGACTTTAAAGTAGCCGGTACCACTGAAGGTATTACCGCGCTGCAGATGGACATTAAAATCGACGGTATCACTCAGGAAATTATGCAAACTGCGTTAAAGCAGGCCAAAGCGGCCCGTTTGCATATCCTGAACGTGATGGACCAGGCGATTAGCGGTCACCGTAAAGAAATGTCGGAGTACGCGCCGCGTATCTACACCATGAAGATTAACCCGGAGAAAATCCGTGAGGTTATCGGTAAAGGTGGTGCAGTTATCCGTCAGATCACCGAAGAGTCAGGCACCACGATTGAGCTGGAAGATGATGGCAGTATTAAAATTGCTGCAACTACGGCTAAAGCCGCGCAAATTGCCATTGATAAAATCAATGCTATTACCGCGGATATTGAAGTGGGTGCTATCTATCAGGGCGAAGTGGTGCGGATTGTTGACTTCGGCGCTTTCGTTAACGTGTTACCAGGCAAAGACGGCTTAGTGCATATTTCGCAAATCTCTGATGAGCGGGTAAGCAATGTCTCTGAACACTTGCAGTTAGGCCAGAAAGTTGCGGTGAAAGTACTGGAAGTCGACAAGCAGGGCCGGGTGCGGTTGAGTATTAAAGAAGCCAATACTAAACCGGCCGAAGCGGCAGCTAACGCAGAGCAAGACGCATAATATGGTTAGCGTTAAAACTGGTGTGGCAGCGCTGATATTGGCGCTACTTACCTTAAGCGGTTGCGCTACAACGCAACCGTCATCGTCTGCGGCCTGGCTAACGCCAGAGCCGCTGGCGGTACCTTATCGAACTGAGCTGGCTATCGCCCGCTTAACCGAAATTCTGCAACGTGCTGAGTTAACTGAAGAGCAGTCAGCACGTTTATATTATGACCGTGGCGTTATGTATGACAGCGCAGGCTTGCGCTCACTCGCCCGGCTCGATTTTATGCGGGCACTACGGTTGAAACCCGATATGGCAGATGCCTACAATTTTGTCGGTATTCATTACACTCTTAGCGGTAATTTTGATCAGGCTTATGAAGCCTTTGACTCGGCACTGGAGCTTGCTCCCGATTACGAATATGCATACCTGAACCGGGGTATAGCACTGTATTATGCCGACCGCGCAGATCTGGCAGTGCCTGATTTTGTCCGGTTTCTGGAATTACGCCCCGCCGATCCTTACCGGGTGGTGTGGTTGTATCTGGCCGAGTCCGATCTGTCTGAGACTAAGGCTAACGAGCGGTTGACCGCGAATCTGGCCGCATTGGCAACAGATGACTGGGCGACTAACATTGTTCGCTTTTATCATGGAGATATTTCTGAGCAGCAACTGCTGAACTCTGTGCTTGAAGAGCTTGATGGACCGCGGCTTTTAGCTGAGCGTTTATGCGAAGTGTATTTTTATCTGGCCAAATGGCATGAAGCAAAAAAACGTCCTGAACATGCCATCGAATACTACAAAAAGGTACTGGCAACAAATGTTTATGAATTTGTTGAGCACAGGTATGCAAGGCTGGAAATGGCCAGACTGAGAGGGGAAAAGCTCTCAGGTGAGACTGATGCGTTCCATTAGTTCCAGCAACCTAATGTTATTGAAAAGCCGGTTCGCTGGCTTTTTTGCATTATTGCTGGTCGGCTGTTCGCCACACACTGAACCTGTAAGCCAGCAGCAGTTAATCCAACAAGCGACCACTGAGTCAGCAGCTGCGATGCAACTGGGCCGCCAGCGTCTGGCTGACAAAGAGCTAAATGACGCTTTACGCTGGTTCCGGCAGGCTGCACAGCTTGGAGATCACGACGGTTTAAGTCATGCGCTTAAACTACAGCAGCGGTTAGAAGGGCGGTTAGCCACGGCAAAGTGGCTGGAAAAATCGCTGGACAACGCGCAATTAAATGCTGCGATGGTAAGTGAGCAGCAACGGGCAGCACTGGGTTTATGGCAAGCTGCACCAGCAGCTACCGCTAACAGCGGTTACCAGGCGGTTGCCGGTTGTAACCTTACAGTTCAGCCGGTGGCGAGTCAGCAAGCCGGTATAGCGCGTTGGCAGCATTTACGAATGGCTTGGGCTGAAGACCCGTTATTGAGTCAATTGCCGGTCTGTTTTAATGACTTAGTAAAAGTAAATGCTACTGAGCTGCACTGTACAGAACACGCTGAAAAGCGGATTAGCTGTAATTACGCTGCGTTAACCAGCCAGGTGTTAGCAGGACAATTCAGCCAGTTATTAATTATTGCTGGCCAGGGGCTGGCCAGTTACAACAACGGCATAATTCAATTGCCCGATACTGCCAGCCTGGCACTATTACAGCATGAGTTTATGCATGTATTAGGTTTTATTGACGAATACCCATTAAGCCGCCAGGCAGCAGATAACTTGTGCCGTCCGGGCTCTTATGCTACCAATCTGTTATTTGACAATGCGCCAGCAACCCTTGCCTCCTGGCGCGAGCAATGGCTGCCAGCGACAAATACAGCAAGGGGCAAGGTTAAACTTGAAGCGGTTAATACCTGTCAGGCTACGGAGCAGCAAGCGTACCGGGTGGTGGCAACAATTAACCCAATGGAATCATATCAGACTGCGATGCCGGCATTATATAAAGAGCTAATGGTCAGGGCATTGCAGCATCCTGAAAATATAATGCCGGTGCAATACTATTTTGCTTATTTGGCCCGCCAGCAACAAGCCTGGCAGCAATGGCATGCACTTATGCAGCTTGCTGCAGGTCATGGTTACAACGATGCCGTTAACGCGCTACAGCACCTTTAAAGCCTTTTCAAAGCCCTCAGACGTGTTCGTCAGCCGACAACTCAGACAGTTCACGGCTTAATATCTGGCTATCGCCTAAGTTAAGTTCGATTAATCGCTTTAAATGGCCGGCACTTTCCAGATCAATTTTATCGCAGTGTAAGCCAATCACGTCGTCATGTTGATGGGCTACGCTAACCTGCATACTAAAATCAAGCGGATAGTCACTCAGATGCACCCGCAACATCAGCGGGCCCGTTGCTTCAGGCCGCCAACCCGATGGAATATTGATTAAGGCACCTTTTAGAGATAAATCAAGCACTTCGGTGGGATAACTTTGCTCTGCAGTCTCAAGGTGTGCCTTCCCCTGAAAACTGACCCGGCTAAAACGTCGCTGCTCCATATATCCCCCAATTTATTACTGCTGCAAGTGTAGCTGGTTTGCCGGAAAATGACATAACAAGACTAATATGAGAAAGTAATGAAAAAGGCTGCATCAGCAGCCTTAACGGTAAAATGAATCACAGTTTTAACTGACTTCTTCCCCGGCGGCCTGGCGATCAGCATGGTAGCTGGAGCGGACAAAAGGACCACAAGCAGCGTGTTTAAAGCCGATGCTATTGGCAAAATGTTTAATCTCATCAAATTCAGCTGGTGGCATATAGCGCTTAACCGGTAAGTGGTGTTTGCTGGGTTGCAGATACTGGCCCACGGTTAACATATCGACATCATGCTCACGTAAATCTTGTAATACCTGCAGCAGCTCGTCGGTGGTCTCACCTAAGCCAACCATCAGGCCTGACTTGGTAGACACCTCTGGATGCGCCTGCTTAAAGCGCTTAAGTAAGGTGAGGGACCACTTATAGTCAGCGCCAGGCCGGGCCAGTTTGTACAGGCGAGGCGCGGTTTCTAGGTTGTGGTTAAACACATCTGGCGGGCTTTTACTAAGAATTTCCAGCGCGACATCCATCCGGCCACGGAAATCCGGCACTAATACCTCAATTTTAATATCCGGGCTGTATTTGCGGATGGCAGTAATGCAGTCGGCAAAGTGCTGGGCACCGCCGTCACGTAAGTCGTCACGATCAACCGAAGTAATAACAACATACTTTAATTTCATGTCACGAATGGTTAGTGCCAGCTTTTCAGGCTCTTCGGCACTGGGTGGCAGCGGCCGGCCGTGGGCCACATCACAAAACGGGCAACGACGGGTGCAGATAGCACCGAGGATCATAAAGGTTGCCGTGCCGTGATTAAAACATTCCGGCAGGTTAGGGCAGGCGGCTTCCTCGCACACAGAATGCAGGCCATGTTTGCGCATGGCGCCTTTAATCTGGTCGATCCGCTCGGTCGTTTTTGGCAGTTTTATTTTTAGCCAGGACGGCTTACGTAGCATTTCATCCGGTTCGGTTGGTAATACCTTAACCGGAATTAACGCCATTTTATCAGCGTCACGTAATTTAACACCTGGTTCCATACGCGCTGTTTTAGTCATTTTGCCACTCTAACCCTGTTTTAAAACTCAGTTCTGATACGGCCAGTAGCCGCTTAAAAATGTTGCTGATTTCGGTTTTGGCCTGGCTTACTGTCAGCGGGCCACCATAATCTTTACTCTGGATCATTTGCATGCCGGCATAGCCGCAGGGATTAATCCGCTGAAACGGGCTGAGGTCCATGTCGACATTCAGGGCCAGGCCATGAAAAGTGCAGCCTTTTCGCACCCGTAAGCCCAGTGAGGCTATTTTTTTACCGTCAATATATACGCCGGGTGCATCTGGTCGGGCATTGGCAATGGCGCCATATTGGGCCAGCAATTTAATTAGTACCTGCTCAAGCAAGGTAACCAGCTCGCGAACTCCCAGCTTACGCCGCTTGATATCCAGTAACACATACACCACTAGTTGGCCCGGACCATGGTAGGTAACCTGGCCGCCACGGTCTACCTTTACTACTGGAATATCACCGGGCAACAACAGGTGCTCTGCTTTACCGGCCTGGCCCTGGGTAAATACTGCAGGGTGCTCAAGTAGCCATAACTCGTCGGCTGTGTGCTCATCACGCTGGTCGGTAAAACGCTGCATAGCATGCCATACCTGCGTATAGTCCTGGCTGCCTAAATCACGGATCACAAGTTGCTGGCTGAGGCTCACGGTTTACTCCGCTGAAAAACTGGCTGCATTATAGCGATTTGTGCGGCTATTGCGAGTTCAGCACATTAAAGTACGTAGCGGACCAGTTCAATTTTGCCAAGCTCTGTATACAGTAATTCAATGTGGTCTTTACTGGTCACCGTTACTTTTACCGACACTGAATGGTAATTACCTTTGGCACTTGGTTTGACACTGGGGCTGTAGTCTGTGGCGTCAGTATGGCGACATATCACGCTCATCACTGCGTCTACCAGTTCAGGCTCTGCCAGACCAAGCACTTTAAAATTAAACTGGCAAGGGAACTCCAGGTACTGATCAAATTTGGTGTCTTTTACTTCATTAGCCATACGCTTACTCTCATTAACGCAACTGCCGTTTGCCACTCGCCCGGCTGCCAGCTGAAATCGGCCGCCATTGTAACAAAAAATCCCGGCAGCTGCCGGGACTTGTTGGACTGGCATTGACCTGTTTATTCAAACTGCATTTTTACGTAATCAATCATCCGACTGAAAAAGCCGCCGCGGCCGACATCTTCCAGTGCAACCAAAGGATACTCAGCAATATCTTGATCTTCCAGTTTTAAGTAGATAGTGCCAACAACCTGTCCCTTGTTGATGGGGGCAATCAATTGCTGATTCAAGCTGACATCAGCTTGCAGATTGCGACGCTGGCCGCGGGCAATGGTGATCGGTGTGCTTTGTAGTAACCCAAGTTTAATTTGCTCTTTATCACCCTGCCAAATCCGTTGTTCGGCAAATTGCTCACCACTTTGATAAGGTGAAAAGGTTTCAAAGAACCGGAAACCGTAACTTAGTAATTTTTTATTCTCATTGGCGCGGGCACGCTCGCTGTCAGCACCCATTACAACCGACACCAGACGCATACCATCGCGGGTGGCGGAGGTAATTAAACTATAACCGGCTTCACTGGTGTGGCCGGTTTTAATGCCGTCAACTTCCAGGCTGCGATCCCACAATAATGAATTACGGTTGTACTGGCGGATATTATTGTAAGTGAATTCTTTTTCAGCATAAATGGCGTACTCTTCCGGTACATCTCTGATCATGGCTACCGAGAGCTTTGCCATATCTCTGGGGGTAGTGTATTGCTCTGCAACCGGTAAACCGTGGCTGTTACCGAAACGGGTGTTATGCATGCCAAGCCGTTCAGCGTGGGCATTCATCAGGTCGACAAAGGCGCTTTCACTGCCGGCAATATGTTCGGCCATCGCCACACAGGCATCATTGCCTGACTGAATAATGATACCTTTATTTAAGTCAGCGACGGTTACCTGAGTGCCAACCTCGATAAACATCAGGGATGAACCCGGGAAATTCTTGGCCCAGGCCTTTTCACTGATAGTGACCTTGTCATCCAGGCTGATATTGCCGTTCTTCAGCTCGGTACCGATAACGTAACTGGTCATCATCTTGGTCAGGCTGGCTGGCGACAGTGACATATCGGCATTTTCTTCAGACAACACCTTGCCGGTATCGAAATCTATTAAGATATGGCCTTTTGCAGCAACACTGGGTGCCTGCGGAACCACCACCTGGGCCTGACTGATACTGCTGAAACAAAAACTACTGATGGCAACAATGCCGGAAGTGATGATGCGTCTATAACTATTCATGAGACCCGTTCTTTTATTATTGGAAATAGTGAAAGTAAAATTTAATGTCAAACATTTGCTCATTACTGCCTTAGTTTAACGGCACCCTTTGTTTAACTGCACTGTTTGTTTAACTGCATAGGGCACTGTCAAAAAAATAGGCACCGGGGTATTGATTGGCTTTTAATTTAGCCAGCCAGCTCCGGGCTTGCCGCTTGTCTTTACTCGGACCCACTAGTAAGCGGAAAATTCCATCTGCCGCCTGAATCTGGGTTGGTACAGCCAGTTTCCTGGCAACTTCAGCACTTAACTGGTTTAGCTTATCATTATCTGTACTGGCAAAGATCTGAATATAACACTGTTGGTTAGTACTGGCTAAGTCTTGCGCCAGCATAGCCGGAGATTTTATAAGCTCTAACTGAACTCTGGCTGTACCCTGCTGCAACATCCCTATTTTACTGGCGGCCGAGTAAGACAAGTCAATTATCCGGTCGCGATGAAAAGGACCACGGTCATTGACCCGGACTATCGCGCTCTGGCCATTGTCAAGATTAGTGACTTTAACATAGGAAGGAAGAGGCAGCGTTTTATGGGCGGCTGTCATGGCAAACATATTGTAAGTTTCGCCATTCGATGTCAGGTGACCGTGAAACTTACTGCCATACCAGGACGCAATACCTGTTTCCTGAAAGGTGGTTATATCCGCTATTGGTGAATAGTGCTGACCAAATACCTGATAGGGCCGGTTACCACCACGACTTAGCGGCTCAGCTTTGGGGGCGGGGTCGGTCATTTCCAGTAAGGTAGGCAAACGTGTCGGGATACTATCCTGTTGTTGCTGATAACGACCGGCATTTGGTGAGACGGGTTGTGACGGCGAACTGCAACCTGTCAGGATCATCAGCGTCACTGATACTATTGAACAATAATAAAGTCTAAACATTCGCTAACATCCGTTTATGGGTACTTACCGACATTAACACACCAAATGCAGCCATCAGGGTCACCATAGAGGTGCCGCCATAACTGACTAATGGCAAGGGTACGCCGACCACAGGCAATAACCCTGAAACCATGCCAATATTAACAAAAACATAAACAAAAAACGTCAGGGTAAAGCTGGCCGCCACCAGTTTGCTGAAATTATCCTGCGCTTTGCTGGCGATAATTAAACCCCGGCCAATGATAAATAAATAAATCGCCAACAACAAAATCACGCCAATCAGGCCAAATTCTTCACTTAGTACTGAAAAAATAAAGTCAGTGTGGCGCTCGGGTAAAAACTCCAGTTGTGATTGGGTTCCTTGTAACCAGCCTTTGCCATCAACACCGCCAGAGCCAATAGCAATTTTTGACTGGATGATATGATAGCCCGAGCCCAGGGGGTCTGTTTCCGGATTTAAAAATGTCAGCACCCGTTGTCGCTGATAATCATGCATTAAAAAATACCACATGACCGGCGCAAACGCTGATACCAGCACGGCAATAAAGCTTATCAGCCGCCAGCTCATGCCAGCCATAAACAACACAAATACGCCGGACATCGCGATTAACAACGAGGTGCCTAAATCTGGTTGCTTGGCAATCAGCAGGGTCGGAATGGCACACATTAGAAAACCAATAAATAAGTGCCATACGCGGGGGGGCAGATTATGGGAGGCAATAAACCAGGCCACGGCCATCGGTACGGCCAATTTCATAATTTCTGACGGCTGGAATTTCATAAAACCTAAATCGAGCCAGCGCTGGGCGCCTTTGCCAACATAACCAAATAACAGGACAGCGACCAGCATCAATAAGCCAACACTAAACAGGGCAACCGCCCAGCGCCGGATGGTTTGCGGGCTTAGCTGGGCTACGCCTACCATAACGGCTAAGGCAATCCCCAACCGGATTACCTGCGCTTTCATCATCGTCTCGCTCTGGCCGGTTGCACTGTATAAAATCACCAGACCGAAGGCCAGCAATGCCAGCAGACCCAATAGCAGTGGCAGGTCAATATGAAAAGCAGCAAATTTGCCGCTACGCTGCGCCGGGTCGACCATAGTGCTACTCATTGCTATTTACTCCGGCTGAAAAATAATAATCCAGCAGCTGACGGCCAATCGGTGCGCCGACACTGCCGCCGCCGCCGGTATTTTCAACGGCAATTGCAAATACCACAGTTGGGTTGTCTGCCGGTGCATAGCCAATGTACATGGCATTGTCGCGATGTTGCTCTGCCAGGGCATCGGCATTGTATTTTGCATCCTGAGCAATAGCGACAACCTGGGCGGTGCCCGTTTTGCCAGCAGAGCTGTACAGGGCTTTTTTAAAAGCCGGATGGGCGGTTCCTTTCAGCGTTGCTACGGTGCGCACCATCGTGTCTGCCACGACCTCCCAGTTCTTTTCGTCAATAACATTAACAGCGGGACGAAGCCCGGGGTCGACTAACTCGCTACTGTCGGCAGAACTCAGCTCAGCGGCCATATGGGGGGTTGGCATCATGCCTTTATTGACGATAACAGCCGTTGATAAAGCCAGCTGCACAGGCGTGGCGGTCCAGAAGCTCTGCCCAATACTCAGTGGTACCGTATCACCCGGGTACCAGGGTTGATTAAAGCGGGCCCGCTTCCAGCCGCGTGACGGCATATTGGCACTGGCTTCTTCATGAATGTCGATGCCGGTGCGCTCACCAAACCCAAACTGGCGCATATAGTCCGAGATCCGATCAATGCCGAGTTTTATCCCCAGATCATAGAAATAAATATCGCAACTTTCGGCCACCGCACTGTAAACATCAACCCAGCCATGGCCACCGCGTTTCCAGTCCCGAAAACGATGGTCACTGTTTGGCAAGGTAAAGTAGCCCGGATCCCAGACTTTAGTATCGGGTTGCACGGTATCAGTTTCCAGCCCGAGCAGCGCCAGGTGGGGTTTGATGGTCGAAGCAGGAGGATAGATACCCTGGGTAGCCCGATTGATCAGTGGCCTGTCTGGTGAGTGTAACAATGCATTGTAGTTACTGCTGCTGATGCCATGGACAAATAAATTCGGGTCATAGCTCGGGTTAGAATAAAATGCCAGCACAGCACCGTCGCGAGGGTCCATTGCGACGATAGCGCCGCGGCTTTGATTGAGGGTTTGCTGTGCCGTAAGCTGCAGGCCAACATCCAGGCTCAGCCGGATGTTTTTGCCTGAGCGGGCGGGTACTGAGCGCAATACCCGGATAACCCGGCCCCGGTTATTTACTTCCACTTCCTGAAAGCCCATAGTGCCGTGCAGCTGTTCTTCGTAATAGCGCTCCAGTCCCAGCTTGCCTATTTCGCGACTGGCAGCATAATTTGCCAACCGGCCTTGTTCATCCAGCCGGCGCAAATCATCAGTATTAATTTTGCCAATGTAACCCAGCGCATGAGTAAATAAATCGCCAAAAGGATAATGCCGGCTTAAGCGGGCCTCTACGGTGACGCCGGGAAAGCGGTGCAAATTTACCGAGATAACTGCAACTTCCTGCTCGTCTAACCGCTCTTTCAGGGCGATGGAGTTAAAGCGTCGTTGCTGCCTGACTTGTTGCAGAAAATCCTGTTGCTGCTCAGCGGATATCGCAATTAACTGAGCCAGTCTGCGCAGCGTCGTCTCGATATCATCAATTTGTTCGGGTACCAGTTCCAGCGAAAATACCGGCCGGTTTTCAGCCAGTAAAATACCGTTGCGATCGCTGATTAAACCGCGGTTAGGCGCCAACGGCAGCACTTTTATCCGGTTACCTTCAGAGCGGATCTGATAATCCTGATGCGAGCGTACCTGCAGGTTGTACATATTAAGCAATATCACGCTGAACAAGCCGCAGACTACCAGCATCGCAACCACCGCTCTGCTGTTAAACAGGCGGGTTTCGGCGGCAATGTCCTGCATGGCAACGCGTTTTTTCAGCATAACTACTCGCGATGATAAGGGTGATTAGTACTGATACTCCAGGCGCGGTACAGTGCTTCTGCCAGTACCACCCGCACCATGGGGTGAGGCAGGGTCAGGGCGGACAAAGACCACTTCGCTTCGCTGGCGGCAATGCATGCTGGTGACAGCCCTTCCGGCCCACCAATCAGTAAGGCAACATCGCGGCCATCTTGCTGCCACTGCTCCAGCCGCTGGGCCAGTTGCGGGCTGCTCCAGTTGTCGCCGGTGACTTCCAGGGTGACAATCCGGCTGCCTTTACTCACTGCTGCCAGCATTTTTTCACCTTCGAGCTCAAGGATCCGCTTGATATCAGCATTCTTACCGCGTTTTCCTGCCGGAATTTCTATTAACTCCAGTGGCATGTCGCGGCCGAAGCGTCTGGCATACTCATTAAAGCCGGTTTGCACCCAATCGGGCATCCTGGTACCCACAGCGATCAGACTAAGCTTCATACCGGATCAGGCACTCCAGAGTTTTTCCAGTTGATAAAAGTTACGGGTTTCATCCAGCATCACATGCACGACTACCGAATCTAAATCGAGCAGTACCCACTCACCGCTGCTTTCGCCTTCGATGCCCAGAGGCTGGACACCGGCTTTTTTACATTCGGCCGCTAAGTAGCCCGCTACCGACTTGGCATGGCGGGTAGACGTACCCGAGCAGACCACCATAAATTCAGTTACGCTTGATTTGCCGCGGACATCTAAAGTTACGATATCACGGCCTTTCATATCATCAATTTTGTCTGTGACAAAGGCGACCAATTCGTTCGTTTGCACCTATTTTCCTCAATACTCACTAAAAGCGGCTATTTTACCACAGTTTTTCCACGGTTATAGCGCTTAGCTCTGATAGAGTCGATGTTGCTGAATATAGTTCAGTACTTGCGGCGCAAGGTCACTGATATTTTTCTTCTTTTCGGCAAGTGCTGCCCGGATGGCGGTGGCGCTGGGCGTAAATTCTGGATTGTTCAGCTCAATAATGCTGCCACAATCCCGCTGCTGCAGCACCGATATAGCCGCGCCAAATTCTGCCAGCAACGCCGGAGCATCGCCAGCCTGGTGATGGTATCCCGGCCGCTGGCAGACAATCAGGTGACACAGGTTGAGGATTTGGCGCCAGTGATGCCATTGCTTAAAATAGCAAAGTGAATCCATGCCGATAATAAATGCCAGGGTTGTTGCCGGCATGCGTTGTTTTAACAGCGCCAGACTGTCGGCAGTAAAAGAGGGGTTGTCGCGGTTAAGTTCCAGTGGCTGCAATTGCATTTTGGGTTCGTCAGCTATCGCCAGTTCAACCATTTTCGCTCGCTGCCGGGCATTAACCCCGGGACTGGCGCGGTGTGGCGGTATATGGCAGGGCATAAGTTGGAGCTGATCCAGCCGGCAATGCTCCAGCACATAGCGGCCACAGGCCAGGTGCCCCTGATGAATGGGGTCAAAGGTGCCGCCGAAAATGCCAATCAGCGGCCTGGCAGCAGCTGAGTTAATCATCACTGTGTTGCTGTAAACTGTAGGTGCGGGGCACAGGTCTGATAAATAAACAGACTAGGTGGCCAAGTGCCGTTGCAATATCGGCTAATTTGCCTGCTTTGTAAAGCCGGTCAAATGCCGCCAGCTCCTGTAATAAATAGTGCAGATAACTTAATGATAAACGCTGTAGTGCCTGCTGATACAAGGGCTGGCGTTTTGGCCAGATGGCCAGTTGTTTATAAATCTGACTTAGCGCAATACCTTGTTGCTGACTGTGCTGAAGCTGTTGCAACTGCTGAATGTCCCGCTGTAATTGCCAGATTATTATCGCCGGCTCTAAGTCCTGCTGCAACAGCCGCTGTAACCGATGCATAGCCTGTGGGCCCTCGCCGGCAAGAATGGCATCGCCCAACTGGAATACGGTAAAACTGGAATGATCAGCCAGAAACTCTGCTAACGCCTCAGCATCAACCTGTTGGTCTGGATGGGTTAAGGCCAGTTTTTCCAGCTCCTGCCGGGCTGCCAGCAAATTGCCGGCACTATGATGTTGTAGCAGATTAAAAGCGTCACCGGTTAACTGCAAATTCAGCTGGCGGGCACGTTGTTGCAACCATTGCCGGGCCTGACGGTCATCCAGTGGATAAATAGCGAGCTGCACCGCTACTTGCTGCAGCTGTTTAAACCAGGCCAGTTTACTGACCTCAGCAAAACTGCGCTGACCATGTATCACCAGCACAATGTCAGGAGACAGCGCACTGGCAAGTTGTTTTAACTGGTCGCTGGCTGTCGGGGGCAGTTTTTGGCTGAGTTCCAGTTCTATTAAGCGTTTCTCAGCAAACAGGGACATGGCGCCCAGTTCGTTGTGCAGCTGACTCCAGTCAAACTGGTTATCAACGGCAAAGCTGAGCCGTTCGTCATAGCCCTGGTCTTTGGCCGCGAGGCGAATGGCATCAATGGCCTCGAGCTTTTGCAACGGCTCTTCGCCAAAAATCAGATAACATGCAGCTAACCCTTGCTGAAGCTGGGCAGCCAGCTGGTTAGCATACAGTTTTTGCATCAGTCTAACCGGGCCAGTTGCCGGATAATTCGATTGGCCGCCTGTTGCCGTAACTCACTGAGTAATAAGTCAAGCTCCCGGGCTTTGGCCAGCGCCTGGTTCGGATCATCCTGATAATCGCGGTATAGTTCAAACTGATTAAAAGCGGGTTCAGCGCCCGGCATAATTAAATAATAACTGACTTTGTAAATCAGCTCATACTCGGCCACCTGGCCACTGGGAAACAACGACAAGGTCCGTCGTTCCAACGTGTCACTGACTAACTGAATGGTCGGGGCATCAGACGCCATACTGTCCAGTAAGCGCACACTGTTCTGACTCAGACGTTCATTCAGCAGCTCAGCCAGTTCAGAATGGGCATCACTTTGCACATAGACTGCCGGAAACTGGCTAAGTGGCAAGTTGCCGCGCAGGTGAAAGCCACAGCTGCCCAGTGCCAGTGTCAGCACGACGCCTATTGCCACTCTCAACATATCAGCCAACCACCAGATTAAGCAATTTACCCGGAACGTAAATCACTTTACGAACGGTTACCCCGTCCAGATAACGCTGCACGTTGTCATCCTGCTTGGCTTCCTCAAGTACCTGCTGTTCAGTAGCGTCGGCACTGACCGTTACTTTAGCCCGCACTTTACCGTTTATCTGCACTACCACCAGCTTTTCGTCTTCCACCATCGCCTGTTCATCAACGGCAGGCCAGGGGGTTTGTTCAATACCCTGGCTCTGGCCCATTTGTTGCCATAAATACTGGGCTACATGCGGGGTTATCGGATTCAGCAGCTGTAATAATGCCAATACCGCTTCATGCATTACTGCTTTGTCCTGAGCGCTTGCCAGACTGGCCCGTTGCAATTTATTGCTCAGTTCCATAATGGCGGCAATGGCAGTATTGAAAGTATAGCGCCGGCCGATATCGTCGCTGACTTTGAAAATGGTTTTGTGCAGCTCGCGCCGTAACGCTTTCTGCTCGTTATTTAAGGTGCTTAATTGCAGTGGCTCTGGTGCGCCGGCTGCTTTTACGTCCTGCACCAGAGTATAAATCCGCTTAATAAAACGATGTGCGCCTTCCACGGCAGAATCCGACCATTCCAGGGTTTGTTCTGGCGGAGCGGTAAACATCATAAACAAGCGCACGGTATCGGCACCATACTGGTTAATAACCTGCTGTGGGTCGATACCATTGTTTTTTGACTTGGACATTTTGCTCATGCCGGCTGACTGCACCGGCAAACCATCGCTTTGCAATACCGCCCGGGTGATCCGGCCTTTGTCATCGCGCTCGACGGTGACATCCTGTGGTGCTAACCACTGTTTGCCACCGTTATCGGTTTCGCGATAAAAGGTTTCAGCCAACACCATGCCCTGGCACAACAGCCGTTTAAAAGGCTCATCACACTGCACCAGGCCAACATCACGTAGCAATTTGTGGAAGAAGCGGGCATACAGCAAATGCAGAATGGCGTGTTCAATTCCGCCGATGTACTGATCAACCGGCAGCCAGTAATTGGCCTTGGCCGGGTCCAGCATGGCTTTATCATAATCCGGGCTGCAATAACGGGCATAGTACCAGCTCGACTCCATAAAGGTGTCGAAGGTATCGGTTTCATGAAATGCCGGTGCGCCGTTATAGTCGGTTTTGGCCCAGTTTGGGTCGGCTTTAATCGGTGAGGTGACGCCGTCCATGACCACATCTTCCGGTAAGCGTACCGGCAGTTGATCTTCCGGCACCGGCACGACAGAGCCATCGGCCAGGTTCAGCATCGGAATAGGGGTACCCCAGTAGCGCTGGCGCGACACGCCCCAGTCACGCAGGCGATAATTAACCTTGACCTCGCCTTTGCCCAGGCTGGCCAGTTTGGCGGCAATGGCGTTAAAGGCCTCAGTAAACGCTAAACCATCAAATTCAGCTGAATTAATCAGGGTGCCTTTTTCGGTGTAAGCCTGCTGAGTTAAATCGGCAGCCTCGCCACTGTTTGCCTGCACAACTTGTTTAATGGTTAAACCGTACTTAGTTGCAAATTCATAGTCGCGCTGATCATGGCCAGGTACCGCCATCACGGCGCCTGAGCCATAGTCCATCAGTACAAAATTGGCGACCCATACCGGCAGTTGCTCTCCGGTCAGCGGGTGGATTGCAAAAATGCCGGTGGCACAGCCTTTTTTCTCCATGGTAGCCAGTTCAGCTTCAGCCAGCTTGCCGCCTTTGCAGTCTTCAATAAATGCGGCCAGCTGCGGGTTAGATGCTGCCGCTGTACGTGCCAGCGGGTGCTGTGCCGCCACTGCCAGATAGGTCACCCCGTACAGGGTATCCGGCCGGGTAGTATAAACTTCAACTTCACTCTGCTGTCCGGCAATATCAAAGCGGATATTGACGCCCTCAGAGCGACCAATCCAGTTTTTCTGCATGGTACGCACTTGCTCAGGCCATTCAGTCAGCTGCTCTAAATCGGCCAGCAGCTCTTCAGCATAAGCGGTAATTTTTATAAACCACTGGGCCAGCTCGCGTTGCTCGACAACTGCGCCAGAACGCCAGCCGCGGCCATCGATAACCTGTTCGTTGGCCAGTACACATTGGTCTACCGGATCCCAGTTGACGGTCGCCATTTTTTTGTAAACCAAACCTTTTTCATACAACTTGGTAAAAAACCACTGCTCCCAGCGGTAATAATCAGGTTTACAAGTGGCGACCTCCCGGCTCCAGTCGTAACCAAACCCCAGCCGTTTCAGCTGGTTTTTCATATAATCGATATTTTCGTAAGTCCATTTAGCTGGCGCCGTTTTGTGGTTGATCGCCGCGTTTTCCGCCGGTAAACCAAAGGCATCCCAACCCATTGGCTGCATCACATTTTTGCCCTGCATCCGTTGAAAACGACTGACTACATCGCCAATGGTATAGTTACGGACATGACCCATGTGCAAGCGCCCGCTCGGATAGGGGAACATTGACAGGCAATAAAACTTTTCTTTGCTGGGATCTTCCGTTACCTGAAAGGCATTAGTTTGCTCCCATTGTTGTTGCAAAGCGGTTTCAATTAGCTGCGGGTCATATTGTTGTTGCATTTACATCATCCACGATAAAGTTCTGGCAGGGCCGGCATGGCCGGAAAAAGTGGCTATAGCATACCGCAGCGCGGTTTTGACAACAATAAGCAAGCGCGTTGTCTATACTGGAAAAACTACCAAGGAGACAATATGAGCGATTTTTATAAAAAGTATCAACGTTGGCTGGCCGAATTCAACCGCAATTTGCAGCAAAACCCGGATAACTACGATAACCAACTGGTTAAGTTTGCAGATACGTTAAAAGCCTATCTTAAAGCGGGAAAAGAGCTGAGCGCATACGAGACACGCTTATTTATTGAAACTCTAAAGCGCCAGTGGCACGAGCAAGAGCAAGATACCCAGAAGGATATTCCGGCTGCAGAACAGGCTGCGCCTTCGCTGTGGCCTGAAGCGTTGTGGCAGGAGCTTAGTAATATTACCGATAAAACCCAGCTGGAATGGCAGGAGCTGACTCAGGATTTCAAACATCAGGGGGTGTATTATCAGGGCGAAATGGTCGGTATGGGGCGTTATCGCTGCAGCAACTGCTATCAGCATATTGATTACACCCATCCGGCTGAGTTACTACCCTGCAGTAATTGCGACGGCGTGCAGTTTTACCGGGAGGGGTTGCCGGTTTAATTTTTCCACACCACCTAACATTGTAGGCAGCAAAAGAATAGCAGTTTTGATGTTTTATTGGGCTGCAAGCCAGTTTAACCCTGTTTTTACTGGTTTTGTCGCCTTTAAACCCCTATAATGCGCGCTTATTTTTTTACAGTGTGTAATTGTTGACCAACTAATAACCAACGAGGATAGGCCGGTGTAACGCGCAGAACCCCTGATAAAGTGCAAATAAAGTTCAAGGCTCAAAGCGGAAAATGCAGCCTGGTGTAGGCACTTTAAACGCAGTTTATGCTAAGCGTCTGTGCTGAATGTCGGAAAATAACTTGTTGGACATGTAAATGATTAATTCTCTGAAACGGAACTGGTTCTCCAATATCAGAGGCGATGTTCTGTCTGCTATCGTGGTAGCGCTCGCCCTGATCCCTGAAGCTATTGCTTTTTCTATTATCGCCGGTGTTGACCCCAAAGTCGGCCTGTATGCCTCTTTTGCTATTTGTTTCATTATTGCTTTTGTTGGTGCCCGCCCGGCGATGATCTCTGCCGCTACCGGTGCCATGGCGCTGCTGATGATTACCCTGGTTAAAAACCACGGCCTGGAATACCTGTTGGCGGCGACCTTGTTATGCGGCCTGATCCAGATTGTGTTTGGCATTTTTAAACTGGGCGACTTAATGCGCTTTGTTTCGCGCTCAGTGGTCACCGGCTTTGTTAATGCGTTGGCCATCCTGATTTTTATGGCGCAGCTGCCTGAGCTAAGCGGTACTTACGGTAGCGCCACCGTCTATGGTATGACAGCGCTGGGCCTGGCTATTATTTACCTGTTTCCTTATGTTACCAAAGCAGTTCCATCGCCGTTAGTTTGCATCATAGTGCTGACCGGCCTGGCGCTGTATTTCGGACTGGACATTCGTACGGTAGCCGATATGGGCGAATTGCCGGATAGTCTGCCCATTTTCCTGTGGCCGGACGTGCCGCTGAATTTTGCAACGCTGCAAATTATTTTCCCGTATTCGCTGGCGCTGGCGGTGGTGGGTATTCTGGAGTCGTTAATGACGGCAACGATTGTCGATGATTTGACCGATACCAGCAGCAATAAAAACCGCGAATGTGTTGGTCAGGGGGTGGCGAATTTAGGCTCTGGCTTAATTGGTGGTATGGCAGGCTGTGCGATGATTGGACAGTCAATTATCAATGTCAAATCAGGTGGCCGTACCCGGTTATCAACCTTATTGGCCGGTATTTTACTGTTGATTATGGTGGTGTTTTTAGATAAATGGGTCGGGCTGATCCCAATGGCTGCGCTGGTCGCCATTATGATCATGGTATCTATTGGTACCTTTAGCTGGTCGTCGGTTAAAGACCTTCGCAAAAACCCGAAAAGCTCGTCAGTTGTGATGATTATGACGGTTATTGTGGTCGTCGCCACCCATAACCTGGCCTATGGTGTGCTGGTTGGGGTGCTGCTAAGTGCCTTGTTTTTTGCTAATAAAGTCGGTCAGATTTTGTATATCGGTTCTAAACTTACTGCCAATGGCCAGCAGCGCGACTACCAGGTAGTCGGCCAGGTATTTTTTACCTCTGCCGAACAATTTATCGGCGCCTTTGATTTTAAAGAAGCGGTTGAGAACGTGACCATTGATTTAAGCCGGGCCCATTTCTGGGATATTACCGCTGTCAGCTCACTGGATAAAGTGGTGCTGAAATTCCGCCGCGAAGGAACAGCAGTGGAGCTGATTGGTTTAAATGAGGCCAGCGCCACCCTGGTCGACAAGTTTGCTGTACATAATCAGCCTGATGCCGTGGAAAAGTTGATGGGACACTGATTTCAGTTAAGTTGATCTTAGATAATTTGTGCTTAGCTGAAGCAGCGTAAGCTGAGCCGATTACTGGCAACAGGAGATAATAACGATGACAAGAAAAGTAATGGCATGTATTGATGCCTCGCCCTATGCCGAAGCTGTATGTGATTATGCCGTCTGGGCAGCAAAACGTTTAACGGTGCCAATGGCCGTTATTCATGTACTGGATAAAGCCCAGCATACTCACACCCCCGACTTAAGTGGTAGTATCGGTTTAGGTTCGCAAGAGGTATTATTGCAGCAACTGGCTGAGTTGGACGAAAAGCATGGCAAGCTGGCAATGGAGCGGGGCCGTTTAATGCTGGATGCGGCAAAAAGCCGGGCCGAACAGGCAGGGGTAGAAGGCGTGGATGAGCGGTTGCGCCATGGCACCCTGGTTGAAACCCTGGTTGAACTGGAAGAGGAAACCCGCCTTCTGGTGCTGGGCAAACGCGGTTTTAGCAGTGCCGACGCGCATGGCCATATGGGCTTGCATGTAGAACAGGTGATCCGCAGCCTGCATAAACCCATTTTATTAACTCAGCAACGTTATAAAGCGCCGCAGCGGATTATGCTGGCCTATGATGGCAGTGCAACTGCACTAAAAGGTCTGGAAATGCTGGCAGCCAGCCCGCTGGGCAGAGGGTTGCCGGTACATCTGGTGATGGCGGGTGCCAATATTGAGGCGGCTCAGCAGCAAATGGAAACGGCAGCGCACATTTTGCGCAATGCCGGTTTTGAGACCAAAGTGGCAATTGTTGGCGGTGAGCCCGATGAAGTGCTTAACCAGTACCAGCAGGAGCACCATATTGACCTGATGGTGATGGGGGCTTATGGCCATTCCCGGATCCGCCAGTTTATTGTTGGCAGTACCACTACTGCCATGATTAGCAAGGCAAAGTGTTCCTTGTTAATCCTTCGCTGATAAAACAGACAACCCGGCTCCCCGCCGGGTTGTCTGTTTTATCGTATTACTAGTGTTGTTTAAATTTGAAGTAGCCAATCATGTTTAAGTTCAGCATCATTCTGGGTAGTTTATTTGCGTTATTGTGTTCACCTGTCGCCTTTGCTGCCAGTGGTCCGCTGGCCCTAACGGCCTCCACCACCGGTTATATTGCCTTATTTATTTTTATCATCGCTTATATCCTGGTGATGCTGGAAGAGAAAATTCATTTACGTAAGTCAAAGCCGGTACTGGTTGCGGCCGGTATTATCTGGGCGTTGATTGGCTGGCGCTACATTCAGGCTGACATGCCCACAGTAACCGAAGAGGCATTCCGCCATACCTTACTGGAATTTGCCGAGCTGATGCTGTTTTTGCTGGTCGCCATGACCTATATTAACGCGCTGGAAGAGCGGCGGGTGTTTGATGCGCTGCGCAGCTGGATGGTCCGAAAGGGCTTTAGTTATCAGTCAATGTTCTGGATAACCGGTATTCTGTCATTCTTTATTTCACCGATCGCCGATAACCTGACCACCGCGTTACTGATGTGTGCGGTAGTAATGAAGGTGGCAGAAGGTGACAAAAAATTTATTAATCTGTGTTGTATAAACATTGTCGTTGCTGCCAACGCCGGCGGTGCTTTCAGCCCCTTTGGCGATATCACCACGCTGATGGTGTGGCAGGCCGGCGTATTGCGCTTTATGGAGTTTCTGGCGCTGTTTTTACCGTCGGTGGCCAATTACCTGATCCCGGCCATTATCATGAGTTTCTTTGTTGAAAAGCGCAAACCCTCGGCAGTATACGAAGAGGTTGAACTGAAGCGTGGTGCAATCCGGATTTTATGCCTGTTTTTACTCACTATTGCCACAGCGGTGGCCTTTCACTCGGTGCTGCACTTACCGCCGGTCCTTGGCATGATGACTGGCCTGGGTTATTTACAGTTTTTCGGGTTTTTCCTGCGGGTTACGTTGCCGGGTTCACTGGCCCGTAAAAGAGCCATGGCTGAACGGGAAGGCGATCAGGAGCGAATTAAAGCCCTGGGACAGATAGTGCCCTTTGATGTATTCAGCCGGGTTTCCCGTGCCGAGTGGGACACGCTGCTGTTCTTCTACGGGGTGGTAATGTGTGTCGGTGGTCTGGGTTTTATCGGCTATCTGGAGCTGATGTCAACAGTGCTGTATACCGAGTGGAATGCCACCTACGCTAACATTGCTCTGGGCTTAATTTCGGCGGTAATCGATAATATCCCGGTAATGTTTGCGGTGCTGACCATGATGCCGGAGATGTCGCACGGCCACTGGTTACTAATCACCTTAACCGCCGGTGTGGGCGGTAGCCTGTTATCAATTGGTTCCGCTGCCGGGGTGGCACTGATGGGCCAGGCCCGGGGCTATTACACCTTTGCCGGCCACCTGAAGTGGGCGCCGGTCATTTTACTGGGCTACATTGCCAGTATTGCCGTGCATTTATGGCTAAATGCCGCCAGCTTTGCCGAGTATGGTGTGGCAAGTTAACGATAAAAGTATTTTTAGCGTGAAAATTTTAGCCTGGCTCAATTACGCCAGGCATCTGCCAATCTTATTTAAGATATAACCGAGGGTGTGCACGTGAAACAGTGGCTGCTGTGGCTGATAGTGGGTGTGGTATTTACGCCGGCGGCATATGCTGCAACGGGCGAATTGGACTTGACTCGCTCTGCGGTAGGTATTAGTGCGCTAGTGCTATTTGCATTAGCTTATTTGCTGGTAATGGCAGAAGAGAAAATACATCTGCGTAAATCCAAACCGGTGCTGGTGGCGGCCGGTATTATCTGGGCGCTGGTGGCGTGGCGTTATATGCAGGATGGTATTCCCGGGGTTACCGCCGATGCGTTTCGGCACACCCTGCTGGAATTTGCGGAGTTAATGCTGTTTTTGCTGGTTGCCATGACCTACATTAACGCGCTGGAGGAGCGGCGGTTATTTGATGCTTTAAGGGCGTGGATGATCCGCAAAGGCTTCAGCTATCGCAGCTTGTTCTGGATTAGTGGCGTACTGGCTTTTTTTATCTCGTCATTTGCCAACAATATGACTACCGCTATGCTGATGTGTGCAGTGGTAATGAAAGTCGCTGAAGGCGATAAGCGTTTTATTAACCTGACCTGCGTTAATATCGTTATCGCCGCAAATGCCGGAGGCGCCTTTATACCGTTTGGCGATATTACGACGCTAATGGTATGGCAGGCGGGTATTATTACCTTTAACGAGTTTTTTACGTTGTTTTTGCCAGCGGTAGTAAACTACCTGGTGCCGGCAATAATAATGAGCTTTTTTGTTGAACGCCGATACCCCGCTGCCTTACAGGAAGATGTTGAACTTAAACGTGGCGCGCTGCGCATTATGACATTATTTCTGGCCACAATAGCGCTGGCTGTGCTGTATCATTCCTGGCTGGATTTACCGCCGGTGCTGGGTATGATGACCGGTCTGGGGTTGTTGCAGTTCTTCGGCTTTTTCCTGCGCAAAACCCTACCCGGTTCGCTGGCACGCAAGCGGGCCATGGCAGAGCGTCAAGGAGATATGGAGCGGATCCGTTCGCTTGGTCAAATCGTACCCTTTGACGTATTCAGCCGGATCGCCAGGGCTGAGTGGGATACGCTGCTGTTTTTCTATGGGGTGGTAATGTGTGTTGGTGGTTTAGGTTATATCGGCTATCTGGAGCTGTTATCAACCACCTTGTATGGCAATGGTAACCCGACTGTAGCCAACGTCGTGTTGGGCTTAATGTCATCAGTGATCGATAACATTCCGGTAATGTTTGCCGTGTTAACCATGCAGCCGGATATGGCGCATGGCCAATGGTTGCTGATTACCCTCACTGCCGGGGTTGGTGGTAGTTTGCTTTCCATTGGCTCAGCCGCTGGCGTCGCATTAATGGGCCAGGCCAGAGGCTATTACACCTTTGTTGGCCACCTGAAATGGGCACCGGTAATTTTACTGGGCTATTTTGCCAGCGTTGCAGTCCATTTGTGGCTGAATGCTGCCAGTTTTGCGGAGTATAGCCTGGTGAGCTGAGTCGGCATTGGCTGAATAAAGACGGTTGCCGTTTAGCGGCGAATCATCTGACAACTGCTAAGCTTAGTCGCATAACCTGAACACCAGCCTGCCTCGCTAGTATTTAACTGGCTTGGGCCGGCGGTAACCGAAGGAGAGACTATGACCAAACTAACCGATCAGGGTTTATTAAAAGACTCATCTTATTGGCAAGGCCAATGGCACAAAGCTGACAATTATTTTGAGGTCACCAATCCGGCCAACGGCGAGCTTGTTGCTAAGGTAGCCGATGCCAGCGCGGCCGATGCAGAAAAGGCGATAGCCGCCGCCCATGCCGCTTTTGCTGACTGGGCGGCCCGGCCCGCAGCAGAGCGCTCAAAACTATTAATGCGCTGGCAGCAATTACTGCTGCAGCATCAGGATGATTTAGGCCTGCTGCTTACCCTGGAGCAGGGTAAGCCGCTGGCTGAAGCTAGAGGCGAAATTGGCTATGGCGCGTCTTACCTGGAATGGTTTGCTGAAGAAGCCAAACGGGTTTATGGCGATACTATTCCAGCGAAAACCGCCGATCAGCGGATTGTCGTTATCAAGCAGCCTGTTGGCGTGGTTGCGGCAATAACACCGTGGAATTTCCCTAATGCGATGATTGCCCGTAAAGCGGCAGCGGCCCTGGCAGCAGGTTGTACTTTTGTAGTTAAACCGGCCCAGCTAACCCCGCTATCGGCGCTGGCGATGGCAGAACTGGCCGAACGCGCCGGCATTCCGGCGGGGGTATTTAATGTAATTACCAGTACCGATGCTAAAGCTATTGGCGAGGTGCTGAGCCAGGATAAGCGGGTGGCCAAGTTCAGCTTTACCGGTTCCACCAATATTGGTAAACAGCTGGCCAAGCAGTGTGCCGGCACGGTAAAGCGGGTATCGCTGGAGCTGGGCGGCAATGCGCCCTTTATTGTGTTTGCTGATGCGGATCTGGATGCGGCAGTTGACGGCCTGATGGCCTCAAAGTTTCGTAACGCCGGCCAAACCTGTGTTTGTACTAACCGGATCCTGGTGCAAAAAAGTATCGTAGAACCTTTTACCAAAAAACTGCAGCAGGCTATCGGTAAGCTGCAGCTTGGTAATGGCACTGCTGACAACGTGGATATTGGTCCGCTGATCAGCAGCGACGCCTGCGACAAAGTTGATAAACTGCTACAGGAAGCCGTTGCCCAGGGCGCAACGGTACAGTGCGGCGGTAAACGCCAGCCGACAGATAGCTTGTTTTACTTACCTACGCTGCTGACCGGTGTTAACAATCAGATGGCAGTGGCCCAGGATGAAATATTCGGCCCGGTAGCTGCAGTACAATGTTTTGATGATGAGGCCGAAGCCATTGCGCTGGCCAATGCGACCGAGTCTGGCCTGGCAGCCTATTTTTACAGCCGGGATATCGGCCGCTGCTGGCGGGTTGCCGAGGCCCTGCAATACGGCATGGTGGGCGTAAATGAAGGCATGGTGTCTAACCCGACCGCCCCGTTTGGTGGAGTGAAACAGTCCGGCTATGGCCGGGAAGGCTCCAAATATGGCCTGGCCGATTATCTGGATATTAAATACTTATGCCTGGGTGGTTTAGATAAGTAACGGATAAGCTGACTGAGACTAGGGTATTTATCAGGCTACCTTATTTATCAGGCTTATGGCACCAATAGAGCAGGGCATGAAGCTGGGAATGAAATGGCAATAACGGAATTAGTCGCGCCGCTGTTAACATTAACTGCGCTGGAATACGCCGCTAATGGTTTTTACTTACTGGCGGTGTTTCTGGCGGCCCGTAACAGTATTCACACCTGGTGGCTGGGGATTATTGGCTGCAGTTTATTTGCAGTGCTGTTTTATCAGGTGCAGTTGTACGCCGAAAGTATGCTAATGGCGTTTTTTATTGCCACTAATTTTATTGGCTGGTACCAGTGGGGCCGGGCCAGTGGTATTAAACATGTTAGCAAAAGCCGGTTAAGGCATTTATTGCCGTTCCACCGGCGCGTGCTTTAGCTGGTTACCGCAGCGCGTCGGTTGCTTGCTACATAACCTGACCGATGCTTATGCGCCTTATGTCGACTCGTCTATTTTAATGTTCAGCCTTATCGCCCAGTTTTTATTAATGAACCGCAAACTGGAAACCTGGTGGTTCTGGCTACTGGTTATGTACGCGACGCTATCCTCTGCTGTATATTTCCGCGAGGCTGAACGTTACTGCTATTGTTTATTGCGGCTTCTGGTTTAATGCCTGGTATGGCTTGTGTCTGTGGCGCACATTAAGCCGCGAAAATATCCAGCCCGCGCACAGTAGTGGTTGAAAGAAGGCGGTTAAAAGCAGGCGGCTTACAGGAGTGCTGCCCCCCACTTTAATATTTAAGTTAAAACAACAATCGGAGATCTCTTTTTCCATGTTGCTCGTAAACCGGGAAAATATAACCTTACTTCACAGCACCCATCGCCTGGGCGTACAGGAAAGATAACACTATGAAAAAATTCTCAAGTTTAATGCTGGCCCTGGTGCTACAGGGTTTTGTATTGCAAACAGCCGTAGCGCAAGACGACAATACGGCTATGGTGCCACTACCTTCAGTCGACGACTTCACCCGGGGTGAGGACGGCTGGGCTTTCGGACTGGGGCTGGGTATTGAATATGAAACCGCTTACGAAGGCTCGGATGAATTTGGGGTTGAACTGCAACCCGCCGGCGCCGTGCAGTGGCGCAGTGGCAATAACATTTTTTATTGGGCCGGTGAGGCCCTGGGCTGGCGTGGCGTTCGTGCTGATACCTGGTTACTTGAAGCCTTAGTGGGTTTTGAGGAGGGCCGCGAAGAAAGTGATTCTGACAAGGGCTATCTGGATGGGCTGGGTGATGGCGATGAAGGAGTTGAATTCGTACTGCAAGCGCGCCATGCATTCAGCGCCGACTGGCGTTACTGGCTGGTTGGTCGGGTGGTGACGGGTGAAAACGGCAACCTTGGCCTGTTTGGCGTAGGCCGCCGCTTCGGTAACCAAACCGACGGCTCCGGCTCGGAGATTAACCTGGTTGCGGTATTTCACGACAGCAAATATGCCAATAATGGTTTTGGCATCGACGCGCAGCAGGCCGTGGCATCGGGGCTGGACGAAACCAGATTAAGTAGTGGGCTGCGCTCGGTTGGCATCGATTACAATTACCGGCATAACATCAACCAGAACTGGCAGATCTACGGCGAAGCACTTTATGAGTATTACAGCAGCGACGTGCGCGCCAGCCCAATCGCCCGCAGTGATTATGAAGCTGAAGTAGGCGTCGGCTTTATCTATATATTTTAGGTTGGTTAACCACAGCTTAAAGGGAGCCTCAGGGGCGGGTATTAATTTTGCCGTATTGATCAGCAAATTGATCTGCCCCTGACAGCCTGTCAGAAGTCATTTAAGCAGTGAATCTTCGAGCGTTGCTGCTACAACCAAAGCCGCAGCAAGCTGGCGGCGATTAATGCCAGGTAGGTTACTGCGACCGTGGGTTTTAGCGCTTGTTTGGCGTAGCTAAGCAGCAGTTGTAGCGGGTTTTGCCGTTGATATTGCCACTGGCTATGCCACTGACAGCCGATATCCTGTGCCTGTAATATCGCTTGTTCCAGCTGCAGCAAACGGTTGGCCGCGCGCTGCTGCCAGGTTTTAAGTAAGGCTTCATGCAGCCAGAATAAGCCGATGACCCCCAGGAGCAGCTCAAGGCCGGCGGTGTTTTTCAGCAACCACAGCCATACCAGAATAGTGACTGCTTTTAGCCATATGGCTTGCTGCTCTTGTTTATCGTAGCTTTGCTGAACTAACAGCCATTCTGCCTGGTTTCTGTCGGTCATTGTGCATCCCTGCTGCCTGCTGAGTGCGGCGTTAAATAAATTTCAGTTGTTGCTCCAGTTTAGCCGGTAATTGCTGTAAGTCAGCATCATTTTCACTCACCACCACTAAATCAGCGGTTTTTAAGGCCAGACTGCGGCCGCGATACGTTTCATCAGAGAAATGATGCTCAAATTTCAGCTTGTTACTGGCCGGTACCACAAACACTGTGGCCAGGCCATGCTCGGTTTGCATTACCAGGTGCAAGGAGCGGGTGCCACGAAAATCACAAAAGTTAGCGTAGATAATAGCCTGTTGCCAGTCACTCAGCTCGGCGCCAAAGCTGGCCAGTTTGGCATTCACCTGATCCAGCGATTGTGGTGCCAGCATTTGATCCATATAAGGGGCTTCATGATAGACATGCGCCAGCGCATGCTGGCCCAGGGTCATCCCGGGGTAACCATAATTAAACCAGTTCAGGGTCAGGCCGGCCACAAAGGCGACTGAGGCTGCCAGAGCAATGGCACCGGCAAAGCGCTTTTTCTGAGTTTGCTGACTGAGCAGCATTTGCTGGCGCAATAGTTTTAGCGGTAAGGTATCGGGTACTTCCAGCGTCAGCGCCTGTTTAATCCGGGCCTGATCGAGCAACAGCTGGCGCTGTAGTTGTTGTAATTGTGGATCTGTCGCAACGGCTTGTGCCACCTCAGCAGAGCGAGCCAGCGGGTCGGCGATTAGCGCCTGTCTTAGTGTTAAATCAGCCATCACTTTCCCCCCTTTTGCCGGGTATCTTGTTGCGGTTTATGTTGTGCGATTAGGCGCTGCTTCAGTAATTGCCGTGCCCGGAATAAACGGGTGTTAACGGTGTTTACGTTTAAGTTGAGCAGTTGGCCAATTTCTTCGCTGTTAAACCCTGCCAGCGCCTGCAGCAACAGCGGTTCGCCATACTCGGCTGGCAGCAACAGTAACTGTTGTTGCAGTAAGGCATTGTCATACTGTTGCTCCAGCGCCGGGTTAGTTTCATCGGTTAAGTTGTCTTGCTCAACATCACTGTAATCGAGTTGTTTACGCTCAAACCGCCGGGCATTTTCCCGGCGTAAAATGGTAATTAACCAGCTCTTCGCGGCATTGTCGTCCAGCAGTGAATCGAGCGCTTTCCAGGCCCGCAAAAATGTATCCTGGACAATGTCCTCAGCAATATGCTGATCCCGGCACAGCCAGAAGGCATAACGATATAAGTCGGCATGATACAGCCGCACCAGCTGCTCATAGCGCTGGCTGTTACTTTGCGCTTTGCGCTTAAATAATGAGACCGGCAAACTGAACAAGCCATTTCGTGATTGTGACATTACTACTGATTTCTGTTCACTGGAGAGAGTTGTAAGCGTAATCGACATAAGCTTAACCTGTAAAGCGATCATTTGAATTGGCCAAAGTGCCCACTATTGCAAAGCACCTGATGTCCGTTGACTGATAGAGCATTTGAGCCAGTGATCAACGCTGACATAGCGGCCCCCGCCACTAAACAGCAGGCTGAGCAGCATGGCAAAGTAGATGGCCGCAAACTCAATGCCGTTGTTCAGAATAACCAGCTTGCCACTGGAGGTAAGCCAGTCGTAATTACCATGCTGCTGTAACAGGCTGCGGGCAGCGGCAATTTTATCGCTGCTGTCCATTACCCGTTCATTAAGCAAAATGGTGCCATCGGCCAGCCAGCTGCTGCTATCAGCTATCGCTGGCCAGCCATAGGGCAGGTGGACGGCGAAAATAGCGACCAACATGGTGACCAGCAGCGGTATCGTTACCAATCTGGTTAATAGCCCCAGCAACAGCATAACGCCACCAATCAGTTCTGCGGCAATAGCCAGACTGGCTAGTAACCAGGGCAAGGGCAAACCCAAGCCCCAGTCACTGTTGCCAAACCAGGCGACGGTATCGGCAAAATGCCTGAATTTATTCCAGCCCGCCTGAATAAGCACCGGGGCCAGAATAAGCCGCAGCAGCAGCGGTGCCACGCCGCTGAACAGAGCCAGCCGGCCACGAAACTGCTGATAATGTGCATAGAGCTGGGTAACCATAAAAATAGCCTGTCAGGGTGTCAGAGATAATGATGATGTTTAACAAGACCGTCAGAATGGCAAAGCTATTTCAGTCATTTTCCAACAAGGTAGGCGTTAAGGTGGAAGGTTAGGTGGGTTTAAAGTGGACGCTCAGGCCGAATATCCGCAAATCGCGCCTTTACCGGCTAAATCCTGCAACAGGGGTAGGGCGCCCTGTTGCAGTTGTTGTTCGGTTAAGCCTGGTAATTGTGGGCTGAGGGCTTGGATAAGGGCATTAAATGTCAGGCCCGGTTGTTCAGCCAGGGTGTTAAGTAGCAGCAAGGTAGCCTGGTTTAGCTGAACAAACTTTACCTCATGCTCGCTGTTACGATACAGCAAGAAAAATACCGGCTGCGTGGGCTCAGCAGGTTGAAAATCGACGCATATTTGCTGCACCGGATACTGATAAGCGCACAGCATGGCCAGTTCAGATAATTGTAAACGGGTGCTGCTGAGCGCGTCGCTGGCAAGTTCTGCCTGGCTGAGAGCAGGCAACTGCTGTTCGCTGGTTAAGGTTGCGATATATAGCTCAGCCCATTCATAGTGCGCCAGCTCGGCTAAAAAAGGCGGATCGGCTGCTGTTGGCTGGTAATCCTGTAAAAAAGTCGCAAACTGTTCGGCAATATGCAAAAAGTAAGGGCTATGACAGGCGTAGTTGCTGAAAAACTGCCGGGCCAGCGCTGTCCAGTTCTGCTCGCTGTACAGGGTTTTGAGCACCGGAAAGGCGGTATCGAGAAAGCCCTTAACGTTATTAAAAAACAGTTCCCGATACACTTTTAGCCGGCGTGGTTCAACCCCGGTCGGTGGTGGGGCGCTATCTGGGTTACGAATATATGCCGCCAACTGCTGCTGCACCTGGCTAAAGTCATTTAGTGTGGTATCTGTGGTACTCATAGCGCAACCTTTTGCGGGGCACTCGCTTTTAGCGCCTGTTGCTGCAGGGCTCTGATCGTGTCCAGTTCGCGCTTAAGGCTGCTAAGCGCCGGAATATTAAAATCGCGCTCGTACAAGGTGGGCTTGACTCCATGCTGTTGATAAGCCAGCTGCAGTAAATGCCATACCGGGTCGGGAATATCAGCGCCGTGGGTGTCGACCAGTAAGTCCGCTGCTTCCTGATAATGGCCGGCAACATGATAGTAAGCAACACGCTCGCTAGGCAGGGCCTGCAGAAATGCCTTGGCATCGTAACCATGGTTTACTGAATTAACATAAATATTATTTACATCCAGTAATAGCTGGCAATCGGCCTGGTTAAGCACTTCACGGATAAAGTCCAGCTCGCTCATTTGCTGACCGGGCGCCGCATAATAAGACACGTTTTCCAGTATCAGCGGCTGTTCCAGAATATCCTGCACGGTGCGCACCCGGGCGGCGACATAGCTGGCGGCTTCTTCAGTAAACGGAATAGGCATTAAATCGTATAAATGGCCGCCGGCCGAGCAGTAACTTAAATGCTCGCTGTATAATCGAATATTGTGCTGTTTAAAAAACGTTTTTAATTGCTTAACAAAGCCAATATCCAGTGGATCCGGGCTGCCAATGGACAGCGATAAACCATGGCAGGCAAAAGCGTGACGCTCGGTCAGGGCCTGAAACTGGCTGGCCAGCTTACCACCATAGGGCAACCAGTTTTCCGGCGCGACTTCAAAAAAATCGATGTTCTGGTTATCGCCGGCCAGTACCTCGGGCAGCATTTCCCGGCGCAGGCCAAGGCCTGCGCCGGTTAACGGCAGAGAAGTTGTCACAGCTTAAGCTGCTCCACACTTACCTTCGCCGCACTTCATTTCTTTTGCTTTATCTTCAGCTTTGGCTTTGGCATCGTCTTTCATTTTCGCGGCTTTATCGGCACCGCACTTACCTTCACCACATTTGCCTTCGCCACATTTCATTTCTTTCGCTTTATCTTCAGCTTTGGCTTTATCGGCACCACACTTACCTTCACCGCATTTGCCTTCGCCACACTTCATTTCTTTCGCTTTGTCTTTAGCTTTATCTTTGGCTTTATCAGCACCGCATTTACCTTCACCACATTTACCTTCAGTGGCAGCCAGCTGATAGGCCATGCTCAGTTCTGCGGCTGCGAAAGGGTTGCTATCGGCATGAGCGGCGCCAGAGGCTACTGAGCCTAATGCCATGGCGCCAAGAGCGAAAGAAAGCTGGGTTTTGTTCAGTGTTTTCATCAGATGTTACCTTTGTGGTTGTCAGGGTCTGTAATAAGACCTGCTCAGCTGCAAAGGTATTTCAAAAATTTGCTTATTTCAATGTACCCGGTAAAAACGGCAGAAAAAGTCGATGACACTGTCCGGGTCAAGTGTGCTGAAACGCACTTTCCGATTGGCAACAATGGCCTCACCTAAGGCCCGCAGCGTATGGTCAAGTGGGGCACCTGCCGGACGCTGTGCGCCATGGTCGGCAAACAAAAAGTTTAAGGCAGTAGCGGCGTAAGATTTACCCGGCTCCAGTTGCACTAACTCCAGTTCCTGTAAACGAACACCAAGATTGCGAATTTTTTGCAGACAATTTTGTTCGTTCATATTGACCTCGACGTAGATTGATTTCTGTTGCTAAGCTTGTATCGGCGCCAGTAGCAGGATCTTTAACCGGCTTATTGAAAAAATAAAATAGCCCGCACAGTGCTGCGGGTTTTTGGTAGTATGTCGGCATATGCGTTTGCGTAACTTTTGCTTCAATACTCTTGCTTTAATACTCTTGCTTTAATTAAGGGATAATATGACCCACAGCCGTTTACCCGCAGCACTGCAGCCTGCTGACCTTGGTCCGGTATTAGATAGCGTTCAGATTGAACAGGCGCTGGCCACCGCCGAGCTTATTCCCGGCTTTATCGGCCAGGACCGGGCAAAATCGGCGTTGGCCTTTGCCATTGGTATGGATATGCCGGGTTACAACCTGTATGTAATGGGCGAGCCGGCCCTGGGCCGCTTTACTCTGGTGCAGGATATTCTGCAACACGCTGCTGCCGAAAAAGCCACCCCAAATGAGTGGTGTTACCTGAATAATTTTGATGATGAGCGGGTGCCCAATACGTTGCGGCTGCTGCCGGGCGATGGCCGCATTCTGGTTAAAAAGTTAGAAGCATTAATAGATGAATTACTGGATACCTTTCCGGCCGCCTTCGACAACCCGGGTTATCAGCGCAAGAAAAAAACCATAGCCCGCCAGTTTGACGACCGTTACGAGCAGGCGATTGAGCGGGTCGAAAAAACTGCGCTGGAAAAACAAGTTGTGTTATACGAAGACAATGGCGCCGTCAGCTTTTCGCCGATCATCGATGGTAAGCCGCTGGACGACAGCGAATTCAGTAAAATGACTGATGAGCAGCGGCAATATTTCTATTCGCTGGTGTCAGAGCTGGAAACGGTGTTAAACGATGCGCTGCTTGAGTTGCCACGCTGGAAACGTGAACTATCGGAAAACCTGCGAGCGCTGCGCAAAGAAACGATAGAGCAGGCCATTAAGCCGATGCTAAAAGAAATGGAGCATGATTACAGCACCGAACTTGGCGTGCTGAAATACCTGAAAGAAATGCGGCCCCATCTGGTAAAAGCGGTGCTGGAATTACTGCCTGATGAGTCGGATGGTGAGAAGCAGGAAGAGATCGACAGCCGGGAAATTTTTGTTGAAGAATTTGTGCCGAATGTGCTGGTCCATCATGAGACCATGTCGGGCGCGCCGATTATTTTTGAGCCTAATCCCAGTTATGGCAACTTGTTTGGCCGGGTTGAATATAACTCGTCCAGTGGCGCGCTTTACACCAACTACCGGATGATCCGCCCTGGTGCCTTACACAAAGCCAACGGCGGCTATTTAATTCTGGACGCCGACCGCTTATTGTCGCAGGCATCCGTGTGGGATGCCCTGAAACTGGCGCTGAAGAGCGGCGAAGTGGTGATTGACACCTTAAGCGAGCACGCCGTTACAAATTCCACCATTATTACCCCGCGGGCGATACCGCTGAACGTTAAAGTGGTGCTGCTGGGCTCGCGTGACCTGTATTATCTGGTACAGGAAGTCGATGAAGAATTTAACGAGCTGTTCCGGGTGCTGGCCGATTTTGAACATTACCTGCCTTACAATGAGCAAACCCTGAGCTATATGTCGCGGCAAATTCAGTTGCAAATGCAGCAGCTGAATATTAACCAGCTGACAAAGTGTGGCCTGCGCCAGCTGTTGCAGTTCAGCTTTCGCCAGGCAGAACACCAGCGCAAACTGTCAGCCCGTTTTGCGGACGTGCTGGAGCTGGTGCGTGAAGCCTGCTACTACGCAGCGCAGACCGACAGCGATATTCTGAATGCGCAGCATGTGCAGCAGGCATTACAGGGCAAGCAACACCGTACCGGCCGGATCAGCGAGGGCTTTCTGGAAGATATTCAGGAAGGGCAGATCCTGATTGATACTGAGGGCCTTGCAGTCGGTAAAATAAACGGCCTGACGGTACTGGAAATTGGCGATACGGCCTTTGGTACGCCAGCCCGGGTCAGCGCCACGGTATTTGCCGGCTCCAGCGGGGTTATTGATATAGAACGTGAAGTGGAGCTGGGTAAAGCTATTCATTCCAAAGGCGTATTACTGCTTACCGGTTATCTGGGCGCGAAATATGCCCGCCAGTTTCCGCTGACGCTATGCGCGAATATTGCCATGGAGCAGTCCTATGGCCATATTGACGGCGACAGTGCCTCACTGGCGGAGGTATGCGCCTTGATTTCGGCCATTACCGATATCCCGATCAGACAAAGTCTGGCGGTTACCGGCTCGATTAACCAGCATGGTCAGGTGCAGGCCATTGGTGGGGTAAATGAAAAAATAGAAGGGTTTTTCCGGCTGTGTCAGTCACGCGGCCTGACCGGTGAGCAGGGGGTGATTATCCCGGCCAGCAATCAGCTGAATCTGGTATTACGCGATGAAGTCATTGCCGCCGTGGCAGAGCAAAAGTTTCATATCTATGTGGTAAAAACCGTGGATGAGGCACTGGGTCTGTTAACCGGCGAAGAAACCGGTGAGTTAAACCGACGTGGCCAGTATCCGAAAAAGTCGGTCAATGGCCGGGCTATGCAACGTTTGGCAGAGATTGCCGAACTGGTTAACGGAAGTCTGGATGAATAGTAGCAGTTCAGTTACCGATGAACCCTTAGTATTACTGTATGCCGATTTAGACGCAGAGCGGGTGCAGCAGCAATTAATTCCGCTATTAATCAGCCGCCTGGGCGAGGCTTTTTCGGCTATATCAGTGCAGGTATTTAATCCGGAGCAGCCGGCAGGTTTTGCCCCCGGCAGCAGGTTAGTCTGCTATTTAAGCGATGAGCACCTGCGTGAGCTGGTATTGCAGGTCCAGAATCAGCCACTGACCCTGGCCTTACTGCCCCATCCGGAGATGAAGCATGCCCGTTATGGCTTTGGTATCGCAGGGAAAACCGAAGACGCGTTGACCGATGCGCTGAATAACGAGACGGTAGAAGCCGATTTACTGCTGTGCAACGAGGTACCGGTGTTTAACTCGGTGGTGATTGGTGATGCCCTTACCCTAACCCCGGGTGAAGCACTGGCCGAGCCATTGGCAAAACGGATTAAACGCTTTATCCGGCTGGTCAAAGGTATTGGCGAGGTAACATTTGATGCCTTTAAAATAGTGACTCACAAGGAAAAAGTTGTTGATACCGCTGCGCTGGGAATCGTGGTGGTAGAGCATGGCCGCAGTTCAGTATTGTCTCGCCGGTTAGTGGCCGACTCCAGTGTCAATGACGGGATGTTACATGCGTTGGTGCTGGCACCGCGCAGTGTGTTTGAAATGCTGCGGTTTTTATTTGCTTCCTTGTTTTTACGTGACTACTGGAATAACAATACCCCTTCTTTTGTCGGTCGTATTAAAAGTCGCAGCCTGACCATCAGCAGCCCCAGAGCCATAAGTTATACCCATGATGGCCTGATTGAAAAGATCAGCGTGCTGCAGTTAAGGGTCGAACCGCGGGTGCTGCGGTTGGCCCCGGGTCGTTATCTGGCGCTGGAAGATGCCGGGGTTGAAAGTAAAGAAGCGATAAGAACTCAGGCTTTGCCCGCGGGTAAAGCGAAAACAGAGCTGGTGACCTATCCATTGCCGTGGATCCATCATGCGGCTACCGACGAGTTTAAAGAGCTATTTATGGCAATGCGCGAGAGCGCCAAAGCCTCGCCGTCTTATTTAACCCTGATGGTGTTAGCAACGTTACTGGCGGTATTTGGGTTATTTGCCAATTCTACCCCGGTAATTATTGGTGCAATGATTTTAGCGCCGTTAATGGGGCCGATTATTTCAATGGCCCTGGGTACCCTGCGCCAGGACGAGGGGTTAATGCTGGTTAGCAGCCGCAGTATCGCCGTGGGTACAGGGTTGGCGATGGGCTGTGCGATGGTGGCCACCTGGTTTATTCCGCTTACTACCATTAACAGCGAAATTGCGGCCCGGATCAGCCCAACATTACTGGACTTAGGCGTAGCGGTAATTTCCGGTATTGCCGGTGCTTACGCCCATGCCCGGGCGGAAGTAGCAAAAAGCCTGGCAGGGGTCGCGATTGCCGTGGCATTGGTGCCGCCACTGGCAGTGGCAGGTATTGGTTTGGGCTGGCTGGATCTAACCGTGTTCTGGGGCGCTTTTTTGCTGTTTTTAACTAACCTGGTTGGGATTATTCTGGCCGCAGTTATCACGTTCATGTTTCTGGGCTACAGTCCGTTTCACCGGGCCAAGCGCGGTCTGGCATTAACACTTACGCTGGCCGCCATTTTATGTATTCCGCTGGCAATCGGCTTTGGCCATATGGTGGCAGAGCACCGGATAGTGCAGCAGCTGGATGGCATAGTACTGGATGAAGTAAAACTGCGTGATGTCAGTGTACGCCCGGGAACACCGCTCAGAATTAGCCTGACGATAGTGTCCGGGAGCGCGGTAGATAATGCCACTATGGATAGGGTAAAGCAGCGTATCGAGCAGAAGCTGCAACAGCCGGTAGAGTTGGAAATTGGTGTCAAGGTTATTCGCTGATCCCAATAAAAAAGCCGGTGCGTTGCACCGGCTTGTTGTCAAGAATCAGGTGTTAACCACACTTTTTCGGACCACCTTTGCAACTGCCACCACCAGTATCACCACCGGTGTCGCCACCAGTATCGCCACCAGTATCACCACCGGTGTCTGCTCCGGTACAACCATTAGCGAGCAGGTAGTCATAAGCGGCTTTCGCTTTAACAATACCTTTACCAAACTTCACCGGGTCGCCGTTAGCAGGCAGTACTGCCGTTGCTTTTAAAGCGTTGCGAATTTCAGTGCCTGAACACTGCGGGAAGTTAGACCAAACTAATGCAGCGACGCCAGATACCGCTGGGGTAGCCATCGACGTGCCGCTCATATAACCATAATCGCTAGCTGAAGCCGAGATAGCAATATTTGCAGCGCCGACGATGTCGCTACGTGATTCTAACGCTGCACCGTAAGACGGGATATTAGCTGCGCCGGAAACGTCCATATAAACCGGACCTTCGTCCGCAATGTTGTTAATTACAACAGCGCCGATACCACCAGAGTTGGCACAGTTATTAATTTTGTCAGCAAAAGAGATATTGCCACGGTCAATAGTACAGATTTTACCGTTGGCACCGCTATCTGTCGCTTCAGCTGTACCCATATGGTATGTAGCTGCGTTCAGGTTGCCGGTGTTATCGGAAGGCGCGGCACTAAACCCAATACCGTCAGCAGTTGCTGTAACTAATGAAGTACTACCTGCAGGGTAGGTCGATAGGGTATCAACACCACCGGCGGTTGCTTCTACACAGAAACCTTCATTTG
Organism: Arsukibacterium sp.; assembly: GCF_018402695.1. Lineage (GTDB taxonomy): Bacteria > Pseudomonadota > Gammaproteobacteria > Enterobacterales > Alteromonadaceae > Alishewanella. The sequence continues at coordinate 71,297 of NZ_JAGYIM010000010.1, forward strand.
TAGTAGTGGTGGCATTTTTACCGCGGCCAGACGTCACTGTACAGGAAGGGTATTGAGAGAAAGTAGCAATATTGTTGTTGCCATCATTGGCACCAATCATCATGACCGAGGCATAACCTGCCGGGTAAGAGCGGGTAGTATTGCCGTCATTACCTGCCGCTGCCAGCACTAAACCACCATTATTAGTAAAGGTGTTAAACGCGTTCTCTTCGGTACTGTTGGCACCGCCACCGCCTAAACTCATACTGATAATTTCAGCCCCGTTCTGGGCGCACAAATTGGCAGCATGTGCTAAGTCAGACGAGTAACCCCAGCCTGCATCATTAAATACTTTAATAATATGCATCGGGTTACCTGGTGCCATGCCTACCACACCAAAGCCATTATCTGCTGCAGCAACAGTACCAGCAACATGGGTGCCGTGCGGGCCGCCATCGCGGAACCAGTCACCGGTGCCGGAATTGCTGCTACCGGTGATATTTGACCAGTCAAAATCGTTATTGCCACCACCGGTCTCACCGGTATCACGGGCAATACCAGAGTCAATTACACAAACCCGTTTGGCATTACCTAAGTTCAGGCCAACCTGATTAGCCTGTGACTGATAAACTGCATAAGGGGTTAACTGCTGAGTCACCGGGTTTCCGGCGTCATCGTTAAATAAAGCCTGAGGGTAACGCTTAACATCCGCTTCAATTAATTTAATGTGCGGGTTGTTCAGTAAACCTTTAACGGTTGCTAAATCCTGACCGCTGAAAGTGGCGGCAATAAAGCCATCCGAGTCTACTTCAATCTGGCCGCCCATTCGAACGGCTAATGCTTTTATCAGACCTTTGTTATGGTTATCTACCTGGATAACATATCGATCTGAAGCCTGAGCCTGCACTGACAAGCCCAGGGCGAGTAGTGTTGCGGCGGCGATGGGGGTAATTCTGGAATATTTCATTAGTACTTCCTTCCAAGCTGTTGCGATGAATGACTCTTCAGAGTTCTTTATTTAGTTTGTTCTTATCTATATTTATCGTGGATTTAGTGCGATTTGGCGCAATAGCTATTGCCAGCAACGCCAAATTAATTTGACGATAAATGAAGTGGAATGCAAGGTTTTTTTAGTTTTACCTAAAGCAACAACAAAATTGTATTAAAATGTAACAAGGAAGAAGCCGATACGCTGGTTTATGTCGAATCAGTGTTTTTACACCATCACACAACAATTTCGCCCCTGATTTTTGGCCTGATAAAGCGCTTTGTCGGCCTGGTTCAGTAGCACTTTGTCGCTGATATCCTGGCCCGGTAGCAAACAGGCAATACCCAGACTAATAGTGATAAAACCAGCTGTCGGGCTGGCGTGGTGTGGTAGCATCAGCGCCAATACGTCCAGCCGCAATTGCTCTGCCATTTTGAACGCCTGATCCGGACTGGTATTGGGCAGAACACAGGCAAACTCTTCGCCGCCGTAGCGTGCCACTAAATCTATCTGGCGTTGCAGGGTGTTGGCCAGAGTATCAGCAATCGCTTTTAAGGTGTCATCACCGGCCAGGTGACCATAACTGTCGTTGTAAGCTTTAAAGTGGTCCACATCCAGTAAAATAACCGCCAACGGCTGTTGCATCCGTTTTGCCATGGCGACGGCACTGTGCAATTGGCTGTCGAAATGACGTCGATTGGCGATGCCGGTAAGACCATCGGTTAGCGACTGGCGTTCCAGTGCCGTTTGCTGCGCTGCAACAGTATTACTGTACTGGGTAAAGGAGCGGGCAATATCGGCAATTTCATCATTGCTGGCGAACAGCCGGTCATCATCATCAAAACCACTGCCTGCCAGTACTTTTTCGTTCAGCAACTTTAAGCGTTTAATAACCCGCTTCTGGGTGTAAAACATAATAGCGAGCAGTAACAGGATTGCCGCCAATGCCAGGGCAAAACTGAATTGGTTTTGTCGTTCAAGGGCAGTTGACGATTGCTGGCTTAGTTGCATCAATGATGCGGCAGACTGGTAAGCATTCAGCTCGGTTTCGCTGGCGTAATCTGTTACCAGACTTCGCAGAAAGTTAGCTTTGCCGGTGGCCTTGGCAATATTACTGAGCTCGGCTTCGCGCAGCGCCAGAATGCCTTGTTCAGATAGCAGCGCTGTGATTAATTGCTGTGACAATTCAAGCGCAGTCTGCTGCTCAGTATTATGCAACTGCTTGAGCATCTGCTGATTAATTGCCAAAGCGTTATTCAGCTCTGTCCTGCTTTGGCGCAGGTTGTACAGCCGGTCAATACTGTACAAAGCAGTGATATCCCGCAACAACCCGGAGTAATGCAATAGCCACGGCTGGCTGGTGATGGTGTCAGTCAACTGCTGGCTTTGTTGCTGTAACTGGCTAAGTTTATCCAACCACTTTTTGTTATGTTGTTGCAGCACCAGGCGCTCGGCAATCAGCATATCCAGGCTGCGGGCTTCGTCAGCAATCAGCTGTAATCGTTGTTGCTGATACTGATGTTGCACATACTGCTGATGGTCCAGGCTGCTGATCTGGACGATGATCTGGCTTATTTGCTGGGAGGCCCTGGCTCTGGCCGCCTGACTGATGGCATCCCGCAGCAGTTCTGACTGCAGGTTCAGCTCTTTGACTTTGTCATGCACCTGGCTCGATTCCAACACAGCAGGAACGGCTTGCTCTGCCACGTTACTGACTATTTGCTGTGCTTGTTGTAAGCGATGATAAAACAGTAAGCTCAGTAAAATAAAAAGCAGTAAAATCAGCAATAATGACGCAAATAATAGCCGGGCGCTGGAGTAGTAGCGTTTACTGAACAGACTCATGGTTGCTCCTGCCGGCTTACGTCCTGTAAGCGGCCATCGGTGATCAGCTCAATGTTCTGCTGTTTTTTTATCGCCGCAGCAACAATATCGGCAATATTGCGGTCACTCGGGTTAAAAAAGTTCAGTTTGCTGCGTTTATTTAAAATGGTAAAACCATCACCCCCTTCGGCCAGGTATTGCAAGGTGGCACCCTTATACATTTTAGTACGAACTACGGCCTCACCATTTACCAGCAATTCCTTTACCCGGTTACCGGACGGTGCAGTGCTATCAAAACGCAGTGTTACGCCAGAGCTGTGCAGAAAAAAACCACGTTGGTTATCCAAACCACTTAAACCGTGTTCAAAGATACCGAGCAGGTCGCTGCCGCTGAGCTCGAGTAACACCGGCGTGTTGCGAAACGGCAGCTCTGCCAGAATATCGCCACGGGTCAGCATGGTATCAGCCGGGTAGTCTCTTACCCCACGAATAGTGCCACTATTAACAAAAGCCAGCTCAGCGCCGGTATAGTTTTTCAGGGTATCAGCAACAAAATTAGCAAAAGCATTTTCACGATTACGCACTTCATCGCGGCGGGTGGTAAAAGCAACCGTGCTGCGGCCAAGTGGCTCTTGCAGTAGTAATTGCAGCCGCTGGCTATGCTCCCGTATTTGCCGGGCCACCTCTGGTTTGGCAGGCAGGGTAGCGAGATCGATAGCGTGGGTTTGCAGGTTTTGCAGCTGCTGCTCAGCCACCAGCTCGGCGTTTACCACCAGAGCCTGATTAAGCTCTTGTTGCAGGATAATATCGGGTTGATCCGGCAATAGTTGCTGGCCATCATAATTGTTGCGAAACGCCAGTTGAATAGTGCCATCGGCCAGCAGCCCGGGTAAAAAATCCAGTTCGGTGGTGTGCATTAATACCAGCAGGTTGGCACCCAGGGCTTTAAGGTTGGCAGCTTGTACCAGAATAGCTTGCTCAGTAGAGGTTACCTGTAACCGCTCTAATGCATACTGTTGAATAACATAGGGGGCGACCAGGGCAATAACACCCAGTTTAATGTCGCCCTGCTGCACCAGAATGCTGTCTACCAGGCCGTCCAGATTGCCTTCAGTGATCGGGTCGTAAAGATTACTCAGTACCAGCGGAAACGCCGCTTCATAGGCCCGTTGCGACAATTCTTCCGGAAAATACGCAAAGTCGCGGTGGGACACCGCCATGGCATCCGGGTCTAAGGTGTTCAGAATGTCAATGATATGAGCGCCGCGGTCAAAAAAGCCCAGCGGGCTGGGGCCAATACTACCACCACCAAACAGAAAAAAAACCGGCGTGTCGCTGTTGCGATGTTGTGCCAACAGGCTGGCAAGGTGGGCATAGTTCGCTTGAGGGTGGTTTGCTTCTGCCATCTCAGCGGCATAAATAATGGTAAAATCTGACTCAGCGCGACTGGATAGCAGCGGATTGCTTAGCAGCAATGCGAACATCGCTAACCTGAAGAACACGACCATATTTCTATTTATGTCCGAAAACTGACCAGAAGTGGTCAGTTTAGTGGATCTTGAGCCGATGCGTAAAGCAAAGAATTCAGCTGCGCAGCCGTAAACCAGCCAACGTCAGTAGTACCAGGCAAAAAACGGCTAACGGCCAGTCGCCAAAGCGGCTGTAACCAGTGCGGCCTGTACTAAGCGGAACAGTATCAAGCAATACGGCTTCTGCAAATTGCGGCAGACGCTGGCGGATTGAGCCATCGGCGTTAATAGTCGCTGTAATACCATTATTTGTAGCACGTAGTACCGGTTTGCCAAACTCTTTGGCTCGCATCTGGGCAATTTGTAAATGTTGGTGTGGGCCGATGCTGTCGCCAAACCAGGCATCATTGCTGACGGTCAGAATAAAGTCGGTATCAGCAGTAAAGTTAGCGCGAATTTGGCGGGGGAAGGCAATTTCGAAACAAATGGCACTTAACAGCTGAAAGTCGTTGGCCAGTAAATTGGGTTGAACAAAACTGCCGCGGGTAAAAGAGCTCATCGGTAAATCAAAAATCGGTGCCAGCGCCCGCAGCCAGCTCTCAAATGGCACAAATTCACCAATGGGCAATAAATGATGTTTACTGAAGCGGTTAGCATGGCCATAAAAATAGTGGCCCTGATTGGCGTCAGCAGTATCTTTGCCCAGTACAATCAGGTTATTCCAGGCCTGCTCAGTTTTGAGATTATAATCAAGGATCCCGGTAATTAAGGCCGCATCGTTATAAAATGCCGCTTTATTCAGGTTATCCAGAAAGGCTTCTGCCAGAGGTTCAAGTTGCGGAATAGCGGCTTCGGGCCAGATGACGATGTCAGCCTCACCGAAATGTGGCCGGGTCAGATCCAGATATTTCAGCATGGTTGGCCATTCCTGCTCCGGCTGCCAGCGGAGCTCTTGCTTAATATTGCCCTGCACCATCACCAGTCTGACGTTCTGATCGCTGTATTGCCAGCCGTTTATTTGCTGCAGAAGGGGGGCGCTTGCGATCACCAATGCCGCAACCACGGCTGGGCCCACCCTGAACAAGGTTGGGCCTGGTTGGTACAGGCGCGCGAGCGCAGCGGCGCTGGCCGCCAGAATAAAGGTAATGCCGGTTTCGCCGATGAGTGGTGCGTAATCCGTTAAACCTGCTGTGGCCTGACTGTATCCCAGCGATAACCAGGGAAAACCAGTCAGCAAAAAACTACGCAGCCATTCTGCGCCAACCCAACTGGCAGCAAAGAGTAGCGGGCCGACATGGCCAGCAAGGCGCCGCCTGCTAACAAGCCCGTAGCTCAGCAATGCCGCCAGTGCCGGAAATAATGCCAGATATGCAACCAGTAATGCCATCAGCCCAAGGCTGGCAATCAGGGGTAAACCTCCAAACTGGTCAATACTGACATGGACCCAGCTAATGCCAACGCCAAACCAACCCAGGCCATAACAAAAGCCAGCCAGCGCTGCCTGGCGCCAATGACTGACATGACTCAGTACCACGACCAGCAATGCCAGGGTAAAAAATGGCAGCCACCACAGGGTAAAAGGGGCAAACGCCAGCGTGTTTAACGCGCCGGCACCACATAACAACAGGGCCGTTAAGGCAGTTTTTGCAGTAACGGTAGCTATGATCCAACATCCTCAGTTTCGGCAGTTTCTTTAGCCTTAATAACCTGCAGTTGCAGCAGGCGCCGGCTATTTGCTTTACTGACTTTAAAGGTCAGATCACCGAGCTGAATGCTTTCACCGCGCTCCGGCATATGGCCAAAGGCGTGCAACACTATGCCGCCAATAGTGTCAGCATCTTCTTCATCAAAATCGGTGTTAAAACTTTCATTAAATTCATCCAGTGGGGTCAGGGCACTGACCTGAAACACCCGCGACGCCATTTTCTTAATATCGTTGTCTTCTTCATCGTCATGTTCATCTTCAATTTCACCGACGATTTGTTCCAGAATATCTTCAATGGTCACCAGACCAGACACCCCACCATACTCGTCAACCACAATAGCCATATGGTAACGCTTCTGGCGGAACTCTTTTAGTAATGCATCGACCCGCTTACTTTCCGGAATAATTACTGCAGGGCGCAGGAATTCCCGAATATGCCAGTCGGTCTGATTTGGATCCAGCGCGTACTGCAGTAAATCTTTAACCAGCAAAATACCTTCAACGTGATCTTTATCTTCGTTGACGACCGGGTAACGGCTATGATTATTTTCCAGCAGAATAGGTAGAAAAGCGCTGACGGGTTGCTCGATGTCGATGGTGGCCATTTGCGAGCGCGGTACCATAATATCGCGTGCCCGCATTTTTGATACATCCAGTACGCCCTGCAGCATACTTTTGGTATCACTATCGATAAGTTCGCGGCTGGCCGCTTCGCTTATGATATCTTCCAGGTCTGAGATGTCCTGTGGTTCTGCACTAAAAATACTGGCGATACGCTCTAACCAGGTTTTGCCGGCAGAACCGCGGCTAGAGTGGGGGTTGTCGTCACTCATTCGTGAACTTATGCTCCATTAGTCAAAAGAAACCTAGTTATTATCCAATAAATAGGGGTTGTTGATGCCAAGACTGGCGAGAATTTGAATTTCTTCGGCTTCCATTGCCTCGGCATCGTCGTCATTTATATGGTCAAAACCTAACAAATGCAAGCAACCATGCACCACCATATGTGCCCAGTGATCATTTAGCAACTTCTGTTGCTCGTGTGCTTCTGTTTGCACCACCTGGGCACAAATCACTAAATCACCCAGCAGCGGCAGCTCAAGACCCGCTGGCGCCTGAAAGGGGAAGCTAAGCACATTGGTCGGTTTGTCTTTACCGCGATACTGCAAATTAAGCTGCTGGCTTTCCGGGGAATCGACAATTCGCACTGTGACTTCCGCTTGTGCCTGAAACGGCAATACTGCCGCATTAAGCCAGCACTGAATAGCACTTTCAGCAGGAATGCCGGGGGCTGTACTGGCTAATTGCAAATCAAGTACGACGGTCATTATTCAGCTTTGCTCTGCAACTTTTCGGCTTCATGGGCTTCATACGCCTGGACAATGCGCTGCACTATCGGGTGGCGTACTACGTCTTTGGCATTAAAAAAGTTAAAGCTGATTTCGCCAACATCGCTAAGCACATCAATAGCGTGTTTTAAACCTGAATACTGGCCGCGGGGCAGGTCAACTTGGGTAATATCACCGGTAATTACTGCTTTGGCGCTAAAGCCGATCCGGGTTAAAAACATTTTCATCTGTTCGGTGGTGGTGTTCTGGCTTTCATCCAGAATAATAAAGGCATCATTCAGGGTGCGGCCACGCATATACGCCAGGGGCGCTATTTCGATAACGCCACGTTCCAGATACTTTTCAACTTTCTCAAAGCCGAGCATCTCAAATAAGGCATCGTACAACGGCCGCAGGTATGGGTCGACTTTCTGGGCCAAATCACCGGGTAAGAACCCCAGTTTTTCACCGGCTTCAACCGCTGGCCGGGTCAGCACTATCCGTTTCACCAGGCCACTTTCCAATGCATCAACCGCACAGGCTACGGCCAGGTAGGTTTTGCCGGTACCGGCCGGGCCGATGCCGAAGCAAACATCATGACTCAGTACATTAGCGACGTAACTGGCCTGGTTTGGGTTACGGGCTTTAATTAAACCTTTTTTGGTTTTCAGGCTGAAATCGCGGGTACTGCCACTGTCATTCTGGTACTGAATATCAAAATTTTCACTGATGGTAAGATGCACCTGCTCCGGGCTGATAGCCGCTGCATGCTGGCGGCCGCCGGCTGTTAACTGAAACAACTGCCGCAGAATGTCACTGGCCGCAGCTACATTAACGTCAGGCCCCGCCACTTTAAACAGATTTTCCCGATAGCTGATATCAACCAGCAAGCGCCGTTCAATATGCTTTAAATTATCGTCATAGGGGCCGCAAAGCAGGTTTAACCTGTTGTTGTCGGCTGGCTCCAGTGCCAGTTCTGCTACATTCAAATTGTCAGTGTTCAATAGTGCACTCGCGGTTAGGGCCCGCTCAGGGCGTAAAATCAGGGCGTAAAAGTCGTCACACCTAAAGGGTCAACTTTAGGTTGTCTTGCCAGGATCTGAGCCGGGGCTATTTCACGGCGCAGGCCCATTTGCGCTTCAGTGCGGATTAAGTCGCCGCGCAAGGAGTTACTGAAAACGTCAGTAATTTTAACGTCAACAAACTGGCCAATCATTTGTGGTGAGCCTTCAAAGTTCACCACCCGGTTATTTTCCGTGCGGCCAGTCAGCTCCATAATATTCTTCTTTGACGGTCCTTCAACCAGAATGCGTTGTTCAGTACCAAGCATATTGCGGGCAATTTTCAGCGCTTGCTGGTTGATTCGATCCTGTAAAATGTACAGCCGCTGCTTTTTAGTGTCGTCACTGACATCATCAGGCAAATCAGCGGCTGGGGTGCCGGGGCGGGCACTGTAGATAAAGCTGAAACTCATATCAAAATCAATGGCCTGAATCAGGTCCATGGTTGCCTGAAAGTCAGTATCGTCTTCACCCGGAAAACCGATAATAAAGTCGGACGACATGCTTAAATTCGGCCGGATTTTCTTCAGTTTACGAATTTGCGCTTTATATTCCAGTGCCGTGTGGCCACGTTTCATCAGGTTTAAAATGCGATCTGAACCAGATTGCACCGGCAGATGTAAATGATCGACCAGTTCAGGTACGTCACGGTATACTTCAATAATATCGTCACTAAACTCGATCGGGTGTGAGGTGGTATAGCGAATACGGTCAATACCATCAATGGCGGCGACTAAGCGCAGTAGCTCAGAGAAATGGCAAATATTGCCATCATGGGTTTCACCGCGATAACCATTAACGTTCTGACCCAGCAGGTTTACTTCCCGCACACCCTGGGCAGCAAGCTGCGCCACTTCAAACAATACATCGTCCAGCGGCCGGCTGACTTCCTCGCCGCGGGTATAGGGCACCACACAGAACGTACAGTATTTCGAGCAGCCTTCCATAATCGACACAAAGGCGGTTGGGCCCTCTGCTTTGGGTTCTGGTAAGCGGTCAAATTTCTCAATTTCCGGGAAAGATACATCGACAACCGGCGAGTGTGAACCACGTACGGAGTTGATCATTTCCGGCAGGCGGTGCAGGGTTTGCGGGCCAAATACAATGTCGACAAAGGGCGCACGTTCGCGAATGGCTTTCCCTTCCTGGGATGCAACACAGCCACCGACCCCAATAATCAGATCCGGGTTCTTTTCTTTTAACGGACGCCAGCGACCCAGTTGGTGAAACACTTTTTCCTGCGCCTTTTCCCGGATCGAACAGGTATTCAGCAGAATAACGTCTGCCTCTTCCGCTTCCTCGGTCAGCGTGTAGCCATGTGTTGCATCCAGCAGGTCTGCCATTTTCGACGAGTCATACTCGTTCATCTGGCAGCCCCAGGTTTTAATGTGCAGCTTTTTGCCCATTGTTGGTCGTTACCTGTGTTGTCGCGTCTGAAAAAGGGAGCGTATTTTAGCCTGTTCGCCGCCGCAGTGCCAGCATCGTTGGCAAAAGCTTTTGCCGCTATTGGGCCCGGGTTTAAAAAAGGCGTTGCCGGGTAGTGACATAACCCGCATAAAAAATAACGATGACACCTGCCAGCCAGCCCCAGGTTACCGGTTCCTGCCAGAACAGGTAGCCAAAGGCTCCGGCAAATAACACGCTGCTGTATGTCCACATGCCGATATCACTGGCCGGAGCAATGGCAAAGGCCCGGGTCATTGCCAACTGGCCAATCGCTGCCAGAATGCCCATACCGATAAATGCCAGCCATACTTGGCCAACAAGCGGCTGCCAGCAAAAAGGTACTGGTATGGCAGAGAGTAAGGCAGTCAGCAGCGAGAAGTAAAATACAATCCGTACGGCCGATTCGGTACTGGCCATTGCCCTGATGGTCGTTTTAGTAATAGCCACTAAAAAGGCTGAAAATAAGGCCAGCAGCAGCACCAGATTCAGGCCCGGCTCGGGACTGGGCAGGGCCAGAATAACGCCGACGAAACCCAGGGCGATGCCAAAGCGTGTCAGCCGGCTGGGGCGTTCATTCAGCCAGAAGCGGGCCAGAATAGGCACAATAAAAGGCGATAGCATAATGACCATCATCGCCTGAGCCAGCGGTAACTGTGATAATACATAAAAAAAGCAGTACATCGATATCAGGCCGGTCAGGGCCCGGCTTAAATGCAAATACCAACGTTGGGTTTTCAGCATGGCAAAGCCATGACGGTATAAAAAAGGTAGCATCAGAACCAAGGCAAACAGGTTACGAAAAAACACAATTTGCACTTCGCTGGCCATATCACTGCTGTATTTCACCACCGCACCAATACCAGCAAAGCAGGCTTCCGCCAGTAACAGCAGTAATGCGCCTTTAAGCAGGTGAGGTTGCATAGGGTTCCTGACAGCGGGTCGTTTAGGCCGTGCAGTATAACAGGCCGCGGTTACGCAAAACGAGCTGTCAGCTTAGTTTAGTCGCAATCGCAGTGTCAGCTGCCGCTTAGCTGTTACTGCCTTTTAATCTTACCTGCTGCCAGAAATGCGGTATTTGCTCGGCAAGCAACGGCTTAGAATATAAATACCCCTGGATTAAGCTGCATTGACGTTCAGTGAAAAAGGCTAGCTGTTCCGTGGTTTCCACTCCCTCTGCAATACAGTATATCCCCAGGCTGCTGGCCATACTTAACATAGCGTCAATAATAGTTTCATCGCTTTTATCGATGCCGATATCGCTGACAAAGCTGCGATCAATTTTTATGGCATCAATGGGTAATTGTTTTAAGTATTTCAATGAAGAGTAACCGGTGCCGAAATCATCCAGCGCCAGTTGAACGCCCAGTGCACTTAGCGCCAGCATGGTTTCAATAGCGCTTTGCTGGTCATTCATCAACGCACTTTCGGTTACCTCAAAGCGCAGGCAACTGGCCGGCAGCTGATATTTATTCAGTAATGCTGCCGTATGGCTGGCCAGATTGGTTTGTTCAAGATGTTGGGTAGCCAGATTAACTGACAGATAAATATCAATACCGCTTTGCCGCCACAGGCTTAAATCGGCCAGTGCCCGCTCCAGCAATTGCTGGGTCATGCTGACTATCAGCCGTAATTCTTCTGCTAATGGAATAAACTCAACCGGGGACACAATACCGTCCGTGCTTTGCCAGCGCATCAGCACTTCAGCACCGACCATTGTCTGCTTGCTACTGTCGACAATAGGCTGATAAACGTTGAAAAACTCTTTGTTTTGATGCGCTTTACGCAGCCGGGTTTCTTTGGCCAGCTGCATATGCGCTTTTTCATTCATTTCATTGGTGAAAAACTGGAAGTTATTGCGACCGGCTTCTTTCGCGTGATACATCGCCACATCTGCATGTTTCAGCAGTTCCTGCGCTGTCAGCGCATCATCCGGATATAAGGCAATACCGATGCTCGGTGATACGCCAACGGTATGGGGCCCCAGTTGCATTGGCTCACTGACTACCGACAACATTTTGCGGGCGACCATGCTGACATTCTCGCCCCGGCGGTAGCCTTCCAGCAAAACGACGAACTCGTCGCCACCCAGGCGGGCAACTGTATCGCGTTCGCGCAGTGACAAGCCAAGCCGCCGTGCCACTTCTTTTAGCAGCAAGTCGCCAATATCATGGCCAAGCGAGTCATTCACCTGCTTAAATTTATCCAGGTCAATAAAACACAATGCCAGTGCTTTTTTCTCACGCCGCGATTGCTCCATCGCGTGCAGAATACGGTCCATCAGCAGGGCCCGGTTGGGTAAGCCGGTTAACGCATCATAGTTGGCCAGGTAGCGCAGCTCTTCTTCTGCCATTTTCTGGGCGGTAATATCAGTAAACACCAGCACATAGAACGAGACGTTTTGCAGCTCGCCAATGGCACTGATATTAATCAGGGTAGGGCGCTCCCGGCCATCCGGAGTTATAACCTGCTCTTCGCCCTGCCAATGCGCTCCGGCGTTTAATTCATGCAGTAATTTAGTATAGAATCGCCGCCGTACCAGACTGATCCCCAGATGATGGGTGCGGGGATTGTCCAGGTATTGCTCAACACTACCAAAGGCGTTCGAAAATGACTGGTTGGCAGCAATAACCCGTTGTTTGCTGTCCAGAATGACCACCCAGTCACGGGTTTGCTGGAATGCTTCACCAAATAATTTCGCTTTCTCCATATTGGCGCGGGTTTCGGTGATATTACTGAAGGTACCGGTGACCCGTACAACCTGCTGCTCGCTATCCAGTGCCGTAGCCCGGCCCTGATCCCGGAACCATAGCCAGTGGCCTGCCTTATGTTTTAAGCGGTAGGTGATATCAAAATTACTATCAGGATGTCTTAAAAACCGCTGCCACTGCTGTTGGTAATTCTCTCTGTCTTCCGAATGAATAAGCGACAAATGCTGTTGCAGGGTAATGTTGTTCATCAGCTCACTATAACCCAGCATCAACTGCATTCTGGAGCCATATAAGCTGTTTTTGTCGGCCCGCCATTCAAATGCACCACTATCTACCGAGGCCAGCGCCTGTTTTAAACGTTGCTCGCTGGTTGCGACTTCCTGGTGGGCCTCGCTGATGATCAGCTGCTGTTCCCGCCGCAATCGATAAAAGTGGTAAAGCAATGCCAGGCCGATTACGGCATACAGTACCAGGGCCCATGGTGAACGCCACGGGGCGGGAGCAATTCGCAAGGTCACTGAACTGACCTCACTTTCCAGGCCGGTATGCGGGGCAATGGCTACCACGTTAAATTGATAATTACCGGCGCGAAGTGTCGGAAATACTACATTATTTTCTTGTTGCTCGGGGTAACTTAGATTGTCCCGACCTTCCAGCCAGAAGCGGTAACGCATTTTATGATTGTCTCTAAAATGCATAGCACTAAACTGTAGCTGAATGCCGACATCTTCATGATCAAGATGAAATACTTTATTGTTCAGTAAATCACTAAGGGGTTTAAAGTTGCCACTTAATACACTGATATCGGTGATATTTACCTTCGGCCTTGGTTCAGCGGTCGCCAGTTTTGATGGATCTACCAGGGTGATACCACGCATACTGCCAAAAGCAAGCCGGCCATCCGGCAACACAGCTGATGCGGTACCATTATATTCATGAACGCTTAAACCATCGGCTTTACTGAAGTGTTCTATTTGCAGGGTGTTAGGTTTTAACCGGCTCAAGCCGCGATGGGATGAAAACCAGATATCGCCGGCCTGATCTTTTTGCAAGGCATAAGCTTGCTCAGCGATAAGTTTGTCATCCGTCGAAAACTGATGTTTTAATTCCAGGGACGCGCTGTCGAATCCCAACAAACCGATACCATTAATACCAAGCCACAGAATACCATAATCGTCCAGTACCATTTGATCTGCATAGCGCTGCAATTCTGGGCGGTAGGGGCTGGCCTGATATAACTGAGTGAGGGTATTGTGACGACTGTTATAAATCCATAGCTCATCGGAAGTCGTTACCAGTAGCTGGTCAGGATTACCAGGTAAGGCGCCGACAATGCCGCCATAATAATGCAGCGGTAATTGCTGAAATACATCAAGTTCAGTAATGGCGCCATTTGCCGGCGTATAGCGGTAAACTTTGCCATCCTGACTGAAATATAACTGGCTGTTTCCTTGTCCAGCGTTAGCATAATAGTAGAAGCTGCTACTCCCGAGCAGGGCGCGTTGTTGCTCATCTGCGACCGGCAGGGGTAATGTTTTACCTGCTTCAATATCGAATAAATTTAGTCCGTCTGCTGAAACAAACCACAGTAACCCGGCATTGTTGGGGTCTAATATAACCTGAATAACAGTACCCGAATGCCAGACGGCTTTCAGGTCTTCGGACACAAAATACGACTGGGTAACCCCGGTGGCAACATTAACTTTGTTTAAGCCGTTACTGGTGCCAATCCATAAATTGTTGGCAGGATCTGCAGCTAACTGATAAATCTTGTCGTTGCTAAGTTGCTTACCCAGGGTAGTTTGCCGGCTGATATGCTCAAATGCCAGAGAGCGCGGATGCCAGTAAAAAAACCCATCGTCTCGCGCTGCCAACCAGTATCCACCAAAATCGTCAGCTACTAAATCCAGAATGTTATTGTCATACAGCCCCAGATCACTGTCGCTGAAGCGCAGTAAGAACTGTAGGGTATTATCGTCACTGTTGAAGTTAAATAAACCTTGTTCAGTCGCGATCAGCGCTTTATCGTCCAGCCAGTGCATCTGCCAGATATTGTAATCGATAATATGCTGTCTGGCATGTAAAGGCTGGCTGGCCATGGCGGTGCCGGGTTTTGCTGCTTCTAAATCTGGCAGATATACGCTGTAAAGTCCTTCAACAGTGCCAATATACAGACGGTCTGAGGCTATGCTCAGATGTTTTACCTGTTGCTGATCCTCAGTTGCAGTTTGTTTATCTAAATAAGGTATGTAGTGATGCTTGTCAGTTGTTAAGTCGTACTGAATAAGGCCGTCAAAGGAACCGATAAACAGTTGCTCGTTATGGAGTAACAGCGTCCTAAGCCAGCCATCTTCAACATTAAGTTTGGTTAAGCTGAGCAGCTGGGTACTCTCGCCGGTATTTTTATTGAAGCGATGCACTTCATCATCGAGGATGTATAGCAGATGATCGTTATCCTGATCAATAACATCAATAATAAACTGGTACCGCTGCTGCTCGCTATCAACAGGCAGCGACATAAATAAATTAAACGTACTGGAGTCTTTGTCGTACAAATACAAACCGATATTTTCAGCAGCCGCCCAGATCCTACCCTGCTTGTCCTCGATTATCCGGCTGAAAGAAATATCATCAAAATTGTGCTCTGCCGCATGCATATGGGTCACTTTATTCGCGTCAAAGCGATTCAGTCCCCCTGCAGTTGCTACCCATAAAAAACCATTGCTGTCTATCATCATATCCAGCACAGTACTTTGTGATAAGCCCTGATCCGGGGTCAGTGGTTGCAACAATGGCTTTTGCGCCAGACTTGACGCAGACAAGATCAACAGCAGGCCGAACAGTAGGGTTCTGAAAAAACTTCCGTTTAGTTCTGGCAACAGATCAACTCTGAATATCACGTAATTATCCACTCCGGCAGCTTTATATTATTATTTTTAGTGCAGCTTTCAGCTGCGTCAGACCATATACCGAGTAAGCCGGTAATGTCCAGTGCTCAGTATACAACTTATATTGTTCAGGCGGCTAAAAAGGAATAGGCAGCATACAGTGCTAAAACGCTGCTTAAAATCAGAATTAATGCAGTTTGCTGGGCATTAATAAACAGTACCGCGCGCAATATATCGTTTGCTGCTGGTTCGGTACCATTTCCCAGTCGCTGACGGGGCGTTTTCGTGCCGGCATAAAATGCCGGGCCGCCAAGTCTGCTGCTAAGGGCACTGGCGCCAGCTGCCAGCAATAAGCGGCTGGGCCAGTTAAAGAACAGTGCTTCATTGGTTCGGTAATTACGCCAGGCCCTGCTAAGCCCGGTCTGCAAGGCCAGTAACAAGGCGGAAATGACTAGTCCAGGCGCAACAGCCAGTTGATAACAACGTGCGGCTGTGAGGCCAAAATAGCGATAGTGTGGCAGTTTACTGTTCCATTGACGAGCGGCAACCTGCAACAAGGTGTAAGCCAATGTCAGTAAACCGCCACCAACCAAGAACCAGAATATAACGGCAACCAGATTGGCAGCATTAGAATGCAATACACTTTCGATGCAGGCTTTACTTAACCCCATTGCAGACAAATTCTGGCGGTCACGCAGCAGTAATGGCCTGGCGCGCTGCCGGGCCAGGGTAAGCTGTTGGCGGTTAATGCTGTCAGCGACCGCCGCCGCCTGTTGCAGGGTGAGCCTGCTGCCCAGACAGAAATACAGAATCAGCGCATCCAGCACCAGTGGCAGTTCTGATAGCAGGTAGAAACCATAAGCAATGGCCAGGGTAAGGGTAAGCAGCAGTAATAACGCCAGGGTGCCCGACAATTGTTGCTGAAAATGACTACGACTGATATCCGGGTGTACCTTTTTTGCCAGTTGCTGCAGCAATACCGCCAGCGCGCGAAACGGTGCCCTGGCGCCGGGCAGCACCAACCAGCGGCTGGCCAGCAGAGCAAGCAGTGCCATTAGTGGCCAGGCGGGCAGGGTATTAAGCCATTGCATCAGGTTAGTGTTGCGTAGTGTGCTACAGGGGTCATGATAACTGAACAGCGCTGAGCTGACCGAGTAACGCCACCACCATGGCAGAGCTGTTTTTCGATGCGACTTCCAGGTAAGCGTCGAACGACACCGGTGATTCTTTGCCGGCGATGTCACTTAAGCTTCTGATCACCACGAACGGGGTATTCAGCATATAACACACCTGAGCAATGGCTGCACCTTCCATTTCTACTGCCAGCATGTCGGGAAAGCGCTTGCGGGTTTGGGCTATGCGTTCCGGATCACACATAAAGCTGTCGCCGGTAGTTATCAGGCCGCTTTTGGTTTTACAAAAGCCCAGGCTGGCAATCGTTTGGGCAGCCGCTTTTACTAAATCCGGGTGGGCAGTATAGGCGGCAGGCATTTGCGGTACTTGGCCATATTCATAGCCAAAGGCCGTAACATCGACATCATGATGGCGCACTTCAGTACCAATAGCGATATCACCGACACTCAGCTCGGGGTCAAAGCCACCGGCAGAGCCGGTATTGATAACGCAATCTGGTTTATAGTGGTCTATTAACAGGGTTGTCGCCACGGCCGCGGCAACTTTACCAATACCTGATTGCACAATAACCACGTCGTTACCGGCGAGCTGACCACGAACAAACTGATAGTTGCCAATTTGCTCAGTGCTGTTTGCAGTCAGTTGCTGTTTAAGTAAGGCAACTTCAGGTTCCATTGCACCGATAATACCAAATAACTTCATAACTGGGCCCATTTACTGAAAACGCTAGACTAAAAACACTAGTATAAAGGCCCTGAACCAGAAAATCCTCTGTAAATCGTGGTTACGCAGGTAAAGATTAAGCCGGTGAGTTCAGCTTAATTTCGGTTGCCGGGCCACCCGCGGTAAGCTTGCCTTGCTGATAGTCGCGAATTGCCTGCTCAATTTCCGCATTGCTGTTCATCACAAAAGGACCATACTGCACAATGGGTTCGCCAATAGGCTTGCCGGCCAGCAATATTAAGCTGACGTCAGTGCTGGCCACCAGAGTGACGCTTTCGCCCTGGTTTAATAAACCGGCATGATGCTCATTGAGCTGCTGCAGACTGCCGGCATTTTTCACGGCTAGGCTGCCGGCAAACGGATATAGCAATGCATGATGGCCCGCCGGCAACGGCACAGTAAGCTCGGTACCGGCATTAAGCCGGATATCGTAAAACTGCGGTTCAGTGCTTAAACCACTAATCGGACCGGTAACTGCATCCTTGGTAGTGTTAAAGCTGCCAGCGATGACTTTCACTTTGGCACCGGTTATCGGCGTAAACTGCGGTATCTGTTCCGGGCTGATATCTGCATAGGCAGCCGGTTTCATTTTCTCTGCTGCCGGCAGGTTAAGCCACAACTGAAAGCCCCGCATCAGGCCCTGCTCCTGTTGCGGCATCTCGGAGTGGATAATGCCACGCCCTGCCGTCATCCATTGCACACCACCACTTTTCAAATGGCCTTTATTGCCCAGATGGTCTTCATGCAACATATGCCCATCAAGCATATAAGTGACTGTTTCAAATCCCCGGTGTGGATGGGGCGGAAAACCTTTAATGTAATCATCGGCCTGTTCCGAGCCAAAACAGTCGAGCATTAAAAACGGATCAAAGCGTAACTGCGCATTGAGGCCAAGGCTGCGTTTAATCTTCACGCCGGCACCATCTGATACCGACATGGCCGGAATTATTTGCTGTAAACTGCGGTTGCTCATGATTTGCTCCTGCCAGAATCTGGGTGTCTGCTATTAAAGCGCAACTTATCAGAATATAAAATGCCATTTTTGGCCGGTATTCGTTCGAAAAAGCTGAAAGATTGTCGGAATAACGATTAAGTTCAGCAGCTGTTAAGTCTGGGAGGCTAAGCTACAACCTGATTGCGACACTGACAGATTGACTTGACTTGAAAAAGTAATGGAGTAACAAAATGAAAAAAGTATTAGTAGCATCAGCCCTGGTGGCAATGGCAGTAAGCGCAAATAGCATGGCGAACCCGGTCTGGGATTACGTTGGCGCTGGATACACCGATGCTGCTGGCGATGGTCCTTACATTGAAGGTTCTTTCCGCTTAAATCGCAACTGGGTAGCAGACGCCAGCTATGCTCGCTTATCAAATGGCCCATTCGATGCTAATCAGCTGAAGGCCGGTTTAAACTATGTAATGGGCACAACCCTGGATTTTGCTCCTAACACCCAGACTTATTTATTAGGTGGTGTTGAGAACTGGTCAGGCGATGCTGATGAGACCGGTGCCTATGCCGGGGTGGGTGTGCGTCATCCATTAACCCCGCAGGTGGAGTTATACAGCGAAGCCACCTACCACACGGTATATGACGACCATGGCAGTTTAGCCGGCGGTATTGCCTATTTTTTAAGCCCGGACTGGGCCATTCGCGGCAATCTGGCTTTAAATAGCGGTGACGTTAAAAATGAGTTCCGCTTTGGTGTGTCTTACCAGTTCTGATGACAGGCTTATAAGATGTTGCTGCTAGCGGCGTCTTAACATTTTTGCTTGCAGGTTTGCCGGGCTATGCCCGGCTTTTTTATGCCCTGGCATCAGGTTTCAGCACTGCGCAGTAAGTTTCTGCTCGTGGCTAACTTTTTGTTCATGCGCTAACAGCCAGGCTTTATTATCCAGACCACCGGCATAACCGGTGAGGGTGCCGTTGGCGCCAATAACCCGATGACAGGGCACGACAATTGCGATCGGGTTTTTACCATTAGCGGCCCCGACTGCCCGCACTGCTTTTGGGTTAGCAATCTGTCTGGCAATTGTGGCATAGCTACAGGTTTGGCCAAACGGTAGCTGGCACAGCGCCTGCCATACTTGCTGCTGAAATAATGTTCCCTTTGCTGCCAGAGGCAGACTGAATTGGGTGAGGGTGCCGGCAAAATACTGCTGTAACTGGGTGGCAGCCTGTGCTGTTAAGCGGGATGGCAGATCTGGCGCTGTGGTCTGTCTACCAAGATTAATTTGGGTTATTCCTTGCTCACTGGCGAAAATCTGCAGCGGCCCCAAGGGGCTGTCGATAGTTTGCTGAAACATATTAGTCTCCTGTCTGCAGCCACAACTGAAAGGTGGCATAGCTGCGCCATGGGGCCAAAGTTGCACTGTTTGCTTGCATGTTGTCTGTCCTGGCCAGAGCTTTCTGAATGCCCAAATCACCAGCCAACCAGATATCACTGTCACCAAGGCCGCGCATTCTGGCGTAGTTAACGGTCCAGGGGCCAATTCCTTTAATACTGAGCCATTGTTCGGGGACAGCGTCAGGCTCTGCCAGCACAAATGCTGCCAGGTCGCGCAGCGTTTGTCGGCGCAGCGCAGGGACCTTAACCATCGCTAAATCACTTGCCAACACGGCATGCGGAGTGGGGAATAATCTTCTGTCTCCGGCGACAGGTTCCCCCAATGCCTGCACCAGCCGGTTAAGCTGGGTGCGGGCACCGGCTACGCTAACCTGTTGTCCCAGAATGGCTCTGACACCGGCCTCCCAACTACTCCACACCCCCGGGATCCGCAGGCCGCTAAGCAGCCCGTTGCAGAACAAGGGATGATCAGCCAGTCGCTGTTCAATTTGCAGCATATTGGCATCTAAATCCAGCAGCCGACGCAGTTGCTGCACCAGGGCGCTTAGTCCGTGCCGGCCCGGCCAATGCAAGGTTAGCCGCAGGCTACTGGCGGTTTTAGGTTGTACCTCAAACCAGCCGGCGTGTTGCAGATAATGAAAAGTCCGGCCATAGCGCTGCTCCTCAACCCAGTCGATGCCGGTCAGGGTGCGCGCCTGCCAGAAAGCCAGCATTCGTTCCCAGGCCAGTGGCGGCCGGTAGTTTAGCTCCAGTTGCAGACCATTGCCCGCAGTTTTCGGACGGTGGCGGCGAATAGCTGACGGGTTAAGTTGCAGCTGTCTGACAAAAGCATCGTTAAAGCGCCTGACACTGTTAAAACCCGCCTGATAAGCAATGTCGGTAATGGCCAGGTCAGTTTCGTGCAGCAGTTTTTTAGCAAACAGCACTTGCTGGCTCAGCGCATATTGGGTTGGGGTTAACCCCAACTGCTGTTGAAATAACTTACGCAGATAGCGGTCAGTTATGCCAAGGCGAGCTGCCAGCTCAGTTTGGCCATGGCGCTGCAAAGCTCCTTCGTCAATTAAGCGCAGTGCCCGCTGTAGCGTTGTTTGGGTGCCTTGCCAGGCGGCCGAACCCGGCGCGCTGTCCGGCCGGCACCGCAAGCAAGGTCGAAACCCCGCCTGACTGGCAGCGGCAGCAGAAAAATAGTAGCTTACGTGCTGTTCGGCCGGAGGTTTTGCCGGGCATACCGGCCGGCAGAAAATACCGGTACTGTTAACTGCAGTGAAAAACAAACCATCAAACCGTGGATCACGGGCCAGCCTGGCTTGCTGGCATACTGAACGACTTAACATAAGCGTGGTTGCCTGATACGTAATTAGCCTGAGTATACCAACAGCAGTATGAAAAACTGGCCGGATCCGGTACTAAAAGGTAATTTAATGTTAACGCAGCTTTCGTTGTATTGCAGTTAACCTGACAGCAGCTTAATATCGGATGATGTTTGTCCGGGCAGGATAACAGTGGCCAGCGAGGCCGGTAAACAGCAGGAGTTGCAATGTTAGAGCGCTTTTTTATTCAGTTAAGTACAGAGCCTGAAACCATTAGTTTTCAGCAAAGTATTGGCATTATTGACCAGATGTATCATTTTCAGCCTTGTGCTTTTAAAAATGGTGAGTTGAACAATGTTGCCGGTGAGAACATTGGTGCCTGTAAAATATTGGCGTTTGGGGCATTGCACCAACTATCGGAGCCACAGACGCTGTTTTTATTTGGTGATTATTATCAAACTGTTCTGGCTAACCCAAAAGGGGATGATCATCAGAATATCCGCAATTTTATGCGCAGCGGCTGGGATGGTATTAATTTCAGCGAGCAGCCTTTGCGCTTAAAAGAATAACGATAGCAGCAAGCGCTACTGAAGTTAACCCTGGCTGCTGACGAGGCAGCCAGGGATGAGGCGCTAACTCATCAGGCCGCGTTTTTATTGTCTTCAGGTTGCTTATCGTCTTGCTCTTTCGCTGCTTTGATTTTGTCACTGTGTGGCAGCTGATGATCTGGCAGTTCAGTGTTACCCTGTTTCAGGAAATGATCCATCCAGCGGATTAGGCGCATACCATAGTCAAGCTGGGCGGCCGCTTTCTGATTGCCATGTCCTTCACCCGGATACAATACTAACCGTACCGGCACCTTGCCATGGGTTTTCAGGTAACGATACAGCTCCATCGACTGGCTGGGATGAACCCGGGTGTCGTTTTTGCCATGCATAATCAGAATTGGCGTTCTGGCTTGCTCTGCATGGTAAATGGGGCTGCGCTCTAAGTACCACTGCCACTTTTGCCACGGATAACTGCGGGCATGCACCAGATGCATTTCATTGGCGATGTCGGTAGTACCAAATTTAGACAGGTTATTACTGATCCCAACAAACATTACGCTGGCAGCAAAATGTTCAGTTTGCTTGGTGGCGGCCCAGGCAGATGCATAGCCTCCATATGAGCCCCCGGTAATACCTACTTTTTTGGCGTCAACTAAACCGATATCGACCAGATGTTTCTTAGCGTCAACTAAGTCATCAAATTCCTTGCCGGCATAATCATTCTGCCCCAGTTTTGAAAATTCAACGCCACGGCCGGTGCTGCCACGGTAGTTGGGAAAAAACTGCATGTAGCCTTCAGCCGCCATTAATTTTACCGGGCTGGCGTAACGGTCCAGCCAGCCATCAGACATATGCGCTTCCGGACCACCATGGACGACCATCACCAGCGGATATTGCTTGTCCTTAACGTAATCAAGCGGATATACCAGCACCCCTTCCAAGGCCAGTCCGTCGCTGGCGGTATGACGGATAGTTTCTTGTTTTGGCATATCAATATCGGCCAGCCAGGGATTTGAATCAGTTTGCCGGTTTAACGCGCCACGCTGACTCAGGGCATACACCTCGTTGGGATGTTCTGCTTTATTTAGCAAAACTCTGGCTTGCTCACCGTTTGTGGCAACCACCAGCCGGGTCACTATGCCATTGCCGTCTTTTACAACAACACTGCGTTTATTATTGCGAATATTCACACGGCCTATCTCTGCCCCGGTACCGACATGCCCCAGGTAATCAAGCTCAGTATTGCTGCGCCAGGCGATATCCTGCACATGGCCCATGTAATCAGGCAGAATTTCGTTGACCTTACCAGAAGTAACATCGGCCAGCAGCAAACGACCAGCTGAAGGATCGTGAATATCTGCACTGCCGATGATCGCCAGTTTCTTGCCATCGGGAGAGAAGGCGGCTTTACCCAGCTTGCCCGTGGTGGCAAATTGTTGCACAGTGTTACCTGCTAAATTAATCAGCTGATACTGGCTCGCCATATAGTTGTCGTCAATCAGTGCCGTGGGGGCGGAGCGGATCAGGATATGTTTGTTGTCAGGTGCAAAGTTAACTGATAACACGTTCCCCTCAATCGTTACCGTTTCGGGCTTTATTTCTGACGTGGTTAAATCAGCCAGCCACAACTGGGTTAATTCAGACTCTTCCTCGTAAACTTCTGCTTTAAAACCTTTTTTGGTTAGCTGTTCTTTTGTTTTTGGCTCGGCAGGCTTGGCCAGAAAAGCCAGTTTGTTGCCGTCCTGGCTGACATCATAACCGGCGATAGCATTGCCGTGACTCAGCACCTGGCTGGCTTCACCACCATTAACGGCTATTTTATATAAGCTGGCAAACTTATCTTTACCGCGCTTACTGACAAAAAACAGTGTTTTATCATCGGGGCTGAACTTAAGGTTGTTGACCCGGACGTCACCGGTAATAAAGGGCGTTTCCTGGCCGCTCTCGGTTAACATAAAAAGCTCGCGATAGCTGCTGCCATCATCGTCTTTATAAGGGTTTCGCGGCCGGTTGCGAACAAAGGCCGTGTGTTTGCCATCTGAACTGATGGTTAGTTCAGTTACGCTTTGTACTGAGACGGTTTGCTCCAGGGTAATGGGTTTTGCTATCAGAGTGGGGCTGAACAGTACTGCGCCCAACAACGCCGGGCTGAGCAAGGCTGTTGCTACCAGCTGTCGCTGTTTTGGCGGGTTTGTTACAGGGTTCTGCATGGTTGTTCCATCCATATTGTTGTCATTGCATTAGTTTATCTGCTGGTTACAGGGTAGCAGACTATTTTCTCCAACTGGTGCGCTGTGCTATGTTGAGCAACAGTTCGAGTTGCCGAAAATGCGGAACCATTCGGCTGTCAAAACAATAATAAAATGACACAGGACGTAATATGTCTCAACCACCAACCTTTACTAATGATGCTGTCGTTCTGGGCTTGCTGGCGGTTATTCTGGGCCTGGTGTTTTACACCAGTCACAGCAGCAACCGGGCTTGTCAGGGATTTTATAAGTACATTCCCGCTTTACTGCTTTGCTATTTTATTCCATCGCTGTTAAACAGTTTTAATATTATTGATGGTGAAGCTTCATCACTTTACAAAATGGCATCTCGTTACCTGCTGCCAGCCAGCCTGATTTTGCTTACCCTGAGTGTCGATTTTAAAGCGATTCTGGGGCTTGGGCCAAAAGCCCTGATTATGTTTTTCACCGGTACCCTCGGTATTATTATTGGCGGGCCTATTGCCTTACTGAGCGTTGGTTATTTCTTTCCGGAACAGCTGGGGGGGGATGTCTGGCGTGGAATGACTACCGTCGCGGGCAGCTGGATAGGCGGTGGCGCGAATCAGGCGGCAATGAAAGAGGTGTTTGATGTCGATGGCAGCTTGTTTTCAGTGATGATAACGGTGGATGTCCTGGTGGCTAATGTCTGGCTTGCGGTGTTGTTATTTATGGCCAGCCGGGCAAAGCAAATTGATGCAGCAAACGGTGCCGACACCCGTGCTATCGGTCATTTACAGCAAAAGATAGAGCAATATCAGGCTGAAAACTCCCGTATTCCGACCATTCAGGATATTATGCTGATTGTGGCGGTAGCTTTTGGAATAACGGGGCTGGCCCATGCGCTGGCAGATATTATTGCCCCCTGGATTGGCCGGGTAGCGCCTTATCTGGAAGACTACAGTTTAACCAGTGGCTTTTTCTGGCTGGTCGTTATCGCTACCACCGTTGGTTTGCTGTTATCTCTTACTCCGGCACGTAAACTGGAGGGGGCGGGCGCATCAAAAGTGGGTACTGCATTTTTATACATTCTGGTGGCAACGATCGGCATGCAAATGGATGTAACCGCCATTATGAGTAATAAGTTGATGTTTCTGGTCGGGATTATCTGGATGCTGGTGCATGCTATTTTACTGCTGGTGGTGGCTAAGCTAATTAAAGCGCCAATGTTTTATCTGGCAGTGGGCAGCCAGGCGAATGTTGGTGGTGCCGCGTCAGCACCGGTCGTTGCCGCAGCATTTCACCCGTCACTGGCGCCGGTCGGCGTGTTACTGGCGGTATTGGGTTATGGTTTAGGTACTTATGGTGCCTATATTTGCGGCTTAATTTTGCAACAGGTTGCGCCTTAGCAATACCTGAGCATCTGTCAATAAAGGGAGTTTTCATTGAGTAATCAAGTTAAAATCGAGCCAGGCCATTGGGTACTTATCATCTTTTTACTACTGGCACTGTATGCAAGTTATTTGCTGATAGCACCCTATATTGGCCCGGTGGTGCTGGCCTTTGTCTTGTCCTTGCTGTGCTTCCCGGTGCATCAATGGATTGTCCGTAAGTTTCCCGACAAACCTAACCTGGCATCAACCCTGACCTGCTCATTGCTGGTGGTAGTGATCCTGGTGCCTGCAGCGTTAGTGGTAATGGCGATAGTGCAGCAAAGCGTTACGTTTGCCAAACAAAGCTACCAATGGGTTGAGGACGGCGGAGCGGAAAAGTTGCTGCAACAACCCTTTATTAAAAACGGCATTGACAGACTAAACGACTTTCTGCCAAACAGTGACTTTAGTATTGATGGCATTATCGATAAATTTACTGATTTTGCCTCTGGCTTTAGTAAAGAGATGTTAGATGTGAGTACTAAAGTCGTCGGTGATGTTACCGGGATGATTATCAGCTTTTTCCTGATGCTGTTTGTGCTGTTCTTTTTACTGCGCGACCATAAAAAAATTATCGAAAGCCTGTTCTGGATATTACCCCTGGCTCGCTCGCAGGAAGAAAAGCTGCTGACGGAAGCTAACACCGTTGCACGCTCTGCGGTATTAGGGACTTTTCTTACCGCATTGGCACAGGGGGCTGCCGGCGGTATTGGTATGGCAATAGTAGGTATGCCAGGCTTGTTCTGGGGCACGATGATGGTGTTTGCGTCACTGATCCCGGTTGTTGGTGCAGCATTAATCTGGGTACCCGCCAGTTTATATCTACTATTAACCGGTGACTGGCCCTGGGCACTGTTTTTAACGGTTTGGGGGGCGATAGTTGTCGGCTCTATAGATAACTTCCTGCGGCCGATCCTGATGCAAGGTACCTCAAACATGAGTACCTTGGTACTGTTCCTGTCACTTATTGGTGGCTTGCATCTATTTGGCATTATTGGCCTGATTTACGGGCCTATTATTTTTGGCCTGACTCACGTCCTGATTAAAATGTACACCATCGAATTTAGAGACTTTCTGGAAAAACAAGATAGAAGCTGATAGCTTTTTTTCGCCTTGTAGCGGAGTTAACCGGCTTTGGTCAACTCCGCTTTAGACTTTCTATGTATTTCCTGTTTCGGTTATTTAAGACAAATTACAGTATCAGTTCGCTTTATAATGCAGTACGGCTATCTTTAATTATATGTTTATAAAGAGATAGTTAATATATGCGCCGCAACCTGCCTGTTACGAATAATGAACGGACGTTTGGTAAAGATGTAAAACTGATTACCACTACTGATTTAGATAGTAAAATTTTACATTGTAACGACGCCTTTATTGAAATCAGCGGCTTTGCCAAGGAAGAATTGCTTGGCCAGCCGCACAACATAGTTCGCCACCCCGATATGCCGCCGTTAGCGTACCAAATTATGTGGGAGCACTTGAAAGCAGGCAAGCCGTGGATGGGGCTGGTGAAAAACCGCAGTAAAAATGGCGACTATTATTGGGTTGATGCTTATGTTACCCCGGTAACTGAGCATGGCAGGGTGGTGGGGTATGAGTCGGTGCGTTCCTGTCCCGATCGCAATGATGTTAAGCGGGCAGCAAAGCTATATCAGGCGATTAACGCCGGCAATTTCAAAAAGCACCAGTGGCACTTGCGCCCTGACAGCTGGTTTTTACTGGCCGGGCTGGTACTTTGCGGCCTGTTATATGCGTTTACAACTGCTGGTTGGGTCATGCTTGCGCTGGTCGGTACGTTACTGGGGTATGCAATAGTCAGTAATGTATGGCGGGAAAGGGCAATGACAGGCGTTAAAGCTTTGCTAAATAACGACTTTAAACACGAATTGGCCGTAATGACTTTTACCGACGACGAGCCTGAAATCGGTGAACTGAAAGTTGCTATTATGAGTTCAAAGGCACACTTAGGCGCTGTGCTTACCCGGATTGAAGATGCTGCGATTAATGTTGCGCGCCAGGCGAAACAAGGGCTGGCGCAGGCAGAGTCTGCTTCAGGAAAAATTAAACAGCAGCAAACTGAAACCGAGCAGGCTGCCACGGCAATGCATCAGATGACGGCTACCATTGCTGATGTGTCATCCCATGTTCAGGAAACCGCTGAGCGTGCTGAGCAATCGAACGAGCTGGCTGGGCGTAGCCGGAAAACGGCCGCGACTACCCGTAAATCTATCGAAACATTGCGTGACACCGTTAGCAATATCAGCCACTCGGTAACTGAAGTGGCGGAGCAAACTCAGAAAATTGCTAAAGTAGCGCAGATTATTGCCCAGATAGCCGAGCAAACCAATTTGCTGGCACTGAACGCCGCTATCGAGGCCGCTCGCGCCGGTGAGCAAGGCCGTGGCTTTGCCGTTGTGGCTGATGAAGTGCGTAACCTGGCCAGTCGCACCCAGGACTCCACCAAAGAAATTCATGGCATTATTGCTGAGCTTACCGCCAGAGCCAATACGGCGGTGGAAGTCGCACAGCAAGGCCGTGACGGCGCTGAGGCTGGCTTACAGCAGGTTAAAGATACTGAACAAATGCTAAATGGGATATCTGATGCAGTAGGCGCCATAGCGGCCATGTCGATTCAGATGGCGGCGGCGGTGGAAGAGCAGGCCCATGTGGCGGAAGACGTGAACCGCCAGGTTGAAAATATTTCATCGCTGGCCCATGGCAGCCTGACAGAGGCAGATAGCTCTGCCAGCACCACCCGCAAGTTACAGCAAATTGCCGGTGAGCTGCACGAGCTAGTGGTGCGGTTTAAGCGATAGAGCCATGCGACCTTTGCTGGTTTTCATTAGCTTTTCAGGGCATTATAATTGTTTTGAATGTTAGCCAGGCCAATAGCAGGTAGCAGTTTTGCAAAAAAAGCTTACGTTAAAAGCAGTGGCAAAGCATCTTGGTGTGTCAGTTGCCACGGTGTCGAATGCCTATAACCGGCCCGACCAATTGTCAGCCGGTTTACGGCAGAAAATTCTCCGTCAATGCGAGGAGCTCGGTTATCAGGGCCCCAATGCGGCTGCGCGTAGCTTACGGACCGGCCGCTCGGGTATAATTGCCATTTTATTGTCGGATACGCTGGAGTACAGTTTTACCGATCCGGTCGCCAGCCAGTTTGTCCAGGGCGTGGCTCAGGTGTTGGAACAACATGGCCAGGACTTACTCCTGCTATCCAGTCAACATGACACCCAGAGTAGCAGTGCAGAAGCGGTACCGGATGGTTTTATTTTATATGGTGTGCCGCACAGCGACGCCCAGTTAACCCGAATTTTGCAGCAGAATAAGCCGGTAGTAGCGGTAGATTTTGACTTGCCGGGCTATGTTTCGGTAAACATTGACAACTATAAGGCCGCCCTGCAATGTGCACTACATGCGATGCGCCAGCGCAGTGGTAAAGTCTCGGTACTGGGACTGCGTCTGATAGACTCTGACCGGGTTTGCCGAATTCAACATGATGAGCTGTACAGCAGTGATGCATCGATATCCCGGCGCCGGCTGGAGGGTTATCTGGCAGCGGCCAGCCAGCTTAAACGCGACTTACCGGCCAGCCAGATTTGGCAAATTCCGAAAAATACTCTGCACTTTGCCCGCATTGCCGCTTACGAAGCGTTAAGTCAACATCCGCTGCCATCTGTTATTTTATGTATGAGTGATGTAATAGCACTTGCCGCCCTGGCCGCAGCCCGCGAGTTAGGTATAAACATTCCGGAGCAGTTAGTGGTTGTCGGTTTTGACGGCATTGCCGAGGGGGAGCGCAGCGTACCAACACTGAGCACGGTGCAACAGTTCAGTACCGACAAAGGCCGCAAAGCGGCGCAGAAACTACTCAACGCTGATCTGACCGACAACGAAATTATGCCATCAGAGCTGATTATCCGGCAAAGTTGCTAAGGTGCCTTATCTTGCTGACAAGAAGCCTGCAGCCATAGCACCTGGTAGGCCGTTAAAGAAACTGCGGTTTCGCTGCTATACGATTGTTGACCTAAGCAATCGAAATAATTGCCTTCAGCTGCAAATGGCAGATTGTTGAGCACAACACTTTGTTGCTGTTCCGAGAAATTAGCCAGCACCAGTAAACTATCGCTTGCTTGCTGCCGTTTATAACAAAACACGTGCGGGCTGCCACTGTCATAAAATTCGGTTCTGGCAGTGGCGAGCAGCGGTAACTGACGCCGCACTTGCAGCAACTGTTGTAAGCCCTGAAATACTTTTCCTGAAATTGTATCAGCTTGCCCGGCTTTTAATAAGGTTGTATCACTGACCGCCACCCGGTTAACCCAGCGGCTGTCGTCTTTTTTTGCCGGATCATCAGAATAGCTGTAGTCATTTAACACCCCCAATTCATCACCCAAATACAGTAGTGGGATCCCACCAATGCTGAAAATAATGGAATGCAGCAGCATAATTCGTTCAATGGCGCGTTGTTCGCCCAGCCTATCGTTGTTTTCTAAGGCTTGCTCCAAGCCAACCAGTGACGCTAACATGCCTGCTACCCGGCAATCACCGGTTTCTGGATTCTCCGCAAAAGGCACGCCGCTGGCAAAGCTGCCGGCAAAGTTGCCGGTATAAAATTGGTTTAAAAACTGACGGTGATCAGTAGGGTTAATGCCCAGTTGCCAGGCTACATTGTCATCAAAGGTCCAGCCAATATCATCATGACAGCGGATATAATTTACCCAGCTGCATTGCTCAGAGATGGCAAACTTTCGTTTTAACGACTCTGTCATCAACCGCACTTTGCGGGTGGCGAGGCTGTTCCAGAGCATCGCCATCAATAGCGGGTTATAAGATAACTGACACTCTTGCGGTGAAATGTATTTTACCACTTCATCCGGGTGAACTATCGCTTCAGATTTAAACAACAAGCCAGGTGCGGCAATTCTGGCAACTGTGTTAAACGCCTGAATAATCGTATGGGCTTTATCCAGGTTTTCACAGCTGGTGCCCGCTTCTTTCCAGACAAAGGCCAGCGCATCCAACCGCAAAATCTGTACGCCCTGATTGGCCAGAAACAACATTTCTGCGGCCATGGCGTTAAATACCGCTGGGTTGGCGTAGTTTAAATCCCATTGGAAGCTGTTAAAGGTGGTCCAGACATATGCGTTTAGCGTGGGTTCATAGGTAAAACAACCGCGGCGAATTTGTGGGAAAATTTCCCGCAGCTGCGGCTCAAACTCTGCCTTTTGCTGCTGGTCAAAAATAAAGTAGAAGTCCTGGTAATCAGTGTCACCTTGTTTGGCACGCTGCGCCCACTGGTGCTCATCTGAGGTATGATTAAAAACAAAATCCAGTACCAGACTAATGCCGGCTTGCTTGAGGGCTTGGGCCAGTTCGGCCAGTTGCGCCATGTTGCCCAGCTGTGGCGTGACGGTGCGATAATCTGACACCGCATAGCCGCCATCGCTGTTGTGTTCAGGTGCTGTAAACAGCGGCATCAGGTGTAAATAGGTCAGGCCTAACTGCTGAAAGTAGGGGATTCGTTTTTTTAAACCGGCCAGATCGCCACCAAACAAATCAACATAACAGGCACCGCCCAGCATGTGTTCACTGGCAAACCATTGTGGTTGTTGCAGATGCTGCTGATCAGCCTGCTTTTGCCAGGTTGGCCGTTGCCGGTAGCTGGTTGCCAACTGCCGCAATAACTGCTCCAGATAGTAATAGCAGTCATAACGGCTTTGATATAACGGCAGATATAGCGCCAGCAGATCTGGCAGATAAGTTTGCAGGCGGCAATGAAAATCCGGCCAGCAGTCGTGGCTTAACCGTTTCAGATCTTTACTTAATCGCTTAAGTATTTTACGACTTTCCCGCTGCAGTTGCTCTGGTGTCATTATCCGCAATACCTGTTAATTTGGCTGCCATTCGGCCAGTTGTTAAGCCTAATGAAATGCTATTTTAACTGGTTTTGCAAGCTTTCTGGCTAATTATTTAAAATAAATCGCTGTTGAATATTTACACTGCCTGAATTATGTTCTAACTTAACTTAATCGTTTAAGTTAGCGATTAACAAAGTCATGCAACGACATGAGGGTTAGCCCACAAAACCAAACGGGTACTAACTGCATAAAAACAGCAACAGGACAAAGGGTAATAATAATGAATAAGCCGTTAAAACCAACGCTGCTGGCGCTGGCTGTGGCAGCAGCGTGCTGCCAGCAGGTTAGTGCACAAAGCAATGAAGCGAATAATGAAACCGCAATTACTGAGCGCAGCCAGCCACAAGATAAGCTGGAGCGGATAGTGGTAACCGGGGTACCGCGTTCAACCACAGTGCTAGAGTCAAGCACCTCCGTCAGCAGTGTGCTGCCCGTTGAAATTGAACGTTTTGCACCGCGCTCTACCGCCGAGGTTTTCCGGCATTTACCTGGTATTCGCGCTGAATCATCCGGTGGTGGCGGCAATGCTAATATCACCATTCGCGGTATTCCGCTGGCAACCGGTGGCTCAAAGTTTATGCAGTTGCAGGAAGATGGCTTACCGGTCATGGAGTTTGGTGACATCATTTTTGGTAATGCCGATAATTTTTTGCGGATTGACGCCAGCATTGCCCGGGTTGAGTCTATTCGCGGTGGCTCTGCATCAACCTTCGCCAGCAACTCACCCGGCGGCATTATTAATATGATCAGTAAAACCGGCGAGTTGGCTGGCGGCAGTGTCAGCCTGAGCAGTGGCTTGGATTATGACGAGTTTCGCACCGACTTTGAGTTTGGTGGCGATATCAACAATGACTTGATGTTTCATTTAGGCGGCTTTGTCCGCGAGGGTGAGGGCGCACGCGAAGCCGGTTACAATAGTGATTCTGGTTTTCAGCTAAAGGGCAATGTTACCAAACAACTTGATAATGGCTATGTTCGGGTGTATGCCAAGCATTTAGACGACAATGTGATTACCTATTTACCTAGTCCGGTCCAGGTAAAAGGCGGTGGCAACTATGGCTCGGTGGCAAATTACGACGCCAGCAGCCAAACCTTGCATACGCCTTATCAGACATCCTATGTTACCGTTGATGCCGCTGGTAACAGGCGGCAGAAGAGCTTAACCGATGGTATTCATTCAAAAGTCTCGGCGCTTGGTTTTGAAGCTGCGCTAGATTTTGATCAAGGCTGGAGTGTGCTGAATAAAATGCGTTATTCCAGTATTTCTGGTGGCTTTATCGCGCCTTTCACTGACGGTTTTGGTGAGGCGGCAGTGCTGGGTGCAGAGCTCGGTGGTGCTGGTGCCAGTGTTACCTACGCCAATGGCCCTAATGCCGGTGCTGAGTACAGTGGCCTGGCTTTTAAGAATCTGATTTTCGATGTCGATTTTGATGACTTAGGTTTGTTCGTTAACGATTTTAAACTGACCAAAAGCCTGGATAACGATATCTTAATTACCGCTGGCTTGTATAAATCACGCCAGAATATTGCCACCTCGTGGGCGTCCTGGGGGTTTTATTTACAGTCGGTGGATGGAAAACAAGCGACCAACCTCAATGTGGTGAACGACGGCATTAGCTATACCGATAATGGCTTATTTAATAATGCTGTTGTTGCTCAGCGTTTTGATCTGCAATACTACATCACTGCCCCCTATGCCAATATCGCTGCCAAAGTTGGCAAGGTGGATATTGACGTTAGTGTCCGGCGTGACTTTGGTCAGGCGCGGGGCAGCAGGGCTAGCAGTGGTGCCGGCGTACCGTTCGATATTAACGGCGATGGCCAGTTATCCCTGGTAGAGCAAAACGGCGTTGCCATTGCTGATCTAAATAACCCGCAAATTGTTAATTACGACTATAACTTTACCTCTTATTCTGTTGGTGCCAACTACATGCTGACCGATCGTCAGGCGATATTTGGTCGTTACAGCTTGGGCGGCAGAGCCGGGGCTGATCGGTTATTCGATGTTGGGGTGATCAATGCCGACGGCTCAGTCGTTGCCGGTAGTGAAGTGGATGAAGTAAAGCAACTGGAGCTTGGCTATAAGCACCGCGGCCAGGGCTATAACTTATTTGTCACCGCCTTTGACACCACGACCGATGAAATTAACTCTGAAATTACCAGCGGTGGCGTATTTCAGCGTCAGTATAAAGCTTATGGTGTCGAGTTGGAGGGCACTTATTACCTGGGCGATATCAGCATCAGTGGTAACGCGACCTGGACCGATGCTGAAATTAAAAAAGATTTAAACAACCCGGCAGTGGTTGGCAATACGCCACGGCGCCAGGCTGATTTAATCTTTTCGGTGACCCCTGAGTACAGCAGCGATAATTTTACTGTCGGTGCTAACCTGGTTGGCAGCACTGACTACTACGTGCAAGACTCGAATGAAATGAAGCAAAAAGGCTACACTCTGGTGAATCTGTTCTTTAACTACTTTTTGACCGATGATTTAACGCTCTCATTAAATATCAATAATTTAACTGATGAGTTTATTATTACTGAATCGGAAGAAGGCTTTGCCAATACCGGCGAAATTATCCGGGCCAGGCCACTTAACGGCCGGACCAGCAGTTTAAGCCTGCGCTATAGTTTCTAAGCCTTACGCTAAGTAGCCGCCGGCAATGGATGCTGCCGGCGTTTTAAAGCTCAGTCGGCACTGTGGTGTCACTGCGATAAAAGAACCAGAATTATGCCAGACTTTAATTTAACCCTGCTGGATTTGCTGCTGATCCTGTTTTACTTCGCCCTGGTGCTGTATATCGGTATTCGGGTTGGTGCCAAAAATGATGGCGGCACTGAAGACTACTTCCTGGCCGGACGCTCTATGTTATGGCCCTTCGTCGGCATCTCGTTGTTTGCCTCTAATATTTCCAGTACCACCTTAATAGGCTTGTCGGGTGATGCTTATGCCACCGGCATTTCGGTATTTAACTATGAGTGGATGGCCTCGGTGGTCTTGGTGTTCTTTGCCATCTTCTTTCTGCCGCTGTATTTGCGCTCAAAAGTCTATACCATGCCGGAATTTCTGGAGCGACGCTTTGATGCCCGCTCCCGCTATTACTTTTCCGGCCTGACTTTAGTTGGCAATATTCTGATTGATACCGCAGGCGCGCTGTACGCCGGCGGTATTTTACTGAAGCTGATATTTCCGGAAATCCCGATGTGGCAGTCTATTATGGTGCTGGCATTGCTGGCCGGCGCTTACACTATTATCGGCGGCTTAAAAGCGGTTATTTATACTGATGCCATTCAGACCGTGCTGATTCTGGCCGGTGCCATCGCCGTATCGGTATTGGCTTATCAGAAAATTGGCAGCTGGGATTCGGTTACGGCGGTGACGCCCGACAGTATGCTAAGCCTGGTGCGACCGGCCAATGATGCTACCATGCCCTGGACCGGCCTGCTTTTCGGTGTGCCTATTTTAGGTTTTTACTTCTGGTGTACTAACCAGTTTATGGTGCAGCGGGTGCTAAGCGCTAAAAACAGCCAGCATGGCCGCTACGGTGTGCTGTTTGCGGCGCTGCTAAAGCTGCCAGTGCTGTTTATTATGGTATTGCCCGGTACTATGGCGCGGGTGCTGTATCCTGATTTGCCAAACCCGGATATGGTGTACCCCACCTTACTATTTGACTTGCTGCCGATAGGTGTGTTGGGGCTGGTAGTGGCCGGTACCCTGGCTGCGCTGATGTCCAGCATTGACTCGACGTTGAACTCAGCGTCTACCCTGGTAACCATGGACTTTGTTAAAAAAGCCCGGCCACAGTTATCCGATCACAAACTGATGTGGGTTGGCCGCTTTACGGCCTTTGTGTTTATGGTGCTGGCTGCGGCCTGGGCACCTTACATTGAGAGTTTTGGCTCCTTGTTTAAATACCTGCAAACCGTACTGGCTTATGTGGCACCGCCGGTAGTCGCGGTATTTATTGTTGGCGTATTCTGGCGCAAGGCTACCGCGATGGCCGCTTTTAGC
This sequence comes from Arsukibacterium sp., assembly GCF_018402695.1. Lineage (GTDB taxonomy): Bacteria > Pseudomonadota > Gammaproteobacteria > Enterobacterales > Alteromonadaceae > Alishewanella. The sequence goes on from NZ_JAGYIM010000010.1 coordinate 106,329, forward strand.
ACATTTATGGTGGGCTTGCTGGCGTCGTTGTGGTTATTAATCAGCCCTATACAGGTGCATTTTTTACATGTTGCGGCGCTGCTCTTTGTTATCTGTCTGCTGACAATGTGGCTGGTCAGTTTAATCACTGTGGCACGCAATAGCGATGAAATAGCCGACTATATCTGGACAGCTCAGGGCTATTACGAGGAAAGTCTGGAGCTGGCGACGTTGCGCTGGTACCAGAATTATCGGGTGTTGTCAGTGCTGTTGTTATTTTTAACAACCAGCTTAGTGGTATGGTGGTGGTAACATGCTGAAACTACATGCTTTTGGTGAAGTGTTAATCGATTTTTTGCAAAACCCGGCGGAGCCTGCGCAGTTTCAGCGGTTTGCCGGCGGCGCGCCGGCCAATGTTGCTGTTGCGTTTAGCCGGTTAGGGGGTAAGGCGGCTTTTATCGGCATGCTGGGCCAGGATATGTTTGGCGATTTTTTATTGCAAAGCCTGGCTGAGCATGGGGTTGAGACAGCGTTTTGCCAGCGTACTGACGATGCCAAAACTGCGCTGGCTTTCGTGGCGCTGGACCAATATGGTGAGCGGCATTTTTCGTTCTACCGGCCACCGGCGGCGGATCTATTGTTCCGGCCAGCACATTTTAGCCCGGATTGCTTTATTGCCAACAGTATCTGGCATATTTGTTCTAATAGCTTAACTGAGCCGGCGATCAGTGAATCAACTTTTTACGGTTTACAGCAGGCTCGTAAAGCCGGGGCATTGATAAGTGTTGATGCCAACTTACGCCATAACTTATGGCCGGCGGGGATGGCAGACCGCCAGCTAGTAACCCAGGTACTGTTGCAGGCTGATGTAGTGAAGCTTAGCAATGATGAGCTGGCTTATCTGGCGGATGGCAACGAGCCGGCGTATTGCCAGCAGTTGTTAGATGCCGGGGTACAGTGGCTGGTGGTGACCGCTGCCGGTGCAGCGGTACGCAGCATAACTGCCTATGGCGAGCAGCAGCTGGCAGTGCCGACAATTAACGTAGTGGATACCACCGCCGCCGGAGACGCCTTTGTCGCCGGCTGGTTGTTGCAGCTGGCACAGCGGCTGGATACTTCGCATAGCCTGACAGAGCTGTTGCGCTCCAGCGACTGGCAACACGCCATTTTGCAATTTGCCATTCGCTGTGGTGCTTTTGCCTGCCAGCGCCAGGGCGCCTTTGCCAGTCTGCCACGCCTGGCTGCTAATGGTACTCTTGTTTAACTGCTGGATTTAATTGCCTGAGTCTGGCTAAGGACTCAGGCGACTTTAAACTGGCTGGCCAGTTGCTGTAACTCGGTACCCAGCCGGCTTAAATCGTTGCTGGCGGCTGCCGTCTCTTCGCTGGCGGTAGCAGATTGTTCTGCAACATCGCGGATACTAAAGATGCTGCGGTTAATTTCCTCAGCCACAGTACTTTGCTCCAGCGCGGCGGCAGCAATTTGCTGGTTCATCTGTTGAATGCTGGTTACAGCAGTGTTTATTGCCTGAATGGCATCGCCAGCATCATCTGCACTTTCCAGGGTATTATCTGCCAACCCGGAGCTTTTATGCATATTACTTACGGCGGCCTCTGCCTTTTGCTGCAAAGTGCTAATGAGTTGCTCAATCTGGCCGGTCGACTCCTGCGTGCGAAACGCCAGGGCCCGTACTTCTTCAGCTACTACTGAAAAGCCGCGACCGGCTTCGCCGGCACGGGCTGCTTCAATAGCCGCATTCAGGGCCAGCAAATTGGTTTGGTCGGCAATGCTTTTAATCACGTCGAGCACCGAGCCAATATTATTGCTTTGTTCTTTCAGCTCACCTAGTGAATTGGCTGAGGTGGTTACTTCATGTGCCAGGGCTTTTATTTGCTTAATGGTTTTTTGCACTACCTGCTCGCCTACATCTGCCTGTGTGGACGACTCACTGGCAGCGGTTGACGCCTCTTCAGCACTTCTGGCCACTTCCTGCACCGTGGCGGCCATTTCGTTCATTGCCGTAGCGACCTGTTCGGTTTCCTCTTTTTGCCGGTTAACTCCCGCTGAGTTTTGCTCGGAAATGGCAGCCATTTCTTCAGTGGCTGTGGCCAGTTGGGCAATGCCGGATGTCAGGTTATTGATCAAAGCGCGCAGACTAACGCTCATTTTCTGCATTGCCTGCATCAGCTGGCCCGGTTCATCGTGGCGGTCAGTGGGTAAATCCTCGGTAATATCCCCAGCGGCAATTTTTTCAGCCACTTGCACCACATGTTGCAACGGCGCAACCACCATCTGGGTAATAGTGACGGCGGCCAGAATACCAATAATAATGGCGATAATAGCAGCGATAATAATCAGCCACTCCAGCTGACTGGTTTCCTGCTCCAGTATTCTTAATTGGTTCTCGACTGAACGGGTGCCGGCTTCATCTGCCGCTCTTGCGGCTATAACCATTTGTTGTTCGATTGCTTGCATCTGAGCACGGTCGGCTTGAGTGTCTAATCTGGTTAACAGCGAAAGTTGTTGCTGATAGCTGGCAATATGCTCAAGCATCTGCCGCATTAACACTCTACTTTCATCATTGGTAAATGAGTTCATGCTTCGCTCACCAAGCTGTTCAGCCTGATTACTGATGTCCAGAGCTTGCTGCAGGAATTGTGGATCATTTCTTAGTAAAAAGTTTTTATCCTGATGCCGTGCTTCGCTGATCAGCAAGTTGGTTTCTCTGACGTCATTTACCACTGCAAACCGACTACTCATATTGTCCAGCGCGTTATAGCTGACGACGGAGCTGATTAACAGAATAACTAATACCAGGCCAAAGCCGGTTAGTAATTTTGCCCGGACACTCAGGTTCTGGGTAAGGGTTGAAATAGCAGACATGGTGGAGGCCTCACTTAAATATTGTTAGCATTTACAGGGATGCTCCTCTGATTTTTCAGGAACGATGAATCGTTACAGCTGTGTTAGTAAGCTTAAATGTTAAGCTAGCTAATGCAAGTTTTTGGCGGTACGGGTCAAAGTTGTGTTGTGATGCAGAGTAAAGAAAGGCCAGCAAATGCTGGCCTTGATTTATACCGGAATGCAGAATGCAGCTATACGCTGATATTTATATTCTGGCCGATATTGCCTACTGGTGACGCGGCGGATGTTTGCTCAACCGTTTGCATCGCACTTTGTACCAACATATTGGTCATCTGCGCTTGCTGGTTTTGCTGTTTTTTCGCCATAACGGCACCCAGTACTTCAAAACTCTGAGCAGTTGCCAGAGCACCAACGGATTGACTCATAGTACCTCCTATTAACAATACGTCAGCCCTGTATCGGCCGTAAGGCGGAAAACTTTAGGCATTTTTTTGCCGTGTTTGCGAATTTGTCTAAATTCAGAAAAATGAATGCCGCCCGTTGCAGCGGGCGGCATTCCAACTTAGCGCGGAGTGACTCATTTCTCCAAAGCGTTAAGAAGCCTGTATCAGCGCAGTTTGCTGCGCCTTAATTTGAGAGTGTGATAGAGCAGGGGTCATCGCTGTACCAGCAGGTTGCAGCGGTTTGTAAGAACGCACAGGCCGGGTCGGGCCTTTTTTAACTAAACCTTTATAAAGCGGCTCTGGTTTTACTGTCGGTTTGCCTAAACGCTGAGCCAGCGCATGTTTTAAATCTGCTGCTGTGTAGCCTGCTTTAATTTTAATTCGCAAGTAAGGCAGACCAGCTGCCTCCAGTGCACCGCTGACAAACCAGTCTGGTGCCGCTTTATGACCGTCTTTATTGCTGTTATTAACTAAATCTAACACGGCGATAACCCGCAGGTCATCGGCCGAACATAAAACAAAATCCAGATATTTGGCATTTAACTTTACCAGGGTGCTGCGCCGGGCTTTTTCGTTAGCGTTTTCTTTGACTTCAATTAAGTCGGCAAGTTTTATCCGGTTTAGTATTTTATACTCTCCTTCAACCGCTTTCTCTAGTAAGTTTTGAAACGAGCGCTCGACCGGGCTGAATAAGCTGCTGCGTCTTTGCACCTGAAACGGGTTACTGTTATCAATAAAGCGACTGGCAACCATAGCCACCAGCACCACCAGTGCTACCAGCAACAACATAATAATTTCCATGTCTACCTCCGACGATAAATTGACATACCCAGCTATACTTAAATCTTAAAGCACATCCCGTGCCATAAATTTCAGTTGCTTAGCAATTAAGGTATTGTTTTTGGTGATGCTAAGCATTTTAGCCATTAATGGCATTTATAATGTGAAAGGGCTTATAGTTAGGTTACAAAGAGCAACAACGATGAAGGTTCTGGATATGTCTGACACTACTACCCGGGCTGGTTTAACCATAACCGGTCAACTGAACAGCGACTATGATCAAATTTTAACGACAGATGCCTGTGCTTTTTTGACTGAACTGGTGCGCGAGTTCCGGCCGCGGATAACTGAATTACTGGCGAACAGAATAAGCCGCCAGCAACAATTTGATAATGGCGCCTTACCTGATTTCCTGCCTGAAACCGCAACTATTCGTGGCTCTGACTGGCAGGTCGCGCCCATTCCGGCTGATCTACAGGATCGGCGGGTAGAAATTACCGGCCCGGTTGACCGTAAAATGATTATTAACGCCTTAAATGCCGATGTAAAAGTGTTTATGGCCGACTTTGAAGATTCGCAGGCACCTAGCTGGGCCGGGGTAATAGAAGGCCAGCTTAACCTGCGTGATGCCAACCTGGGTACTATCAGTTATACCGATCCGCAAAGCGGCAAACATTATGCGTTAAAAGACAACCCTGCTTTATTAATTGCCCGGGTACGCGGCCTGCATTTATGGGAAAAGCATTTGCGGGTTGATGGTGCTCAGGTACCAGGCTCGCTGGTCGATTTTGCGTTGTATTTTTACCATAACTGGCAAACCCGTCTGCAAAACGGCTCTGGCGTTTACTACTATCTGCCAAAACTGCAAAGCCATACTGAAGCCAAGTGGTGGGATGAGGTATTCAGCTTTACCGAGCAGAAATTCAAGGTGCCGACAGGCACTATTCGTGCAACAGTACTGATTGAAACCCTGCCTGCCGTATTTGAAATGGATGAAATTCTGTATAGCTTAAAAGATCATATCGTGGCGCTTAATTGCGGCCGTTGGGACTATATTTTTAGCTATATCAAAACCTTAAACAACCATGCTGATCGGGTACTGCCAGACCGCCAGGTGGTTACCATGACCAAGCCGTTTTTGAATGCTTATTCGCGCTTACTGATTAAAACTTGTCATAAGCGCGGCGCACTGGCAATGGGCGGCATGGCGGCTTTTATTCCGGCTAAAGACGCTGCGGAAAATGAAAAAATTCTGGCGCGGGTTACTGCTGACAAAGAGCTGGAAGCCAGCAACGGCCACGACGGCACCTGGGTGGCACACCCTGGCCTGGCTGCTACTGCCAATGAAGTGTTTGCCAAATATTTAAGCGGTGGTAAGGTAAATCAGCTGGATGTTAGCCGTGAGCAGGATGAGGAAATTACCGCCGAAGAGCTGTTAGCGCCTTGCGAGGGAGAACGTACTGAACAGGGTATGCGCACTAACATTCGGGTGGCGCTACAATATATTGCGGCCTGGATCAGTGGTAAAGGCTGTGTGCCTATATACGGCTTAATGGAAGATGCGGCGACGGCGGAAATTTCGCGCACCTCGATTTGGCAGTGGATTAAGCATGGAAAAAGTTTAAGCAATGGTAAGTTAATTACCAAGGCCCTGTTTGCCGACTTTTTAGAGGAAGAGGCAAAAGTAGTGTTGCAGGAAGTAGGGGCGGAGACCTGGCAAAGTCAAAATTTTGACCGGGCGAAGCAACTGCTGCTGGACATTACCACAGCTGATGAGTTGGTGGAGTTTTTAACGCTGCCAGCTTACCAGCTCCTTGATTAACCTGAGTAAACCAAACCAAAGGCGCTGCGATTGCTGACAGCGCCTTTTTTGTTTTTGGGATTTGGCTTCACGAATAGAGGATAGAACCTCTTTTGAAGGAGCCGGGGAGTGTCTGAGCCCCTGCCGTAAGGCAACGGGCGACAAATTCGTCAGGAACGAATTTGAACAGCTTTAGCTGGCCCGTTGGGTGCAAGGCAGGAAGCCTTGCATAGTTGCCCCGGCGAGTGAGGAAGAGTGTTGTATCCGGCATGTGAGGGAGATCAGCTGCAACACCCGCCTTGGCTCGCCACAGCAACTCGCTCGCGCTTGCGCACT
>NZ_JAGYIM010000011.1 GCF_018402695.1 Arsukibacterium sp.
TGATGGTGTTAGCACTGGTGTAAAATCTTCTGATCTTGATTAGAATGCTCCTTCCATCGTTTAGCTAATAACGCTGCCACAGCGGGCACTATGTTGCTGACCGCAGCCGTTGCAGACTTTACGTTGCATGCCTCGATCCTGTGTGGTCAGGCCCGCGCTGGTTGGGCAGTGGTCGTGTCGATGGCAAATTGCCGGAAAATGAAAGTAGTCGCAAGGAGAGCCGTTAATGTCGCATCTGATTATCGCGCCCATTTTACTGCCAATTTTTACTGCGCTGCTAATTATGCTGCCACCTATTCACTACTCGCCAATGCGCCGGCGCTGGGTCAGCATGATATCTACCGTCATTTTGCTGATACTGACCGTGTGTCTGTTGTGGCAGACGCAGGCGGAAGGCATTTCATTTTATGCATTAGGCGCCTGGCAGCCTCCTTTTGGGATTATTCTGGTCGCGGATATTTTTAGTGTCAGTATGGTGTGTTTAACATCGGTACTGGCGCTGGGCGCCATTTGCTATGGCAGCGCTGGTGAGGATGAAAGGGGCTCGTTTTTCCATCCATTATTTCAGTTTCAACTGATGGGTATCAATGGGGCTTTCTTAACCGGCGATTTATTTAACCTGTTTGTGTTTTTTGAAGTGCTGCTGATTGCGTCCTATGGGTTACTGGTGCATGCCGGTGGTAAAAACAAAACCAAGGCGGCAGTGCACTACGTGGTGCTTAATCTGGCGGGGTCGGCAGTATTTCTATTCTCGCTGGGTATCTTGTACGGCACCCTTGGCACCCTGAATATTGCCGATATGGCGGTTCAGGTCGCGCAGTTACCAGCTGAAAACCTTATGCTGGTGAAATCCGGCGGCTTATTGCTGTTAATTGTATTTGCACTGAAAGCGGCAATTTTACCATTACAGTTCTGGTTGCCGGCAACCTATTCGGCAGCGTCGCCGCCGGTTGCTGCGCTGTTTGCTGTTATGACTAAAATTGGTATTTATGCCTTGCTAAGAGTTTATACCACTATTTTTGGGGAGCAGGCCGGGCCCTTGGCCGGGATGGCGTCTGACTGGCTATGGCCCTTTGGCCTTGCCACTATTATGCTTGGTGCCATTGGTGTGCTGGCCAGTCAGGATTTCAGAAAGCTGGTGGCAAATCTGGTTATTATTTCGGTTGGTACTCTGGTTACCCTGGTTGCTTTGCAAAACTCAGCAGCCACCTCAGCGGTACTTTTCTACACCGTGCATTCCACTTTAGTGTGCGGCGCCTTGTTTTTACTTGCTGATTTAATCGGTGCCCAGCGGGGTAAAGCCGGTGACCGACTGGTACCGGGCCGGCGAATGGCCCAACCGGCTTTGCTGGGTACCATGTTTGTGGCGGCGGCAGTCGCAGTCGCCGGTTTGCCACCGCTGTCAGGTTTCGTCGGCAAGCTGATGATTCTGCAGGCAGCAAGTTCACCTTTGCAGCAGGTTTTGCTGTGGTCTGTGGTGCTCGTCAGTAGTTTAATGGTACTTATTGGTTTATCTCGCGCCGGCAGCATTTTGTTCTGGCGGGTCAGTGGCAATGAAGCTGGGCCGGAACGGGTATTACCATTGCAAGCCTTTGCTTTAGGCTGGTTGCTTCTGGCTGCACCGTTGATGGTGGTTTTTGCCGGACCGCTGACAGAGCTGTCATTTGCTGCAGCTGAGCAAATGCGTGATATTCAAGGTAGTATTGCAATCATTCTGGGTGATGCGGCACCTGTTGGAGAACAACCATGAGAGTAACGCCACGTTTTAGCTGGTTACCTACACCCTATCGCAGCTTACTGTTGCTGCTGGTCTGGCTGTTATTGAATCAGAGTGTCGCTGTGATTCATCTGTTCTTTGGTACTATTCTGGCATTAATTATCCCCTGGATAAGTGCCAAGTTCCGGGATCCGCAGCCATTAATTGAGCGGCCATTACTGGCGCTGCGTTATATTTTACGGGTGTTTGGCGATATCATCACCGCCAATGCCCAGGTTGCTGTGCTGATCCTGGGGCCTCAGCGCAGGCTGAACCCGGCTTTTGTACGGATGCCATTAGACTTACAGCATGATTTACCGATTACTATTCTGGCCAGCACGGTATCAATGACCCCGGGAACCGTTAGCGCGGATGTTTATCCGTGTCATGACACTGAACCCAATGCCGGCGAAATAACCCAGCGCTGGCTGTTAATTCATGTGCTGAATTTAGAAGATGAGGCAGAGTTAATTGCTACTATAAAAAGCCGTTATGAAACGCCGCTGAAGGAGATATTTCAATGTTAGAGAATGTCATATTTCTGGTGTTTGGCATGATCAGCCTGGCATTGCTGCTGAATTTATGGCGGCTGCTGATAGGTCCAAGTTTGCCAGACCGGATCCTGGCACTGGACACCATGTTTATCAACAGTATCGCACTGATTATCTTATACGGGCTGTTAATGGGCTCGCCGTTGTATTTTGAAGCGGCGCTGCTAATTGCGATGCTGGGTTTTGTCAGCACCGTTGCCGTTTGTAAGTTTTTATTGCGCGGCGATATAATCGAATAGGAATAGTGAAATGCATAATTGGATGGAGTGGGCTGTCGCGTTTTTCCTGTTTCTCGGCGGTAGTTTTGTATTAATTGGTTCCATTGGCTTAAGCCGGATGCCAGACTTTTTTATGCGGCTGCATGGTCCGACTAAAGCCACAACGTTGGGGATGGGCGGTATATTACTCGGCTCAATTTTCTACTTCAGTCTGCAGCAAAGCATTAGTGTCCATGAGTTACTTATTACTATTTTTCTGCTGATTACCGCCCCGATCAGTGCGCATATGCTAATTAAAACGGCACTGCATCACCAGCTAAAGGCAATTGATAGGACCCGGGGCGAGCGTGAACTGAAGCAGGGACAACAGGAAGGCAGCCCGAATATAAAAAAGGCAATGCCAGAGAATAAACGGAGTAAGGGATCTTAGGCTTGCAGTGGCTACTCTCCAAAGCCTTGTTCAATAAGGGAGACAACGGCATTTAGTGCGGCCTGCGCATCGCTGCCCTGTGCTGTAACCTGCAAGGTTTTGCCTTTACTGCTCGCCAGCATCAGTAATGCCAGGACACTGCAGGCGTCAGCTGTTTTATCTTCACAGACTAATTCAATGTGTGATTCAAACTGCTGGCACAACTGGGCTAACTTAGTTGCGGCTCTGGCATGTAATCCAAGCTGATTAACAATAGTGACATTGCGGCTAAGCTTAGTGGCCATGATGGCGTACCAGCTCCCGGTGCCTGATTTGTACATCTTCCCGCTGGCTGCGATAGCTTTCCGCCAGGTTTTCAGCAATGTAAACTGAACGATGCTGGCCGCCGGTGCAGCCAATAGCAATAGTCAGGTAGCTGCGGTTATTGCGCTCAAGGTGCGGCAACCAGCTACTGATAAAGCTATTAATCTGCCAGGTATATTTTGCCACTACGGCTTGCGACGCCAGGTAATCTTTTACCGGCTGATCCAACCCTGTTAACGGCTTTAATTCAGGTTCCCAGTGCGGATTAGGCAGAAAACGGGCGTCAAAAACGAAATCAGCGTCCTTGGGAATGCCATATTTAAAACCGAATGATTCAAATAGCATCACCAGTCTGCCGGTTTTCTGGCCAAGGATCCGCTCGCGCAGTTGTTCTGCTAACTGGTGGACATTCAGCTCAGTAGTATCAATATACAAATCGGCACGGCTGGAAATAGGATCGAGTAATTGTTGTTCGCGGGAAATCGCTTCATCCAGCGACATGGCCTGATGTGATAGTGGGTGCAAGCGCCGGGTTTCACTAAAGCGTTTAATTAAACTGGCATGGTCAGCGTCGAGATACAGAATGGTCAGGTCTAATTTTCGCGGCAGATAGGACAAAATATCTGCCAGTTCATCCGGGTCCTGTGGCAAGTTACGAACATCAATACTGACGGCAACCCGCTCGTACTGGCCCATCACCGTCGTTGCCAGTGTCGGTAACAAATTTACCGGAATATTATCGACACAATAGTAGCCGAGATCTTCTAATACTCTTAACGCGACTGACTTACCGGAACCTGAGCGACCGCTGACAACCAAAAGTTTCATGATGCGCTCATTACCTCACTGGCGTCGATGATCAACTCATACAGATGCTCGTCAGACTCAGCATGCCTGATTTTCCGGGTGAGTTCTTTCTGGCTTAACAAACGGGCGATACCGGCCAGGGTCGTTAAGTGAGCCTGACACTGTTCTTCCGGGATCAGGATGGCACAGAAAATATCAACCGCCTGATTATCGATAGCGTCAAAAGCAATGGCATCTTTGGTCACCACGAATACCAGAATGGGCTGGGTAACCGTTTTAAGCTTGCCATGTGGAATGGCTATGCCCCCGCCAATACCGGTCGAACCCAGCTTTTCACGGGTCATTAACGCTTCAAGGATAGTGTACTCGCTTATTTCGGGTAAGCGCTGATGCGCCAGCTCGGCAATATATTCGAGAATTCGTTTTTTGCTGTTAAAAAGAACTGCACTCTTGGTGCAGTTCTCGGCTAGCATAGCGCTTAAGTTGATCATAGTTGACTTAGTGTCGGGCCACTTTTTCTTTATGTTTAATAACTTGCCTATCGAGCTTGTCTATTAACTGATCGATAGCCGCGTACATATTTTCATCTTCCGATGCAGCAAAAACCTCACCGCCGTTTAAATGCAGCTTAGCTTCAGCAATTTGTTTCAATTTTTCCACGTTTAGGATGACATGTACATTGTTAATGTGATCAAAATGACGTTCCAGCTTGGCGAATTTATTGTCTACGTACTCTTTTAATGCAGTGGTAATTTCTACATGACGACCCGTTAAGTTGATTTGCATAGACGTTTTCCTTCTGTTTTGCCGACCTAAACCAAGGTCTTGCGTTGATTCGATGGCGGAATAAACAAAGCTTCCCGATACTTGGCGATAGTACGCCGCGCGACGTTGATACCTTGTTCAGACAATATATCCGCCATCTTGCTGTCACTTAGTGGCTTGGCCGGGTTTTCAGCGGCCACCAGTTTTTTAATAAAAGCGCGAATCGCGGTGGAGGAACATTCGCCACCACTCTCTGTACTGACATGACTGGAAAAAAAGAATTTAAGTTCAAATATGCCCCTGGGAGTATGCATAAATTTTTGTGTCGTCACCCGGGAGATGGTGGACTCGTGCATGCCAACCATTTCCGCTACATCATTCAACACCATCGGTTTCATTGCTTCTTCGCCATGTTCAAAAAAAGCCTGCTGCTGTTGGACAATACAGTTTGCAACTTTCAGTAGTGTTTCGTTGCGGCTTTCCAGGCTCTTCAGAAACCACTTTGCCTCCTGCAGGTGTGACCTGATAAATTGGGTATCGGCGGTATTTTTTGCCGTACGCGACATCGCCGCATATTGCTGATTAATTCTTACTTTGGGCATGGCATCGGGGTTAAGTTCAACCTGCCAGCGACCTTTAACTTTGCTTACCGAAACATCCGGGATCACGTACTGTTGTTCCTGTCGGATCACATCGGCACCCGGTCTGGGGTTTAAACTAAGGATAAGCCGCATAACTTCTTTCAGCTCATCTTCTTTCAGTTTAGTCACCCGCATTAAAGAACGAAAGTCCCGGTTAGCTAAAAAGTCGGTATGTTCTTTTATGACGTGCTGAGCTTGCTGCAGAAATGGGGTTTGCGGGTCAAACTGACGCAACTGCACCAGCAGACATTCGGCTATAGTGCGGGCACCGACGCCGACAGGATCAAATAACTGGATCCGTTTAATCACCGCTTCAACTTCATCCGCTTCAACGTCTGGCAGACCCAGTGACTCCAGAATTTCAGCGACGTCTATGGTAAGTAAACCACTTTCGTCAATCGCTTCAATAATTATCTCGGCAATAGCCAAATCGGTTTCAGAGAACGGCGTTAATTGCATTTGCCAGCGTAGGTAATCTTGCAGGGTTTCGCTGGTTTCTCCCTGAAAAACCATATCTTCATCAGGTGGTGAGCCGGCACTGACCGGTGCAGCACTTATCAGGTCATCCCAGTTATTGTCCAGTGGCAGGTCGTCCTGCAGGCCTTGCTCAGCCATTGATTCACTGCTATCACGCTCGGCAATTTCAGTCAGGTTTTCCTGAGCGGTGTCGTTACTTTCGTCAGAAGCAGAACGGACGTCATTATCATTAACGTCACTACTGTCAGGGTCGGCAGAGAAGCTTTCAAACTCATCTTCACTTTCCAACAGCGGATTAGCATCCAATGCTTCCTGTATTTCCTGCTGCAGCTCAATGGTTGACAATTGCAGTAAGCGAATCGCCTGCTGTAACTGAGGTGTCATTGTAAGTTGCTGACCTAGCCGAAGTTGCAAAGAGGGTTTCATTTACGTCTATTTCTCTCCTGAAGCAGGCGTTTATTGTTTTTCTTAACTATAGCCTGAATTGTTCACCGAGGTATACATCACGAACCTGCTGATTAACTAATACTTCTTGTGGTGGCCCAGCCGCAATCAGCTCACCATGACTGACAATATAGGCCATTTCGCAGACATCAAGGGTTTCTCTGACATTATGGTCGGTGATTAACACACCAATACCACGCTGTCCCAGATGTTGAATAATTTTTTTAATATCCAGTACCGAAATAGGGTCGACACCGGCAAAGGGCTCATCCAGCAGAATAAAGGCTGGGTTAGCTGCTAATGCTCTGGCTATTTCCACCCGGCGCCGCTCACCACCCGATAAGCTCATGCCAAGGCTATTCTTGATATGGCCAATATGAAACTCTTCCAGTAAGTCGTCTGCCAGCTCTTCCCGTTTTGCCGTACTGAGCTCTTTGCGGGTTTGTAAAATGGCCAGCAGGTTATCGTATACGGATAATTTGCGGAAAATAGAGCTTTCCTGCGGCAAGTAGCCGATGCCTGCGCGGGCTCTGGCATGAATAGGATCGAAGGTAATGTCCTGCTCATTCAGCGTGATTTTGCCTTTATCTGATGGTACCAGGCCGACAATCATATAAAAGGTGGTAGTTTTACCGGCCCCATTGGGTCCGAGCAAACCGACAATCTGGCCGGCACTGACTTCCAGGCTGACATCTTTTACCACCTGTCGGCCTTTATAACTTTTGGCCAGATGCGCTGCCACTAACTTCATGGGTTTTCCTTGTTCTCCGGGGTGAAAATGGTGGTTACCCGTTTTTTCTGTTCACCACTTTCTGCACTGATTTGCTGAGTTTCAATGTTGTAACGAATGACCGCAGCTTGCACCTGGCTGCCGCTCTGGCTTAATTCGGCGTTGCCACTTAAGGTCAGGGTACGGCTGGCCAGATCATAGCGAATTTCAGCTGCGCTGGCATTTACAGGTACATCACCGTCCAGTAGCTGGCTGTACTTGACTGGGGTACCTGTCGCAATAAATATCTCATTGCCTTTACCTGCCGTGGCATTAATTTCTAAGCGATCGGCTTTAATATTTAAGCTGCCCTGACGGATTTCGACATTTTCGGTATATACCGAGACGTTTTCCTTGATTGAGGTCTCATTATTGTCAGAGGTTATTGCAATAGGCTGGCTGTAATCAGCGTTAATTGCATAGCTGTTTGCTGAGAAAAGCGTGGCAAATAAGAAAAATTTAATTTTGTTCATTGGCGTATACTGTCTCCAGGTGCTTGATGATGCGCAGTTTTTGTTCAGTTAAGTCTGCTTCCAAGCCTATACCATTTATGTGAAAACCTTTACCGATTATTTTAACTGCTGCAGAGGTTTGCAATAGTCTACTTGGCAGCAACAGTTCCAGGTTATCGGTGTCTATCCGGTCAATCAGTTCGTTGCCATTAACATTATGTATATTAACCTGCTGTTCCAGGATAATTTTATCGTCAGGTAACCAGATACCAAACTGACTGGTGACTTCCCATGCCGCAACGTGTTCTTCATCGAATAACGTATATTTGGGTTGTTCGAACTGGGTGAAACCGAGTCGTTCAAAAAACTCCAGCCGGCCAGCCTGAATAAGGTCAGCGACATAACCTTGTTCGTCGTACAGGGTACGGGTAACCTGTTCGGCAATATAATCAGGCAACAGTTCACGATCTGCGGAGCTGGGATCAGTTTGTTCGCTCGGGTTAAACCACAGGTAGGTGGCTGTAAGCACCAGCGCCAATACCAATAGCGACAACACTTTTTTCATGAACTGCTGCCATCAAATTGTTGAAACTTCTGCTGGCTTATTAGCAATAAATCGGCCAGCTCGCGCACTGCGCCAAAGCCGCCGGGCAAAGAGGTGATGTAGTCTGCGTGCAGTCGCAAATAAGGATGAGCATCGTTAACTGCCACCGATAAACCGCACTGCTGCATGACCTGCCAGTCTGCCAAATCATCACCAACGTAACCAATCTGCTCAGTACTCAGCGCCAGTTGCTGCTGCAAGCTGGCAAAGGCTGCCAGTTTATTTTCCTGGCCCTGATAAATGTAAGGAACCGTTAGCGAACGCATGCGTTGTTCAACAATAGCAGAGGTGCGGCCGGTTATTACGGCTACTTCTATCCCGGCATGGCGCAAGGCTTTAATGCCATAGCCATCGCGGGTATGAAAAGCCTTCAGCTCTTCACCGTCATTGCCCAGATAAATCCGGCCATCGGAGAATACCCCGTCGACATCACAAATCAGTAGTTTAATACCACTTGCTCTGGCAATAAGTTCCGCACTGACAGGTTGATAAAGCTTGGCAAACAATGACATGTTAAAGTACCCCTGCCCGCAATAAATCATGCATATTCATTGCCCCGACGGGGATCTGATGCTGATCGACAATCAGTAAACCATTGATTTTCTTCTGTTGCATTATTTTAAGCGCTTCACCTGCCAGCATTTCAGCGCTGGCGGTAGTGCAGGGGGTTGTCATCACTTGTTCAATGGGCGTGCTGTGAATATCCAGTTTCAGGTCAAGGATCCGGCGTAAATCACCGTCGGTAAAAATACCGGCCAGGCTGCGATCGTCGTTAACCACTGCTGTCATGCCAAGGCCTTTTTCTGAAATCTCCAGCAAGGCTTCTTTAATTGTCGCCCGGCGCTCTACTACCGGGATTTGCGAGTCTGTGTGCATCACATCGCTCAGGCGCAACAATAATTTCCGGCCCAGGCTGCCACCGGGATGGGACAGCGCAAAATCGTCAGCTGAAAAGCCGCGGGCATCAAGCAAAGCAACAGCCAGCGCATCACCCATAGCTAAGGTTGCTGTGGTGCTGGCCGTGGGCGCTAACCCTAATGGACAGGCTTCCTGTTCCACCCTGACACATAAATGAACATCAGATAACTTAGCCAGGGTCGACCCCGGATTACCCGACATACTGATCAAGGTAATGCCAAGCCTTTTGATAACGGGCAATATCGTTAATATTTCGGCGGTCTCACCAGAATTAGAAATGGCCAGCACAATATCACCTGTGGTAAGCATGCCCAGATCACCATGACTGGCTTCAGCAGGGTGAACAAAAAATGCCGGGGTACCGGTAGAAGCCAGCGTGGCAGATATCTTGTTGGCGATGTGGCCTGATTTACCCATGCCCATCACAATAACTTTACCTTTGCTGTGAAATAACAGCTGACAGGCCTGTTCGAAATCAGCATTGATATATTGCGCAAGCTGACGCACGGCTTCTGCTTCAATTTGCAGAACTGCCAGTGCCCGGGTACAAAAAGTGCTGGTCATAATACTTGCCATTAGTAAGGATAAAAAACTACGCTACCTGAGAAAACAACAGATATTGATAGCCGATAAAGCCTGCCAGCAGTATAGCACCCTCTACCCGGTTAATCCGTTGCATCCGCGTCAGACGTACTGACATCACCAACATTAAAATAGTTGCACCGATCATGACATAACTGTCACGACCACCTGCATTGGCATCAATAACGTCCGGGCCTATGACGGCACCTAAGCCCAGCACGGCCAGAATATTAAAGATATTGGAGCCGATAATATTACCCAGTGCTAAGTCATCTTCGCCTTTTAGAATACCAATAATACTGGCGGCCAGTTCTGGCAGACTGGTGCCGATTGCGATGATCGTCAGACCAATGACCAGATCGCTTAAGCCAGCATAGCGGGCAATGGTAACGGCTCCGTGCACCAGTAGCTGTGAACTGGCGAGTAATAACACTAACCCCACGACCGCCCAGATGACAGCTTGCAGGGTTGAAATACTGACGGTGGGCAATTCAGCGTTAATTTCTGCAATTAAAGGGTCGTCGGGGGTAGCATGCTTGCCCCAATATACTAACAGGGCCAGAAAACTGAAAAACGCGACCAGCAGTACAACTCCCTCTGTACGGGTTAGCAGGTCATCCGAAAGCAAGTAGTATCCAAACAAGGTACATATTAATAGCAGGGGGAATTCCCGGCGTAACGTTAACGACGATACCGCAATAGGTTTTAACAACGCTGCTGCACCAATTACTAATAAAATATTAGTAATGTTTGAACCAATAGCGTTACCCACCGAGGTATCCAGTTTACCCTGCCAGGCGGCTGTTGCCGATACCAGCATTTCAGGGGCAGAGGACCCCATAGCAACAATGGTCAGGCCAATAACCATCGGCGAAATACCACTATTTCTGGCTATAGAGGAGGCACCAAATACGAAGCGATCGGCACTCCAAATCAATAACACCAGGCCGACGACCACAAAAAAGATAGCGACTATAAGAGGAGACACACAACAGTCCTGTAATTTACCGGTAACGTTAGCAGTATTTTCCGCGTTATTGCCAGCAATTGCAAAAAAACCTGCTGCTTCAGCTCTCTTCGATTTTTTCGCACACTTTGTTACGATTTTTTGTAACGACTTTGCGGTGCAATACCTTTACAATATTACAACGTTAGATGATAACGGTCTTCGATTGCAAACATACACTCTTGTATGTATATTGGCAGGCTAGGTGCCAGGTAAGGTAAAACCGCGTTAGCGGTTGTTTTCAGGTGGAGTCCAATTTGTCCGATATTATGGTTGATATCCAGCGCTTAAGCTTTTCCCGGGGCGAGAACCTGATCTACGACGGCATGAGCATGCAGGTACGTCGCGGTAAAGTGACAGCCATTATGGGCCCCAGTGGTATTGGTAAAACAACGCTACTTAAGCTTATTGGTGGCCAGTTAAAACCAGATAGTGGCCATATATTATTCGATGGTCAGGATATTCCTGCATTGTCGCGGGCGGAGTTGTATCAGGCCCGAAAAAAAATGAGCATGCTATTTCAAAGTGGCGCTCTGTTTACTGAAATGTCGGTTTTTGACAACGTCGCCTTTCCAATACGTGAGCACACCCGTTTGCCAGAGTCGATAATCCGGTTAATCGTATTGATGAAACTTGAGTCTGTTGGCTTGCGCGGAGCGCGGGATCTTATGCCTGCTGAATTATCAGGTGGTATGGCACGGCGCGCGGCGCTGGCAAGAGCCATAGCACTGGACCCTGAGTTAATAATGTATGACGAACCCTTTGCCGGGCAGGACCCCATTTCAATGGGGGTTATCGTGCGTCTGATTAAAGAGCTGAACAATGCACTGGGTTTAACCTCTATAGTGGTTTCCCACGATGTTACTGAGGTAATGAGTATTGCTGACTACGTTTATGTCGTTGCCGAGAAGAAGGTAATAGGGCATGGCACTCCGGAGCAGTTGCGTCAGGATAAGTCGGAGCTGGTTCAACAATTTCTGCAGGGAGAGGCCGATGGTGCTGTGCCCTTTCATTACCGGGCCAATGCCTATGAGGATGAATTAATGGAGTCTGCCAGGTGATTACAGACAAACTTCAACATCTTGGGCGGAATACTCTTAACAATGTTGCTGGCTTTGGTCGCTCAGGTTTAATGTTGTTCGGCGCACTGGTTGGTAAACCGGATTTTCGTAAAGGTTTCCCGCTACTTATTAAGCAGCTATATGTCATTGGTGTGTTATCACTGTTAATTATCGTAGTTTCAGGCTTATTTATCGGCATGGTACTGGCACTGCAGGGGTATACAGTACTGGTTAAGTTTGGTGCCGAGGGAATGCTCGGTCCGCTGGTGGCATTAAGCTTGCTGCGGGAGCTTGGCCCGGTGGTGACTGCGTTACTGTTTGCCGGGCGTGCTGGTAGTGCGTTAACGGCAGAAATAGGCCTGATGAAAGCCACTGAGCAATTATCCGGCATGGAGATGATGGCAGTTGATCCGCTGCGTCGCATTATTGCGCCGCGTTTCTGGGCAGGGGTGATCAGCATGCCATTGCTAGCACTGGTATTTAATGCAGTGGGTATTCTTGGCGGTCATTTAATAGGTGTCGATTGGTTAGGTGTTGACGGCGGTAGTTACTGGTCGACGATGCAAGCCAATGTCGATTTATATCAGGATGTGCTGAATGGGGTAATCAAAAGTATCGTTTTTGCCGTAATTGTAATCTGGATAGCATTACACAAAGGCTACGATGCAATACCCACTTCTGAAGGTATCAGCCGGGCAACAACCCAGACAGTGGTGACGGCTTCACTAACTGTATTGGGCTTTGACTTTATATTAACTGCATTAATGTTTGGTGGATAAAATGACCACACGGAAAATTGAAATTTTAGTAGGCACTTTTATTGTTCTGGCAGCCGCCGCGTTTCTGATGTTAGCGTTAAAGGTGGCAAACGCCGGAGTGAGTGGTTCAGGCGAGAGTTATGTGTTGTATGCTAAGTTCGAAAATATTGGGGGTTTAAAGGTACGGTCACCCATTAAAGTGGGCGGCGTTGTTGTGGGTCGCGTAGCCTCAATAGACCTGGATACGGTGTATTACACGCCGGTTGTGAAGATGGAAATTAACGAGCAGTATAGTAATTTCCCGGAGACCAGTTCGGTCGCTATTTTAACATCCGGCTTATTAGGTGAGCAGTATCTTGGCTTACAACCGGGCTTCATAGATGAAACAGTCGAAATTTTAGCTGATGGCGATTCCATTCAGGACACGCGTTCAGCGATCGTTCTTGAAGAGCTTATTGGCCAGTTCTTATTTAACCGGGGGAATTAATCGTGAAACATATATCCGGCAGGGCCTTATTACTGGTTGCGTTGGCTGCAACGCCACTTGCTGCGCTTGGGAATGAATCAGAACAAGCTGAAGCAGCACAACAGGTAGAACAATATACCGACCCATTTAAAATGATGGAAGTCGTGGCAGATAAAACCTTTCAGCGAATTGCCAGAGACCAGGAACTGATTGCCAAAGACAAAGAACATCTGCGGGTCATCGTTAATGAGGAACTGGTGCCTTACGTCGACAGCAGATACGCAGCCTTAACAGTGATTGGCAGGGCAGTAAATTTGCGTGAACTGCCGCGGGAGGAGTTTGATAATTTTGTGGTAGCGTTTGAAGACTATATGGTTGCCTCATATGCGGGTGCACTAACGTATTACCGAGATCAGAAAGTGATTATTCAACCGGCACGTCCACCAGAAAATCAAAGTATTATGACGATTAAAACCCGGGTAATCGATCCCGGAAAACCTGATATAACCATCGATTTTAAACTGCGCCGTAATCGTGGTTCTGAGCATTGGCTGGTTTACGACATGGTTGCGGAGGGAATATCGTTATTAGACAGTAAGCGTGCTGAGCTGAGTAACCTTATCCGGCAGCAAGGGGTGGCCCGGGTTACTGAGCTGTTACTGGAAAAAGCCAAAGAGCCGATCAAGGTGCCGGAGTAACGCCGTGGCACTTGATATCAAGCAAGACCAGGATGTTTTACGGTTTAGCGGCGAGCTGAACCGCGATACATTAATGCTATATTCACCTTTTAAATTGTTAAATAGCCTCAGTGGCAAGGTAATCTTTGATTTTTCTGCCCTAAGCAATGTAGACTCAGCTGGATTAGCGTGGTTAATTCAGCAACTCGGTCGCGCCCGTAAGCAGAAGCTGCAGGTTGAATTTAATAAGGTTCCCACCCAACTGCTTGCGTTGGCCAAAGTAAGTGGTGTGACGACCTTGCTACCGATAACAGATTAAAGGTGTTGTGTGGAGATTAAACAAATTGAACAGCTGTTGACAGAGCAGCTGCAACTCGCCGAAGTGTATGTGCGGGCCGAAGGCTCGCATTATTCGGTAACAGCGGTAGGTAACTGTTTTGCCGATGTCAGCCGGGTTAAGCAACAACAAATGATATATGCACCTTTGATGAGTGCAATTGCCGACGGCAGTATTCATGCTGTTAGCATTAAGGCCTTTACGCCGGAACAATGGCGCAGAGAAAAACTTTTAAACCCACCTGTGTAAGAATACTATGCAACAATTCCGCGTTACTGCCAGTGGCCCTTTGCAAGGTGAGGTGATAATCTCCGGTGCGAAAAATGCCGCATTACCTATTTTGTTCGCCAGTATCTTGTCTGAAAAACCCAGCACCATTACCAATGTGCCAAAGTTAAAAGATATTGAAACCACGTATCAGTTATTACAGTTATTTGGCGCTAAATTATCGGTAGATACAAACTGTGTTACCGTTGATGCTGGTCAGATTAACAATCAGTATGCTCCTTATGAGCTGGTTAAGACCATGCGGGCTTCTATTCTGGCTCTAGGCCCGCTGCTAAGTCGCTTTGGCCAGGCAGAGGTATCGTTGCCCGGCGGTTGTGCTATTGGTGCGCGCCCGGTCAATCTGCATATAGACGGTCTGCGTAAGATGGGCGCCGAAATTCAGGTTGAGAATGGTTATATTAAGGCCCGCGCCAGCCGTTTAAAAGGCGCCCATATTATTATGGAAATGGTCAGCGTTACCGGCACGGAAAACCTGCTAATGGCAGCGGTACTGGCTGATGGGATTACCACCATTGAAAATGCTGCCCGTGAACCTGAAGTTGTCGATTTAGCGACCTATCTGAATACTATGGGCGCAAAGATAACCGGGGCGGGCAGTGATACAATCCGGATTGAAGGTGTCAGTGCTTTACATGGCGGTAGTCACCGGGTATTACCAGATCGGATAGAAACCGGTACTTTTCTGGTTGCGGCTGCGGTTACTGGTGGTGATGTCACCTGTGTCAGCGCCGACCCGTCAGAATTAGAAGTTGTACTGGAGAAGCTGCGCGAAGCAGGTGCCGACATTACCACTGGCAAAGATTGGATCAGACTGAACATGACAGGCAGAAAATTACACTCTGTCGATGTGAAAACAGTGCCGCACCCTGGCTTTCCTACTGATATGCAGGCGCAGTTTACCGTACTAAATGTGGTCGCTGAAGGTGTGGGAGTTGTTACTGAAACCATTTTCGAAAACCGCTTTATGCATGTGCCTGAACTACAAAGGATGGGGGCTAAAATTCGGCTTGAAGGGAATACTGCTGTTTGTCAGCATAGTCCGAAGCTGATGGCGGCACAGGTTATGGCTACCGACTTACGGGCTTCGGCCAGCTTAGTTATAGCAGGTTTAGTGGCTGAAGGTCAGACCCTGGTTGAACGGATTTATCATATCGATCGGGGTTACGAGCGTATTGAGCATAAACTGCAAAAGCTGGGTGCCAAAATTGAACGGATAGAAGCAGCCTGATAACAGGCTGTTTCGCTTAGTAACGTGTTAACCCCGGCGTAACTCACGCACCACAGTAGGCACTTCAATAATCTGGCCATTGCGATCGATGGTCAGCATTAATTCAGTATTTGGCGCTGTTTCAGCAATCAGGTTCAGTGCCTGGCGGGTATCAGAGAATTGTTCACCGGCAATTTTCAGAATAACATCACCAATCTGCAAATCGGCTTCGTCGGCTGGTCCACCCGGATTAATTGCGGTCAGCGCCAACCCATACATTTTCTGGCCAGTTGATACCAGTTTGTCGCCAGCTGCATTGACCACCGCGTCGCCCGACACGCCCAAATGGCTGCGGGTAACCCTGCCATATTTGATCAGTTTCTGCATAATATTTTGGGCCAGCTGATAAGGTACCGCGAAGAAAATACCCTGAATCTCCTGGTTTTGTAATTGAAATGCCGCCGCATTTATGCCAACTAACGTGCCATTGGTGTTGACCAGAGCACCACCAGAATTACCTTTATTGATCGCTGCATCCATTCGCATAAAATCGATATAACCACGGGAACTAAGGCCAGTATTGCCGTTGGCGCTGATAATACCCTGAGTTATGGTTTGCCCCAGATTCAGCGGGTTACCAATCGCCAGCACCACATCGCCTACCTGCGGGTCCAGCTCATTGTCCTGGGGGATGACGGGGAGGTTATCCGCTTCGACATACAGCACCGCCAGATCTGAAATGACATCCTGCCCAATTAATACGGCCTCCAGCCAGCGCCCATCCTGCAGCGCAACCTCTATATGATCAGCACCGGAAACCACATGATGATTTGTTAAAATGTAGCCTTTGGCACTCATAATAACGCCAGAACCCAGTTCTTGGCGCTCAATAGAGCGCGGCTGAAACCCCCGGGGATCAATAACTCTACTGCGGGTATAGACATTAACAACCGCCGGGGCTGCTTTTCTTACCGCTCTGGCATAGGAAACGGGGGCAGGTTCAGTTTGTTCGGCTTTAGTTTGCCATGTTGGCAGGCTTATGCCGGTTAAATTCGGAAAAAACAGTAAAATGACCAATGCCAGAGCCAGGCCATAAACAATACTTTTAAGGATAAACAGGAAAAAATTTCGCACAGAAGTCTGGTAGCCGATCAATAAGTGCAGCTAGCATAGCACTTCTTGTGCTCAAGCAGTAGCCACTTAGCTACTGCTTAAGCTAATTTCAGTTATCTGAGTAGAATGTACAGGTCATCATTGCCACGGCGGATATAGAGTGCCGCCACGCCTTGCCGTCCTTCCAGAATTCGCCTCAGTTCTGCCAGATTGGCTACGCGCTGCCGGTTGACGCCGGTAATAATGTCGCCTTGTCGTAATCCAACTTGTTCAGCGACTGAGCCACTGGCAAGCTCAGTGATCTCGACGCCTTTATCACTATTATTTAAGGTTGCACCACGTAACATCGGGTGCAGTTCATTTGCTGCAACCTGAGCCGTTTCAGCCTGGCGTAAAGTAACACTGACTTTACGCTCCTTGCCATCGCGCAAGATGCCAAGCTCAGCTTTGCGCCCTGCTCCCAGGGTAGCAATTCTGGCTCTTAGTTCATTGAAATTATTAATGCTGTTACCATTCATACTGACTATAATATCACCGGCTTTCAAGCCTGCGGCTGCAGCAGCAGTGTCAGGTAAAACTTCAATAATGAAGGCGCCACGACTTACACCTAAATTCAGCGCTTCAGTGAGTTCTGAATTGACATTATCACCCCGGATACCAAGGCTGCCCCGGCGGATTTCGCCAAACTCAAGGATTTGCTCAACCAGGTTTTTCATCATATTTGAGGGAATAGAAAAGCCGATACCGACATTGCCGCCATTCGGCCCGAGAATAGCGGTATTAATGCCAATCAGCTCACCGCGCAGATTAACCAGGGCACCGCCCGAGTTACCGCTGTTAATTGCGGCATCGGTTTGAATAAAGTCTTCAAAACCATCCATATTAAGGCCGCTGCGGCCGAGTGAACTGACAATACCTGAGGTAACGGTCTGTTCCAGACCAAAGGGGTTACCAATGGCAATAGCGTAATCCCCAACCCGTAATTTGTCTGAGTCGGCCAGTGGAATCTGTACCAGCTTTTCTGCTTCAATCTGCAGCAGGGCTATATCGCTTTGCGGGTCTGCACCAAGTTTCTTTGCGTTGAAGCTGCGACCATCTTTTAAGCGGACAAGAATTTTATCCGCATCCTGCACTACATGGTTGTTTGTCACAATGTAGCCCTTGGCAGCATCGATAATGACACCGGAGCCGAGACCACTGAAAGGTCGCTCCTGACGCAGCTCGCCCTGGCCGCGCTGGCCGAAAAAGTGACGAAACGCATCAGGGATACGCTGGCGTACCTCCCGGCTGCCTTCAACCGAAATGTGTACTACAGCAGGGGTCGCTTTTTCCAGCATGGGCGCCAGCGTAGGCATTTCTTGTTTGTCTGAATTAAAGAAAGGCAAGGCGGCCTGCGCGGTGCTGGCCGGAACAGCTAATGTCGCTGCCAGCACGGCAGCATGTAACACGGACAATTTCATCTTCATCGCGTAATAGTCTCCTCTACAAACATGCGACTAAGAACGTTATCGCAGAGAAAAAGTTCAGCGTTTACTAAAAGCGTTGTGTAACGAAGTATTACTCGGGCTTGCTGACCTTCCGCTCTTTAATCAGACCGCTTGCTTCACCGGAGTAGTCGCGGGGCTGTTCATCAACTGCGGAATACACCCGGCGCTTTTCATCGATCTGATGTAATGATTGTTTAATATGGGCAGCGGTATCGGTTGACAAGTAATTCAACTCAGAATTTTTTGTGGTAGGTGGTTGCTCGACCAATTGCATTTTAGACTGTTGGACGTGGCGGGCTATCCGCGAGTAATTATCTTGCAGCTGGGTCATCAGTTGGTTGGTCACGTCCAGATGTTGCGACACATCCTGCCGATATTGGCTAAGTTGCTCACGGCTGGCATCCAGCTCCTGCTGCAGTTTATGGCTGTTAAACTGCTTTAAACTGTACAATCTGGCCAGAATTGCACCGACAATTAAACCGACTGCCAGGCCCGCCAGGGCGAACGTGAGATCCATATCAACTCCTAAATAGTAAATTCTGTAACCAGTGTACCTTAACTTCTTAGCGTCAGTGGTAAGGCATGTTATTATTATCACCTGTTTTGCCCGCTAAACCAACTAAGTTTCCAGCCAGAGACCATGACACCAACAGAAAAATATCAGCAAGACTTAACCAGACCAGACTTTCATCATGATACGGCGCAGGAACATGCTGTAAAACAGTTGCAGCGGTTATATGACGATTTTGTGCAAATGTTACCGCAACGTCAGTCATGGTGGCAGAAGCTGATGTCCGGCACACCAGAGACTAAACCCCTGACCGGTTTGTATTTCTGGGGCGGGGTCGGCCGCGGTAAAACCTATCTGGTCGATACGTTTTATGAGTGTTTGCCAACGAAACGCAAAATGCGGATTCACTTTCATCGCTTTATGCATCGGGTGCATGAGGACATGAAACAGTTGAAAGGCGTGAAAAATCCGTTGCAACAGGTCGCTGACAATTTTAAACAGCAAACCGATATTATTTGTTTCGATGAGTTTTTTGTGTCGGATATAACCGATGCAATGATTCTAGGTACGCTGATGCAGGCACTGTTTGCCCGCGGCATTACCCTGGTCGCTACCTCGAACATTGAGCCTGATGGCTTGTATCGCAACGGTTTGCAGCGCGCCCGTTTTGTCCCGGCAATCAATCTGATTAAACAACATTGTCAGGTTTTTAACGTTGACAGTGGGATTGATTACCGACTGCGTACTCTGGAGCAGGCCGAAATTTATCACCATCCATTAGATGAGCAGGCCGAGCAGAATTTACAACAATACTTTATGGCGCTGTCAGTAGAGCCGCGCCAGCAATCCTGCCAGATTGAAGTTGCCAACAGAAAGTTGACCGCGGTGGCGGAAGCAGACGGTATTGTCTGGTTTACCTTTAATACCTTGTGTGAGAGCGCACGCAGTCAATACGATTATATGGAGCTGAGCCGTTGCTACCATACAGTGCTGCTGGCCGGTGTTAAACCGATGGGCCGCCATAATGAGGATGTCAGCCGAAGGTTTATTGCCCTGGTTGATGAATTTTATGAGCGCCAGGTAAAGCTGATTATCTCGGCCGAAGTAGAATTGGAGCGGTTATATACGCAGGGTTTACTGGAGTTTGAGTTTAAACGTTGTATCAGCCGGTTGCAGGAAATGCAGTCACGTGATTATCTGGCATCGCCACATTTACCGTAGCGGTAGCGGGGTAACGGCAACATTTCTGATATTTTTTCAGTAACAGGGCTGATCTTTGTAATTGTTTAATATATAATCCGCGCCCGGCCTACGTTACAGCCTCATACTGCCGTTAGCCCGGTAGTTTTTGTACTCGAAGGGGTGCGATTACGACATTGTTAGCAACAGCCCTGCGCAATGTTAGGTGTAACTTAAGTTTATTTGGAATAGGTTTAGATGAAAACTTTTACTGCAAAGCCAGAAAGCGTAGAACGCGACTGGTACGTTGTTGATGCAAACGGTAAAACACTGGGTCGTATCGCAACTGAAATCGCTGCTCGTTTACGTGGCAAGCATAAGCCAGAGTATACGCCTCACGTTGACACCGGTGATTACATCATCGTTATCAATGCTGAGAAAGTAACGGTTACTGGCAACAAAGCGAAAAACAAAATGTATTACTCGCACACTGGTTTCCCAGGCGGTATCAAGGAAATCAGCTTTGAGAAGTTGATCGCGAAAAAACCTGAAATGGTTCTGGAAACTGCTATCAAAGGTATGTTGCCAAAAGGTCCATTGGGCCGCGCTATGTTCCGTAAGTTAAAAGTTTACGCTGGCGCAGAGCATCAACACACTGCTCAGCAACCGCAAATTTTAGATATTTAATCGGAGCATAACATGGCACAGAATCAATACTACGGAACTGGTCGTCGTAAAAGCTCAACGGCCCGTGTCTTCTTAAAAGCTGGTTCAGGTAACATTGTTATCAATCAGCGCGTTCTGACCGAGTACTTCGGCCGTGAGACTGCCTGTATGGTAGTAAAACAGCCGCTAGAACTGGTTGATATGGTTGAGAAGTTCGACCTGTACATCACTGTTAAAGGTGGTGGTATCAGCGGTCAGGCCGGTGCTATCCGTCACGGTATTACCCGTGCACTGATGGAGTTTGACGAATCACTGCGTCCGGCACTGCGTAAAGCAGGCTTTGTAACGCGTGATGCTCGTAAAGTTGAACGGAAGAAAGTGGGTCTGCGTAAAGCACGTAAGCGTCCACAGTACTCGAAGCGTTAATTCGCTGCAGGTACCAAAAACCCGGCTTTTATGCCGGGTTTTTTATTTTCCGGGGTTTGCCGATGTTGTTTGGCTGTAAGCCCTGAACTGTAACGCTTTGTTGCTGTTTAAGCCGTGGTGACCCCGATATATTAGCTATTCATCTCGCCTTAAACCTTGTGTAAAGCAAGGCTTTTCATTATGATCGGCGTTATTTTTTAAACTTATAATAATTGCTGGAATTCAGCCGCTTAAATTTGTTTTAAGTTAAGCGTTAATGTGGAGATGAGTGGATGAGCAATGCGCCTGTAGATCATGGTCGCCGCCGCTTCCTTACCATTGCTACCTCAGTAGTGGGAGGCGTGGGTGCTGTAGGAGTGGCTGTACCCTTTATTGCATCCTGGAATCCGAGTGAGCGGGCTAAACAAGCCGGTGCTGCTGTAACGGCAGACATAAGCAAACTTGAACCAGGGCAGCTAATTCGGGTTGAGTGGCGGGGAAAGCCGGTGTGGATCGTTAAACGCACGTCGGAAACCCTGGACCAGTTAGAGTTAACTGAAGAGAATCTGCGCGACCCTGGTTCAGAAGTGGCCCAACAGCCCGCTTATGCCCAGAACCGTCATCGCTCCATTAAGCCTGATATTTTTGTTGCAGTTGGTATTTGTACTCACCTTGGTTGTTCACCCACTTATTTGCCAAATGACTTTTCTGCCCAGGTTGAAGGCATTCGTGCGGGTTTCTTCTGTCCATGCCATGGTTCTAAATTCGATATGGCTGGCCGGGTATTTCAGGGCGTACCGGCACCGACCAATTTAGTGGTGCCACCACATATGTTCATCGACGATAACACCATAGTGGTAGGCGAAGATGAGGGGGCTGTCTGATGTTTAAAAACCTGATGAGCTGGATTGAATACCGCTTACCCTTTATGGATAAGATGAACCTGCATGTGATGCAGTATCCGGCACCGAAAAACTTTAATTTCTGGTACTTTTTTGGCTCACTGGCCATGTTGGTACTGGTTAATCAGATTGTTACCGGCATCTGGTTAACCATGAATTATGAACCTTCAGCTGAGGGCGCTTTTGCCTCTGTTGAATACATCATGCGTGATGTCGATTATGGTTGGTTACTGCGCTATATGCACTCTACCGGCGCGTCGGCCTTTTTCGTGGTGGTCTATCTGCATATGCTGCGAGGCATGATGTATGGTTCTTACCAGAAACCACGAGAGCTGCTGTGGATTTTTGGGATGTTAATTTTCCTGGTATTAATGGCTGAAGCCTTTATGGGGTATTTATTACCCTGGGGTCAGATGAGCTTCTGGGGTGCACAGGTATATTATTGGTATCTTCGGTACTATCCCCTTTATCGGTGAAGACTTAACGCTGTGGATCCGCGGTGACTATGTAATCTCGGGTGCAACCCTGAACCGTTTCTTTGCCTTGCATGTTATCGCGCTGCCACTGGTACTGGTTATTCTGGTGTTTTTGCACATTATGGCGCTACACGAAGTAGGCTCAAACAACCCGGACGGTATCGATATTAAGAAAGATAACGACGGCAGTGTTGAGCAAACAGAAGCTGATAAGAAATTTACGTTCCATCAGTATTTTACCCGCGGTGGTAAGAAAGTGATTGTCGATGCTATCCCATTTCATCCGTACTACACCGTAAAAGACTTAGTGGGTGTAGCCGGCTTCCTGTTAATTTTTGCCTGGGTTATTTTCTTCCTGCCCGAAGGCGGCGGTTATTTCCTGGAGCCGCCAAACTTTGAAGCGGCTAACCCGCTGAAAACACCAGAGCACATTGCACCGGTTTGGTACTTTACGCCTTTCTATGCGATTTTACGGGCAATTCCACACCCATTTATGGGTGCCGTGGCGATGTTCGCAGCTATCGTGGCGCTGGCGTTGTTGCCATGGCTGGACAGAGGCAGAGTTCGTTCAGTACGCTACCGTAGCGGCCTGCACAAAGTAAACCTGATTAATTTCTGTATCAGCTTTGTTGCCTTGGGTGTACTGGGGGTATTGCCTGCTGAAGGTGTCTATACCTTACTGGCACAGATTTTCTCGTTTACTTATTTTGGGTTCTTCGTGTTGCTGTTCTTCTACAGTAAGAATGAAAATACCAAGCCATTACCAGTGAGGGTTACCTAATGATGAAAACGTTATTGTCTGCTGTTGCATTATTAGCTTCTTCACTGGCGATGGCAGCGGGCCCGGCAGTACCATTAGATAAAGCGCCTATTGATTTAACCGATAAGGCGTCACTGCAAAACGGTGCCCGGCTGTTCCAGAACTATTGTCTGGGTTGTCACCAGATGCAGTATCAGCGCTATTCCCGTACCTTCGCCGATCTGGATATTCCGGAAGAGCTTGGGATGGAACACCTGATGTTCACCGGTGAAAAAGTCGGGGATCATATTACCAACAATATGTCGGCTAAAGACGGTGAAAAATGGTTTGGTGCCACTCCACCCGATTTAACCAACGTAGCCCGGGTTCGTGGCCCGGATTGGTTGTATACTTACCTGCGGGCGTTCTATGTTGACGACAGCCGGCCATTTGGCGTGAATAACGAAGTGTTTCCGATGGTAGGCATGCCCCACGTGCTGCAGGAATTGCAGGGTGTACCGAGCAAGACTTACGAGACACGGTTGGTTGATGGTCAGCCCAAAGAAGTCTACGTTGGCATTCAGACTGATGGTAGCGGTGAGTTAAGTACAGAAGAGTATGATAGCGCTATCGCAGATCTGGTAAACTATATGGAATATGTTGGTGAGCCTACCAAACTCGAAGCACATGCTTTGGGTTACAAAGTGATGATCTTCTTATTGATCTTCTTTGTGTTAGCTTACTTGCTGAAGAAAGAATACTGGAAAGATGTTCACTAATTAGTTGATTTAACTAGTATTGAGATACCAGGGGCCTTAGCGCCCCTTTGCCGTTTTTTATTTTACCGGAGGAATAAATGGCGATCATTGCCAATAAGCGCCCTGTGATGACACTTTTCACAGCTATTGATGATATGTACAGTCACCAGGTGCGTATTGTACTGGCTGAAAAGGGCGTAACTGTTGATATCCTTCAGGTAGCTCAGGATAACCTGCCAGAAGATTTGTATGAAGTTAACCCCTATGGCAGCTTACCGACATTACTTGACCGTGAACTGGCGCTTTATCAGGCCGATATTATTATGGAATATCTTGATGAGCGTTTTCCGCATCCACCCTTAATGCCGGTGTACCCGGTAGCCCGTGGTCAGGCCCGGCTGATGATGTACCGGATTAAAAATGACTGGTACAGCCTGGCTGAGAAAGTGCTGACCAATGCCGATGACGCTGATAATGCCCGCCAGGAATTGAAAGAGGGCTTGCTGTCGCTGGCCCCGTTGTTTAACGAAACCCCATTTTTCATGAGTGAAGAATTTGGTTTGGTTGACTGCTATATGGCGGCACTAATGTGGCGTTTGCCCTCACTGGGCATCGAATTTCAGGGCCCTGGCAGCAAAGAGCTGAAAAATTATATGGCGCGGATTTTTGAGCGTGACGCGTTTCAGGCATCACTGACTGAAGCTGAGCGGGAAATCCGCCGCGGGATGCGCTTGTAATGGCGGCAATGTCACCAAACCGCCCGTATTTAGTACGGGCGTTTTACGAATGGATAGTTGATAACGACTGTACGCCGTATTTGGTGGTAGATGCCAGCTATCCGCAAGTAAAAGTACCCCAGCAGTTTGTCCAGAATGGTCAGATTGTACTGAACGTTTTACCTTCTGCTGTAGGTAATATGCAGTTGGGAAATGATGCCATTACTTTTAACGCCCGCTTTGGCGGTCAGCCATTTGCGCTATTTATTCCGGTAAAAGCGGTGTTAGCCATTTATGCCAAGGAAAATGGTGCCGGCACGGTGTTTACGCTGGAAGAGGAGGAAGATGATGCCGAGTTATTTTCTGAACCTTTTGACGATGATGATACACCAGAGCCGCCTAAGCCGAAAAAAGGCAGCCACCTTAAGGTTGTTAAGTAAAGTTTTTGCAAAGGATAATGTTCGTAATAAAGCTGCCATCGGCAGCTTTATTTTTTTGCTGCTGCCAATTGCCAGAAAGTTTGGAGCAGGGGTTGCTCCCGTTTTTTGCTCAACATACAGACACCCAGCTCAAACGGCTGAAACTGGTAACTGATGTCGAGAATTCGCACCCTATCGCGCACCGGGCTGTGGTTGATCACCGGCTCCGGTACTACCGCGACGCCACTACCCAATGCCACCATTGATACCATCGCCTCGTGGCCATCAACCTTTACCGCCACCTTAGGCGTTATATTGCAATCTCTCAGCCATTGGTCAGAGCGGGAGCGGGCTGGTCCATGATCCGATTGCACCAGTGGAATGTCATTCCAGTTGACAGGAGCGGCATAGAGTAAATCATTCACTTTGCAGGGAATAACTGGTGCAATCAGCCAGACTGGCAGTTGAGCAATTCGTTGAAATATCATATTAGCCGGTAAATGTGCCGGGTAGGCCGCCAGGGCAATATCGACTTCGCCGGCTTTAATTTTCTCAAACGCCATTGCTGCGTCGCCAGTGGTGAGCGTAATGTCGGCTTTCGGACATTGCAGCCTGAATTTATCCATTATGGCTGGTAAGTGGCTGTAACTGGCGGTAACGGTGCAGAACAAACGGATTTCACCGGTTAACTCGGCACTGGCCAGTTGCAAATCCTGCTGTAACTGATGCCATTCATCCAGCCAGAGCCGGACAAACTGCTGCACTCTTACTCCCTCACGGGTCAGCTGTACTGATCGCTTATCACGGTCAAACAGCAAAGTACCCAGCTCGTCTTCCAGTCGCTGGATCACCCGGGTCAGGGTAGAGGGACTGACATACATTTGCTCGCTGGTTTTAGCAAAATTCAAACTGGAGGCTAAATGCAAGAATAATTGGGCGCTGCGAATATCCATAGCTTTTCTTAATTGCATAAAGTGAAATACAGAGTTGTAAATATATCACTTTACGCAATATAAAGCAGCGACTACCATTAACTTATTAACGCACTTTGCTGGCTGCCCCTGTCATCAATCAGTCATCGCGCCTGACTATGATAAGTAAACCAGAGATGCGTAAGGTAAGCCTGGCTTATCCGCTAACCTGAATTTTGAGAAATAGTATGAGCAATTATTTTAATACCTTAAGTTTACGCCAGCAGTTACAGCAGCTGGGTCAGTGCCGCTTTATGGATAAAAGCGAATTCAGTGATGGCTGTAACTTTATAAAAGACTGGAATATTGTCATTGTTGGCTGTGGTGCTCAGGGGTTAAACCAGGGCCTGAATATGCGCGACTCTGGCTTAAATATCAGCTATGCCCTGCGCGAAGAGGCGATCAAGGAAAAGCGTGCATCATTCGAGAAAGCAAGCAGCAATGGTTTTACGGTGGGGACTTATCAGCAGTTAATTCCACAAGCTGATTTGGTATTAAACCTGACTCCGGATAAGCAGCATAGCAGCGTGATTGATGCGGTAATGCCACTAATGAAACAAGGCGCAACCTTAGCGTATTCACATGGCTTTAATATTGTTGAAGAAGGTAAGCAAATCCGGCCGGATATCACGGTAGTGATGGTGGCACCGAAATGCCCGGGCACTGAGGTGCGGGAAGAATACAAACGCGGCTTTGGTGTACCAACGCTAATTGCGGTGCACCCGGAAAACGACCCGCAAGGTCAGGGTTTAGCGGTAGCGAAAGCTTACGCTTCGGCTACTGGCGGCGATCGGGCAGGGGTGTTGCAGTCGTCATTTATTGCTGAAGTAAAATCAGATTTAATGGGTGAGCAAACCATCCTGTGCGGCATGTTGCAAACCGGTGCGATTCTGGCTTTCGATAAACTGGTTGCTGAAGGCACTGAAGCGGGCTATGCCGCCAAATTAATTCAGTATGGCTGGGAAACAGTAACCGAAGCACTGAAGCACGGTGGCATTACCAATATGATGGACCGGCTGAGCAACCCGGCCAAAATTAAAGCTTATGACCTGGCAGAAGAGTTGAAAGTAACCCTGCGGCCATTATTCGAAAAGCATATGGACGACATCATCAGTGGTGAGTTTTCACGCACCATGATGGCTGACTGGGCGAATGATGATAAAAACCTGCTGAGCTGGCGTGAGCAAACCCGTGACAGCGGCTTTGAACAAGCGCCGGTATCGGACGAAAAAATTAGCGAGCAGGAATATTTCGACCGCGGTATTTTGCTGGTCGCGATGGTAAAAGCGGGGGTAGAGCTGGCGTTTGAAACGATGGTAGATGCCGGCATTATTGCGGAGTCTGCTTACTATGAGTCATTGCACGAAACACCACTTATTGCTAATACCATCGCCCGTAAGCGTTTGTATGAGATGAACGTGGTTATTTCTGACACTGCTGAATACGGCAACTATCTGTTTGCTCATGCTGCTGTGCCATTGCTGCGTGATAAGGTAAACAGCTTAAGTAGTGAGTATATCGGCAAAGGGTTCAGCCAAAGCCAGACCGGCGTCGATAACTTAAAACTGATTGCGGTAAACGACGCTATTCGCCAGCACCCGGTAGAAGTAGTAGGTAAAAAATTACGTGGTTATATGACTGCGATGAAACGAATTGTTGAGGCAAGCTAGACTGCCTTTAAAGAATGATGTGGTTAATGGTGATTAATAGTGGGTAGTGTCCCGGTTAGTGCCAGACCAATAACGATGTTATACGTGGACCTTGGTTGTTTTGCCCCGCTTGTCGGGGCTTTTTTTTGGGTGTAAGGTCACTACAACATAAACTGCGAGAATTGGTATGAAAAATATTGCCCTGGTGGCGCATGATGGTAAAAAAGCCACTTTGCTGGAGTGGATTGGCAAACATAAGCCGTTTTTTGCCGATAAAAATTTATTTGCAACCGGTACCACCGGCAAACTGATTAGCGATGCCTTGCAGCAGCCGGTGCAATGTATGGCCAGCGGCCCGCTGGGCGGCGATCAGCAAATTGGCGCCTTAATAGCCGAACAGCAAATTGACTGGTTGATTTTCTTCTGGGATCCGTTGTCCTCCCAACCGCATGACCCCGATGTAAAAGCGTTAATCCGTTTAGCTGTGGTATGGAATATTCCGGTGGCCTGTAACCGCGCTACTGCAGACTTCATTATTCACTCCAGTTTATATCAGCAGGACTACCAGCGCGAAGTACCGGACTTTTCGGCCCACAACCAGCGTTTGCACAAAAATAAGTGATATTAAAATGAACGTAGTATCTGTTGGCCCTCTGGCATTGCCCATCACTCCGCTATTATTGCTTATCAATGTGTTACTTGGCTTAGTGGTAGCAGCCCTGGTGGGACGGAAATATAAGGTATCGGTTACCGATCCGTTGTTAACCATTTTGCTGGGCAGCTTACTGTTTGGCCGGCTGGTGTTTGTGGCGCGTTTTGCCGACAACTATGACTCTGTCTGGCAGATGCTGGATATCCGTGATCGCGGTTTTGATATTGCCGCCACGGTGCTCTCTGCGCTAGTTATTTTAGTCTGGCTGCTATGGCGCCGCCGCCAGCAGCGGCAGGCGTTGCTGGCCGGGGTGCTCACTGTGACAATGCTGTTTGGTGCTTTTAGTTCGGTTATTTATGTTGGCCGGCAACAGGCAGTACTGCCGGCAATGAGCTTTCAGCAACTTAACGGTGACAGCGTTGACCTGGCAGAGTTGGGAGAGGGCACGCTGACCGTTGTTAATTTATGGGCGACCTGGTGCCCGCCCTGCCGGCGGGAGATGCCAGTACTGCAGCAGGCTGAGCTGCAGTACCCTGACGTACGGTTTGTGCTGCTTAATCAGCGGGAGCACCCGGAGATTGTGCAGGAGTACTTGCAGCAAGCGGGACTGCGGTTTAACCATTTACTGCTGGATAGACAAGGCCAGCTTGCCAGCCAGTTAGGCGCTCATGGTTTACCGGTTACTTTATTCTTTGGGGCGGATGGTCGGTTGCTGGAAAGTCATATGGGCGAGCTTTCTGCTGCCAGTCTGGCGCAGCGTCTGCAACAGCTGGGTGTGAGCGCTGATTAAAATTTTGAAATATAGATCGCAAACTTATTGAGAATAATTCGCGTTTATGGTTATATAGCAACCCTGATGTTGCCCGCAAACCGGAGTAGCCTTACTATGCGAATGAAACAAACCTTATTAGTTATTGCCGCACTGAGCAGTGCGTTGTTCAGCACTGCTACAGTTTTTGCCAACGAAGTTAATATTTATTCTGCCCGCCAGGAAGAACTGATTAAGCCTTTGCTGGATAATTTCAGCCGGGATACCGGCATTAAAGTGAATTTAATCACCGGCAAACCGGATGAACTGATTAGCCGCTTGGCCAGTGAGGGACGCAACAGCCCGGCCGATTTATTAATCAGCACTGACGTCGGCCGTTTGTACCGTGCCAAAACCCAGGGCGTATTACAAAGCGTTGAGTCTGAAGCGTTAACAACTGCAATTCCGCAGCAACTGCGCGACCCGGCTGGTCAGTGGTATGGGTTAACAATGCGTGCCCGGCCCATTATGTATGTGCCTGGTAAAGTGAAACCGGAAGAGCTTTCTACTTATGCCAACCTGGCAGACCCAAAATGGCGGGGGCGTATTTGCATTCGCTCCTCTGACAATATTTACAATCAGTCAATGGTGGCTGGGTTAATTGCCCATCAAGGGGCCGAGGCTGCCGAGCAATGGGTAGAAGGTCTGGTGGCGAACTTTGCCCGGCCCCCACGCGGTGGCGATCGGGATCAAATCAGTGCCGCCGCCAATGGCGTATGTGATATCGCCATTGCCAATACCTATTATCTGGGTGGCATGCTGGCCAATGCACAACAGCGGGCAACCGCAGAAAAAGTGAAAGTGTTCTGGCCTGATCAGGATGGTAACGGTGTGCACGTTAATATTTCAGGCGCCGGTGTCGCCGCTTATGCGCCGAATAAAGCAAATGCGGTGCGCTTACTGGAGTATATGGTGACTGAGCAGGCGCAACAGTGGTACGCCGAGACAAACCATGAATATCCGGTTGTTGCTGGGGTACAAACCAGTGATTTATTGCAAAACATGGGTGAGTTTAAAGCTGATAAGTTGAACCTGGATAAACTGGGCGAGCTTAATGGTGAAGCTATCCGGGTAATGGACCGGGCAGGCTGGCGTTAATCAGCCGCCAGATTCAGCACGGCGGTTCAGCAAAGAGGTAGTATGCTGCCATTAAAAGCGGATATCTGGCGTTGGTCAGTTCTGATACCGGCATTGCTGTTAGCAATGCCGGTTTTAGTCGTTTTTGGCAGCGTATTCAGCCCCGATGTTGAGGTCTGGCGCCATTTACGCCAAACAGTTCTTGCCGACTATATTATCAATTCTTTGCTGCTGGCCTTTGGTACAGGCGCTGGTGCTCTGCTTATTGGCACTGGTACCGCCTGGCTGGTTAGTCAGTATCAGTTTTTCGGCCGGCGGATGTTGCAGTGGTTATTATTGCTGCCACTGGCGATGCCGGCTTACATCATTGCTTATACCTACACTGGCATGCTTGATTTCGCCGGGCCGGTGCAAGGCTGGTTGCGCGATTATTTTGGCTGGGCTTATGGCGATTACTGGTTTCCGGAGATCCGCTCTTTAACCGGCGCCATTCTGATGTTATCGCTGGTGCTCTATCCTTACGTGTACATGCTGGCGCGCAGTGCCTTTCGCGAGCAATCCAGTAGTATGCTGGAAGCCAGTCGCACACTGGGCTTCAGCCCGCGGCAGCATTTCTGGAAGGTCGCTTTACCGCTGGCCCGGCCGGCATTACTGACCGGGGTGGCGTTGGCAATGATGGAGGCGTTCGCTGACTATGGCACTGTGCAGTATTTTGGCATTGCGACCTTTACCACCGGTATTTTCCGAACCTGGTTTGGGATGGGCAGCCAGGGCGGCGCAGCCCAGCTCGCTGCGCTGCTGAGTAGTTTTGTGCTGGTGTTATTGGTACTCGAACAATGGTCCAGGCGTAAAATCCGTTACTTTTTCCAGGGGCAGCGCCAGCAAATCAGCCCGCTCCGTAAATTACCGCTCTCCCGCCAGCTGCTGGTGGCGCTTATCTGTTTGTTGCCGGTATTGCTGGGTTTTATTGTTCCGGCCAGCCAACTGGCCAGCTGGGCCTTACCAAACTGGCCAACTCTGTTTACCACAGATTTTGGCCGGCTGATCTGGAATAGCTTCAGCCTGGCAGCGCTGGCAGCTATATTGTCGGTCTTGCTGGCTTTACTGTTTGGCTACGCAAGCCGGCTGCGCCGCGACCCGCTGGTACGGTTACCGGTGCGGCTGGCGGCGCTGGGTTATGCGATTCCGGGCACCGTTATTGCTATTGGCGTGATGATCCCGCTGGCCTGGCTGGACCGGAATATTGATTTGCTGGCCGAACAATGGTTTGATAGTCGCACGGGTCTGCTGTTGTCGGGTACCTTATTTGCCTTGTTACTGGCTTACAGTGTGCGCTTCCTGGCAGTATCGTTACATAGCGTAGAAGCGGGGCTGGAGCGGATTAAACCCAGTATGGACAATGCAGCCCGCTCGCTCGGTGCCAGCCCGTTGCAGGTGCTGCGGCGAGTGCATGTGCCATTGCTGCACGGTAGTGTGTTGACTGCATTAATGTTGGTGTTTGTTGATGTGTTAAAAGAGTTGCCAGCCACCCTGATTCTGCGGCCATTTAATTTTAATACCCTGGCCGTGCGCACTTATGAGCTGGCCTCAGACGAGCGACTGGCCGACGCTGCTTTGCCAGCGCTGGCTATTGTTTGTGTTAGTATTATTCCGGTTATTTTGTTGTCGCGGACGCTGGATGCCAGCAGAGGATCTTAAAGATGTTAGTTCTGGATAAGCTGGCAGTCGCCTATGGGCCTCATGTG
This sequence comes from Arsukibacterium sp., assembly GCF_018402695.1. Taxonomy (GTDB): domain Bacteria; phylum Pseudomonadota; class Gammaproteobacteria; order Enterobacterales; family Alteromonadaceae; genus Alishewanella. The sequence continues at coordinate 31,791 of NZ_JAGYIM010000011.1, forward strand.
GTGGTTAAAGATGTCAGCCTGGCGCTGGCCGAAGGTCAGATTGGCTGTTTAGTTGGCCCGTCTGGCTGTGGTAAAACCACCTTGCTGCGGGCAATAGCCGGCTTCGAGCCCGCCGCCAGTGGTAGTATCAGCTTGCAGCAGCAAATTGTCAGCGATCAGCAAACCCAGTTGCCTACTGAGCAGCGCCGGGTCGGTATGGTATTTCAGGATTTTGCCTTGTTCCCGCATTTATCTGTGGCCGACAACATCAGCTTTGGCCTGCAGGGGCAGAGTAGCAAACAAAAGCACGCCAAAGTGAAACAGTTACTGCAACTGGTGGGCTTACCCGACCTTGCCGACCGTTATCCGCACCAGTTATCCGGTGGCCAGCAGCAGCGGGTAGCGTTAGCCCGTGCCCTGGCACCGGAGCCTAAGGTGCTGCTGCTGGATGAGCCATTCTCCAGCCTGGATGCCGAGCTGCGTGAAGCGCTGGCCCGCGATATCCGACAGATTTTGCAGCAGTTAAAAATTACCGCAGTGATGGTAACCCATGACCAGTTTGAAGCCTTTACCATGGCCGACATGGTGGGGGTAATGCAGCATGGTAAGCTGCAGCAGTGGGCGACCCCTTATGAGCTTTACCATAAACCCGCCAGCCGCTTTGTTGCCGACTTTGTCGGTCGCGGAGTGATGCTACCCGGTGAAATGCTGGACGCTACAAGGGTGCAGACTTGCCTCGGTATTTTTAACCAGCGTTATCTGCAAAATGCTAACAGTGGTGATAAAGTCGATGTGCTGATAAGGCCCGATGATATTGTGCACGATGATGCCAGCGGTATTACCGCCAAAGTACTGGAGAAGTCGTTTCGTGGCTCACATATCCTGTATACCCTGGCGCTCAGCGGTGGCGAGCAGGTTTACTGTCTGGCACTAAGCCATCACAACCATGCCATCAGCGAGCAAATCGGCATCCGGCTTGATTTAGACCATCTGGTACTATTTCCCCGCATTCAGTGATAATAACGGGATACCTAATACTGCGGTAGTAACGTATCAATAATTTGTTGGTACTTGCCCGAGGCCCGTAATTGCTGTAACCCCAGATTAAATTGTTCGATCCGTTGCTGATTAGCCGGGTCTTTTTTTGATAACACCAGATACATTGGCCGTTGCTCCAGTACGGGCGTTAACCAGTCCAGCTGCTGCTGATGTTGCGGTAACTGGTTTTCAAGCAGGTATAAGCCATTGAGCAAATCGGCGGGTACTAAATCTACCCGTTGCCGTGCCAGCATCGCCAACGCCTGCTCGTCGGTCGCAACCTGGATGGTTTTAATACCGCTTTCTACCAGACCAGCCGGATGCATATAACCTTGCACCACACCCAGTCGTCTATGCTGCCTGGCCAGATCCTGAAAATTGTGAAAGCTGATAATGTCTGTTTTGCGTTTGAATAACACAATCTGGTTGGCGTATAGCGGTTGCGAGTAATAAAAATGTGCTGTGCGCTGCTCACTATACCAGGCGGCCACTAAACCGCTGTAATTCCCTTGCTGGCTTTCATACAATGCGCGGGCGAAGGGTAAAAACTCTATTTCCAGTTGTACACCTTGCAGTGCGAACGCCTGGCGGATTATTTCGATAGTGGCGCCTTGCTGGGCCAGTTGCTCGCCATAGTGTGGGTAATAATTGCTGCTGGCCAGCCGGATAACCTCTGTTTTGCCAGCGAAGCTGATAAGCAGCATTAACAGCATAATCTTGGATAGTCTAAACATCATACAGCGTCGCCTTAATAACTATTTCAAAAACATTATTTCGTTATTAGTTTCGATATATGAAAGTGTTACATAAATTTATGGTCGTGTGACTAGCCAATATTAAGGAATCAATGAAATATCAGATTTCTATCAGAAACAAAAAAGGGACACCCTGAGCAAGCGGCATCCCATCCAGGAACAGTAACAGAAGTCAGGGTGATTCTTTATCCAGGAAGCTTTGGATATGGTCGGCAACCGCAGCGATACCGACTACCCCATCCAGGTGCCCCCAAATGCCGGGAATTTCGGCATATTCCACCTTTTTACCTGCCGCACGCATGGCCTCGGCACTGGCCTGAGCCATTTCCGGTAGTAACAGTTGATCGCCGGTAGCGGGCAAAAATAAGGTTTTGGCCTGCACCCGGCTTAGCGCTTGTTGCCAGTTATCGCCCATGCCGGCACGGTACAACTGAGAAGCGCGTATCAGGTATAAAATATGGTTTGCGTCCTGCATTTGGGCACGCAGTTTAGCGTGAGCCATTAACTGATCCCAGGCGGAAAAGCTGGCCAGAATATCCTTGTGTGGTGCTTTATCGGTTTCCGGGGCCGGGTAACGCATATTAAAGCCGGTGGGGTAGACCGCATCCTGAATAATATAAGCCAATGCTGTGGTTAAACCCTGCTCGGGCTGGCCATGCTGATAATAATCACCGCCGCGCCAAGCCGGGTCCTGTTTAATCGGGTAGGCCCAGCGTTCTAAACGCACTGCCGCCCAGGCATCGATGTAAGCCGTGCCGATGACCGGTATTAACCGTTCAACCCGCTCAGGGTAACGGGTGGCCCATTCAATTGCCTGAAATGAGCCCATTGAACCGCCGATTACTGCATACAGTTTGTTAATTCCTAAGCTGTCGAGCAACCCTTTTTGCACCTCAACAAAATCGCCAATGGTTACCACCGGAAAACTTAAGCCATAAGGTTTGCCGGTAGCCGGATCAGTGGTGGCGGGGCCGGTGGTAATAACGTTAGGGTCAAATACATTGGCATTGACCAGGGTGTCGACGCTTATTACATAAAATTTATTAGTATCAATAGCTTTGCCTGGGCCGATAATGGCATCCCAATAGCCGGGTGCAGCGTCTTTTTCATCGTATTTGCCTGCAGCATGCGAAGTGCCAGAGAAAAAGTGGGTTATTAAGATCACATTTGATTTATCGGCATTCAGCTCGCCATAGGCTTCCCAGCCAACTTTTACCGGGCTGATTACGGCACCATTTTCTGTGGTAAAGCGCTCAATCTCAAATGCTTGTTTACTGACTAACATGGCCTGGCTGTGCCAGCCAGCGAGTAATAATGTCAGTAATAAAAATGTCCTGAATAACGTCATTCTTTTGTCCTTAAAACCATTGAAATAATACGATGGCCAGTACTACGCCCAGCAGCGGCATTAGTACACTAACTACCGCCATAGGCCAGTAAGCGTTCTGGTGGGTTTCACCACAGATAGCACGAATAGTGGTGACGACGTAGCCATTATGCGGCAACGAGTCGAGCGCGCCCGACGAAATAGCCACCACCCGGTGTAATTGCTCGGCATCGACGCCACGGTCCAAATACGTTGGCGCAATTTCCGGTAGGGCAATCGCCTGACCACCCGAGGCCGAGCCGGTTAAGCCGGCAATCGCACTAACTGCTACCGCCGCGCCTACTAACTCCGGGCCGGGCAAATGGGTCATATAGTCGACCACGCTGCTAAAGGCCGGGGTTAATTTGGCAACACTGCCAAAACCGACCACTGCCGCGGTATTGCCAATAGCCAGTAGTGCGCCTAACACACCTTCGTTGGTGGCAGCGGCCGGATTGGCCAGAAAGCGAAAATTAAGCAGATACAGGCTGACTACGCCACCGGCCAGAGCGATGATTAATGCGGCTTGTTGCAAGCTGTCGTGCAGCAAAAAAGAGGTGACCAGCACCACTAACAGCGGGATTAAACCGGTTAACCAATGCGGTAACGGTTTGTCGGTTAAGGTTGGATCGCTGGCGCGCTGGATAAACTGCTCGCCGTTTTTCACCGCATTTTTAATCATCCACATCAGGCTGAAGTAACCGCCGACTGCCATAAACAGCGCTACCACAATGCTGACCTGCCAGCCAGCGTAAGGGGTGGTACCCAGATAAGCGATGGGGATCCAGTTCTGAATTTCCGGTGAGCCGGCAGAGGTCATGGTAAAGGTAACAGACCCCAGCGCCAGCGCTGCAGGAATAAAACGCCTGGGTAAATTGGCGCCTTTAAACAAGCTTACGGCCATCGGGTAGGCAGAGAAAGCCACCACAAACAAACTTACGCCGCCATAAGTTAACACGGCACAGGCTAACACAATCGCCAGCACCGCCCGGGTATGTCCCAGCCGTTTAACAATGGCCAGTGCTACCGCATCAGCAGCACCGGTGTGCTCCATCAATTTGCCGAACAACGAGCCTAACAAAAACATCAAGAACCAGGCGGCGACAAAGCCAGCAAAGCCATTCATATAACCATGAACAAAATCTATTTTATCAGCGACTTGCCAAAATGGGATACCATTGGTTGCCGCAACCAGTAAGGCACATAACGGTGCTGTGATAAATAAATTAAAACCGCGCATGGTAAACACGATCAACAAGCCCAGACCCAGCAGTAAGCCAAAGATACTTAACATCGGCAAATCCTTGTTATCATTTTCAGCTAGTCTGATACAGCTTGGCGATTGCCACCATAGTACTAAGGTACAGGTTAAAAATTCCGCGTTTAGGCCTACAGTATCATCACTGGTTAGTACCACATTTTGCAATCAATCAGCAGGAGAGCCAACGATGGCCAATAACTATAACAATGATGCACAGCACAAGTTTACCCGCTCGGCCCTTAAACCCAGCCTTATCGCGCTTGCTATCAGCAGCTGCCTGGCAGTACCTGCCATGGCTCAGCAGCCTGCAGAAGCTGAAGCGGAAATGAAGCTGGAGCGGATTGAAGTCACGGCGCGGCGTACGGTAGAAAGTCTGCAGGAAGTGCCGGTAGCGGTTACTTCAATAGGTGCAACTGATATTGCCGAGCGCGGCTTGGCGTCGGTAGTGGAAATCCAACAGTTTTCACCCAATACCACTTTGCAGGCCAGCCGGGGTACAAATTCTACGTTAACGGCATTTATTCGTGGGGTAGGCCAGGAAGATCCGCTGTGGGGTTATGAGCCGGGTGTCGGTATTTACATTGATGATGTCTATGTGGCCCGGCCGCAGGGCGCGGTACTGGATATCCTGAACGTGGAACGGATTGAAGTGCTGCGCGGCCCACAGGGTACGCTGTATGGTAAAAATACTATTGGTGGTGCGCTGAAGTACGTAACCCGTGAGATGACCGGTGATACCGAGTTCTCGGTCAGTGGTACTGTCGGTAGTTATAACCAGCGTGATGTCAAAGTGACTGGCCAGATCCCGCTGATTGCTAATACTTTGTATCTGGGTGTTGGCTATGCCAACTTACAGCGCGATGGTTATGGCAAGTTTCTGACATCTGCCTTGCCTGGCCAGGATAACGAAAACTACAACAAAGATTTACAGGCACTGCGCCTGACCCTGGAATACCGTCCGCAGGACAATCTGTTCTTCCGGTTAAACTATGACAAAACTGAAGACGACTCGAACGCCAAAGGCGGCTATCGGTTACTGCCCAGTTTATTAACAGACGCGCCGGTGCCAGACAGTGTGTATGACTCCTACACCAGTATGCCAACCTGGAATAAAGTTGAGACCGATGGTATCAGCTTAACCGCAGCGTGGGATATCAACGATAACTATACCCTGAAGTCGATAACCTCCAAGCGCACGAGTTACTCGCCAACTAACATTGATTTTGACAATACCTCTATCCGCATTTTCGATGTGCCAGCGATTTATGATGATGAAAGTTTTACTCAGGAACTGCAGTTAAACTACCAGACTGACGGTTTTAAGATGGTGTCAGGCTTGTATTACTACACCTCCGATTCCTGCGGGGTGTTTGATGCCATTTTGGAAGAGCTGGGTAAATCACTGGCAGCACCGGGGTTAACCCGTGAGGTGGGAGGCTGTAGTAATGGTGATAGCACAGCTGCCTACGCCCAGGGTAGTTATGACTTAAACGATAAATGGTCTGTTACTGCTGGTTTACGTTATACCAAGGATGAAAAAGAAGCGACGGTTCGCAACGGCCTGATATTTGATACTGTTTACCCTGAGTCGGGTTGGATCCCAGGCTACGTGCGGCCAGATGGTTTAGCCACCCCTGTGGTGCTGGATGATAAAGAAGACTGGACCAAGCTGACGCCGAAAATCGGGGTCGAATACCAGCACAGTAGAGATATGATGTTGTATGCCAGCTTTAGTCAGGGCTTTAAGTCAGGTACCTTTAACCCGCGAGCAACCGTTGCTGAGCCGGCAGCCGATCCGGAAACGGTTAACTCATACGAAATAGGTATGAAGAGTGACTGGAACGATAACCTGCGCTTAAACGCGACCCTATTTATGCTGGACCATAAAGACCGTCAGTATATCTCCGTTATTCCAGACCCGGACGATGCCTCGGCATTAAACCAGCGGCTGGGTAATATCGGTCGCTCAGAAGCCACCGGTGCTGAACTGGAAGTCGTCTGGTTAGCCAGCCGTAATTTGAATATCTTTGCCAACGTCGGTTTTATCGACGCCAAGTTTAAAGAAGCACTTACCTTTGACCCGGTTGAAGGGGCAGTGGATATCTCGGACCGTTTTACCATTACTAATACGCCGGAAACTACTGCTACAGTCGGGTTCAGCTACGATATGATTACTGATTTCGGTGATGTTATCTTTAATGGTAACTACGCTTATCGCAGTGACTATGATCTGGTCGAGCTGGATAACCTGCTGTCGCAGGACGCCTATGGCTTATTAAACCTGGGCGTTACCTGGCTGAGTAAGAGTGGCCAATGGCGGGTTGGCTTACATGGTAAGAACCTGACCGACGAGCAATATTTAATCGGCAATTACGCCTTTATTGCCCCAGATCCGGCTAACCCGGGTGAGTTTATTCCTGGCTTAGGCGGTGATAACACCTTAATTGGCTACTATGGTGCGCCCCGTGAAGTCAGCTTAACGGTAGCATACCGCTTCTGATAAGTTAAAAACCTTGCCGGGGCGTAAGCCCCGGTTCATTATAGTGAGCCACAGTGCTCAGAAGTAAACATTATGATAGCTATCATCGCTGATGATCACCCCTTATTCCGGGTTGCCTTAGCTCAGGCCTCCTCTGCCATTCTAGGCAGCGATGCGCTGCTGCTGCAGGCACAAACCATGGAGCAAGTCTGGCCATTACTGCGCCAGCACCCCGATACCCACTTTATTTTCCTTGATTTAAAAATGCCAGGCTCTGACGGCTTTACCGGCCTGAGTGCGCTGCGTACTGAATACCCTGATGTGCCGGTGATTATGGTGTCGGCCGAAGAAGACCCGGTTATTATTAAGCAGGCACTGGCGCTGGGCGCGGCCGCCTATATTCCAAAATCAGTACCACTGGAGTTACTGTCTGATGCGGTTAGTGCGGTATTAAACGGCGATAGCTGGTTGCCGCCGGGCCTGGCAGAGGATGTTAAAAATGCCAAGCCGCTTATCGATAACGATTTTGCTGAGCGTTTAGAGCAGCTGACCCCGCAGCAATTCCGGGTACTGAAAATGATTGCCGATGGCTTACTGAACAAACAAATTGCTTATGAAATGAATGTGCAGGAAACCACCATTAAGCAGCATGTCTCGGCTATTTTGCGCAAACTAAATGTCAATAACCGGACGTTGGCCGGCATTATGTTCGAAAAGTTACGCCTGCCAGCTTAATTCACCACGGCCAACTGAGGGGACGGGCCAGCGGCTCTCTCTTGTCGCTGTATCGTCGCCCCCCCGCCATAGTGAAGCATGCTTTTAATGGTTTCTGCCACTTCGGCTACCCGTTGCTGCTGCAATATAGGCATTAGATTATCCAGCATTCGGTACCAGAAAGCAGTTACTGCCTCAGTGGTGCTTTTTTGCTGAATAGTTGCGGATAGCCCACGCCGTGCAGCCTGCCACCTGTCTTCCCGGAGTAACCAGTCATCGCCGTAATCAGGCTGCAAACCGCTGTCAATTTGCTGGGCCAGCCAGATAGCAATTGCGCCGGTAATTACCGCCAGGGCGGCAGCGTGTTGCGGCGAGGTTTGCATATCACAAATACGTACTTCAATCGTGTTGTAGGTCGGATGCAGTCTGGCGTCAGTCCAGATACTGGTCGCTTTGTGAATACAACCGCGCCGGAGCAATTCGCTAATACGCGCTTGCTCTCCCTGGACCGACTGGATCATTGGCGGCGTGCCGGTACGCGGCATCAGCAGGAACTGCATTGCCCTGTAAGAGCATAAACCGGTGTCACGGCCACGATAAAATGGTGAGTTGGCGCTTAATGCCAGCAACGGAGCCAGAAATGGCCGCAACGCATTAAATACCTGTACCAGTAAACTGTGATCACTGATACCGATATGAGTGTGCATACCAAATAAAGTTAGTGCCCTTACGGTATCCTGATACTCATCAACCACGGCTTGGTAATCCGCAGTCATTTTTAGTGTCGGCCAGTCCAGGCTGGGATGGGTCCCGCCACAGAAGAGATCCAGTTGCATGCTGTTGGCAACACGGGCCAGAAAAGCGCGAGAGTGTAAAATATGCTGATAAAGACCGTGCAGGCTGTGGTATACCGGCGTCGCATGTTCCAACACGCCTTGATGTGCTTCGTATGACCAAATCCCCGGCGGACAGTCAGGCTCTGCCCGCAGCGGTTGCAAAGGCATCACAAACGGCTGTGTGTTTTTCAACAGTAAAAACTCTTCTTCATTACCAAAGCTCAATTTTATACTCATGAATTGCCAGTCCTTGCGTGATCCAGAGAGAGGGAAGCGGAAAGTGAGCGGTATTTACCGTCAAGCAGATACAGTGTCAGGAACAATATTGCCATCAGCAGCAAGCTGACACTCAGGATACTGAACGCGCCATTAAAAGCCCAGATACTGCTATGCTGGTTTAGCTGCAGGGTCAGTTGACTGGCGAATGCATTGCTGTTCTGGCTTTGAGCCATGGGCAAGGTATGCTGGTTAAACTGCAACAGGCTTTGTTGAAAAAATACAACTTTGTAATGTTCGACATAAGTCACCAGTCCTGCTACGCCTACCGCACCGCCAAGATTACGCGCCACATTAAACAAAATTGCGGCTGAGGGCGCGTCGCGGTCAGATACCACCTGCAGTGACAGCAGGGTAAGTGGCATAATAAGCAGCGGTACAGCAATAACCCGGATTAACTGTGGCCAGAGAAATTGATCGCCGGCAAAGTCGACAGTCATCCGACTGCACAGCGCTGTGCTGACAGCACACAGTAATGCCCCTGCTACTATTGCCAGCCAGGGGTTGAGCCGTGGCGCATATTTTACCATCAGGGGTAACATCAGGAGTTGCGGTGCCGCAGCCATCAGAATGACCCTGGCGACCTGCGCCGGGCTATAACCGTGCACCGAAATAAGGTAATACGGGATCAGATAAACAAAGCCATAAATGACTACACCCGCCATAAAACTGGCAAGACAAATTAAGGCGAAGCGGGAAGAGGCCAGCAGGCGCACGTTCAGCACGGGCTGCTGCAACCGGGTTTGCAGATAGCCAATATACATCAGACCAATAAGACCACATACCAGACTTGCCCGAATAGTTTGGTCGGCAAGCCATTCACGCTCGACACCGTGCTCAAGGGCAAATACCAGGCTGGCAAGCGACAGCGATAGTATGGCGATGCCAAAGGCGTCCAACCTGCAATTGCGTTGTTCTGCAACCTGACCACAACTGTCCGGACCTGGCAATGCCCAGAGCAGACCAGTCAGTGCTGCCAGACCAAGTGGAATATTAATATAAAACAACCAGGGGTAATCTGCAGCACTAAGCAACCCGGCATAAGCGGGGCCAGCTACCGGTGCCAGCGAGGCAAACACAGAAAATACGCCAAATGCAGCAGCATGCTTATTTTGTGGCAGTAGCAATTTTATTGATGTATGGACTAAAGGCAGCAAAATGCCGCCAAAGGCACCTTGCACAATCCGCCAGACAATCAGGGTGTCAAGACTGTTGGCATGGGCGCAGGCAACAGATGCCAGCATAAAACCACATAAAACGCATACTGCAAGCCGTTTCAGCCCCAACCGGCGGACCAGCACAGGCATTAAAGGCATCGCAGCAATTTCGGCAATAATATAGCTGGATGTGATCAGGGTCATTTCACGCAAACTGGCGCCTACTCTGGCTTGTAATAATTCGGTAGCCGTGTTGGTGATATTAATGCCAGCCAGCGCCATAAAGGCGCCCAGCATAATGGCAACTGCAGCAATACTTTGACGGGAGAATTGCATCAGTCGTTAATCAGGGCGGTTAAGAGTAACCCGGGCTGATAATCCCGGGCGCAACGTGGTCACGACATTATCGTCAAGCTTGATCCTTACCGGTACTCGCTGTTCAATTCGGATAAAATTTCCTGAAGTGTAATTAGGGCTGATTAAACTGAGTTTAGCGCCGGCCAGTGGGGACGCCGCCATCACTTCACCAACAAATTTCTGGTCTGGAAAAGCATCAATCTGCACTTCGGCTGGCTGGCCAGGGGTAATCGAGGCGATGACACTCTCTTTGAAGTAGGCTTCAATCCAAATCGCATCAGTAGGTACCAGTGTGGCCACATGGTCGCCAGCATTAACCAGCTCGCCCGTTTGAAAGCTGATGCCTGACAAGATACCACTGGCTGGTGCTATCAGCCGGAACTGGCTGATGCGTCTGTTACTGTCTTGCTGAGCAAGAACATTTTTTGCCAGGTCCTGCTGCAGGACTTTTGCCTGCAACTGCCATTGTTGTTGTTGTAGTGTCAGACCCTGCTGCTGGCCATGCAGTTTCTGCTGCATAATACGGGTCTGCTGCACCCGGTAGGAAGCTTGTTGCCAGTCGCGCTGTTGCACCAGGCCTTGCTGTTGTAGCTGCTGCTGGCGAAATAAATCTGCCTCAGCCAACTCTAACTCCGATTGGGCCAGTGCAATATCAAATTGCAGTTGTTGGAGCTGGTGATGAATTATCGCCTGCTGGTTGGCATTGGCATCCAGTTGCTGTTGCCATTGCAGCTGCTCAGCCCCTAAGTTAGCCAGCTGATGTCGTTCAGTTGCATCGTCCAGTTGCAATATAGGTTGTCCGGCATTGATCTGGCTGAGTTCCTGCGTGTAACGGGTAAGGACGATACCGCTTTGCTGAGCCCTGACATAGACCAGATCGGCTTCGACATAAGCCATATCAGTCCGTATTGTGCGATTCCAATGGTGCTCCCACAGGGCATACCCACTCAAAATGAGGGTTGCCAGCAGGGTCGGCAGCAGCCACCACTTTATCCGCATAAAGCCTCCTGCGGAGACAGTGCTACTGTTGCTCCTCCTGCATCCTGCTGCTGATTCATTCCCATGTAGGCTCCGGCAGATACTCGCGCCATCATTGCTACCGTTACAGGTTCAGGCGTATTTTCTGGCCACAGACTCAGGACGCGGATCTCGGTTTTCAGCGATTGCTGTTGCGCTGTCATCACGCAAGGGGCGTAGCACACCTTTTGTTGCAACATATAGTCAGCAGAGGGCAGGGACGACAGATAAGCAGCTGTCGGCGACAACTCTACACCTCGACCGGCAAAATCAAATAGTGGCTTACACACACTGTTTGGCAGCAGGGGGTCTGTCGCCGGACTGTTAATAAGACTGACCTGAGGTAACCAGGGCCCGTGCATAAACAGCATGCTGGCTTTGGAGACAAAATAATACCAGTCCGGGTGGCCAAGCCAGTTTACTTCGGCATCACTGAGTAATTGTCTGGCCCGTTGCGCAACGTCCGGTGGCAATGCAGCTAAAATAAGCCGGTTGTAAATTCGTTGCACTTTGCGTTCACGGCCATTCAGACGAAAATATAGTTGTCGGCCTTTGCGATACAATCCAGTGAGACATACCGTTGGTACACCGAGTTTGGCGGTCAGAATAAAGCTTAACGCTGAACGCTGGGCCAGCGGCTGGTAGTCCAGCATAATAACCTCACCCTGCTCTGGTAGTAGTTCCGCTTTGAGCATCTGCTGCCATAGCTGCTGGCGTTGTATTAACGTTAGTCCGGCCAGTACCGTCGGACCATAATGTTGTTCCAGAAAAAAACTCATCGCCAGCATTGATGGGAAAGCCTGCAACTCAATTAGCTGAGGAGTCAGTTGTGCTTGCCGGTCATAACTTAGCGCGAAGTCGACCGCGAAAAAATGCGGCTTTGCGGGTGCATTCCCCAGCAACATAGCTGAGGGTAATAAAGCCCTGACGCCAGCAAGGGTATGCTGTTGCATTGCCTGATGCATCACCTCAGTATTGGCATGGAGTATGCGACGGCTAAGTTCAGGCGCCAGTAATAGTGGATAGTCGGTCACCACACCGGCGCTATGATGCTGGATTAGACGATGTAATGCGGCCTTTGCATCAGGTCGGTAAGGGGCCCTAACTAGGTTCAGATCCATTGTTACTACATTGATGGTCAAAAATGTAGCAAATGTTATCTTATTTGGCGCCAAAGTAAATTACAGTTTTAGTTTATTTATCTAATTGTCGGTGATGTCGGTTTATTGTGTATTAATTGATGGGAGGTTAGCGGAGTAACCGGCTAAACAGCTTTTTTAATGCAGCGGGTTTTAACGGCTTTAACAAAAAGTAAAAACCACTGTTCAGCGCTTGTTCGCGGATATTCTGATCGTGATCTGCCGAGTGAATAATCACCGGTACGTTTATCGCGAAATGGCTGGCTAATTGCTCTGCCACTGCTACGCCGGTTGCGGCGTTGTCCAGATGATAATCAAACAGACACAGGTCAGGTTTCAGTCCCTGACTAATGGCTGCCAATGCCTCGCCGGGTTGGCTAACCGCGGTAACCTGACACTGCCAGCTGGTTAGCAGGGCACTAACCGCGCTGAGCAGGTGCGCTTCGTTATCTAACAACAAGATTTTTTTGCCAGCAAAGCTGGCACTGATTTCATTGCTGCTGGCAGGCAGCGCCGCTGAAACTGCGGGTGATGTTGTCAACGGCAGCATTAAACTAAAACAACTACCTTTGCCGGGTATCGACTGCACGCTTAATTTATGACCGAGAATATCACTTATTCTAAGCGCAATGGCCAGCCCCAGGCCCAGACCTTTCTGATCTGGCTGGCTGCCTTGCTGAAACTCTTCGAATATCCGTTGCTGGTCCGCTTTCGCAATGCCAGCCCCGGTATCCATCACTCTGATCTGCAAGTGCTTGCCAGTGCGTTTAACGCCGAGTACTACTTTACCTTTACTGGTATAGCGCACTGCGTTGGCCAGCAGGTTCTGGATGACCCGCTTTACCAGTTTGCGGTCGGTGCTGACACTAAGTTTACTGCTGTAAATCCGAAACTGCAGGCCTTTCTCGGCGGCCAGTGCGGCCGCATCCCGGCCAATGTCATCCAGCAGCTGACTGACGGTAACCGTTTGCGGGTAGGCTTTAATTACGCCTGAATCAAGCTTGGTTAAATCCAGAATTGCGGTTAACAGCTCTTCTGCTGAATTAAGAGAGTTAGTCAGATTGACACTGAGCTGACGCAGTTCAGGAGTGGTGCTTTGCTGGCGAAGTAAGCCTGCAAATAATGCCGCAGCATTGAAAGGCTGCATCAGGTCGTGACTGGCGGCGGCGAAAAAGCGGGTTTTGGCGGCAGTGCTGACTTCCAGCTGTTGCTGGGTGTGCTGCAATTGCTGATTTAACTGCTGCAGCTCATAGGTGCGTTCACTTACCCGTTGCTCAAGCAGGGTATTGCTTTGCTCCAGCTGGGTCTGTACTTCAATAAATGAGCTGATATCGGTATAGGTCGTGACAAAGCCGCCGCCAGGTAACGGGTTACCCTGCATTTCCAATACCCGGCCATCTTGCTGCTGGCGCTGAAACTTATAGCTGCTGCCCTGGCGCAGAAAGCTCAGCCGTTTGCTGATTTCTGCATCAATATTTTCACTGTCAATCAGACCACGTTGCAAATTAAAGCGAATGACCTCAGCGACCGGTTTGCCTACTTCAACCATACCCGGCGGATAACTGAACATATCAATATAACGCTGGTTCCAGGCTATCAGCCTTAAATCGGCATCGACGACGCTAATCCCCTGGCTGATATTGTCAATGGTCGACAGCAGCAGAGCCTGATTAAACTGAAACACCTGGCTGGCTTCGTCAACGAAACGTTCTACCGTTTCCATCGGCAATTGGGCATGTTTGCCGGCAGCATCCATGATCAGTCGCATCGAGGCGCCCCCTACCACCGCCGCCAGACTGCGCTCTGCAGCTTGCACCAGATTAAGCGGGGCCAGTTGGTTCTGAGCCGGACTGGGATCTTTTAAATTGCGCAGTAGCAGGCGCCGTGCCTCTTTTTCGCCGGCAAAACGCTTTACCAGTAAGAAACAATCCTGCACGCTCAGTGGCAGACTGCGCCGGTTATGTTCGCTACTGAGCTGGGCCCGCAAAAAACGGCCGCTTTCCAGCCATTCACTAACCCGGGTATTGCTGAATTGACTGACCAGTAACACCATCAGGCAGTTTACTGACAGGCTTAGCAAAACCCCAAGACTTAACGGATCGGCCTGCCAGCCAAACAACTGCTGCGGGGCCAGCCACGACAAACCCAGTGGCCCCTGGCCCAGCCAGTCAGATCCCATCAGGCCGGCCCGGCTGACTTCCGGCAACAGCAAAATGTAAGCCCAGACCACCGCGCCACTGAGCACCCCGGCGATCGCACCCTGGCGGTTGACCTTACGGGACAACAACCCGAGAATTAACGATGGTGCCAGTTGTGCCACCAGCGCGAAAGCCATTAAGCCCAGTTGGGCCAGCCCGGTTTCGGTGCCGATAAACCGGTAGTACACAAAGCCCAGCGCCATCACAGTTAACATCGCCGAGCGACGCAGCGTGGCTACTTTAACTTTATTCTGTTGTTCGGGATGTAACTGGCTGCTGCGGTAAATAAGAGGCGCCAGTAATTCGTTAGTGATCATAATGCCTAGCACCACCGTGGCGACCACTACCATACTGGTAGCCGCAGAAAACCCACCAAGATAAGCCAGCAAGGCAATATCGGTGCGGTTAGCTGCCAGCGGCAACTGTAATACCACTACATCAATATTGACATCGTTTCCCAGTAACATCACGCCAGCTAAGGCGAGCGGCAGGGTAAAAATACTCATTAACAGTAAATAGAGCGGGAAAATCCAGCGGGCACTGCGCAGATGGCTCAGCTTCTGATTTTCCACAAAGCTGACATGGAACTGTCTGGGTAAACAAAGGGTTGCAAAAAAGCCGAGCAGGGCGTGTAGCCAGTAAGCATGCATCGGTAAGGCTTGTTGGCGTAACTTACTGATTGCCGGATCAGCGGCGGCACTGTCAAAAATACTGGCAAAGCCATCGAACATGCCAAACACCACAAAACAGCCAATGGCCAGCAGCGCCAGCAGTTTTATCAGCGATTCAAACGCGATGGCCGTCATCAGGCCCGGGTTTGGCTGATGGGCCCGGGCGCTTTTGCTGACAAACAGCAGGGCAAATACCGCCATCCATAAGCTGACATAGAAGCCAGTATCGGTATACCAATGCTGACCTACCTCTGCCTGAACCAGGGTATTAATACTGGTAGAGACCGCGTGCAGTTGCAGCGCAATATAGGGGATAACCGCCATGATCAAAATTAAGGTAATTAATACCGCCAGCGAGCGGGAATGGCCAAAGCGGGTGGCAATAAAGTCGGCCACAGAGGTAATGCGATAGCGCCGGCAGGCTATGGCGATGCGGGCGATTAATTTAAAACCGAACCAGAACAGAATAAAAGAGCCGATATAGGTCGGTGGGATCCACCAGCCATTTACCGCCGCCTGAGCGGTAACCCCATAAAACGCCCATGAGGTGCAGTAAATCGACAGGGCGAAGCTGAATATCCAGGGAGCCAGCGGATGACGGGCCGTAATGCGCCGGCCAAAGCGGCCAACACTGAATAAAATCAGCAGGTATACCAGTGAAATGGCGGCAATGGTGGCTAAGCCAATGCCGCTGCCATTTTCAATCATCTGTTGTGGTGAGGTCATCTAATACTCGTAGGCCGATTGTGCCTCAGTTGCCGGCTTAGTGCTAGCGGGCTGTCCAGCCACCGTCCAGGATCAGAGTTTGTGCGGTCATATGCCGGGCGCCATCCTGACATAAAAACGCGGCCATCTCGGCGATTTCGCTAACATCAATAAA
The DNA here is from genome assembly GCF_018402695.1 of Arsukibacterium sp. Classification (GTDB taxonomy): domain Bacteria; phylum Pseudomonadota; class Gammaproteobacteria; order Enterobacterales; family Alteromonadaceae; genus Alishewanella. The sequence continues at coordinate 47,914 of NZ_JAGYIM010000011.1, forward strand.
AGCTTTCTGTGGCATCGGCGCTAACATAATCTGTTCGATGACCTGTTGCTCGGTCAGGTTATGCTCTTTAGCCTGAGCAGCAATTTGCTGTTCGACCAGTGGCGTTTTCACATAAGCCGGGCAAATGGTGTTGATCGTAAAGTTTTTATCGGCATTTTCCAGCGCCACCACTTTGCTAAAACCCAGCAGGCCATGCTTGGCAGCAACATAGGCAGACTTAAACGGTGAGGCTATTACCGCATGGATAGAGCCGATGTTAATAACCCTGCCAAAATTATTATTGCGCATATATGGCAACATAGCGCGGGTGAGCATTGCCGGACCGGTTAGCATGACGCTGAGCAACAGAGCCCACTTTTCCGGCGGAAAGTCTTCCAGTCGTGCCACGTGCTGAATACCCGCATTGTTGACCAGAATGTCCGCCGGAAAGCGTCTGGCGCATTCTTCAATGGCTTGCTGATCAGTAACATCCAGCACACAATAGTCAGCGGCAATACCCTGGCTACTGAGTTCATCTGTTTTTTGTTGCAACAGGGACTGGTTTAAATCGGCTAACACAATATGATAGCCGGCTTTACCAAAGTGGCTGGCGATAGCAAAACCAATACCTCCGGTACCACCGGTAATGACTGCACGCATAGGGTTACTCCTGTAATCGGTAATAGCTTATGCTAGGCAGTCAGCACGCCACTGGCAACGGTACTTTAGTGCTATTTGCGGATGATGAGTTTGCAGCAGGATGCGGCATCATTAGCAAGCCTGGCCGGCAAAACACTGGATTAGTCATATTTTCGGTTGTTTTCAACTGCAGTTTGCCCTAATAGCCGGTGCGACTACAGTCTCAGGCTTTGCGCTTGCTCTTTCCTGTGATAGATTTGGCCGATAAATACTATAAAAAGTCAGCTTAAGGCCGTTTCTGGCCTGGTTAAGTTGGGATATATCAGGCTCTTGCGCTAATTTCCTGCCCTGAGCTACAAAATAACTATAAAGCTGTTAACTAATTCCAGATAACTGGCGACATTATCTGTGCTTTGACCAAGAGGAATTCATTTATGACAAACGCTGGTAGAACACCTGCTCCGGCAGGACCCAAGCGTGGCTGGTTTACCCGTTTTCTGGATACGGTAGAGTGGCTGGGGAATTTATTACCCCATCCGGTAACCTTATTTGCTTTATTTGCTGTGCTGGTTGTTGTCGGTAGCGGTGTTGCTGCCTATTTTGATTTCAGCGCGGTAGACCCAAGGCCAGAGGGAGCAGCCGGCCGTTCTGCCGATGGCATTATCCGGGTAGTCAGCTTATTTAGTGTTGATGGCCTGCAACGGATTATTGCTAATCTGGTGACTAACTTTACCAGCTTCCCGCCACTTGGCGTAGTGCTGGTAGCGCTGCTTGGCGTCAGTATTGCTGAGCACTCCGGCCTTATCTCGGCAGCGATGCGTGGCCTGGTGATGGGCGCATCAAAAAGAATGGTTACCGTGACTATTGTGTTTGCCGGTATTATTTCGAATACCGCCTCTGAGCTTGGCTATGTGGTGCTTATCCCGATGGCGGCGGTAATATTTCACTCTCTGGGCCGTCATCCGCTGGCCGGTTTAGCTGCCGCTTTTGCCGGGGTATCAGGCGGCTATAGTGCTAATTTATTTATTGGAACTGTCGACCCGTTGCTGGCCGGCTTTACCACATCTGCGGCTAACCTGATCGACCCTGATTATAATGTCGGCCCTGAGGCAAACTGGTATTTTATGATTGCCAGTACCTTTGTTATTGCAACGTTAGGCGCCATTGTCACTGAAAAAATTGTTGAACCCAAACTAGGTAAGTACAATGCTGATGAAGCGTCCATCGATTTAGGGGCCCAACAGCTTGATAAACTGACATCGAAAGAAAAGCGTGGTTTAGCCGGGGCCGGCCTGACATTTTTACTGTTAGCCGTTTTACTGGCATTAAGCATAGTGCCCGAGTGGGGGATCTTACGTAACCCGGAAACCGGAGGCGTACCGGGTTCACCCTTTTTAAAAGGGATAGTGGTTTTTATTTTTGTAACCTTCGCCATACCAGGCTTTGTCTACGGCAAAATTGTCGGCACGATGCAAACCGATCGTGATGTCATTAATGCAATGTCGAAAAGCATCGGCTCCATGGGACTTTATATTGTGTTGGTGTTTTTTGCGGCGCAATTTGTGGCCTTCTTCGGCTGGTCAAATATGGGCGCTATTTTCGCGGTAAAAGGTGCGACTGCTCTGCAGGAAATGGGTCTGACCGGGCCATTGTTGTTTGTGTTTTTTATTGCCATGTGTGGTTTTGTAAACTTGATGCTGGGGTCGGCATCGGCGCAGTGGGCTATTACGGCGCCCATTTTTGTGCCTATGCTGATGATTGTTGGTTATTCACCGGAAGTTATTCAGGCGGCTTACCGGATAGGTGATTCGGTAACCAATGTTATCACGCCAATGATGAGCTACTTCGGACTTATTCTCGCTGTAGCAGCACGATATAAAAAAGACATGGGGCTTGGCACGCTGATTGCGACCATGCTGCCATATTCAATGGTGTTCTTTGTTGGCTGGACGCTTTTATTTATTTTATGGGTATTTGTAGGCGGTTTTCCGGTGGGGCCGAATGCGCCAACTTACTATCAGTTTAGTGCCGGGTAATACTGGCGTTTATAAAAAAAACCGCTGATTTCAGCGGTTTTTTTATAATTAACGCTTAACTGCCGGGCGAAGTCGACTCGCGTACTACCAGTTCCGGAATAAATACCGTTTGCTGTTTAACATCCGCTTTATTGTTGGTTTTCTTGCTGCACTTAAATAGCAGTTCAGCAGCATATTGGGCAATCGTCGTATTTGGTTGATGGGCGGTGGTGAGGGGAGGCCAGGTTTGGCGTGAAAACGGGCTGTTTTCAAAACCGGCAATGGCCAGCTGATCCGGAATCGAGACATTCATTAGCCGGGCGCTGAATAAGGCACCGGCCGCAATTTCATCATTACAGGCAAATATTGCTGTGGGTTTCTGCCTGGCAGTTAACAAGGCTTTGGCACGCGCGACACCCGATTCAAATGAATAGGAGCCGGATACGACCCACTCAGGTTTTGGTTTCAGGCCACGTTTAACCAGCGCAGCTTCAAAGCCTGCCAGCCGTTCACCACTGGAGCTATGTTCTTCGTCGCCACCTAAAAAGGCGATATCGGTGTGGCCAAGCTCCAGTAAGTGATTAGTAATTTTAAATGCCGCAGTAAAATCGTCCACCAACACACAGTTGCTGAGTTTTGGCGATGGCGTAGAACCGGAAATTATCCGGACAAAGGCAATATCTTTTTCGTTCAGTGCATCAGCCAGATGCGGCATTTCAGAAAACGGCGGGGTGAGCACCAGACCAGCCAGGCGGGAGCGATCAACCAGTTCAAGTACTTCCTGCACGATATCGGGTGATTTGGCGTTGGTAGGGTGAATAATTAACTCATAATTATGTTTGCGGCAGGCATCCAGCATGCCGCGCTGCATTTCAATTACATAATAGGCGTTTGGGTTGTCGTAAACATAACCGATGCTGTACGAGCGGCTACTGGCCAGATTGCGGGCGGCCGAGTTGGGTTGATATTGCAGCTGCTTCATGGCGGCAGTCACTTTATCAAAGGTGTCTTTGCGTACCGACGGTTCGTTGTTCATCACCCTCGATACCGTTTTTATCGATACCCCTGCCAGTTTTGCTACATCATTAATTGTTATTTTCATTGGTCTTCTCAGCTCGGCATAGCCGTTTATGCCGCTCAGTCTAGCATACTGAAGCGCGTTTATAACATGCCTTATCGCCTTCGATGACAGCGCTGGTCAATGTTCGGAATAAATTTAACCTGCAACATCGCAGCTAGCTAAGCTAAGTGCTATTCAAGATGTTGCGGCAATTAAACTGTAAACGCTATTAATTCATTTTAAATTAATTACTTATCATTATTTTGGTGGCAGATTACTGCTGTTTTTAGTCTATAGGTCAGGGCAGGTTGGCAATGGCACTGCCAAAATAGCTGGTTAAAAAAACAGCTGAAAAACTTTGCAAAGCCATATTAATTTGTGTATGTTTAATTTGCATGACAACGCTGTCATTAGGATAAAGCATAAAAAGTACCATGCCAAAGAGCACAGGAACGGGAGAAACACATGCTGCACAACAACGTAAAAAAAAGTGTTATAGCGGTAAAAATGGCGCTAATCGCCGGAGCTGCAGTTACTGCAATGCCGGTACTGGCGCAGGATGACGCTGCAAAAGAGCAACAGGTTGAAGTCATTCAGGTTCGGGGGATTCGTGCCTCGCAGGAAGCCAACCTGAATGCCAAACGATATTCCAATGCAGTGGTTGATGTGGTGACAGCGGAAGACATTGGCAAGTTTCCGGATAAAAACGTCGCCGAATCATTGTCCAGGATCACTGGTGTCGGTGTAAGCCGGGAATTTGGTGAAGGTGAAAAAATTACCATTCGTGGCGCCAGTTCTTCAACAAACCGTACCTTATTAAATGGTCAGACGGTGGCAACGGCCGATTGGTTTATTCTGGATAACCCGGGGCGTAGTTTTAACTACACCATGTTGCCGTCGGCTCTGGTATCAGATTTAGAAGTGTATAAATCTCCGCTGGCAAGTATTGATGAAGGTTCAATCGGTGGCACTGTTATATTGCGTACCCGTACGCCGTTGTCGATGGAAGCAAACGCGGTAAACCTTTCGCTGGAAGGGCAGTATTCAGAGGCCTCGGAGCAATGGGACCCGCAACTGTCAGGCATGTATTCCTGGAAGAATGAAGCCGAAAGTTTTGGTGTGTTGGTATCAGCGATAAAACAAGATCGGAAAGTGGTACGGCAGGGCTTTGAAGTGCTGGGCTGGCCAAATAATGCCGAGTTAGACGCTTCTTTACCAAGCCATATTGGCGTGCCCCGCTTTGAGCAGGATCGCGAGCGTGAAACCCTGTTTTTGTCGTTGCAATCCCGGCCCAACGACAATCTGGATATGGTACTCAATATTCTGGATTCAAAAGTTGATGCCAATAACCACAATCAGAACTGGTTAATATTCGTTAACAATAATGCGGATTCACTGACTAATACTGCGCTTGAAAACGGCAGCATTGTTGCTGGTGACGTGGCTGGCGCTGGCACAGCGGCTTATAACTTTATTAACCGGGTTTCGTCTACTGAAACCCGCGCTATTGATTTTGATTTGAACTACAGTGCCGACAACTTTGAATTGCATACTCAGCTTGGCCATACCGAAGCGAAAGGAGGCACCTACCGGGAGACATCGTGGGAATACGGTCCGGCAGGTGGCACCGGTTATAACTTCGATTTACGGGGTGGCACGCCGACGGCCAATACGGTTGTCGATGCAACTGATCCGACCCAGTTTCGGCCGGGCTGGATATGGGGTGGCGAAAAGCCGACCACTGATGAAGAAACCTATGCCCAGTTTGATTTTACTATTCCGGTACAGAAAGGGGCCTTTACCGCCATTAAAACCGGGGCCAAATACCGGATGGCTGAACGGACTCAGGACCGGGTAGCCTATAGCTGGCATGGCCCGCAAACGATGACTGGCAATGAAGATATCGCCGGCAGTTATCTTGATCATATTTTTGCCACGTGCTACGACTGGGCACAGTGCGGCCTGTTTAATGGCACGGTCAATATTGATGCGGTGGTCAATGGCAATATGACTGAGCAAATGGCGCACAACCGCGCTGCGATGGAGCAAATTGCCTTTGACGGCTTAAATGGGGTACCGGCAGATTTCGCCCGCTCGAAAAACCTGGCTGAGATTTGGGCGGTGGAGGAAGACATTCTGGCATTATATGCCCAGGGTGATTTTGAAGGTGAAGGCTTTCGCGGCAATGTCGGGGTGCGCTTTGTCGATACCCGGCAAACATCCGGTGGCTATGAATTTTCCGGTGATTCCTGGGGATTGTGGACCATTGACAGGGAGTGGCTGACTCCTGAAGTACTGGAATGGGTCGAGACTGATAATGATTACAGCGAAGTGCTGCCCAGCCTGAATATTGCTTTTGATTTATCTGACGATCAAATATTGCGCTTTGGCGCCGCCCGGGTAATGGCGCGCCAGGACTGGAATAATATCTCCTCTTCAGTTACCTATGGCTCACTGAATGTGGCGCAGCCAACGGGCAGCGCCAGCAACCCCAATTTGATGCCACAAATTGCTGACCAGTTTGATTTATCCTTTGAATGGTATTTCGACGCGTCAGCGTTGTTAGCCGTTACCTATTTCCATAAAGATATTAAAAGCTACCGCAGCTTCTCAACCTTTGTTGATCAGCGCTACTGGGAAGAAGGCGAGGAGTGGGTTGATGTGACCTTTACCCGGCCGGAAAATGGCCCTGGTGGCACAACCGACGGGATCGAACTGACATTTCAGCAGGCTTTTGGTGATTATGGGGTCAGTGCGAATTACACATACACCAATGCCCAGCGTGATGAAGAGCGGCAACTGACACAGCCGGGCTCTGGTTTGGTGGAAGGTACTTCACGGCATATGATGAATGCCAGTATCTACTATGAAACGGATACCCTCAGTGCCAGGCTGATGTATAACTACCGGACGGAGTGGTATAAAGGCTTACATTTCAATGGTGATGAACTGTGGAATGACAGCTACGGTCAGCTGGATGCCAGTTTCGGTTACAATCTGACAGACACGATCACATTGTCACTGGAAGCGGTTAACCTGACTGATGAAGAAGTGGTGGAGTACAACACCGATACGGCACGCTTATTCTCGATTTATCAGAATGGCCGCCGCTTTACTGCTGGGGTTAGAATGGCATTCTGAGCGAGCTAAACAATAGTCAGGATAAGGGGTTGGCATCAGGTGTTAACCCCTTTTAGTTTTTGGAGTGAACGATGGCTGAGGCAGTAAAATGCTGGCATAACGTCACGCTGGCGCAGTGGCAGCAAGAGATAATGCCTGCTGCTAAGCCGGCAATCTTAAAAGGGCTGGTAAAGCACTGGCCGGTGGTGCAACGGGCAGTGGCGTCTGCAGAGAGTTTGCAGCAGTATATCGCTGCTATGGATAGCGGCTGGCAGGTTGATACCTTGCTACTGGCAGCGCAAACAGCTGGCCGGATAGGCTATAAGCCAGATTGGGCAGGCTTTAACTATGAAAAACGTCAGTACCCGCTAACTGCCATACTGGCGCAGCTGCAGAAAACTAAAACAGATCCGCAGGCCGTGCGTATTGCCGCGCAAAGTGCTTTAGTCAGTGATTGCTTGCCTGATTTTACTTCAGAGAACCCTAACCCGTTGCTGCCGCGGACGGTGATCCCCCGAATTTGGCTGGGTAATATGGTGACGGTGCCCGCGCACTTCGATGACGCCGATAATCTGGCATGTGTTGTCGCCGGCAAACGGATTTTTACTTTGTTTGCGCCAGAGCAGGTGTCCAATTTGTACATCGGACCGCTGGACTATACACCAACCGGCGCGCCAATTAGCCTGGTTGACTTTAGCCAGCCAGATTTGAAGCGTTTTCCTAAAGCGGCTGAAGCACTGCAACAGGCGCAGGTAGCAGAGCTTGAGCCGGGTGACGTATTGTATATTCCGGCATTGTGGTGGCATCAGGTACAGTCCACAGCTGCTATCAATTTGCTGGTTAACTACTGGTGGAACGGCTCCATCGGCACGGCTGACAGCCGGCCGGCACCGTTAAATGCCCTGCTGCACAGTTTGCTCTGCTTACGCGGCTTACCTGCGCCGCAGCGGCAGGCGTGGAATGCGATGTTCCGCCACTTCATATTGAATAACAGCAGTAATGAAGCCCTGGCCCATATTCCAGTTGATAAGCAGGGAATTCAGGGGCAAGGTGCCTTTGCAGCGGAAGATGCATTAACCCGGTGGTTAATAAGTTCGCTGACCAGACAAACCGATGTTTGATATCGCTGACGGGTGATAAGGGGTAGCGGGCTTTATCGGCATTCAGCAGTTGATTCACAGGCCAACTTGACGCAAGATAACGCCGGTACGCCAGTGGATTAGACGGTCGCAGCACCTGCAGCTGCTTAAAATATCGACACCGCAACCAGCTGGTATCTTAAAAATCCCATAACAATGAGTTATCTATGGAACAGAAAAAAGTAGTAGCGCTAAATAAAGAACAACACGCCAAGACCAGAATCAGTAATGAAAATGCATTCAGCCACATTGCCGATCAACATATGCTGCCAATCGTGGTGCAGGAATTCGTGGTTGCCGGTGCTGAGTTTCCGGTGGTATTTGTCAAAGATGGTCAGAGTGACAGCTATCAGCCAGTAGTGTTACTGGGCTTAGCGGCAAATCAGAATCTGGTTATTGAAGATGGTAAATGGCAGGCGCTGTATGTGCCGCGGGTGGCGCGGAATTATCCGTTAGTGCTGGTACAGCCAGAGCCGAACAGTGATCGGTTAGTGGTAGCGGTAGATGAGTCATCTGCCCGGGTTAACGAGACGGAAGGCTTGCCTTTGTTTAAAGACGACGGCAGCGAAACCGATTACCTGGCCGATCGGAAAAAGCAAATGGGTGAATATGTTGAATTCAGCCGGATGACCCGTGGTTTCAGTGAAAAGTTAAAGAGTCTGGATCTGATTAAAGAACAGGTGCTGACCATTACAGTTGACGGTGAGCCGCGCAACATTAATGGTATTCACATGATTGATGAAAAAAAGCTAAATGAACTGGACAACGAAGTGTTTCTGGAATTACGGAAACTGGGCTTCCTGACCGCTATTTATGCCCATTTAATGTCACTGCAGCATACCCAGAAACTGGTGCAGAAGCTGGTTAAACCTGCCTGATAGCAAGCTGTTTAACTGACAACGGCACCTGAACAGGTGCCGTTTTTGGTTAAGTTTATAAGTTTAAAGACTCAGAGTTTAATGATCCGGCTACTGACTTTGCCAAGCCGGCTACGCAGCCATACCTGCTGCTCAGAGACCGTTAGTGTTGATTGATAGCGCTGCCAGCTTTGCCCCTGATCCGTACTGAACTCGATAGTTAAACCCGGCCAGGCCGTATTCGCTTTTAGCTTGTCATTGTCTCGCAGAGCACCCGGAGGCGGTAAATAATGCCCGCTGTTACTCTGCTGCAGCCGCGGTAATTCATAACTGACCAAACGCTGACTGAAGTGTCGCCAGTCGTCGCGGGCGGCACTGGCCGCTTTATCCGGCTCCCAGCTGGCTTTATGCCAGGCCCGCTCTGCCAGGGCAATTAATCTGGGATAGAGCATCTGCTCCAGTTGGGCCGGGGTACGAATGGTTTCACTCCATAGCTGGCCCTGAATGCCCAGCATGTGCTGTGGCTTTTCCAGCTGAGGCAATGGCCGGCCGAGAAGCGCCGCTAAATCGGTAATGGCGGTACCGTCGCGGGTAAACTCTGCGTTGTGATACAAATGATCCGGCCGGTAGAAAAATACTTTTTCTGTATCGGTATACCGGGCCGCCCAATAGTAACCCCGCTCTGCCGGGTGTGCCTCCTGCGGGTGGTCGAAATACAGGTTTGTGCCTGGTGATTGCACCACGTCGTAACCGGCATTTGCAAACAGATAAGCTCTGTCGCCATAACCCCATTCCCAGATATTATCCCAGGCGTTTACCACCACCTGCGGATTTTGGAACTGGTCGCGGGCAAAAGGTTGGGCTGGGGTGGCCATTAACCCATCCTCCCAGGCAGCTAATGCCAGCCCCCGCTTTGCCGCCAGCTGGGCTACCCGGTTAATAAAATAAGGCTTTAAATCGGCCACACTGCTAACGTTGTTATCGGGTGTGGCAATAAGCTGCTGACAGGCCGGTGAGCCCTGCCAGGAGCCTTTGCCCACTTCATCGCCGCCCATATGAAACAGGCGCAATATTGTTCCTGCGTCCAGATACATTTGCTGTAGTTCGCTGATTACTTTGTCAACGAACTGATAACTTGATTCCAGACAGACGTTGACCGAGTTATCGTTATAGTTTTGCACTGTCAGATAGTCAGACTGGTCGTGATCTTCAGTCAGCCGGTAACGGGCAGCCTGCTCTGGCTGTTCGGCCTGATTCATCCGCTGATAACGCGCTTCCATTGCTTTAATGGCCGCACGGGCGTGGCCGGGTAAGTCAATCTCCGGGATCACTGCTATATGATGGGCTTTAGCATGACGCAACAGCTGAATAAATTGCTCACGGCTGTAATAGCCATTGCCGGAACCATCGGTATGCGGGCCGGTACCCAGCTGAGTTAGCAGGCAGCGCTGCTCAGTTAAATCAAAACAGCGATAAGCGCCGAGCTCAGTCAGTTCAGGTAAGCCCGGAATTTCCAGGCGCCAGCCTTCATCTTCAGTCAGATGCAGATGCAGCTTATTCAGTTTGTAACGGGCCATTTGTTCAATCAGGCGCAAGGTCACTTCCAGACCATGAAAATTCCGCCCCATGTCATAGTGCATGCCGCGCCAGCGATAACGGGGTTGGTCGCTAATCAATAGTTGAGGCAACTGGACGCGATTTGTGCTCTGCTCCCTGACAGGAAGCAGTGCCAGCAAACTCTGAATACCGTAAAACACGCCGGCGCTGTCAGTACCGATAATCTCGATGACGTCGTTTTTAATATGTAACTGATAGCTCTCCGCAATTTGAGAGGGTTGACTAGCAGCGAGTTTCAGCTGGATTTGTTGTCTGCCGGTTGCCCGGGTAACCGTAATATCGCTATCGAAATAGTGTTGCAGTTGCTGCTGCAGATATTGGCCTTCGTGTTGTAGTTCTGCAGTGATATGCAGTTGCCATTTACTGCTAAGCGTGATGCTACCCTCAAGGGCCTGTAGTTTAGCTGGCGCAGGTATAATACGTTGCTGCAGCTGTGAGTCGGTTAGCAGGTTACCGTCAGCTGTCAGGTTTTGCCGGTATCGCTGCCGATCGGTCATCGTGGCAAATTTATCGCCAGTACCAATATTGCGCAGCCGTTGTCGGGGCTCAGTTAACGGCCTGACGAAATGACTGAAATCTTCGCTGTCAGTATTAGCAAATATTTCCGGAGTGAGGCCCGGGGCAACAACAAAGGCCCGGGGCATAAAATCGCTGTAGCTGATGATCCAGGGCGCAGAGTTGAAATTAAGCTGTATTTGTTCGCCACTGGCCAATCCGTTGAATTTTGCCGTTGGCGAGATACGATGTAAGTCGCCCTGAAGATGCTGTAATCGCAGGCCCGCCTGTTCTGTTGTTTCCAGGCGTCGCACCATATGCAGATAGATGTGCCAGTCAGCCTTGCCAGCGGGTAGCGCCTGGCTAGAATTGTTTATCAGGCTGATGCTCCCGGCAAAAGTAGAGGGTTCGGCCAGTAAGTTTGACTCAACGGCAAACCATAATTCAGCGCCATCAGCAAAATCCGCTAAGTCGCTTTGACTGGTAAGGGCGGCCTTGGTATGTCCGCTAATTAACCCCAAAAATATTAGTATGTAAAGGTACCGCATTTCCCTGCTCCCAGCGTTGCCGGTAAAAATCCGGCTGAAATTTAAACAAGCCTCTTGTTATTTGTCAGATTTATTATATGCTGAAAAACAAAATGACAACGCTGTCAATCTGGCAAAGACTTGTGCTAAAGTCAAGTTTTAGCCAACAAACTGTTTTCGATATAGCACAGCGAGCTGAGTGAATTACGCCGACTCAGCAAAGAGGATGTAGGATGAGCACTGAGGTACGAACACAACAACCCCTGTATTTGGGCATTGATGGCGGCGGTAGTAAATGTCGGGTGGTGTTGATGACAGCAGATAATCAGCTGCTGGGTGAAGGGTTGTCTGGGCCGGCGAATCCGCTTCGTGGCATGCAACTGGTCACTGAGTCAATTCTGGATGCTACCGGTCAGGCGTTGGCAGATGCCGGCCTGCCTCGCAGTACTATGGCAAAGCTGGTAGTGGGGGCTGGTCTGGCAGGTGTTAATTTACCAGAGTATTTTCAGATTTTTTCAGCCTGGCAACATCCTTTTGCCAGTTTACATCTGACCAGCGACCTTCATATTGCCTGCATTGGCGCGCATCAGGGCCAGGATGGTGCGGTGCTGATTTGTGGTACCGGCTCTTGTGGTCTGGCAGCGGTCAATGGCCGGTTGCTGGAGGTAGGAGGCCATGGATTTCCCTATGGCGATAATGGCAGTGGTGCCTGGTTTGGCCTGCAACTTTTGCAACAGGTGCTTTGCAGTAAAGACCAGCTGATTGCGCCAACGTTACTGACGGAAATGCTTCAGATTGAGTTGCAGAGCAATGACACCTTGCAACTGGCGTCACATTTTATGAATGCCAGCCCCACCGAGTACGCGCGGTTGGCACCGCTGGTATTTACTGCGGCAGAGCAGGGTGACGTTGTCGCCAGGCAAATAGTTGAGCAGGGTGCTGGCCATATTAACGCAATTGCTGAGCGGTTACTGACTATTCAGCCTGCAGCCTTGTGTTTAATCGGTGGTCTGGCATATAAAGTAGAACCTTATCTTGCACCTGCGGTACGCCAGCTAGTGGTACCGCCGTCGCAGCCGCCTGAATACGGTGCAGTATGGTTTGCCAGACAAGCCAGTGCCAGTGCCGTTGAAACCGGAACAACCGAATGAATAGATTATCTGACCAGGGCAACACCAATAATGTTATCGCCGTTTCTTCAATGTTTGATGGCAATAACTGGCACCGCAATGTCCAGCTTAGCTGGTGCGCCGGGGTAATTACTGACATCAGACCTGCAGCCGGCACAGTGCTTAACGGCATTCTGGCACCGGGTTTTATTGACTTACAGGTTAATGGTGGCGGCGGCGTGCTGTTTAATACTGCGCCCACCTTAGCAACGTTAAACACCATGGTACAGGCCCACGCCCGCTTTGGCACCAGCGCCATGTTAGCTACTGTTATTACCGACTCTGTTGCCTTAATGCAGCAAACCGCTGATGTGGTTGCCCAGGCTATCGCCGCAAAATTACCGGGCATTATTGGTTTGCATTTCGAGGGCCCGCACTTATCGGTGCCGAAAAAAGGGGTTCACCCGGCGGAACACATCCGGCCGTTATCGGCAGCAGAGCTGGCGTTATATCAACGCACAGATATTGGTATTAAGCTGATCACCGTGGCACCGGAGAACGTTACGCCGGATCAAATCAAACAACTCACTGCAGCTGGCATGCAGGTCTGGCTGGGACATTCCAATGCCGATGCGGCCACTGTACAGCAGGCACTGGCTGCCGGAGCCTGCGGTTTTACTCATCTTTACAATGCGATGTCGCCGCTAACCTCGCGCGAGCCGGGCATGGTAGGTGTGGCGTTGACGGACAAAGACAGCTGGTGCGGCATTATTCTGGACGGTCTGCATTTGCATCCCACTGCTGCCAGGCTGGCACTTGCCGCTAAACCGAAAGGTAAGGTGGTGCTGGTAACCGATGCTATGTCGCCGGTTGGTACTGATGATACGGAATTTGCTTTTTTTAGCGGCAAAGTGAAGCGCGACGGCAATAAGCTGACCAATGAAGCCGGCGCACTGGCGGGGTCGGTGCTGGATATGGCCAGCGCTGTGCGCTATGCCATTGAGGTGCTTGACGTTGAACCGGGTGAAGCCTTGCGGATGGCAGCACGTTATCCGGCTGAGGCCTTGGGTTGTGCTGACAACCGCGGTCAGCTGCGCAACGGTTATCAGGCAGATATGGTATTGCTGGACGCGCAGTATCGGGTGCAGCAAAACTGGATTGCTGGCAACAGTTTTTATAAGGCGCCTCCGCCAGGACCGCATAAATGATTATAATAAATAGGAATAAACAAGATGGATAGATCCTTTGCCCGGCCGGTAAGTCACAGCAGTGTGTTGCCAATGATCATTATCGGTATTTTATTTTTTATCTTTGGTTTTGTAACCTGGTTAAATGGTTCTTTGATCCCGTTTTTAAAAATTGTTTGCGAGCTGAATGAGTTCCAGGCCTTGCTGGTTACCTTTGCGTTTTATATTGCTTACGTTGTGATGGCGTTGCCGATGTCGTTTGTGCTTAATAAAGTAGGATACAAGAACGGCATGGTGCTGGGTCTGCTGATTATGGCAATTGGCGCCATTATGTTTATTCCGGCAGCGCAAACATCTCACTATGCTTTGTTTTTGGCAGCATTATTTATATTAGGCACCGGCCTTACCATTTTGCAAACTGCTTCTAACCCTTACATAGTGTGTATAGGCCCGCGTGAAAGTGCCGCGATGCGCATCAGTATTATGGGACTGGTGAATAAAGGGGCGGGCTTTATTGTGCCAATCCTATTTACCGCCTGGGTTCTGACGGGCATGGAGCAATTTTCCTCAGAAGCACTGGCGGTACTAACAGAGGCAGAGCGCAATGTTCAGCTGGCTGAATTATCAAACCGGCTGGTCACCCCTTACCTTTATATGACTGTTGCCCTGTTGCTGCTTGCGGCATTTGTGAAGTTTTCACCGTTGCCTGAGCTCAATTTAAATGATAGCGGGGACAATAATGCCGCTGATACATCCTGGACTGCCGTTTTCAGTCATCCGCAGCTGGTATTGGGTGTGGTGGCACTTTTTGTCTATGTCGGCGTGGAGGTGATTGCCGGTGATACCATCGGTTTGTATGGGCAGGGCCTTGGTGTTGCCCACTTTGGCGCACTAACGTCATACACCATGGCCTTTATGGTACTGGGGTACCTGGTAGGTGTATTTTGCATCCCTAAATACTTGTCACAGGATCGTGCATTACAGGGGTCAGCTGTGTTCGGGTTATTGTTTACGTTAGGGGTAATGTTTGGCAAGACGGATAGCAGCGTGCTGGCAAATCTGCTTTTTGGCTGGAGTGGCATTCCGGTAGTACCGGATACCGTGATGTTTCTGGCGTTACTGGGCTTTGCTAATGCACTGGTATGGCCGGCAGTATGGCCACTGGCGCTGCAGGGATTGGGTAAATTAACCAGTACTGGCTCAGCCTTACTGATTATGGGTATTGCCGGGGGGGCAATCTTACCCATGGTTTATGGTTATCTGGCGCATAGCTCAGGTGACAGCCAGCTTGCTTATTGGATGATGCTGCCATGCTATGCCTATATTTTGTTTTATGCTTTCAAGGGGCATAAGTTAAGGAACTGGGGGTAAGCCAGGTTTCAGGTTTTACTGAATTTCGCTTTCAGTGCCCGTTCAACATGAGCGGGCACAAAACTACTGATATCGCCGCCATGCCGACATACTTCTTTAACCAGGGTTGAAGAAATAAACGTATTTTTTTCGGAAGGCGTCATAAAAAGACTATCCAGCTCGGGGTTTAACTGCCGGTTCATACTGGCCAGCTGAAACTCGTATTCGTAATCAGCAACAGCACGCACGCCCCGCAGCAGCACCTGAGCCTGCTGCTCTTTAGCAAACTGGGCCAGTAAGCCCGAAAAACCAATTACCTGTACGTTGCGACAATCTGCAAAGGCTTGCTCAGCCAGTTGCACCCGTTCATCCAGGCTGAATAACGGCTGCTTGCTGGGGTTTGATGCTACCCCAACCACTACCGAGTCGAATAACCGGGCGGCCCGCAGCACTAAATCGCTGTGGCCATTGGTCAGTGGGTCAAAGGTGCCGGGATAAATCGCTTTTACTTTCATATTTTGATACTTAAGTTAGTGTCACCTGAGCACAGCATGGCGCAAGCGACTAGAGTTTTTAGGCGGTTTGGCGTTACTATAGCAAACTACTATACCAACAAAGAAGCTTAGCCACTGCAATGGAAAAAAAGCTCCGCACCAAAGACAAAATTTTACAGGCCAGTATCGCGCTGTTTAACGAAGTAGGTGAGCGTCAGGTTACCACCAACCATATCGCCGCCCATCTGGGTATTAGCCCGGGTAATTTGTATTACCATTTTCGCAATAAAGAAGACATTGTCCGGCAAATTTTTAAAGAGTATGCCAAATTACTGGAAACCCGGATAAAACCGCCCTCGGTCCAAACCGAAGCGCTGGACGCCTTAGCTGAGTATTTAGACGTGGTATTTGAATTGATGTGGCGCTTTCATTTTTTCTACGCCAACCTGCCTGATATTCTGGCACGTGACACGGCACTGCAACAAGATTATGCCAGGGTGCAACAAGGAGTGCTGGAGCGGGTGATCTCGGTATTAAAGGTACTGAAAGCCAAAGGGGTGATTGAAATTGCCGACGAGGATATCACGGGCTTTGCCCACAGCGTTAAATTGCTGGTGACGTTCTGGATCAGTTATCTGAAAACCCAGGCCCCGGATAAGCCAATAAATCAGGCCAGTGTTTATCAGGGGGTGTTAAAGGTGCTGCTATTATTTAAACCCTATGCCACCGCTCATGCTTTACCCCGGATCAGTAATTTGCAGCAGCACTATGCCAATCTGGCCGGCGCAGATCAGACCAGCTACTGAAAAAGGGTCCGCTTGTATCTGATTATTTACAGCTGTAAAACTGCCAGCCATTACACTTAATAACGAAACGCTGCACAGCAGCGTCTTAACCTTTACAATGTGCATCTTTTAAACTCGCTCAGACCATCGCCAACCAGGAGGCCGCATGCGCAACAGCGCTTTTCTGCAACATTTACAACACCAAATTGAAGACGTAACCGCTGAAGGGTTATTTAAGGCCGAGCGGATTATCTCTTCCCAGCAGCAGGCGGATGTCACCGTGGGCGGGACTCAGGTACTAAACTTTTGTGCCAACAATTATCTGGGCCTGGCGAACCATCCCGATCTGATTGCGGCGGCTAAACACGGCCTGGACAGCCATGGCTTTGGGGTTGCATCAGTACGCTTTATTTGCGGTACTCAGGATATTCACAAAACTCTTGAAGCCAGAATCAGCGAATTTCTGGGTACTGAAGATACTATTCTATATTCGTCCTGTTTCGATGCTAACGGCGGTTTATTTGAAACCATTTTAAGCGCAGAAGATGCAGTGATTTCCGATGCGCTGAATCATGCTTCAATTATTGATGGCGTGCGCTTATGTAAAGCGAAACGTTACCGTTATGCCAACAACGATATGGCTGATTTGGAAGCGCAGCTGAAGCAAGCTGATGCAGATGGTGCCCGCTTTAAATTGATCGCCACCGATGGCGTGTTTTCGATGGACGGGATTATTGCCAACTTAAAAGCGGTATGCGATTTAGCCGATAAATACAATGCCATGGTTATGGTCGATGACAGTCATGCTGTTGGCTTTGTCGGTAAAAACGGTCGTGGCACTCATGAATACTGCGATGTCCTGGAACGGGTCGATATTATTACCGGCACCCTGGGTAAAGCTCTCGGCGGGGCCTCAGGGGGTTATACTTCAGGTAAAAAAGAAGTGATCGCCTGGTTGCGTCAGCGCTCACGGCCCTATTTATTTTCAAATTCGCTGGCCCCGTCCATTGTTACCGCCTCAATTAAGGTGCTGGACATGCTGGCATCGGGCGATGCACTGCGGGCAAAGCTTTGGGATAACGCCAATTACTTCCGCGAAAAAATGTCAGCTGCCGGTTTTACCCTGGCAGGCAAAGACCACGCGATTATTCCGGTAATGCTGGGCGATGCCAAAGTGGCTGCTGAAATGGCGAAACGCATGCTGGCAGAAGGTATTTACGTGGTGGGTTTCTCGTTCCCGGTAGTGCCAAAAGGCCAGGCTCGTATTCGTACCCAAATTTCCGCGGCACACAGTAAAGCACAGCTGGATAAGGCGATTGATGCCTTTATCCGGATCGGTAAAGACATGGGCGTGATCGCATAAGGGCGGGACGTAGAATGAAAGCATTAGCAAAATTAAAAGCACAGCCCGGCATTTGGCAAACTGAGGTTGAAAAGCCTGAAGTTGGCCCGAATGACGTGTTAATTAAAATTAAGAAAACCGCAATTTGCGGCACTGATGTGCATATTTATAAATGGGATGAGTGGGCTCAAAACACCATTCCGCACGGTATGGTCGTGGGTCATGAGTATGTCGGCGTTATTGAGGGCATGGGCTCAGAAGTACGGGGCTTTAAGGTAGGCGACCGGGTATCGGGTGAGGGCCATATTACCTGTGGTCATTGCCGTAACTGCCGGGCGGGCCGGGTGCATTTGTGCCGAAACACCACCGGGGTTGGTGTAAACCGGCCAGGCTCGTTTGCCGAGTATCTGGTGATCCCGGCGTTTAACGCCTTTAAACTCCCTGACAACATTCCGGATAATATTGCGGCTATTTTTGACCCCTTTGGTAATGCCGTGCATACCGCGCTGTCGTTCGATCTGGTTGGCGAAGATGTGTTAATTACCGGTGCCGGCCCTATTGGTATTATGGCCGCCGCCGTGGCGCGCCACGTCGGAGCACGGCATGTGGTGATCACCGATGTTAATTCTTACCGGCTGGAACTGGCCCTGAAGATGGGCGCAACTAAGGCAGTAGATGTCAGCAAGCAGAACTTAAAAGATGTGATGAATGAGCTCGGCATGACAGAAGGTTTTGATGTCGGCATGGAAATGTCTGGCGTGCCGTCGGCGTTTCGCAGCATGCTCGATACCATGAACCATGGTGGCAAAATTGCTATGCTGGGTATTCCACCGTCAGATATGGCGGTAGACTGGAACAAAGTTATTTTCAAAGGCCTGATTATAAAAGGTATTTACGGTAGGGAAATGTTTGAAACCTGGTACAAAATGGCTAGTTTAATCCAGTCAGGCTTGGATCTGACTCCGATGGTGACGCATGAAATGCCAATGGAGCGCTTTCAGGAAGGGTTCGACATTATGTGTTCCGGCCAGTCGGGGAAAGTCGTGTTAAATTGGTAGCTGAGGTGCTGGTAAATAGCCTGCGAACTCAGGTTGGCAGGTTATTGCTGAGCGCTAAATTTTGCTGATTCTGTCGTCAACAATGCCAGAATATCAGCGCCGGTTCGTAGCAAACGCAGGCGCTGAAACAGGCTTGCAGCCTGCGGGTACTGCAGCTTCAAATAGCTGAACCACTGTTTCACCCGGTTGGCATAATATTTACCTTTATCGCCTGCAATTTCAAATTCTGAGTAATGCATCAGTAGTGCCAGTACTTGCTGCCATGGCATTACGCTTTGGTGTTGTCTGATAGTTTGTGCCAGGTTGGGCATGGCCAGTGCGCCGCGTCCTAACATAATGTCCTGACAATTGCTTTGCTGCTGACACAACAAGGCATCAGTTGCGGTCCATATTTCGCCATTGGCGATAATTGGCATATTGACCTGCTGTTTAATTTTAGCGATCCATGGCCAGTAGGCAGGGGGCCGATAGCCATCGCTTTTGGTCCGGGCGTGGACCGCCAGGCTGCTGGCGCCGGCGGCACAAATTGCAGCGGCGTTGGCTAAAGTCAGGCTGGTATCATCATAACCTAGCCGGATTTTGGCGCTGACCGGGAATTCAGCGGGCACCGCATCACGCACCGCCTTTACTATCCGGTATAATTGCTCAGTTTCCTTCAACAACACAGCGCCGCCGCGGCTTTTATTCACTGCTTTGGCCGGGCAGCCAAAGTTCAAATCTACCCCCGGGGAGCCCAGCTCGACTGCCCGTACTGCATTTTCAGCCAGCCAGTTTGGCTCCTGTCCCAGTAATTGTATCCGGACCGGTGTACCTGTGGTGGTTTTGCCACCTTGCAACAGTTCCGGGCAAATGCGCTGAAATACCCGGGCGGGTAAACGCTGGTCAACCACCCGGACAAATTCAGTGATACACAAGTCGTAACCGCCAATCCGGGTTAGCATTTCACGCATCAGATGGTCTACCACACCTTCCATTGGTGCTAATACAATATTCATGGCGACTCCCGGCTGAAATAAGGGCGCTATTGTAGCCGGAACCGGCCTGGATGGGTATTACTGACTGGCAAGTCGTTTTAGCAGTGCCTGATTTTCCCGTTCAATGTGCCGGTAGAACTCAATATCAGATAGATCTGCTGCTGCGGCTTCATCCAGCACGACAATAGCCTGCTCATGTAATTGCAAAGCAGAGGCCGGGCAAGCGGCAGTTAGCGGGCCTTCAATCATGGCTTTAACGGCTGCGGCTTTATTGGCACCGGTGGCCAGTAGTAATACTTTACGGGCATCCAGAATGGTGCCTATTCCCATGGTGATCGACAAATGAGGCTGATATTCACCCGGCGCAAAAAAACGGGCGTTATCAGCAATAGTAGCTGGAGTCAGGGTTTTAATCCGGGTGCGGGAACGCAGTCCGGAAGACGGCTCGTTAAAACCAATATGACCATTGCGGCCCAGTCCCAGCAATTGCAGATCTATTCCTCCGGCATCAGCAATTTGCTGCTCGTATCGCTGGCACGCGGCGACAGGGTCGGTAGCTGAGCCATCAGGTACAGCAGTATTAGCTGGCACAATATCGATGGCATTAAATAAATGCTGCTGCATAAAATAGCGGTAGCTTTGCGGATGATCGGCGGGTAACCCCAGATACTCATCAAGATTAAAGGTTTTAGCGTTGGCGAAAGACACTTCTTGCTGTTGGCAGGCACGAATCAGCAGCCGATACAATGCCAGGGGGGTTGAACCTGTTGCTAACCCCAGCACAGACTGCGGTTTATCTGTCAGTTGTCGGATAAACAGTTGTGCGCCATATGCTGCAACGTCGTCTGCTGTGGGTAATATAACAATTTGCATCGGGCCAGCCTTATGAAAAAGTGCAAACACTACCTGCATGGTTTCGTCTATGAGCTAAATGTAGCAGATATAATCAATTATGACAACGCTGTCATTTGGGGTGTGTTAATGATGTGGTTCGATTCAGCGATAGGTTTATTGCGCTGGCAGCTAGGTTTTCGTCCGGCGGCAGCGTTCAGAGCAATAAATGATCTTATCCCAGTTCAGTTGCCACTTTTTACGCCAGCTGAAAGGTCGCTGACAACATGGACATACTTTCTGGGGCAGTAATAACTTGCGGTGGACCACAGCTACACCTTAACCGGGTTTAGTTAAGGCTATATACGGTTTGAATGTTCTGGCGGTGCAACAACTCTGCAAAATCAGGCAGACTCAGGCTGTCCAGCTCCAGTACATCCAGAATAGCTCCACTGTAATTTTGCCATTCCGGGTCAACATTAACATTGTAGAGCACCCGACTTTCACCACTGAAGAACTCAGCCAGTTTAAGCAGAGCAAATAACTGCTGTTCGTAATCGTTATCTGATTGCAAAATAAGCGCCGGGCTGTGGTGATAGGCAATGACATTGCAAAGCTCCGGGGTTAACCCCCAGGATTGAGCAATTAAATAGCCCAGCACTTCATGGCAGGTTTGAAAATGCTGTTCTTCAATCTCGCTATAGCCTCTGCCCAGTTGTAAACCCTGTTGCAAAACCATCGCGTATTGCGGTGCCTGTTCGCTAATCAGAGCTATACCGGCGTTATGAAATAGCCCCAGACTATAACAGTCGTCCTGTGTGGCCTGGTTGAGATTAAACTGTTTTGCCAGCGCCATTGCAATGGTGGCAGTGTGCAAAGCACTGCTCCATAAGCGCTGACTAAAAGGATCCTGTCGCCCTTCTGCCAGAGTAAAGCGCAGCAGAATACTTCGAACCAGAGCAATAACCCGGCTCAGGCCAAGATACTTACAAGCATGTTCAATTGAGGTGATTTTCTGACGTAGTCCGAAGAAAGCTGAGTTAACCACTTTTAAGGTAAACCCGGCTATACCGACATCCAGATTAATTAACGCCGCTATCCGGCTGATGCTTGGATCGGGTTTAGCCAGCTGCTGCTGAATGTGCTGTAATATCTCGGGGCGGGGTGGAATAGTAAAACCGCTTAAGGCCCTCTCAATTAAAGCCATATCTAGGGCAGTTTTCATTGCGGTTACTCCGTCTGCTGGCCAGCTGTTTACCGATATTCGCTATAGTAAAAGATCAGCGATAAATTGCAATTGGCTCACTACCATATTGACTATCTCAGGAATCGAGATAGGGCCGGCCAGCCATCAATTGCTGTGCCAGCATTAGCTCACTTTGTTTATCTTTGAGCTGCAAGTCGTTAAATTGTACGTCAAACTGAATTAGGTCCTCGTCTGGCAGATTCAGGGCAACCAGCTTGTCAGGGACCTGACCCACTTGCCTGAAAGCGTTTACGGCGACCTGAGCTGCTTGCTCCATCAGGGTTAAAAACTGACCAAGTGGGTACTGCTGAAACACTTCAGCATCTAAATGCGCCCAGCCCAGCAGGTCGCCACTTATGCTGCCATCTGCATGGTCGGTAAATAACATCGATACAGCAGGGCAAGAGGGGTTTTCTCCGGCGGTGAACTGACTGACATCGGCCTCATTAAATAACAATACGAAGCCGAAACCAGGGCAGCCCTCCGCGTCCATATCGTCGAACGAGGAATCGTACAATAAAAACAAGCGACTTTCTGACGGGGTGTCGGACACAGAGCCTCCGGAATTAAACAAGAACCGGCTATTTTACCTTAGCTGAGGCCAGGGCTAAAGCCCTAAAGTGAATTTTTAACATTTTGCTTCAACTGCCATTAATTTAGCGACTGGGTGTCTGGGGCTGCCATGGCATTTCCAGCATCAGGGCCAGTGCTGTTAAAAGTGCCTGCTCGGTCTGTGTTTCAAGTTTGTCTGCCGCCACTGCTGCCAGTAAGGCATGCCAGAGATGTTGCTTAAGAAGAGGGGCCGCGCCAAGCAACCGGTCAATACATGAGCTCAATTCGCTGAAATCGCCGTCAGGCATCGGGGTAGTGTCAGCAAGTGCCAGAGCATTAAGCCCCGCACGCCATGCTTGTTGACAGGCTTGCGGTTCTCCGGCTGCTTTTGCCACGGCAGCGAGCAAGTGCAACGCCGGCGTTTGTAAACGTGCAAAATCGGTCTGCCGGGTTCTCTGAATTTGCGGTTTAGGTTTAAAATGGCTGGCGACGGTATGGTCAATAAAATGAATGACCAACCATTCTGGCAGTGACAAATGTTTGTCAACAGCGGTCAGCGCTACTATCAGTTGCTCAAACTGAACAAATTGGTCGTGGTTAAGCGTTTTTAAGGCCGGCACGATGCGCTGCAATAATTGAACTTGCAAGGGTAGTGTCAAAGCCTGCACTGCATCAATGAGTTGGTCTACCTGTTGCAACAGTTCCAGTGATCCCAGCTCTTTAATCAGTTTTATTTGTTCAGCTTCATAATCGGCGTGTCGTAACAGCATGGCGCAAACAATTGCTTGTGCCTGCAACGGTTGGCGGCTGTTTTGTACCAGAAGCATGGGTAAAGCGGCAACAGCATGAATTATTGCTTGTTTATCTGGCATGGTGTTGCTGGTTGCTTGTGCTGCAGGGGATTCTGTTGCTGCTTCTACCTGGTTTATTGCGCTGGGGAATTTACCGTTCCAGTGCGGCTCCAGGCGTTTAATTCGTTGTTCAAGTGGCGGGTGTGTGGCAAAAATACTGGCCCACCGCGAAATCGCTTCACCGAAAAAAAGGTGACTGTTTTCATCGGCATTCCGATTATTGATTCGGGTGCCAGCACTGTGAGCGCCTATTCGTTTTAAGGCGCCGGCAATTCCCCTGGGGTTACGGCTGAATTGCACTGCTGAAGCATCGGCCAGATATTCGCGTTGCCGGCTGACAGCCGCTTTAATCAGGTTGCCGAAAAATGAACCTACATAACCAATTACGACCAGGCCCAGCGCAATGGCCAGGACGCCACCGGCGTTTTTATTTCTACCACTGCTACTGCGGCTTATGGTGCCTCTGCCAGTGCTGCCGGCACGCAGCATGTAGTAGCCCGCATGTCCCAAAAATAAAATACCGTTTAATATGGCGATCATCCGGATATTCATCCGCATATCGCCGTTCAGGATATGACTGAATTCATGCGCTACCACACCCTGCAGTTCGTCGCGGTTTAATTGCTCAATGCAGCCTCTGGTAACGCCTATTACTGCATCACCCGGGCTGTAACCGGCGGCAAAAGCATTGATCCCTTTTTCAGGCAACAGATAAACCGGTGGCACGGGCACGTTGGCAGCAATCGCCATTTCCTCCACGACGTTTAACAGGCGCCGCTCAAGCGGGTCGTCGCTGGCGCCATCAATCCGGTTCCCCCCCAGACTGACCGCAACAACTTTACCACCACCTTTTAGTTGCTGCCATTTAACCAGCACCGCTATACCGACAGCGGTTATCACACCAATACTGATAAAAAAAATTGTTGGCCAGGGCAGACCACGTTCTACAGCAGATGAGTCGACATTTTGTAGATCAACGAAACCCAGGCCGACTAAGACCAGAGCATTAGTCAGTAGCAGCAGCAGGACAACAGCCAGGCTGAATAAGGTCACCAGGATGCGGGTGTTACGACGGGCTAAATCCTGTTGACTGAAAAAGTTAGTTGCCATTGTTTATCAGAAACTTACTTTAGGCGCTGCCTGGATTAACTGACTGTCTTCAAATTCCAGCAAGGCGGCATCGTTGGCGTGGCCAAATGTAGCTGCCACTAAAACGGGTGGAAAGCTTTGCTTATAAGTATTGTACTCGGTAACCGCATCATTGAAAGCTTGCCGGGCAAAGGCAACCCGGTTTTCAGTACTGGTTAGCTCTTCAGACAACTGCATCATATTCTGGTTGGCTTTCAGATCAGGATACGCTTCCATAACCATGTTCAGCCGGCCCATCGCACTTTGCAATGCACCTTCAGCACCGGCCAACTGGCTGATAGCACCTGCATCGCCAGGGTTGTTCGCGGCTACCTTTAGTCCGGCCATCGCCGCGTTACGGGCACTAATAACCGCTTCCAGCGTTTCCCGCTCGTGTGACATATAAGCTTTAGCAGTTTCAACCAGGTTAGGTATCAGATCGTAGCGCCGCTTTAACTGAACTTCAATCTGAGCAAAGGCATTCTGAAAACGGTTTTTTAACTTAACCAACTGGTTAAAAATACTAATAACATAGAAAATTATGATAGCGAGTATGACAAGGACAATAAGTAGATTCATGGTGAATTCCCGGCACTATGGTTTAATGCCATATTGTTAACAATAGTTTAATTGAATGTCCAGCCTTTATTGTTCAGTGATTGCTTAAACAAGGTGGCCAGCTGTAAGCTGATATTTGGACAGCAGTACGTTATTATACCGCGCTAGTGAATTATTAAGCTTACAGGACGCATATATGACCGATTTTCACCACATTTCAGTTGCAGATACTGCAGCAATGCTGACAGGGCAACAAGTGATTATTGCCGATATCCGGGATGAGCAAAGCTTTGCCAATGGCCATATTGCCGGTGCCTACCATCTGACTAACGGTAGTTTGAGTCAGTTTATGCAACAAGTCGAATTTGACCAGCCTGTTGTCGTAGTATGTTATCACGGCAATTCCAGCCAGGGAGCAGCGCAATATCTGGCTCAGCAGGGATTCGAAAAAGTTTACAGTATGGATGGCGGTTTTAGTGAATGGCAACAATCCCAGCCGTTTGAGCGCGATAGCGATGCGTAAGCTGGCGGAAATTAATAACTCCGCTGCCGCCTTACTCTTTGCTGACTATTGTCAGAGCAAAGGATTGCAGGTAGAAGCTGAGTTGACACCCCAGGGGCCGGCAATACTGCATTGCGATCAGGCGAGTTATGAGCAGGCAACTGAATTGCTCCGCGAGTTTATAAACCAGCCAGATCACCCCCGTTACCAGACTGCGGCATGGCAGCGCAGCCAGCCAGTAGCTCAGTCCGGATCACAAGGCGCTATGCATATTCCCTGGGCAAAACTGGTACACAGTCCGGTCACCAGCATAATGCTGGTGTTTTGTCTGTTGGTTTACGTTTGGCAGCAAGTCAATTTTCAAAGCGCCGTAACGACCTTACAGTTAACGGAACCCCAACAGCTCTGGCGCTGGTTTACTCCGGCGCTGTTGCATTTCTCGGTAACCCATCTGGTGTTTAATTTATTGTGGTGGCTATTGCTCGGTGCGGCAGTAGAGCGTCGTTTTGGTAGTGTTTATTTATTAAATTTCATGGTCGTTACCGCCGTTATGTCTAACGCGGCACAATATTTTCTGGTGGGTACCAACTTTGGCGGTTTGTCAGGAGTAGTTTATGCGCTGTTTGGTTTCTGCTGGCTTAATCAGAAACGGTATCCGCAACCACGGCCTTTGATAAGCGATGCGCTGGCGGTTTTTATGGTAGTTTGGTTAATACTGGGGTTTGCAGACGTGCTTTGGGTCAGTATGGCAAACTGGGCACATTTAGCCGGTTTACTGTCAGGTCTGATTATGGCGTTGCTAGTTAAACCCTTACCAGCGGCTGCAAATCAGTGATACAGATATTTGGTAAATAACAGGTCTTTGATGATGGTGTCACCGGTTTCTCTTTTCAGTACTTCCTGTAATTTTGTTAAAATCGTAGTTCGGATTTGTTCTCTTCCGGTCAGCGATTTTACGTTGTCTTCTGTCTGCTTACTCAGGATGCCGATGATGGTGTCGAGAATTAACGGCTCATGATGCTCGATAGCCGGCAGAAGACTTTTGTCAGCAATCATTAACTCTACAGTCACCCTGACATAGCCAAGGCTGCGCCGGTTGCCAGAGACATAATTAGTAACAATATCCGGATCGAAGCCATAATAAACGAATTCTGCTTCCTGTTGCCTGGCACTGGCTGGCGCCAGCGTTAGCAGCAAAGCACTAAGTACAAAAACGAATAATTTCATCTGGCCTGGCCTTTTTTCTGTATCAGGGGAATACTTTGTTAACCTTAGTGTTTTCCCCTGGCCATTACCAGTTAATTTCTATTTCAGAGCAATAGTTTTTTCAGCTGAAAAGGGAAGCTGAACTTGTTATCATTCGGCCACATTTTTACTATCTGAGTACTGTAGTGGCCAAACCTGCTATTTCATTAGCCGCTGACTGGCAGAGGGCCAGCGTCGTTACATTGCCCCCTTTGCTGCAGGGCTGGTTAATGGAGCCCGCCTCTCTGACCGCAAGGTTAAAACGCCGGGCGCGTGATTTTAAGTTGCAGGTCCTGCAGCAACAGCAGCATGAGTTACCTGCATATTTACAAGCACTTTTGCCTGACACTCATCTTGCTCAGTGTCGTGAAGTACTGATGTCCTGCAATGCGCTGCCCTGTGTTTATGCCCAGAGCTGGCTACCGTTGCAGACACTGGCCGCGTTACAACCTCTCGCGGCCCTTGGTGAGCAACCTCTGGGCGAAGTAATTTTTCAGCAAAAGAATGTTATCCGCAGTGCTGTTGAAGTTGCCAGAGTGCAATTGCAGCAGCCATTAGCCACTACAGTGGCTTCTGGCGAATACTGGGCCCGTCGTTCAGTGTTTACCCTGGCGGGACATCCTTTACTGGTTGCTGAGGTGTTTTTAGACGGAGTCCTTGCGCTTTGAGCTGGCAACTGAGCTGGCAACAGTGGCCCCAGTACCGGCTGCTAATGCGGCTGGATAAGCCGATTGGCATTTACTTATTGTTGTGGCCAACCTGGTGGGCATTGTGGCTGGCTGCTGAAGGCTTACCGGATCCTGGCCTGTTGGTTATTTTTAGTCTGGGCGTTGTTTTAATGCGCTCAGCGGGCTGCGTTATCAATGATTATGCTGACCGTCATGTCGATGGCCTGGTAGAACGCACGGCCCAGCGGCCATTGGCTCAGGGACGGGTAAGTGCCGCGGAGGCGTTGCAATTATTTGCGCTGCTGGTGGCGCTGAGCGCCTGTTTGTTATTCTGGCTGAACTGGCAAACAGTGCTGTTGTCCGTGGGGGCTCTGCTGCTGGCAGCCACCTACCCCTTTATGAAGCGCTACACTCATTTACCGCAATTAGTGCTTGGCGCAGCCTTCAGTTGGGGGATGCCGATGGCCTTTATGGCAATTCAACTAGAATTACCGGCGTTAGTTTGGTATTTGTATCTGGCCAACCTGTGCTGGACCGTAGCCTACGATACCTATTACGCCATGGTCGATAAGCCAGACGATCTGAAAGCGGGTATCAAGTCAACGGCAATTTTATTTGGTCAGCAGGCGTTTTTAATTGTCGGTATATTGCAACTGTTAACTTTGCTGTTGCTGGGGTATGTCGGTTTGCTGGCGCAGTTAAGCCTGGTTTACTTCGGTGCTCTGTTGTGTTGTCTGTTGGCTTTTGTATATCAGTTTCGTATAGCTGTAGCTGGCCGGGCAGGTTGTTTCCGGGCATTTTTACATAATCACTATGTTGGGCTGCTGGTATTTTCTGGTATTGCTCTGCATTATTTGTTTTTTTAAGCGCTAACCGGATGGTTGCGCATTTATTAGCTGCGGGTGTTTGACAATGAAAAACCGAATTCTTGCTCTGTTTTTATCTGTGTTTGTAGTCAGTGCCTGTGCCACGCCAGAACCCGAACCGTCGGTAAGTTTCCCACAAGCGACTATTCAGATTGCTGGCATTGAACGGCAAGTGCAGTTGGCAGATACCCCACAGTTGCGTGAACGGGGATTGATGTTTCAGCAAAGTGCTGAGGCAGGCATGTTATTGCTGTACCCCGAGCCTCGGCTGATTAGTCTGTGGATGCGTAATACCGATTTAGCCTTGGATGTGGCCTTTATCGACCCGCAGTGGCGAATCATAGCGATAAAGCAGCTGCATCCGTTGGATGAAACACCGTTACCTGCTCCCTCTGCGGCACTGGCTGCACTGGAAATGCCAAGAGGCTGGTTTGCTGAGCGCAACATTCAGGTGGGCGATAAACTGACGCTGCGCCGTTGAACCCGGGTGCAAGCCCCGGCATTGTTAGCGGCTGGGGTCAATAACACCGTTAATACTGTTGTTGTGCCGGAACCAGCCAGCAATGCTATACCGGTCATCAACTGCCGCTAAGACTTCATGGGCAAAACGCTCACTTTCAAACAGTACTAAATTGCCCGCCTGTGGCTGGATGCGGCTTAAAATTTTGTCATCCGGGCCATACAAAACTAACTCACCACCGGCAGCAACGTTATTTAAATAACTGACAGTTGTCAGTACCCGGTTTGAGCGGCCACTGAACGCATCGAAGTGTTTCTGATAGAAATCACCATACTGGTAGCAGGCAAAATGGCATTCAAAATCAAATAATCCCAGTAAGAACTGACGATTCAACTGCAGCTTTAATTGCAGCATTAACTGCAGGTAATGCTGTTGTGCCATACTCTGGCCATCGAACCAATGCGTTTTATCACGACGGATCTGACGGTTCAGGGTGTGGTCGCGTGCCCGTCCGACGCCGGCAGGTGTTAAGGTCGCGTCATAGCGTGCTTCATCCAGCAGCTGCTGATTTAAGCGCTCTGGCAGGAAATCGCGGATAACAGTCCAGCCCTGCTGATAAAATTGAGCCAGCATGACCGCGTCGTCAATAACAGCATCGCTTAGTTGCTGTGCCGCTATACTCATAATCGATTCAGTCATATTTGGGGCTCCCGATCCAGGGCTGCGTTTTTACGGGGTTGCTGCCAATCTGTCTAACAAGAAAAACTTGTCTTCAGGATAAGTGTTTCTGGAGAGTATCATTTCAGGTTAGAGTGGGCTAAAGCACCGTTATCCGCGTAGCATCTGCTAAGGTTGAATGAAACAAGGATATCATCATGCAAAAATCTTTCTGGCAAAGCGTGGCGCTAGCTAGCGCCCTGACCTTAATGACTGGCTGCAGCCAGTCCATATCTGACTATACACAACTTACGCCAGCATTGAAGCTTGACCGCTTTTTTCTCGGGGCTGGCCGGGCTTACGGGGTAATGCACGACTGGCGCGGCCAACAAAGCGTCCGGTTTGTTGCCGATCTATGCGGTGAGTGGCAACAGGGACAGGGCGATTTATATGAAGTTTTTTATTTTAGTGATGGCCGGGTCGAGCAACGTCACTGGCAGCTGATCCAAAGCGCAGACGGGGAGGTTCGGGGTACAGCTGGGGATGTGGTAGGTGAAGCTAGTGGCCAACTTGCGGGTAACAGTCTGTATTGGCAGTACGTGCTGCGGATCCCTTATGACGGAGATACGCTGGATGTTACTGTGAAAGACTGGTTGCATCTGGTTGATGAAAAAAACCTGATTAACCGAACTACGTTACACAAATTCGGCTTTAAGGTAGCAGAGTTGACCCTTTCCATACAGCAACTTGATGCCAACGCCGACTGCTCAGCGTTAAAGCAGCAAGTTGCTGAAATTGCAGCTGATTAACTACCAGATTGTGGGAATTTCTCGAAAATAAGGGCAACGGTGCGTGCGGCGGCTTCGCGTGGTTGCTCTAAATCTTTTTGTTTTAACGTACCCTCAGCAATGCCCTCCCAGATTAACTGACGTTCCTTTGCATCGACCAAATCAATGTTAACCGTGCCCACTTTATAGTGCACGGTACTGACGTCATTGCTGTATACCGGGAAACCAGCATAAACAATGCCACGCCGGTAGTGATAATATCCGTAATGGTAACTGGTGGTCGGAATGCTGCGGGTATCGGAACGGTTGGCGACGTTTGAATTAAAGTTAACGAGTAATTGCGGGTCTGACTCAACGTAACGGTAGCCTCTGGCAGTCAGCTCGGCAGAAATCGCGTCTTTGAAGTGCTGGGTAACTAAGGTGGTATAACCGGCACGGTCAGTTGCCAAATCTGTCACAAAGGAAAAGGTTTTATACTGAGTGAAGTTGATACCGGCTGCTTGATCAGAGCGGACTTTAGGCCCACTACTGCACGCTGTTAACGCAATGGCCATAACAGCTGCTGTTAACAATTTTCGACCCCGGATTAAATTCGGTAACTTTAAA
Organism: Arsukibacterium sp.; assembly: GCF_018402695.1. Lineage (GTDB taxonomy): Bacteria > Pseudomonadota > Gammaproteobacteria > Enterobacterales > Alteromonadaceae > Alishewanella. The sequence continues at coordinate 78,619 of NZ_JAGYIM010000011.1, forward strand.
TTTGGTAAAGGTGTCATTCCATCTGTCCTCTGGTTACAGCCTATGTCATCTGACAGGCGATTTGTTATTAAGTTGCGCATCAAAAACTCAGGCGCTGTAGGTAAATCATTTCAGATGTAATCTTAATTTGCCAACTTCGATATTTATTATGGCATGCGAAGTGTGATAAAACAGGTGCTGACTAAATACACAATAGCGTTAGCTATCAGTCTCAAGTCATATTACACTTATTGATAAAGTGCAGCAGGGATCTCGGCACAACGCTGATAGTATGCAGCCAGGGTGGCTGTTCAATTCGAGACCAGAACATGAATGCAGTGAAAAAAAATAATAATAACAACGAGCAACAGCTCGCAGCTGAACTTGAAAATCAAGCTCAACAGCAACTTGCCGCCAGCCTGGCTGACTTTGGCAAACAGTTGATGAATGAACAGCAGCAGTTGTTGCAGGGTTACAGCGCTCAGATCCTGGCCAAATCACAAAGCCAGTGGCAACAAAGGTTAATAGAACAGGAACAGGCTTACCAGAAACTGTTTAAAGACTGGCAACAAACCAAGCAGCAACTTGATTTAGCGGTACCTGTTGCCAGCGCAGACAACCAGGAACTTGCTGTGCTGAAACAGAAAGCCGGCGAAACAACCAAGCAAATGGCGGCCCTGGCTGCAGAGTTAAAAAAGGCGCAACAACATAATTCTACGCTAAGCGAACGGGAAATTAATCTTGAACAGCAGCTTGCTGAATTATCAAAAGAGCTGGAGCTTGAACAGCATAAGGCCCGGCATTTTGAACAGACTCTGAAAGTTGCCCAGCAAAATGCAGCAGATCCCGAAGAGCTTACCCAGCTACGGGCAGAACTGGAGCAAGCACGGGCGCAGGCACATGAGAGTAAGCTGGCGTTACAACAGCTGAAAACCAGTGTGCAACAGCAACAAAATGAACAGCAGCAAAGCGAGCAGCAACTTGCCGAGCTGAATGAGCGCTACCAGAGACTGCAACAAGAAAACGAACAACAGGTTCAGGCCCAGCAGGATAAGTTGCAAGCTCTGGCAAAAAGCCAGCAACAAGTTCGCGATTTAGAGCAGCAATTGGCGGAGCGGGACCAGCAACTCAGTGAGCAACAACAAGAGCATAATGAGCTTAAACAACAGCTTGCAGAATTAGAAACACACACTGAAGCCTTACAAGCACAAATTAATGAATTTGAGCAACACCGCAGTGAACTGGCTGACACAAGCGCTGAATTAGGCTCAGAACTGACTCGCTTGCAAGCTGAGTTTGTTAATATAAATGAGCTTTTAAGCCAGAGCCAGAGTCGGAGTAAAAAGCTGGAGAGCCAGTTGGAGCACGCAGTAAACCGGCAACAGGCTGCTGAGCAGAAACAGCAAAATGAAGCTGACCAAAGCCGAGAAATGATCCGGCAGTTGCGGTCCCAGCTCGCCGAGCAGGACGAAGTCAATCAGCAACAGATTAGCGATCTGGAACAAAAAATTATGGAGTACAAACTTAAGTTTGAGTATGCTCAGAAACAGTTGGCCGTATCGGGTTAACGCCGGGCTTTAATCCGTTCTGGAGCACTATGAAAGAAAAAGCCAATAACTTCCAGCTGATGCGTGAGCTGGGGTTTTATCAACAGGCTGCTATTGCAGCCTGTTTGCTTGAACGCATGCTACCCAATTATCAGTTGTTCAGCGAAGTCAGCGAATTTGGTGATGCCAATGCACTAAGGCATATGCTGGATTTAAGCTGGGAGTGGCTGACCGTCAAAAAAGCAAAAATAAATTTCCCCCGGCTTGCTGAAGAGCTAGAACCGCTAATTCCGGAAGTAAATCACTTTTCCATGTTTGGGGTATACCCGGCAGTAGATTGTGCTACCGCGCTGGATGCAATGTTTAATGGTATTAGCCAGCAAGACAGCAGCGAATTTATTAATGTGGCGAAAATATCTCAGGCAACGGTAGCCCGACTCATAGAGCATCAGGCTGAAGATGAAGATATTACCTCAGAAAATGAGCTGAAAAAACATGTGCGGGATCATCCGCTGATGGCTTATGAAATGGAATGCCTGGCCGAACTTATTGAGCTGGTAAGCCAGATGAAGCAAATAGAGCGCGAGCAAATGCTGCAGCTAAAAGCCTGGGTGCAGCAACAGGGACTGACAAACTTAGGTATGGAAATAACTTAAGCGTTTTTTAACCACAGCCGGTAGGCTAGTTGACCGGCTATTTTCTCCTTTAGCAGACTCCAGTTAGCCGGTATATCGGCAATGGGCAGCTCTTTCTCTGTTTCCAGATAAATCAATGCATTTTCGCTAAGCCAGCCGTTTTGTTCCAACAACTGACAGCATGGCAGTGCCAGGTTTTGCCGAAAAGGTGGGTCAACCAATACTATCTGATACTGACGACTGGCTGGTTGAGCCAGAAAACGCAGGCAATCAATGTTAATAACCTCTGCCTCAGTTACATTAAAGCTGGCCAATAATGTTTGCAGTCTTTTCGCTTGAGCAGGATCTTTTTCAATCAGGCTGGTAAAGCCGGCATACCTCGATAGCGCTTCAAAGGCCAGTGCACCGGAACCGCTGAAGCAATCCAGTACTATGCTGTCATTAATGTCATGCATTAGCCAGTTGAATAAGGTCTCCTTCACCCGATCAGTCGTCGGCCGTAAGCCGGTAACATCGGCAACCGGCAAACGGCGGCCACGCCACTGACCGCTGATGATTCTGACAAAACCGGGTTGGCCGGTTTTACTTCTGGCGCTTTTGCCTTGTTTCATCGTTTCCGTTTTGCCTGCGAGTTAAAGGTGGTAGTATTAGCAACAATTTTATCCTGAATATTGCCTTCGACACAAAAGCTTATGACAAAACAGAAAAATCTTTTTTCCTGGCTCGGCCTGGGTAAAAAAACTGCAGAGCCGGAAACAGAACAGCCTGAGCAAGGGACGCAGCCTGCAAAAGATGCTGACGTTAAGCCAGAAGATAGTTTAGCTGAACTGGCGACTGAACAGAACGCCAACACGGCATCTCCTCTGCTTTCAGAATCAAAACAGGTTGACCAGCCTGACAGGCAGGATATTAAGAAGCCTGTTGCTGATACTGCCAGTCAATCACCCGTCGCGCCAATTACTGCTGAGCAGGGGGCGTCAACACCAGCTAAAAAGGCCGGTTTTTTCACTCGGCTGAAACAAGGGCTGGCAAAAACCAGCCAGAACCTTGGTGATGGTCTGGCGGGTTTATTCAGCGGTAAGAAGATTGATGATGAGTTATATGAGGAGCTGGAAACGCAGTTATTGATGGCAGACGTTGGTATGGATACCACCCAGCAGCTGATTTCTCAGTTGACTCAGCATGCCAATCGCAAAGCATTAAAAGATGCTGGCTTATTATTTAATAAATTACAGCAAGATATGGCAGCATTGTTAGCCAAAGTTGAGCAACCTTTAGTTGCCAGTAATCCGGCAGGCCCCTTCGTAATATTAATGGTTGGGGTAAATGGTGTGGGCAAAACTACCACTATTGGCAAAATGGCCCAGCAGTTCCGCCAGCAGGGTAAAAGCGTTATGTTAGCAGCGGGTGATACGTTCCGTGCTGCGGCAGTAGAGCAATTGCAGGTGTGGGGGGAGCGCAACGCTATTCCGGTGATTGCGCAACATACCGGCGCAGACAGCGCTTCGGTTATTTTTGATGCTTATCAGGCCGCAAAAGCCCGTAAAGTGGATGTGTTAATTGCTGACACCGCAGGCCGTTTACAAAACAAAGCGCATTTAATGGACGAGCTGAAAAAAATTGTCCGGGTGCTGCAAAAAATTGACGGCGCTGCGCCCCATGAGGTTATGCTGACACTTGATGCGGGCACGGGTCAGAATGCGTTAAGCCAGGCTAAGTTATTTAATGAAGCAGTACCTCTGACCGGAATTACCCTGACCAAACTGGATGGTACCGCCAAAGGCGGAGTGATATTCGCAATTGCTAATCAGTTTACGGTGCCTATTCGCTATATTGGTGTAGGTGAGGCCATCGACGATTTACGCCAGTTCAACAGCCAGGACTTTATTAAAGCCTTGTTTAGTAAGGAACACTAATCATGTTGCAGTTTGATCAGGTCAGTAAAAGTTATCCCGGTGGCTTTGTCGCGCTGGACCGCATCAGTTTCCGGCTGGAGAAAGGCGAGATGGCCTTTTTGACTGGCCATTCTGGTGCAGGTAAAAGCACATTGTTGAAACTGATTAGCCTGATTGAGCGTCCCAGTGCCGGCAGGGTATTAATTAACGATATTGAGTTAAGTCGGATTAAACGTAGTCAGATCCCTTATGTCCGGCGCGATGTCGGTATTATTTTTCAAAATCACCGTCTGCTGATGAACCACACCGTATTTGACAATGTGGCTTTGCCATTGGTGATTGAGGGATTTACCGGTAAAGAAATGGTAAAGCGGGTGCATGCAGCACTGGATAAAGTAGGCTTGCTGGATAAAGTACGCTGTTTGCCAGCTACGTTATCTGGCGGTGAGCAGCAGCGGGTGGGTATTGCCCGGGCGGTAGTAAATAAGCCGCCATTGTTGCTGGCAGATGAGCCCACAGGCAACCTGGATCCAGACTTGTCTAAAGACACGATGCGGGTTTTTGAAGCGTTTAATCAGGTAGGCGTCTCGGTACTAGTTGCTACCCACGATCTTGGTCTGGTAGCAAGGATGAAATATCGCACTCTTACCCTGAAACATGGCCGGATGATTAACGACGGTTTATTGCAATATCAGGAGCCGGTATGAGTATTTTATTTACCGGCAGGGCAACGGGCGCAGCTGCAAAGAAAATTGGTTTACTGCGCCGCTTTATTATGTTTTGGCTTAATCATGCCCGCCAGGCCGTTGCCAGTCTGGGCGAGTTATGGCGAACCCCCTCTGCGTCTATTTTAACCATCGCAGTACTCGGGGTCAGCTTAACATTGCCGGCAACTTTGCATTTGCTGGTGAAGAATATGCAACAGATCAGTAGCAGCTTTACCCAGGCAGCAGAAATCAGTTTGTATATTCGTGAACAAACCCCAGCAAATCAGGTGCAGAGCCTGGTAACTATTTTGCAGGCTGATCGTGATGTGGCAGAGGTTATCTTTGTCAGCAAGCAGCAGGCCATGACAGAGTTTCAGCAGATATCTGGTTTTGGTGCTGCGCTTAATTATCTGGAAAGTAATCCGTTACCCGATCTCATCCGGGTGCTACCGAAAAATACGGCACCGCAGGCAGCCGAAGCACTGTTGCAGCGGCTGAGTAGCGAGCGGATAGTTGATTTTGCCAAGCTGGATATTGACTGGTTAACCCGCTTAAATGCCATTGTCAGCATGTTGCAACAAGCGGTAGCTATTATTGCGTTGTTGCTGTTAAGTGCAGTGTTACTGATAGTGGGTAACACGATCCGCTTATCCATTATGAATAAAAAAGACGAGATTGAAGTGATGAAATTGGTAGGCGCTACCGATGCCTTTATTCAACGGCCATTTTTATATACCGGTGTCTGGTTTGGCATTTTTGGCGGACTGCTGGCTTTTCTGGTGGTTGAATTAATGCTGTGGTGGCTGCAAGGCGCTATCAGCAATGTAACAGCGCTATATCAGAGTGATTTTACGCTAATGGCCATGAGCTTCCGTGAATTCATAGGCTTATTGCTGATTGCTGTGCTACTTGGCCTGGCAGGGTCTTATCTGTCAGTACGCCGCCATATAAGCGCTATTGAGCCGACCGGGCCGTAAATAATAATTAATTATTAAAGTGTCATTTTTAGAATAACCAGTTCTTAAAAACTTTTAATCGACAATTAGCACTCTTGCGTAAAGAGTGCTAATATAGTCGCATTCGATTGAAACAGGATTGGCAAAACATGACAATTAAAGCAGATAAATCAGAATTTATGCCGCTTACCGTCGCTGCCAGCGGCAGCCTTGAGGCTTATACTCACGCCGTTAGCACCATTCCAATGTTAACTGCCGAGCAAGAGCGTAGTTTAGCTGAACGTCTACAGCAGGACGGCGATTTGACAGCCGCCCGTCAGCTTATTATGTCTCACCTGCGTTTTGTTGTTCACATCGCCCGTAGTTATTCCGGATATGGTTTACCTATCAGCGATTTGGTGCAGGAAGGCAATATTGGTCTGATGAAAGCGGTTAAACGCTTTGACCCGACAGTGGGTGTTCGACTGGTGTCTTTTGCAGTGCACTGGATTAAAGCAGAAATACATGAATACGTACTGAAAAACTGGCGTATTGTCAAAATTGCCACCACTAAAGCACAGCGGAAGTTATTTTTTAACCTGCGCAAAGCCAAAAAGCATCTGGGTTGGTTTAATCAGGATGAAGTGAAACACGTTGCTGAATCACTGGGTGTGGCAGAGCATGAAGTTCGGGAAATGGAATCCCGGATGAGTAATTACGACATGCCTTATGACGCACCAGATGAAGATGACGATTCAGCTTTTACGGCACCCGTATATTATTTACAGGATAAAGCGTCTGATCTGGCGGTGCAGGTGGAAGATGAGCAATGGGATAATGCAGCCGCAGACCGTTTACAGGCAGCGATGCGCACACTGGACGACCGGAGCCAGGATATCGTCCGGGCACGCTGGCTGGATAATAATAAGTTAACTTTGCAAGAGTTAGCAGAGCGCTATCAGGTATCAGCTGAACGGGTTCGCCAGCTTGAAAAGAATGCAATGAAAAAACTACATTCTGCGCTGAGCTGATTAACGCTCTGACACGGGAAAAACCTGCTACGGCAGGTTTTTTTGCTTTACAGCCAGATTTATTGGGGTGCAGAAATAGCCGGTGCAGTAAAGCCGGCAGCTACGACATCGTGCTCTTGTGGTAGCAGTGCAGAAATTCTAACGAGTTCAATGCCATGCTTATTCAACATTGGCAGGTTTTTCTTCAGAAATTCATAAGTTTGCGGGTAGGGGTGGCCAATAGCTATCGCTACCTGATGACGTTTAGCTATCTGCAGCAGTTGTTGAAACTGGCGCTGCAACGCTGCCTCAGACAAATCGTTATCGAGGAAAACATGGCGGCTTAAGCTGGCTACACCATATTGGCGGGCATATAAGCGGGCTTTGCTTTGCGGAGTGGTCAGACTGTCAACAAAGAAAAGCTGGCGTTGTCGCAGATATTCCATGGTCCAGGCCATCGGCTGATCGAGCTCTGTGTACAGGCTACCCATATGATTGTTTACCCCAATAGCATATGGAATGTCAGCCAAAGCCTGTTGCAAGGCTTCACGTACTTGCTGACGGCTCATATTGCGGGTCAGCGCACCTGGCCCCAGACTTTTGCGATTATTGGCTTCCATTGGCATATGCAGCATTACGTCTTTTTGCTGTGAAAACGCCAGTTGTGCTGACTTTTGACCGTAAGGCGTATGGGGTAACACTGATAAAGTAAGTGGATAGGGTAAGGCTACCATCTTCAAATCAGCTTTCTGATAGCCGATATCGTCGATAATAATGGCAATACGCGGCGTCTCTGCCAGCGCTTCAGTACTGAGCAACCCAGCCAATATCAGCCCAAATATAGTTATACGCACGCGGTTATTATTCCTGTTTACCGGTTCTGTCTGCCAGTGAGTGATGGTCAGATCATCCTGTTATTGGCTGATATATTGGCGTATGCCAACACGGGCCGCAAGTCATTTTTATCCCTTGTTTTTGCTCAGCCACGACAACGGGTTAACTGCGTCGCCTTTCTCTCTGATCTCGAAATAAAGGCCGGCGTCAGCCTGGCCACCACTCATGCCAACCAGTGCAATGGTTTCACCAGCGATAATTTGCTCGCCGGGTTGCTTCAAAATATTCTGATTGTGGCCGTAAAGGCTCATAAAGCCCTCGCCATGGTCCAGCACTATGACCCAGCCATAGCCCTTTAACCAGTCAGCGTATATTACTCTGCCATCAGCAATAGCTTGAACCGGGTTCCCTTCCCTGCCGCCGATTAAAATTCCACGAGATCGCATACCGCCCTGACGGTTTTCACCAAACCCTTGTAGCAGGGTACCGTTTAACGGCCAGCGCAGCTTGCCTTTATTGGCGCTTAAGCCCAACAGCTCCAGGCTACGTTCGGCTAATGCCCGCAGTTGGTCAATCGTATTTTGTAAGCTGGTCTCGTTCTGGCGCAGGTAACTTAGCTGATTTCCTTGCTCTTTCAGTAGCTGTTGCAGTTGGCTGACAGCTTTTTGCTGCTCTGCTTTTACCGTAAGTAACTGTTGCTGCTGCTGTTGTTGCTCAGTCAGTATGGTCTGAAGCTGTTGCTGCTGTTCTGCCAGCTGTTTGCTTATTTGTTCCAATTGCAAAACAGTATTATTTATTTCTGCCAGCTGTTTTACCCTGGCACGGTTAAAATACTGATAGTAAGTCAGTGCCCGCTCCAGCTTACCGGCATCCTGCTGGTTTAGCAGCATGCGGGTGTAATCGTGTTGCCCAAGGCTGTAAGCGCTTTTTAACTGCGCCGCCAACTGACTTTGCTGCTGTTGCAGATCAAGCTGCAACTGTCGTTGCTGTTGGTTAAGATCCTCACCGCGCTGCTTAAGCTGCGTAAGTTGCTGCTCGGTTTGCCTGAGTTCAGCGGAAGCCCCGGCCAGCTGGCGGTCTGACTGTTGCAGTAGTTGCTCTGCTTTATTAAGTTGCTGTTGTTGTTTTTTTAGCTGGCGCTCAGTCATTTTTATTTGCTGTTGCACCTGTTCCAGTTCTTGCTGCTGTTCTGCTTGCTGACGCGCATCTACCGGAAGAGTAAAAGTAAGACAGCATAACACCAGCAGCCACAAAGACCGCGGGTATGCTGGAGGGATTAAGCGTATTCTCATCAGCTGCCGGGTTAGCTTTTTTTAAGTTGCATCAGCACTTTACCGGTCATTTCAGCAGGTTTAGGCAATCCTAACAGCGATAGCATGGTAGGGGCGATATCACTTAAAATTCCCCCCTCTACCGCTGTGGCAGGGCGACCCACATAGATCAATGGCACCGGACCACTGGTATGCGCGGTATGTGCCTGGCCGGAACTTGGGTCTTGCATCATTTCGGCGTTACCATGATCTGCGGTAATTAAACACTCGCCACCGACCTGTTGTAAGGCCTCAACTACCCGGCCAACGCAATGATCTACCGCCTCAACAGCTTTGATAGCGGCCGCCATAATGCCGGTGTGGCCTACCATGTCACCATTCGGGTAGTTACAGATAATCACATCAAAGTCGCCGCTGTGAATGGCCGCAACCAGCTTGTCGGTTAGCTCGGCTGAGTTCATTTCCGGTTGCAAATCATAAGTTGCGACCGAGGGAGAGGGCACTAAAATGCGACTTTCACCGGCAAACTCTGTCTCACGGCCACCGCTGAAAAAGAAGGTAACATGCGCATATTTCTCTGTTTCAGAGATCCGTAACTGTGTTTTGTCATGCTTGGCCAGCCACTCTCCCAATACATTATTTAACGCTTCTGGCGGGTAGGCACAGGGCGCGTCGATATCAGCAGCATACTCGGTAAGCATTACAAAGCTGCTGAGTCTGGGCTGATGCTCCCGTGTAAAACCAGTGAAGTCCGGCTCGGTAAAAGCACGACTAAATTGACGGGCCCGGTCGGCGCGAAAATTCATAAATATTAACGCGTCACCGTCTGCCATCTGCACAGGCTTGTCATCGCTATCAACAATGGCAGTAGCTTGCACAAACTCATCATTTTCGTCCCGCTGATAGGCATTGTGCAGCGCAGTAATCGCATCAGGGGCAGTAAATTTGGCTTTACCGAGGGTAAGCAAATCGTAGGCTTGCTGTACTCTGTCCCAGCGCTTATCTCGGTCCATCGCATAATAGCGGCCAATAACTGAGGCGATCTGACCACTGCCACTGCTGGCAAAGTGTTGCTGAATTTTCTTTAGTGACGCTTCGGCGCTTCTTGGCGGTGTATCACGGCCATCTAAAAAGGCATGCAAGTAAATTGGGCTGGCACCCTGTTGCTCAGCCAGTTTGATCATGGCAAGCAGATGGTCTTCGTGACTATGGACGCCGCCTTCGGACAGCAAACCCATAATATGCACCGCTTTATTATCATGTTTCGCAGCCGTTACGGCTTTAACCAGCACCGGGTTTTGAAAAAAATCACCCTCTTTAATGGCTTTGGTGATGCGGGTGAAATCCTGATAGACCACTCTGCCCGATCCCAGATTAACATGGCCAACCTCTGAATTGCCCATTTGGCCCTCTGGCAAACCGACATCCAGACCAGAGCCGGAAATCAGGCTATGCGGGTAATCCTGCCACAGTTTATCCATCACCGGTGTATTGGCCTGGGCAATCGCATTATTGTCTGTTTGTTCGCGGTATCCCCAGCCATCAAGAATTAATAATACCAGGGGCTTTTTGGGATGACTCATGCTGACTCCGATTTTGATTTAGCTGAACATTTAAGCAAGGCTAGTATCTTACCGCTTTTTCTAACTTTCTCCAGTCCGGATTAACCGTTTTAGGGCTGCTTTCTTATAACAAAATCGTTATACTCAGCCCACTTTAAATGGTTCAGAGTAAGAATGTAACGCTATGGCGCAGTTTATTGAGTTTGTGACTAATCACCCTTTGCTGAGTTTGGCCTGGGTTGTTATTTTTTTATTGATTGTGGGTGGCTGGATAAAGACCCGCTTCTCCGCTATCCGTCAGGTGTCACCAACCGAACTAACCATGTTAGTGAATCGTCAGGATGGAGTAGTGCTGGATATCCGAAATGAAGAAGATTTTAAGAAAGGCCACATAGCTGGCGCCCGGCAGCTAACCGCCAGCCAGATCAATGAGCAAAAATTGGCGGGACTTGAAAAACAGAAAGATGCTCCCATTATTGTGGTATGTCAGGCAGGTATGACTGCACAGAAAAGTGCGGCTGCTCTGGCTAAACAGGGTTTTAGCAACGTCGCTGTATTGCAGGGCGGAATGGGAGCCTGGTCCAGTGCCAGCCTACCCGTAGTCAAAGCAAAGAGGTAAGCATGGCAGAAGTGATTATTTACACCAAGGCGTATTGTCCTTATTGTGTTCGCGCCAAGTCGTTACTTGATCAAAAACAGGTTGCCTACCAGGAAGTGAAGATTGATGAGCAACCAGAGCGCCGTGCTGAAATGATTGAAAAAGCCAACGGTCGCTCAACTGTGCCGCAAATTTTTATTGGTACAATTCACATTGGTGGATGCGATGAGATGTTGGCGCTAAATGCAGCTAACAAGCTCGATCCACTGTTAACCGCATAACTTAAACTAGGAATTATTCATGGCCGAACAACAGGCAAATGGTGTTGCAAACGAGCAACAGGCACAGGGTTTACAATTTGCTATCCAGCGGATATTTGTAAAAGACATTTCATTTGAAGCGCCAAACGCGCCAGCAATTTTCCGCAAAGAATGGAAACCTGAAGTAAAACTTGATTTAGATACCCGCAGCGAAAAAGTGGAGGAGGGGGTTTACCAGGTCACGTTATCGTTAACTGTAACAACCATGGTCGGTGAAGAAACCGCGTTCCTGTGTGAAGTACAACAAGCCGGCATTTTCTCTATCGGTGATCTGGAAGAAAACCAGCTGGCGCATATGCTGGCAGCATTCTGTCCGAACATTCTGTTTCCCTATGCCCGTGAAGCGGTATCAAGTCTGGTTAATCGTGGCACCTTCCCGCAGCTGAACCTGGCACCGGTAAATTTTGATGCTCTATTTGCACAATATCTGCAAAAGCGTCAAGCCGAAGGCCAGGACGTTAAAGCTGACGCTTAAGCCGATGAGTAACGCAGCGATTGCGGTATTAGGGGCGGGGTCGTATGGCACCGCCCTTGCTATTTGCCTGGCTCGTAACGGTAACCCGATAACCCTATGGGGGCGAAACAGCCATGACATTGAGCAAATGCAGCAACAGCGCTGCAATCAGAAGTATCTACCCGACATCCGTTTACCTGACAGTTTAACGGTTAGCGCCGACCTTAAGGCTGTGGTCCAAAGCAGTCGTGATATATTGGTTGTTGTGCCCAGCCATGCGTTTGCTGATACCTTACAACAGATCAAACCGTTTTTGCCTGCTAATGCCAGAGTTGCCTGGGCAACTAAAGGCCTGGAGCCGGAGACGGGCCGCCTGTTACAAGATGTAGCCCGCGAAATTCTTGGCGAACAGGTTGCGCTGGCGGTTTTGTCAGGCCCTACTTTTGCCAAAGAAATGGCAGCGGGAATGCCTACAGCAATAACCTTATCATCGGTAGATCAGGATTTTATTAACCGGCTATCAGACTTACTGCACTGTGCAAAAAGCTTCCGGGTTTACACCAACCCCGATTTTATTGGTGTTCAGTTGGGTGGGGCCGTTAAGAATGTTATTGCTATTGGTGCTGGCATGGCCGATGGTATTGGTTTTGGAGCGAACGCCAGAACCGCACTCATTACCCGTGGATTGGCAGAAATGAGCCGGCTAGGATGTGCCCTCGGTGCTCAGAAAGACACGTTTATGGGTATGGCAGGCCTGGGTGATTTAGTGCTGACGTGCACTGACAATCAGTCGCGTAACCGCCGCTTTGGTTTGCTGTTAGGTCAGGGGAAAACGGTTGACGAAGCCATGGCGACGATAGGCCAGGTCGTGGAAGGTTATCGAAATGCTAAAGAGGTATTTAACCTGGCGCAGCGTGTTGGTATTGAAATGCCTATTTCAGAGCAGATTTTCCAGGTTTTATACCAGAATAAAGACGTTAAACTGGCTGCCGTCGATTTGCTGGGCCGTGAAAAACGTGACGAAGTTAATTAGGTGTTAACCTGCTGCCTTTTTTATTAATTTGTTTTCTTTTGCCAGCAGTGCCGGTATCTCACTGGCTGGCAATGCCTTACTAAATAAATTTCCCTGTAATTTATCACATCCCATCACGTGCAAAAGGTAGGCTTGCATTTCATTGTCGATGCCGCTGGCCGTAACCTCTAGCTGTAAATAGCCTGCCAGCCGGATTAAACTTGCAGTAATATTACGTTGTTGCTCTTTTTGCTCCATCTGGTTGATAAGACTTCGGGCAATTTTGACGCCATGCAGTGGCAACTGGCGTAAAGTGGTCAGAGATGAGATCCCATCACCGAAGTTGTCTAATACCAACTGAAAACCTAAATCGTTCAGCGCTGACAGCCGGCTATGCAAGTTTGCACTTGGTTGCTGAAAAATCCTTTCGTCCAACTCAAGGGTAAAATACTCAGCCTGCAGTTTGTGATCCTGCAGACAGCCGTTGAGGTATTCAATAAAATCGACTTGTTGAAAATGTTGGACTGAGATGTTTAGTGCAACCCGACCCCGAAGTTGGTTTGTTTGTAACCACAGTTTTATTTGCTGACAGCTTTGTTTGAACACTAAACGATCCAGAGTAATAATCATGCCGCTTTGTTCTGCCAGTGCCAGAAAGCTCTGAGGTTGCATAATACCGCGTTTTGGATTATGCCAGCGTAGTAGTGCTTCATAGCCAACCACCCGGTTGCTGCTGATACTTAACTGAGGCTGGTAGTAAACAATAAAATCGTCCTGATGCAGACTCTTGCTCAGCTCAGTTTGCAGTGCAAGAAATTCAGTTGCGTGTTGTTGTAACCTACTGTCAGCGAAGCAAAATTGACTGGTACCGCTTCGTGCCGCATTTAGGACAGCACGTTCAGCACTGTGCATGATGGCGCTTGCATCTGTACCGTCTTCCGGATAACGGCTGATGCCAATACTGGCATATACCTGACTAGGCTTGCTGATAATATTAAATTGGTTAATTTGCAATAATACCTGATGCGCCAGTTGGTTTAGCGGTAATTCAACTGGTGATGTGCAAAGATGGGGGGCTACTAATATTGCAAAGCTGTCACTACTGTATCGACCAACAGTAAATTGTGGCGAAATACTCTGGCGTAACCCCTGCGCTGCTTGGGCAATTCTTTTGGCACTACTGTGATTGGTTCCGGAGTGCTCAGAGCCAAGTAACTGGTTAAACTTGATCAGCAACAGGGCGGTCGTGGGATAAAGGTTGGTGCAGCAGGCAATATTGCTGGCAAGTTGCTCTTCCAGCATAATCCGGTTCGGCAGGCTGGTCAGTGGGTCCCGGGTCAGGTTATTTAGCTGTTGCTGATCGGCTCTTTTACGTTCGGTTATGTCCTGAGCAACCAGCAAATATCGGGCTGCTGGCCATGCGGTATTATTGCTTTGAGTGATAGTCAGACTAACAGCAACTAAATCATTTTTAAGTTGCCACCAAACCTCTCCTTGCCAGCTGCGTTGTTGCTGCAATGCTTGCTGGATATCTTGCCAGGCGGTTTGTTTGGCTGCCGGGTCAAAATACATGCAGTGACAAAGGTTCTGATCCTGGGTAAGCTGCTCCAGTACATTGCTGGCAATTAGCAGTTGGCAATCCTGATCCAGCACCGCTACCAAAGCCCTGGTATCAGCGAGCAGTTGACGTAATACTTTTTGCTGAGCTTTTTGACTGGCTCGTTGCTGTTGGACAAACCACCAGGCCACGATGCCAGCCACAACCAGACCTGCGGCAAAAGCCGATAGTAAAAGGGTCACCGGGGTAGCTGAAAGCCCATCAGCAATCATTGCCTGGACCGAAAAGGCCGGCAGCAGGGCGAAAAAACACAGCCAACCTGACAGTGGCATAACAGAAACGTCCTTGTAATATACACAATACCGCTTAAATATAGCTGGCATACCGGTCCTTAAGCAAATTAAATGATGATATTTTCGCCAGCCCCGGCCAATTAACGCCTTTAATTCTGGCAGTACAGGGTGTAAATTAAGGCCCCGTAATAATTTGGCAGCGGCTTTTATGTTTCATATTGCATTGTTCGAACCCAAAATTGCTCCCAACACCGGAAATATCATCCGGTTAGCTGCCAACACTGGTTGTCGTTTGCATATTATCGAGCCAATGGGATTTGATTTCGAAGAGAAGAAGCTACGCCGGGCCGGGCTGGATTATCATGATCTGGCTAATGTCAGTCGCTATGCTGATTACCAGACCTTTGCTATTGCGATGGCAGGGAAAAGGATCCTGGCATTAACTACCAAAGGGAGTCAGCCGTTTCAGCAGCAACACTTCCGGGCAGATGACATTTTGTTGTTTGGTTCGGAGACGTCAGGCTTACCGGATTCAGTACGCGATACCATTCCTGCGGACCAGCGGATCCGGTTGCCGATGCGGCCAGGTGCCCGTAGCCTTAACTTGGCTAATACTGTAGCAATTGTCTGTTACGAGGCCTGGCGCCAGCATGACTTTGCCGGCGGGGTTTAGTTATCAATTCTGTTGATTATCGACGGCTGTAAGTTCCGCCAGAAACTGGTTAATGGCAGTAAGGGCGTGTTGTCGGATCCCGTCTTGCTCCATCCAGATTTCATGATGAGCTCCGGTTATAAGAACTCGTTTTTTGTAGAGCTTTACTGGTAAACGCTGGAACCAATTGTTCTGAGCACGATTGCTGACAATCTGATCTTCAGCAGCCTGTAATAGTAGTACCGGGACGTTGAACTCTTCAGCCTGCAATTGAATGTGGGTCATGGCGTGAATTGCCTGGGTGAGCCATGCCCAGCTTACGCCCCCTAACTGGCTGTCGGGGTACTGCTGATAAAGACGCTGCAGCCACTGATAGCGTGCCTCGCTATGGGTTAGCAGATTGCCGGCAAATGGCTTTTCCAGGTACTTAGTCTGCCCGGGGAAATATTGCCGGTTATCCCATTTCAACTTATCCCTGAGCCAGCCATACCCAGCAACTAAACGGCTGGCAAGAGCTGATGGTATGCTGCCGGCACTTAGACCAAACATTGGAGAGCCAAAAATTACAGCGTTGAACGGGTGGGTAGATTGTTGTAAATACCTGCAGGCAATAGCCGCTCCCATTGAATGAGCCAGCAGTAAATGCTGTTGGTGACCGGCAGGCTTCACTATTTCAGTGACAAACTGGTCAAAATCGCTGACGTAATCCTGAAAGTTGCCGACATAGCCCAGATGAGGGTCGGGATGTAAACGGGCTGACTGGCCCTGGCCACGGTGGTCCAGAATAAATACGCTATAGCCAGCGGTGATAAACTCCTGCATTAACTCAATATACTTTATCGCCATTTCAACCCGACCGGTACTGAATACCACTGCTTGAGTCTTTTTGTCGGCCAGATAATAACTGTACCTCAGTCGGGTCTTGTCGCCACTAAGCAGGTCGGCGTGTACAAACTTCTGCCACAATGGCAGTAACTGTTGTTGCCAATGTTCGGCAAACTTTTTTTCCGTTATGCCAGCGTTGATGGGGGGCATCATATCTGGTCGGCCCGCGTTGTCGCGGCAAGCCGCGGTAATTTTACCTGCACAGATAAGCCAGGACTTCGATTCAATGCCTGCACAGTGCCGTTATGCTGATGAACAATTTTAGCGACGATAGCCAAGCCAAGGCCGGTGCCACCGGTTTGCTGGGTGCGGCTGTCGCTAACCCGGTAAAATGGTTGAAACACAGCTGCCAGCTCGGCGTCTGGCAGACCTGGTCCCTGGTCGCTGATTTCTAACAGTACGTGTTCGGGCTGTTGCTGCAGGCTAAGACGGATAGTGCTGTCAGTTGGGCTGTATTTAATAGCATTGCGCAGAATGTTTTCTAACGCCCGGCTTAACAACCGGCCGTCTGCATCCAGCCACAGTTGCTCAGGAGCGTCGAGTAACAGCCGTTGTTGCTTGCTGTCTGCTTCAACCCTGTTCAGCTCAATTAACTCGGCGAGCATCTCTGTCAGGTCGCAAGGACTAAAATCTAATTGATACTGGCCGGCATCAAGTCTGCTAAATGTCAGCAATTCATCCAGCATTGTATCAATGCGTTCCAGTTCCTGCTTAAGTCTGGGCAATTGCTGCAAATTCTGTTGTTGTTCTGCCAGGCCTAATGCCAGCTGCGCACGGGTCAGGGGGGAGCGTAACTCATGTGAAATATCACGTAGCAAACGTTGCTGATTCTGCAGTAGATCACTAATCTGCTCTGCCATGGTGTTGAAGCTACGACCAAGCTGACCCAGTTCGTCGCGTCGCTTTGCCAGCTTGCGGACCCTGCTGTTGAGTTTACCGGAAGCAAAGGACAGATTTTGTTGCAGCAGTTCCCGTAGCGGCCGGGAAATAGATACTGCCAGAATAAAACTGGCGGTGGCAGATACAGTCAGTAGTAAAAAAATCAGTACTGGCTCTGATAGCGCACGCAGGCTCCACCAGGCCCGTCGCGGGCGCTGCCGCTGCTGATACAGCGCCAGTTGTTCACCGGCAACCTCAATCACAAAAGGCCCCGCCAGATAGACATTGCGATGCCGTAACAAGCGTGGTCGGTTAAGTTGAGCCAGTTCTGTCAACCAGTGAGGGTCAAAACGGGCAGGCAAGGCCTCGGGGTTAAGCAGTTGCTGGTCTGCGTTATTCACTACCAGCCAGCGATTACGTTCATCCTGCGCCACTTGTTGCAACAAACTGGTACGGTCAATACTTTGTGTCAGTGGTGCCAAATGACGTTGCATTTGCTGGCTGAGTGACGGAGGTAACCGGCGAATGTCAGTTGGGTCAGTCAGGCTGCGCGATATCAGCAGGGTCAGACAAACTGTTGACAGCAAGACCAGCCAGAACCAGACGAAAATACGTCCGGCAAGTGAGTTGACAGGGTTTAACCAGCGCAGCATATTCAAAGTGGCCCACTGAGAAACAAATAGCCACTGCCGCGCAATGTCTGAATTTTTTCATCACTAGCAAACTGGCTGAGCTTTTTCCGTATGTTACTGATATGCATATCCAGACTACGGTCATACAGTTGCAAGCGTCGGCCTAATACCTGCAGGCTTAGCGTTTCTTTACTGACCAGCTGGCCAGCATGGCGCATCAGCATTTCCAGCAACTGAAACTCGGTCGCAGTCAGGCTGATGTCATGTTGTTGGCAACGTACCTGACGGTTTCGTGGGTTCAGGGTCACCTGATTAACCTCAAGTAACTGCGCAGATTGATTGTTATCATGATGGGCCAGCTCTACCCTACGCAAAATCGCTTTCACCCGGGCCTGTAATTCTCGCGGGTTAAATGGCTTGGCAAGATAATCGTCAGCGCCAAGCTCAAGGCCAATAATCCGGTCAACGTCTTCGCCGCGGGCGGTTAGCATTAACACCGGACAATAATTATCATTGCGCAACGCTTTTAGCAGGCTGAGCCCGTCCAGCCCGGGCAACATCACGTCCAGCAAAACCAATTGATAGTTACCGGTTTGCGCTTTGGTTAAACCACTAATACCGTCGTGCACTGCCTCGAACTGATAGCCATCCATCGCCAGGTAATCGGCCACCAGCTGGCATAATTCGATGTCATCATCAATCATTAAGATAGCCGTCATCCCAACTCCTTTTAGCCCAGTTTATCGAAGGTCGTGTTTGCTGCCAGTGTCTTTACTGAACCTTTACCTGAGCTTTGCGTTACTTTGCATTTGAGCCACTATGCTGTCAGGGTCATAACTATGGAGTAAAAATCATGAAAGCAATAACGTTATTGTTAACTCTTGCCGGCCTATTGATAGTAACCGGCAGCGTTAATGCCGGGCATCATAGCAAGCCTGAACAAACAGACAAGTCTTATAAGATGCAGCGTGGCGGCTTGTCATATCAGAAAATGCTGGCCGGCGTTGACCTTACAGCTGCTCAGCAACAGCAACTGCAACAACTGCTGCAAGAGCATAAGGCCAGCAGACCTGACCGGGAACAAGCTGTAAAGGCACGGGGCGCGCTGCGACAGCTGATCGAAGCGGATTACTTTGATGAAGTCGCGGTCACTGAGTTGTTACAACAGCAACAACAGCAACAATTGGCACAGCGGGTGGCCCGGTTAAAACTGCGTCATCAGCTATACCAGTTGCTGTCGCCGGAACAACGGCAGCAACTGGCTGAAAAGCATCAACAGCGCAAGCTTAAGTGGCAGCAACGAAGCAACCGGGAAAGCCAGTAAAGCTATTCAATTTCCAGCTCTTTAAGTTTGCGCGTTAAGGTATTGCGGCCCCAGCCCAGACATCGGGCCGCTTCCTGTTTATGGCCACGAGTGAAGTGCAGCGCCTGCTGCAGCACAATTCGTTCAAACGCCGGGCTGGCTTCGGCCAGAATATTCTGCTCACCGGCGCTAAGCTTATCCTCTACCCAGCTGGCCAGCTGGCTTTGCCAATCACCGCTCTGAGCAGTAACCGGTTTAGAATTGCTTTTTGCCGGTTGGGTTAACTCTGGCGGCAGGTCCGCGACCACAATATGTTTGCCGCTTGCCATTACGGTCAGCCAGCGACAGCTGTTTTCCAACTGACGAACATTGCCGGGCCAGTCCAACTGGCTTAAGAACTGCTCGGCTTCTTTAGTCAGGGTTTTGGCTTCCACGTTCAGCTCTTTGGCGGCCTGTTGCAAAAAATGCTGCGCCAGTCTGGCGATATCTTGTTTGCGATCTTTCAGTGGCGGCAAATGCACCCGGATCACGTTCAGCCGATGGAATAAATCCTCCCGGAATTTACCCTCCTGCGCTAGTTGCTCAAGGTTCTGGTGTGTCGCCGCAATAATCCGTACATCCACTCCAACGGCCTGATGTCCGCCAACCCGGTAAAACTGACCATCAGCCAGCACCCGTAGCAAGCGGGTTTGCACATCCAGTGGCATATCACCAATTTCGTCTAAAAATAGGGTACCGCCGTCGGCCTGTTCGAAACGGCCTTTACGTAAATTGTTGGCGCCGGTAAATGCGCCTTTTTCGTGACCAAACAGTTCTGACTCGATTAAATCTTTGGGTATTGCCGCCATATTAAGTGCGATAAATGGTTGCTCTGAGCGTGGGCTATGTTTATGCAGTGCACGGGCTACCAACTCTTTGCCGGTACCTGACTGGCCGTTAATTAATACGCTGATACTGGAGCGGGCCAGCCGGCCAATAGCCCGGAATACTTCCTGCATTGCCGGCGCTTCGCCAATAATCTCCGGGGTAATACTGGCAACTTGCGGTTTCTGCTTTGCTTGCTGACTATGGCTATGTTGCAGGGCGCGACTGATCAATGCTACGGCGTCGTTAACATCAAAGGGTTTTGGCAGGTATTCAAAAGCCCCGCGTTTAAAAGCATTGACGGCGCTGTCCAGATCTGAGTGGGCTGTCATAATAATTACCGGTATTTCCGGCGCCAGGTCTTGCAGTTTTGCCAGCAATGCCATGCCGTCGGTGCCGGGCATTCTGATATCGGACACCACCACTGCTGGTTGCTCGTATTCCAGGCGTTGCAGCATCAAATCGGCTGAAGCAAAGCTTTCACACAGAATGTCAGCCCGGCCCAGTGCCTTTTCTAACACCCAACGAATTGAGTTGTCATCGTCAATAAT
This sequence comes from Arsukibacterium sp., assembly GCF_018402695.1. GTDB lineage: Bacteria > Pseudomonadota > Gammaproteobacteria > Enterobacterales > Alteromonadaceae > Alishewanella. The sequence continues at coordinate 98,995 of NZ_JAGYIM010000011.1, forward strand.
CCAGACGGTATCACTCATTGCGTTATTCCTCCGTGTCTGAGATAGGCAAATATAAAGTAAATTCTGTTTGGCCAGGCCAACTGTCGCAGTCTATCCAACCACCATGCTGATGAATCAACGTCTGGGCAATGGACAGACCAAGGCCAGTACCACCGGCCTTGCCGCTCACCATCGGGTAAAATAAGGTATCTTTAATCTCGGCGGGAATGCCCGGACCGTTATCAATCACCTTAATAAAAGCGACTAATTTATAGCGCTTACCATTCAGGGTATGCTGATGCAAAATACGGCTCTGTAAACAAATAGCACCGCCGTCCGGTAGCACCTGCTGGGCGTTGCGGACGATATTGAGTAACGCTTGTTCCAATAATTCAGGATCAAAGCTGAAATCCGGAATACTGGGATCATAGTCCCGACTAAAACGGGCTTTTGCAGGATTATCCATTAGTGCCAGTTGCAGCACCTGCTCTATGACTTGATGCAGATTGGTAGTGACTTTCTGAGGCGGCCGGTAGGGGCCAAGCAAACGGTCTACCAGATTACGTAAGCGATCGGCCTGTGCAATAATTAACTGGGTATATTCTTTTTGCTCTTCATCCAGCGACTCTTCCAGTAGTTGTGCCGCGCCCCGCAGACCACCTAACGGGTTTTTTATTTCATGAGCCAGGCCCCGGATAAGCTCCCGCGCCGCTAAGTGCTGATGTTGCTGCAGGCTTTCCATACTGATCTTCCGCTGCTGGTCTACCTGGCGTAGCTCCAGCAGTAAATGATTGGCCGGCTGCTCACTAACTGTCAGCGAAATATCCAGCAACAGGTGCCTGCCATCAAGCAACACTGCCTGCACATCGCTGACACTGAAACCTTGTTTGCTGTTTAATGCGGCCGATAAATGGTTGGCTTTAATATCAAGATGCTGAAATAACCCCGGAAAATACTGGGCAGTTAAACGTTTCTCGCCTAGTCCCATTACGGCACAACAAGCGGTGTTAAAGTAGCGCAGCATTAAATCACGGTCGAGCAGCAGCACCGCTGTGGTGAGCTGTTCAGCCAGCGCCATAAAATCAGGTTGTTTGCTTTGGGTTGTCACACTGCCACCTCTGTTGCACCAAGTTAGTGCAGGTGATTGGCAGTGTAATCGGTTTCGAACCGAAATACAGCCTGGGCTGCCCTAATTGGGGTTAATTACCGACGCTCTGTGAAGATAGAAGGTTGTGACAGGACTGGTTGCAATAAGCTTGCCGCTTTGATCAAATAATTCCATTTGCAAAGTATGCTCGCCGCGTTCAACGTCGCGCAGGATAAAAGTGGCTTTATTCTGCGGCTCACTCAGTGCGGTACCATCAACGACCAACCTGACTTGCAAGCCTCGTTGAAACATCGGCGTAATCCGGCCAGACACATAGACTGAACCGGTATTATCGCGCACTGTACCATTGTTTTCTGGTTGGGCAATTTCAATTTTGAAGGGTTCAATTTCAACAGGTTTCCTGGCGGGCAGGTTAGTTCCGGTTGACTCCATGATATTTGGGCGACTTGATAAGTTTACTTCTTCGGCACCTGGCTGTGGGCTGTCAGAAAATATCAATACACCATTGGCATCTTTCGTGACAAAAATACGATTTTCCTGCGCCTGCAGCGGCAGCATGATTATCAGTAAAGTTAATAACAACAGTAACTTATTTATGTGCATATCACATCCATTGATGTTGCATTTTAATTATTCTTATCACACTTTAGCGCGCTTTAATAAAGAATTCTACCAAAAAAAAGGCCCACCAAGGTGGGCCTGATTCGGGGAAGCTTTTGTTATACGCTGTAATACAGTTCAAACTCGAGCGGGTGCACCGCTACCGACACGCGGCGCGACTCGGCACGTTTAATCGCAATGTAAGCATCAATCATCGCATCAGACATTACGCCGCCCTTAGTGAAGATGGCGCGGTTTTTGTCCAGTTCGTCCATTGCCTCGTCCAAAGAAGTACATACTTGTGGAATATTCGCGGCTTCTTCTGCTGGTAAATCATATAAATCTTTATCCATGGCATCGCCAGGATGTATTTTATTCTGAATTCCGTCTAAACCAGCCATTAACTGGGCAGTGAAGGCCAGGTAAGGGTTAGCTGCGGGGTCCGGGAAGCGGCATTCAATCCGGCGCGCTTTGGCACTGGGTACCAGTGGAATACGAATTGACGCAGAACGGTTACGGGCTGAGTAAGCCAGCATTACCGGCGCTTCAAAGTGTGGCACCAGGCGCTTGTAAGAGTTAGTTGACGGGTTAGTAAAGGCGTTTATAGATTTAGCATGCTTGATGATACCGCCAATGTAATACAGCGCTAGTTCTGACAAACCGGCATATTTATCACCGGCAAACAGGTTCACGCCATCTTTGGCTAATGACTGGTGACAGTGCATACCTGAACCGTTATCGCCAACCAGCGGCTTGGGCATAAAGGTGGCAGTTTTGCCGTATAGATGAGCAACGTTGTGTATAACGTATTTTAATTGCTGTACTTCATCGGCTTTTTTGGTCAGCGTATTAAAGCGGGTAGCAATTTCGTTCTGACCAGCAGTAGCAACTTCGTGGTGGTGTGCTTCAACGACCTGGCCCATTTCTTCCAGCACCATACACATAGCGCTACGGATATCATGACCCGAATCTACTGGCGGTAGCGGAAAGTAGCCCCCTTTCACGCTTGGACGGTGGCCTTTATTACCTTCTTCATAAGCGGTTCCTGAGTTCCAGGCCGCTTCAGTCGAGTTGATTTTAAAGAATGAGCTGGCCATTGTGGTTTCAAAACGAATGTCGTCAAACATAAAAAATTCTGGCTCTGGGCCAAATAACACGGTGTCAGCGATCCCGGTTGATTTTAAATATTCTTCGGCGCGCTTGGCGATTGAGCGCGGGTCGCGGTCATAGCCTTGCATAGTGCTCGGTTCAATAACATCGCAGGTTACGTTCAGGGTTGTTTCTTCAAAGAATGGATCTAACACAGCGGTGCTTGGGTCTGGCAGCAAAATCATGTCTGAGTCGTTAATGCCTTTCCAGCCAGTAATAGAAGAGCCGTCAAACATTTTACCGTCTTCAAACATGTCTTCGGTGACCTGGCTTACCGGAATACTGACATGTTGCTCTTTACCTTTAGTGTCGGTAAAGCGCAGATCGACAAATTTAACGTCGTTTTCTTTAATTAGTTTTAATACTTCCGATGCAGACATGCATTCCTCCAATTGACCCGATTTGAACACTGAATTAGTGATTGCCCTGTTAAATGCCAGATATATGCCAACATATAACTATATTGATTTTAATGTATTTATTGAAAAAGCAGCTTCTGGGGTGAACCAGTTTGCACCAATGTGGTGCTGCTGCGCTCTCATATGGTGCGCTGCAATGACAGCCAAGTGTAGCCTAGATTTCGGTCCTGATTAAAAAAAAACCGCCAATGCGTACAACCTCTTTTTCTTTCTGTGAAAAAAAAGAGTAGAATATGCGCCCTTTACTTTTGAAAAGCGTTTGCCTGGTGGTCATTATGGTCATCTAGTGCCACAGAGGATATTGATACATGAGCGTTACCGCGTCAACTTTAGATAAACTGCGTAATATTGCCATCATCGCGCACGTCGACCACGGCAAAACCACCCTGGTAGATAAACTGTTGCAACAATCTGGCACCTTTGATGCCCGGGCCAAATTGCAGGAGCGGATGATGGACTCCAATGCTCAGGAGTCTGAGCGCGGTATTACCATCCTGGCTAAAAATACCTCAGTGCGCTGGAATGGCTATCATATCAATATCCTGGATACTCCTGGCCACGCCGATTTTGGTGGGGAAGTGGAACGGGTACTGTCTATGGCAGACTCCGTGCTACTGCTGGTCGACGCGGTTGATGGCCCAATGCCGCAAACTCGCTTCGTGACCCAGAAAGCTTTCTCACACGGTTTAAAGCCCATCGTGGTTGTTAATAAAATTGATCGTCCTGGTGCGCGTCCGGATTGGGTTATCGACCAGGTATTTGACCTGTTCGACAACTTAGGCGCAACCGATGAACAGCTTGATTTCCCGATTGTTTATGCATCAGCGTTAAACGGTTGGGCGACCTTAGACTATAACGAGCAGAAGCCGGATATTACTGACTTGTTCGAAGCCATCGTTAAGCATGTAGCACCACCAGCCGTTGAGCTGAACGGCGAAACACAGTTGCAGGTATCACAACTGGATTACTCAAGCTATCTGGGTATTATCGGTATTGGCCGGATTAAACGTGGCAGTCTTAAGCCTAACCAGCAAGTGACGATTATTGGTGCCGATGGCAGCAAACGTAATGGTAAAGTAGGTCAGGTATTTGGTTACTTAGGCCTGGAGCGGATTGAAACTAATGAAGCTCAAGCCGGTGATATCGTTGCCTTTACCGGTCTTGGTGAGTTAAAAATTTCAGACACTATTTGTAGTACCACCAAAGTGGAAGCACTACCGGCACTGCAGGTTGACGAACCAACGGTGACGATGACCTTCCAGGTAAACACTTCACCGTTTGCCGGTAAAGAAGGTAAGTTTGTTACTTCTCGTCAGATTTTAGAGCGGTTAACCCATGAATTGAAACACAACGTGGCATTGCGGGTTGAAGAAACTGAAGACGGTGACAAGTTTAAAGTATCTGGCCGCGGTGAATTGCACTTAGGTGTACTCATCGAAAATATGCGGCGTGAAGGGTTCGAGTTAGCGGTATCACGGCCAGAAGTTATCATGAAAATGGTCGATGGTGCGAAAATGGAACCGATGGAAAACGTCACCATCGACTGTGAAGAGCAGCATCAGGGCTCTATCATGGAGCGGATGGGTGAGCGTAAAGCCGACTTAACCAATATGCAACCAGACGGGAAAGGCCGGATCCGGATGGACTTCAACATGCCAAGCCGTGGCTTAATTGGTTTCCGTACTGAGTTTATGACGATTACTTCAGGCACCGGCCTGATGTACCACAGCTTCGACCACTACGGCCCGCACAAAGGCGGCACTATTGGTCAGCGTATGAATGGTGTAATGATCTCTAATGCGGTAGGTAAAGCTGCCGGCTACGCTATTTTCTCACTGCAGGAACGCGGTAAGATGTTTATTGGTCACGCTGAAGAGGTGTACGAAGGTCAGGTAATTGGTATCCACAGCCGCAGTAACGACTTAACAGTTAACTGCTTGAAAGGTAAGCAATTAACTAACGTTCGCGCGTCAGGTACCGACGAAGCCATTAACCTGGTGCCACCAATCCGCTACACCCTGGAGCAGGCACTGGAATTTATTGACGACGACGAGCTGGTAGAAGTAACGCCAAAATCTATCCGTATTCGTAAGCGTCACTTAACTGAAAACGACCGTAAGCGCGCCAGTCGTGGCCCCGCTGCCTAAGCGTTTTCCGTTTTAAAATAAAGCCAGCGTTATGCTGGCTTTATTGTTTCTGGCAAGGATAATAGCGCGAGTTGAAAGCTGGTCTGACACTGATTTTTCTTGTATTCTTGCCCGTATCAGGGTTTTTACGGAGCTGCTATGGACAAGCCACAACTGATGCGGTATCTGCATCAGAGTAAAAGTTTCATTGCCGCTTACGTTCAACGTTGTCAGCAAGACCAAATTTCAATCGTTGCTGGTTATCTGGCTTATATCTCGCTGTTATCTCTAGTTCCGCTGATTGCCGTAATGTTTTCGATGCTAGGCATGTTCCCGATGTTTGAAGAGTTAAAATCGGAATTAGAACAGCTGATTTTTGCCAATGTCATTCCTACCAGAGGCGAGGAAATTCAAAGCTATATTAATGAATTTATTAATAATACTGGTGGAATGACCACCGTTGGCATTCTGGTACTGATCGTTGTCGCCTTGTTGCTTATCTACAACATTGATAAAACCTTAAATAAAATCTGGCGGGTGAAGCAGCGGCCACGGCCGATTATTTCGTTTTCGATTTACTGGATGATCCTGACCCTGGGCCCGGTACTGATTGGTACCTCTATTGCGGTAACCTCTTATCTGGCAACGTTAAGTCGCTACGCAGATGATTATACGCCGGGTGTCTCTAACTTTATTTTATGGCTTATCCCCTATGTGATGTCTCTGCTGGCATTTTTTATTCTGTACCTGGTCGTACCCAATCTGAAAGTTCGGGTACGTCATGCGTTATGGGGCGCCCTGTTAGCTACCATCTTGTTTGAATTTTTAAACGCGGCTTTACTGTATACGTCAGTGAGTTTCCTTCATATCAGGCACTGTATGGTGCGCTGGCTCTGGTGCCGATCCTGTTTATTTGGGTCTATTTATCCTGGCTGGTAGTACTCTTGGGCGCGGAGCTTACTGCGTTGTTGCAGCAACGGGCAGAACTAGAGGAAGCCGAGGCTTCCGGTGAGTCGCAAGCGTGAAAGCGTTAATTCAGCGGGTAAGCCAGGCATCAGTTACCGTTGGCGGCGAGCTAATCGGTAGCATTGGCCCGGGCTTATTGTTGTTTTTGGCGGTAGAAGCTGAGGATAATGACACAACGTTGCTTAAACTGGTGCATAAGGTGGCTCATTACCGGTTGTTTAGCGACAGCAACGGCAAGATGAATTTAAACGTGCAGCAGGCTGGTGGCGCGATATTGGTCGTGTCGCAATTTACGCTGGCAGCGGATACCCAAAGCGGTCTGCGTCCCAGCTTTACACCTGCTGCAGCGCCGAGGGTTGCAGAGCAATATTATTTACAATTTATTCAACAGTTATCGGCACTTAACATACCGGTGCAATGCGGCCGGTTTGCTGCTGATATGCAGGTCAGCCTGGTTAATGACGGGCCGGTAACCTTTATGCTGCACAGTTAACTTTTCTCTGTTTTTTTAATGGACACCTTTATGGCAATACCTGCTGACTGGCAATTAACTCATCCACAAACGCCTGAGCAATGGCAGGCTTATTATCAGTTGCGCTGGCAAATACTGCGCGCACCCTGGCGGCAACCATTGGGTTCAGAGCAGGATGAATTTGAACCTCAGGCATATCATCAGATGCTAACTGATGGTCAGGGAGTGATTCAGGCCGTGGGCAGGTTGCACCGTTTGGACGATAAAACGGGGCAGCTCCGTTATATGGCGGTGGCTGAAAGCGCCCGCGGCAAAGGTGCCGGCAGCATGATATTGAATGCACTTGAGCGACAGGCGGTTTATCTGGGGCTGCAACAACTCCAGCTTAACGCCAGACAGGAAGCAGTGGGCTTTTATCGCCAGCACGGTTATCAATTGGTTGGAGAGGCGCCATCTATGTTTGGTATTGCTCACCTGAAAATGAGCAAAACTATCCAGCTGGCGGGCACCGATGATGATTTTAAACAGTGGCAGCAACAGCTGGCACAAACCTGGCAGCAAACTATCCCACTCAGTCAGTATATGCAGCTTAAGATCAACAGCTTTGATGGCTACCGGTTAAGCTGCAGCGCGCCGCTGGCACCGAATATTAATTTACACCAAACCATGTTTGCCGGCAGTATTTACACCCTGGCCACACTAACAGGCTGGGGTATGCTGTATATGCAATTAAAAGCTGCGGGAGTGCAGGGAGCCCAGGTGCTTGCCAACGCGGACATCAGATACTTGCGGCCCGTTGGCGGTGAAGCGGAGGCACGGTGCGAGTTACTGGATTGTACGGGTAACTTAATGCCACTGGCGCACGGTAAAAAAGTCAGACAACGGATCAGGGTCGGTATTTATTGTCAGCAGCAATGTTGCGCCGAGTTTGTTGGTCATTACGTGGTAATTCCTGAGCCCCTGCCGGAAAATTAAGCAATAAACGGATACTGTCAGTATTTATAAAGCATTTATCAAAACTTGGTAAAGCAGCATAACGGGCCGCGACAGATAATACATCTCAGGCAATACCGGTTTGAGGTGGTTATGAAAAGTAAGTGGCTTTGGGTTTCGTCTATTAGCACATTAATTGGCATAGTAGCCGGTGGCGTATACCTGTTTTTCGCTGAGCATTCGTTGTTATTGAGTGATAAAGACCTGACTTTGTCGGCTTTCTGGTCAACATTTATGTTATGGGCCTTTGTGCTGATGTTTGTCGTAGCGCTGTTGTGCAATGTCCTGGCATTTATGGAGCTTGATGACGAGCATCGCCTGGCCGGAGTTAATCAGCGTTTAAGGGCTATGTTTATCGGTGGTGACCGCCAGCAACAGTTTTTACAGGAAGCGCAGCGTCTGCTTAGTCGCAAAGGCTTGCTGTCTGCCAGTGACAAAGTAGCTGCTGACTACCAGTTACTGCAGGCTCACCGTGATACCCTGGTTTTCGTTCAGCAAAACGGTTTGCCCGTCGACATCACTCAGGTCAGGGCGATGTTTCAGCAAATGCTGGCGGTCGATATCGCTGATGGCATTGTGGTAAGTAGTGCAGGTTTTTCTAATCAGGCCTGGATTTTCGCTCAGGAAGCCAATATCAGTTTGCTGGACAGTAAAAGTTTACGAAAACAGCAAAAGCGCGCAAAAATTCAGCAAGTACCGATAATTCAGAGCTGATATCAAAGTTTCATCAGGATTTTTATTGATAAAAGAGCGATATTCGGTGGTGAAAGGAATCAAAATAATAAACATGGACTGCTTCACTTCCTGCATAGCTGGCTTCGGCCAGCTTTTTTATTGCCAGCTATCCGGTAGTGAGAAAGGAGGCAGTGTCAGTTAATTTTAAAGCGGGTCGCGGCTGACTGAAGTTGTGCTGCTAATCTGGCAACATCATCACTGTGTACTAACGTACTTTGTGCTTTGCTGGCGCTGTTATTTGCCAGTTGCACCATTTGCTGCATATTATCGCTAATGGCTGCCCCTAAGTCCAACTGGCTGGCACTGGCGTCACTGACTGCATTACTTATTTGCCGCGTTTGTGCCATAGCCTGATTTACAGCTTCCAGCGCTGCAGCCAGTTGTTGTGTCGTGGCGACACATTGTTCGGCGTCTGTTTTACCGGTAAGCACCGATGCTACCGCTTGTTGGCTTTGCTGTTGTAAACTGGCAATCATCTGTCTTATCTCATTGGTTGCCTGCTGCGTGCGCCCGGCTAACGAGCGGACTTCATCGGCTACCACGGCAAAGCCGCGACCTTGCTCGCCAGCTCTGGCGGCTTCAATTGCGGCATTTAATGCCAATAAGTTGGTTTGCTCAGCAATGGCGCTAATGGTCGTCAGAATGCCGCCAATATTGGTGGATTGATCATTTACTTTATTCATGACATCGCTGGTACCCGATAACTGACTGGCAAGGCCGGTTATCAGTTGTCGGTTCTTGTCAGCGATCTGTTGGATCTGCTGACTTTGCTCTAACGCCTGACGCATTGCCTCGCCCGCCTGCTGCGCCTGATTAGCCACTGTCTGGGTGTTGTCTGCTAACTCGCCGGTAATGTCGTTAACCCGGCTGATTTGTTGTTGTTGCTGTTGCAACGATGTACTTATCTCCTGAACTTCACTGCTGGACTGGCCGGCATTAGTGTTCAGATCAGTAGCGTTTTGCTGAATGTTGGTGATTAAACTGCGCAGTGCTGCTATCAGACTGTTGACCTTGGCCGACAAGGCACCGAATTCATCTTGTTGAACAATCGTTAACTCCCGGGTCAGATCGCCTTTCGCAATGTCGCCCAGCATATGATTGATACTTGCCAGCGGCTTTAACATCGCGCTTATAGTAAAGTAAGCGGCGACCACCGCCAGCACAACCAGTACCAGCATCATCAGCAGGGTACGGTTGCTACCAGAGCTCAAGGCTGTTGAAACCTGCTGTTGTAATTGATTAAACCGCTGATCAGCCAGCTCAACCACCTGATCCAGCGCCAAAACAGCTTGCGCGACCTGTTGCTCCGAACTGTTTAGCTGACGCCGGGCAATTTGCTGTTGTTGCAGTTGCTGTTGTTTCAGGTTTAACAGGCTGGTATTACCTTGCAGTTGCTCGGTAAGTCCGGCAAATTGCTGCCGGAATTGCGGCCACAGGCCATCCGAATCGATATCACCTATTTGCCGGTCCAGATAATCAATATTTACCTGAATATCACTGAGGGTGAACCCGATATTTTGTTGGTTGCGCTCCAGCACGGCTAAATCAACATAGCCGGCAACTTCCCGCACAGTGTTAAGCAGTCCGAGGATCTGGCCGTCAATCCGCCCGGCATTACCGCTGATTTGTTCCATCATGGTAGCGTCGACAGATAAATCGGCATCAGCTAAATCAAGCAGACTGGCACCGGCATCATCAATTGCGGTTTCCAACTGCTTTAGTTCGGAGGCCACCGCCTCCGCCGCAGCATTGCTCTGGCTGCGTGCAGCAAACATGGTGTCTACTGCTTTGCTGTATTGCTCAAAATGTCCCAGTGCTGTCTGCAGTGGCAGTTGTAAGGCGTTATCCTGGGCGGTAAGTTGGTTAAAGTCATTAATCAGCGAGCTGAATTGATTTCTGCTGGCCACAAACTGCTGTTGATAATTGTCTATTTCAGCTTGTTGTTCAGCGGTAAAGCCCAATGCCGATAGTTTTGCCAGTTTTAGCAATTGGATCTGAGCCAGATTACTTTGCTGCTGGGCAGGTACCGCCAATTGGTTAACATCATTGCTGTAGCGGGTCACGGTATTAAAGCTGAACAGTGCCAAAATGCTGGCTAACAATAATAATGCGGCGATAAAACCAAAACCTAAAATGACTTTATGAGCAACTTTTAACGTCATAACCTTCGCCAGTTAATACCTGCTTGTCAGAGTATAGTGACAAAATCAGTAGTTGGAGGGAAAACAACAAGGTAGCAAACAAAGACAAACTGGTCTAGCCAGAAATAACAGCAGAAGTCACAATAATAGTATTAACGAAAGGACAGGCGTACCAGAGAGGTACGCCTGTGACACGGATCTTCTTGTCGGCTTAAAAGCTGCAAAGCTTAGCTGGCTGAATAAACTGGTTCAGCTTACCACTTCGCACCAAAGCGGCACTATTTTCAATATCGGGGCCGAAATACCGATCCTGATTGTAGAAGGACACCTCATCCCGCAACAGTGTTTTAGCATTCTCCAGCAAAGGAGTCGATTTTAACGGCGCCCGGAAATCCAGCCCCTGAGCGGCAGCTAAATATTCTACGGCCAGCACACCGGTGGTGTTTTCACTCATATCCGCCAAGCGTCGGGCGGCGAAAGTTGCCATTGAAACATGGTCTTCCTGATTTGCTGAGGTCGGCAGGCTGTCAACCGAAGCCGGATGAGCCAGACTCTTGTTTTCTGATGCCAATGCTGCCGCCGTAACCTGGGCAATCATAAAGCCACTGTTAACACCGCCATTAGGTACCAGAAAAGCAGGCAACTTACTTAAACTGGCATCAATTAATAATGCCATTCGCCGCTCTGACAGGGCTCCAATTTCGGCAATCGCCAATGCCAGGTTATCGGCAGCCATGGCAACAGGCTCTGCATGGAAATTGCCACCGGACAGAATGTCGCCTTCATCGGCAAATACCAAGGGGTTATCTGTGACACCATTAGCTTCAATCTGCAGCACATCAGCCGCCTGCCGGATCTGTGTTAAGCAGGCACCCATAACCTGAGGTTGACAGCGCAAACTGTAGGGATCTTGCACTTTTTCACAATCTTTATGTGATGCACCTACCTCGGAACCCGTGGCGAGCAGCTGCCGGTAAATAGCCGCGGCATCAATCTGTCCTTTCTGGCCCCGGGCCTCATGAATTCTGGCATCGAAAGGGGCGCGGCTGCCAAGCGCTGCCTCGACACTCATGGCGCCAATGACCGTTCCGGCTGCAAACAGGTTTTCGGCCCGGAACAAACCTTCCAGTGCCAGCGCAGTTGACGCCTGGGTACCGTTTAACAACGCCAGCCCTTCTTTGGCAGCCAATGTCAAAGGCGTCATACCTGCCAGTGCTAAGCCTTCGGCAGCATCATATATCTGGCCGTTAAAACTGACTTCGCCCTCGCCAATTAATGGTAATACCATATGGGCCAGTGGTGCCAGGTCTCCTGAAGCGCCTACTGAGCCTTTAACCGGAATGCAAGGGTAAAGCCCGGCATTGACGAGGCCAATCAAGGCTTCGATTACGCTCAGGCGGATCCCGGAAAAACCGCGGGCCAGCGCATTAATTTTCAGGACCAACATCAAGCGCACGGTGCTGTCATCCATAAAGTCACCAAACCCGGCGGCATGCGATAACACAATAGAGCGCTGCAGTAATTCCAGCTCATCATTTTTTATCCGGGTATTGGCCAGTAAACCAAAGCCGGTGTTAATGCCATACACAACCCGGTTCTGTTTGATCACGTCTGCGACACAGGCCGCAGATTTTTCAATTGCTGGTATAGCTGAGCTATCCAGTGTCAGGTGCACCGGGCTTTGCTGGACCTGGCGCAATTGGGCCAGGGTTAACTTACCCGGTACTAAATTCAGGGTGAAACTCATGTTGTTACTCCGTAACCATTGGTAAGTCTAAGGCTTGCTCTTTCGCGCAATTGACCGCGATGTCGTAGCCGGCATCAGCATGGCGCATCACGCCGGTACCCGGGTCATTCCACAAGACCCGGCCTAAACGTGCCGCTGCAGCGGCAGTGCCGTCGGCAACGATCACCACGCCGCTATGCTGGCTGTAACCCATACCCACGCCACCGCCATGATGCAACGATACCCAGGTGGCGCCGCCAGCCGTATTCAACATGGCATTTAATAATGGCCAGTCTGATACGGCATCCGAGCCGTCGAGCATCGCTTCGGTTTCGCGGTTGGGGCTGGCGACCGAGCCAGAATCCAGATGGTCGCGGCCTATCACAACAGGCGCTTTTAACTCGCCGTTTTGCACCATCTCGTTAAAGGCCAGGGCGATGCGAGCCCGATCTTTTAAGCCTATCCAGCAAATACGGGCTGGCAGACCCTGGAATTGGATCCGCTCCCGCGCCATATCCAGCCAGTTGTGCAGGTGCGGGTCATCCGGGATCAGCTCTTTTACTTTGGCATCGGTTTTATAAATATCTTCGGCATCGCCAGATAATGCTACCCAGCGAAACGGCCCGATACCCTGACAAAACAACGGCCGGATATAGGCCGGTACAAAGCCCGGGAAATCGAACGCATTGGTCACACCTTCGTCCTTAGCCATCTGGCGGATATTGTTACCATAGTCGGTGGCCACAGCCCCACGTTGTTGCAAGGTTAGAATGGCCTGGACTTGCACCGCCATCGATTGCTTGGCCGCTTTTACCACGCTGGCCTCGTCAGTCTGCCGTTGTTCAGCGGCAGACTGCATGCTCCAGCCTTGTGGCAAATAGCCGTTTAGCGGATCATGGGCTGAAGTCTGGTCAGTTACCACATCCGGCGTAATGTCACGTTTTACCAGTTCAGCAAATACGTCAGCGGCATTTGCCAGCAGGCCGATAGAAGTCGGTTTACCGTCAGTTTTCGCCTGCTCCAGCATGGCCAGTGCTTCGTCCAGCGAGTAGGCTTTCTTATCCAAATAGCGGGTTTTCAGCCGGAAATCGATGCGGCTTTCATCAACCTCACAGGCAAGCATATGAAAGCCGGCCATGGTGGCAGCAAGTGGCTGCGCGCCGCCCATACCCCCTAAACCGCCGGTTAAAATCCATTTGCCGCTGGCGTCGCCGTCAAAATGTTGTTTAGCCATCGCGACAAAGGTTTCGTAAGTGCCCTGAACAATGCCCTGAGTCCCGATATAAATCCAGGAGCCGGCGGTCATCTGGCCATACATCATCAAACCCTTGCGGTCCAGCTCGTTAAAATGCTGCCAGTTAGCCCAGGCCGGAACCAGATTAGAGTTGGCGATTAGTACCCGGGGCGCGTCGGGATGGGTTGGAAATACCCCGACTGGTTTGCCGCTTTGTACCAGCAAGGTCTGGTTATCTTCCAACCGGTTCAGTACCTCGACAATTTTATCAAAGCATTGCCAGTTGCGGGCGGCGCGGCCGATACCCCCATACACCACTAGTGCTTGTGGATGCTCGGCCACTTCAGGGTCAAGGTTGTTCATTAACATTCGCTTAGCAGCTTCAGTTTGCCAGCTTTTGGCACTGATGGTGGCACCGCGCTCTGCGCGTACCACTCTGCTGTTATCAATGCGTGAGTCTGTCATCAGATACCCTCTTTACTATTTGGTAATGAAAAATTCAGATGGCCGCCTAAGCGATAACGGCTACCTGGTGATGTTAAATATGCCAGGCTGACGGCACCGTCACGACTAAAGGTCCGGCGGGTCAGACGCAAGCAAGGCTCGGCTTTTTTCAGCATTAAATGTTTACAGGTAAAATCATCCGGCCAGATGGCCTCTACTGTGTGTTCAGCTTCGGTCAGCGGCGCTATCAGACTCAGGTACTGATGTGGTGTCTGGGAACTGAAGTCCTGAGTGGTATAGTCTGGTACCTGCAGCGGGTTGACATAGCGCGCTTCCAATTGCAGCGGCAGGCTGTTTTCCAGGTGAACAATTAATGAAAAAAATACCGGATCATTGCGCCGCAGCCCAAGGGCGCTGGCAATAATAGTTGGGCAGGGTAATTCAGTCAGCTGGAGCAAACGGGCACTGTATGCATGGCCGCGGGCCTCTACTTCATCGGCAATATTGCGGATTTCCAACAACGAAGATTGCGACTTCAGCGCTGCCACAAAGCTGCCGACACCTTGTGTGCGATACAATATACCTTGTTCTGTTAACTCCTGCAGTGCCCGACGTGCTGTCATCCGGCTAACGCTGAATTGCTCGGCCAGCTCATTTTCAGATGGCACCCGACTATGCTCGGGCCAGGCACCAATTTCAATCTGGCTCAGCATAAACTCTTTAATTTCAGCAAATTTGGCGACAGCCATAGCAACTCCGTTACTGAATTAGAAAAAATGCGATTTAAGATTAACGATTCCAAATAAAAATACGACAATTTGGTTGTATATACAAGTTGGTGGTGTAAAATTATTTTATCTTTGTAAAAGGGAGTGCTCCATGCAGCAGTTTGATGCCATCTGGATTAATGCCAATATCGCTACTATGACTGACAATGGCAAGCCTTATGGCGCCATTGAAAATGGCGTGCTGGCGGTAAAAGATGGCCTTATTGTATTTGTTGGTGCGCGCAATGAACTGCCTGAGTTTGAGGCGATTACCACACCATTGTATGACATGCAGGGCCAGTGGTTGTTACCGGGCTTTATTGACTGTCATACCCACCTTATTTATGCGGGCAACCGGGCTAATGAGTTTGAAATGCGCTTGCAAGGTGCCAGTTACCAGCAAATCGCCGCCGCAGGTGGTGGTATCAAAGCGACGGTAGCGGCAACCCGTGAAGCAAGTCATGAGCAATTGTTTGTGCTGGCAAAAGACCGTCTGAATGCGTTGCTGGGCCAGGGGGTGACCACAGTAGAGATAAAGTCAGGTTATGGCCTCGATTTAGCCAACGAGCAGAAAATACTGGAAGTGGCAGCTGAACTGGATAACCATCACCCGGCGACAATCGTGAAGACTTTTCTGGGCGCCCATGCTCTGCCGGCTGAGTTCGCCGACAATGCTGATGGTTTTATCGACGAAGTCTGCCAAATGTTACCCGGGTTACATGCCCGCAAACTGGTGGATGCGGTAGATGTATTTTGCGAAGGCCTGGGCTTCAGCGTCAGCCAGTGCCGTAAAGTGTTTGCTACCGCACGGGCGCTGGGATTACCGGTAAAGGCACATGCAGAGCAGCTGTCGAATCTTGGTGGCAGCAGTTTAGTTGCTGAATTTCGCGGGCTGTCGGCTGATCATATTGAGTTTCTGGATGAGGCTGGTGTGGCGAAGATGGCAGAAGCTGGCACCGTGGCCGTGCTGTTGCCGGGCGCATACTATTTCTTACGTGAAACCCAGCTACCCCCTGTTGAGTTGTTACGGAAATACAAGGTGCCGATGGCCGTGGCCACTGATTTAAATCCTGGTACCTCGCCGTTGTGTTCATTGCCGTTAATGTTAAATATGGCTTGCACCTTGTTCCGCCTGACACCAGAGGAAGCCCTGCTCGGGGTAACCCGCCATGCTGCTACAGCGCTGGGCTTGGCCGACAGGGGCGTATTAACTGCGGGAATGCGGGCAGATTTTGCCTGTTTTTCTATCAGCCAGCCTGCGGAGCTTTGTTATCAGTTTGGTGTGAGTCAGCTTAAGCAGCTGATTATAAAAGGTAAACCAGTCAGGCTGTAAATCAGGTGGCTTTACAAGTAACAAAATTGGGGTAAGCTGTCAGCAGAAAACAATGCGGCAGTAACAAGGTGTGATAGCGCCATGGTAATTGGATTCAAACGTTTGTGGGCTTTGGGGCTACTCGCCTCAAGCGGTCCGGCAATGGCTAATCAGACCGAACCGGCTTTGCCGGTGGCTGTAGTGTTAGTACTGCTACTGCTGTTGTTAATGATGGCGTTTATTTACATCGTCACCTTAAAATTCCGGCTTAAACGAGCCTTACAACCTAAACCTGATATGCAGGGCTTTTACTCCCTGCACGACGACATCAGCGGTTTTCCGAATAAATTTGCGTTGCAACGCAAACTTGACGATATTCTGAAAAGTGCTCCGGACCAGCAGTTCGCCCTTATTCTGCTTAAGATTGAACAGTTCGATCAGATAAACCAGCTGCTGGGTCACAGCAACAGTAATTTAATTCTGGCTCAAATCGCCCAGCGGATTAACGATAAACTTGCCGACGAAAATAAAATTCTGACTTATGAATATCGGCAGCTACAACCAGTGCGGGTATGTCACCTGGGCAGTGTCGACTTTGCTGTCTGGCTTGATATTGGTAACCAGCCGGCACGTGCAGAGTTTTTAGCAAGACAATTACAACAATCGGTGCCACAGCCCATGCTGGTGCACGGATGCGCAATTGATTATCAGTTAGGCGTGGGAATATCGCTCTATCCTGAGCACAGCACTCAGTTAAATGAACTGTTAGAGCGGGCTTATCTGGCTTTGCAGCATTTTCAATGGCAGCGTGGTGCCAGCCAGATGTTTACCCCCGATATGATCAACTATACCACCGAAAAGCTGGCGCTGATGGCAGAATTACGCCAGGCCATTGATGAAGATCAGTTAGTGTTATTTGTGCAACCCCAAATGGCAATGCGCAACCGCCAGGTGCTGGCAGCGGAAGTTCTTATCCGCTGGCGGCATCCGAAAAAAGGTTTGCTGGCACCCGAGGCATTTTTGGCGCTGGCGGAAGAAATGGGCGTTATTTACCCACTTAGCCTGTGGGTGTTGGAACAGGCAATTAAAACCATTGCCAGTTTAACTGAACAGCAGCTGGTTAGTCGGATCGCAGTCAATATTTCCAGCAAAGATTTACTGCAGGATGAACTGGTAGAGGCACTGGAGCAGCTATTAGAAAAATATCAGGTAAAACCACAACTGCTAATGCTGGAAGTCAGCGAGAACGCATTATTAGCAGATCCAGAGCGCACTATGGCGATGATGCAGCGCCTGCATCGGCTGGGTGTTGAGTTGGCCCTGGATGATTTTGGTACTGGTTTTTCATCCCTGGCTTATTTGCGAAAACTGCCGGTACAGTATGTCAAAGTAGACTGCAGCTTTATCAGCGAGCTTCATAAGACCGAAGCGCATATGGCTATCACCGGCGCCATAATAGACATGGCACGAAATCTCGGTTTGGGGGTTATTGCTGAAGGGGTAGAGGGCGCCGAAGTAGAAGACAAACTGCTACGAATGGGCTGCGCCCGCGGTCAGGGTTTCTGGTATTCCCAGCCTTTCGAACTAAGCGGCTTTCCTGCCTGGTTAAAGCAATGGCAACACCGTCATCCGGGTTAAATTTCCGGTGGTTGTAATGTTTTACCATCGATAAACGCCAGTACAAGCGCTGCCAGTACCTGACCACACTGGTTCATGCCAGCGGCAAGGCCTGCAGGGTGGCAGGCCGGCGCCGCCTCAGCGAGATGCAAGTAACGGGCGCGCGGCAAACGCGCCAGCTGAAAGACAAATTGCGCGGCTTGCTCGACAGTTAAACCCGTATAGTTAAGGGCACTGGCAGGCATTGCCTGAATGCTGTCTGTATCCAATTCAATAGCAATATCAGCCAAACCATGACAACAATGCTCAATTACTTTATCCAGCGCCTGCTGAAAGCTTAACTCTTTTCGAACCGCTAGCTGCTGGTAACTGATGTAATCAGTCCCAGCTTGTTGCAGCATGGCTAAACTAGTGGCAGAGTTTTTTTGCAGATCAAGCCCCAGTACCATGTAGTGACCGAGATAACCCGCCGCGCTGGCATAACTAAAGCCATTGCCGCTGTGCCGGCCCTCCAGCGGCCTGAAATCGGCGTGAGGGTCCAGGTTTGCGCAGTTTACCGGCTGCTGGCCAACGTCAGCCAATGCCTGGAGCAACGGATAAGCATTATTGTGGCCACCACCAATAACCACAGGGCAGAGCCCTGCCTCGAAAATTGGTTTTAATTGCTGCTCTACCCGTAAATCAAGTTCGGCACAAAGCTGACGTAGCTGTGCCAAATGCTGCGGGTTCTGGTTATCTAATGCGGTGGCTTGTTGCTGCAGATTAGCGCAATCAATTTGTCCAAGTAACAGAATACTGTCAGTTGCCAGACTATCATTATGCTGCAGGTTTAAGAATCGTTGTAAAAATGCCTGCCAGCCCAGTTCAGCCCCACCCTTGCCCATATTCGCCAGTGGACCAATACATTCTGCTATACCCAGCAGGACGAACTGGCCGCCGGCTGCTTTATGGGTAGCCAACAGGTCAGGGTAGGGCAAATCAACATCGGGCAACAGGATCTGTTGGCCCAAGCGGCTTTCACCACTGCGCCTGACACAATATTTGGCTAAATCGTCAACAGTAAAGCGCTGTAACATAGTGTCTTATAAATACTTTTATTCAATATCGAGCGGATCCGGTGACATAATAATACCGGTGCTGTCAGCATATAAATGATCGCCGGGTAAAAAAGTCACACCAGCAAAGTTAACCGGTACTTCAGTTTCCCCAAAGCCATTGTCATCTGCCCCGATAGGGATGGCATTTACAGCCTGAATACCAATCTCAAAGTCTTCCAGTGCATCTAAATCGCGCACACTGCCATAGCACACAATGCCTTCCCAGCCATTGCTGGCGGCCAGGCTGGCTAATTCTGCGTCAATTAATGCCCGCCGGGCAGAGCCTCCCCCGTCAATTAACAATACCTTGCCCACACCGCTGTCCGCTAACACCTGTCGGACGAGACCGTTGTCTTCGAAGCATTTAATGGTATGGATTTGGCCGCCGAATGAACGTCTGCCGCCGTAATTTGCAAATATTGGTTCGACGACATCGACCTGGTCTGCATAAAGATCGCACAGTTCTGAGGTATTGTATTCCATGTAAGGCTCCGTAGGCAGCAACAGCTTTTGCACAGTATAGCGCTATGCCTTACAAGCTCAAGGTAATAATGCATATGGAGACTGCTTTTGCATTCAACAAAGTATTGCTGCAAAAGCAAATTGTTTGCTAAGGTGTATTCGCCAAGTAACCAGAGAGCGCAACGTGCCAGCAGAATTATTCGCCCGAATTGCCCTGTATTTAACCCAAACCGGGTTGGCCTTACTTATGGCTTTGTTATTCTGGTATTACCTGAGAATTTACCAACAAACCTATCTTAAAGTCTGGTTGCTTGCGTTTCTGGCTTTTGCCGGATATCAGGTAGCTATATTACTGCTCTATACTACTGATTTGGGCCAGAGCAACGTGCGACTGCCGTTGGCTGTGCTCATTCACTTTGCCTGTTATAGTTTTGCCTTACTAATGTTACTGGGTAATCGATTACAATTTCCAGTTAACTCGGGGCAAACAAAACCTAAGCCTGTTTATCGGTACTTCGTCATTTTCTTTCTTTTGTCCTGTGCAGGGATATTGCTGCCGTTATTGTTGCCAGCTTTGGCAGCCTGGCAACAGGTGCTGGAGTCTCAATTTCGCTTAGTGCTAACCGGAATATTGTTGCTTATGGCCGGCACGGGGTTGTGGCAGAGCAAAAGCCGCGGTTTTGGGCCGACATTAGCGTCTGCAGTGCTGGTGGTGTGGGGACTTTTGTATTTGGGCGGTGTCTTTGGCAATCTGTTGCAGCTTAGCAGTTTTTCCTCGTTAAACTTTATTTTCATTTATAAGAGCATTGAGCTGGCTTTGCTGGTAACCCTGGGCTTTTCGCTGGTGATCTGGCTACAGGAAAATGAGCGCAGTACCAACCTGAAACTGACCGAAAAAACCCGTTATCTGGACCAGCACGATCAGCTTACCGGAGCGCTTAACCGTGATGCGCTGTTAATCAAGCTCGACCAGTTGATTGCAACGGCTAATGTTGGGAATGTGTACCTGGTTATGCTGGGGCTGGATAAATTTAAAAACGTTAATGAATCAGTGGGTCTGAAGCAAGGTGACAGGATCCTGCGCGAGGTGATTCGACGGTTTGAACAAAGTATTGTGAAACCGGTATTAATAGCCCGGACCGGCGGTGATATTTTTGCGTTGGTGCTGGCGGATGTCGTTAATGAAAAGCAATTGCAGTATACCCTGCAGCATGTCCAGCAACTGGTTGAGAAACCATTTTTACTTGATAGTGGCCCGGTAAAACTGACTACCAGCATCGGTCTGTCGCAGTATCCGTTGCATGCCGGCAGCGCTGAGCAGCTACTGCAACAGGCAAACATCGCCTTTCACCAGGCAAAGCGTCTGCAAGCCAGTTGGCTCAGTTATCAAACCGGTATGGAAGAAGAAACTGCCCGCTTACTGGCCTGGGAAAGTGAATTACTGCAGGCTGTCAGTGAAAACCAGTTTGTGTTGTATTATCAGCCGCAGCTCAGTCTGCGTACCAATTTGCTGGAGGGTTTTGAAGTATTAGTGCGCTGGCAACACCCGCAGCGCGGTTTGTTAATGCCGGGCGAGTTTTTACCGCTTTGTGAGCAACTTGGCCTGAGTCAGGTACTGGATTTAGTGATATTACGTAATGCCATCGCCAGTATTCAACGCTGGCAGCAACAAGGTATCCATATACCGTTAGCAATAAATATGTCGCCAATCCATTTTGAGCAGGAAGGCTTAAAACAGGAATTAAAAGGGTTACTGCAACAATATGCCGTATCACCGGAAATGGTTGAATTGGAAGTGACGGAAAACACCGCCATGCAGGACATGGAAAAGGGGTCGAATTTTGCGCTTGAGCTGCAACAAATGGGCATTAAAGTATCGATAGACGACTTTGGCACCGGTTACTCATCGCTGGCCTATTTGCGCAAAATGCCGATTGAAAAAATTAAGATAGATCGCAGCTTCGTCATGGATATGACGTCGAATGATTCCGATATGATGATCGTCAAAACCATGATTAAGTTGGCACATGGTCTTGGCAAACGCATTCTGGCAGAGGGGGTCGAAACCGTGGAGCAACTTAATTTACTGCGCAATTTATCCTGCGATGCGGTGCAGGGCTATTATATTGCCAAGCCGTTGCCTGAAGCTGAAGCGCTGACATTTTTTAAAAGCTACCAGCGCTAAATCGTTGGGGCTTGCTGTTAACATTTCCTAAAGTAATCTAATCTTATACTTCGGTCTGAATTAAGAGTATGACTTATGAAGTTGTTACGTCGGTTAACCATTAAACAACGGCTGTTAGCCAATGCTTTTGCCTTAATTATTGCCATGCTGCTGATGTTGGCAATTTTGTTTTATCAGAGTAATCAACTGACCAGCCTTGCCACCACTCAGCAGTTAGTTGAGCAACTCAATACCGATGTACTGATGTTACGGCGGCATGAAAAAGACTTTATGATGCGCAGCGATCTGAAATATCAACAACGGTTAAATGATCGTATCGGGCAACTAACCGATAAAATAAGTTCTTTGCGTCAGTATCTGCAACGTCACGATATTGCGGTCGGCCCCCTGGACAGATTCAGCCAGCTGACTACCGAGTATCAGCAAGTATTTAATAGCCTGGTGGCTCAGCAACAACATCTGGGACTCACTGCTGAAGAGGGGTTGAGTGGTCGTTTGCGTGATGGCGCTCACAGCCTGGAGCAACAGTTGTCGGCAGCGGGTGAAACCGCGTGGCAGCTGCAGCTGTTGCAATTACGCCGACAGGAAAAAGATTTTTTACTCAGGCGCGATATGCGTTATGTCGAAGGATTTAACCGGGATTTCGCAACACTGAGCACCACGTTGCAGCAGGACTACAGGTCGGGAATAGCAGCCGCTACCGCCTACAGCGAGGGGTTTAATGCCCTGGTTGCCGGCATGCAGCAACTGGGATTGACTGAAACCGAAGGCCTGACCGGCCAGATGCGTGACGCTATTCACCAGACAGAGACCAGCCTTGACACCTTGTCGGGTGAAACCCGCGACGCCATTACCACAGCCGTCACTACCACCAAACAGTTGGCAGTCATTATTTTTGTTGTTGTGCTGCTGCTAATGCTGGTTCTGGTGGGCTTAACCAGCAAGAGCATTATTGGCCCGGTGTTGGCAGTATGCAAAACCATCGGCTTAATTCGGCATCAACACGACTTCCGGCAGCGGGTAGATGAAAGTGGCCAGGACGAGATGAGCCATCTTGCGCAGGACTTTAATGCCATGCTGGCCGATATCCAGCATTTAATCCGCACTGTCAATGAAGCGCTGACGATGCTTGATCAGGCAACAGCTGAGTTGGCGCAGTCAACGTCTGACACCAGTCAGGGGATGCAACGCCAGCAGGCAGAAACCGATATGGTTGCCACTGCAGTAACCGAGATGGGCACTACCATTAATGAAATTGCCAGTAATACAGAGATGACGGCCGCCAAAGCAGATAGCACCAATCAAAATGCTAACAGCGGCCGGCGGGAAGTTGAGCAAACGGTAAATCAAATTCAACAGTTATCAAGCCGGTTAGAGCAAGCTACTTCGATTGTTACCGAGCTGGAGCAGGATAGCCAGACGATTGGCTCGGTACTGGATGTTATTCGGGGGATCGCCGAACAGACCAACCTGCTGGCCTTAAACGCCGCCATTGAAGCAGCCAGAGCAGGGGATCAGGGCCGCGGCTTTGCCGTGGTTGCGGATGAAGTGCGTCACCTGGCACAGCGCACGGCGCAGTCAACCGGGCAAATTGAAGAGATCATCGCGGCATTACAAGGCCGCACCCGCCATATTGTTGAAGCGATGCAGCAGTGCCGACAACAAGGTACAGACAGCGCAGAGCAGGCCGGTATTGCCATGAAATTGCTTGCTGAAATTACCGAAGATGTAACCAATATTATGGATATGACCACTCAGATAGCCGCCGCAATTGAGCAGCAAAGCCATGTTGCCGCGGAAGTTAATAAAAACGTGGTGAAAATTCGCGATTTATCGGACGATACCTTTGGTTATGCCCGGCAAAATGCAGCAATCAGTGAAGAAGTGGCACAGCAGGCTGCCAGTTTGCGCCAGAGTGTGGAAATTTTTAAGGCTTGAATGGCGTATTAACTAAGCTGGCGGCTGCTGATCAGGCTTTCTCTGCTGGCATTGGCTGCTTTCAGTTGGGCCAGATAGCGTTGCCAAAGCGTTTGCTGCTCGTCTGCTAACTGACACAAATACCGGAAATGATATAAGCCGGTATTATGGCCGTCATCAAAAGTTAATTTAACGCCGTAATGACCTACCCGGCTGATCGTTTGAATAGTAACGTCGCGTTTATTGGCAACCAGTTTAGGCTGGCCGTGACCGCGCACTTCTGCTGATGGTGAATGCACCCGCAAAAACTCAGCAGATAGCACTTTAACTGTGCCGTCAGTGAATATTAAGTCCAGCAAACGTCGTTGCTGGTGGTAGTGCAGGGTGCATAATGTCATCAGTTACTAAACCTTTTGGTAAGGCGTTATCCATTACAGAATAAAGCGGCTTAAATCTTCATCCTGCACCAGGGCACCGAGGTGTTGCTCAACATAGTCGGCAGTTATCTCGATATGCTCACCGGCATGGTCGGCGGCATTATAGGATATTTCTTCCAGTAAACGTTCCATTACCGTATACAGGCGGCGAGCCCCGATGTTTTCGGTGGTCTCATTTACCTGAAACGCTGCCGCAGCTATCCGTTTAATACCCTCGTCGCTAAAGCTGATATTAACCCCTTCAGTTGCCAGCATGGCAATAGATTGCTCGGTTAGTGACGCTTTGGGCTCAGTTAAAATGCGCTCGAAATCGGCTGCCGTCAGCGCTTCCAGCTCTACCCGGATCGGCAGTCTGCCCTGTAACTCGGGTACCAAATCTGACGGCTTACTCATCTGAAAGGCGCCGGAGGCAATAAACAAAATATGATCAGTTTTTACCATGCCATGTTTAGTATTAACGGTGCAGCCTTCAATTAATGGCAGCAGGTCGCGTTGCACCCCTTCACGGGAGACATCGGGGCCACTGGTTTCACCGCGCTTACAAATTTTATCGATTTCATCCAGAAAAACGATACCATTTTGTTCAACGGCTTCCAGTGCTTCAGCCTTTAATTCTTCCGGATTGACCAGCCGGGCGGCTTCTTCTTCAACCAGCTGCTTAAAGGCGTCTTTAATTTTCAATTTACGTTTTTTCTTTTTATCACTGCCCAGGCTTTGAAACATACTTTGCAACTGCGAGGTCATTTCTTCCATGCCAGGTGGCGCCATGATCTCTACGCCAACCGGGGTTTGGGCCAGCTCAAGTTCAATTTCCTTGTCATCCAGTTGACCTTCGCGCAGCTTTTTACGGAAAATTTGCCGGGTATTATTATCAGGTGCGGGTTGGTTATCAGTTTCTACCCAGTTGTCCCGCCCCTTTGGCAGAAGTGCATCCAGGATCCGTTCTTCGGCCGCTTCCTCTGCCCGGAAGCGATTTTTCGCAATCGCCTGTTCGCGCAGCATTTTTACTGCGCTGTCGGTTAGGTCGCGAATAATGCTCTCAACCTCTTTGCCAACATAACCTACTTCAGTAAATTTAGTGGCTTCAACTTTAATAAAGGGGGCGTTGGCCAGTTTGGCCAGGCGGCGGGCAATTTCAGTTTTACCAACACCAGTCGGGCCAATCATCAGAATGTTCTTTGGGGTTACTTCGGCACGCAGGCCTATTTCTAACTGCATCCGGCGCCAGCGGTTGCGCAGGGCAATGGCTACAGCCCGTTTTGCTTTACTCTGGCCAATAATATGCCGGTCCAGCTCGTGGACAATTTCTCTGGGTGTCATATCAGACATAATAAACCTGCTTAAAGTTGTTCAATGGTGTGTTGCTGATTGGTATAAACACAGATATCACCAGCAATTGTGAGGCTTTTCTCAACAATATCCCGGGCACTGAGCTCAGTGTTTTGCAATAAGGCGGTAGCGGCAGCCTGGGCAAACGGCCCGCCGCTGCCAATAGCAATGAGATCCTGCTCAGGCTGAATAACATCGCCGTTCCCGGTAATAATCAGCGAGCAATTGGCGTCTGCCACAGCCAGCAGTGCTTCTAGCTTGCGCAGCATACGATCGGTGCGCCAGTCTTTGGCCAGTTCAACTGCGGCCCGCATCAAATGGCCCTGATGTAATTCCAGTTTAGCTTCAAAACGTTCAAACAGCGTGAAAGCATCGGCAGTGCCGCCGGCAAAACCGGCCAGCACTTTATTGTTGTATAGCCGGCGTACTTTGCGGGCATTACCTTTCATTACGGTATTACCTAACGACACCTGGCCATCGCCGCCGATAGCGACATGGCCATTACGGCGAACAGAAACGATAGTTGTCATGAATTTTTGCCCTATGGCGAATGAACCTAGGGCTTAAGTGTGGCTGGCAGCTCTGCTTTTCAAGTCCAGTTCCAGATCTGGCAGCCATTGATATTTTGTTGCTGCAACCGGTTTCGATCGGCAGTAGCCTGGCGCTTGGAGTCATAAGGCCCTAGTACCACCCGATACCAGATACCATTAGTGCCCTCGGTGCGGCGCACAGCAGAGGCAAAGCCGGCAAAAGCAATCTGAGCCCGCATGGCTTCGGCCTGCTCTGCCTGCCGGAAAGAGCCACATTGCATTTGAAACGGGCCCTGGGGTTCCCGTTCGGTGGTGTCTACTTCTACCTGGACTTCTTTATTTTCCAGTTCTTTAATATATTGGTACGGCTCAGCAATCGGTTTAACAGGGAAATCGTCAACGACGGGTTTGCTTTTGCTCACTTCAGCCGGGGGCTGTTGCGGGGTAGCCGGTTGCAGGTTTAAGTACCATAAAAACCAGCCAAAACCACCAAGAAGCAAAACAGTAATCATAATTAGCAGCCAGGGACGGCTGGCACGTTGTGGCGGCCGGGCATTGCCGCGGCGCGCGTTACTGGCTTTAGGCTTGGCTTTGGGCTTGGGGCGGGCAGTTTTAACGTAATCTTTTTGCGGCATATTGACAGCTTAACAACCTGGCTTAAGTATTCACTGAGGCTATTCTACCTGCTTAGTCTGAAAAAGAAATATGCAGCGCCAATGCTATTAGCTGAGATCAATCGGATCGACATCAAGTTGCCACTTAAGTTGGCGGCTTAACTGCCAGTGTTGTACCGCACTTAGCAATGTATTAAGTGCCTGATGCAGCAGCGGCCGTTGGCTGCTGTAAAGTTGCAACTGCCAGCGGTATTTGCCGGCGCGTTTTTCCATGGGCGAACTAAGCGGCCCTAACAGTTCAAGGCCGGGCAAGGTTTTTGCCAGTGCCGCCAGCTCGGTCAGCCATTGTTGACATAAGTTACTTTGCAGCGCCTCCGCCCGAAACAGCGCCAGATGCTGATATGGAGGCAAGCGGGTATGCTGCCTTTCTAACAACGCGCTGCGGGCAAAAGAGGCATAGCCATTTTGAATAATATCCTGTAACAGCACATGCTCCGGATAATGCGTTTGCAGCAATACCGTGCCCGGATTACTGCCCCGGCCAGCCCGGCCGGCCACCTGCGTTAGCAACTGACCGAGTTGCTCTGGGGCTCTGAAGTCGCTGCTGTAGAGGGCGCCATCGACATCGACAATGACCACCAGGGTGACGAACGGAAAGTGATGGCCTTTAGCCAGCATCTGGGTACCCAGTATCAGCCGTGGGCCACTTTGATTGATGCTGTCCAGTGCACTGGCAAGCGCGCCTTTGCGGCGGGTGGTGTCGCGGTCAAGCCGGGTAATCGCGATATCCGGGAACAATTGCTGTAAATTCTCTTCCAGCTGCTCGGTGCCCTGGCCAACAGGTGCTAACCGGGCGCTGCCACATTGCTTGCATTGGCGCGGCACTGCTTTTATTGCACCACAATGGTGACATACCAGCTGCCTGCTTTGTTTGTGATAGGTGGTGAACGCACTGCAACGATGGCATTCGGTCAGCCAGCCGCACTCCTGACAACTGAGAGCAGGAGCAAAACCACGCCGGTTTAAAAACAGCATTACCTGCATACCTTGCTGCAGTTGTTGCCGGATATACTGTAATGTCTGGCTTGCCAGACCGAATTGCAGCACCTGTTGCTTTAAATCGACCAGTTGGTAACGCGGCATGGCTTGTCCTCCCGCCCGGCTATGCAGGCTGAGGTGAATAAAACGCTGTTGCTGACAGTTATAAAGGCTTTCCAGCGACGGGGTGGCGGAGCCGAGTAATACCGGGCATTGCTCAATGGCCGCCCGTTTTATGGCCAGATCCCGGGCGTGATAACGAAAGCCATCCTGTTGTTTTAGCGACTGGTCATGTTCTTCATCAATTATAATTAGCCCCAGACGGGCAAAGGGTAAAAACAACGCGGAGCGGGTGCCGACGACAATAGCGGCGCTGCCAGCCTGCGTTTGCTGCCAGCAGTTCAGGCGCTCTGTATCAGTCAGATTTGAATGCCAGCACAGTACCGGGGCCTGAAAGCGGCTTTGAAAGCGGGACAGGGTTTGCGGGGTAAGGCCTATTTCCGGCACAATCAGCAGCACTTGCTGGCCGGCATCAAGCAGTGGCGCAATGGCCTGCAGGTAGACTTCTGTTTTGCCTGAACCCGTAACCCCTTCAAGTAACAAGCTCTGAAAACGGCCGGCGGCCTGATTAATTGCCGTTACAGCCAAAGCCTGATCGGCAGTCAGCTGCAATGCGGGCTGTTTCAACCCTCGCTGGCTGAACGGCGAAAGCGGCAACCGCTGTTGTTCAATCAAGCCTTTATCTGTAAGTTGTTTCAACGCAGTGCGCGGATGGTTCGTCAGCAGTTCAATAGCGGGTACAGCGCCATCCTGCAGCGCCTGCCATAACGCTAGCTGACGGGCCGAACGTTTAAAATCGGCAGCGCTGGCAGCAGCGCCGGCAGCGGTCAGGCGCCAGGCAAATTGCTGGTAATCTGCCAGGTCTTTTCCTTCACGCAGCAGTGCGGGCAGGGCAGCCGTTAAGACTTCCCCCAGCGGATGGTGATAATACTCAGCAGCAAAGGTCAACAACTGGCGCAGGGTATCGCTTAATACGGGCTGGTTATCAATAACACTGATAACCGGTTTTAACTGCTCCAGCGGATAGTGATCTGCCGGGTTAAGCTGCCAGGCAATACCAATTAACTCGCGTTTGCCAAATGGGACCCGCAACCTGCTGCCTACCTGCACCTGCTGGCCGGCGCTAAGCAAATAATCAAAGTGTTGCCGTAATGGCAGCGGCAGGGCAACGCGAATAACTGACACAGCTAAAATCCTTCAGGTTAGGCAACTGATAGTGTAAGGTGCAGTCTGGCCGCTGCCAAGTAAAACAAAGTGGTAAATAAGCCGGTATGGCAGTTGCAACTTTGCTGGCTATCTATTAAGCTACGCGCCCTTAATTAACTGTAATTACGTATGGTGTCTGGCACACGATGACCAGATAGCGATACGGCCTAACGAGGTAACCCATGAAACCAGGTATCCACCCAGAATACAAAGAAATTACTGCAACCTGTACTTGCGGTAACAGCTTCAAAACACACTCAGCGCTGTGTAAAGACATTCACTTGGACGTATGTTCAAGCTGCCACCCGTTCTATACCGGTAAGCAGAAAGTATTAGACGTTGGCGGCCGGGTTGACCGTTTCAAGAAACGTTTCGCGGTGCTGGGCAATCGTTAATTCGCCTGAGTATAGCGCAAATAAAAAAAGCACCTTCGGGTGCTTTTTTTATTGCTGCTGTGTTAGCTGTAGCTTATTTGCCGCCGCTAAGCACTTCATTTAGTGAGCTGGCACCTTTACCTGGTTTAATTGATGCACAGGCAGAGCCTGAATTCTCGCAAGTAACGCCGCTGATCCGGCTGCCAATAGAGCGGCGGTCAAATTTGCCACTGGCATTAAGCCGCCGCACTAACCCATCCAGCATCACATTGGCTTCCATTTTCTGGCCCCGTACCTCAATCACTTCAATATTATCAACACTTCTGAAGTCGGCAATCAGCTCAGGTTGCTGCTCGTCCGTGGCCATTTCGTCTATAACCTGTTGCAGATAGTCACGCGCCTCCGGATGGCGGGCCAGTGTTAACGCTTTAAATAAAGCACCTGCTCCGGCTAAATCCTGTTCAGTTGCGGTACCAGTCTGTTTCAGCCTGGCTAGCAGGAACATTGCGTTCATCAGTTTATTTTCAGCTGCTTTTTCAAGCAAAGTAACAGCTTCAGTGACGTTGGTTTCATCGTCAGTTTGTAAATATAACAACGCTTGCTGGTACATGGCGGGTGGATATTCACTTTTCACTGCCTGCGTCAGAAGTTTATCTGCCTGAGCAGTATCTTGCTCCAGCACAAAACCATTACGATACCAGTCTGACATCAGGTAGGTTGCCATCGGGTTACGATGCCTGACGCCCAGCTTAATAAAACGCGCTGCTTCTTTGTGGTCGAGTTCCAGACCATCACCAGATGCGTAAGCCATGGCAACGAACGCCGCTGCGTCACCGCTGCCACTGCGTGCCAGTTTTATTAACCGCCGCATCTCATTTGCGCATTGATCACCTTCACAGACCTTTGCTCCGGCTGATGCCATGGCTGGCATAGCGCTAATTCCGGCCAATGTCAGCGTTAAGCCAAGTGCTATTGCGCTTACTATCCGTGTTGCCTGCATAATGTTTCTCCGAAGTACTTACAAAAAAGTGTTTACAAAAAATTTATATCGCAATGATCGGTCACTCAGGTTGCAGGGTCAAGACAATAGGGACAACAAACTGTAAACAAATGTATTGGAATAATGGAAAGAAGTTCGAATTACCGCAGAACTCGCTGCTGTTTTTTTAAGCAAATAGTCGGTATTTATAAAAAAAATAGTTTAATTTCCATTGTTTAACTAATTATGCAGTTGCTAGATACTTTTTAGATGGCTATACGCCTGAAAATCCAGTGTTTAGGCGTGAAATAACCGGCAACATTTGCTGATAGTTAATCATATTAAACGCAATCTTAAGCGACAGCAGCGGCGATAATCAGCCAGATGATCCCGATTTTTACCTTATACAGGAAAATCTGTGTTGGGTGCAGGCTTGGCGATTACCGCTGAAGTTGCTATAACAAACAGCAATAAGACTAAAGTGGTATGGTCAGTAAGGTGCTGCTGCGCTGGTAAGATCACGCTATTGCCGTCACACAAAAACAATAATCCGAAGTTACCCTCATTCATTAAACGCAGGAAAACAAGATGTCAGATTTCAGAGAACAGGCACTGAGGTACCATGCAGAGCCGACCCCGGGCAAAATTAGTATTGAAATCAGTAAACCGGCAGAAACTGTAAAAGATTTAGCGCTGGCATACAGCCCGGGTGTTGCTGAGCCGGTGCGGGAAATTGCCGCTGACGTCGACAATGTTTACAAATATACTGCCAAAGGAAACCTGGTAGCGGTAATTACCAATGGTACGGCGATTCTGGGTTTAGGCAACTTAGGACCTATGGCCTCCAAACCGGTTATGGAGGGTAAGGCTCTGCTGTTTAAACGTTTTGCCAATCTGGACTCAATTGATATTGAAGTCAGCCACCGTACTACCGAAGAGTTTATTAATACCGTGGCTAATATTGCAGATACCTTTGGTGGTATTAATCTGGAAGATATTAAAGCGCCGGAATGCTTTGAAATTGAAAAAGAGTTGATTAAACGCTGTAAAATACCGGTATTTCATGATGATCAGCATGGTACCGCTATTGTTACCGCAGCTGGCATGTTGAATGCGCTGGAGATCCAAGGCAAAGATATCAGCAAAGCGATTATTGTCTGTATGGGGGCTGGCGCCGCCGCTATTGCCTGTATGGAGCTACTGATTAAATGTGGTGCTCAGCGTGAGCATATCTATATGCTGGACACCAAAGGGGTTATTCATACCCGGCGTGATGATTTAAATCAGTACAAATTGTTGTTTGCCAATAATACCGATAAACGTACGCTGGAAGATGCATTAAACGGTGCTGATGTCTTCGTGGGTGTGTCTGGCCCGGATGTTCTGCCACCGGAAGCCCTGCAATTAATGGCACCCAATCCGGTTATTTTTGCCTGCTCTAATCCTGATCCTGAAATTAAGCCGGCATTGGCCCATGCAGCCCGCAAAGATTTAATTATGGCGACCGGCCGTTCGGATTATCCGAATCAGGTTAATAACGTCTTGTGTTTCCCGTTTATTTTCCGTGGCGCACTGGACGTGCGGGCCAGTGTTATTAATGATGAAATGAAAATTGCTGCGGTCAATGCTATCCGTGCCATCGCAAAAGAGCCGGTACCCGCGGAGGTGCTGCAAGCAGCCCAAATCGATAAGCTGGAATTTGGCAAAGCCTATATCATACCTAAGCCCATGGACCCAAGGTTGCTGCCGAGGGTTGCCCGCGCGGTGGCTGAGGCGGCTGTAGCGTCTGGTGTTGCCCGGATTGAGCTGCCCGATAATTACTATAAATAATTAGCTGTTTGGCAGAATAAAGCGGCCGCTTAGCCGGCCGCTTTATCTTAAATGTAGTGGTTCTGGCTTAAGCACTAACACCTTTTGGATTTGGGCCATATTGGTTGTCTTCGGTGCTATCAAACACCAGGAATACCAATAAGACGATAGCACCAATTATCGGTAAAAGTGCGATCAGTTGCCACCAGCCACTGCGGCCTGTGTCATGTAAGCGTCTTGCGGCTATTGCAATGCTGGGGACAAATAAACCGAGCGCGAAAATAAGTGCGAACAAGCCAGTACCTAACACGGCGTCTATAATGACCGCACCAGTGTAAAAAATAATATAAAACAAAAAGAACATCCAATACTCTTTGCGTCGTGCTCGACCGGTAAAATCTGCATACCGTTTTAATGCATCTATAAAATAATTCATCTTTTACTCCGTTTGATATTGTTATTCTCCCTTAGCAAGGGTATCTGAGATGCATTCGTGGTGACAACGTTACTACATCTTAAAATCAAATTTACTGCAATTTGTTCGTATTTGTAAATCTCTTAATGACTGATAATACTAACGATTGATTGGTCGCCAATGTTTCTAGAGCAAATTGTCTGTTTTCGGTGTACCTAAATAAGGTAAAGTTGGCATTGCGGTGCCCAGTTATCAGTCGAACTTCAGGTCCGCTGTTGCGAAGGGGAGCCGGCAACCGGCATAACAAGGCCTGCCGGCCGACATCGGTCTTACCTTACGCAACTGATGGCGGGGGAGGCGTGCAGCAACGGCACCGCCACTTAGGATTGGCCAGGGTTGGTTGGGGCCATGCAGCCAGTCTGGATGGTTCAATACATCCTGCTGTGCGGCATAGTAAGCGTTCAGGGTGCCAACATCACGCCAGTAGCCGGCTAGTGCCTGGGTGCCGGGCAGCAGATTATCAGAAAAATTATAAACATAAACAGCATGTTGCTGGAGCAATGCTGGTAACACATGCTGGCCAAAATCAAGGGGGCGCCCCGGGTGGCAGGTTACTAAAGCCTGAAACAGGGTTGGCGCATTAAACAGGTAATTTCCCATCGACGCCAATACATAACCTGGTTTGCCCGGCATGCAGGGCGGCGGTGATTGAGGTTTTTCAACAAAACCGGTAATTCGGCCCTCGGCGTCCGTCTGAATGATACCAAAATGGTGGGCATGGGCTTTGGGTATCGCTATCGCGGCAACGGTAACCGCAGCTTGCTGCTGCAAATGGTATTGCAGCATTTGCCGGTAATCCATTTTGTAAATATGGTCGGCACTTAGCAGCGCGATGTGTTGTGGCCGTAAATTGCGGATTTGACTAAGTTGCATGGCAACGGCTCCGGCTGTTCCAGCAGTTACTGAAGCTGGTGCAGAAAAGCATTGCAGAAAGCCCTGGCGGTAGAAGCGGCTAGCCCAACGCTGTTGCAGGTAGTGCTCCAGATTGGCAGCCTGATATTGAGTGAGTACCATTAGCTCAGTAAAGCCAGAATGCAGTAAGTTACTTAATACAAAATCAATTATTCTGAAGCGGCCAGCAAAGGGCACCGCAGGTTTGGCCTGATGTAATGTCAAAGGGCGCAAGCGGCTGCCGCAGCCACCGGCCAGTAACACACTTAACACGACTGACATCGTAGATTGACCATGCTGGCTTGAAGTGTCATTAAGCCTAGTTCAACAGCGGCAACAAGGCTTGATACAGATCAAAAGAATATTGTGTTTAGTTGTAATGCAATCTGAGCCGCCAATGTCTGCTGGCCTGCTGAAGTTATCGTACTGTGCTTTTTCGGATCATTTTATACAATAGTTCTGGCGACAATCTCGATACCCAGGCTCCCAGCCGTTCTTTTAAGCCGCCAATAACAATATAATTTTTGCCTTTAACCAATGCTTTTACGGCTTTTTCAGCAAATTGTGCTGCACTCATGGCCTTGGCCTGTGCCTCATCCATTTCACCCAGGGCATGACCATCGCCGGTCAACGCATTGCGTGACACTTCAGTTTTGACAAAGCCTGGAAAAATGGTGGCGACGCTAAGCCCCTGCTCAAATAGCTCGGCCCGCAAACTATTCGCCCACAAGTGCAACGCCGATTTGGCGGCAGAATAACTGCCGCGGTACTGGGTACCCACTAAACCGGCGACAGAGGACACAAATACCACTTTGCCACCACCATCGGCGAGTAGCAGTGACAGGGCCTGGCGGGTTAAGTTAATCTGGGCAAAGTAATCTATTTCAAATAGCTTGCGCTCAGTATCCAGTGTGGTGTCCATTATTAAAGCGCGCTGACTGATCCCGGCATTATTAATAAGCCAGTCCAGGCCACCAATTTGTTGCTTAATCTCAGCAATAGCAGCTGTGATGGCATGGTTGTCAGTAATATCCAGCGGCAGTATCAGGTGAGAAGCTGCATTGGGCAGGCTGGCGCGTACCCGCACCAGTTCAGACTGACGCCGGGCAGTTAATATCAGTCTGGCCCCGTCAGCGGCAAGCTCACGGGCCAGGGCTTCACCAATACCACCGGAGGCACCGGTGATCCAAATCACTTTATTGTTAACTGCAGTGTTATTTATGGTCATTTTTGTTGTCCCTGGTCAGCATTGTCAGGGACATTAAGCCAGCCCCAAGGCTATTGTAAAGCTTTGTTGTATTGCACTTTATATTTACGTTTGTAATAACCGGTCAGGGTGACAAGTATGGTCAGGCCAATAACCGGTGCCGCCAGCCAGCTGACCAACTGCCAGTCGCCCGGCAACCATTGCGACAACACCCTCCGTCCGCCTGCCGCAAAGAAGGCGGTGTAAACCGCAATACCGGCACCGACCATGGCGCTGAAGTGTTCAATAATCCAGGCGCGTGGTTTAACATCGGCTTTAAAAACATACAAACTTATCGTGCTGGCGGTGATCAGACTAACCACTGCAAATATCAGCAGCAGCGGCATGTTGATGCTCATTCCTTGCCAACCAACAAATAGTGCAACCGGGAACAGTAAAAATACCGGGCCCTGATAGGTCCAGTTGCGCAGCAGGCTGCGGTCAGCTTTAGCTCGCAGCGCACCAATGGCATGGCGAACCGTTACCCAGGTCAGGATACTTAGTAGCAGTAAAAAATAGTTAAACGGAATGCGCCACACCAGCATTCGCTCGATTTGTTCTGTGGTCAGTTGTTTGCCTGCAATGTAAATCTTTTCAGGGTCTGCTAAACCTATCACGCTCATTATCACGCCGGAGCCGGCTACAAACAGCATTATGTAATAAAACACTTTGCCGGCATTAATATGCAGCTTACTGCCTTTACGGGCGATAACCGGCAACCAGAACAGCAATAGTGCGAAAGCACCGAGTACGATGTGCATATAAAGCAAACTGGTATGAATAAATTGCATGACTAGCCTCCTTGGTTGAGGCTTGCAGTTTACGCCTGAGCAGATGTGTAAACAGGTGCCAAAAGTCAGGACTTTGTACTGTTACTTCTGGCCTATTGCAGTTATTTAGTTACTCAGCATAATGACCAAATGAAAACTAAAATTGACTTCGCTACCCTGGCCGGTTTGCTAACCTGGCTGATGGTATATGGCATCAGCCTGTATATTTTGCAGAAAACAGCGGCAACATATGGCGGCTTAACGTTGCATATATTGTTTCTGGCTTATGGTGGTTTATTCTGGTTGCTGACTCGTAAGCAAGGCCGCTATGGTTTGCAAAGCCCTGTTGGGCGCTATCTGTTGCTGTTGCAATTACTGGTGGCTATTGGCTTGCTCTGGCTGACACCAGCACGCAATTTTGAGTTTCTGTCTATCCTGACGGTAATCTGGGCTGCTATGTTGCCTTTTGTTATGCGGACCGGACCGGCATTGTTGCTGACAATAATAGTTGTGGCAGTTTGGTTTGGGCTGGCGGCCTGGCAAGGTGGCAGGGCGGTCTGGATAACAGCATTATTATATGGCTGCTTTCATTTATTTGCGGTAATGGTGCAAAGTGCCAGCCGCGATGCTGAGAATGCCAAAGATGAACTGGAGCAAAAACATCAGCAGCTGCTGGCTACCCAGCAATTACTACAGGCAGCGTCGCGCCAGAGTGAACGCACCCGGATTGCCCGTAATTTGCACGATGTAGTCGGCCACCATTTAACAGCGCTGACTATTCAATTGCAGGTTGCCAGCCATTTAACCGTCGGTGAGGCAAAAGTACAGGTCGATAAATGTCATCAGTTAGCGAAACTATTGTTGTCAGATGTTCGCGACGCTGTCAGTACCATGCGTCAGTATGCTGATATCAGTTTACTGGATGCATTGAGTGGCTTAACCCGGTTAGTACCAGCACAGCTGCAGGTAAAGCTGCAAATCCCGTCTGATATTATGCTCAACGATCTGGCACAGGCTCAGCATCTGCTTTGTATTGTACAGGAAGCGTTGAGCAACAGTTTAAAGCACAGTGGCGCCAGCGAAGTGACCATTGAAGCAGAGGTAACACAACAACAGCTACAACTCGTGATTTATGATAATGGTAGCCTGGCACCACGCTGGCAGCCTGGTAACGGTATTACCGGCATGCAGGAGCGGTTGGCTGAGTGCAAGGGCAGTTTAGTACTAAGCAATAATCACCAGGCAATGCAGTTAACCATAACACTTCCCTACAGCGAGAGTGACAATGCATAAAGTATTGCTGGTGGATGATCAGAAACTGATCCGCGATGGTATTAAAAGTTTGCTTGGATTATCAGGAAAGGTCGTGGTAGTGGGGGAGTGTGTTGATGGTTCCGGCGTGCTGAATGCTTGCTCACAGTTGCAGCCTGACGTTATTTTACTGGATCTGTCGATGCCGGTAATGAATGGTGTGCAAACCCTGGCGTCATTGAAACAGGCCGGCGTTTGCACACCGGTATTGATCCTGACCACTTTCGATGAACATGAACTGGTGCTAAAAAGCATTTCTTATGGTGCACGGGGCTTTTTATTAAAAGATGTATCACTGGAGACCCTGGTGCAGGCGATTGCAACCCTGGCCGATGGCGGTAGCTGGTTTGCCCCGAATATAACCGAGCGCTTACTCGGGAGTCTCAGGGGAAGCAGCAATGCGGGTTTTAGCATGCCCACACAGCTAGAGCCGTTGAGTGATAAAGAGCTGGAGATCTTACAGTTAATGGCGGCAGGTTACAGCAATAAAGAAATTGCGGCAGCACTGTATAAATCGGAAGGCACCGTGAAAAACCAGTGCTCAGCGATTTTAGCCAAACTGGGGGTGCGGGACAGAACGCGGGCAGTGTTGCTGGCGCTGGAGCTGGGGCTAATTAACTAGGGTTTTGCCCGGCTAGGGCTAAAAAACCAGACAAAATAATAAGAAAAACCGCCCGTAGGCGGTTTTCAGTGGCAGCTCAGGCGTTAATCATCGGTGTCGTCTGCTTCAATAATGACCGGAATAGGCTTGCCCATGCTGGTTAATATCTGCCGTACTTCAGTTGGTATCTGGTGCGGGTTATCTTTGCGTAAATCTTCGTCAGCGGGTAACGGCTGGCCGGTAAAAGCATGCAAAAAGGCTTCGCATAACAATTCGCTGTTGGTGGCATGGCGCAGGTTGTTAACCTGACGTCGGGTACGCTCGTCGGTTAATACTTTTAAAACATTCAGCGGAATAGACACGGTAATTTTTTTGACTTGTTCTGACTTTTTACCATGTTCCGCATAAGGATGGATGTATTCGCCATTCCATTTAGCCATAAAGGGTACCTTAGTTATTTATAATGGTTATTCGTATTTGCTCGCGCAGTTGCCAAATTCTAACTTTTTATCCCGCCATGTCCAATAGTGAGCAACAAATAATCATTATAGACGGCTAAATGGTTTGACATCCAATTTTTGATCGATATACTTTTAGACGTCTAAACATCCAAAAATGCAAGTCTAAAAGGTGTCGTTATGTCTGATTCAGCTGCTGCAACCATTACTGCCCGGGCCGGCATAGCTCAGGATACGGCGTTTGGTGCAGTTACCCCACCTTTATATTTAACGTCTACGTATGAGTTACCGGCATTCAAACAACCGGGCCAGTATGATTACTCCCGTTCCAATAACCCGACCCGGGATACCCTGGCCGAAGCGTTATGTCAGTTGGAGCAAGGAGCCCGGGCAATTGTTACCGGCAGTGGTATGTCAGCCTGTTTACTGGCGCTGCAACTGCTGGGGCCGGATGATACCCTGGTGATCCCGCATGATTGCTACGGCGGCAGTTATCGTTTATTTACCAATCTGGCAGCGCGCAAGCAGGCTTTTAAGCTGGTGATCATTAATTTCCAGCAAAGCGACTGGGCTGAAAAAATTAAGGCAGCAACGCCGGCAATGATCTGGCTGGAAACGCCAAGTAACCCATTGCTGCAAATTACCGACGTTAAAGCGGTGTGCCAGTTGGCGAAAGAGTTGAGTGCAAAGGTAGTCGTGGACAACACCTTTTTATCACCAGTATTACAACAGCCATTGCTGCTTGGGGCGGATATTGTGATGCATTCCACTACTAAATATATTAATGGCCATAGCGATATTGTTGGTGGGGTGCTGATAGCAAAAGACCCGGTAATTGGCGATGAATTAAAATGGTGGGCTAATTGTCTGGGGGTAACCGGGCCGGCTTTTGACAGCTACATGACACTGCGGGGTTTGCGCACGCTGGTGCCACGGTTGCAGCTACAACAACAAAATACCAGCGAGCTGGTCAGTTTTTTACAGCGCCAGCCACTGGTCAGCAAATTATATTATCCGGGCCTGGCCGACCACCCCGGCCATGCCATTGCTAAAGCGCAACAAACAGGATTTGGGGCAATGTGCAGTTTTGATTTAGCCGGCCCGGCTGACGCTTTACCGGTATTTTTCGCCAGCCTGCAACTTTTTACCCTGGCGCAATCATTAGGTGGTATTGAAAGCTTAATCTGTCACCCGGGCACGATGACCCATGCCTCAATGGATGCGGCTGCCCAGCAAACAGCGGGTATCGGCCCGACCTTAATCCGCTTGTCAGTGGGCATTGAAGCCCCGGCAGATTTAATTGCCGACTTGCAAGCTGGCTTTAATGCAGTAGCGGACTGGCTTAATACCTCGCCACCCAATAACAACACAGAGCGGGTTGCCAGCGGTAATACGGATAAAGGTTCAGTCAAAGGTTCAGCCGACCAGCAATTCCGGCTGAACCCGGCCTTAAGCGCATTCTGGTAAGCAAAGATGAGTCAGCATTTAACAGCATCATTAGCCCGGCCTGCGGTTGAGGTTCATAAATTCGGTGGTAGCAGTCTGGCCAGCGCAGAGCGTTATCTGGCAGTTGCCCGGCTGCTCAAGCAGCAGCAAGGTCAGCCCTGGGTTGTGGTTTCAGCGCCAGGCGATACCACTGACTCCTTACTGGCACTTATTGCCGGCTTTGAACGAGGTGATGCTGTTGCCCCGCTACTGGCGCATCTTTCAGAGCAGCTGCAACAATTGATTTTAGCTGCCTTATCAATTCAGGCAGCAACACCGGTAATTGCAGCGCTGAGCAATTGGCTTGAGCAGGTTCCAAAGTGGTTAGCTACCGGTCAGAATAACGAAGTGTTAGCCATTGGCGAATTACTGTCGGCTACGTTGCTGGCAGCATTACTAACTGAGCAGGGTCAAAAAGCAGTAGCAATTGATGCCCGGGACTTTCTTACCTTTAATGGAACTAACCCAGACTGGCAGTGTAGTTCGTCGTTGTTAGCCGATTTAACTGCAGCCAGTCAGCCGTCTGCGCTGATATATGTCGTTACCGGTTATATTGGTCGTAATCAGCACGGTGCAAGTATCACCCTGGGTCGTAATGGCAGCGACTATAGCGCAACATTGCTGGCAGCGTTGCTTGCTGCAGATAAAGTCAGCATCTGGACTGATGTCAAAGCGATTTACAGCGCTGATCCGCGCAAATGTGCCAGTGCTAAACCTTACCGCAAAGTAAACGTGCAGCAGGCTCGTCAACTGGCTGCGTTGGGCAACCCGGTATTACATGCCCGCACACTGGCTCCTCTTGCTGGCAGCAGCACGAGCCTGGAGGTACGCAGTGCATTGCAACCAGGCCATCAAGGGTGTGAAGTTGTTGCCAACGCCCCGGCAAAGGCATTTTTAACCAGTTTAGCACCGGTACGCTTAGTGTCGTTAACCCGCAGCCAGGCTGTAAACGCCGATACCCTGGCAGAACAATTACAAAACCCCGTGGTTGTGCTGCCACAGCATTATGATGGTAGTGATGACAACAACGAGCGTTGGCTTATTCCATCCTCGGTATGGCCTGAAGCGGCCACGCTGTTGCAACAACAAGGTAGTCATCCGCTGGCAGATACCTTCGATTACTATGCGCTGGTTTGGTTAAAGGCGAGTGGCAAACAACAAGTTAGTCCTGTTTTATCTCAGTTATTACAAAAGCTTGAGGTACAAAACTTATATGAGAACGATCAATTGGCCGTATGGCTGTTTAAACGGGAGTTAACAGTGACAGAGCTAAATCAAGTTCACCAGCACTGTATGGCCACCCAACCCACCTTGCAAGTGTTGGTTGCGGGCACCGGTAATGTCGGGACTGAGTTTTTACAAATGCTGCCAGAGCAGATAGAAACACTTGGCGCTAAGATCAGCGTACAACTGGCGGGGGTATTTAATTCACGCCAGGCCCTGCTTGGCGAAGAACTGAACCCGGCACAGTGGCAAAGTGAGCTTGCTGCTGCCGACAGCTATTCTGAACCTGAGTTGCTGGCATATATTGGCCAGTTACCGGAGCCAAAAGTATTAGTGGATATAACGCCGAGCTTGCAGTTTGCCAGGCAGTATCCGGATTTTATTGCCGCAGGTTGTCATATCATTAGTGCCAATAAACAAGGGGTTACTCTGCCGCTGACCGAGTTCGACGCTATCCGGGCAGAGTTACACCGTAACCAGTTAAGCTGGCGCAGCAATACTACTGTTGGTGCTGGCATTCCGGTACAGCAGGTTGTGCAAAGTCTGCTGCAAAGTGGCGATAAAATCAAACGGATTAGCGGCGTTTTCTCCGGTACCTTATCCTGGTTGCTATGTAAGTTTGATGGTAGCCAGCCGTTTTCAAATTTACTGGCTGAGGCGGCAGCGCTGGGCTTTACCGAGCCTGATCCA
Source organism: Arsukibacterium sp. (assembly GCF_018402695.1). Lineage (GTDB taxonomy): Bacteria > Pseudomonadota > Gammaproteobacteria > Enterobacterales > Alteromonadaceae > Alishewanella. Next base: position 139,971 of record NZ_JAGYIM010000011.1, read on the forward strand.
CGGGACGATTTGTCAGGTATTGATGTCCAGCGCAAGTTGCTGGTGCTGGCGCGTGAACTGGGGCTGAGTATGGAGTTGGAACACATCAGCCTGCAGCCATTGATGCCAGAGGCCCTTGCCGCCGGCAGCTGGCCAGAGGCCTGGCAGCAACGTGAGTTGCTGGATAGGATGCTGGCCAATGCCCGGGATGAAGCCAACGCTGCTGGCAAACTATTGCGTTATGCCGCCAGTTTAACCCTGACTGACCACGGGCCAGAGGCTGAAGTAAAGTTACTGCACGTGGCAGCTGATGAGCCATTAGCCGCGCTGGCACCGTGCGACAATATTTTTGTGATAGAAAGCCAGTGGTACTGCGAAAACCCGCTGGTATTAAAAGGTCCGGGCGCCGGTAAACACGTTACCGCCGGAGGTATTCACGCTGATTTGGCCCAGTTGTGTCAGCAGCTCATTTTAACGGGCGCAAGCCACTAAGTTTGATAGTTAACGAGAAGAATTATGGCCTTTGCTAATGCCCAATATCTGGACGCAATTAACCGCAACCTGCACGATGTACAGGGTAAGGTAAATGTAAGTTTTGAATTTTTCCCGCCCAGGACCGCCCAAATGGAACAAACCTTATGGCAGTCAATTGAACGGCTGGCGCCATTAGCACCGTCTTTTGTGTCGGTCACCTATGGCGCTAATTCCGGGGAGCGGGACCGTACTCACGATATTATTAAATCGATAAAGCAACGAACCGGTTTAATTGCGGCGCCGCATTTAACCTGCGTCGATGCCACTAAACAACAGCTAATTGATATTGCCCGCGACTACTGGGATAACGGTATCCGCCATATAGTTGCGTTGCGCGGCGATTTACCACCAGGTAGCACCGAAGTACCTGAATTATATGCCGCTGATCTGGTTGAAATTTTGCGCTCTGTTGCCGATTTTGATATTTCTGTGGCCGCCTACCCTGAAGTACATCCGCAAGCCCCTAATGCCCAGTTCGATTTATTGAATTTAAAACGGAAAGTTGAAGCCGGTGCCTCGCGGGCTATCACTCAGTTTTTCTTTGATATCGAGAAGTTTTTACGCTACCGCGATCGTTGTGCCGCCATAGGTATTGATGTCGATATTATTCCGGGCATCTTGCCGGTTAGCAATTTTCAGCAGTTGCAGAAATTTGCCGGTCTGACTAATGTTGCTATTCCTGACTGGATGAATAAAGCCTATCAGGGCCTGGATAATGACCCGACTACCCGCAACCTGGTGGGGGCAAACATTGCGATGGAAATGGTAAAAGTATTAAGCCGGGAGGGGGTTGATCAGTTCCACTTTTACACGCTTAACCGCAGTGAATTAAGCTATGCCATTTGTCATTTACTGGGCGTACGCCCCGTGCTTTAGCAACATCTGTTTAATCAGGCTTCCCAAGTATCGGCAAAAACGGTAATCTTGCTGACGCAAGTTAAGTATTCTTGAAACAGGGATTGGCCATGTCGTTGTTAACTGTTTGCCGAAGCGGTGCAACTAGCCTGCTATGGTTGTTTAGTGGATTGCTGGTTACGCCCGTAATCGCCAAAGCCAATGACATTGTCAGCCTTGACAACTACTTCAGTGAAAGCTGGAGTACCGTCGATGGCTTACCTCATAACACAGTCAATGCCATTGCCCAGACACCCGATGGTTACCTATGGTTTGCTACCTGGGAGGGTGTGGCCCGCTTCAATGGTCGGCGTTTCGATATTTTTGAGCGCAGTGCAGAAACCGGCTTGCCTGATTCGGGTATCCGGACGTTAACTGTGGCAAAAAATGGCGACTTACTGGTTGCCGGCTCGCGTGGCGGCATCGCCCGGGTTCGCGGTCAGCAGTGGCAGAGCTATCCTCCGCTTGGGGTATTAATAAACAAAGCCATAGTAGACAGCCAGCAAAGGCTGTGGCTGGCGACAGAGGGGGAAGGGGTTGTCATGCAGGCGTCGGATGGTAGTCGTCGCCAGTTTACTGAAGACAATGGTTTACCCGCCAATGCGGCGCATGGTTTATATGAAGATAGCAAAGGGCAGATTTGGATAGGAACCACTGCGGGGCTAGCGTTAGTTGACACCAACCTGGTTCTGAGCCACCAGTTTCCCGAGCAGATTACCTCTCCGGTATTTGCTCTGGCAGCCAACAGTGAGCAGCAATTGCTGATTGGTACTGAGCGCGGTTTATTTCAGCTAAATGAGCAACAGCAGCTTACCCAGCTCCTGGCAGACGTTCCGGTTGCAACCTTGCTACCCGAGGCGTCCGGTGTGCTTTGGGTAGGCACTGTCGACCGCGGCTTGCTCAGACTGTATAACAACAGCGTGGAGCAACTGAGTATTGAGCAGGGGCTGCCAAATAACCGGGTACTGGCGTTGTTGCGCGACAAAGAAAAAAGCCTTTGGGTCGGTACTAACGGCGGTGTTTTCCGTCTGCGTGATGCACCTTTTACGACATATACCAGTGAGCAGGGTCTGGCAGATAATTATGTGCGAACTGTGATGTCTGACCAGGCAGACTGTGTGTATGTCGGCAGTAGCAGAGGCCTCGATCAGGTTTGCAACGGTGTTATTAGCAATATTGACTTGTCCAGCCATGCGAAAGGGCAATCTGTGCTCAGTCTGGCCGTGGGCCAGCAGCAAAGTTTATGGATAGGCACCTATACTGACGGTCTTTTACATTACGCCGGGGGTAAAGTGGTCGCGCACTATAATAGTGAGGATGGCCTGGCAGCTAATGAAGTCCGGGCAATTTTACCCAGACCAGACGGTTCAGTACTGGTGGGTACATCGCAGGGGCTGAATTTAATTGCAAAAGGTCAGATCACCACGCCGGTAGCAGCGGTGGCATTACCTTCACCATTTATAATGACACTGCACCAAACTGACGATGGCCGGGTATTCATTGGCAGTGGTGCCGGTGTATCGGTGTGGCATAACGATCGGGTAACTCAGCTTGACTTCAGTGTGCTGGACCAGGCCGAATATGCATTTGGTTTTGTCGAAGACCCTGCTGCCGGCATCTTATGGATGACCACTGACCGCGGTCTGGTCGCGTTCGACCTTGCCACTGAGCAATTGGCATTGATAGGCCGTAGTCATGGCATGCCCTTTGATAAGCTTTTTCAGTTAGTTATTGATAACCAACAGCACTTCTGGATTTCCACCAATCGTGGTGTGTTACGTCTGGACAGACAGCAGGCGCTGGACGTTGTATATGGCCGTCGCGACCAGATAAATTACGAGCTATTCGGCGAAAGCGATGGAATGGCAAGCGCTCAGACAAATGGTGGTTCCTCGCCGGCGGCCAGTTTGCATAGCGATGGCTCGGTTTGGGTGGCGACATCTGTTGGTGCCAGTAAAGTACAGCCTGCCAGATTAAGTGCGTTTTCGGCGGTGATACCGCCAGTTGTGCTGGAAAAGTTGGTAGCAGATGGCAAGCAATATTCGCCGACGCAACCTGTCGAACTGGCAGCGGGTACCAGCCGGGTAGAACTGGAATATGCCGGCTTGGGCTACATTATGCCGCAGCGCATTCAGTACCGCACTATGCTTGAAGGGTTTGAGCAGGAGTGGGCTGGACGTGGTACTCAGGCCAACGTGCAATATACCAACTTAGCGCCTGGACATTACACCTTTAATGTTGCAGCGTCATACCCTGATGGTGGCTGGAGCCCGGCAGCGGCTAGTATTTCTTTTAGTATTGCGCCTCACCTCTGGCAGCGACCGGTATTTCAGTTACTGGTAATATTAGTTCTGCTCGCTTTGATGATTGCTGCCGTGCGCTGGCGTCTTGCCAGCTTAAAACGCAGCGAATTGAAACTGAAACGACAAGTGGCCGAAAAAACTGCTGAGCTTGCTGCTCTGGCCAGACTGGATTCCCTGACGGGTCTGGCAAACCGTCGGGCGTTTGATGAAGCTATGCAGCATGAGCTGAAGCGGGCGAAGCGCCAGCAAGAGCCGCTTTGTCTGGCACTGCTGGATATTGATCACTTTAAGCAGGTAAACGATAACTGGTCACATAGCGTGGGCGATGAAGTATTAAAAAGGGTTGCAGCGACCTTGCAGCAGCATTGCCGTGATATTGATTCATTGGCGCGCTGGGGGGGGGAAGAGTTTGTTATTTTGTTACCGGACACCTCTTTGGCATTAGCGCAGGAAGTATGCGACAGACTGCGCCAGCGCGTGGCCGATACCTGCTTTACCGACATCGTACCCGATTTGACCGTTACCTTAAGTATTGGCTTGGCAATGCTTCAGGATAAAGATGATGGAAAGCAACTGCTTATTGACGCTGACCGGGCGTTGTATCAGGCAAAAAGCCGGGGGCGTAATACCGTGGTCAGTCATGTCGGCACTGACCCTGAGCTATAAACATAAAATAGATAAAAATTCACAAAAACAGCATAATTATTGTTGATTCTGCATGTTTGCCGTTCTACACTAGCAACCGTTTTATGCTATAACTTTTAGCTGGTTTTGCAATTGAGAATGGTTAACATGTCTTTAGTGTCTTCTTCCGAACAAAAAATTCGTAGCGCGGTATTAGGTGCCGCCGGTTATAGCGGCGCAGAGTTATGCGCCTTGCTTACTGCCAATCCTTATTTTTCACTAGATCATGCATTTGCCTCTGCCGGCCGCACTTCCGAGCCCTTAAGTAATTTGTATCCGCGCTTTACCAATGCGATTGATATTATGGTAGAGCCCTGGCAGGACGAGCGCATCAGTTCACTACAGGTCGATGTGGCTTTTCTGGCACTGCCGCATGAAGCGAGCGAAGCCGTTACGCCATTATTACTGGCCGCTGGCATAGTGGTGGTTGATTTATCCGGTGCTTTTCGATTGAAGCAAGCTGATCTGTACCCTAAATATTATGGTTATCAGCATCAGCATCCACAGCTACTGAATGACGCTGTGTATTGCCTGATGGAATGGTTAAATGAAGCTCCGGGCAATTTAATTTCGGTACCCGGTTGTTATCCCACAGCCTGTTCGCTGGCGTTACTGCCCTTAATTAAAGCCGACATGCTGGCTAAGCATTGTATACCGGTAATTAACGCAACCAGTGGTGTGTCTGGCGCGGGCCGTAAAGCTGCTCTTAGCACGTCATTTTGTGAAGTGGGCTTAAATGCTTATGGCTTTTTTGGCCATCGGCACCGGCCTGAGATTGAGCAGAACCTGGGACGTAAAGTGGTATTTACCCCTCATTTGGGTAATTTTAAACGTGGCATCCTTGCCACGAGCGTAGTGACCTTAAAAGCTGACGTCAGTCCGGAACAGGTTAAACACGCCTTTACTGAAGCTTATCAGCATAAACCGCTGGTCCGGCTGTTAACCCAGTCTCCTAATGTCGCTAATGTCGCTGGCACCCCCTATTGTGATATGTACTGGCAGCAAGATGGTGAACAGCTGGTGGTCGTGTCGGCGATTGACAACCTGCTCAAAGGTGCTGCTGCGCAAGCGATGCAGGCTGCCAATGTCCGGTTTAATAAGCCCGAAACAGCGGGCTTATTCAGCGGGGTGGTGGTATGAAGACTTTACCGCTGGTAATAAAAATGGGTGGTCGCTTATTGCAGGAGCGTCCGGCACTTGATGCCTTGCTTGCAGTTTGTCAGCAACTTAAACAACAGCGACCTGTTGTGCTGGTGCATGGTGGCGGCGATCAGGTTGATCAATGGCTGGCAAAATTTGGTTTTACTACTGAAAAAATTGACGGCCAGCGGGTGTCGCCAGCAGAGCAAATGCCGGTCATTACCGGCGCCCTGGACGGTGCAGTGAATGCTGAGTTGGTAAGTCGGGCGATGTTGCAACACTTAAATCCGGTGGGTCTTAACCTGTCTGCCGGGAGCAGTTTGCAGTTTACCGTTAATAAAAAACTGGGTGCTGTTGGCCTGGCCAAAGCAAACAGTCCTAAACTGATTAACTTATTGCTTGAGCAAGGTTTTACCCCGGTTTTCAGCTCTGTCGGCATCGGCAGCGAAGGCCAGTTGCTGAATGTGAATGCCGATTTAGCGGCTGCAGCTATTTGTCAGCTGGTACAGGGCGAATTAGTGTTGCTGACTGATGTTCCGGGAATTCTGGATAGTCAGATGCAATTGATTGCTGAGCTTACCCCGGCGGGCGCTGCCGAGCTGGTCGCCAGCGGGGTTATTAAAGGTGGCATGAAAGTGAAGCTGGATGCTGCGCTGGAAACCGGCATGGCGTTACAGCGCAATATTATTGTCGCTGGCTGGCAGCAACCAGAGAATTTATTAAAATTGATGCAGGACGAGCCAGTAGGCACTTGTATTTTGTATTAAACCCGCCAGGGTGTTGCACACCTATGGCTTAATCAGGAAACCGCCTAGCGGATTACAGCGTGTTTTATGAGTAAATTAAGCCAGCTACTGTGCTTAGCCGATCTGGACCGGAATCAGCTAAATGAGATTCTGAAATTAGCCGTTGAAATTAAACGAAACCCGGCGCAGTACAGTAGCGCCCTCGCTGGTAAAAGTATTGCTCTGCTTTTTGAAAAGCCTTCATTGCGAACCCGGGTAAGTTTTGATGTCGGCATTAATAAGCTGGGTGGTCACAGCGTTTATTTAGACTTGCAAAATGGCGCTATGGGCGTACGTGAATCGGTACAGGATTTTGGCAGTAATCTGGCGTGCTGGACTGATGCTATCGTCGCCAGGGTTTTCTCCCAGAAAACGCTGATTGAGCTGGCGCATAGCAGCAAAAAACCGGTGATTAATGCGCTGAGCGATTTATATCACCCGTGTCAGGCGTTGGCAGATTTACTAACCTTACACGAACAGTTTGGCGAACTGGATAAAGTGCACCTGGCGTTTGTTGGCGATGGCAATAATGTCTGTCATTCATTAATGCTTGGCGCGGCAATTATGGGGATGGACTTAACCGTTATTACGCCACCTGGCTTTGGCCCTGACGCCCATGTACTGTTAAAAGCCCAGCAAATGGCAGCAAAAAGCGGTGCAAAATTGATCCTGAGTCAGCATTTATCATCAGCTGCCGGGGTAGATGCAATTTATACCGATACCTGGCTGTCGATGGGGGCTAAGGCCGATCCAAAACAAGTGGGCCAGTTGTTTGCTGATTATCAGATTAACACTGCGGCCATGCAGCGCTTAGCCGTGAAACATTTTATGCACTGTTTACCGGCACACCGGGGCCAGGAAGTGACCAGCGAAGTGCTGGATAGTGATTATTCGTTGGTGTTGCAGCAGGCAGAAAACCGGATGCATGCCCAGAATGCCGTATTAGTCAGTTTATTTAGTTGAGGTAACAATGAGTGTTAAAAAAGTAGTATTGGCGTACTCGGGTGGCTTAGATACGTCGGCTATCGTGCCGTGGTTAAAAGATAACTATAACTGTGAAGTTGTTGCTTTTGTCGCTAATGTCGGCCAGGGCGATGAAGAACTGGCAGGGGTCGAGCAAAAAGCCATTAATTCTGGCGCCAGCAGCTGTTATGTGGTCGATTTGCGCCAGGAACTGGTCAATGAGGTTATTTACCCGACCTTAAAAACCGGCGCGGTATACGAAGGTCAGTATTTACTGGGAACATCGATGGCCCGGCCGGTTATCGCCCGCGCCCAGGTAAAGCTGGCGCTGGAGCTTGGTGCCGATGCGTTATGTCATGGTTGTACCGGCAAGGGCAATGATCAGGTGCGGTTCGAAAGCTGTTTTGCCGCGTTAGCACCACAGCTGAAAGTTATCGCGCCGTGGCGGGAATGGCAGTTTACCTCGCGCCAGTCTTTACTGGACTACCTGGCAGAGAAAAAAGTGCCTACCACCGCTTCTGCTACCAAGATTTACAGCCGTGATGCCAATTTATGGCATATTTCGCATGAAGGTGGCGAGCTGGAAGACCCCTGGTGTGAGCCGTCTGAACAGGTATGGATGTGGACTAAATCGCCGGAGCAGGCACCGGATCATCCGGCCTACGTTGAGCTGGCATTTGAACGGGGCCAGTTAACCAGGGTTAACGGCAAGCAGTTGGATGGTGTGAAAGCCATTGAGCTGCTAAACGAGTTGGGTTCCGAACATGGTGTCGGTCGGATTGATATCGTTGAAAACCGGCTGGTAGGCATGAAGTCACGTGGTTGCTATGAAACCCCGGGCGGCACCATTTTACTGGCGGGGTTAAAAGGGCTGGAAGCACTGGTGTATGACCGTAGTTCACTGAAGTACCGCGAGGAAATCGGCCTGGAATTTGCCCAGCTGGTTTACGATGGTCGCTGGTTTACCCCGCTTAAAGATGCATTGCTGGCAGCGGCCACCTCGCTGGCTGAGCAGTTAACCGGTGAGGTCGTGATCAAGCTTTATAAAGGTAATGTCACAGTAGCGAAACGTCGCTCGGTAAATACTTTGTATTCAGAAGCTTTCGCTACCTTTGAAGGTGACGAAGTATACGATCAGAAAGATGCGGCAGGCTTTATCCGGCTGTATAGCCTGGCCAGCCGGATCCGGGCAATGCACCAACAAAAGGACTAACCGTCATGGCGATGTGGGGAGGACGTTTTACTGAAGCCACCCTGAGCGAGTTTCGTGATTTTAACGATTCGCTCAGTTTTGATTATTTGCTGGCGCAGCAGGATATTGCTGCCTCCAGAGCCTGGGCCAAAGGACTGTTACAAGCAGACATTATTACAGTCTCCGAAGCGCAGCAGCTGGATCAGGGGCTGGCCGATTTAGCTGTCGCAATTGATGCTGACCCCCGGTTGCCTTTGCAGACCCGGGAAGAGGATATTCACAGCTGGGTCGAAAGTCAGCTTACCACTACGCTCGGTGATGTTGCTAAGAAACTACACACCGGCCGCAGTCGCAATGATTTAGTGGCAACTGATTTAAGGCTGTGGACCCGCTTACAAGCCGGTACGGTACGTAAGTCGCTGTTGGCGGCACTGGCTGCTTTACTTGAGTTTGCTGACAAGGCTGAACAAGCCGTGATGCCGGGCTTTACTCATCTGCAACGGGCGCAACCTGTTTTGGTAGCACACTGGGCTCTGGCGTACGTTGAAATGTTTAAACGCGACCTGGGAAGGCTGGATGATGCTTTGGTCAGAATGGACAGTTGCCCGCTAGGTTGTGGTGCTCTGGCGGGTACAGGCGTCAACATTGACCGGCAGGTCCTGGCAAACGAGTTGGGCTTTAGCAATGCAGCGCTTAATAGTCTGGATGCGGTTTCTGACCGCGATTATCTGGTAGAGCTGTCGGCAACAGCCAGCCTGTGTATGACTCACTTATCGCGCTTATCAGAAGATGTGATTTTTTTCTGCTCCGGCGAAGCCGGCTTCTTTAAACTGGGCGATGCGATAAGCTCGGGGTCGTCATTGATGCCGCAAAAGAAAAACCCGGACGTTTTCGAATTACTGCGGGGCAAGACTGGCCGGGTGCTGGGGCATCTGGTGGCTATTTTGCATGTATTAAAGGGGTTGCCACTGGCTTACAACAAAGATATGCAGGAAGACAAACAGGGCTTCTTTGACCTGATGCATAGCTGGCAGCAATCGCTGTTAGTACTGGCCACGGTGCTACCTCACCTGAGCGTAAACCGGGAGCAATGCCTCAAGGCGGCTGAGCTGGGCTACAGCAATGCCACTGATTTAGCAGACTATCTGGTCAGTAAGGGCATGCCATTTCGGGATGCACATGAATGTGCTGGAGAGCTGGTGTTAGTTGCCTCAAAGCAGCAGTTGCCACTGGAAGCGCTAAGTTTAAGTGAACTTCAGCAGATCAGTGAATTAATTGCTGAAGATGTTTATCCGGCGCTGACGTTAGAAGCCGGCATGGCCAGACGCTGTGCCTTGGGTGGCACAGCGGCAGAACAAGTAAAACAGGCCCTTGCTGATGCTAAAAGCTGGTTTGAAAAGACTGTTTCCGGGTAACAACCGGAACAATGCTTTCAGTTAAAATAAATAGCCAGCAAGATGCTGGCTATTTATTTACCGGTAATCACCGTAGCGGGAGTTTAACCGCTCTGCCGGCCACAGCAGGTCTTTAAAATAACTCTGACTCATCAGGTTCCGCCTTTTTGTCATTATCAAAATGAATTTGCTGGACGCTATTCTGACTGTACTGAGTCGGTTCTGTGCCAATTTTAAAATACTCAAAACTACTGGTGTGGTCAGTACTGCGGCTTAACAGGCCAGTGGCCAGATCAATCCTGACTGATGCTAAACCGGTGGGCGCTGGCCTCGGTTGTTCTTGATAGTCTGGCAGTACTTTAGTCATATACTCAAGCCAGGCAGGCAGCGCGGTGCGGGCACCTGATTCAGTGCCGGCGCTCTGGTCCTGGCCCATGTTGGCATGCCACTGAGCTCTGCCCAGACTGCGATTGGCATCGTCAAAGCCAACCCAGGTTGTGACCGCAGTTGCGGTGGTGAATCCAGAAAACCAGGTATCTTTTGAATCATTGGTGGTACCTGTTTTTGCCGAAATATCCCGTCTCTTCAATCGCTGAACCCGCCAGGCCGTGCCATTCCAGCCGGTGCCCTTGCTCCAGTCCCCGCCGCCCCAGACGCTGCTGGTCAGGGCGTCAGCAATTAAAAAAGCATTCTGACTACTGATAACCTGCTCGGCCACTATCGGAGTGGCTTCATCAGGCTCAAATGCTGTGTCCACAGGTTCTGTTAAATCAGCCTGTTGCATGGTATTGAACAGCTCAAACAATTGTTGTTCGCTGTCGATTGTTTGTTCTGGTTCAGCGCTGGCTGCTGCCAGCTCATCGTCCGCCGCACTCGTTGCCTGGCAATCTGCACATGCGATTTGCGGTGAGTGTAGATAAATCACTTCGTCTTGCTCGTTCAGCACCCGATCGACCACGAATGGCGTGACCAGGAAACCGCCGTTGGCAAACACGGCATAGCCAGTCACCAGCTCTAACGGTGTTATTGATGCCGAGCCCAGCGACAGCGTCTCATTCCGGGGCAGGTCATCAGCCGCAAAGCCAAAACGTTGCAGATGGCGAATGCTCTCGTCTATGCCAACACCACGCAGCAATCTGACAGATACCACGTTTTTCGATTTAGCCAGCGCTTCCCGGATCCGGATTGGTCCATCATAGACCGGCGGTGAGTTCCGGGGCCGCCAGGCAATACCGGCGTTGTCATCCCACTGATGAATTGGTGCGTCGTTCATGATCGACGCCAGGGTATAGTCCTGCTCTAAAGCCGCTGAATATATAAAAGGCTTGATATTCGAACCCACCTGGCGTTTGGCCTGAGTTGCACGGTTGAACTGACTTTGGCTAAAGCTGTACCCGCCAACCAGCGCCTGAATAGCGCCGTTTTCAGGATTAATTGCGACCAGGGCACTACTGGCAGTTGGTACCTGACTAAGCCGCCATTGTTCATCTTGCTGGCGCACCAGAATGTGCATACCAGGTGCCAGAATGGCAGCCGCGCTTTTCGGTGCAACCGCCTGGCGCTCATCAGTGATAAATGCTCTGGCCCATTTTAAACCGTCCCACTCGAGGGTCACGATCTGATCACTGGCCAGCAAAACATCAGCACTATTGTTATATACCGTCAACACTATTGCCGGGAATAAGTCTTCAATACCCTGCTGCTTAGCTAAGTAGCTGATTATCTCAGCGTGTTCAGGACGGTTCTCTTCAATAAATAACGGCTGCTGTTCTTGCGCTGGATCCGACTCTTCTGGCGTTCCGGTTTGCTCGGCTAACTCGGCTTGCCACAATTTCGCAACCGCGCCCCGATAACCATGGCGTTCGTCATAGTTGTATAAATTCTGTTGCAAGGCTTGCTTGGCCGCATGCTGATGCTGGCTATTTATCGTAGTATAAACCCGGTAACCTTCTGAATAAGCGGCCTCTTCACCAAAACGCTCCACCATTTGCTGCCGAACCATTTCAGCAATATAAGGGGCTGAGGCCGTGATCTGGACACCATGAAGTTTACTGGTAATCGGTGCAGCTAAAGCTGCACGGTAGTCTTGCTCGTTGATCACATCGATGGCGCGCATTCTGGTTAGAACGACATCACGACGATTTTTGGCATTAGCCGCAGAACGGATGGGATTGAGTGTCGAGGGAGCCTTGGGTAAACCAGCAATAATGGCGATCTCGTCCAGGGTTAATTCATCTACTGTTTTACCAAAATAAACCTGAGCGGCAGCACCTACCCCGAAAGATCGATGGCCCAGTTCAATTTTATTCAGGTACAGTTCAAGAATTTCATCTTTACTCAGTAATTGCTCAATCCGAAATGCCAGAAACACTTCTTTGATTTTGCGCATGACCTTTTTTTCCCGGCTGAGGAAAAAATTACGGGCTAATTGCTGGGTAATGGTACTGGCACCCTGACTGAAGTCCCCCGACGATGCAACCACAGTGGCTGCCCGCATTATGCCAATAATATCTATACCGGGGTGATCATAAAATCTTGTATCTTCAATAGCTAAGAATGCCTGAATCAGTAAAGGTGGCATTTCATCCAGTTTTAATGGTATTCGCCGTTTCTCACCAAATTGAGAGATAAGCTGACCGTCAGCGGTATAAACCTGCATTGGGGTTTGCAGCTTTACTTCCTTTAGGGTAGCAACGTCAGGCAGATCATTTCTGACATAAAAATACATTGCCGCGATCATCAGGATCCCGGCTAAAAATCCAACCAGAAAGACTATTAAAAGTTTTTTAACCCAAGACACTGAATAACCCCAATTTTTACTCCCAATTCCTTTACAACGCTGCTAGTATATATTTATTGGCTGTCGATGAAACGCTTTTTCTTGCTAAAAATAGCGACTGAGCTAAGAATACGACAATAAGAATCATAACTATAAAATGGCCACAGGAAGCTATGATAAAAAGCCTGTTCAGTAAACAAACACCGATGATGGTGGGTATTGACATCGGTGCCCATTCCGTCAAGGCTGTGCTGTTAAGCCAGCATGGCAGCCAGTATAAGGTTGAAGCCTTTGCTGTCGAGCCAATGATTAAAGGCGCGATGTCGGATCGCGAGATCCAGGACATCGAAGCCGTGGGTAATGTGATCGGCAAGATCCGCAAAAAGATCCCAAGGTCAGTTAAATTTGCCGCTGCCGCAGTATCAGGATCCACCGTGATCAGTAAAGTCATTTTTATGGATGTGTCATTAACTGATGCTGAATTGGAAAGTCAGATTGAAGTTGAAGCCGATACATTAATTCCTTATCCGTTGAACGAAGTCAGTCTCGACTTCGAGAAATTAGATGTTAACGAATCAGATCCTTCCAAAGTCAATGTTTTGCTAAGTGCAGCGCGCACTGAGAGTGTTGAGGCACGGGTGGCGGCGTTGGATAATGGTGGCTTCAGCGCCAAACTGGTTGATGTTGAAAGTTACGCACTGAGCCGGGCGGCTGAATTGTGTTTGAAACAACTGCCTGACGATGCTGCAGGTAAGGTCGTTGCCCTGGTTGATATTGGTGCGACAATGACGTTACTGAGTATTGTTGAGAAAGGCAAAACACTTTATACCCGCGATCAGGCTTTTGGTGGCGAACAGTATACCCGCAGCATTTTGTCTTATTACAACAAAAGCTACGATGAGGCAGAACTGGCCAAAGTCAGTGGCGATTTACCTCCTAACTATACTTTTGAAGTGCTGGCACCTTTTCAGACGATGCTATTGCAGCAAATTCGCCGTGGCATTCAAATGTACCTGACCAGCAGTGGCCGTGATGCTGTGGACTATCTTATTGTCTCAGGTGGTACCGCTTTGATCGAAGGAATAGATAAGCTATTGATCGACGAGTTAGGCATTCATACTGTCGTTGCCAATCCTTTTAAAACGATTGACGTTGCTACCTCAGTAGACCGCGAACAATTAAACAAAAGCGCTCCGCAACTGATGGTTGCCAGCGGCCTTGCCTTACGGAGTTTTTCATCATGGCATATATAAATTTACTGCCCTGGCGTGAAGCTGCGCGCAAAGAAAAACAAAAGCAGTATGTAACGATACTGGCTATGACTGCGGTAATGAGCTTCCTGGTTTTCTTCCTGATCAACATGGTGTACAGCAGCATGATTGATGGTCAGTATCAGCGGAATCGGTATCTGGAGAACGAAATCAAGGTACTTGACCAGCGAATCGCTGAAATTCGCACCCTGAATGAAACAAAACGCAGCCTGCAGCAGCGGATGAGCCTGATTGAACAATTGCAGGGTAGCCGTAACCTCGGTACGGAAATTATGTCCGAAATAGCCAGGGTGGTGCCATCTGGTATTTACCTGACTCAATTAGAGAAAAAAGGCTCGAATTTGCTGTTAGTAGGTCGCAGTGAGTCTAATAACCGGTTGTCGACTATGCTACGTGATGCAGAACAATCTGAATTACTGGACAGTCCACTCTTGGAGTTTATTGAAGCAGGTAAAGATGAATCCCGGTTGCTAAGTAACTTCAAGATGCATCTTACGGTGAAAGGCTATGAAGCAGTGCAGGATAGTGAGCCGGTTACACCCAGTGCGAGAGGTGGTGCACGATGAGTATGAATTTCAATTTATCTGAAATTGATATTAATGATCTTGATATCGAAAATATGGGTTCCTGGCCGGTTGCTGCAAAAGTCATTTTCGCCATTATTTTGGCGGCGCTGGTGGCAACCCTGACTTATTTTATGTTAATCGACAGCAAAATTGACGAATTAAACAGCGCCAAGCAAAAAGAAACTGAATTACGTCAACTTTATCGCACCCGCTATGCTTCAGCAGTGAACCTGGATCTTTACAAACAGCAGATGGTAGAGATGGAAAATACGTTTTCATTTTTACTTAAGCAGCTACCTACGACTCATGAAACACCTGGCTTGCTGGATGATATTACCTATGTCGGCACAACCAGCGGTTTAACGTTTCTCAGAATCAACTGGGAGCCGGAAATTGAGAAAGAGTTCTATACCGAATTGCCGATTAAGATTGACGTAGTGGGTGACTACCATCAGTTTGGTAATTTCGTTAGTGAAGTAGCTAAGTTGCCCAGGATTGTCAGCTTACATGATTTCTCTATCCAAACTGAAGAGAATGAACGACTGCGTTTTAATGTTACTGCAAAAACCTACCGTTACAAGGAGACTGCGCAATGAGAAAACTCATCTTAGCCGTCTCTGTCGCTACATTATTGTCTGGTTGTTTTGATGACTTAAGTGACGTTCAGGCGCACATGGACTCAGTCAAGGCCAGTACTCAACCCCGAGTCGAGCCTTTACCCGAGGTTAAGGAATTCGAGCATATTGCTTATGTTTCACAAAATAGCCGCAGCCCGTTTTCTGAGCCACGGCCAGAAGCTGTGCAGGATCGATTCTTGCAAGTGCAGGATTGTTTGCATCCGGATCCAAGGCGGCGCAAAGAGCCACTGGAGAAATATGCACTGGATAACCTGAAAATGCGCGGTACTCTGGGCGACACCGGTAATATCTGGGCGTTAATTGAAGCGTCAGATAAAACCTTGCACCGGATAACGCTGAATAACTATGTTGGTTTATTTCACGGGCGGGTGATAACGGTAGAGCCAACCCATGTTGAATTGTTAGAGTTGATCCCAGATGGGGCAGGTTGCTGGAAAGAGCGGACTACCATGATTCAAATGGTCGAAAATACAGCAATGACGAGTAATTGATAGGTGTGCGAGTATATCATGGATAAAATAATCAAAAGAATTTCACGAGGAATCACCGGCACCCGGCTTTGTCTGGCAGCATTACTGTTGTTAGCGTTGCCCGCAGCGGCAGTCCCTTTGCTGTACGATGTCAGGTATAACCCCTTGCTCACCGGCGAAACAGAGATCGAGTTTATTTTCGATGAAGATCTCTATACCGATCCCAGTATTCAGGTATTTAACGAACCCGCGCGGATCGAATTATATTTTGATAACTCAGATTATGAAGAAAAACTTGAAGAAGTACTGATCGATAAAGCTGGGGTAAAAAGAGTAAAATCTGAATTCCTGGGTGAAGGCTTTAAATCAACAATCTATCTGGATTACCTGAAAATTTACCGTACCCGGGTACGTGGTAATGTGTTTTATATGCACATTTCTGATAACCCCACGGCAGAGCAGGTTGGTCAGGCTGCAGATGTAACACCGACATATATCAACCGGCTGCAAGCGATTGATTTTCGCCGCGGCGAGAAAGGTGAAGGCCGGGTGTTAGTGTTCTTGCGTGAGAATACAGCCGCTGTTGATGTGAGCGAGCGGGCAGGTAAGTTGATTGTTGAATTCCACAACACTGATATTCTTGACGAGCTGTTATATCAATTAGATGTTATGGATTTCGGTACTATCGTTACCGGTATTGAAACCTTTAAAGATGGTGCGTCAGCCCGGCTGGAAATTGCCACCAGTGATGCGTTCACTTATACATATCAGCAAATCGATAATATCTTTACCCTGAACGTTGAGCGAGATACCTCAAACCGCAGCATTTTAGGAGGCGGTCGTGAATATAAGGGGCGGGCAATATCATTAAACTTCCAGGATATCCCTATCCGGACCGTTTTACAGATTATTGCTGACTACAACGGTTTTAACCTGGTTACCAGTGACTCCGTTACCGGCAACATTACGCTTCGGCTAGATGGCACGCCATGGGATCAGGCGCTCGATATCGTGTTACGGGTTAAAGGCCTGGATAAGCGGATGGACGGTAATATCCTGATGGTAGCACCTACCGAAGAGTTATCTGCCCGCGAAGCCAGAGAACTTGAGGCTAAACAGCAGGTTGAGCAGCTTGAGCCACTTTACTCGGATTATCTAACCATTAACTATGCCAAAGCGGGTGATTTGGCAGGATTACTGGGCAATAAGGATGCAACCTTATTATCCAGCCGGGGTAGCGTGGTAGTGGATGAACGGACTAACACCATATTAATTAAAGACACAGCTAAAAATATCGAGAGTGTCCGCAAGCTTATTGAGCGGCTTGATGTACCAGTGCGTCAGGTACTTATCGAATCAAGAATGGTAACAGTACGGGACAGCGTCACCGATGAGCTGGGAATCCGCTGGGGCTTCAGTGATCAGCAAAGTACCAGTGGTGGTAACCGTGGTGTGTCTGGTAACGCAAATGGCTCAAATGCCATCTCTACTGGCCAGTTCCCGGCATTAGATGATCGCTGGAATGTTAACCTGCCCATTCAGAACCCGGCTGGCAGCATTGCCTTTCATGTGGCGCGTTTAGCCGACGGTACGCTGCTTGACCTTGAGCTGTCAGCACTGGAACAGGAAAATAAAGGTGAAATTATCGCCAGCCCACGGATTACTACCTCGAATCAGAAAGAGGCCCGCATCGAGCAAGGTGTTGAAATCCCTTATGTGCAGGCAGCTTCAAGCGGTGCTACTACGGTTGAATTTAAGAAAGCCGTATTGAGTCTGACCGTCACGCCACAAATTACCCCGGATAATAAAATTATTCTGGATTTGGTCATCACCCAGAATACCCGGGGTGAAACGGTACAAACACCGACCGGACCAGCGACGGCTATCGATACCCAGCAAATTCAGACCCAGGTATTGGTTGATAACGGTGAGACTATCGTGCTGGGTGGTATCTATCAGCAGCAAATTTTGTCAACTGTGTCTAAGGTACCAATGTTCGGGGATATCCCGTACGTAGGCGCGTTATTCCGGTCAAAACGCGATGTTAATGAGAAAAATGAGTTACTTATTTTCGTCACGCCGAAAATTCTGACCGAAGGCCAGTAACCAATGGCTGATGCGGGAGCTGCGAAGCGGCTCCCGCATTAAGTCAGATTTAACTTGCCAACGAAAGGCCATTCCTGACATAATTCAGCGCTTCAAATTTTCGCGGGAGCCTTTTGGTCCTTGAATTCAACTTTTCATTGAGTAAGCTGATTTAGCACTACGACATATGGCAGAAAAACGTAATATCTTCCTTGTTGGCCCGATGGGCGCAGGCAAAAGCACCATCGGACGTCATTTAGCAGACATGCTTCATCTTGACTTCTACGATTCAGATCAGGAAATCGAGCGCCGCACCGGTGCAGATATTGCCTGGGTATTTGATTTGGAAGGTGAAGACGGTTTCAGGGTGCGCGAAGAAACGGTAATTTCAGATTTGACCGAGTTGCAGGGCATTGTTTTAGCAACAGGGGGTGGCTCGGTTATCAGCAAAGAAACTCGTAACCGTTTATCAGCCCGCGGTATTGTAGTCTATCTGGAAACACCGATAGAAAAACAAGTAGCCCGTACCCAACGTGATAAACGCCGGCCATTGCTTCAAACAGAAGAAGCACCGCGTGAAGTTCTGGAGCGATTAGCGGCTGAACGTAATCCGCTTTATGAAGAGATCGCAGACTTCACTGTCCGCACTGACGAACAGAGCGCCAGGGCTGTAGCAAACCAAATAATAGATCAGTTGGGTTTTTAACGAACAATTGGGTTTTTAAAGAAAGGGGAGCTGCAAATGCATAAAGTTGAAGTCCAACTTGGTCAGCGCAGCTACCCGATAGAGATTGATACCGGCTTTACTGCGCTGCCTGCTGCGCTTGCCAATGCCAGACAGGTTGTGATTGTTTCAAATCCCACCGTTGCGCCATTATATTTAGATAAAGTCAGTGCTTTATTCAGCAATTCTCCCCTGCATATTCTGATTGAAGACGGTGAAGCGTTCAAAACACTGGCGTCGTTCGAAACTATCATGTCTTTTTTACTTGAGAGAGGCATGTCCCGTGATGTATTACTGGTTGCACTGGGTGGCGGGGTTATTGGCGATCTGACCGGTTTTGTTGCTGCGTGTTTTCAGCGAGGCGTCCGCTTTTTGCAAATACCCACCAGTTTACTTTCTCAGGTCGACTCTTCAGTTGGCGGAAAAACTGCGGTGAATCACCCCCTTGGTAAGAACATGATAGGTGCTTTTAAACAGCCTGAACATGTTGTTATCAGCACGGCTACCCTGACAACCCTACCACCCCGTGAGTTTGCTGCTGGTATGGCTGAAGTGGTCAAATATGCTTTGCTTGCTGACGCTGGTTTTTTGAACTGGCTGCTGCAACATAATGAGCAGATTTGCCTGCAGCAACCCGATATCCTGGCGCAAATGGTCCGCCACTGTTGTCAGATGAAGGCTGATATTGTCAGTCGGGATGAAACAGAGCAGGGCGAGCGGGCATTACTGAATCTTGGCCATACATTTGGCCATGCAATCGAAGCTTTTATGGGCTATGGTAACTGGTTACATGGCGAAGCTGTGGCGGTCGGTATGCTGATGGCGGCAAAATTGTCAGCGCATCGGGGCTGGTTAAGCACAGAGGACGTTGCCACGGTAAGCAGCGCTTTGCAGTGTTTTAAACTACCCGTGTCAGTGCCGGACAAGATGCAGATTGTCGATTTTTTGCCATACATGAAAACCGATAAAAAAGTGAAAGACGGTCAGATGCGTTTCGTATTGCTACCAGCCCTGGGGCAGGCCAGCCTGGTTGCTGATGTCACCGAAGCAGAGTTACTGCAGGTTTTTGGCTGATGGACACCACCGTATTACAGCAAAAACTGGCTGAACAGCGCCATTTATTGCCATCACAGCATGAACTACTTAACAGGCTGTTATTTCAGCTGGCCTTTAATGATTTCCAGAATATAGGTCTGGTAGGCGGTGAGGGTAGTGGTAAATCAATACTGGCGTTGGCGTTAGCCGAACTGTTTTCGGAGCAGGCAAATGTCGCATTGCTTAGCGGGCCGGTCACCGAAGCTGAGCTGGAAGGACAGCTGAAACAACATTGGTTTGGCCAACGTCAGTCTGAACCGACTTTGGCAGAACTAATGGCAGCCCCGGTTGCGGGTGCTCTGCCGCTATTGTTAATCGTCGATAATTTCAGTTTGCTCAACAGCAGTTCAAGGCAACGGCTATTACAACTAGATTGCCTCGGTTTTTTCATGCTGGGCGAGCCTTCTGCCGACATGGCGCTTAATTTAAGTATTAATATTCCTACCTTGCAAGATGCTAGTCAGGTATTGCAAGACAAAGCATTGGATCCACTGGCCGTCGCTGAGCGGTTTGCCGCCAGTGCGGGCAATATGCACTTGCTTCACAGTGCGCGTGTTAAGCCAGAAGAGCGCAAAACGCCTGTTGCGGCGTTTTGGTTATTGCCTGCAGCTATAGCTCTGTTGGTATTGGCTGTTGCCATCAGCTGGTGGTGGCCCACCAATACTGAACATACAACCCCAGACATGACGGCAAAAACTAATGAGCTGCAAATCCGCAGCCAGTCTGAAAACAGCCTTGAGCGAGAACACAGCCTTGAGCGAGTAAACAGCCCTGAGCGAGAAAACAGCCCTGAGCCAATAGATACCTCTGAGCCAGCAAAGGGCCCCGAGTCTGAAAACGACACGGGGCGGTCTGACAACACTGACGTGATATCAGGCCTGGAACTTAATATCAGCGCAGCGCAAGATAGCAGCCCTGAGCCGGAAGTAAGTCTTGAGCCGGAAGTAAGTCTTGAGCCAGAAGCAAGTTCTGAGCCGGTAACCAGCCCTGCGCTGCCGGAGTCCATGCAGCAACAGGCCAGTACGACAGAAGCAGGGCCAGCTGAAACTACCGAGCGCCTGGATGGATCTGCTGAAAGCACAGCGGAGCTTTCAGAGGGTGCCGGGCAGCAGGTCGATTCTGAATCTGTCGCAAACTTACTACCGTCCAGAAGCACTGAAACAGCGATCCAATTAGCGGGACAGCTTTATCAGGAACAACAGTTATTGATGTTGCCAGCTGAATCCAGAGTGTTGCAGTTGGCTGTACTATCATCTGAACCTGCATTGCAGCGTTTTGTCAGCGCCTACCCGGATATAGACATCATGGTATATCAGCGCAGCTGGCAGGGCCAGTTGCAATGGATCATCCTTACCCAGGATCATTTTCCTGATGTCAGGAGCGCAAGACAGGCCAGAGCGTCGCTACCTGAAGCACTTCGCTCAGCGGGGCCCTTTGTTAAACCGGTTGGTCAGGTACAACAAGAAATTAAAGCTCTGGCAAGAAACCGTGCAGCGACAGAAGTACAGGAATAGTCTGGTGAATGTAAAGCGTAACCGGGCTTTTCTAAAGTGGGCCGGTGGAAAATATAGCCTGGTGCCGGAGTTGATTAAACATTTGCCTGCTGGGCCGGAGTTAGTTGAACCTTTTGTCGGAGCAGGTTCGGTTTTTCTGAACACCGATTATCCACGTTATGTCCTGAACGACATTAATGCGGATTTAATTCAGTTATATCAGATAGTGCAGCATAAAGCGGAAACCTTTGTCGCCGATGCCCGGAACCTGTTCTGTGCCAGTGCTAATGTGCGCAGTAGTTACCTGGCTTTGCGGCAACAATTCAACAGCAGTACCGACCCTTATCAACGCGCATTATTGTTTCTGTACCTTAACCGGCATGGTTACAACGGGCTCTGTCGTTACAATCTTTCCGGCAAGTTTAACGTACCCTTTGGTAGTTATAAGAAACCTTACTTTCCAGAGGCTGAGTTGTTTTATTTTGCGGAAAAAGCGCAAAAAGCCCGCTTTAGCTGCAGTAGTTACCAGCAGGTTTTTGCCGGGCTTTCAGCAGAGGCTGTTGTTTACTGTGACCCACCCTATGTGCCGCTTAGTAAAACAGCCAGCTTTACCAGCTATGCCAGGCAGGGTTTTAATCTGGATGATCAGGCACAACTGGCGAATTTAGCAGAGCGGGCGCAGCAAAGCGGCCATAGCGTGCTAATAAGCAATCACGACACTACCTGGACCCGTAAAATATACCAGCAGGCTAAGTTACATAGTATACAGGTTGGACGTTCGATAAGTCAGAAAGGGGCGGGCAGAGGTAAAGTAGCTGAACTGTTTGCTTTATATCCGGCAGTTAAGCCAGTACCAACGTTACTGTCAGTAGCAGAGTTGCTACAAACAACAGTGCAGCAATGATGCCGACAACAATATACGGCACAATACTTTTGGTTTGAAAATCAAGCTGGCGTTGTTGCTCTGATTGCACCCCGACAAACGCCCCCAAAACGGCCTTAATTACTTGCCAGGTGCTGGCCTTGCTTTGCGCCATTAATTAGTTTTGTTGTTGGAAGGGGTTAAGCGGTTTAATAATTCGAGAAAGTCAACAAAATGAAATTGGGTAGAGCGGCTGTCACCTTTAATCCAGCTTAACCAGTTTTGTTGTACATTCTGGCATATTTCGTTAGCAGTTTTGGCATTGCCATCCTGACAAAGCGGCGTAGATTTAACATAACCCACGGCGACAACAGTCAACACTATGGCTGTGCCAATCGCTAATACTTTACTATTAAAGGTAATTTTCATGTTAAATCCAGTTAACGCTTTAATCACTAGTTGCAGAGTGTAATGGATCTGCATTGTGGATACAAGTTGCTTATTTAGTATACGCTGCAGTAATTAACCGGATCAGTTGCTCAGTATGCCTGAGCAACTTTTTTTCAGACTGTCAGTTACATTCAAAAGCTTTTTGACACACTGAATATCACCCGGCTGTCACACAGGTTACAGTCATTTATGTCGGTGTCTACGTAAGCCAGGCTTAAACCTGCCCCCAGCACTTCAGTACTCAGGCCAATGCTCCAATCCAGATAGCTCGCTGTACTGTCATCATATTCATTTTGACCAACGTGTAAGTCAAGTGCCAGATTATCCGTCAGTGCATAACTGTAACCCCCGTACAGATAGAAATAGGTACCAGCGTTGGCATAGTAGTCATCACTATAAGCCAGACCAAAAGTGAAGTCCTGATAAGATAGCGAGCCATAGAGTTCATAGAAGTTGGAACCAGCAAACTCCGTATTCGGATAGCCGTAACGCATCACGCCGACATCTACTGACCATTCTTCGTTTATTGCACCGCTCCAGCCCAGCATAACATCAAATTCAAGGGTGCCCTGGCCACCAAAGTCGACGCTGGAACCCCATACTGACATGTAAAAGCCTGACGCGTCGCTCAGGGTCAGACCACCCTGAATAGCCGGAGCTTCATCGGTTTGCGAAATACCACGAAATGCATAGTCGGACGTGAACGTGATGTCACCACTAAGCTCAACTGCTTGGCTATCGGCGCTGGTGCTGACCAGGCCGATAAGTAAACCGGCGGTGATTAAACTGGAAAGTGTTGTTGTCATTTTCATTGGTATTGCCCTTTTGTTTATTCCCTGGTTATTCCATTCCAATAACTATGCCAAATGAAATAAACCATAAAAAACAAAAGGCTAAATGTTACGCCAAAGTTCTTCACTCACTTTTTGCGCTCAACTGGTGCGCGGCTGCCTGCTTTTTGTGCAAGTTACAACGCGTGCTTTTTAGCAGTTAATTCAGTAAAGTCAGCTTTTTAAAATGTGTGGAGCAGCTCAATGTTGCCTTATTTAATCGCCCCTTCAATTTTATCTGCAGATTTTGCCAGGCTAGGCAGCGAAGTTCAGAGCGTGCTGGCAGCCGGGGCCGATGTGGTTCATTTTGATGTGATGGATAACCACTATGTGCCAAACCTGACTATCGGGCCGATGGTCTGTAAGGCATTGCGAAATTACGGCATAACTGCACCGATAGATGTGCACCTGATGGTTGAGCCGGTCGACAGTCTGGTCCCACAGTTTGCCGAAGCAGGTGCTAGTATTATTACCTTTCACCCGGAAGCGTCACGCCACATCGATCGCACCCTGCAACTGATTAAAAGTCATGGTTGTCAGGCGGGTTTAGTGTTTAACCCGGCCACGCCGCTTAGCTACCTGGATTACGTGCTGGAAAAGCTGGATGTTATTCTGCTGATGTCGGTTAACCCGGGCTTTGGCGGCCAGAAGTTTATTCCTGCCACGCTGGATAAGCTGGCTCAGGTACGGAAAATAATTGACGCCAGTGGTCTACCGATCCGGCTGGAAGTCGATGGCGGCGTTACAGCCGACAATATTGGGGATATTGCCGCAGCGGGGGCAGATATGTTTGTTGCCGGTTCGGCTATTTTCAACAGCGATGATTACCAGCAGACGATTAACAGTATGCGCCAGACGCTGGCGGCAGTGCATGGCAAATAATATACTGCGCTCTGCGCTTGCTTGCGGCTATAATGCCGCTCTTTTGCAGATGTTTTAACCGAGGACAGTGAACCCATCATGAGTAGCAAACCAATAGTATTAAGTGGCGCCCAACCTTCAGGACAACTCACCATTGGGAACTATCTGGGTGCACTGCGGCAGTGGGATCAGATGCAGGATGATTATGACTGTTTGTATTGTATCGTCGACTTGCATGCTATTACGGTAAGGCAGGACCCTATAGCGCTGCGTAATGCGTCACTGGACAGCCTGGCACTTTATTTAGCCTGCGGTATTGACCCTCAACGCTCTGCAGTATTTATGCAGTCACATGTACCGGAGCATAGCCAGTTAGCCTGGGTACTTAACTGTTATACCCAGTTTGGTGAGCTAAGCCGGATGACCCAGTTTAAAGACAAGTCTGAGCGCCACAATAATAATGTTAATGCTGGCTTATTTACCTATCCGGTATTAATGGCGGCTGACATTTTGTTGTATCAGGCTAACCAAATTCCGGTAGGCCATGATCAAAAACAGCATTTAGAGTTAGCCCGTGATGTTGCTATGCGTTTTAACGCGGCACATGGTGAGATATTTACTGTGCCAGAGCCTTATATCCCGCCAGTCGCGGCCCGGGTAATGAGTTTGCAGGACCCTACCAAGAAAATGTCAAAATCTGACGAGAATCCGTGGAATTTTGTTGGCTTGCTGGAAGACCCGAAAATAATCAGCAAGAAATTTAAAAAAGCCATGACAGATTCAGAGGACCCACCGCGGGTGCGTTTTGACCTGGACGCTAAGCCTGGCGTGGCTAATTTGCTCAGTATTTTAAGTGGTGTTACGGGTAAATCGGTTCAGACGCTGGAAGCCGAATACGAAGGTAAAATGTATGGCCATCTTAAAGGTGATGTGGCAGACGCTGTGATTGCCCTGCTGGAGCCTGTGCAAAAATCTTTTACCGAGTTGCGGGCCGATTTGCCGGTATTACAAAGCGTAATGCGTGCCGGTGCTGAAAAAGCTCGTAGCCGGGCAGCTGTTACCCTGGCAAAAGTAAATGATGCAGTGGGTTTTGTTGTACCTGAGTAATCGGGTATATCGGTACTGGCGGAGTCAGTCATGCTGTTGATGGTCGACAACTACGATTCTTTTACCTGGAATCTGGTACAGTACTTTGCTGAGCTTGGCCAGCAGGTTTTGGTAAAGCGCAACGATGAAATTAATGTGGCGCAAATGGCTGCGCTGGCACCTGATTATCTGGTGATATCGCCCGGGCCGGGCACGCCCGATCAGGCGGGCGTGAGCCTGGCGGCAATTGAATACTTCGCTGGCAAAATACCGCTGTTAGGTGTTTGCCTTGGCCATCAGGCAATTGCGCAGGTATTTGGCGGCAGGGTATGCCGGGCCGCTAAAGTCATGCATGGTAAAAACTCTGATATTCACCACTATAACCAGTCAGTATTTACCGGGTTACCTTCGCCGTTAGCGGTAACCCGCTATCATTCGTTGTTGGTTGACGCAGCCAGTCTGCCTGCTGACCTGACCCCTACAGCCTGGACCGGCGAGCCTGGGCAACCGGCTGAAATCATGGGCTTAATGCATCAGCAGCTGGCGATACATGGGGTTCAGTTTCATCCGGAAGCGATTTTAAGTAGCGCGGGTAAAGCCATGTTGAGTAACTTTTTACAGCAGCCTGCGAATGTATCACACCACAATGCGGTCAAGCAGCAATGAGCAATCTTAATACGCCATTACACCAACTTTTCTGGGATGACTTTATCGGCGTCAACCCTGAAGCAAACCGACTGCAGTATCAGGTTAAAACCGGCTTGCCGACTACCCGTAAATTGCTGGCCGTCGATGCACACGCCATGCAGCAGCGCCTGGCGGGACAACAAGCCCGCCAGCAGTTTGTTGAGTTTGCTCAGGCCCATATGCATGATCAGGTTGCCGATCAATTGTTTCAGCGCCTTGGAAATATCTCGCTGGTCAGTGCTTCCATTTTCGATTTAGGGCCGGTTTATCATCAGGTGCTGGATAAGCTGGCGCATAAAGCCGTCACTATTAATCAGCTTGACCCGTTAATAAGCGAAGTTGATTGGTTAAAAGAAGACTTACTTAAACTGGTCAATCAACCCCAGTATCGTAACCGCACCGCCTCAGGTGCGTTAATCAAAGATGTGAAAACAGCACTGCGTTTTCTCGGGGTGGAAAGCTTGCAGCTGATTGTGCCGGTATATGGCATGCGCCGCTGTTTACCGCATGCTACCGACCCTTTTGTTGGCTTTAAAACCCGGTTATGGGATTACACCCTGGCGTGTGCCATTGCTGCACGCCGGCTGGCGGAAGACAGCGCAGAACTGCCGTATGCCGCTTTTTGTGTCGGCTTGTTTCATCCGCTTGGCCATATAGTGGTAACCCGCAACTATCTGCGGACTTATCAGCAAATTAAACAGGAAGAGCTACTTAAAGCACGGGATGAGCGTAATAACGAATTAACGGATGCGTTGGACAGCCTTGAACCGGACGCCAGTTTTTTAAGTAACAGTTTGCTGGAATTTGCTGAAATCTTAAGTGCAGACATTTGTTCACGCTGGACATTACAACAGTTACCGCTGTGCCAGACGCTGGACCAGCTGGCCGAAGGTATCGGTTTTAATGGTATCAGCCCCCTGGGCCGAATAGTGCAGCAAGCTCAGGTTTATGTGCAATGGCAGCAGTTAAAGGCCGCGGGTAAAGCAAGTGTCCCGGATGCAGAAAACTGGTTTGCTGCCGTCAAATTAACAGAAGACCAGTTGAATACCCTGGCCAAAACTAATTTAAAGCGGCTAAGCATCGATTTATAACAATTTTTTTAGCCATAATCATGCAAAACCAGATTTTTGCCCGCGAGCAGGCATAATGCCAGCGGCACCTTTAACGGGGGTGGCAGCCTGGTGCGGAGGACTTGGCGCTGGTTGCTTAGTTATTCAGTTCGATTGCAAATCTATCTGCAGCCCTTGATTTTTCAGGGTTTAGCTATTTTTCCTGACGAGACAACTGCCCCGAAACCTGTAATAATGCTGCGATAATAACCGGCAGTGGCAGCAAGATCCTGGCCAACAGACCGACCCCGCTTAAGATAGAGGAAAGGAACATGACAACAAACTTTGCAGTAAACCGAGCCTTATTTGATGAAGTGATGGTACCGAATTATGCCCCGGCCAGCGTTATTCCGGTGCGTGGCCAGGGCTCGCGGGTCTGGGATCAGAATGAACGTGAATATATTGATTTTGCCGGTGGCATTGCGGTAAGCAGCCTCGGTCATTGCCATCCCGCCTTAGTAGAGGCACTCAAGCAACAAGCGGACAAACTGTGGCATTTAAGTAATGTCCTGACCAACGAGCCGGCGCTGCGCCTGGCCAAAAAATTGGTTGATGCGACTTTTGCTGACAAAGTGTATTTTGCCAATTCTGGTGCTGAAGCGAATGAAGCAGCTTTTAAACTGGCCCGGCGTTGGGCATTAGATAAATTTGGTGAGCAAAAACAACAAATTATCTCTTTTGGTAAAAGCTTTCACGGTCGCACATTCTTTACCGTAACGGTAGGTGGTCAGGCGTCTTATTCTGACGGTTTCGGACCAAAACCTGGTGCAGTGCAACACGCAGAGTTTAACAACCTGGACAGTGTCAAAGCGCTTATTTCTGATAATACCTGCGCCATCGTAGTCGAGCCCATTCAGGGCGAGGGTGGTATTATTCCGGCAACACCGGAATTTCTGCAGGGGTTGCGTCAGTTATGTGATAAGCATAATGCGCTGCTGGTATTTGATGAGGTACAAACCGGAGTGGGCCGCACCGGCAAACTCTATGCCTATATGAACTATGGTGTCACTCCGGATATCTTGACCACGGCGAAGTCATTAGGAGGTGGTTTTCCAATTGGCGCCATGCTAACCAGTAACGCCATTGCCAGTCATTTAAAAGTCGGTACCCACGGCAGTACTTATGGTGGCAATCCGTTGGCTTGTGCGGTTGCGGAGGCGGTTATTGATACTATTAATACGCCTGAATTGCTGGCAAATGTGTTGCGTAATGAACAACTATTCCGCGAGTGTCTGCAGGACGTTAATAATCAGTATCACGTATTTACCGAAGTTCGTGGCCAGGGCATGTTGCTGGGCGCCGTTCTGAATGAAAAATACCAGGGGCGGGCACGTGACTTTTTCCTGGCTGCAGCTGATCATGGCTTAATGGCCTTGGTTGCCGGGCCGGATGTTGTTCGTTTTGCGCCGTCACTGGTGATTACCGAGCAGGATATTCGCGAAGGTATGCAACGTTTTGCCGCAGCAGTAAAACAGGTGGTTGAGGCGTAACGGCCACTGAGCCTGAGGCATAGCAACAGCTACAGCGGCAGTAAGACCGCGTAATGAAGCACAGCGGGGCAACACAGGTTGCCCTGTCAGGTTATAAAGCAAAAATGGAGTAAGCGACGATGATGGTGATTCGCCCAATCCGAGCGGATGATTACCCGGCGCTCTATCAGATGGCAGTAGAGTCGGGGCATGGTTTTACCTCGCTGCCGGTGAATGATGAGCTGCTGATGCGCAAGATTAGCCGTTCTGAGCAATCGTTACAAAAGGCGGTCAGCAGCCCGGGTGACGAAGGCTACTTGTTTGTGCTGGAGGACACCAGCAACGGTGAGGTTTGTGGTACCAGCGCGCTCGAAGCCGCAGTAGGCCTGGATGATGCCTTTTATCATTATCATCTGGGTAAGGTAGTTCATAGTTCTCGCTCGCTAGGTGTGTACAAAACGGTGGATATTCTAACCTTATGTAATGATTACACCGGAGTCAGTGAGCTATGTACGTTATTTTTACGCGAGAACCGTCGCGAAAAAAACAATGGCCGCTTGTTATCAAAAGCCCGTTTTTTGTTTATGGCTGAGTTTGCTGAGCGCTTCGCTGACAGAGTCATCGCTGAAATGCGTGGCGTATCAGACCAGAATGGCCATTCGCCGTTTTGGCGCTGGCTGCAGGAACACTTTTTCTCAGTCGACTTCCCGACCGCTGACTATCTGACGGGTATCGGCCAGAAAGTCTTTATTGCGGAGCTGATGCCAAAATATCCGATATATGTCAGCTTGCTCAGCAAAGAGGCACAGCAGGTGATCGGTAAAGTACACGAAAAAACCCGGCCGGCAATCGCATTACTGCAGTCCGAAGGCTTTTCTAACCGTGGCTATGTCGATATTTTTGACGCCGGGCCAACGGTGGAGGCAAGGGTAGAGCATATCCGTTCAATTCGGTATAGTCGCAAACTACAGGTGCAGATTGGAACGCCGGGACCGGATAGCCAACCCTATCTAATCTGTAATACCACTATCGACAATTTCCGTGCGACCTGGTTATCGCTGACTGTCACTGAGCAGAGCGACCAGGTTGTACTGCCGCAGGCCTGTGCCGATGCTTTGGGAGTAAAAGCCGGTGATCAGGTCCGATTAACCAGAATTTAAGCAGGGGTAAGACATGAGCCACGCAGCGCAATTTATTAATGGCCAATGGCTGGCAGGAGAGGGCAAGCCCTTTACATCACTGGATCCGGCTAAAAACCAGCAGGTCTGGCAGGGTGAGGCCGCCAGTGCAGAACAGGTGGATGCCGCCATTAGTGCTGCCCGCGCAGCCCAATATGGCTGGGGTGATTTAAGTTTTGAGCACAGAGTTGACGTTGTAAAGCAGTTTGCTGAGCAACTGGCCGCCAATAAAGAAGAATTGGCGTTATGCATTGCCCGGGATACCGGTAAAGCCCTATGGGAGAGCCGCACTGAAGTGGCCGCTATGATAGGCAAGGTTGATATTTCGGTACGGGCTTATGAAGAGCGTACCGGCACTAAAGAGAACCCGATGCCGCAGGGTCGGGCTTTTGTCAGGCATAAACCCCACGGTGTCGTGGCGGTATTCGGTCCTTACAATTTTCCCGGTCACTTACCTAATGGTCATATAGTTCCTGCCTTATTGGCGGGTAATACCGTGGTGTTCAAGCCCTCTGAGTTAACGCCAATGGTAGCTGAGCACACGGTTAAGTTGTGGGAAAAAGCGGGCTTGCCGGCAGGCGTGCTTAATTTGCTGCAAGGCGAAGTCGATACTGGTAAAGCGATAGCCAGCCACGATGGTATCGATGGTCTGTTTTTTACTGGCAGTTCGCGCACCGGCCACTATTTGCACCAGCAGTTCGCCGGTCGGCCAGAAAAGATCCTGGCGCTGGAAATGGGTGGCAATAACCCACTGCTTGTGCAGGATGTCAGCAATATTGATGCTGTCGTCCACGATATTGTGCAATCGGCGTTTATTTCTGCCGGCCAGCGCTGTACCTGTGCCCGCAAGCTGTTTTTGCCAGCTAATGCTCAGGGCGATGCGATTCTGGCCCGTCTAATTGAAGTAACCCGCAATATTAAAGTGGGCCTGTATGATGCTGAACCACAGCCATTCATTGGCGCGATGATTTCGGTGGCCGCCGCCAAAGGTATGCGGGCTGCTCAGCAGCAGTTAATAGATTTAGGTGGCGAGGTTCTGGTTGAACTGCAGCATTTACAAAATGATACTGCGTTGGTGTCGCCGGGTATTATCGAATGCAGTAACGTCAAGAACTTCCCGGACGAAGAGCATTTCGGCCCACTGCTAAAAGTATTCCGCTTCAATGATTTTGATGCGGCTATTGATGCGGCCAATAATACTAGTTTTGGCTTATCAGCAGGTTTGCTAAGTGACAGTCAGGAGCTGTATCAGCATTTTTACCGGCGGATCAGGGCGGGTATCGTTAACTGGAACCGGCCGATAACCGGTGCCAGCTCAGCAGCGCCGTTTGGCGGCATTGGAGGCAGCGGTAATCACCGGGCCAGTGCCTATTACGCGGCCGATTACTGCGCCTATCCGGTCGCATCGGTAGAATTAGATCAGGTGTTAATGCCTGAACAATTAGCACCAGGGCTGACATTTTAAGCTGTAAAATCGGGGCTGCGGCCCCGATTTGTTTTCTTGCCGACATTTTGCTTAAATTGCGCTATTGTAGTGTTTTTTAAACGCCAAGTAATGCAGGTACCCTTCCAAATGGTGACTGATCAACCCGGCTACGAGCATCTTATTCAGTTCTTAACTGAGCATCTCTCCCTGTTTACCCAGGATGGTACCGTGCCCGCCAACGGCAAGGCGGTAGGGGTGATTCTGGAAGAGCGGATTGCTGAGCAGATTATTACCCTCTGTACCCAGCATACTGAGCTGGAAATGAACCACCGCAGCATGATCATTCGTGAGGTTGATGGCATCATGTATGATTTTCAGGAAGTGCTGAGCAGCGTGCTGGAAAAAAAAGCGACTGTCGAGCAGGCCGAACTGATTAATGAAATTGCATTGTTAATCAAAAACCTGTTTGACAGTGCCATTGCCAGATTAATGGATTAGCAATGCGGGCATTGGATTAATGCTGGCTACCCGCCCCATATTTCCGTAGAATATCCAGCCTAAAATTTCATGCCGGAACCGGATATGCAAGCAAAAGTCAGCTGGGTTGATAACCTGAGTTTTATAGGCCGTTCGGCCAGTGGCCATGCAGTGGTATTTGATGCAAACAGTGCAGACAGCACAGCCCCCAGCCCAATGGAAATGGTACTGATGTCTGCCGGCGCATGCTCTTCAGTCGATGTGGTCAGTATTTTACAAAAAGCCCGCCAGCAAGTGCTAGGTTGTGAAGTTGAGCTGACAGCAGAGCGGGCGGACAGTGTGCCCCGGGTATTTACAAAAATTCACCTGCACTTTGTGGTGTCTGGCCATGATCTGAGCGAAAAACAAGTGGCACGGGCAGTCGATTTATCTGCTGATAAATATTGCTCAGTGTCAATTATGCTGGCCAGCAGTGTTGCTGTAAGCCATTCCTATAGTGTAAACAACGCAAGCCAGACTGTCGCGTCTGAGTAATTGCCCAGCTAAACAATACAGCGGTTGCTGTAGTGGAGATTGCAGAAATTGGTAAAGCCTTTTGAAAAACTGAAACTGCACGGGTTTAACAACCTGACCAAAAGTTTAAGCTTTAGCTTATACGATATTTGTTATGCTAAAACCGAGCAGCACCGGCAGGAATATATTGAGTATATTGATGAGCAGTATAATGCTGACCGGCTGACCGATATTTTAACGGAAGTAGTTGATATTATCGGGGCCAATGTGCTTAATGTCGCCCGTCAGGACTATGATCCGCAAGGTGCCAGCGTGACGATTCTGGTAAGTGAAGAACCGGTGCTGGTCAATCCGGACAATTCAGAAAATCCGGGGCCACTGCCAGAGACGGTGGTCGCGCATCTGGATAAAAGCCATATCTGTGTTCATACCTATCCGGAAGTGCATCCGCACGACGGTATCTGTACCTTCCGGGCCGATATTGAAGTATCGACCTGTGGCATTATTTCACCGTTAAAAGCGCTGAATTTTCTGATCCACAGCTTTGAATCAGATGTGGTCACCATTGACTACCGGGTGCGCGGTTTCACCCGCGATATCAGTGGCACCAAGCATTATATTGATCACCCAATCAGTTCTATCCAGAACTTTATGGACAGTGACACCAAACAAGCATTTCAGATGATTGACGTTAATGTCTATCAGGAGAATTTGTTTCACACCAAGATGATGTTAAAAGAGGCTGATCTGAACAACTACCTGTTTGGCATGGGTACCGATAGCATGACGGCAGATGAGCAGAAAGCGATCAGTAAAAAGGTGTTTAAGGAAATCCGGGAAATTTTCTACGGTCGCAATTTACCTGAGATGAAATAAGTACCAGATTGACAAAAACCAAAGTGGCGCCAGCTGGCAGCCAGCGCAACAGGTTACTTGCCTAACCAGTCTGCCTGACCCCGAGCCTGGCGCCGTTTTTGCATTATTGCCTCGATCAACGGCGTTAAAATCAGCTCCATTGCTAAGCCCATCTTGCCGCCAGGTACCACCAGGGTATTGACCCGTGACATAAAAGAGCCGTGGATCATCCGCAGGTAATACGGAAAGTCGACATGTTTAATGCCACGAAAGCGGATCACGACAAAGCTCTCATCCAGTGATGGAATGTCTTTGGCGCTGAACGGGTTAGAAGTATCTACTGTCGGCACCCGCTGAAAGTTGATATGGGTGCGGGAGAACTGCGGCGTAATATGGTTAATGTAATCATCCATACTACGGACGATACTGGCCTGCACTGCTTCGCGGCTGTGGCCACGCTCAGAGGTGTCGCGGATAATTTTCTGAATCCATTCCAGGTTCACTATTGGCACCATGCCAATCAGTAAATCAACATGTTGTGCGACATTGTGTTGCTCAGTAACGGCCCCACCGTGTAAGCCCTCATAAAACAGTAAATCGGTATTGGCACGCAAGTCCTGCCAGGGGGTAAAAGTGCCTGGCAGCTGATTGTAGGGCACCGCTTCGTCAAAGGTATGCAGATAATGCCGGATGCGACCGGTGCCGGTTTCTGCATAGCTGGCAAAAAAGGTTTCCAGCGCGCCAAAGTCATTGGCTTCCGCCCCAAAATAACTGATATAGCGGCCGGCCTCCTTGGCTTTACGCACCGCTAAATCCATTTCCGGCCGGCTGAAACGATGAAAGCAATCACCTTCGACAAAGGCGGCATCAATTCCCAACGTGCGGAATATATGCTGAAAAGCGATCGTAGTGGTGGTAGTACCGGCGCCTGAGGAGCCGGTGATCGCGATAATCGGATTTTTATGAGACATAGGCTGCGCCATTAAATTAATTGCAGATACCATAAAGCAACACCGCTACCGGCTGCAACTTTTATCTGGCAGAGGCCTGCTATGTTGAACGGGTGTGTTGAACTGTTATGCTGAGCTGACAGGGCGGCCAGCATTCGATTGCCGGCCGCCTGGCACATACGGAAGTTAAAAGCCGAAGGTTACTATCACCGGGTCGTGATCAGAGGAACGGTAGGGGGTGGGCCCATACAGACGCTGTTGCGCCTCTGCTGATTTATAACGGCTGCTGTAATCCAGCAACACGGGTTCATCGGCATTGATTGACCAGTGCTGCAACGTGCGCAGATACTGTGCCAGCTGTGGGCTGGCCAGTGCATGATCTAATGAACCGCTGCGACCACGGAATGCATAAGAAAACCCCGGGTTTTGCTTATCATGCAGATAAGTCCAACCGGCCTGTTCCAGGGCCCGCACCGGGTCTTCCATCCGGTAGGCATTTAAGTCGCCAACAACTAACTGGTAAGGGGTTGCAACACCGGTTGGCGAAGTTGCTAACCAGGCTGACAAGGCGTTGCTGGCTTCCACCCGGGCCGCATTCCAGCACGCCTGACCGTCATTCTGATCTGCCTGTAACTGCAGGCTGTCGTCCCGCGGGCAACTGCCTTTTGATTTAAAGTGATTAACCGCTACGGTGACCTCTTTACCACTGGCCAGATGTTTAAAAGTCTGAGCCACCGGTGCCCGGTTCAGCCGGGTAAAGGGCTCAGCCGTCCGGGTTACAGCTGTGCCGGTTTCGCTGACCGCTGCCGCCCGGTAGATTAAACCTACTTTAATGGCATCAGTGCCCGGCGTTTCTGCGGTTGTGACCAGGCTGTAAGGGGAACTGACGACGTCGTTCAATGCGGCAACCAAGGTAGCCATGGCACTGCCATCGCCGTAGCCATTGTTCTCCAGTTCCAGCAAACCGATAATGTCCGCATCCATTGCCGCCAGAGCGCTGACCAGTTTAGCCTGCTGGCGGGCCAAATCCTCCGGCGTACGGGCGCCACGACGGGTTGGGAATGGCTGTGCCTGGCCATGGCCGGTAAAAAAGTTCAGAACATTGAACACCGCTAACCGCAGCTCATCTTCTGCTTTGGCAGCAGGAGCCGCTGGCCGTGGGTTAGTATTCACAAACTCCGGAGTCCTTGTTGGGATCAGGCGGTAGCCACGCTCATCCTGAAACAATACGCCGCTGACACCGCGCACGGTATCACCCAGCCGCAGACTATTACCTGCTGTTAAACCGCTTGGCGGATAAGGTGCCGGATCCGGGTTCTGTTGCCAGCGACCATCATCCAGTACCAGCATTTGTCGCAGTTGTTGTTCGGCGTAACGGCGGGCTTCTTCGCCAGGTAGTTTAATTTCAGTAGGGACAAGTAAACGCTGGTCGGCCAGGATCAGCTCACCATAACGGCCCAGTTGATAGCTGTCATTTACAATCAGATCCTGCGAAAAGCTCAGCCACATGCCCTCTAACGCTTCAAAGCTCAGTTCTGGGCTAAGCGGCAGGTTAACGGCCGTTGGCGCAGGTTGGGTCTCAGTAGCGCAACGGACAACCTGGTTGATATCAACCAGCGATGTCAGGTCGTTAATTTCGGCGACCGTGCCCTGCAGCAGCAATACATCGCCGTGCTGATAGCCACTGTTCTCTGTAAGCTGAATAAATAAACCCTCTGAGGTCTTGGGCTTATCATCTGCTGCCAGACTTTGCAGCATCAACCCGGGCAGGGGCGAGTCAGGATAGACTTCGCTGATTACCACTCCCTGGGTTATCACTTGCTGGCCCAGTAACGGGCTTTGCTCCGCCTGGCCCTGAATAGCAGAAATCGTGACCACTGGCCGGGACGGGTTGTCGCAGCTGAGCTGTTGTTCAGAATTACTACAAGCCGTCAGGCTTAACAGTAACGAGACAAGCGGTATAAACGTCATTACGCGCATGATTTAGCCTTGTTGTTCTTGTTCGCGGGCAACCGCACGATAGCCAATGTCGCTGCGATAAAACATGCCATCCCAGCTGATCTGGCTGGCCAGCTTATAAGCAGCCTGCTGTGCAGCACTGACATTGGCACCCAGTGCTGTGGCGCAAAGTACCCGGCCACCATTAGTGACGACGTTATCGTCTTTTAACGCCGTGCCGGCATGAAACACTTTGGCGCTGTCAGTGTCGATGCCGTCCAGACCGGCTATTGCCGCACCTTTGGCGTAGCTGTCCGGATAACCGCCTGCCGCAAGCACAATGCCTACCGCTGCCTGCTCTGTGAAATCGATAGTCACCTGATCCAGCCTGCCGTTAACGGCAGCTTGGCATAGGGCCACTAAGTCAGATTGTAATCTGAGCATTATCGGCTGAGTTTCCGGATCACCAAAGCGGCAGTTAAATTCCAGTACCTTGGCTGAACCGTCAGGGGCGATCATCAGGCCGGCATATAAAAAACCGGTAAACACATTACCCTCTGCAGCCATACCGCGCACAGTCGGGTAAATAACCTGCTGCATTACCCAGTCGTGCACCGCAGGTGTAACAACCGGAGCGGGAGAATACGCGCCCATGCCACCGGTATTAGGCCCTTTGTCGCCGTTGTCGCGAGCTTTATGATCCTGCGATGAAGCAAAGGCCAGCGCATGCTCGCCGTCTACCATCACAATAAAGGACGCTTCTTCACCGTGTAAAAACTCTTCAATAACCACCCGGCTGCCGGCATCACCAAATTTATTGCCGGCCAGCATGTCATCAATCGCCGCAAAGGCTTCGGCTTCACTCTGGGCAATAATAACGCCCTTACCTGCCGCCAGTCCGTCTGCCTTAATCACAATGGGTGTGCCCAGTTTTTTAACGAAATCTTTGGCCGGGGCAATCTCAGTAAAGTTTTGGTAAGCGGCGGTC
Organism: Arsukibacterium sp.; assembly: GCF_018402695.1. Classification (GTDB taxonomy): domain Bacteria; phylum Pseudomonadota; class Gammaproteobacteria; order Enterobacterales; family Alteromonadaceae; genus Alishewanella. Next base: position 176,639 of record NZ_JAGYIM010000011.1, read on the forward strand.
GGGATTTGATGGCGGGACAGAAAGTCCTTGGCAAATGCTTTTGAGCTTTCCAGCTGTGCTGCTGCCTGGGTCGGGCCAAAGATAGCCAGGCTATTCTGGCGAAATACGTCTACGACGCCTCTCGCCAGCGGGGCTTCCGGACCGACAATCGTCAGATCGATATGTTGCTCTTTGGCAAAAGCCAGTAATCCCGCGACATCATCAGCGGCAATAGCGACGTTCTGCAGGTTTGCTTCACGGGCGGTGCCCGCATTGCCAGGTGCAACAAAGACCTGGCTGACTAAAGAAGATTGTGCCGCCTTCCAGGCCAGCGCATGTTCGCGGCCGCCGCCGCCGATTACCAATACTTTCATCGGGTTTTTCCGTTTTATTGTGCTACAGGTTTACGAAATTTCAGGGTCATCCGATCGCTTTCACCAATCGCCTGGTATTTGGCTTTATCTTGCTCGCCCAGCCGTAATACCGGGGGCAGGGTCCAGACACCGCGCGGGTGATCTGCTGTGTCTTTCGGGTTAGCGTTAATATCGCTGCTTTCTTCCAGAACAAAGCCTGCTTGCTCAGCCAGGCTGACAGTCAATTGTTCAGGGAAATAGCCGGTTTTGGTCCAGTCGCCGGCCATTTGGTCGGCTGGCAGACGGTGTTCGACCACACCCAGCACACCACCCGGTTTTAACGCTTTATAAAAGTCCTTAAAGATTGTCACCATAGCCTCATCGCCACCCTGACCATACCAGTTATGCAGGTTACGGAAGGTCAGCACCACATCGGCGCTGCCAGCCGGTGCAATGGCATCACTGTTACCCGGGGCAAATTCGGTTAATGTTACCCGGCTGTATATTGGATCTGCAGCCAGCTTTTCTTTAAACGCCGCCAGGTTTTTTTTGTAATAGTCTGAGTTACTGTCAGCCGGAAAATGGGCGGCGTAATAAGTACCATGTGCGGCCAGTAACGGCGCCAGTATTTCGGTGTACCAACCACCACCGGGTGATATTTCTACCACAGTGCTTTTCGGCGTAACTTCAAAGAATTGCAGGGTTTCTACCGGATTGCGGTATTTATCCCGGCTTTTATTCTGCTCACTGCGGACATGATGATCAGCCGCTTGCTGCAGAGCGTCAGTGGTACTGTCTGCCAGTACTGGCAGCGACAAGAGTATTGCTGATAACGTTATAACTTTGCTAAGTGTTTTCATCTTCAGGCTCTCTTTGTTGGAAGTGGCGTTAGTTTAGCAAAGCAGTCAATGAATTGCAGTGATTATCGACAGTTGCTGTCGGGCATATTTAGATGGCCAGACTGCTAAATTTCAATCAACAATTGCCAGGGCCTATGCTAGAATGCCTGCCTTTTTAGCAAGCGTTATCAGGTTTTCAGCTATGGACAATAATATGTCGTCTGCGCTAGACAATATTAAAGTAGTGCTGGTTGGTACCACCCATACCGGTAATATTGGCTCGGTAGCCCGGGCGATGAAAACCATGGGTTTAAGCCAGTTGTGCCTGGTCGCCCCAAAAACCGCACCGGATGGTCAGGCCTATGCCCTGGCCGCCGGCGCCAGCGAAATTCTGGCCGGCGCCACCACCTATGACACCCTGGCAGAGGCGGTCGCCGATTGTGCCCTGGTCGTTGGCAGTAGTGCCCGCTCCCGCACCCTAAGCTGGCCGATGCTGGAGCCACGCGAATGCGCCGAGTTAGCCATAGCTCATAGTAATAAGCCGGTAGCCGTAGTGTTTGGCCGTGAGTCCAGCGGCCTTAGCAATGAAGAGCTGCAGTTGTGTAATTACCATGTCTGTATTGCCGCTAATCCGCAGTACAGCTCGCTGAATCTGGCAATGGCGGTGCAAATTGTCTGTTACGAGTTGCGGATGGCCTACCTGGCCAGTGCGCCGATCGCTACCGAAGCAGAGCTTGTTAATTATCCAAGCTCAGCGCAAATGGAAAATTTTTATCAGCATCTGGAAGCGGCGTTGCAGCACACCGGTTTTATCATTAAGCAGCATCCCGGGGTTGTGATGACGAAATTGAAACGGCTGTTTAACCGGGCCCGGCCGGAAGAAGCCGAGTACAATATTTTGCGCGGCATTTTAACCTCGATGCAGCGGCTTGAAAAAGTAGATGGCAATACTCACAAGGAGTAAGGCGATGTTTGCGGGTATCAGAGAAGATATAAAAAGCGTTTTCGACCGCGATCCGGCGGCGCGCAGTACGTTCGAGGTTCTTACTAATTATCCGGGGCTGCATGCGATCTGGTGGCACCGGCTTAACCACAGGCTGTGGCAGGCTAATTTTAAGTGGCTGGCTCGCTTTTTAAGTACCATTGCCCGCTGGCTGACTGGGGTGGAAATTCATCCGGGCGCTAAAATTGGCCGCCGTTTTTTTATTGACCATGGCATGGGCGTGGTTATTGGCGAAACGGCCGAAATAGGTGACGATTGCACGTTGTATCATGGTGTTACCTTAGGCGGCACCAGCTGGAATCCGGGTAAACGCCATCCTACCCTGGGCAATGGCGTGGTCATTGGTGCTGGCGCTAAAGTACTGGGGCCACTGCAGGTGGGCGAAAATGCGCGCATCGGTTCTAATGCCGTGGTGGTGCGTGATGTGCCGGCAGGTGCGACCGTGGTGGGTATTCCGGGCCGGATTGTTGCCAAGGTGGCGGCAGAAGTCAGCGAGCAGCGCCAGCATCTGGCGAAGAAATTTGGGTTTGATGCTTATGCAGTGTCAGCAGAAAATCCGGATCCGGTGGCCAGCGCTATCGGTACTTTGCTCGACCACATCCATCTGCTAGATAATAAAGTGGCGGAGCTGTGCAGCAGCGTCAACAGCCTGGGCGGTAACGTTTGTGCTGAAATGCCGGAGTTAGATTTGCCAGAAGAAGATTTTAAACGGGCAGAGCAGCAAGCGGCTGAACAGCGGCGGAAAGAAGTGGATGCCTTTGATCCTGGCATTTAATTCCGTCAGTGCAGTGAATACCTGACTATACTGGTAGGATATATACTTGACTAAAATAGTCAGGATTGTACAATAGCCGCCATGAAGTCAGGGAGCGTGTTATGAGATTAACCTCGAAAGGTCGCTATGCTGTCACTGCCATGTTGGATGTGGCGCTGCACGCAGGGCAGGGTCCGGTGCCGCTGGCCGATATTTCTGAGCGCCAGGGTATTTCGTTATCTTATCTTGAACAATTATTCGCCCGCTTGCGTAAACAAGGTTTAGTCAGCAGCGTGCGCGGCCCGGGCGGCGGTTACCAGCTGGGGCTGGCACCTGAAGCCATTTCAATTTCAGCGGTGATTGCTGCGGTTGATGAATCAGTGGATGCGACACGCTGCCAGGGTAAATCTGATTGTCAGAGTGGTGCTAAATGTTTAACCCACACTCTGTGGCACGATTTAAGCCACCGGATAGAAGACTTTTTAACTAATATCAGCCTGGCTGCGCTGGTCAGTCAGCAAGATGTGCAAAACATTGCCCAGCGGCAAAACAGTCGCAATGTAAAGAATCCTGCAACTGACATTAAAGTCAGTTGCCAGTTGTAAACGCATTACGGAGCCAACAATGAAGCTACCTATTTATCTGGATTATGCGGCTACCACCCCGGTTGACCCGCGTGTGGCCGAAAAAATGATGCAATATCTGACTATGGATGGCGAATTTGGTAATCCTGCGTCCCGTTCGCACCGTTTCGGCTGGCAGGCAGAAGAGTCAGTGGAAATTGCCCGCAGTCAGATAGCTGAACTGGTGAACGCTGATCCACGGGAAATTGTGTTTACCTCTGGTGCCACTGAATCAAACAATCTGGCCATTAAAGGCGCCGCCCAGTTCTACAAGAAAAAGGGCAAGCATTTAATTACCGCCAAAACCGAACATAAAGCGGTTCTCGATACCATGCGCCAGTTGGAGCGTGAAGGTTTCGAAGTGACTTACCTTGACGTGGAAAGCACCGGCCTGGTTGATCTGGCCAAGCTGGAAGCCGCCATGCGCCCTGAAACTTCAGTGGTTAGCATTATGTTCGTCAATAATGAAATTGGGGTAATTCAGGATATTGCCGCTATTGGTGAACTGTGTCGCAGCAAAGGTATTGTATTTCACGTCGATGCGGCCCAGGCCACCGGTAAGGTAGACATTGATTTACAGAGCCTGAAAGTCGATTTAATGTCGTTCTCCGGTCACAAAACTTATGGTCCGAAAGGCATTGGTGCATTGTATGTGCGGCGTAAACCGCGGATCCGTTTAGAAGCACAAACTCATGGTGGCGGCCATGAACGCGGCATGCGTTCAGGGACTCTGGCACCACATCAGATTGCCGCTATGGGCGAAGCATTCCGGTTAGCCAAAGAAGAAATGGCTGCTGAGCGTGAGCGGATCACCGCCTTGCGTGATCGCCTGTGGGATGGCATTAAAGATATTGAGCAAGTGTATCTAAATGGCGGTGGCGCACCGCGTGTGCCGGGCATTACCAATATCAGCTTTAATTTCGTTGAAGGTGAATCGTTGATCATGGCATTAAAAGATATCGCCGTATCATCGGGTTCAGCCTGTACGTCAGCAAGCTTAGAACCCTCTTATGTATTACGGGCGCTGGGATTAAATGATGAGCTGGCACATAGCTCTATCCGGTTCAGTATCGGCCGTTTTACCACGGAAGAACAAATTGACCACACGATAAAAATTGTCCATCAGGCGATTGATAAATTACGTGAAATGTCGCCGCTATGGGACATGTTCAAAGACGGTATTGATTTAAACACAGTGGCATGGGTTGCGCACTAAGCGCAGTCCGGCCCAACGAGGTAACAATCATGGCTTACAGCAATAAAGTAATCGATCATTATGAAAATCCACGGAACGTGGGTTCTTTCGCCAAAGATGACCCAAGCATCGCCACGGGTATGGTCGGCGCGCCGGCCTGTGGTGACGTGATGAAACTGCAAATTAAAGTTAATGAGCAGGGCATTATTGAAGATGCCAAGTTTAAAACTTACGGTTGTGGCAGTGCCATCGCGTCCAGCTCGCTGGTGACCGAGTGGGTAAAAGGCAAAAGCCTGGACGAAGCCCAGCAAATTAAAAATACGGATATCGCCCACGAACTTGCGCTGCCACCAGTGAAAATTCACTGCTCTATTCTGGCGGAAGATGCCATCAAAGCGGCAATTGCCGATTATAAGCAAAAGCGCGGAGGTTAACGCGGTATGGCCATATCGATGACCACAGCGGCAGCTGAAAGAGTGCGTAACTTTCTGCAAAACCGCGGTAAAGGCCTGGGTTTAAGAGTGGGCGTTAAAACCACCGGTTGTTCCGGCCTGGCCTATGTGCTGGAGTTCGTCGATGAGCTGAACGCTGATGATCAGGTGTTTGAAGAGCATGGTCTTAAACTTATTGTCGACGGTAAAAGCCTGGTGTATATCGACGGTACCCAGCTGGATTTTGTCAAAGAAGGCCTGAATGAAGGTTTTCAGTTTAAGAATCCGAACGTTAATGGCGAATGTGGCTGCGGCGAAAGCTTTACCGTTTAATTTTTCCGACTGCTGTAAGGCCGATATTAGATGAATTATTTTCAGTTGTTTGATTTGCCGGCGACTTTCGAGCTGGATTTAACTGAACTCGGTTCGCGCTATCTGGCGTTACAACGCAAATTTCATCCCGACAATTATGCCGCCGCCTCCAATCGTGACCGTTTAATGTCGGTGCAGCAAACCGCCAATATTAACGATGCCTACCACAGCCTGAAGCAACCCTTGCTGCGGGCTGAACATTTGCTGGCGTTACGTGGCCTGAAAATCAGCCATGAACAGCGCAGCTTCACCGATCCCGTGTTTTTAATGCAGCAAATGGAGTTGCGGGAACAGCTGGAAGAAATCAGCACAAGTGAAGATCCGGATGACGCCATTATGGCGGTAGAGCAACAATTGCAGCAGCAACGCAAGGTATTGTTGAAACAACTGGCCGCAGCACTTGAGGCCAATACGGCTGAGCAGAACCAACAGGCTGCGGAACTGGTGCGTAAACTCAAATTTTTCTTTAAACTGCAGCACGAGCTGGAGTTAATTGAACAGCAATTACAAGACTAAACTAAGCTATGGCGTTATTACAGATTGCAGAGCCGGGCCAGAGTGCTGCGCCCCATCACCATAAACTGGCTGCCGGTATCGATTTAGGTACTACTAATTCATTGGTTGCAGCGGTGCGCAGCGGCCAGGCTAACACCCTGCACAACGCTGCAGGCAATGACATGATCCCCTCAGTAGTGCGGTACGGCCCGGATAAAACAGAGGTAGGACAAGACGCTGTCGCCGCCGCCGCGGCTGATGCCAGCAATACTATTTTTTCTATTAAGCGGCTGATGGGTAAAGGCTATGCTGAAACCCAGCCGCTGGCCGAGCTACTGCCTTATCAGCTCGTTGACCAGGGCGGCCTGGCTGCCGTGGCAACCCGTGCAGGGGTAAAAAACCCGGTTGAAGTATCAGCTGAAATTCTGGCTACCCTGGCCGATACGGCCAGTCAGGTCCTGGGCGGCGAGTTAAATGGCGTGGTAATTACCGTGCCAGCGTATTTTGATGATGCTCAGCGTCAGGCCACGAAAGATGCCGCCAGGCTGGCCGGTTTAAATGTGCTGCGCTTACTAAACGAACCGACGGCTGCTGCCCTGGCCTATGGCCTTGATTCCGGCCAGGAAGGGGTGATTGCCGTTTACGATTTAGGTGGTGGCACCTTTGATATTTCTATATTACGGTTAAAGCGTGGCGTGTTTGAAGTACTGGCAACCGGCGGTGACTCTGCATTGGGCGGCGATGATTTCGACCAGGCTATTGTCGGTTGGTTACAGCAGCAAAGTGGCCAGCATCAGTTAAGCCATACTGGCCGGCGCCAATATTTAACGGCAGCCCGTAAGCTGAAAGAGCAGTTAACCGACAACGATACAGCTGATTATTCCTTTATCGCTGATGAGCAGAAGCTATCAGGCACGCTCAGCCGGGCTGAGTTTGAACAATTGGGTGGTGCACTGGTTAAAAAAACCATTCGCAGTTGCCGTCAGGTGTTGCGTGATGCTGATTTAACACCTGATGAAGTTGCAAAAGTGGTGATGGTTGGTGGTTCTACCCGGGTGCCTTTAGTACGCAGCCTGGTCGGCCAGTTTTTTGCTACTGAACCGTTAACCTCGATTGACCCCGATAAAGTGGTCGCGCTGGGTGCAGCTATCCAGGCCAATGTGCTGGTAGGCAATAAAGCTGAGCACGAAACATTGCTGTTAGATGTTATACCGTTGTCATTGGGCCTGGAAACCATGGGCGGCCTTACTGAAAAGGTTATTCCGCGTAATACCGTTATTCCGGTCGCCAGGGCGCAGGAATTTACTACCTTTAAAGACGGCCAGACTGCCATGGCCATTCATGTGCTGCAAGGCGAGCGCGAACTGGTTGAAGACTGCCGCTCGCTGGCCCGTTTTGAATTGCGTGGTATTCCGCCAATGCCTGCTGGTGGTGCCCATATTAAGGTGACTTTTCAGGTTGATGCCGATGGCCTGCTGAATGTCAGTGCTGAAGAAAAATCAACCGGTGTTGCTGCAGGTATTCAGGTTAAGCCGTCCTATGGTTTGACTGACGATCAGGTGGCAGCGATGATCAGCGGTTCAATGCAGCATGCCCGTCAGGATATGCAACAGCGTTTATTGCGTGAGCAACAGGTGGAAGCAGATCGGGTGTTGGAAGCGGTTGGCGCAGCACTGGCACAGGACGGCGTGCTGCTGGATCCTCAGGAGCTTGCAGAAATCAAATCGGCACTGGCCACCTTAGCGCAAGTGCGACAGCAGGACGACACGGCAGCAATTAAAGCCGCTATCGAACATACCAATACTTTAACAGATGACTTTGCTGCCCGGCGAATGGATAAATCAATCCGGCAGGCCCTGCAGGGCCATAAAGTTGACGAGGTTTAATTATGCCAAAGATTGTATTTTTACCCCATGCTGAATTGTGCCCGCAAGGCGCAGCGCTGGATGCCAATACCGGCGACACTGTGCTGGATGTAGCGCTAAAAAATGGCATCGCCATTGAGCATGCCTGTGAAAAATCCTGCGCCTGTACTACCTGCCATGTCATTGTCCGCGAAGGCTTTTATTCACTGAACGAAAGTGATGAGCTGGAAGACGACATGCTGGATAAAGCCTGGGGGCTGGAGCCGGAATCACGCTTGGGCTGTCAGGCCCGGATTGCCGATGAGGATTTGGTGGTAGAAATCCCGAAATATACCGTCAATATGGTTAGTGAAGGCCACTAGTCTGGCATATCTGCCACTGTAGGTTTTTTCTGGCAATTAGCGTATAATTTGCCGCCTTAAAATTTTAACCCTTTAATGACAGGAGCCTGACATGGCCTTAGAACGTACTTTTTCAATCATCAAACCTGATGCAGTAGCCAAGAACCTGATCGGTGCTATTTATCACCGTTTCGAATCTGCCGGCCTTAAGATTGTCGCCTCTAAAATGCTACACTTAAGCCAGGAGCAAGCTGAAGGTTTTTATGGCGAGCACAAAGAGCGTCCGTTCTTCAAAGCGCTGGTAAGCTTTATGACGTCAGGCCCGGTTATGGTTCAGGTGTTAGAGGGTGAAGATGCTGTACGGAAAAACCGTGAAATAATGGGTGCGACCAACCCGAAAGATGCCTTAGCCGGCACTTTACGCGCAGATTACGCTGACAGTATTGATGAAAACGCGGTACATGGCTCTGATGCAGCAGCATCTGCCGCCCGTGAAATTGCCTTCTTTTTCACTGAAGCTGAGCTGTGCAGCCGTACCCGTTAATTCGGATATGTGTTGGCTGAAGGGAAGGGGGCGTTAGCCCCTTTTCTGTCTTAGTAAGAGCCAGAATTAAGTAGTAACAGTGAGTTATTGATAGGTGTCAGCAGGAGTCATCAGGGTATGAACAAGCCGGTAAACCAGGTAAATTTGTTAGATTTTACCCGTGCGCAAATGCAGGAATTCTTTGTGTCGTTGGGTGAAAAACCATTTCGGGCCGATCAGGTGATGAAATGGATTTACCATTTCTGCGTTGATGACTTCGACAAAATGACCAATATCAATAAAACATTGCGCGACAAGTTAAAAACACTTGCCGTTATTGCCGCGCCTGTCGTGGTAACCCGCCAGGACAGCAGTGATGGCACTATTAAGTTTGTGATGGGCCTTGCCGGTGGGCAGGAAGTGGAAACTGTCTGGATCCCGGAAAAAGACCGGCGCACCTTGTGTGTATCTTCCCAGGTGGGCTGTGCGCTGGACTGTACGTTTTGTTCTACCGCGCAGCAGGGTTTTAACCGCAATCTCAGTGTCAGTGAAATTATCGGTCAGGTGTGGCGGGTGGCTCAGATTATTGGCAGTTACGGTGATACCGGCGAAAAGCCTGTTACTAATGTGGTAATGATGGGCATGGGTGAGCCGTTGTTAAACCTGAACAATGTGGTACCGGCAATGGAACTGATGCTGGAAGATTACGGTTTTGGCTTATCAAAACGCCGGGTGACTTTAAGTACTTCTGGCGTCGTGCCGGCGCTGGATTTATTACGCGAGCGGATTGATGTGGCATTGGCTATCTCCTTACATGCACCAAATAATGCCCTGCGGGATGAGCTGGTGCCGGTCAATAAAAAATATCCGATGGAGCAGTTTTTAGCGGCTTCGCGTCGTTATGTCGAGAACTCTAAGGCCAATGATAAGGTCACAGTAGAGTATGTTATGCTCGACGGCATCAACGACAGTATGGAACAGGCGCATGAGTTAGCGCAGGCATTGCAAGATACGCCGGCAAAGATTAATCTTATCCCCTTTAATCCGTATCCTGGTTCACCCTATAAAAGGTCGAGCAATTCTCGGATTGACCGTTTTAACAAGGTGTTACAACAACACGGTTTTACTGTTATGGTACGGAAGACGCGGGGCGATGATATCGATGCCGCCTGTGGCCAGCTGGTAGGCGATGTGATTGATCGAACCAAGAGATTGATAAAGAAGCAGCAGAAAGGCCAGCCTATTCTGGTTAAAACGCTGCCGTAACCCAAGGGATGACCAGTGGTAATGCAGAAATTTTCGGTAGGGCTTGCACTCTGTGTGTCGTTAACCCTGACAGCGTGTGTATCTCAAAGCAGTTATGTCGGCTCTGACCGTCAGGTTGGTGAGCGTACGCTTGATAATACTGAAGCTGCCCGTACCCGAATTTCTCTGGGTTTAAATTATTTGCGCCGGGGTGATACCACCCAGGCTAAATACAATTTAGAGCGCGCCAAAGCGTTTGCGCCAGATTTGCCTGAAGTGTATAACGCCCTGGCGTTTTACTATCAGAGTGTTGGCGAGCAGGTTCAGGCAGAAGAAGCCTACAAGCAGGCGCTCAATAAAGACAGCGACAACGCTGACGCTTACAACAACTATGGCGCTTTTTTGTGTCAGGTTGGCAAATATGATGAAGCGGAAGAGCTACTGTTAAAAGCGATTTCGCGGCCTGGGTATATCCGGGTAGCAGAGAGCTATGAAAACCTGGCGCTGTGTCAGCTGGACCAGCATGGCTTTACCAAAGCCAAAACCTTTCTTGAATCTTCAGTATCACATAATGCTACCCGCATCAGTTCACTGATTAATTTAGCTGCGCTCAATTATGCGATGGGCGATAATGTTGGCGCCAAGGCGTCACTGCAAAAGATTCAGCGTTTGGGCCGCGTGTCAGCGCGCAGCACCTTGTTAAATTACCTGGTGGCAGAAAAGCAGGGCGATGTCAGCACCATGAAACACGCTGAGCAATTATTGCTGACGTTATATATCGATACGCCGGAAGCCCGCTTACTATTGCAGCAACGGTTGCTGGAAAGCGAGTTTGAACAATTACGTGAGCAGTATAAATTGAGCCTGATGGCCAATATTGTGCTGCCAGACCGTTCGGCAACAGAGGTAGCGCCAAGCGCACCGGTTGCAAACCCAAAATTAAAAGTTGTCAGGCGAAAAACGGCGGAGCCGGTAGCTAATGAGCCAGACCCGTCTGCGCAGACCTTACCCCAGGTCGGCCAACAGGTAACAGATAGTGCGCAGCAAATAACAACGGGAGCGGCAACGAGTGCCAGTTCGGTAAGCAGTCAGGCCATTGCCGGTGCTCTGGCAGGCAGCCAGTTACCGACACAAGACGAAGCGGCAGTTCTTGCACAGCGACAACAGGCAGAGCAGCAAGCTGCAGAACGGCAGGCTGCGGCCGAAGCACTGGCTGCCAGCCAACTTGCTGAGCAGCAGGCAGCGGAGCAACAAGCCGCAGACGACGCATTGGCGGCCAGAGAATTAGAAGAGCAACAGGCAGCAGCTGATGCATTGGCGGCCAGGCAACTAGAAGAGGAACAGTTAGCTGAACAACTCGCTCCAAAGCAACAGGCAGCAGATAAGCAGCCAGACCAGCCAGCACAGCAACAAGCCGCAGAGCAGCAGGCTGAGCAGGACGCAGCCAGCCAGCTTATTTTAGCAGCGACGCCGCCGGTAAGTCTGCCGGCCGAAACAGTATTAACAGAACCCGCTACAACTTCGCCAACAGGTGAGGCTGACTCTGCCGCAACTGCCCGTGAAACTATAAATCCAAATGAGATTCAGGCAGAGACTGAAGGTGAAAGCCTGGTTGAGGTTGCTGCAGTAAGCCAGCCTGCGGCTCAATCTGAACCGCAGGCTGAGCAAGTGGCAACAGCCTCAGAACTGAGTGACGAGCCGGCAACCTTTCATGTGGTACAAGAGGGGGAATCACTGTATGCCATTTCGGTGGTGCATAACATCAGGCTGGCCAGGCTGATGCAGTGGAACCAGCTGACCCCGGAGTCAGTCATTAAAACCGGCCAGCGGATCTGGTTAACTGAAGTTGACGAAGAGCAGTTACAGCAACCGCAAACGGTTGCCAGACTTACAGAGTACAATGAGCCCATTGATGCCGCTGAGCCTTACCATCAGGTGGCCGCCGGTGAAACCATGTTTGGCATTTCCTATCGCTATAATATCCGGCTGGAGCGCTTTATGGCCTGGAATGACCTGACCGAGCAAAGTAAGTTGCAGGTGGGCCAGCAGGTGCTGGTTGTCGACCCGGCCCGTATTGAACCATGACAACCACTGAACCAACGGAGTTATCAGAATCAGCAGAACTGACCGCCGGTCAATTGCTGCGACAGGCCAGAGAGCACCGCAAACTCAGCGTAGCGGAAGTCGCATTGCAATTAAATTTGCGGGTTAATCTGGTGCAACAAATCGAAGCTGACCAACTGGACAGTTCCATGCTGGTTACCTTTGTCCGTGGTTATCTGCGGGCGTACGCCCGGCTGGTTAAACTTCCCGAGCAGCAGGTGCTGAGCGCGTTCGAACAGCAAAATGCAGGCAACGGCGACCCGGCGAAGCCGATGCGGACTTTTTCAAATCGCGCAGAGTTACAGGCAACTGAAAACCGCTTTATGTGGTTAACCTATGCTATAGGTTTTATTCTGGTATTGATGCTGGTGTTATGGTGGTGGCAAACGACAAGCACCGGCCCTGACGCTGCAGCAGTGCCGCAGGACTCTGTTGCGGTTGAGCAGCTTGACAATGGTACCGCAGTATCAGGAGCTATTGATAGCAGCGGGCCTGCCGACAATACGGAAAATATCCAACCAGCTGCAACTGCTGACAGCGACGTAGTTAGCCCCAGTGCAAACGCTGAACCAGCGCCTGTCAGCCTGCCTGATTTCGTTGCAGCAGAATCCATGCCAGAGCTGGCCAGCCAGATTGCAGCAGAAGCAGATAGCTCACCTCAGCCTGACATTATTACCATGGAATTCCAGGACAGTTGCTGGATAGATGTGCTTGATGCTGACGGCAACCGTATTGCCTATGGCACCAAAGAAGCAGGTTACCAAATGACCGTAAATGGCAAAGCCCCCTTTGTCGTCACCTTGGGCAACCCCAGTGTGGTGCGCATTACCCTGAATAACCAACCCTTTGATATGTCATCGCTGCCGGCAGGCAGAGTGGCCAAATTTACCCTGGCGGAACCCGACTAATCATGTTTGCTGACAATCCAATTACCCGACGCCCGAGTACCCAAATTCATGTAGGTAGTGTTGCCATTGGTGGCGACGCTCCGATTGCGGTGCAATCGATGACCAACACCCGCACCACGGATGTCACTGCAACGCTGGCCCAAATTCAGGCTATTGCTGATGCCGGTGCTGACCTGGTCAGGGTATCGGTGCCTACGATGGAAGCGGCTGAAGCCTTTAAGCTAATTAAACAGCAGGCAACCATTCCGCTGGTGGCCGACATTCATTTTGACTACCGGATTGCGTTAAAAGTAGCCGAATATGGTGCAGATTGTCTGCGAATTAACCCGGGTAATATTGGCCGGGAAGACCGGATCCGCGCGGTAGTCGACTGTGCCCGTGATCACAATATTCCGATCCGGATTGGTGTCAATGGCGGGTCATTAGAGGCCGATATTCAGGAAAAATATACCGAGCCAACTCCGGAAGCGTTAGTGGAATCGGCAATGCGCCATGTTGATATTCTGGACCGGCTTAACTTTGATCAGTTTAAAGTCAGTGTTAAGGCCTCAGATGTGTTTCTGGCGGTAGGCGCTTACCGCTTGCTGGCCAAACAAATTAAACAACCGCTGCATTTAGGCATTACTGAAGCCGGTGGTGCCCGCGCCGGTGCCGTTAAATCCGCTATCGGGTTGGGTATGCTGCTGGCAGAAGGCATCGGCGATACGTTGCGCATTTCGCTGGCGGCTGATCCGGTAGAAGAAGTCAAAGTGGCATTTGATATTCTTAAGTCGCTGCGTATTCGGCAGCGCGGCATTAACTTTATTGCCTGCCCCAGCTGTTCGCGTCAGGAATTTGATGTGATCAAAACCATGAATGAGCTGGAACAACGGCTGGAAGATATCGTCGAGCCCTTAACGGTATCGGTAATTGGTTGTGTGGTGAATGGCCCGGGCGAGGCGCTTATTTCTGATTTAGGAGTAGCTGGCGCTAACCGCAAAAGTGGTTTCTATTTAAATGGCCAGCGCCAGAAGCTGCGGCTGGACAATAACAACATTGCTGAGCAACTGGAGCAGCAGGTGCGGCAGTATCTGGTGGCACGTGAGCAGCTGATTGGCATAAAACAACTGGATTAAAATGTGTGCGGCTTGGTGTTATTACCAACACCTCTTATAATCAGCCGTTTTTTAGCATGGTAGTGAGACTTTAATTTTGGCAAAAAATATTCAGGCTATACGCGGCATGAACGACTGCCTGCCGCAGGATACGCCACTATGGCAGCATCTGGAGCAGGTATTGCGCAGTACCGTAACGCGCTTTGGCTATAGCGAAATTCGCTTTCCTATCGTCGAAATGACCGAACTGTTTAAGCGTTCCATTGGTGAAGTAACTGATATCGTTGAAAAAGAAATGTATACCTTTGCCGATCGCAATGGTGACAGCCTGACCCTGCGACCAGAAGGCACTGCCTGCTGTGTGCGGGCAGGCAACGAGCATGGCCTGTTATATAATCAGGAACAACGGCTGTGGTATATGGGGCCAATGTTCCGGCATGAGCGACCACAAAAAGGCCGTTATCGTCAGTTTCATCAGTTCGGTCTGGAAGCGTTTGGCATTGCCAGCAGCGATATTGATGCTGAAGTCATAATGCTGACAGCGAATTTGTGGCAGCAACTGGGGCTGGCTCCTTTTGTCAGTTTGCAATTAAATTCGCTGGGCTCAAACGAAGCCCGGGCAATTTACCGCGATGCACTGGTAGCCTATCTGGAGCAGCACAAGTCTCAGTTAGACGAAGACAGTTTGCGCCGGATGTACAGCAACCCGTTGCGGGTGCTCGACAGCAAGAACCCGGCATTGGCTGAGGTATTAGCGGCTGCACCACAGTTAAGTGACTATTTGGATGCTGATTCGGCAGAACATTTCAGCCAGCTAAAACGCCGGCTGGACGCTGCCGGCATTGCCTACACGGTAAACCCGACCCTGGTACGTGGCCTTGATTACTATAACAAAACCGTTTTTGAGTGGGTGACTACTGAACTGGGAGCTCAGGGCACCGTATGTGCCGGTGGCCGTTACGATGGTTTAGTGGAGCAACTGGGCGGCAAAGCCACCCCGGCAGTGGGTTTTGCGCTGGGGATGGAACGGCTGGTGTTATTGCTGCAAACCCTGCAGCTGGTTAGCTTGCCTGAGGCGACTGCTGACATTTATATTATGCCAATGGGTGAAGCGGCGGAACTTGCAGCCATTGCTATTGCCGAACAGCTGCGTAGCGAGTTGGCGCCAAAACGTGTTATCTTGCACTGCGGTGGTGGCAACTTGAAAAAACAGATGAAACGGGCCGATAAATCAGGTGCTGAACTGGGGTTAATTCTGGGCGCAGACGAACTGGAACGGGGCGAAATAACGCTGAAGTGGCTACGTCAGGATAAACCCCAACAAATGCTGGCGTTAGCAGAGCTACCGCGATTTCTGGCCAGCGTTCTATAGCAAAACAGCTCAACAAACAGTAAATAGTATCGGTTGTGAACAGCCACAATAAAGGTAAGCCGGCCGGTACTCAGGCAGATAAGCAGGATATTACGGAGTAGTAACATTGGAAATTTACAGTAGCGAAGAACAACAGGTTGAAGCCATTAAACGCTTTTGGAATGATTATGGCAAAGCGATTTTGGGTGGTGTGGTTATCGGTTTGGCGGGTCTGTACGGCTGGCGCTATTTTCAGGCAGAGCAACGCAGTCAGGCAGAACAAATTTCAGCCGAGTATAGCCAGCTACTGGAACAGCAGCAAACAGAGGGCAGCGACTGGTTAGCCAGCGCCAAGGGCTTTATCGATGCACAGGGTGACACCAGCTACGCAGTATTTGCTGCCTTACTTGCTGCCCGCGAAGCAATTGACAGCCAGCAGCTGGCGGTTGCGGCAGAGCACTTAAGCTGGGTGATGAATAACGCAAAAGATACTCCGGTACAAGCTATTGCTCAGTTACGGCTGGCGCGGGTTCAGCGCGAGCAAGGTAACTATGCTGACGCCCTGGCTACCTTGCAGCTGCCGGTGCCGGAAAGCTTTATTGGCCAGCAAGCTGAATTAAGAGGCGACGTTCTGCAGCTAACGGGCGAGTTGGCTCAAGCGAAAGCAGCGTATCAGCAGGCGTTAGCCAGTAGCGAACAAGCCCGGCCATTATTACAGGTAAAACTGGATGAGTTGGCACATATTACAGCCAGTTAACAAGGGGTAGGCGTGAAATTATTCGGAAATATAACAGCGGCCGTTGTGGTGGCTCTGGCGTTAACTGCTTGCTCCAGTAAAGAAAAACTGGTTTTGCCAGATGTGCAAAATAGCATCAACCCGAAAAAAGTCTGGCAGAGCAAAGTGGGCAAGGGCGTGGCGCATTATGAGTCAGGCTTAAAGCCGGTCATTGTTGCAGACAAAGTTTATGCCGCCAGCCGCGATGGCATTGTGGTGGCTAAAAACCTGGTTAACGGCCGCACCTTATGGAGCTTTGACTTACGCAATGAAGGTGAGACATCTTTGCTGGCCCGGTTTAGTGGTGATAGCGCCCGGATTGCCGGTGGCGTAACCTTTAACAACAATACCTTGTACCTGGGCACTGAAGATGGTGAAGTATTTGCGCTGAATGCTGAAACCGGCGCGTTATTATGGCGGGTACCGGTCAAAGGTGAAGTTATTGCAAGCCCGGCAGTTGGTGAAGGTTTGCTGGTCGTTGCGACAACTGCTGGTACGCTGATTGCGCTGGATCCGGAAACTGGTGAGCAACGCTGGACATTTGACGATGAGCAGCCTGCTCTGACCATTCGTGGGGTCAGTGAGCCGGTGATCGAAGCGGGTGGGGTTATCTATGGTAGCGGCACTGGCCGGGTGGGCGTGTTAATTGCTGATCGTGGTTATCAGGCCTGGGAAGAAGCTATTGCTTCCCCACAGGGGAGTACCGATTTATCCCGGTTGGTCGATGTTGATGCCAAGCCAATTGTAGTCGCCGGTACCTTATATACTATTGCCTATAACGGTGAACTGGTAGCGATGGAGCTGCGCAGTGGCCGCCAGTTATGGAAACGCGATTATGCCAGTTTCCGCAATATGGTTGTGGCGGGCAACATTTTATATCTGGTCGATTCGACGGGTGGTATTTATGCTGTTGACCGGCGCAACGGTAGTGAACTGTGGGGCCAGCAAGGCTTACAACGCCACTTTTTAACCGGACCAACCGTTTATAAAGATTATCTGGTGGTGGGTGACAATAAAGGTAACCTGCACTGGCTGAACCGGGATAGTGGCGAATTCGTTGCCCGGCAAAGTTTGGACGGCTCGGGTTTTTACCGTGAAGCTGTGGCAAACGACGACTATATATTAGTGACAAGCCGCAATGGTGAGCTAGTCTTATTACAAGTACCTTAACCGGTACTCTAGGCATATAACTGAAGGAACAGGCCTGATTGGGCCTGTTTTCTTATTTCTGAGGTTGACTGAATGTTACCTGTAGTGGCCCTGGTGGGGCGCGCCAATGTTGGCAAATCCACGCTGTTTAATCGTTTAACCCGCACCCGGGACGCTCTGGTTGCAGACTTTCCCGGCTTAACCCGGGACCGCAAGTATGGCTCGGTCAACTTTGAGGGCATGGAGTTTATTGTGGTGGATACCGGCGGTATCGACGGCAATGAGCAAGGCATAGAAGTGGAAATGGCAGAGCAGTCATTAAAAGCCATTGCTGAGGCCGATGTGGTGTTATTTATGGTTGACGCCCGGGCTGGCGCGACCGTGGGCGACAGTGCCATTGCCGAGCATATTCGCCGGGTGGAAAAGCCCGTGTTTCTGGTGGCCAATAAAACCGACGGCCTGGATGCCGACAGCGCTGTGGCAGACTTTTACAGCCTGGGTATCGGTGAAGTCTATCCGATAGCGGCGGCCCATGGCCGCGGGGTGTCATCGTTGTTGCAACATGCGTTGTTGCCATTTCTGGCCGACAGCGTGCAGGCAGAGGCCGATGATGACGCCGAAGCCGATGCCGGCCCGGCGCTGGAAACCCTGACAGAAGAAGAGGCCGATGCGGAAGCTGCGCGGCTGCGTAGTGAGCATATAAAACTGGCGATTGTTGGCCGGCCGAATGTCGGTAAATCAACCCTGACCAACCGGATATTAGGCGAAGAGCGGGTAGTGGTTTTCGATATGCCCGGTACCACCCGCGACTCGGTTTTTATTCCGATGCAGCGCAATGAGCGCAATTACACCCTGATTGACACGGCCGGCGTGCGCCGTCGTGGCAAAATTGATGACATGGTCGAAAAATTCTCGGTGATTAAAACCCTGCAGGCCATTGAAGAGGCCAACGTGGTGTTGCTGGTGCTGGATGCACGCCAGGGCATTTCCGATCAGGACCTAAGCATTCTGGGCTTTGCGTTAAATGCCGGCCGTTCGTTAGTTATCGCGGTTAATAAATGGGACGGCCTGAATGACGGTATTAAAGATGAAGTAAAGCGCGAGCTGGACCGTCGGCTGGGCTTTATTGACTTCGCTCGTCTGCATTTTATTTCAGCTTTACATGGCTCGGGTGTCGGTAACTTATTTGAGTCGGTAGAAGAAGCCTTTGACTCGGCCACAAAACGGGTTAGTACCTCGTTACTTACCCGGATTATGAAAATGGCCCAGGAAGATCACCAGCCGCCGATGGTGCATGGCCGGCGGGTAAAATTGAAATACGCCCATGCCGGTGGTTATAACCCGCCTATTATTGTCATACATGGTAACCAGGTAAAAGACTTACCTGACTCTTACAAACGTTACTTAATGAACTACTATCGCAAAGCGCTGCAAATGATGGGCACGCCGGTGCGGGTGGAATTCCGGGAAGGTGAAAACCCCTTTACCCCGACCAAGAAAAACACCGAAACTGCGCTGCAGAAGTACAAGCGTGAGCGGCTAATGAAAGCGCGCCAGAAAGTGGCGAAAAAAGATTAACAGCAAGGATTAACTGATGAAATTTCGTTTTCCGGTTATTGTTATCGATGAAGATTTCCGTTCAGAAAATATTTCAGGTTCGGGCATTCGTGATTTGGCCCAGGCTATCGGCAGCCATGGTTTTGAGGTGGTTGGCTATACCAGCTATGTCGATTTAACCGCCTTTGCCCAGCAAGCCAGCCGTGCCTCATGCTTTATTCTATCGATAGACGATGAAGAGTTTGGTAGCGGCAGCGATGCTGATGTGAATACGGCGCTGACGGAGCTGCGGGCTTTTGTTAAAGAGGTACGCAAGCGTAACGCTGATATTCCGATTTTTCTATACGGTGAAACCCGCACCAGCCGCCATATTCCGAATGATGTACTGCGCGAGCTGCACGGCTTTATTCATATGTTTGAAGATACGCCGGAGTTTGTCGCCCGCCATATTATCCGCGAAGCACAAAAGTACCTGGATGCGTTAGCTCCGCCGTTTTTTAATGCCTTAATGGATTACGCTTCTGACGGCTCCTATTCCTGGCACTGTCCGGGCCACTCCGGTGGCGTGGCTTTTCTGAAAAGCCCGGTTGGTCAGATGTTTCACCAGTTCTTTGGCGAGAACATGCTGCGGGCTGATGTCTGTAATTCGGTAGACGAGTTAGGCCAGTTGCTGGACCATACCGGCCCGGTGGCGCAAAGTGAGCAAAACGCCGCCCGTATATTTAATGCTGATCATTTGTTTTTTGTGACCAATGGTACCTCTACCTCGAATAAAATGGTCTGGCATTCAGTCGTGGCGCCGGGTGATATTGTGGTGGTGGACCGTAACTGCCATAAGTCGATACTGCACTCGATTATTATGACCGGGGCAATACCGGTATTTTTAATGCCAACCCGCAACCATTACGGCATTATCGGTCCTATTCCTAAAGCCGAGTTTTCCCCTGAGGCCATTGCCAAGAAAATTGAAGCGAACCCTTTCGCCCGCAATGCTAAAAATAAAAAACCGCGTATTTTAACCATTACCCAAAGTACTTATGACGGTATTTTGTATAACGTGGAAGAGATTAAGCAGCAGTTGGGCTCAACCATCGACACCCTGCATTTTGACGAAGCCTGGCTGCCGCATGCCAGTTTCCACGATTTCTATAAAAATATGCACGCTATCGGTAAAGACCGGCCACGCTCGGATGAAACCCTGGTTTTCGCTACTCAGTCTACTCATAAGCTGCTGGCGGGTTTATCCCAGGCATCACAAATTCTGGTACAAAACGCCACCAACCGGAATTTAGATACCCACCGCTTTAACGAGTCGTATTTAATGCACAGCTCAACCAGCCCGCAGTATGCGATTATTGCCAGTTGCGATGTTGCCGCAGCAATGATGGAAGCACCGGGCGGTACCTCTCTGGTAGAAGAAAGCCTGCTGGAGGCTATCGATTTTCGCCGCGCCATGCGCAAAGTGGATGCCGAATTCGGCGATGACGACTGGTGGTTTAAAGTATGGGGCCCCGAGCACTTACCGGAAGAGGGGATTGGTGAGCGGGATAACTGGGTACTGCATGCCACTGACAGCTGGCATGGTTTCGGGCCAATAGAGTCGGGCTTTAATATTCTCGACCCGATTAAAGCCACCATTATTACCCCAGGCCTGAATATGCTGGGCCAGTTTGATGAGCAGGGTATTCCGGCCACTATTGTCAGTAAATATCTGGCTGAGCACGGTATTATCATTGAGAAAACCGGCCTGTACTCGTTCTTTATCATGTTTACCATTGGCATTACTAAGGGCCGCTGGAATTCAATGGTAACCGAACTACAGCAGTTTAAAGACGACTATGACCAAAACCTGCCGATGTGGCGGGTGATGCCGGAGTTTGTCGCCAAGCATCCGCGGTATGAGAAAGTGGGCTTGCGCGATTTATGTCAGCAAATTCACAATATCTACCGCCAGTTTGACGTGGCCAAAGTGACCACTGAGATGTACCTGTCGACTATTGAAACCGCGATGACCCCGGCCGATGCCTGGGCCAAAATGGCCCATCGCGAAATTGAACGGGTGTCGATAGATGATATTGCCGGCCGGGTAACTGCGATGTTAGTGACGCCATACCCACCGGGGATTCCGCTAATGGTGCCGGGCGAGCGCTTTAACGCCACCATTATTAACTATCTGAAGTTTACCCGCGCCTTTAATGGCCAGTTCCCGGGTTTTGAGACCGATGTGCATGGTCTGGTGCGGGAAACTATCGCTGGTGAGAGTCAGTACTTTATTGATGTGGTAAAAGAGTATCCTTAACCTGATAAGGGGATTGGCCAGTTAAAACAAGCCAATCCCTACCTATTGCAGCTACCTCAGTTCATATTTGCTAACAGTTTGTTGCTGTCTTTTTAGCGTCCTTTTGCTATGTTAGATGCTTAGTAACAGTGATGGAGCGGATTAATGAAAACGTGGCAAAAGGGATTGTTTGCAGCAGGCGTATTTGGGTTGGCCATTGTGGTATTTATTGCGATACAGGCTACCGCTACCCCACCACTGCAAAAAGATAAGTCAGGCTCGCTGGCTCCACTGGTTGTTACGCAACAATTGCAGGCACAGCCTCATCGTTTCGAGCTGCAACTCTGGGCGGAAGTAAAGCCCAAAGAACAAACTACCTTAACGCCGGAAGTGTCGGGGCGGGTTATCGCTTTAGATCCGAACTTTATTGCCGGAGGTGTTATTACCAAAGGCACGGTACTGGTGCAGCTGGATGATGCTGATTATCAGGTTGCCTTACTCAGTGCGCAGGCTGCTGTCGCCAGTGCCGAATCGGCGCTGTCTCAGGAGCAGGCACAGGCCCGGGTGGCTGAGCGGGAATTACAACATTTATCCCGGGATCAAATTACTGCTTTAGCATTACGCCAGCCTCAGCTGCTCAGTGCAGAAGCGGCATTAAAATCGGCTCAGGCGGGCCTGCAGAAAGCCCAACGCGACTTAGAACGTACCCGCATTACCGCCCCTTATGATGCCCTGGTGGTAAACCGCAACATTGGCTTAGGGCAGGTGGTCAGTTCCGGTACAGCGCTCGGCCAGCTATACAGCGTGGAACAGGCAGAGCTTTATGTCCCGGTGGCCAGCTTTGATCTGGCTTATTTACCCGCAGAACGTGCAGGTATTCCGGCCCAATTGAAAACTGAGCACTTTATTCGTGATGCTCAAGTAGTACGTGATTTGGGCCTGGTAAACAGCCAGACCAGAATGAGCCATTTGGTAGTGCAACTGGACGACCCTTATGCGGTACGCAGTGAGCAGCCGGTTATCCGTTTTGGCCAGTATGTGGAAGTGCGTCTGACCGGCCGGGTTGAAGATAACGTCTACACCATCCCGCAAGATGCGTTATCCAATGGTAAAGTCTGGTTATTGCAACCGGATATGACCATGGTTCAGCAAGAAGTCGAGGTTGTCCGCCAGACCGGTAAATTTGCTTATGTCAAAGCGGGCTTAACCGATGGCCAGCAGCTTATTTTAACAGTACCCAATTTCCCGCAAGCGGGGATGGCGGTGCGTACTACCCAAAGTGACAGTGAGCTGGTAAAAGCGGAGTAAATCATGCCCTATAATCCTGATAAAGGCATTATTGCCTGGTTTGCCCGTAACAGTGTTGCCGCTAATTTGCTGATGGTGTTTATCGTCATCATGGGGCTGGTTACCTATGCCACTATGCAACGCCAGATGTTTCCATCGGTGGAAGTCAATTATATCCATGTAAATGCCACTTTTCGCGGCGCCGCACCGCAGGAAATTGAAGAAGGCATTCTGATTAAAATAGAAGAAGCTCTGACCGATATTGAAGGCATTAAGCGTTATCGTAGTAATGCCTGGCGTGGTGGTGGCCGGGTCAGTATTGAGCTGGTACCTGGTACCGACATTTCCTCCCGCCTGGATCAGGTAAAACTGAAAATGGATGCCATCAGTACTTTTCCCAGTGCGATGGAGCCGTTAACCATTTATCAGGTAGAGTGGCGCCAGGATGCGGTTAACCTGGTGCTGACCGGGACTCAGGATCAATTGGCATTAAAAGCGATGGGGCGGCAGATAAAGAACGAATTGCTGCAACTGGAGAATATCAGTTTCGTTGATTTTGATGCGATGCCGGCCTGGGAAATAGGCATTGAAATTGAGCCTGCCACGCTTGAGCGTTATAACATCAGTTTACAGGATATCAGCAGGGCGATAGCCCAGCATTCTGACAATGTGTCTGCCGGGATGATCCGTTCTGACGCTGGCATGATCACTATCCGCTCTGAGCAACGCGCTTACCGGGCCGATGAATTTGCTGTGCTACCTATTATAACCGGACCGCAGGGTGAACAAATCCGGCTGGGTGATATTGCCAATATTTATGATGGTTTTGAAGAGCGCATTAACTATATGCGCTACGACGGTAAGCCTGCAGCCTTTATGAACGTAAAAGCTTCAGCAACGCAGTCGTTGCCTGATGTGGCGGCCAGCGTAAAACAGTATGTTGAGTTTAAAAACAAACAATTACAGGGTGATTATCAGCTACACAGTCTGGTAGATATGACCTACTACCTGAATGGCCGGCTTAATATGATGTGGAGCAATCTGCTGCAGGGCGCGGTCTTAGTGTTCTTAATGCTGATGCTGTTTTTACGTTTTAAAGTTGCCTTCTGGGTAATGCTGGGCTTACCTATAGCCTTTCTGGGCGCCATCTGGCTTATGCCGTTCGCCGGCGTCACGATCAATATCATCAGCCTGTTTGCGTTTATTATGGTGCTGGGCATCGTGGTTGATGACGCCATCGTTATAGGCGAAAGTGCGTATCACGAAACTGAGCTGCAAGGCCACAGTATTGATAATATCATCCGCGGTGCACAACGGGTTGCTACTCCGGCCACTTTTGGCGTGTTGACCACTATGGCGGTATTTGCGCCCTTTATGCTGGGCAACAGTATAGAAGCCAATGAATTTAAAGTTATTTCTATTGTGGTAGTGTGCTGTTTGTTTTTCAGTCTGGTTGAATCAAAACTGATATTGCCGGCGCATTTGGCTCATACTAAGTTAAAACCGGTGCCAGAGAATGGCTGGCGTATGCGGTTTAACAAGCGTTTTCAGGGGTTTATAGAGCGTCGTTATCAGCCGTTTTTGCAAGCTTGTATGGCGCATCGCTACGTTACTTTCGGCGTTTTTTTTGGCATCCTGCTCAGTGGTTTTGGCTTAATATCTGCCAACCATATCCGAACAGTAATGACTCCGCCCGTACCGCATGACTATCCGGAAATCCGCTTCGAAATGCATCAAAATGCTTCAGAGCAGCAAAGCCTGGCGATTTTGCAGCAGCTGGAGCAAATTGTCTACCAGCAAGATGCCATTGTACTGGAGCAAACCGGCAAACCGATGGTTAAACATGTGATGGCCTGGCTGAACAATCAGACCAGTGGCGCTGTATTAGTCACCCTGGTTGATGAAGAAGAGCGGCCTATTGGTGCCTTTGAGCTGGGCCGCCGCTGGCGGGAAAGCTTACCTGAACTGGCCGGGGTGCGCACTATTCAGGTCAGGGACGATTTATTCAGTGGTGGTGAACAACGGGAACTGGGTTATCGGTTGTTTGGTACCGATATTGAGCAGTTAAATGCTGCTGGCCATGCGTTAATCAGCGAATTAAGCAATATACCGGGCGTTTATGACTTAGGCTCCAGCATCGATTCAGGCAGCAAAGAGCTTAACCTGGAACTGAAGCCATTGGCCCATCAGTTGGGCTTAACCTCGACCTGGCTGGCGCAGCAGGTTGGCCATAGTTTTTATGGCATTGAAGCACAACGGATGATCCGCGACGGTGATGAAGTGCGGGTAATGGTCCGTTATCCGAAAGAACATCGGCAGCAGGTAGCATCACTGCAGCACACCCGTCTGAAACTACCAACCGGTGAGTATGTGATGCTCGGTGATGTCGCCCAGATTGCCGAGTTACCGGGAATTTCCCGGATTAACCGCGAGGCAGGCTTCAGAAACGTGCGGATTGAAGCCAGTGTTGATCAGGAGCAGGTGACAACGTCTGAAGTCGTCAAGCTGGTAAGAACTGATATCATGCCTGATTTACTGGAGCGTTTTCCCGGGGTTAAATCGGAGCTGGGTGGTCAGATAGAGGAACAGCAAAAACAACGCAACCAGATGATGCTGTATATGGTGGCCGGCTTGCTGTTGGTTTATATCCTGCTGGCTATTCCGTTGAAAAGCTATAGTCAGCCGGTGATTATTATGTCGGTGATCCCGTTTGGCATGACAGGGGCGTTATGGGCGCATTTCTTCCTTGGCTTTGACCTGTCGCTGTTCTCTTTCTTCGGCATGATTGCCGCAGCCGGGGTAGTGATTAACGACAGTCTGGTGTTTACCGATTATGTTAATCAGGCCCGCGACAGAGGTTTAACATTACGAGAAAGTATTATTTCTGCCGGCAGTATGCGGTTCAGGGCTATCTTGCTGACATCACTGACCACCTTCTTTGGTTTGGTGCCAATAATGTTTGAAACCAGCCTGCAAGCTCAGTTTGTTATACCAATGGCAATATCGCTGAGTTTTGCGGTGCTGTTTGCCACCTTAATTACCTTGATCCTGGTGCCTTGCTTCTACCTGATCCTGGAAGATATTAAGAGCCCGTTCCGGCGTCGCAGAGCAAAAGCTTTATTAAAACAGCAGGCAGAGGCCAGCGAAGTCGGGTAATGCTCCAGTTCAGGCTTTGTGGTCTGCTGACTGCAAAGCCTGAACTGACATAAAGTGAACCAGTAAAATAATGAGCGCTGCACTGAGTCAACAGCAGGCCAGAGCCATTAACTGCCGGTGCTTTGCGGGATCACTACTGCATTAATTTTGTCGTTGTACGAGAATACGGCTCTGAGTTGTTCCTGGCCATTGATAACCACTGAGCGATAGACCACGGTTTTAACTTTGTCATCTGAGCTAATCGCTTTATTAACAATAGATTCAATATCGTCGTTGTTACCGGCGTCAATTGACAACAAACAGATATAACTACCGCAATTAATATTATTAATCACCGCGCCGTTGTTAAACGCATTCGCCAGCTGCTGCTCCACATCTAACCGCACCTGAATATCATCATCATGCTGATAGGTTAAGTAACCAGCCAGCTCATCGAAGTTGTCGCTTAACAGCATGGCATCAACTTCATCCACGTTAAAGTAGCCATTTGCCAGGGCAGCAGCGGCAAAGCGCTGTGCTTGTTGGTTTAAGTCTGGTTCGTCTGCTGCTGAAGTGAGTTCATTGTTGCTGTCGTTAGCGATGATGGTGCTGGCACCATTGCTGATTGCTAATTTCGGAGTGGTAGTATCTTGCGGTCTGCCGGCGTTACGCTGTGTAGGCGCTTGCTGCTGCGTTAATGCGCTACCGGCACTCATAGCACCTGAGTGATTTGACGGGGCTGTAGTATCGGTCAAGCGCCCGCTAAACAGGCTAAAGTAACCAATAGTAGCAATGCCCGTGGCTACTACCAATGCTGGCCAATATTTCATATTGTGTTCCTTTTTTGCTTTAGCTTACTTTAGCAGACAGAAAAATTTATGTGAACATTTGGTGTGGTCGGTTCAATGACTAAATATTATTCTCAATAAAAATAAGCGCTTCAGATTATAGACATAGAGCAACCCGCGTTATACATTTGGGAAAATTCAATGGATGAAACTAAGCCAGTGACAACCCCCACACCACTTAATAAAACCCAGGCGCAGGCCAGAGCGGATCAGGTGCTGGCATTTCGGGCAGAGCAGCAACTATTAACCGAGCAAAGTGTGTTGGCACTGTCTGATGAGCAAGCGGCTAAAGTTCGGGACTATCACAATGATTTACTGCAGCAGCTGCAGCAAGGGCTGAACATCGATCTTAACGAGAAAGCCCGTCATTTGTCGCTGGGTATGCAAATTGTCTCTTTCCTTGGTGCCACCGCACTTGCTGCCAGTTTGTTCTTTCTGTTTTTCCAGTACTGGGGCTATTTCTCTACCGTTAGTCAGGTAGCGCTGTTGGTTACTGCGCCGTTATTGACTCTGGCGCTGGCGGTATGGCTGCAGCGGGTTGATTACTCGGGCTATTATGCAAAACTGGCTGCATTAGTATCTTTTACTGCCTTGGTACTAAATATTATTATGCTCGGTAGTATTTTTAACATCACGCCGTCGCCCAATGCCTTCGCGGTATTTTCATTATATGGGTTTGTATTAGCGTATCTGCTTCATGTCCGGTTATTGTTGGCGGCAGCGATGCTCTGCAGTTTTATGTTTATCGGGGCGCAGTTTGGCAGCTGGATGGGCAGCTACTGGGTGCACGCCGGCGAGTACCCCGAGCATTTTCTTTTCGCCAGTGCAATGTTCTTTATGTTGCCACTGTTGTGTAAACAGCAGCAGTTTGATGGCTTCGCCACTATTTATCAGACATTGTCGGCCGTGGTATTTTTTATTGCGGTGCTGGTTTTAGCCAATTGGGGCAGTGTCAGTTATTTGCCATGGTCAACCGATATCATTGAAGGCGTTTATCAGGTAGTGGGGTTTGCTGCCAGCGCACTGCTGGTGCTGTATGGTCTTCGCGCTCATGCAGCGAAACTTATGCTAACCGGCAATGTGTTCTTTGCCCTGTTTTTATATACCAAGTTTTTTGACTGGTGGTGGGATTGGTTACCCAAGTATCTGTTCTTTTTGCTGGTTGGCCTTACTGCAATTCTGGTGTTAATGATATTTAATCGTTTTCGCGCTGTGCAGCACACTAAGATGCAGTATATCGCGGAGCAACATGCCGGGGTGCAACATGGCTAACCGGATATCTAAAAAACTGTTATGGCTAGCCGTTGCTGTGGTACTGCTGGTAAATGGCCTGATACTTGGCAAAGTGTTTCTCAATCGCAGCGCAACAATAGCTGAACTGCCTTTAACGCAGCGGGAATTTCGCGTGCCTTATCAATATGGTTTTGCCGGCGAAAATTCAGGTAAACGTATCAGCCTGCAGTGGTCCACCCCTGTTCCTGAGCCAGTTAGTGACGAATGGCAATATCAATACCGGCATACTAACCGCGTTATTTCTGTTAGCGATGCCAACTTTGCCAGTTTTCAGTTTCAGCCATGTCAGCAACAACGTTACCGGCGACAGCAGAAAAAGGCGTGGGTGCTGCTGGAGTTTAACGGCCAAAGTTACGTTGATTACCGGGCAAAAGCAGAGCGCTATTATGCGTTAACGCAGCAGGCAAACCCTGAGCTTAGCGCCGACGCGCAGCTGAAACAGCAACAGCGGGCAGCAGAATTGCTGCAAGCAGCAAATGAGCGTGCTAGTCGTTTATATGTTATCGATGCTGCTGCTACCCCGGAGTTATTGCAAAAAGTGACCGCCCAGCGCCCAACCACGACTGACGGCACGCTGGTAATCGTGCCCGCCGAAATACAAACCAGCTATGGCCGCTGTACTAAAGCCAATGAGTCAAAACCTAATGAAATTATCGTTTACAGGCTGGCTGTGCAGTCGCTTTATGTGCCGAGGCAACTGGCAGCCAAACTGCCAGAAAACAATGACAATATCGAAAACAAGCCTTTGCGGGCGGTAATTTATTATGGCAAATTGCATGAGCCCTGGATTAGCGCTCTGAAATAAGTTTAACGTTGTTGGTATCAGGGATAAGCTTTAGCAGCTCGCGTTCAATGGCAAACACATGCTCATCCTTTTCATTCATATCCCGCAGCGCCTGTGCTAATTTCAGTAAGTATTCGCTATTGGGGCCACTGGGGCCCTCACTTTGGGCAATGTGGGCGGCGATTGCCTGGTCACTGGCGGGGCCCAGATAGGCCTCATTATCGGCGCTGGCTAAATACACTAAGCCTTCAGTCTGGCCTGGCTCGTCCAGCCAGTGCAAATCGGTAAATACCCGCAAGTAACCGTTTTTTTCGCGGTGATCTAAATGCTCAAAGGTGTCAGGCGTTACCTGATACGCCATACCAGCACAACGCTCGCCCGGCGCCTCTATCAGCGTTAGCACCCGACCAGGTGCCTCCGGCGTGCCGCGATGATCATGCGAGCCCTGCCAAAAGCGGCGCTGCCAGCCATATATACAGGCAGGCTTACGATTGAGAAAAGGAAAGTCAGCTTTGTAAATCAGCGAGCCATAACCAAACAGCCATAACGACTCCAGATGGTCCAACGGCTGGCGCTGTTTGTTCAGGTTAATGGTGTTGTGTGACATAAGGCTCCACTTAGCTAAATTAAGCTAAAAATGCATTTGGGTATTAACCAGCATGGTAGCAATATTATGTATGTGAATGCAGGCTAAGCGGCTTAAATATATTTTGGCACTGTGCTGCCTTTAAACTTCTAAAATTTATCGACTTGCTAAATCGGTCGTGGTAGCTTGTTTGTACCAATAAAAGAACTTATCGTTATAGAGATGTTATGGATTTGACTTCGGTTGGTTTTAAAAGCATTTGTAATCACACTAAGGGCTTTCGCTGAACTGCCAAAACATAAATACATAGTGTTTAACTTAAATAAGAAATAATGTTCAGGAACAGCTGATGAAAAAAATTCTACTGATAGTCGCAGTATTTTCAGGTGTACTAACAGGATTTTTATTTATCAATAAAGAGCCTGAGAATGCGAGCGCTTCTGTTGCTGCGCCAGGCGCAGTAGAAAAAACAAGCGGACATATTGCTGACTCTGCAGTAAGGCAGGGCGCACCTGCTGATAGTAATATTACGGACAATAATGCTGGGCGTCAGGTGCAAGAGAGCTCTGCAAACGACAATCAAATTGTCAATAATCAGACGTTTGATAGCCAGCGGTTTAACTCGCTGCTGTTTTCAGATGACTTTATGACAGAAACACCCAATTATATTACTGCTAACCAGACAAATGAGAGTGTTGAAAACCAGCTCTATCTTTACCAGACATTTTACGATTCACTTCGAAATACACCTGAATTTTCAAATTTATCACTGGAGCTGGCTGAGTGTGATATCGATCTTTGCATTGTGTCTCTGGCGGGTGTAGAGCAGCTCAGCAAAGATGAGATTTCACAATTAGAAGATGAGTTACTGTTTAACAAGCAAGGATTGTCTAAAGTAGCAGTGAATGGAGGCGGTGGTACTTATGGCATGGTTGAAAAAGACGGTTATAGCTATTTTCGGATTGTTTATATTACAAACTCAAGGTTTGTAGGAGTCAATTAGATATTACGACTTATTAAGATCCGAAAGGCCGTTTATCTATGCCGTTCGCCATTTGCTGGTATTGGGCGCTAATTTATTAAGATGACTTTGGCGATACTGATTGGGAGTCGAGCCTGTTATGGCCTTAAACGCTCTGGTAAAGGGGCCTACCGATGCAAAGCCACTTTCTAAACTCACTACTAAAATGGTCCAGTGTTGTTTGCCTGGATCTGACAATAGTCCGCAGGCATGCTCAATTCGAAGTTTGTTAATGAAATCATTGAAATTTTTCGCGTCTAGCTGCGAGCGAAGTGTTTTACTAATGCGATACTCTGGTACCTTCAGTTCACGCGCGATGTCGGCCACTTTTAAACTGGCTTGTAAAAATCGCTGCTCGTCCAATAGTAAGGTTTGAATGACCTTTGCAAATTGCTTTTCTGCGACACTTACCGGTTGGTCTGAATGCTGATTAACAGGTTTTTCTGGCTGCTGTTGAAAATGGCGTTTAACCACCATGGCTTGTGGCTCTACTACTGGTTTAAAACGCCAGTAAAGCAATAGTTGAGTGTTAATCAGCACCACTAAGGTAACCAGGCTTATCGACCATTGATGCAGTGTGGGGTTGTCAGCGAATATGTTGTTCAGAATAGTGCTGATGGCAACGGCTGAAACAATAGTGATTATAAAAAAACGACGCTGTGCTTGTTGTTGCGTGCTCGCAGCCCGGTAACCTCTAAATCCTTCCCACATCGTCAATACAATGATGCAAGAGGATAACAACCCGGTTAAATCACCAAGTAGATTATGGGCAAGTAGGTTGTCTGGCGTTATACCCAGCGCAGAAGAGACAAACAGATATCCCTGTTTTGCCATAATGAGCATGGCAATCGCCATAGCCATTAGAACATGGGGCAGGGTTATTGCGCCGGTTGACCTGAATAAACTGCGAGACAGTAACCAATAGGCGTTGCAGGTCGCGCACGTTGCCATACCAATTAGATATTGATAGGCGCCTATTTGTTCACCCGTTAGCTTTTTTAGGGCAATCATGGCAACCGAGCCACAAAAGACTGCAAAAATCAGGTGTGCTGTTTGTTTTTGTTTAACGAAAATTTGCGCGATGAGAAAAGCACTCGAGATCACAAGTAAGAACAAATTAACGTTGCTAGTCCACATAACAGGTTCCGCCAGTAAGCAAGGCTTATCATAGTAGCCTGTGACTGTAGTGCCCTCAAACGAATTTTGTAAGGACACATATCACTACAAATGTGTGCCGAATTTCAAATTCGGTGCGAAAAGCCCAATCAGGCATGCCACTATTTATTGAGAATCAATGTATTAATAGAGGGTGTTCAAGCATGCTGATGTCACAAACAAAAGTATTCTGGCCCAATCTGTCAGCAGATAAAGTGCTAAACGGCACGGTAAAAAGTTGGGTTTTTATTGCGCTTTTAGGGCAGTGGCTATTTGCCAGCTATATATTTGTGTTGTATGCCATGCCTGTGTTGGTTGGCGCGCCTGAGTTGGTGTCAACGCTATCGCCGACAACAGGAATGAAGAAAGACATTGGTGGCGACTTAAACGTGCTGTTTGCCCATATTTTACCTGCCATCATCATGGCATTGAGTGGATTATTGCAGTTGTTCCCCGCTATACGCCAACGTTTCCCTGTTTTTCATCGTTGGAATGGTCGACTGTTTTTTGTACTTGGAGTGGCGGGTGCCTTTACCGGCATGTATTTAACCTGGGTTGCTGGGTTACGTTTAAGTGATATAGGGGCTTTGGGGATAAGCTTAAATGGCATGTTGATCCCTATTTTTATAGCACTAGCCTGGTATACCGCCGTTACTAAACGCTTTGCCGCACATCAACGTTTTGCCATTCATAGTTTTATTCTGGTCAATGGCGTGTGGTTCTTCCGGCTCTATCTGATGGGCTGGTATGTGATCAATCAGGGACCCAATGGTAATACTCAGCATATCGACGGCCCGGCTGATATCGCTATATCTTTTCTGTGTTATTTAGCGCCGATGCTACTTGCTGAACTGGTGTTTTACGCCAAACGCTCCCGGTACGCCAAAATAAAGTGGTCAGTCACAGCGTTTGCAGCAGCAGGTTTGGTGTTTACCATTATAGGTGTTGCAGCAACAGGCATGATGATGTGGTGGCCGAGAATAGATGCGGTGTTTGGCGCACTTTAGTTCTGCAATACGTTATTAGCGGCGGGTTTAATTGCCGAAAGTACTTCTACTAACTGCCGTAAAACAACCAGGTCAATTGTTGCAAAATAATATACGAGGTGTAAACTTTGGTTTTATTTTGCGACAAGGGACTGTTTATGGCAACTATTCAATTACTCATTGGCGGTGCAACTCTTTTTCCAAGTACCAGCAATAAAGTACGAAAGAAACAAGAAATAGCAGGTGCGTCTGTTAAAGATAACAGCGTGACTATCGATCGGGTTTTAGCAGCGCGGATGCGTAATGCTACGATTGATGAAATGAAGAGACTTAACAATATATCTGTGCAGGAATTCCGAGTGATGCTGCTTGGTCAGGGCCTCAATCCTAAGAGATTTACTGATCGTCAACTTGAGCGGGCTGCTGAAATTGAAGCATTAAATTTAAGAAATATTGCGGTTCAATTACTAAAGGCTGATTTTCTTAAATCAGACATGCCCATGATTATTGCCGGAACGCCAAAAGGTGCTTTAGGTCTGGTTGCCAAAGTTCTGGGGCCTACAACGGTTGCCAGCGGCATGCCCATAGGCATTTCTCTATGGTGGACCTATGACTCGAATTTCAGAATTGAAGCAATCCATTATTCAGATAAAAATAATCATCAGGTAATTAATCCATGGAGCTAATTAAAAGTATTGCCTTTTTAGGGTTGTTAGTTGGCGCTGCAGCTTGTCAGGCTAAAAGCCAGAATTACATGGACTGCGAATGGAACATTCCAGCTGGCTTTAGTAAAAAAGCTGAGCTTCATTATCGCAATAGCGTTGATGAGGACGACTTGGAGAACTGGGTACCAGCGTCAATTATGTTTACCTCTTATACTGGCCCGGAGCGAGAATATTTCAGCAACCTTAGCAAAAGCGGCGATAGTGAAGTGTTGTTATTGGAGCATACCTCGCAGCCTGGTGATAAATATAAATATGTCTCGTCATTTATCCGCCAGGAAAGTTTTGGTATGCCCTTCACAGTAGCAGAGCTTAATATTATTAAAGACGACAAAATGCTGTCTATGTCAGGTCTTACCAAAGCCGACGCTATAACCATGACCAGCGGTTGCGCGGAGTTTTCTAAAGTAGAGCAACACTACGATGTACTGCAGCAAATAGAACATGGTTTCTCGGACTTTTTAAAAAGTGAACATGGTATGCAGGTTCTTGTACCTGAATAATTCTTTAAGATAAACGCCCAACCAGGTTTATTGAATAATGCCCGCACAATCGGTAGTTAGTGCTAAGCATCTAACAGGACATATTCTGGACATCACGTTTAGTGATGGCCATAACTCAGTAGTCGATTTTGCGCCCTTTATCTTCTCTGTTGGTCATCCGGATTATGAGCAGTATAAAAAGCTGGATAACTTTCTGGCTTACAAGTTAGATGATGGCAACCTCAATTGGGATGATTACACCATGATTTTTCCGGTTGAAGATCTATACCACAATCGTCTTATCAAACGCCCGGCATAACGGGCGTTCTAGAATTCAATGAATTGAGGCCAGCTCAAAATTAATCTGTACCCTTTAATCAGATTCACCTACCTTCTGAAACTTCACTAACCACCGCACTAAAACTCCCTTCGGCCAACTGGGTCGTAACACTATCACCTGCTTTTAAATCTTTGATACTGGTTAGCACCTGTTGCTGTGCGTTAAAGCTGATGCTGTAGCCGCGCGCTAAGGTTGCCAGTGGGCTTACAGTGTTTAGCTGGTTGCTTAAACGGCCGAGGGTTTGTTGCTGCTGCTTAAGTTGCAGGCCGATGCCGCGTTGCAGCCGTTGTTGTAGTTGCTGCAGTTGCTCGTGCTTTTGCTTAATGGCTTTAGCTGGTGATAAATGCTGCAGGCTTTGCTGCAAATACTGCTGCTGGCGTTTGGCATTGGCCAGTTGCTGCGTAATGGTGCGGTTTAAGCGCAGTTGCAGCTCGTCTAAGCGTTGTTGCTGTTGTTGTAAGCGCCGTTTCGGGTGCAGCGCTAACAGGCGTTGCTCCAGCTGTTTTAAATCTGGTTTCAGCCGGTTCAGCTGGCTGCGCTGCGCTTGCACCAGCGCGCTTTGTAAGCGGCGCAGCCGTTCCAGTAAATGACTTTGATCGGGCGATACCAGCTCGGCAGCGGCCGAGGGAGTCGGGGCACGCACGTCGGCGACAAAGTCGGTCAGGGCAAAATCTATCTCATGGCCCACGGCACTGACAATCGGAATAGGACAGGCGGCCACGGCGCGGGCCAACTGCTCGTCGTTAAAACACCATAAATCTTCCAGCGAACCGCCGCCGCGGCCAATAATAAGTACATCCACTTCGTTACGGCGAATGGCGGTGCTGAGCATCTGCCTGAGCTGGCCAGCGGCCTGTTCGCCCTGCACTAAGCAGGGGTAAATAATTACTTCAATACCCGGTGCGCGGCGCTGCAGCACGCTGACAATATCGCGAATGGCCGCGCCCGTTGGTGAGGTAATTACCCCCACCCGGTTAATATGGGCGGGCAGCGGCTGTTTACGTGTTTCATCAAACAGGCCCTCGGCCTGCAAGCGGTTTTTTAACTGCTCGTACTGCTGTTTTAACATGCCGTCGCCGGCCGGTTCAATCATTTCCGCTAACAGCTGATACTCGCCACGCGGCTCGTACACACTAATGCGCGCCCGGATTAACACCTGCTGGCCATTTTGTGGTTTTACTGAGGCATGGCGATTCGCCTGCTTAAACATCGCCACTTTTACCTGGGCGGCCTGATCTTTTAATGAGAAATACCAATGCCCCGATGCCGCCTGCACGAAATTAGACACTTCGCCCACCAGCCACAGCCGCTGAAACTGCAGCTCCAGAATAAGCCTGACTTCGCTGTTTAAACGGGAAACGGTATAAATATCGGGGTTTTGCATTAGTGGCCCAGGGTTAGCTGTTCTGGGGCTAGTTTACGCCAAGGCCTGCTGTTAACACAAAAAGAAAAAACCGATTGTTCTATCACCAACAATCCTTTAAAATAGCGCCGCAACATTCCCTATCTTTTCATCCTTCACAGCGAGATTGTTGCAATGCTCAGGATCAAGAAAGAAGCCCTTACCTTTGACGACGTGTTATTGGTACCGGCGCACTCTACTGTACTACCCCATACTGCGGATTTACGCACTCAACTGACCAAAAGCATCACGCTGAATATTCCTATGGTATCGGCCTCTATGGACACGGTAACCGAAGCCCGCTTAGCCATAGCGCTTGCACAGGAAGGCGGTCTGGGTTTTATTCATAAGAATATGACCATTGAAGAGCAGGCCGCAAATGTCCGCAAGGTGAAAAAATACGAAAGCGGTGTGGTCTCTGATCCGGTTACCGCCTCAGCTGATATGACAGTGCGTGAAGTGCAGGCGTTAGCCCAGCAGCATGGGTTTTCCGGTTTTCCGGTACTTGATAAAGAGCAGAACCTGGTCGGTATAGTTACCGGCCGGGATATGAGCTTTGAAGCTGATTTGCAAGCCAGCGTTACCTCTGTGATGACCCCGCTGGAGCGGCTGGTGACGGTCAATGAGAACGCCCCGCGCGAACAAGCCTTTAAACTGATGCACCAGCACCGGATTGAAAAAGTACTGGTGGTCGATGACAACTTTAAATTGAAAGGCCTGATCACGGTACGTGATTACTACAAAGCTGCCAGTAAACCTAATGCCTGTAAAGACGAATTAGGCCGGTTACGGGTTGGTGCTGCAGTGGGGGTTGGCCCGGGCACTGACGAGCGGATTGCAGCTTTGGTTGAAGCCGGCGTTGATATTCTGTTAATTGACACCTCGCATGGTCACTCGCAAGGCGTAATTGAGCGGGTAAAACAAACCCGTGCTCAGTACCCGGATTTGCAAATTGTCGCCGGTAACGTTGCCACCGCTGAAGGCGCTAAAGCCTTAGCTGAAGCCGGTGCCAATGCCGTAAAAGTAGGCATAGGCCCGGGTTCTATTTGTACCACCCGGATTGTTACCGGTTGTGGCGTGCCGCAAATTACTGCCATTTCTGATGCAGTAGAGGGCATAAAGGGCACTGATGTTTGCATTATTGCCGATGGCGGAATCCGGTTCTCCGGTGATGTTGCCAAAGCCTTAGTGGCTGGCGCGCACTGCGTGATGGTCGGTTCCATGTTTGCCGGTACTGAAGAAGCGCCGGGCGAAGTGGAGTTGTATCAGGGCCGTTATTACAAATCGTACCGCGGTATGGGCTCACTGGGGGCGATGGCACAGCGTAATGGCTCGTCAGACCGGTATTTTCAGGGCAGTAACAATGCCGAAAAACTGGTGCCGGAAGGCATTGAAGGCCGCGTGGCCTACAAAGGCCCGATTGAAAATATTATTCACCAGCAGATGGGTGGCCTACGCTCAGCTATGGGCTTAACCGGTAGCCCGGATATGCTGACCCTGCGTACCAAACCAGAGTTTGTTAAGGTTACCGCAGCCGGTATGGGTGAGTCGCACGTGCATGATGTGCAAATCACCAAGGAAGCGCCTAACTACCGGTTAGGCTGACAACATTCGGTTTTCGCAGCGGGCTTAGCCCGCCGCCTTATTTTTCAAAGGTTGTTATGAGCAAGAACATTCACCACCATCGTATTTTAATTCTGGACTTTGGTTCGCAGTACACTCAGCTTATTGCCCGGCGGGTCCGCGAAATTGGCGTATATTGTGAATTATGGGCCTGGGATGTCAGCGACGAGCAAATTCGTGAATTTAACCCCACCGGTATTATCTTGTCAGGTGGCCCGGAAAGCGTACCAAACCCGGACTCGCCACGGGCACCGGAATACGTCTTTAACGCCGGTGTGCCGGTGCTGGGCATTTGTTATGGCATGCAAACCATGGCCGAGCAACTGGGCGGTAAAGTGCAGGGTTCTGACTTACGCGAGTTTGGTTATGCTCAGGTAGAAGTGATAGCCGCCAACGACTTTTTTGCCAAAATTGAAGATCATATCGGTGGTAACGGCAATGCGTTACTGGATGTCTGGATGAGCCATGGTGATAAAGTGATGACTATCCCGCCAGGCTTTGTCACCTGTGCCCAGACCGCAACTTGCCCGCATGCCGGCATGGTCGATGAAGCCCGCCAGTTCTACGGCGTGCAATTTCACCCGGAAGTGACCCACACCCGCCAGGGCCTACGGATGCTGGAGCATTTCGTAGTGAACATTTGTGGTTGCGATAAACTATGGACCCCGGCCACCATTATTGAAGATGCGGTGGCCCGCTTAAAACAGCAAATTGGTGATGATCGGGTTATTCTCGGTTTATCCGGCGGCGTCGACAGCTCGGTTACCGCCATGTTGCTGCACCGCGCAATTGGTACTAACCTGACCTGCGTGTTTGTCGATAACGGCTTGCTGCGTTTAAACGAAGGCAAGCAGGTAATGGATATGTTTGGTGACCATTTTGGCCTGAACATTATTAAAATTGACGCTGAGCAGCGCTTTTTAGATGCCTTAGCCGGTGAAAATGAGCCGGAAGCCAAGCGCAAAATTATCGGCCGGGTATTTGTTGAAGTGTTCGATGAAGAGTCGCAAAAGCTGGAGAACGCCAAGTGGCTGGCCCAGGGCACGATTTATCCTGACGTGATTGAATCTGCTGGCTCGGCTACCGGTAAAGCGCATGTAATTAAATCGCATCATAACGTGGGTGGCTTGCCGGCCCATATGAAACTGGGGTTGGTTGAGCCGCTACGCGAGTTGTTTAAAGACGAAGTACGTAAAGTGGGCCTGGAGCTGGGCCTGCCATACGACATGCTGTATCGCCACCCGTTCCCGGGGCCAGGTTTAGGCGTGCGGGTACTGGGCGAAATTAAAAAAGAGTACTGTGATTTATTGCGCCGTGCCGACGCCATCTTTATTGAAGAGCTGCACAAGGCTGATTTATACAACAAAGTCAGCCAGGCCTTTGCGGTATTCCTGCCAGTGAAATCCGTTGGTGTAATGGGTGATGCCCGTAAATACGACTGGGTTATTTCACTGCGCGCAGTAGAAACCATCGACTTTATGACTGCACACTGGGCGCACTTGCCGTATGACATGCTGGGTAAAGTGTCGAACCGGATCATTAATGAAATAAATGGGATCTCCCGCGTGGTATATGATATTAGCGGCAAGCCACCAGCCACAATAGAATGGGAATAACTTATCCGTCATCCTCGCCACGCTGACGGCATTGTCTTCACCGCTCACTCCGGTCACATACTATTTGTATGCTCCCGGAGCTGATCGGCTCGACGGCTTTGTCAGCCCGCCGATGATTTAGGATTAGTAAAATTAGTATTTTAGGTAGTGTTAATGTTAAATCTTTTTTAAAAGGCGCTTTGGCGCCTTTTTTGTTTATCGTGTTATGCTGCTGTTTTAATCTTGGGCGCAGCTGGCGCTTACAGTTAAGTTATACGGAGTGACAGGATGAACCATCGTTATACCCTTATCTGGCTGCTGGCACTGGCACTGGCACTGGCTGGCTGTGCCGCTAAACCTGAGCCAGCTGACAGCGGAGCTGTCAGTGACAACAGCGTTGTCAGCAGTGAAAAAGTCGATAAGGCCAATACTGAAGATAACGCTGAAGATAAAGAGCCTACCGCGGCAGAGCAGTTAAGCGCCGGCCAGACTACCAAAGTCGAAACCTCGCAGGGTACGTTGGAGCTTGAACCCACAGTGGTTGATATGGAGCCGGTTGCAGAGGATGACGCTGTTGCCGACGGTGAAGAGCCAGCCCCGCTGTATAACGATCCGCTAGAGGGCTGGAACCGGGCCATATTTCGGTTTAACCATGTCTCTTATACCTACGCCTTAATTCCGATTGCCAAGGGTTACGAAAAAGTACTGCCAGCGCCAGTACGTGACAAAGTCGGTAATGCTTTTGCCAATATCCGTGAACCGCTTAATCTGGTCAATAACGCCCTGACCGGCGACTTCAAAGGTGCCGGGTCTAATCTGGGACGTTTCCTGATTAACTCAACCATTGGCATTCTGGGGCTGTTTGACCCGGCCACGGCCTGGTTTGATATTGCCGAGTCAAAACAAAGTATTGCTGATACCTTAAGCCACTATCAGGTGGGTAATGGCCCTTACTTAGTGCTGCCCATTCTGGGCCAAAGTGATGTGCGTGGTGCCAGCTCGGTATTAGGCGAAGCGTTTTTACATCCACTTAACCAGTTGGTCGGGGCTCCAGACTCCTATTACCTGCAGGGCGTGAATGTGATTAACAGTTTCTCAGACCGCGCTAACTTATACCAGACCTTGTACAAGCAGGCTGATGATCCATATATCTACTTTCGTAACCAGCATTTACAAGGCATAAAACGGGACGAAGCTTATGTCAAACCAGAGTAAGCAACGCGGAATAATCTTTTGGTTGGCCAGCACTATTGTCCGCTGTCGCTGGGCGATTATTGGCTTGTTTCTGGTACTGATGGCAGTAGCTGCGGTGTTTTTAAGTCAGTTCCGGATTGACGCCTCAGCTGAAACCCTGCTGGTTAAAAATAATGCCTTGTATATCGAGAGCCAGCTGGCCAATCAGCGTTTTTCACCAGATGAATTTATTCTGGTGGCCTACCAACCCAAAGACGGCGAGTTATTTTCAGAGCAAACCTTTGCTGATATTTCAGCGTTAAGTGCCGACTATGCCACGCTACAGCGGGTGAAGTCGGTTACCTCAATGTTGACGGTACCATTGCTGGCCGATGCCAGTGCATTTACCTCAGGAGAGGATGTCAGCAGCCTGACCTGGCAGCAGCAACAATACCCGCCGGCCCAAATGCGTCAGCTGCTAACCGGCCACCCTATTTTTACCGATTTATTATTTAACAAAGCGCAAACAGCTGCTGGCATTCAGATCGTGTTTAAGCCCGATGCCGAGCTGACCAAACTTGACGCTCAGATCCTCGATATTCAGCAGCATACACTTAGCCGTGAGTTGAGTGCAGATGAACAGGCTGAGCTTACCCAATTACAGCAGACGGCGGATCCAATACGCCAGCGCTTGATTAAGCAGCGCCAGCAGGAAATAGAGCAAATTGAACAATTTAACCAGCAGGTAGGCGAGCGGGCGGCTACTTATGTCGGTGGCGCTTATGTGGTCGGGCAGCATCTGGTCGATATGATTAAAAGTGATTTAACCAGCTTTGGTCTGGCGATAGCGTTGATTATTGCGGTGTTATTACTAATTATTTATCGCAGCTGGCGCGGGGTGTTTTTTCCACTACTCAGTTGCAGCGTCAGTGTGTTGCTCACCTGTGGTTTATTTGGGCTGCTGGACATTCGCACTACTGTTATTTCAGCCAATTTTATTGCCTTACAGCTTATTTTAACCCTGGCGGTAATGATCCATTTGCTGGGCGCCTACCGGGAAATTGCCCGCGATGAGCCAGAATTTAACCAGCATCAACGGGTGAAGGGGATGTTACAGCAAAAAATCTCACCCTGTTTTTATGCCACCCTAACCACCTCGGTTGGCTTTGGCTCGCTTATATTCAGTGGTATTCAGCCAGTAGTCGATTTTGGCTTTATGATGCTGATTGCGATGTTAATTACCATGAGTGTCAGCCTGCTGTTATTTCCGGCACTACTGAGTTTGTTAAAAGCCCGTACTGAAACCGCCGATTTTGCCTGGCTGGCAGGTGGCCTGCAACGGGCGGCTGGCCTGGTGAAACGCCGGCCCTACCCGGTTATTGTCCTGATCACTATTTTGTTTACTGGCCTGGCTACCGGTATCAGCCGGCTGAATGTTGAAAACAGCTTTATTAATTATTTTGCCAAAGACACTCAGGTGCATCAGGAACTGGCGTTCATTGACCAGCAATTTGGTGGCTCTACGCCACTGGATATCGTCATTACCCTGAACCCGGAGCAGTCTAAACCGGATTTAGTGATAGCCGCCGACCAGTTGAATCAGTTACACCTTGCCCATGCGGCTGTTAATGCTTTTGAGGCCACCGGCAGTGTCACATCACTGATTAATTTTACCACTCTCGCCCGGCAGCTGAATGATGATAAACCGCTGACGGAATATGAGCTGGACACCATTTACGAAATGCTCAGCAGCAAGGTAACCAATCAACTGGTGGGGGCTTATCTGGCTGATTCTCCAAGGCAGGTGCGTATTGCCAGCCGTATTCAGGATACTACCGCCGATTTAAACCGTGAGCAGTTGATGCAGCAGTTGCATCAGGATTTACAAGCCGTTGGTCTGGACCAGGCAGACTACAAACTGACTAATTTATTTGTGTTGTATCAGGATATTTTATCGCGGCTGTTTGACTCACAGGTTACCACCTTAGGCCTGGTATATCTGGCACTGGGCTTGGTATTGCTGGCGATTTTCCGCTCGCTGAAAATTGCCCTTATTGCCCTGCTGCCGAATGTACTAACCACCCTGGGTATACTGGGATTAATTGGCTGGCTGAATATCCCCCTGGATTTAATGACCATTACTATCGCCGCTATTGCTATGGGTATTGCGGTGGATGATACCATTCACTTTATTCATAACTACCTGCAGCAGTCAGCCGGTAATGCGCTAAGTGCCACTTTTCAGCATACTGGCATGGCAATTGTGTTTACCTCGGTTATTATAGCAGCCGGGTTTGCGGTGTTTGGCTTTTCAGACTTTTTGCCCAGCGTGTATTTTGGCATTCTGACCGCGGCGGCTATGTTAATGGCCTTGCTGACCGATTTAACCATTTTACCGGCATTGTTAAACCGCTTTGTCACAAACAGTGCTGGTGGGCCTGGTCAGCAGGCCGTGACAGCAGACAGCCAGCCAGCTTAATCAGCCTTTGTGCCAAGATGCTTGTCGCCTGGCATTTAGCTGGTTATGCTGGGGTTATTATTATCTACTGAAGTACAGAGCAGGCTCGTGCTGTTATGAGGTTAAGAGAAACGCTGGTTGCCTACATGTTGCCGTTGCTGGTGTTGCCAGTATTGCTGTTCGGCTATCTGGCGTACCAGTACAGTCAGCGTTATATGCAGCAGCAAACCTATTATCAGGTGCGCAGTGCGTTGGCTGGACAACAGCAGCAGTTGCACGACTTCATCAGTACCCAGCAAACCCAGCTGCAAATGCTGGCGCTTAACCCTAATTTGCAAAACTACCTGCAAAGCAATGACAGCGCCCTGTTG
The DNA here is from genome assembly GCF_018402695.1 of Arsukibacterium sp. Classification (GTDB taxonomy): domain Bacteria; phylum Pseudomonadota; class Gammaproteobacteria; order Enterobacterales; family Alteromonadaceae; genus Alishewanella. The sequence continues at coordinate 219,133 of NZ_JAGYIM010000011.1, forward strand.
ACACCCTTATTGCAACATTGGCAGCGTTTCAGTGCAGAGCAACCCAGAGTTGAAGCCATTAAGCTGGTCCAACTTAACGGTGAGTACGCGCTGCACCTGCCCGAGATAACTGATGCTGTCGCCGTACCAAACCGTTTTCGCAACGAGTATTTTTCACCGCTGCAGGCAATGATAGATGAGCAGGGCTATTTTCTGGCGCCGTTGCCCGGCAGCCGTGAGCGAAAACTGTTCTTTGCCAAAAAACTTTATATCAGCTCGTTTACAGAATCCCGTCGTTTGTGGGGATACCTGGTTATGATGGTCAGCCCGGACTTACTGGATACTGTCGTCAACACGCCATACACCAGCAACAGCGCTACATTGATGATCAGCAAAACTGCCACCATTGCTTATGCTGCCGATCCGGCGTTAATCAGTAGTGCCTTTGCGCCGACTAACTTTCGCCAGATCCAGCAGAGCATCGGTGCCGACAGTCTCAAAACTGTGTTATTACTGGGTCAGTACCGAGAGTTACTGGGTGCACCGTTACCCGGTAATTATCAGCTGCTGTACGGGCTTGATCCGGCGCAGCTTTACGATGAACAACGTTGGTTGTCGCGAGTGCTGTTGTTACTGATGGTGCTGGTTTGTCTGTTGTTGCCGCTCCTGGTGTATTGGTTGCTGATTAAGCACATATTTAATCCGGTGAAACAACTGACGGCCGCTAAAACAGCGGTAGGGCGCGGTGACTTATCGGTGCTGCTGGAGGTGAAAAAGCAGGATGAACTGGGCGACATGTTTGCTGCTTTTAACGTCATGGTTCGGCAGTTGCGGGTTTATCGCGAGCGGGAGCGGGCCTACAAGCAACAATTGGAAGACAAAGTACTGCGCCGCACCCAGGATTTAGCCCGTGCTAACGATGATCTGGCGGCTGCAAACCAGGAGCTGATCCTGGCACGTGAGACGGCAGAACAGGCCAACCGGCTGAAAAGTGTGTTTCTGGCTAATATGAGTCATGAAATCCGTACACCGCTAACGGCTATTATTGGTTTCAGTGAGCAGGCACTGCAGGAAAATGATCCGCATAAACGACAAGATTACCTGAAACGGGTGCTGAAAAGTGGTGATCATCTGTTGGGACTAATTAATGACATTCTGGATTTGTCCAAAATTGAAGCCGATAGACTGGAGTTAAACCGCGAGCAGTTTGATTGTCTGGCAGCTATTGATGATATTTATCAGCTGGCATGCGAGCAGGCACAGGCTAAAGGCCTGAACTGTCAGCTTAAATGGCAGTTCCCTCTGCCTAAAACGCTGAATAACGACAGCCTGCGCTTTCGGCAGGTGCTACTGAACCTCAGTAGCAATGCCGTTAAGTTTACTCAAAATGGCAAGGTCATATTTCAGGTTAGCTATGATCAGATAGCCAGACAACTGTCGGTAAAAGTTAAAGACACTGGCATCGGCATGAGCGACGATGAACTGGCCCGGATATTCCGCCCCTTTGTCCAGGCCGATGCTACCGTTACCCGGCATTTCGGAGGCACCGGGCTTGGTCTGGTAATCTCTAAAAAGTTAATGGAGCAAATGGATGGCGATATTCAGGTAGAGAGCGTTAAGGGCATTGGCAGCTGTTTCGAGGTTATCTTAAATTGCCAGCAGCAAGACATAGAATTGGTGGATAGCTATCAGCCCCAGCAAAAACCGCCAGAGACTATCAGCCCGCTACCGGCTGACAATTCAGTAAAAGTGTTAGTAGCAGAGGACAACCCCGACAACCAGTTACTGCTGAAATTACTGCTGGAGAAAAGTAATGCTACTGTGGTAGTGGTAGATAACGGCCACAAAGCCGTGGAAAAGGTGCTGCAAGATGACTTTGACCTGGTGTTTATGGATATGCAGATGCCATTAATGGGGGGCGAAGAAGCGACCCGGCTGATCCGTCATGCCGGGATAGAAGTGCCGATTATTGCCGTAACAGCCAACGTGATGAGTGAAGACGTTGAGCGTTACAGAAAAGCCGGTTGTCAGGCATTACTGGGCAAGCCTGTGGTACAAAGCGAGTTTCTGGCTATCCTGAACCGTTTTGCCAAGGTGCGCAAAGACAGTGAGCAGGAATGGCTGCAGCGCTTAGAGCAAGACCCGCAAATGCAGGCATTAAAGCGACAGTTTGGCCGGCAATTACCAGTATTGCTGGCTGAATTACAGCAGCATTTCAGGTTGGAAGACTGGGCTGCACTGCGCTTTGCTGCGCATAGCCTGAAGGGTAGTGCCGGCAGTATGGGTTATCCACAAGTAACCAGGCTGGCTGGCGAAATAGAGCAGGCCGTGAGCGGACAGCCTGCTACCATTAGCGGTTTACTGGTTAAGATAGAACAGTATATTAACGATATGCAGCTAAGTAGTCAGGATGAGTATTAAACACCGGCGGGAGAGGGTATGAGTGCACAACGTGCGTTATTAATTATTCTGGATGAAAAAATCCGCTCTGACCGGCTGGTATTGCCGACCTTACCTGATATTGCGCTAAGAGTGCGGGAGCGGGCCGACGATCCACAAATCAGTTTGCAACAAATGGCCGAGGTTATCAGCCAGGATCCGGCATTGTCGGCCAGGATGATCAAAGTTGCCAACAGTGCCTTTATGGGACGGTCTATTCAGGTAAACAGTTTACATCAGGCGGTAACCCGGATTGGCCTGAGCCAGATAAAAAATATTTCTATAGCGATGGCAATGGAGCAACTCTTTGTATCGCAGCACAAGCAGGTACAGCAGCAGCTGGACAGGTTATGGCGGGACAGTGTGCAAACCGCCAGCGTGGCCGTGGCCTGCCTGCAGTTTTACAAAGCCCGCCATAGCAATTGCAAGCTCAGTAGTGATGTAATGGCACTGGCTGCACTGGTGCATAATATTGGTGCGCTGCCGGTGCTGATTGAGGCAGAGCGGCATCCAGAGGTGTTTGGTCACCCGGCTTTTATGCAGGTGTTGATTGATAAAATTGCCGCTACAGTTGGCCTGAAAATTATTAAAAACTGGGGCTTTGGTGAGGAATTTATGCCGGTGGTAGAACACTGGCGTAAACCGCGCACTGAGCCAGAGCCGGGTTATACCGACTTTATCAGGCTGGCAGCAATTAACCGTAATTATTACCTGCCAGAGCTGGCTCAGAGCTTGTTAACTGAGTATGTGACCCGCGAGCTGGTACCCGTGCCGGAATTTATGCAGCAACGGGAAATTGCCGACAGTTACCAGGATGTGCGGGCGTTGTTTAATTAATGGCGTTGATTAATCGCCGCCAGCCTGCTGCAACTGCTTAGCAATTGCCAGCAATGCCTGATTCAGGCTGCTACTCATCAGCAGTAAGTCTGCATCGAGGCGCAAGCTTAAATCTTCCCAGCCCATTTCTTCATTCTGGCCGGTGAGTAATTCGGGATACTTAATACCTTTAATGCTGCTGTCATCACTGACGTGCAGGCTTAAACCTTCAGCCTGCTGCAGACCAATTTTGGTGACCAGTTTATCCTGCAGATGACTTTGTACTTCGTCGGCACTTAGCAGATGATTGGTAAATTTTACTTTGGCTCCTTCTTCATCAGGGGCTTTTAACTCTGCATCATTGCCCAGCATAAAGCCCTCGGGCAGTGCCTGATTTTGTAACCACAACTGCAGGTGAGAATTGAGTTTATGGTTGTCCAGCCAGGGCAGAGCAGGCAGTGAACCAAGTGCCTTACGCAGTAATGCCAGAATATCTTCCGCTTTGCCGGCACCACCGGTGTTAATGACCAGCCAGTTATGCTCGGCGTCGTAATAGCCGTGGGTCAGGGTAGATCGGCTGAATGCCCGCGGTAGCAAGGTCTGGATTAGTTCTTCTTTCAGGCTTTGTTTTTCTTTGCGGCTTAGCGGCCGGCCCTGCTCAGCAGCCATCGCATCAATTTTCGGTTGCAGCTCTTCATTAATTACCGCAGCAGGGAGCACTTTTTCCTGCCGTTTTACGGCGAATAGCCAGCCCTGGGCCATCGGATGGCAATACTGCTTAATGCTGGGATGCAGCGGAAAACTGAAACCGGTTCTAACCGCTTCCTGGCCCGTGCAGGGAGCAAATTTAAATTCAGCCAGCGCGGCTTCCAGCTGCTGCGGATCAGTGCTTAGCGGGGCACTTAATTTGTAAACCCGGATATTTTTAAACCACATAACAAACCTGTCCTTCTTTTAACAAGCTGGCGAGTATAACGCGGATCAGCTGTCGAGTTTCAGGTTTTTTGGAAAGCGGATATGGTAGTGCAACCCCTGGCCAGGCTCACTGCTGACGGTAATACTGCCGCCCAGTGTCTGCCGGACCAGGTTGTAAGTGATATGGGTACCCAGGCCACTGCCGCCCTGTTCACGTTTGGTGGTAAAGAACGGATGAAACAGCTTTTCCAGTTGCTCCGGTGACAGGCCTTTACCGTTGTCACTAAAGCGAATATCAACGTTGTTATCTTCATCCAGTACCGTGATCCGGATCAGGCCTTCTTTGATGTCTTCAAAACCATGAATGAGTGAGTTCATCAGCAAGTTAGTGAAAATCTGCGAAATAGCTCCGGCCGGACAACGCAGGGTAATATTGTCCGGGCAATTTACTTCAATCTGATGTTGGGTTTTCTTAAAGTTTGGCTGCAGTGAGCGGATAACTTCGTTAATGTACTCTGCCAGGTTAATAGTACGAATAGCTTCACTGGCCTGATCAACGGCAATTTGTTTAAAGCTGGCTATCAGCTCCGATGCCCGGCTTAAGTTTGACTGCAGTAAATCAGTTCCCTGTAAGGCTTCATTAATGAAGGCTTCCAGGGTTTTTGAGGTCAGTGACTTATCGTTAAACGCCTGCTGCAAGCCGGTGAGCTTTTCGGTCAGAAAGCTGGTCGCAGTAACGCCAATCCCGACCGGAGTATTGACTTCATGGGTAATACCGGCAACCAGGCCGCCCAGCGCCGCCATTTTTTCCGATTGCACTAACCGGTCCTGCGCCTGATTTAAATGTTCGACCAGTTGCTCCAGTTCGGTTTGTTTACTGCGTAACGCATCTTCAGTATGACGGCGGCGCTCAATTTCTTCGCGCAGGCTTTGTTGTTTAAGTTCCAGCTCCTGCTTCTGTTGTTGTAAGTCCATCATAGCCTGACTCAGGCCCGACGTTTTGCGGGCAACTTCCTGTTCCAGTACCAGGTTCTGCTGGTCCAGTTTCTCATTTGATGTCAGTAGCTGTTTCTGAGTATTGCCAAGCTGAGCTTTGTAGTCCTGCACCCGATTGATCAGCCGGTTATAGGCATCAGCCATTAAGGTCAGCTCAGAGGACTGACTTTGATCAATCTCAACCCGGGCACCATCTAACTGATCCAGCTCCAAATCTTCAATCTGCCGGCTTAAATCGGCCAGCGGCTCAGTCAGTTGTTTTCGAAATGCCATTAAAAACAGAATAATCAGAAAAGTGGTTTTCAGCATCGCATTACCCACCAGAAAATAAATTCCGACTTTAATGCGGTCGATAACCACTGCACGGCTTGAAAACAAGGTCACGTCACCGACCTGGGTAGCCCGGCCGGAAAATTCAAAAATCAGCGGAAAGGTGTAACCAAAAATCCCGGATTGCTGCTCGGTTAAGCGCACGCCTTCGCGCACTAACTGGCTGCTGAAGCGCTCTTTAACATCGATGTAACGGCCTAACTGGGTAATAACGGCACCACTGTCATCACGCACCACGATGCCCTCGACTGCCGGAATAGATAACAAGCCATCGGCAATGATCAAGGCCTGTGGGGTGTTCAGCTCCCAGATCGCCCGGGTTAAACTACCGGAAAAGGTTTGTTGTAACGTTTCTAAGTCACTGTTAATCAGGTTTTTGGTGTTGTAATACTCCGCCACAATCTGAGCGAGAGTAACGATTAAGGTCAGAATAAAATAAACTGACAACACCTTGGTAAGCAGATTGCGGGACAGGCTTTTTTGCTGCATGCAATAACCTTTTTTCACCGGATTATATAATTCTTATTCTGGCCTACCTTACCCAATAAAGCAGCTTTTTAAAATAGCTGGTACTAAATAAGTGTCACAGCGCTAATTATTGGCCGGATATTGCATTATGCCTGCCATCTGTATATATTTTTTAACCAACAGATGGATAAATACAACTTAAAACAGGCAGTACTGATGGCTTTAACCGCTTTAATTTGTGATGACTCTTTATTAGCCCGTAATCAAATGAAAAAATCCCTGCCTGCAGCATTTGACGCCGAGATTGTTACGGCTACCAATGGTCTTGAGGCGTTGGCGGTATTACGTCGTCAGGAAATCGGCGTGGTTTTTCTGGATCTGACCATGCCTGAGCTGGACGGTGTAGGTGTATTGGAAGCCATTAAAGCAGAAAAAATGGATGTTTTTGTCATTGTGGTATCGGCCGATATTCAGCCGGAAATGCAGAAACGGGTAATGGATCTCGGTGCCCTGGCGTTTATTCAGAAGCCGGTAAATACCGACAAACTCAGCGCAGTGATGCGACAATATGGCTTAATATGACGGATTTGAGTTTTACGGAAGAGCAGCGTGATTGCCTGCAGGAACTGATCAACGTAGCGATGGGCCTGGCCAGTGATAAACTGGCCCGGTTTCTCAACACCTTTGTTCATTTACAGGTGCCGGCGATTGGCCTGGTTAATGCCGCGGAAATACCTGAGCAGTTTCGGGGCCAGTATCAGGGCCTGAACAGTTCAATGATTAGCCTGGGTTTTTTCGGCGATGGTGGGTTGCGTGGTGAAACTATTTTGCTTTACCAGCTGGAGAATGCCGGCAAAATTGCGGCATTGCTGGGCTATGATGACGATGCCACCAGTGAAGCAGAGATGCTGACTGATATCAGCTCTATTCTTACTACTACTTTTTTAAATGGTTTGGCAGAGCAGCTTGATAATAGCTTTTCCTACGCCGCGCCACGGGTTATTTCGTCACGCGATAATGACTTTATCAGTAAGCTGGAGCAAACGGCGTTTCACTGGCAGCTGGCGTTAAAAGTCGATATTCGGTATGAGCTCACTGATTACAGCTTCGACTGTAATATGATTTTGCTGATCCCAGGTGAGGCAGTATTAAAATTAAAAACCATTCTGGATAATGTACTGGCGGATTTCTGATGAATATTGACTGGCTGTCTGGTCCGTTGCTGCAGCAGCTGAACAGCGGCGTCATTCTGCTGAACCAACAGTTGCAGATTGTGTATATTAATCCGTATATTTGCCGCCGTGCGGACATTCAGCTGGAGTCTGTGCAGGGCAAAGACCTGTTCAGCGCGTTTCCGGATGCGCCTAAAGCCTGGCTCAGCCGCAAACTCAACAGTGTACTCAGCTTGCAAAGCCCGGCGTTCAGTTCGTGGGAGCAGCGCCAGTATCTGTTTAAACTCCCGCATTTGCGACCAATCAGCAGCGCTAATCAGTACATGGCACAAAATTGTAATATGTTGCCGCTGACGGAGCCTACCAGCGGCGAGCATTTTGTTTGTCTGCTAATTGAAGACGCCACCGATGCCTATGTGTACCAAAGTCAGTTGCAGCAAAGCAATTTGCAGTTGCAGCAGGTTAACCGGCTGGATGGGTTAACCGGAGTGCTGAACCGCAATTACTGGCAACAGCAACTTGAAGTAGAAGTACAGCGTGCCGGTCGTTACCAGCATCCGTTATCATTATTATTTTTCGATTTAGATAAATTTAAGCGCTTAAATGACGATTATGGCCATCAGGCCGGCGATATCGTACTGATTGAAGTGGCTAAGTTAATAGGCAGCTTGCTACGGGAAACTGACTTATTTGGTCGCTATGGCGGTGAAGAGTTTGCCATTATCCTGCCCGACACCCCGCTGCAGGGCGCTATTGAGGTGGCTAAACGAATTTGCCGGCGGGTGGCTGCCACGCCGATTGAGTATCAGCAGCAACAACTGATGACCAGTGTCAGTGTCGGGGTAAGTCAGTTCAGCACGGCAACCAGCGCAGACGAGCTTATTCAGCAGGCCGACTTAGCCTTGTATCAGGCGAAACGCAATGGCCGTAATCAGGTGGTCACCTACTATCCTGAGTTGATAGATTCCCTCAAAAAGGTAAAGTCGTAGCAGCGGTTATTTTTTGTTTGACAGACGTCTATAAGTCTGTGCATAGTGGCTCTTATGAAAATAAAAACAGCAGACCTCACCACCATTATTATTACCACCCACCCTTCGGGGTAGGAGGTCGGCGGTGTGTTGTCTGTAAAAAGGCCCGTGACCTCAAATGTCACGGGCCTTTTTTTTGAAACAATTAAGGGTACTTACCCAGCCTTGGTCGGCAGTAACAAATTAACAAATAATTCGATGCGCAAGGAGTAAAAAAATGAGAGTGCTAAAATTTGGTGGCTCGTCGCTGGCATCACTGCCACGCTTTGCCGACGTTGCGCAAATTGTGCAACATCAGGCAGCTGCCGGCCCGGTATGTCTGGTATTGTCCGCCCCGCAGGGCGTCACCAATATGCTGGTAGAGCTGACCGACCTGGCTTATCTGGGATCTGACTATCAGAGTGTGCTCAGCGCACTGGCGGAGCGTTATCAACAGTTATTGAACGACGCAACAGGCTTATCTGCAGAGCAGGTGAGCCAGGTGCAGGCATTGTGGCAGCAACAGCTGGCAGGGCTGGCGTTGCATTTACAGGGCATTAGTTTGCTGCGGCACTGTCCTGACCATATTAAAGCGAAAATTCTGGGCCTGGGTGAGCAGTTTAGTGTCGCATTGATGACGGCCTTGCTGGTGGCTAATAGGGTTAATGCGCTGGCGCTGAATGCGGTGACGCTGATTAAAAGTCAGGGTGATTACTTGAATGCCAGCGCCGATATCGCTGGCTCTGAGCAAACCCTGCAACAGGCTATCGCCAAACAAAGCGCTGCGGTGTATGTGATTGCCGGTTTTGTTTCCAGCAATAGCCAGGGCGAGCCGACTCTGCTTGGCCGCAATGGTTCGGACTATTCGGCGGCAATAGTCGCAGCCAGTATCCGGGCCGCGGCGTGCGAAATATGGACTGATGTCGATGGGGTATACAGCGCTGACCCGCGTCAGGTAAAACAAACCCGGCTAATTGACCGTTTATCCTACGATGAAGCGATGGAGCTGTCGTATTTTGGCGCTAAGGTGCTACACCCGAAAACCATTGGTCCGCTGGCACGCTACCAGATCCCCTGTTATATCAAAAATACCCTGAACCCGGCAGCGCCAGGGACCTGTATTGATGTCAGCGGTGATGGTGAAGCCCTGGTAAAAGGCATTTCCAGCCTGGAGCATTTAGCGCTGTTTACCGTGTCGGGCCCGGGTTTAAAAGGGGTAGTCGGCATGGCCAGCCGGGTATTTGCCTCGATGGCCCGCTCGCAAATTTCAGTCAGTTTGATTACCCAGTCGTCATCAGAATTCAGTATTAGTTTTTGTGTATCGCAATTGCATTTAAACCGGGCACAAAAAGCGCTGGAGCAAGAGTTTGAGCTGGAACTGCAAACCGGCTTATTGCGACCGCTCAGTATTCTGGCCGATATGGCGATTGTCAGCCTGGTCGGGGATGGCATGCGCCAGCATCGCGGCGTGGCCGCCAAGTTTTTTGCTTCCCTGGCACAAGCCCGGGTTAATGTGGTGGCGATAGCCCAGGACAGTAGTGAGCGTTCTATCTCCGCAGTGGTCGAGCAGGCGGTGTGTAAAGATGCGGTGCGGGTATGTCATGAAAACTTTTTCAGCCATATTCCGAGTATCGATGTATTTCTGGTGGGCTGCGGCGTGGTGGGCGCGGAGCTACTGGCGCAAATTGAGCGCCAGCAAAGCTTTTTACAGCAACGCCAGGTAAAACTAACAGTGTACGGCATTGCTAATTCCCGCCAGTTATTATTGGCTAAAGAGGGCGTTGACCTGAGTCACTGGCAGTCAGATCTTAGCCAAAGCCACAGCAGCTTTTCGCTGGTTGCACTGAGTGACTTTGTCCGCCAGCAACATCTGACCAACCCGGTGCTGGTCGATTGTACCAGTGCCGAGGCTATTGCCAGCCAGTATGCAGATTTTCTGGCCGCTGGTTTTCATGTGGTAACCCCCAATAAAAAAGCCAATACTGCCAGCCTCAGTTACTACCGGCAATTGCGCCAGGTAGCACAGCAGCAACGGCGGCGCTTTTTATATGAAACCACGGTAGGCGCCGGCTTGCCAGTTATTGATACCTTGCAGGGGTTGCTAAATGCCGGCGATGAGTTACTGGCGTTTGAAGGCATTTTATCGGGGTCACTTTCTTACATTTTCGGTGAGTTGGAAGCCGGTGCCAGTTTATCTGCCGTCACCACTAAAGCAAAAGCGATGGGCTTTACTGAGCCGGATCCACGCGATGATTTATCCGGCACCGACGTCGCCCGTAAACTGCTGATAATGGCCCGTGAAGCGGGCATGGCGCTGGAGCTGAGCGATGTCAGCATTGAGCCGGTATTACCAGCAGACTTTGACAGCAGCGGCAGTACCGATGATTTTATGGCGCGGTTGCCGGCACTGGATGACGCGTTCAGAGCAAGGGTGAAAGCGGCAGCAGCAGAGGGTAAGGTGCTGCGCTATATAGGTGAAATTCATGATGGGAAGTGTCAGGTGGCGATTAAGGCACTGGACCAGGACCACCCGCTGGCTAAGGTGAAAGACGGTGAAAATGCGCTGGCTATTCACAGCCGTTATTATCAGCCTATTCCGTTTGTATTGCGTGGCTATGGTGCCGGCGCGGCGGTTACCTCAGCGGGGGTATTCAGCGATATTATGCGCACCCTGAGCTGGCAGCAGCAGGTGTAACGACGATGACCAATTCAACAATACAGCGGTATTTTGCGCCGGCGTCAACCGGTAATTTCTCGGTTGGTTTTGATTTGCTGGGCGCGGCCTTTGAACCGCTGCCCGTTAGAACAGCAAACGACGAGCTATTTGGCGATGTACTGGAAATTCATGCTGAGCAGAGCGAGCTGAGCCTGCAAATCAGTGGCCGTTATCGCCATCAGTTACCGGCAGACAGCAGTGATAACTTGGTACTGAGTTGCTTTTATGCCTTTGAGCAGGCTGTTGGTAAACCCTTGCCGCGGCTGGCGCTGCATTTACAGAAGAACCTGCCGGTCGGTAGTGGTCTGGGCTCCAGTGCCTGCTCTATTGTCGTTGCCTGTTATGCCTTCAATCAGTATTTTGGTCAGCCATTAACCCAACCGCAGTTGCTGCAGTTAATGGCAGAAGCCGAGGGTGGCGTTAGCGGCAGTGTTCATTATGATAATGTGGCACCAAGCTATCTCGGTGGCTTACAGCTGATGCTGCCGGGCAGTGGCAAAGCAAGCCGGGCGTTGCCCTGGTTCAGCCACTGGCGGGTGGTATTAAGCTACCCCGGCACTGTGTTATCTACCAAGGCTGCCCGGGCCTTATTGCCAAAGCAACTCAGCCTGGCCGATAGTATTGAATTTGCCGGCATGCTCAGCCGCTTTGTCAGTGCGTTATATTGTCAGGATGAAAGCGAAGCCATTGCAGCACTGCAGGATCTGGTGGCTGAGCCAGCGCGCACGCCGCTCATTCCTGAGCTGCCGTTGCTGCGCTGTGGGTTAATGGAAAAAGGCGTGTTACATCTGGGTATCTCCGGTGCCGGACCCACCTTATTCGCACTGTGTCCGGATGATAATACTGCCATTGAGGCTGCAGCATACCTGCAGCAACATTATGCTAAAAATGCTGATGCCTGTACCCGGATTTGCCAACTCTCTGCTGCTGGTGCCAGAGCGCTGCCACAGCTCCCTGCCGATTCAGGCCAAAGGAACTAAAGATGCAATTAACAAATTTAAAAGTCGCGACCGAGCAGGTCAGCTTTTTACAGGCGGTACGCCAGGGCCTGGGCCAGCAACAGGGCTTATTCTTTCCGACCCGCTGGCCAAAGCTGGATATTGACGCTTTACTGGCGCTGCCACTGGTTGAGCGCAGCAGTAAAATTTTAGCCGCATTGATTGGTGATGAGTTGCCGGAAGCTGAGTTGCTGGCGATGCTGGATCGGGCTTTTACCTTTCCGGCGCCGCTGGTAAAAGTCACCGACAACGTCAGTGCCCTGGAGCTGTTTCACGGGCCAACCCTGGCATTTAAAGATTTCGGCGGCCGCTTTATGGCGCAGGCGCTGGCTAAAGCCCAACCTGAACCGACTACGATTGTTACCGCTACCTCGGGCGATACCGGCGCTGCGGTAGCGCATGCGTTTTACCGCCAGAGCGGGGTGCAGGTGGTTATTCTGTTTCCGAAGGGCAAGATCAGTAGTCTGCAGGAAAAGCTGTTTACTACCCTGGGTGACAATATTACCACGCTGGCCGTCGACGGTGACTTTGATCAGTGTCAGGCGCTGGTCAAACAGGTGTTTGACAATAAAGCGCTGGTAGAGGAATTCAATATTACCTCTGCCAACTCGATTAATATCAGCCGGCTGTTTGCGCAGATTTGTTATTACTTTGAAGCCATAGCGCAGGTGCCGCCAGCGCAGCGGGACAAGGTGGTAATATCTGTGCCCAGTGGTAACTTCGGTAACCTGACCGCCGGCCTGATTGCCAAAGCCATGGGCTTGCCAATAAAACGGATGATTGCCGCTACCAACAGTAATGATACGGTGCCGCGCTACTGGCAAAACCAGCAGTGGCAACCGAAAACCACGGTAGCGACGCTGTCCAATGCTATGGATGTCAGTGCCCCTAATAACTGGCCACGGGTAGAGGCCTTGCTGGCGCAAGGTGTGATTAGCCGCGCTGATATTGCCGCGGTAGCAGTCGATGAAGACGATACCCAGCTTGGCGTGCGTCAATTGTGGCAACTGGGCTATTTAAGCGAACCGCATGCTGCTGTGGCCTACAAGGCACTGAAACGCAGCCTGGCAGCTGATGAGTTTGGTATTTTCTTTGGTACCGCTCATCCGGCAAAGTTTAAAGAGCAGGTTGAGAATATTCTCGGTAGCCCGATTGCGTTGCCACCGGCATTGGCCGCTTGTGCCGCAGAGTCTGGACTTAGCATCGATATTGCGGCAGACTTTGCAGCTCTTGAACAGGTGATCAGGACCTTAAAACGCGCATGACCGACTGGCAGCAACTATTGGGTGAGCAAAAACAGCAGCCGTATTTCCAAAAGCTGCTAGATGAAGTGGCGGCTGCACGCAGCGCCGGCACCGTAATATATCCGCCGCAGGCTGATGTATTTAATGCGTTTAAGCTTACCGGGCTAGCGCAGTTAAAAGTGGTGGTGTTGGGACAAGACCCTTACCATGGGCCGAACCAGGCCCATGGCTTGGCATTTTCAGTGCGGGACGGCGTAAAAGTACCGCCGTCGCTGGCCAATATTTATAAAGAGCTGGCGCTGGAATACCCGGATTTTTGCCCGCCTGGCCATGGTAATTTGCAAAGCTGGGCCGGGCAGGGGGTATTATTGCTTAATACCGTACTGACAGTAATTGCTAACCAGCCCAATTCGCATCGCAAGTTAGGCTGGGAGCAGTTTACCGATCAGGTAATAACAGCCATCAGCCAAAACTGCCAGGGTATCGTGTTTTTACTATGGGGCAGCCATGCCCAGAAAAAGGCCCGGCTGATTGACGGTGAGCGCCATCATATTCTGACAGCGCCGCATCCGTCGCCGTTGTCGGCACACCGGGGGTTTTTAGGCTGCGGCCACTTTTTGCAAACCAATAGTTTACTGCAAGACAGTAACCGTAGCGCCATTAACTGGCACTCGGTTTGCTGCTAGCTTAGCAAAGTAAGCCCAATAAACCCGTAGCTGCAGTTAAAACAACAACGCCCAATCAATGATTGGGCGTTGTTGTTATAATTCGATATCAGCCAGCTCTGGTTCTATGGTCCAGTCTATATCGCATAGCTCTTTTTTAAGACGATGACGCTCTTTTAGCTCTTCAATTTCGCGCCATTTACGCTTAACAGCTTTAGGTTTTGCTGCCGGGCGTTCCAACATGTTCAGTAATTCTTCGAAGCTTTCCATAATACGGCCTCTGCTGATGTTGTTGTAATTTTCAACGAAAGTTCTACCACACTTTGTTGTAAAATAAAATAGTTAAGTGACAACAGCGTTACAGCGATGGTAAAAATTTCAAAAAAAGCTAAGTTGGCTTATGATGCTTGCAACTGAAAACCATAGGAGCTGGCATGAAAAAAGTTGCTATTGTGACCGGCGGTAGCCACGGTATTGGTTATGCCATCGTTGAAAAGCTATTAAGTGAACAATATCGGGTGTTTAATCTGGATATAGTGCCAGGTGATCTGGGTGAATATCACGAATGTGATGTTAGCCGGGTCGTGACAGTGAAAAGTGTTATTCAGCATATTTTAAGCACAACCGGCCGCATTGATTTATTGGTGTCTAACGCGGGCCGGCATCTGAGTGCCGATATTGAAGCGACTGACGAAACTACTCTGGATAGCTTATTTGCACTTAATGTTAAAGGCGCTTATGCCGCGCTGCAGGCGGTGTTGCCTCAAATGCGGGCGCAACATAATGGTGCCATTGTGCTGCTGGCGTCAGATCAGGCCTTGATCGCCAAGAAAAACTCCTTTGCCTACAACCTGACCAAACACGCACTGGCCTCAATGGCGAAAACCACGGCACTGGATTATGCCCGTTTTAATATCCGGGTAAATGCTGTTTGCCCGGGTACCATTGAAACGCCGTTATTTCATCAGGCGATTGACCGTTACTGTGCTAACAGTGGGGCTGATAAGGCGGCTGTGGTGGCTGATGAAGCTGCCGAGCAGCCGCTGGGGCGTTTAGGCCAGCCTGCGGAAGTGGCTGCATTGGTCGCCTTTTTAGCCAGTGACAATGCCCGTTTTATTACCGGCAGTCTGCAATTAATTGACGGTGGCTATACGTGTCAGTGAGCGCTGCCATATGACCCGGCCAGAGGTGCTGCAGATTGTCGACCCGCATTTACACCTGTGGCAACTCAGTGCGGGCCAGTACCATTGGCTGCAAAGCGCCAATCCGCCTGCCTGGCCGGATAAGGCTTTATTGCAGCATGATTACTCAGTGGCAAAGCTTGAGCTGAAACCACCCTTTAAACTGGCCGCTCTGGTGCATATTGAAGCCGGCTTTGATAACAGTGCACCCGAGCGCGAGCTGGCCTGGATAGCCGGTCAGCAAATCGCCTGCCCGCACCGTGCGGTGGCGTTTCTGGATTGCAGCCTGCCAATAGCCCAGATCCAGCAAAACCTGCAGGCGCTGTTGCCCTATCAGCCAGCTGGGGTGCGGCATATTTTTGAAGGCGATGATGAGTGCTGGCTGCATGCACCGCAGTTGTTGAATATTGCCCCGCGGCTTGCACAACATAAGCTGGTGCTGGAAGTGCAGTGCAGCCTGGCCAGCTCAAAAAACGTCGCCAGAATTCAGCAGCTGGCACAGCAGTTTCCGGATTTAACGCTGGTGCTGAATCATGCTGGTTTAGCACGGCCTGAGCACTTTCACTTGTGGCAGCAGGCAATTCAGATGCTGGCCCCCTTGCCCAATGTGGCAATGAAGTTGTCTGGCTGGGAGATGTTAAATGCCGGTCGTTACAGTACCGCAGACCCCGCCTGGCAGCAGCAGGTATTTGCTGCAGTGCTCAGCGAGTGGCCGGTCGAACGGCTGATGCTGGCCAGTAATTATCCGTTATGTTTATGGCAGGGTAGTTATCAGCAGTTGTGGCGGCGCTATTACCAGTTACTGACTAAGCTGGGGCTTGGCAGCGCTGGCTGGCAGCAACTAAGTGCTGGCACAGCCAGAGCCTGTTATCGGCTGACTGAGGAATAAGCCGCCGCTCGCTATTTAATCTCAACCCGTTGTGAGCGCATAACGATCTCATCGTTAAGCTCAATACCAATCCCCGGCGCTTCTGATACCTGAAAAAAGCCATTTTTCGGCTGCGGATCCTGAAGACACAGCTCGCGGTTCCACTTTTTAATGGCGTAGGTGTGATGCTCGTGAATTAAAAAGTTAGGTATCGCGGTTTCCAGATGCAACGCAGCAGCCGTTGCCACCGGGCCGCCACAAACATGGGCCTGAATGCGGACATCAAAAATATCGGCGTAATCACAAACTTTTTTGGTCTCAGTAAAGCCGCCACACAGGCCGATATCCGGCTGCAGCACGTCGATGCTCTGATCTTCCAGATAAGGCCGCACCCCCCAGCGGTTGTAGAGCCGCTCGCCGCCGGCAATGGGCACCGCGACTTTATCAGCTACTTTGGCATGCAGGGAGTGGTTCAGGTAATTGACCGGCTCTTCAAAGTACATGCAGTCGAACTCTTTGGCTATTTCACCAATCTGAATAGCTGAGGTGGCACCGGGCAGACTGTGGCATTCAAAAATGATATCCACTTCATCACCGACGGCATCACGAATGGCCTGCATTCTTGCCCGGTACAGCTTCATTTCGGTACGGGAGATAATATTGGTACGGTCGTAGTAGGTATTGCCGTCTTTATCGTACTGAATAGGGTCAACTTTAACGGCGTCGTAGCCTTCAGCAATGGCTTTTAACGCGGCTTCAGCGTATTGCTCAGGGTGCACCAACGCTTTAAATTCCGGGCCCCAGTCAAACTGTAACTGCGAGGCATAGGTACGCAGCTTGTCGTTTACTTTACCGCCCAGCAACTGATACACCGGCAGGTTCAGGGCTTTACCTTTTATATCCCACAAAGCGGTATCTATGGCGCTCATTGCTGAGTATATAACCGGGCCGCCGCCCAGGCCCCAGAAGCTTTCGCGCAGCATCCGTGACCAGAGCTTTTCGGTCTGAAACGGGTCATGACCAATTAAAAAGGCCTCGGCCATTTCTTTAATCATTGCTGCGGCGGCACTGTGGCCTAAATCATAAGCCAGGCCGGCTTCACCGACCCCGCTGATGCCCTCATCGGTATGAATTCTGACAAAAACCGGAGTCCAGGCCGGGCGATCCGGACAATAAATATCAAATACTTCGACGCGGGTAACTTTCATGCTGACTCCTGTTAGATGGGCAACGGCTATTGGGCAAAACCGGGGTCAAGCCGGTAGGCTTTACGCAACATCGCCGGCCAGGCTAACTGACCGCCGGTGCTGCCACTGTGTACAACCTTGGCTTGCTTGCTGATATTATCCACTATCGCCTGCGGAACCGGTATTACCGGCTGGCCGCTGGCCTGCAGCGCCAACTGAATTTCGCAAGCGCGCTGTAAATCGTAAAAGCGCATAAAGGCATCACCTACCGTCGGGCCTACGGTTAAGCCGCCGTGGTTAACCAGCAACATATGGTTATGCTGGCCTAAATCGCTTTGCAAGCGGGCTTTCTCATCCTGATTAACCGCCAGACCCTCGTATTGGTGATACGCCAGCGAGCCCAGCGAAAACATCGAGTATTGGCTTAATGGCAGCAAGCCTTGCTGCTGGCTGGCCACGGCGATGGTTTCTTTGGTATGCAGGTGAATAACGCAATGGGCATCAGGTCGCACTTGATGGATAGCACTGTGAATAGTAAAGCCGGCCGGGTTAATCTGAAACGGTGTGTCATCCAGAATATTGCCCTGTAAGTCAACTTTAACCAGATTGGACGCGGTCACTTCGTCAAAGGTCAGGCCAAAGGCATTAACCAGATAATGCTCGGTTCCGGGCAAGCGTGCTGACAAGTGGGTATAAATTAAATCGCCCCAGCGATGATGCTCCACCAGCCGGTAGCAGGCTGCTAAATCGAGCCGTAGCTGCCATTCTGCGGCACTGACTTTGTCACGTAAATTGAGCTTTGGTAAAGGTTGCAACGCGTTACCTCCGACAAGCTGCCCAGCAATACGCTGGCAAATAGATGTTCAGAAGTCTAAGTGAGTTAGCAGAGGGGATCAATGGCACTGCTTAAATAAAGTGGTGGTGGCGGCGCTATCTATGCATCTTGCCCGGACAGCGTAGCTGCCCGGGCAAGATGCCATCATTATTTGTTGCCCGCTAACTCAAAGCGGTAGATTGCCGCGGCTTTGCTCTTGCCGGGGAGACGTTCAGGCGGAATTACCATCACGTCACCACCGTGCTGGACTACCTTCAGCACTAACTCTTCCAGCAAATCCGGATACTCGTTGCTGGCGTCGTACTTATCTACTTTCGCCACGGCAAGCCGATCTTTGCCGACCAGCAAGGTGGCAATCCGGCCTATTTTTGCGGCCTGTTCAATGTCCGCCAGTTTATTGGAGGCCTGCCCCTGATTTTCTGACTGGCCGTATTGTTGTAACAGGTCGTCAACTTTCTGATCATACGACGCAGCCATCAGCTGCCAGCACTGCTCGCGTAATTTGCTGGTATCAAGGTCACTTAAATCGACAGTGACGCCGTCAGCCAGCAGATTGGGGTTGTGACTGACTTCGCGGAAAAAGCCCTGATTCTCCGGTAACGCGGCTAATATCAGTGGCAATGCCGAAGGCTGGGAATAATGCTCAGTAATGGCTTTGTCGACCGCCCGGAAGTAACGCTGGCGGTCAATGTCTATTTCTTCCTGTTTATCGTTGCCTCCGGACTCGTGGGCATAGGGATCGCCGCGATCGCTGGTCGCACCGAAACCCTGATGGTAGCCGGTCTGGTCGGAAGGGGTAAGTTCATGCCCTAATGCCTGCTCTTTGGTAGCGGGCACATCAGGATGAAGTGACACTTCATTTATCGTATCGCGGTTACCTGCAAACAAACGAATACTGTCACGGCTTAAACACAATACCTGATAATTTTCGGTTGTCTGAGTCAGCCGGATTAGCGGCGATATATATGGATGGTCACAAACAAAGGTGCGCTCCGCAACTGGCTGCTCCAGCTTCAGCACTTTAAAAAAATCATCGGCTGCAAATACCGCCAGCCCATTTTGCGGATGCTGCCAGAACTCCTGGTCATCCTGCAGTTTTGCAAAGCCGTGCATCAGACTGGCCTTATCGGCATCAGGGTACTGCTGCTGCAATTTCTCCGCTAGTTGCGACAGCAGATTTTTAAACAAAATCGGGTTTTCATTGCGCTTTGGAAAACTGCGGTGAGTTGGCATATATAATGACAGACAAACCGTGTCTGCCACTTTCAGCAGTTCGCTAATGGTATTTTTGCTTAGTTGTTCATTCATAACACTCTCCTGTGTTGTTTCGGAAAAATTCAGACAATCAGCCGCGACCAGCGGCCATAACTGCTGTTTGCCGGTCCCCGGAAAATGCTGGCAACCATTATCACTGTGGCTGCTGTCAGGCTGGCAATAATAATGAGGGTGCTGCTTGGAATAACGACGGCGCAAATCATCAGGGCCAGCGCCAGCAGCAGATTAACAAAGCGCAGCGCCCGGGCTACCTCTGCCAGGGCAATAACTGATAGGGTAATAACCAGCGCCCCCAACAGGTGTTGGGCATCGGCCATGGCACCATCCACGCCCAGTAAAACCCGGCTGAACATAAGTAACAGGCCGGTAACGATACACACCATCAGGCCAGGGCAGACGCGAACACCGCCACTGAAAACATTGCTTATAATTTGCCGTGGCGATTGCTCGAAACTGTCATGGTCGCGACGGCCATCATCTTCATCGGTATCGCCGGTAAAAAAGATCCGTAGTACTGACTGGCCCTGCTGACGGCGGCGTTTAAGGAACTGGCCGGTGGCAATCAGTTCATCCAGTGAAAACGGGATCTGTAACAGCATCGCCGTTGCTGCTATCAAACAAAGGGTGCACCAGGTACCCAATACTATGGGTTGAATGATAATAAAGGTAATAGACACCACGCCCATGGGCACGATAAGAAAGCCAAATAGCACAACCAGCCAGGGCATAGTACGCCAGCGCCGGGTTGAGCCGGCAACACCAACCAGTATTTCAAACAAATATACCAGGGCACCGGCGCCGGCATCGGGCACCGGCCAGGCCTCGGATACCGATGATGTGATGATTTCGGCAGTACCATTTTTGCCGTCACCTGCAATGGCACCTTGGAAGAATGGCTCCCAGATGACATCAATATGGCCCAGCTGATAGGCCGCCATATAGGCTGAAATAAAAAAACCAATAAAAGCCAGTACAATAATCGGCAGGCGTTGCAACCAGGTTGAGGGTGAATATGACCAGCCCACCGGAATATCCGGGCCTGTCATGACTGCCACCGGCGATACCCCGGGTGCCGGGCGCAATAACACAGAAAAGGCGATCACCAACGTGCCAATAATCGTACTGTTTAAATAGACTGCTGGTGCTTCAGTCCAGAACAGCAGTGGCGCAGTAAGGACCCAGCAGCCGACTGCTGCGCTGGCCCAGCGGACAGCTGGCAGTCGCCACGACAATGCCAGAAATGCCAACAGTACTATCAGTGCACCGGACAGCAGATCACTGTAGATCATGGCCTGCGACTGGTAACCCAGCCGTGGTATTGAGGCCATTAACCAACAGCCAAGACCGATATTAAACCACGGCCCCCACAAGTTGCGCTGATATTCCTGACGGTACCAGGTTTCATGGCGTTTTCGCAGGGTTTCCGGATTGCCGCTAAGCTCTTCGGCTTCTGTCAGCCAGTCAGGCGGCCGGATCCCATTGTCCTGATACCAGGCAACCGGATCTTTTTTCAGCTGTCTCACCATTTGTGGCAACTTATCGTTAATTCTGTGCTGCGGCTGCCAGTCCAGCAGCTGGCGGGCTTGACTGATATCCAGCGCATAATGATCAGAGGCCAGTTCAATTAAAAACGGCCGGATAAACGGCTCTTCTCCATGGTCTATCGCATCGGGCACCACAGGCTCGGCTTTCAGTTGCAGCCAGGCCCCTGCTTTAGCGACCGGTTGCGGTAAACTGATGGTACGCCAGTAGTGTTCGCCGTGAATTAACTTGCCCAGCTTATCCTGCAGCTCGCTATAGCTTAATGTGTCAGGTTCGCCAGCCAGAATAGTGCAGTCCTCTGGCAGGTCATTGCGCCGCTCAATACAACGCTTGAATAACGCCAACATATCGTCCTGATGAATAAACGACTGACCGGCATCCAAATCACCTGCATATAAGTGCGACTTTAAATCCCGCTGGTAAATCCGGGCGATTTGATGGCTCAGGGTTGGCACGGCGCTATGCTCGTTATACAGGCCGGCCAGATGCAAAAAAGTGCAGGGAATACCGTTGCGGTGCTGCCGGATAGCCTTTTCAGTTTCTGCTTTAGACTCAGGATAAGCCCATTTGGGCGCTATAGGTGTGGACTCGCTGACCCGCTCGCCAGGCGATACCGGCTGATGCACCAGCATAGTGCCGGAATAAATAAACCGCTCAACTTTAAAATCGGCCAGGGCGGTTAGCAATTTCTCTGTTCCTTTAACGTTTACTTCGTCGTATAACGGCGATTTTTCGCCGGTGAAATCAAAGTAAGCCGCCAAATGAACAACTGCTGCGATATGGCCGCCGTATTGCTCTCGAAAATGATGAAATGCCAGGGCCAGCGAGTCGGCTGAGGTTAAATCCGCTTGCAAAATACCGTCGGCTTCGTCTTGATCCATGCCCACCACCTGATAGTCCTGGCGCAGGCTGTTTGCTAAAGCTGAACCAATATTGCCACCGGCACCGGTTATCAGCACTACAGGTTTCTGTTGGGTCTGGTTTGCTGATGCGGTTTTTTTATCGGGTTCTTGCTGGTTGTTAGTAGCAGACTGTATAGCGTTAATAGTATGTCCTCCTGTCTGGCTGGGTTCGCTAGAAACGGTTGCCGGTTTCATCAACATACGGGCAGAGGAAATTTAGTTAATAAAAGGTTAGACGATTTTTGCCGGGTTAACCAAACGCGGGCGAAATAAAAACACCGCTTTGCCGGAGCAAAAGCGGTGTGGTAGAGCGACGGTTCAGTTAAACGGGTTAGTTCTGCGCAGCCAGAAACTGCTTTATTAATGCCGTGGTAGAGCTATCGAAGCTGTGACTGCTATTGCCAGTAAGGGCCTGATAAATCGGGCCGGATAGTTGTTTACCGAGCTCTACGCCCCATTGATCAAAGCTGTTCAGTTGCCAGATGGCGCCCTGACAAAATACCTTGTGCTCGTAAAGCGCGATTAATGCCCCTAAATAGTAGGGTGATAACTCAGGTAGCAATAAAGTATTACTGGGTTTATTGCCCGGCGACACTTTATGTGGCGCCAGGGCTTTAGCCTGTTGCTCGTTCATACCCTGCGCCAGACATTCGGCGGTAGCTTCCTGCAGGGTTTTGCCCTGCATTAGTGCCTGAGTCTGGGCAAAACAATGCGCTGCCAGGCGGCTATGCTGGTCTTTTAACGGGTGCTTGACCTTTAGTGGCAGAATAAAGTCAGCCGGCACGGCTAACGCACTCTGATGCAATAACTGATGGTAAGCGTGCTGGCCGTTGGTGCCGGCATCGCCCCAGATCACCGGTGCGGTAGCGTATGGCAACGACTTACCGTTGCTATCGACACTTTTGCCGTTGCTTTCCATATCCAGTTGCTGCACATAAGAGGGCAGTAAACGTAAATAATGGCTGTACGGTAGCAGCGCCTGCGCCTGACAGCTGTGGCCGTTAATGTACCAGACACCCAGCAATGCCATGATCACCGGCATATTCTCAGCAAAAGGCGCATTGAAAAAATGCTGATCCATCGCCTCAGCGCCGGCTAACAGCTGGTTGAATTGCTGGTTGCCAATCATCAAAGCAATCGGCAGACCAATAGCGGACCATAACGAGTAACGACCACCCACCCAGTCCCACATCGGCAGAATGTTTTTCTGTTCAATACCAAATTCGTCGGCGGCGCTGATATTAGACGAAGTGGCCCAGAAGTGATGGGCAATAGCGTGTTTATCGGCGCCATGCTCAGTAAACCACTGACGGATAGCCAGTGCATTTTGTTTGGTTTCTTCGGTACCGAATGATTTTGATGCTACCACTACCAAAGTTGTCGCCGGGTTTAATCCGGCCAGAATATCGCTGATGACAGCGCCATCAATATTACCGGCAAAATGCAGCTTAACCGGGCTGCAGTGATAGGGCGTCAATGCCTCTACTGCCATTTGCGGCCCCAGTAAAGAGCCACCGATACCGACCCAAATCAGATCGGTTATAGCATTGCCCTGATATCCCAGATACTGTTGCTGGTGCAGGGTGTCTACCAATGCCGCCATTCTGGCCCGGCACTCAGTAATTTGCTGACCAATATCTTCACCATTCAGCATTAAGCCGGTGACATCCTGCTGGCGCAGCCGGGTATGCCAGACCGCCCGTTGCTCAGTATTATTGATAGCAGCACCCTGCTGCATTTGCTGGCGCAAGCTACTTATTTTACTGTCAGCAGCCAGTTGCTGCAATGCCTGCCAGCTGGTGTCATCAATCAGGTTTTTGGCATAGTCCAGGGTTAAACCGCAGGCTGTTGTGCGATAGCGCGCTGCCCGGTTAGGGTCGTCTTTGAACGCATCACGTAAATTGCCACTTTGGTTACCCAGTTCCCTCAGCTGACTTAAATGATCAATAAAACTGCCCGACATAAAGTGCTCCTGTGCTGCTGCCAATCCGTTGATTTCTAACTGGGTTAAAGTTGTTAAGTAGGTTAAAGTTGTCCGGCAATTAACTGCTCCAGCTTGCGCTGGTCAATGGCAAACTTGCGGATACCCTCGGCCAGTTTTTCAGTCGCCATCGCATCTTCGTTCAGCTGCCAACGGAACTCACTTTCACTCAACGCTGTAGGTTTAGCGGTTTTAGCGCCACCATCGACCAGTTTCACATCCAGGGTGCCGGTTTGTTTACTCAACTCATCCAGTAAACCCGGGCTGATAGTCAACCGATCACAGCCGGCCAGCGCCAGCACTTCGCCGGTATTGCGGAAACTGGCGCCCATTACCACAGTGGCATAACCATGTTCTTTGTAAAAATGGTAAATATCACGCACCGATAACACGCCCGGATCAGTATCAGCGGTATAGTCTTGCTGGGTGTTGGCTTTGTACCAGTCGAGAATACGGCCGACAAAAGGTGAAATAAGATAGGCACCGGCTTCAGCACAGGCCCGGGCCTGAGCCATATGGAACAGCAAGGTAAGATTACATTGAATACCTTGCTGCTCTAACTGACGGGCTGCCTGAATACCTTCCCAGGTTGACGCCACTTTAATCAGAATACGGTCAGTACTTACACCATTTTGCTGATACAGCTCAACCAGCTGCAGTGCTTTTGCAACGGTTGCTTCAGTATCAAATGATAAGCGGGCATCCACTTCGGTTGATACCCGGCCTGGCACCAGCTTACTGATGGCGGTGCCAACATCAACCGCGAACTTGTCGCAGGCTAGCTCCAGTACTGCAGCTTTGCCACTGGCATGTGCTTTGGCATAATCAATGGCGGCACTCAGCATCGGTTTGGCAAAATCAAGCTGACTGGCATTAAGTAATAATGAAGGGTTAGTGGTGGCGTCAACTGGCCGGAACTGTTCAATTGCGCCCAAATCACCACTGTCTACGACCACTGTAGTGACGGCTTTAAGTTGGCTTAATAAATCACTCATATAGTTTAATTACCGTTTTTTTGACGAATTTTAGGGTTTATGCCGATGCCAGGCAATAAATGTAGAAATATTACTACAAAATGGGGCGTTGTCAGCCGGTTTTTTGAAAAACCGTTGCACCATTATCACTAAATTACTATATTGCCATGGCATTAAACCGCGCCAGTTATGCCCAGCGTCGCAGTTTATTGATCACCTTAGCACAGGATGCAAATGATCTTACAAAGCCGGTTCTATAAAACGAAAAAATTGTTGTTGGTTGAAGACTGTGAACCTGTGCGCGCTTCCGTAAAAGGGATGCTACAACAAATAGGTTTCGAACAGATTACTGCTGTGGCTGACGCCGGAGCTGCTTTAATTCAGGCTCAAAAACAGTCGTTTGATTTTATTTTAGCGGATTTTCAACTGGGTGAGGGTAAAGATGGCAGTCAGTTTTTTACTGAATTAAAATTACAAGGCTGGCTGAAGCCCGGTGCCTGCTATGCCATTATGTCGGCCGAGCCAGTGCGCCAACCGGTGCATGGGGTGTTGGCCGGGCAGCCAGATTGCTACTTACTTAAACCCTTCAGTTACCTTGAGCTGGAAAAGAAGCTGGCGAAAGCGTTTCAAACATCTGTTGCTCTGCGCAAAATTTACCAGAGCGCTGCGGCTAGTGATTACGCTGCTGCCTTAGCGCACGCTGATGAGGTAGTAAAACAATACCCGGCCCTGACATTACAAACACTGCGTTTAAAAGCAGAAGTAATGCTAGCCGCTGGTGATAGCCCGGCAGCACTGACGTTGTATCAGTATGTCTGCCAGCAACGTGATTTCAGCTGGGCCCGGCTAGGGCAAGCAATTGCGTTGTTGCAACTGGCGCGGTTTGATGAGGCGTTTACTCAGTTGCAAGCGTTGGTTAAGCATGAAGACGTAAGGCCTGAAGCGCTGGCTTATCTGGTGGAACTGGCTTTGGTGCAGGGGGAGCTGGCTGAGGCGAAAGACTGGGTACTGGAGTTGTTACGCTATAATGCTACTGATAATGTTTATCAGCAATATTACGGCAATTTATTGCATTTAATGGCCGACGATGCGGCTGCAACAGCCTACTGGCAGAAATTGCTGCAACAATACCGGTTCTCCGCTTTTGACCATATTGAACCTTACCTGGCGTTAAGCCGCAGTCATTTGCGGTCAGCTCAAACTGCTGATCTGGCCGGGTATAAACAATTGTTAAAGCAATTTTTAGATACCCTGCATTCAGTGCCATTAAAATTGCTTAATGCTCAGGGCGGGATTCAGCAAAAAATCTTACTGGCGCATGGCTATTTGCTGCAGGGTGATGGCGCAAAAAGTGAAGCATTGCTGGCTGAGGTGGCGGCAGCCGATACCAGTTTGCCAATTAACAGTATGTTGGACTTGGTTTGGTACTATTTTGCTTGTCATGATACAAAAGCTGCCAGTGAATTATTGCAGCAGGCAACTGCCGCGGCCGATGCGTTAAGCCAGCGTGGTGAGGGCATGGCGTGTCTGGTGGTAAAGCACTTTGCCAAAATGCTCAATAGTAGCAGTCAGCAGTTGCGGCAATGGCAACAGCAGGGTGAGCAGCAGTTGCAGGCAAATAAGCCAAAGGCTGCGTTACAGGCATTGCGTAGCGCCTTTCTGCTTTGTCCGGCGCATATTGAAACAACACTGAATCTGGTACAGACACTGAGTAAATTACCCGGTCATAAAGCATTAAAACCCCTGGCCAGTGCGGCATTGCAACTGCTGAACAGTAAAGCGCTTTCTGGTAAGGAGCGCGACAGGTTAACAAGCTTAACTGACGCACTGCCGGAGCTTTATCTGGATTAAGCCTGGCTCAGACGATGAACTAACGCTGGCCCGGCAACGTATGGCCTTGCAGCCTACTTACACTTTATTTTAATGAATTCGCAATACAGGTAATGTTTTTATGTTGATGGTGGTATCCCCGGCAAAAGATCTTGATCCAAACCCCGTTTCCCTGCAGCTTGACACGACAATGCCAGCACTGTTGCCGCAGGCCAGCGAGTTGGCGGACATTTGCAAAAAACTCAGTCCGGCTGAGCTGGGCTCTTTAATGCATATCAGTGACAAGCTGGCCGGCCTCAATGCTGCCCGTTTTAGCCAGTGGCAACCAGATTACAGCGCTGTAGATGCCAAAGCAGCGCTCTTTATGTTTAACGGCGATGTTTATCAGGGGCTGGATGCGGCAAGTCTCAACACAAAACAGCTGCAGTATGCCCAGCAACATCTGCGCATTTTAAGCGGTTTATATGGCGTGCTGCGACCGCTTGACTTGATGTTGCCGTACCGGCTGGAAATGGGTACCAAGTTAGAGAATCCAGCTGGCAAAGACTTATATGCGTTCTGGCAGCAGCAAATTACCGATAACCTGAATAAGCAGCTGACTGAGCTGAAGTCAGACGTGTTACTGAATCTGGCATCGCAGGAATATTTTAAAGCAGTCAAACCTAAAGCATTGCAAGCCACAATCATCACTCCGGTATTTAAAGACTATAAAAACGGCCAGTATAAAATAATCAGCTTTTTTGCCAAAAAAGCCCGCGGTTTAATGGCGAGATATGTTATTCAGCAGCAAATTACTGATCCTGAAGCTATTATCAAATTTAATTTGGCGGGTTATCAGTACAGTAAAGATGATTCAACGGCCGATAAACCGGTGTTTCTACGCCAGCAACCAGAATAAATCAGTAATAATTAAGTAAAGGCGCAATAAGGCGCTTAGGCTTTGCTGACATTTTTGCTAAAATAGCCACCTGTTTGTTGTTGAGCCTTTAGCATGAAATTTCCCGGCCTGCGTAAAATTAAGCATTACTTTCCTGTATCTCAGCCAAAGCCGCAATTGCCCAGCTTTGAAGTACGACCTGAGCTGGATACTTATATTGTGGGCCTGGACCAAACCATCGTCGATGTGGTGGCCAGTGTCACCGATGATTTTCTGGCCCGCTATGCTATTCAAAAGGGCTTATCTAACCTGGTAGAGCATGCCAAAGCCAATGCGATTTATCAGGAACTGGTGGCCAAGCAGGCAATATCCGACCATTTTGCCGGTGGTACCATTGGCAATACCATTCACAATTACTCGGTGTTAGCAGATGATAAATCAGTATTGCTCGGCGTGATGTCGGCTAATATTGCGCTCGGCTCACCGGCCTATCATTATGTCTGTCATACCAGCTCGAAAGTGGATATGAACCATTTGCAGGGCGTGGCCGGTGATATTGGCCGGGGCATTACCATGATAACCCCGGACGGCGAACGCACCTTTGTCATCGACCCAAGCGACATGGATCAGCTGGAGCCGGATTATATTCCAACCGATATTATTGCCGCCGCCTCGGCCTTTGTGGTCAGTGCTTACCCGCTGCGAGCTAATGGCCAGCCGATTCAACGGGCAATGCATAAGGCGCTGGAAGATGCCAAAGCGCATGATGTGCCGGTGGTAATGAGCCTGGGCACCCGGCATTTAGTGGAAGAGAACCGCGAGCAAATTATCAGCACCATTAAAAACTACGTTAACGTGTTGGCGATGAACGAACTGGAAGCCGAAGCGCTGACCGGTTTTGCCGATCCGTTAAAAGCGGCTGAGGCCATTCTTGATCATACAGATATGGTGTTGATTACCGCCGGGCCAGAGGGCCTGTATTTGTGTGGTCATACTGATGACAGCGTAAAGCGGGAGAGTAGTAACCCGATAAAATCAGCCAGCCTGGCCGATTTTAACCAGTTTGAATTCAGCCGGCCAATGTTACGTAAATATTGTGAGCAGCCATTAAAAGTCTATTCACACATTGACCCGTACCTGGGTGGGCCGGAACGCATTAAAAATACCAATGGTGCCGGTGATGGTGCCTTGTCGGCTATTTTGCACGATATGGCGGCAAATCACTTCCATAAGCAGGTACAGCCATTGTCGGGTAAGCATGAAATGCCTTACCTGGCGTATTCCAGCTTCGCGCAGATTTGTAAATATGCGAATCGGGTAAGCTATGAAATTCTGGTGCAGAATGCACCGCGCTTGTCAAAAGGCCTGCCTGAGCGCGAAGATAGCCTGGAAGAAGCGTACTGGGAGCGGTAAATCACTCCACGGATAAATTTAGCGTGCTGAGCTGGTGTCCCGATGCACAGCCACAGAGTGTCTGAGCAAGCCAGGGATGGCTTGCGAGTTGCTGTGGCGAGCACAGCGGGATTTCCAGCTTAGTCGCTGGAACCCGGGATCGTACCCATTACTCACGACGACACACCGTAAATACATCCCTGTAGGCTCGTTTCCGCCCGTCCAGGGCTTCAACGGTCGTCTTAGAGTAATCCGCACTCTCCCTCAGAAAGGCTTAGCTCTGAAACACACCTTGTAACATCCTGAACGTACCGGCGTCAGCATCCATTTCTACTGTGGCGCCGTGCGGCACAATAAACTGTTTGCTTAAATGGCCAATCATCGCGCCGCGATACGCCGGAATATTCAGCGGCTTAATATGGTCATCAAAAATCTGATCCATCGTCAACCAGCCAAAACCACCACCTGGTCGGCAGGCGGTACATTCACCAAAAATCAGGCCAGCAATTTTATCCAGCGCGCCCATCAGCTTTAAGGTGCTGAGCATCCGATCTACCCGGTAGGGCGCTTCTTCGACATCTTCCAGGAATAAAATTTTACCGGTGAAGTCAGGCAAGTACGGCGAGCCTGCTAATGCTGTTAATACGGTCAGGTTACCGCCAACCAGCTGGCCCTGCACCTTACCACCAGTAATGGTTTGAATACGGTTTTGCCGCGGCACTAACTCGTCTTTGGCATTTAACTCATTTTGATACTGCATCAGCTCACGCTGAAAAAATACCCGCTGAAACTGATCGGCATTAAAGCTGTTCCAGCTGCCGGTACCGTTGGGGCCATGAAAGGTAACCAGCCCGGTCTGGGCATTAATGGCATTGTGCAGCGCAGTAATGTCGGAGTAGCCCAGCAACACTTTCGGGTTACGTTTAATCAGCGGGTAGTCGAGCAGCGGCAATAGCCGGGCAGCGCCCGAGCCACCGCGCAGGCAAATGATGGCATTAACCTCTGGATCAGCAAACATGGCATTTATATCGCTGGCCCGTTCAAGATCGGTGCCTGCCAGATGACCGCGGCGCCCCTGCAGATGCTGGCCCGTTTTCACTTTAAAGCCTAAAGCCTGCATCACTTCAGTGGCAATTTGGATATCCAACCGCTCGTCGGTAGCTTTAGACGGACTAACCAGCGCCACAGTGTCACCCGGATTAAGCATTTTAGGCAGAATGGCATTGCGGTTAGCGGCTCCGGGTTGGTTACTCACTGCAGCACAACTACTAAGAGGGAGCAGCCCCAGCGGTAAGACACTTAGCGCCAGCGCGCTGGACTGTAAAAATTGCCGTTTATTCATAACTTGATGCCTCTTAGTAATAAATTATTCCTAATTTATCGCTATTGATAGCATGCTTTTGTTAAAAATGCAGCAGCGCTGGCACAAAAATACGCCAGCTTGCTGCGATTATCTGCTGAGACGGGATTATTTTTTAGCGGATTTTTTGGCCAGTTTTTTAGCTGCCAGTTTACCGGGTTTTTTCTTCTTGCTGCCGATTTTGGCTTCTTTATGCTTTGGCCGCAGACTGTCAATTACCCGTCGCTTCAGCTTTTGCTCGGTGTAGCGCTCCACTTTGGCCACCATCGCCATATCGTGCGCTTCTATAAGCGAAATAGCCGTGCCTTTTTTGCCGGCGCGGCCGGTACGGCCAATCCGGTGGACATAAGTGTCGGCACTACGCGGCATATCGTAGTTAATAACATGGCTGATATCGTCAATATCCAGGCCGCGGGCGGCAATGTCGGTGGCTATTAACACCGGGACCTGGCCCTGGCTGAAACGCTGTACGGCTTGTAAGCGTTTATCCTGCGGCATTTCGCCCTGTAACCAGCAGCATTTAACACCGGCGCTTTCCAGCTGCCCGGTTAAACTGGCCAACCGCTCGCGGGTTTTGACAAAAACGATGGCTTTGGTAACATCCTCCTGCTTCAGGATATGGGTTAACAGTGCCACCTTATGGACATTGTCATCGGCCAGATGAAGCCACTGCAAAATTTTGGCTTTTTCTTTGCGTGACGGTACCGCTTCAATTTGTTCGGGCTCTTTAAGTGCCCGCTCGGCAAAGCGCTCTAATGATAAGCCCTCTAAGGTGGCAGAGAACAGAAACGTCTGGCGCCGCCGCCGGGCTTCCAGCACTATCCGGTTCATTTCACCAATAAAGCCCATATCGAGCATCCGGTCGGCTTCATCCAGAATGAGCACTTCTACTTCGTCAGCCTGAAAGCTTTCTTCATCCAGATACTCGGTTAAACGCCCCGGCGTGGCCACCAGAATATCATTGTTTTTTTCCAGGGTATCTTTATGGCTGCCGTAGTTAATACCGCCGGTGATCACGCCAACGTTTAGCTTGGTGTATTGCGCCAGCTGCTTAAACTCTTCATAAACCTGAAATGCCAGCTCACGGGTGGGTGTCATAACCAGTACCCGGCAAAAACCAGGGTCACGCCGCGGAAAATCCAGTAAATACTGAATAGCCGGCAGCACAAACGCCAGGGTTTTACCGGTACCGGTTGGGGCGCTGGCCAGCACATCGCGGCCATCCAGCGCGGGTGGAATGGCGAGCTGCTGAATTAAGGTGGGCTCGGTAAAGCCCGCTTCTTCCAGGGCCTGGTTAATAGAGTCGTCGAATTGAAAATCGGCAAAGCTCATAAAGGTATTCCTTAAGGTCAACAGTATTCAGATGACAAACTTGCCTGGCAGCCAGTAAACTGGTGGCAGAGGTGAAGATGTCAGCTGGTTTTAAGTGTAAACAATTTTTTGTGGGCCATGATCAGTGCGCGATGAAAGTCGGTACTGACGGTTTATTGCTGGGGGCCTGGACCAGCCTGGCAAACACAAGGTCTGCTGGCGCTGCGTTGCTGGATATTGGCACTGGCAGCGGGTTAATCAGCCTGATGCTGGCACAGCGGGCACCTGACGCTAGGGTGCATGCTGTTGAACTTGACGCCAATGCCGCCCGTCAGGCTGAATACAATTTTCAGCAAAGCCCTTTTGCCAAGCGTCTGCAATTACTAAAAGGCGATATTCTAACCTATCAGCCAGCTGAACGTTACGCTTTAATTGTCTCTAATCCGCCTTTTTTCGACAACGCGCTGTTAAGCACTGATTTGCAGCGCAATCACGCCAGGCATACCGCTAGTTTACCGTTGGTATTATTGTTAGCAAAAGCGGCAGAGTTGCTGGCGCCAGGCGGCAGTTTCGCCTTGGTATTACCCGAGCAGGCCGCTGATGCATTCAGCCAGCTGGCTGAGGCCCGGGGCTGGTTTGCCATTGCCAGCTGTCAGGTGCTAAGCCGGGCAGATAAAGCCCCTATCCGCCGGTTGATGCAGTGGCAGCGGGTACCCTGCCAACACCGGCAGCAACAGCTATTAATCCATAATGACGATGGTAGTTACACTGAGCAATATCGCCAATTGCTGCGGGACTTTTATCTGAAGTTTTAAAGCCGTTCTGCTATTTCTGTCAGAATTTGGCTGACCCAGGCATTTAACCGCTCATCGGTTTGTTCGTACTGGTTTTCATCGTCCAAAGCCAGGCCATAAAACAGCTCGCCGTCAGTTGTCAGTGCTTTCGAGGCAATAAAGTCATAGCCACTGATTGGCCAGAAACCAATACGATCCGGGTTTTGTGGCGCAATCGCAGCATGCAGCATGCCTACCGCGTCTATAAACCATTCAGCATAGCCGATTTGATCGCCCATGCCGTAAATAGCGATGGTTTTACCACGCAGATCAACGCTGCTGATCTCATCCCAGTGCGCTTCCCAGTCTTCCTGAATTTCACCAAAATCCCAGGTAGACAACCCCAGGATTAACACCTGGTAGTCAGCCATTCTCGCCAGAGGTACGGTTTTAATATTGTGTAAGTCGACTACATCGGCACCAATCAGCGCCTGAATTTTCTCTGCTACCATTTCGGTGTAACAGGTTGTTGAACCGTAAAATAAGCCTATTTTCATCTGATTTCCGCCAGCAAGTTCTGCCGCGCATTGTAGCAGAAGCTGATAGCCGAGCCCAAGTCAGACTATGCCTTGGCCCTGCAATCGGCTATGATAGCTTCAGACTTCAGTTGTAAAGCCGTCAGGTTCAGGATCATGAATCCGCAGCAATCACACGCCCTTGACCCTGCTGAACAGGCGTTAATTCAGCAGTTTCTGGACCAGCTCTGGCTGGAAAAAGATGTTAGCCCGCATACCCTCAGTGCGTATGGCAGTGATTTAACCCTGTTTGGTCGTTTTCTGGCAAAAGAACAGCAGCAATTGCTGAACGTAGACAGTCAACTGATTAACCAGTTTCTGGCCGAGCGTTACCAGCAGCAACTGAGCCCGCGTAGCAGCTCGAGAATGTTAAGCAGTTTGCGGCGGTTTTACCGGCATTATCATAAGGCAGGGCGCTGTGCGGCCAACCCGGTTACTGAACTGGTTAACCCGAAAATTGGCCGTAGCTTACCGAAAACCTTATCTGAGCAGGAGGTCGAAGCGCTGCTGCAGGCCCCTGATTGCAACGAGCTGATTCAGTTTCGTGATAAAGCCATGCTGGAACTGCTGTATGCCTGCGGCTTGCGGGTAACTGAGCTGATAAGCCTGACCTTGCAGCAAGTCAGTATTAATCAGGGGGTGCTCAGGGTACTGGGCAAAGGCAGTAAAGAGCGGTTGGTGCCGATGGGTGAGGATGCGCAAGACTGGCTCAGTCGTTATTTACGTCATGCCCGGGTCGATTTAGTAAAAGGTGATAGTAATTTAGTGTTTGCCAGCAGCCGCGGCAACCAGATGACCCGGCAAACCTTCTGGCACCGGATTAAGTTTTATGCGAAAGTAGCGGGCATTCAGGCCGAGCTGTCGCCACATACCCTGCGCCATGCTTTTGCCACTCATTTACTGAACCATGGTGCCGATTTGCGGGTAGTACAAATGCTGCTGGGCCATAGTGATTTATCAACAACGCAAATATACACCCATGTAGCCCAGGCCCGTTTGCAACGGCTACATCAACAACATCACCCGCGCGGTTAAACGTGTTAAACCGCGCTACGTAGGAAGGTATATGAAAAACTGGTTATCTGTTGCCCTGACGTTGGGGTTCTTTGGTTTAAGTCTCGGTGTAAGTAACAAGGCCCTGGCGCAACAAACAAGCGAAGCCCCGGAGCTTGCTGAGATTTCGGAAAGTCTGGCGCCACTGGGCTTGCAGGTGAATGCCGTTGCCAATAGCCCCATGCCGGGTTTGCTGCAGGTGTTTACCCAGCGCGGCTTGTTTTTTACCAGCGCTGATGGCCGGTTTTTTATTGAAGGTAATGTTTACGATTTACAGCAGGCCGAGCTGGTTAATGATGTGCAGATGCGCAGCTATGTCAGCAAGCAATTGCCGGCCGTGGCCGACAGTTTTATTGAATATAAAGCGAAGAACGAGCAACACGTGGTATACGCTTTTACTGACCCTACCTGTGGTTATTGCCAGAAATTACATAATGAAATGAAACAATATAATGATGCCGGTATTACCATTCGCTATCTGGCATTTCCCCGGGGTGGCTTAAACAGTAAAACCGCTTTGGAAATGCAGCACCTGTGGTGCTCACGCAACCAGCAAAAAGCCATGGACCTGGCCAAAGACGGCAAACGCAATCCTCCGGCCATGTGCGATAACCCGGTTAAACAACATTATGAGCTCGGCCAGTCGTTTGGTATCAATGGTACGCCAGCGCTGGTACTGGCCAGTGGTCGGATTATTCCCGGCTATCAACCCGTCGCCGGTTTGCTGAACCAGTTGCAGGCAAACTGACAGTACTAGTGTTACAGCTCACAGCATTTCATCATGCAGCAACAATAAGCAGGTATCAGGCGTGCAGTTAAAACAAATCAGCCGGCGCGAGCCGGTAACCGCTGAGGTTATCGCGCAGAACCTGCATCCGGTGCTGCGCCGGCTCTACCAGAATCGCGGGATCAGCAGTAGCTCAGAGCTGGAGCGGGGCGCTGCCGGCTTACTGCCTTTCAGTGCGCTGAAGGATATTGACGCTGCTGTGCAATTGTTAACCAATGCTTTGCAGCAACAGCAGCATATTGTGATTGTCGGTGATTTTGATGCCGACGGCGCAACCAGTACTGCCGTGCTGATGGCCGGCTTAAAAGCCTTTGGTTTTAAATACCTGGAATATATGGTGCCAAACCGTTTTGAGTACGGTTATGGCCTGACTCCTGAGCTGGCTGAATTAGTGGTGGCGCAGGGCGCTGAACTAATTATCACCGTCGATAACGGGATCTCGGCGGTAGAAGGGGTGGCGTTGGCTAAAAAAGCCGGCGTGAAGGTGCTGGTTACCGATCATCACCTGGCCGGGAATACCTTGCCCAATGCCGATGCTATTGTTAATCCGAACCAACCTGGTTGTACTTTCCCAAGTAAAGCCCTGGCCGGTGTAGGGGTGGCGTTTTATCTGCTAATGGCCTTGCGCGCTGGCTTACGTGCTAATAAGTATTTCAGTGACAAAGGCCTGAACGAGCCCAATATTGCTGAACTGCTTGATCTGGTTGCGCTCGGTACGGTAGCTGATGTGGTGCCGCTGGATACCAATAACCGTATTCTGGTGCATCAGGGTTTAATGCGTATTCGCAGTGGCAACTGCCGGCCGGGTATTCAGGCATTAATTGATGTGGCTAACCGCCGTGCCGAAAAACTGACCGCCAGTGACTTTGGCTTTTCGCTGGCACCCAGGTTAAATGCAGCTGGCCGGCTGGACGATATGGCGCTGGGCATAAGCTGCCTGCTGGCACCTGAGCTGGGTTTAGCCCGTCAGTATGCGGCCGAGCTCGATGCGCTGAATGTTGAGCGGCGGGCCATTGAGCAAAGTATGCAGCTGGAAGCCCAGGCGTTTTTAAGTAAATTGTCTTTTGATGGTAGCAACCTGCCCGAATGTCTGTGTTTGTATCGCAATGACTGGCATCAGGGGGTTATTGGAATTTTAGCCGGCCGGATTAAAGAGCAGTTTCACCGGCCGACTATCGTGTTTGCCGAGGGTGATAACGGCGAGTTAAAAGGCTCGGCCCGTTCTATTCCCGGATTACATATCCGCGACTTGCTGGAAGAAATTGCCAGTCAGTATCCCGGGCTGATTAAAAAGTTTGGCGGCCATGCCATGGCGGCGGGCTTAACCATTGCCGCTGAGCGGCTGGAGACTTTTCAGCTGGCGCTGAGCCTGACCGCTAAAAAACATTTAACTGCCGAGCAACTGACTGCGGTGATATACAGCGACGGTGAGTTGGAAGCCGATTGTTTTGACATTGGTTTTGCCCAGCTCCTGCAAAACGCCGGTCCCTGGGGCCAGGCTTTTCCGGAACCGGTATTTGATGGTGAATTCAGTCTAATTAGTCAGAAAATGCTGGCCGAACGTCACCTGAAACTGATGTTACAGGGGCCCAATGGCCTGTTAGTCGATGCTATCTGGTTTAATGCCGATAATAAAACCTGGCCAGATGTTAACGTTAAAAAAGTCCGGCTGGCTTATCAGCTGGATATTAACGAATACCGCGAACAGCAAAATCTTCAACTTATTGTTCGTTATATGACGGCGCTAAGTTAACCCCGCCGGTTTTGTAGCCAGGCAAGGCCGGCAAGCTGCTTAATAAAAACATCAATAGATGGCTGCACTGCCAGCCATATCTTTGCTATAATCCGCAACAATTTTTTTGACCGTTTTAAGGCCTGAGATAACCCATGTTTGAAGTGAATCCGGTGAACAACAGCATTAAAGATCTGACTGAACGCACTAACGTGCTTCGGGGGTATCTTTGACTATGATGGCAAAAAAGAGCGCTTAGAAGAAGTTTCGCGCGAACTGGAAGACTCCGCCGTCTGGAATAACCCGGAAAAAGCGCAGGCTTTGGGCAAAGAGCGTTCAGCATTGGAGCAGGTGGTGGGCACTATCGACCGGCTGGATCAGGGCCTGGAAGATGTCGCCGGGCTGGTCGAGCTGGCGGTTGAAGCGGAAGATGAAGAAACCTTTGAAGAAGCAAAAACGGAATTAGCCGGGCTGGAAAAACAGCTGGCCTTGCTGGAATTCCGGCGCATGTTCTCCGGCAAAAATGATCAGAATGACTGCTATCTTGATATTCAGGCTGGCTCTGGTGGTACTGAAGCACAGGACTGGGCCAGCATGCTGATGCGGATGTATTTACGCTGGGGTGAAGACAAAGGCTTTAAGCCAGAGATTTATGAAGTGACCGATGGCGATGTCGCTGGCATTAAAGGTTGTACTATTAAGTTCAGTGGCGATTATGCCTATGGCTGGTTGCGCACCGAAACCGGCGTCCATCGTTTAGTGCGCAAAAGCCCGTTTGACTCGGGCAACCGGCGCCATACCTCTTTTGCCTCGGTATTTGTCGCACCGGAAATTGACGACGATATTGAAATTGAAATTAACCCGGCAGACTTACGCATCGATACGTATCGTGCGTCGGGCGCTGGTGGTCAGCACGTTAACCGGACTGACTCTGCGGTGCGGATCACCCACTTACCGACCAATATCGTGGTGCAGTGTCAGAACGATCGCTCGCAACATAAAAACCGCGACAATGCCTATAAACAATTGCGTGCCAAACTGTATGAGTTTGAACTGCAAAAGCAGAATGCCGAAAAGCAGGCGCTGGAAGATACCAAATCGGATATCGGCTGGGGTAGTCAAATCCGCTCTTACGTGCTGGACGACTCACGGATTAAAGATTTGCGCACCGGCATTGAAACCCGTAATACCCAGGCGGTGCTGGATGGTAATCTCGACAAATTTATTGAAGCCAGCTTAAAAGCCGGTTTGTAAGTTAAATAACGCTAATACTCACTTGACTCAGGAATCAAAAATGGCTGAACAGCAGAACCCAAATGACGAAATTCAGGACGTTAACAAGCTGATTGCTGAGCGAAAACATAAATTAGCAGCACTGCGTGCCGACGGCTTTATGTTCCCGAACGATTTCCGGCGCGATAGCATTTCATCCGAGTTGATTGCTAAATACGATCATTTGAGCAAAGAAGAATTAGAAGCGCAGAAAATCACCGTCAGCCTGGGCGGCCGTATTATGACCCGGCGGATTATGGGTAAAGCCAGTTTTACCACCATTGCTGATATGGGCGGTAAAATTCAGTTATATGTCGCTCGCGACAACCTGGCTGAGGGCGTATACAACGAGCAATTTAAAAAGTGGGACCTGGGCGACATTATTGGTGCTACCGGCCACTTATTTAAAACTCAAACCGGCGAGCTAACGGTATGGCTCAGCGATATCCGTTTGCTGACTAAAGCGCTGCGGCCCCTGCCGGATAAATTCCATGGTTTAACCGACAACGAAGCACGGTACCGTCAGCGTTATCTGGATTTAATTTCTAACGAGCAGTCGCGCCATACTTTTCTGGTGCGCAGCAAAACCGTGGCCTATATCCGGCGGTTTTTTAATGACCATGGCTTTTTAGAAGTTGAAACGCCAATGTTGCAGGCGATTCCTGGTGGCGCGTCAGCCCGGCCGTTTGAAACGCATCATAATGCGCTGGATATGCAGATGTTTTTGCGGATTGCGCCTGAGCTGTACTTAAAGCGTCTGGTAGTAGGTGGTTTTGAAAAAGTATTTGAGCTGAACCGTAACTTCCGCAATGAAGGGGTGTCGACCCGGCATAACCCTGAGTTCACCATGCTGGAGTTTTACTGGGCCTATGCCGATTACAATGACCTGATGGACTTAACGGAAAAGCTGTTCCGTGGGCTGGCACTTGATGTGCTGGGCAGTACTGAAGTGCCCTATCAGGGCGAAGTGTTCGACTTCGGCAAGCCATTTGCCCGGATGTCAGTAACTGAGTCTATCCTGCACTACAACCCAACGGTGACCAAAGAACAATTGGCGACGCGTGAAGCGGTAGCAGAACTGGCGAAAAGTCTGGGCATTGAAGTTAAAGCTAACTATGGCCATGGCCGTATTTTAATGGAAGTGTTTGACGAGCTGGTTGAGACCAAGTTGCGTCATCCGACCTTTATTACCGAATACCCGGCAGAAGTCTCACCTTTGGCCCGGCGTAATGATCATAACCCGGAAATTACCGACCGCTTTGAGTTTTTTATCGGTGGCCGCGAACTGGGTAACGGCTTTAGCGAATTAAATGACGCAGAAGATCAGGCTGAACGCTTTCGCGAGCAGGTAGCGCAAAAAGATGCCGGTGATGATGAAGCGATGTTTTATGATGAAGACTTTGTTACGGCGCTGGAACATGGTTTACCACCGACGGCTGGCCAGGGTATTGGTATTGACCGGCTGGTAATGCTATTGGCCGACGCTGCTTCTATCCGTGACGTTATTCTGTTCCCGCATATGCGGCTACAACACGATAAGTAATTATTTTCAGTATAAAAAAGCCAGACTGCGGTCTGGCTTTTTTATTTAGCTGGTTGCTGTAATGTTTACTGTTATCAGGTAATTTCTACACTATACTGATTGGGTAGTAAACGACCTCTGCCCGATATCATCGTTATAACTTTATGATTTTAAATAATTATATTTTTAATCGTCGTTCTGGCACAGGCATTGCAGCATATCAAGGCAACAATTACTGATGCAAACTGCGCTAATGCACAGTTGTGTCTTCGTTAAACAAGCAGGAGG
Source organism: Arsukibacterium sp. (assembly GCF_018402695.1). Taxonomy (GTDB): domain Bacteria; phylum Pseudomonadota; class Gammaproteobacteria; order Enterobacterales; family Alteromonadaceae; genus Alishewanella. The sequence continues at coordinate 258,395 of NZ_JAGYIM010000011.1, forward strand.
TTTACAATGGCTACAACTCAAGGTGGTACTGCAACAGCAGGCAATTCAACCAGTAATGCTGCGGTTAATTCGCCTGTTACTGAAAGAGCATCTGAAGCCGCACATCACGCAGTTGATGCTATGGCAGAAAAGGCGGCATCGGCAGAAGATACCCTACGTAAAACCGCTGCCAGTTCAAAAGCAACCATAGATCAGAAACAGGAAGAGCTGAAAATGCAAATGCAAAGCTCATATGAGCGTAGCAAACAGTTTGCCCATGAGAATCCATTGGCAGCTGCGGGTATTGCTTTTGCCGCAGGCATGCTGGTTAGCGCACTGCTACGCCGCGGCAATTAATTATGGTTGAATCTCGGGATACTGAGCCGCAGCAAGCGGCTACTGAGCCATTGCCAGATAAAGTAATGGCTCAGTTAACTGAGATAGTCGCGCTACTCAGCCTGACTGGCGAGCAATATAAACAACAAACTCAAATTACCAGACAAACCGCCAGCACCGAAATGGCTTTATCACGCCGTAGCTTAATGCTTGCGGCAGGTTTGCTGGTTGCGCTGGGTGCAGGTGTGGTAATGCTATGGGGGTCAGTGTTGGTGTTTGCCGGCTATTTGTTGTATCAGGCCACGGCATCGGTGCCTTTGACTGCAGCATCATTATTCATCTTGCAGGTTGCAGTGTTGTACTGGTGTTTACGAAATATGCGGTATTCTCTGAAACAGGTAGGTTTCAGCAACACTATGGCCCAGATTAAAAGCATACTTAGATTCACTGCTGAACCTGCAGGAGGCAATAATGTTAATAGACCTGTTGATTAAAAAAGATAAATTGAAATTACAGCAGTGTATTGAGCAGTTTCAGCATCATCAGCAATTGCGACATGCATTCTTATTTTTGTCGGGCCAGCGCACTAAGCAATTTTTGGGATCAACACCTGGACTCACCCTAAGCTTCAGCGCAGGTATGCTGATGCAGTTTCGTCATAACGCCATGGCTAAGACTTTGCGCGGGCTCGGGATGATACAATGGCTGCGACGACTTCTATAACGTTACGCTGTGATCCGGAGCCCTCCCGTTGACAACAAGTCCTGTATCTACCAGGCAGCCGGTAAGAGCGCGGCGGCTTAGTGCAGAATTAGCATTGAAAATTCTGACATTGCTGGCAATAATTTATACTTTCTACTTCGCCCGAAGTTTACTGCTGCCAATTATTCTTGCTGCCTTAATTGCCCTGTTTGCCAGCCCGGCGGTCAGATTTCTGGCCCGACTGAAATGCCCTAAACCCCTGGCTTCACTGATTGTCCTTACGCTGCTTATTGTAGGCGTTGGCTATGGAGTTAGCCTGCTTTATAGTCCTGCCGCGACATGGCTGGAGCGGTTGCCGTTGCTCAGCAGTAAACTGGCGCTACAAGTTGACGGTATGGCGGAGTCACTGGACACCCTGAAATCCTCGATGCTGCCAGACAGCGACGATCCTGATAGTGAAGATGAGAAAGGCCCGCTGGACACCGCACTAGGGTCTGGTTTTCTGCCGTTGTTATCAATGTTAGCGCAAACTACGGCGATGGTGCTGGTTCAGCTGGCAACAGTTGTTATTCTAACTTATTTGTTCCTGCTTTTCGGCGGTACCTTACTTCGCAATATCGTGCGGGGGGCTTCGACGTTGCATGAAAAGAAAAACCTGGTAAAAATGTATCAGACTATTGAGTATGATATCAGCCGGTATGTTTGGGTCATTACCGTTATCAACATTATGCTGGGTGTCGCTACATTTGCGGTGCTTAGTATGTTAGGTGTAGCGGACCCATTGCTATGGGGTGTGTTAGCAACCATTTTAAATTTTGCCCCCTATCTGGGGCCTTTTGTCCTGACGCTATTACTGACAGCGGTGGGTTTTGTTGAGTTTCAAAGTTCCGGCCAGGCATTGTTTGTTCCAGCGGCGTTTTTGGTTTTAAACGTTATAGAGTCGCAGCTGGTCACGCCAATGGCGTTGGGTAAGCGGTTTAATATGAACCCGCTGTTAGTGGTGATCTGGATGTTTATCTGGGGATGGATGTGGGGCGCGGTGGGCGTTTTAATCGCAATTCCATTGTTGGTCTGCCTTAAAATTATTGCCTCTCATTTTGATTTATTACCTTACTGGCAAATTTTACTCAGCGCGGACAGTGAAGTACATCACAATAAATAATTGTCAGGAAAAAGTTACCTGACGGTAAGTAATTATTTCTAACTTTTCATATTATTTTTTGCTCTTTCCCCACTCAAAGTGATTAAATCATTAAATATCAGTGGTATATGGTTTGTGAATTGTTGGCACGCCATTCGCATTAAGTAAAGTGAATATTTCAGGCAAAGTGCGAACCATGCACTAAGGAGCAAAAATGTTAGGATGGGCATTAACCTTTTTAGTTATCGCGTTAATTGCAGGCGTACTGGGTTTTGGCGGTATCGCGGGCGCTGCAGCAGGTATTGCTAAAATTATTTTCTTTATTTTTATTGTGTTGCTGGTGATATCACTGTTAGCTGGTGCGTTGAGAGGCCGAACGCCGAAGATGTAGTGTAAGCGCAGTAGAAAAGGCCACTGTAATCCATACGGTGGCCTTTTTGCTGTTGTAATCGTTCCGCTGTCCTCAGCAGCAGTCTCAGCGTTCCAGCTGATATTTTTCCAGTTTGTTATATAGCGTTTTTACGCTAACACCGAGTTGTTGAGCAGTATCGGTTTTATTACCGCCATTTTTGGCTAAGGTCCGTAATATTGCTGCTTTTTCCAGTTCATCTAACCGCACGCCAGTTGGAATAGCATCCACTACTGCGTCATCTTTGGCATCAATATGTGGCTCATCCAGCAGTAAGTGTTCCGGTTCAATGCGGTTGTCAGCCAGAATATAAGCCCGTTCAACCGCATGTTTTAATTCCCTGACATTGCCAGGCCAGCTGTGAGTAGCAATCAGGGTTTGCGCTTCAGCTGAAAACTGCTTGCTCTGCTGTTCCTGCACATTGCGATAAGCCAGAAAATGTTGGGCAAGGCCAATAACATCCTCGTCCCGATCGCGCAGTGGTGGTACAGCTATCGGGAATTGAGCCAGCCGGAAATAGAGATCTTCCCGTAGCATATCTTCGGCAATAGCCTGCATTGGATCACGGTTGGTTGCTGCGGCTATCCGCACATTGGCAGTAAACGTTTTATCACTACCAACTGGGCGATATTCACCATTCTCCAGCACCCGCAACAATTTTACCTGTTGCTCTATCGGCATCTCAGTGATTTCATCCAGAAACAGGGTGCCCCCTTCTGCCTGGGCAAAAACACCCTGATGATCCCGGTGGGCACCGGTAAACGCGCCTTTAATGTGACCGAACAGCTCACTGTCAATCAGCTCCGGACTGAGCGCGCCACAGTTAATTGCCACAAAAGGTTTGTCAGCTCGTAAACTGGCCAGGTGCAGCGTGTTAGCTACCAGTTCTTTACCCGCACCACTTTCACCCACAATCAACACGTTAGCTTCGGTAATCGCAACTTTTCGGATGGTACGGTACAGTTTCAGCATAGGTTTAGACGACCCAACCAGCATGCCAAATTGGTCCAGTTCGCTGGACGTTGCCTTGACCTGTTTACGCTCAGTGCTGAGCTGCTGATAGAAATCCTGCAGGGTATCGATAACCGAGCCAAAATCCAGTGGTGCCCGGAAATGGTACCCGGCGCCGCGCCGCATTAAAGTATCAAGTAGTTCGTTTGGGGTTCCACTGCTGATAAAGATAAAATCAATTTCGGTTAAAACTTTACTAACTAGTAAACGCTGGTAGTCATCATTGTCGGAGTCATCAGACTCTATAACAGCAAGATCGCAGTCCTGTTGTTGAAGTTGTTCAGACCAGGCTGAACTATCGCTGCTTTTGACAATAACAAATTGTCTAACTGCCGGTGACTGCAATAATTTCTCAGCGAGTTCCGGGTCACGCAAATGAATAAATAACCTGGGTTTGCTCATGGCGTCACTCCCTGTGGTGGTCCTTAACTCTAATCCAGCAATGTAAAATTAACAATAGCCGTCAGTAAAATTTACTGAAATATGATATCAAGCGGAGGGTGAGAGAATTTTCTCATTAATATTCATTAGTTTAAACTTGGTATATGAATTGAATATGAATTTATGGGGATAGAAGTTTAAGGAGGCAATATTATGCTGGCATATGACCCACAAGTAACAAAGCATAGTGCCGGCGATCAGGCCATATTAAGTCTGGTGCTGGCCGTAAGTGAGCAGGCCCGGTTGTTTTATCAACAGACTGCGCCATTAGTGAGCGATACTAACATTCGTCGCTATTTTATTGAGTTGGAACTATTGCATCAACAGGCAGAGCAATTTACCGCTGCCGATAATTTTAAAGTTGCTACTGATCAGAATGTCAATGCTATTTGCCAGTGGTACAGACGCTATACAGCAGAGCCCGGTGAGGACAAATATCACTGGCTGGCCGAATTGCCACAGCAACTGCGTTGGCAGCTGGATACCTTTAAACGGCTGAGCCGCGGCCTGACTCAGGCCGATAATGCCAAGGCGCTGGCTAATTTAACAGCAGGGCTGCAAATTGTGACTGATCAACTTTGCCCGCTACTGCTAAACAGTAAAATATGAAATATTTACCGGTAAGGCGGTTAAAAATACAATCAAAAAATTAACACTAAATGAATGATAAAATTACGTTTTATGATAAATCAATAACTTAGACTTTTCTGATAAGTTGGCATCAAACTGGCAACAGTATTTGTGTATCACAACAAAGGAGTGAATATATGAAACGTACTACTTTAGCAGTAATGATGACCTTAGCACTGGCAGGTACTTCCGTTGCAGCAAACGCAAATGAATGGAAAGATGGTGCCAAAGACGCATGGATAGATGGTAAAGCCGAAACAACTTTACTGTTGAATGGTAACCTCAATTCCTTTGACATCAACACAGATGTTAAAAATGGTAAAGTAACGTTGACCGGTAAGGTAGACAGAGAAGTGGATAAAGCACTGGCTGCCGAATTGATTGAAAATCTGGATGGTGTTACTTCAGTTGACAATAAGTTAACGGTATCAAACGAACGCCACATGCGGGATAAGAAAGACCATGACGATGATGGTAGTGGTTTAACTGACGCAAAAGTAGCGACGGTTGTGAAAACCCGTTTATTGTTTGAGTCTGAAACCAGTGGCACTGCTATCGACGTTGACGTCAAAAACGGTGTCGTAATGCTCAAAGGTGAAGTAGATTCTGATGCAGAAAAAGATCTGGCAGAAGCTATTGCTAAGAAGACCAATGATGTGAAACGGGTGGATAATCAACTTACCGTAGCAAAAAACTACTAAGTAGGTTTTCAGGATGTAAGCTACATCCTGCCCTTACCCATTTATAATCACACCGGCCTGGAAACAGGCCGGTTTTTTGCGGTTGATTGCCCGGCTGGTTCGAGATGAAGCAGACAAGTTATGGTAACGGCTGTGGTAATTATCTGGGCAATTACCAGTAAATTTGCGGGAGCTCTGATCAGGGTAATAGCGGCCAGGGGTTACTATGATCCTGATTAGTAATAAAATGTGGGTCGGTCAGGCTATGTAAAAAAGCCAGCACGGCCGCCCGCTCATTGGTTGTTAATTCAAAACCAGCTACAAATTGACTTTTACCGGGATGTTGTCTGCCGTCACCGGCATGAGTGCCACTGCCAATGTTCCTGCCACCTGCGGTATAGAAATCAATTACCTGCTCAAGAGTAGCGAGGCTGCCATCATGCATATAAGGTGCAGTCAGCGCGATATTCCGTAGAGTTGGTGCCCGGAAACGGCCATCATCTGCCGGGTTCATGGTTATTTCAGCCAGCCCTCTGTCATGTTGCGGGTAGCCTGGTGGGTAGCTTTCAGTTGTCTGGGTAAAGTACAGGCCGGTATTATGAAAGGGACGTAAATCCAGAGGCTGCTTACTATGGCTGGTAGCCTGAGTAAAGTTAAAACCTCCATGGCAATGACGGCATTCCAAACGCTCAGAAAAAAATAAATTCATTCCTTCAATCTGCAGCGGGCTAAGCGCGGCATCATCATTCTGGTAGGCATAGCGGTCAAAGTCAGACTGAAAAGACAGTAAGCTTCTGACAAAGCTAGCCAGCGCCAGCACAACATGTTGCATGTCAGGTGCAGTCTCGCCAAAAGCCTGCCGGAACAATTGCGGATAAGGCTGCCGGTGTAAACGTTGTAATATCTCGGCCTCTTTACCGCTGATGCCAAGTTCAATCGGGTCCTCACTGAATATCGGGATCAGCAGCTGTTGTTCAATGTCAGTCAGGCCATCGTGGGCCCAGGTCAGGGTATTGTTATAAGCGACGTTAACCAAAGCGAGCGCGTTACGGCGGTGCTGCTGACCGGTGCTGCCAACCGACAGTGCGCGGGGCTCTGCAAAAGCAAATTGCTGCTGATGACAACTGGCGCAGCTTTGTTTGCCGTTGGCAGATAAGCCAGTGTCATAAAACAGATAACGCCCTAATTCAACCTTGGCGGCGGTCATCGGGTTTTCAGAGGGCACCCTCGGCTGCGGCATATCTGGCGGAAGTGACCACTGCCAGACTGGATCAGGCGCAGTGGTTTTGTTGCAGCTAATGATGCCGAGTAATACGCTGATAGCGACGGCAAGCTGGTATATTCTGCTGTTAATCATGTTGCTGCTCGTCGGCGTTACCCATACGCCATAACCGGGGTTGTGTTAAATTACTAAATAGTTGCCGACAGTTGGCTTGCAGGCTATCTGACATACAGCTACTGTCTCTGGCAAGCTCAACCTGCTGCAGTAAAACGGCTAAATCCAGTTGCAGACTCTGGCTGCTCTGGTAGTCCAGTGTCACCTCGACCGTATTGGCTGCCCGGCATGGCTCGGCTGGTGGGCGAAGTACACTGGCTGACTGACAACCGGTAGAACCAAGGTGAAATGCCCAGCCATGTTCAGGTCCCTGTAAATCAAGACGCAGGAATTTGTAGCCCAGTTGCCAGCTCCAGAACATCTCGCTGTGATTTAATGGTGAGCTGGCGGCAAGTGGGTTCTGATGGTTTACCGAAAAAGGCAGACCAAGGGTGAAGGACAACTGACCGGTAGCTAAGGGCTCACTAAATTGTAATTGCAAGTTGCTGTTACCCTGGCAATCGGTACCCAGCAATGCCAGCCGCGGTTGCTGCCATTGATTGGTAATCAGCGACAATGGTTGTTGGTTCAGGCGGAAATTACTTAAATAAAATCGCAGACTTTGCAGATGCCATTGCTGATTAGCAATAGAAATAAATTGCTGGCAACTGAGCGGCTGTTGTTGCCAGCTCAACTGCACGGGGAGTTGTTTGGGCAAACTACTGGTAGTAGCTGCAGGTTGGCAACTCATCAGCAAGCCAACAACGGCTAGCAGAAATGTGTTGGCAAAAGCGCCGGGTACGATGGCCATAGTAAGGTTGTGTTTAGGAAAACTACAGTAAACAATACGCTAAACTTCGTTGAAAATCGAACAGGCTTCGCCGCAATAGTGGCTACTATTATAAACAGACAATAAATAACTCAGGTGGCAGGGATGAATATGTGGAAATGTTGGCAGCCGGCAACAGCGGTCTGGTTGGCTGCTACTGCCATTATTGTTGGTAGCAGCGTATGCAGTGGCAGAGTCCAGGCCCATGCCGAACATGACAAAGCGCGTTTTGTTGCTGAATCCGGCCGCGATAGCGGCCGTTGTGCCAATGTGTTGCGACCTTGCCGGACCATAGGCTATGCCTTAACGCAAGCCGGAAAGGGCGACAAAGTGCTGGTGGCGTCCGGCTATTATCAACTTGTCAGTGCTGATGAAGCGGTGCTGTTGCTAAGTGAAATTGTGCCGGTGCTGGGCGGCTACAACAAATTTGATCATTTTTTACAACAAGCACCACAGCTAAATAAAACCGTACTGTCCGGCGTGCCGGCTGAATTTGTCGATAGCCTGTATCAGCGCGGCTTTCAGATTATTAATGATGGTCCAGGCCGCTTTGGTACTGAACTTAGCCAGCAACTGGCAGCCCATAGTGCGCTGCAACAAAGCCAGCAAAGTGCAGACTGCGTCGCAGGCAAGGCCGGCATTTATAGCTGTGAAAATATCGATTTGGTCGCGCATCTGGCGCTGGCTGACTTTAGCTCCACGCCTTCTTCAGCTAACGATATCTGGGGCCATATCGATCTTAATAGCGGTATTGAGTATAGCTTAATTGGCCTGAATAATGGTACCGCCGTGGTAAGCCTGGCCGATCCGGCCAACCCGTTGGAAGTGGGAACGATAGCGGGCAGCAACACCACCTGGCGTGATATTAAAGTGCTGCAGTTTTTCGATGTTAACCTTGGCCAGTGGCAGGCTTATGCTTACGTGTCATCCGAAGCCAATAACAATATTCAGATTATCGATTTAAACGATTTGCCGTTCAGCGTGCGGCTGGCAGCTGCCGACAGCGCTGCTAGCTCGGCTCACAATCTGTACATCAGTAACGTCGACTACACCACTAATACGGCGTTAACCGGTCAGCAACCGGCACTGCACATTGCGGGTCAGCCCCAGCAAGGAGGGGCGGTCTCAAGTTACAGTCTGGCTGACCCGCTACAGTTAAGCGCCAACTGGCTGCAAACCGGCGCCAGCCGCAGTGACTACAGCCATGATGTTGCTTCCATGCTGGTCACCGACCAGCGTGCAGGTAACCAATGCGACCGGCCAGAGTGTCAGGTGTTATTTGATTTTAATGAGCAAAATATCAAACTGTGGGATATCAGTGGTGCCAGCAATCTGGCCCTGGCCGACTTTACTTATAGTCTGGCCAGTTATGTTCATTCAGGTTGGTGGACTGAAGATCAGCAATATCTATTTGTGCATGATGAACTGGACGAAACTAATCATGGTCTGAACACCACAGTGCGTATATTTGAACTAACCGATTTAACGGCACCGATATTAACAGCCACTTACACTGGGCCGACCAAAGCGATTGATCATAATGGCTTCGTTCGCGGCAATCGTTATTACATGTCGAATTATCAACGTGGCTTAACCGTGCTGGATATCACTGATCCGGCAGCCCCGGTGCAGGCGGGGTATTTTGATACCTTTCCGGCGTCAGACAGCGCGGCTTTTAATGGTATGTGGGGCGTGTATCCGTACCTGCCATCGGGGCTGATTATCGGCAGCGATATCAATAGTGGTCTTTATGTATTCAGGGATAATACGGTTAGCCCGACGGCAGGGGCATTATCATTCAGTCAGGGCGAGTTGCAGGTAAGCCCTGGCGAGGTGGCGGAGCTACAGGTAGCACGAACAGGCGGTAGCACTGCAACAAGTGTGGGTTATGAAATTCTGGCTGGCCGGGCTGAACCAGAGCTGGACTATCAGGTAAGTGCCGGCCGTTTAAACTGGGCGGCAAATGATACCAGTGTTAAAACCATCAGTATTACTACCCTTGACCGGGGGCTGAATGCGCAGCGAGAGCTGTTTATCCGGTTATTTGACCCGACCAATGGTGCCAGCCTGAGCAGCCCGTCTTACTTACGATTACGCTTTGGTGAAGACCCGCCCCGGGCTGGTGTGGTAAGTCTGGTGGAGTCAGCAGTCTCAGTGGTAGAAGCCGATACCGCTGTTAGTGTGGTAGTGCGCAGAGTTGGCGGCAGTGACGGTTCTATCAGCGTGGCGTACCAGCTAGACAGCGGCACGGCTGCAGTAGATGAAGACATTGTGGCGGCCAGTGGCGAGCTAAGCTGGAGTGACGGCGATAACAGCGAGCGGCAAATTGAGCTGCAAATTATTGACGATGAGCTGCCAGAGGAAGATGAAACTGCCGTTTTAAGGCTATCCGGTATTGCTGGCAGTGAGTTAGGTGAGATATCCGCAATTACCCTGACAATTCTGGATAATGACTCGAACACGGCACCCAGTGTCAGTATTGGCGAAAATCGCCAGGTTAATGCTGGCCAGAGCGTCACGTTGACTGCAGTGGCAACCGATGAAGAAGGCGATGCTATCAGCTACCAGTGGCAGCAACAAAGTGGCCCCAGCGTCAGTTTGCAAAATTCAGCCAGTAGCACGGTAAGCTTTATTGCGCCAGCCAGCGCCAGTCAGCTGGTGTTTAGCGTTACCGCTACCGATGCCAGAGGGGCAAGCACCAGTGCCAGCATTACCCTGACGGTTGTGGCCAGCCCACCGCCGCCTGCCACAACAGGATCTTCCGGTGGCAATATGCCGCTGAGCTGGTTATTGCTGGGCCTGGGCGTAGTGTATTGGCGCCGAGTGGCTAAACACTAATACTGTAATTTAAATAGCAGTTCAGCCAAATCGGGCTGCCATAAATCCGCTTTGGCTACACGGTTGTTGTGCAAAATAACACCCTCGGCCAACAGTAGCTGGCGTTGCTCCAGCGCGGTGGCCGAGCCCGCAGAAAATGCCAGGCTGCGATCGCTACGCAATACCCGATACCAGGGCACAGCCAGTTCTGGCGGGGCATAGCCCAATGCTTTACCAACCAGACGGGCGCGGCCGGGCAGGCCGGCCAAATCAGCGATCTGGCCATAACTGGCCACCTTGCCGCTGGGAATAAGCATTACCGTTTGCCAAATTCGCTGGTAGTTATCTGCTGCCACAAAATTTACTCGGGTTAGTTAATCATAGCGCTGCGTGCCACCACGGTTTTGCCAATCGGCGCCAGGCTTAGCATTGCCAGCTTTAAATGCTGAATACCAAAGGGTATGCCGATGATGCTGATAAAACAGACTATAGCATGGCCTAAATGGCCCAATGCCAGCCAGAAGCCGAACAATAAAAACCAGACAATATTGCCAAGGGTGCCCAAGGTGCCGGTGCCGATATCATCATAGCGGTTAATATAACGGCGGTTTACTGCATCCTGGCCAAAAGGCCAGAACGCCATTTCGCCAATCACGAAACAACTGCGGCCAAACGGAATGCCGATAATACTGATAAAACACAGTAAGCCCACCAGCCACCATAGCAAACCCATGACAAAACCACCCAGTACAAACCACAGGATATTAAATATTATTCTTAATACACTCATTTTGCGCTCTTTCCTTGCTGAAAATTATTATTGTGCAAAGCATTAAGCAGAAAACAGGCCAATATTATTAATAGTTAAATCAGATAATTAGGGCTGAGTGGTTAGCTGTCACAACATATTAATGCCAAATTTTAGCAAAACGTACTATTCAGCACTTGCTTTTATACTGTGTGACGCCTAGTATTGTTACTGTGTATTGCACAGTATGTGTCGCACAGTAAATTTTGATCAGTACACTTTGCTCAGTGCACTTTGGCTAGTAAAAGAAGGATAGCTTATGACGACGGCTCAACTGGATAAAATGCGGCTGGAGCTGCGCCGCGGTGTGTTAGTGCTGGCGGTACTTGCCGCCCTGCGCGAGCGCCACTATGGCTACTCGCTGCGCCGGCACTTGCAGGAGGCGGGCATTGATATCGACGAAGGTACCTTGTACCCGCTGGTGCGACGGCTGGCAGAGCAGGGGTTGCTAGACAGCGAATGGCAACAGGGCGAGGGGCGGGAGCGGCGCTACTACCAGATATCTGAGCTGGGTAGTGAGCTGCTGGGGCAACTTACCGGGGAGTGGACCACTTTAAATAATGCGCTGGGGCCGCTACTGCAGCCAGAACAACCTGTGCCAGCTAAGCAAACAGAGGAGCAAGGCTAATGGAATTAGTTAAACGTTATGTCGCCGCAGTGCAGCGCGAACTGCCTGAACAAAAACGCCAGGAAATAGGCCGGGAACTGAACGCTAATCTTATGGATCAGCTGGATGCTCTGGCTGAACAACAGGAAAGTGAACTGACCGAGCAGCAGGTTGCGGTCGTACTGCAGGAGATGGGTCACCCCAGGCAGGTCGCCCGCCAGTTTTGTCCGCCCACACCGTTGATACCTGAATGGTTAATGCCGTTATATAAACATACCCTGTTTATGGTACTAGGTGTGTTGCTGGTGCTGCAGGTGGTGTTTATGACTAAGATTTGGTTAACAGGCGCTGACATGGGGCTGTTGCTGTTTATCAAGGGGCTGGCATCGGGCTTTATTGAAGATGCCGTTTTTGCTTTTACGGCTGTAACTATCGGTTTTGCTGTAGCTTTCAACGGTAAACAGTCAGGTTCCTGTAATACCGGCAGCCAGTGGCAACCGCAAGACTTACCGCCTGTGGGCGCTGGCTGGCAGCATATCAGTCTGCATGACATTTTTTCGGATCTGGCAACCTACGCTTTTTTGTTACTGCTTATCTGGTTTCCAATGTGGCAGCAGATGTTTGCCGCAGCAGAGCCCGGCGGTGAGGTGTTTAGTCCGTTGGCGTTAGCTATGCTGATGTGGTTCAGCCCGTTTATTGTGCTGGGGATAGTGAGTAGTTTATGGCAGTTGCGTCGTCGTATCTGGAGCAAACCTATGTTGCAGCTGAATATAGGGGTTAATTTGGCTTTTGCATTGATGTTCATTCTGCTGGCGGTGTCCGGACCACTGTTGCAGCTTGATGTTGAGCGTTGGGAACGTTACTTCAGCCCGGATGCATTCCAGGATAGCATCAGGTTAGGTTTAGTTATTATTGGCCTGTTCCCTGGTTATGAAGTTGTGCGCGATACGCTGCGCCTGCGTAATTTTTCCAAAAACTAACCTCAAAGCAGCGTTACAATATGTGGATAGTAAAAGCCCCGCCATGGCTAATCTGGCGGGGCTGTTTTATTACCGGTTTGGCTCTAGTATTGCTGTGGTCTCCGTTTATCCCGCACCAGCCACCAGACCAGCCAGACAAAAATCAGCAGCGGTGCCAGGGTAACAACAGCAGTAATGCCAATGGCAAATACCGCTGCTACCAGGCCAATCAGAATACCAAATATTGAGCCAATAATGGCCAGGATGGTTGGCAGACAATAAATACCTAACGCGACAGCTAAAATAATGACGATAGTTTTGTTCATGATATCTTTCCTTTTTGATGTATTAGCCAAAAGTTATCAAGAGCTATGCCATATTTTAAAAGTGATAATTAACAATGGTTTATATGGGTTTTCTGCGAGAGGTCCAATGGGGCCTGAATGTATTTTGGTGGTTTTAACTAAATAATGGCGAAACTGATTAGCACATGAGTCAATAAAAAAAGCTGCCAGGAAGGTGGCAGCTTTTGATAGCAGCGATACTGTAATTAGAGTTTATTGATTTGATCTTTCAACTGATACGATTTGTCAGTAACTATGCTTTCCAGGGTGCTTACCCGCTCTTTCAGGCGTTGGAGTTCAGCTTGTAATGCGTCGAGTTCACCTTTGCCGGTGTTCCCTTTATGTTTCATATAAACTTCGTAGCCTGCATATACTAGGCCGCCTACAATGGCGATAGCGGCAATTTCAAATGGTCCCATGATATTCTCCCTTTTTATTAGTGTCTGTTGAAAAGCAAGGCTGATGCCACTGTTTTAATTTTTATATTAATCAATATCTTAAATTATTTGCGCTGCTATGGCCGTAGTATGAAAGTCAAAAGTTTAGTCAATATCACCAGATAGTAGTGGTAAACTTATCATAGGTAATCGAATAAATTGTAAGGGTTTATGACAGATCAACATTGGATGCAAAGAGCGTTACAACTGGCTGCTAAAGCCGAAGAGGCTGGCGAAGTACCGGTTGGCGCGGTCATTGTGAAAGATAATATGCTGATTGCTGAAGGCTACAATCAGATGATTAGCTTAAATGACCCATCTGCGCACGCTGAAATGCAGGCTGTGCGCCAGGCCGGGCAACAGTTGCAAAACTACCGTCTGACTGACTGCACCCTGTATGTCACACTGGAACCGTGCAGCATGTGTGCCGGTATGTTGGTACACAGCAGGCTGGCCCGTCTGGTATTTGGCGCCAGCGACTATAAAACCGGGGCGGCCGGCTCGGTGATGAATTTAGTGCAGCACCCGCAGCTAAATCACCAACTTGAGGTAACCGGCGGGGTATTAGCAGAAGAGTGCGCTACCAGATTATCCGCTTTTTTTCAGCGGCGACGCCAGCAGAAAAAAGCCCTGAAACAGGCTAGTTCGCAGCTGGCTCCTGAGCAGAATGATCCGGCAACCCCGGATGGTCCTGCATAATCGTCTGGTAATTACGACGTCTGCGATGCAGTTTTAATAATTCAGTATTGCGTTTAACCCGCCTGCGGCTGGAACTGATAGCAAAGGCACTGAGTTGGCGGCGTTTCAGCTGTGGTTTTTTTCGTTTAAGCATAACGTACCTGAGTAAAAAGCGGGCGTTGCCAGCGCAACGTTAATATGGCGTTACTATAGGGCCGCAGCGGCCAGACAACAAGAGGCTGACAGCTAAAGCAGACAATTTAGCGTTCAATGCCCAGCTGAGGGTCAGGTTCAGTGCCGGGCGCTGTCGTCACAGCGGGATCTGGCAGTAGTTGTTCACTCAGCCGTAGCCGTTGCTGCAATAGACGTTGTTCAGCTTGTTGTTTTTCATCAGTCCATACCAGCGTATCGTAATAACGGCGGATATTTTCAACATAGGTGACGGCTTCATCTCCTCTGGCATAGCCATAGCGGGTGTGCTGGTAAACGGCTTTTTGCCGCAGCAAGGGCAGGCGCTGTTTTACCTCCAGCCATTTATCCGGATCGGCTCCTTCATGCTGGGTAAGAATCCGGGCATCTTCAACATGGCCCCATCCCACATTGTATGAGGCCAGGGCAAACCAGAGCCGGTCAGGCATGGCAATGCGCTCCGGGATCCGGCTAACCAGACGATGTAAATAACGGCTACCGCCTCTGATGCTTTGTTCGGGGTCGAGCCGGCTGCTAACGCCCATTTGTTTGGCCGTTGGCAAGGTTAGCATCATCAGGCCCCGCACGCCGGTAGGGCTACGGGCTTTCGGGTCCCAGTGCGACTCCTGATAGGACAACGCTGCCAGTAAACGCCAGTCCAGCTCTCCAGCATACTGCATAAACAGGTCTTTGAAATCAGGCAGGGTCTGGCTGATGGCATCAATATATTGCAGGGTATCGACATAATCGAACTGACTGACATGGCCAAAATAACGGTCTTCCAGGGTAATTAACTCACCGCTTTGATAAATATTACCAAAAAATTCAATCAGCACGGTTAGTAACGAGTCGTCATTGTTATCCGCCAGCAACCAGGCAACGGGGAGATTGTCGCTAACGGTAAAGCCAATACTTAGATTGGGATAAAAACGCCGGTTAATCGCCAATTGGTTTGAGTCGGTCAGGGTATAGGGAATTTTGCCGTCAACGACCAGCTGTAATACATCATCTGCATCGAGATCTTTTTGTTCCAGCCAGCGCAGGTTGGGATAGTCGTTGCTTAATCTGTCGAGGGTCTGAGCATGACTGCTGTCCTGAATAACAACAACCGGCTCGGTAATATCATCCAGCGAGCGGGGCCAGTCATCACCCTGGCGAAATACCAGTAATTCACTGATCCAGCGATAGGCCGGTGCGGCCCGGTAGCGGCTGAGCCGCTGTGGCGTAAGGGTTAAGCCACCGGCAATAAAATCTACCTGGCCGTTATCGAGTTTTTGTAACAGTTCATCTAAGTGGTAGCTGGGAAACAGTTCCAGCTTAACATCCAGCCGATGCGCCAGGGTTTGCGCCAGCTCGTATTCGAAGCCGGTAGGGCCATCGACGCCGATAAAATAGCTGGTAGGACCATGCAACACGCCAACCCGCAGGCTGTTGCGCTGATAAATACTGTCTAGCTGCGAGGTTTGCTCTGCTACCGGCGCACATGCGCTAAGCAGGCAGACAGCCAGCCATAAAAGCACCCTTAGTTGCATGCATAACCTGAAATTTACTACCCTGGTGCCTGTTATATCAAACTTAAGCGGGACAGTCAGTTTTTTCACATACCACTTGGCGCCAAATTTCTTTATAATGGCGCGCTTAAATCAGCTTCCATCGACGCTCAACCAACGGAAACCTAGCCTATGTTGATCCTGCGTGGTGCACCTGCACTGTCCGAATTCCGAATTGCCAAATTACTTGACCAATGTGCTGAGCGCACCTTGCCGGTAATCACCATTTACGCCGAGTATATGCACTTTGCCGAAAACAGCGCTGCCCTGAGCAGTGACGAGCAAAGCACCCTGGATAAACTGCTGACCTACGGCCCGGCCATCGCCAGCCACGAGCCAGTTGGCCAGTTACTGTTGGTTACCCCGCGTCCGGGTACCATTTCGCCCTGGTCATCGAAAGCCAGTGATATTGCCCACAATTGTGGTTTGAGTAAAATCAGGCGGTTAGAGCGTGGTATAGCTTACTACATTGAAAGTAGCCGCAATTTAACGGCCAGCGAAGTTGCTGCCGTCAGTGCTTTGCTGCACGATCGGATGATGGAGGTGGTCTTTACCGAGTTCAGCCAGGCTGAAGCATTATTTTTGCATGCTGATCCTGCCGGTTTAAGCTCCGTTGATATCATAAACGGTGGTCGTCAGGCACTGGCCGATGCGAATATAGCTATGGGGCTGGCGCTGGCCGATGACGAAATTGATTATCTGGTCACTAATTTTCAGCAGCTGGGCCGTAACCCGAACGACATTGAACTGTACATGTTTGCCCAGGCTAACTCTGAACACTGCCGGCATAAAATTTTTAACGCCGACTGGACCATTGACGGCGTGGTGCAGCCTAAATCACTGTTCAAAATGATTAAAAACACCTTTGAACAGACGCCTGATTATGTATTGTCAGCTTACAAAGATAACGCGGCAGTGATGACAGGCTCTATTGCCGGCCGTTTTTTTCCGGTAGCTGGCAGCGGTGAATACCACTACCATCATGAAGATATTCATATCCTGATGAAGGTGGAAACCCATAACCACCCCACGGCGATTTCGCCATACCCGGGCGCCGCGACCGGTTCAGGTGGTGAAATTCGCGATGAAGGGGCTACCGGTGTGGGTTCCAAACCAAAAGCAGGTTTAGTCGGCTTTTCGGTATCAAACTTACGGATCCCCGGTTTTCAGCAGCCATGGGAAACTGACTTCGGTAAACCGGAGCGGATTGTCAGCGCACTGGATATTATGCTGGAAGGCCCGTTAGGTGGCGCAGCTTTTAACAATGAATTTGGCCGGCCAGCCATTAACGGTTACTTTCGTACCTATGAGGAAAAAGTCACCAGCCACAACGGTGAAGAAGTACGTGGTTACCATAAACCTATTATGATTGCCGGTGGTCTGGGTAATATTCGCGCCGGACATGTGCAAAAAGGCGAGTTACCACCTGGCGCTAAGCTGGTGGTGCTGGGTGGCCCGGCCATGAATATTGGTCTGGGCGGTGGGGCGGCTTCGTCAATGGCATCGGGCCAGTCGGCTGAGGATCTCGACTTTGCCTCAGTGCAACGGGAAAACCCGGAAATTGAACGGCGCTGTCAGGAAGTCATCGACCGCTGCTGGCAACTGGGTGACGATAACCCAATTTGTTTTATTCACGATGTCGGCGCTGGCGGTTTATCGAATGCCTTCCCTGAGTTGGTAAACGATGGCGGCGTGGGTGGTAAATTTGAGCTGCGTAACGTGCCGAATGATGAACCTGGCATGTCACCGTTACAAATTTGGTGCAATGAGTCGCAAGAGCGTTACGTGATGGCCATTCCACCGGAGAAAATGGCGATATTTGAACAAATTTGTCAGCGCGAGCGGGCTCCTTATGCGGTAGTGGGCGAGGCAACCAAGGATCAACACCTGACCTTAACCGATAAGCATTTTGGCAATACACCCATTGATTTACCGCTGAGCGTATTACTGGGCAAAGCGCCGAAAATGCACCGGGATGTGCAAAGTGCCAAAGTCGTTGGTCAACCGTTAAACCGTGACGGTATCACTATTGCCGATGCAGCTGAGCGCCTGTTGCGCCTGCCGGCTATTGCTGAGAAAACTTTTCTGGTGACCATTGGCGATCGCACGGTAACCGGCCTGGTGGCGCGCGACCAGATGGTTGGTCCCTGGCAGATACCAGTAGCCAACTGTGGTATCACTGCGGCCAGCTATGATACCTATCATGGCGAAGCGATGGCGATGGGCGAGCGCACGCCGGTGGCACTGCTGGATTTTGCAGCGTCAGCCCGGCTTGCCGTTGCAGAAGCTATTACCAATATTGCCTGTAGCGATATTGGCGATTTAAAACGAATTAAATTGTCAGCTAACTGGATGTCTGCTGCCGGTCACCCGGGCGAAGACGCCGGTTTGTATGCCGCAGTAAAAGCGATTGGCGAACAGTTATGCCCGGCGCTTGAGGTCACCATTCCGGTGGGCAAAGACTCGATGTCGATGAAAACCAAATGGCAGCAAAATGGTGCTGAGCAGGCGGTAACCTCGCCGATGTCATTGGTGATCACCGCCTTTGGCCGGGTAGAAGATATCCGCAAAACGGTTACCCCGCAGCTGCGCACCGATAAAGGCGCAAGTAGTTTGCTGCTAATCGATTTGGGCCAGGGCGCTAACCGTTTAGGGGCCTCATGTTTAACTCAGGTGTATAAACAACTGGGTGATACGCCAGCCGACTTAGACAGCCCGGAGCTGTTGCTTAACTTCTTTGCTGCCGTGCAGCAATTGCTACGCGAACAAAAACTGCTGGCCTATCACGACCGGTCAGACGGTGGTTTATTTGTCACGCTAGCGGAAATGGCTTTTGCCGGTAAAGCGGGTTTTAACGCTGATATCAGCAGTCTGGGTGACGATGATTTAGCGGTGCTGTTTAGTGAAGAGCCCGGTGCCGTTCTTCAGGTGGCCGATACTGAACTGGTCTACGTGCAGCAGGTACTGGCTCAGCACAATCTGGCGGCATGCAGCCATACCCTGGGGCCGGTAACCGCCAGTGATAACCTGACGTTCAACCGCGCTGGCAAAGTGGTGTTCAGTGACAGCCGCACCCGCTTGCGTTGTATCTGGGCCGAAACCACCTACCAGATGCAGGCATTACGGGATAACCCGGCAGGTGCCTTGCAGGAGTTCACAAGCAAAGCCGATGACACTGATCCGGGCCTGAATGTCAAACTTAGCTTTGATGCAAATGAAGATGTTGCAGCACCTGTTATTTTAAAAGGCGCAGCGCCAAAAGTGGCTATTCTGCGCGAGCAGGGGGTTAACTCGCATCTGGAAATGGCTGCAGCCTTTAACCGGGCAGGTTTTAGCGCGGTTGATGTGCATATGAGCGATATTCTCGCTGGCCGGGTAAAACTCAGCGACTTTAATGGCTTAGCTGCCTGTGGTGGTTTCTCGTACGGTGACGTATTAGGTGCCGGTGAAGGCTGGGCTAAATCAGTGTTGTTTAACGATATTGCCCGGGCCCAGTTTGCGGCGTTTTTTGAGCGGCCAACCACCTTCTCGCTGGGAGTGTGTAATGGTTGTCAGATGATGTCGAATTTGAAAAGCCTGATCCCGGGTGCCGAGTTATGGCCGCACTTTGTCCGCAACAAGTCAGAGCGGTTTGAAGCGCGCTTCAGCCTGGTGGAAATTCAGCAAAGCCCGTCACTGTTCTTCAGTGGCATGGCGGGTTCACGGCTGCCAATTGCGGTCTCCCATGGTGAAGGCCATGCTGAGTTTGCCAGCAGCGAGGCCTTTGCCAAGGCCAACCACAGCGGCACCGTGGCAATGCGTTTTGTCGACAACTTCGGCAAGGTTACGGAGCAGTACCCAGCTAACCCCAACGGTTCGCCAGCGGGTATCACAGCGCTGACTACTACTGATGGCCGGGTCAGTATTATGATGCCACACCCGGAGCGGGTGTTCCGTACCGTAGCCAACTCCTGGCACCCGGATGACTGGCAGGAAGACAGCCCGTGGATGCGGATGTTCCGTAACGCCCGGGTCTGGCTGGGTTAAAACTGCTGTAACACTTAATAAAAACCCTGCAATTGCAGGGTTTTTTTTATCGCTGAATTTAATTGTAATTACTGCTTTGAGATGGATTACAACGTCCAGCGTAAGCCAATCATCGCCACATAAGGGTCGATATTAATATTAACGCTTTGTACGGTAGTACCGTTAACCTGCACCCGGCCGGTGGTATCAATGTCCATTTTGCTCACCATCATGTGGATACCCAGGGTATCGCTGAGTTTAATATTTACTCCGGCTTGCAGGGCTAAGCCAAACGAGCTTTTCGCTTTTAAGGTAACACTGTCATCCGCGCTGGTAACGTTCAGTGCCTGCAGCGTATCTTTTAACTGGTTATCAATCTGTTCATCAAAGAAAATGGTGTAGTTCAGGCCTACACCGACAAAGGGGTCAAAAGTCTGATGCTCTGGCATAAAATGATACTGTGCCAGCAGGGTCGGTGGCAGGTGTTTGGTTTTACCTACCTTCAGGCCATCGATAGCAGAACCTTTTACCGTGATGTCATGGCTGAACGGGGTGGCTGCAATTAACTGCACTGCCCAGTTAGGTTTTATCCGGTAATCAAATGTCAGGCCTAACTGGGTGTTGCTGTCGACAGCCAGTGCAGTTGAGCCGTTCGGTAAGCCGGCGACTTGCTCAATCACATTTAAGCTGCTGCTACTGTCATCCGGCGAGACATTAATAGCGCCGATATTGATAGAAAAATCCGCAAAAGCAGGGGCAGCAGCTAACATAGAAATAACAGGAATAGCGAGTAATGAGGTTTTCATAAGGTGCTCCATAGTTGAGTTCTGGAGCAATTGTGCGCGTTAGCCAAAACAGAATATTGGCCTGGATCAATAAAAAACCGGCGTTATCGGGTTACAGCCGGTTACTTTGTTCTGTATCAATAAAATTGGGGCTAAGCGCCTGGTTTATCAGGGCAGATATTGCTTACATCAGGCCTTTTAAGAAGGCCACTACACTGCGCCCCAGCGCACTTAGTGCATAACCGCCCTCCAGCATCGCAACGACCCGGCCCTGGCAGTGCTTATTTGCCAGGCCTTTTAACTCGGTCGCCAGCCAGTGATAGTCGTCTTCACGTAACATAAAGTGCGCCATCTCATCTTCGGCGTGGCCGTCAAAACCGGCCGATACCAGAATAAGCTCTGGGGCAAAGGCATCCAGAGCCGGCAGCCATTCGCTGCTGACCGCTGAGCGCCACTGGCTGGCTTTGCAGCCGCCGGGCAGCGGTAAATTTATAATGTGGTCTGACACAGTATCCGCGCCGGTGTGCGGGTACAACGGATACTCAAAAGACGAGCAAAATAATACTCTGGGCTCGTTTTTAAAAATATCTTCGGTGCCGTTGCCATGGTGCACGTCAAAATCGACAATGGCCAGCCGCTTAAGCTGATATTGATTCAGCGCATATTCGGCTGCAATGGCGATATTATTAAAAAAACAAAAGCCCATTGCCTGGTCATGGGTAGCGTGGTGGCCGGGCGGGCGAATGGCACAAAATGCCTGCCTATCGCTGGCCTGCATCACTTCGTCAACGGCATTAATGCCGCTGCCGGCGGCATAGAGGGCTGCCTGCAGGGTTTTATTCATCATTTGAGTATCAGGATCAAGCCAGATATGGCCTTCGGCTGGGGCTTTGGCATACAGCTCGCTGACATACAAGGTACTGTGGGCCCGGCATAAATCGGCGTGGCTGGCCGGTGTGGCATCTTTTTGTTGCAAGACATAATCAAGCCCAGAGCGAATAAGCTGATCGTTTATGGCATCCAGCCGCTGTGGGCATTCGGGATGATCATCACCGGCACTGTGCTGGCGACACACAGCGTGGCTAAAAACAGTAATGGCCATTAACTGACTCCTTTCGCTGCGGGCAAGCCTAAATCAAGTTCCAGATACACTTCGGACGGGTCGTCATACCCTTTGCGTTTAAAACCGGCTTTAGTAAAGACGCTGAGCATCGGTTTATTTTCAGCCCGGACATAGGCTGTCATTTTGCTTAATTTACGGCTGCGGGCTATATCAACCATCTCCTGCAGCAGCCGTTTTGCCATGCCTTTGCCCTGATGTTTTTCCCGGGTTACAAAGGCTACTTCACAACTGTTATGTGTTTTGATCAGGTAATAGCGGCCAACAGCCTGAATTTCTACCACCGAGCCTTTTTGTTTTACAATACACAGTGCTAAATCTTCAGTTTGATCGACACTGACCAGGGTACAGGATTTTTCCCGGCTCATCTGAGTAGGGACAGTGTTGTAACGCATTTGCAGGGTTTCTTTGGTGTGGGAGTAGAAAAACTCCTGCAACCGACGTTCGTCTGACGGATTTAGAGGCCGTAAATCGAAACTTTCGCCATCAATAAGCAGTTCTTTAAAGCCAACAGCGCCCAGTTCCGCGACCTCGACCGGCGTTTGTAACTGGTAATGCGGTACCCAGTAAAATTTACGTACTTCCGCCAGCAACTGGCTGCGAAATTTCGGGTGGGCTACTCTAATCAGCTCCAGAGCCCGCTCGCGGACGCTCTTACCGCGCAAAGATGCTACCCCAAACTCGGTAACCACGTAATGAACGTGGCCACGACTGGTGACGACCCCGGCCCCTTGCTGAATATGCGGTACTATGCGTGAAACCGTGCCGTTTTTGGCGGTAGAGGGCAGGG
This sequence comes from Arsukibacterium sp., assembly GCF_018402695.1. Taxonomy (GTDB): domain Bacteria; phylum Pseudomonadota; class Gammaproteobacteria; order Enterobacterales; family Alteromonadaceae; genus Alishewanella. The sequence goes on from NZ_JAGYIM010000011.1 coordinate 280,957, forward strand.
CGATAATGGGTTTGCCGCCGTTGCTCATCGATGCGCCGCGGCTAAAGTCGACCTGACCGCCAATACCGCTGTAAAACTGATGACCAATAGAGTCTGAGACCACCTGACCGGTTAAATCAACTTCGATGGCGCTGTTTATTGCGACCATTTTGTCGTTGCGGGCGATATTGGCTGGCGAGTTTACATACTCGCTGGGATAAAACCCAATATGTGGATTTTGGTCAACAAACTGATACAGCGCCTTGCTGCCAATACAAAAACTAACCACGCTTTTACCTGGATGAAAGGTTTTGCGCCGGTTATTGATCACGCCTTTCTTAATCAGCCCCAGTACGCCATCGGTGATCATTTCACTGTGCAGGCCTAAATCTTTGTGGTTGCCAAGGTATTGAGTAACCGCGGCGCAAATGCGGCCAACCCCCAACTGAATGGTAGAGCCATCCTCTACCAGCAATGACACATACTGGCCAATTCGTTCGGTACGGGCATCCAGCTCCGGCATCGCCGCTTCAGGCAGGGGCTGATCCGCATAGAAAAAGCTGTCGATATCATCCCGATGAATAAAAGACTGGCCATAGGTGATCGGCATTTGCGGATTAACCTGAGCAATCACAATTTTCGCTGCTTTAGCGGCGGCAGCGACCACATCAACTGAGACGCCAAGGGAGTGGTAGCCATGTTCATCTGCCGGGCTTACCATTATCAGGGCAGCGTCTAATGGCAGAACCCCATCGGTAAACAACGCCGGGATATCCGTCATAAAACAGGGTGTATAATCGGCCCGGCCTTCGGCCACGGCCTGACGAATTTTTTCGCCGCCAATAAAAAAGGTGTTTACCTTGAACAGGTGCTGGTACTGCGGCTCGGCCCATTTGTTATCAGCCAGGGTGACCAGCTGGACAATTTCAATATCGTGCAGGCTATTGGCATGATTGATTAAATCGTCGATCAGCGCTACCGGCACCGCGGCATGCGAGCCAATAAAAATGCGGTTGCCCGATTTCAGCAGCTGTTGCCAGTTTAGCGAAGCGATGGCCATAGATCTGTTACCTGAACTATATGTGTTACCTGAAATAGATGCTTAACCCGAAGATGCCCGGTAAATCATACTTTAAAGCACTGTCTGAAGCGTTACCAGCCCCAACTTTAGTCGCAATAAAAAGCCAGGGTTGGGTAACCCTGGCTCATATTCCTGTAATTTACCCCTGCCAGCTACTGAATGCTACGGGCGTCGCGATTACTGCGGACCTCTCGGCTGGTACTGGGTGACGGGCGCTGCACCTGACGCTGTGGCTGCACCTGACGTTGCGGCTGCACCTGGCGTTGCGGCTGCACCTGACGCTGTGGCTGCACCTGACGTTGCGGCTGTACCTGGCGTTGTGGCTGCACCTGACGTTGCGGCTGTACCTGGCGTTGTGGCTGCACCTGACGTTGCGGCTGTACCTGACGTTGCGGCTGCACCTGACGCTGTGGCTGGCTGCGTTGAACCTGCGGTTCTGGCCGGGTTACCGGTGTTGTCCGTTGCTCCGGCCGTGCTTGTGGCTGGCGCACCACTTGCTGCCGCTCAGCATTTTTCGGTATGCTGGTTTGCATTGGCCGGGTTACCGTCGTTCTTACTTGCTGTTGCCGGTTTGCCTGTTGTTCGCGGCTATTAAACTGCGGCTGCTCTGCACGCTCAATCCGTTCAGCCCGCTGCTGACTGTTCAGCTGGCGGCTGGCTGTCGCCGCCGGAGCCTGCCGTAAATTAACCTGTTCAGCGGTTCGCCGTTGCATCACTGGACGCTGCATATCGCGGTGTTCACGACTTTGCTGGTTAGCATTGTACTGATTGCGATGTTGTTGTTCGCGACGCTTGCCGGTTTCTGCCCGGTATTCTTTAGTAACCTGGCGGGCATAGCCAAAGTTGTGCTGCCGGTTTAACACTTCGTGCCGGTAATGCACGCCGCGTCTGTGGTAGCTGTCGTGCTGCCAGCGCCGGGCGTCGGTGTAATGCTTGTTGCGACGCGGGTAATAACGCGGTGGTTTGTGATAATAGTGATGATTAACCACAATATGGCGGTGATGCCAGTCAAAAATGCTGAAATAAAATGATGGCCGTACGGTAAAACTTGGGCCCCAGTAAAAGTGGCTGCTGACATGAAAGCCGCGGGGCGCATGCCAGTATACCGGAGGGTAAGATGACCACCACCAGTTACCATATACTACTCTGGTGTCGTAATAAGGTACGTAAATCACTTCCGGCCGGCGCGGTTCAATAACAATTACCTCACGCTCGCGCTGCACCGTTAAGTGCTTCATTTTGTCTAACGAACCCTGCTGATAAGCACGCTCACGCAGTTGCTGAATACTGGCCAGAACGGCAGCCTCATCGGTTAAAAACATTTCACCGAGTTGTTGCGTCCAGTCTAAGTCGTCACTGAGTCGTTGTAGCAAATCAGGAAAGGCAACCAGCGCTTTAACACTGGGTTCCCAGTCTTCTGTGGCAACAGCCTGCACGGCAGCATCACCGCTTAAGTCTGAATTGCGTTCTGACCAGCGGGCGGCCTGAACGACTTCCAGCGGATAAGTGGCGGCAATCAGCACGTGGGTCAGGACGGTATCAGGATAAAGCGCTACTGGCGCAAGTATCTGATCCAGTTCTGCCTGAGACAAGGTATCACTGGCTTTAGTGCTGAAACTAAAGGCCAGCAGCACGCTAAGTAACAGGGCTTTTAAGCTTAAACCGGTGCTATACATAGTGGTTTCCTCCACAGTGGGCGGTATTGCCGCCAATCAGATTGACGGCACGTTACACAAGTATAGAGGTTATAGGCAGCTGAGACTTAATGCCAACTGAACTTCGTTTGATCTTTACACAGCCTTTACGTTGCGTTTGCTTGCCGCCTGAGTCAGATAGCGGTCTTGTTTAGCGGGTTTCAGTTGCTGCAGGTCTACTAATACCAGCCCATCTACACAGTCGGCAAAGGCTGGATCTGTGCTGAAAGACAGGAAGCTGACCCCACCTGGCTGGCACAATTCGCTATATTGCTTGTATAAGGTAGGTACGTTCAGACCCATGTTAGCCAACAGGTGCTTGAGTTGGCTAAAGTCAGCACTGTAGTCGTTACCACTGAAGTGCTGCTGCAGGCTTTGTTGTTGCTCAGGCGATAGCAGGTAAGGCTGATTAGCCAGGGCTGGGCTGTTTTTTACACCAAAATACAGGGTGTAAAAGTAGACCAGTAAATCACGGGCCGTCTGCGGGTAGCTGGCAGAAATGCTGACGGCACCAAATAAATACCGGACCTGTGGGTTGTGTTGCAAATAGGCGCCAATTCCATACCACAGGTAATCGAGGCTGCGTTTTCCCCAATAACGCGGTTGAATAAAGCTGCGGCCCAATTCCAGCCCCTGTTCTAAGTAAGGTTGCATAGCCTGGTTATAATGAAACAAGCTGGCAGTGTATAAGCCGCCTGCTCCTTCACTAGCCATAACCTCGGCACTGGGAGCAAGCCGGTAAGCGCCAACCATTTCCAGCTCGGTCGGGTCCCACAGAATCAGATGGTGATAGTAGCTGTCATACTTATCAATGTCGCGTTTATTGCCGGTACCTTCACCTACTGCCCGAAAGGCCTGTTCACGTAACCGGCCAATTTCCCGCATCAAAGCCGAGCTTTGCTGATGTCGATATAAATAAATTAATTTGCCGTCGCTGGTTGTGCCCAATTGCTGGCATTTTGCCAGATCGGCTTTCAGTTCACTGCGCAATTCCGGGTGAGCGATAGTACTTTGGGTCCGCAGCAACGGGGCTTTGTCTTTGGCCAGCCGGTATAAGTGTTTTTTAAACAGCTTTAACTGCTCTTTGGTCGATAGCGGTAACTGGCCATAGCTGTCAAACGGAATTTGCTCGCCAATGCGCATGGTGATGTTTTTGCGTTGTTGCTTAAACATTTCCTGGACCAACAGCATCGTCGCCAGCGGTTTATAAAGCATCGACGCGCCATAAAACAGCGCAGAATTTCTGCCATCAATGTAAATCGGTAATATCGGGGCCTTAGCACTGCTGGCAAAACGCAAAAAACCGTTATGCCATTTGCCATCGCGCACGCCATTTGGTTTCAGGCGTGAAACTTCGCCAGCCGGAAATAACACCAGCGCCCCGTCCTGCTGCAAATGTTTTCTGATCTCACTTAAGCGACCCCGCTCAGTGCCGCCTTCCATATTATTGACGGGCAACAGCAGGCTGTGCAGTGCCGTCACTGACATTAATAACTGATTGGCAATAATTTTGACGTCAGGCCTGATATCGCTGATCAGTTTTATCAATGCCAGGCCATCTAAGGAACCAATAGGGTGGTTGGCAATAATCACCACTTTGCCACTGGATGGGATCCGGGCAATTTCAGTGTCGCGGGCACTGTAACTGAAGTTAAAGTAGTCCAGGACCTGTTCCACAAAGTCCAGGCCCTGCAGATGAGGATATTGCTGACTGAACGCGGCAAACTCCTGTTCATGCAGCAAATAACTCAGGGCGCCTTTTACCGGTTTATACAGCCAGGGTTTGCCCGTGATCCCAGGCATTTGTTGTTGAATAACCTGCTCGACATTAAACATAGAACCTCCCGTATAATACCGGTGTAATGGCCAGTACCTGCAGGCTAACCCTGCAATATGACAACGGCGCGACAGTTTTATGGCAGTTTTCGGAAGTTTGCTGCAGTCGCTGCAAGTGCTGTTTTTGCGCTAGAATCAAAGAAAACTGTCTGTCAGCAACTTACCTGGATGCGTTTATGAGTATTGCCTTAATCATTCCTGATCGAAAATTGGATGACTTACAACAGCGACTGCAGCAAGCTTTGCCGGATACCCGGATTGAAATCTGGCCTGAGCTGCACGACCCGGCAGAGGTGGAATTTGCCGTGGTGTGGAAACAACCTCATGGTTGTCTGAATGGTCTGATTAATTTAAAGGCTATTCAGTGTTTTGGTGCGGGTGTCGACTCGATCCTCGCTGATCCAACCTTACCGAACCTGCCAGTCAGCCGGATCGTAGATCCCGCGCTTACTGAGGCGATGATCGGCTATCTGGATGGGGTAGTGAACTATTACCGGTTGCAGCTGGATGTGTTTAGCCGCCAGCAACAGCAGTCTGTATGGCGGCCAAAGAGCCCGCGCAAGCTGAACCATATTGCAGTGCTCGGGCTGGGTGAGCTGGGTGGGGCAGTTGCAAATCATTTTTATGGTTCAGGTTATCAGGTATCTGGCTGGGCGCGCAGTGGCAAAAGCTTGAAAAATATCCAGTGCTTTGCTGGCGAAGGACAACTGGCTCAGGCTGTCGCCGCGGCAGACGTGGTTATTTGTCTGCTGCCGCTAACGCCAACAACAGAGAACTTGCTGGGCGAGAATTTTTTCAGCACGTTAAAGCCCGCTGCCATTTTTATTAATGTCGCAAGGGGGGCCATTGTAGATGAGCAGGCTTTACTTGCGGCACTGGAGCGGGGGGCGCTGGCAGCGGCCTGCCTCGATGTATTCCGGCAGGAACCGTTATCGTCAGCCAGTCCACTATGGCAGCACCCGGCGGTGCTGATTACACCGCATGTTTCGGCGGTAACGAATGTCAGCACCGTTGTCAGTCAGATTGCAGACAATTACCGCCGCGCTCAGCAAGGCAGCGCATTGCTTAACCCGGTAGACGTCGTCAGAGGCTACTAACTGGTTAAAAACACAGTTATTGTAAATATGTTACAAGTTAACTACACTCTGCAACGGTTTAAGGAAACTTAAACTGAAATTCTAATAAAAAGAAAAAAATGCGTCACTGAGGTATGTTATGAGTAAAGCGTCCAGTCGTGGTTTTGGCTTTACTGCAATCGCCGTTGTTGTGTGTCTTATGGCACTGTCGGCGTTTCTGACCAAAGCCGAAGCGGCCTGGTTGTTAATCTGAAAGGTTAATTAAACTTACGGCTGCAGGAAAAGATTCGGTCAAGTGGAATGACCAAACATCAAGGGGTTAGTGTTGTTGTCGGTGTAAGCCGGTTAATAGCACTGGCCCCTTGGTGCTTTAACGCTGCCCTTTCAGCTTTTGCTATGCCGCTCCCGGTTTTGCCGTTTTTGCTCAGCATTCTTTTGCAATAAGACATAGGTGGCGCTGTAGCCTCCGTGCTGGCGTTGGGCGGTGTGTGCGGCGAGTACCGCGGGCAACTGGGGTAACCATTTAAACACATAGCTGCGCAATATTGCCGGGTGTGGCTTACTGTTGCGGCCCATTCCATGATGAATTAATAAGGTACGAATGCCGCGTTTGTGGCAGTCTTCAATAAAGTGCAGTAGTTGGCTGCGGGCTTCGGTCAGGGTTTTACCCAACAAATTAAGTGTGGCGTCCAGCTGATATTTGCCCAGCCGTAAATTGCGATATACCCCTTGTTGAACACCGTCTTTGCAAAACGCGAATGGATCGTCCGGTTTCACTAAATCAACATATTCCATGCTCAGATAGTTGGGGTCATACTCCATTTCCTGCTCTGCCGCTTTGCGCCGGGCCTGTTGCGCTAAGGTGGGGCTGAATTCGGCCTGCTGACGCACTTCATCCTGCGACAAGGGTTTGACATCAGCCATTTCCTGCAGAAACAGATCGAGTTCATTATCGTGCATATACCGGCTCCTACTACTGCAATGTGCTCGTCGCGCGGTTAAGTATAGCCTGTCGCCCGGTCTGAAAAAAGCCCGGGCAGAACCTGCTGCTATTGGCTAATTTTCAGTTGTTAATGTGACAGGGCCCGGGGTTAACCTTTTACTCTCAGCTAATGCTTTTCTGCGGGCGCTGGCAAACCGGATTAAGTAATATGCATTAATTAACAGCACTAACAGGTTAGAGATAACTCCCTGTGGAATAGCAATATGGCTGTAATAGACAAACAATAAGCTGCAACCTATTAGTGTGGCTAATCTGAGCCAGAATACGTCTTTAATAAAAAAAGCGCCGATACAAATGGTTAAACCAACCCAGCTGATAATGTCATACATGATATTTTCCATACTGTACCGCCACAACGCTAACTGCAATGGCGCGCATTATGCTCAGCGGCTAACATTTCATCAACTGAGTAATTTTGCTGTTTAAGTATTACATTATCTAATGACTATTGGTGTGGCAGAGCGGGCTATGTCAGTTAACAGGATGATTTGTAGCGGTTAATGCTTCATTTTTGCTTAGAAAAGCTAATCTGATATGCGAAGTAAGCATGGGTTTGTATAAAAAACCAGCAAATCGCTGTCAGGCTTCTATACTTAGTACAGTTAATCTGGTTGATATTAGAAGGTGATGCTGTGCTACCAACTAAAATATATGAACCATTGCCGTACAGTTACATGGTTGCTGGTTTAGTCAGTATGATGTTATTGCCGTCTGTAACTGGGGTGGCGTCGGGCGCATTATTGTTCCTGGCGGGGGCGTTAGTCTGGATCATTCGCTCAGAGCACCGGCGGGAAGATGACGTTTTTGCCGAGCGCAAAAAAGGCCCGGTACCTTTTTGGGGTTATGAGTTGCTGCCCTTTGCCTGCCTGCTGTTGGCGCTGATTATTTTTGTGCTACCGTTCAGTCAGCTGTACTACCCATCTGCGGTTATTTTGCTGATCGTTGGGATTCAGTTGTGGGTTACCCGCTCGATGCAGCGCCGGCACCGCCCGGCGCTGTTGAATTAACTGTAGCGTTACTCTCTTAAGTCAACCGTACTGTTGGCAATGATCCGGGTCATTATCAGCCAGGCTTGCAAATTCTGCTGCAGTGCGGCCGGATCAATTTTATCCAGGGTATCGTTGGGTGTGTGATGGTAATCAAAGTAATCAGTACCATCCTGTTGCAACGAGGCGACCGGCACGCCGAGGGCTTTTAATACTGAAACATCCGGCCCGCCAGACGCGGTATTAGTGCCAGCTTCAATACCCAGGTGCTTAAGTTGTTGTTGCAGGTCTGAACCAAAAGCCAACGCCTGTTCACCAAAACCGGTATCAAAGCGCCAGACCCGGCCAGCACCAAAATCTGACTCAGAGGCAAATACATGGTTTTTCAATGCAGCGGCGTGGCGGGCAGCATAGGCACGCGCACCAATCAGGCCACCTTCTTCATTACCAAATAAAACCACCCGGATAGTACGCTCTGGTTTGTGTTGTTTCAACAGGGCTGCGGTTGCCATCACTACACCGACCCCGGCACCATCATCCAGCGCGCCGGTTCCTTCGTCCCAGGAATCAATATGTGCGCTAATCAGCACTATTTCATCAGGACGTTTGCTGCCGGTAATTTCAGCAATCACATTATGGCTGGTGACTTCGCCCGGCAGGTTATTTTTCATATTGAGACTTAAACTGGTTTCAGGATGGAGAGCCAGCATTTTGCTCAGCTGCTGGGCGTCAGGTACTGAGATAGCCGCTGCCGGGATCCGAGGCACATCATCGGCATATCGCATAATACCGGTGTGGGCAAAGCGGTTATTACTGCTACCAACTGAACGGATAATAATAGCTTTGGCACCCAGCTTAGCGGCTTCAACGGCGCCCTGAGCTCTGGCACCAACAACCTGGCCGTAAAAGCTGCCACGAATATCTTTGCGCAAGGCTTGATTGATAAAAACGATTTTGTCTTTAACCTCAGCCGGATCAGCTTGCTGAAGTTGTTGCATGTTATCGAACATCACTACCTGGCTGGTAATGCCGTCAAAAGGGGTGCCGACGGACCCTCCCAGCGCAGTCAGTACCAGCGCCTGGTTAAAGGGAGCTTCAACCCGCAGACTGGCATTGCCCCGCTCCCAGTATTGCATGGTAAAAGGTTCAGTCCATACTTTATCAAAACCTAACTGGTTAAATTTTTGCTCAGCCCAGGCGACGGCACGGGCGTCAGCTTCGCTGCCTGCCAGCCTTGGGCCAACTTCAACGGTAAGGGACTCCACCAGCTTATAGGCCAGATCGTTATTCAGTTCCAGCTCATTGCTCTGAGCGCTGCCGCTGATGGCAAAGCTTGTTGCTGCAATTATTGTTGTTAGCCACAATTTCATCTTTTCATTCTGCCTTAGTATTGTTACATTATCTCGACTCTAGCATGTTTTTTATACCCGCCCTAGCAGCGGGCGGTGAAATGCATTGTGCTCAGGATGAGTCTTGCGGGTAAAAAGTTTGGTACGGAATTTCGACAATAAGGCTTCAGGGATGCAAGCTCAACACTCTTACACGTCCGCATTATTGGTAGACGACACCAGAACCGTTCGGGAATATTTGCGCCAGATCCTGGGGCAGCTTGGTATTACCACTATATATGAAGCGGCGGATGGTGCCAGTGCGGCTCAGCTGTTTGCCACTTTTCACCCTCAGTTAGTTTTTCTTGATATTCAGCTGCCAGACATCAATGGCAAAGTATTATTAAGGCGTTTCAAACAGCTGGATAACCAGACTCAGGTATTTATGGTGTCTGCCTACTCCAGTGTAGAAAATCTTAAGGATGCGATTGCCGGTGGCGCTAATGCCTTTGTAGTAAAGCCCTTCTCGGCTAAACGAATATGTAATTTAGTACAGTCCCTCCAGCATTAGCTGTGAATACTAGATTTTTTGCTTATTTAATGTTCGTTTAATGTTTAAACTTGTTAAACAAGAATGATTATCTTGTCGCATTCTGGTCTAATCGGTAATAATCAGCCAAATACAGAAAGCCAGAGAAATGAAAATGAACTTGAATGACATGCTGGAAAATTCAGCACAAGCAGTGAAACTGTTAAAAGCTGTGTCGAATGAGCGACGTTTAATAATTTTATGCCACTTGCTGGAAGGTGAAATGTCGGTTGGGGATATTAATGACAAACTCGACTTAAGCCAGTCTGCGCTGTCTCAGCATCTGGCGTTGCTGCGCCGGCATAAACTGGTGAAAACCCGTAAAGTTGCGCAAACTGTCTATTATCGGTTAAGCAGTGATGAAGCGGAGCAACTTATTGCTTTGATGCATAAATTGTATTGTAGCTGATACATTAACGACACCAACAAAAAAGCCAGCTTGCGCTGGCTTTTTTGTTGGATACTATCAATTAAGCTGCTTTTAATGCCTTAACATGCGCATTTAAACGAGCTTTATGACGTGCTGCTTTGTTCTTATGGATCAGGCCTTTAGCCGCCATACGATCAATTACAGGTACCATGTTGTTGAACGCTTCAGTTGAAGCGGTTACGTCAGCAGTTAATACCGCTGCGTAGGTTTTCTTGATGAAAGTACGCATCATAGAACGTTGACTGGCGTTTTGCTGACGACGTTTTTCTGATTGAATTGCGCGCTTCTTAGCAGACTTAATGTTAGCCAAGGTAACACTCCTAAAAACTAAAACCGGACTCTTTAAAGGCCGCATAATATGCCTATTTAATGGCCCGTTGTCAAATGCTTTAATGGGAAAGTACAGTAATTAAATTGTTGCAGCTACTGGTAATCGGTAGTGATAACGGGCCAAAATAGCCCGGACGCAAATAAAGGAGTGGCGGGTGTCGGGGAAACTATTAAAATCTGGCTTAATTGTCAGTGCTATGACACTGATTTCACGGGTGTTAGGCTTAATCCGTGATGTGGTGGTGGCTAACTTTGTTGGCGCAGGGGCGGCTGCTGACGTATTTTTCTTCGCTAACCGTATTCCTAACTTTTTACGGCGTTTATTTGCCGAAGGTGCCTTCTCGCAAGCCTTTGTTCCGGTATTAAGTGAAGTAAAAGCCCAGCATGGTGATGATGCTGTGCGGGAGTTGATTGCCAAAGTAGCCGGTACCCTCGGTGTCATTGTCACGTTGGTCACCTTATTTGGCGTGTTAGCCTCGCCGCTGATCGCTCTGCTATTCGGCATGGGCTGGTTTATTGAGTGGCTGAATGACGGGCCTGAAGCCCATAAGTTTGAGCTGGCCAGCCTGATGTTAAAAATTACTTTTCCTTATCTGTGGTTTATCAGTCTGGTGGCGCTTAGCGGCGCGGTACTTAACACATACAACCGCTTTGCCGTGGCGGCATTTACCCCGGTATTTTTAAATATTGCCATCATTGGCTCGGCCTGGTATCTGGCACCGCAGCTGAGTGAACCGGCCATGGCGTTGGCCTGGGGCGTATTTATCGGCGGCCTCGTGCAGTTGTTGTTTCAACTGCCGTTCTTAGCGAAAGCCGGGTTACTGGTGCTGCCAAAATGGGGCTGGCGCGACCCTAATGTCAAAAAAATCCGTACCTTGATGTTACCGGCATTGTTTGGGGTATCGGTTAGCCAGATAAATTTACTGCTGGATACGGTGATAGCCTCTTTTTTATTAACCGGCGCAGTAAGCTGGCTGTACTATTCTGACCGACTGATCGAGTTTCCACTGGGCTTGTTTGGTATTGCGATAGCGACAGTCATTTTACCTAATTTGTCACGCCACCATGCCACTGCCAGTGGCGCCAGGTTCCGGCACACCCTGGACTGGGCTATCCGGTTTGTGGCGATGTTCGGCTTGCCGGCAATGGCCGCGCTTATTGTCCTGGCCAAACCAATTATTATGCTGCTATTTATGCGCGGCGAATTCAGCCAGCAAGACGTGATGATGGTGTCATACAGTTTGATGGCCTATGCCACCGGCTTGCTGAGTTTTATGCTGATTAAAGTATTGGCGCCCGGTTTTTATGCCCGGCAGGATATTAAAACGCCGGTTCGGATCGGTATCATTGCCATGATAGCCAATATGGTATTGAATTTAATGTTGGCACCCTGGCTCAGTTATGTCGGCCTGGCATTGGCCACGGCGATGTCAGCCAGTTTAAATGCATTTTTACTTTACCGGGGCCTGGCGTTGGCAGGGGTCTTTCAGGTTAGTAAAAGCAGCTGGATATTTCTGGCAAAAATTGTCCTGGCCAGTTGCCTGATGGCCGGCGGCTTGTATTGGTTAAGTCCGGCGTTTACTGTCTGGCTGGCGCTGGATTTCTGGACCCAGGTTATTCGTCTGGCATTATTGTGTGTGCTGGGTATTGTCAGCTATTTTGCCATGTTATGGTTGCTTGGGGTGCGATTATCCGATTTTCGAGTGCAAACTGTTGCTGAAAGCAATTAAGTTAGTGGTTATAATGCCACGTTTATATGCAGTAGCGGCAACCTTAAGGCAGGCATGGAGTTAATTCGCGGCTTACACAATATTCAACCTCAGCATCATGGCTGCGTGTTGACCATCGGTAATTTTGATGGTGTCCATTTGGGGCATCAGGCTGTGTTACAAAAAGTGCAGGCCATTGCCGCGCAGTTGAAATTACCGTCCTGTGTGATGGTGTTTGAACCACAGCCACTGGAGCTATTTGCCGGTAGCGCTGCGCCAGCCCGCTTAAGCCGTTTTCGGGAAAAGTATAACGCGTTAGCACGATTGGGGATTGACCGCTTACTGTGTGTTGGCTTTAACCCGCGCTTTGCGGCTATGCAGCCTGAGATATTTATTGAGCAGCTGTTGCTGAAACAACTGGGTGTGCAGCAACTGATTGTCGGTGACGATTTCAGGTTTGGTAATAACCGCGCCGGAGATTTTGCCATGCTGGCTCTGGCTGCCGAGCGCTATCAGTTTGGCTTAACCAGCACGTCCAGCTTAATGCTGGGTCAGCAGCGGGTCAGCAGCACCCTGATCCGCCAGGCGTTGCAACATGATGATTTAGCCGCAGCTGAGACGATGCTTGGCCGGCCATTTACCCTTACCGGCCGGGTGCGGCATGGCCGCAAACTGGGCCGGGATTTAGGATTTCCAACGGCAAATGTTTGGTTGTATCGGCGCAAGTTACCGGTTCATGGGGTTTACGCCATTACCGCTGAAACAAAATACGGCAGCTTTCAGGGCGTGGCAAATATTGGTAACCGGCCAACGGTGCAGGGCCAGCGTGAGCAACTTGAAGCACACCTTTTCGATTTTAAAGCTGATTTATACGGCAGCCAGATTGCAGTAACCTTGCGGCATAAGTTGCGGAGCGAGCAGCGCTTTGCCGATTTAACCGCGTTGCAACAACAAATTACGGCAGATATGCATGCTGCCAAAACGTATTTTAGTCGCCTGGCTATAACGGCCAGCAGCGTACGCTAACTTTTTAAAACGGAATAAAACGGATGAGCGATTATAAGCATACCCTTAACCTGCCTGAAACGGCCTTTGCCATGCGTGGTAATCTGGCTCAGCGCGAGCCGAAAATGCTGGCAGAGTGGACGGCGGATGGCCTGTATCAGCAAATTCGTCAGGCTAAAAAAGGTAAACAAAGTTTTATTCTGCACGATGGCCCTCCCTATGCCAATGGCAATATTCATATTGGTCATGCTGTTAATAAGATTCTGAAAGACATCATTGTTAAAGCAAAAACACTGTCAGATTTCGATGCCCCTTATGTACCTGGCTGGGATTGTCATGGCCTGCCGATTGAGCTGGTGGTAGAAAAAAAACATGGTAAGCCTGGCACCAAGCTGACGGTGGCACAATTCCGGCAGCACTGTCGTGACTATGCCCAGAGCCAGATTGAAGCCCAGAAAACCGACTTTGTCCGCCTGGGCGTGTTAGGCGATTGGGATAATCCGTACCGGACCATGGATTTTAGCTCTGAAGCCAATATCATCCGGGTGCTGGGCCGGATCATCGACAACGGTCATTTGCAGCAGGGTTTTAAACCGGTGCACTGGTGTACAGACTGTGGCTCAGCCCTGGCTGAAGCTGAAGTTGAGTATCAGGACAAAGTCTCACCGGCGATTGATGTGCGCTTTAAGCTGGTCGATGAGCAGCTGGTGGATAAATTTGATCACCCGGAGCAACATCGTGGCCAGGGCCCGGTATCGGTCGTGATCTGGACCACCACCCCCTGGACTATTCCGGCGAACCGGGCGGTGGCGGTTAATGCCAAACTGGATTACAGCCTGGTGCAGGTTGAGCAGGGCCCGAATGGCCCGGAGCGGTTAATTATCGCCACCGATCTGGTTACTGACGTGATGGCCAGAGCCAATATCGAACACTACCATGCGCTCGGTTTTTGCAAAGGTGAGGCGTTGGAGCTGGCCCAGTTGCGCCATCCGCTTTATGACTTCAGCGTGCCGGTTATTTTAGGTGAGCATGTTACTACAGAATCAGGCACCGGCTGTGTGCATACCGCACCAGGCCATGGCCAGGAAGACTTTGTGGTCGGCAAGCAATATGGTCTGGAAGTCGCCAACCCGGTTGGCGCTAATGGTGTTTACCTGCCAGACACGCCGCTGTTTGCCGGTCAGCATGTGTTTAAGGCCAACGACAGTGTGGTTGAGGCGTTAAAAGTCGCCGGCGCCTTACTGGTGCACAAAGCCTATAAACATAGCTACCCACATTGCTGGCGCCATAAAACGCCGATAATTTTCCGGGCGACGCCACAGTGGTTTATCAGTATGGATAAACAGGGCTTACGGCAGAAATCGCTGGCTGAAATCAGCCACACCCGCTGGATCCCGGATTGGGGCAGCAGCGCATCGAAAAAATGGTAGCCGGCCGCCCGGACTGGTGTATTTCACGCCAGCGTACCTGGGGCGTACCCATTGCGCTGTTTGTTGACAAAGATACCGGCGCCTTGCACCCGGATACCCAGGCCTTGCTGGAGCAAGTCGCGAAGAAAGTTGAGCAGGGCGGTATTCAGGCCTGGTTTGATTTAGAGGCCAGCGAGTTACTGGGTGCTGATGCAGATCAGTACGTAAAAGTAAGTGATACCCTGGATGTCTGGTTTGACTCTGGGGTAACCCATGCCTTTGTGGTGGATCAGCGTCCGGAGTTTAATCATGCCAAACAGGCTGATCTATATCTGGAAGGGTCGGATCAGCACCGGGGCTGGTTTATGTCATCGTTAATGACCGGCGTTGCCAGTAAAACCCATGCCCCGTATCGTCAGGTGCTGACGCATGGTTTTACCGTCGACGGTGAAGGCCGCAAAATGTCTAAGTCACTAGGCAATGTGGTGTCACCACAGGACGTCATGAACAAACTGGGCGCGGATATTTTGCGGTTATGGGTCGCCACAGCGGACTACACCTCTGAGATGACGGTATCAGATGAAATTCTGAACCGGGCCGCCGACAAATACCGGCGTATTCGCAATACTGCGCGCTTTTTGCTGGCAAACCTGAATGGCTTTAATCCGGCAACGGATCGGGTACCGTTTAGTGAAATGGTTGAGCTGGATTTATGGATGGTCAGCCGTGCTGCCAAATTGCAGCAGGAAATTGTTGACGCCTATGACAACTATCAGTTCCACCAGGTCAGCCAGAAACTAATGAATTTCTGTACTATTGAGCTGGGTAGCTTTTACTTAGACGTGATTAAAGACCGCCAGTATACCGCGCATCAGAACAGTATCGCCCGTAAGTCGTGCCAGACTGCCTTGTATCATATCGCTGAGGCCATGGTGCGCTGGATGGCACCAATTATGAGCTTTACTGCCCAGGAAATATGGCAGGCATTGCCAGGCGAGCGCAGTAAATATGTATTTACAGATGTCTGGTATGACGTGCTCGCTACCGTTCCGGCCGGTCAGTTTGACGATAGCTACTGGCAGCAGGTGCTGCAGGTACGGGATGAAGTTAATAAAGTGCTGGAAGCGGCGCGGCGCGAGGACAGAATTGGTGCCTCGTTGCAGGCTGAAGTTACATTGTATGCCGGCCCTGAACTGGCAGAAGCCCTGAGTAAACTGGGTGATGAGTTGCGTTTTGCCTTAATTACCTCTACCGCGCAGGTAAGCAGTGAACCGGCACCAGAGCAAGCGGTTGCCACTGATATTGCCGGCTTAAAAGTACTGGTAACGGCGTCAGCTGCTGCTAAATGCGAACGTTGCTGGCACCACCGGCATGATGTTGGTGCCGATGCTGCCCACCCGGGTATCTGTTTACGCTGTGTCAGTAATGTCGCCGGTAGCGGCGAGCAAAGGAAGTTTGCCTGATGTGGTTGCTGCGGTTGCTAAAAGAAACCGGCTGGCACTGGTGGTGGCTGATATTGTTATTTATTATGCTGGATCAAGCCTCAAAACAGTGGGTTTTGCATGCTATTCCTTATCAGGGTAGCATTCCATTGTTACCCGTTTTTGAGCTGGCTCATGTTTACAACAGAGGCGCGGCGTTTTCTTTTTTAAGTAACGCCGGTGGCTGGCAACGCTGGTTTTTTACCGGAATTGCCGTGGTAATTAGTATTGTCATTGCCATTTGGCTAAGCAGGGTTGGCCGGGCACAGCAAAAGCTTAGTCTGGCATTGGCATTGGTATTAGCCGGCGCCATTGGTAATTTAATTGACCGGGTTATTTACGGTTATGTCATCGATATGCTGCACGTGTTTTATAAAGACTGGAGTTACCCGGTGTTTAATTTGGCAGACTCAGTAATTTTTATTGGCGCAGTGTTGTTAATTTGGGATAGTTTTAGCAGTAAACCAGAGGTTAAAGCATGACGAAAGCTCAAATTGGCGCGAACAGTACCGTGCTGTTTCATTTTGATATTACTCTGACCGATGGCAGTGCGGCAGAAAGTACCCGGGTGCACAATAAACCGGCTAAGCTGCAAATGGGTGATCATAGTATTTCACCGGCGTTTGAAGCCCATTTAATGGGCATGGCGGAAGGCAGTAAAAAGACCTTCACCCTCGATCCGCAGGACGCCTACGGCATGCCCAATCCGGACAATATTTACTATGTTGATCGCAGTAAGTTTTCCAGTGATGCCCCGGCAAAAGTAGGCAGCATAATTGGCTTTGCCATGCCAGATGGCTCAGAACTGCCCGGTTTGGTGCGAGATGTAGTTGGAGATTCTGTCACCGTTGATTTTAACCATCCGCTGGCCGGACAAACGCTGACGTTTAACGTCGAAATTGTAAAAGTGAGCTGAACCAATGGATATTTTACTAGCCAATCCGCGTGGTTTTTGTGCCGGGGTTGACCGGGCCATCAGTATCGTTGAGAGGGCGCTGGAACTCTATGAGCATCCCATTTATGTGCGGCACGAAGTCGTTCACAACAAGTTTGTGGTTGATGGCCTGCGTCGCAGTGGTGCAGTATTTGTGGATGAGCTGAATGAAGTGCCCGATGGCAATATCGTGATTTTCAGCGCGCACGGGGTATCACAGGCTGTGCGGGAGAACGCGAAGCAGCGCGGTTTAAAAGTGTTTGATGCGACCTGTCCGCTGGTGACCAAAGTGCATATGGAAGTGACCCGGGCCAGCCGCAAAGGCATTGAATGTATTTTAATTGGCCATGCCGGTCATCCGGAAGTCGAAGGTACCATGGGCCAGTACGATAACCCGGAGGGCGGTATCTACCTGGTGGAATCAGTGGAAGATGTAGCAAGGTTGCAGGTGAAGAATCCGGCCCAGTTATGTTATTCCAGCCAGACTACGTTGTCAGTGGATGACACTGCCGATGTAATTACGGCGCTGCGTCAGCGTTTTCCCGATATTGACGGCCCACGTAAAGACGATATTTGTTATGCCACCCAAAACCGGCAGGACGCGGTACGTGATTTAGCGTCAAAAGCCGATTTATTGCTGGTGGTAGGGGCCAAAAACAGCAGTAACTCAAACCGCTTGCGTGAGCTGGCTGAAAAAATGGGTTCTACTGCGTATTTAATTGATACCGCCAATGATATTCAGCAAAGTTGGCTGGAAAACGTAAAAGCGGTAGGGGTTACTGCAGGGGCATCCGCGCCTGAGGTGCTGGTGCAGCAAGTGGTTGCGCAGCTGCAGATGTGGGGGGGCCGCACGGTAAATGAAAACCCGGGCCGGCCGGAAAACGTGGTATTCGCTATTCCAGCTGAACTGCGCTAAACAATGGCTTAAGCACTAAGTGAGTAGCGGCTGAGGAGTTAAGGTGAACAGAGCAGCAAATGCAACACCTTACCCGCTACCTGATCTGTGTCACGGCAGGATGGCGCTCAGGGTGCTGGTGCTGGCGCAGGCTGTGGCCATTCTACTGGCGTTTGCACCAGGTACGCTGGAAAGCCCCTGGCAGCGTTTGGGCCTGATCAGTTTGTTTGTGTACTGGATAGCCTTGTTATCCGGATATGGTTACTGCAAATTGCGGCCGTTGTTGAGCCGGCAAAAGCCCTTAACCATTGCAGCAAGTTGCCTGCTGTTACTTTTTCTAACCACTGCACTTATCAGTTGCCTGGCGTGGCTCTGGCTGCACGATGCCGGTGTATTACTGTCTCAAAGTTTTCTGCATTTTATTCTGGCTAATCTGATGATTGCACTGGTTGTCGGGCTGATGGCCATTCAGCTGGGCCTGATGCACGCCGAGCGCAACCAGCAACTTGCGGCGCAAAGCCGGGCTGAATTGGGCGCGTTACAGGCGCGGATCCAACCACATTTTCTGTTCAATAGTCTCAACACCGCCGCAGAGTTAACGCAGCAAGATAGTCAGGCTGCTGAACAGGCCCTGCTAAATCTGGCCGATTTATTCCGGGCGGCAATGCATGCCGGTGAGCAAATCAGTCTGGCTGAGGAGTTAACGCTGGCCCGGCAATACCTGGCATTGGAGCAATGGCGGATTGGGGAACGGATGCAGCAACACTGGCAACTGCCAACCACTATCCCCAAGTTGCAGGTGCCGGCGCTGACTATTCAACCACTACTGGAAAATGCGGTACGCCATGGTATTGAAAGCTGCCAACACGGTGGCAGCATCGATATTGAGCTTATTAGCAGCAGCCAGTCTGTGACCATACTTATCAGTAATCCATTCGCTCCAGCGCTGGATAAAAGCCGCAGCAATGGGGTGGCCCTGGCCAATATACGGCAACGATTACAGCTGTATTTTGGGGACGGTGCCAGTTTAAACCGCAGTATTGTCGATGGTAAATTCCGGGTTAAACTGGTGCTACCGAAAACCCAGCCTGGCGCTAACGGATGAAAGTACTTATTGTAGATGACGAGCCGCTGGCCCGCGCCCGACTTAAACGGCTACTTGCTGCTGTCGCAGAATTCAGTTGTGTTGGTGAAGCGCAGAACAGCCAGCAGGCGCTGGCGATGTATCAGCAGCTGCAACCTGATGTGTTGTTGCTGGATATTGCGATGCCCGGTGGCGATGGCCTGGAGCTGGCTGCTAAGCTGGCCAGCGAGCCGCTGCCACCGGCGATAATTTTTGTGACTGCCCACCCGCAACATGCGCTGGATGCCTATCAGGTATGCCCGGCCGACTATATCTTAAAGCCAGTTTCTGCTGAGCGGCTGACGACGGCGCTCGCCAGATTGGGCAATCGCACCCGGGCTCATCTGGAACGGGCGCCGGCAAAAGATCAAGTGATAAGTTATCAGCTTGGTTCGGCTACCCGGCAAATCAGTTTGAGCAAAGTACAATACTTCAGCGCGGACAGTAAATACGTGCGGATGGTATTTGCTGAGGGTGAGGCGCTGCTGGAGCATACATTAAGTCAGCTGCAACAACGTTTTCCGGAGCAACTGGTGCGAATTCACCGCAGTACCCTGATTAACAAACAGTATTTCAGTGCACTTCGCGCTGCACCCGATGGCAGGCACTATATCGAATTAACCGGGCTGGACGACCGGCTGGAAGTCAGTCGCCGGGCGCTTAGTCAGGTAAGACAGGCATTAAAGCTTAATTTGGGTTAGCGCTGTCCGCGAAATGGCTTATACCGTTTATCGGCTGAAAAAGCCTTTAGTCGGTGTCAGCATGGGCATAGCCCTGTTGTTTTGCTAGGGTGACGCTAACAAAAAAGTTTTTACTTATTTAATAACCCTAAAATGGAAAACACTATGGCATTAGTGGTTACATATAGCAGGCAAAACCCGCACTTACAGACTGGCAGGCAACGTGGTTTTACCCTGATTGAGCTAATGGTGACAGTGGCCGTGCTGGCTATTGTGCTAACGGTAGCCGTGCCTAGCTTTGCTAGCCTGGTAAATGGGAACCGGCTTACCGCGCAGGCTAACGATCTGCTGGCCGGTCTTATTTTAGCCAGGACAGAAGCCATAAAGCAAAATCAGAGCATGATTTTCTGTCACTCTGCTGATGGCGCTACTTGCTCTGCAGCACCGGCAGCGGGCTGGCAGGGTTGGCTGGTGCGAGGCACTATTGACGCCACGCCAATTGCTACCGGTTTGATGTTATCGTCAAATTTAACCGTTCTTACAAGTAGCAGTGTGGTAGAGGCAACGTTTGACAGTACCGGCAGTGCCATTCGGTTCAGTCCACAGGGGTTAATCCGCAGCGGCAGTGCTAATACTGCATTAAATGGTGTGTTGCGGGTTTGCCTGCCCAGCAGCCAGACTGATCCTAACAGTCGGGACATTGAATTGCGCTCAGGCGGCCGCACCCGCGTGGTCAGTAATAATGTGGCAGACAGTTGTCCAGCGCCGGCCAATCCGGTTTGATTAAGGTGTTCACGATGAGAAAACATCCGTTAGGTTTAAAAAAACAACAAGGTGTATCGCTGTTGGAAGTGCTCGTTTCAGTGTTAGTGCTGGGCATTGGCCTGTTAGGGGTTGCAGCGCTACAAACATCCAGCATGCGCAATACCAACAGCTCACTGGAGCGCACTATGGCCGTCATTTTAACCGATACGCTTGCTGAATTGCTAAGAGCCAATCCCGAGCAGGCCCGGCTGGGTAATTATGCTTTTAGTGACTGTGTCGGCAGCACAGATCTTGGCACCGCGGGTTGGGTACTGGACGTAAAAGCCGCCACCCGGCAGGATGCCTGTCCGGTAGTAAGCTGGGATGAAGATCGCTATACCGTGACGATCAGCTGGGGTGACGAACGGTTAGATGCTGAGAATGAAATAGTAACGCAGGTAATGCCATGAAAATTAAGCAGCAGGGTTTTTCACTGGTTGAATTAATGATCGCCATGGTGCTGGGTTTACTGGTGCTGGGTGGGGTAATTGGGGTTTTTATTGCCAATCAGGCGACTAGTCGGGCCAATATGGCGTTAAGTGAACTGCAAAATACCGCCAGACTGAGTTTTCAGTTAATGTCGCAGGATATTCGCAATGCGGGTTTCTCTGGTTGCAATAACTCCCCCTGGGCGGCCAATATTATCGCAATCGATGGGGTGCGGCCGGCCTGGGCAGACTGGCGTAATGGTTCAGGTATTTTTGGCATGGCAGCGCCAGCACCGGCTATTAACGGTCTGGCACCCAAAAATGATACTCAGGCATTACGGGTTATGTTCGCCGCTGGCAACAGTAACTCAATCAGTAATTATGATGGCTCCACCTTTATACTAAATGCTAACTCGGTGGTTGATGCCGGTGAGATAGCCATCGCCTGTGATGAAAATGCCGCCAGTATTTTTCAGGTAACGACTGCAGTCGGAGATACGATAACCCATGCTTTAGGCGGCTTAAATGCAGATACTAATCTGGGTTTCATTTCCCCTTGGGTTCCCGGGACTGCTCCAACCCGGGGCTTTACTAACAACGCTATGCTTATGCGCTTTGAATCAATAGCCTGGTTTGTTGCGCCGAGCCAGGATGACGGTGCTGTCCATTCGTTATACCGGGCATCGTTAATAGGTGATACTCAGGTGAGTGAAGAAGTGCTGTTTGGGGTAGATGATATGCAAATGGCTTTTTTAAACGGGGTTACCATGAATTTTGAAACCGCGGCAGAGGTTACTGCTGGTAATAACTGGGGCCGGATTATCGCGGTAAATGTCACTGTGCAACTTGATGATGCTGTAATGCGCGGGCTTGAAGTGCCCGACAATGTCCGAAATATCAGTTTTCTGGTGTCGCTCCGCAACAGGTTAGGGGGTAATGGTGCACAAGTTATATTCTAAACAACAAGGCGTCGCCTTAGTCGTCAGTTTACTGTTGCTGCTGGCGATAACATTGCTAGCTGTCAGTAATATGAAACGCACCACAGTGCAGGAACAAATGACCGGTAATTTGCATGACCGTCAGCTTGCCTTGCAGCAGGCGGAAGCTGCGTTATTGGTGGCAGAGCGCATATTAGAAAATGCGCCGCTGCCCGGTGGCCCGGTGGCGCTGATTAATAACGCCGGGTTTTATGATATTCCTGATCCGGCTCAGGCTGATCGTTGGGCGCCGGGTGTACCGGTAACCTGGTTAGGTGCACCACCAATGAATACCGGGTTGGCTAATCCGGCTAATTATATTGTTGAATATATGGGTGACTGGGCATTCCCACCCAACTGCGATAGGGCTACCACGCCACCGGTAGGGTGCTTACAACCGACTTTCCGGATTACCGCCCGGGTTCCGGCAACACCGGGCCGGGCTGAAGTAACCTTACAAACTATCTGGCGTCGCTGAGGAAGTAACTATGAAATCATTAAGCTCAAAAATGCTGCCAGTTAAGTTTACATTTGTGGCCAGTATGTTATTTGGCTCTGCAGTAGCCCATGCGGCAATTGAAATTGCCCAAACGCCACTGCAAACAGGCAGCTCAGTGCCGCCGAATATTATGTTTATTATTGATGATTCAGGTTCAATGCATTTTGAGCTATTACCTGATGAAGCAATTTTAGCTAGTGCCCGCTATATATTCCCCAGGACAGATGACGTTTACGGTTCTAGTGATTATGACAACAGAGTCCCTACTGTGCAGGATGGCCAGCCTTATAACGCTTTTGCCCGCTCGGCCCAGATGAATAAAAGTTATTACGACCCAAGTGTTACCTATAAACCCTGGGTCAAAGCAGACGGCACCACCATGCCGAATGCCACACCAACTTGTGCCTGGCATAATCCTATGCAGACAGGTAGCTGCCCGTCTGGCGATGTTAATTCTAATGCCCGTAATCTGACTGTCACTAATAACAATTACAACGGAAGTCGCTGGGTGCGTTGTACCAGCAGTACCGGCGGATGTACTGTAGAGAGTTCTGAAACAAATAGAAACTTCTGGCCGGCAACTTATTTTTATCATAATGGCGGCGGGGACTGGGTTTGGGATAACTACACTAAGGTTGAAATTAAGCCTGCAATTGCCAGCTATAGTGGTCATGGCCGGGCCAGCAGGACCGATTGTACTGCTGGCTCATGTACCTACAGCCAGGAAATTCAGAACTTTGCCAACTGGTATACCTATCATCGTTCACGGATTTTAACCAGCCGGGCGGGCATAGGCCGGGCTTTTGTTGGCCAGTCAGAAAAAATGCGGGTAGGTTTTGGCGCGTTGAATAAAGGTAATTCCACCATAGACGGCGCCGCTGACACCAAGGTGATAGTGCGTGGTGTGCGGGAATTTAAAGATAGTGCTAAGTCAAATTTTTATACTGATTTATATAATCGAGACATCCCGGCTGCCGGCACGCCATTAGTTACGGCATTAGATGCTGCTGGGAAATATTATTCGAGAACCGATAGTCAAGGCCCCTGGGGAGTTAATCCGGGTTCAGGCAGTGAAGCACCAGTTGATCATATTTCCTGTCGGCAAAGCTTTACTATCCTTATGACCGATGGCTACTGGTCGGATGGTGATACAGTGTCAGGGGTTGGTAATCAGGACGGCAATGCTGGAAGTACCATCCTCCGGCCGGAAGGGGATACCGGTGCTGACTACACTTACGCTCCGGTAGCGCCATTTAGCGATGGCTATAGCACAACGCTGGCTGACGTTGCTATGAAATACTGGAAAAAAGATTTACGTACTGATTTAGATAACCGGGTACCGTCCAGCACAATTAACCCGGCATTCTGGCAGCATATGGTAACCTTTGGTGTAGGTTTAGGTGTTATTGGTAATGAAGAACCGGATGATGCCTTTGCTGCAATTAATAGTGGTGCCACTATAAGTTGGTCTAGTCCATTTTCAGGCACAACAGCCGAAAAGAATCGAGCCAAAATTGACGACCTGCTACATGCTTCTGTTAATGGTCGTGGCGGTTTTTTTACTGCCGACAAACCGGATGATTTTGCCTTGAAACTTGAGCGAACGCTTACTGCGATCATTGACCGCGTTGCATCAGCCTCGAACCTCGCTGGCACCACCACCTCGATGCAAGCCGATAATTTTGTTTATCAGGGTAGCTTTAATTCTGGTGAATGGAGTGGCTCACTTAAATCATTTAATATTGATGATGTAAATACCCCGGTATGGCAGTCGAACTTTCCTGTCTGGAATAGTCGTAAAATCCTGTTTGGCAAGACCAGCGGACTGGCCGCCGAGTTTACGCCAACAAATGTTAATGCTGATGGTAGTGCCAATGCCTTACGTGGCAAAGATGACCTGATTGATTATCTGCGTGGTGATCAAGAGCTGGAAGCAGGAGACAGCGCCCAGTTTCGCCGGCGGGTAAGTTTACTGGGCGATATTGCGAATTCGTCGCCGCTATATGTTGAGGCGCCGGTAAATCGCAATTATCAACGCTATAACTGGGATGGTGCCAGCAGTTACCGGACATTTTTAACCAGCAATGCTGAGCGGGAACCAGTAGTATATGTGGGTGCAAATGACGGTATGTTGCATGCGTTTAACGGCACTAACGGCACTGAGATTATGGCGTATATTCCACGCCAGATTCTGACTGAAGAGGCTGATCTGGAATCTTATGCGGATCCTGAATATCAGCACAAATATTACGTTGATGGCTCATCAGTGGTATTTGATGCCTATATAGATAGCGCCTGGCGTTCCATATTAGTGGGTTCATTAGGCCGGGGTGGCGACAGTTTATTTGCCATTGATGTTACTGACCCTGGTGCATTAGCATCTACAACTGCGGTTGATAAAGTGCGCTGGGATAAACGTTTTCCTGAGCTTGGAATCACCACTAATAAACCGGTTGTGGCCCGGCTGAACAACGGTAAATGGGTCATAGTGGCAGGCTATGGTTACAACAACAGCACTAATAAAGCCGGTTTGTTGGTCATTGATCTTGCCAATGGCGAAGTGTTGAAAAGGCTGGAAACAACCAGTGACTCTCCGAACGGCTTAGGTCAGGTAGAAGGCTGGGATGCCACCGGCGATGGTAATACCGACTGGTTCTTTGCTGGCGATATTATGGGTAATATCTGGAAATTTGATTTATCTTCGACAAATACTTCAGACTGGGGCGTAGCCTACAGTGGCGAGCCGTTATTTACGGCGACTGATGCGGCAGGGGATGCTCAGGCAATAACCGGCGGTATCTCGTTGTCTGCGCAACCGGAAACCGGCCATTTATGGATATTCTTTGGCACCGGCAAAATGTTATCCAGTGAAGACCCATTGCTAAGTGATCCTAACAGCTGGTATGGCATACGTGATGGCGTGGTAATTAATGGTAGAGCAGATTTAAAGCCACGCGATATTATTGCGCAGGAAGATAATGCCCGGGTGATTGAACCTGGTGCACCCTATGATATGTTAGGCCTGCGCGGCTGGTATATCGATTTAGGTGATGCCAGGGAGCGGATAGTTAACCGGCCACAGCTGGTGGGCAATAGCTTAGTGATAAATACTATTACTCCGGGTGACAACGATTGTAACCCGCAAGGCAGTGGCTGGGTTATGTCAGTCAGCCCCTATACCGGCAGTCGCCTAAGTTATTTATTCTTCGACCGCAATAATGATGGTGTTGTCGATAGCGAAGACGGGTTAACGGTAGATGATGAAGTGGTTCCGGTAACCGCAGTCCGCTTCGATGGTATGCCCAGTGAACCAGTCTTTTTTGAAGACAAAATGGTTGTTGGTTTAGCCGATACCCGGATTGCTGATGTAACGGTAGCACCAGAAGTACTGCGGGGCCGGGTATCCTGGCGCGAACTAACTAATCAATGAGTCGTATTATGAAAAAACAACAACAAGGTATTACCCTGATAGAATTAATGGTGGTGGTGGCGATAGTGGGTATTCTCGCTGCTATAGCCTATCCGTCTTATCAGGCCTATGTGCAGCGCACTAATCGCGCTGCGGCAGCTGCCTGCCTGATGGAACAAGCGCAGTTTATGGAGCGTGGTTATACCGCGGCCTTTTCTTATGACGGTATCGTGATGCCCGCAATGCAATGTATGGATGATGTAGACAATCGTTATACGTTTAGCCTGACAGGCGTTGCTGATCGTACTTTTATCCTTAGCGCTGTTCCTACTGGCGCTCAGGCAGACGATGGTTGCGGTACCCTAACCCTTAACCAGGCAGGGCGCCGGGGGGCCAATGGCGGTTTCGCAGTGGCTGATGTCCAGCGTTGTTGGTAAATAAACTGATTAAAATTTGATCTTTTGAAATATTGTTGTAACTTTATAGTTAAGTAAATTAGCTATGGCATACGGATATGCAGTTACAACGCGGCTTGAGTCTGCTGGAAGTTTTAATCACCCTACTGATTTTAAAACTGGGTTTGCTTGGCGTATTGGCCGGGCAAACGCTTGCTTTACAATATGTTATTGACGCCACTCAACGAACCACCGCTGTCGCGCTCAGTGCGACATTAGTGCAGGAGCTTGCGGCCACGCTTAATAACCACCCCCCTTTTACGCTGGAACTTAACTCTGACAGCCTGGCTGAGCTACCTGATTGCTCCGCTGACGTCTTATGCTCAGCTACCGAACTTCGCGATTATCAGCTGGGGCGCTGGCAGCAACTGTGGCAGAACAGCCTGGCATCCGGGGCCGCGGCGCCTTTATTTGCGCCGCAATTTTGTCTGCAGTTTGCTGATGATAACCTGCAGTTACAGGCCGGCTGGCAACAACGGGCCAATGCAGATAGTGCGGCGAGCATTGGTTGTGAACCCGGGGCGGGACGCTCTGGCCTGGCGCTAACAGCACGGGTTCCCTGAAGATGGCTAGTCGCGGCTTTTCTCTGGTAGAACTGTTAATTGCCATGGTGCTGGGGTTGTTACTGCTGGGTTTTACGGTCCAGATTTTTGCCAGCCTGACAGCATCGTCGCGGCAAAGTCAGCAGTTGGCACAATTACAACAGAATGGTCAGCTGGCGCTTAACCTGTTACATAACGAATTACAGAATACCGGGTTTTGGGGTGGGGTTAGCCTGAGTGATGTTAGCGGTGCAGCGGTTGATATTGCACCACCAGCACCTGACTGCGTTGAGGACGGTATCGACAGTGGCAGTTTTCCGGCTGCAGGTGCAGTGTTTGCCAGCTTGTATGCCAAAGTTGCAGCCCCCGGTCGTCAGCTGAATTGTCTGACAGCACTGGCCCCTGACAGCGAAATACTGCAGTTGAAACGGGCAATGGGTCTGGCGGTTAGCCGGGATGAACTGCGACCCAATCGGTTTTACCTGGCGCCCGACTGGCAGCAGAGCCGTTTTATCAATCAGGACAGCGCAGGTCTTGCTGCTGACAGCGTATTTTATCCTTATCAGCATTTAGTATTTTATATTAAGAATCAGCGTGTTGATGACCAGATGGTACCGGTATTAATGCGTAAGAGACTGGTGCGTTCGGCCAGTGGTGCCGCCAGGATAGCGACAGACTCGGTGATTGATGGTGTTGAGCGGCTGCATTTTGAATTTGGCATCGATACCAATCTTGATGGCCGACTGAACTATATGTTGCCTACCGCGCAAATGAGCGACGAGCACTGGCAACAACAACGTGGTCATATTGTCAGTATCCGGTTTTATATTTTGTTGCGCAGTACCGTGCCCGATCCGCAATATATTAACCAGCTGACGTATCAGATGGGGGCCAGCCGCTTTGAGGCTCCTGATGATCACTACCGGCGTTTGATGCTGGCCGGCAGTGTCTACTTTAATAATGCCACCTTTTAGCGACAACAAAGTGGGGCAGGCCATTCTTTAACAAACGAAGCGCAGTTACTTCAATTACATAAATACTACCTGAAACAGGGAGGTTGTATGCGACAGAGCGGTATGGCGCTGATAAGCGCTTTAATATTTCTGCTGGTCATGTTGTTAATTGTCAGTGCAAATTTATTTATCAGCCAAATGAGTATGAAATCGGCGCAGGCTGCGCAGCGACAACTGCTGTTTGAGCAACGGGCGTTAGCGTTGCACCTGAACTCGGTGAGTGACGCTACCAGTACCAGCAGTGAGGCTGATTTTACTATTATAAGCCGCTGCCCGGCCAGTTATGCCGTCTGGTCTGACTCACTGATAAAATGTGACCTGCTAACGCTGGCGACCAGCCTGCTGTCTGATGACAGCCGTTTTGCTGCCAGCTACAGCAGTATGTTAGTGCGTCAGCAACTTATCGATGGCGAGGTGCTGGATGCGGAGTAAAAGATTAAAAAGTGAGGTGGAGTCAAAACCCAATACAGCTAATCCGCCGGGTCCGCTGGTAAAGTTTGGACCTTTAATCGCTTCATTGCTGCTGAGCATGCTGGCCGCTGCGGTGTTTTGTTTTAGTGTACTGGCAGCCACGCCTGAGTGCTGGCGTCAGCCGGCAGAGCCACGCGAATTGCAATTAAAAGCAAGCACGAGCTCCGGGCCGCTACAGCGGTTTTTGCATCATAACGACCGTGACGACGCTGGCCAGCTGGCTTTGTATCCACCTGACAGTTCGGTCGCGCTGGACGCATTGCACACCTGGCCCCTACCGGACAGTTCAGGTGTGGCCGCTCCATTTTATGCCAGTCCTGAGCCGTTGGACAGTGACTATGACGGTATTGTTGACCAACTTATCAGTACTGACTTCAAAGGCCGGGTTTGGTTAACTCCTATTGCAGCCACCGGTTTTGGTGGATCGTGGCTATTGGCAGACTTAACGCACAGCGACTGGCGATTTATCGCAAGCGCCGGCGTTATCGACGTCAGGTTGCCGTTACCGCTTCGTCCGGATGGGGTGCCAAGCCGGCATAAAATCGTGCTGCTGATTGCCCGCAGTATCAGCAGCGGCGAAGATGCCCTGGTTGCAATGAAGATCCCCAACGTTTTTGCTGAGACCGCGCCAATAGACTTTGCTACGCTAGTTGACCGCACGCTGTTAACTGAAGACGAGCGGGAGACTGGTTTAAGTAACGCACAGTGGTTGGCGATAGTTGACAGTGCCGGTTGGTGGGTTCGGTTATCCGGCCAGCTTACTCAGCCTCCTAAAGTGGTTGGCGGGGTTATTTATAGCGCAGTGGCTACCAGCGACTTTAGCGCAGTTGCCTGCGCCGACCAAGCTGCTGAACACAGTTTGGTGGCAATGCAGTTGCACAGCGCCGGCCTGGTTTATACCCAGCGTCGTTTTCGGCTGCTAAATGGTGAAGGGCAGTTAAAACTGCAACAACAAGCTGATGGCTCTGCTGCCCTGGTGTTAGATAATATTGAGGAACAACAGCTGGTTCTGGCTGACTTACGGATGATTTCGCCGGCCTGTCCGGATTGTACTGAACAGTTGCAGCTTGATCAGTTTCCGCGCTGGCTGAACCTGGCAACCTATCGCCAGGAAACAGGAGCTCACTGATGACCTTTGTGACAATTCGGCATAAGGTAATGACCCGGCGCGGGCTGCCAATTAGCCGGCAAGGTTTTACGTTAATTGAGCTGATGGTTGCAGTCGCAATTGTGGGCATACTCAGCGCTATTGCCTATCCCGCCTATCAGCAATATGTACTAAAAACACATCGCGCCGAGGCCAGCCGGATACTGTTGAGTGCTGCGAATATTCAGGAGCAACAACTGGCAGATTATGGGCGCTACACCGATAACCTGACGCTGCTGGGGACGCAAGCAGATGGCACTACTGCCAGTGGTCGCTACAAATTGCAGGTTATTCTGACTGATGCTAACAGCTTTGAGCTGACAGCGTTGGCACAAGGGCCCCAAACTGCTGACCGGGACTGTCTGGTCTTTACGCTTGATCACACCGGCCGGCGCAATTACAGCCTGCCATCGTCGTTATTTTGCTGGGATTAATCCGGACAGGGTGCATGATGAAAGGTCAGGCGATTGCGACCGGCCTGGTTTAGCACTAGTTTGTAATGCCAGGTAAAGGAGGGTTGTGGGCAGTAATAAAAGGTGCCATTTTCCAGTGCATTTAAACTGCCATCACGCCGAAACTGTAGCTGGCTGCGGTTATATTTTAACTGGTGTTGGCTGAATACCGGTGGTATCTGCCGCAATATAAATTCAGTATCATTATGTGGATTTAGTAAACTTAGTACCAATGGATACGTGCGCCAGTCACTCTGGCATTCGGTGCCTGACAGCGGACACAGTCTTACCGGCTGCTGACTGTTTGCTGCCTGGATCCTGGCATAACCGAGGTGGCGGCTAAACTGCTGCATATAACTTTCGGCCCGCTGCTTATTAATCAGCTCTGCCATCGCCGGTAAGGCAATTTGCAGCAGAATAGCCATAATGGCCAGCCCTAATATTAATTCGAGTAAGGTAAGTCCTGACTGGGTCTGATGCCGCTTCATAACTGCACTCCTTGCAACTTTTAAAAAGTAACTAAAGTGTAGTAAATATATTTAAAAAGTGTATTTAAAAGTGCGTTTTGAGTTGGCGCCAGCGTAGGCTGGCGTCACTGTATAGGGTAAATCGCAGGCTGGCGGGTAAAACCCTGGTTAGTCGTAGATTGTTGGAATAGGCTCACGTTTGTGCTGGGTCTTCAGGTAGATATTAATTAAGCGCTCTGTCACGTCAGCGGCTACCGCTTTTCCTTCCAGAAAATCATCAATTTGCTCATAGGTTAAACCCAGTGCCGCTTCATCTGCCTTTTGCGGGCTCAGGCATTCCAAATCGGCCGTTGGGGTTTTAGCCACTAACAGCTGTGGGGCGCCAAGGCTGGCGGCAATTGCCCGAACCTGCCGTTTACTTAGACCAAATAATGGCGCTAAATCACAGGCACCATCACCCCATTTAGTATAAAAACCGGTGATATTTTCTGCCGAATGATCAGTGCCCAGCACCAGGGCATTGTTAAGCGCGGCAATATGGTATTGCACCATCATCCGACAGCGGGCTTTAACATTCCCTTTGGCAAAATCGGCTTTGGCGTCACTGATAGCGCTGTCGCTGGCAAGTGCCGCCAGCGTGCCCTGATGTAAGGCATCAGCAGCCGACTTTATATTAACACTGACGGCTTTACTCGGTTTGATAAAACTTATGGCAAGTTGCGCTTCATCTTCATCCCGCTGGTTACCGTAAGGCAGTCGCACCGCGATAAACTGATAGCCGCCGCCATGTTCGTGGTTTAATTCATCAATGGCAAGCTGGGCCAGACGGCCACAAGTGGTGGAGTCGACGCCACCGCTTATTCCTAACACCAGACCGGTCATGCCAGCAGCGCGTAATTGTTGTTTAATAAAATTTACCCGGCGGCTGATCTCAAAGGCGGGATCAATTTCTGGTAACACCCGCATTTGGGCAATAATCTGTTCTGGCTGCATGTTGTCTGGCCCTCCTGTTTATGTCGACAATATCTTAACGTATCTGGCTGAAATAGGATCAACTAATTAGCGCTAAAAAGCTGATGCTGGCAGGCGCATGTATTATACTGGCGCTATCTTCTGGTCCTGAGCTTGGGAAATAGTAATGAAAAAAATTGAAGCCATTATTAAGCCTTTTAAACTGGATGATGTGCGCGAGGCACTGGCCGATATCAATATAACGGGTATGACAGTGACTGAGGTAAAAGGCTTTGGCCGGCAAAAGGGCCATACTGAACTCTACCGTGGCGCCGAATACATGGTCGATTTTCTACCCAAGGTTAAGCTGGAAATTGTAGTTGGGGACGAGTTGGTCGAGCGCTGCGTTGAAGCGATCATGAAAACCGCCCAGACTGGCCGGATTGGGGATGGTAAAATTTTTGTGTTTGAAGTCGAGCGGGTTATCAGAATCCGGACTGGCGAAGAAGATGAAGAAGCCATTTAGTCCTGTGGAAAAACCAGCCTACCAATCAAAGCTGAGCTGATCTCTGCTTTTAGCTGCTTTGCGCGTTGCTGGCCGCTTGCGGCTGGCATGGCGTGCTATTACCGCCTTTTTCTGCTGTTGCCAGCGGGTTGCAGGTTGACTGTGTAACCAGTCGCTTAGTTTCGCTCTGGCCTGTTGCAGGGAGTGGTGCAAATCGACAATGGGTGCCGGGTAATCCCGACCTATAACACAGCCATATTGCTGCTGCAGTGCCATTGGCATCAGCCAGGGGCTGTGCAGCCAGCTGTTTGGCAGCAGGCGCAGTTCCGGCAGCCATTGGCGGATAAACTGGCCGTCTGGATCTTTTAGCTGACTTTGCTTCAACGGGTTGTACATCCGGTTAGGGTTAATGCCGGTAGTGCCGGCCTGCATTTGAATTTGCGGGTAATGAATGCCCGGCTCGTAGTCAACAAAGCATTGGGCCAAATGCAGCGCGACCGGCCGCCAGTGCAGCCATAAATGATAAGTCGCAAATGCCACCAGCATTGCCCTGCCACGAAAATGCAGCCAGCCGGTGGCCAGTAAACATCTCATGGCGGCATCGATCAGTGGATAGCCCGTCTGGCCATGTTGCCAGGCACTAAACAGCGTTGGCTTAAAGTCCGCTTCGCGCATGCCATCAAAGCCGCGGTGCATATTAAAAAATTCAATGGCCGGCTCATCTTCCAGTTTCTGAATAAAGTGACAATGCCAGCGCAAACGGCTAAAGAATGCCTGTAACCCTTGTTTATGCCGAAGATTGGCTTGCTGTTTTAATGCCAGCAAACTTTGCTGCTGTAGCTGGCGCAAACTTAGCTGACCGTAGCTGATGCAAGGGCTTAGCCTGGAGCAGCTACTACTGGCTTTCGCCGGTAGCGATATATGTTGCCGGTAATTCCGGCTGCGTTCGTCAATAAAATGGTTGAAGATAGCCGCCGGTTGTGCTGGCTGTTGCAGCTTAGTTATTGGCGGCAGGTCATGACCACGCCGGGGCGTCAGACTAGCCAAATTGTCGGGCGTTGCGGTCAGCCAGGGCAATGAGTCCGGGGTAGGGCACAGTGGTGATTTAAGCCAGCTATTTGCCAGTTCAAACCAGTTTTCCCGGTTAGCCAGTTTACGAAATACTGCAAATTGCCGGTATTGCTGCCAGGGTATGTGCAGGTTTTGCAGCAAACGGCCCACGGCAAGGTCTCGCTGATAGGTCCACAGGTTACCGGTTTCTTCATGGCTGAATACGCCGGTAACTGCATATTGCTGGCAAAGTTGCCGCAGTACTGTGGTCGCTGCTCCTTTTACCACCAGCAATGGCTGCCCCAAAGCGCTTAGCTGTTGGTTGAGCTGACGCAGTGCGGGGCTCAGATATTGCCAGTGACGCAGCGATACATCAGGTTGTTGCCAGTAATCGGGCTCAATAATATACACCGGTAACACTGCACCTTGCCGGGCAGCATGCCATAAAGGCTGGTGGTCCTGCAGCCGCAAGTCACGTTTAAACCATACCAGGCTGGTCATCTGAGGTTACGGCTTTTTATCAGTGAGTTTAGCCAGCCAGCTTTGCCAGTGTGCTGGTACCTTAACCTCAGCCGCAGGCTGGTGAATTGACCGGTCATGCGCCGTCAGTTCTGGCAGCATGGCACGGACAAAGTCACCGTCCGGGTCATAACTCAGTGCTTGCTTAATGACGTTAAACTGACGCTCACCACTGTTGCCGCTGCCGGCAATGTACGCCCAGTTACCCCAATTGCTGGCAACGTCGTAATCCAGCAAGCGCTGCTCAAAATAGGCGGCACCGAGGCGCCAGTCGACACCTAAATCATGAATAAGAAAGCTGGCAACATTCTGGCGGCCCCGATTGCTCATTAAGCCGGTCGTGTTAAGCAGGCGCATATTGGCGTCAATAAAAGGAACCCCGGTTGCACCGGCACACCAGTTTTTAAAGTGGAGTTGCTTTGCAACTGTCAGCGCAGGCGGACTAAAATCCAATGGTCCTTTAATGGCATTCCGGCTAAACCAGGCTTTGCTATATTTGCGGAATTGCCAGCGGAAGAACTCCCGCCACAGTAGTTCAAACTTCAGCCAGTAGGTAGATTCATTTGCTGCTATCTGCTGCTCGTAATCCAGGATCTGCTGCCAGCAATAGCGGACCGACAGGCAACCGGTTGCCAGTGGCGCCGAGAACTTGCTGGCATAATAATCGCCAAACAGGCTATTACGGCTTTGCTTGTAATAACTAATGGCTTGCTGCTGCCAGATGTAATCATCCAACCGCTGTAATGCGTGGTGCTCACTGCTACCGGGTTGTAGCGTTGGTTGGCTAAAGGGCGCTAACTGACGAAAGTTTTCAGAAAACACCCTGGTTTCTGCAGGCGTCAGCCAGTGTTGACTGGGTTGTGGTTGATACTGGGCCAGGGCTGGGGCTACCTGCAACATGGGTTCGCGCTGTTTTCGAAACGCACTGAAACTGTCTGGCAGATTGTCGAGCTCAGGCATTAACGGTGCAATGCCTAATAAGCTATTCACATCAACGCTGGTAACAGGAAAGCGCCGGCCAAGTTTTTCGAGGGTTTGCTGCTCACGATAACCGGTTGGGGTAGCTGCAATAATCTGGCTGGCTTGCAAAAGCCCTGCTAAATGGCTTATTTCCGCTTCCGGTTCACCAAATAAGGTAACCAGACCAATATTGAAACGACCGAGCGCCTGCTCAGTGTCGGCAATAAGTTGCAGTTGCTGTTGCAGCCTGAGTAAACTGGCACGGGCCATACCATACTGCTGATCAAAAAAAGCCGACTTATCCAGGCAAACCACCGCCACCAATGGTTGGCTATCTGCTGAGTTGTCAGCTGCAGCACCGTACCAAAGTAAGGGGTTATCATGCAGGCGTAACGCCTGATCTAGCAGCACCAGACAGGTCATAATTGCTCCAGCTTTATCAGGTAGTCCGCTGCTTGTTCGCGTAACGCCTGTTGTTGCTCCGGTGCTTTGTTATGCCAGTTTTTATAAGCCAGTTGCATTCTGGCATTGCTACCCAGCTTCTGCTCATTACGTGCTAAAAAATCCCAGTACAATACGTTAAACGGGCAGGCGTCGTCGCCTAAGCTGTCCTTAACTTTATAATGACAATGCTGGCAGTAATTGCTCATCCGGTTAATATAAGCGCCGCTGGCAGCATAGGGTTTAGAGGCAAGTACCCCGTCATCGGCAAACAGCGCCATCCCCAGAGTATTGGGCAATTCTACCCATTCATACGCATCAGCATAGACGGCCAGATACCAGTCGGTGACTTCAGTGACATCAAGGCCGGCTAATAATGCGAAATTGCCGGTTATCATCAGCCGCTGTATATGGTGAGAATAGGCATGGGTCATGGTATGGCTGATGGCTTGTTGCATACAGCGCATTTTGGTGTCGCCATGCCAGTAGTACTCTGGCAGCGGGCGCTTCGCATTCAGAAAGTTGCGGGATTTATAGTCTGGCATCAATAACCAGTACAAGCCCCTGACGTACTCGCGCCAGCCGATAAGTTGACGAATAAAGCCCTCAGCAGCATTGATCGCAACCTTGTCCTGTTTGTGGGCGGCTTCTACTTTCTGACACATCCAGCGCACGTCCAATAAACCGCAATTGAGGTAAATGGAACAAATGCTGTGAAACAAGAAAGGTTGGTCGAGTACCATCGCATCCTGATAATCGCCGAACCTGGCCAGTTGTTCGCTAACAAAGTGATTAAATGCCTGGCGTGCTTGCTTACCCGTTACCGCATAACAAAAATTGTCAGCTGAACCCGGGTTACCGGCAAAATGCTCAGCAACCAGTTTTATGACTTCAAGCGTAATGTCATCGGGTTTAAACTGCAGTGGTGCTATGGCCTTCAAGTCTGCCGGCGGGCTTTTACGGTTGGCCTTGTCAAAGTTCCACTGGCCGCCAAGTGGTTGCTTTTTGCTGTCAAGCAGTAGCCCGGTGTAGCGGCGCATCTCGCGATAAAAGTATTCCATCCGTAATTGTTTGCGGCCATCAGCCCACTGCGCAAACATTGCTGCGTTACACAAGAAACGGTCGTCTTCCAGTATCTCAACCGGTAACTTGAATGTTTGCTGCCAGCTGTTTATTTCCTGCTGTAAGCGATACTCACCACACTCCGTCAACATAATGCCGTCTAACTGGGGATGTTGTTGCAGGCTGTGTTCAACCGCTGAGGTAACAGACGTAAAACCGTGTTGATATTGCAGGTAGATAACCTGATAGTGTTGCTGGCGCAACACCTCTGCAAAATGGCGCATTGCGCTGAACAGCAGAATAATTTTATGCTTGTGGTGCTTAACGTAACTGGCTTCCTGCTGCACTTCGGCCAGTAATATAATGTCACCGCTTTTGGCTTCACGTAGCGCGGGTAGCGCCGGGCTAAGCTGGTCTCCTAAAATAACGATAAGCTTGGCCATAAATCCTGACTCATAGTAACAATAGTCAGTGGTACGCTGTGCTGTAGCGCGCAGATCAACGATTTAACCGGTTGTAGCTGCAGATATTGCACTGGCTTATCAAGCAGGTATGATAACGAGTATTGTAAGAGTACAAGGACCATACAGATGATGAATTTACGGGTTGGTGCAGCGGTTAGCTGCTGTTTTACGGCGTTAACAATTGGGGCGATTTTTTTAAATTCCGCCCCTGTTGTCGCCCAGCAGCATGACCACAAACATGCTGAACAGCATGAGCATGAGCATGAGCATGAGCATGAGCATGAGCATGAGCACGAAGAAGATGAGTTTAGTAACCCGGGCACCCATGTCCATGGTGAGGCCATGTTAACGGTGATCCTTGAAGGTAACGAAGCCATGGTGGCACTGCAATCGGCTGCTTACAATATCGTCGGCTTTGAACACGCCCCGAAAACCAGCGAGCAGCGCCAGGAAATTAACGCTGCGTTGAATGTCCTGCGTGAGGGGAAATGGTTTGAGATTAATCCGCAAGCGGGCTGTGATCTCGCTGAGGCCGATGCCAATACAGATTTAACGGCAGAGGTTAGCAGCACCCATAGCGATTTTTACGCCAACATCGGTTTAATTTGTCAGCAACCGGCCCGCTTAAATGAAATGACCGTCAATTTATTTAATCTGGTGCCAAGTGTGCAGAAAATAACAGTGCAATGGGTAATAAATGGTCAGCAGGGTGCAACAGAACTGAGTTTGGCCAGTAACACGGTCAGTTTTTAACACGCCCTATGCATTTTATAAATTTAAAAGCCCCCGCTATCCATTTGGTAGCCGGGGGCTTTCGTTTAACATTCAGCTTAAATCAGTAGGTATACTCTTCCACCGAATCCGCCTTCAAACTGTAAGCCGCATTCGCTAAATCGTGGCTCATAGCTTGGGTGGTGATGGTGCCGCTGATCCAGAACGGTGAGTAAATCATATCGGCTTTAAGATTCTTGGCGCCACTGACAAAAATAATCTGATTAGGTGGTGGTGGCGGGACATGGATACAAGCGCCAAAGTAAGGCACCAGAAAAAAACTGGTGACATTTTGCTCGTCGTCAAACTCTAATGGTACGATAAAACCGGGAATGCGTACCTTGGTGTTATTAAATTCTTCTTTTACTTTGGCAGACTGTAAAATCTGCTCCCATTGCCCGGCGGCTGGGTCGTCACCGTTGTAGTTATTATCAAACGGAGACGGTTGACTGTAATCATGCTGTACTTCAGGCATGGCTTGTAATGCCGCCAAATCTTCCGCCGGCATTAAATCGGTCCATTCAATGGTTTTAACGTCGCTGGCATTTAGTAACATGCTAAAGCTTGCGACCAATAGCATAGATAACGTAACGGATAACTTGTTAAGCATTGGAGCTTACCCTCTTAATTTTGCATAATAGACGCCAATTAATGGAGCAATCATAACATGACCGGGATTAAACCTGTGACCGACAAGCCGAAAATTCCTGCCATTGAGCTCAAAAATGTCGTGTTCTTCTATCAGACCGCAGCCTGGCAACTTAGTTTGCCGGAACTTACTTTGCAGCAAGGTCAGCATTTATTCATTAAAGGCGCGTCAGGCAGTGGCAAAACGACACTGCTTAATTTGCTGGCAGGTATTATTACGCCTAAACAGGGAGAGATTAAACTAGGTGGTGAGCCTTTTAGCAGCCTGTCGCCAGCAAAACGCGATACTCTGCGGGCCAAAAATATTGGTGTTGTATTTCAGCAGCTTAACCTGATTTCTTATTTGTCGGTACTGGATAACGTGCTGATAAGTGGCCATTTTGCTGGCTTGGATAAAAAGCAAAGCGAACAACGCGCCAAAGAATTGTTACAGAGCCTGGGCCTGGAGGCTGAGTTAATTGCTAAGCAGGCCTCGGCATTAAGCGTCGGGCAACAGCAACGGGTGGCTATCGCGCGTGCCCTGTTAACCCGGCCGGCATTACTTATTGCCGATGAGCCCACTTCGGCGCTGGACGCTGATAACCGGGACAGTTTTATGCAGGTATTACTGGAGCAGGCCAATGCCTGTCAGACTACTGTGATTTTTGTCAGCCATGACGCTGGTTTACGCCGCTATTTCAGCCTGCAGCTGGATATGCAGAATCTGGCGCAAGGAGTACAGCCATGTTGTTAAAACTTGCTAGACAGAGCTTGTGGAACCGGCGTGGTACCGCAATAATGACACTATTGTCGTTGACAATAAGCCTGGTGCTGTTATTTGGTATTGATCATTTACGCAAAGAAGCCCGCCAGAGCTTTACCAGTACTATTTCCGGTACCGACTTAATAGTTGGCGCCCGCTCCGGCCAGCTGAATTTATTACTGTACTCGGTGTTCCGGATTGGCAATGCAACTGCCAACGTCAGCTGGGCGACGTACCAGCGCATTAGCAAGCATCCGCAAATAAGCTGGACTATTCCCATGGCGCTGGGCGATTCTCACCGTGGTTATCGGGTACTTGGCACTAACACTGATTACTTTACCCATTATCGCTATGCCAATCAGCAAGCATTACAGTTCAGCGAAGGCCAGCCGTTTAATGATGTCTATGATACGGTATTGGGCGCAGAGGTAGCGACCAAGCTGGGCTATCAACTGGGTGACCAGATCACCCTGGCGCATGGCGTGGGTGCAGTCAGTTTCAGCGAACATAAAGATAAACCCTTTACAGTAACCGGTATTCTGGCGCCAACCGGTACCCCGTTAGACCAGACGGTTCATGTTAGCCTGGAAGGTATTGAAGCTATTCATCTTGACTGGCAGCAGGGTGCACCGATGCCAGGACGTAAAATCAGTGCTGAACAGGCCCTACAACAGGACCTGACCCCCAAAGCTATCACTGCTTTTATGGTCGGGCTTGACTCCAGAATGGCAACTTTTGTGGTGCAGCGGCAAATTAATGAGTTTAAAGGAGAAGCCTTGTCAGCGATTTTGCCAGGTGTTGCGCTGGCCGAATTATGGCAAATGCTCAGTATGGTAGAAAACCTGTTATTGCTGATTACCTTATTGGTACTGGTTGCCGGTTTGACTGGCATGATGACCACCTTACTGGCATCAATGAAAGAGCGGCAGCGGGAAATGGCCATTCTGCGTGCGGTGGGGGCGCATCCGTGGTATTTGTTTGTATTAATTCAGCTTGAGGTGTTGTTACTCACAATATTGGCATTGCTGGCAGCAGCTGTAACGCTGGTCGTAACCTTGTGGGCGTTGCAGGATATGTTGGCCGGCAGTTATGGTCTGTTTATCAATATCAACCCGTTTAGCGTGCAAAGTCTGTATTGGGCCGGGGCAGTATTGCTGATAAGCGCCTTGCTGGCCTGCATCCCGGCGTATACGGCGTACCGGCGTGCGCTAAGCGATGGTCTGGCCATCCGGTTATAACATCAGATGAGTAGTTGCCCGCTGGCAGCTACTCACTGGCATCCAGCTGTCGCTGGATCCAGCGCACGGTAGTGCCCATATCATAGGCTCTGGGCAGTGCTTTTGCCGGGGCAGTGGCATCAGGCGTTACCAGAAAGTTAAAGGCATAATTCTGGCGCAGGCCCATCCGTAAATCAGTCAGCACAAGTTTATCATCCTGCGGCGCTAAACTATAAAAGCCATGGCTGAAGGCGGCAATTCGGGCTATGTCGGGGTGCTCTGCATATTGCTGTTTTAAGCGGGCACTTTGTGGGAAAAACTGATATTCAATGGCCGCGCTGCGGTTTAATACACTATAAAAACCTTCATAATACCCCTGTTCAGTCATGATCAGCACCCGCCACAATATGGTATTAAAAGGCGTAGGGGTAACTAAAACTGCTTCTGCTGTCGGCACCGGCAATTCAGCCTCTACTACTGAGGTTATCGATTGCTGAGCACTGACACTCCATATTAAATAAACCGATGATAGCCCCAGACCACTGGCTGCAGCCCCGATACTCCACGTTGGCCGTGCCAGCGCTATAATCAGCGCAAATAACAGCGGCAGGGTATATAAAGGGTCAATAATGAAAATACTGCCAATGCCAAATGGCGTATCGGTGAACGGTAAGCCCAGGCGGGTACCATAAATTGTCATCACATCTAACAAGGGGTGGGTAATCAGTACCAAGCCAATTGCCAGCCACCATTGGAAGAACAAAGTTGTCTGACGGTGAAGCGCCGATATTAACCAGGCCAGCAGTGGACTGAATAGTGCCAGATAAAACAGGGCATGCGAGTTTGCCCGGTGGCTGACCATATTGGCAATAGCATCACCAGCGTCAAACAACACGTCTAAATCGGGCAGGGTTCCTGCCACTGCACCCCATAGTACCGCGTGTTTAACCGGCACCTTGTTGCCCATAACTAAGGTGGCAACACCTGCCCCAAGGCAAATCTGACTCAACGAATCCATAGCAGCTAACTGTTAATTAATAATAATTCAGTTACGCAACATATCAGGCTATAGCCCATTGTAAATTAGTTTTTGAGGTCATTTGCCGGCTTGCAGCAACTAATTCTGGTTCGGTTAACAGCTGACTACTTAATCGCTGCATTAAATCTCGGTACTCTGGTAACAGATTGGCGACCACTTCCCGGGCATCCAGATAGTACGGTGCCCGTTTGCCGTTAAAATCGATTGCTTCACCAATTTGGTTAAAGTTTATGCCAATGCGTTGCAGTATTCTGGCCAGGCTGGGTTCAATCGTAACGAAGCCATGGTAATAGCCTTTTTCCAGACACATTGCTGTCGCCATCAGGTACAGGCCAATGGCAATAAAACGGTTAAAGGGTCGTGACGAGCTGCTTAGTGCGGGTAAGTCTTTAGCTGCAGTATCTTTAATTCTGCGCCGGAATTGTGCTGCGACGGCCAAACGGGAAATTTCGCAAACATGCTGGCGTGGAAAACACGCCGGGGTTAAATGGGGGGCAGTAAAGCGGCCGGCAAAGTATTTTTCGATAGGCAACGGGCCGGGGTCTTGCTCGCAATGGATCAACCGCACCGTGCCGGCAATTTCGTTGCTGTTGGCTTCTGCCAGGCTGCAGTGCAGGGCGCGCCGGTCAAAATCGTCTTGCTCCAGCCCCGACGGTCGCGGTGGCTCGAAACTAAGTTCTTCACAATAAACTTTGTGACGTAACCTGAACACTTTATTCTTTTCTTGATGGCTAATAGCTTGAGAAGCCCGAAAATAAGCGCTGAAATCGGATAAGTTTAACTCTTTTGCTGGCTTTTCAGCGGATATTGCCGGCACAAAAGCGTTTTGCTCCGGCTGGCGCAATGTCGGATTCAACAGTGTCATCGTTATGCCCTAAAGATGATAGTACTGACTAACCTATCGAATAAAGTTACGGTATATGTTTTTTGTGCTTAGCCTGATAAGACATAACCGTCCATGCTAAAGTAAGGGCGCACGTCATTGTGCTAAAGGTGCTCAGGCGCATTTACTATGCAGATCAGATTGCAATGGGTCAAACCAGAATTAAGCTGTTTTGTTCCAATAAAAGATAATAATTTACTAATAACTTGATTTTACAGTTGTTAATTTTTTAAACTTTTTTATCACTACTGAGTCGATAAATTAAGCTTAAGTTCATAAAACGGCAATTTAAGCTAAAAATGGCAGGAAAAGTGTGGCAATTACAATATCGGGTAGTGTAAGTATTGAAGACAACGAACTGGAGTGGCAGTTTATCCGCGCGTCAGGGGCCGGTGGTCAGCATGTTAATAAAGTCGCCACCGCCGTGCAAATTATTTTCGACATTAGCGCGTCTTCACTTCCAGACTTTTATAAACAGCGGTTGCTGAACCGCAGTGATCACCGCATTACCAAGAGCGGTAAAGTAATCATTAAATGTCAGCAAAGCCGTAGTCAGGAAATGAATCGCGAACTGGCATTGGCCCAATTTATCGAGCTGGTACAGTCGGTAGCCAAGGTGCAAAAAAAGCGGGTAGCAACCAAACCTACCTACGGCAGCAAGCAACGGCGGTTAGAAGGCAAAAAGCAGCGAGGTAAAACTAAGGCGCTGCGCCAGGGCAAGCCGGACGTATAAACAACAGATTTATTAGACGGTGTACATTCTTCGACTTTAAGGGTTAAGCCAGTTCTCCAGCCTTAGCCCGGCTATCCGCTTGAATTCAATTAAGTTATTGGTAACCAGACTTAGTCCTTCACTTCTGGCATGGCCGCCAATGTGCAGGTCGTTCACGCCTATTGTGGTGCCAGCTTTTTCCAGCTCAGCACGAATATCACCATAATGCTGCGCGGCTTTTTCATCATATGGCACAATAACTAATCGTGATACAAAGTCTTCCACAGCAGAGCGGTTTTGTTCTGGTTTAGTGCTTTTCTCTACGCCATGGCAAAGTTCAGCATAGGTAATACTGCTAATACACATTAAACCAGCATATTTATTAAAGGTTTCCAGTACTTCAAGCGGGCGGCGCTTTATTACGTAAATACAAATATTGGTATCCAGCATGTATTTAAGCATTCACAACGCTTCCCGCTCTTGTTGCTCTTGTGATGCGCGTTCAGTCATAAAATCATCGGTAACAGGCGCACTTTGCAGGAAGAATGAATCCCAGCTGTTTTCCACTGGTGTTAAGATCCGATCTTTACCTACTACCCTTACCGCTACTTTTTTGACGGTGTCAGGAAAGCGCGCTTCAACCGGCAACCGCACGGCTTGCGTACTATTGTTCTTAAAAACTGTTCCGGTATCCATTATTCACCTCCACATTTGCATATCGAAAGTATAGCTCCGCAGTGGTAGATACTCAATGTATATACTGCTGGTTTTTCAGCCTGATAAATGTTATTTGAAGCAGAAAACCAAAAAGCC
Organism: Arsukibacterium sp.; assembly: GCF_018402695.1. Classification (GTDB taxonomy): domain Bacteria; phylum Pseudomonadota; class Gammaproteobacteria; order Enterobacterales; family Alteromonadaceae; genus Alishewanella. The sequence continues at coordinate 323,966 of NZ_JAGYIM010000011.1, forward strand.
AGCTTGCGCTGGCCTTTTGGTTTGTGTGGTGGAGCTGGGGGGAGTTGAACCCCCGTCCGAAAAACCTACATCTTCGGTACTACATGCTTAGCACATTCATTTAGTTAACCCTATGAGCGCCGAATGGCAGGCTATCGTCGGGCGAGCCTGATTGGTTTTAACGTGTTGTCTCCAGGCGAAGACGCGACGCGATTCTGTTAGGGGTGATCTTCCAGAGTCTCAGCTTACAGACATGCGTGAGGGGAAGAGCTCTCTACTGCCTATTAAGCAGCGAGTGCGTAGTTTTCGTCGTTTGCGACTAGTTTTTTGCGGTTTTTTTACGAGGCCTACCGCACCTCGGCATGCACCTAGGAGTTCGTGAATCCCGTCGAATCCAGTATCAGCCCCGAATTCTTTGGTTTAACACTTACACTCTCAGTGTTTGGCTATTGTACGCCTGCTATCTGCTTATAACAAGGAGCAAAATGTTGCAGTGCATTCAATTGCCGGTCTTACTTTCTAACTGTCACCCTCATTAGATGGTGACACGCCTTGTTAGTTTCAAGGCCAGACAAAAAATTAACGCTTACTGTGTTTCATCATCCGTTCTTTTTCACGTGACCAGTCGCGGTCTTTAATATCATCGCGCTTGTCATGCTGCTTTTTACCCTTGGCTAAATGAAACTCGACTTTCACCCAGCAGGCTTTCCAGTACATGGCGGTGGCGATAAGGGTGTAACCATCGCGCTCTTTTAATCCTATCAGCTTATTTAGTTCGCGTTTATTCAGCAGCAGTTTTCGACTGCGATCCGGGTCGCAAATCACATGGCTGGAGGCGCTTTTTAACGCCTGAATCTGCGCGCCAAATAAGTAAGCTTCACCGTCTTTCAGAATTACGTAGGCGTCAGACAGGTTAACTTTACCTTCGCGGATACTTTTAACTTCCCAGCCTTGCAAACTGATGCCGGCCTCGTATCTGTCTTCCAGAAAATATTCGTGGCGGGCTTTTTTATTGATTGCGATAGTGCCGTTGGTATTTTTAGTTGGTTTTTTTTTGCTCATAATTCGCTATTTTTGCTAACGCGCTGACCGGGTACGCTGCTCTGGATCCCGATGGGGCCGTGCTTACCGGCCTTGTTGCCCCGCGTTATTCTGTTACAATCAGCAGCGAGTTTTAAGGGGAGTGAGTATGCCACAAATTGAGCGCAGTGCCTTGGTTTTTTACAGTGCGCAACAAATGTTTGACCTGGTTAATGCCGTACCAGATTACCCACAATTTCTGCCTGGCTGCACTTCTGCAGACATTTTAAGCCAGACAGATAAGGAGATGGTGGCGAAGTTGCAGGTTTCCAAGGCGGGCATTGGCCAATCTTTTACCACACGTAATATTTTGTACCCGCATGAGCGGATTGATATGCAGTTAGTGGACGGGCCTTTTAAGCGTTTACAGGGCGGCTGGCACTTTACCCCGCTGAACGAGCACTCTTGCAAAGTGATGTTGCGTTTAGAGTTTGAGTTCTCCAGCAGGCTGGTGCAGTTTGCTTTTGGTAAGGTGTTCTCGGAACTGACTGCGGCGATGGTTAACGCCTTTACCCAAAGAGCCAAAGTGGTCTATGGAGCAAATAATGGCTGAGCAATTAACGGTAGAAGTGGCTTATGCATTGCCTCAGCAGCAAAGCTTGCTGACGCTGTCGGTGCTGCCGGGGAGCACTGTGCGGCAGGTAATTGAGCAGTCAGGTATTTTGCAACAATATCCGGATATCGATTTAAGCCAGCAGAAAGTAGGGGTCTGGAGCCGGCCGGTAAAACCAGACGAGCTGGTGCAAGAAGGGGACAGAATTGAAATTTACCGGCCGCTGATCGCGGATCCGAAAGACTTACGCCGTCGCCGGGCCGAGAAAGCCAAAGAAGAAGGGCGGGCAGATAAAGTTACCGGTGGGCGTAAGCAGGAACATTAATAGGAGTGGCTAACGAATCAGTTTACCCACAACGACACGTCGTAAACCCATCCATGGGGCCTCGTTTACGCCCGTCCAGGGCTTCAACGGTCGTTTTAGGGTAAACCGATTCTTGCGTAAGCTTTGTAATGGCGATTTATCAGATATCCAGCGGGGTATTAAAATCTTCAGATTTCTCAAAGTCGCCTGAAATATCCTGTAATTTATTGTCTTTGAATTCAACAATCAGTTGTTTTTCAAAGTTATTACCACGGCCACCTTTTAAAGAATAAAAATAATGCCAGGTATCGTTGTCAAAGGCGTTTTCTGCCACCGGGCTGCCCAGTACAAACTTCACCTGCTCTTTAGTCATTGCTACCCGCAGTTTATCAATGTCTTTTTGCTCCAGAAAATTACCCTGTGGCACATCAATCCGGTATATCACGTTAGAGCAGGCACTTAAGCTGGCCAGCAGGCCAATTACTACTAAAATTTGTACTACTGTTTTCATCATTTTCGTCTGTTAAATCCGGTTGCAGCTATCATACCCTATGACAGCCTTGCTGAAAAATCTTCTTTCAGACTGCCGGAGCACATAAAAGTTCGCGGGCATTGGCCAGCGCACTGGCACTGATATTTTCACCGGCAAGCAGCCGGGCTATTTCGCCAATCCGTTGTTCATCGTTTAACAGGCGCATCCGGGTTTCTGTTGCCTGGCCATCGGTATACTTTTCTACAAACAGTTGCTGATGGCCCTGGCTGGCAACTTGCGGTAAATGCGTAACACAAATAATTTGCGTACTTTCACCTAATTGCCGTAACAACTTACCGACGCCAGCAGCGACAGGGCCACTTATCCCGACATCGACTTCATCAAAAATCAGGGTAGGGGTGGTAATTTTGTCGGCCAGAATAACCTGCACCGCTAAACTAATTCGCGACAACTCGCCGCCAGAGGCCACTTTCGCCAGAGGTTGCAGTGGCTGACCGGGGTTGGTGGATACAGTAAAACTGATTTGGTCCCAGCCGTGGCTGCTGGCTTGCTCTAAGCTCTGAGCCTGGACATTAATCTCAAAGCGCGAATTTGCCATGCTGAGCTCATGCATACTATTGGCTATTAACCCACTTAGCTTACTGGCAGCATGCTGACGTTGCTGGTTTAACTCGGTCGCTAAATGCTGATAGTGTTGTTCCGCTTCAGTCAGCTCGGCTTCCAGCTGCACCAAACGCTGGTCGTTGCCGGTCAGCTCTGCCAGCTGGCCAGCCAGCTGTTGGTGGAATTCAGGCAGCTGCTCAAAGGTAACCTGATGCTTGCGGCTTAAATTAAGCCATTGGCCCATCCGCTCATCTATTTCCTGTAATCGCTCGGGGTCCAGTTCAACTTTGTCAGCATAGCGGCGCAGCTCGCGGCTGGCCTCTTCGGTTTGCATCAGCGCATCCGCCAGCATTTGCTGTAGCGGGCTTAAACTGTTGTCGAGCTGACATAGTTGTTCAAGTTGCTGGTTAACTGTGGCCAGTGCCTGGTAAATAGAGCCTTCATCGCTGTCGTACAGCTGCTCTATACATTGCTGGCTTTGGCTTAACAGGGTCTGGCCGTGGCTTAACCGACTTTGCTCTGCTTCTAATTGGCTGAATTCGTCGGTTAAGGGCGCAAATTGATCCAGCTCTGCCACCTGATATTCCAGTAATTGGCGCTGGGCATCACGTTGTTGCTGGCTTTGTTGTAATTGCTGATATTCCTGCTTCAGGGTTTGCCATTGCTGATAACATTGCTTCAGCTTACTGCGCAGCGGCGCATTATCGGCAAAAGCATCGAGAAGCTGGCGTTGATAATCCGGTTTTAACAGTTGTTGGTGGGCATGCTGACCATGAATACTCAGCAGGTACTGGCCAAGGGCTTTTAATTGCTGAGCAGGCACCTGCACACCATTAATATAACCACGGGAGCGGCCTTCATTATTGATTACCCGGCGCACGATACATTCATTGCCCATTGCCAGGTCTTGTTGTTCCAGCCAGTGCTGAGCCTGAGGCAAGGTGGCAATGTCAAAAGTGGCCACAATGTCCGCTTTATCGGCACCCGGGCGCACCACAGTGGCGTCGGCGCGCTCGCCTAAACACAGCGACAGCGCATCAATGGCAATAGACTTACCCGCACCGGTTTCGCCGGTGATGGTCGACATACCTGTTTGCCAGTCTATTTCCAGTGCCCGCACGATAGCAAAGTTGCTGATATGAAGGTGGCTTAGCATGCGATGACTCCCGTCAAAAAATAGTTACCATAAATACTGTGTTTAGTTACAGTGTAAATTTATACAGTAATTGGAGGTTTTGCAAGCCTGATTTTTAAACAATAGCCAGAGACTAATACAGTTTGGCGCCCCAGCCGAGTTTATTACGCAGTACATGGTAGTAGCTGTATCCGGGCGGGTGCACCAGGCGCAATGGCGTAGGATGTTTGCGAATATATATCTCGTCGCCGGGCATCACCGCCAGTATGACATGGCTGTCGCAGCTGATTTGCAGGTGGGCATCGTTGCTGTCGGCTACCTTCAGGCAAATTTCGCTAGTGCCGGACACAACAAGTGGCCGGCTGCTTAACGTATGTGGAAACATCGGTACCAGACACATGGCGTCTAAATCCGGGGTTAGAATAGGTCCGCCACCGGATAACGAATAGGCAGTGGAGCCGGTAGGCGTACTGATAATTAAGCCATCTGAGCGCTGACTGTAAACAAATTCATTGTTAATATACGCTTCAAACTCAATCATATGCGCCACTTTGTCGGCATGCAACACCGCTTCATTTACTGCGCTGTTGCTGCTTTTTATACTGCCGTGACGATGTACCGATATTTCCAGTAAGTTTCTTTTCTCAGTGACAAAGTGGCCATCCAGCACATCGGACAGCGGCTGCTCGAAGAACTCCGGGGCTAAATCGGTTAAAAAGCCTAAATTACCGCGATTTACGCCAAGTACTGCCACATCAAACCGTGCCAGCACCCGCGCAGCGCCCAGCATATTACCATCACCACCTACCACTATGGCCAGGTCGCAGGTCTTGCCAAGGTCGACCAGGTCGAGAATTTTAGCGTCGGCCAGCCCTAAGGACTGAGCAACCCGCTCTTCCACAAAGACGTCCAGACCTTTGGCACAAAGGAAATGATACAGACTGACCAGAGTGTGGTTGGCTCCCTGATGATTGGGTTTTCCAATCAGGCCAATTTTAGTAAAAGCATGACTCATATTGCGGTTCCTGGCTGGCATCTGGCCAGTATAGCGGCCCCATGGGTTCGCGACCAGTCTCTGGGCTATTTTAGTGATTTATCAACTTGATATTGCCGCTTTTGCCCCCAGATCAATAGCCAACACTGAATAAGGTATTACGCAGTATGGCGGTAACGCTAAGCAGGGCAGAGCTGATCTTAAAGCTGATTGTTGAGCAATATCTGGCTGACGGCTTGCCTGTCTCCAGCAAGTTGATCGCCGAGAATCAGGCGCTGGATGTCAGCTCAGCAACGGTACGCAATACCATGGTGCAACTGGAACAACAGGGGTTTATCCGCTCTCCTCATACTTCTGCCGGCCGGGTACCCACTACCAGCGGCATCCGCTTATTTATTGATAAAATGCTGACCATGCAGCCGCTTAGTGGTCGTTGGCAGGCAGAAATTCAGCGTCGGCTGGTACCCACCCTGCCGGTCTCGTTATTGTGTCAGCAAGCCGGCCAACTACTGACTAACCTGACAGGCTGCGTTGCTATTATCAGTGCGCCTAAAGCCAGTGGCCGGGAAGTCAGGCAAATTGATCTGGTGCGTCTGGCCAGTGACCGCTTGTTATTGGTGGTAGTTGATGAAGACGGCGACATTCTGCACCGGGTGCTCGACTGCGCGCAAAGTATCGATAGTACGACCCTTGGCAAAGTGCTGTGTTTGCTAAATGCAGCGCTGGCAAACGGCCAGTGGCAGGATGGTATTGCCCGCCTCGCCAGTATCGCGAAAAATGAAACCGGCTGCAGCCAGCTATTAATAAATAGTGTGCTCGGGCAACTGAGTCTGGATGAGTTTTTGCAGCATCAACCGCTGATTTTCGGTCAACACCAGTTATTATTAAGTCCCGAATATCAGCATAATCCAGCGTTACAACAGGTGTTTCAGATGCTGGAGCAACCCGCTGGCTTAATTAACTTGTTGCAGAAAGTGACGACCGATGAGCATCCGAAATTAATTCTGGGTAAAGAGTCCGGCTTTGTCGAGTTAGCACCGGTCAGTGTGATCAGTCAGCGGTATCAAACCCAGCCACACCGGTTTATTGCGTTGCTAGGGCCAAGACGGATGAATTATGCCCGGTTGGTACCATTAGTGGAAGCTTGTGCCCATCGCTTAAATTTAAACTTGAATCGCCAGAATCCATCCCCATAATAGACCTACTTTCATTTGGAGTAGTTAGCATGACAGAGCAAGCAAAGCCGAACGAGCAGGCTGAAGAAAGCAAACAGGACAACCCGGTGCAGGAAAATACGGCCAATGACCAGGCGGATACGGTTGAGTTGTCAGGTGAGCAGGCGGTAATTTCTAAACTGGAAACCGAGCTGGCTGAAGCCAAGGCAAAACTGGCCGATCAACAGGATTTAATGCTGCGAATTAAAGCAGATGCCGAAAATGCCCGCCGCCGGGCCAGTCAGGACGTTGAAAAAGCGCACAAATTTGCTCTGGAGAAATTTGCCGGTGATTTGTTACCGGTAGTGGATAATCTGGAGCGGGCTCTGGCCTTTATTAACCGGGAAGATGAAGCTTTTACCGGAATTATTGAAGGCGTAGAGCTGACCATGAAGAGCTTTCTGGATACTGTTGCCAAATATGGTGTGCAGCAAATTGACCCGCAAGGTGAGCCGTTTAACCCGGATTTACATCAGGCAATGACCATTCAGCCATCGGCAGATGTTGCGCCTAATACCGTGACGTTTGTGATGCAGAAAGGCTATGAATTAAATGGTCGTTTATTGCGCCCGGCGATGGTCGGTGTGTCAAAGGCCCCGGAATAATATGATCTAGTTAATAAAAAACCGGCGAAAGCCGGTTTTTTTATCAACTACAACAGTTCCCGATAAACATAAGCGGCTAATGGGTGCTGCTGCGCCTTCAAATCACGCACAAAGAACTGCGCCATTTTGCTGGCACCTTGTAAAGTCAGGTGAGTATTGTCGCTGGTGCCGTCGGGAAACTTGGCGTATAAGTCTGCCGGTACCTGAATAAAGTAGGGCTGAGCGGCTGTTTTGCCCAATTGCTGCCACAAGCCACAGCTGTGCTGCTGTAAATCAAAAAAACTCACTTCAGACTCGGCAGCAACTTTCGCTGCCGCTTTGGCGTAATCGGCCAGGTCGCGTTTTAAGCTGCCATCCTCGGCAAAGTTGCGCCGGCAAATTGAGCTGGCCAGCATCGGGGTGGCGCCCCGTTCGCGCACATCGGCAATAAACTGCTGCAAAAAGTGCTGGTAATCAGTATCGGCAGCGGCATACCGGGCCGGATCCGATTGTTTCGAATCATTGTGACCAAACTGGATCAGCACATAGTCGCCCTTAGCCAGCTCGCTTAACAGTAACTGCCAGCGGCCCTCGTTTAAAAAACGACGGGTGCTGCGGCCATTAGCCGCATGGTTAACCACAGTAAGTTGCGGCGTTACAAATTGCGGCAGCAATTGCCCCCAACCGCGCTCAGGATAGGCCAGGTTCGGTTTATTTGACATGGTTGAGTCACCGACCAAATGCAGCTTAACAGGTTTAAGTTCAGTGGCCTGCAACGGCAGTAGCAGGCTGATACTCAGGCAAAGGCTGCAAAGAATTCTGATTAACATGGGTTATTCCTGCCCGCTCTCGAGTAATTTGGCTATCTGCACTCCGGCCATAATAAAAGGGCCGTTCGCTTTGGCGTCATTGCGAAACAGCGGTTCGCTCATATAGTAGTCATAGCTGCCATCACGGCCAAAGCCCAGCCCTGCAACCTGCACGGTATTAACCAGGCTGATGCTGTCATCCGGGTGTACCAGAATAAATTCATCGACCAGGCCCTGGTAGGCTTGCAACGCCGTCGCTTTATAGCGTGGATCGAGATAGCCATTATTAACACCTTTGGCAAAAAAGTAGGTAAACATGCCGCTGGCCGATGACTCTAAATAGTTACCTGGGGCGTCAGGCTTGTCGAGGATCTGATACCAGACACCGGTTTTGCTATCCTGCACCTTCACCAGTGCTTCGGCCAGTTCAGCGGTCATATCCAACAGTGGTTGGCGTAAAGCAGTTTCTTGTTCGGGAATAATCTCCAGTACATCGACCAGCGCCATGGCCAGCCATCCTAAGCCCCGGCCCCAGAACTGGCTGGCCAGGCCGGTATCTTTGTCTGCCCAGTTTTGCTGTTTTGCTTCATCCCAGGCGTGATAGTACAGGCCGGTAGCAGGGTCACGCAGCTTGTCACGGCTGATGGTAAATTCCTTTACCACCTCCTCATATGCATGACCCTGTTCAAAGGCTTTGCTGTAAGCGGCCAGAAAGGGCATACCCATATAGACTCCATCCAGCCACAACTGATGCGGGTAGATTTTTTTGTGCCAGAAGGCGCCTTCACTGGTGCGGGGGTGTTCAGTAAGCTGCTGCCGCAACAAATCCAGCGCCTGCTTATAATGCGGCTTAGGGTTGCGCTGATATTCACGCAGTAACATATTGCCGGTGTTTAAACTGTCAATGTTGTAATTGCTGATTTTATAGGTACGAATATCGCCATCAGCAGTAATAAAAGAGTCGATAACCTCACTCAGTACTTGTTGCCACGCTGGGTTTGGCCGTAGTTGCAGCAGCTCATCATAGGCTTGCAGTTGCAAACCGGTAGTGTATTCCCATTTGCTTGGGCGTTTGCGCTCGTAATCCCAGCCACCGTAGGCATAAAAGGGTGTTTGCCGGGTCATTTCGCTTTGTGCTAACCGCTCACTCCAGTTTAACGCCGTTTCTGCTGTCAAAGGGCCGGCTTTCTGAGTTGCACCCAGGGTAGTTTTCAGGGTTTGTCTGGGGGTTAACGTCAGCATTTCAGCCTGTTGTTCCAGATAGCGGACAAACTCTGCTTCGCTGTTGATGCCGTCTGGTTCACCATCCCAGGCCGCCAGAAAATAATACTCCAGTTCGGTACCCGCCGGCCGCATCACCGCTACATGGCTGTTATTGTCCTCAGTTTGGTTGAGTAACTGGCCGCGTTTGAACAGTAGTGCCATACCCAGCTTGCTATCAGCGCCCGATAAACTCTGCTTACCCCAGGTGGCAAGGTAGGTCCAGGCATGGCCGGTTATTTCTACTTCGCCTTGCAGCAGTTTGGTATCCGGCAGCTTAACTAAACCAATGGCAATATTATCCAGGGTTTCAGTCAGGTTAAGCCGGGTATGCACCAGGCGGCTGCCCGCAGTCATGCTTAAATCAGCGGTTAAATTTAACGTTTTACCGGCAATTTGCCAGTCTTTATAGTGAATTTGCAAGGCGGAGTATAAGTGGCCATTTTCAATAACTTTAGCCGTGTGCTGACCAACGTCAGACACCAACTGCACCTGTTCACCATCCCAGTAACCGTAGCCACCGGCGCCCAGCGATTTACCCACTTTTAAAATATCCATGCCCCAGTCGGCCTGTTCATGGTAAGACTGATAGCCATCCTGGCCGACATTCTGCAGCACCAGTTCAGTTGTTTTTTTACCGAAAATATCAAAGCCATTGCGCCAGTCCAGATAAATCCGGTAGCCGACTTTATCTGATTCGATCCCCGGGCCCTCATAGCGGATCCACTCTGAATGATCGGTATACTGAGCAGGTGGTGTCAGTTCAGTTACATTCTGGAAAGTGCCGCCAATATATTTAGCCTCTTGCCATTCGCCGCCCACTTTATGCGAGATCTCCGCCTGAGTGCGGGCGGGCCAGTTGCTGCTGCTGAACAATGCCGGGTCGCTGCTGATAGTCAGATTTTGGCGGCTGGCTGCGGCTAAAGCTAACTGAACAGCCAATGTCTCTGCCTGACCGTCACCATTACGGTCAATCAGTTGTGATGGCACAGCCTGATCATTGACGGTCGCAACCAGAGTCTGGGCATCAGCTGAAGTCAGGCCTAAATCAGCAAAAGGCAGGTACAGGGTCTGCGTGCGGTCAAACGCAGATGGGTTGGCCAGCTGCAGGTTGGCGATGGTGTCGGCTGTTCCGGCATCGTTACTATTGTCTGGTACGGCTTGTTGTGTGGTCAGAGGCGCAGAGGGGGAGCAGCCCGCCAATACTGCCATAGACACTGCAACCAATGAATATCGAATACGCTTGTTCACAATAATAAACCTGTTTAATAAACTCGGAGATCCGTCAGAAAAAATCGGGCCGTCCCTGGCTCGCGAAGGTACTAAGCGACCATACCTCCTGTGACAACTTCACTGGGGGAGGTCAGCGGGAGAAAAAAAGCAGGCCACTGAGGCCTGCTGCGAAGCGCTAGAACTTGTACTGGGCGCCCAGATAGTACTGCCGGCCGGTACCATGGTAGTAAGTTAAGCGATTACCACTGTCGTCTACCCATTGATCATCAACTTCATCCGTTAAGTTAAGGGCTTCGAAGCTGACTTTCCACTGATCAGTTAACTGATACGATAATGCGGCATCAACATTCCGGGTCGCATTGGTTCCTTCCATAATATTGTTATCGCGACCCAGTGCATTGGTTAAGTACTTATCACGGTAGGCCATTGACACCCGGGCACTGAATTTTTCGTCTTCATAGTACAGGGTGGCACTATGGGTATTTTGTGACAAGCCCTGTAAATCGCGGGTTACTAATACCTGGCCGTCGGCGTTAACATAATCCAGCTGCGCTTTAACGTAGGTAAAGTTACCAATAAAACCAAACCGGTCCCAGAATTCAGGCAGGAAGGTAAACGGCATCTGGTACTGAATTTCAAAACCATATAAATCGCCACCCGGACCATTTAGCGGGGTATTAGTTTGCCATTCGTCATTTTCAGTACATCCAAATTCTGCGCCATAACCCGGGCCGGCAGTACAGGCATCAATAGCAGCCTGAATAGGTAAGCCGGTTTCGGTGAACGGTTTGGTTTCGCGCAGTCCCTGGACATAGCTGTCAATTTCCTTGCGAAATACTGCAACACCTAACAGCGATTCATTATCGAAATACAGCTCAAGGCCTAAGTCGTAAGTCTTCGCTTTGGTGGGTTCCAGCGTTGGATTACCACCGTTAACGCTACGTGATCCCCCTGATGCAGACACAGAGACATTCGGCCGGATACTGCCAAGGCCGGCCCGAGCCATAACCTCGGCATAACCAAAACGAACAATGACATCGTCCATGGGTTCAAATACCAGGTTTAATGACGGCAGGAACTCGTTGTAATCATGCTCGGCGGTCACCAGCTCCGGCGTGCCGCCAATAGTTGCCCAGGCAGTAGATGACTGATCGGTACGTACATAACGGCCGCCGACATCACCACGAATAATGGTATTGCCTACTTCAGTATCAAAGGCCAACTGCAGGTAGGCACCTAACGTTTTTTCTTCTGCTGAGTAGTTATCTGCCCGGCGGTTATCCACGCTGACGGCAAAGTCACCTGAATTACTGTAGATGTCATAGGCAGCAGCAAACGCGTTTAAATCAGGTACCAGCCAGGCCCCCTGTGAACCCAGGCCAGAGTCGTATGGCATGATCAATTCGCTTGGCATAATGACGTCATTGGTACCTGCCAGGCCACCTTCCCGGGAGAGACGAGCTTCTCGGGTTTCAAATTCAAAGTTTTTATAGTGCACACCGCTGCGTAAAGTCATGCTGTCATTTAAAGCATATTCTAAATTGAGCGCAGCGTTATCAAAGGTATTTTCTGCGCCCAGTGGCCGTAACCGGACGCTGTTTATTATCCAGTTTTCACTATCGTAAACATTGCTGCCAAATAGTAATTCTGGCCCAGCGCGCTTGCCACCGCGATAATCGTAGCTAAAATCAACACCTTGTTTTTCCATCACCACAGTGGTTTGAATTGGGTTATCAAACTCTGATTTTGCACGGCCAATCATGCCGTCAATTTTCAGATCATCAGTGAGTTGGTGCTGAGCCGACAAGGTAAACTGGATAAAGTCGGTAGATAATTCATCATAGCGGTTTTCATTACGCACCACGGCGTTCTCAAACGAGGCATAGGTAACGGTGTTGGTGTTATCTATTTCATAATCTAGCACATTCATCCCTGCGCCAATCGCATTATTATTTAAAATACCCTGGGTAAACACTTCATTCCGGCTTGAATCATCTTTTGAATACAGCACATCCAAATTGAAGCGGGTTTCCATAGTTGGCCGGTACTCAAAGGCCGCCGCTACACCGGTACGCTTTACATTGTGGGTGTATGAATCGTAGCGCGGCAAGCGCGGCCGGAAGCCATCATTAATGGCTTGCAATTCCGGCGCTTCGGCATCGCCCTGATAACTGCCAAAGTCATTGATGTTATTCCAGCGCACCGTACTGGCGCCTTCATCAATAATATTCCGTTCTGAAAACGCCGCAGAAATTAAATAGCCAAAGGTGCTGTCGTCATTAAAATTACTAAACAAAAAAGAGGCTTTGGGGTCAACTTCTTCTGATAAATCGTTATAACCTGCCTGCACGTTGGCAGCAAAGGTCATGGCGTCGTAATCAAACGGCCGGGCAGTGCGTAAGTCTACTGTGGCGCCTAATGACCCTTCTTCAACGTTAGCCGAGGCCGTTTTACGCACAGTGAGTTCGCTGAACAAATCGGACGAAAAAGTATTAAAATCAAACCCGCGGCCGCGGTTGGCACCACCAATGGCATCGGTACCACCACTCGTAGACTGTGCTTCCATACCGTTGATCCGCACCCGGGTGAAATCCGGGCCTAACCCACGGACGGAAATTTGCCGGCCTTCCCCGGCGACCCGGCTGATGGCCACGCCGGGTAAGCGTTGCAATGATTCTGCTAAGTTAAGATCAGGAAAATCAGCAATATCTTCCGCCTTAATGGTGTCGGTAGCACCGGTAGCAAAGCGCTTCTGATTTAGTGCACTGGCCAGGCTGCCGCGGAAGCTGCCTACTACCGAAATCACCTCAATCTGTTCTTCCGACGCCTGTTCAGCAACCTCTTCGTCAGTTTGCTGGGCCAGCAGCGATGGGGATGCGCTCAGCAGTGTTGCCATACCTGCCAGTGTCAGTGCCCGTACCAGTTTGGTAGGGCGAAATTGCGTGTTGCGATAAGCCATTTGTGTTCACCTCGTCCTGATTTGTCTTGTTATCTTAGCCTGAGTCATGCCCGGCATTTTTAGATTTATTCAGGAGCAAACCAGTTTGCTACCTGTTGATTTGTTTAATTCGTTATTCGTTTCTATACTGAGTCTGCGCTTTGTCTACCGGTGGCAAAAAAAGCTTGCAATTTTGTGCCACCGATGGCAAAAAGCTAACACCATCAACTAAAATCTGTCAATTAATGCTTTAAATAAAATCAGCCTAAATTGTAACAAACGGCCGTCAGATTTAGTTAAGTTATTGTTTTTTAAAAAATGTGTGGGTTGCTTTATTTTTTTGCGCTGTTCCATATATGAACAATTTGGCGCCGGTGGTCAGCAAAAATGTGCTGGCAAATAGCCACCCTATATCGGTTAATTTTAAAAAAGGAGGCAGCGATGACAGCATTATTTTCCCTGGCGGGGCAACGGGCACTGGTGACGGGGGCGAGTCGTGGTTTAGGTCAGGCCATAGCTGTGGCGCTGGCAGAGGCGGGCGCTGAACTGATTTGTACCAGCTCTGCAGCCGGTGGTTGTCAGGACACCCTGCAAAAAATCGTTGCTGCTGGCGGTAAACCCACTGCGCTGGCGGCTGACTTAACTGATGAGCAGGCAGTTGAGCAATTAGCAAAAGATGCCATGGCAATCGGCCAGATTGATATTCTGGTGAATTGCGGCGGCACTATTTTCCGGGCGCCGGCTCATCAGTTCCCCATGAACGAATGGCATAAGGTCATGGCGGTAAACGTAGATGCGGCGTTTTTATTAAGTCAGCGCATTGGCGCGGCAATGATCGCACGTAAACGGGGCAAAATTATTAACATTGCCTCGATGCTTTCCTATAGCGGCGGCATCACTGTACCGGCCTATACGGCCAGCAAACATGCCATTGCCGGCGTAACAAAGGCGCTGGCCAACGAGTGGGCCCAACATAACATTCAGGTTAATGCGATTGCCCCGGGCTATTTTCGTACTGACAACACAGCTGCGTTACAGGCTGATACCGAGCGCAATGCGGCCATTACCGCCCGTATTCCGGCAGCGCGCTGGGGTGAGCCGGAAGATTTAGCCGGCGCCGCGGTATTTCTGGCGTCCGGCGCCAGCGATTACGTTAATGGCCATGTTCTGGCTGTTGATGGTGGCTGGCTGGCCCGCTGAATTTTTAATAATTTTATGAGGTTACTATGACAACATTATATGAAAGCCGTTACCCGACCCATCCGGACGATGTAAAACATTACGATACTGACCAGCTGCGGCAGCATTTTCTGGTCGACAACCTGATGCAGGCTGACAAGCTGGTGTTGTGTTACACCCACTACGAGCGGGTTATTGTTGGCAGCGCAGTGCCGGTGGCAGGCCCGGTGCAACTGTCGGCGCCAGAGCAGCTTAAGGCAGAGTATTTTTTAAAGCGGCGTGAGCTCGGTATTATTAACGTTGGTGGAACCGGTACAGTCAGCGTTGATGGTACGCGTTACCAGCTAAAAAATACTGAGGCGCTCTATATTGGTATGGGCGCCCGCGACGTCATGTTTCACAGCGCTGATGCGGGCACGCCGGCGAAGTTCTATCTGAATTCTGCGCCCGCGCACCACGCTTTTCCAACCAAACATCTGACCATGGATAATTGCACTGTACTGCAAATGGGCTCATTGCAAACCTCTAATGAACGGGCTATTCACCAACTGATGATCAACGATGTGGTGGAAACCTGCCAGTTACAAATGGGCTTAACGGTGCTGAAGCCTGGCAGTGTCTGGAATACCATGCCGGCGCATCAGCATGATCGGCGAATGGAAGCCTATTTTTATTTTAATCTGGATGAAGAGCAACGGGTTTGCCATTTTATGGGCCAGCCAGAGCAAACCCGGCATATCTGGGTTGCCAACGAGCAAGCTGTCGTATCGCCGGCCTGGTCTATTCACAGCGGTTGTGGCACCAGCAATTATGCTTTTATCTGGGGGATGGCAGGTGAAAACCTCGATTATCACGATATGGATAAATTTCCGGCCAGCGCGATGAAGTAAGCGCGGCGGCTGCGGTATTGATGCCGCGATATTTTATTGAGTAAGGCATGCAACAAGACATGCCATGCTTGGCAACAGGACAGGACGAAATATGAAAATAATGACCCGCCAGGCCACGATGAGCCTGATGCTGCTGGCCAGTATCTGGCTCAGTGGTTGTCAGCCGCAGCAGGAGCATGTCACGCTGCGTCTGGCCCATACGCTGGATCAGGAGCATGTGGTGCATAAGGCCATGGTGTTGATGGGCGAGCGGCTGCAGCACTATTCAGATGGCAGTATGCAAGTGGAAATCTACAGCGGCGGCCAGCTGGGTAACGAACGTGAACTGATTGAACTGCTGCAGATTGGCAGCCTGGCGATGACCAAGGTATCGGCCAGTTCGGTAGAAAGCTTTGTACCGCAAATGCGCGTATTTAGTGTGCCTTATATTTTTAACGACAATGCCCATTTATGGCGGGTGCTGGAAAGCCCGACCGGCCAGCAGTTATTAACGGATCTGGAGCCGGCCCGCTTGCGTGGCCTGGGTTATTACGATGCCGGCAGTCGTAGTTTTTATTCCACCAATACTGAAATTAACAGCCCGGCCGATTTACGCGGTA
This sequence comes from Arsukibacterium sp., assembly GCF_018402695.1. GTDB lineage: Bacteria > Pseudomonadota > Gammaproteobacteria > Enterobacterales > Alteromonadaceae > Alishewanella. The sequence continues at coordinate 339,813 of NZ_JAGYIM010000011.1, forward strand.
AAAAATTCCGGGTACTGGCCAGTCAGACCGCGGTGCGGATGGTTGAAGCTTTAGGTGGCGCCGCGACGCCGGTTGACTGGGGTGAGCTCTACACCGCATTGCAGCAGGGGGTAGTTGACGGCGCCGAAAACAATCCGCCGAGCTTTTATTTATCCCGTCATTATGAGCTGAGTAAGTTTTACACCCTGGATGAACATACCGCCGTACCGGATGTGATGATTGTCAGTCTGGCGGTGTGGCAGGGCTTAACGGCGCAGCAACAGCAATGGTTGCAGCAAGCTGCCGATGATTCAGTAGTCTACCAGCGTGAGGCCTGGGCCGAGGCGTCAGATCAGGCACTGGCTGCAGTAAAAGCCGCCGGCGTAAAAGTGATATACCCGGATAAACAACCGTTTCGAGATGCCGTAAAGCCGTTTCATCAAAGTTTACAGCAAACTGAAATTGGCCCGGTGCTGCAGCAAATTGCCGCCTTAGCTGAAACGTCGGAGGCAGAGAATGATTAAGTTTATGCAGCTTATTGATAACGCGCTGAAATGGTTTCTGGCGTTTTTGATGGCCACTATCGTGCTGGTCGTGTGCTGGCAGGTGGTATCACGCTTTGTCCTGAATGCACCCAGCTCCATGACTGAAGAGTTATCCCGTACCTTACTGATCTGGATCGGCATGATTGGCGCTGCCTTTGCGTATCGCACCGGTGTCCATCTGGGGCTGGATATTGTTACCCAGAAGTTCAGCCCGGCAGGGCGCAAACGGGTAGCCATTGTGCTGACTGCGGCAGTGGCATCTTTTGCGGTCGCGGTAATGGTGGTGGGAGGCGGCAATCTGGTGCGGCTGACCTATCAGCTGAATCAGATGTCGGCCGCGCTGGATATTAAAATGGCTTATATCTACCTGGCTATTCCGTTATCCGGCGTACTGATAGCATTTTATGGGGTGTGTCAGCTTTATGCGCTGGCCACCAACCAACGCTTGCCGGTTGTTAAGGGAGTGCACTAATGGAATTAGCCGTATTAGTATTGTTAGTGGTATTTTTTGGCTTATTGCTGTTAAACGTACCAATCTCGTTTTGTATTGGCCTGGCCACTCTGGCCACCATCTTGCTCAGTGTCGACTTTATGCCGGCCGTAACCACTATGGCGCAGCGGATGGCGGGAGGTATCAACAGCTTTGCCTTACTGGCGATCCCGTTCTTTATTTTGTCGGGCTTAATTATGGGCCGCGGCGGCATTGCCAAACGCTTAATTGAATGTGCAATGGCCTTAATTGGCATGCTGCCGGGCGGGTTGGCACTGGTAAATGTGGTGTCGTGTATGTTTTTCGGAGCGATTTCCGGCTCGGCCGTCGCCGCGACCTCGGCCATTGGCAGTTTTATGCTGCCGGAAATGAAAAAGCAGGGTTACGATGTCAATTACAGCGCGGCGGTGACGGCCGCTGCAGCCACAACCGGTATGTTAATTCCGCCCAGTAATATTTTAATTGTATACGCCATTGCCAGTGGCGGGGTATCGATAGCCGCATTATTTATTGCCGGCTACCTGCCGGGCATTTTACTGGGTATTGCGCTGATGATTGTCTGCGCTGGCTACGCCAAAATAAAAGGCTACCCGGTAGGGGCAAGGTTACCGTTAAAATTAGTGGTGCAAAAAATTGCTGCTGCTGTCCCCAGTCTATTTATGATCTTTCTGGTTATCGGCGGCATTATCAGCGGTATTTTTACCGCGACCGAAGCGGGCGCTATCGCCGTGGTGTATTCGCTGATTTTGGCCGTGGGTATCTACCGGGAAGTTAAAACCTCTGAGTTGCCGGCAGTACTGATGAAAGCAGCAGAAACAACAGCCATTGTTATGGCATTAATTGCTACTTCATCAGCCATGTCGTGGATTTTGTCTTATGAGCAAATTCCGCAAGCGATTAGTGCCGCCATGCTGACAATCAGTGAAAACCCGCTGCTTATTTTACTGATGATCAACCTGATTTTATTGCTGGTAGGCGCCTTTATGGACATGACACCGGCGGTACTGATTTTTACCCGATATTTCTGCCGGTTGCGGTAGAGCTGGGCATGAGCCCACTGCATTTTGGCATTATGATGGTGCTTAATCTGTCAATTGGTCTGGTGTCCCCGCCGGTGGGTAGTGTGTTATTTGTCAGCTGTGCCATCGCTAAAACCAGGATTGAAGCCATTATTAAACCACTGATGCCGCTTTATCTGGCGATGTTTGTCGTACTGATGCTGGTAACCTATATTCCGGCAATCAGCGAATGGTTGCCGGCCCAGTTTGGTTTTTAATAACTGCTGTACAGGAGAATACCGATGGTAAGCTATGTTATTCCAAATCTGGCCAATGCCTGTCGTATTATCAGTCTGGTCAGCGAATCTGAACAGGGTTTAAGTTTAACTGAGTTGGAGCAGGGGTTGTCCCTGCCGAGGACAACGGCGTTTCGGATCCTGCAAACCCTTTGTCAGGAACGGGTACTGGCAAAGCAGGGCAAACGCTATCAGGTGGGTGCCCAACTTTTTAAATTAGGCATTAATGTGCTGAGCTCACAGCGCTTGTCGCAGCAAGCCCTGCCTTGTTTACAGCAACTGGCGTTAAAAACGGGGTTAAGCAGTCATCTGGCGTTACCGCACTCAGAAGGCGCGCTGTTAGTTGAGGTATGTGACAGCCCTAACCCATTGCGTCTGGCGGCCCGGCCAGGCACAGTTGCTGTGTTCAATTGCTCAGCGGCCGGTAAAGTATTTCTGGCGCATCACTATCTGGATCAATTGGCTGAACTGGCGCAAGCCGGGCGCTTTGCCAGCCTGACGAAACGAAGCATCACCGAACTGCCACAACTGCAAAGTGAGTTGCAAAGGGTACTGGCCCGCGGCTATGCTGCAGATGAAATGGAATATCACAACGATGTGCGCTGTCTGGCGGCACCCGTTCGCAACGAGCAAGGTCAGGTGGTAGCGGCCGTTGGCGTCACCGGGCCGCTCGCGGTGTTTGGTAAACAGCCAATCACTGCTATTATTGCTGCCTTAAAACAAACTGCCATTGATATTGCACTTAGCACCTACCGGCCGCAATTGCTGGCCGGTAACGTCAGTGGTCATTAAGATGAGAAGTATGCAAAAACAAGCCACCATAAACGATGTTGCCCGGATTGCCGGCGTATCAAAACGCACGGTATCAAGGGTGATTAATGGCTCGCTCAGCGTTGGCGACGGCACCCGCTTGCGGGTAGAAAAGGTAATAAGCGATTTAAAATACTCGCCAAATACCCAGGCCCGGGGGTTGGCATCCAGCCGCTCTTATTTGCTGGGGCTGATTTATGACAACCCCGACGCGCTGTACTTAGATGATGTCCAGCGCGGGGTGCTGGAAGTGTGCTCTAACCTCGGTTATGAGTTGGTGGTGCACCCGTGTCGTTATCGCAGCGAATCGCTGGTGCAAGACTGTTTGCGCTTTATGCAGCGCTCAAAGTTAGACGGGGTGATAGTGCTGCCGCCGGTATCGGAGTCAGAAACGCTAGCGCAGGCGCTGAAAGATTCTGGCAGCCCTTATGTACGGTTGAGCTCCGTGGCTCTGGATGAACCGAAGCATATAGTGGTATCGGATGACAGAGCCGCAGCAGCAGAGATGGCGCGTTATTTTGCTCAGTTAGGCCATGAAAAAATTGCCTTTATCAGTGGTCCCCAGCGTTATAAATCGTCTACCGAGCGGATGGAAGGCTTTCAGTTAGGGCTGTCAGCCTATGGGATTAAAATTGAGCCGCAGCGGATTATCGAAGGCAATAACACCTATGAGACTGGTATTGAATGTGCCCGCCAATTGCTGCAAGCCGAGAATAAACCCACGGCCATTTTTGCCAACAATGACCAGATGGCTGCCGGCGTGCTAAAGGTAGCGCATAGTATGGGCATCAAAGTGCCGGAGCAATTGTCGGTTGCCGGCTTCGATGACAATATGCTGGCCTCGCGGGTGATCCCGGCGCTAACCACTATCCGCCGGCCAGTGCGGCAAATGGCCCTGCTGGCCACCAGTAAAATGATTATGTCGATTGAAAATAACGACAAAGCGGCCAGCAATGTCGCTGCCAAAGTGGCGCCAACGTTGGTGGTGCGGGAATCAACGGCCCGGGTTGCAACCCCTTCGCAACCCGAATAATTTACCCTGGGGCAGGCACTTAATAGCATGCTCCGATTATTTTGCTACCGATGGCAAAAAATTTGGTGTTTTACTTGCCACCGGTGGCAAAATAGTTATTATAGTTGTAGCAGCATTATCGGTAAGCCATTTTAATGGTTACCGGCATGGCCAAAACAGGAGAAACAGATGATAAATCCGCGTAAGCGCCTACACTTGAAAACCCTTGGTCTGGCAAGCGCCGGCTTATCATTATTATCTCTGCAGGGGTGTTCAGGCATGGCTTTATCAGCTGCTGATGGACAAAATGATAATGTTAACAATGACGATGAAAAACAGTGGCAACAAGCCGATGCTATTATTGCCAGCATCGCCCCAACTGCGTTTCCGACACGTGACTTTCTAATTACCAGCTATGGGGCGAAAGCTGACAACGGTTTTGACAATACCAGCGCCATCAAGGCAGCAATTACGGCCTGTAATAGTGCCGGCGGCGGCCGGGTAGTAGTGCCAGCAGGTCGTTTTGAAACCGGTGCTGTCCATTTAATGTCTAATGTGAACTTACATCTGCAGCAAAATGCCGTGTTGTCGTTTTATACCGATGCCAGTCATTATATGCCTTACGTGCTGACCCGCTGGGAAGGGGTGGAGCTGATGGGCTACTCGCCACTTATCTATGCCTTTGAGCAGGAAAATATTGGCATAACAGGGCAGGGGATCCTGGAGGGTAACGGCTCCAACAGCCAGTGGTGGCCCTGGAAAGGCAAATGGAAACATACTCCCTGGCAGCTTGATCCGACTATCGATCAGGCCAATACCCGCACCCCGCTGTTTGAGATGGCCGAGGCAGGCGCGCCGGTGAGCGAACGGTTATTTGCAGAAAATTATTTACGGCCGCCCTTTATTCAACCGTATCGCTGCAAGCGGGTGTTGATTGAGAACGTGACTATCCGTAACTCACCGTTTTGGTTAATTAATCCGGTATTGTCTGAGGATGTGATTGTACGCGGCGTGAATTGCGTTAGTCATGGCCCGAATTCTGATGGCTGCAACCCGGAGTCCTGTAACAGGGTGCTGATTGAAAACTGCCTGTTCGATACCGGCGATGATTGTATTGCCCTGAAATCCGGCCGCAATAACGATGGTCGCCGCCTGGCGACGCCGGTGCAAAATGTGGTTATTCAGGATTGCATGATGCGCGCTGGTCATGGTGGCGTGGTACTGGGCAGTGAAATCTCCGGTGGCGCCCGTAATATTTTCGCCAGGCGCTGCCGGATGAGCAGCCCTGATTTAGACCGCGGCATCCGGATTAAAACCAATTCGGTGCGTGGTGGCTTAATTGAAAATATCTATATCCGCGATATTGAAATTGGCGAAGTAACAGATGCCATCGTGATTAACTTCTTCTATGAAGAAGGCGATGCCGGTCAGTATCTTGCCGCAGGTGAAAGAATTTGCATATCAGTAATTTACGGGTGCAAAAGGCAGAGCGCGCTTTTTTGTTACGCGGTTTTGAGCGGGCACCAATCAGCGGGGTCAGCTTGCACAATGTGCAGTTTAACCAGACAACCAGTATTGGCGTGCTGGAAAATGTGGCGCAGATCGATCAGGTCGATGTCACGTTAAATGGCCAGGAACTAAAGTTATGATTTTTATTGATTTCGATGTATTTGGTGGGGCGGCAACCGGTTTGCCCACAGCAACACGCCGTGAATACATCCCTGTAGGCTCCGATTTCCGGCAGTCCAGTGGCTGATCAACGGCGTTCGGTTTAGGGCAAGACCTGAGTTTCACGCTGGTGCAGTCGGCTCGAGCAACTCGAGCGTTTTTTAATCACAGTTTGCCACCGCTAGACAAAACAGAGATAGGCTGAATTATGAGCACAGAGCAAAAACCAGGTTGCAGTACCACGCTGGATACCCCGGCCGATATCGGCGAGCAGTTGCAGGCTGTTGCAGGTGCACCCGCGCGACAATGTGTTAGTGGCGTTGCAATCGCTGGCAAGCGGCGCCACGCTGGCTGCGCCTTATCAGCATATCACGGCCAAACAAGACGTAACGGCCGGCCATAAAGTGGCCCTGACGGCAATTGCCAAAGGTGAACCGGTAATTAAATACGGCTTTGCCATTGGTGCTGCGACCACCGATATCAAAGCCGGTGAGCATATTCACTCGCACAATCTGGCCACTAAACTCAGTGGCCAGGTCGATTATCGTTACGACGGTTGTCAGGCGCCGCCGCTGGCGTTTCCTGATGGTTTACCAACAGAATTTATGGGCTACCGCCGCGCCAATGGCAAAGTAGGTACCCGCAATGAGCTGTGGATCATCAACACCGTTGGCTGCGTTAACCGCGCCGCGATGCGGGTGGCCGAGCAGGCACGCAAGCTATATGGCGATGACATAGATGGCATACACGCCTTTACCCATCCGTTTGGCTGCTCGCAGCTGGGCGACGATTTAGATAATACCCGCACCCTGCTGGCAGGCTTAATTCAGCACCCTAACGCCGGCGGTGTGCTGGTAATGGGGCTGGGCTGTGAAAACAATCAATTAAGTAAACTACTGGCAGCCAGTCCGGGCGTTGATCACAGCCGCATTCGCTCTTTTAATGCCCAGCAGGTAGAAGATGAAATAGAGCAGGGCCTGGAGGCGGTCGCAGAGCTGGTGGCGCAAATGCGCAACGATAAACGTACTGCCTGTCCGGTGTCTGATTTAGTGGTAGGCATGAAATGCGGTGGCTCTGATGGTTTAAGTGGTTTAACCGCTAATCCGTTAGTGGGGCGGATTGCCGATCTGGTGGCCGCTGGCAATGGCAAGGTGGTGCTTACCGAAACTCCGGAAATGTTTGGCGCTGAGCAGGTATTTATGGCCCGCGCGGCTAATGAGCAGGTGTTTGCCGACATTGTTAAGCTGGTTAACGACTTTAAACAGTATTTTATCGATAACAAGCAACCGGTATACGAAAACCCCAGCCCGGGCAATAAAGACGGTGGTTTAACCACCTTGGAAGAAAAGTCACTCGGTGCCATTCAGAAAGGTGGCTCAGCTATCGTGCGTCAGGTTATACGCTATGGCGAAATGGCCAGCCAAAGTGGTTTAACTCTGCTGGAAGGGCCGGGTAACGATGCGGTGTCATCCACGGCGTTAACGGCAGCGGGCGCAACCTTGCTGTTGTTTACCACTGGCCGGGGCACGCCATTGGGCTTTCCGGCGCCAACGGTAAAAATTTCCTCCAACTCGGCGCTGGCCGGACGTAAGCCGCAATGGATAGATTACGACGCCGGCGGGTTACTGAAAAAAGGCCAGGATGCTACTGAATTCAGCCAGCAGTTTTTCAGTTACCTGCTGGATGTAGCGTCGGGCAAAACCACCCGTAATGAACAAACCGATAATCGCGAAATCGCCATCTGGAAAAACGGCGTGACCTTATAACAACCAGTTAAATATAGCCCTGGCGGCTTGAGAAACAGACAGATAACAGTGAAACAGGATTTTTAATATGACAGAGAAAAAACCGGTACAGCCATTAGAACTGCATCCCGACAGGCTATTCCCGTCTGATCCTGTGCAGCGCGATATCGCCAGGCGCTTGTATCAGCACATTAAGCACTTACCGATTGTCAGCCCGCATGGCCATACCGATCCACGCTGGTTTGCTGATAACACAAACTTCGACAATGCTACCGCGTTGTTGCTACTGCCCGATCACTATGTGTTTCGCATGTTATACAGCCAGGGCATTAAGCTGGAAGAGCTGGGTATCCGCCGTAAAGATGGTAGCGCAGTGGAAACGGATTACCGGAAAATCTTCCATATCTTTGCCAAACATTATTACCTGTTTCGTGGCACCCCATCCCGTATCTGGCTCGACAGCGTGTTTGCTGACGTATTCGGGTTAGCAGATTGCCTGTGCGAGCAAACAGCCGATCATTATTATGACAGCATTAACGCCCAGCTGGCTAAACCTGAGTTTAAACCGCGGGCCTTGCTCGATCGCTTTAATATTGAACTGATTGCCACCACCGAAGGCGCGTTAAATGACTTAAAACATCATGCCAAACTAAAAGGCACGGGGTATGAGCACAAAGTGATTACCACCTTCCGGCCAGACGATGTTATTGATGCCGATCGTGCTGATTTTGCTGGCAATGTCGCGAAACTGGGCGAGCTTACCGGCGAAGACACGCAAAGTTGGCAGGGATACCTGGCTGCCTTGCGTAAGCGCCGGGCCTTTTTCCGTGAACATGGCGCTACCGCCACCGATCATGGCCACCCGACTGCCAATACTGCTGATTTAAGCGAAAGCGAAGCGGCTGCTTTATTCGCCCGCTGCCTGGCCGGGAATGCCAGCGCCGCCGATGCCGAGCTATTCCGCGGCCAGATGCTGACCGAAATGGCCGGTATGAGCCTGCAGGATGGCATGACTATGCAAATTCACCCGGGCGCGCATCGCAACCACAATAAGGTGATTTTTGAGCGCTTCGGCCCGGATAAAGGCGCTGATATCCCCAGCCCGACCGAGTTTGTCAGCAATTTAAAACCCTTGCTGCAAAAATACGGCAACGAAGCGGGCCTGAATATTATTCTGTTTACCCTGGACGAAACTACTTATGCCCGCGAGTTAGCGCCACTGGCCGGCCATTATCCGGCATTAAAACTGGGCCCGGCCTGGTGGTTCCACGACAGCCCGGAGGGCATGTTGCGCTTTCGCCATCAGGTAACGGAAACCGCAGGTTTTTACAATACCGTTGGCTTCAACGACGATACCCGGGCCTTTTTATCGATACCAGCGCGGCACGATGTGGCGCGGCGGATTGACTGTCGCTTTCTGGCCGGTTTAGTCGCAGAGCACCGGCTAACCGAAGCCGAAGCACACGAACTGGCTTACGAGCTGACTTACGGCTTAGTGAAAAAAGCGTACCAGTTAAACTAACTGGCTTTGTGAAAGTTACACCAATATCGCAAGCGCAGCTCAGTAACAGCTAAACAAAGCGTCTGCCGCATGGATGCGGCAGAGACAAATTCGTCGGGAACGAATTTGAATGGCGTAGCCACCCGAAGGGCAAACTGCAGGAAGCAGTTTGTAAGTCTACAGGGATGGGTTTACGGCGTCTTTGTGTGCTGTTGCTGAGTGGAGCCAGAACCGCATAAATTGGATACAGACATTTTATGACAAATCTCAGTAATCAGACTCTTGCGAGTCTAAACGGCAAGCTGCCAATACCCGGCTATAGGCTGGCAGAGCAACAGCCACAAATTGGCATAGTCCATATTGGCCCCGGCGCCTTTTTCCGTGGCCATCAGGCCTGGTATACCGAACAGGCCCTGCAATTTGGCGGCGACTGGGCCATTAGTGCCGTGTCAATGCGATCCCCGGATGTCAGCCAGGCGTTAAGCCCGCAAGATGGCCTTTATACCCTGGCCGTGCTCGATGCTGAGCAAAGCTATCAGGTGATTGGTTCCGTTGCAGAAATACTAGTTGCCAGCGAACAATATCAGCAAGTACAGGCCCGCTTAACGGCCGGCAGCACCAAGTACGTGACGTTAACCATTACCGAAAAAGGCTACTGCCTGAACAATGCCGGTAAGCTGGATTTAAAGCACCCGCAAATTCAGCAGGATCTAGCCGGCACTTCGCAGCCCATTACTGCTGTCGGCATGTTATTCAGTGCGCTGGCCGCACGTTATCAGGCCAATATCGCGCCCTTTTGCGTGATTAGCTGTGACAACCTGACTGATAATGGCCACAAACTGCGCGCGGCCATTATTGCTTATGCTGAGCAGAAAGACGCTACGGTCGCCAACTGGCTGGCCCAGCAACTTATTTGCCCCTGTACTATGGTCGACAGTATTACCCCGGCTACCGATGATGTACTTAAAACTCAGGTAGCCGAGCTGCTGGGTTTGCAGGACAACTGGCCGATCAAGCGCGAAGCCTTTGTGCAGTGGGTAATTGAAGATATTCTGCCGGCCGACCGCCCGGCATGGCAGCAAGCCGGGGTTATTTATGCCCAGGATGTCAGCGCCTTTGAAAAAGCCAAACTGCGGCTGTTAAATGCGCCGCACTCCACCCTGGCCTATGTTGGTAGCCTGCTCGGTTATGAAACCGTGTATGACGCTATGCAGGACAAGCAACTGGTCAGTTTTATCGAGCAAATGATTAACGATGAGCTGCTACCGTCGTTTAAAGCACCTGCTGAGCTGGATGTTAAGCAATACAGCCAGGATATTCTGGCCCGTTTTCGTAACCCGGCCATTCGCCATCTGCTGGCACAAATTGCCTGGGATGGCTCGCAAAAGCTGCCAATGCGGGTATTGCCTGCCATTAGCGACAACCTGGCCCAAGGCCAGCCCATCGCCAAACTGGCCTATGCCATTGCTGCCTGGTGCCGCTTTATTGTTAAGCGTTATCACGATAACGAGAAGCTGGTCGACCCTTTGGCCGAGCCGTTACTGGCCGTTGCCGCCCAATGCAGCGGTAAAGCGCAGATTGACGTGCCGTTATTTCTGGCCGTCGATGCCGTGTTCCCGCCCGAACTTAGCCTAAACTCCGAATTTCAACAGGCAGTCGTTGCCGCCTATCAACAAATTGTTACCCGCCAGGCGCTGCCGGCGGCCGCTGCAGGAGCACGTTAATGTCAGCTTTACCCCCATCTTTATCGTTGCCTGCTTTGCTGTCAGGTGTTGTCAAAGGCCCGGCCTTACTGCCAATTATTCAGGCTGATACCCCGGCAGAAGCGGTAAAAATTGCCAAAGCCCTGAGTGCTGGTGGTATTGGCTCGGTGGAAGTGGTGCTGCGCACCCGCGAGGCGCTGGCAGGCATTACCGCTATCCGCAAGGCATTACCTGAATTACTGGTAGGTGCCGGTACTATTTTATCCGCAAGCGACGCCACCGCTGCCAAAAACGCCGGTGCCCAGTTTCTGGTTAGTCCGGCCAGTACGCCAAAACTGCTGGAAGCGATGATCGACTGCGGCCTGCCATTTGCGCCAGGCGTCGCTACCCCCTCAGAAATTGCCATGGCGTTCGAGTATGGCCTGACCGAAGTGAAGTTTTTCCCGGCACATTTGTCTGGCGGCATCGACATGCTAAAGGCGCTGAGCAGTATTTTTCAGCAAGTACGGTTTTGTCCCACAGGCGGTATTGGCCAGCATAATCTGGCGGATTTTCTGGCGCTGCCGAATGTGTTTGTGGCAGGTGGTTCCTGGTTAACCCCAGCTGCTATGGTTAAAGCCGGGCAGTGGCAGCAAATAAGCCAGCTGGCGGCACAGGCCACCGCTATTGCCAATAAACTTAAAGCAGCCGCCTGAGGAGCATCGAATGAGTAAACGTATCGTGATTATGGGCGAGTGTATGGTCGAGCTGTTTCAGCTGGTCGACAACGTCTATCACCAGAATTTTGCCGGCGATGTGTTTAATACCGCGGTCTATTTAAAGCGGACCTGCGAAGTACCGTTAGATGTGCAGTTTTTCACGGCAGTCGGCACTGACCGGATCAGCGACAAACTGGTAAGGGCGGTAGAGCGCGAGAAGATTGATACCAAACTGATGCTGCGCAGTAAAACCGCCCGCCCTGGCCTGTATATGATTAATACCGACGCCTTTGGCGAGCGCAGTTTTGTCTACTGGCGCGACAGCTCAGCGGCGAAGCAGGTGGTGCAATGCTTTATGGCGCAAAGTAATTACGACGCGCTGAAGGGCTGCGATATGTTTTATTTTTCAGGCATTACCCTGGCGATTTTATCGGATGCCGACCGCACTACCTTATTTACGCTGATAGAGCAGCTAAAGCAGGATGGCAGCCAGATTGTATTTGACCCTAACTACCGGCCTGCGCTATGGCCCAACGCCGATACTGCCAAAGCGGCTATTTTACAGGCGTACCGGTTGGCCGACATGGCATTGCCGGGGCTGGATGATCATAAAGTGCTGTTTGATGCCGAGCGTACCGATCAGGTGGTTGAGCATTTAACCGAGCTGGGTGTGGCGGAAATCATTGTTAAAGACGGCAAAAACGGCATTAACGGCCGCTTTGAACAAGAGTGTTTTAGCGCCATGGCCTACCCGGTGAAAAAAGTGGTGGATACTACCGCTGCGGGCGATTCCTTTAACGGTGGCTATTTAGCGGCACGGTTAGGCGGCATAGCGCCCCAGCAGGCGGTGAAGTTTGCCGCCCGCCTGGCCGGTTTTGTGGTTGAGCATACTGGCGCCATTGTCAGCAAAGAACACTTTAATGGCTTCTGGGCCAAGCACCGGCCATCAAGCTTTGTGAAATAACTGTAAGTTACGGTGGCTTTGTTACGAACCGATTCTCCCTTTGGTGGTAACGCCAGGATGACAACGTCAAAAGCAGGTTGGAACCCCGAAGCGCACAGCCACAGAGTGTCTGAGTGAGCGAAAGCGAGCGAGTTGCTGTGGCGAGCACATCGGGTGTTGCAACCGGGAAAAGATAACAAACAAACAAGATCCGGCGAAAAGCCGGACAAGCGACACATCTGACCCTGACTAACAACCAAGGCAATTTTATTGTTAGAAGGAGCAAAGCATGAGTTTAGCAACACTGTTTCCGCAAGCGGCCGACATTCCGGCAGAGTTTGCCCACAACGCCCTGATCACCCAGCGCGAATACCTTATTAATGGCGAACTGTTAAGCTGGGCAGGTGAGCTAAGCCCGGTGCTTAGCCCGGTGCATATTCGCGATGGCGACAGCCTGACCCAGGTACTACTGGGCCACACGCCACTACTGGACGAACAGGCCGCCTTAGCTGCGTTGGATTCGGCGGTTAAAGCCTACAACTTAGGCCGTGGCGCCTGGCCCAGCATGCCCGTGCTGGAGCGGATCCAGCATGTTGAAAAATTTCTGGGTTTAATGCAGTTGCAGCGCGACGAAGTGGTACGCCTGCTGATGTGGGAAATTGGCAAACCTTATGCTGATGCCGCCAAAGAATTTGACCGCACCTGTGATTATATTCTCGACACCATTGCCGCCTTAAAACAGCAGGACCGTGATGCCAGCCACTTCATTATTGAACAAGGTTCACTTGGCAAAATTCGCCGGGTGCCGGTTGGCGTGGCGCTGTGTATGGGGCCATTTAACTACCCGTTAAACGAAACCTTCACCACCCTTATTCCGGCGCTGATCATGGGCAACACCGTGATCTTTAAACCCGCCAAATATGGCGTACTGCTTATTCAGCCATTGTTGCAGGCTTTTTTACAAAGCTTTCCGGCCGGGGTAATTAATATTATTTATGGCCGTGGCCGCGAAACCGTTGGCGCGCTTATGGCCAGTGGCAAAATCGATGTATTTGCCTTTATCGGTACCAACAAAGGCGCCAGCGATTTAAAACGGATGCATCCCAAACCACATCGGCTTAGGGCAGTTCTGGGGCTGGATGCGAAAAACCCAGCCATTGTGCTGGCCGATGCCGATCTGAACCGCACCATTAAAGAATGTGTCGCCGGCAGCTTGTCGTTTAATGGCCAGCGCTGCACGGCGCTAAAAATTCTGTTTGTGAAGCGGACCATTGCCGATGAGTTTGTCAGCAAATTAACCGCGGCAGTCACTGCGCTAACCGCCGGTATGCCTTGGCAAGCCGGGGTGACCATTACACCGCTGCCTGAACCCGGTAAAACCGGCTTTTTAACCGAATTGTTAGAGGATGCGTTGAGTAAAGGCGCCAAACTGCAAAACCCGGGCGGTGGCAGCAGTTTGGCGTCGTTCTTTCAGCCAGCCGTGCTGTATCCGGTCAGTAGCGATATGCGCTTATACTCTGAAGAGCAATTCGGGCCGCTGGTGCCGGTAGTGCCCTTTGATGATATCAGCGAAGTAATCGATTATGTGGTGAACTCCAACTTTGGCCAGCAGCTGAGCATTTTTGGTCAGGACCCACAACAAGTAGGCGAGCTGTTGGATATTTTTGCTAATCAGGTTGGCCGCATTAATATCAACAGCCAGTGCCAGCGTGGGCCTGACAGCTTTCCGTTTAACGGTCGCAAAGACTCAGCTGAAGGCACCTTGTCGGTGGTCGATGCGCTGCGCCAGTTCTCCACGCCAACCCTGGTAGCAGCTAAGTATCAGGATGGTGATGTCGATTTTGTCAAACAAATGGTCAAAGCCCGCAGCTCGAACTTTTTAGCGACGGACTTTTTATTCTGATTTTTAAGTGAAGCGGGCTATGCCTTGTCAGTGAAGGCATAGCCAAAACAGCTAAAACCTGTTATCAAATAGGCTAGGTGTAGTTTTGAGACGTTTTGCTGTGGCACTACCTGTTACATTCCAACAAGCCGTTAAACAGTTTATTCCTGCTGAGCGCTACTTTGACGATCCTATCGCTACGCTAGCGTATGGTACAGATGCCAGCTTTTATCGTCTGTTACCCAAACTGGTGCTCAGGGTAGAATCTGAAGCGGAAGTAGTGGCACTGTTAAAACTGGCGAATCAGCATAAAGTAGCCATAACCTTTCGGGCGGCAGGTACCAGTTTATCCGGCCAGGCGGTAACCGACTCCGTGCTGCTGGTGCTGGGTGAAAACTGGCAGCAACGCGAGGTGCGGGGCTTAGGTGAGCAAATCCGCTTGCAGCCCGGGGTCATTGGCGCCGCGGCCAACAGTGTGCTGAGCAAGTTTCAGCGTAAAATCGGCCCGGATCCGGCGTCAATCAACAGTTGTAAAATAGGCGGTATTGTTGCCAATAATGCCAGTGGGATGTGCTGCGGCACTGCCCATAATAGCTTTAACACCCTGGCGGCGATGCGCCTGGTGTTATTTGATGGCACCGTGCTGGATACCGAAGATAGCACCAGTGTCGAGGCGTTTAAACAGAGCCACGCAGAGTTGCTGACTGAGTTGTCGACACTTGCAGAGCAAACCCGCGCCGACGAAGCGCTGTGCGCCAAAATTCGCCATAAATACCGCTTAAAAAACACCACTGGTTTTTCGCTGAATGCCTTAACGGAATTTACCGATCCTATCGATATTTTGACCCATTTAATGGTGGGCTCAGAGGGCTGTCTGGGCTTTATCAGTGCCATTACCTATAACACCGTGCCTGAGTATCCGCATCGGGCCAGTGGTTTACTGGTTTTTCCTGATGTTGCCAGCTGCTGCCAGGCGGTAACGGTATTAAAATCACTGGCAGTGTCGGCGGTGGAGCTACTGGACCGGCGCAGTTTACGCTCAGTGGAGCATAAAGCCGGTATGCCAGCATGGGTAAAGCAGGTTTCAGTCAATGCCTGTGCGTTGCTGATTGAAAGCACCGCTGCCACCGCCCAGGCTTTGCAGCGGCAGCTGTTAGAGTTACGAGCTGTCGTGCAGGGCTTTGAGCTTGAGCAGCAGGTCGATTTCAGTACTGATCCGACCGTTTATAACCAGCTTTGGGCCATTCGCAAGGGCACCTTTCCGGCGGTGGGTGCCGTGCGTGAAACCGGCACCACGGTGATTATTGAAGATGTGACCTTTCCACTACCGCAATTGGCCGCCGGGGTTGCCAGGCTGCAGCAATTATTTGTTAAATATGGTTATGACGAAGCCATTATTTTTGGGCATGCCTTAGAGGGCAACCTGCACTTTGTGTTTACCCAGGGTTTTGACGACCCGGCAGAGGTTAAGCGTTACGACAACTTTATGCAGGAGGTGACGCAACTGGTGGCGGCGGAATTCGGTGGTTCGCTGAAAGCCGAGCATGGTACCGGTCGCAATATGGCACCCTTTGTTGAGCTGGAATGGGGAAAGGATGCTTATCAGTTGATGTGGCGCCTGAAGAAGCTGCTGGACCCGCAGCATATTCTAAACCCTGATGTGGTGCTTAGCCAAAACCCGCAGCTGCATTTGCAAAACTTAAAACCGCTGCCGGCAACGAATCCGTTGGTTGATAAATGCATTGAATGCGGCTTTTGCGAGCCGGTATGCCCGTCGCGCAATTTAACTCTGACCCCACGCCAGCGCATTGTTACCCAGCGTGAAATGTCGCGGTTAGCGCGCAGTGGTGACGATCCGAAACGGCTTAAGGCGTTAACCAAAAGCTATCAGTATGCAGGCAATGATACTTGTGCGGCCTGTGGTATGTGCAGTACCGCTTGTCCGGTGGGCATTAATACCGGCGATTTAACCCGGGCGCTTCGTGCTGATAACAACCGGCGCTGGCAGGGTGTGGCGGCTTTTATGGCACGCCATTTTGCTGCTTTTAGCGCCATGGTGCGTGTCGGCCTGCTGGCGGGGCAGAGCCTTGCTAAGGTATTACCCGGCTGGTATAGCGCCATGCCCACCGCTAATCGCGCCAGATTGCCGACAGAACATCCTAGCCTAAAACCTGTTATCTATCTGGCCAGTTGCAGCAGCCGGGTCATGGCGCCGCAGGCCAATAGTCAGGACAGCCGCAGCTTAATGCAGGTAAGTACCGACTTACTGGCCAAAGCCGGTTATCAGCTAATTGTGCCAACAGACATTGCCAGCCAGTGTTGTGGCATGCCGTTTCAATCCAAGGGCCAGTTTGCCGCGGCGGAACAGAAACAACGCGAGCTTAACCAATGGTTGCTGGTGAACAGTAATAATGGCCAGATCCCCATTTATTCCGACAGCAGCCCCTGTAGTTTAACCTTGCTGGGCAAGCTGGATCCACGTCTGACGATAATTGATAGCATCGATTTTCTGTATCAGCACGTATTACCAAAACTGAAAATAACCCCGCAGCCAGAGCCGGTGGCGTTGCATATTAGCTGTAGCGCCAGCCAGTTGGACCAGAGCGCAAAACTGCAGCAATTAACGGCCGCCTGCACTAAGCAGGTGGTGATACCCGAAGGGATCAGTTGTTGTGGCTTTGCCGGCGATAAAGGCTTTGTGTTGCCAGAGCTAAATGCCTCAGCGCTATCAAACTTAGCGGCGCAAGTAAGTATGTGCTCACGGGGGGTATCGAGTAGCCGTACCTGCGAAATTGGTTTATCGCGCCACAGTGGAATTGAATATCAGCATTTAGTCTATTTACTGGATAAATGTGCAACTCAGGGCAATTAAAGCAGGTTGTGCAGTTTGACATCGGTTAACGACTGCGGAATATTGGCAGGCAATGAAATACTTAAAGGCAATACTTAATGGACAGCAGTAAAGGTAAGCTTGATTTGTCAGCGGCTTTTGCTGCGTTGCGCCTGAGATTTGAACAAACCTTACCTGAGCGAGCGGCCAAATTGCAGGTTATATTGGATGTCGCTGACACTAAGGCTGCAGAGCTACTACCTTCAGTAATAAATGAAGCGCATAAGCTGGCCGGAGCCTGTGGGACTTTTGGTTTTGCAACACTGGGCAGCCTTGCCCGGCAGATTGAGCAGTTAGCTGTAGCTATTAAAGGGAAGAAGGCTGCGGAGCAGCTTTACTCGTTGTCACAGTTAAAACATCTGTTGCTCGAGTTCGACGTTGCAGTAAATGCTGCATTAGGTGCAGGACAGCCTAATCTAAACCAGCAACTTGCAACGGTAGCAGAAAACACCAGCATCTGGTTGTTGCTGGATAACCAGCAGTTAATTACCGAACTAACCAGCCAGTTAGAAGCTTTTGGTCATAAGGTTGAATTATTCCCGGATTTTGACAGTTGCTTAAGGCAATTGCAGCAAACTGCGCCAGCCGTGCTGTTTGCCGATGCAGAACTGGAACGTGGTGGCTCGTTATTTCAGCAAAAGCTGTTGTTAGAAACCCTGGTGAAAAGACATGCCCGCCTGTTGGTCTATTCAACTCTCGATAGCTTTGAGTTGCGGATCAAAGCGGCTGAATATCGTGCGGCTGCTTTTTTTATCTCGCCACTGAATATTCCTGATATGGTGACGTCAATTGGCGAAATGCTGGAAGACAGTGTCGGTAATACCGGCCGGGTTTTTATTGTCGAGGAGGATAAGCTGCTGGCCGAGCACTATGCGCTGGTTTTAAACAGTATGGGGATTACCACCCAGATTGGTAGCCGGATCCGCAATATTATTGACGAGCTAACCCGCTTTCAGCCCGATCTGATTTTAATGGATATGTATCTGCCGGAGTTCTCCGGTGCTGAAGTGGCTGGCTTGATTAGACAATACAAGTCTCTGAAAAGGCTGCCCATCGTTTTTCTGTCATCTGAAACTAATAAAACATTACAAATTAAGGCGATGGCGCAGGGGGCTGATGATTTTATTACCAAGCCCATTGACGATGTTCAGCTGGCTCAGGCGATTAAAGTGCGGTTGACCCGCAGTTTGCAAATTAAAAATTTAATTGAGAAAGACAGCTTAACCTCGCTTATTAAACACAGTGCTATCAAAGAGGCAGCTGAACTTGAATATGAGCGCAGCGCACGGAGCGCTAAGCCCCTGAGTATAGTGATGCTGGATATCGATCACTTTAAAAAGGTCAATGATAATTACGGTCACGCGGTGGGTGATTTAGTAATTACTTCACTGGCCACTTTGTTGCGCAAACGGATCCGTAAAACAGATAAGGCGGGGCGTTATGGTGGTGAAGAGTTTATGCTGGTGTTGCCAGAGTGCCCGCCAGATCAGGCGAGGTTGCTGGCTGAGGAATTATTAGCAGCTTTTGCTACTGTTCAGTTCAATGTAAATAACCTGCCTTTTTGCTGTACTTTTTCTGCCGGCGTCGCCTCAGTGCCCGCTACAGGTATCAGCAGTGCCGCCCAACTTCTCAGTGCAGCAGATGATGCTCTGTACCGGGCCAAACGCGCGGGTCGTAATCAGATATGTTAAAGATCTGAGCTGGCCCGGCCCACTTACTGTAATTTCTAAAATTTTTTAACGAATAACCTTGAATCGATCAGGGCTAATCCCCACTAATCAGTCAACGCAATTTTTAATTGTTCAGAATATAAGTGGAGAGCAGTTATGGGTAGAATAATTGGTATTGATTTGGGCACAACCAACTCATGTGTTGCTGTGTTAGATGGCGACAAACCTCGGGTTTTAGAAAATGCAGAAGGCACGCGTACTACGCCTTCAATTATTGCTTATGCTGAAGATGGTGAGGTATTAGTAGGTCAGCCGGCAAAACGTCAGGCGGTAACTAACCCTAAAAATACCCTGTATGCGATTAAGCGTTTAATTGGCCGTCGCTTTGAAGACGAAGAAGTACAGCGCGACATCAAAATTATGCCGTTTAAAATTGTCAAAGCGGATAATGGCGATGCCTGGGTTGAAGTAAAAGATAAAAAACTGGCTGCGCCGCAAATTTCAGCTGAAGTGCTGAAAAAAATGAAGAAAACTGCCGAGGATTTCTTAGGCGAAGCAGTAACGGCTGCAGTTATTACCGTACCAGCATACTTCAATGATGCGCAGCGTCAGGCCACTAAAGACGCCGGCCGGATTGCGGGCTTAGACGTCAAACGGATTATCAACGAGCCAACCGCTGCGGCACTGGCTTATGGTATGGATAAAAAGAAAGGCGACACCAAGATTGCAGTGTATGACTTAGGTGGCGGTACTTTCGATATCTCTATTATTGAAATTGATGATGTTGATGGCGAGCAAACCTTTGAAGTGTTATCCACCAACGGTGATACCCACTTAGGTGGTGAAGACTTCGATAACCGGGTTATTAATTACCTGGTAGAAGAATTCAAGAAAGAGCAGGGCATGGACTTGCGCAACGATTCTTTAGCGATGCAGCGGGTAAAAGAAGCCGCTGAAAAAGCCAAGATTGAGCTGTCCTCAGCCTCGCAAACTGAAGTGAACCTGCCGTACATCACTGCAGATGCTTCAGGACCGAAACACTTAAACATCAAAGTGACCCGCGCCAAGCTGGAGTCACTGGTGGAAGACTTAGTGCAGCGTACGTTAGAGCCGCTGAAAAAAGCCTTAGCCGATGCTGATTTAAGCGTTAGCGAAATTAACGAAATTATTCTGGTGGGTGGTCAGACCCGGATGCCAAAAGTACAGGAAGCCGTTACTGCTTTCTTTGGCAAAGAACCACGTAAAGACGTAAACCCGGATGAAGCCGTAGCAGTCGGTGCTGCCATTCAGGGTGCGGTACTGTCTGGCGATGTGAAAGACGTATTGTTACTGGATGTAACGCCACTGTCGCTGGGTATCGAAACCATGGGTAGCGTGATGACGGCGCTGATTGAGAAAAACACCACTATTCCGACTAAAAAGTCGCAGGTGTTTTCAACCGCCGATGACAATCAGGCTGCGGTAACCATTCACGTGTTACAGGGTGAGCGCAAGCGCGCGACTGATAATAAATCATTGGGCCAGTTCAATTTAGAAGGTATTCGCCCGGGTCGTCGTGGCGAGCCGCAAATTGAAGTAACGTTCGATTTAGATGCGGATGGTATCTTGCATGTGTCTGCGAAAGATAAAGACACCGGCAAAGAGCAGAAGATCACTATTAAATCGTCTTCAGGTTTATCGGAAGATGAAATCGCGGCCATGGTGCGCGATGCTGAAGCCCATGCTGAAGAAGACAAAAAGTTCGAAGAGCTGGTACAAACCCGTAACCAGGCTGATGCGATGGTTCATGCCACGCGCAAACAACTGGAAGAAGTGGGCGACAACTTAGCCAGCGACGACAAAGCGGCCATTGAAACGGCAATTAACGAGCTGGAAACCGCCCTGAAAGGCAGCGACAAAGCGGAAATTGATGCCAAGTCACAAGCCTTAATTCAGGCTTCGCAAAAGCTGATGGAAGCGGCCCAGGCTAAAGCCCAGCAGGGTGGTGCCGATGCCGGCCAGCAGCAGGCTGCTGGCAATGACGATGTTGTTGATGCTGAGTTTGAAGAAGTAAAAGACGACAACAAATAATACGGGCCCGGGCTGCAGCTTGCTGCAGCCCTTTGACTAAGAAGTAAGCACTGAATTTATGTCAAAGCGTGACTACTATGAAGTATTGGGTGTCGCTAAAGGCGCCGATGATAAAGACATCAAAAAGGCTTATAAACGCCTCGCTATGAAATTTCACCCTGATCGTACTCAGGGCGATAAAGGCATGGAGGAGAAGTTTAAAGAAGTCCAGGAAGCCTATGAGGTTTTATCAGACGAGCAAAAACGCGCTGCCTATGATCGTTTTGGCCATGCCGGGGTAGACCCTACTCGCGGTGGCGGTGGTTTTGGCGGCGGTGGCGCTGGTGCCGGCGACTTTGGTGATATTTTTGGCGATGTGTTTGGTGACATCTTTGGTGGCGGCGGTCGTCGCGGCCAGTCACGGGCACAGCGCGGCTCAGACTTACGCTATAACCTGGAGCTGAATTTAGAAGAAGCAGTGAAAGGTAAGTCGGTCGATATTAAAGTGCCAACATACGTTAACTGTGACAGCTGCGACGGTTCAGGCGCTAAGAAAGGTACTTCGGCGAAAAGTTGCCCAACCTGTCATGGTGCTGGCCAGGTCACGATGCGTCAGGGCTTTTTTGCCGTACAGCAAACCTGTCCAACCTGTAATGGTCGCGGCAAAATTATTCCGGAACCTTGTACTAAATGTCATGGTGAAGGGCGGGTTGAGAAAACCAAAACTTTATCAGTTAAAATTCCGGCCGGGGTCGATACCGGTGATCGCATTCGCTTAACCGGTGAGGGCGAGGCAGGCATGCATGGCGCACCGGCTGGTGATTTATATGTGCAGGTAAACGTTAAACCCCACCCGATTTTTCAGCGGGATGGCAACAACCTGTACTGTGATGTACCGTTAAGTTTTGCCACCGCAGCCCTGGGTGGTGAAATTGCGGTACCCACGCTGGATGGCCGGATTAAACTGAAAATTCCGGCAGAAACCCAAACCGAAAAAATGTTCCGGTTACGCGGTAAAGGCGTGCAATCGGTGCGAGGTGGTGGCGTTGGTGATTTGGTTTGCAAGGTGGTAATTGAAACCCCGGTGAACCTTAGCGACAAGCAGAAAGAATTGCTTCGTCAACTTGATGAAAGTATGGCCGGTGAGAGCGAAGCGAAGCATCGACCTAAATCGAAAGGGTTTTTTGATGGCGTTAAAAAATTCTTCGATGATTTAACTGGTTAAGTAAGTTTAAAACCACCTTCGGGTGGTTTTTTTTGCAGTACCCGATACACTTATAGGGTTGCTATACTGTATGGCTGCAGCTGCGGCAGCAAACGTGGCTTTGCATCAATAAGGATTTTGTTATGCTGAAGAATTTTTCACTGGCAGCGGTTGCTGCTTTAGTAGTGGTTGCCTGTGCACAATCACCGACCGGTCGTAATCAAATCATGCTTTTTGATGACAAACAGCTTAGCACTATGGGTGCTCAGACTTTCGAAACAATGAAAGCAGAAACGCCGATCAGTAAAGATGCCAGAATCAATGACTATGTGCAGTGTATTGCCAGTGCCTTGTTGCGGGTAACTCCACAGGAGTACCTGACTAACCCGTGGGAAGTGGTGGTATTTGACAGTGAACAGGTCAATGCTTTTGCTTTGCCGGGTGGCAAAATCGGCGTTTACACCGGTCTGTTAAAGGTAGCAGAGAACCAGGAGCAACTTGCCGCTGTTGTTGGCCATGAAATTGCCCATGTAATGGCAGGTCATAGTAACGAGCGCTTATCAACTAATCAGTTTTTGCAGTCGGCGTTGGCACTGGGCGATGCTGGCACTAAAGCTTATGGTGTGAAGTATCAGCAGGAAATTATGGCAATGTTAGGTGTAGGTGCTCAATTAGGTATAACCTTACCTTTTAGTCGCACCCATGAATCAGAAGCAGATATTGTTGGCCTGGACTTAATGGCAAAGGCCGGTTTTGAACCGCGCCAGGCGGTGAATTTATGGCAGAATATGGCAGCAGCCAGCAGCAATAATACACCACAGTTTCTATCCAGCCACCCGATACCGGAGAACCGGATAGCAGAATTGCGCGCCAGAATGCCTGAAGCGATGGCAACTTTTAACGAACGGAAAAAGTCAGGCCGGTTACCGGCTTGCCGCAAATAATTGGGTTGATGGCGTCAGCTAAATTTACAATATTAAGTTTATCTGAAGCTGTCAGTTAAGGAATCTGATTAATTTCAAGTCATTACAGCATTGGATTAAAATTTGCATGTTTTGGTTAAAGACTAGCTTTAGCTAAAACATCAGGACAAGGGTGAGACAGTCTATGGACAATAAGGATATCAACGCAGCGAGTGGCCGCCGTAAGTTTTTAGTTCGGGCGGGTATGGGATCGTTGCCGGTGTTAATGGCCCTGAAAAGCAAAGGTGCCTGGGGTTATAGTACCCAAAACTGTAATTTAAGTGCCAGCATGTCAAAAATGCAGTCGGTACAAGCAGAGCAGTTTCAGGCTTGCACAGGTCAGTTTCATTCTCATGGTGGTGCAAAAGATTATTTTAAGTTAAAGGGAGAGGGTAGCGAGAGAATAGGGTATTTCCACTCTCTTTCAGATGCTTATCACAATGGTGATATGTTCACAGGCTCTTATGATGGTAGTCCTGTTAACGAAAATACCTTGTTCAGTAGTATTTTCACTAGTGGTGGCTTTGATGGTACCCTTGCTGAAGCGTTAGTGTTGAAGGGGCCTTACGATTTAATTCGCAATATCACTGCAGTGTTTTTACATTCAATGTTTTATCGTGCGGCAGCTATATATCCTGAGCCTGAAGCTTTTGTTCAAGCTTATAATAATGCTGTGTTCACTGGTGAAACAGGCCAGTTGAAAAATGTATTAACGATGTATATTGATGCTGAGTATGAAGATTAATAGTGAAGAGGTCGCTGTAACTACTAATTACACCTCATGGCTATCAGCGGCCAGGCAAGCAATTAATGAGCAGCGCCATCTCGTGAGTTATACTTTTTCAGCTGACAATGGCGCAGCTTACTTTAATAGCATAAGCTATGCTACCTACAAGGTTTTGCCGGGAAAACACCCCGAGCAGGAGTAAGTTTGCCGCTTTTTTCATTGCATACCCCGCCTTTTTCCGTTCGTATAGCCTCTGACAGTCCGACGTTATTCAGTGATTTAGCCAGGCTTTATCCGGAAAACGTGCTGCGTCCGGAAGCTGATGAGCAACATATCTATGATTTTCATATCGATTATAATCGACGCTTCAGTGGTAAAAGCCGGCCCTATCATTTTCGAACAGGTACTGAACATTTCCGGATGGCTGATGCTAAGCAGCTGATTCCGACGTTTGAGTGGGGCCTGAACTGGTGTGTGTCGGCATATCAGCAGCAATATCTGGCTATTCATGCGGCGGTGCTGGAAAAAGCGGGGAAAGCGCTGATTATGCCAGCACCTCCTGGTAGTGGTAAAAGTACATTGTGTGCCCTGTTAATGCTACAGGGCTGGCGCTTGCTATCAGATGAGATGTGTCTGATCGATCCTGCTAATGGTCAGTTACAACCCTATGTCCGTCCAGTTAGTTTAAAGAATGCCTCGATTGACGTGATTCAGAGTTATCAAAATGATGTCAGAATATTTCATCGAACACCAGATACTGAAAAAGGCACAGTAGCGTATTTGCGCCCGTCAGATCTCAGTTGGCAGCAGGCCAACTCAACTGCAACGCCCGCCTGGATAGTCTTTCCCGCCTATCAGGCATCGGCAGAGCCGGTAGCGGTATATGACATGCCAAAGGCAGATACCGTGTTGTATCTTGCTCAAAATAGTTTTAATTATGCTGTTTTTGGTGCTGAGGGTTTTAGTTTGCTAAGTCAACTGGTAGAAAATACTGCCAGCTACCGGTTAGAGTATAGCGATACCAGTCAGATGCTGGCATTGCTGGAGCAGCTACTATGCTAGCACCTGCTCTGATTGCCTGCTTTCGCGATCCGCAAGCGTTTCTGCTTAGCGCCAGTGCCGCCAGCTGGACCACTTTGTTACAGGATGCCCGCAGTTTAGGCCTGACCGCACAGCTAAAAGCGCTGTTTGAACGCCATCAAGTATGGCAAGAACTGCCGCCGACAGTACAAAAACACTGCAACTGGGGCTGGCGTTATTATCAGAAGCAGCAAGCCAGTTTATTTTATGAGTTAATGCAGCTGGAACCCTGTCTGGTGCAGGCTAAATACCCTTGTCTGCTATTAAAAGGCGCAGCCTATCAGGCTCTGGGTCTGACAGTTAGTGAAGGCCGGCTTTATTCTGATATCGATTTGCTGGTTGACCGGTCGCAGTTAAAGGACTGTAAAAGCAAACTGTTTTTTGCCGGTTTTTATGAACCTGCGATGTCGGCCTATGATAAACACTTTTATCTGGAACTGTCGCATGAAAACCCGCCGTTGTACCATGTAAAACGTGGCACCGCGCTGGATTTACATTTTGCTTTGTTTCCGTTGGCGGGCCGTAAAAACCTGGCTATGCAACAGGTTTTTGCCAGTGCCAGCCCGATTGAAGGCTCGTGTTTTCGGGTGCCCAGCCTCAGCTATTTATATATCCATGCCGCCATCCATTTCTTCTGGCAGGAGGAGCAGCACAAGCTGGTGAAGGATCTAATTGATTTAGATCTGCTTTACAGCCAGCTGGTAAGTAAAGCGCTGTTGCCACAATTATTACGGGACGCTGAGCAGTTTGGCGCGTTGGAACCGGTTGTTAATACTTTATTGTTAATTGAAAAGCTTTTTAAGCGTTCTCTGCCAGATGAAATTGCCAGACAGCTTGGACAAAGTCCGCAGCGACGAGATGTAGCCCGAACCCTGGTACTGATGCAACTGCAACCCGGTATAAAAGCACATCTGGCCGGTGCAATCTGGTACTTGCGTGGTTATCGGCATAAAATGCACTGGCGGGTTTTAATCCGCCATGTTTGGGTGAAAACCAGCCTGACATGGCGGCAGTATCGGCAACGAACCGATTAGTTGTGCTGTTGGATCACTCAGGCCGGGTTGCTTGCTGTCGGGACGGAGTCTGGAGCGCGCAGTAATATAATGCCGCTGGCCACAACCAATAAAATCAGGCAATAGAAGCTATAAGTTACCACTTGCCAGGGCGAGATGCCGAAGCTGGCCCCCAGCAGCAGCGCCTGCGCCCCATACGGCACCAGTCCCTGACTGATACAAGCGTAAATATCCAGCAAACTGGCACTTCGCCTTGGCGTGATCTGATGTTGCTGCGCTAAATTTTTAGCCACATCACCGGTTAGAACAATAGCAACGGTGTTATTGGCGATACACAGGTTGCTGCTAAAGGCCAGTGCAGCGATAGCCAACTGCTGGGCTTTATTGCCTGCCAGTTTTAATTTGCTGGTTATGCGCTGAATTTTGCCAGAGATCCAACTTAAGCCCCCTTGCTGTTTTATAAACTCACTTAAGCCGCTTACCAGCATCGCTAACAGGAATATTTCCTGGACGCTGGCAAAGCCAGCAGCGATGTCTTTGCCTAAGCCAACGATTTGATAATCTGCAAATAGGCTGCCTTGCAGGGCTGCCAGGACAATACCCAGTAACAGCACCAGGAACACGTTTAAGCCCATTACTGCCAGCACTAAAATGGCGGCATAGGGTAATACCGCGGTCCAGCTGAAGTCGGCGGCAGCAACGTCTGCCGTATCACTGGTAATAAAGCTGTAAATTATCAGGGTTAGTAAGGCGGCTGGCAGGGCAATTTTTATGTTTTCTTTAAACTTATCCGCCATTTTCGCGCCCTGGGTGCGGGTCGAGGCGATAGTGGTGTCGGAAATGATCGATAAGTTGTCGCCAAACATGGCGCCACTTAGCAGCACCCCGGCGACCAGTGCCGGCTCCATATTGGTCTTGGTCGCCAGCCCGACAGCGATAGGGGCCAATGCGCCTATGGTGCCCATCGAGGTCCCCATGGCGGTTGAGATCAGCGCAGCGATAATAAACAGGCCCGGCAGTAACCAGGCAGCCGGCACTATGCTTAAACCAGCATTAACGGCGGCATCAACGCCG
>NZ_JAGYIM010000012.1 GCF_018402695.1 Arsukibacterium sp.
ATTACCACACCAACTAGCTAATCCCATATAGGCGCATCCGATAGTATATGGCCCGAAGGTCCCATACTTTGGTCCGTAGACATTATGCGGTATTAGCCACCGTTTCCAGTGGTTATCCCCTCTATCGGGCAGCTTCCTATACTTTACTCACCCGTCCGCCGCTCGTCATCAGCTGAAGGCATGTTACCGCTCGACTTGCATGTGTTAGGCCTGCCGCCAGCGTTCAATCTGAGCCATGATCAAACTCTTCAATTAAAGTTTTTTCGAGACTTTCGTCTCAGCTCAGCATTACTGACTAAATCTTTATAACTTGGTCACTCATACTGATTTGTTTCGTTTACACGAACATCATTATAAGTGCCCACACAGATAATTGATTGCGAATTGTTAAAGAGCGTGCTTCAAACTCATTTGAAGCGGGAGGCGTATGTTACACTTCCCAGATTTTAAGTCAAGCGTGATAAGTTGTCTTTTTTACTAAACAGCTTGTCGCGTTTGACGCGTTTCTTACTTAACACTGCTAACATCGCTTTTCGGGGCTTTCGTTACCACCCTGAAGCGAGTGCGCCATTTTAGTGATTTAAACCTGACTGTCAAGCCTCTTTTTTAAAGATTTTTGCAATCCGGCTTATCTCACACGAAGCATGCTTAGCGCAGCACCCCTTGGCATGGCGCGCATTATAGGGGGTTTAAAAGCAGGCGCAAGTAGAAACACAATAAAAATTTGGTTTTAGTGTTCGTTCGGATAGAAAGCAAACAATTTAACCAAAAAAGCTACAACCAAAGGTTACTTCTCATCCAGACCAATAATTACAGCCGCCTTAAGCCGCTTTTTACCGTAACTGAAAGCTTTATTGAAAACCTTATGCTCAATTGGAATGTACTGCCGCTCTGCTGCCGACAACCAGGGAATGTCAGCAGTATCCGGGTCATTGATGTAAATGAAATGTTCATCTGCCGCACATAGTACTACCCAGTGTGGTGCTTTACTTTTATCAAACTGCCAGGTGCTAATCAACGCTATGACCAATTTTCCCTGCTGTAAATAATGTCTTATGGCAGTCAAACTGAGATCGACATAATGCACTGCTATTCCCTGTTGCCCGGTTTGTTGCTTAAAAGAATCATGTACTCGCTGTAGCACTGCCTTTTTAACCTCACTGCGCACACTATCGCCAAACAGCAGACCTTCATTGTTTACATACACTTCTACAGCAAAACCTCTGCGATCTGCAGCGAGCGCTAACCCCCGCGGGCCGCAGCCGCCATGACCACTGGTCATAAAAATTGTGGTTGCCTCTCGCCATAGCTGTATTTCAAGCTGGTAAGGATCATATGCGCCAGGCTTAAAGTAATTGAACGCCATTAACAAGCTCGCCGGACCACAGGTAAAAGGCGTGGTTTGCGCAATGTAGGGTACCTGCCGGGATACTGAGTCACTATTAAACTGAATGATCTGTTTCTGCATACAAATAGCATCAGCATGATCTTCGTAAAAGTCATGCTTAATCGCAAACTCATGGTATTGCAGCTTTTGATACAGCTTAATTGCAGTGCTGTTATCTCTACGTACTTCCAAACGCAATAACGCACAGTGTCTGTTTGCAGCTTGCTGCTCCGCTTCAGCCATAAGTTTTTCAGCTAAGCCCTGCTTACGGAATGCCGGGTCTACCGCTATAGAATATAACCGAGCAAGGCTGGTAGCCCGACGATATATCAGCAAAAAATAGCCAGCAAGCTGCCCATTAACCTCAAGCACCACCAGATCGCTGCGTTTCTCAGTAATGAAACGCCGGAAACTGCGCACACTAAGCAGGTCAGTACTAAAACAGCGTTGCTCCAGCAACTGCAAGGCCGGCACATCAGCCAGTGCGGCATCTCTTAGTGCTATGTTGCACGATTGCTTGGCGTTAACTAACTGCACAGTCATCAATGGTTATCCTTTAACGTCGGTTACCAGTATTAACTGGTCACGCCATCACACCAGTTATCCATATGAAATGCCAGTAAGAAATTCTGATGCTATGCTGAAAAATAATTTGCTGTCATTCACTGCACTAATCAGTCAGGCTAAACCCGTAAACAGGAGGATACATGGCGAAACTGATAATAATAGTCGATAAAGCTCAGGACTGGGCACCTTTTCATCAGTATGACGGCGTAATGAGTTTACCCGCGTATTTAAAGTGGTCGGTAAAACAAAAGCAGCGGGTCAGGGTAATAAACCTTTGCCGTCAGTCTCATTATCTGGGCAGCGGTTACTATTGTTCACTACTGGCTGAAGCTCGCGGCCATAATGTTATGCCGTCGGTACGGGCATTTAATAAATTTAATCGCCATGAGATTGCAGATATCGCTGACGAAGTGCCACTGGCACTATTGCAGCAATTAAACAAAGACCTGACTGAAGAGACAGCAAGCCAGCTCACTTTTAATATTTACTTTGGGGAAACAGAGCATAAAGCTTTAAAGAAGGTTGCCTCTTATCTGTTTGAGGCTTTTCCAGTACCAATCCTTCGGGTGGAGCTGCAAAAGAAAACCCGCTGGCAAGTTAAAACCCTGAAAATTGGTAGCGTTAATAAACTCACTGAAACCGAACAAAGTCTGTTTGGCAATATTCTGGAAAAGTACAGTCACAAAATCTGGCGCTTAGAGCCGGCAAACCGTAAATTCAAGTACGACTTGGCGGTATTGGTTGATCCGAAAGAGAAGTTTCCACCCTGCACCCCAAAGTCATTGGAACTGTTCGTCCGGGCAGCAAAGAAAGCTGCGATGGACGTAGAACAGATTACTGCTAAAGATATACACCGGCTGGCAGAATTTGATGGTTTATTTATAAGAGAAACAACAGCAGTAAATCACCACACTTTTTATATGGCCCAGAAGGCCGAGCGCGAGGGTTTGGCAGTCGTTGATGATCCTAACTCGATTTTACGTTGCGGCAATAAAGTCTATCTGCACACCTTATTTGAACAACATAAAGTACCGATGCCAGATGGCCTGATGTTATTTAAACAGGATGAAGACAATCTGGAACGGGCTGCTGACAACCTCGGCTTGCCACTGGTGCTGAAAATACCGGATGGCAGTTTCTCCCGCGGCGTAATAAAAGTTAAAACGCTGACCGAGCTGAGATCTACCCTGGCAACCCTGTTTGAACAAAGCGCGATTATTTTGGCCCAGCGCTATACCTTTACCGAATATGATTGGCGGATTGGTGTGCTAAATGGCCAGGCTATTTTTGCCTGTAAATACTTTATGGCACGGAACCACTGGCAAATCTATAAACATGGTAAGGCCAAAACCGAAAGTGGCGGCTTCAGTACCTGTGCGGTAAACGAAGTGCCTGCTCATGTACTGGAGGCTGCAATTCGTGCCTGTGCGCCTATAGGTGACAGTTTGTATGGCGTAGATGTAAAGCAGGATGGCGATAAAGTGTATGTTATAGAAGTAAATGATAACCCAAACATCGATGATGGCGTGGAAGACTTGCATCTGGGCAATAAGTTATACGACATTCTGGTAGAAGACTTTATTCGCCGCATTGAACTAAAACGATAAATTGCAGGCACAAAAAAACCGGCGTAAGCCGGTTAATTTGGTGCAGATGGAGAGACTCGAACTCTCACGCCTTGTGGGCACAAACACCTGAAGCTTGCGTGTCTACCAATTCCACCACATCTGCGTTATGTTTTGCACTGCTATTTTAGCCAGCTGCTTAACATGGCGAGCAGTATAGCGATTCAAAAAAACTAGTCAACTATTGAATTCAACTATTCTGCTCGTTTTTGCTCGTTCGCTTATTTGCTGAACAAGGCCACTACTATTTCGCTTTTTTCAGTAAGCCAATTTCTTCCAGACGCTGCATTAAGTAGTCGTTGGAGTTAATTGGCTCCGGATAGCGATTGGGCCGATCCTCACTGATACATGTATCCAGCGTTTCGATTACATAGTCCGGATTCGGGTGCATAAAAAACGGAATCGAGTAACGCGGCTCACCAGCGGCTGCACCTGCCGGGTTAACCACGCGGTGGGTAGTCGATGGCAACACATGGTTAGTTAAGCGCTGCAGCATATCGCCAATATTAACCACTATGGTGCCTTCAATCGTCGTTACCGGTAACCAGCTACCATCGCGGCGCAGAATCTCTAACCCGGCTTCATTTGACCCTACCAACAAGGTGATCAGGTTAATGTCTTCATGCTGGCCAGCGCGGATAGATTCAGTAGTCGTATCTTTAATAGGCGGATAATGGATAGGCCGCAAGATAGAATTGCCGTAGTTCACTTTATCAGCGAAATATTGCTGCTCCTGGCCTAAAAACAACGCCAATGCCTCCAGCACCCGGTTACCTAACTTTTCCAGCTCGGTAAACAACGTATAGGTCGCCTCTTTAAACCCAGGCACTTCCGCCGGCCAGACATTTGGATACAAACACGGGTGGGGCGCCGGGCCTGCCAGCTCACGGCCAACATGCCAGAACTCTTTTAAATCAGGGTGATTAGAGTCTTTGGCTTTTTCAACGCCAAATCCGGTATAACCCCTTGCCCCACCCTGCCCGGGCTTATGGTACTTCGCTTTAACCTCATTCGGTAAAGCAAAGAATTGTTTAATCGCACTGTACGTATTTGCTACCACTTCATCGGAAATACCGTGGCCACTAATGCCGCAGAATCCAAACTCGGTGTAGGCTTTGCCAATTTCGGCAACAAAGTTATCTTTGTCGGTGGCAAACCGTCTTATATCTAACGTTGGAACTTGCTGTGTCATATAAAAGACCTGTTTGTTAGCCTAAGGAAAAAAAGAACCCTGCAATAGCAGCGCTCATTAAGTTAGCCAATGTTGCCGCAAGCAGGGCTTTTAATCCCAGCTGTGCAATATCAGCCCGGCGACCTGGCGCCATACCGCCCAGACCGCCTAATAAAATAGCAATTGACGAAAAGTTAGCGAAACCACACAAGGCAATTGTGACAATGACCTGGGTATGAGCGCTTAACTGATCTTTCACCTGCACAAAGTCGAGGTATGCGACAAATTCATTAATGACCAGTTTCTGGCCAATAAAACTGCCGGCAAGCCGGGCTTCATCCCAGGATACCCCCAGAATAAAAGCCAGCGGCTGAAACACATAACCGAATATCAGTTGCAGGGTCAGATTTTCCATGCCAAACCAGCTGCCAACTCCGCCAACAATGCCGTTAACCAGGGCAATTAACCCGACAAAAGCCAATAACATGGCACCGACATTTAATGCCAGCTGCATACCACTGGACGCACCCGCTGCAGCCGCATCAATCACATTGGTATGTGGCTTTTCAGTGCTGATTTCGGTTAGCTCATTCTTTGGCTGCTCTGTTTCGGGTAATATTATTTTCGCCATTAAAAAGCCGCCCGGGGCAGCCATGAAACTAGCGGCGATCAGGTACTTCAGCTCAATTCCTAAACCTGCATAACCCGCCAGCACTGAGCCGGCAACCGATGCCAGTCCACCCACCATAACAGCAAATAACTCAGAGCGGGTCATCGTCGGGATAAACGGCTTTACTACCAATGGTGCTTCCGTCTGGCCAACAAAAATATTGGCCGCCGCTGACATCGATTCTGGCCGGCTGGTGCCAAGCAACTTTTGTAAACCACCGCCAATTAACCGAATAACCCAACTCATTAAACCGATGTGATACAACACCGCAATCAACGATGAGAAAAAGATAATAATAGTTAATACATGAATGGCAAAAATAAAGCCTTGTGAAAATTTACCCAAATCACCAAATAAAAACTGGATACCAGCATTGGCATAACCGATAACATTCGCCACAACCTGGGAGATGCTGTACAACACATCCTGGCCAAAAGGTACATATAGTACAAAGGCACCTATCAGTAACTGAATAGCAAATGCACCACCAACGGTACGCCAGTTTATCCGGCTGCGATGCGCTGACGCTGCAATTGCAACCAGTAACAGAGCAAAAATGCCCACTAATCCCATCATACGTTATTCCCTGATTATTATTCCGCCAGCAACTGACGAATTTTTGCTTTTATAATATCGATAGCTATTTGATTTTTACCGCCCCGGGTCACCACTAAATCGGCATATTGTTTTGAAGGCGCGATAAACTCAAAAAAAGCCGGTCGCACTGTCGTCTCATACTGCTCAGTAACTGACGCCAGGCTTCTGCCACGGTCTTCCAGATCGCGTTTGATCCGGCGTAGCAAACAAATATCTAATGGTGTATCCATAAATACACTGATATCAAACTGTTGACGCAGTTTTTCATCATTCAGCAGCAAAATGCCTTCCACCAGAATGACTTTTGCAGCCTGCACTTTAATAGTTTCGTCCAGCCGGGTATGCAGCTTGTAACTGTATTGCGGCATCTCAATACTCTGGCCGGCACGCAAACGCTGTAAATGTTCAACCAGTAAAGCATGCTCAAAAGCAGAAGGGTGATCGTAATTGGTCAGAACCCGTTGATCGAAAGATAAGTGACTTTGATCCCGGTAATAGGCATCTTCCGATAATATTGCTATGCGCTCGCCACCTAACTCAGCAACCAGCTCCTGATAAACGGTTGATGCGAATAAACTTTTACCTGATGCCGACGCACCAGCAATAGCAATAATGGTATTCTTAGCCACAACGTTGCCTACTTTCTGGAAAACAGCTGGCGATTATCGCTAATAATGGGGCAGATAGAAATAAAAACAGCTAAAAAAAATGCCCGCATTAAGCGGGCATTCGTATTAACAATTAAGTTTGGTTTAGAAGCGGTAGCTTACGCCCACTTTTAAACGCCAGGTTGAATCTTCTGTGTAGAAAGTATCCCAGTTACGGGTGTTGGTAGACGGGTTACCGTATATGTACTGACGCGTTGCTGGGTCAATAGTAAACTCAACCAGTTCAGTTGTACCAAAGTTGCTGCCGTACACCTTGCCTTTGCTGCTATCCAGCAGATTCAGGAAGTTGTCTACAGTCAAATAAACTAAACCTTTATGCCCTTCCATAAAACCAGGGATTTCCTGACGGATACTTAAATCCAGCGTTGTTACCCAAGGAGTGGTGTTTACACCCTTCGGCAGATAACCACCGGCATACTTACTCAGACCCAGAGCATTTATGGTATTGAAGAACGTTTCCTCAGCTTGTGGAGAAGTAAATACAACGTTAGCGTCACCAGGTGATGGGATATACGGTAAGAACGCATCGTTGAATGTGCCTGGGCTTAACAAGCCATAAGGGTCACGACCCGGGCCGTCACGTCCGTCTAAATCATTACCGTCTGCATAGTAGGTAATTGGCTTACCAGAGCGGCGCTCGAAGAACATGTTGAAGTTGGTTGCATAACCTTCGAAAAACTCATGCTTGTAACCAAAATTCACTACGAAACGATGTTCTGTTTCAAATGTTGAGCGGCCAACAATTGCTTCGTTCCGGTTAATAACCGTATTGAAACCATAGTTACTGGTAGCAGTAGAACTGGTGCTGGTGTGAGCGTCAGTAATGTCCTGATTAGTATAAGACGCCGTAACGTTGATACCATTGTCCCAGTTTTTACTCAGGATTGAACTGAATACGATAGAACGACCATCCTTATCGGCATTGGTCAACATCAGGTCACGGGTATTGCCGTCTTCGTCATCATAAATAATACGACCGCCATCTGCAGTAGTACCATCTTCGTCGCCAGTTAAACTTGCATCAGTCCAGAAAGCAGTATTCTCTCCTTTCTTATACATTAACTCGTTGGTCCACAGGAAGTTATTACCCAGCATTGGCATATCGAAACGATAATCTGCTGCTACCTGTACCCGCCAGTCAGAAGGCAACTTAAAGTTAGGGTCAGTAAAGTTGGTACTGCCATAAACTGCAGAGTTTGACACCGCATCACGTAATTCCTGCGGAACTTCTGTCAGGCTGACATTGGTGAAGTCTTCACCGTCGGCCTGGCCAATACCTACGCCAGGGTTAGAGTAAGAGTTTGACACCCATACTGTTGGCTGACCACCAGAGAAACGACCAAAACCACCGCGAATAACTAAATCGTCTGTTGCATCCCACTTCACAGCAAAACGTGGCAAGATAATACCAGTGCCGTCAAGATTTTCACTATTATCTAACCCACCGGTTCTGGCAGCCATCTGGTCGTTAAATAACGGGCTGTCATCAGAAGCCAGCATTTCGTAACGAATACCGAAATCGATAGTCACATCAGTGCTGAACGCCCATTCGTCATGAACATAGAACGCATGTTCATCGCGCACGAAAGACGCCGCTGCATCATTCGGATCTAAGCTGTTGGTATTTTGGTAACCCACTTCAGCAGCAATGCGGTTTTCAAAGTCTTCCAGGCTGGCAAAAACATACTCGCCTTTGGTACGTTGTAAAAACAGGTTGAAAATATCCAGGCGCTTAAACTGGTAACCAAAGCTAACACTGTGATCGCCAATCAGATAATCAGCATCTAAACCCAGAATGAAGGCTTTCTTTTTCAGGTCATTTGAATGTCTGGAGAAATCAGAACCCAGTGCCACATCACCTGAATCAGTTTCAACCAATACGTCACCAAAATCACCAAACGATGCCTGGATAGTTGGGTTATCCAGATACGTCAGGCTTAACTGGGTTGATAAATCAGGGGTCCAGTCAGAGTAAAGTTTAAATGCATAGTTGGTAAGTTCTTCAACCCGGTTGTACCAGTGTGAAGATAAACGCAATTCAAATGGGTTTGAACTTTGGTTTGAAGTACGGTTACCTTTAGTATATTGATAGGTAAACGCAGCACGGTGCTGGTCGTTAATGTTCCAGTCTAATTTTAACAACAACTTCTCGTCATCGGTTACCGGAGCCACATCCCAAACACCCGGGTCTACACCGTAGATACGCTGTGCGATATCTCTTACCGCTTCATAATCAGCTAACGTGGTATTTGACTGGTTTGGCGCGCTACTGCCCGCAGGGCCCCATTCGACAGCAGTTTCTGCTTCAAAAAACTCATAAGAAACAAAATAGAAAAGCTTATCCTGAACTAATGCGCCACCCAAAGTAGCACCATAAGTAGTCTCATCAAACTCAATTGGAATGTCATTACGGCCATTTTTAGGCGTGCCGGCTAAACCGTCATTCTGCGTTTCATAAAACACAGAACCAAACATTTCATTACCACCTGACTTGGTAACCGCATTAATTTTTGCGCCCTGGAAACCGCTGTCTTTGGCATTGAATGGCGAAACGTCAATGGTGATCTGATCAATTGCTTCTAAAGAAATAGGCGAACGGGTGGTAGGGTAACCATTTGCATTCAAGCCGAAATCATCGTTTTGAGCAATACCATCAACACTGATGCTGTTAAAGCGAGGGTTAGTACCGGCAACACTCAGCTCGCCATCTTTTGAAGACAACACAGCCAGTGGGTTGTTTCGGACGATGTCTTTGATATCACGGGCAAAACTTGGCGCGTTCTCGATATCTTCAGAACTGAAATAGCTGTTGCTACCGATATTCTGGGCAACAATTGAGCTGCCGGTAACAGTAATGCGCTCAACCTGCTGAGTTGGCTCAACCTGAGCATTTAAACGTAAGGTATCATCCAGCGACAGAAAAATGTTGTTATAGGTTTTTACGCCCTGATCGCTGGTAATAGTAATTCTGTATGGTCCGCCAACCCGCAAACCCATGCTTGAGAAAGCACCTGATTCGTTAGTTACTGCGTTTGAACGAGTGCCTGAAGGTAAATGGACAATCTCAACCTTGGCATTAGCCACAACCTGGCCGGCTGGGCTAATAACATTACCACGGACACCTGAAGAGGTATCATTCGCCATAGCGACATTAACCGACCCGAGTGCCAGAGTTACGGCCAACGCTAAATGTTTTATTTTCATATCGTTTTCACCTGGTAGTTGATAGTAGTGTTCTAATTCCGTTTGAATACATATGCTGTTTTCAATCTGGGGCTAAGTGTAACTAACTTTTATGTCATTTTCGTTACACGACAATTTAACCGGGAACTTTTAAGCTCTTCTTTAGTCAAATAGCGCCTGTCACGCAAGTGTAACATGGCTGGTCTGAGTTGCGAATGATCACAACTTAAATTGGTCAAAAAAATATCAGTTATTTGCATAAATCTGCACTACGCTGGCGTTTTAGTAACAGCACCGTTATTCTTATCAGCCCTTTCTTAAACTACTTTAAACTATGCTTAAACATCTTTATTTTGGCTTAATAATGCTTACGCCCGGAGTATCTATGGCCGATAAAGCCACCGAGATAAAAGTCGCCACCTTTAACGTCAGTATGGAATCGACCAATTATCTGCCACCCGGCGAAACCGGCGATAACGCTGTGTTAGCAAACGTTCTGGCCAACGGCGAAAACCCGCAGGTAAAGAATATTGCCGCGATTATTCAGCGGGTCCGGCCAGATGTACTGCTGTTAAACGAGTTTGATTATATTGAACAACCAAACAAAGGCATTAAGGCTTTTATTAAAAACTATCTGGGAAAAGCCCAGCAAGGTAGCCAGCCAATAGACTATCCGTACTTCTATTACTCAACCGTTAATACCGGCCAGCCCAGTCCATTTGATCTTGACAATGATGGCCAGGCCACCGGTGTCGGCGCTGATGCCTGGGGGTTTGGTTTTTATCCCGGCCAGTATGGTATGGCTATTCTGTCTAAATTTCCGATTGATGCTAATAAAGTCAGAACGTTTCAGCAGTTTAAATGGCGCGATATGCCCGGCTTTATGCCAACTACCAAAGAAGATGGCAGCCCCTGGTACAGCGAAGCGGCATGGCAACAAATGCCACTGTCGTCAAAATCACACTGGGATGTACCGGTAATTGTCAATGACAGGCGTATCCATATTCTGGCCAGTCACCCTACCCCGCCGGTATTTGACGGGCCTGAGAATCGTAATGGCATTCGTAATCACGATGAGATCCGCTTCTGGCTGGATTACCTCGAACCGGGCAAAGCAGGCTATATTTATGATGACAACGGCAATAAAGGTGGCTTGGCTGAAAACGCCCGGTTTGTGCTATTGGGCGATTTAAACGCGTCAGCCGATGGTGATGGCGATGCCATTAACAGCGCGATAAAAGCATTGGTAAACCATCGCAGAATTCAACAAGACTTCGTGCCGGAAAGTTCAGGTGCGGCAGAAAACGCCCCTGAGGTGGCGCACGCCAAATATCATACGGCGGGTTGGCGGATGCGGGCCGATTACGTACTGGCGTCAGAGTTTGGTTTTACTGTTAAAGAAGGGGGGGTGTTCTGGCCAGCTAAAAGTGAACCGGATCACCCACTGGTTGGTACCCGCGGCGCCAGCTCAGATCATCGACTGGTTTGGCTGAAGCTTGAATTACGCGCTGAATAATGCAGCGCGTAATTCCAATAAGGAAACAAATAAGAACACGCTTAGAATTTCAAAACCAGGTTTTGCACATGTACCGTAACTTCTTCACGGTCATGGTACAGGTGCTTAACCTGCAAGCGAAATTTAATATCGGCATCTACCAGGCGCTGCTCAAGCTGAGCCAATATCTCGGTTACAGTTTCATAGCGCTTTTTCATCGGTAGTTTTAAGTTAAATATTGCTTCCTGACACCAGCCGTTAATCAGCCAATCGCCCATCCGCTCGGCAACCCGCTGCGGCTGCTCAATCATGTCGCAGACAACCCAGTAGACATTTTTCTTTTGCGGCTCAAACTTAAAACCATCTACCGTTAAATGCTTAACCTGGCCGGTTTGCATTAGCGACTCAGCCATAGGGCCATTATCAATAGCGGTTACCATCATGCTGCGTTTTACCAACTGATAGGTCCAACCACCGGGGCTGGAGCCTAAATCAACTGCATTTAAGCCACCGCCTAAACGCTTATCCCATTCAGCCTTAGGAATAAACTGCAAAAATGCTTCTTCAAGTTTTAACGTGCTCCGACTAGGGGCTTCGTTAGGGAACTTCAACCGCATAATACCGTTTTCCAGCGGGCTATTATTTTCAGGATAAGACAAGCCAACATACCCTTGCTGACCACTAAGTAACAACACATGCAAAACCGGTGCTCGTTTTTGCTCTTTTGGCAATAATACCCGGGCTTTACGCAAAGACTGGCGAAGAGGTACGGTTAATTTACGCGCCAGGGTTGACAACGTTTTACCATCGTTTGTTTCAGGATATTCAACCCGTAAGATCACCACAGCCGGTTAATTCAGCAGCAACGAGAGCTTCAAGTACCGGCGCTATTCGGTCATCAGACGGCAATTCAAGCAGTTCAGCCTGCAACAGACACCATTGGCGGATGAAAATAAAATGCTCAAATGGATAGTCTCGATAAAACTCTGCCAGGCTATCAGCATCATAAGCTTCAAAAATAACATAGGCTGAATTTGCCTTGAGTTTACAAAAACCAAAAACATCATAGCTACTGGCTTTATCCTGAATTTCCGCTGCGCATTCTTTCTCAAAGCCCGCCCGGCAGTAAAGTAGTAATTGTTTCATTTAACATCCTTTCGCCAGGCGCTTATTCCAAGCAACAACCAGCCAATAATCAAAATTTGTCCACCGAGCGGAGCCAGGGCAGAATAATACAATGGCAATGTCAAAACGCCGGCAAACAAGGTCCAGCAGAATAGCCAAAGCCCGAGGTGCCAGAGCAGTACAACTAACTTCAGCAGTTTTGATGCGGGTAACTGACGGCCCACAATCAGTAATGCCAGCGTATGAAAGGCCAGCATGCTAATTGCACTTAACAAGCGGCCGAAGTCATTGCTATCCAAGCCGTTCCACACGTGCATCAGCGCTGCAGCCAACCCCACTACTGCAGCGCCATATAAAGCTGTCAGACTGTTAATCACGGGCCAGAAGTATTTCATCTATTACCTCACTGCAATGTTCAGCCGCTCTCCTGATAATACTTTGCTGTTGCAAGCCGCTGGCTTTGGTTGGCTTAAAATCATGATCCGCCGCCGTTAGCCAGTGGATGCTGACGTTTGGCCAGCTTAACGCAGCCAGTTCAGTATGTTTACCAAAAGGGTCACGCTCGCCCTGCAAAATGTGTAAAGGCGCCGTCAGTCTGGCAAAGTGCTCAGTCCGCCACTGGTCTTTGCCAGGTGGATGAAACGGGTAGCCAAAGGCAAATATGGCGTTAACCTGCGTTGTGTCAGGCAAGTTAAGCATACTGGCCACCCTGCCGCCCATTGATTTACCACCAATAAATAATGGCAAGCTGCCATCTGCGTGCCCAATCTGCGCCATAAAATGCTGCTGCAACGCATCCATTTTATCAGGTGGTCTTTTACTGCCCAGTTCAATACTGCGCTGCATGTAGGGAAAATTAAAGCGCTGTACTGCAATATTATGCTCAGCCAGCGCGTGCGCCAGGGCAACCATAAAGGGGCTATCGCAGGGCGCACCGGCACCATGTGCCAGGATTAAGCGGGCTTTGGCGTTAATCAATGGCGACGGCATTAGTAAATTGCTGCTCGGTAAACAGTTGTTGCTCAGCGGTGACCATATCGACCATCCATTGGCGAAAGGCGGTAATTTTACCCAGCTCGGCCTGGCTTTCCCGGCATACCAGGTAATAGGCGTCTTTACTGATAAGCACGTGGTTAAATGGCACTATCAGGCGGCCCGAATTAATGTCGGGCCGGGCCAGTACGTTATGGGCCAACGCGACACCCTGGCCATGAATAGCTGCCTGCAACACCATAGAGGAATGGCTGAAAATCGGCCCCTGATTAACGTTAAACTGCTTGAAGCCCTGGCTGGTAAACCAGGCTTTCCAGGCTCGACGCGACCCATCGTGTAATAAATTATGCTTTGCCAGATCAGTTGGCTCGTTTAGTGGCTTGCCACTATTTAGTAGCAAAGGTGAACACACTGGCAACAGGTACTCGGTATGCAACTTATCGGCATGCAAGTTTCGCCAGTTGCCACGGCCGTAATAAATTGCGACATCAACGTCATCGGTCAACGAGCCTTCATCTAAATCAACCGCTTTTATCCGGACATCGATATCTGGATGTTGCTCACTAAACTGATTTAAACGAGGTACCAGCCACTGAATGGCAAAACTGGGCTGCAAACTGACCGTTAACGACCCTTTAGCACCACGGGCCAGCAGTTTTTCTGTTGCTTCGTGTAACTGCAGAAATATTTCTTTGATATCCAGAAAGTAACTTTGGCCCTCTTCTGTCAGCAACAGCGAGCGGTTTTTACGCATAAACAACTTTAAGCCAAGGTGGTCTTCCAGCGCTTTAATCTGATGGCTAATGGCAGCCTGGGTAACATACATTTCTTCAGCCGCCTTAGTAAAACTAAGGTGCCTGGCCGCAGTTTCAAAGGCTTTTAATGCATTTAGTGGTGGCAGACGACGCGCCATAAATTCGCTTAACTCTATAATTAACTGGCAGGTGGCTTGTAGCCTTCAATTTCAATATCCTGGCCCTGGAACAAAAAGGCTTCCATTTGCTGTTCCAAAAACTGCCGGTGTTCAGGATTCATCATATTTAGTTTCTTTTCGTTAATCAGCATAATTTGCTTAGCCTGCCATTTGCTCCAGGCTTCTTTGCTGATTGAATTGAAAATTTTACCGCCAAGCTCGCCCGGATATAACTGAAAATCTAATCCTGGTGCTTCTTTTTTTAAATACTGACAGAAAACTGTTCTGCTCATAAACGTTGCTCCTCATTCCGGGGTATGTAATGTCTGCAGCTGTTGCAGCAGAATTTTAGCTGGTGCCGATAACCCCACCTGCGGTAATTGCGCTATTGTAAACCATTGCGTGTCAGTTTGCTCCTGCACAAGCTCAGGTTTAGTCTCAAGCTGCACCCGCTGTGGGGTTATCCATAAGTGAAAATGACTGAAGGTGTGCCTAAAGGCAGGCAGCTCATGGCTTGCAGCAACCCGCAGATTATTTAACAACAAAAAATCGGATCGCAGCTGCTCGCTGTCAAATTCAAGAAAACCATATAATCCGCCCCATAAACCACTGGCCGGCCTTTGTTGCAATAGCACCTTACCTTCATGTTGCAGCATCAGCCAGAAGCTGTGCTTTTCTGGTAAAATTTGCTTTGGCTTTTTACCGGGATACAACGTCTGCTCCCCCGCTAACGCCGCCTTGCAATGTAATTTAAGCGGACATTCAGCGCATCGGGGTTTGCTACGACTACACAACGATGCACCCAAATCCATCATCGCCTGGTTAAACGGCGCAACCTGGTTGTTTTTTGGCGTGACTAACTCAGCCAATTGCCACAATTGTTGCTCAACCGCTTTGTTACCCGGCCAGCCTGCAACTGCGGCAAACCGGCTAAGCACCCGCTTACAATTTCCATCTAAAATTGGATATTGCTGTTCAAGTGCCAGCGACAAAATTGCGCCAGCCGTGGAACGCCCAATACCCGGCAGAGCCAGGACCTGCTCAAATTTAACAGGAAAGCTGCCGTTGTACTCAGAGGCGATAATCTGAGCAGCCTTATGTAAATTGCGGGCCCGGGCGTAGTAGCCCAGCCCGGTCCACAAATGTAACACCTCGTCCTGTTTGGCGGCGGCCAGACTGGAAATGTCCGGAAAACGCTGAGTAAACCGCTCGAAATAAGGAATAACTGTCGCAACCTGAGTTTGCTGCAGCATCACTTCACTCAGCCAGGTTTTATAAGGGCTTTTGTTAATTTGCCAGGGCAGGCTTTTACGACCATGTAGCTGATACCAGCTAAGCAACTGTTCTGAAAACCAATTAGCAATATTTTTTTGCAACAGCCGGCCTCTCTTATTTCAGTAGTTATTTCACCACTTTGCCAATTGCTGCGCAGTATAAGCAGCTTGCCGCTTAAAGCCAACGCAAAACGTCAGTTGAGCTTAGCCGCTAATATCCGCATAATGTGCGCCGCAGTTTTATTTCGGAGCCCACAATGAGCAACACCCCAGTGCAACCTGAATCACAGCAAACTTCAGCAGACAGTGGCGAGAGCGTACCTTATATACGCAAAATCCGCTCTTTTGTGCTGCGTGAAGGCAGGCTGACTAAAGGCCAGCAAAATGCACTTGATAATCACTGGCCGGCATTTGGCTTAAGTTATCAGTCCAGTTCGCTGGATCTGCCCCGGGTCTTCGGCCGCAGTGCACCTGTTGTGCTGGAAATTGGTTTTGGTATGGGAAAGTCGTTGGTGGAAATGGCTGCAAATGCTCCTGATAAAGACTTTATTGGCATTGAGGTACATAAACCCGGTGTCGGTGCCTGTCTTGCAGATGCTGCAGCAGCCGGCTTAACTAATTTACGGCTATTTGAACACGATGCCGTTGAAGTATTAAATGACAGTATCGCTAATGAGAGCCTGAATACTGTCCAGTTGTTTTTTCCGGATCCCTGGCATAAAAAACGCCATCATAAACGGCGCATTGTCCAGCCGGAATTTGTTCAGCTATTGCGCCAGAAACTGCAGATTGGCGGCGTATTTCATATGGCAACAGACTGGCAAAACTATGCAGAGCACATGCTAGAAGTGATGCAGAACGCACCAGGTTTTCAAAATGTGTCAGCTTCAGCAGATTACGTTGAGCGCCCGGCACATCGGCCCCTAACCAAATTTGAACAGCGCGGCCAACGGCTTGGCCATGGCGTCTGGGACTTAATGTTTACAAGGATAAGCTGATGCTAGCCAACACCAGCCAGATGTTGCTGCGTAATGTTGCGGATTTAACCGGTAATATTTTAGTTGTCGAGCCACCGGCCGATGAGCTGGCCCGCAATCTGCTGCCAGCACTGCCGGCAGATGCAACGCTTTGCTGTTATACCACTAACGCCGCAACCGCAGAACAATGGCAGATGCCTGAGGTATCCCGCTATTTCAGTGCCTTGCCTGAGTTTACACAGCAATTTGATACCGTGGTTATTTATTACCCGAAAAGCAAAGAGCAACTCAGTTTCAGTCTTGCCGCCATTGCCCCGGCATTAAATAGCAGCAGCCAGATCTACCTGGTAGGTGACAATAAAGGGGGGATTAAAAGCCTTGGTAGTCACGCCGGCAAACTCGGGTTGCAGGCTCACAAACTTGATAATGCCAAACATTGCCTGTGGTATTGCATCAGCGGTTCATTGGCAGAATTCACTAAACCGGTATTCAGCCAGCACCAATTTACCATTGCTCAAACCACACTGAATATTTGCTCTATTGCCGGGGTATTTAATCATGGCAAGCTGGACACCGGTACTGCCCTGCTTTTAAATCATTTGCAGCATATTACTAAGGGCTCAGTATTGGATTTTGGCTGTGGCTGCGGGGTTATTGGTGCCTATCTGAAGAAAAACCACAACGAA
Source organism: Arsukibacterium sp. (assembly GCF_018402695.1). Classification (GTDB taxonomy): domain Bacteria; phylum Pseudomonadota; class Gammaproteobacteria; order Enterobacterales; family Alteromonadaceae; genus Alishewanella. The sequence goes on from NZ_JAGYIM010000012.1 coordinate 17,332, forward strand.
ATCAGTCTCTACTGCTCTGATGTCAGTGCACTGGCCGCAGCAGCGACAGAGCAGACGTTACAAGCCAATAAGTTGCAGGGTACGGTAATCACTGCCGATGGCCTGCCAACACACCCCGCCAGCTTCGATCATATTGTCAGTAATCCGCCGTTTCATACGGGTATTAAAACCGACTATAGTATCAGCGAAGCGTTTATCAGCCAGAGTAAAACCAGATTAAAAACCGGTGGCAGCCTGACGTTGGTCGCTAACTCGCATTTGGCTTATCAGACGCTGCTGGAGCAAACTTTTGGTAAGGTCGTGGTTCTGGCCAAAGCAAATGGTTTTGTTATTTATCACGCTATTAAAAGGTAATATGATGAAATTGCGGTTAGGAAAGCTGCTAGCGGTTGTCGTCATTGCGACTATAGTTATACCTCTAACAGGCCCGGTACAGGCCGCAGTTCCTCAGCAATGCATTCAGCACAAAAACCGGGTAAAAGCGTGCCCGCATCAGCTGTACCGGGCAGATAAATTACCTTCGCAACCTAAAACCCAGCTGCTTTGTATTTGCGTCACCGACTTTCAGCCACTGCTGCAGCAACCTACCAACGAGCAGCAAAAAATTGAGCAAAATATGACCCGACGGCAATATCAGGTTGAATATGGCGATGATTTGCCGGTGATCCTGGCAATTTTGCAGCGTCAGCGTTAATCGGCAAGCAGAATTACTCTGCTGTCAAATAAACCAAGATACTCTTCATGCTGCTGATAAAGCACTGGCACCAGATAAAGCTTATTTTGCTCAATCCAGTAAATGGCATTTTGTTGTAAATTCTGTCCAAGCTGCAATGCTGTTATTTTATCGCAGAACACTATCCAGCTTTTTTCCTGAAAACGTAAATCGGCAGATGCCCCTATTACCGAGCGATATGGGATACGGGCTTGCTGTAAAACACCTTCAAACCGCTTGTCGAGACATAAATTAAGATGGGGATTTTTCATTTCACCTGCCGGATTCTGGGCACTGATGATGGCAAAATCCAGCTGACTTGCCAAACGTTGCCGGCAGATAAAGACACTGTCTTTATAAGCTTCCCATAACGACATCTGTAGTACTCATTAAAATGACCCCATTAACTATAACTGCCGGCTACAAAAACACCAAACAGGTTTGCTAAAACACCATTAACTGCATAACATCAATAAATAATCTGGAACAGTTGCAGCAATGTCAGCTAAAAGTGAGCAATGCATGAAAGCAGTAGTCAACACCAGCCCTAAAACCAGTACCATTCGCAATGCATTATTTGCCGGTGTGATGACAATCTGTAGTCTGACTATCTGTGTCTCCATGCTCGCCTCTACGATGCAAGACATCAAGCAGCAACGCCAGGCACTTATAAACGAACTGAAAAGCTATGCCAGTATTATTGCCTTTAATGCCCGGGCCAGTTTCGCCGAAGCCGAAGAAACCATTGGGCAAACTGCTGCAGATTTTGCTGATGAGCAGGAAAGTATTTATAACGATTTTGCCCACACTGAAGAAAGCCGGCTACGCTCGTTTGACGCGGTGCCCATGTTTCACAATATCCATATATACCGGCTGCAGCAGTCGTCAGAAGAGTTAGTGCTGTACTCAATTTATAATGCCCGTGGTGTAGGTCCGTACCCGGCACAGTTGGAAAAAGTAGCATCTTTCGTCGAACCGCAACTCAGTGATAACTACATTGAATTAAGCCAGGAAATCAGGCTAAACGATGCGCTTGCCGGCTACGTTTTCATCAGAGCCAGTCAGCAGGAATTGCAAAACTATATTCAGAACCGGATTTTAATCGATTTATTTATCATTTTGTGCGCCCTGGGCGTAGCCTATTTACTTACCCGCAAACTGGAGCAACGGTTTACCACACCGATAAATCAATTACTGCAGTTGGTGCAGAGCGTCGCCAAAGATAAGGATTATCACTTACGTGCCCCGCCAAACAGCATTGAAGAATTTAACGTTTTTGGCAAAGCCTTGAATACCATGCTTGATAAAATTGAGCGCCAGATTATCAAGCAACAACAAACGGAAACAGAAATTCGTGAGCTTTATCAGGGATTGGAGCAAAAGGTTAATGAACGGACAGAAGCGTTAAAATCATCTAATCAGGAGTTATTAAATACCCTTGCTACCTTGCATCAGTATCAGAACCAGATTGTTGAGACTGAAAAGATGGCCAGTCTCGGTCAGATGGTTGCCGGCGTTGCTCACGAAGTCAATACGCCGATAGGCTTGGGGGTAACAGCTTCCACCTTATTGCAGGACAAACTGACCAACATTGAACGGGCCTTTACTGAGAAAAAACTGACATCATCGCAACTTGGCCGGTTTTTAGCTGAAAGCAAAGAAAACCTGGGCATTATTTATCGCAACCTCGAACGCGCCGCAAGTTTAATAAGCAGTTTTAAACAAGTTGCAGTCGACCAGTCAAATGACAGTCAGCGCAGCTTCAACATGGCACAGCTTATCAATGAAGTATTATTGTCGTTGCGCCCCAATCTGAAAAAGACCCGTCATCAGGTAGTTGTAGAGTGCCCAGCTGAGCTGACTATCGAAAGTAAACCGGGGCCAATAAACCAAATACTGATTAACCTGATAATGAATAGCCTTATCCACGCTTTCGACGATAACGAGCAGGGCGAAATACATATTTCAGTTAAAATAAATGGCACCCGCTGTCAGCTTAGTTACAGCGATAATGGCAGTGGCGTTCCTGAAACAATTAAAAAACGCATTTTTGATCCCTTTGTTACTACCAAACGCGGTGAGGGCGGTAGTGGTCTGGGCCTGCATCTGGTCTATAATCTGGTTACTCAGGCATTAAATGGCAAAATTAGTTTTGACAGCACTCTTGGTTTCGGCGTGAAGGTGCTTGTAGACTTTCCGGTAATAAATAATAGCCATAAAAACACAATTTGAAGCTATCTCTCTGTAATAATTAACTTTTTAAATGCAAGATAAGCTAACACTAATTAATGAGGGCCATTTGTTAACAAAAATCTTGTTAACAAATGGCCAGCCCGCTATAATTGCGCCAGTATTTGACATGTCCACAGCAACTATAGTAATTAGTACGCTATACTGTTCACAAAAAACACATAAGGTTTAACTCTAATGCAAACACCTGTGATTCTGATCGTTGAAGATGAAGAAGTTACCAGACTCAATCTGGTTAATCTGTTCCAGGGTGAAGGCTATGATGTCATCGAAGCAGTTAACGGCGAAGAGATGTATCAAAAGCTGGAACAAAATCCAGCAAACCACAATTGGTTATGGTTCATTAATTTACCTGGTAAATGGTCTGATCCTGGCTCGTGAGCTACGTCAGAAGAGAATATTGGTCTTATTTTCCTGACATTTTGGTCGTGATAGTGAAGTAGACCGTATTCTGGGACTGGAAATTGGTGCCGATGATTACCTGACCAAGCCATTTAACCCACGTGAACTGACTATCCGTGCCCGCAACCTGCTGGGGCGCACTGTTGCCCAGCCTGTGGTGGAAGAGCATAAAAGTATTGTTAAGTTTAACGGCTGGACCTTAGATGAAAACAGTCGAAACCTGACATCACCAAAAGGTATGGCACGTCGCTTACCTAAAGGTGAATACCGCGCGCTGCGTTTAATGCTGGACACTCCTGGCAAAATTTTTACTCGCGAGCAGTTAATCCGTCATATGACAGGTCGTGAGTTACGTCCAAATGACCGCACAGTAGATGTAACAATTCGTCGCATTCGCAAGCACTTTGAATCAGATATCGACAGCCCTGAGTTAATCAGCACTATTCATGGTGAAGGTTATCGGTTTGTAGGTAAGATAGACAAGTAAGCTATTTAACAGCCTGCAGCAGTGGGCTCAGTTAATTCGCTTCAATAAACTCATACAGAGCAGCCAGGTGCTGCTCTGCTTTTAAGTGGTAATCAACTAATTGCCGTTCCAGCCCTTTCCAGTTCGTTGCTTCCTGCTCAAACTTCTTCGCCTGCTGTTGCACCCAGAGTAAGCCTACCGACGCCGCTGCGCCTTTCAGCTTATGGGCAGACTCTCTGAAATCCTGCGGATGCTGCTGTACCGCCGCTTCAATCATTTTGTTTATGTAGCCTGGCAATAACTGAGCAAACAACTGGGCGCTGCGTTTCATTGCATCAGGCCCCAATGACTGCATATAGTCTTGCAGGGTAGCCAGATCAAGGATCTGATTATCATTGTTGTCGGGTTCAACCGGGCTAAGCTGTTGCAACTTTAAGGCACTGGGTGAAAACAACCGGGCCAGCATCTGGTCCAGTTTATTGGTATTAATCGGTTTTGCCAGCGCACCATCAACCTGAACGTCGGTTAGTTGTTCTTCGGCTTTTCTGACATTGGCACTAAGCACCACTATCGGGATGTTCTGCAAGTGGCTTTCACTGCGCATATAACGGGCAATCTGATCGCCATTCATATCCGGCAACTGCATATCCAGCAACACCAGATCGATATCATCTTCCGTTTCCAGCAGCGCAATGGCGTCTTCACCCGTTTCAGCATGAATAACCGTATGACCGCGCTGTTCCAGCAAGGCTGTGGCTATTTCGGCATTAAGTGGCACGTCTTCAATCAGTAAAACGGTAAGCTCTGGACAACTTATGGTGCTGATGCTTGGCGCAGCGACCTGCTCGGTTGGCAACTTCACACTAAAACAACTGCCCTGTCCCGGCTCGCTGCTTAATGAAATACTGCCGCCCATCGCCTCAACCAGTGCCCGCGATACCGATAAGCCAATTCCCGAGCCAACAATACTTAACCGGCGACCATCGGTTGACTTATAGTACATATCAAAAATACGTTCCTGCTCAGCACTAGCTATGCCAATACCGGTATCTATCACTTCAAACAATAACTCAGCAGGGCCTGTCGCCGTTGTTGTCAGCACGCAGTCGAGGGTTATTTGCCCCTGAGCTGTGAATTTCACTGCGTTATTTAACAAATTCCAAAGTACCTGGCGCAGCCGGGTTGCATCCAGTTTCAGGTAGCAATCTAAATCCCCCTGGCTGTTAATATCAAAGCCCAGGCCCTTTTGCTGACAAATCAGCTCAGCAAAATTAGCAATATCATTTAAAAAGCTCTGAATATGAATGCTTTGATAGACAATGTCTAAATCCTGGCGGTCAATCTTATCTAAATCAATAATATCATTGAAAATATTACCAAGCGTTTCGGCACTGCTGAAGATAGTATTAGCCCAGCTGTGTTGTTCTGGACCTAAAGTACTGTCCAGCAGCCGGCGGCTTAAACCAACAATGCCATTCAACGGGGTTCGCAGCTCGTGGCTTAACGTCGCGATAAACTTGCCTTTGTCCTGATAGGCTTTTTCCAGCGCCTGTTCTGCTAATTTACGCGAGGTAATATCACGACCAAATCCCAGCAAGCCGATGTAACGACCCTGACCATCATAGAAGGGTACTTTACGCATTTCAAACCAGAGTAGCTGACCATCAGGTTTTACAAACTCG
>NZ_JAGYIM010000013.1 GCF_018402695.1 Arsukibacterium sp.
CTCCCGTAGGAGTCTGGGCCGTGTCTCAGTCCCAGTGTGGCTGATCATCCTCTCAAACCAGCTAGGGATCGTCGCCTTGGTGCGCCATTACCACACCAACTAGCTAATCCCATATAGGCGCATCCGATAGCATATGGCCCGAAGGTCCCATACTTTGGTCCGTAGACATTATGCGGTATTAGCCACCGTTTCCAGTGGTTATCCCCCTCTATCGGGCAGCTTCCTATACTTTACTCACCCGTCCGCCGCTCGTCATCACCCGAAGGCATGTTACCGCTCGACTTGCATGTGTTAGGCCTGCCGCCAGCGTTCAATCTGAGCCATGATCAAACTCTTCAATTAAAGTTTTTTCGAGACTTTCGTCTCAGCTCAGCATTACTGACTAAATCTTTATAACTTGGTCACTCATACTGATTTGTTTCGTTTAAACGAACATCATTATAAGTGCCCACACAGATAATTGATTGCTAATTGTTAAAGAGCGTGCTTCAAACCAATCTCTTGGTAATGAAGCGAGAACCGCTTGCGCCATTCTCAGAAGTCTTTCTCAGTCGTTTGCTGCGTTACCGCTGCCCCGTCTGTGGATGCGCATTATAGGGAGTTTAAAATAGTCTGCAAGCGCTATTTAACGAAAATAAACCGTTTGCCTAAAAAACAATCAAGTCTCTCAGGAACTAATCTGCCAGTGCTAATGACAATCCACCGGCCCGCAATGTTTGGCGTTGCACTGCCTTCTCTAATTGCCTCGGCTCGGCACAGATAAGACTAAAACGAGCCGAAGCCCGGGTAATGGCGGTGTAAAATAACTCCCGGTTCAACATGCCTGTATCATGACCAGATACTGCCAGTACAGTATGACTGAATTCTGAACCCTGTGATTTATGCACTGTCATGGCAAACACGGTTTCCACCGCATTTAAGCGGGCCGGGATTACCCATTTGATACCATCAGAAACAACGAATGCTACTCTAAGGGTACTGACCACACTACCATCTGCCTGAACTATCAATTTTGGCAGACAAATACCAATATCGCCATTCATCAGCCCAAGCTGATAATCATTGCGGGTAATCATCACCGGCCGTCCAGCGTACCACTGATGCTCTGGTACGATTAAACCAGCCTTTGCCAGAATATGCTGAATTTGCAAATTTAGCTGCTCCACACCCAACTCACCTTTGCGGGTAGCAGCCAACACCTGAAAGCTGCTATAAGCACTGAGGATTTGTTGGGCCCAGAGATCCTGTTGGTCGGGTTGCAACGGAGCATCGCTAATTAAAGATAAGTAATGCTGATAGCCATAGCCATTTGCTAAATTGCTACCGTTTAACACTAATTGTTGAAAACCAGCACTGGACGTACCAGCTTCTTTTAATAACAACAATTCGGCGGGATACTCCTGCCAGATAGCAGAGTTAAGTTGCCCCTTATTGACCATTGCCGCCAACTGGCCAATGCCACTATCCTGGCCAAAACGATGGCTATGACGCAGCATTACAATATGCTGTGACAATAAACTGCCATCTTTACTAATAAGCTCATCAGGAATGTGCTGGCCGGTTTGCTCGGCTAACCAAGCCACTGTTGCCGGAAGATAATCCCCTGCGCTGGCCTTTTTACAAAGCTCCGCTAATAAAGCCCCTGCCTCGACTGAGGACAGCTGGTCTTTGTCGCCCAATAAAATAATCCGGGCTGTTACCGGTAAAGCCTGTAATAACGCCGCCATCATTTCTACATCAACCATCGACGCTTCATCCAGCACCAGAATATCCAATGGTAGGGGCTGGTAACGATTAAATTGCAGTTTTTTGCTGCCAGGGCGCACGCCGAGCAGGCGGTGAAGTGTACTGACCGTTGTGGGAATAGCCTGCTCAATCTGCTTAAAGCCATTGATATCAAGCGCGGCCAGCCGGTTAACGGCACCACTAATACTGTCTTTTAAGCGGGCAGCTGCTTTGCCGGTAGGCGCTGCCAAACGGATCTCCAGCAACGGCGCCTGCTGACGCAGCTGCAATAACTGCAGTAATGCCAGTAACCGCACTACTGTGGTGGTTTTACCTGTACCCGGCCCACCGGTAATCACTGTAAAAGCCGTGCGGCATGCCAGCGCACAGGCAAGTTGCTGCCAGTCTGGCTGTACACTGGTTTGTGACGTTGCATTCTGTTGAAATAACTGACCAATTAATGGCAACAATACCCCGTCAGGCAGCTGTGCTGTAAGCAATTCATGTTGAAGCAGCCGCTGATTAATCTGGCTGGCAATATCCTGCTCATATTGCCAGTAACGACGCAAGTATAAGCGTTTACCTGACAGCACCAGCGGATTATGTCCGATGCCTATATCCACTACTTCTGACTGGCTGAGCGCGTGCAGCCACTGGTTTAAACTGACAGCAATAAGTTGTTGCTGCACCTCGGCATGCTGACTGGCGGCAAGTTCGCCACCAAGCCCCAGAGTTAGCAGCGGATCAGAGTGTAATTTCGTCAGATCCAGACAAACATGGCCCTGTTTCAACTGATAGCTACAAAGTGCCGCCGCCAACCAGACCAAGGGTTGTGCCGGCTCATAGCGGGCGATAAAGCTGGCAAAAGCCAGATCCAGCGGCCGTAGCCAGCCCTGCGTTTGCCATTGTTCCAGCATTTGCTCAGCTTGCATCAATGGCCTCCCCGCGAAACAGCTGATCGAGCGCATTAATTAATTCAAGTGATGGTTTCAGCCAGACCATGCCGGAGTGTGGCGCAGCTATACCTCTGATAAACCAATGCATAGCACCACCGATATCCCGCATATAATCATAATCAGCAACCCGGCTACGCAATAACCGATGCAAAGCCAGACAATATAAAACCGCCTGCAGGTCATAGCGCTTTTGCAACATGAGCTGTTGCAAGGCGTTGTCGTTGTAAGCACTGGCACATTGTCCAGCAAGGTTAGATTTGTAATCACACACGACATAGCGCTGCTGCTGACAAAAAACTAAATCGATAAAACCTTTGAGCATACCATTGAGCTGGCCCGCTAATAACGCTGGCCGGGCTTCGCCAGGCCAGATATGCTGTTGCAACAGCATATCTAAACGTTCGATATCAATCTGTTGGCAAGGTAACCAAAACTCCAACTCAACCTGGTAGCTGCTGAGACTGGCCAGGGTTGTCGGCTGTGCTGTAGCAATATCTGGCAGCACAAAACGTTGGTGCAGTAGCTGCAATAGCCACTGCTGTAATTCGATGCAGTCTGTCTGCCAACCTCGCAACTGGCATCGCCGGGTTAACTCCGCTGTCAGAAGTTCAGGTTGCTGGCTGACAACAGCAAAACCCTGTTGTCCCATCCACTCCAGCATGCCGTGTAAAAAAGTACCGGCTTGCGGGCCAGCAACAAACTGGTATTGGATGGCAGGATCCTGCTTATGCTCTGCTGCTGGATCTGTGCTTAGCTCATAATAAAGTTCGTCAACAAGCTCCGGCAATAATTTATCACTGGCCCGCTCTGGCCCGCTTTGTGACAAACTACTGTTATCCCCCAGCTGTCTGGTTAACGCGCTGTAACTGGCAATCCACCATATTTGACGAAATCTATGGGTCATTTGACGGGCAACGGCCGTTAGTCTGCGTTGTCTGGCTGCCTGGTAAACATCCCGGCTAGCCGCTGGTAAACGTTCCAGCTTGATTGCCGGACAGCCTGCCCAGGCTGCTTGTACCTGAGTGACAAATGCTGCGGGCTCAACGCTTGATGTAGCCAGTAAATAGCTGATAGCACTTGTTTCTGCCAGTGGCGCTAAACCTAACCAGCAGGCAAATTTAGCCCGCGTTAGCGCGACATAACATTTACGAATATCTTCAGCCAGTCGCTCGTTCTCTGCGCTGGCTAAAACCTGCTCATCAGGCTGATAACTAAAGCAACGTCTACCGTGTGCATCGTGATAACTGATTGGTAATTGTTTGACATTCACTGGCCGGGCGGCACAAATGAATGGCAGAAATACCAGTGGATACTCAAGCCCTTTTGACTTGTGAATAGTTACAACCTGAACCAGCTCTGCATCGCTTTCCAGCCGCACTTTTTGCTGTTCATTGTCGCCACTGGTTTGCTGCTCAATATGCTCAACTAAAAAACGCAAAAGAGCCTGTTCGCCATCCAATTGCTGAGAAGCCTGTTGTAACAACTCGGCCAGGTGCAATAAATCTGTCAGCGCTCTGTCACCCTCGGTGCTCAGACGCAAGCGGGCTGGTACCGAAAAATCAAATAGCAGGCTACGCAGCATCGGTAATACCCCATAGCGGCGCCACTGCTGCTGGTAATTTCTAAACTGCAGACACAGCTGTTCCCACTTTAGTTCCTGTTGCTGCAGCTGATCAAGCTCGCTGAGACTAAGCCCAAGAGTACGACAACCGACCGCCGAACGCAGTAAACTATCTTGATCCGGTTCAGCGCAGGCTCGAAGGATAAGCTGTAAATCAGTTGCCGTGGCAGAGCTGAATACCGACTCCCGATCGGATAAATAAACACTGCGTACCTGACGCTGAGCGAGCTGTTCCCGGATAGCCTGTGCTTCACTCTGGTTATTTACTAAAATAGCAATATCAGAAGGTTTAAGCTGACGCTTTTCACCGTCATCGTTGATGAAGTAAGCTGCACCACTGGCAGCTTGTTGCAAAATGTCTGTGATATAACTGGCACAGCCACTGGCATACCGATCCAGATAAGCCTGACGACTAAGCGCTTTGTCGATTTCGAAATCTGGCAACCAGCCAGTCAGCGCTGCCACAGGTTGCTGCGCAATATGCAGCTGCCAACTGTTGCCCTTCGCATTAACCGGATGAAATGGCAGTGGGTTCTGACTATGGGCACCGTCATTCTGCCGAAACAGAAATGCACCGCCGGCACGCGTTTCTGCCTCGCCAAAAATGTAATTGACCGCGTTGACCAGCATGGCCCCTGAACGAAAATTAGTATTAAGCGTGTAATGGCGACCTGTTGTTGCAAGCTTAGCCTTCAGGTAGGTATAAATATCCGCGCCACGAAACGCATATATCGCCTGTTTGGGATCGCCGATCAATAACAAGGCATGTCCCGTGGCAGTCTCCGACAGCGAATCAGCATCTGAGGCATTGTTAAGATAAATAGCAGAAAATATCTGATACTGGATGGGATCGGTATCCTGAAACTCATCAATTAATGCCACGGGATACTGCTTACGTATCAACGCCGCCAACGCGTTACCCTGCTCGCTATGTAGAGCCTGGTGCAACCTAAGTAGCATATCGTCAAAGCCCATTAATGCCTGTTGGCTTAATCCGGTCTGTATTCGCTGCGCCAACCAGCAGCCAGCATGCTGCATTAATAACTGACGTGGCTCTGCCAGGTTCTGCAGCGCTGTTTGCAATTGCACTATGCCGGCAAACGCGGGATGATCTGGTACTGGTCCCTCCTTCCAACACTCTGCTATGCCCTCTGGCGAAAGCCGGTACCAGCCAGTGCCCAAATCAAGGTTGGAATCAGGTGCTTGCAACCAGGCTTGCAGTTTCTGCAGCCAGTTATCCAGATAACGTTGCTGTAATTGTCTGCCATTTACCGCTTTTGCTGTTATGGCTTGATAAAGTAGTTCTGTGAGTTCAGGCAACCACTGCTGCCATTGTGCTGTCAGCTGTTGCAGCTGAGCTTGCCGTTCTGCCTGGCTTTGCGCAATAGCCATTTTCGGTTCCGCATAACCAAAACTTTCAGTGGCTATTCGTTCCAGATAATAACTAGTCAGTTTAGCCACGCTTTGCCATAACTGCTCTGGCGTCTGCCAATAATCAAGACACTCTGCCAGGGCACTTTCTGACAGGTCATAATAAAAACTACGCCAATAGTCACGTGCAGCCTGCAATTTCAGGGCGCTAAGATCAGTACTTAGTTGCTGGGTAAACAAACTGCCGCTGGCAAAAGCATGCTCTGCCAGCATCCGGTTACACCAACCATGAATAGTCGAAATTGCTGCTTCATCCATCCACTGTGCCGCTAACTCAAGGCGTCGGGCACAGTAGGCATATTCTGCTTCAGCATAATCAGCCAGTAACGCTGCCAGCACAGCATCATTAGTTTTACCATCACGGAATGCCTGAGCCGCCTCGGTTAGGCGTAACCGAACTCGGTCACGCAACTCTTGCGTAGCCGCCTCGGTGAAGGTTACCACCAGTATCTCAGGCGGAGTCAGCGGTCTTTGGTAGGCATTTGCCTTACCATGACCCAGCACCAGTCGTAAATATAGCGCGGCGATGGTAAACGTTTTACCTGTTCCGGCACTGGCCTCAATCAAGCGGTTACCTTGAAGAGGCAAGGTCAACAGGTCAAGTGCTACCGGCGGCTTCATTCTGCCCCCTCTGACTGGATCACTGCAGCCAACAACGGCCGATATAACTGTTCAGCCAGACGGACAAAGTCACCGTTGCCTGCAAGCAGTCTGAAACTGGGAAACAACCGGTGCAAGTATGGGTTACTCTGGACAATACCCTGATTATAACTATCACCCTGGTAACGCTTTTCACATTGTTGCAGAATTTGTTCACTGCTGAGTTTGCCTGTATCCGCTTGCTGCAGATACAACATGGCACACTCCATTTCCAGCGGCCAGGGTGACTGATGCGCCTGCAGGTAATAGCCCAGTAATTGGTTAAGCTGGTCGGTAGCGCTCTGCGCTGTTAGTTCAGGAAAGGTGATTTCACCTGCCTGGCTCAGTACGACTGTTTGACAAGGGTTAAGCGTGTTGGCCAATAAATGATTTAACCAGGGCAACACCAGATGGCGCCATTGATACTGCCGCTGTTTTACAATGGCGCTGGCGCTTAACAATAGCTGACATTGCTGACCGCTGGTGTTATGTCTGAGTTGCGTAAGCCAGTCTTGTAGCTCAATTACCTGATATTGCACCCGCACTGGCCGGGCTTTTTGGCAAATTGGATAGGCTTGTTGTAATTGTTGCAACTGACCGGCTAAGGCCAGTACGGGTTCAGCTAATTGTTCCGCATGCAGCTTGGTCGCCGCACCCACGCCAAGCTCACCGCGGCGTTGCATTTGTGCCAGGCAAGTGCTGACCGCAGTTTCTAAGGGCTGATTGTCCACCAGGGCCTGCTGCACACGGGATAGCAGCTGTTGCTGCAACTGCCATCGGCTGAGGCCATTTAAGGCAAATGCTTCGTCGTTTTCGCCGGCAACATCAGGTTGATCAAGCCAGATTGCCAGTCGTTGGGTAAAAAAACTTTTCACCGGGTCCCGAATAAAGCCACTTAGCTGGCGCAAACTGACTGGCTCGGTGGGATGCCAGTCGCTTAACATGTTGCCATGGTTTGCCGGGACGCTGTCAGCCAGCCATTCATGCTGGTAGCTGAATAACCCGGGCTCCGCCTGGTTGAAATAACGCAAACTGAAAGGCTGCAGCGGGTGTGCAGTGGTCAATTGGGCTAACAGAGACTGTTCATCATTAAGCTTTGCCGCTGGCTCGCCGACAACCCGCCAGCAATAGGCAAGATGATCGCGTAACTGTCCTATCAACATTGATGGTGCTCTTTCACTATTATCATGGATACTACGCCCTACCCAGCTGATATACAGCCGATCGCGCGCTGACAGTAACGCTTCCAGCAATAAGTAACGGTCGTCCTCACGGCGCGAGCGATCGCCGGGCCGCATATCTGTTTGCATTAAGTCAAAATCCTGCCGTGGCTGTTGGCGGGGAAAGGCTCCGTCATTCATACCCAGTAAACAGATATGCCGGAAGGGAATAGCCCGCATTGGCAGTAAGGTAGCAAAGGTTACTCCGCCAGATAAAAACCGCTGCTGCACGCCGGGTTGCGTTACTAAGCTTAACCAGCTTGCCGCAACAATGGACGCAGGTAATTCAGTCGTCAATGTCGCTTGCTGACAATGGCTATACCACTCGTCCAGAGCTTCATTAAGTTGTGCCAGCAGTGCCTGTTCTTCAGTATGTTGGGGGAGTAAGAAATCCTGTAGCATTTGGTTGATCAACTGCTGCCATTGCACCGGACTATGTGGCTGTTGCAATAATTGCCAGTAGTGTTTCAACTTTGCTAACAATTGATATAAAGGGCCTATCAAAGCGGCTTCTAAACCACTGATCTCTGTGTAAGGTTCAATGCCATGCCAACCTTCGCCCCGCAGATCGTTATCAGACACGGGCCCGGAGGCAAAACCCAGTAACATCCGATCGAGGGCAAACTGCCAGCTGTACTGATGCAGGCCTTCAGGTAAGTCAAGACTTTGTCGTTGCGTCGCGTCAATCCCCCAGCGGGCACCTGCAGCTTGCAACCACTGATGTAACAAGGGCAGTGCAGATTCATCAATAGCAAAACATTGGCGCACCGCAGGGACTTCAAGTAAATCCAGTATATCGCTCAGTTGAAAACGACTTTGTGCTAACCCGATCAATTGCTCTACTGCTTTGAACATAGGAAGCTCTGCGCCAGGTGGCAAATCAGCAATGGTAAAAGGAATGTAGCGTGGATCTTCGGGCTTTATTGATGCGAAAACGGCTTGAATAAGCGGTGCATAACTGGCGATATCAGGCACCATTACCATTATATCGCGCGGCGTCAGACTGTGATCCTGTTCAAAAGCAGCCAACAACTGGTCATGCAAGATTTCCACTTCACGCATCGCACTATGCGCCACGTGAAACTGAATCGATTGATCAGCCTGTGATATGGCTGGCCATTTTTGCTGACTATCGTGCACAGGTCTTAAGTCATAAATATCGTGCTGCAACATGCCCAGCAGATGGTGGGCAGCAGGTGGCTGAAACAGGTCAATACGCTGATTAACAAAAAGGCTTTTGTATTGCGCTGTTTCATCAAACTCGTCCAGTAACCTGATGTAATCACGCCCCTGTCGTCCCCACGATGCCAGCAGAGGCTGAGCATGCACATGCAGCTGATCTTCGCTGATATCAGCTGGCATTCCCACTTTGTATGGCTGACGATGCCGCTCTGCCCTTAGCAGCTCCTTTTCGCTTATAATATCTGCCCAGTAATGCTGACAAGGGTTGTGTACTGCCAGCAGGATCTGGCAAAAAGGCGCTATTGCCGCCAGCACCTGCAAACTTTGCTGAGGCATCGCCGAAATACCAAAAATAATTAAGCGTCTGGGAATTAATCGGGCCGCCTCAGTTGCCGATAAAACTGCTAATTTATTGATAAAACTCTGATGTACTTCGGCACGGCTGTCACCAAGCTGTTGCTCACTGATCTTGCTGTGCAGTATCCGCCACAATGCACTTTGCCAACGTTGTTCTGGTTTCAGGCTTGTCAGCTGGCCCCGCGCATTAACCAGTAGGTCCTGCCCTTGTTGCCACAAATTGAGCCAGTCAGCCCGGTACACCTGGTATTGATCGTAAAGCGCAGCCAGTTGCTCTGCCAATTGGTAGGTTTTCAGTAATGTCGGATCGTCAGCATAAAAATGTCTGAGCGGCTCGAAGCAAGGATTATCAGGTAATTCAGGCAATAAACGCAGTAGCTGCCACCGCAACAGCTCCCTGCTATAAGGTGAATGCTCCTTAATACTCTGCTGGCCCAATACCTTACGATACAATTGCCAGATAAAACGGGCAGGTAACTGAACGTCGATAGCAGAGGCGATTCCACAACCTGGCTCTGGCCCATCAGGTTCGCTGGCCAGCGCCAGTTTCAGCCATTGCGCAATACCATTACTTTGCACCAGAATATATTCTGATTCCAGCGGCATAAGTGGATAGCGTTGCAACCAATTGACCACTAACGCACGCAATTGTTCTGGTGCGTTGGCATGAACCACCAGAAAACCAGGTTGTATTGAGCTCGCCTGCAACATAAAAAGCCTTTACGGACAACAGGCTGCCACTATAGCTGATTTTAGCTGGCGATTAAAAGCGGCTTAGCATTGCACTCTGCTGAGGTTTTTACGCCGATCATACTCTGCAATCATCAGTTGCATCTGCTGTTCATCATAGGCTTGCAAATTACTTAAGATCATTCGTTTTTCACCACGACCAATCTGCTGCCCCTGCTGCGTCAGTACAAACTGTAACAGAACATTTCCGCGCTTGCCCTCGACCTGGAGCGAAGATGCCGCAAGACTGAGCTCCACTCGTGCCGTCGGCATGGTATCAAACGATAACGCCATGCTTTCATAAATGACCAAAGGCCGGCCGGGATGGATCATGACATTATGCTGCTGCATCAAAGGCTGCAGAATATGCGGGAAGTTTTGTCCGGAAAACTGCACGTAGTCGCGAATTAATGGCTCTATTACGGTCAAATCATGGCTTGACTCACCCTGTTGCTGTAAAGACAAGTATACCTTACCCTGCGCATCACAAATTCTCAGCTCTGTACCATGCTGTTCGCAGTGCAACAAGACATCGGCACTTACCATGCCGGCAAAGGTACAGCTCAGCTCTTTACTAAGACCATAATGACTTAGTAAATAAGCAAACAGTAAATCACCAGGCACACAAAATCGTTTGGCGTCGACATCATGGATGGGATTAAAATCGGTCGCTATTTGCTTAGCAAAACTGCAGGATTGCAACCGGCTGAAACTAAAACCTTCGGCAGAACGGGTTACAAAATCGTCTAACAACATCAATAAGGCACTCACTTTTCAGACTTTAGCCGGCAATTCTAACCTAAATTAGCCAGTAAATGGTCTAGCCAGTAATAAATAAGCACTGTTTAGCCAGTACTGCAGACTCAATCGACCAGCAAATCATTAAAAAAGCCTTGCATTTTGTCCAGACAGTAACTACTGTATATACATACACTGTATAAATACACAGCTGGAGCAAAGTATGTTAGCAACTGCACTTTTACCTAACCCTATTTCAGACACTACTGGCTTACCGGTTAAACGAGGTACCGGACGCTTACAACGATTAACAGCCGCGGTGGCATCGGCCAAACCGTTTTATCAAGAATTAACCACTGCTTCAGCGACAAGTGCAGAGCAATTGCTCGTTAAATTGTTGCAGCGACATTGCAATGAAAGCGGGTGGATTGTACTAGTAGCCCCAAAACAGCTGCCATCAAAGGCGCTGGCCAACTATTTAGGTCTTCCGGTAGATAAAATACTGATTATTCATTCTGATGCAATAAAAGATCCTGCAAAGACCCTGCACAAATTATTGCATACCAGCCGTTGTCGGGTTGTGATTAATTTTGGTCAGCCTGGCTCAGAACAGCTGACCTCGCAACTCAGCCAGTGTGCAGCCAGCCAGCAACGTTGGTTTTATCAGGTTAATCAGGTGACAACCCAGACTCATTAAGGCAGCTGCATTGGTATTGCTATTTAAGCTATACTGCCGACAAAATGCTTGTAAGGTTATTTGAGGTACTTTTGAACTGTTATTGTTGCTCCGGCCTGCTTTTCAGCAAATGTTGCAGGCCATTGCTGCAGGGCACTGCTACGGCACAGAGCTGTCTGCAGCTTATGCGCTCGCGCTATAGTGCATATTGCCTTAAAGATACTGAGTATCTGTTTCAAACCTGTCATCCCGAGCAACGTGGCGCTAATTCTAAATTTCAGATATCAGAGTTTGCCAACGCTGTACACTTTGTTGGTTTAACGATTACTGACTGGTCAGAGAGCCGGGATACACGATCAGGTAATTGCGGTTCGGTAAGCTTTGTTGCCCGGTACATTAGCGGCACTAAGCTGGAAACCCTGACAGAAAAGTCACGTTTTGTATTAAAAGTTTGCTGGTATTATTGTGACGGTGAGATTACAGCTACGCCAACGCTAAATGTTGGCCGAAATGAGCGCTGCCCCTGCGGTAGTGGCAAAAAGTTTAAGCAATGCTCTGTGCATTTGCTCTCCGGCGCCGCCCCTGCTGGCTAATGCCAAAGATGAAATTAAGCAATTAAACAAAACCAGAATTACGCAGCCCTACTCTGTATCTGTTGCAAAATTTCATACAGTGCAGTTGGATCGGCTTCTGCCCGCTTGACCTCACTACCCTCGCGTCGGCGCTTGCTGTGTGCATCTAAATTCTGAACCACGTCTGGCGCCAGTTTAGCTTTGTCATCAGCCAGCACCAGAGGCCCTTCAGCCAGATATTGCTGCAATTTAAGTTGTCTCAAGCCACCCTTATTAAGGGCTTCACTATGCCGGGCCAAGATCGCGATATCATGCTCTTGCCAGCCATAACTTCTTGGCTCCAAAAGCGAAAATCTGGCGTATAAATCTTTTTTAACCGGTGCGGACTCTGCTTGCGGCGTTTGAAACTCAGCCATTTCATCAATAGCGGGCGACAAGAATGCCAGCCACAATGCAAAATCTGCTCTGTGCTGATGGTTAATAGCTTTATTGAGCCGGCAATCGAGTTGCCATTCATTGATAATAGTAGTCATAGCAGCTTAATAAACAAGAGATGCCTGGTTTATCGGCAGTTGGCCAAAAAAGTTAAGTAAAATGCTTTACATCAAAAGACAGTTTGGTAATATGCGCGCACTCGTGGAGGGGTTCCCGAGTGGCCAAAGGGATCAGACTGTAAATCTGCCGGCACTGCCTTCGAAGGTTCGAATCCTTCCCCCTCCACCATTTCCTCACCGATAACTCTCTCTTTTGTTAATCTTATTCTGAAATACTAATTAAATTAATTTGCTTGCTAAACTGCACTATATTTCCGACACTTAGCCTATTCAGGTCAGGGTTAAGGCGCTAATGCAAAATAAGACTTTGGAAAATCAACGAGTGTTAATCGTTGATGACCAACGCGCATTCCAGTTAATGTTTAAAGGTGTGCTTTATTCAATGGGCGCAACTAACGTTGCGTTTGCGCCAACGGGCGAGCAAGCGCTGGCTAAATGCAGTAATATTGATTACGACATATTATTTGTCGATTATCATTTGGGCATAGGCAAGAATGGCAAACAGCTGCTGGAAGACTTACGAGAAAAGAAACTGCTGAAACCGCATAGTATCTTTATGCTGGTTACCGGTGAAAACTCGGTGCCGGTAGTTGTAAGTGCGGTTGAACTTGAGCCTGATGACTATCTGGTAAAACCCTTTTCGCAAAGTGTGCTGCGAAGCCGGATAATTCGAATTCAAAAGAAAAAAGCGCAGCTGGCTGAATTATTTCAGGCGCTGTATGACAATCACGCTGAACAGGTGATTGAGCTTTGTCAGCAGGAAATTTCTGAAGGCGGTCGTTATCAACAATTCTGCAAAAGAGTTCTTGCTGAAAACTTAATAAAATTAAAACGTTATAGTGAAGCCGAGCAGGTACTACATGGCTGTCTGGAGCAAAGACGCAACGGTTGGGCCTTATTGTTAATGGCCAGGGTATGCTTTGAACAACAGCGTTTTTCAGAAAGCCAGGCGTTGTGCGATGAAGCCTTGGAAGAGAACCGCTTGTTCGCTGAAGCTTTCGATATTAAAGCACGTAGTTATCTGGCTGAAGACGACCCTGAACAAGCCTTCGGCTGCATTCAGGCAGCAACCGACATCGCTCCGTATTCAATGCAGCGCCAGTACTTATATATGGATATTGCTCATGCACTGGAAGACACCAATGCCAAAGTGTTGGCAAGCAAACAACTCTATGAAATTACCCGCCGCTCAATACGGCAGGATGTTGTTCACTTACTGAATTATATTCGCAGTATTATTGCAGCAGCGACGCTGAGCGAAGAGCCACAGCAGCGCAACCGCTATTCTCAGGAAGTGGCTATTGCTTTGCAACGGGCACGTCGGGATGACAACCTGATCCGGGATATCGACTTTGATCTGTTTGAAATTTTATGTCAGGCCAGGCTTGACTCAGTAAGTGGCCAGCAATTCCAGGCTAAGAAAGCTTATGCCGCCGTTGCCGAACATGCAGAAACGCAACAACAAGTTCTGCCTGACACCGTATTATTACTGAACCAGATTGGTGAATTTGAGCAAGCAGACAGACTGGCCTCCCTTATCGACCCTGGTCTTAAAGCAGATCCGGTACTGCAACGTCTTTTGTCTGAACAGCAACGCCAAAATCAGTCGCAACAACAGCATTTTGCCCAATTGAACAAAGACGGCATCCGCCAATATAAAGAGGGCCAGCATATGGCTGCACTTGCTTTATTTGAGCAAGCACTGGAGTTAGCGCCAATGAACACAGGTTGTGCCCTAAACGTTATTCAGACCAGCTTACAATTGCTTAAATCACAGAGCCATGGACCTACTGGCACCATGCTCGAACGCTGTAAAAAAGCCTTCAGAATTGTCGACAATATGCCATTACCAGAGCATCACCGTAAGCGCTATCAGGAACTATTTAACCAATTTACTCAACTAAAACCAGAAAAGCGCCGGAAATAAACTCAGCGCTCTAGCATGATAATCAATCTGTTACAGTATTCAGGTGCTCTGCCAGCTCGGTTACCAAGGCACTCGCGCCGATACGCATGGTAGTACTGGTGGCCGTAACGCCGGTGATGTGTTCATATAAATCGACTAATTGTAACGCCTGAGCAATAGTACGCACGCCACCCGACGCTTTGAAGCCGACAGGCCGACCGGCAGCAGCAATTATTGTAAGCATAATTCTTGCTGCTTCCTCAGTGATACCAACAGCAACTTTACCGGTAGACGATTTAACGAAATCAGCACCACAATCAATTGCTATTTCAGTAGCTTTGGCTACTTGCTGAGCAGTAATAAGTTCACCGGACTCAATAATAACTTTCAGACAAGCATGACCGCAGCAACGCCGGACTTCCGTTAAAAAGTCACTGACATACTGATGTTCGCCTCGCAACAGAGCCTGATAAGGCATAACACAATCTATTTCAGTAGCACCAGCCGCAAGCGCAGTACTAATTTGCTGACAGACAACTGCCAGCGGCATTTCACCTTCTGGAAAATTAACTACTGTAGCTAAAGCAAAGGCCCGCTCGCTGTCAACGCCAAATTTCGCTAGCTGGCCCAGATAATCCGGATACACACAATAAGCCGCTATCGGCACGGGCAGCCTGGGTTGCTGCTTTAACCACTCAGCCATCTGTTTTGCATCATCGTTATCATCTAAGCGGGTCACATCAAGCAATTTAATTAGTTGCAATAAGCGTAGTCGGTTAGTCATTGTTAAGCTTCCGTATTTCATTTACCAGCCAGGCCATTACCGCAATGTTAGCCCTGCTAAATTTGATTGGCAGAGTAAACCAGAACAGAATAGAAATGCAAAAAGTGAAAAAAAATATTTTTTAATGGAATTTTTTAAAAGCCGACCAGTCAGAGTTAATAGTTGTAATGTTGTGTTTACTTCTCTCCCTGAAATTTAGTTGTCCTTAGTTTATCGCCGGTTTTATCCGGCGCTTTTTTTCTGCGATAGTCAATAAACAGTTCCTATTCTACTAACTGCTGTTGAAAGTGGCTTAACCAGGCCTGAGCCTGCTGGTAATCTGGTACATAACACCTTACTGTTTGCCAGAAACGCGGTGAATGGTCCATAACGACTCTGTGTGCCAGCTCATGCACCATCACATAGTCAGTCACCCAGGCTGGTGCCATTACCAGCCGCCAATTAAGGCCTATAACACCAATACTGTCGCAGTACCCCCAACGCCGTTGCCATTGGCCAAGCTTCAATTCGCGATAATCAACAGCCATGGCGTCTGCCCACGTTGACAACCGCTGATTGAACCTCACTATAGCCTGCGCCTTTAACCAATCATTCAATAATTTATCGTGCCAGGCAGCCAGTTTAGCACTGGCAACGCGTTCATTGACCGCAATGAACAGCTTATCATTATCTAGCAAGACTTCGCTCTTAGTCGCTCTGCAAAAAACAACCTTTCGCAACCTACCATCAATCAGTATTGCAGCACGTTGTTGCCAGTTAACTGCAGGCGTCAGGGCCTGTTGCCGCAATAAATGCCGCTGAATCCAGGGCTGCTTAGCGGCTATTAATTGCCGGATCTGTTTAATATCGCACCCTGCCGGCGCCCGAACTGTCACTTGCCCCTTACTAACAACAATTGCCAGGGTTTTGCGGCGGCTGTAGACAATCTGATAGTCCGGCTGTTGCTGATAATCAGCTGGCATTATCGTCGACATCTTGCCCCCTGCACACTTACCGCCTGCTCAATTCGCATGTTATGATGCAAGCCAGTTCCAGCTTGAGGCAAATAAGACAACATGAAAATAATCTCTTTTAATATTAATGGTATTCGCGCCAGACTGCACCAGTTGCGGGCACTTATTGATAAACATCAACCGGATATCATTGGCTTGCAGGAAATCAAAGTACACGATGATGAGTTTCCGATGACCCAGGTGATGGCCATGGGATACCATGTGTACCATTTTGGGCAGAAAGGCCATTATGGCGTAGCTATTTTAAGTAAACAAGCCGCGATAAACATGCAATACGGATTCCCGGGTGATACTGACGATGCGCAGCGCAGAATGCTTATTGGCCAGTATGCGTTGGCAAACGGCAAAACCCTGACAGTTCTCAACGGCTACTTTCCTCAGGGTGAGAACCGAAGCCATCCGACAAAATTTCCGGCAAAAGAAAAGTTTTATGCCGATTTACAACACTACATAGAACAACATCATAGTGTGGACGATTATCTGACAGTTATTGGTGATATTAATATTTCCCCTCTCGACTACGATATTGGTATTGGCGAAGCCAATGCTAAGCGCTGGTTACGCGAAGGAAAAACCTCTTTCCTGCCAGAAGAACGGGCATGGCTGCAGCGCCTGAAAGATTGGGGCTTAATTGATACGTATCGTCAGCTTTACCCTGACGACATCAGCCGTTTCAGCTGGTTTGATTACCGGTCTAAGGGATTTGATGACAACAGAGGCCTGCGCATAGATGTAGTGATGGCTACTCAGCCACTGGCTGAGCGTTGTACTGAAGCCGGCATTGACTACGAATTACGGGGTATTGAACGACCGTCAGATCATGCACCGGTCTGGTCCGTCTTTAATCTTGAAGAATAGCAATTACTTGCTGCCGGATGCCTTATGCGGCTTACAACCACGGCCGCATAAAGGTTTTATCCAACTGCTTGTAAGCGATAGCCAATGTGTTAGCGAGGTCTGAATAATTACGCGGCTCGTTAACGGCTTGTGTTTCCACGCCTTGCTCCCGCATTTGCTGGCGAATTTGTCGACACCAACTGACCAGCGTGGGCGGCAAGCGGGTGGATGACCGGACACCCAGCCAGTACCAACCTTGCAGTGGCAACGATAAAATAAATAACATCATCGCCAGTATCTGACCAGTAAAACCACTGCCTAGTAAAGTTAATTGGAAAAACGCAGTCAATACTGCGAGCCCCGGCAGATAACGAAAGCCCAGGCTGGTTAACTGAACAATCTTGTTTTCAGGAAACAGCGAATTAAGCTCAGGCTTTACCGGCCATACCAGACTATACCGGCGCCCTTCCTGCAACAGCGTAAATAATTTCATTGACATAGCCTCTATTCATTACAACGGCCAGACTTAACTTTAGCATAGTTACTATACGATGCGCAGGCTTAGTTGTATCAGTACCAAAGCAACAACAGCAGAAACGCTTGCGGCGTTTTTTTCAGCATTGGTTAACTCCTCCTTTTGACTTAAATTCCATCAAAATGGCCCAGATATGAATTATACAATTTTCGGGCCAAATTATATTTCCATAAAAATTAATCATTTAGAACAAAGCCACCCTGTTACCAACAATCTTACCCACAGAAGCTGTGGACAAGTTTTATCGCGCAAAGGTGACAATATCGACTGCTGTCAGCATTTTTATCAACTAAAAGAGCTGTTTCACTGAATATTCAACATTAAGTCATCGTTCTGTCATGTTTAGTTGGTAAGCCCTGGCTTACTCCTTTGTATTTCGCCAATTAGCTGCAACTAACTGCGGAAAAAAATCTCATATTACGTTAGTATTGCAGACAATTTTTTTCAGGCGGTCATCAGGCCCGATGGCTGTCAACTGACTGGTGGAATGCTTTGCTATGATCAAAATGTTTGGTATTAAAAACTGTGACACCATTAAAAAAGCGAGAAAATGGCTGGAGCAACACCAGGTTGATTATCAGTTTATCGATTACCGGCAGGACGGTCTTAGCGCTGAATTACTGGCCACATTTAGTGAAAAACTAGGCTGGCAAAATCTGCTCAATACCCGTGGTACTACATACCGGGGGCTAGCGGCTGAAATAAAAACCAATCTTACTGAAAAAATCGCACTTGAGCTGATGCTGCAACAGCCAGCCATGATCAAGCGGCCGCTGCTACAACGTAACGACACTTATATTCTTGGCTTTAATACTGAAACTTATCAACAACTTCTGGAACAATAGAATGAGCTGGCTTGATCCTCAACAAAACCCGGTATTGGCCCTGGCGATGGACTTGATATCTCGTGCATCAGTGACCCCCGAAGATGCAGGTTGTCAGCCTTTGATGGCCAGACGCTTAGCAGCGGTTGGTTTTAATATTGAAATGCTTGAATTTGCAGACACCCTGAATATGTGGGCCAGACATGGTAGTGGCAAACCGTTGTTTTGCTTTGCCGGCCATACCGACGTTGTGCCAACCGGGCCCCTGACACAGTGGCATACTCCACCTTTCACGCCTACCCTCATCGGTGATAATTTATTCGGCCGTGGCGCGGCAGATATGAAAGGCAGTCTGGCGGCAATGATAGTGGCCACCGAACGTTTTCTGGCGCAGTTTCCTGAGCCAGCGTTCAATATTGCCTATTTGATCACCAGCGATGAAGAAGGCCCTTTTATCAATGGTACCGTCCGGGTAATTGAAACACTTGAAGCCAGAAACGAAAAAATAAACTGGTGTTTAGTAGGTGAGCCATCAAGTGGTCAGAAACTGGCAGATGTTATCAAAAACGGCCGTCGTGGCTCATTAACTGGCCACTTAACCGTAAAAGGCGTTCAGGGTCACGTTGCCTATCCGCATTTAGCTGACAACCCTGTACATAAAGCTGCGCCGGCGCTGGCCGAGCTGGCTGCTGAACAATGGGACAATGGCAATGCTTTTTTCCCGGCAACCAGCTTTCAGATTGCCAATATCAATGCTGGTACCGGCGCATCTAACATCGTACCTGGCGAACTGAAAGTTATGTTTAACTTTCGCTACAGCACTGAAGTCACAGCGGAACAATTACAGCAACGGGTCTATGCGATGCTGGATAAGTATGGTCTTAATTATCAGTTGGACTGGATATTGAACGGCTTACCCTTTCTTACGGACAGTGGCAGTTTAGTTGAATCCGTTGTGGCGGCCGTAGAACAAGTACAGGGGTTTACCCCAAGACTTGAAACAACCGGTGGGACTTCCGATGGCCGCTTTATTGCACCAACCGGCGCACAGGTTGTGGAACTTGGCCCATGCAACGCAACTATTCACAAAGTTAACGAATGTGTGTCAATCCATGATCTGACAATACTGGCTGATATTTATCAGGCGTTATTGCAGCAATTACAGCAAAAACTCACAGCATGAACATGACAACCCCAGCTGCTGAGATGCTAACAGGCTGGAGCCAGGATCATCTGATAACATTAGCAGGTGGCCATCTAATCCACTGCAAGATGCAGATGGCCTGGCAACAACTGCAGCAGGCTGCTGCTGCAGATGATATAGAATTAAAAATTGTTTCAGCATTCAGAAGCTTTCAACGCCAGGCTGCAATCTGGCAGGCAAAATGCGAAGGTTCCCGACCGGTTTATAATCTGGCTCAACAGCAAGTACCTATCTCATCACTAAGTGGTTTGGCGAAACTAGAGGCTATTATGCTGTACTCAGCCATACCCGGTGCCAGCAGACATCATTGGGGTACCGAACTGGATATCTATGATGCTGCAGCAGTGCCAAAAAATTACCAGCCACAATTAATACCTAATGAATATCAGGACGCAGGTCCCTTTGCTAAATTAAGCCAATGGCTTAATAGCGAGGCCAGCAAATACGGTTTTTTCAGACCTTATCAGTTTTACCGTGGCGGCGTAGCAGCCGAACCGTGGCATCTGAGCTACGCCCCTATTGCGAATTCCTGCATGCGTGCACTATCTCTTGATACACTGCATCAATGTCTGCTACAACATCCTATAGCTGAGCAGCAAACTGTACTGGCTAATTTAAAGCAACTGTATCAGTGTTACGTTATCAATATATGTGAGGACACCTGATGAACTGGCCGTTATTCTGGGCATTACTTTTTGGTTTTGGCATGATCATCGGCAATATTATGCTGGTAAAACATTCGGCCAAAATTAAAATGCCCAGCCTGAAAGATGCTAAGGAAACTCATCCAAGATCAGCTGGCGACAGCAGTGATGTTACTCGTCGTCGCGCTGCCGCTGAAAAGCCGAATAGCCCTGAGTAAAACGTTGCAACTGGTCGCGCAGGTTTGGTGGTGTACCTTTGATAATTAAGGTATCCGTTCCAACATCGTATTGTACCCGCTCACCCAGTAATTTCTCATCAAAACTTAACGACAAACCTCCTCCGGCACCATTAAATTTGACCATCTTTTTCAGCTCTTTTACTTCAACCGGAAATTGCTCTGCCACTTCAAGTTGTTGTTCAGCACAATAATGCAAAAAACCATTTTCCTGCTCAGGATCAACCACCGCGGAGAGCTCAGCTAACACTACATCCTGGCCCGCCTTTACCCGCTCTTCACAGTAATCAAACACCTGACGTCTGGCTGCAGTTTTTTCACCTTGTTCAAACTCAGCTGCCGCAAAATACTCTTCAACCGAAGACAGCACTTTCTGACTGTTTTGACGGGCATCTGTACCCTCAGCACAACCAAGGAAATCAAGAAAAAAATCAGCGACTTTTCTGCCCGCCCTGCCCCGGATAAAGCTAATGTAGTTCCCGCCGTCAGCATTTACTTTATATTCTGTCAGATCTAACCTGGCTGCTAACTGCATTCTGGCAATATCGAGATGGCGCGAAGTTGATAAATCCAGCTGCTCAGTAAGCGCAAAGTGATCTTTGCTGCCAAGCAAACACACTAACAGAAACTCACTGGCCAAATAACGATAATGGCCCAGCAATAAATAGCCGGTTTCCGGCAGCTGATGGCTACTTAACTGCGTAATTAAGTTGTCGGTCATTGCTTTGGCAAACCCCAGGTAATCTGTATCGCCTGCCTGCCAGCTGGCGATTGCCTGAGGTGTTTTCGGGTCTTTATCTGCGGTAAAACTGGCATAGCCTTTAGCTGGTTTGCCATTATATGCCAGGTGCAGTTGCTCCAGCAGAGTGGATACCGACCCATCAGAGCCGATTAATTGCTCCCGGTAATGAGCACTGTGTTCACCACTGGCTGACAGGTCAATATAATTAATAGCTAAATGAAGTACATCCACGGACATAATTTTTCCTGTTTTTACTGAAATCTGATACTATTCTCTAGTCTGAGTATCATCTTAATCTGAGTGACGCATGCCCATTGTATCAAAGTATTCCACCACACAAATTGAAAATCTGGTAAATCAGTTACTGGATACCTTTCACAACAACAATGCAACGACGGAACTCAGCCTGATGTGTTTAGGTAATGCGGTCAGTCATGTGATTAACAGCAGCGTGCCGGCATCACAACGCGCTGCTGTTGCCAACCACTTTAGCCAGGCATTAGCCGACGCTATCAACAGTAAAAGCAATTAACCCCAATGGTTATTGAACAAAACTTATCGCTGGTTAAAAAGGTGAATCGGCTGCTAAGTTGGGGTCATTGGTTCAGTTTCTTTAATGTTTTGCTGGCGTTGGCAGTTACCAGTGTTTACTGGTTATCAGAGCCCTCTCCGGAAACGGTGCTGGGCTGGATATATTTGTTGTGTTACTGGCTGGGACACACCGCATTTCTTTGTTTTATGTTTTTTATCGTTACCGTATTCCCGCTCTCGCTTATCTTTCCTTATCAGAAACATGTACGGGGGCTTGCGGCGCTACTGGCCACAGTTGGCATGGTAGTGCTGATTTTTGATGCGTATGTTTACGCTAACCTCGGTTATCATATTGGCAGTACATCATATCATCAGACCATAGAGCTGTTACGACAGCAGGTCGTCACTAACCTGCGCAATTTCGTGCTGATTGTCAGCTGTGTTGCAGCAATCCTGATAGCCATTGAACTAGTGATCAGTAATTACTGTTGGAAAAAAAATGCCAGGCTCAAGCAAAGCAATATCAGCCGCCCGTTGCTGGTGGTGTTTATTGGCAGCTTTATGTTAAGCCACGTCATCCATATTTATGCTGATGCCCGTTTAAAATGGGACGTAACCAGGCTTGATAATGTCTTACCGTTTTCCTACCCGGCTACAGCGAAAAGCTTTCTGGCAAGATACCAGTTGGTTGACTTGGCTCAGCGGGCACAGCGCCAGGCAGATCGGCTGAGTATTTCCAGTCCGGAACTTAGCTTGCGTCAGTTACAATGCTCGGCAACCCAAACAGATCCGATTCTGGTCTTAATTACCAACCAAATTTCCAATGAAACAGCTGATTTTATGCGTCAGCAAGGATTACGCTGGCACGAACAGCACTTTGCACCGAACAACAATGCAGAGGCATTATTGCACTTGCTGTATGGCCAGTTCCTTCTGACTGCAGACAGCCAGCAGCAACTACAGCAATCGCCTGCATTTATTGACCAGTTACCTGCCAACACGCTGTCTATCGACAGTAAATCTGCCAGTATAACTGCAATGCTACCCTGGCTTCCTCAAGGACCACAAATTGAAGAAGCAGTAGCCACTATTATTTTTGATGACTCACCGGTAGATAACTGGACAGCGTATCAGGGTTTTCAGCATATCGTGGTATTACCGCTTATCAGTAAACAGCCAACTTTTGTATTAGCACCGGTGGCCGCAATGGTTCGGTGGCCAAAACTGCATGAAAATTTAGAACAGCATGGTTCACAACATCTGGATTTATTACCCACCTTACTGAGCTCTGCTGGTTGCCGTGCCGAAGAAAGCTGGTTGGGAGATAACCTGCTACGACGACCTGCTCTACCCAAGCTCAGTATCAGCATGCAAGATATTGTCAGTATTCGCAAAGATAAAATGGTTGTGCTACGCCAGGATGGCAGCTATGGGGTATGGTCAGCCGGCACACTGCTACCATTGAATGAGAAGCTTGATACCCCTATGTTGACAGATGCTTTAAAAAGGCTTGAACCAGCAGAGAAATAATTTTGACTACTGCAGGGTTTTTGGCACTTTGATCTTCGGCCTTTTCCCTGCCAGCTCTAACTCTGCAAGATGAAACAAGTTAGTAAATACAATTGGCGGAGCTGGCTCACTAAAGCGCTCGATAAAAGCTATCTGTGCATCTTTAACCATCTGCAAACACAATTGGTCATACTGGCTGTAGCCGTCGTAAGAGTAAGGCTCATCTAATTCAGCTAAACCCGTCTCCTGCTGTTTACGCATAAACCAATTCAACAAGAATTCATATTGCTTTATATCTAACCATTGTCGGCAGTCCATCGGCTTTCCTATATTTACTGCGATAACTCGGCTGAACCGTTTCAAGCCATTCTATCATCTATATTCTAGATTACATTAAGCAGTTTTATTCACTATATATACTAATGAGAATCGTTATTATCTAACAAGATCATTAGGAGTTTGAATCATGCTTAAAACAATCACTTTCGCTGTAATGCATTTTACTATCGCTTTTGCAGTCACTTACGCAATAACTGGCGATCTGGTTCTGGGTGGCCTGGTCGCAGTAATAGAGCCCGCCGCTAACACCGTTGCGTATTTTTTTCACGAAAAAATTTGGCAGCAACTACAGCGAGAAAAACACGTCAGACATCCGGTGCAAAAACTTAGTCGCACCTTAGGGTAAGTGTAGCTGCATTCCAGGCGGCAGCTGCACCAAATAAGCTCTGCAGCAAGCTGTAAAAGCAGTTACAATACGCTATTAGTAAGATGAACCTGGATAAACAATGATTGCACTGGGCACCCTGAATACCTTAACTGTAAAAAAGCAGGTTAAGTTTGGTTTTTACCTCGACGGCTTAAGTTGGGGAGAAATACTATTGCCAAATAATGTGGCACCAGCAGGCCTTCAGATAGATCAGGACCTGCAGGTTTTTCTCTATCTTGACTCAGAAGATCAGCTCATTGCCACTACTGAAAAGCCAGCGATCATGGTCGGTCAGGTTGCGATGTTACCCGTTGTTGCCGTGACAAAAGTTGGCGCCTTTTTAAACTGGGGCCTGAAAAAAGATTTACTGGTACCTTTTAGTGAACAACAAATTCCTTTAAAGGAAGGCCAAAAATATTTGGTTTACTGCTATGTCGATCTCAGTAACCGGATTGTCGCTTCGACAAAATTAGACCGCCATCTGCATAAAACCGAACCACGTTACAACCCCGGTGATAAAGTCGATATAATTGTCAGCGAGCAAACCGATATTGGTTATAAAGCCGTGGTAAACCACCAGCACTGGGGGGTGCTTTATAAAAATGAAGTCTTTAAACCCTTGCGTCGTGGTGACAAACATACGGCCTACATTGTTAAAGTAAGAGACGATGGCAAGATAGATTTGCGCCTAACCGCCACAACCTATAAACAAGCGTTAGAGCTTACAGAGCAAATCATGACGAAGTTAAAGCAGAATGGCGGCAAGCTTGCATTAACCGATAAAAGCTCACCAGAACTTATCTATGAAGCGTTTGGCGTAAGTAAAAAAGCTTATAAACAAGCTATTGGCACGCTTTATAAAGATAAAAAAATTGTAATTTTAGACGCAGGCATCATGTTAGTTGGCAGCTAAACCCCCTTTAACGACCAGAATGGCAAAAATTCAGCCTGTAATAAACTGGCTGCTTGATCTGTTTCAGCGCCATTCCGGACTGATGGCTGTATTGGCGTTTGTCTCTGGAATTGCCAGTTATGTCCTGGTTGATCGAAAAGAATCAATTGCCCAGTTTATTGCCGCTTTTATGTTATTCAGCTGGGTTTTACTGGTCGCTGATAATTGGCTGAGGGCCAGTTTGGAACGCCGGTTTGGCTGGAATTTATCGCCGATAGTTATACGATTTCTGACCCAGTTGGTGCATCAGGAGAGTTTATTTTTCGCCTTACCTTTTTTTCTGGCGGTAACCAGTTGGGACCATGGTCAGGCAGTATTCACAAGTTTGTTATTGGTTTGTGCGCTAGTTTCAATCATTGACCCGCTCTATTATAAATATCTGGCCACACGCTATGCCCTTTTTGTCGCTTTCCATACCCTGGCATTATTTGTCGTAATGCTGGTAGTGCTGCCACTACTGTTACAGCTCACTACCCAGCAAAGCCTTATTGCAGCAATTATTGCCGCTATGCTGTTCAGCCTGCCAAGTATGATTAGGGTGTTACCGCCTGGCCGCTGGTGGCGGCTGCCGATGTTAATGGGTATGCTCTGCCTGATGGCTGTGACGCTATGGCAACTGCGCAGTTGGGTCCCCCCTGCCGGCATAAGGCTAACCGATATTGCTATCTCGCATCAGGTTGACGAAGCACAACGTAAGGCTGGCGCCAATATCAAGCAGTTAACCGTAGCAGATCTAGAGAATGGCCTGTATGCCTGGACTGCAGTACGAGCCCCAAGGGGGCTAAGAGAGAAAGTTCATCATGTCTGGTTACTCAATGGCCGGGAAGTTGATCGGATTGTACTGGATATCCGAGGGGGTCGGGAGGCCGGCTATCGGGCCTGGAGTCACAAGCTAGTGTTTCCCCCCTATCCTGCTGGCAACTGGCAAGTTCAGGTAGTAACTGAGTCTGGCCGTTTGATTGGGCTGACCCGTTTTAAAGTGACAAAAAAACCAATCAAGCCAGTAAAAACAACGATCGATTAGCGTTGCAGAAAATAGAAAAGGGCCGGTAGGCCCTTTTCTATGCTTCAATATTTTTAATCTTTGAGGCGATTAAATTCCTGCTCTGCCTGGTCACGGCTCATGCCGTAACGCTCCTGCATTTTGCCACAGAATTTTTCAAAACTACCGTCAACTTGCTGTATATCGTCATCAGTCAATTTGCCCCATTTTTCTTTAACCGAGCCTTTCATTTGACGCCATTTACCTTCTGCGATATCACTATTCATAATCATTCTCCATTGGATTACAGAACAAAAGCCATGCTGTAGAGAGTGTGCACAGACGCAAACTACGGCAACAACACTATTAATTCTGCAATGCCCATACCAACTAAAAATTAATTATAAACCATTGAATATATTCAATTTAAAAAACATTTCAATTTTAGCGTTAACTTAATTTTAAAAAATAAAGTACAATTTACCGACCAGTCTGAAAAAAATGCAGGCTGCTGGCTTCTCTGCCAGGCTAATTCTGCTAGTTAACAGACGCTACGGTTGTCCGGCTTCGACAGTACCATGTGCACAGCACTGGTAGCGCGCTCCATAAAGCCACCTTCGCAATAACATAAGTAAAAATGCCACAGCCGGATAAAATTGTCGTCATATCCTAGCTGATGCACCGCATCTCGCTGATGCATGAAGTTATCACACCATAATTTCAACGTTTTTGCGTAATCAAAGCCAATGTCCTGCACATGGCGGATAACTAAGTCCGTTTTCCGACTTACCGCAGTAGCCATCCGGCTAAGGGAAGGCAGGCATCCACCCGGGAAAACATATCTTTTGATAAAATCCACTTCCCGTACGTATTGCTGATATCGTTGATCAACTATGGTAATAGCTTGCAGTAACATTAAGCCATCCGGTTTCAGTAAACTGGCGCACTTCTGAAAATACTCGTCCAGATAATTATCACCGACAGCTTCAATCATCTCAATGGACACTAATTTATCGAACTGGCCAGTTAAGTCACGATAATCCTCAAACAATAACGTTATCCTATCCTGTAGACCTAAGGCTTCAACCTTGGCTTTTGCATATGCCAGTTGTTCAGCTGAAATGGTAGTAGTGGTTACTTTACAGCCATAATGCTGTGCAGCATAAATGGCTAGGCCTCCCCAGCCGGTACCTATCTCAATTAAATGATCAGTAGGGCTTAATTGCAATTTGTCACAGATCTGTTTCAGTTTATACTGCTGAGCCGTTGCCAAATCGGCCGTCTCGGTTGGAAAAACTGCACTGGAATACATCATGCTGTCATCTAGAAACAGTTGGTACATTTCATTGCCAAGATCATAATGCGCAGCAATATTTTTCCTAGCCTGTGCTTTGGAATTACTGTTACGCCAATTCAATGCTTTAAGAAACGGCCTGCTTAATCTGGACCAGGTAGAATCCATTTTATCTAAAAGGGGCAAGTTACGACCAAAAATTCGCACCAGGGCGGTGAGGTTGTCACAGCGCCAGTACCCTTCAATATAGGCTTCTCCCCCGCCAACAGAACCGGCCAGCACCAGTTTCTGATAAAAGCCAGGGTCCAGCACGGTTAATGTGACTTTTAAGTCACTGCCCACCTCTCCCAGCTGAAATCGTTGTTCTCCTTCAATCAGGGTTATCTCGCCCTGCTTAAGTTGCCCCAAAAAAGTCAGGGTAAATTTGCGGCACAGCCGGTCAAACCAACCCAAATTTGCAAACACCGCTTGATCGGTAAGCGATAAACTCATAACTACTGTTCCCTGGATTTTGGATGTTGATGCAGCGGCACACCCTTTAAATAAAGTTTTAATGCCTGCCAGTATATGCGCCACATTACCTGTACGTTTTGCCATGGATGGCGGATCAGGATCCGCCGACGGTTAGCTTTAGTCAAATCGAAGCGTTTTAACTTAATCCAGGCACTGAATACTGCCTGCTGCTGTTTAAGGTTCGTGATGCTGCAGTACAGCTGGTTTGTTGGCTCAGGTATTTGCCAGCGATACTGCATGTCAATTGGATTAAATGGCGACACGTGAAAGGCCTTATCATGCTGATAAAAGCCGGCTTGGTCACTATCTGAATAAATGGTTTGAAGGTAGTAATGACGTTCATTCCACGGTGTGTTACTGACTTCCGCCAGTAAATAGCAGAATGCGCCATGCTCATCATAGCAGTAGTAAAGTGTAATAGGACTGAAGTAATAACCCCAGTTAGCCAGTGGCGTCAGCAGAAAAACCTTGGCAAGCTGCTTTTCACCGCCTAACTCACGCACTTTATCCTGCACAGCCCGCACTAGAACTTTATTGCCTGCCAGATAGTCATTGCGCCGATAGCTTAGCGCGGCAAAGCCTTCGTGTTTTATCCCAACCTCGGATAAACTTTCTGGTGTCAACTGGTCACAATCAAGCCAGAAGGCATTAAGGGAATAATTGAAACCATGCGCCTTTGGCACAAAACGTTTGTGACCGACATCACCACAATACACTGCATGTCCGGCTTGCATTAATACTTTATCCCAAACATTGCCGCAACATCCACTGCACTTCGGGCACCGTCTTCATGAAAACCGTTATACCAGTATGCGCCACAGAAATAACTATGATTTTTACCATTAATTACGTTCCGCTGTAGTTGCGCTGCCATTGTCATCATATTGTAAACCGGGTGCGCATAACGGTAGGTTCCAAGTATTTTGTCGCTGGCAATAGCGCTAGTGTTATTTAAGGTCACGCAAAACGTTACTGGTGCGTCCAGACGTTGCAGTATATTCATATTATAAGTCAAGGTTGCACGGCTGCGATCAGTCGCATCCAGGTTATAATTCCATGACGCCCAGGCCGCACGACGTTTCGGCAGCAAGCTGGTATCAGTGTGCAAAACCACTTCGTTCTGTTGATAAGCGATAGCACCTAATATTGACTGCTCATCAGTTGTTGCATCGTCTCCCAGCAACGCCAATGCCTGGTCGCTATGACAGGAAAAAATTACTTTATCGAATTGCTCGGTTTTACCATTGGCAAAATTTAAACTGACGCCGTATTCATTCCGGGTCACCGATGAGATGTTTTGCGACAACCTGAGGTTAGTAGTACCCAGACGGCTTAACAACGCGTCTACATAACGTTTTGAGCCCCCCTTTATCACAGCCCATTGTGGTCGATCGGTAATATTGAGCAGGCCATGATTATTGAAAAAACGCAAAAAAAACCGGACCGGGAACGATGGCATCTCGGTTAAACCAGCAGACCAGATAGCGGCGCCCATGGGCAACAGATAATTATCCCGCATGGCATTACCAAACTTATACTTTTGCAGGAACTCACCCAGCTTTAAATCCAGGTCCGGGTGCTCTTGTGCAACTAACTGTTTGCCTAATTTATTAAAACGAACAATATCAGCCAGCATCCGCCAGAATGAAGGTCGCAACAGGTTACGTTTCTGAGCAAATAAGCTGGCGAGGGTATTACCGTTATACTCCAGATCATGTCGTGAATTTTTGACCGAAAAACTCATTTCTGTATCAAGTTTTTCTACCGCTAAATCGGCGATAAACTTGTTAAATACCGGATAGGTCCAGTCATTAAATACAATAAAACCGGTATCAATTGCATATTTCTCACCTGCTACTTCAACCTCAACAGTAGCGGTGTGTCCTCCCAGATAATCATTTGCTTCGAATAAAGTGACATCATGTTCCTGCTGTAATAAATACCAGCTGAGCATGCCAGAGATGCCCCCGCCAATTACTGCTATACGCATTCACGTTTCCTTAATCAGGCCTTTGCCATTCTATGTTTTACTTGAGTTGTTGCCCAACCGAGTACTGGTAAATGCTGGTAAACCAACTCTGTCAGATCATAAAAATCCCGGTGATAATAAATGCGCTGGCCACGCCAACGCAGCTCGGTACAGCCGTGAACTTCAATTGGTTTGCCTTTAGCTATTGCCGGATGGGATAAGGTCATAATCCAGCTGATAAAACTAAGCTGTTCCCCGTCAGTCTGGCTCACCGGATGAAATTGACAATATGTCAGACGCTGATAGGCATGAGCAAAATAGCTGGTAAGATTATCCCGGCCATTTATCTGATGCACCGGATCAATAAACGTAACGTCCTCGGTATAAATGTCTGCAAGTTTGTCTAAGCCATCATGCGCCAACGCATTATAAAACTGCAAAAAACCTGCTAATTTATTTTCAGCATATTCATTCATCTGACTTTTTAACCTCAGTAAACAACGCCAGGGTAATTTTACGTGCTTCATTGTGGTCAACTATCGGTGGCCAGTACTTTGCTGGTGTGGACTTTTTATGGGGCCAGTGGATTTCTTTATTGTCTAATTGGGCTAACTCGGGCAGATAACGGCGGATAAAGGTGCCCTCAGGGTCAAAGCGCTCACTTTGGGTTACCGGATTAAAGATCCTGAAATAAGGTGCGGCATCTGTTCCGGTTGACGCCGCCCATTGCCAGCCACCATTATTTGCGGCGAATTCACCATCAATCAATTTAGTCATGAAATATTGCTCACCCCATCGCCAATCAACGTGTAAGTCTTTAACCAGGAAACTGGCAGTAATCATCCTGAGCCTGTTGTGCATCCAGCCGGTCTGATTTAACTGACGCATTGCCGCATCAACAATCGGGTAACCGGTTTTACCATTGCACCAGGCAGTGAACAATGACTTATTATTGTGCCAACGAATTGCAGCAGTATCTGCCTGAAAAGGCTTATGTTTAATCAGTTGAGGATAGGCCACCAGAATATGTTTATAGAACTCCCGCCAGATCAGCTCAGACAACCAGACACTGGCGCCGCTTTTTTCCTGTTCCAGAGCTGGCCCGGCTTCAATAAGCAAACGACTTACACACTGTTGGGCCGATAACACCCCACAAGCAAGATACACAGACAAACCTGACGTGCCGCTAACCGCTGGGAAGTCGCGGCCGTCGTTATAATCTGCGACACGTTGCTGACAAAACTCGCGCATATTTTCCAGCACGTGTTTTTCTGCGACTGGCCAATTAACAGAACTGTCATCGCCTTGGTTCATTGCCGCAAAGCCGAGCTGCTGTGCCAGGTCCTTAACCTCAAAAAGCGCTGAGCTGTTTGCTTTTGGAAAACAATGCACCTGCTGCTCCTGCAAACGAGCTAACCAGTTCCGTTTAAAGGGAGTAAACACTTTATAGGTGTCACCACTATGGGTACGAATACTGCCGGGTGGCATGATACACAGCCTGTCATACCAATTAACTGCGACCCCGGCCTGCTGTAGTTGCTGACTGATTATTTTATCGCGGTGCTGTTCGCGCAGTTCATACTCAGTCTGGCCGTACAGGGCAACCATTCCAGCATCGGTTAGTTTGCTGAAGATGCCTTTGCAAGCTTGATAGCTATCTGCTTCAACGGTTAGCAAGGCGATGTTCTGATTATTTAGCTCCGTTTTCATCTGGCAGATACGACGCCGGATAAAATCTTGTTTTATCGGTGCCATATGATGTTGTTGCCAGGTCTCTGGCGTGGCAATAAATAGCGCGATGACAGCTCCAGCCGGGTCTTTGCTGGCTGCCGCTGCTGCATAATAAAGCGCGGCGTTATCGTATGAACGTAAATCATTACGTAACCAGACGACATGCAGTGAAGATGAGTTTGCCATATCAGGCTCGTAATCCAAGTTGTTCCGGATAAGGGTTGAAGTATCGTTGTGCTGCGACATATTGATTTGGATAGTGACGCAAATGATGAGCAAGTAAAGTCAGAGGCGACATCAGCGGCAAAAATCCCTGACGGTAGCGCTCAATTAAATCAGCCAACTCATGTTTCTCGGCCTGACTTAGCGACTTTTTCAAAAAACCCTGTAAGTGTTGTAATACATTTGCATGCTGCTTGCGGCTCGCAATATTTTTCAGCGCTTGCATTAAATCAGTAAGGTACCTGAGAGATAACTCTGCAGCATCAAACAATTTAGCACTGGCTACCAGCCGGCCAAGCTCCCGGTAAGCAACCGGGCTATGCGCCATCACCAGAAACTTATAACGACTATGAAACTTTACCAGCTTGGCCGTACTAAAACCGTCCTGCATCTGCTGTTGATAATCATGGCAGGCATATATCCGGGTAATAAAGTTTTCACGTAAAGCAGGATCAAGTAACCGACCATCCTCTTCAACTGGCAACCAAGGGTAACGCTGCATTAATTGCTTTGTAAAGACACCCACACCTACTTTGCCAAGCTGTTGTCCGCCGTCATCATACAACCGGACCCGTTCCATCCCACAACTGGGTGATTTAGCGCACACCACGTATCCGCTCAGCTCTGCCAGTTTAGGGAGTAATTGTTCAGTGTAAGCTAACATTTCTGACGTATGGTCAACCGCAGGATCACGACTTTGCACCAGTCTGATATTAAGTTGTCTGTCACGCTGCAAACGTATCGCTGGCCTTGGCACACCAAGACCAATAGCCTGCTCCGGACAAACTGCAACAAATTGCACCAGCGGTTTTAATTGCTGCAGGCAAAAACTCGATGCTTTGTGACCGCCATCAAACCGCACCGGCTCGCCTAGAACACAAGCGCTGATCCCAATTCTGATTGTCATACCCTGAAAACTCTGCCCATTGATTAATTAACCCTGATTCAAAGTTAAGTTGCGAATATTATTTTATAACGGTAGTGAACCCTTTTCTTTACAGATAAAGCCAGGCCACGGATCAGTTTACAGCTGAAATTTTGCAACGATAATACCGCCAAAAAAAAACGATAGTTACCCGCATAGTAACTATCGTTTTTTTAGTTATTCAGGTTGAAAAGCCATCAACCCAGCTCACCACCACACTTATAATCTCATCGATTATTCCGCAAGCCGCTACATAGCAGTAAATCAGGCTTTACTGGTGCCGGTTTCAACCCTGGACTTTAACTTCTGGCCTGGCCGGAAGGTAACTACACAGCGGGCGGAAATCGGAATATCTTCCCCCGTTTTCGGGTTCCGGCCGGGTCGTTCATTTTTCACCCGTAAGTCAAAGTTACCAAAGCCAGATAACTTTACTTGTTCACCCGCTTCCAGCGCGGTACGAATTTCTTCAAAAAAAGCTTCTACTATCAATTTAGCATCACGTTTGCTAACGCCAAACTTGGTAAACAAACGTTCTGCTAAATCAGCTTTGGTAAGCGCCATTCTTAATCCCTCAACGTTGCGTCGAATTCGTCTTTAAGCACGTTAACCACCTGATTTACAACAATTTGGATATCTTTATCCTCAAGGGTACGTGTTTTATCCTGCAAGGTCAGAGCAATAGCAAGTGACTTGTAACCGTCTGCTACACCCTGTCCGGTATATACGTCAAACAATTTTAGGTCAACCAATTGATTTACGCCAACTTTTTTTATACTAGCAGCAATATCAGCAAAACGCACATCCGATTTCACTACAACTGCCAGATCCCGACGGTTAGCCGGATATTTTGATAATTCCGCAGCTTCAACAATAGCACGCTGCCCAAGCGCTGCCAGTTCCAGCTCAAATAAATACGCTTTACCTTTAATTCCAAGTTTACGTTCGGCTTCCGGATGCAAGGCACCAACATAGCCTACAACCTTGCCAGTACGGATAACCTGGGCGGTCTGCCCGGGATGTAATGCACTATGTTCAGCATGGCGGAAAGTAAATTCTGCAGTTGCCGAGGTAATACTC
Source organism: Arsukibacterium sp. (assembly GCF_018402695.1). Lineage (GTDB taxonomy): Bacteria > Pseudomonadota > Gammaproteobacteria > Enterobacterales > Alteromonadaceae > Alishewanella. Next base: position 33,537 of record NZ_JAGYIM010000013.1, read on the forward strand.
AGCAATGCCTCAACATCACCTTTTACGTCATAAAAGTCAGTTGGCCGCTCAGCAATCGCCCAGTGCTCGTTGCTTAAGGAACCAACAACCAGACCACCTATTACCTCTACCTGCCGCACCCCACCCTCTGCTGACGCGTCCGGAATAAACTTGAGACCATACTCAAAAAAACGTAATCGTAATTGTTGCCGGTTCTGATTGTGCTGTGCGGCCTGAATCAGGCCTGGCCATAGGTTTAACCGCATTGCCGACATATCTGCAGAAATAGGGTTAGGCAAAATCAGGGCGGACTGGTCCGGAAACAGGATCTGCTGTACTTTTGGATCAACAAAACTGTATGTGATGGCCTCCTGATAGCCACGGTCAACGAGCAAATCTCGCATCCGCTGTACACGCAATTCCGCTTCGCTGAACTTGCGCATACTCAGGGCCGCTTGTGGCGCCACGTTCGGTATGTTGTTATAACCATATACCCGGGCAATCTCTTCAATCAGATCTTCACTGATCTGAATATCAAACCGGTAACCAGGGACAGTCACCACCCAACCATCGCGGGTGTCTGTCACTGTTAAACCTAACCGGGTCAGAATATCGCTTACTTCTGCTTTTGCTATCGGATGACCCAGTAACCGCAGCAGTTTTGCTTCAGTCAGGCTAATCTCAGCAATTTTAGGTAAGTGCTCAGCTGCAACGGCTTCCACTACCGGGCCCGCTTCGCCACCAACTATTTGCAACAGTAACGCTGTTGCACGCTCAATAGCAGTTCGTTGCAACTCGGGGTCGACACCACGTTCATAGCGGTGTGACGCATCAGTATGCAGACCATATTGGCGGGCTTTGCCAGCGATCGCTAACGGTGAGAAAAAAGCACTTTCCAAAAAGATATGTTTAGTTTTGCCAGTAACCCCGCTTTGCAGACCGCCAAAAATACCGGCCATTGCCAGCGGTTTCTCACTATCGGCAATTAACAGGGTATTGGCTTTTAATTCAACTTCAGTTTCATCCAGCAAGACTAACTTTTCGCCAGCACGGGCAAAGCGAACATCGATATCCCCTGCCAGCTCGTCTAAATCAAAGGCATGCATTGGATGACCTAACTCGAGCAACACATAGTTTGTCACATCCACCACAGGGTCGATACTGCGCACGCCACAGCGGCGTAATTTTTCTGTTAACCACAGGGGGCTGCTCTGACTAAGATCAACATTTTTAATAACCCGGCCCAGATAGCGAGGACAGGCTGCTGCCGCTGACAATGTAATCGCTTTTTGTTCAGTAATTGTTGGGGCAACAGCAGCGATCTCTGGCTGACAAACACTCAGTTTGTTTAACACCCCTACTTCGCGGGCTAAACCTTTAATGCCCAGGCAGTCGGCCCGGTTGGGGGTCAGGTCCACTTCAATGGTGTTATCATCAAGCTGTAAATACTGTCGCAGATCGGTGCCTATCGGCGCATCTGCTGGTAGCTCCATAATACCGTCTGAGTCTTCTGCCATGCCAAGCTCAGAAAAGGAGCACAACATGCCGTTTGATGGCTGGCCACGTAACTTCGCCTTTTTAATCACGAACTCACCCGGCAGCACTGCGCCGACTTTGGCCACTGCAACTTTTAAACCGAGGCGGCAGTTCTTGGCGCCACAGACTATATCCAGCAGTTCCGGCTGACCAATATTTACCTGGGTAACTTGTAGTTTGTCAGCATCAGGATGCGGACCGCAGGCGACAACTTCACCCACTACCACGCCGGTAAATACGCCAGCAACCGGCTCAATACCATCAACTTCCAAACCAGCCATCGATAGTTGTTCAGATAAGGTTGCAGTATCAATCGCCGGATTAACCCACTGCCGTAACCATGCTTCACTAAATTTCATACTTAGAATACTCCGCTTATCTGAACTGCTTTAAAAAGCGTAAATCATTTTCGAAAAAGGACCTGAGATCAGTCACGCCATAGCGCAGCATGGTCAGCCGTTCCACCCCCATGCCAAACGCAAAACCACTGTACACCTCGGGGTCAATCCCAACGGAGCGCAACACATTTGGGTGCACCATGCCACAGCCTAACACTTCCAGCCATTTGCCGTTCTTGCCCATCACATCAACTTCTGCTGATGGCTCGGTAAACGGGAAAAATGATGGCCGGAAACGCACCTGCAAGTCTTCTTCAAAGAAATTCTGCAAAAAGTCATGCAAAATGCCTTTTAACTCGGTGAAGCTGACATTCTTGTCTACCATTAACCCCTCTACCTGATGAAACATCGGGGTGTGAGTTTGATCGTAGTCGTTGCGATACACCCGGCCTGGAGAAATAATTCGCAGTGGCGGTTGTTGTTGCTCCATGGTCCGGATTTGCACACCAGAGGTCTGGGTGCGCAGCATCAGCTTGGGGTTAAAGTAAAAGGTATCGTGATCAGCCCGCGCCGGGTGATGCTCAGGAATATTTAATGCATCAAAATTGTGAAAATCATCTTCAATTTCCGGGCCGTGCTTTACAACAAAACCTAATTCGGTAAAAAAGCTCTCAATCCGGGCAATGGTGCGGGTAACCGGATGCAGGCCACCGTCATCCAGTTTGCGACCTGGCAGCGTTACATCAATCTGCTCCTGCGCCAATTTGGCAGCCAACTGAGCCTGCTGCAATTGATCCCGCTTTTGATTTAGCGCGTCCTGCACTTGCTGTTTAAGTTCATTAATTTGCTGGCCGGCAATTTTGCGCTGTTCAGGATCCATCGCCCCTAATGATTTCAGCAGTTCAGTTATACTGCCTTTTTTACCCATAAAGGTTACGCGAACCTCTTCCAATGCCGCTATGTCTGGTGCAGCAGCAACAGCTTGCAGTGCATTGTCTAATATTGCAGTCAGATTCATCTTTGTCCTCAAAGCAGCCAAGATAGTCAGTCAGATTAAAACCGCTAATGATACACCAAAATGGCCGGTAAAACGCAGTAGCTAAGTGGCTTTTTTCAGCAAAAATAACGCTTAAGTGGTTAAAGAAGAATAGATTTAATAAAAGGAATGGTTAACTTACGTTGGTGGACGATAGAGGCTTTATCGAGCTCATCTAATATCGCAACCAAAGAGCGGATGTCGCGCTGATAGCGATTTAACAAAAAGCGGGCAACATCGTCTCCCAGCTCCATGCCGCGCTGATGGGCTTTTTGTTGTAACAGTTTCTGTTTATCGTCGTCTGTTAGTAAACGTAGTTGCAGACTCTGACAGGCATGCAGTCTGGAGACCAGATCAGCTAATGTAAAACCCAGTTGCGCCGGTGCCTGATTAGCAACGATAACCAATGCTTTGCCCTGTTCAACCATCCGGTTGTACAGATCAAATACTGCTATCTGCCAGCTGAGATCATCTGCTATTGCCTGAATATTGTCGAGGCAAACAACATCCAGTTGTTCCAGATTATCGAGCAGTCGCGGGCTTAATTGCTGATAATCCTGCAACGCCAGCAGTTGACTGGTTAAGCCCTGCTCCTGCGCAAAAATGCACGAAGCATAAAGCAGATGTGACTTGCCGCTGCCACTGGCACCAAACAGATAGAGGGGTGGCTGGCCGGCCGGATGTTGCAGGTAGCGCTTAACCATACTAACTGCCTCGGTCTGACCTGCCGCATAAAAACTATCCAGTGTTTCATCGTCTGGCAGCGTGACCGCCAGCGTATATTGCAATGGTTGCATCTAACGTCTGATAAACACATATCTGGCATCGCTTTGCGACACCAGGTTCAGTTCAACTGCAGGGTCAAATCGTTCAGTTATTGTGGTTGTTACGTCTGATTGAGTTGCTGTATCAGCCAACGATAAAGCTGGCTCCCATTGCAGTATGCGGGTCAGTTGGGCCAGTTCGATCTGCGAATCAACAGCAAAACGCGCTTCGTTTTCTGTAAACTCACTGAGGGTTACTGCGGCCACGCCTAGTATCCGACTTAATAATCGCTCTACTGTCACCACATCAGCCAGACTGTGTATATCTTCAACGGTCACCTGAAAGGTCTGATGTTCAGAACTTAATAGCACAGCTTGCTCTGCGGCCAACTCGCGGGTTAATGCCAAACTGAACGCATTGACCAGCTCTGTAACGTCTGCGGCAGTAACATCGTTGCGGACTATTCTGCTCTGATTAGTTCCCTGTGCCGGACTTTGCCGCTGCCAACTAAGACGTAGCAGAGTTGCACCGTCCTGAGTCACTTCGTCCAATGCCAAAGTCATGATCATATCTGGCCGGTAGCGAATGCTCGCCTGTTCGATAGGTTGCCAGAAACCCGCCCAGACATCGGTTTCCGACAATTGCATTAAATCATCAATATCGTAAAGGGGCAGTGTTGCCGGAATACCATTCTCACTGAGGCTTTGCAGTAACAACTTAACCACATCATTTTCTGACTGGCGTAAAAAAACCCGTTCCGATGCTTGTTGCTGTACTATCCATAACAGAATTTCAGGGCGATGTGCCCCCCAGATAGCGATATTCTGTTGTTGTAATAAATCGTTAATCAACCTGGCGTCAAGCAACACTTTTAAACGGCTGGAACCGTTCTGGCGCAACGACTCAAACTGCTTTACATATTTGCTGGCGTTTTTCAGCTCACTGGCAATTGCCGGATACTCTGTGAGTTCAGAGATACCGGTTAATCGGGTAATAACCTGCCCCAGCGCATTGCTCTGCCATTGGCGTTGATTTTGGTCGGCGCTGACATCAGCAACATAGAGGTTATCAACCTCAATAGCCCACACCAGACTGTTAAATAACAGTAGTAAGCTTGCCAGCAACAGCTTAAAGGGTTGCATTTGTTGCACTATTTGAACTCCTCATTTATCTGCGTAGCATAGTCAGACAGGTGTATATAACATAACAAAGCCACCTGGCGGTGGCTTTAGTGTGGGCTTAATTCAGGTTCACGCCAAGCCGGCTGGCCACTTCTTCGTACGCCTCTACGACCCCGCCCAGTCCTTGACGAAACCGATCCTTGTCCAGTTTTTTACGGGTGGTTTTATCCCATAACCGGCAGCCATCCGGTGAAAATTCATCCCCCAGTACGATCTGACCGTTAAACAAACCGAACTCAAGTTTAAAGTCAACTAACAGCATACCAGCATCATCGAAAAGTGCCTTCAACACGTCATTTGCTTTAAAAGTTAACCGTTTCATTTCTGCTAATTGTTCAGCAGTTGCCCAGCCAAACGACTCAGCTAAAGATTCGTTTACCATTGGGTCATGTAATGCGTCGTTCTTTAGAAATAACTCAAATGTCGCCGGGCTAAGTTCAATTCCTTCAGTAACACCCAGTCGGCGAACCAGTGAACCAGCTGCATAGTTCCGCACGACACATTCTACCGGAATCATTGTCAGTTTTTTAACCAGCACTTCATCGTCAGCAAGTAGGGCTTCAACCTGAGTAGGAATACCTGCCTGTTCCAGCTTTTGCATGATAAAGAAATTAAATTTATTGTTTATCATACCTTTGCGATCTAGCTGCTCAATACGCTCGCCGTCAAACGCAGAGGTATCATTGCGAAAGTGAAGAACAAGTAAGTTTTCATCAGTCGTGTTGTATACTGTTTTAGCCTTACCGCGGTACAATTCTGTCGTTTTTTGAACCATTATTCACTCCGTTCGCCTGGCGAAAAAATCAGGCGAAAGTATAAAGATCTTTATGCCATTGGCAAATGACTTTTTCGGGCTTATGGCTAAAGTTCTACTTTAGCTGCTCTAATTGCTGCAACAAAAGAATCATATGCCGCGACAATAGTATCAGCGGCTAACGGCTCACCGTCTTTGCTTAACAAATTGATCACTGTACCCGCTGCACTGCGTTGCAGCACAATCTGATAATCAGTTTCGGCAATCGGCAGCACCGGTGGCGGCTCCCGGCCCATCAAAGTTGACCACATCCCCCGACTTGGCTTGCTATAGCTTACATAATAGGTAAAGGCCGAACGATCAATATCGTTAACGGTAATATTAAGCTGCTCAAACACAGGTTCTAACTGCGACCAGGTAACATCAATAGCCTGTTGGGTAACAAATGCCGGCTCTCCTGCGCTGTTTAAACCAGGTTCAAGACCCACGTCGGGTACCCTATCCCGGTTTGCAATGGCAGTTTCAATTTCGGCTACTGCTACCTGGTTAATTAGCCCATTTAATAATGTTACTTCATTATCCCGGGCGGCGGCTTTGCTCAGCTGGGCCTGCTTATCAAAATACCGATGTTCCAACAACGTTACCGTCACAGTTGCCGTTCTGCCATGTGGACGCGGCTCTATATTGATAGTGTAGCGGGCTTCATCCAATTGTTGCTCATCTTGCCAAAACCAAAAGCCTTCAGTGCGGTAACGTTTAATCCAGCCTGTTTCAAAATTCAGGTTGTCGTTGTCTGTGGCTGTAATGTCAATATTCTCAGCCGCAAAGTAATTAGTAATTTGTGTCTTTAGAAATGGTAACAAATCGCCTGTCAGATCATTTCTTTCAAACATTACCCGGGCCAGTTTTTCAGCTTCATCAGTGATCCGGCTGCTAGACGCTGTTGCCAGCACCAGTACCGGCGACTTATCGGCTATCTCGCCCGCTACGCCCTCGCTTTCCGGAATATCATACTTGCCTGGTTGACGAGGAGCCGCCAGCTCGGCAGGAATATCCAGGTTAACTTGCTGACGTTGCGCACGGCTGCCGGGTTCATCCTTAAATACCGAGCAACCGCTTAGTAAAACGGTCGCCAGCGACAATGTGATACAACTCTTTTTCCAATAATGCACCTGTACTACTCCTGAGAAAATCGTTCTGAATGCCTGGCAACAAATGCCAGCTAAAATTAGTCAATATAAAATCCGGCCCCTAAGCCAGCACGCCAGCCTGTTGTAGTGCCTGTTCGATTATCCCATAGTGAATTGGTTCCAGCTGGGTCAGTGGCAAACGCATAAAATCTGAGTTAATTAACCCCATTCGCTGCAACGCCCACTTGGTTGGAATGGGATTTGATTCTATAAAAAGCTGATGATGCAAGCCTTGTAACTGGTCGTCTAACACTTTGGCTGCTGTCGTTTGCTTCGCCAGGGCCAATTTACACAACCGGGCCATTTGCCCCGGCACCACATTTGCCGTAACTGAAATTACACCATGACCGCCTGCTTGCATAAAAGCAAGACTCGAGGCGTCATCACCGCTTAATAACGCAAACTGCGCCGGGCAACCCTGCTGCAATTCGCTCAGCCGGGCCAGCGAACCGGTCGCTTCTTTAATTCCCACGATATTGTCGGTCATCGCCAGCTCTGCTACCGTTTCAGGTAGCAGGTCAACGCCTGTGCGCCCTGGTACGTTATACAACAACAGCGGTTTAGCCGTAGCGGCAGCTACTTGCTGAAAATGCGCCAGCAAGCCTTTTTGCATTGGCTTATTGTAAAATGGGGTAACCGTCAGAAAGCCATCTATTGCCAGTTTATCAAGTTCACGGGTGCGGGCTATGCCTTCACTGGTTGCATTAGTGCCATTACCCGCCAACACCGGGATCTGGCCGCTAACCTGACTCACTACCCGCTCGATAATATTAAGCTGCTCGGCAAAGCTGATGGTCGCAGCTTCCGCTGTTGTACCCATAATAACCAAGCCATCAGTGCCTTGCTGCAAATGAAAATCAACCAGATGATCCAGACCTTTAAAATCGATCGTGCCGTCGGGCAGCATAGGGGTTACTAGGGCAACAAAACTTCCACTAAACATCACAGACACGGGCTCCACCATAAACTCGGGCGATAATTATAAGGCGGCCTATGTTAAAGAGTGCAGCAGACAAACACAAGACGCGAAAACGATAATGCTAATAGTTAGCCTAAGCTGCTTATGGTAAGCTTAGCAGCTTGTTCAGTATCACTTTTTTATTTCAACATGTTTGGGTTGGAGTGTTATGTCTCAACAACTGGTAATTACTGCTATTGGTACTGACCGAACAGGTATCGTCAGTAAGCTGGCCCGGCTGGTTACAGATTACAATGCCAATATTATCGACAGCCGGATGGCCGTATTTGGCAATGAATTTACATTTATCATGCTAATTCAGGGTGATCAGGCGGCAATTAGTAAAATTGAATACCTGATCCCAGCGCTCGGATTGGAACTTGATCTGACAACCATGACCAAACGTACCAGTGCCCGACCCAGAACCCAGGTTGCTGCCCATTACGTGCTGGATTACTCAGGACCCGACCGGGTCGGTACCATGGGCGCAATAACCGGCTTACTGGCCAGTCAGAATATTTATATCGGTTCACTACAGTCGGCGACATCGGTTAATGACGACAATAGCGTTTATATGCACTGCCAGATGACCCTGGAAATTCCGGATGGTGTGCAGCCAGCGCTAATTGAACATGATGTTATGGCGCTTCTGGCAGAACTGAATCTTTCGGGTACCTTTACTGTCCGTTAGGTACCAGCCATTATTGAGATAAATGTTGAGGTTTAAGGAACTACTATGCAAACATTAACAGCCGGCCAGCAAGCGCCAGACTTTACCCTTCCCGATCAGCACAACCAAGCGGTTAGTTTAAGCGGTTTACTTAAAGACAGCAGAGTACTGGTGTATTTTTACCCCAAAGCTATGACACCGGGATGTACAGTTCAGGCATGCAGCCTGCGGGACAGCCAGGCGCAGTTCGCTGAGTATGGTGTTAAAATTGTCGGTATCAGCACTGACACTCAGGCAAGGCTGGCAAAGTTTGCCGAACGCGACCAACTTAATTTCACCCTGCTTGGTGATGAAGATCATCAGGTCGCCGAACAGTTTGGCGTGTGGGGTAGTAAGAAATTTATGGGTAAAACCTATGATGGTTTGCATCGGCTAAGCTTTCTGGTAAACCAGGACGGCAGTATTGCTCACGTATTTGATAAATTTAAAACCAAAGACCATCATCAGGTGGTACTGGACTACCTGCAACATCATTAAGCGCGTTGGTAACCGACATTTGTCGTGCCGGCTGGCTATTCTGACTTGTCTTTATTCCAAATGCCGGCAAAACGACTAGGATAAACAAAACCTTACAGGAGATGTTATGAATATTCTGACCAAAATGCTGGTCGGTTCTGCGGTATTGCTTGCATTTAGCAGCGGCCTGCATGCCCAACAAACCACTGAAATTAAATCCGAAAAAGCCACTTTGCAGTTAGACGTTGTCAGTGAAGGACTCGAACACCCATGGGGCCTGGCATTTCTGGCCGATGGAAAAATGCTGGTAACCGAGCGGGCCGGCCGGATGCGCTATGTCAACGCCGATGGCAGCCTCAGTAAACCGATCTCGGGATTACCGGACATCACAGTCGCTGGTCAGGGTGGTTTACTGGATATTGTGCTGCACCCGCAGTTTAATCAAAATAATCAGATTTTTTTCAGTTATAACGAACCCGGCGCCAGCGGCAGCAGCACTGCAGTGGCCCGTGCTACTCTTAAAGATAACGCGCTGAGCAATTTACAGGTTATTTTCAGTGCCCAGCCTAAATTTGAGAGCCGGCATCACTTTGGCGGCCGTTTAGTCTTTGCAGACAATGGTGACTTATTTATAACACTTGGTGACCGTGGCCAGCGCCGTGACGATGCCCAGACGCTAGACACTCACCATGGTAAAGTGGTCAGAGTAACAACCGACGGTAGTCCAGCGGATGCAAACCCTTACCTTGAACAGAATAATGCCCTTGCCGATGTCTGGTCATATGGGCATCGTAATATTCAGGGCGCGGCGTTGCACCCACAAACTAAGCAGCTCTGGACCCATGAACATGGCCCGCAAGGTGGTGACGAAATTAACATCGCCCGCGCTGATCACAACTATGGCTGGCCAGAAATTACTTATGGTGAAGAATATGGTGGCGGTAAAATTGGTAAAACCAAGCAAGATGGAATGGAACAACCGTTGCATTATTGGGTACCGTCAATCGCACCAAGTGGTATGACATTTTACACGGGTGAGCTGTTTAAACCCTGGCAGCAGAACCTGCTGGTGGGCTCACTAAAATTTGGTCAGTTGGTGCGGCTGGAATTAAACGGCGAGAACGTCAGCCACGAAGAGCGGATAATGATTGGCCAGCGTATTCGTGATGTCCGGCAAGGGCCGGATGGCGCGGTATACTTATTAACTGATCGCAAAGATGGTCAGATCTTACGATTAACGCCAAAAAAATAACAGGATAATGCCTTTTGCTTCGTTTTAAGCCACTTGTTACCGCCAGTTCGCTGGCGGTACTTTTTATTACGCCAGCTATCAATGCTGAAGAGCCAGTAGAGATCATCGTCGTCAGCGCTACCAATAGTGCGCAAAACTGGCTGCAAAGTCCCGCCAGTGTCGATATATCCTGGCCAGAGCAATCAGGCTTATTATTCGACAGCGCCCAGTTATTGCAAGGTATCGCCGGCTTGCAAGCAGACAGCAGGGCCAATTTTGCCCAGGATACCCGCTTAAGTGTCCGGGGCTTTGGCAGTCGTAGCCCTTTTGGAATAAGGGGCATATACCTGCAACAAGATGACATTCCGCTTAGCGCACCGGATGGCCAGGGCCAGTTGGCCAGTGTGCTGCTTGATAATATACAAAGTATAGAAGTGCTGCGGGGGCCTCTGGCGGTGCTGTATGGTAATGGCGCGGGGGCGGTAATTTCACTCAATAGCCGGCAACCCAGGCAGAGCGAACTGACCGCCAGTGCAGCACTAAGCGAACAACATCAACAGCAGCAGCTTAATCTTGCTTTGGTTAATGATCAGCAAAGCCTGCAACTGGCAGCAAAGCAATTTAAAACTGACGGTTACCGGCCACATTCGCGGGCAGCAAAAGACCAGATGCAACTTAGCTGGCAGCGGCAGTTAACTGACAGCCTGCAGCTGAACCTGCGTTATGACTGGGCATATGATCCCTACTTACAGGACCCGCTGAGTTTAAGCCCGGAGCAGTGGCGGGAAAACCCACGCCAGAGTGTAGCAGCCGCCCGGACCTTCGATACCGAGAAAACGGTAAAGCAACGGCAAACCAGTATCAGTTTATCCGATGACAGTACTAACCCCTTTCAGCTTGCGCTGTGGCAGGGCGAACGCGATATCAGTCAGCGGCTGGCCTTTCCCGGTTCAGCTATTACTTCAGCAGGCGGTGAAGTACTGCTAAACAGGCAGTATCATGGCCTAAAAGGCCAGTATCAGCTGATACTGCATAACAATGTTAATGCAGTTATTGGCGGCAGTGCCGTGCAGACCGACGATCGGCGCTTTGGCTTTATCAATGATTTTGGACAGCGCGGGGAGCTGCGTCGGGATGAAGAAAACCAGGCCAGTAACTTAGATGGATTTATCCGGGTGAATTATCAGGCCAATGCTGATATTAACTGGCATGGCGGCTGGCGTTACACCGATTTAGCCTACCAGATAACTGATTATTTCATTCAGGGTGATAACCCGGACGATAGCGGCCGGCGAAACTACTATCAGCAAGCTTTTGCGCTTGGCGTTAACTGGCAGTTAAGCTCACAACTGGCCTGGTTTGCCAGCGCCGGAAAAGGCTTTGAAACCCCGACTCTGGCAGAACTGGCATACCGCCCTGATGGCGGAGGAATTAACCTGCAACTAGACGCCAGTACCAACCGGCAGCTGGAAACAGGCCTTAAATGGCAAAATAACCAGCAGCGCGCCAGTTTCAGCCTGTTTACGATCGCAACGGACAATGAAATTATCGCCCAAAGCAGTGATGGTGGACGCACCAGTTTTGCCAACGCCAGCAAAACATCCCGATTTGGTCTTGAGTTTCAGTGGCATTATCAATTATCAGCTCAATGGCGCTCTGAGCTAGCCGGTCATATCTTGCAGGCAGAATTTGATGATGGCGTACGCGCAGGCATGCAGTTACCCGGAGTGGCTGGCAGTGAGCTCAACTGGCAGTGGCACTTTACACCCCTATCAACCTTACCCTTACACGTTACGTTGCAAGGCCATTATCGTAGTAAAGTCTATACCGATGATGCCAATAGTGATGCCGCCCCCGCCGCTATCTACTTCAATGCCAGCATCAACAGTCAGCAGCGCTATCAGCAATGGCAATTTAGCCAATGGCTTAGCCTGAATAACATTACGGATAAAGCCTATGTCGGTGCAGTCGTCGTTAACCAGGCCAATGGCAGATCATTTGAACCTGCCGCAGGCCGTGAATTTGCAGCCGGCATTAGCGCAACTTATCGTTGGTAATTGTGGCCTGGCACCGCTGACCTGGTAACTTTTATCAGGAAACTATTACCTGAAAACCTTGGCCCGCTGACCTTGGTATTTCAGTTAGGGTTCGACCGGGCCATTTACGGCAGTTTCATGCTGTGGGTGGACCCTGCTCGACCAGGCTTTTATTGTCGCTTTAACCAGCGATGCCAGCGGTATAGCAAAGAAAATCCCCCAGAAACCAAACAGCCCCCCGAAAAACAGCACGGCGATAATAATAAACACCGGGTTTAAGTCGACGACTTCAGAAAATAGTAGAGGTACCAGCACATTGCCGTCTAACGCCTGAATAATACCGTAAGCCAGCATCAGATAACCAAACTCTGCCGTAAGCCCCCACTGAAACAGCGCTACCAGGGCTATAGGCAGCGTTGCTAATGCAGCGCCAATATAAGGGACCAGCACTGAAAATCCGACACATACCGCCAGTAATAACGCATAATTCAAACCAAACAGGGTGAAGACGACAAAACTGACCGCACCAACAATCAGGATCTCGAGAATTTTGCCACGGATATAATTCATAATCTGGCCATTCATTTCATGCCAGACCTGACTTATCAGCTTGCGCTCAGTTGGCAGCAAGCCAACAAAGCTGGTGCTTAACGACTCTTTGTCTTTCAACATAAAAAACACCATTACCGGTACCAGAACCAGATAGATCAACACTGCGACTAAATCAAAAATTGAGGCCAGTGACAGTGATAAAATTTCCCGGCTGAACGTCATAAGCCGTTCATCGGCGGTTTGAATCATCAGGTAGATTTGTTCAGCACTTACCACCCCCGGAAACATTTCGGGCAGCTCAAGCAAATAGGTTTTGCCTGATTCAATCATGCTGGGTAAATCACGCGCCAGATTACGTCCCTGGGCCCAGGCCGCAGGAATAATGGACATAACGATAAGTGTAATGACGGAGATAAAGGTCACGACCACGACGCTGGTACTGATGGTACGGCTAAAACCCAACCGGGTTAACCGGGTGACGGGCCATTCCAGTAAATAAGCAAATGCAATGGCAACTAGTACCGGCCCTAGCATGCCGCTAAGCCAGTAAATAGCCAGAAAACCCAATAACAGCGTTAAAAATAAGGTGACAACCTGCGGGTCTGAAAACTTATTGGTATACCACTTTTTTAACCAGTCCAGCATAATGCCGCTCCAACCCTTTGCCTTTACTAATAACTTATTGGTTTAGTATAACTAACTTACAACAAATTTTGTGGCTAATCTGTCAGAGCAACGGCAGATTATGCTAAATTAACTGCCCTTTTTGCAGAATAGTCTGATTGCTTAACTTCAGCGAATAGCGCTGCGGGTTTTACCCGCTTGCTACTGAACTAAAACGCCAGATTGCAGACCAATAGTCCAGTTAATGCCAACATCTGACACTAATATCGGGGCAGTATGTCATATAAAGCAGCACAGCAGTTTTTAATTGGTTGCCTGGCCAGTTTCAGTATTTTGAGCAGCCCGGCGATGGCTCAGTCTGGCTTGCCTGATATTGGTGGCAACGCCTTCTCGACTATAACACCTGAAAAAGAGAAACAACTGGGCGATGTGTTGATGCGCCAGACCCGGGGGAATTTGCCCATGGTCTACGATCCATTGCTTGACGAGTATATCAATGACCTGGGTAACCGCTTAGTTGCCCGGGCTAATGATGTTAAATTTCCTTTTAAGTTTTACTGGGTTAACAATAAAAATATTAACGCTTTTGCGACCCTGGGCGGTAATATTGCTTCGCATACCGGCACTCTGGCCATCTCCGATTCTGAGAGCGAATTTGCCTCAGTTATAGCGCATGAAATAGCCCATGTAACCCAACGTCATATTGCCCGCTTTGTCGAAGCCCAGAATCAACGTGCTCCTATGTCGTTAGCCGCAATACTGGGGGCCGTTGTACTGGCAACCGTCAACCCTGATGCCGGTATGGCTGCAATGATGGCAACCCAGGGTGCAGCACAGCAAAGTGCCATTAACTTTACCCGGGGTAACGAGCAGGAAGCCGATCGAATTGGGATGAAAGTACTGGCTGAGTCGGGTTTCGACCCTTATGCAGTGCCCGAATTTTTTTATAAACTGACGCAGCAAAATCGTTTTGTAAATCAGCAATTGGCGTTTTTGCAAACCCACCCGCTGTCTCAGGCCAGGGTAAGTGACACCCGGCTTCGGGCCGAGCAATTTCCAAAGCGTTACGTGCCCGATAGCAAGGATTACATTTTAAGCAAAGCCCGGGTGTTAGCACGTTATCAATACCCGACTAAAGAAACGATAGAGATATTTCAGCAAAGGTTGAGCCAGCCGGGTGGTAACACTAAAGCCAACCTTTACGGTCTGGCCCTGGCTAAACTTGACAATAGTAAGTTTGTTGAAGCCCAGGAGATTATTGAAGAATTACTGCAACAAGACCCACACAATTTGTATTATGTAGATGCCTACACAGATATTTTACTGGGCCAGAATCAATTTGAAAAAGCGCTGGAAATGCTGGAGCAGGAGTACCTGATCAGACCCAATAACCAGGTTGTTACCCTGAACTATGCTAATGCGGCGGTTAAAGCGGGCAGTTATCGCCTGGCAATCCACCTGCTGCGCAACTTACTCTATTATAAGAGCGACAATATCCTTGCTTACGACTTACTGTCTGATGCCTACAAGCAACTTGAAGATTATCCGAAATATTATGAAGCCCGGGCAGATTTATACTATCAACTGGCGAACTACCCGAAAGCCATTGATGATCTGAACGAAGCGTTAAATCATATTGGAGAAAACTCCCGCCTGGAAAACAGGCGGGTCGAAGCAAAAAAACAACAGCTCCAGGCTGAGTTTGACCGGCTTAAACAAATGTAACCAAGGTTATTTTATCAGCTTCTTACAGCTAACCAGACACTGAACGTTAACGGACACACTATGATTACGATTTACCACAACCCTCGTTGCTCAAAAAGCCGCGATGCCCTGGCGTTGCTGCAACAACATGACAGTGATAATTTAACTGTTATCGACTATATGAAAACCCCACCAACCTGTGCTGAATTAACCGTCATTCTTGCCAGACTTAACCTTTCTGCCCGCAGCTTACTGCGCAGTAAAGAGGCAGAATATAGCGCGTTGCAACTTGACAACCCGGCCCTTAGCGAACAACAACTGATTAAAGCAATGACAGAAAATCCGAAGCTGATTGAGCGGCCTATTGTTATTAATGGTGATCGGGCAGCCATTGGCCGGCCATTAAGTAATATAAGCGCAATTCTCTGATGAGCGCTCAGGTTTTGGTACTTTATTACTCCAGGCATGGCAGCGTGGCAGCACTGGCCGAGAAAATTGCCATTGGTATTACCCAGGCCGGTGCCATAGCGGTTGTTCGCAGTATTGCCGGTTTTGAGCAAGAGCACCCCTGCCGTCATCCCGCTGTCAGCAATTCGGATCTGCGCCTGTGTGATGGTCTGGCATTTGGCAGCCCGGTGCGTTTTGGTAACATGGCGGCTGAGGCCAAAGCCTTCTGGGACAATACCAGTAGTGTCTGGCTAAAAGGTGAACTGATCAACAAAGCCGCCGGTGTGTTTACCTCCTCTGGCAGTATGCATGGGGGCAATGAAGCTAATTTATTGAGTATGATGTTACCCTTACTCCACCACGGCATGGTATTAATGGGCATTCCCTATGCTGAGCCGGAATTACACAATACCCAAACTGGTGGCACGCCCTATGGCCCGACTCATGTCAGTGGTCTAAAAGGTGATACCAAATTAAGTGTGGATGAGCAACGCCTGGCTGTCGCTTTTGGTAAGCGACTTGCTCAACTGAGTATGTCCCTTAAATCTGCAGGTTTTGACAAACAATGAATAACGACACTGAAGTGGCAATGGCACCTAAAACCAGATTGTATCTGAGAATAGCCCGAACCGGATACTGGGGATTATGGTTGCTAATCCCATTGTGGTTGTTATGGTTAGCCCCGGCAAGCTATGGTGGCGCCAGTGAGGTAACAGGCAATAAATTAATCAGCACTGGCCTGTTGTGGTTGCCGCTATGGTTGCCAATGTACGGCATTATTACCGGCAAAGCCTATACCTTTGCCTGGGCTAATTTTATTGTGATGATTTACTTTTTGCATAGTTTAACCAACCTATGGGTCAGTTCAGGTTTATATCAGTTGCTGGCAGGCGTTGAGCTGGTATTAGCTTCAGCAATGTTTATTGGCTGCACTTACTATGCAAGGCATCGGGGGATAGAGCTCGGGTTAAAAATCCCCAGGCTGAAAGACGATCCACGACAGTAACCATCGACCAGTGTGATTTAGTCGGCTTGTTCGCCTTTGTAGCGGCGCAGTTGGCGGGCAATGAACTTATTATCTACCAGTGTATTCAGCCCTCTGATTAAACGTGAGGCCAACTGGGAATTATGACGACTGATTGCACAGTAAACCGAAGGGGGTGCTGACCAGATAGGATCAGCACCAAAATTTCCTACCCCCCCATTATTCATAAAAAAATAATAAGACAAGTCGACACTCATCACCACATCAAGCCGCCCTTGCTCAAGTCGTTTTAAGTTACTTTGTAACGAATGAGCATCGTCGCGAATAACATCGCCCAGCGCAAACACTTGCTCCAGCTCAGGGTAAGTAAAGCCCCGGGTTGTGCCTACCCGTTTGCCGGCTAAATCAGGTAACGCATTAATGGGTGGGCTATCAGCCCGACGGATAAATAATTGCTGGGTAGCAAATAATGGCGGGCTCCAGAAATACTGACTCGGCTCTGCCACCCAATCCGGATTGAGAAAACAGGCAATATCTGCCTGTCCTGACTCCAGCCAGCTTTCTATCCGCGCCCTGGGTAAATCCAGATACTGAATATCAAGCTGACTCACCAGTGCTAATGCATCCAGAATATCTTTACTTAAACCGGCGCTCAGTCTGCCAGAGTCATCAAAAATGGCATAGGGAGGCGTATTGCTGTCACTAACCACAGCCCGTAAAGCGCCTCTTTCGCTGGCAGCAGCAGTGAAGCTTGCTAACCCTATCAGCAATAAGAGCCTGACACCCTGGCGCAGGATAAACAGCATTAAAACCTCTTCGCATTCCACACCGTTATGGTTTACTAAATTAATTTAACATGCTTTATTAAAATAGCCAGTTTAGCGACACTCAGAAATATCAGGCAGACTCCGATCTGATACCCCCCAACAGCCGTAACCTTAATATGTTCGGCAACTGAATCGCAGTGAATTGAAGTATGAGTAAACAACTGGCGTTATTTCCATTAAGCAGCTTTATTTTACCCGGCGGTAAAATGCGCTTACGTGTGTTTGAAAAACGTTATATCAGGCTGGTAAAAGAGGCTGGACTGGGAAAGCGCAGCTTCGCGATGGCTTTACTAAACCCTTTTGTCACCCAGCAACATAAAGATCGGATCCTACCACTGGCAACCGAGGTCGTTATTGACGATTTTGAACAACTTCCAGATGGCCTGTTAGGTATCACCGTCCGGGGGATTTCCCGGGTAGAAATTACCCGGCGCTGGCAGGAGGAAGACGGTCTGAATGTCGCACAGGTTAATGAGTTAAGCAGCTGGCCTGCAACACGACTGAGTCAGCGCTATACCGACCTTGCCAGCTCACTGCTCCACCTGCTGGCAGAATACCCTCAATTACAGCAACTCTATCCTGAGCCTGAGCTTGATAACGCCAGCTGGCTGGCATCGCGCTGGCTGGAATTAATGCCAATGCAACCCGGGTTGAAACAAAAGCTGTCAGCTGAGCATGACCCACTAACCTGCCTGGAAAGTTTGCAAAACTGGCTTGAACATAATACTTGAACAATGTGAGCTTAATACCGTTTACCTAACACTTGCCTATTCTATTCCCAAATATTTATGCACCTGAACACTTAGCCGCCAGTTATGTTTTTTACAGTAAGCAATGGCCAGGGCGGTTGCTTTAGCTTGCTGGCTAATCGGCTGCAGATAAATTAGCTTAGTGCTGATGTCAGTTTGCTCTAACAATTGTAAAAGCTGCGCTATATGTTTATCCATGGCCACCGGATGCTTTATTTCATCCGCCCGGTCCAGCGCGCTTTGCAACACGTTATAGCCACCTTTCATATTTATCTTTGGCGATACGGTAACCCAGCTCTTTGCCGGTACCCGAATCTCAAAGGTGCCGCTGGTTTCAATTTGGGTTTGATAACCAGCGTCTTGCAAAGTGTTACAAAGCGGATTGAGATCATACATGCAAGGCTCACCGCCGGTAATTACCACGTGTCGTGCCTGGTAACCTTCATTTTTAAACAGGGTCAGTATTTGTTCAGCAGATACAGAAGTCCACTGCTCCGTATCACCGGCTTTGGCCATCATCTTGTCCAGCTTAACTTCAAGCTCAGGATTAACCAGCCAGGTATGCTTGGTATCACACCAGGCGCAACCCACCGGGCAACCTTGCAGCCGGATAAATATCGCAGGCACCCCGGTAAAACTGCCTTCGCCCTGGATGGTTTCGAAAATTTCATTAACCTTATACAACAAGCCGCGGTTTCCTTTATGACAAGCAGGTGATCTGACCGCGATGTTCAAGTACAATGCGCGGCCAATTTGTCCGGTATTATACAGAGAGAGGCACTGATGAGCCAAAAAGTTGTGGTTATTTATTCTGGTGGTATGGATTCTTTTACCATATTGCACAAAGCAGTAGCCGCCGGCCACGACGTTTATGCGTTATCATTTAACTATGGCCAGCGTCATGTTAAAGAGCTGATATGTGCCGCCAATGTTTGTAAAGAACTGAATATAAACCATAAAATTGTTGATATTTCAGCAATTAACCAGCTGATAAGTGGCTCATCCCTGACCAGTGACATCGATGTGCCAGAGGGCCATTATGCCGCCGATAATATGAAATCGACAGTGGTGCCCAACCGCAACATGATATTGCTGTCGTTAGCCGTGGGCTATGCCGACTCAATCGGTGCCCGGGCGGTTTATTATGGCGCGCATTCCGGTGACCACTTTATTTATCCGGATTGCCGGCCAGAGTTTGTCCAGAAAATGAATGATGTTTGTCAGATTGCCAACTACCAGCCGGTTGATATTGTCAGCCCTTATCTTTATCAGACTAAAATTGAAATATTAGCAGACGGCCTGGCAATGAACCTTGATTACAGCAAGACCTGGACCTGTTATAACGGCCGTGAAAAAGCCTGCGGTAAATGTGGTTCCTGTCAGGAGCGTTTAGAAGCCTTTGCCCTGAATAACGCTACTGATCCGCTTCCCTACGAATAACATGTCGTTGCAACTGATCCAGAACCACTCCTTCTAACATATTGGTTATAACATATAGAGAAGCGGCCTTGTTGCTGCTTTTGTTGTCTCTATAATGGCGCAACTTTTTATTTTAGCGATAGTTTTACGCTCAGGTGGTAACGTATGTTGGCGTTCTGGTTTGCAATCCCCTTCTGGCAACGGGTACTAGGTGCCTTGGTTCTTGGCATCATAGCCGGCCTGGTGTTAGGTGAAGCCGCCACCGTGTTAAAACCGCTGGGCACCCTGTTTATTAATGCCATTAAGATGCTGGTTGTGCCGTTAGTGTTATTTGCCCTGATCACCAGTATTACCTCGCTGGCTGATAACCAGAAAATGGGCCGACTGGCCGGTAAAACTATTGGCTTATTCTTGTTCACTGCTTTTATTGCCAGTTTAATTGGCTTAACCATAGGTAGCTTAATGAACTGGGGCGATGCCCTGCAACTTACCGCCAGTGAGGTGCGTGAACGCACTATCCCACCGGTAGCCGATGTTATTACCGGTTTAATTCCTACCAATCCGGTTGCCGCGCTGGTTAATGGCAATGTGCTGCAAATAATCATCTTTGCCAGTCTGGTCGGGATTGCTATAAATGTCGTTGGCGAAAAAGCGGAGCCAATGAAAAAAGTAATCCATGCGGGCGCGGAAATAATGTATCAGATCACCCGAATGGTTATGCAGTTAACACCTCTGGGCGTATTTGGTCTGATGGCCTGGGCCATCGGCAGCTTCGGGTTAGCCACCCTGCTGCCACTGAGCAAATTTATTATTGCGATCTATATCGCCTGCTTTATTCATATCATTGTTGTGTACGGTGGCTTGGTAAAACTGTTTGGCGGTATCGGCATCCGGGCCTTTTTCAAGGCAGTATTACCCGCCCAGCTAGTGGCTTACAGCAGTGCCAGCAGCTACGGCACCCTGCCGGTCAGCTACAAAGTAGTTACTGAAGATCTTAAGGTTGCAAAAAGTTATGCCAGCTTTGTGCTACCGCTGGGTGCCACCATTAATATGGATGGCTGCGGCGGAATTTTCCCGGCGATAGCGGCTATTTTTATTGCCCATATATATGGCATACCGCTGGATACCCTGGATTACCTGCTTATCGCTGGCACGGCAACGCTGGCTTCAGTTGGCACTGCCGGCGTGCCCGGCACGGCGATGGTAATGTTAACGGTTACTCTAAGTGTGGTTGGCTTACCCCTGGAAGGTATTGCCTTTATCGCGGCAGTCGACCGGATCATCGATATGATGCGCACCGCCACCAATGTTACCGGCGATACCATGGTAGCTTTGGTGATAGGCCGCTCAGAAGGCTTAGTAAATGAAGCCGCCCAGCCAGATATGCCAGATACTGCTGCCGCGGTTACGCGCTAGCATTCAGACTACCAGCGTCTGATTGCAGCCCCAGCCCGGTGCGCCAAAGCTGGGGTTGTTAACTTAAATCAGGCGCTGAACAGGTTTGAATGCAACTGTTTCACCACGGCCGGCGCATCCGCATCCTGCACTAAGAAGCACAGGTTATGTTTTGAAGCACCATGGCAAATCAGCCGCATATTAATCCGCTCCAGCGTTTGAAAAAGCTCACCGGTAATGCCTTTGCTGCTATGCAAATGGTTTCCAATAACCGCCACCAGGCTTAACCCCTGCTCGACTACCACCTCACAAAACGCCCGCAGTTCCGCCAGTGCCGGCTCTACGGCATGACTAAAAGCACTGGTCATGCCGCCTTCATCCAGTGTGAGAGCAACGCTGATTTCCGACGTAGTGACCAAATCGACTGAAATCTGATGCCGGCTTAAAATATCAAACACCCGGGCTAAGAAACCGGCAGCATGCAGCATATCAGGGCTTTTTACCGTGATTAAGGTTTGTGATTTACGCAGGGCAATAGCACGGTATGGTGGCCGTTGCTGTACTTCCCTGGCAATCCAGGTGCCACCGGCTTCCGGCTCACGACTGGAGCCAACAAACACGCCGATATTACGCCGCATGGCCGGAATAAGCGTGGCCGGGTGCAGTACTTTGGCGCCAAAGGTGGCCATTTCTGCCGCTTCATCAAAGCTAATTTCAGCAATACAGCGTGCCTGATCCGTCAACCTTGGGTCGGTAGTAAAAATGCCGACCACATCCGTCCAGATTTGCACCGTATCAGCCTGCAGTGCTTCAGCCAGCAAGGCGGCGCTATAGTCAGAGCCGCCGCGGCCAAGGGTGGTGGTTTGCTCAAACTCATCCTGGCCAATAAAACCCTGGGTTACAATTCGTTGCTCTGCAATAAGTGGCTTTAAATGTACTTCAGACAGTTCAGCAATGAGTTTAACCTGCGGCTCAGCGCGGCCAAAGCGGCTGTCAGTGCGCATTATCCGGCGAATATCAAAACATTGTGCCTGAGCGCCCCGCTCGCGCAATACCTGACTGAACAGCGCAGAACTTAGGCGTTCACCAAATGACTGAATAAGATCCTTGTGCGCGCTGCTATATACCGCGCCGCCGTTTTCAATTAACGCTTTGAGCTCTGTCAGCAGTAATTCGATAGCCTGTGCCACCTGCTCTGGCTGAGCAAGGCGGTTTAGTACTGCAAGGGTAATGGTTTCGATGCCGGCATAAGCATCATAGCGCTCGGTAACATTCGTAGTTTTGGTAATTTCAACTAACAAATTGGTTACACCAGAGCTGGCGCTGACCACGACGACCCGTATTGCTTCATTGGCCAGAATAATATCGGCACAGCGGGACATCGCATCAAAATCAGCAACACTGGTGCCGCCGAATTTTGCAATAATAAGATTGGACAAGGGTGTCTCTCCTTACAAAATAAAATAAGCAGAGCATGGCTTTTGCTAATTGCAGCAAAACGGGAATGGTTACAGACCGTTGCTATCGATAACAAAGGCCAGAAGCTCTCCACCAAACAAACAGGTGACAGTCGGCAGGATTCAGCCTGCCCGACCGAAAGTACTCTCACTATACAGAGTGCTCTCTCGGCGTTAATCCCCCTGGCCCGCGCTGCGAAGTATAGTCTTCTGTCACGGGTTACCTGGTTAACGCGCCTCTTCTGGTCTATCAGATATGATTGACGGCGGCCACTTTACCCTGTCAGCCGCCAGATAGCAATAGCCTTTTAGCCGTCTATCAGCTTAGCGCACGTCTACCGATTACTATCGGTTATTTTGCGCCGCATCATAGCAGTATTAACTGAATACTGCCTTAGCAAGAATAACTTTAATTAACTGTAATGGTTGTTAATATGCTTAATTAATTCAATGAACGCATCCATGTCTTTCTCATTCTGGGCATCACTGTGCCATTTATGATGAAACCCCAGGGTTAACTGTACTTTCGCTGACTGAAAATACACCTCATAACCATCAAAGCCCTGGCTGACCGTAAGGCCATCGAGCGTAAAACCGGCACCGTGGTCAGTCTCCACTGGCTTGCCATGTTTTTCTACCTTGGCATAGACATTTAAAAGTAATTTACCATCGAGTTCATTATGCATAATCGGTCCGTATTCGCTGCTGTAGTCAGGGTAGCTGTTTAGCATAGCAGCTAAAAGCCATTAGTTTGATGACTTTACGCAATGCGGGTATAGTACGGTTGTCTTAAAAGGAGAAAAAAATGCAAAAGACGCTTATTGCTGCCACCTTACTTATCAGCCTCGGTGCCGGCGCCAATATTGTCCAGGACGCCCCCTTAGTTTCCATCGATACCCATGATGCCTATTTTGATAAGCTAAAAGCGCTGTGCGGTAAAGCTTTTGCGGGTAAAATTGCCGTTGATAATCCACCGGCTCCCGGTTTTGAAGGTGCCCTGATTATGCATGTCAGAAAGTGCTCTGACAGCCAGCTGCAAATCCCGTTTCACGTCGGTGACAATCATTCACGCACCTGGATCATCACTAAAACCGGTTCTGGCTTAACCTTAAAGCACGACCATCGCAATGCCGATGGCAGCCATGATGATCAGACCATGTACGGCGGACAGACCCTGGATGCCGGTTGGGCAACAGCACAGTCTTTTCATGCCGACCAGTATTCTAAAGAGTTGTTTACCGCTCGCGGTATACCGCAATCAAATACCAATATCTGGCAAATGTTTATTTACCCGGAACAATTCAGTTACCGGTTAATCCGGGAAGGCCGGGAGTTTCGGGTGGATTTTGATCTGACCCAGGAGGTCGCGTTACCACCAGCGCCCTGGGGTTATGCAGACTAGCCGTAAAACGATAATAAACCATAAATAACAACCAAGTACACACTGGAGCCACTATGAAAACGTCACTAAAGTTTTCACCACTTTACCTCATTCTCGCCGGGGCATTGACCCTCAGCGCCTGTTCAAAAGAGCCTGAGGCACCAACTGCAAACACTCAACCTGAACCTGAGCAAACCGCTGAGCTGGTTGATACCGAATTTAATCCGCGTTTAGCTGAGTATATTAAAACCCTGGCATCTGATGAGTTTCAGGGCCGGGCACCAGCAACCAAAGGAGATGAGTTGACCGTTGCCTACCTGGAGGAACACTTCCGACGCATTGGGTTAAAACCGATAGACGGTGACAGTTACCAGCAACCGGTATCCCTGGTACAAATCGATCCAAAGCAAGTATCTGATATGACATTAACAGGAGAAAACCTGCCGGACAGTTTCAAATACCGGGATGAAATGATCGCCTGGACCACCCAGGTAACTGACCAGGTTAGTGTCGAAGACAGTGAGATGGTATTTGTCGGTTACGGGATTGTTGCTCCGGAATACAACTGGAACGACTATGAAGGCCTTGATGTCAAAGGTAAAACCGTGGTGATGTTTGTTAATGACCCAGGTTACGCCACACAGGATCCGGAATTGTTTAACGGCAATGCCATGACCTACTACGGCCGCTGGACTTACAAATACGAAGAAGCGGCCCGCCAGGGAGCGGCCATGGTACTGATTATTCATGAAACCGCACCAGCCAGTTACGGCTGGGGCGTGGTAGCACATGGTTCACCCATTAAGTTTGATCTGATCAACGAAAACAAAAATATGGACCGGGCTAAAATTGAAGGCTGGTTAACTACAGAGTCTGCGGAAAAACTGTTTGCCAACGCTGGCACCGATTTAGCAAGCATGCACAAAAAAGCGCTGGAACCAGACTTCAAACCAGTACCGCTGAATGCCAAAGCATCGGTAACGGTAAACAACAATTTGCGCGAGCTGACCTCCAGTAATGTCATCGGCTACATTGAAGGCAGTAAATACCCGGACGAATATGTTCTGTATATGGCGCATTGGGACCACCTCGGAATGGACTTCTCAAACCCAGACAATAAAGTGTTTAACGGCGCCCAGGACAACGCCAGCGGCACCGGTGCAGTTATTGCCCTGGCTGAACATTTTGCCAAACAACCTCAGCCCGAACGCTCGGTTGCCTTTGTGTTGGTAACAGCAGAAGAACGCGGCTTGCTGGGGTCGGCCTGGTATGCCGAAAATCCGGTATTCCCGCTGGAAAAAACCGCCGCGGCCATTAATATGGACGTAATGAATATGTATGGCCCGATGAAAGATATGGTAATTGTTGGCCTGGGCAATACCGAGGTAGAGGAAATTCTGGTGAAGTATACTGAGCAACAAGGCCGGTATGCAGTGAAAGAACCCAACCCGGAAGCGGGTATTGCTTATCGCTCTGATCACTTCAATTTATCAAAAAAAGGCGTGCCTATTCTGTACGCTAAAGGCGGTAATGATCATTACCAAAAAGGCGCTGAATGGGGCGCGGCACAGCGCGCTGAGTACAACAGCTGCTGCTATCATAAGGTACAGGATGAATGGCGGGATGATTTCGACTTACGCGGTGCCCAGCAGGATTTATTCCTGTATTACCGGGTGGGGAACGAACTGGCAAACAGCCGGCAGTGGCCAAACTGGTACCAAGGTAATGAATTCCGTGCTATTCGCGATGCCTCAGCCGAGGCACGCCAGTAAGCAGCTAACTTCTATAGTTTAACTACAATTAGGGCAGCCACGGGGTTGCCCTTTTTTTACAATTAATAACTAGGTCGTTCGACATTTTCAAGCTAACTTGTTAATTCAGAACTGATTCAGGTAGTCTTAACTACATTAACAATTATTGTCAGCCGTTAATAACTTACCTGACTGGTGCCGTTTGGACACACTATGCGACGTTTTTTAAAAGCATTGCTAATATTGGTTATCGGCTTACCGGTGATAGCTGCCGTTGGCTATTGGTATCTACAGCAGCAAATTGCTCAGGCCGGCATTAGTAATCTGCAGCTGGATTTTCGCCGGTTTACCCTGCGAAGTGCTTCATTTGCCAGCGTTCGCTTACAACTGGAACATAATGGCGCTTTGCATCAAGTTGAGCTGCAAAACGTCGATATTCACTGGCGATGGCCACAAGCATTTAAACCCGCCTTGCAACGGGTAAGCCTGGGCCCCGGCCAGATCACGCTGGATAAGCCGACCCGGCCCGCAGCAGCATCACAACAGACGCCGTTTACACTCCCTGCTCACTGGCAATTGCCAGATTGGTTGCCGGAACATATCCATATTGACGATACCCGCCTAACGCTACCCTGCTCTGCTGGCCAGTGTCCGTTGGATTTAAATGGCTACGTAAGCTACGTCAACCCACCGCAATCTACCAGCCCAGCCGATACCAGCGAACCAGCCTACTGGCAAAGCCAACTGACTCTGAGCTCAGTACCCAGTGCAGCAGGCAACCAGCAAGCAAAAGACCGGCAACAGCAAGACCAGGCGATATCACAATTTCTGATTGACCTGACCTATCAGCCGGCACCGCAACCGACCCTGGAAATAACGGCGCAGCAGGCAGAGCAAATTGGCTTAAGGGTTAAACTGCAGCTCGCCAGCCAGCCGGCTGCTACCGAACTTGCTGTTGCTGAGATAGCATTGGCGCTGTCGCCCCCCTCCAGCGCCAATCAGGTGCTGCTGCGCCAATGGGGCATTGTGTTGCCAGACACCTGGCTGACGCAGTTTCAGCAACCGGTGCAACTTTACAGCAAACTGCAGTGGCAGTTACCTGCCAATGGCGATCTGAGTACTCTGCTTAGCAACCACGATATTGACGCAATAGTTGTCGGCCGGGCCCCTGACCCGTTTTATCTGCCGCAACTGGGCTTAATTCAGGGCGAACTGAATGCAGAGCTAACCCTGAAAAATCAGGTTGTGACCAACTGGCAACTTAACGCCAGTGGCAGCTTAGCTGGGCTGGAACTGCCCGCTGCTATTGCGGATTACGGCCTTAACCTGAATCCGGTCGACTTTGTTATCCGTGCCAACACCAACAGTTCCGCCACTACCAGGCCATTAGATTTGGCCGCCTTACCGTTGCAATTGGCACTATCAAGCGAGGGCGACACCAGTTTCAGCCTGGACAGTGAGCTGACAGTTAATCTGACAGATACTTTAGCGATAGCCATTGAAAAGGCTGATGTCTCAGCCAAAGCTGCCCGGCTGAAACTAGCGCAACAGGCTGTTTTACTGACTGGATTGCAGCTGGAAGCCGGGTTTAGCGGTCAGTGGCAGGCTGGCAGCTGGCAAGTGGCAGTCAAAGATCACAGTTCGCTTCAAAGCGCCTTTACCACAGACACCGTAACAGGCGATAACCTTAAGGTATCGTTAGCCAGTAGTCAGGTCAGTGGCGATCAAAGCGGTATAACAGATTTAAACTCGGACCTTCAGATCAGCGTCGATAAGCTCAGTCATCCGGCTTTACTCAGCCAGAACTGGCAGTGGCAGGGCCTGCTTCGTGGTAACGCGGCGCAGTTTACTGTTGAAAACGGCCAGCTTAGTAATGATGCCGGTATAACGGTCTCGCACCAGCTGAACTATCAGGCTGAAACCAGTGCCGTGATGATACAATGGCAGTTAGCTGAGATTTTTTTATTGGCGGGAAACCCTCTGACAGCCACCATCAATGCCTGGCCTGAACTCCTTACGCTAAACCGGGGCAAACTCAGTGGCAGTGGTGTCATCAATTTTAGCCCCAGCGAATTAACCAGCCGTAGTCAATTACAGTTGGGCGATTTAAGCGGTATTTACGATCGAAGTTTGTTTGCCGGCTTAAATGCCAGCATCGACGTCGCTTTGGCCAATAACGCCTTACTCGTCAACACCAAAGACTTCCAGCTTGACAGACTTAACCATGGTTTTGAAATGGGCCCCCTTACCCTGACTGGCTCTGCTACCCTGCCATTAGCCAGTCCAGAGCAATTAACTGTCAACTTACAGCAAGCGGTATTACAGCTGATGCAAGGTAAAATAACCGCTAATAACCAGCAGCTGGATTTCAGCCAGTCTGAAAACCAACTGATACTGCAGCTGCAGCAAATTGACTTAGCCAGCCTGTTGCAACAACACCCGTCCAGTGATCTAACCGGCAATGGCAAGCTCTCTGGAACCGTGCCCATTACTATTGGTACGAAGGGGTTTAGCGTTAAGGACGGCAGTATAGCAGCTGAAGCGCCGGGCGGACGGTTGCAGTATCAGTCAGAAAGTGCCAGCGCTATGGCAAAATCTAACAGCAATATGAAACTGGTATTGGATGCACTGGAAAATTTCCAGTATACGGTACTTAGCAGTGATATCAGCTACGATACCAGTGGCAAACTTGTGCTGGGGCTGAAGTTACAGGGTAGCAACCCCAATTTGCAACAAGGGCGGGCCATTAATTTAAATGTGAATCTGGAGGAAGATCTGCCGGCACTGATTACCAGCCTGCAACTGACTAATAAGCTGAACGATGTGATCACCCAGCGGGTCCAACAGTATCTTAAACAACAACAAGCAGCTGCGGCTGCCAATGGAGAAAAACCATGAAACGACTAGCCGGGGTGGTGCTAACTGCAAGTCTGGTGTTACTGGCCTGTACCCCTAAAGTTCAGGTTGAACTACCGAATGAACCGATAAATATCAATCTTAACGTCAAAATTCAGCATGAAATCTATATCAAAGTAGATAAACAACTTGATGAATTATTTAGCGAAAACAGTGGCTTATTCTAAGGAGATCATACTGATGAAACTGACAACATTTCGCCTGTTCTTAGCAGGTTTAATATTAGCGTTAAGTTTGCCGGTAATGGCAATGAATCTGCAGCAAGCTATGGCAGCACTGAGCCAGACTAAATCGCAAGGCCTGGTGGGTGAGCAACCTAATGGTTATCTGGGTGTAGTACAAAGTACCGAACAAAGCGAGGCGGTTGTTAAGCTGATTAACGACGCCCGCCGTGCTGAATACACCAGAATGGCCAAACAAAACAATATTGCGGTGGCCGATGTAGAAGCGATTGCCGGCAAAAAAGCGATTGAGAAAACCGCCAGCGGCCATTTTGTTCTGCTTGATGGCGAATGGATCAAAAAACGTTAATCCATACGGGATAATGACCAGCTTGCGTTGCCCAACGCGAGCTGGTGTTAGACTTTAGTCGCATCCCTATCCTTTGACGAACGTTGTACTATGCTTAGCTTGTCTTAATACCCAGTCAGAGGTAGTTGAATGAACGCGATATTTTTGATGTTAATGGGCCTGGGCGCCATGGCACTAGGCTACTTCGTTTACTCTAAGTTTATCTGCGAAAAAATTTTTAAGGTTGATCCACATTTTCGTACTCCTGCCCATGAGATGCAGGATGGCATCGACTATGTGCCAACCAACAAATATATCCTCTGGGGTCATCACTTTACCTCGGTTGCCGGCGCCGCCCCCATTATCGGGCCAGCTATCGCAGTGATTTGGGGCTGGGTGCCCGCTTTTCTGTGGGTAGTATTTGGTACCATTTTCTTCGCCGGGGTGCATGATGCTGGCGCTATCTGGGCCAGTGCCCGCAACAAAGCGAAATCGATAGGTTCACTCACCGGTGATATCGTCGGCAACCGCGCCCGCAGTATTTTTATGATTGTGATTTTCCTGGTACTGCTGATGGTTAACGCGGTGTTTGCCGTGGTGATTGCCGGTCAGTTGATTAATTTCCCCAGTGCCACTATTCCAGTCTGGGGTGCCATCGTCGTCGCCCTGATTATCGGCCAGCTGATTTATCGTAAGCTTATCGGCCTGCTGATGGTGACGGTTATTGGCGTAATAGCCTTGTACGCCATGATTTATGCCGGGCCGATGCTGCCACTGGCATTGCCTGAAATGGTTGGCCCGCTAAGCGACAACCAAAGCTGGATTATAATCCTGTTTGCCTACGCCGCAATTGCCTCGCTGTTACCGGTATGGATGTTACTGCAACCACGCGACTATATTAACGGCATCCAACTGTTTATCGGTTTAATTCTGATGTACGGCGCCGTACTGATTTCCGGGCCGGAACTGGTTGCACCGGCCTTCAATACCAATCTGCCGGAAAACACGCCATCAATGATCCCGCTGCTATTCGTGACCATTGCCTGCGGCGCCATTTCCGGCTTCCATGGTTTAGTATCCAGTGGCACTACCTCGAAACAGCTGGATAAAGAACCGGATGTGCGTTTTGTTGGTTATTTTGGTGCAGTGGGCGAAGGCTCATTAGCGTTAGCGGCTATTATTGCCGCCACCGCAGGTTTTGCCAGTCTGGCTGACTGGCAGGCTATTTATCACAGCTTTGGCCAGGGCGGGGTATCGGCCTTTATAACCGGTGGCGCGAATATTCTGCAGCAAGGCGTTGGCCTGGATACGGTGCTGGCACAAACCCTGTTAACGGTAATGGTGGTATTGTTTGCCGGCACCACTATGGATACCGGCCTGCGCCTGCAACGCTATATTTTTCAGGAATGGGGCCATATCTATAATATTGGCTGGATGCAAAAAGCCGCTCCGGCAACCCTGTTAGCGGTTGGCACCTGTCTCCTGTTGGCGTTTGGTGCCGGCGGTGATGGCTCAGGTGGCATGTTAATCTGGCCACTGTTCGGCACCACTAACCAGTTACTGGCGGGCTTAACGCTGTTAGTCATAACAGTTATGCTGGTTAAAAAACGCCGGCCAATGTGGTACACCCTGGCACCATTAGTTTTTCTGTTAATTATGACAACGCTGGCGCTGCTGACTCAGCTGAAGAGTTTTTATGATAAGGGCGACTGGTTTCTGTTCACCCTGGACTTAGTGGTACTGGCCGCTGCCATTTTGGTATCACTGGAATGCACTGCCACCTTAAGCAAACAAATTAAAGCTAATAAAGCCAGTCCCGCGACAAAAGAACATGAAGCTTGATAGCATTAAGGCCTGGCTGCGCCAGGCCAGTTTTTACGCCGAAGAAGCCTATAACGCGCCCTACCGCAGTGCTATTGCCCGGGCTAAACGCGAGCAGGACGATTTGTTTATGCTGCTGATTTTCTCGGAAATGATGGGGGTACCTAACCCCGCCAGTTATTACACGCTGGAGTTACAACCGCTGCTAATGGAACGCTTTCACGACTGGCATACCCGGATGGGTATGGAACACTCCCCCCTGGATAACATAAAATGCTGTTAACCGATAAGCGGCTGCTGTTAGTGGGTGGTAAAGGCGGTGTGGGCAAAACCACTACCAGCTCGGCGCTGGCGCTGCTGGCAACACAGCGAGGCAAAAAAGTCCTGCTGGTTTCTACCGATCCGGCGCATAGTCTTAGTGATGCTTTTAACCGCCCTATTGGCGACAGTATAACCCGGCTGGCACCAAATCTGGATGGTCTGGAACTCGATCCGGACCGGGAAGTTGAACAACACCTGGCAAAAGTCACCACCCAGCTAAAACGCTTTACCCGGCCAGAAATGTTCAGCGAAATTGAACGGCAAATGCGTTTAACCCGCCAATCGCCGGGCGCGCAGGAAGCCGCTATGCTGGAGCGGATGGCCAGTGTCATCGAACTGGGCTTATCAGATTATGATTTGGTTATTTTCGATACTGCGCCCACCGGCCATACCTTGCGACTACTCAGTCTGCCCGAAGCCATGGCCGCCTGGACTCAGGGGCTGCTCAATGCGAATAAACGCTCAGAGAAACTCGGTGACATATTAGGGCATTTAACGCCCAAAGCAGGTCGCGATGTGGCCAACCCGCTGGCTGATCCAGATGAGCACGCCACCTCCGGTATGGATGAGCGTAACAAAGCCATTACCGACACCCTGCTGACCCGCCAGAGATTATTGCAACGCACCCGCGAAATACTGACTGATAAGCGACAAAGTGCCCTGCTGTTCGTGCTAACCCCGGAAAAACTACCTATTCTGGAAACCGGCCGTGCCGTGCAAAGCTTGCAGCACGAAAAGCTACCGCTGGCAGGGTTAGTAATCAACCGTATTCTGCCCGACAGTGCCGATGGTGAATTTCTGGCGGCGCGTCGCAGCCAGGAAAAAGTCCATTTAGCCCAGATAGAACAAGATTTTTCTAGCCTTCCCCGCTACAAGGTGCCACTGCAAGCCACGGACATTCAGGGGCTTACTGCGCTGCAACATATGGCAAGCCTGCTGGACCAAGCCGGTTTATAGCTGATTTTTTCCCGCCAATCCGGTATGGTTAACGTTTTAAAAAAGAGCGCAATACACTTATGAATATTAAAGGTTTGCTAGTCAGGGCCTGGGTTGTCGTTTTTATCATCAACCTGCCAATAGCTGATTTACAAGCGGCGGCAGCACAATCTGACAGCAACACCCCTGAATTTAAAACCGCGGTACTGGACGGTTACTTAAAACGCTGTGTCGAAGTATTGCATAGTAAAGGCTACAGCAGCGTGGACATTAAAGCAGAATGCAGCTGTGAGCTGGATTATATCGAGCAGAATTTTACAATCTTCGAGCAAATGCTGGGCGACACTGCAGCTGGTAACCAGCAGCGGATAAACGAGTTCAAAAAAAAATTACTGCAATGCAAAGTAAAACCGCAACCTCGTCAGTAACAGGTTAAGCCCAGAGGATACTTAACACGATCAATGTCAGTACGGCGCTGATAAACAGGATGTTATAAAGAGAACTGGTTAACCAGAATTTCAGCAGTGTCTTGCCCCAGCTCTGTTGATAGTAGAACTTCTGGCATAGCAATAAATAAACCGGGATCCACCAGAATGCCACCGTTTCCAGCCAGCCGACAATTGCTGCCAGCCAGTTCCAGCCTATGCTGTTTTGCAACAAACCAAGCCCCAGATAGATAACCGACATTTGCAAAATAAAGCTATGGCTATGTAAGGCTACGATTAAATGTTCCATATAGTAGCGATTGGAGCGGATGTACATCAGTTTTAGCAATAAGGCAAAAAGCGGTAGCAGCAAAAACATCATCTGCGGAGCCAGACTAAAAAACTTATTTATCGCCAGTTTGGGGTTGGCGATAATAGCGTCAAGTTTGGCGTTAAACTCTTGTTGTCCCTCCTCAGATAAAAAGGATACTTTGACCCCGGAAGGCGATCTTTGTCTACTTTGCTGGACGTTTTTCCTGATTTCAGCCCCTATATCGGCCAGATTGTTGCTATCAGGCGTAGCATCAGCTGCTGGCTGGACGAGCACATTGTCAGGCGGGCTGACATCAGCCGATGTGTCAGGCAACAGTCTGGCAAAAATCAGAAAGGCGATAATTGAGGTAAACAGATACAAGCGCAACGGTGGCACATAAGGGACCCGATGACCATTAACATAACGGCGACTCAGGAAGCCAGGCCGGAACCAAAGTGGAATTAATGTGCGCCATAGCCGGGTATCCCAGTTGCTGAACTCACCAAAAAACTCGGTAACAACGCCGCTGACATTACGGATATAGCTTTTCTTTTCCTGGCCGCAGTGATGACAAAACTCACCCTGCAAAGCGCTGTGACAGTTATCACAATATTGCTGTGCCGCTGTGTCCATCCCTGACTCACTTATTATTACTGTCTGACCCTCTCTGATTCTACGTTAAGCAACTGTTTTAGCAACAGTTGTCCGCAAAATTATTGCGGACACTTTTTTTGTCCGCGGACAGTTTTCACAATCAGTATATAAATTTTATATACTTAAAAATCAATAACATAACAGTTGGCATTAAAGCTGCTAAGCATTATCTGTAGAGCGTAAAATCAGCACAACAAGGGCAGAAAATGATCCAGGGCACTGAACTACAAGATAAGATTATGCAACGTCCGGCCAGAAGCCGGCTGCGCCGATTCCTTCCCACGGTCGCCATTTTAACTATTGTCATTATGCTAAGCCTGGCGTTATTTAAAACTATGGCAAATAACGGTGCCAGCATGGTGGTCGCACGCAATACGTTACAGTTCGCCACTGTACAGCGTGGTGATTTGGTTCGGGATATTGCGGTACAGGGCCGGATTGTTGCCGCCAACGCCCCTACCCTATACAGCCAGGAAACCGGCCAGGTGCAGCTGTTTAAACAACCTGGTGAAGCGGTTAATCAGGGCGATATTGTTGCCACTATTACCAGCCCGGCGCTGCAAAATGATTTACAGCAACAACAAGCCATGCTCTCAGGTATGACATCAGAAGCAGAACGGGCGGTATTAAGTGCCCGCGAGCAACAACTGGATATTGAGCAGGTACTGAATAACGCTCAGGTGAATTTACTGGCTGCCCGGCGCGAATTGCAACGTGCGTAGCCAGTCTATCGAGCTTGGGGTGATCCGCAGGCTCGATTTCGATATCGCCAAAGATAATCTGACCAAAGCGGAACTGGAATTTGACCATGCCAAACGCAAAGTAGAACTAGCCCGGGACAAACTGGCTTTTGAACAAAGTTCACGCGCTCAGAATATTCATCGCCAGCAACTGGTCGTCAATGAACTTGAACGCAAAGTGGCGGCGCTGAATATCACCGCGCCGGTAACCGGCCAACTAGGCAACTGGCTGGTCGAGCAACAAAGCCATGTGCTGCCCGGTCAGGCCTTATTAACCGTCATTGATCTTAGCCAATATGAAGCAGAACTTGCGGTCCCGGAAAGTTATGCCCGCGATTTGTTAGCCAACCAGCAGGTAGAAATTGTCATAGCAAACCAACAACTTAATGGCGTTATCAGCCATATCGCACCAGAAGTTCGCAATAATCAGGTCAGCGCCCGGGTGCGCTTTGAACAAGCCGATACGCTGGCGCTTCGCCAGAGCCAGCGTCTGACGGCCCGGGTGATCCTGGAGCATAAAACCAATGTGCTGAAAATTGCCCGCGGTGATTTTGTCAGCTCCGGTGGTGGCCGGCAGGCTTATCAGGTGTTGGATAATCAGGCTGTGCGTAAAAACGTGGAGCTTGGTGCGCTGTCAGTGCAATGGGTAGAAATTTTAAGTGGTGCGGCTGAAGGCGAACAATGGGTGATCTCGAACCTGAATGATTTTCAGGACCAAAGCCGGGTAAACCTGAACTGAGCCGCCACTGATCCAAAACCAGACTAATTACAACCAAGTTTATGAAAAAGGACAACTGATGATAACACTAACTCATTTAAGCAAAATATTCCGTACTGAGCTGATTGAAACCCACGCCCTGCGCGATGTGAACCTGCAGGTAAATGAAGGCGAGTTTGCGGCACTGACCGGCCCGTCCGGCTCGGGT
Organism: Arsukibacterium sp.; assembly: GCF_018402695.1. Classification (GTDB taxonomy): domain Bacteria; phylum Pseudomonadota; class Gammaproteobacteria; order Enterobacterales; family Alteromonadaceae; genus Alishewanella. The sequence continues at coordinate 68,580 of NZ_JAGYIM010000013.1, forward strand.
AAGTCAACCCTGTTAAATATTCTTGGCACGTTGGAAGGCTTCGACAGTGGCGATTACCTGCTTGATGGCAAGTCGGTTAAAGGTTTGTCTGATTCTGCGCTTTCAAAGCTGCGCAACGAGAAAATTGGTTTTATATTTCAAAGCTTTAATCTAATAAAAGACTTCAGCATTTTTGACAATATCGAGCTGCCTTTGCGTTACCGTGGACTGAAGGCGGCTGCCCGCAAGCAACGGATTGAACAGGCGTTGGAGTTAGTCGGCTTACATGCCCGACGCGACTACCTGCCCGGCCAGTTATCAGGCGGACAGCAGCAACGGGTCGCCATTGCCCGGGCCATTGCCGGTGAGCCGCGAATTCTGCTGGCTGACGAACCTACAGGAAATCTTGACTCATTGATGGCACGCCAGGTGATGGAGCTGCTGGAGCAAATTAACCAGCGCGGTTGCACCATTTTAATGGTAACGCATGACCCGGATCAGGCGCGCCGCGCCGGCCGCCATATTCAGATTATTGATGGTCAGCTCCACGACAGTACCCTTTATCAACCGCTGGCCGCAGTGCAAGGAGCCTGAGATGGATAATCTGCTGCATGCATTTGCTCTGGCCCTGCGCAATATTAAACGCGCGCCGGTGCCCTATATGTTAACCGTATTAATTTTAAGCCTGGGTTTGGGTATGTTTTTCTCAAATGCTACGCTGTACTACTGGCTTAATCATGATCCACTGCCACATAAGAGCCAGACGCTGTTTTATCCGCAAATAAATGCCACCCTGCAACCTTGTGATAGCTGTACCGAGCCACTGCGGGCACTGAGCTATCAGGATGTGCAAAAACTTAGCAGCAGTGGCATTCCAAGTGCTCAGGCAGCCATGTTTCAGTCGGCCGGCTATGCCCGTTTGCCCGAAAATACTCAGCAAAGTCCAACTCCGGTAGCGTTACGGATCACCCAACGGGACTTTTTTACGCTGTTTGACGTGCCTTTTTTACATGGTGACCGCTGGGCAGATAACAGTGCCAGGCGCGAGCTGATTTTAAGTAAAGCCAGTGCTGAACGATTTTTTGGCCGGACAAATGTGGTCGGCGAAGCCCTGCAACTTGGTAACGAACTGTACACCATAACCGGTGTGCTGGATACCTGGACCATGCTGCCAAGGCTGTATGACGTCGCTAATGGTTTAAACAGCGCCCAGTCAGCTGATATTTATCTGCCATGGGAAACAGCCTATGATTTAGGAATTAAGTCAAATACCACAACCATGTCGCGAGACAGCCGCAATTACAGTGAAAATTTTGCCGTTAATGGCCGCGAAGGTGATTTTTTCCAGGCACAGTTCTGGGTGCAACTTGATACAGCTGACCAGGTCAGCGCCTACCAGCAGTTTATGCAACAACTGGTGCAGAGCGAAAAAGAAGCCGGCCGTCACCCCAGACCTGAGGGTAATCGTTTGACTAATATTCTCGATATTACCGAACACTTTAATGCCCGCAACCGCCAATTAGATGCTTTCGCGCTGGTGTCACTGTTATTTTTACTGGTGTGTTTATTTAACGCCAGCCACTTATCGCTAAATCGCTATCTGGCCAGCCAGTATGAGTTTGGCCTGCGCCGGGCACTTGGCGCCAGTCGCGGCCGGTTGCAGCAACTTATCCTGGCCGACGTTACTGTTAACGCCTTTATTGCCTTGCTGCTTTCACTGACAGTAGCGATGGTCGCCATGGCGTTGATTAACCATTTATTACCGGCAACCCGAAACCTTACCAGCTGGAGCCCGGCAATGCTGGTGGCCATGGCCGCCACCGCACTTGCCGCCAGTTACATCGTCAGCCTGTACCCAGCAATCCGTGCTTCATTCGGCAGCTTAAACCGCCAGCTTAAATAACAGGAAACTATCATGAGCCTGACACTACTGTTTAAATCTTTGCTGCAACGAAAAGTGATTACCACCCTGTTGCTGATTCAACTGACCCTGACACTTGCCTTGGTGAGCAACAGCATATTACTCAGCCAGCAAGCTTACACCTTAAGTAATCAGCCTACCGGCCTGCAACTGGAAACAACATTGGCAATAGAACTGAAACCCACGGATGAGAACCTGATAGTGCATCCGGCACTTGGTGAACTTATAGAGCGCCAGTTAGCAGAATTGCGCAAAATAAACGGAGTCCGTTATGCCGCATTCACTAACCAGACACCATTAATGTTTGGCGGTATGAATGGTGATGTCTTTGTACCGGACCAGCCTGACACCAGCAGCATAGATGCGGTACCCTATAATTATGCGGAAGCCGAATTGTTTGATGCTTTACAAATGACCCTGCTGCATGGCCGCTGGTTATCTGCTGAAGATAAAAATACCGATAATATAGTACTGACAGAAAAACTCGCAATCCGGTTATTCGGGCATAGTCACCTTGCGTTAGGCCAGCAGATATCAGCAGGCACAGTGGTGGGTGTCGTTGCAGATATGATGTACCAACGTTTTGCCAGTGATCAGTATTATGGCCTGTTCTTTAACCGCGACTTAAGCCGTGCCGACTATGGTTATCGTTTAATCCTGCAAGTAGAATCTCAGGCGGTTGACGCTGTACGGCAACAGATTAACGGCAGTCTGCGCCAGGTTGAGCCGGAAATTGATATCCAGCAGGTCGTCAGTCTGCGCCAGCTGCACCGCGATGTCTTTGAGCAGGAGCGCGGCCTGGCTATTTTGTTGTCGGTACTAAGTGGTCTGATGTTATTAGTTGCGATGATTTCAGCCTACAGCCATGCGTTATTCCATGGCGTGCAACAACAGAACGAAATTGGCATAAAACGGGCGCTAGGCGCCAGCAAGCGGCGTATTTTACTGGAGGTACTTAGTGAAAGCTGGCTGACCACCGGCATAGGCGCCACATTGGGATTATTGGCCAGCTATTTGCTGCAGCAGCAACTGGCCAGCGTTATTTCCTTACCAGCACTGCCGTTATGGTTACCGATTGCAGGCGCACTGGTGCTACTATTTTGTGTCACTGCGGCAACATGGTATCCTGCGGCCATTGCTACCCGGGTATCGCCGGCCACTGCCACTAAAGCGTTATAAACTATGCTGAAATTATTAGTTATCGATGATAATCAGCCTATCTGTCAGGCCCTGCAAACGCTGTTTGCGCTGCAGGGTTATCAGGTACATTGCGCCAGCACGCCAGACCAGGCCTGGCAATTGCTGGCCAGCCAAGATATTGACTTAATTCTGCAGGATATGAATTTCAGCGCCGGGCAAATGCATGGCGATCAGGGCAAGGCGCTGTTTTATCAGTTACGTCAGCAATACCCCGATTTGCCAATCGTATTAATGACCGCCTGGACCCAGCTGGATATGGTAGTAGAGTTGGTAAAAGCTGGTGCAACCGACTATATCGCCAAGCCATGGGATGATCAGCGGCTACTATTGACGGTAACTAACGCTCTGAAGTTAAAACAACTTGCCAGCCAACAACAACGTACTGAGCGCGAACGTCTGGCTGCCTTTGCCGGTAAAGATTTATGTAATATGGTGTTTGCCAGCAGTGAAATGCAGCAATTGTTGCAAATGACACTGCAATTGGCGCCGGCCAGTGCTGCGGTATTAATTACCGGCCCCAATGGCGCTGGCAAAGAAGGCATTGCCAATGTGCTGCATGCCAACTCACCACGTTACAACAAGCCCTTTATTAAAGTGAATATGGGCGCCCTGCCAGCAGAGTTAATCGAAGCCGAACTGTTTGGCGCTGAAGCCGGTGCCTATAGTGGCGCTCAGAAAACCCGCATTGGCCGCTTTGAAGCAGCAGACGGCGGCAGCCTGTTTCTGGATGAAATTGGCAATTTATCGCCGGCAGGCCAGGCCAAATTGTTACGGGTGTTACAAACCGGCGAATTTGAACGCTTAGGTTCCAGCCAAACCCGTAAAACCGATGTCCGGCTGATCAGCGCGACCAACAGTGATTTAACCGCAGCAATAAGCCGGGGCGAATTCCGGCAGGACTTATATTACCGGATAAACGTGGTGCAATTACAGCTGCCGGCACTGCGCGAACGACCTGACGATATTCCGGTGCTGGCCCGCTACTTTCTGGCAGGCAAAAAAACCTTAAGTAAAGCTGCCGAGCAACGGTTACTCAGTTATTCCTGGCCTGGCAACGTGCGTGAACTGCAAAATGTCTGTCAGCGGGCGCTATTGTTAAGTGCCGATGTGGAAATTCAAGCTAGTGAACTGGGGCTGCCTGATACGGGGTCGCCTGCTAAACGCTCACTGGAAGATATCGACCGGCCGCAATTAGAACAAGCATTGTTGCAAGCCGGCGGTGTCGTGTCGCGGGCGGCAAAACAATTAGGCATCAGCCGCCAGGCCTTATATCGGCGTATGGAGTTTTATGGCATCGCCACGCCCTGAGCCGGCAGCTGCCGCGATGCGGCAACGCTTTACGGTGCGGTTGAGTAGCCGCAGCCGGCTGGCGTTACTCTGTCTGACACTAACGGTTCTCAGCCTGGCCGGGCTGGTGCACTTTAACCTGCTCAGTTTAGGCTCAGGCATTAGCGTTGCTGCTGGCGGTGTGGGGTTGTGGTTGCTGATTAACTGGACACTCAAGCCTCTGTATCAGGAAATTCTGGCGCTTAATCTGCATGCCCAGAACTTACAGGACGGCAGCTTTAATACCAATGCAAATCAGCTGAACATTAACGAACTGAGCACGCTGGCCGAGAGTTTACATGCAATGTCAGCACAGTTACGCGCAGAACGTGCCAGTTTGTATCAGCGGGAACTGCTGCTCGATACTGTGCTGCAAAGCAGCCCTAGTGCGCTTGTTCTGACAAACCACGCTGACACTGTCCTGATGTGTAACCCGGCTGCCTGCCAGTTGCTAAATAACAATAAAAAATTTACTGGCAGTAAATTGTCCGCTCTGACTGATATTGCTGCCCCGCTGCAGCAGGCACTGCAGCACCAGCAACAAGGTTTAATCCGGCTGGACAATACCGGCCAGGCGGTATGGCATTTATCGGTAAGCCAGTTTCAGTTAAATCAGCAGCAACATTGGCTTTATCTGCTGAAACCGCTTAGCCGGGAGATCCAACGGGAAGAGCTGAACGCCTGGAAAAAACTGCTACGGGTCATTGGCCATGAACTGAATAACACCCTGGCCCCGCTATCATCATTGGCCTTTTCTGGACGCCAAATGGCTGCCCAGCTGCAGCAACACGAATTAAGCCGACTGTTTGATACCATAAGTGAACGCAGCCTGCATTTAAATCAGTTTGTGCAGGCTTACATTAATTTTGCTAAATTACCGCCCCCGCAGCTGAGCGTCGTTAACTGGCCGCGCCTGATTAACCAGTTACAGGATCACTTTGAGTTTGAATTACTGGGTGACTTACCCAAACGTGACTGGCAGGCCGATCCGCAGCAACTTGCGCAACTATTGCTGAACGTGCTGAAAAATGCCCATGAAAGCGGCTCGGCCATAGAGCATATCAGTTTATGCTGTATTGAATTTGGCAATGAATTACAGTTGCAGGTTTCCGACGGCGGTGGGGGTATCGCCGCCGATGTACTGCAACAGGCACTGGTGCCCTTTTACAGTAGCAAACCTCAGGGTTCTGGTATTGGCCTGACCCTCTGCCGTGACATTGCTGAAGCGCATGGGGGCAGTCTCAGTCTATACAACATAAGCCGGCAAATTGCTGATAGCAGGATCTGCGGCCTGCAGGTAACCGTTACCTTGCCAGCCCGTTGATTCGGCAAGTTACTCCCACATCAGCCCGACATTGGCTTCCTGGGCTTTGTGCAGTAATTTCAGCAGTGGCTCAGCCCTGACCTTGAGGCTTACCTGCTCGGGTTTGTCTTCATCCTCGTGGTCATTCTTTTTTGTTGTAGTCTGCTCCGCTTCAGGTGCTTCATCTTCAGCCATTTTGGCTAATGCCTGCTGTAACCTGGCTAACGCTTCTGGCACATCATCCGCAAACATAGCGCTTGGCAGTTTGGTATCCCGGCCCATCATTTTCAGTAATTGCAGCCCGACATTGGTGTGGTAATCGACATTTCTGCCCGCTTTGCTTTTAAAGGTAACCATAGTATTGCTCCATTAATAGTATTGTCCCAGTATTTGCTGCTACTCTGACAGCAAGCATAACCTACTTTGCAGTATTATTATGACAACCAGCAATAACGCTTGTTATATTCTGGCGATTGACCAGGGCACTACGTCCAGCCGGGCCGTTATTTTTGACCAGCGGATGCAGCAGATAGCCAGTGCGCAGCAAGAGCTGTCAATAGTCTATCCTAAGCCTGGCTGGGTCGAGCAGGACCCTGAGCAAATCTGGCAAAGCGTGTTAAATTGTATTGCCCAGGCGGTTAGCCGCGCCGGCCTCAGCATCAGCAATATCGCCGCTATTGCCATCAGCAACCAGCGAGAAACCACTATTCTGTGGGAAAAAGGCAGCGGTAAACCCATCGCCAATGCCATTGTCTGGCAAGACCGGCGTACTGCAGCGTTTTGCCGGCAATTACAACAACAGGGTGCAGAAGCAACAATAAACCAGAAAACCGGACTACGGGCCGACCCGTATTTTTCAGCCAGTAAAATAGGCTGGCTACTGGACAATATTCCGGACGCACGTGCCAATGCCAACGCCGGAAAGCTGTGTTTTGGTAACGTTGACAGTTATATTTTATGGCGGCTGACCGCTGGCAAGGTGCATGCTACCGATGCCAGTAACGCCAGCCGCACTGCGCTGTTCAATCTTAACAGCCTGACCTGGGACCCGGAACTGCTACAACTATTTAATATTCCGGCAAACCTGCTGCCCGCAGTAAAAGACAGTGCCGGCTTGTTTGGCACCAGCACGGTAGACGTTCTGGGTGCAACGATACCCATCATGGCGATATTGGGTGATCAACAGGCGGCACTGCTGGGCCAGGCCTGTATCAGCCCAGGTATGTTAAAAAGCACCTATGGCACTGGCTGCTTTGCGGTGGTTAATACCGGCGATCAGATTATCCGCAGCAACAACCAGCTGTTATCTACCCTGGCCTGGCAACTTAATGGTAAAGCCACTTACGCGCTGGAAGGCAGTATTTTTATGGCCGGTGCCACCGTGCAGTGGCTGCGCGATAAACTGGGCATTATAAGTCAGGCCAGTGACACTGAAGCGCTGGCCAGCCAGAGCAGCTACCAGCAAACTGAATTGTTAATCCCGGCTTTTACTGGCATGGGGGCGCCCTACTGGCAGCCGGAGGCAAAAGCCGCGCTGTTTGGTATGACCCGGGACACCGGCAAAGCGCAGTTGGCCGCTGCTGCCCTGTGCGCCGTGGCTTACCAGAGTGCTGACTTACTAGATGCGATGCGCCAGGATGGTATTGCGGTCGCACAGCTACGGGTAGATGGTGGCATGACCAACAATGGCTGGTTTTTGCAGGCGCTGGCCGATTTATGTCAGCAACCGGTGCAGCGCTGCAATACCACCGATGCTACTGTCTACGGTGCAGGCTTTTTAGCCGCAGTCAGCCTGGGGTATTACCCCGATATTTCAGCTATCAGCGCGTTGTGGCAAGCAGACCAGCAACACAAACCACAAATAAGCAGTGCAGAGCAAACAACATTATATCAACGCTGGCAAACAGCAGTTGCTGCCCTACTGAAGCAGCAGCTATAGTAGTAGTGCCTAAACAATAATTATCGCAGAGGTAGCAAAATGGCAAAGGTACTAATCACCGGGTTTGAGCCCTTTGCCGGCGAATCCGTTAATCCATCCTGGCAGGTAGCCAGTGCGCTGCAGGGTTGGCAGCTTGATGATGAGGTTGAGGTTACGGCAGTAAAACTACCCTGCGTTTTTAAACAAAGCCTGCTTACTGTGGAGCAAGCTGTTAATCAACTTAAGCCGGTGGTCGTGATTATGCTCGGTCAGGCAGCGGGCTGCAGCCAGCTGATGCTGGAAAAAATCGCCAGCAATTTTATTGATGCCAATATTGCCGATAACGCAGGCCAGCAACCGCGTAACTGCCTGACCGCATCACACGGTCCTGCCGCCTACTTTAGCAATCTCCCCCTCAACGCCATGTTACAGGCTTTGCATCTGCAAAATATTCCGGCCCAGTTGTCGTTATCTGCCGGTAGTTTTGTCTGTAACCACAGCTTTTATGGCCTGATGCACCTGATTAAAAACCAGTATGTCAGCATGAGGGGTGGTTTTATCCATTTGCCTTACCTGCCTGAACAGGTACTGCTCAAGCCTGGCAGCCCGAGTATGGAACTTGCAACTCAGATAACCGCGCTGAAAATTTGCATAGAGGTCAGTTTGCAGCAACAAGCAGATCAGCTGATGGCCTAATCGATTTCTCAGGTTATTGAGTTTGCTATGAAAATATTTTTTTAGCATTTAACGCTTGCATAAATTTTAAGCATTCCTTATGATGCGCGGATTCGAAAGGCAAGTCATCTGAAAAGGTGATCACGCAAAGCTTCAGGTCTAACGGGGAAACCCCATGATAGCTGGGCTGCCGTCGCACATTGCGATGTTTTATTCTGTTTCGTCCAGAGTTAAACGCATGACCTTTCGTGTACCGCAACCCCGGTTGCTAACAATGATCGTGAACTGACTCAATTCGGAGCTTGAATATGAAAACCAAAATTATCGCTTTAGCCGCTGTTATCGCTGCCACCTCTTTTGTAAGCACTCCTGTTGCCGCCAACGATCAATTAGCCCTGTCTATTTGCTCTTACGTTGCCGCCGACAGTCGGAATAACCTGCGTAAAGTATTAAGCGACAATCGTCTGCGTTTATCTGCTGTTTACAGTGGTGTGGTGTGCGACGGTTTACCATTAGTGCGTCATGCCATTAAGCACAATGCCAATGAAACTGCCGAGTTTATGTTAAAGCAGTTACCTGGTAGTGTGGTTGCTGCCTCAGGTGATGTTGAGTGGGCGCAAAGCAACGGTTTTGGTGAGTCACCGGTAATTAATGCTATTAGAGATCGTAGCGCCAGCTAAACCAGCTAATTGCTAAAAGTTTCAATGAAGGCGCCCTCTCCGGCGCCTTTATTATTTCCGGCTCAGGCTTTTATGCCAAAGCAATGTTGTTTCACATGCTCGGCAATACCCACCCCTGCCTCTGACATGGTTAAATAGGTTTGGTCAGCGCCTGCAGCAATAATGTCCCGCGCTTCGTCATTATGCATACTGTGCGAGACAATAAAGCCCTGAAAACCCGATGCCCGTAACTTTTTCGCGGCGATCACCTTGGCTTCCACATCGTTCATACTCAGAATAACTGCCTCTACCTTGCCGTAGTCCAGCCCCTGCCAGAACACCTGATCTTCAGCATCGGCATAGAATATATTAATACCCTGGCGCTGATGATCACTGACCTTAGCAGGATCCGAGTCCATCGCAATAATCTTGCGGCTGGCTTTTAAGTAGTTATAGGCTGCCGTACCGGTGCGCCCCATGCCCATTATCAATACGTCAGCATCTCCTAACGATACCGGTTGCTCATCCGGGTGGTGAATATTGCGCTCAAACTTCAGCAGCCGGTTACATAAGCGGTCGTACAACGGGTGCGCTAAACGATTTAACGGCGCCGAGATCACAAAGGATATCGCCACCGTTAACGCCAGCGGCACCAGCCATTCTGGCAACACTACGCTGGCGACAATCAGACCAAACTCACTGTAATTTGTTAAGCTAAGGCTGGCCAGAAAGGCACTGCGGGCCCGCAATTTAAACAGCACCAGCAATAAGAAAAACAGCAGGGCTTTCAGTGGCAGAAGAAGGGTCATTACCCCCGCGAATAACCAGGCATTGGCATCCGGCAGGCCATCTATACCAATTTGTAAAAAGAACCCAACCAGAAAAAACTCTTTAATGCTCCACAACGACTTGGATAGCTCACCGGCCCGCGGATGCTTCGCCAGCATGGCGCCAAAGACCAGCGCACCGAGCTCTGAGCTTAGCCCGACCAGCTCAAAACCCTGCCCCCCCACTACCAGGGCTAACATTAATCCAAACAATATCAATAGATCTTCATGGCCACTGGCATCCAACAGCTTATAAAGCATCGGCCGCAGTAACGGTAAGCCAAATACCAGCAAGGCCCAGGCCGATGGCACAGTACCACTGGCGACACTCATTACCAGCAGCGCCAGTAAATCCTGGACAATCAGAATGCCTATTGCCACCCGGCCATGAAACGCCCGCAGTTCCCGTTTACTTTCCAGCACCTTGGCTGCCAGTACGGTACTGGAAAACGCCAAGGCAATTGCCAGCATCAGCGCCTGATACCAACTGACCTCAAAAATCAACAATACCGCCGGCAGGGTTAACAGGATAGATAAACCAAAGTGTAAAGTACCGCCACCCAGCACCTCAGCCTTGGCCAGACTACGGACATTCAGCTTTAACCCCACCGTAAACAACAGTAGCAACACGCCCAAATGCGCCACATGATGAATAATAGACGGCCCCTCCGCCGGCAGGCTCATTTCACTGGCAGTAGCTGATATCACAAACCCCGCCAGCAGGTAGCCGATTAATGGCGGTAAACCAATTAGCCTCACCAGCAAACCCAGTGAAAAGGCAAATCCTATCCAAACAGCTTCAAGCATTGGTTGTCCTTGTTGTTCTTAATGGGTAGAGAGTAACTGAAACTAAATATGTTGTATTAATGTGGATCATCAATATCGGCCCGGCCCAGCGCGGCTGTATCATCTTTGCGCCTACCAAACAGACTGCCACCATTGGCCCGTTGCAGCCATTCATTATAAGTACGATGTACCCCACGACGTAACGCCGACGACGAGCTTTCCAGAATACCAATACCTACCAGTACCAGCACCACCAGTATCGATAACTTAATGGCCACTAAATCCTGACCGATGCCAATACAAACCCCAATTGAGGCCAGCACCCAGATGGTGGCGGCAGATGTGACGCCAAGTACCATGCCGTCGCGGCTTAACATCACCCCGGCGCCCAGAAAACCAACCCCGGTAATCACCTGGCCAATGATCCGCGACGGATCGGTCATTTCTGAATTAACCGACATCGAGGCGGCAATAAACACATAGGTCCCCATCACAATCAGGATAGAGGTGCGGATCCCGGCGGGCTTGCCCCGCAATTGTCGCTCCAGGCCAATAATAAAGCCGCAGGCCAGTGCCGTTAACAGCTCCTGCCAGCCCAGCGGATCAATTGCCACCATACTTTGCCAATCCGGCATAATGCTCCCCTGAATAATATTGCGCTATGCTAAGCGCGCTGCGGCTTTGGCAGCCTGCCACTCGGCCTGGGTAATGGCCGTAGTAGGCCCGGTGTCACTACCACCCTGCTCTGCTTGTAACTTACGTTTAGCAAGCTTTTGTAATATAGCGTAATTTTCGGCTTCTGACCGCTTATTCCAGTCAACAATTTCGGTAATGTGGCGATAACAGCCAACACACATCTTTTCACTGTTTAAACGGCAGCATGCCACACAGGGTGATTCAGGCATAATTTTGTCGGCTCCTTGGGCACTTTGGTCGTATTGTTAATCGCTCACACTTAACATTGCAGACACTTTGTGCCAATCTGACTTACTTTTGAAAACGTTCAAAATGCTAACTATAACTAAAACCGCCACGGGAACCTACCAATGACCACATTTAAACCCTGTTTGCTGGCACTGGCCATCGCCGGCTTTACCTTGCAGGCAGAAGATAAAAAGCCAAGCTGGGATGTAAACGCCCCGCAGGGCCAGTTTGAAACTGTTGATATTAATGTGCAGCAAGGCAGCTGGATGAATATTACCGTCAGCCCAGACGGTAAAACCCTGGCCTTTGATTTATTGGGTGATATTTACACTATGCCGGTTAGTGGTGGCAAAGCCACGGCCCTGACTAATGATATTGCCTGGAATATGCAACCGGTATTCAGCCCCGATGGTAAAACCATTGCTTTTACCAGTGATCGCGATGGTGGTGACAACATCTGGTTGATGAATGCTGATGGTAGTGAACCCCGCGCGGTGACCAACGAAACCTTCCGCTTACTCAATAGCCCGGCCTGGAGCCCGGATGGCCAATTTATTGTTGCCCGCAAGCACTTTACGGCCAGCCGATCCCTGGGCGCCGGTGAAGTGTGGCAGTATCATATTAGTGGCGGCAACGGCGTTATGTTAACCGAACGGCCAAATGATCAGAAAGATTTAGGCGAGCCGGCTTTTTCCAAAGACGGCAAGTACATTTACTTCTCGCAGGACGATACCCCGGGTAAAACCTTCCATTACAGCAAAGACTCAGAAGCCGGCATTTATGTTATTAAACGCTTTGAGCGGGAAACCGGTAAAATTGACGAGCTGATTGGGGGTGCCGGTGGCGCCATCCGGCCAACACCGTCACCAGACGGTAAATATCTGGCCTATATTCGCCGGGTCGACTTCCAAAGCACACTGTTTTTATATGATTTAAGCAGTGGCGAACATATTAAACTGTATGATGGCCTGGACCGCGACATGCAGGAAACCTGGGCTATCCATGGCGTCTACCCTACCCTGAGCTGGACCCCGGACAATAAGTCTTTGCTGTTCTGGGCCGGCGGTGAAATTAAGCGGTTAACTATCGCCAGCAAACAGGTAGCAACAGTACCGTTTGAGGTAAACGCCAGTAAAGAAATTCAAACTGCGCTGCGGGTAACGCAGGACCTGGACAAAACCGACGTTGACGTGAAAATGCTGCGCTTTGTCAAAGTGTCACCCAATGGCAAACAAGCGGTATTTACTGCGCTGGGCCACTTATATATTACCGATTTAGCCGATCCGAAACCGCGCAGGCTAACCAAGCAAACCACCGATTTTGAGTTTTACCCTGAGTTTTCCCGCGACGGTAAACAACTGGTTTATGTCAGCTGGAACGACCAAAGCCAGGGCGCGGTCAATCTGTTAAACCTGCGAAACGGCCGGATAACCAAGCTGACCAACGAGCCGGGTAAATACATTGAGCCGACCTTAAGCCCCGATGGCAAAACCGTGGTGTACCGGAAAATCGGTGCCGGGCGCATTTTGCCACGGCAGTGGTCATTAAATACCGGCCTGTATAAAATCAGCAGCCGCGGTGGCGACAGCGAGCTGCTGGCCCGCAATGGCCGCGCCCCCATGTTTGGTGCCAGCAATGATAAAGTGTATGCCATGGACTATGGCAGCTCGCCAAGCTTTATCAGCATCGATTTAACCAAGCAAACCCAGCAAACTTTATATACCGCCAAGTTTGGTACTGAGTTCAAACTCTCCCCGGACGGTAAATACCTGGCGTTTGCTGACCGCTTTAAAGTGTTTGTCACGCCCTTTATTGAGCGCGGCCGGGCGATTGATATCAGCGGCAACGATAAACAGTTACCGGTAAAACAGTTATCTGTGCGCGCCGGTGAGTATATCAGCTGGAGTGGCGACAGCCGTAACCTGTACTGGACCTTAGGCCCCGAGTTGTATCATGCCAGCATTAATGGTTTGTTTGAGCACAGTGCAGACAGCGAAGCTTTTAAGGCTGAAAACGGTATCAACCTTGGCTTTAAATTCCAGGCTGATATCCCGCGTGGCGTGGTTGCCTTTGTTGGTGGCCGGGTACTTAGCATGAAAGGTGACGAAGTCATTGAAAATGGCGTGGTTGTGGTTGAAAACAATAAAATTGTTGCTGTCGGCAGCCGTGCCGATGTGGCAGTACCCAGTAATGCTAAGGTGTTTGATATCACTGGTAAAACCATTATGCCGGGGTTATTTGATGCCCATGCGCATGGCAGCCAGGGCAATCAGCAAATTACCCCGCAGCAAAACTGGCAGAACTACGCCGGTTTAACCTTTGGCGTTACCAGTATTCACGACCCGTCAAATGATACCCGGGAAATATTCGCTGCCAGTGAAATGCAGCAGGCTGGCAAAATTGTCGGGCCGCGGATCTTCTCTACCGGTACCATTTTATACGGGGCTGAGGGCGCCGGTTATACTTCGCATATCGACAGTCTGGACGATGCTAAATTCCACCTGGAGCGCTTGCAGAAAGTCGGCGCCTTTAGTGTCAAAAGCTACAATCAGCCACGGCGCAACCAGCGTCAGCAGGTTATTCAGGCTGCCCGCGAGCTGGGTATGATGGTAGTACCGGAAGGTGGCTCGCTTATGCAGCATAACTTATCGATGATAGTCGATGGCCACACCACCATTGAACATGCCCTGCCAGCGGCAAAAGTATATGACGATATTAAGCAGTTATGGCAAGCCAGCGGCACCGCTTACACCCCTACCCTTAACGTAGCTTATGGCGGTATTTGGGGCGAGAACTACTGGTACGATAAAACCGAAGTGTGGAAACACCCCCGGCTTAGCAAATATGTACCGATGGACGTGCTAGCGCCGCGCAGTATGCGCCGCCCTACGGCACCCGAGCACCACTACAACCATTTTGAAGTGGTTAAAACGGCCAAAGAGTTACAGAACGTCGGGGTGACTGCCAATATCGGTGCCCATGGCCAGCGTGAAGGCTTAGGTGCCCACTGGGAGATTTGGATGTTTGCCCAGGGCGGCATGAGCCCGCTGGAAGCGCTGAAAACCGCCACCATTAACCCGGCTAAAACCTTTGGCATGGATCATCAGTTAGGCACGATTGAACCCGGCAAACTGGCTGATTTAATTGTTATCGACGGGAACCCGCTTGCAGATATCCGGGTCAGTGACAAGGTTATTTACACCATGGTCAATGGCCGGCTGTTTGATGCCGAAAGTATGAATGAAATTGGCCTGCGCGAACGTCAGCGCCAGCCTTTTGAGTTTGAACCCAAGTAACCGTTTTTAACCACAATAAAAAGCCTCTGCCACCGCAGGGGCTTTTTTTTAGTTTAATTCAGACTTCCCGCGCCCTACCCAGCAGATTGATTAAACAAACAGTAAACGTCTATGCGTTTTCTACCCGCAACTCGCGGGTTTTAATCCTGTTCATTACCGCAACAAAAATTGCTACAACAATAAAATGCTTGCTTTACATTCGGGTACAAGAATAGACTCAGACAACTATAAAAACGCAGAGGAAGTCCCGCCTGCAACTTGCGGGTACAGATCCTTTGGATAAGCTGTTAGGTTGTTATGGGTACTGAAATTCTTATATTTTTAATACCGATCCCTTTTGTATTTTGGCTTCGTAACATATGGCAGTTGACTAAAATTCAGACAAGAACTAAGGCTGCGTTTAACTTACTTTTTGGGTTGTTATTCATAGGTTACTTTTGTTTGCCATATGAAAGTTATCAGAATTTTATGCAAGGTTTAATTCTTGGCGGGTTACTATATATACCTTTCTATGTTGTAGTTTCGTGGCTGCTAGAAATGATATTGGAAAAATACAATCAGCACAGCGGGACATAACCTGGGTATTGCACCTGACAAGCTGAGTCAGTTGGTATTTTACTCGCTGGCCTGTGGCCAAAACACTCGCAAAGTTCCATGCCTGAGGCGTTATACGCAATGAGGATTTATGAGTAAAAGGACGTTTCTAGTTTGTTGTGACTACGGAACTGGTGGCATATGGTTTTTGGTAGATGCTGAATCGAAAAAACAGATTGACACCTTGCATCCTAAATTTTGTGCCTTTGAAACTACACCAGACTGGTTGTCCGAGAGTGATAAAACTGAGTATTGTCTGATGGCTGAGAAAGCTGGTCATCATTGGGACATAGATAATACAGAATGGGTAAGAAAGTTTAAATGAACGCATGTGCGTTTAACAAACGGCAGGTCGTTTACTATGTGCCACATTATAAAATTAGCGATAATTACATTTTTTTTGGTAGGTTGCTCGTCATTAGGAGGTTTTGTTGAATCGAGAGCTCCGGACGAAAAATTTATTGATATCACAGGTGGTGTCGACAGAAGCTTTTCATACAAATTCAAGGTTGAATATCGAACAACCACTGAGTTAAATCAGTGTACAACCTACCATCTGGCATTAGGAAAACGTATTGCTCAGCAGTTCGAATTTGACTACTACCCTGATATAAAAGGATCGACATATTCAGTTCGATTACCGTTACAAGAATTAGAACCGAATACATTTTGTAATTGGAAACCAGTAATGGCCTTTTTGTGTGTAAATTCAGCTGGCAAAGAACCAACATCTTGTACAAGTATCTTTTCATTTAGAGGGGTGCAAGACATAAGCTCCGTTACAACAATAGAATGCACCAAGAGTAATTTTTGCTCAGACAGTGAAAATAATATTGGAAGTGGCGCTATAAATGATTTTAACAGGACATATCAAGTTGATATTGTTGCCAAATAAACCTAACAAATTAAATCATCGGAAAACGCTATATATTTTTGAGAATATAGATATGTCTAAATGCATAATAATAGTCACTTTATTGATATTAATTGGGTGTACTAAAACCGCGCTGGTTGAAGAAAACACAGATATTCATGACCCTTATAGAATAATGAATACTATCCCCGAAGATCTCCAAATCGCTGTAGCAAAGGCTGAAATGTTTGGTGCAGAAATTTACATGCAGGATATTGCAGCTTGGGTTGTCACTGATTTTTTATCTGATAATGGCGTTCTAGGGCGAGATAAACGACTTCGTGGCTGGGTAACCGAACATGCCGATAAAGAAATGACTAGCGGTAGAATGATTGTGACTTTCGTAGGTGACATTGAGGGCGAATTTAAAGGCTTATATCAAGTAGCAACCCAATCAGGTAGGGTTCTTGAAAAAACGTACCAGGCTCATCTTGAGGGATTTGAACTCACTCCTAGCCAGCTATTCATGTTTAAAGCAAGGCAAACTGCGTTAAAAAGCGAATTTAAACCATGCGCGGATAAGTATAATACCGCCGTTATAAAATTTAATGACGAGGAAAACAATTACAACATCGTTTATCTCTTGGCGGGGTCAGTCAAACATGGAGAAGTTATGGCTGGAGGCAACTACAGATTAATTATTAATGAGTCTGGAGAAGAAATTTTGGAGAATACCCCCCTTTCGAAATCGTGTATTGTTTTGCAAAAGACAGAAGGAGTAGCAGCGTTAACTTTAAGTCATATCGTTGAACCTACACCAAACGCTGTTCATGTCTTTCTCAGTTTGTTGCACCAAGTCCCAATTTACATATTAACAACAGAAAATAAAATCACATGGAAAGTTGATGGCAACAAAATCAGTATTATTAAAATTTGAGATTAAATAGCTTATCAAAGCAATCCACCCGACAAGCGGGTGATTGCAGCGTTATATGTCTTAAGGAGTAGGCAATATGAGCCCTTTGAAGAAAGCAAAGAGTAACATGAAGCGGAGTATTTCGACTAAGACTGGCATACCAACAACAAAGTCTGGCCGCAAGAGGAAAGCGGATTCTCTGGTAAGTCGGGGGGCCGTCATATTAGTATTGGTTATCGTCGCTGTATACTTTATGAGTGGCACTAGTGCATAAGCCTAAGCTCAGTAGCCTGCAATGCCTACCATTTAACAAACAGCATCAGTCCGACAGCTGGTACTATGCGTTATGTGCCCAAGGAAATAAATGACTGAGTTAACTAAAAAAGTGGAAACAGACGCACTAAAGTCCGGCTTTCCTTCAGAGCTAGTAAGCGAGTCAATTTTTCGGAAACGAAACTGGAATTTTTCGGGAAATACGTACTTTATTGACCAAGATGAAAACAAAGGCCGTGAAATTGATGCAAGTGCTTACAAAATGATTGGAGGAAGTAAAACCAAGCCTGAAATTTTCTGTTGGACCATGCTGTCAGTTGAAATCAAAAAATCAGTAAAACCTTGGGTTATATTTACATCAGAAAGAGCAAGATTTTTTGAAAAGGGTTTTACATGTATATTAAGTCACACAAACAAAGCGCCACAAAAATTCTCAGATGGGATTTTTGACAAGTATCATCCTTGCTACCAACTTCCTCGTTTAGGTAGAACCAGTCAAGTCGCTTTTAGCCACGATACAGCAACTATTTTTGGTTCTTTTATTAGCTCAGCTAAAGCTACCCTTGAGTCATACCGTCAAGCCGAAAAACATAGAGAAATATACAGTGACACGTCAACAGACATTGTAATGTATGAACCATTAGTTGTCGTGGATGGCCCATTATTTGAGTGTTACCTAAACGAAAATCAAGAAATCATGACAGAGCAGGTTAATTTACTTCAATATGCGCTTCATTATGCATCACCAAATTATAAAGCTAATACGTACATGGTTAACGTCGTAACCTTGAAGCATTTAGATAAATACTTAGCGCAAAACGAGCAAATGCTGCAACAAATGCACAATAAGATAGCTAGTACACGCGGCACATAACAAACGCATTGACCATTCGCTGCGCTCACTGGGGACAAAATACTTAGGCTCCCTCGCTTTGCTCGGTGTTATAGCCTACGTATTTTTGCCCGTTATGCGGGCTAACTTATAGCCAATAGCATCGACTGCGCTGCGTCAATATAAGCATTAACATCATCGCCAGCGCCTTTAACTTTCAGCCGGTGAGCATACGCCAGCCGGGCACTCATTACAAACCAGAACAGCGCGCTGATAAAACCAACAAAGCGCCACACGGTTGTTTTTGCCCACTTCAGCGCCAGGGTAATAGACAGCACATAAAGCACAAAGCCAGCCAGTTTAGACGACGCCCAGCCATTAACAAACGGATACAGCTGCAACGGATTCACCATCACCAGATAAATGGCGGTAACAATAAACAAGGTATATAAAATATGCGGGCCAATTTTCAGCAGTTTGTTGTTAACCTTGTCAGAGCCCTTAAGCGTTAAGGCAAAGTTAATTAGAAAAAACACCAACGTCAGCGCAATTATGGTCAGATGGGTATGTTTTATTATCATGTACATGGCGTATTTCCCTGAGTTTATTATTTTCGCCCGCCAATATAACGCTTTATCTCTGGTTTGACGATGTTAACGCGATAAACGTTTTGCAGCCCCTACTCCGCCAACGACGCTGCAATCACTGTGTAAACTGCCAGTGGACAGTTCTGAGTTTTTTATCAACAACTCGCGGGCTTTAAACCCGCATTTTACGGCAACAAAAATTGCTACAACAATAAAATGCTTGATTTACATTCAGGTACAAGAATAGACTCGGGTAACTATAAAAACTCAAAGGATATTCAGACCGCAACTTGCGGGTGCAGAGCCTTTGAATAAGCTGTTATATTTCTTGAGAGTTCATGAGTACAACTGATTGAAGAGCATTAAAACAAGCGAAGTGCCGATAATGTTTACATTCCTATTTCAATCTGACCGGTCGGCAAGGGGTGGGTTCAGGTACGTTCATGAAAGGACAAACCCAGTAGAATGCTCAATGAAGGAAACCGATGACGGCAAAGTGTTACTGCGCATAACAAAAGTAATCGCCGATAACAAAGCCGCAATTGATCACGAGCAACGCGAGTTAGAAACGGATTTAAAGAAGTATGGTGGCGTGTTCGTAAGTAAGAAGTACCACTTAGTCGCAAAAGGCGACAAAGTTGAGAGAAAGAAAATTTCATTCATCTCAAAGTTATTAACATGGATGACCCGACCAGGCGATGCAAGAAATTATGTTCTTAGAAAAATGCCACTATATTCAATAATTTTTACCTTGGTTTTGGTCTTTATTTTGTCAGTAGTTTATGAAATATAACAAGCTGCTTAATTTCGTTCCAGCCACGAAAAACGTGGCCTCCACTGGACTGCCTACGCTACGCTGCGGCAGCCAATTAGCAAA
>NZ_JAGYIM010000014.1 GCF_018402695.1 Arsukibacterium sp.
AGCGTTTAGAAGTACAGTTGTGAGTAACTGAATATCAGCTTGCTAAGTTAAAGAACAGTAAACAGTTAATGCCTGGTGGCAATAGCGCTGTGGACCCACCTGATCCCATTCCGAACTCAGAAGTGAAACGCAGCTGCGACGATGGTAGTGTGGCATTCGCCATGCGAGAGTAGTACACCGCCAGGCTCCCAATAAAGCCAAAGAGCCCACTCAGTCGAGTGGGCTTTTTGCTTTATCCGCTGCGCGGGTGTACTACACTCCCACGCCAGCCACAGCGCTTCGCTGGTGGCATTGCTCGCCCCATCCCTGGGGCTCGTCCCGTTGGGACCTGCCTGCGGCAGTCAAAAACGCTCCCGGCGTTTTTTGTCGCCATGCTGATTCAGAGCTGCGCACATACTAACAAGCCTCCCCCTTTGTGAAAGGGGGATTTAGCTTTTAGCTTTATCTCCCCAAATAACTATCCCAGTCTTTCCATACTGGCTGTAAGCCCTGAGCGGCAAGTGCTGTTGCCACCTGCTTTGGCGAGCGGGTATCGTCGATGCTAAATTGTTCCAAATTTTCCGGCTCAACGCTATAACCGCCCGGTTGGGTTTTTGAACCAGCGCTGACGCTGGTGATGGCCAACGGCACGACGTTTTGACGAAATGCTGCTGACTCCCGGGTAGACAAACTAATTTCCAGCTCTGGGGCAAACAGCCGGAAAGCACAAATCAGCTGGATTAGCTCTTGATCACTGATTGGACTAATAACATTGCTACCACCACTAAAGGGGCGGATCCTGGGCACCGATAAGCTAAAACGGCTTTGCCAGTAGCGCTTCTGCAAATATTGCAAATGCCGGGCCAGCAAAATAGCATCGGTTCGCCAATCGGTCAGGCCTAGCAAAATACCTAAGCCTATTTTGTCGATACCGGCCTGGCCAACCCTGTCAGGGGCATCAAGCCGCCAGGTGATCTCGGCTTTTCTCCCTTTTAAGTGATACTGCTTGTATGCCTTAGCATTATAGGTTTCCTGATACAGCATCACCGCATCGACACCCAGCGCTTTTAGTTGCCGATAATCAGCAGAACTTAAAGGCTGAACTTCCAGCTGAATACTGCTGAAGTAGCGCTGGACGACCGGTAGCACTTGGCAAAAGTACTCTATGCCAACTTTACGCTCATGCTCGCCGGTGACCAACAGCACCTGATCGATGCCCAGTGCTTTAATAGCCTGACATTCCTGCTCTATTTCGCTAAGGTTTAAAGTGCGTCGCTTAACTTTCTGACTTAGCGAAAAACCACAGTAAGTGCATTCGTTAGCACACAGATTTGATAAATACAGTGGTGCGAAAAAATGGACAATATGGCCAAAACGCTGCCGGGTAAGCCGCTGAGCTTTAACTGCCATTTGCACTAAAAATGGCAACGCAGCAGGAGAGAGTAATACCTGCAGATCTTTGAGTATTAACCGGTTTTTCGTTAATGCTACCTGTACCTGAGCGCTTGAATAATTACGGCTTTGCAGTTGCAATGCCTGCCAGCTTTGCTGTTGCCATTGCTCGCTAAAATTTATCTTGTCATTAATGGTATCGCTCATAGTCCCGCCAGAAAATCAGTGAACGGGCTGGATGCAACCGCATGCTGTAGTGGCGTTGCCAAACCCGCCAGATAGGCGGCACGACCGGCGCTGACCGCATTGGCAAAGGCACCCGCCATCACTACTGGATCATGGCTACTGGCGATGGCGGTGTTAACTAATACCGCTGCAGCGCCCAGCTCCATCGCTGCGGCGGCATGTGATGGTGCACCTATACCTGCATCGATAATAACTGGCACTGTGGATTGTTCGATAATAATTTCCAGCATAGCGCGGGTTTGTAAGCCCTGATTAGAACCGATGGCGGCGCCAAGCGGCATTACTGCAGCGCAGCCAACTTGCTCCAGCCGCTTACATAACACCGGATCAGCACTGCAGTAGGGCAGTACCACAAAGCCCAATTTCACCAGTTGTTCGGCTGCTATCAGCGTTTCTATCGGATCTGGCATTAGATAGCGCGGGTCCGGATGAATTTCCAGTTTCAGCCAATTGGTCTGTAAAGCTTCTCGCGCCAGTTCAGCGGCGAAGATGGCTTCTTTGGCTGTCTTAGCCCCTGAGGTATTAGGCAGCAGCTGAATATTCATCTCCCGCAGCGGAGAAAGTAAATCATCATGTAATTTATCCAGTTGCAGTCGTTTTAGGGCCAACGTTACTAGCTCACAGCCACCGGCTGCAATGGTTTGCTGCATCAGCATAGGGCTGGAGAACTTACCGCTCCCCAGTAGCAAGCGGCTATTAAAGGTTTTATCTGCTATACGCAGCATTATTAGCCTCCGGTCACAATGTGGAACAGGCATACAGAGTCATTGTTCTGTAGCTGTTGCTCGTTCCATTGTCGCTTAGTTATAACAATATTATTAATAGCCACTGCCAGGCCCTCTGTTTTCAGTTGTTGCTGTTGTAGCAACTGTGACACTGTGCTGTTAGCTGAAACCTGTAATAGCTTGTCGTTAAGCATGACTTGCATAATGTTGCTCCACGCGATATTTAAATGCTAAAAACGCTTGTTCTGGCTCCGCTTGCGCTGTTACGCCTGACACTACAGCGACACCTGAAATGCCGCAATTTAATACTGCTTCAAGCCGCTGCAGACTAATACCACCAATTGCTACAGTCGGAATATCCTCGCATAAAGCTGCATAATATCGTAGCCGGGTTAGGCCTTGTGGTTGCGATGGCATTTGTTTGGTTTGAGTGGCAAAAATATGTCCCAGTGCAATATAGGATGGTTTAATCTGCCTGGCACGCAGTAGCTCGGTATAGCTGTGGGTAGATATACCCAGCCGCAAACCGGCTGATGCTATGGCAGCTAAATCAGCCTGTGCTAAATCTTCCTGCCCCAAATGCACGCCATAAGCACTGTATTTAATCGCGAGTTGCCAATGATCATTGATAAACAGTCGTAGTTTATAGTCGCGGCTTAACAGCACCGCTTCGGCGATCTGCTGATCAATTTCATCTGCTGTTCCATGCTTGATGCGTAGTTGAATAACATCAGGCTCAAGGGGTAACAAACGTTTCAACCACTGCACGCTGTCAACAATCGGATAAAAGCCGATCGGCGCGCTGATGCTGGCAAAATGGAACTTTCTGCGCGTTTTCTCCTTAGCATGTTGTAACAGAGGAAAATAGCATGGCTTAGTTGGCCAGCTGTGATGCTGTAAGCTACCCGCGCCTTTGCCAGTGGCATAGCTGTGACTTAATGACTGCTGCAGATAAGCGCGGCCGATGATAGTGCTGTCTATCAAAGGGTAACCATGAGCGCAAGCGGCGGTAATCGCACTAGACAATACACAGCCTGTACCATGGTTGTGCGCTGTGGTAAGCCTGGGTTGATTCATCATGAAATTACCATCTGCGCCAATAAAGCGATCAGTAATGTCGTCAGCATCTTTACTGTGACCGCCCTTTACCAATACTGCAGTTGCTCCCCAGCGTAGTAATTTCTCTATCTGTACATCGTCTTGTTGTTGCGGCAAGTCTGTTAATATCGCTAACTCTGGCAGGTTAGGTGTTATCAAATCAACTAACGGCAATAGTTGTTGCCGCCAGATGCCTAAGGTGTTTTGCCGGACGAAGTTGTAGCCACTACTGCTGCTCAGCACCGGATCGGCAATAACAACAAACTGATAATCCGCTTTGTGCTGTGCCAGCCAGGTTGCTAATTGTGCTAACAAGACTGCATCGGGGATCAAACCTATTTTAATTGCCTGGGGCGGCATATCTTGCAACAAGCAATTGAGTTGGTTAACAAATAATGCCGGGCTTACTGCTTCATAGCCGACGACTTCAGCACTGTTTTGCGCTGTAACGGCGGCTATAACACTACAGCCATGGCAGCCCAAAGCATTGAAAGTGAGTAAGTCGGCCTGAATGCCGGCGCCACCGCCACTGTCTGAGCTGGCAATGGTCCACACTATGGGTTTGGCTTCAGATGCGTGATCAGGCATCATTTAATGCCTCTTCCTGCTGAATTTGCTGGTTAAGCCGCATAGAGCAAAACTTCGGCCCGCACATCGAGCAGAATTGTTCGCTGTCGGCGCCTTCATGGCTTAAGGTTTCATCGTGATAGGCTTTGGCGGTGAACGGGTCCAGCGCCAGGTTGTATTGATCCTGCCAGCGAAACTCGTAACGCGCCTTGGATAGGGCATTGTCCCTAAGCTGCGCCGCCGGATGGCCTTTCGCCAGATCAGCAGCATGGGCGGCAATCTTATATGTAATAAGGCCTTGTTTTACATCTTCTTTATTCGGTAAGCCTAAATGCTCCTTCGGCGTGACATAGCACAGCATGGCACAGCCAAACCAGCCAATCATCGCCGCGCCTATGCCGGAGGTTATATGGTCGTAGCCCGGTGCAATGTCGGTGGTTAATGGACCAAGCGTATAAAACGGTGCTTCATGGCAGTGTTTTAGCTGCTCGGTCATATTCTGCTGAATAAGCTGCATTGGCACATGGCCTGGGCCTTCAATCATTACCTGCACATCATAGCGCCAGGCAATTTGGGTCAGCTCGCCTAAGGTTCGCAGTTCCGCAAATTGGGCTTCGTCATTGGCATCGGCAATGCTGCCAGGACGCAGGCCGTCACCCAAGGAGAGTGAAATATCGTAGGCAGCACAGAGCTGGCAAATTTGTTCAAAATGCTGATATAAAAAGCTTTCCTGATTATACAGCCTGGTCCACTGCGCCATAATGGCGCCGCCACGTGAGACGATACCGGTAACACGGTTGGCGGTTAGGGCTACATAGTCTTTTAACACTCCAGCATGGATAGTGAAGTAATCGACGCCTTGCTCTGCTTGCTCTACCAGGGTGTCGTAAAATACCTGCCAGTTAAGCCGGCCGACATCACCGTTAACTTTTTCCAGTGCCTGATAAATTGGTACTGTGCCAATGGGGACCGGGCTGTTGCGTAAGATCCAGTCACGGGTTTGATGAATACGCCGGCCGGTAGATAAGTCCATTACCGTATCGGCGCCCCAGCGGGTGGCCCAGACTAGCTTTTCTACTTCTTCTTCGATACTGGAGCTAACCGATGAATTGCCGATATTGGCATTTACCTTCACCTTAAAATTGCGGCCGATAATCATTGGCTCGGCTTCCGGGTGGTTAATATTAGCCGGAATTATCGCCCGGCCGGCTGCGACTTCCTGGCGAACAAATTCGGCGGTTATCTGTTTGGGTATAGCCGCACCAAAGCTCTCGCCCTGATGGCTTCTGACCCCATCGTCAGCTATGGCCATATTTTCCCGCAGCGCAATAAAATGCATTTCCGGGGTGATAATACCGGCACGGGCGTAATGCAGCTGGGTCACTGTGTTGCCGTCTTTAGCCCGCAGCGGCTGATGCGCAAATTCGGTGATCTGTTCATCCAGCGCAATATCAGCAAAAGGCAACTCGGGTGAGGGTGCGACATCGCCGCGCGCTGTTATCCAATTAAGCCGAAGCTTCGACAAGCCTTTTAACACATCCAACTGCTGTGCTGGGTCGCCGTAAGGGCCTGAGGTGTCATACACCGGCAAACTGAGGTTAGCTTGCTCGCTGCCATCAGCCATTCGGCTGGGGCTAAGATGTATATCGCGGACTGGCACCCTGACGCCACTTTGCTCACATTCAAGGTAACGACGGCTGGAGCCGGGAAAGGTTTCACCCTGTAGCGCCTGAATATAGGCACGGGCATGGGCACGTAAATCACGTTTTGATAAAGGTGTAGCAGACATAGCAAGCTCCGGTTAACAAGTTGAGGTTGCTTGTCCGGAGTGGGGGCAGGTTATAACAGTCAGCCAATCCGCCGGGCGGATTTGGATGGGGTTAAATGCTGTAGTTCCCCTTGTTTCCCTTCGCAGGTATTAGCCTGATCAGGTTCAACGGATCCCGTTTTCACGGTCTCAGCCCGCTGTAAACAGCTGGGCACTCCGACAAGATGGTGCTAAGTATTCACTTATTGCTAACGAAATTCAAGGTCTGATTGCAACCGGTGTTTTATAAACTCTGAACATACAAATACAGCGACTTAAGAATTTTCATTTTCTGCTCATCACTGGCATGTTCATGCGCGAGATTTTCCAGTGCCAGGCTGAAATCTTCCATGGTCAAATTGGGGTTATCCAGGCCGTGCATTAGTTTATCGGTACGGTAACGTTGCCACTTTTGCTGTTCACTATCACTTAAACTTTGCGGGTAGTTTCTGGCCCTGAACAAAAACAGCAGATTGTTTAAGCGATCGTCGCCAAATACCGGCGCGCTTACCGCTAATTGCTCGGGTGTTAACTGATGCAGTTGCTGCATCTTCTGCTTATCGGCATCGCTGATAAAGCCGTTATACAACTGATAGTCGGGGTTAGCTTCGCTGGCATACGCTGTAGGTTGCTGGTAAAGCTCAACGACTTTCTGTTGCAGTTGTCGTTGTTGTTTAAACCATTCCAGGTGTTCCAGACAACGGCTACGGTCAATGCCCAGTTCGCTAGCCCGGTCAACTGTTAGGGTCTTAGCATTAGCCAGCACCGGGCATTTGTTTAAGTGAATCAGTTTTAAACCAAGCCGCTCTTCACCTTCAGCCAAATCGGCAGTGCGGGTATACAGTTTGTTGTTAAGGGTTTCAATATCATCTGTCAGCAATGGTGTTGGATCGGCTTGCAGGTTGTAGCAAATAACTGCATTTTTATTGGTGGGGTGAAAGGCCAGCGGCACTATCCAGCTTACGCAGCCAGAACTGGCTGGAAATTTTGACGATACATGCACCAGAGGTGTTAAGCCGGCAACATCTATTAACTCACTGACGTTGGCTTTTTTGCGCAGCTCAAATAAATAGCTGAACAGTTTAGGCTGTTTTTCTTTAATTAATTTAGCGATGGCAATAGTGGCATAGACATCCGATAAGGCATCGTGCGCTTGCTCATGCGTCAGGTTATTCGCCCGGGTTAAATGCTCAAGCTTAAAACTGGGGCTGCCATCTTCCCGCAAAGGCCAGTTAATACCTTCCGGGCGCAGAGCATAACAGGCCCGTACTACATCAATCAGGTCCCAGCGGCTGTTGCCTTGTTGCCATTCGCGACCATAGGGTTCATAAAAATTACGGTATAAACTGTAACGCGTTACTTCATCATCAAACCGCAAGTTGTTGTATCCCAATACACAGCTACCTGGCTCGCTAAAGCGGTTGAGAATCTGTTGCATAAACCCGACCTCGCTCAGACCTTTTTTATTACACAACTGAGGTGTAAGTCCGGTAATGAGGGCTGCTTGCGGATGAGGCAGATAGTCGTTGGCTAACTGGCAATACCAGACATCAGGCTCGCCAATCACGTTCAGATTGATATCGGTACGGATCCCGGCAAACTGAGCAGGGCGGTCGCGTTTTGGATCGGCGCCCCAGGTTTCGTAGTCGTGAAAATAGAAAGATAGCGATTGCGACATAATGTAATTCTGCGATTAATGCAGCTGAATTATTTCTGGAATGTTTCGGATAATATCACTGGTGCCGGCATGGTGCGCTATTTTTTGTGGTCGTCAACCATGCTTTCCAGTGCAGAGCCCGGGTCTTCCTCACCACATACAGAGTAATCTTCGGGGCTGGCAGCTTCGGCGTCCCGGTGTGAAAGAGGTTTAGGTTGCTGATCCTGCTGGCCCGGCTCGGTACCATTGCTGTTATTTGTATTGTCAGGGCTGCTCATCATAATCTACACATTGTTAATCGCTCTTGTCCGAAGTATAGATAGTTACCAGTGCAACGCAATGCTACCCCGAACTCATGGTGCAGCTAATCGGCTAACAGCGGTTGAAATTTGCTGAGTGGCCATTAAGCTCTACAGCAAGTTGTGCTCTGAGAAAAATTCCAGTACAAAGAACACACTTACAATAAGAAGGAAATCTAATGAAGCAACTATTACTGGCAATATCCCTGTGCATGGCAGGCTCGGTTATGGCAGAGAAAGCATCGGTCGGCATTGTTATCCATGGCGGTGCGGGTACCATTGACCGCAGTCAGATGACGGATGAGCAACAGAAAAATTATGAAGCGGCGCTGGCAGATGCAGTAAACAAGGGCTACGAGTTACTGGCTGCAGGTGGCAGCAGTTTAGATGCAGTGACGTTAGCGGTCACGGTGCTGGAAGACTCACCGTTATTTAACGCGGGCAAAGGTGCGGTATACACCTGGGATGAGACCCATGAGCTGGACGCTGCTATTATGACGGGTCAGGATCGCAATGCTGGTGCGGTGTCCAGTGTCACTAATGTCAAAAATCCGATTTTACTGGCCCGGGCAATAATGGAGCAGTCTGAACATGTTATGTTAACAGGTAAAGGCGCCGAGCAATTTGCTGCCTCGCAGCAACTGGAGCTGGTTGATAACAACTACTTTAATACTGATTTTCGTTTTGAAGCGTTAAAACGGGCAAAAGAGGCACAACAACAGCTACCTCATCAGGCCGCTATCGTTGCCGATCCTAACTGGAAAATGGGAACCGTTGGTGCCGTAGCAATTGACCATACAGGTAATTTGGCGGCAGCAACGTCGACCGGCGGCATGACGGCAAAACGTTGGGGGCGGGTAGGCGACGTGCCGGTAATAGGGGCAGGTAATTTCGCAGACAATACCAGCTGTGCGGTCTCCGGTACCGGACACGGTGAATATTTTATTCGCTATAATGTAGCAGCCGATATTTGTGCAAGGGTTAAATATCAAGGTAAAACAGCGGCTTCAGCTGCCAGTGAAGTGATAGACGAGCTACTGCAGGCTGGCGGTACCGGTGGCGTTATTGTCGTTGATAGTAAGGGTGAATTAAGCTGGGCATTCAATACCCAGGGCATGTACCGGGCTAAGCGGGATGATAGTGGTACTGTTGTTGAAATATTCGCCACTCAGCGTGAAAAAGCGGGCAATTAAGCCAACGTTGGCTAAACTGAAATGAGCAGGCGGGTTGTGCTTGGTTGTGTTGGAGGAACGAGATGGATTTACTTAAAGTAGCCGACTATATGCATCGTCATCCGGTAACCTTTACCGTTGATATGCCAGTTGAAATGGCGGTTGCCCGCTTAATAAAAGGAAAACAAACCGGCGGGCCTGTGGTAGATGTTACCAACAAAATTGTTGGTTTTGTCTCTGAACAGGATTGTCTGGCCCGCATGTTAATGTCGACCTATCATGATCAGCAAGCTGCGCGGGTAGCGGATGTAATGAATACTCAGGTATTAACAGTAAAGCCTTATGATGGGGTAATCGATTTAGCGCAAATGATGCTGAAAATAAAACCGAAATTATACCCGGTGGTTGACGATGATGGCTATCTGCTGGGCATTATCACCCGTTCAGATGTTTTAGCGGCAATCGATAAAGAGCTGCATTCTCATTACCGACGGGTTGTATAACGCTAGACCTTTACCCCGCTAGCTTGGTAGCATGACGCCCTCTGATTTCTGAGGGTGTTATTTTGTCTGTTGAGCCCGTATTAAACGTTTCATCACTCTATTCTGAATTAACTGATTGTCTGTTACAGGACCAATTCCGGCTGCGCCGCCGTCTGAATAATTGTAAAAAAATCGCTGAGCAGGCCGTACAGCAGCAAATGTTACAAAAAATCGCGGTGGATATTGCCCGCTCGGTGGCTCAGCGGGCGCTGCGTCTCTGCGGCGCTGCCAGCCATAAGTTATCCGATGGAACTGCCGGTAGCAGCAAAAAAAGACGATATTAAAGCAGCGATAGCAGCAAATCAGGTGGTGATCATCGCCGGTGAGACGGGGTCAGGTAAAACAACACAGATCCCGAAAATATGTCTCGAGCTTGGCCGCGGTGTGGCCGGTACCATTGGCCACACTCAGCCTCGGCGTCTTGCTGCACGCAGTGTAGCCGATCGTATTGCCCAGGAGCTGGGGTGTCAGGCCGGGCAACAGGTCGGTTACAAAATCCGCTTTGGCGATCACACCACCAGCCAGACACTGGTAAAGCTAATGACCGACGGTGTGTTGTTGGCAGAAATGCAGCAGGACCGCTTTTTAAATCAATACGACACCATCATTATTGATGAAGCGCATGAGCGCAGTCTTAATATCGACTTTTTGTTAGGTTACCTGAAGCAGCTGCTACCAAAGCGGCCAGATTTAAAGCTGATTATTACCTCGGCAACCATTGATCCGCAGCGGTTCTCTAAACATTTCTTCGATGCGCCGGTGATTGAAGTATCTGGCCGGACGTATCCGGTAGAAACCCGTTACCGGCCGTACACTGAGCAGGATGATAAAGATACCGACCAGTTACAGGGGATTTTTGATGCAGTAGAAGAACTGTATCGTGAACCCCGTGGCGACATCCTTATTTTTTTAAATGGTGAGCGGGAAATCAGAGACACAGCAGAGGCGCTGGAGAAACTGAAACTACCCCATACTGAAGTACTGCCACTGTATGCCCGGTTAAGTGCTGCAGAGCAAAACCGGATATTCCAGAGCCATGCCGGCAGACGAATTGTACTGGCGACTAACGTTGCTGAAACGTCGTTGACAGTCCCTGGTATTCGTTACGTTATTGACCCCGGCACCGCGCGGTTATCCCGCTACAGTTATCGTTCCAAAGTACAACAACTACCCATAGAAGCAATTAGTCAGGCCAGTGCCAATCAGCGCAAAGGCCGTTGCGGCCGGGTCGCTGCCGGTATTTGCATCCGGCTATACAGCGAAGAGGACTTTATTGGCCGCCCCGAATTTACCGATCCGGAAATTCTGCGTACTAACTTAGCCTCAGTTATTATGCAAATGCTGGCGCTGGGGTTGGGCGATATTGATGCATTTCCGTTCTTACAGCGACCTGACAGCCGTTTTGTCAATGACGGTATTAAGTTGCTGGAAGAGCTCGGCGCCATAGCACCACAACGAGGCCGCCAAAAATTAAGTTTAACCGCTTTGGGTAAACAGCTTGCCAGATTACCTATCGACCCCAGACTAGCCCGGATGGTCGTCGCGGCCAGCAGTAACGGAGCCTTAAATGAGGTACTGGTGGTGGTTGCCGCGCTGTCGATTCAGGATCCGCGAGAGCGGCCGCTGGATAAACAGCAAAAAGCAGATGAAAGTCATGGCCGGTTTGCCGACACCGATTCAGATTTCAGCAGCTGGTTGAAACTGTGGGCATACCTGCAACAACAGCAGCAGGAATTAAGTAATAACCAGTTTCGCCGCTTGTGCCGTCAGGAGTTTTTAAACTACCTGCGGGTAAGAGAATGGCAGGATTTAGTAAGCCAGTTAAGCCAATTAGCCAAAGAGCAGGGGATGTCCTTCAATAGTGGTATGGCGGACTATCAGCAGCTGCATAGCGCGTTGCTAAGCGGGTTACTAGGTCAGGTTGGTTTTAAAGATACCGACGCCGATTATTTAGGGCCGCGCCAGACCCGCTTTTATGCCTTTCCTGGTAGTCACCTGTTTAAACGTAAACCAAAGTGGGTAGTAGCGGCAGAGTGGGTTGAAACAAGCAAATTATATGCGCGAAGTCTGGCCAAAATTGAACCGGAATGGATTGAGCCGCTGGCCGCACATTTAGTGACTCGCAGTTACAGTGAGCCACATTGGGAGAAGAAACGCGGCGCAGTAGTCGCTTATGAGCAGGTGTCGTTGTATGGTCTGGTAATTGTGCCCAGAAGAGCTGTGTTGTACAGCAAAATAGATGAAGTGGTCAGCCATCAGCTTTTTATTCGCGAAGCGCTGGTCAATCAGGAACTGGGTAGCAATGAAGCCTTTTTAAGCTACAACCAGCGGCTGATTGATACCGTGACTGAGCTGGAGGAGAAGTCACGGCGGCGTGATATTCTGGTAGACGAAGAGACGCTGGCGACGTTTTATGCTGAAAAAATTCCGGTCTGGGCCAATAACCGGATAGATTTTGGCAAATGGTGGAAAAAACAGCGCGCCAGCCAGCCCGACTTTTTAAATTTTGACCCGGATAGCCTGCTTAACCGTGATGCCAGTGACATTACTGCCGACAAGTTTCCTGAAAGCTGGCGTCAGAGTAACTTAACCCTGCCATTGCAATATCACTTTGCCCCGGGTGAGCCGGATGATGGGGTCAGTGTGATCATTCCGCTGGCGCTATTGAATCAAATTGAGGACACAGGATTTGACTGGCTGATCCCGGCGCTTCGTCATGAGTTGCTGGTTGCATTAATTAAATCGCTACCAAAGCAGTTCCGGCGTAACTTTGTGCCAGCACCGAACTATGCTGATGCCTTGCTACAGGTGATTGAACCAGAGCAGGGCAAATTACTTGAGGTTATTTCGCAACGTTTAAAGCGAATGTCCGGTGTCACGATACCGCAGGATGCCTGGGATCTAACCAGTGTGCCAGCACATTTAGTAATGAATTTTAAGGTGGTAGACGATAAGGGTAAAACACTACAACAAGGCCGTTCTATTAATTTGTTAAAACAAGCTATGCAGGGTGAAGTGCAACAAAGCCTCAGTCAGGTTGCCGAACAGGGTATAGAACAAACAGCACTGACAGACTGGAGTTTTGGTGAGCTGCCCCGGGAATATGTCAGAATTCAGGCGGGCTATGAGATTAAAGCGTTTCCGGCGCTGGTGGATGAAAAAAATTCTGTAGCGATTAAGCTTTTGGATAACCCGCAGCAAGCAATGCTTGAAACCAAACTGGGCTTACGGCGCTTAATATTGCTGAACGTGCCGTCGCCAGTAAAGTACTTGCAGGAATCGTTACCGAATAAAGCGAAATTAGGGCTTTATTTTAATCCCTTTGGTCGGGTGCTTGAGTTAATCGATGATTGCATTGCGGCGGGGGTAGATACACTGATTGCCCAATATGAGGTCCCGCAGAATCCGGCGGAGTTTAATCAGTTAAGGGACAAAGTCCGTGCTGAGCTGGGTGACACTGTGGTGGCAATAGCAATGCAGGTTGAACAAATTTTAACCCTGGGACACGCTATTCAGAAGCGATTAAAAGGTAAGGTCGATCTGGCACATATTCAATCGCAAGGGGATATTAAGCAGCATTTAACTGAGCTGGTATTTAAGGGGTTTGTCAGTAGTCATGGCGCCGGCAGGCTGGCCGATATTTTGCGGTATTTACAAGCAATGCAAAAACGGCTGGAAAAACTGGCAGTCGATCCACAGCGCGACCGATTATTGATGCACGAGTATCAAAAAGCAGCGGATGCCTATACTAATCTGTTGGGTAAGTTTGCCGGCGCGGCGGTAATTCCGCAGCAGGTTAGTGCAATTTACTGGATGCTGCAGGAATTGAAAGTGTCGTTACACGCGCAGCAGCTTGGTACGCCTTATCCAATATCCGTTAAACGGATACTGCATGCGGTAGCCGAAATTAAAACAGCGTAATTATAATTATATCGGCATGGTCATGTGATAACGTTCTGCAGTGCATAGTCAGTTAGAATGTAAGGTACTTTACACACTGAGTGGAAAGATCTATAACTAGCATTGTAGTCTTAACAGGGGAAAGTTATGTTAACTAAAGGCGATGGACGGCACTATTTCAGAATGATGGTAAATGCAGATGTGCAATTACTGCTCAATGATCCTGAAGCAGGCCGGGTGATAGATGGTGTTTGTCGTGATCTGAGCGCATCAGGTATGTCTGTCGATATAGATGAGCCGCTGGAGATGGGAACATTAATAAAAATCCGGCTGGAGTCAAACAACGCCAGCATTCCGCCACTGGACGCCACTGCTAAAGTAGTACGTTGTGCTCAGGAAAGTGAAGATGGCTACCAGATTGGCCTGGCGTTTATGGAGTTAAACTAACCCGCTGCTAAGCGGGTCAGATATGTCAGTTGGGCGAAAGGCTTATGCTATCTTGCAGATGAGCCCTTTCAAATAATGGCCTTCCGGGAACGTGCTTAGCACCAGATGATCACTGTCTTGTTGTAAACGTTCTAAAAACTGACATTGCCGTTTGGCATCAAGCGCAGCGTCAGCAACTATTTTCTGAAATAAACTGTCTTCCATTAAGCCTGAACAGGAAAAAGTAAACAGTAAACCGCCCGGTTTCACCAGCTGCATAGCAACCATATTGATGTCTTTATAACCCCGACAAGCACCCGCCAGTTGCGACTTATTGTCGGCAAATTTTGGTGGGTCCAGAATCACCATATCAAACTGCATGCCTTGTTCCCGGTATTGGCGTAGCAATTTAAAGACATCGGCTTTTACCTGCGTCAGCCTACTAAGATCGAGTGTGTTCAGACGTGCGTTGCGCTCTGCAGTAGCCAGCGCCAGCTCAGATAAGTCGACATTGGTTACATTACTAGCCCCGCCTTGCAATGCTGCTATGGCAAAAGTACCGGTGTAGCTAAAACAATTTAAAACAGTCTTGGCATTAGCATAGCGCTTAACGGCCTGCCGGCTGGCACGCTGATCCAGATAAAAGCCGGTTTTGTGGCCATTCTCAACGTCGACCAGTAAGTTCATGCCATGTTCCTGAATCACCACCTCGCTTGTGTCGCGTGGCAGATGTAACCAACCTTTGGTGGGCTCTAAGCCTTCTTTTTTTCGAACATCAACATCAGAACGCTCATAAATGCTGTGTTCCGGAAATAATCTGATTAATGCCGCGATTAACTGTTTACGGCTGGCCTCAGCGCCGGCAGACAGAAGTTGGCAAACCAGCATATCAGCATATTTATCGATGGTAATACCCGGCAGTCCATCTGACTCGCCGGCAATAAGTCGAACGGCAGTTGTCGTGGCCGGGTTAAATAGGTTCTGCCGAAGTTGCCACGCCTCAGCAAGGCGAGAATAAAAGAACGCTTCATCTATTGCCTGACCCTGAACAAAGCTCCATACCCTTGCTCTTATTTGCGAGCGGGGCGAATAGGCAGCTGTGGCCAGCCATTCACCCTTGCTGCTTAACACATCGACGATATCCCCGCTGTTCGGCGTACTGATAACCTGACTTATCGCGTTAGAAAATATCCACGGGTGTTGCCGTTTCAGTGCTTTCTCCCGACCCGGTGCCAGAATAATGGCAGGACTTGCAGTTTGCTTACTCATACGCTTGGTTACACTGTGCTAGACTAAAAGTCGCATTTTAGAGAAGCTGGTCGCAAAGCTAAAGCTAAAACTAGCGGTTACTGATAATAAGGGGCTATATGGCAGCTGTTCCGTCGCAAATGCAGGTTATTGTGGTGCAGCAACCTGGTAAAAACAGCACACTTAATGTTGAACAACGGCCAGTCCCATCACCCACGGCCGGCCAGTTGCTGGTAAAAGTTAAAGCCGCGGGCGTGAACCGGGCTGATTTAATGCAGCGGCAAGGGTATTATCCGCCGCCACCAGGTGAAAGTGACATTTTAGGGTTAGAGGTGGCCGGGCTTGTGGTGCAGGTGGGCAGCACGGCTGATGAAAAGTGGCTTGGCAGTGAGGTGTTTGGTATTGTCGCAGGGGGGGGCTATGCTGAATATGTTCTGTTGCATAGCGGGCATGCTATTAGCAAGCCTGCACATTGGAGCTGGCAGCAAGCCGGAGCAGCGGCTGAGACGTTTTTAACGGCTTACCAGTTATTATTCAAGCTGGGCGGGTTAACCGCCGGGCAACGGGTCTTATTGCACGCAGGGGCCAGTGGTGTAGGCACCAGTGCCCTGCAACTGGCAAAACTGACTGGCGCGATAGTGGCGGTAACGGTTGGACGGCCGGATAAAGTCGACGCATGTCTTAGACTCGGTGCCGATATTGCTATAAATTACCACGACAGCAACTTTGCCGAAAAACTGGCTGCCAGCTGGCCAAGTGGTGCGGATATTATTCTTGATCCTGTCGCAGCAGCTTACCTGAAAGATAACGTTGCAGTATTAGCCGTCGATGGCATTATTGTTATCTATGCACTGATGGGGGGGCGCTCGGTTGATAATTTTGATTTTGCGCCGCTGTTTAAAAAGCGTGGTCGCCTGGTTTGTAGCACCTTGCGCAACAGAACTAATCAATACAAAGCAGCGTTAACCGCCAGTTTCAGCAAGACCTTTGGCCAGGCCATGCGTGAGGGCAAATTTGTAGCTGTACTTAGTGCCAGTGTCGATTGGCACAACGCTCAGCAGGCGCACGATGTCATGGCAAACAATAACAACATCGGCAAATTGGTTTTAACATTTTAAAAGCTAATAAGACCTTTAAAACAATATTACAACTGCCCGAATAATGAATTTAGACAAGGATAAATACGAACAATGCCGATTGGAAATGTAGGTAAATCCAATTTTACTAAAGCTGTTAAAGCACTGTTAAACCGTATTTATGACGATACTGTGGTGGCCGACTCACTGTTCGAACAAGCTGCGCTATGGTTTGGAAGTTTCGCTGAGCGTGAGCACCAACGAGCAGAATGTGAACAACAGGTATTTTTATTTAAAAACCGCCAGGCTCAGGCAAGTAAAGGTGATCAGGCGCTTATTGAGCGTAACCTGCAGCAGGCACAACATGAGCAGGAATTATTCAATAAGCAACAGCAGCAAGCCAAGCTGAACCTTTATGAGTCGTTACGTCTTTTGTGTCTGGACATTCAGACATTATCTGAAAGTGATTCATTTGAAGAGACTAATATCCAGACGGCAAAAATGCTTGGCACTATTCAGTTGATGTCGCCAACAGAGGGTAAAAACGTTGCGCCGTCTAATCAAAAAAGTAAGCACCTGTATAAAGCACTGCTAAGTTTACGCTTACTGGACAGGCTGTTACTGGACGGAAATATCAGCCATCCGTTTATCGTTAACCGGTATAAGGCCAGTGCAGAAACTCCGGCAGAAGATGAGTACCAGCCGTTTCGGGATGATGTGCAGGTGCCGCTGCTTATGGCAGCACTGCTTCAGGATATTGGTAGCTGTCATCCGGATGCACAGCGTATCCTGAAAGGACCGGCTGGCGATTTAGATGAATTCCGGGTGCTGGAGAATGATGAGCGAACGGAGCTTTTGAAAATAAGCTATCGTGAAAGCCTGAATTTTGTGGTGCAAGCAGTTGGTATTGGCGCCTACCAGGGTAATTCAAAAGAACAACGTGACTGGTATTTGCAGAATGAGCGGGAGAAACAGGCATTTCTGATATTTCTGTTAAAAAACGCTATCAAACCCGAGCATGGCGTCGGCAATTTGCTGAAAATTCCGCAAATTTATACCTCAGTTGTGCTATCCACCAAAGCCAATTATAGCTATGACTCATTGCCTAAGGTCGGCCTGGTGCTGGAGAAAGGTGTTGAAAAAGGGGTTTACAGCCCGGTTGCAGTAGCCGGCCTCCTTAAAATTACCGGGGTTTTCCCGCAAGGATTCGGGGTTACTTATATCCCCAAAGATTCCGATCGACAGGATTTAGATCGCTATGAATATGCCATTGTTACCGGCTTATATCCGGACGATCCGCGGATGCCGGTATGCCGGATGGTTACCCGTAACCTTACTTACAACGTGTCTGCGCAAGGCTGTATCGTTAGTGTAGACAATAATTTGTATTACCCGCAGGCCCGGAAAAAACTGGAGCGGATTAGTGAAGAGCGTTTACTGGAGATTTTAAGCAAGCTGGTTTCTAATTTCGAAGAGCGTAAAAGTATGGCCTTGTTGCCTAAGTGTTGGCATCCGGAAGAATATTTTTCCTACACTAAAAACCAGAATCTCTGGAATAAAGCATTAATGAACCAAAATTAGCGGTTAATCTGGTTTGGTCGCTGCAGCGTCATCCACGTTTACCGGCGTGTCGGCTGCTGGACCGGGTTCAGGTGCTGGCTCGGTCGTCATGTCAGATGCATCCTGGGCAGCCGGCTGCCCGGTAACCTCATCGCGCATTTGTTGTTGCACCAACTCTTCGTTTACCCGCGGATCGAGTGCTGCCGCCAGTGGTGAGGACACAAGATCACCCGATGCTACCTGATAATCTGAAGATTGTTGTTGTGACAACATCCTTTTGGCCATTTTCTGATTATAGTTAACCCGCTGCAGCCGGATAAACAGAATTAAACAGGCCAGTGACATATAGCCATAAAGCATGCTGTTACCCAGCAATTGCATCAGGCCAGACGCAATTAATGGGCCGATCGTGGCACCGATACCAAAGGTTAATAAAATGGTGGCAGAGAGTGCTACCCGCTCTCCAGGCTCAATATGCTGATTCGCTAGTGCTGTAGCCAGTGGGTACAGGGTAAAGGCCAGAATACCAAAGCAGAATGTTAAGCCGATTAACAGCGGGCCTGTCACGGGCAAGATAGCCATGGTGAGTACCAATATTCCCAACAGCGCACTGTTGACCCTTAGTAACCGGCTGCGGGGGATCTTATCTGACAGTTTACCCATCGGCCATTGGGCCAGTAAACCAGCAAAAATAGTAGCCGACATAAACACCGCTATTTCTTTGGTCGATAAACCCGAACCCGCGGCAAACGCTGGTGCCAGACCATAAAAAGATCCTGAAATGCCGCCGGCCATCAGGATGGTAGTCAGCGATTGCGGTACCTGACGCCAGAAAGGCAGAATTTTCAGCGGCGCCGGGTGCAGCGGTGCAGGGTGGATCCGCTTGGTCAGCGCTATCGGGACGATACAAAGCGCATAACAAATACCTACCAAAAGTAACGGCTGCAGACCCAGTTCCGGGAAAAACGATAAGACCGTCTGGCCGCCAACCATACCAACATAGGACACAATCATATAACTGGCGAATACGGTTCCACGTTGGTTGGTGTCAGCTTGTTCATTTAACCAGCTTTCCAGCACCATATACTGGCACATCATGCCGGTACCAACCAGTAAGCGCAATGCCAGCCAGACTTGCAAGTCGTCAGTCAGGGCATGGCCTAACGCTGAAGCAGTTACCATGCCAGCACTGGCAACAAAAGTACGGATGTGACCTACCCGGCCAATCAGTTTATGGCCCAGTTTAGAACCCACCACCAGGCCGAGATAATAAGCGGACATCATGCCGCCAATCCACAGTTGCTCAATGCCATCTGCCGCCAGTGATAACCCCAGATAAGTAGTTAACAGGCCGGCACCCAGCACCATTACCAGGGTAGTGGCAAACAGTGATGAGAAACTGCGAAACGGGCTAAGCATGCTTTATTTTACCCGCATACCCGGCAATGCGCCGTCGTCCGGGCTTAAAATAAATAAATCACCGCCACCAGGACCCGCTGCCAGCACCATACCTTCTGATAAACCAAAGCGCATTTTGCGTGGAGCCAGATTGGCCACCATTACAGTACTGCGGCCGATCAGATCTTCTGGAGCATATGCCGCTTTAATGCCGGCAAATACCTGACGGGTTTCACCTTCACCAATATCGAGCTGTAATTGTACCAGTTTATCGGCGCCTTCAACCGCGCTGGCACTGACTATTCTGGCTACCCGCAAATCTATTTTGGCAAAATCCTCAATACTGATGGTGTCGCTGACAGGTTCGCGCCCGGCAGGGGCAGCAGATTTTTCAGTTGTTTTAGCTTGTTTGGCCCCAGCGGGCGCAGGTGTTTGCGGTGTTGCCTGCAGATTGTCAGTTGAGGCTTCAACCATCGCAGCGACTTTTACCGGATCAACCCGCTGCATTAACGCCTTAAACGGATTAATGACATGGTTAAGCAGCGGAGTCTGGTAGTTCTGCCAGCTAAGCTCAGTATTTAAAAAGGCTTCAACGTCGCCGGCCATTACCGGTAATACCGGCTTTAAATAGTGCATTAGTACCCGGAATAAATTGAGGCCCATTGAGCAAACATCATGGGCTTCTTGCTGGCGCGCGTCGTCTTTCACCAAGACCCAGGGCGCTTTATTGTCAATATACTGGTTTGCTTTGTCGGCCAGCGCCATAATATCCCGAATAGCTCTGGCAAATTCTCGTTTCTCAAAGCTATCGGCAATGCTGTCACCAGCACTAACAAACTCTTGTAACAGGGCAGGCTCCGCGACAGTGGCAGAGAGCTTGCCGTCAAAGCGCTTACTGATAAAGCCGGCACAACGGCTAGCAATATTTACCACTTTGCCGACTAAATCAGCATTTACCTTCTGAGTAAAATCATCCAGGTTTAAATCCAGATCGGTAATGCCTGAAGTCAGTTTCGAGGCAAAGTAATAGCGTAAATATTCCGGGTTTAAATTATCCAGATAGGTGCGGGCTTTAATAAAGGTTCCGCGAGACTTAGACATTTTGGCGCCATTAACGGTGACAAAGCCATGAGCGTAAACCGCGTTCGGTTTGCGAAAACCGGCACCGTCCAGCATCGCCGGCCAGAAAAGGCTGTGGAAATAAATAATGTCTTTGCCGATGAAGTGATACACCTCGGCGGCAGAGTCTGGACGCCAGAAGCTGTCAAAGTCGATATTGTTGGTATCACAATAGTTTTTAAAACTGGCCAGATAGCCAATAGGGGCGTCCAGCCAGACATAGAAAAACTTGCCTGGCGCGCCGGGTATTTCAAAGCCAAAGTAGGGGGCATCACGGCTGATATCCCACATCTGCAAACCGTCGGTAAACCATTCCTGCAGTTTATTGGCCATTTCCTCCTGCAGGGCGCCGCTGCGGGTCCATTCTTGTAACATCTGGCTGAAGGCGGGTAAATCGAAAAAGTAATGCTCAGAGTCTTTTAATACCGGTGTAGCACCTGACACCACAGAGCGGGGGTTTTTCACATCGGTCGGGCTGTAAGTCGCGCCGCAGACATCACAGCTATCGCCGTTCTGGTCCAGCGCACCACATTTCGGACAATCACCTTTTACGAAGCGATCAGGCAAAAACATGTTTTTCTGTGGGTCATACAATTGGCTGATAGTTTTGCGTTTAATGTAGCCGGCCTGGTCCAGGCGTTGATATATCAGACTGGCAAATTCGCGGTTTTCTTCGCTGTGGGTTGAATAGTAGTTGTCAAAGCCAATAGCGAAACCGGCAAAGTCGGCTTCATGTTCAATCTTGGTTTGAGCAATCATTTGCTCCGGAGCAATACCCTGCTGCTGAGCCTTCAGCATTATTGGAGTGCCATGCGCATCATCAGCGCATACATAGTAGCATTCATGTCCACGGGCTTTTTGAAAACGCGACCAGATATCGGTTTGAATATATTCAAGCAGGTGGCCTAAATGGATAGGGCCGTTGGCGTAAGGTAAAGCGCTGGTGATTAAAATTTTCCGTTGCGACATCGGGTGGGCTCTTTGCATAAATAACTGAAAAAAAGTTGCTTAATGATACAATAGCCAGCATTAAATCGCATCCGCCAAAGCCTTGATGCGGCAAAAATGTGGCAGATAACTGCGAATTTTCTGTTATCTGCGGGAATGTTTGGAGCAACAATGTTTAATTGGTTGAAAAAACCGGCTGAAAAGGCCACTACGACGGGTGAAAATGTTAATCACCCGGATGCTGAGCCAACACCGCCGGTAACTGAACTCGGTGATTTGTTGACGCTGCTCGCTGCAACTGAGCCGGTAATGCGAAATATTCAGCATATTGTACTGGTTGCCTCTGGTAAAGGTGGCGTTGGTAAGTCAACGACCGCAGTTAACCTGGCTGCGACACTGGCTCAGCTGGGCCTGCGCACGGGTTTGCTGGATGCGGATATCTATGGGCCCTCTATTCCGTTAATGCTCGGACTGGAAGGGGCAAGAGCTGATTCACCCGACAACAAACTGTTAAACCCCAAGCAAGCCTTTGGTTTAAGTTTGCAATCTATTGGTTTTTTAGTCGATCCGGATAAAGCTTCAGTCTGGCGCGGCCCAATGGCCAGTCAGGCGTTGTTGCAACTGATTAATGAAACCCTGTGGCCAGAGCTAGATATTTTAATTGTCGATATGCCGCCCGGTACCGGGGATATCCAGCTTACTCTGGCTCAGAAACTAAAAGTGAGTGGCGCAGTGATTGTTACAACGCCACAAGACGTTGCCCTGAGCGATGCTGGTAAAGCGATTACGATGTTTAACCAGGTAAAAATTCCAGTACTGGGGCTGATTGAAAATATGAGTTATTACCTGTGTCCGCATTGTGGCGAGGCTGATGATATTTTTGGCACTGCAGGCGGGCTGCGACTGGCTGAACGTTATCGGGTGCCAGTGCTTGGCCAGTTGCCACTGGAGCGCCAGATCCGCGAGTATGCCGATAGGGGTAAACCCGCTGTGTTAAAGCTGCAGCCAATCGCAGAAATTTACCGTACAATCTGCCACAAAATGTTAACTAATATGACCGGCGCCACTGCGCAGCAGGTTGAAATTATAATAACGGATGATTAAGCATGAGATTGAGTGATCGTGATATAGAGCGCTACCTGGCTGAAGGTAAAATTGGCATCACCCCGGCGCCGGAGGCTGATATGATCAGTGGAGTCAGCGTTGATATCCGGCTTGGCAATAAATTCAGAGTTTTTCAGGCGCATGCGGCGCCCTATATCGATTTAAGCGGGCCGCGGGCGCAGGTAGATGCAGCGTTGAACTCAGTGATGAGCGATGAAATCTACATTGCCGATGATCAGGTATTTATACTACACCCGAGTGAACTAGCGCTGGGCGTTACTCAGGAGTCAGTAAGGTTGCCTGCAGATATTGTCGGCTGGCTGGATGGTCGCTCGTCGCTGGCACGTTTAGGTTTAATGGTACATGTTACCGCGCACCGGATAGACCCGGGTTGGTCGGGTAATATTGTGCTGGAATTCT
Source organism: Arsukibacterium sp. (assembly GCF_018402695.1). Taxonomy (GTDB): domain Bacteria; phylum Pseudomonadota; class Gammaproteobacteria; order Enterobacterales; family Alteromonadaceae; genus Alishewanella. The sequence continues at coordinate 22,684 of NZ_JAGYIM010000014.1, forward strand.
ATAACAGCGGTAAGTTGCCGCTGGCACTGCGGCCACACATGAAAATTGGCGCGCTCAATTTTGAATTAATGACCTCACCGGCAGACAGACCTTATAACACCCGGCCTGATGCTAAATACCGGCAGCAAACCGGTGCTGATGCCAGCCGCATTGGCCATGACGACAAAAGCTGAGATAACGGTGGACGACTAGCCATTAAAAAACCCACGACTGAGCGTGGGTCAAAAGCTATAAAGCAAAAATGAAGCGGGATGATTATGCAATAAAACTGCATAGCTTGGCAACATTAAGCCGTTAAATTTTTGCGGTTATAGATGGTGACGTTATTTACAAAGTGTTTGAAGCAGGGAACCAAGCCATGACGCCTGGTAGTATTATCCGATTATTGTTTCTGGCCGCAATCTGGGGCGCTTCTTTTTTATTTATGCGGGTTGCGGTAGCCGAATTTGGCCCCGCCTGGCTGATGTTTGGCCGGGTGCTGCTGGCATCCTTGTTTCTGGCGGCGGTGGCGCTGGTTTATCAGCGCAGCTTACCTGTTCGCCAGTATGCCGGCCATTTTATGCTGCTGAGTTTTTTTAACACTGCGTTGCCTTTTTTATTGTTTGCCTATGCCGCGCAAACCCTGACCGCATCGTTACTGGCGGTACTCAATGCCACCGCGCCGTTGTGGGGCGCTCTAATTGGCTGGCTGTTTTTTCGCCAGAAAATGACGGTAAAAGTACTACTGGGTTTAGGGCTTGGGATCAGTGGTGTGGCTATCCTGGTAGGCTTTGATGATGTTGTTGCCTACAGCGTTGCCTTACCTGCTGTTGCTGCGGCCGCTGGTGCAGCTTGTTGTTACGGTATTGCTACCTGGTACACCCGGCTGGCAAGGCCGGTACCGGCATTTGTCAACGCGCACGGTAATATGTGGGGTGCTACATTGTGGTTGGTGCCCTTGCTATGGTTTTTGCCAATGCCGGTAGCAGAGCCCGCTACACAAAGCATACTGGCCGTGCTGGCGTTAGGTATTCTTTGTACGGGTGTAGCATACTTATTATATTTTCGGTTGGTGCAGGATTTGGGGGCAACCCCGACGCTAACAGTCACCTTTCTGATCCCGGTATTTGGCGTAGTCTGGGGCCACCTGTTTTTAGATGAAATAATTGGCTGGCATACTCTGGCGGGTGCCACTATTGTTATTGCCGGTACTATGCTGGTTACCGGTTTTAGTATCAGGGCTTTTCGTGCTGCACCTGTGTTGACGGAGCAAGCGTTAAAAGAACAAGAGTTAAAGGAGCAATAATGAAATTATATGGTTCACAAACTTCACCCTATGTCAGGCGGATCCGTTTATTCCTGTCTGACACTGATTGTGAGTTTATTAAGCTGAATATTCTCGAGGATGCTGATCGTGAAATTCTGGCGGCGATGAATCCAACGTTGCGCATCCCGATGCTGGCCGATGCTGAGCAGACTATTTTTGATTCAGGGGTGATCTACCGTTATCTGGCGGCAAAGCAAGGAGAGCCGGCACTTAGCTGGTATCAGGAAAATCAGTTAACCGTAATCAATGCGGTGAATGATTCACTGGTGATGTTATTTCAGTGCAGCCGCAGTGGCCTTGATACGAACGAAGATAAGCTGTTTTACAATTTACAGCGTGAGCGGATTGCCACGTCATTATTTGTACTGGAGCAACAAGCGGCCAATGCCGAGTTCGCTAACTGGCGTTATCCGGCGATGGCACTGTACAGCTTGCTTGACTGGATTTTGTTCCGCGAGCTGCTTGAGCTGGATGATTATCCAGCGCTATTGGCCTTTGTTGAGCAGAATCAGCAGCAGCCGATGGTCGCTGACACAGACCCACGGCTGGGGTAATTAAACGGTTGTGATTAAACGGGTTGCTGCGCTTGTTTTAACACAACCGGTTCAATCAGCACGCTTTGACTGGCATCAGATAACCAGATCTGACCTTCACTGATATTGCACTGCAGCTGCATATTACGATTAACCAAAGCTGCCATCTCTTTTACAGCCGCTTCAGGAATTTCCGTTACCTGTAAATTTTGATAGCGCTGCAGCGCTGGTTCAATATTTTTCCACCAAACCGGCACGCTGCGGCCACCATAACAGAACAACTGCACCTGCCGCGCCCGGCCACAGGCTTTACGTAGCCATTTTTCATCACTTTGGCCAAACTCAACCCACAAATTAATGTTGCCAGTTAAATCGCAATCCCACAGCTCTGCCTGATCTTCCTCTGCACTTAAGCCTTTGGTAAACGTCAGGCTATCGGATGCATTAATAATAAATGCCAGCAAGCGCACCATCATCCGCTCATCGTTTTCAGAGGGATGCTGAGCCAGAGTTAAACTGTGATCCTGATAATAGTTACGGTCCATATCCGCGATTTGCAGCTGAACTTTAAAAACAGTCGCTTTAAGTGCCATAGAGATATACCCGCCATAAAAAAGCCGCAGTGTAACGCAGCACTGCGGCTATCGCATCAAAAACAGTAAAGAAGCTTGCCAGCCTTAGTTGAGTGCAGAGCGATGTAACTCGTTAACCTTTTGCCAGTTTACCAGTTTCCACCAGGCCGTAGCATAGTCGCCACGCTTATTCTGATATTGCAGGTAGTAAGCGTGCTCCCAAACATCCAGTGCCAGTATTGGCGTGCCCTGCACATCAACGACATCCATTAGCGGGTTGTCCTGATTTGCGGTTGAAGTGACGACCAGTTTGTTATTTTCGTCCAGAATAAGCCAGGCCCAGCCGGAGCCAAAGCGGGTTGCTGCCGCCTGATTAAAGGCATTTTGCAACGCTACTAAGGAACCAAAATCGCGTTCTATTGCTTTTTGAAGTTCTGTTGACGGCTCGCCACCCTGGCCGGCAGGAGCCATGATTTGCCAGAACAGCTGATGGTTGTAATGACCACCGGCGTTATTGCGAACCGCATCGTTATATCGTGACATCCGCGACATAATAGCTTCCAGCGGCAGTTGTGCTAAATCCGGAAAGGTTGCAACCTGGCCATTTAAATTATTCACGTAAGCCTGGTGATGCTTACCGTGATGAATTTGCATGGTTGCTTTATCAATAACCGGCGCCAACGCATCAGCGGCGTAGGGCAGTGGTGCCAGGGTAAAGGGTTCGGCCGCTGTAGCGAGTGTACTTACTGAAAATAACGTAGCAAGCAATAGTGATTTGGCGGTTTTCAGCATGATAGATAACTCCTGTTAAACACTAAAATATAATGATACAAAACACAATGTGCCGGTGAATCTGAGTTAACAGCTTAAATTTAAAGGTAAAGATACTATAAACTTAAGACAGCTGGATAGCTACTAACAACGTGCGGCGCCATTCTGCCGGCAGCAAGAATGGTAAACAGTTCTTAACAATTTCAAGCCGACACACGCTGGATGTTTACGTCCTATCGTTTATCATTGGTTCAATGAAAGGAATTGGAAGAATTGTTAATGAAACTCATCGTTATCAGCGGCTTGCTCTCGTTGCTGCCATTTTCGACAATAGCAGCGGTCTATAAATGTCAGCTAAATGGCGTCACAACTTACAGCCAAATTCCCTGTAGTGATGACGCTGAACAAACCGGCTATGCCACAGACAACATTGATAGTCTGAACAACCAGCAACAGCCTGCAGCGCAAACTGAAAGCCCATCTGAAACATTGGTCAGGGTGCGCAATGCGTTAACTAAACGTGATATGCAACTTGAAATAACTAAACTTAAGGGGGACAAGGCCAGGTTACAGAGCCGGCGTGATATCGAGATCACAAAATTGCGGCAGTCTAAGCTTAACGCAAACAATAATCTTGCTGGCGCGGTATGGGAAGAAAGTTTGTCAAAAGAGATGGCTGCAATCGCAGCGCAATACGATACCGATATCCGTGCAGTTGATAGCGAGATTGACCGCCTGTCAAAACAATTGAGACGGCTTTAATGACTGATGCCATGCCAGGGCATGATTGATAATCAGCGTTGCAAACATCTCAACCATATTCCAACTTGAAACAGAAATAAAAAAGCCGCTTTGCTAAGCGGCTTTTTTATTGGAATTTAATGGTCGGTACGAGAGGATTCGAACCTCCGACCCCTTCACCCCCAGCGAAGTGCGCTACCAAGCTGCGCTACGTACCGACGTAGCGCGTATCATAATGATTCCCCGCCAGAATGCAATGCCGGATGAGTTGACTGCAGCAAATTTCGCCAGTTTGGAATGAAACGCGTTGATTAAGTAAAGGTTCAGCCCCGATGGCGTTAACTAACAGCACCATTATGGAGGGTAATACAATGAAAAAAGCAATTATAACCGGCGCAGTTATTGCCGGGATATCTACGTTAACTGCTTGTGGTGGTTCATCTGATAATGATCCTCAGTCAGTCAAATTCAGCCTCAGTGTCAGTGACGCGCCGGTTAACGGCGCCAGGGTGGTGATGGTCTGCTTTAATGAGGTGGAACTAACCGGCAACGGCGTGGGCAGTCAAAGTTTCACCATAGGTGACGACGATAATGCCGCTGAAGCGAACGATAACTGTCGGGATGAGCAGGGCAACGTAATTGCAAATACCCGGGGGATCGATTTGCTGCTGCTTGACGGCGCTAAATCGGAGGCGCTGGTGAGTGAAGCTGAATTTGCAGCCGGTAACTATGGTCAACTGAGACTGGAGATCGCTGAGGGCAGTTATGTTGAGGTTGAAGATGGCAGCCGTGTCCCTCTACGAGTGCCTTCCAACGAATTGAAGCTGGGAGGCGTAACATTGTCTGCCGGGGGCACTTTTAGTTACACTCTGGAGTTCGATTTACGAAAAGCCATGGTCGATCCGGTTGGTCAGGCCGGTTATCTGTTAAAGCCCACAGGCTTGCGGTTGGTTGATAATAGTGAAATTGGCCATATTACCGGTCAGGTTGCTGAAGGGATATTAATTAACAATAATTGCACTGTTGCCCCGGCGGATGCAGCAATACCTGTGGCTACAGTGTATTTATATCAAGGTGCAGACCGGCCGCTTGATGAGTTGTCAGACACTGGCGGTGATAATAGCTATCAACCTTATACCAGTACCAATGTCTACTTTGACGGTGTAAGCGAGTATAATTACAGCATTGGTTTTATTGATGCTGATAGTTATACGGCAGCATTAAGTTGTGACGTAGCAGATGATCCGGAAGCTGCAGATCAGATTGAATTTTTACAGGCTCAGAACGTAGAGATATCGGTAAGTAGTACACCGGTTGAACTTGATTTTGTAGAGTAAATTTTGTAACAGCCAATAATTTTAACCACCACTTTTTAGCGACAGCATTGTCTGCTGTCGCTATTTTCAGCTTTAATAATGACTATTTGTATAGCTTGCTATTCAAACCAGTCCTTCCTTGCTAGCATAGCCGTCTTTACGTCTTCTGGTGCATGCCGTGTTGTGGATCCCATTTACCTTGCTGGCTGCTTTTATGCAGGCCTGGCGCAATGCGTTTCAAAAACAATTAAGCAAAGAGGTAAAAGTGGCCGGTGTTACCCTGGCGCGCTTTATCTGGGCGTCGCCGTTGGCTGCGCTGTATTTATGGGCGCTATATCAATGGCAACCGGCTCCGTTACCACAGCTAAGTGGCAGTTTTGGCGGCTTTGTTATTGGCGCAGCGCTGGCGCAAATTCTGGCCACGGCGTTAATGGTGAAGCTGTTTATGCTAAGAAACTACGCCATTGGTGCTGGGCTGGCAAAAAGTGAAGCGGTATTGGCGGCAGTGCTGGGCGTGTTGTTTTTCAGTGAAACGTTAACGCCGTTAGGTTGGCTGGGCGTGGCGCTTGGTGGCGGAGCGGTGTTTTTACTAAGTGGCGCCAGCTTACGCCAGTTATCCTGGCCGGTAATGCTGCTGGGTTTGGGAAGTGGTTTAGCCTTTGCGCTAACCTCATTATGGGTGCGTCAGGCCAGCCTGGTGTTAGGTTTACCCTTTCCACACGGTGCTGCCTGGGTATTACTGCTGGTGATAGTGTTACAAACCGTACTTTTACTGATGTGGTTGGGTTTGCAAGATCACGCCACGCTGCGAGCGCTGTGGCAACGGCCAAAGTTAACTGTGCTGGTAAGCGTGTGCAGTTGTGTGGGCTCGGTTGGCTGGTTTACAGCGATGAGCCTGGAGTCGGTGGCTCTGGTGAAAACTCTGGGCCAGGTAGAAGTACTATTTATGTTACTGATTTCTTCATTTATTTTAAAAGAGAAGTTAGTACGAAATGACCATCTTGGCTTAGCGCTGATCGTATTGGCTGCTATTTGTGTTATGTGGGCCTGACAGGTTAATTACCAGCTGTGCCTGTGGTAATTCAGCCAGAATTAAATGCGTTCTTTGCTGGTGAATTTTTGCTAACTCAGTAAAATAGGCCGCTGTTTTAAGCAACCGAACTGAGTAAAAGTGGAGCAATTGGAGCAGGATCCTTTCGCCGACATCCGGCCATATCATGATAACGAAGTTGCGCCGGCTATTTCGCGCCTCATTGCTGATCGCGAATTTATTCAGGCCATTTTGCATTATCGCTTTCCGCGCTTATCCGGGCCTTTTGGCTGGCTGTTGTCGCCGTTGGTTCGTTTATGGTTGAAACGCCGCTGGGCCAGATTGAAGTCGGTAAGGGCAGTGCAGTTGCAGGTAGCCGGCTTTATGGACCGAATGATTGCCAGCACCACTGATAAAGTAACCTATTCCGGGTTGGAGCAGCTAGACCCGACGCAATCTTATTTATTCTTATCGAATCATCGGGACATTGCGATGGACCCGGCGCTGGTTAACTGGTGTCTGCATCAGCAGGGCTTTGCTACCGTGCGAATTGCCATTGGCGATAATTTGCTGCGCAAAGCCTGTGCCACTGAGCTGATGAAGTTAAATAAAAGCTTTATTGTCAAACGGGGCGCCAAGGGCCCGCGTGAAATGCTAAAGAATCTGACGCAATTGTCTGCGTATATTAAACACTCGCTGGATGACAATCATTCTGTCTGGATTGCGCAACGTGAGGGGCGGGCCAAAGACGGTAACGATCAAACCGATCCAACAATTCTTAAAATGTTTTATATGCAGGGCAAGAAGCAAGGGCTCAGCTTTAATGAGTACCTGCAAAGCCTGAATATTGTGCCAGTGTGTATTTCATACGAATATGACCCCTGCGACAGTGACAAAATTAATGAGCTATGGCAGAAGAAAACCCAGGGCAGTTATCAGAAAACCGAATTTGAAGATATTGATGCCATTATAAAAGGCATTGTCGGTTATAAGGGCAGGGTACATGTTGCTTTTGCTAAGCCACTGCGGGCATTACCAGATGACCCGGATACAGCCGCAGATTATATAGACCAGCAAATCTGGCAACACTATCGCCTTTACCCCATCAATGCGCTAGCTGCTGGCAGAAGTGAACCTGCTGCAACCGAAAAAGCGACCGAGCAATGGCAGCAACGGCTGCAAAGTGTGCCGCCAGGCGCTCATGACATGATGACGGCGTTATACGCGGCACCCGTGCTGAAAAAACAATAATAATGGGCTATTTACTCAGTGTGACCGTGCTGTGGGCATTTTCGTTCAGCCTGATTGGAGTGTACCTGGCAGGCCAGGTTGACCCTTATTTTGCCGTGCTTAGCCGAATACTATTAGCATTATTGTTATTTAGCCCTTTGTTGCTGCGTTACCGTTTTGCCAGCAGCCTGGTGCTGCCGGTGATTGGTCTGGGGGCCTTGCAGCTGGGCCTGATGTATTTGTTTTATTACCAGTCTTTTTTGCTACTGACTGTGGCCGAAGTGTTAGTGTTTACCATTTTTACGCCGCTATATATCACCCTGCTGCATGATGTGCTGGCCAAACGCTTTAATCCGCAGTTTTTGCTGGCAGCGCTGATTGCGGTGTTGGCGGCAGCCATCATGCGCTACCAGTCGTTTAGTGAACATTACTGGGCTGGTTTTGCCGTGGTGCAAGCAGCTAATTTGTGCTTTGCCCTGGGCCAGGTAGGGTATAAAAGGTTGCTGGCTGGCCAGGGGGATATTAAACAATATCAGCTGTTTGGCTGGTTTTATGTCGGTGCGGCGTTAATCGCTATTCCAGCCTGGTTACTGCTGGGCAACGAGCAATACCCCGATACAACGGTGCATTGGGCAGTATTACTCTGGCTGGGGCTGGTTGCATCGGGCCTGGGCTATTACGGTTGGAATAAAGGCGCCACTCAGGTTTCCAGTGGCATGCTGGCAGTGATGAATAACGCACTTATTCCGGCCGGGCTGCTGGTTAATGTAATTATCTGGCAACGTGATACGGATTTAGTGCGCCTGAGCATTGGCTGCGCTATGATCGGTTTTTCAATCTGGTTGTGCCGCAGGCCAGCCGGGCAGGGAGGTTAAGTGGCAAGACAAGTACAGTACACCTTTAAAGGCACCACTAAAGTTATCGCCTTTAGCTATGATCGTTTTGTCGATTTATACGAGGCGGTTGCTGCTGCGGAAGGGATTGATCTCAGCGGTTTTCTGGCAATGGAACAGCAGGTGGCAAAAACGGCCAAAGATAAAGCGGCTATTAAGAACTTCCGGCAGCAAGCCTTTACCAAAATGGGCTTTAGTAATATTACTTTTCTGCGCGACGAGACCTGAAGCCCATGTTCAGCCCCATGCGGCTATGTTAGGCTTTCAGCATTTAAAAAAACAGGAACTGAATTATGAAAATCACCAGCAACTTTGACAGTGGTAATATCGAGATAATAAAAGCCGACGATCCGGCCGATATTCAACTGGCCATTCGTAAAGATAACCAGTCAGATTTTTATCAGTGGTTTCATTTTCGGTTAAACAGCCCGCATCCCCAAATGCATAAAATTACCCTCACTAATGCTGCCGGCTCAGCGTACCCCGATGGCTGGCAGGACTACCAGGCGGTGGCTTCGTATGACCGTCAAACCTGGTTTCGGGTGGAAACCGAGTACGATGGTCAGGCACTAACGATTAATCACTACCCGGAAGCAGAGTCGGTTTATTTTGCTTATTTTGCCCCTTACAGCTATGAGCGGCATCAGGATTTACTGCATCAGGCACAAAACGACTATAACTGCCAGTTGATAGATCTAGGCGAAACCCTGGATGGCCGTGATATGAGCCTGCTGGTAATCGGTGAGCCGGACGACAGTAAAAAGAAAATCTGGATCACAGCCCGCCAGCACCCCGGTGAAACCATGGCCGAGTGGTTTATTGAAGGCTTACTCGATAGACTACTGGACGAAGATGACGGCGTGGCCCGCAGCCTGTTGGCGAAAGCGGTATTTTACATTGTGCCGAATATGAACCCGGATGGCAGTGTTCGCGGTAATTTACGCACTAATGCCGCCGGTGCTAATTTGAACCGTGAATGGCAAAACCCAACGCTGGATCGCAGCCCGGAAGTGTATCTGGTACGCCAGAAAATGCTGGAAACCGGCCTGGACATGTTTTTAGATATTCACGGTGATGAAAACCTGCCCTATAACTTTGTTGCCGGCTCTGAGGGCGTGCCTGCATATAACGAACATATGCGCCAGCTGGAACAGGATTTTAAAGCCGCTTTGTTGACAGTGACACCGGAGTTTCAGGTAAAACATGGTTACGACAAGGATGAACCGGGGCAGGCTAATTTGACGGTTGCTACTAACTGGGTGGCTGAACAGTTTAAATGTCTGGCGTATACCGTGGAAATGCCGTTTAAAGATAATGCTGATTTACCCGACGCGGCATTTGGTTGGTCAGATATCCGTTCAATGAAACTGGGCCAGGATAGCCTGAGCGCCATTTTGCAGGTGGTAGATAAGCTACGTTAAGGTATTCTGGTGGCCAAGCCAGAGAAGTAAAGATTAGAACGAAAGGTAAGTATTATGGCAATTATTTCCTGCCCGTACTGTGGGCAACGAATTTCCGATAAAGCAACAGCGTGCAGTAAATGCGGTGGCGATCTTAGCAGCAACACGCCAGAGCAACTGGCTGCCATTGAACGGGAGAAGAAAAACCGTAAAATGCAGTCGCTGATGAACCAGTCGATGCTGGCCATGGTATTGTTTCTGGGCGGCTTTGGTATTTTATACTGGTGGCAACCGGCAAATCACAGCTACAACCAATATTTATCAAATGCAGCGATTGCCCTCGGCTTCTGTTGGTATGTGGTTACCCGGGCCCGTATTATTATGTTGAAGCGAAAGTAGCCTTATGGATTTTAAAGCGTTGGTTAGCGCTATGGCGCCGGAAACCTATCAAAAACTGGCTGATGCTGTTGCCACCGGACGCTGGGCCGATGGCACAGCACTGACTGAACAACAGAAAGCGCAAACCTTACAGCTGGTGATGGCCTATCAGGCTACGGTGCTAAAGTCAGACGAATTATTTACTGTGGGCGCCGATGGTCAGCTAATCCAGAAATCGAAAGCTGAACTGAAAAAGCAATTTGACAACAATGATGCAATAGCAAGGTTCGGACACGATGATATTTAAAAACTGGTTTAAACCGAAGTGGCAACACCCTGATAGTGCCACTCGTCAGCAAGCTATTGCCAGCCTGTCTGCCGGCCAGCGCGAGCATAAAGAAATTTTGCACGAACTGGCATTTAACGACAGCAATGAGACTGTGCGGCGCAGTGCCTTAGAGCACCTGAACGACTTTTCCTTATGGTGGCAGGCAAGTAAGCAAGACAGCAGTGATAAGTTACGTCAGTACGCTGAGCAACAGTTACTGACCATGCTGCTACAACAGCAAATTTCAGCACCGTTAAAGCGCCAGTTTGTTGCCCAGTGCAACCGGTTAGCATTGCTGGAACAATTAGCCGGGCGGGAAACTGACGCCGAAATTCTGTTTAGTGTGTTACAGCGATTAAATAACCCAGAGCTGAATATGGCTGCGCTGACTGGCCAGGTACTGACCATTACCCAGAAACAGCAGTTACTGGCACAACTGGATGACCAGAAACAACTGGAAAAGCTCAGTAAAGTGCTAAGTGGCGAACTGGCTCAGCAACTGCAACAAAAAATCAGCCGGTTGGCTGAGCAAAAGCAAAAGCCATTAAAAGTTCGCAAGGATATAACCCTGCTACTGGCCAGATTAAATGCCTTGCGCGAACGCTATGCAGTTGCTGAGATCCCGGCACAACTTGCTGAGTTGCAAGGCCAGTGGCAGCACCTGCAAACGGAGCTGGAATGTCTGCCTGCCATTGAAGCTGTCGGGCTTGCTGAAAAGTATCAGCAACTGCGCAGCAAACTGCAAAGCTGGCTGACACCGCAACTGGAGCAACTGGCGCGGGAGAAAGCACAAGCGGAGCAACTGGCAGCCGCTACTGAACAGTATCAGCAGTTTTCGGATGCTATTACTGCGCTGACGGCACAATTGACTGAAGCATTGGCTAATGTGGATATCAGTGCAGCCGAAGCTATCGCCGAGCAGTTAGCAGTTCTGTCTGCGCAGATTACACAAAACACGACTGTCAGTGAATCCCAGCGGAAAAATCTGCTAAAACAGCAACACACTCTGGCCAGTCAGTTAAGCAGTTTACCGCAAACCGCAGAGAAGCTTAGTCAGGCGTCGAGCTTAGTCAGTGATTGGGCTGCCCAGGTGTTACCGGCAGATCCTACCGAGCTTGCTGCAGCAAAAGCGCAATTAACTCAGTATAAAAATAACTGGAACACTATCACTGCAGAGTTACCGCTGGCGGTGCCGGCCTCGCTGGCCACTGCAAAGCAACAGTTGCAGCAGCAGTGGCAACAGGCTATTGCCGCACTTAGCAACCAGAGCGAACGTGCGGTGCGCCAGTGTCGTAGTAAAATTGCTGAGTTTAAACGGCTGGACCAGCAGGGCCGCTTTAAAGTGTTATTTGGCTTGTTTAAAGGGATCAGCGCAGATTACGCTGTACTTAACGAGACTGAACAGCAGAAGCTGGCGGCTGACTATGAGTTTGCCAGTAAGCGGATTACCGAGCTGGCTGACTGGCAGGAATATATTGCCACCCCCCGTAAACAAGAATTGCTGGCACAACTGCAGCAACTTGCAACAGCAACCCCGGATGATATTCCAGCCCGGGCCGAACAGGTAAAACAGGCCCGCCAGCAATGGGGCAGTTTTGGTAAAGCGGGAGCAGAGCAGGAAGCAGAGTTAAATGCCGCCTTTGATGTTGCTTGCGAGCAAGCATATGCGCCGTGTCGGGCGTACTTTGCGGAACAGGATGCCATAAAAGCGGCAAATTTAACGGTACGTGAACAGATTGTTGCCCAGTTAGAGCAGCTGGCGGCTGCGCAGCCGGACGCAGTAGCACTGGACAGCGGGTTAAAGTCGCTGACTCAGGCCTGGCAGCAAGCCGGCCCGGTTAAACGTCAGGATTTTCTGGCGGTGCAGGCTCGCTATCAGGCCGCAGTTGAGCCGTTAAAAGCCAGGGCAGCTGAGTTTCAGCAGCAGGTAGCCGAACAAAAACAAGCGTTGATTAACGAAGCGCAGGCCGCCGTAGCACTTAGCGACAGCAACCAGAGCAGTAAAATACTCAAAGAGTTGCAACAACGCTGGAAAACACTGGGTTTTGCCGGTAAAAAACATGATCAGCAACTATGGCAGCAATTCCGCCAGGTTTGTGATGGTTTCTTTAATCAGCGTCAGGCGGCATTTGCCGAGCAGCAGCAACAGCAGCTGGCGCAGGAACAAACGCTGAGCAGCGCGCTTAGCGACATTGCTCAACAGCTACAGTCGTTAACGACAGAAAGTACCAGTAGTGAATTTGCCGCGGTGAATGAGCAGCTGCAGCAACTGGATGTCGGGGTTATTGCCAGTGCCCGTAAGCAGCGCGACAACTTGCAGCAACAACTGGCGGCGTTAATAAAGCAACAGGCCAGTCAGGCGGCGCAGCACGATACGAAAGTGCTATTTGAACAGTTAGCTAAACCAGACGGCAGCTGCGACAGCTGGCCGGCACAGTTTAAACCGCAAGCTGAGCTGGCCGGTGCGCTGGGGTTAGATCGTAAAGGCTTAACCCAGGCACTTGAGATCGTCAGTGACATAAATAGCCCGGAGCAGGAGCGCGCTGAACGTCAGCAAGTACAGCTTACTTTGCTGACCTTAAAGCACAATGCAGGAGAAGTGACTGATAAACACAGCTTGCTTAAGCATTGGCTGGCGTTTGGACCGGTAGCGGCAGCAGAGCAACATTTAGTAGAGCGGCTTAAGGTCATTTTCTTAAACTAAACCACCTGGCTAACTGATCAGGGATTAAGCCCCCTGATCAGTTAGCTCACCGCGTAAATTCTGCTGCATTTTCTGACGGATCTGCGATGCATCTAACGGCTGGCTCAGCAGGTAATGCAGCTTAGTCAACGTCGCTTCCAGGGTCATATCAAAGCCACTGATCACGCCGCAGTTTTTCAGGGCATTGCCGGTGGCATAGCCGTCCATATTTACCTTGCCTTTAAAGCACTGAGTGCAGTTAACCAGAATTTGCCCGCGCTCTGTCGCCGCCTGCAGTACTTTCAGCAGTTCTGGCCGTTGTGGCGCATTACCCACGCCGAATGACTTAATGATCAACGCCCGTACCGGGGCATTCAGCATATTGCTGATGACATCGGTGCTGATCCCGGGGTACAGCGTGACAACACTGATTGGTTGCGGGGTAATTTCAGCAACCTGTAAGTCTGCTACCTTTGCCGGGGCCGGGCTGACTTTGCCTTCAATCAAATCGATGTTAATTCCGGCTTCGAGCAGCGGTAAAAAATTGGGTGAGGCAAAGGCATTAAAACCATCAGCATCGGCCTTAGTGGCGCGGTTACCGCGAAACAGCTGGTTATTAAAAAATAACGCTACTTCGGCAATCGGATAGTTGGCCGCCAGATACAGCGCATTAAGCAGATTAACCTGGCCATCAGAGCGAAGCTGGGCCAGCGGAATTTGCGAGCCGGTGATAATCACCGGTTTTTGCAGATTCTCCAGCATAAAAGATAACGCTGAGGCGGTGTATGCCATGGTGTCAGTGCCATGCAATACCACAAAGCCATCATACTGCTGATAATGCTGCTGAATATCGCTGGCGATATGCTGCCAGTGGGCCGGGGTCATATCTGAAGAGTCGATAACCGGATGATACTCATGAATATCAAACAGGGGCATGTCGGGATGAAAAAACTCCGGCATTTGCTTAACTGTGGCACTTAAAAAGCCAGGCACTGGCACAAAGCCCTGACTGGATTGTTGCATGCCAATGGTGCCACCGGTATAGGCGACATAAATACGTTTTCTATTCATATAAGCAATGTTTACCATAAAAAATGCCCGCAGAATGGCGGGCATTGTAGTAGAAATTAAGGTAACTGTCAGTTAACGGTGCAGGTTACACAGTATGAATAGATACCGTTAGGGTCGTTAAACTGGTTCAGAATAACAAAGTCCTGGCGCAGTTGCTTGCTAACCCGCTGCAGCATCTGTTGCTCTGGCGACGCTTGTGTCTGTGGTAACCAGCCATTTGCCTTGGCACTGCCGAACAATTCTTTCAGCATCTGTTCGGTCGGGCTTAATTCCTGAGTAATAACCTGTACATCATAGTTATCCAGGCCTGCTTTTTCAGCTGCCGCTGCGATGGCGTCGTCAAAGGTACCCAGTTTATCGACCAGACCCAGCTCAAGTGCGGTGCTGCCGGTCCATACCCGGCCCTGGGCCACGGCATCTACTTCAGACACTGACATATTGCGATTGCTGCCAACCATGGTTAAAAACTCACTGTAACCGCGTTCAATTAATAACTGGAACACATCTTTCGCTTTGTCGTTTAAGCCTTTGTAAAGTGGTAAGCCAGAAGACAGGCCGGCCAGTTCAGTGGTACCGACGCCATCGACGTTTAAACCCAGGCTATCTAATGAGTTTTCCAGAGTATGTAACAGGCCGAAAATGCCGATTGAACCGGTAATGGTGGTAGGGGACGCCCAGATCTCATTGGCTGGTGCCGCTATCCAGTAACCGCCTGAGGCTGCCACAGCACCCATAGAGGCGATAACCGGCTTGCCAGCTTCCCGTAGCAACGCAATTTCCTGACCAATCACTTCTGAAGCGAATGCGCTGCCGCCACCGCTGTCAATCCGCAGTACCACCGCTTTTATTTTGTCATCAAAGCGTGCCCGGCGTAACAATGCTGCCGTTGAATCGCCACCAATGGTGCCCGCTTTGGCAGAGCCATCAACTATCATGCCCCTTGCTACCACTACCGCGACTTTCGAGGTTAACGGATTAACAAAATTACTGTTGGCAATGGCGTACTTGGCGTAGTCGTCAAAGCCAACGTGGTTATATACATGCTTGTCATTTTCACCGACGATGCCAATCAGTTTCTGCCGGAACTGTTCACGGGTGGCAATATTGTCGGCAAAACTATTATTGATAGCATACTGGGCGGTGTCGCCATCGGCAGCCTGCAGCTTCTGGTATAAAGCGTCATAGGTTTCGTCAAAGTTGCTAATATCAAAGCCACGGCGGCTGCTGACGTCCTGCTTGTAGGTGTCCCACAAATCAGATAGCCAGGCAATATTGGCTTCTTTGGCGGCTTCAGACATATCGTTGCGCAGGAAAGGCTCTACTGCTGACTTATAAGTGCCGACCCGGAATACATGGGTATTCACTTTCAGCTTTTCCAATGCCTCTTTGTAGTACATCGGATAGCTGCCATAACCTTCCAGAATAACCGCACCCATTGGGCTTAAGCTGATCTCATCAGCATAGCTGGCCAGGTAGTACTGGGTTTGACCATAATATGCCCCATGGCTGAATACCTTTTTACCGGCCGCTTTAAAGTCTGCAATTGCGGCGCCAACCCGTTGCATTTTATCGATAGAGGCATAGCCTAAACCAGATACATCTAACACCATTGCCTGGATCCGGTTATCCGTTGTCGCGGTTTCAATTACTTTTACAACATCTGATACCAGCATTTCCGGTGATTCTTCACCGGCACCCAGGCTTTCATTGACTGCGGCAGATACCGGGTCTACCCAGCGCTTTTCTTCAACTAAATCACCGTTCAGGTTTAATACTAAGGCCGCTGTATCGGCAATTTCAACTTCGTCCTCACCGCTGAACATGGCAACCAGTACAAAAGCGACAATCAAGATAAACAGCAGGTTTAGTACGGTAGAGCGGAAGCCTTTATAGACCCGCCAGATAGCGCCAAAGAAGCGGCGAATTGGACCTTTTTTCGGTTCGGACATAATAAATTCCTGTATGAGTTCCTGTAACGGAAGCGAAATGATAGTTTTATTACCGCTATGCTAACCAATTTAGCTGCAAAGACTAAATTGAATTTGTAAGTAAATGTTTAGCACTTGCTATCAATAGCCAAAGCGGCTACATTCTTCATAATTTCACAGGTACGACCAGAGAGGCGGCGGTGGCATATCAAAAATTATTACAACCACTGGATTTAGGTTTTACTACCCTGAAAAACCGGGTAATTATGGGCTCGATGCATACCGGCCTGGAAGAAGAAAAAAATGGCTTCGCCAAGCTGGCCGCCTTTTATGCTGAACGCGCTAAAGGTGGGGTGGGCTTAATTATTACCGGCGGGATCAGCCCAAACTTCCGGGGTAATCTGGTGCCGTTTGGCAGCCAGCTCAGCCATTGGTGGCAGGTGAAAAAACATTGCCAGATAACAGAGGCAGTACATCAGCACGATGCAAAAATTTGCTTGCAACTGCTGCACGCGGGGCGTTATGGCTACCACCCGTTTAATGTCGCGCCCAGTAAAATTAAATCGCCGATCACTCCGTTTAAACCTGCCGAGATGTCAAAGCGGCAAATTAACAGCACCATTAAAGATTTTGCCTATGCCGCTAAGCTGGCGAAAAAAGCCGGTTACGACGGCGTTGAGGTCATGGGCTCGGAAGGCTATTTAATTAACCAGTTTATTTGTCAGCGCACGAACCGGCGCCAGGATGAGTGGGGTGGCAGTTTTGCCAACCGCAGCCGCTTTGCCATTGAAACGGTAAAAGCCGTGCGCGAGCAATGCGGCACTGACTTTATTATTATTTACCGCTTATCGATGTTGGACTTAGTTGAAGACGGCAACAGCTTTGAAGAAGTCGTCGAGCTGGGTAAAGCCATAGCCGAGGCCGGCGCCACCTTAATTAATACCGGCATTGGCTGGCATGAGGCACGGGTGCCAACTATTACCACCCGGGTGCCGCGCGCTGCCTTTAGCTGGATAACCGAGCGGGTTAAAAAAGAGCTGAGTATTCCGGTTATCGCCACCAACCGGATTAACGACCCGCAAGTGGCCGAAGATATTCTGGCCAATGGTCAGGCCGACATGGTATGTATGGCCCGGCCGTTTTTAGCCGACGCCGATTTTGTCAATAAAGCTGCGGCTGATAACGCCGATTTAATAAATACCTGTATTGCCTGTAATCAGGCCTGTCTGGACCATGTATTTCAGAACAAACGGGCCAGCTGTCTGGTTAACCCCAGAGCCTGTTATGAAACCGAGCTTAACTTTACCCCGGCAGCGCAGCCGAAAAAGCTGGCAGTGGTCGGTGCTGGCCCTGCCGGCTTAGCCTTTAGTGTGTATGCAGCGCAGCGCGGCCATCAGGTGCATTTATTTGATAAATCGCATCAAATCGGTGGCCAGTTTAACTACGCCAAACAAATTCCGGGCAAAGAAGAGTTTCATGAAACGCTGCGTTATTTTGGCAAAATGATTGAGTTGCATGCGATAAAGCTGCATTTAAACTCGGAGCAAACTGCAGCCAGCCTGGCCGAACAGGGCTTTGATGAAGTGATTCTGGCAAGTGGTATTTTGCCAAGGGATATTGCCCTGCCAGGGCAGGACCACCCGAAAGTACTGAGTTATTTAGATGTGTTACGCGATCATAAATCGGTCGGTAAAAACGTCGCCATTATTGGTGCCGGCGGCATCGGGTTTGATGTAGCGGAATACCTGACCGAAGATAACTCATTAACCCTGCAGCCCGATGCCTGGTTAAAAGAGTGGGGCGTAGATAAAAGCTATCAAAGCCGTGGTGCGTTATTACCTGACAGCTTGCCAGAGCCCGCTGCCCGTAAAATTTATTTAATGCAGCGTAAAGACAGTAAAGTTGGTGCGGGTTTAGGTAAAACCACCGGCTGGACTCATCGCGCTTCTTTGAAGAAAAAAGGCGTCGAGTCGATGGCAGGGGTTAATTATCTGAAAGTAGATGATAACGGCCTGTGGCTGGAAATAGGCGGCGAAGAGCGTTGTCTGGATGTCGACAACGTCATTATCTGCGCCGGCCAGGTGCCGCAGCGCGCGCTGCAGCAAGGCCTGACCGAGCTCGGCATTCGCCACCATCTGATTGGCGGCGCCGACGTAGCCGCCGAGTTAGATGCTAAACGCGCCATCCGCCAGGGTGCAGAGCTGGCGGCGCAGATTTAGCTGCAGTTAGTTTGCTACCCCTTTTTTGTTAAGCGAGCCGCACCATCATGGTGCGGTTTTATTTTGTCATCCTGCTGTAACCCAATTTTCGTTTCCCAACGTTAAAATCTATTGATGGCCACGGTATAGCGAAAGATCACCGACTTAAGTCTGATTTTGCTATTGGCAAGTCACTTTTCTGGTGCTTTATTTGTTAATGCTGCTATCGTGGTATTAGCTTTGCAGTACATTTCCATATAATTACAAAGTCATTACAGGGAGTCTTTATGTCAGGAGTGTTAACTATGGTGTTGGCCGGGGGCGAGGGAACCCGTTTGGCGCCACTTACCGGCATTCGCGCTAAACCGGCGGTGCCATTTGGCGGCAACTACCGGATTGTCGATTTTGTTTTAAACAACTTTGTAAATTCTGACTTGCTGCAGATTTTTGTGATCACTCAGTTTAAATCGCACTCGTTAATGAAGCACTTAGGCCGCGCCTGGCGGGTAAGTGGTTTAACCAACCGTTTTATTGACCCGATACCGGCGCAGATGCAGACCGGCAAGCACTGGTACTTGGGTACTGCTGATGCCATTTATCAGAACTTGCATTTAATAGAAGGGCTGGACCCGGAGCATGTTTGTGTATTTGGTGGCGACCATATTTATAAAATGGACGTGCGGCAAATGCTCGACTTTCATCGCCACAACAAAGCCAAGCTTACCGTGGCGGCGATACCGGTGCCGGTAAGTCAGGCCCATGAGTTTGGGGTAATAGAGGTTGATGAGCACGGTAAAATGATTGGCTTTGAAGAAAAGCCGAAAGAAAACCCGAAAACTATCCCCGGCCGGCCTGATTTTGTGCTGGCGTCGATGGGTAACTATATTTTTGAAGCACGCTGCTTGGTTGAGGTGCTGGAAGAGGATGCTAAAGTTGCCGACTCGAAACATGACTTTGGCCATAATATTATTCCGGGCTTGTATCCGCAGGGTGAAGTGTATGTGTATGACTTCTCCAGCAATCGGATTCGCGGCGAGTCTGAAAGCAGCGCCGGCTACTGGCGCGATGTTGGTACCATAGATTCCTATTATGAAGCTAATATGGACTTAATTTCGATTAACCCGCCATTTGATGTCTATAACCGCTACTGGCCCCTGCGCAGCTATACGCCGCCAATGCCACCGGCCAAATTTGTCCATGATGAAACCAACCGCACCGGTCAGGCGATAAGTTCGATGGTGGCGTCGGGTTGTATTGTCAGTGGTGCTATCGTGTATCAGTCAATTTTGGGCTACAACGTGCATGTGCATAGCCACAGTTACATCGAGAAGTGTGTGCTGATGGGCAACAATGATATTGGCCGTGGTTGCCGTATTCGCCGCGCTATTATCGATAAAGACGTAAAAATAGCCCCCGGCACCATTATTGGCGAAGATCCGGTGCAGGATAAAGCCCGCTTCCATATTTCGCCAGGTGGTGTGGTAGTGATCCCGAAAGGGGCAAAAATCGGTTTTGATGACGCCTGATTAAATTGTTAAGGAACTTGTGTTGCGTATTCTGTTTATTTGTAGTGAATATGAAGGCTTAATAAAAACAGGTGGTCTGGCCGATGCCTGTCGCGGCCTGGCCAGTAGCTTACTGGCCGGTGGCCATCAGGTTAGTGTGATCCTGCCCAGATACGGCGCCTTGTATCAGGTTGAGACAACGGCTGCAGACTCAGTATTTGTCGAGCTGGGCGGCCATACCCTTGGCTGTGCGGTACGTCATACTGACATCGCCGGTGTGTCGGTTTACCTGCTGGAGCATCATGACTTTTTTGCCAGAAGCCGGCCATATGACGATGGCGAGCATGGTTATCAGGACAACCCGCTGCGATTTGCGTTTTTCTGCAAAGCGGTACTGCAGTGGTGTAAAGACCAGCCTGCATTCGACATTTTGCATGGCCATGACTGGCAAACCGCACCGGCGGCGTATTATTTAGCGAATAGCTACCGGCATTATCCTGCACTTGCCAAAACGCCCTTTGTTTTTACCATTCACAACGGTGCCTACCAGCAACAATCTGAGCCGCAATGGGCGTCACAGCTTGACCTGCCACTGCATGGCAATAGCATTAATTTTCTGCAGATAGCACTGCAATATGCAACGAAGATCAATACCGTCAGTCAGGGCTACCGGGATGAGTTATTAACTGAGCCGGCAGCCAATGGTCTCTCGGCCTGGTATCAGCAGCGGCAGGACGATTTCAGCGGTATCTTAAATGGCTGTGATTACCAGCAATGGGATCCGGCCATGGATCCGGCACTGCCGGCAAATTATCAGGCGGCTGATTTAGCCGGCAAGGCGCTGTGTAAACAACAATTGCAACGGGACTATCAGTTAGCCGTAACTGACCAGCCTTTGCTGGTAGCGGTAAGCCGGGTTACCGGTCAGAAGGGCTACGATATACTGATCCCAGCGCTTAAACATCTGTTGGCGAATTATCCGCTGCAAGTGGTGATTGTTGGCAGTGGCGAGGCGCATTATTGCCAGCAGTTACATCAGCTAACAGTAACCTTTGCTGATAAATTTCGCTTTATCGAAGGTTTTAATGAACAATTGGCTCATCAGGTGGAGGCGGCCGGTGACTTTTTTCTGATGCCGAGTTTATTTGAACCCTGTGGCCTGAATCAACTGTACAGTTTACGCTATGGCACCTTGCCGCTGGTGCGGTTAACCGGTGGCTTAAAAGATACTGTTGTACCCTGGCCTGAAAAAAAAGCAACCGGCATTGGCTTTACTGAACCAACGGTTGATGCTTTGCAGCAAGCGTTACGCCAGGCTTTGGCGTTATATCAGGATCAGAAAATGTATAAAAAAATTCAGCAAAATGCCATGGCGCAGAGCTTTGGCTGGGCCGAGGCCGCTAACCAGTACCTGGCGCTGTATCAGCAAGCCAGGCAAGCCAATTGACGGCGCTATTTTAAGCGATATGGCCAGCGGCTGAGCAAACAGTGTGGCTGGCATGATTTTGTCGTGGGCACAGGGTTTAATCTTTGCTAGCCTGCTAGCCTGCTAGCCTGCTGGCCAGAATGTTTACTTATACGTTTACTGAAATGTCTACAGAGGTTAAGTTATGGATGCGTTGACATTATTAACGACACGATACTCTACGCCGCGTTTAACCGAGCCAGCGCCAGAAGGCGAAGCGCTGGCGCTGATTAAAAAGGCGGCTTTAAAAGTGCCTGATCACGGTGGGTTGCGACCGTGGCGCTTTGTTATCGTCACTGGCAAAGAGGCTCTAAACCGGCTGGGAGATGTTTTTGCCGAGGCCGCTATTGAAGATGCGCCCGGTATTTCCCCGGAAATGCACGAACGTGCCAGACAGTTGCCGCTTCGGGCCCCTATGGTGATTGTCTGTATTGCTAAGGTAACGGAACATGCAAAAGTACCAGCTCATGAACAAGTGCAATCTGCTGCCTGTGCGGTAATGGCGATGCAACAGGCCGCGTTTGCCCAGGGCTTCGGTGGGATCTGGCGCACTGGCAGTTATGCCCAGCAGGATTTTGTAAAGCAGTCTTTGGATGTCGGCGAGGATGATGAAATTGTCGGCTTTTTATATTTAGGTACTGCAGCAGCTAATGCGCCGGTGCGCAGCGATCCGGATCCGGAGGCGTTTTTCTCCTATTTTTAAGCTATACCCGCGTACACAGTTTTCAGAAACAACAAACCCGCCATTGGCGGGTTTGTTGTTTTCAGATACACCGTTTTAGAACTCGGCATTACCCGGCGTACGCGGGAAAGCAATTACATCGCGCACATTGCCTACCCCGGTAACATACGACACTAACCGCTCAAAGCCCAGACCAAAACCGGCGTGCGGCACAGTGCCATAACGGCGTAAGTCGCGATACCAGCTGTAGTCTTCTTTGTTCAGGCCCATTTCATCCAGCCGCTTATCAAATTGCTCCAGCCGCTCTTCCCGCTGACTGCCGCCAATAATCTCGCCAATGCCGGGGGCCAGTACATCCATTGCCGCAACGGTTTTACCGTCATCATTTAAGCGCATATAAAAGGCTTTAATGTCTTTCGGGTAGTTCTGCATAATAATAGGCGCGCCCACATGTTCTTCTGCCAGGTAACGCTCGTGCTCAGATTGCAGATCCACACCCCATTCAACCGGGTACTGGAACGTTTTGCCACAGTTTTGCAGAATTTCAATGGCGTCGGTGTAATCCATCCGCACGAAGGAGGAGTCAACCAGCTTTTGTAAACGGCTGATGGCAGTCGGGTCAATCCGCTCGGCGAAGAACGCCATATCGTCGGCACGCTCGGTCAGCACCGCTTTGCACACATACTTCAGCATATCTTCTGCCAGCTGAGCGATGTCTTTTAATTCCGCAAAGGCTACTTCCGGCTCTATCATCCAGAATTCTGCTAAATGACGGCTGGTATTAGAGTTTTCGGCCCGGAAGGTCGGGCCGAAGGTGTAAATTTTTGACATGGCGCAGGCGTAGGTTTCGCCGTTAAGCTGGCCGGAAACGGTCAGATAGGTTTCCTTGCCGAAGAAATCCTGGCTGAAATCAACCTTGCCATTATCTGTTCGCGGCAGGTTTTCTAAATCAAGAGTGCTGACCCGGAACATTTCACCGGCACCTTCGGTATCAGAGCCGGTAATAATTGGAGTACTGATCCAGTAATAACCCTGTTCATGGAAAAACCGGTGTACGGCTTGCGCTAAACAATGCCGTACCCGGGTCACAGCGCCAACCACGTTGGTGCGCGGGCGGAGGTGGGCGTGTTCCCGCAGGTATTCCATGCTATGGCGTTTAGGGGCCATCGGGTAGGTATCCGGGTTTTCCACCCAGCCAACTACGGTGACATTTTCTGCCTGAATCTCATATGCCTGCCCCTGGCCTTCAGAGCGCGCCACGGTGCCGGTAATCATAACTGAACAAGCAGTGGTTAAGCGCTTAACTTCATTTTCATAATTAGCCAGATCTGATGGCACAACGGCCTGCACCGCATCAAAACAGCTGCCATCGTGCACAGCTAAAAAAGAAATACCGGCTTTGGAATCGCGACGGGTGCGGATCCAGCCTTTAACGGTGATCTGTGAACCGGTATCGTACTTACCGGCCAACACATCTTTAACTACGGCGTGCGTCATGCAACAAACTCCAGATGGTGTTATAACTAGGCTATATTTATGAAAGCTGTAATCATACTTTGCCAGAAGCTGAAAACAAGTAAAAGTTGGAAGGAAGCCAAAAATGACAGCATATAACAAAGTGGGGTCAGATAAGGGAGGGCCTGAATTTGAACGGCGGGAAGGGCCTGATTTACTCTGCCGGGCATTTAAGTATCTTGCCGTCATTGCCTGGTTGCTGTTTTTTGCGGCACTGATTGTCAGCC
Organism: Arsukibacterium sp.; assembly: GCF_018402695.1. Lineage (GTDB taxonomy): Bacteria > Pseudomonadota > Gammaproteobacteria > Enterobacterales > Alteromonadaceae > Alishewanella. Next base: position 46,456 of record NZ_JAGYIM010000014.1, read on the forward strand.
ATTATGCCCGGCCGGAAATGGACTCAGGTTTAGTGCGTTATCTCGGGCTGGATATTCGCGACTACTGGCGGCCCCGCTTAACCTTTTGGTTAGTATATTTGCTGTGGGGCAGTGTAGTCGTCAGCGTTGCCAGCCTGTTGCTTAACCGGATGCGCTTAAAGCGCCGCAGCGACCATTTGCATTTCAATATTATTTTGTTATTGCTTAGCGCCAGCGGTATGTTGTTTTATATTTTGCGCTAGTCCGTCATATAAGCCCAACCCTGCATCTTATTAACTGCCGCAGCGTGTAGCCACATTCACCATGGCGGCGCTAAGCTTGCTTAACTGGGCAGGGCTGATAATAAAGGGCGGCATAATATAAATAAGGTTATTAAATGGCCGGATCCAGACGCCCAGTTCAACAAACTGTTGCTGTAACCTGGCAACATCTACTTTCTGCTGCATTTCCAGCACGCCAATGGCGCCTAACACCCGGACATCTTTTACTGCAAGTAGATTTTTACACGGTGCCAGCTCCTGCTGCAGCTGCTGCTCAATCGCTGCCACCTGTGCCGGCCAGTTATTGTCACGAATCAGCTTAACACTGGCATTGGCCACCGCACAGGCCAGTGGGTTCGCCATAAAGGTCGGGCCATGCATTAAACCACCGGCCGCACTCAGGCTGATGCCCCTGGCCACTTCATCGGTACATAACGTTGCGGCGAGCGTAATATAGCCACCACTTAATGCTTTACCCAAACACATGATATCCGGGGTAATACCGGCATGTTCGCAGGCAAACAGTTTACCGGTACGGCCAAAGCCGGTGGCAATTTCATCGGCAATCAGCAATACGTTGTACTGATCACACAGGGCCCTGGCCTGACGCAGATATTCCGGATGATAAAAACGCATACCACCATAGCCCTGTACGATGGGTTCCAGAATTAGCGCAGCAATCTGGTGATGCTCCTGTGCCAGCAGTTCAGCTAAAGGCTGCATATCTGCCGGATCAAACGCTGCATCAAAGGGACTATGCGGCGGTGGCAGAAAATAATGCTGGTTTAAAATGCCGCTAAACATGTCGTGCATACCATCAACCGGATCGCACACTGCCATCGCTGCAAAGGTATCACCATGATAACCTTTACGCAGGCTGATCAATTTGGTTTTGGCTGGCGTGTCGCTCGCCAGCCAGTACTGCAATGCCATTTTAATCGCCACTTCAACCGCGACCGAGCCGCTGTCAGCCAGAAACACTTTGGTTAAATCTGCCGGTGTTATTTCAACCAGTTGCTGACATAAGCTGACCGCAGGCTGATGGGTGATCCCGCCGAACATCACATGCGCCATTTGCTGTAATTGCTCTGTTACCGCCGCATTTAATGCCGGATGGTTATAGCCATGGGCGGCAGCCCACCAGGAGGAGGTGCCGTCAATCAGCCGCTGGCCATTTTCCAGAATTAATTCACAGCCTTCGGCCCGGCTGACCGGATAAACCGGCAGCGGGTCTAGCATAGAAGTGTAGGGGTGCCAGATATGCTCACGATCGAACTCTAAGTTAACGGCCATAATCAATGCTCAAAAAATAATCAGTAGTAAAGTTTTTGTTGTGGTCGGCGTTGACAAGTTGCAACCGCTGGTTAGACTAGCCCAAAAACCGCATAACAACAATGGATACACCTTATGCAAGCTGCTGCCACCACTCAGGTTCGTCATAACTGGACCCTAGCCGAAGTTAACGCCTTATACGCAATGCCATTTAATGACTTATTGTTCCAGGCGCAAACCATTCATCGCCAGTTTTTTGCGCCTAACGAGGTTCAAATAAGTACCTTGTTATCAATTAAAACCGGCGCCTGTGCCGAAGACTGTAAGTATTGCCCGCAAAGCGGCCATTACAACACCGGGCTGGAACGTGAGCGCTTGTTGGAAGTTGAAAAGGTCCTGACCCAGGCCGCGGCCGCGAAGGCACAGGGCGCCAGTCGCTTTTGTATGGGCGCCGCCTGGAGTAACCCAAAGCAGCGTGATATGCCTTATATTATTGAAATGGTAAAAGGTGTAAAAGAACTGGGTTTGGAAACCTGTATGACACTGGGGATGCTGGATAATAGCCAGGCGAAGACGCTGGCCCAGGCCGGGTTAGATTACTACAACCACAACCTGGACACATCGCCAGAGTTTTATGGTGAAATTATCACTACCCGTACTTATCAGGACCGCTTAGATACCTTAAGCCACGTGCGTGACGCTGGCATGAAAGTATGCTGCGGTGGCATAGTGGGTATGGGAGAGAGCGCGAATGATCGATCGGCGCTTTTAATGCAGCTGGCAAACTTGCCCGAGCATCCGCAAAGTGTGCCAATTAATATGCTGGTAAAAGTACAGGGCACACCGCTGGAAAATGTTGATGATTTAGACGGTTTTGAGTTTATCAGTACTATTGCCGTCGCCCGGATCATGCTGCCTCAAAGCCATGTCAGGCTATCAGCTGGTCGCTCACGAATGAACGAGCAAATGCAGGCGTTATGTTTCTTTGCCGGTGCTAACTCGATTTTTTACGGCGATAAATTACTGACCACCGATAACCCCGAAGCCAATGCCGATATGCAACTGTTTGCCAAGCTGGGTATTAAGCCGGAGCAACGCACTGATGTGTCAGATGAGGCGCACGAGCTGGCGTTAGCGGATGCCCTTAATGAACAGGCCAATCCGCCGCTGTACCATGCCGTTCAGTAGCGTGCTGCTTATTAGAATGCGGCCCAGTAGCATGCAGCGCAGTAAAAACAGTGCAGTAGAAATGCAGTGCAGTAGCCATGTCGCAAATTAAGCTGGCGCGGTTGCAGCACGCTCTCGCTGAGCGTGCTGAGAAGAACTTATTACGCCAACCCGTCACCTTAGATAACTACAATGGCCGTTTAATCACCATTAACGGCCAGCAGTACCTTAACTTTTCCGGTAATGATTACTTAGGGCTGGCGACAGCGCCTGAGGTACTGCAGGCCTTTGCTGAAGGGGCGGCGCACTATGGCGCAGGAAGTAGTGGCTCGCCACTGGTAACCGGCCAACACAAAGTACATCAACAATTGTCCGACATGCTGTGCGACTGGCTTGGAGTAGAGCGGGCACTGTTGTTTTCATCCGGATTTGCGGCGAATCAGGCAATGCTGTTAACCCTGGCCGATAAGCAGGACCTGCTGTTACTGGATAAACTCAGCCATGCGTCTTTGATTGATGCCGCACTTTGTAGCAAGGCTGACTTAAAACGCTTTGCTCATAATGATTTAAGCTCGCTTAGCAGCCTGCTTGAGCACCAATCGGCAGATGCTCTGCAGCCGATGGTGGTGACTGAGGGCGTATTCAGCATGGATGGCGACGGCCCTGATTTGCCGGCGCTGCTGGCGCTGTGTCAGCAACACAAGGCACCGTTATTACTGGATGATGCGCATGGCCTGGGAGTGCTTGGGCCTGAAGGCAGTGGCAGTGCGGCAGCGCAAGGTATTGCGATTAGCGACCTGTTTTGCCTGATGGCCAATTTTGGCAAAGCCCTGGGAGTAGGGGGGGCTTTTGTTGCCGGCAGTAAAACGGTAATAGATTATCTGGAACAATTTGGCCGCCATTATATTTACAGCACGGGCTTATCACCGGCCCTTTGCGCAGCGGTTATTAAAAGTATTGAATTGTGCCGTAGCCAGAGCTGGCGACGCGAGATACTGCAGCAAAATATCAGCTTGTTTCGCCAGTTAGCGGCTGAGCTGCCGCTATTAGTATCCGACACAGCGATTCAGGGCGTGGTGCTGGGCAGCAATCAGCGGGCACTTACCGCCAGCAAAAAGCTAAAGCAGGCCGGGATCTGGCTGAGCGCTATCCGGCCACCAACCGTGCCCTCTGGCAGTGCCCGCTTAAGAATAACCCTTAGCGCTCAGCATACTGCGCAGGACATCAGGTTACTGGTACAGCAGTTAAGGCAGACAGTATGATGAGCTCTGAGTTAATTACCCCGTCAGTGGCTGCACATCAGGCGCCGCATGAAACCCACTTTGTGAAACAGGTCGCAGCCAGTTTTGGTAAAGCCTGTGACAGTTACTTAGCTGCTGCAAGGTTGCAACAGCAGGTAGCACGGGATGCACTGGCCATGCTGCCTGTGATTCAACAAGGCCAGTTGCTCGATTTAGGCTGTGGCCCCGGTTGGATCCACCCTGAATTCAGCGAGTACTGTACTGGTTTTACGGCAGTTGACTTAAGCGAAGGTATGCTGGCCAAAGCCAGTAGCCAGCAGCAGGCAAGGGCTTATATTCAGGCTGACGCGGCAGCACTACCGCTGGCCGCAGAGCAATTTGACAAGGTGTTCTCCAGCTTAATGTTGCAGTGGTGTCCGAGGCCTGCAGCTGTATTAGCCGAAGCCGCCCGGGTGCTGGCACCCAGCGGCCAACTGGTTATCAGTACGCTGGTGCAGGGCACCTTATATGAGCTGCAAGGCGCCTTTGCAACCTTGGATCAGCATTCGCATATCCACCCATTTTTGCCTGAAACAGCGCTTATTGCTGCAGCTAACCAGTTGCCGGGTATTAACTGGCAGTTTGAACGTCGTAGTTACCCTTTGTATTACCCTAATGTGCAGAGTTTAGCCCGTGAGTTAAAAGCGTTAGGAGCAAATCAGTTAGCCGGACGCAGCCAGACAGGCTTAACCGGAAAAGGCTACTGGCAAAAACTAGCAGCAGCTTATGAGAAGCACCGCCGCAGTGAGGGCTTGCCAGCCACTTATCAGGTATTGTTTATTCGTGGAGAAAAGTATGGCCGTTAAATCGTTGTTTGTTACTGCCACAGACACCGATGCCGGCAAAACCTTTGTCAGCTGTCTGTTGTTACAGGGTTTAGCCAAGCTCGGTGTGGCTGCCGCAGGGGTGAAGCCTATAGCTGCGGGGGCTGACGAGCATAATCAGAACGGTGACGCGTTACTGTTAAGGCGCCATTCTGGTATCGCGTTACCTTATCGGCAGGCAAACCCGATATGCTATCAGGCGCCGGTAGCGCCGCATCTGGCGGCGGAAATTGAACAGCAACCGATCAGCGAAGCAACGCTTGATGATGCGCTTAACAGCTGGCAACAATTGCCACTGCAGCAACTATTAATTGAAGGTGCGGGTGGTTGGTTATTACCCATCAGTGATCAGCGCTATCTGGCTGACTGGGTAGGGAAACAGCAGTTACCGGTACTGCTGGTTGTTGGCATGAAACTGGGCTGTTTAAACCACGCCATGTTAACCGTGCGAGAGATTGCCCGCAGTGGCTGTGAGCTGGTGGGCTGGATGGCTAATTGTGTCGACCCGGAGATGGCGTTGTCAGAGCAGAACATAGCTGATCTAAAACAACGGATCCCGGCGCCTTGTCTGGGTGTGGTGCCTTATGCACCGGATGACGTGGAGCAAGTTGCGTTGAATTTAGCTAAGGATCTCCTTAAGACTTCAGGTTGCAACACACGCTAAGCTCGCCACAGCAACTCGCTACCGCTCAGACACTCTGTGGCGACTGAGCATGTATTCCAACCTTCGTTTTTATCACCTGCTTTTTTTAAATTCGTTATTTTCAAATAAAAAAATGCGATAAATCACTATTCTCCGCTATCGCCGTTTTATCACCGCCTTTAAATAGATAGCCGCCGTCACTGCCCAGCAGTGTCAGCTTATCGCCACTGCATTTTAGGGCAGTACCTTCTGGTAGCGCAATTATCGGTGTGGTGGGGTTTAACACCATAAATTCGGCCAGGCGCATATCCCGGGTTTCACCATGAAAACCTGCTGGTTTATAGTCACTGTAGTGTGGGTTTAACTGCACTGGCAACAGGTTTAATGCATCAAACGATTCCGGCTCAACGATCGGCATATCATTGGTGGTACGGATAGTGGCGCCGGCGATATTTGAGCCGGCACTCCAGCCAATATAAGGTATGCCATTGGTTACGCGTTGCCTGATTAAATGCACGATATCTTGTTGATATAGCTTATGAAGTAGCTGAAAAGTATTACCACCACCCACTGCTATTGCCTGGGCGTCGCTAATTGCTGTTTTGGGATCAGTGTACTGGTGCAGGCTGGTCACTTTTATTGATAACGGAGCCAGTGCGCTGGCCACTTGCTGAAGGTAGTTATCGTCAGTAATGGTGACGCCGGCATAGGATATAAAAAGCAACTCATCGATCCCGTGTAACTGCGTTTTAAGCCAGGCCATATAGGGCGCCAGATAATCGCTGTTGTTGGCGCGGGAGCTGCTAAGTAAAAGTAATTGCATCAATACCTCTGGTCTTAAGCGGTTGTAACAGTTGGTCATTGTAGCGAAAAGTGTTCAGTCACACATGTTTTCTTACACTTTACCTTATAAATTACCGCGGCACTTAATTTGAAATTCAGCTTGCTGCCCATATATTGATAGCAGTTAAGTCACTGAGGTAGAGTTATATGAAAAGAGTTTTGCTGTTTCTGGCAACGAACCTGGCGGTTATCGTAGTACTGAGTATTGTACTTAATATCGTTTTCAGTTTTTTGGGGATTGATCACAGTAGCATCAGCGGGCTGCTGGTCTTTGCGGCCATTTTTGGTTTTGGTGGCTCTTTTATCTCTTTAGCGTTGTCAAAATGGATGGCGAAACGCTCCACCGGTGCCGTGGTCATAACTCAGCCGCGCAATGCCACCGAGCAATGGCTATTGCGTACAGTAGAGCGCCAGGCCAAAAAAGCCGGTATTGGTATGCCGGAAGTGGCTGTATATGACTCGCCTGAGATGAATGCCTTTGCTACCGGCATGAATCGCAATGATGCGCTGGTGGCGGTAAGTACCGGTTTGTTGCGCAATATGAAACAAGATGAAGTGGAAGCTGTCCTGGCGCATGAGGTATCGCACATTGCCAATGGCGACATGGTAACCCTGACACTGATCCAGGGGGTGGTTAATACCTTTGTTATCTTCTTCGCCCGGCTGATTGCCGGTGCTATCCGCAACAATAACCAGCAGCTGGGCACCTTTGCCTATTTTGGTATCGTCATTGTCCTGGAAATTGTATTTGGCTTTCTGGCCAGTATTATTGTTATGTGGTTCTCACGCCAGCGTGAATACCGGGCAGATGCCGGTGCCGCACGTTTAGAAGGCCCCGATAAAATGGTTGCAGCACTGGAACGGCTGAAGCATAACCATGAAAGCCGCTTAGAGGGTAGCTTAATGGCCTTTGGTATTGCCGGTAAAAAACCGAAATCAGAGCTGTTGTTAACGCATCCGCCGCTGGAAAAACGGATTGAAGCCCTGCGTAACCGCCGCGAATTTTAATTATTGATCTCTGGTATATAGCAACAGGCCCCGTTAACGGGGCCTTGTTTTTTCTTCGCCGTTGGCCGCCATATGCCATTATTAATCTTTTGAATAGCGGCAATAGCCGAACAACACTGGCATCAGCTGTTAGTTTTGCTAAGGTAAGCAAAAATAATTAGCCGGAGTTGCTATGTTACCGCCACCTAAAATAGAAAGCTTTAACCCACCACGCCGTATTCTGATGGGCCCGGGGCCGTCTGATGTATATCCGCAAGTGTTGGCTGCGCAGGCCCGGCCAACGGTTGGCCATTTAGACCCGCTGTTTATCGGCATGATGGATGAACTGAAACAATTATTGCAATACGCCTTTCAAACGGAAAATGAAATGACCATTGCTGTTTCTGCACCGGGTAGTGCCGGCATGGAAACCTGCTTTGTCAATTTAGTTGAACCGGGCGAGAAAGTAATTGTTTGCCGTAACGGCGTGTTCGGTGAGCGGATGCGCCAGAATGTTGAGCGCTGCGGTGGTGTTGCAGTATGTGTTGATAATGCCTGGGGTGAACCAGTAAGCCCGCAACAGGTTGAGGATACGCTAAAACAGCATCCTGACGCCCGCTTTCTGGCTTTTATTCACGCCGAAACGTCGACCGGCGCGTTAAGTGATGCCAAAACCCTGTGCGCGTTAGCCAAACAGTATGAGTGTATCTCTATCGTCGATGCCGTCACGTCTTTAGGTGGAGTGGAACTGCGGGTGGACGAGTGGGGTATTGATGCCATTTATTCCGGCAGCCAGAAATGCCTGTCGTGCGTGCCAGGTTTGTCACCGGTGTCATTTTCTGAAAAGGCGGTTGCCAAAATTCAGCAGCGCAAAAGCCCGGTGCAAAGCTGGTTTTTAGATCAAAGCCTGGTGATGGCTTATTGGAGCGGTCAGGGTAAGCGCAGTTATCACCATACGGCACCGGTAAACAGTTTATATGCCCTGCATGAAGCCTTACTCTTACTGGCCAATGAGGGATTGGAGCAAGCCTGGCAGCGGCACCGTGCTATGCATCAGTTACTGGCTGACGGTTTAACTAAACTTGGGCTGGAATTTGTCGTGGCAGAGCCTTACCGGTTGCCGCAGTTAAATAGTGTTTATATTCCAGCAGGGGTAGATGATGCTTTGCTTCGTCGTACCCTACTGAATGAATATAATCTGGAGATTGGTGCCGGCTTGGGCGAACTGGCTGGCAAAGCCTGGCGTTTAGGATTAATGGGCTATGGTGCCCGTCGTGAAAACGTGGCGCTGTGTATTCAGGCACTCACTGAGCAACTTACCGGGAGTTAAGATTATTATGGTGCAGTCTTTGGCCAATTTTCTGTAGAAAAGGCTGCCAATATTTGTCGATAACGGCTATCTTAAATCTGTTAATAACAGAGGACGTATGCTATGCCGGTAACCGCTGAGCTAAATGCTGAGATAAAAATTCTTAATTTATATAATCTCGATTCACAGATGGAAGGGTTAAAAGTACATAAAGATGCTGATAGCGAAACCCGTGCGGCAATTGCCCGACTACATCAGAAAGGGTTGCTTACTCAGAGTGACGGTGGCTATCTGACTGATCTGGGCGTGCACTGTGCGGAGCATATTCAGACCGCCATGCGTATTTTAACTAATCGTTAGACAATTCACAGTTTACTGAGCAATCACGCACTGGTCTGTTTTTCAGGCCAGTTCAGCCTGGCCAATGTGCTGGCATTTTGCTTTAAATGTTGTTCTAACTGCAGTAGCGCTTGCTGATCATCGGCATATACTGCACGCTGATATAACATATCTATTTTGCCAAGCAAATTGGCGTCTGCCAGATTATGCGCTTTCAGTTCAGCAATAAACTGGCTGAAATGCTGACCTGCCGGCTTATTGGCCAGCACCTTGCCAAAGTAGCGTCTGACAAGCAGTACCGGGGCTGCAAATTCTGCTGGTTGTCGTTGTAAATGCAGATACCACCATAGTATCAGTACAGTTATCAGCAACGTACCAAGCAATGCCAGCAACTTACCGGCAGCTTTTAGCTGTTGCCACAGGTTGTGCTGCTGATTGTCATCGAAACCAAGGACCCATACCGACCAGTAATAATCCAGATGCAGCAACTGCTGACTAAGATAATTAAAGGCAGACAAGCGACGCCAGTTGGCTTGCAACTGATCTTGCTCATCGGCAGAAAGCGCCGCATCGAGGCCAGCCAGTACCCGCTCAGGTGCGATAACGGCTGTGGGGTCAAATCGCTGCCAGCCGTTATTATCGTAGTATTCTACCCAGGCATGCGCCTCCCGTTGTCGCACTTCGAGATATTGTTGTTCTTCATGCCATACCCCGCCCTGATAGCCTCCTACAACTCTGGCGGGCACACCCGCTTCGCGAAGTAATACGGCAGTCGCTGAGGCATAGTGGCTGCAAAAGCCGGTACGGCTATCAAATAGGAAGGCATCTATACTGTTCTCCCCCAGACCGGGCGGATTCAAACTGTAAAAATAAGGCTGTTGCCGGAACATTTCACTTATTTGGTCAATTAAGCCAGCGGTGGAGCTGGCTTTGCTGGTGAGTTCCCGCGCAAGTGCTTTCGTTTTCGGATTCGCACTGACCGTACGGCTATTTAACCGTTGTTCCAGCGCAATATCTTCTGGCACCGCTGACAATATACTCGTTAACTGATAACTAAGACGCTGACTGACAGGACGCCTGGCCTCAACTAAATAAGCAGATGCCGGTCTCACGACACTGGTATATTGGACCGGCATACCAAGTGCAAACAGGCTGCGTTGATTACTAACCTCAGCAATAATCTGATAGCTAAGCGTCCGCTCAACATTGTTGTTAACTGGTTGCCGACTAGCCGGTTGCCTCCGCTCAAAGCGTTGATTAACAGTCCAGCTACGGCCATCAAAATCTTCATACACTTTTGCCCGCCAGTACAATTGTTGGCGCGGTGGTAACGAGTCTTCGAATATCGCCCGAAATGCCAACTTATCGCTTTGCACCAGGTTTTCAATGCTGCCCGGATCAAGGCTGTCTGCCAGGCCGGTGACTGCTGTTTCAGCAGTCGGGATCCGCCACAATGGTTGTAAGCGTGGAAACAACAAAAACATGGAAATCCAGATTGGCAATGTGAGCAGGATAGCTTTGCCCAGTTGCAGCAGCTGAATTTTATGTTGTTTACTGGCATACAATTGATAATGGCTGTACAGCGTGAACATTAGAAGAGCCAAGATAAGCAGGCTGACCAGCATGCTTTGATAAAAAATAAAACAGCATGCTAAAAGGAAGTAGAGCACCCATAACAGCTGATGGCTGTCATGGCGCTGATGAATAAGCACCAGCCGGCAGGTGGCTGATAGCAGTAATATTTGGATCATAAAATGAAACACGCCACTTTGCTTAATGCTGATAAGTAGTAGCAACAGGATCGATGCTGCAATAATATTAATACGTTTTAATTTATTAACTTTTGAACTGCTTTGCTGCAATGGCCAGCGGTACAGCAACAACACTACTAGAATGGCGCTATACCATAATGGTAGTGCCTGATGCAGCAGCACTATCACTGCTATCAGAATGGCATAGAAAGAGAGTAACGCTTGTCGGCTCAATAGCACTAACATAGTGCCATCTCGCGAAGGCAGCGTTCCAGGTGCTGTTGGCCACACGATGGGCTGATGCTCTTGTTGTTAATTCGCAGGCCGTAAGGCTTACTGCGCTGTTCTAGTTGCAACATCAGGTAACAGGCCTTCGATAGCGCGACTTCAAGTGCAGCACCGCTGACTGCGGGTATGTTGATCCAGTCAGGCTCTGGTTGTGGACTAGTCGGTGCATGTTTTACCACCGGAGTTGCCGGGTCACGTGCCAGTCGTTTCCACAACATTAATTTAAGACTATCGCCAGCCTGATAGCTGCGGATCGTATCGTAATCATCAGCTAGCTGATTTTTGTTGCCGCTGTTTTCACCAAGGCTGTTTATTGCCTCGGTAGCCAAAGGTTTGGGAAAAACCCAATAATGATAATCTAGATTAAGCATACTTTTGCAATTGAACAAACCAAAAGGATAATAGCTAATGACCGAGAGTCGGGGTAATGGAAAATAGCCCCGATGTTCAGTGACCAGCGGCACCATAACCTGCTGACTGTTATCAGCAACAAAAGTCTGTTGGTGCTGTTTGAAATAACATTGAAGCTGCTGACGTGGCGTGGTTGCATGCAACGTTACCGGCACCATTAACGTTTCTGTTGCATAAGCGCTGAGAACCGGGGCGCAACTTACTGTTATGTTATGCAAATTACGCCAGGCTAACGTTAGCGCTAATAATAATACCGACACAAGCATATAGCTCATTAACAATATTAAATTGTTTTGGTAATTGGTGCCCAGTAGGTAAAGCAGAACCAGCAATAAAATGTACCACAGACCAAACCGGCTTGGCAGAATATAAATAATTTTCTGAGTTAAGGTTACCGCTCTGGCTTTGGGCTGCCGTTTATCCAGCCAGTGATTAAACCATTGGGTTAATCGGCTTTTGAGACTTTTCATAGCGGACAGTCAGTTTGCTCAAGTAGTATCTGACTAAGACTGTGACTGGCAGCGCTGGAACGTGGGTCTAACCGATGCTCAGCTACTGACGGAAACACCTGCTGCACATCATCAGCGCTGGTAAAATCTCTTCCTGCAAGCATCGCATGGGCTCTACTGGCACGTAATAATGCTTTAGACGCCCTGGGTGACAAGGGTAGCATGTCGTTGCGATTGCGACTGGCATCAACCAGGCTTAGCAGATAATCAATAACCGCATCACTGACCTTCACAGCGCTCACCTGTTTTTGCAGATTTTTAAGCGTATCACTATCCAGCTGTTGAGTTAAAAACTGTAGCCGTGAGCCTTTGCTGTCATCGACCAGTAGTTTATGTTCTGCTGCACGGTCAGGAAAACCCAATGACAAACGCATTAAAAAGCGATCCAGCTGTGATTCAGGTAACGCAGAGGTACCAGCATGAAATAATGGATTCTGGGTTGCGATAACAAAAAAAGGACTTGGTAAAGGCCGGGTTTCTCCGTCAGTACTGACCTGACGCTCCTCCATTGCTTCTAATAAGGCACTTTGAGTTTTTGGGCTTGCCCGGTTTATTTCATCAGCGAGTAATACTTGCGAGAATACCGGACCTGGCTGAAAATGAAATTGTTGTGACCGGACATCATAAATGCTCATCCCGGTTAAATCGGCCGGCAACAAATCACTGGTAAATTGCACCCGGCGATAACTTAAGCCGAGGCTGTTAGCCAGTGCGTGGGCGAGGGTAGTTTTGCCCAGCCCCGGTAAATCTTCTAGCAATAAATGGCCTTCAGCCAATAAACAGCATAGTGAAAGTCGAATTTGCTGTTGTTTGCCAAGAATAACCTGATTAAGGCTTTGTTCGACTTGATGTAGTTGCGCTAACACGCCTTCTCCTTACTGCTGAAATTATTCTGCGGCTAATACCACATGACCGGACGGGATTGGATGAATCAAAGACTGCAACACGTATTTGAATCCGATCTCTATACTAGCTGCTCTGGCGAGGGGATCAACAAAAACAATAAGGCAGCCGAAGCTGCCTTATTCAGAGTGGTTAATGAGAGATCAGAAGTTTACGACCAAATCAGCTGAACATACGGTTGTGCCTTCCAGGCACATGCTATACGTAGCTGATGGGGCCATTGAGTTAAACCGATCGCGGTGTCTGCCGTCATTATCGATAGTTTCGATATACATACCATCACGATATAGGTCGACATTGCCGGTTGCACCAGTCCAACGTAAATCAACTATTGTTGAACCGGTACGAGCCCTGATAGCCCGGTGCAGGGTAAGACTAATATCACTTTCCACTACAGCTACTGATTGACTAGTCATATCAGTTAAGCCGGTGTCATCAGTAACTGTCAGGCTGACGGTATAAGTGCCCTCTGCAGCATAGCTATGGCTTGGGTTCTGTTGATCAGACATAGTACCGTCACCGAAGTCCCAGCTCCAACTGCTGATATCATCGTTCGCATCTGTTGAGGTGTCTGTAAAATCGACATCGAGGCCTGACGCAACATAGCTAAAGCCCGCTACAGGTGCTTCCGGGTCTGGATCAACAACATCGCCACCAAGAGCGGTAATCGTTAAGCTCCAGCTGTTCAGCGTACCCAGGTCAGCACCTGCATTGTCGGACACATTTAGCGTCCAGTCACCTTGCATGGCTTCACCATTGAAGGTATCTACCACCCAGCTCTCAACCAGATCATCTTCACTGCCACCGGCACGGTTATGCAATGTATGCTCGGTTCCTTGTGGTGAGGTAAGGGTCACAATTAAGTCACCGCGCCAAGTATGGGTAATATCCACCCCGGCCTCAACGCCGAACACAGTACCTTCATTAGGTACATTAATGACACTGGTTATACCGTCGGCGTCGTTATCAGGGATGTCTACCGGAGTCGTATTTTCAAAGCTGAAATCCGCCAGACCTTGCGGCAACACATCAAGTGTTGCTGACACGCTCTTAATCACTTCAGGATCTGCTGCGTCAACACCGGTTACCGTGATTAAGTAATCACCCCATGACGTATCAGCCATTGTGGGTACCGTTACGGTGACAGTGTCACCCGGTTCAGCAGTTTCTGCAGATAAGCTTGCCCCTGCAAGGCTTGGATCGGTGCTGACACTGAGATCCACCGTGCCCATCCAGTCTGCCAGATTACCCACATCCAGGGTAAACTCTGCCGTTTCACCGGCAACAATTTGCTGGCTGCCAGGTGATAATGACAAGCGGAAACTTGGGGTAGGATCAGCGTCTGCCAATGCATTAACCAGGTTCAGGCGTTTACCTGAAACAGTTTTACCATCGAGCGAGGCAAGCTCATCCCCGCTATCCATCAGAATAGCTTTCATTTCCAGTGGCGTAATTTCCGGATTAATAGACCATAATAACGCCGCTGCACCCGCGACGTGAGGCGAAGCCATTGAGGTACCGGAATAAGAGGCATAGCCATTACCCGGAATAGTTGACTGAATGGCTGAACCCGGGGCTCCCAAGTCTACTGATGTTGCACCATAATTTGAGGCGCCAACAGCAAATACCGATAAATCGTCATTCCGATCAGTCGAAGCCACTGACACTATCACATCCAAATCATATGCTGCCGGATACATTGGACTGACGTCTGCGTCGGCACCATCGTTACCTGACGCGGCAATAAACAAAATGCCAGCGTCGCCACCTGACTGAATAGCGGCTCTGAGCGTTTCAGAGAAACCACCGCCACCCCAGGAGTTATTGGTGGCTTTGACATTAACACCATAATTTGTCTTTAAATCAGTAAAATAGTCAATACATTCGATAGCGCCAGCGGTGCTGCCACCGGTAGGGCCCAAAAACTGGCAAGGTAACAGCGTCACATTCCAGTTTACCCCGGTTATACCAACACCATTGTCGCCACTCGCACCAATAGTGCCGGCGACATGGGTACCGTGACTGTCGCTGTCCATCGGGTCGTTATTTTCATTAAGAGTTGAGTAACCATGTGGGTGTCCGGGATAGCTGCCGTCGTTTTCCCAGCGATTTGGAATAAGGTCAGGGTGATTATAATCCATACCGGAATCGATTACGCCAATGACAATATCCCGGCTGCCAGTTGTGATATCCCAGGCCTCAACTGCGCTAATGTCAGCGCCGGCAGTGCCACCGTTTTGCCCGGTATTATCAAGTGCCCACATTTCACCAAAGCTAGGGTCGTTTGGCACCGCAAGAGGCACGTTTAGCGCTTTAACCAGATAGTTAGGTTCTGCAACTTCTATTGCCGGATTTGCAGCAAGTTGTTTAATTAAAAAATCCCGACTTACCCCTTTAGGTACATTGATTTTTGCGATACGGCCATCAGCAATGTGGCGCATTTTAATGTCACGGCCCTGGCTATCGAGCTGGCGTAAGCTGGCACCACTGCGTTTAACAACAGCAACACGCTCTTGCTTAGATACCCCGGGTTTAAACATAACAAGTATAGAATCATCAGCTTCAGCAGCTTTATTAGCAGCGAATGCCGAACCAGAAGATAGCGCTGCGGCAATCGCTAACGCCAGAATTTTTTGCTTGGACATATGAGTTCCCATTTTAATTATTTGTAAAAAGTATGCTTGTTGCAGCACCTAATAGCATTAGCATGGTTATTAACAATTTGCTCATAACTTGCAAGAAATAGTAGGAAAGGGTTAGTAGCTTAGGACGGCAATATGTTAATAGATTAGCCGTACTTTACTGTATTTAATGACGAATAAAATTTGTAAAAGGTTGCCAAATTGAAATAAAAATAAAACTTTTGTCCTATTGTAGCTTTTTGATATGTCTTTAGTCTGGAACTTGTAATAACAAATGAAGGAATATTTGTGCGTAATGTAAATGTTAAGGCAGTAATTATGTCCGCAGGTTTGTTAACCAGCGGATTTGCGTTTGCAGATGTTTCTGTGCAATTGACTTCACTTATAGAGCGCCACGCTCTGGCAAACGGTGTCGATATCACTCAGTTAGGCGATCTAAACGTCGCTGATGTAACACAAGGTGGCGACGCTAATTACGCTGTATTACTGCAGCAAGGCGTGCTTAACCAGATATTTCTGCAGCAGTACGGCAGTGGCAATCAGGCACAAATCAGTCAGTACGGTAATAACAATGTTGCTGATATTTTACAGCAGGGAGAGAGCAATCTGATCCAGTTAGAGCAATGGGGAAACCGCAGTTTTTCCATTGAGCAAATTGGTAACGGTGCTGAAATCTCAATAATTCAATACTAATAAGAGACTCAGGGAGATTCACATGAACCTTATTAAATCACGTAAGCATCTATTAAGTATGGCTATCGCTTTATGTTTTGCTGGTAACGTTATGGCAGAAAATGAAGCAATTATTATCCAAAGTTCTGGTGCTGGCTCGCTGGAAGGTAATACGGCAGAAGTTACTCAGACAAATACTGGCGGTACAGCTAACCTCGCGGTTGTTGAACAGATTGGCGAACTGAACTATAGCAGCATTTTACAAAATGGATTGTGGCTTGAAGGTTATAGTTTCAACTCCGGCAATGATAACACCGTACGCCTGGAACAATTTGCCGACTGGCACATTGCTTACAGCGACATTGTTGGTGACGAAAATATCGTAACCGCTACCCAGGATGGTTTTTATAACCAGGCAGACGCTGTCATTAACGGCAACGTTAATGATGCAGTAGTATTTCAGGCTGGCGATTTAAACGAAGCAGTTATTACCCTGACCGGTGATATGAACGTGGCCGAAATAGAACAGACTGGTAATGCAAACTGGGCGAATGCCAGTTTTACCGGCAATGAAAATATGTTTTACAGTTTTCAGGAAGGTAACGATAACGAAGCTGGCATGCTTGATGCTGCTGGAAACCTTAATGAATTTGAGGCTGAGCAGTTTGGTGATCAAAACGTTGGTGGCGTAATTGGTTTAACCGGTGATGACAATGCTGTGTATGTGCAGCAAGATGGTTTAGCAAACGTATTTATTGCTAGCAGCGTAGCGGGTAACGATAACTTTATCGATATCCGGCAAGAAGGCTTTGATAACGTATTTTTAGTCGAACCCTTAAGTGGCAATGACAATATGGTGCTTATTGATCAAACGGGTGACAGCAATTTGGTAGAAGCGCCTATTGGCTTGGTCGGTAACGACAACCTGATTGATATGCGTCAGGATGGCAGCCTAAATAATGCATTGGTTGCAACCGATGGTGA
Source organism: Arsukibacterium sp. (assembly GCF_018402695.1). Classification (GTDB taxonomy): domain Bacteria; phylum Pseudomonadota; class Gammaproteobacteria; order Enterobacterales; family Alteromonadaceae; genus Alishewanella. The sequence goes on from NZ_JAGYIM010000014.1 coordinate 63,540, forward strand.
CGGTCATAATCTGACGGTTTACCAAAATGGTGATGTTAACACTGCAGAGATGATTTTAGGTGGTGATAGTAACCAGGGAGACATCTACAGCTTTGGTAACAATAATTATGCTGGCATCGTATTAATTGGTGCAGATAGCAGTGCAGAGGTACGTCAGCTTGGTGATGAAAACTTTGCGTTAATTGATGTGCTGGGCGATGACAATGAAATTGACGTCGAGCAGGATGGTAATCTCAATGAAACGCTGATCACCAGTGAAGTTGCTGTGGCAATGAATACGATAGATGTTGAACAGAGCGGTGATTTAAACCTGGTTGACATCCTGGTGGAAGGTAGCGGCAATATCGCAGATGTTTTGCAGGAAGGCGACGGCAACTGGGTAGCGGGTAATGACGGTTACTTTGCACTTTCAGGTGAAAATGGTACTGTAAGCATTAGTCAGATCGGTAATGATAATCTGGTGCTTGGTGAGCAGTATGGTAATGGTAATATTATGAATATTACCCAGCTTGGTGATTTCAATACCGCAATTGTTACACAAAACTAACTTGAAGGGCGGCCCTTGGCCGCCAACGGTATATGAAACTATTTTTTCTGCTAGTAGTATTGCTGCTGCCAATAAAGGCAGCAGCAAATGACATCGAATTAAGCGGTTTAGTTATTGACCGCACCATCTCACGTTTTGGCAAAGACTTTATGTTTTATTATTCAGGATACTGGCGAGATATGCCAGCTACTGAAGGCGTGTCTGTTGTCATATACGAGCAAGTATATCCCCAAGCCGGTACATTTTTATGGGTAGAAATGAATCAACAACGTGTATATCAGACCTATTTTGGTCGGCGCTACAACAACGTTAAAGACATGGCAGAGCAAGCCATTTTGCGAAGTATTAATGAGTTGGCTAATATCCAGGCCAGTATGCTGTTAGGTGAACAGGATCAAGAAATATTCTAAAAGGGAATAATAATGAAGAAATATGTAGTACTGCTATTCCTGCTGGCAACTGCCTCTGCCAGTGCAACCGAGTTAGTTTATACCCCTATAAATCCCAGTTTTGGCGGAAATCCGTTAAATGGCAATTTTTTACTGCAAAAAGCCCAAAGCCAAAATGGGTTTACAGAAGAGCGGCCAACACTGTCTTTCATTGATAAGTTTCAGGAAGCGCTGGAGCGTAACATTATTAATTCGCTGACCAGACGAATTGCAGATGGCGAACTGGTTGATGGTGTTTATAACACGGGAGAGTTTCTGGTAGAAATTACAACCGGCACGGATGGCAGCGTTATTGTTAACATTACTAACCTCGATACAGGGGAAGTCACCATTATTACTATTCCTGTGATAGGAGGTTAATAATGAAAGCTGTAATTATTATAACAATGGTATCTGCTTTAGCAGGATGTTCTCTGGTATCAAAACCCGAGCTGAATATTACCCCGGCCAGTGTCGACGCAATAAGCCCTACGATGTTGAATTTACAAAAGCAGGCAAAACCACGCACTCAGATCCCCGTATCTGTTTACGCTTTTCGGGATCAGACCGGTCAGTATAAGCCTCAGGCTAATGTCTCCAGCTTTTCAACCGCTGTTACTCAGGGCGCAACGTCGATGTTAACCCAGATCTTGCTCGATAGTGGCTGGTTTGCGCCGTTGGAACGAGAAGGGTTGCAGAACTTGCTTACTGAACGGAAAATTTATGGTTCAAATAAAAAGTTAACAGACTTGCCACCGTTAAAAGAAGCTCGCCTGGTGTTTGAAGGGGGTATTATTGGCTATGAAACTAATTTAACAACTGGCGGTATTGGCGCAGAGTACTTTGGTCTGGGTTTATCGGAATTGTACCGGGAGGACCAGGTTACCGTATATCTGCGGGCTATTGATGTGTACAGTGGCCAGGTGCTGTTGTCCGTTTCAACAACAAAGAAAGTATTTTCTCAGGAACTTCGAGCAGGCTTGTTCCGCTATGTATCATTGAACAGGCTGGTTGAAATGGAGGGTGGCTATTCTACTAACGAGCCGGTGCAATACTGCGTAAAGCAAGCAATGGAGAGTGCAGTTGTTGAGCTTATAAATGTTGGCCTGGAGCGTGGCTTCTGGCGAACAGATGATCAGGCTAATCTTTTGCCACACAGCCGTTGCCCAGGTATCGACTATCAGGGTTGGATTCCCCGCTGCAACCAAGCGTAACGGCAGTTCAAACCCGGTTTCTAGCTTGAGTCTTCCTGAAAATAGCTGACAGATGCGCTTTTACGGTATGGGCGCTTATATTTAATATTTCTGCTATTTCTTTATTTCTGGCACCCTCGGCGACCAGAGCTATGATACGTTTTTCTTGTCTGGTCAGTTGGGCATTAGTGCCGGCGGCAATGTCGGAACTCAATTTTTTAGGTTTATTGATTAGCAAATCGACGACATCAGACATCACGGAGCGGGAGTAGTATAACTGGCCAGACATTAAGGTTTTAAGCGCAGTCAGCACCCGATCAAGTTGCTCATCCCGATAAATCAGACCTCTGAGCCCACCATGCACGGCAAGTGCTGGATCGATGAGCGCACGTTCGGCCTGAAATATAAAAACCGGACAGCGTTGCATCAGAATTGCTAACTCACCGGAAATACCTTTTTTTGTCAGATCATGGCTGTTAAATTGGCAACCAACCAACACCCCTGATTTAACCGGCTGTTGCATAAAGTCATTGCGACTACATTGCTGGACTTTTATTCCGACAGACTGAGCTAACATCGCTGTATTGTGTAATTGCTGACGCTCTGACAGAATTATTAGTCTGGAAAACCGTTCCATTGTTTTCACCTCCAAACGACTTTAGTCTGGTTCATAGACTAAAACGACAATGAGTATACTGTACCGCGCTGCTGTCAATTGCAACTATTGATAGCGGTAAAGTTAAAATAAAGCTACTTTACTGCGGTTGGTTTTGCTGGGTAGGACAGGATAAAAATTCAGAATTTTATGCAGGGAATAACATCAGGGGAAATCATGCTTGCAAAGAAAATATTAATTGTGTGTTTAGGGAATATTTGTCGCTCACCAACAGCACAGGCAGTACTGAGTCATAAAGCCAGGCTTAGGGGGGTAGAAATTGAAATTGACTCTGCTGGCACCAGTGCATCTCATAAAGGGGAGCGTCCGGATAGCCGCAGTGTCAATGCAGGGAGTGGCAGGGGTTATAATTTTACCGGAATTTATTCCCGTCCGGTATTTGAGCAAGATTTTGCTGATTTTGATCTTATTCTGGCCATGGATAACGAAAACCTGGCAGAACTAAACAGACGCTGCCCGGCAGAACATTCGCACAAAATTAAGCTTTTCCTGTCTTTTCATCCAGAGTATCCGGCGATAAACGAAGTTCCCGATCCATACTACAGCGGCAGTAAAGGATTTGAGCTTGTGCTGGATTTAATAGAGCAAGCTTGTGACCAGTTACTGTTGGCGCCGGAGCTTACCGAAATCAAGACGTTATAACAGCTTATTACTATATCAATTGATTTAGTACGAAAAACTCTTAGTACAGCATTGAATTTACGTCCGGAAGTCTATAACTTTGCAGACGTCTTAATCTTACTACATATAGGAAAACCATTGTGACCACCTGGACGCCAGATAGCTGGCGAGCTCTGCCTATTCAACAACAACCGTCCTATCAGGACCAGCAATTACTGCAGCAAGTTGAACAACAACTCCATCGGTATCCTCCGTTAGTGTTTGCTCAGGAAACGCGTGACCTGCATACTCAGTTAGGTCAAGTCGCACAAGGCAAAGGTTTTTTGCTGCAAGGTGGTGATTGTGCCGAAAGTTTTAACGACTTCAATGCACCAAAAATTCGCGACACTTTTAAAGTATTATTGCAGATGGCAGTAGTACTAACTTACGCCGGTGGTTTGCCAGTGGTTAAAGTGGCCCGGATGGCAGGGCAATACGCTAAGCCGCGCTCCAGCGATCTTGAAACAATAAATGGTGTAAGCCTACCAAGTTATCGCGGTGACATTGTTAATAGTTTTGAGTTTACCGAAAGTGCCCGCCAACCAGACCCAAACCGTCTGGTAACGGCGTATCATCACTCTGCTGCTACGTTAAATCTGCTCAGAGCCTTTGCTCAGGGGGGGTTAGCGGATTTACATCAGGTCAGTAAATGGAACATGGGTTTTGTCGAATCCAACCCTTTAAAAGACCGTTATCATAATGTAGCACAGCGGATCCAGGAAGCATTGCGCTTTATGGAAATCTGTGGCATTACCGCTCAAAACTCACCGTCTATTCGTGAAACCCAGCTGTATACCTCACATGAAGCCTTGTTACTTAATTATGAAGAGGCGTTGACCCGACGTGATTCGCTGACTGGCGACTGGTATGATTGTTCCGCGCATATGGTTTGGATAGGGGAGAGGACCCGTCAGTTAGATCATGCCCATCTTGAGTTTTTCCGTGGTATTCATAACCCCGTGGGTGTGAAGATAGGCCCGGGAATGCAACCTGATGAATTAATAAGGTTAATTGATGCCCTCAATCCTGACAACACGCCTGGTAGACTAACGTTAATCACCAGAATGGGTGCTGATAAACTGGCTGATAAATTACCTGCTTTAGTGCGCAAAGTTAAGGCAGAAGGCCGGACCGTCGTCTGGAGTTCAGATCCAATGCATGGCAATACAGTAAAAGCCAGCAACGATTTCAAAACCCGGGATTTTGAAGCTATCCTGCGAGAAATTCGCAGTTTCTTTGCTGTTCACAAAGCGGAAGGTACCCATGCTGGCGGGATTCATCTGGAAATGACCGGCGAACATGTTACCGAATGTACCGGCGGGGCTTATGGTCTTAGTGAGCATGATTTAAGTAAGCGTTACTTTACCCAGTGCGACCCGAGGTTAAATGCCGACCAGGTACTGGAACTGGCATTTCTGATTGCTGATACCTTAAGCGCAACCCGCAAATAATAGTGTTGTTTAATACAAGCTTATGTCAGATTACTGTGGAAATGTAAAAGGCCGGCCTGGCCTTTTACTTTAATACTTATGTCGTTTCAGCCCGGTTTTAGCAATTATTTTTGCCGATATTTCTTCTATTGACAGATGAGTTGAGTTTAGAAAAGGAATTTGCTCCTGTCGATACAATGCCTCTACCTCGTTTAATTCAGCTGTGCATTGCCGGATAGAGGCATAGCGGCTGTCCGGCCGGCGCTGCTGACGGATCTGACTTAACCGCTCAGCCGTAATACTCAGGCCAAATAACTTATCTTTATTTCGCATCAACTCTGCTGGCAGTCGTAATGCCTCCATGTCTTCTTCGACAAACGGATAGTTGGCGGCTTTAATGCCATATTGCAGAGCGAGATACAGGCTGGTTGGTGTCTTACCTGAACGACTCACTCCCACTAAGATAATGTCGGCCTGGTCAAAGTTCTTCATATTGGCGCCATCGTCATTCGCTAGGGCAAAATTAACCGCATCAATTCGAAAATCATAGGTTTTCTCGTGCATACTATGGGTGCGGTGGGTTTTAGGCACCGGCGCAATACCAAGCTCACGCTGGATCGGTTCTACAAAGGTATTAAGAAAGTCATAGCAAATACCACTGCTGCTATTAATGATATGGCGCAAGTCATCATCAACAAAGGTCTGGAAGATAAGAGGTTTTACCCCCGTTGTTTTATACCGATCATTAATCCGCTGTTTAACTTGCTGCGCCATATCAGTCGTCTCGACGAAAGGGATGGTAATGTGCTCGAATTGTGCTGGAAAAAGAGTAAGTAAGGCATGACCAAATACCTCAGCTGTAATGGCCGTACCGTCAGAAATATAGAAAGCTGTCCGCACTGTAAACTCCGTTTTGTAGTTATAAAATTACATGAAAATTAAGGTTTTAAATAAGCCCGGTCAGAGTGTAAAATCACATTGTTATGTAATGCTGGCTGTAAGCTTACACGCCCTACGACAAAAAATGGAGACGAACTGTGCAAGAATTTGTGATTTGGTATGAAAAGCTAGGTATGCACGATGTGGATCGGGTAGGCGGCAAAAATGCGTCTTTAGGAGAAATGATCAGCAACCTGGCCAGTGCCGGGGTACAGGTGCCTGGCGGATTTGCCACCACAGCAGATGCCTTTAATCAGTTTCTTGAACAAAGCGGGGTTAATGAGCGTATTTACCAGTTGCTGGATGGCCTGGATGTGGATGATGTCAATGCATTGAGCAAAGCCGGTGCACAAATCCGGCAGTGGGTAATTGAGACGCCATTTCAACCTGAACTGGAACAGGCAATCCGCGATGCCTATCAGCAACTGCATGCCGATCCTACTCATGATGTTTCGTTTGCCGTGCGCTCTTCAGCCACAGCTGAAGATATGCCAGACGCTTCTTTTGCCGGTCAGCAAGAGACTTTTCTCAATGTACGTGGTTATGATGCAGTAATTATTGCCATTAAGCATGTTTTTGCTTCGTTATTTAATGACAGGGCTATCTCCTATCGGGTGCATCAGGGTTACGACCATCGCGGTGTGGCGCTGTCAGCCGGGGTGCAGAAGATGGTGCGTTCTGATATTGCCTCGTCCGGTGTTATGTTCAGTATAGACACGGAATCTGGTTTTGAAGAGGTGGTGTTTATTACCTCTTCCTACGGTTTGGGCGAGATGGTGGTACAGGGCGCCGTCAACCCGGATGAGTTTTATGTGCATAAGCCGACATTGGCGGCTGGTCGGCCAGCAGTCGTTAAACGCAATTTAGGCAGTAAAAAAGTTGAAATGGTGTACTCGAATGAGCAGAGCCATGGCAAGCAGGTGAAGATTATTGATGTCAATGCTAGCCGCAGCCGGCAGTTTTCTCTAACCGATAGTGAAGTTGAAGAATTGGCTAAACAGGCGGTTATTATTGCGGACCATTATGGCCGGCCTATGGATATCGAATGGGCGAAAGATGGTAATGATGGCAAACTTTATATCGTACAGGCCAGACCGGAAACCGTGAAAAGCCGGGAAGACAGTAATAACATGGAGCGCTTCCAGTTACAGGGGACCGCACCTGTGCTGGTGGAAGGCCGGGCAATTGGTCAGCGAATTGGTGCCGGTACCGCCAAAGTACTTAAAGGCATAGAGCAGATGGATCAGATTATGCCAGGTGACGTGCTGGTAACAGATATGACCGATCCGGACTGGGAGCCCATTATGAAAAGGGCCTCAGCTATTGTTACTAACCGCGGCGGCCGTACCTGCCACGCGGCAATTATTGCCAGAGAATTAGGAATACCTGCCGTAGTTGGTTGTGGTGATGCAACCAGTAAAATTAAGACGGGGCAACAGGTTACAGTTTCCTGTGCTGAGGGCGACACTGGCTTTATTTATGATGGCAAGCTGGACTATAAAGTTGTCAGTAGCCGGGTAGACCAAATGCCGGCGCTTGATTTAAAAATTATGATGAATGTGGGAAACCCTGAACGGGCATTTTCGTTTGCCAAGTTACCCCATGCTGGCATTGGCCTGGCCCGTTTGGAGTTTATTATCAACCGGATGATAGGTGTTCATCCTAAAGCCTTACTTAATTTTGACAAGCAAACGCCTGAACTTAAAACAACTATCAGTGAGATGATTGCGGGCTATGCCAATCCGGTAGAGTTTTACATTGCCAAGCTGACCGAAGGCATTGCTACTCTGGCCTGTGCCTTTGCGCCGCAAAAAGTCATTGTCCGGATGTCAGATTTTAAATCAAATGAATATGCTAACCTCGTGGGTGGCCGGCAATATGAACCCCATGAAGAAAACCCGATGATTGGCTTTCGGGGGGCGTCACGTTATATTTCAACAGATTTCCGGGATTGTTTTGCGCTTGAGGTTGAGGCATTAAAACGTGTGCGCAACGTGATGGGTTTCACCAATGTAGAAGTCATGATCCCGTTTGTACGCACCCTGGAAGAGGCTGCAGCGGTGATTGATTTGCTGGCAGACCATGGTTTAAAACGGGGCGAAAACGGGCTGCGGGTCATTATGATGTGCGAGCTGCCATCTAATGCCTTACTTGCAGAAGAGTTTCTTGAATACTTTGATGGATTCTCCATTGGCTCTAATGATCTGACCCAGCTGACTCTTGGGCTGGACAGGGACAGTGGTTTAATTGCCCATTTATTCGATGAACGCAATCCTGCAATATATAAACTGCTGGAAATGGCCATTAAAACCTGTAAAGCCAAAGGTAAATATATCGGTATTTGTGGTCAGGGTCCGTCAGATCATGAAGATTTTGCTGGCTGGCTGATGCAACAGGGTATAGATAGTGTGTCATTGAATCCGGATACCGTACTGGAAACCTGGTTATATCTGGCTGAAAAATTTGGCAAACACTAAATTTCGCTGATTTAAAGCCCCGCAATGCGGGGCTTTTTGTTATCTTCAACCCACCTTGCAGCTTTGTCATATTAAAATCGTTTAAAAAACCATTAAACACGTCACAGCGACGGTGTGAAACGTAGCTATTAACCGCTTGTTATGGCAAATTACAGAAATTAAAACTCGATAAAAACCAACAACAATAATTACAGGGGAAGCTAATGGAAGCCTTGGTCAGCACCGTCAATAGTATTATATGGAGCCCAGCACTGATATTTCTGTGTCTCGGCGCAGGATTGTTTTACTCCATCATTACCCGTTTTGCTCAGGTCAGACATTTCAAGGAAATGTGTAAGCTGCTGTTAAGTGGCAATGAATCTGACAAAGGTATTTCATCATTTCAGGCACTGGCAGTATCGTTATCTGGTCGGGTTGGGGTTGGTAATATTGCCGGCGTGGCTGCTGCCATCGGTTTTGGTGGCCCGGGTGCCGTGTTCTGGATGTGGGTAGTAGCGTTTCTGGGTGCCAGCACCGCCTATGCAGAGTCAACATTAGGTCAGGTATATAAAGTTGAAGAAGATGGGCAGTATCGTGGCGGTCCGGCCTATTATTTTGAGCGCTGCCTGGGTCAGAAATGGTTAGCCGTTTTATTTGCATTATCAGCGATTATTGCTTGTGGCGTTTTCCTACCCGGAGTACAGGCTAATGCGGTTGGCAATGCTTTCACCCAGGTTTTTGGTGAAGGTACTATGGTCGTAACCAGTTTTGGTGAAGTGGCCAGTTTAAAGCTGGTGGCTTTAGCCATTATTCTGATTATTTTGGCTTTTATTATTTTTGGTGGTATTAAACGGATTGCCCATTTTACCCAGATTGTTGTGCCGTTTATGGCACTCGGTTACATCGTTATGGCGTTGATCGTGGTTTTTCTGAACCTGGATAAAGTACCCGGAATTTTCAGTTTAATTATTTCTGATGCCTTTACGGCACAAGCTGGAATGGGCGCAGCAATTGGTTGGGGGGTAAAACGCGGTATTTATTCAAACGAAGCCGGACAGGGTACTGGGCCGCATGCAGCAGCAGCGGCCGAGGTTGATCACCCGGCCCAGCAGGGACTGGTGCAGGCCTTCTCAGTCTATGTTGATACCTTATTTGTCTGTACTGCCACTGCGTTAATGATTTTAATTACTTCACAATACAATATTCAGACTGAAGACTTTAATGCAGCAACCGGCGCTGGCACTATTATTGTGCAGAATATCGATGCAGCTACTGAGGTTGCTTCACCTGCGTTTACCCAAATGGCGTTAAACAGCGTGTTTGGGCAGTTTGGTCAGGCATTTGTAGGTATCGCAATTTTCTTTTTCGCCTTTACCACCATCCTGGCCTATTACTACATTGCTGAAACCAACGTGGCCTATTTGAACCGTTATTTTAAAGGCAATATTCCACTGGTGTTGGTGAAATTCGTGATTATGGCAATGGTCGCTTATGGCATGGTCAACAGTTCAGGCTATATCTGGGGCATTGGTGATATTGGGGTAGGCTTAATGGCCTGGATTAATATTCTGGGAATTCTGGCCATTTTCTTCGTCGCCAAACCGGCCATATTATGTTTACGCGATTACGAAGAGCAAAAGAAAGCGGGCGGACCGATTAATTTTGACCCGGTTAAACTAGGCATTAAAAATGCAACTTTCTGGGAGAAGCGGCTGGCAAAACAGCAGCAAGATAAGCTGTCTCAGTAATTGGTTTCCGAAGAACTAATCAGCATAGTTTGTTAGCACAAAGTAATTAAGTGAAGCCCGGCATGCCGGGCTTTTCTATATGTCTGACAGCGCACAGAACCTGGTATTTAATTGCGTCATGATAAGGCTGGAACTACACTTATACAAAACTTATGGTAGTAGTGCCGCCTTCTTAACCACCGACAGGAGCTGACGATGGACATTTATAACGTTAAATATATCGCGATTGGAACGGTTATAGCTGCAGCTTTGTTGTTAACTGGCTGTGAGCGCCAGAGTATTGAAGCGCAAAAAGACGAAGCGGGTATGACAATAACAACGGAAGATGGTAGTGGTGATGATATCAATGTTACCAATGCTGTGCATACCGCTCTCAGAGCGGAGCAACGCTTAGATAATGTGAATATTATGGTGGAAACGAGTAAAGGCGATGTCCAGCTTAGCGGAGAGGTTGCCACTGAGGAGCAGCGTGAGTTGGCTGAAAATATTGCTGCTGGTACACCCGGTGTGCATGCTGTTAACAATGACTTAAAAGTCAGCGGGACATCGTCGCAATAAATGCGACGTAGCCGCAGCGGTGTATTTAAGCGCTGTTATTCAACCCCTATAAAACCGCCGGTTTGATGGGCCCATAGTTGGGCGTAAATTCCGCCGGCGGCAATTAATTCATTATGGGTACCTTGCTCGACGATAGTGCCCTGGTCCAGCACTATCAGCCGGTCCATCTGGGCAATAGTCGATAATCGGTGGGCAATAGCGATAACTGTCTTGCCATCCATTAATTTATTTAAACTTGCCTGAATGGCAGCTTCAACTTCAGAATCAAGCGCCGAGGTCGCTTCATCCAGAATTAAAATAGGGGCATTCTTCAGCAGCACCCTGGCTATAGCAATGCGCTGACGTTGGCCGCCAGACAATTTCACACCGCGCTCACCAACCTGCGCATCAAGTCCGCTGTTCCCTTTAGGATCCGTCAAGTCATCAATAAAGTCGCTGGCCTCGGCCTGCTCTGCGGCTAGCACTAACTCAGCTTCAGTGGCATCAGGTCGGCCATAGGCAATGTTTTCACGCACTGAGCGGTGCAGCAAAGACGTATCCTGGGTTACCATGGCAATATGTTGCCGCAGGCTCTCCTGACTCACCGTACTGATGTCCTGGCCGTCAATTAGAATTTTTCCACTTTCTATATCATAAAAACGTAGCAGCAGATTAACCAGCGTTGACTTTCCGGCGCCGGAGCGGCCAACCAGGCCAACTTTTTCACCCGGTCTGATATTCAGGTTCAGTTCCTGTAAAACAGCGGCTTTGCCTGAGTCCGAGCTGGTTTTACCATAATTAAAACTCACCTGTTGAAACTCTATTTTACCAGCAGGCACTGTTAATTTAGTCGCATCAGGCTTATCTTTTACGTCAATAGGCCGCGACAGCGTAGCGATACCATCGGCGACGGTTCCAATGTTTTCAAACAGCGCGCTGACTTCCCACATGATCCACTGCGCCATACCATTTAAACGCAGGGCCAGACTAATCGCTATCGCAATAGCACCAACCGTTATGGCGCTGCCAGCCCATAAATACAAAGATAAGGCAGCAACGCTGAACACCAGAATATAGTTCAGGCTTTGCACCGAGACACTCAGACCGGTGGCCAGGCGCATCTGTTGATAAACCGGTTGCAAGAATACATCCATACTGTCTTTAGCGTAACTTTCTTCGCGGTTGGTGTGGGAGAACAACTTAATCGTTGCAATGTTGGTGTAGCTATCGACGATCCGGCCGGTCATTTCAGATCGCGCATCGGCCTGAGCGGTCGATACCCGCTTAAGCCGGGGCACAAAATAGAACTGCAGAGCAATATATAACACCAGCCAGACCAGCATCGGCACTATTAACCGCACATCTGCATCAGCAACAAAAAACAACATGGCGCCGAAATACACCAGCACGTAGACCATAACATCTAACAGTTTCATTACGGTTTCCCGCACCGATAATGCAGTTTGCATCACCTTGGTAGCAATCCGCCCGGCAAAGTCGTTCTGGTAAAAACTGACACTCTGGCGCAGTAAATAGCGGTGTGCCAGCCAGCGGATAGACATCGGGTAATTACCCAGTAACGTCTGGTGCACTATTGCCGAGTGAATGAATGTCATCAGGGGTAATAGAACTAAGGTAACCAGTGCCATCCAAATAAGCGTTGCGCGCTCCTCAGTAAAGAAGTTGTCAGGGTCATTGGCTACCAGCCAGTCGACTAACTGTCCCATAAAGCTAAATAATGACACTTCCAGGATGGCCAGGATGGCCGATGATAGCGACATAAATACCAAAGAACGCTCCATACCTTTCGTATAGTGGCGGCAAAAGGCCAGCAAGCCACGTGGCGGTTGGCCGGGTTCTGCAGCGGGGAAAGGTTTAGTAAGTCGTTCAAAGAAGCGCAACATATGGAGTCCTGAATGCAAGAAGAAGTTTAAGCGCGCATAGTGTAGCCGATTTTGCCGAACCGGGTCAGAATAATCAGTTAATTAGCAACTATCTAAAGGTTGTCTGCAGGCTCAATTCAGCAACAACTCCAGCAAATGTGATACTATCACAGAATATTGCTGTAGCCACGTCAAACCAGCCTGTTATAATCGGCGTATGTTATAACTTGTTTTAACGAAGCTCAGGCCCAATTTTCTTTACTAGTAGTGCGCCTTCATAGCTGAGAAGTAAAATGACCATTAAACTTGTCACCTCCACTGTATTACCCACACCTTTCGCTGAATTCAGGCTGCATGGTTTTTTAGCTGATAATGGTAAAGAGCATGTTGCCCTGACACTTGGCGATATTACGACCAGCGAGCCGGTGTTAGCGCGGGTTCACTCCGAGTGTTTAACGGGCGATGCGCTCTTTAGTCTGCGCTGTGATTGTGGGCCTCAGCTCGAGGCAGCTATGCGCAAAATAGCTGATCTGGGTCGGGGTTGTATTTTGTATTTGCGTCAGGAAGGGCGTGGCATTGGCCTTATTAATAAAATCCGGGCCTATGCTGAACAGGACAAAGGCCTTGACACTGTAGAGGCAAATGAGATTCTGGGTTTTTTACCTGATATGCGTGAGTACGATATTGCGGCAAAAATGTTTGAGCAGTTAGGTGTTCAGCAAATTCGCTTACTGACGAATAACCCTCGGAAGTTAAAGGCGTTGACTGACGTTGGAGTAAATATCCTGGAGCGGGTACAACACCGGGTAAAAACCACTGCCCACAGTCATCGTTACCTGGCAACAAAAGCCGCAAAAATGGGCCATATGGAGTAAACCATCGCTTATGATCCCGAAACTTACGCCTGAGCTTGCCCTGGATGCCAGCATTATTGCCTTTAATAAAGCGCTTGTTGCAGCTGGCTTTAGCGGTGACATTGAAACAAGCTATGGTAGCCGCCTGGCAGTGGCAACCGACAATAGTGTATACCAGGCGTTGCCGCAAGCGGTATTGTTACCAAAGAGTACCGATGATGTCGTTATTCTGACTTCGCTGGCGCAAACTTCCAGCTTTTCTCACATTAAGTTCAGCCCCCGCGGCGGCGGGACTGGCACGAATGGTCAGGCCCTGACTGAGCATGTCGTCGTCGATTTATCCCGGCATATGCGGGGTATTCTTGAAATTAATGTTGAGCAGCGCTGGGTCAGAGTGCAAGCAGGGGTGATTAAAGATCAACTAAATGCATTTTTAAAACCCTATGGTTTTTTCTTTGCACCGGACCTATCAACATCAAATCGTGCCACCATTGGCGGCATGATTAATACTGACGCCTCAGGCCAGGGCTCACTGGTGTATGGGAAAACCAGTGATCATGTGCTGGCGTTAAAAACGGTATTGATAGACGGCAATATTTTAAAAACCCATAAAATGGCGACGTTTGAAGCTGAACACCGAGCCGAAATGCCGAGCAGTATTGGCCGGATTTATCGCCAGGTACTGGACAGTTGCCGGACGTTCCGCCCGCAAATTATTGAAAAGTTTCCGCGTTTAAACCGTTTTTTAACCGGGTACGATTTAGAACACGTATTTAATGACGACTTAACCGAGTTTGATTTATCCCGAATAATTACCGGCTCTGAGGGCTCTCTGGGTTTTGTAACTGAAGCGAAGCTAAACATTACTCCTATTGCCAAATATAAATGCCTGCTCAATGTTAAATATGACAGTTTTGAAAGTGCCTTAAGAAATGCCCCATTTCTGGTTGCCGCTGAGGCGACCTCGGTAGAAACAGTCGACAGTAAAGTACTGGATCTGGCACGCAACGATATTATCTGGCATCAGGTGAAAGAACTGATCACTGATGTACCCGGCACTGAAATGCAAGGCCTGAATATGGTTGAGTATAACAGTGAAGAGCAGTCAGAAATGGCCCGGAAAATAGCGGCGCTGACGGCTAAGCTGGACGCTGCCATTGCTGATAAAACTGACGGTATCATTGGTTATCAGTTAACCTACGATGGTGCAGCCATCAGCAATATTTATGCAATGCGGAAAAAAGCTGTTGGATTATTAGGTAATACCCAGGGCGCACAAAAGCCAATTGCTTTTGCCGAAGATACCGCAGTGCCGCCGGAAAACCTGGCCGATTTTATTATGGAGTTTCGGGCGCTACTGGACAGCCATGGCTTGCACTATGGCATGTTTGGCCATGTCGATGCCGGCGTGTTGCACGTGCGTCCAGCATTGGATTTATGTGATCCTGAGCAGGAAAAGCTGTTGCGTACCATTTCAGATCAGGTTGTTGCCTTGACGGGTAAGTATGGCGGTCTGATGTGGGGGGAACATGGGAAGGGCTATCGCAGTGAATATGGCCCGGCATTTTTCGGCGATGAGCTATTCAATGAATTACGCAAAATTAAAGCGGCTTTTGATCCGCGCAACAGAGTTAACCCGGGAAAAATCTGTACGCCTTATTCCAGCGCTGACCAATTGGTATCGGTAGATGATCAGAAGCGGGCCTGGTTTGACCGGCAGATACCCGTGGCGGTGAAAAAAAGTTTCGATAGCAGTTTAAACTGTAATGGCAACGGCCAGTGCTTTAACTATGAAGAAAACTCGCCCATGTGCCCGTCAAGTAAGGTAACCCGAGACCGTCGTCACAGTCCAAAGGGGCGGGCAGGGTTAATGCGGGAATGGTTACGCCTTACCGAACTGCAGGGGATTGATGTTCTGGCAGAGGAGCAGCGAATCTTAGTTAATAAGCCCGGTTTTAGTTCATTGTGGCAAAAAATCAGAAATAGTCTGGCGAAATGGCAAGGTGCTGAGGATTTTTCCCATGAAGTGATGGAGGCGATGGAAGGCTGCCTGGCATGTAAAGCCTGTGCCAGTCAGTGTCCGGTAAAGGTAGACGTCCCATCCTTCCGTTCACGGTTCCTGCAACTTTACCACAGCCGCTATTTACGGCCAGCCAAAGACTATATTGTTGGCAATATTGAGCGTACCGCCCCAATGCTGGCTAAAGCGCCTAGATTGATAAATTTCGTGCTCAAACGCAAGGTTACTGCTGCAGTTCTGAAAAAAACAGTAGGCTACGTTGATACGCCTTTATTATCAGTGCCAACCCTGGCTCAACTGACCGCTAAACAGTATCAGTTTGATCTGGCCATGTTACAGCAGTTGTCGCCAGCTAAACAAGCCAGAACAGTATTGCTAGTCCAGGATCCGTTTACCAGCTTTTATGAAGCAGAGTTGGTTGCCGATGCTTTACAATTATTGGCAAAAATTGGTTTCAGGCCGGTGCTGCTGCCATTTGTACCGAACGGCAAGCCACAGCATGTCAAAGGGTTCTTACGGCAGTTTGCGGAGACAGCGGCAACCGCTGCCCGGTTTTTAAATCAGCTGCAGCAACTTAACATGCCGATGCTTGGATTAGATGCCTCGTTGGTACTGGCGTATCGTGATGAGTACAATAAAACGCTGGGCGCTAAGCGTGGTGATTTTCAGGTGCACCTGCTGCATGAATGGCTGGTGCAACAGCCAATACCGAGGGCAGTGAATACCGCAGACTATGCATTATTGGCGCATTGCACTGAAAAAACCGCGTTACCCTCAACTGAGAAGGCCTGGCAGCAGATATTCATCAACGCAGGAATGACTTTGCAAACGGTGCCGGTTGGCTGTTGTGGTATGGCCGGCACTTATGGTCATGAAGCGCAAAACCTGGACAATAGTAAAGCGCTGTTTAATATGAGTTGGCGCTCCCCAGTAGAGCGCTTCGGTGTGTCGAACATTTTGGTGACGGGTTTCTCCTGTCGCAGCCAGGTAAAACGATTGACAGGTGATAAACCAAAGCATCCATTACAAGCGTTACTGCATAGCCTGTAAAAAGAAAAACGCCCTCAATTGAGGGCGTTTTACATACTTCTATAACATTTTGTTAGAACTTATAGCTTGCTCTGACGTAGTAGTAACCCCCATTAATGCCCATTGGCGAGGTTTCATAGTACTTACCGCCAAATTCATTGTTAGCAACACCCGCCTGAGTTAACTGTAATTTCTCAGGCTCCGCATCAAACAGGTTTTGGGCACCGGCGGCCAGCACGATGTTGTCAGTAATGTAGTAGCTTACTTCAGCATCGAACGTGACTTTTGCGGCAGCATTCACCTCAGTGCCCGGTGAGTCGGGAGTACCTACCCAGTCAACGTGCACACCCTGATACTCACCATAATAGTTGGCACGAGCGAAGAAGCTCCAGTCGTCCCAGCTTTGGTTCCAGCTCAATGTAGCCCGGTGATTAGGCAGGTCATTTTCTAAACGGGAAACTTTATCCGGGCCAGTAATAGCCGGCCGGCCTTCTGGGGGGGTGCTGATCCGGTCGACTTCTGTTTCATTCCAGTTATACGCCAGGCTGAAAGTACCGCGACCATTAAGAATGTCCATCGCATAGTTGGCGACTAAATCGATACCCTGAGTGGTGGTGTCAAAGTCGTTAGTAAAGAAGCTGACCTGCTGAATAGAATCCACATTTCTGACACCCGCAGCGCGCAGTGCATCACGATCAGCATCTGTCAGATTAATTTTGCTGGATTGGCTTATCCGATCAGTAACTTCAATGTTGTAATAGTCGAGAGTAACAAAGAAGCTGTTGTAACTGTAAACCATACCAAAAGCATAGCTGGTTGATTCTTCAGGCGTCAGCTCCTGGCCACCTAATTGCAGTGATATCGGGTTGGTTGGTGGCAGCAAGGCTGAGTCAACCAATACACCCGATTCCAGGTTGGTCTGGACGTTACTGACGTTTGACTGACCCACTGTCGGTGCCCGGAAGCCACTGCTGGTCGAGGCGCGGAATGCCCAATCGTCATTTAACCGGTACTGACCGGTCAGCTTGTAATTGGTGGTGTCCCCAAAGGTGTCATAATCTTCGTAACGCAATGCTAGACCTAATAACAAAGCTTCAGACACTTCGGCTTCCATATCAACGTAAGCGGCGTAGTTGCGACGGGTATATACCCCGGCATCTTCGGGTTTGAAACCAGGGAAGCCGTTTGAACCAATACTAAAGCCCTGATCTACATAGGGGCCGACGGCGAATGAGGCAACGTCGCCGGCAACAACCTCAAAGCTTTCTTCGGTCCATTGGGCACCAAAGGCTACTGTTAAATCTTCATACAAACCTGCAGGAACAAATTTTACAAAATCGGCGCTAAAGGTTTTTTCTAACTGAATATACTTACCCGGGTTAAACTCGGTTGGACTGTCCGGGCCGAGTGAAGCATTCACTGTGTTGGTCATCTGATAAGTCGATTCATTGCGACCAACAGAGCCACTGAAATCGTACATAATATCTTTAAACCAACCATCCTTAAATTCACCTTTGGTACCAATCGCAAGGGCAGTATCCGTTACATTACCGCCGAAAGTCGGGGTAAAACCGCCTGGAAACAATTCGTTGAAGGCAAAACAGTTCTGGCCTACTGCCGTGTTTGGATCAGCTATCAGGGCATAGTCGGCCTGATCCAGTACATTACCGCTGGTGATATTGACAGTCGGGCAGGCAATGTTTGGATCTAACTGCGCTACCAGTAATGTCTCACCGCCATCATTAGAGAATACGCCTGGCCTGTTGTGCGGATTACGGTAGTAAAAACCACCTGTTACATCCCGCTCTGAGTAGTTACCAAACATGTAGGCTTCGCCGCCATTGCCGAGATCGAGCCCCGAGTTTACGAAGATGGTAATATCATCTTTAATTTCCGGCGAACCCCAAACCTGGGTGATCGGATCAATAAAATTATTGCCAGCGGCAATGAAACCTAAAGCATCAGCGCGTTGGACACTGCGACTGGTGGCATCCGAGTTTTTATACTGAGCACTGACGTTTACAAAGCCGTCATCAGTTAACGGCATACCAATATTGGCAGCATACTCGGTTGACGTGCCATCGCCTTCATAATATTCACCGTGCTTAACTTCGAAACTACCGCCGTCAGCAGCATCCTTTAACACAAAGTTTATAACCCCGGCGATTGCATCAGAGCCGTACTGTGCAGCAGCGCCATCCCGTAATATTTCTACTTGTTTCAGCGCGATACCGGGAATGACCGAAATGTCCGCGCCCTGAGCACCATCGTTAATACCCCCCCCTAAAAAGGCGATAACAGAGGCTTTGTGCCGCCGCTTACCATTAGTCAGAATTAAGGTGCTATCAGCTGACAAACCGCGCAGGTTGGCGGGTCGGATCAGGGTTGCTGCATCACTAATCGGGTTCGAGTGAACGTTTAAAGAGGGTACTGTGGTGGTTATCATGTTCAGCATATCTGAACTACCGCTTTTAACCAGTTCATCACCACCGATAATGTCAACTGGCACAGGTGAGTCACCAATTGAACGCGGCGCAGAACGACTACCTACCACAGCAATTTTTTCAATATTTTGCTCTTTGCTGGCCGTATCACTTTCTTCCTGAGCGACAGCAGCACCACTTGCGATACCTAACGCAAAAGTGGTTGCTATGGCATACTTAACAGCATGCGAAACCGGATGATATTTATTGTTGTGTTTCATAGTGTTTTCCTGGATTATTTTTTTTGATGTCACTAAGTAACGCTTATTGTTCAAAAGCGCCAAATTAACCATATTTTAAAATTAAGCGGTTGTCCATCGCAGTTTTAATGTCATTGGTCGATGATATGGGAACAAATTGTTACAAATATCAGCTGCAAGCCAGCTGTAACGGGGTTTTATGAAATCGATTGCAGTGATGCAGCCTGACCATTTTGCTGGTGTGATAACACTGGCTAATCAGGTTCATGGCGACAATTATCTGGATCTGGCTAAGTTAACCACATTACATCAACGCGGCATTAAGCAGGGAGTAAATGCAAGTTTTGTCGCGTTATCTGACAACAAAGTCGTGGGATATCGTCTTAGCTATGCAGCAGGACAATGGCCGCTGGATGAATGGTGTACCGTCAAATTATGGCCTGTTGCACCTGAGAAGATGGCCTATTTTAAATCAGTTGCCGTTGCCCCTGAGCTTCAGGGGCAGGGCCTGGGTTCGGCATTATTAAAAGCTTCAGTGTCTGCACTGCGCCAACAAGGTGCTGTAGCCGGTCTGGCCCACATCTGGCGGGAAAGCCCGGGCAATTCGGCTGAGCGTTATTTCAGTAAAGCCGGAGGTGAACTAGTGAAAATACACCCTGATCGTTGGTTACATTTATGTAAAACGGTTGGCTATATTTGCCCGCTATGTGGCAGTGAGTGCCATTGTACTGCGGCAGAGATGGCGTTAACTTTTTCAGGTAATAGCTGATGTACGATCCTTATGTTGACAGGCAACTTAGCAGTAGCCAAGGGGACCTGAACAGTTACTGGCAAGCGGTGACACCGCAGCCTGTCGAATATCCCGCAATAGTGAAGGATGTAAGCTGCGATACCGTAGTCATTGGTGCCGGCTATACGGGTTTAAACTGCGGTTATGAGTTGGCCGCAACGGAACAGCGGGATGTGGTGGTACTGGATGCATTGCAGCCAGGCTGGGGTTGTAGTGGCCGCAACGGTGGTTTTGTACTAAGAGGTACTGGCAGGCTGGGACTTACTCAATTAGCTGATCAATTTGGTCTGGACACCGCCAGACTGTTTCATCAGGAGTATGGCGAAGCAATTGCGAGGGTAAATCAGCTTATTGATGAAGGTAACATAGACTGTCAGCCTCAGCCGGTTGGCTACTATAAATTAGCCCATAAGCCCGCAATGGCAAAAGATCTGGTCCGGCAGGCCGAGCTGCTGCAACAACACTTTGCCTATCCGGTGCGATATCTTGATAAATCGGTGCTGCAACAGACGGTAGTTAACCATCAGCACACTTATGCTGCATTGTCTTTCCCTGATTGCTATGGCCTGAACCCGTTAGCTCTGGCAGGGGGCTATGCCAGGATGGCTGCTGCAGCGGGAGCTAAACTGCATGGACAGAGCCCGGTAGTGAGTTTTAAGCGTTGTAAAACTGGCTTTGAAGTTGTCACACCGCAGGCTGTTATTAAATCCAGCAACCTGGTTTTGGCGACCAATGCGTATACTGCCAGGGGCTTGTATCCAGCTCTTAATAACGGCTGTTTACCTGTGTTAAGCAGTGTTATTGTGACTGAGCCGCTTACCAGTCATCAACTACAACAACTTAACTGGCAACAAAACAGTATTATGATGGATACCCGTACCCTGAAGTATTACTACCGGCTCCTACCGGATAAGCGCATTCTATTTGGGGGCAGGGGGGCTATTAGTGGTAAAGCCGCTGCCGACCCCATCTATGCCCGGCGTTTACTGGCAGCATTAAAACACAGTTTTGCCGGCCTGGATCAGCTCAACTACCAATACCAATGGAGTGGTTGGGTGGGGGTGTCTTTTGATGATTTACCCAGGATTTATTCGCCAGAGCCTAATTTGTTTTATGCAGCTGGTTATTGTGGCAGTGGCTTGTCGTTCAGTACTTTGGCCGGTAAGCGTTTGGCGCAACTTGTAGCGGGTAAGAGACTCCCGGCATTGCCGATTTATCAAAGTGGTTTACCGGTATTTCCGATGACAGCATTTCGACGCCAGGGCCAGCAATTGTATTATCAGTGGGGCCGTTTTAAAGATCATTTCCTGTAAAGGGGTAGCAGCTACTGGCGTAAGTCTGACACCTTGCTACAATGGTGCCTTTTTAAGGCTGATTAACTATGTCGTTCTGGCCAGAATTTCTTATTATTGCTTCTGTGCATCTACTGGCAGTGGCCAGCCCCGGTCCGGATTTTGCTATTGTTTTGCGATACGCTGTTCGGTTTGGCCGTCGCGCCGCTGTTTATGCCAGTCTGGGTATAGGTCTGGCAATTCTGCTGCATGTCACCTATTCATTGGTTGGAATAGGAGTTTTAATCAAAACCACCCCCTGGCTTTTTCAACTACTAACAGTATTGGCTGCCTGCTATTTGCTTTATCTGGCCCAGGGCGCATTGCGTACAAAAGCCCCGGTTACTGCTGACGCTATCGCGCTGGAGCAACAAGCCAGGCCAGCGGGTTTGAAGGCATTCAGCGCGGGTTTTATCACTAATGGCTTAAACCCCAAAGCCACGCTATTTTTTCTGTCGTTGTTTGCTGTTGTTATCTCTGCAGATACGCCGTTTAGTTACAAACTTATCTATGGTTTATATATGGCCGTGGCGACGGCGGCCTGGTTTTGTTTGTTATCTTTTGTTCTGACCAACAGTAAGATCCGTGGTTTTTTGTTGTTAAAGGGTTACTGGTTTGACAGAGTAATGGGGGTCTTACTGCTGGCGTTGGCTGCGCAACTTCTGTTCAGCAGCTTTGGCAACAACGCAGGCATTTAATTAGGCTCGTATTCTTTGCCAGCAGGCGGATGATCGGTATAATGCCGGCCGTTGTTAATTTGCTCCGGATTTACGGTCCGGCGTTGCAAGAGGTGAACTATGTACGTTGTTGCTGCTTTATATAAATTTGTTAATCTGCCTGATTATCAGGCGCTGCGTCAGCCTTTGTATGATGTAATGGCAGACAATGGGGTAAAAGGTACCTTATTGCTGGCCGCTGAGGGTATAAACGGTACTATTTGTGGTTTACGTGAAGGTATTGACGCCGTAAATCGCTGGTTTGCTGACGATCCTCGCTTTGCCAACCTCAGTTACAAGGAGTCCTTCGCCGAACAACCTGCGTTTTACCGTACTAAGGTAAAACTGAAAAACGAAATTGTTACTATGGGCGTTGAAGGGATCAATCCGGCGCATATTGTCGGTACTTATGTCAAAGGTGATGACTGGAATCAGTTAATCAGCGATCCGGACACCTTGCTGATTGATACCCGTAATGACTATGAGGTCGCTATTGGTACCTTTAAAAACGCGGTCAATCCCAATACCACCTCGTTCCGCGAGTTTCCAGGCTGGGCGGCTGAAAATCTGGATAAAACCAAGCATAAAAAAGTTGCCATGTTTTGTACCGGTGGTATTCGCTGTGAAAAATCCACCGCTTTTTTAAAAGAGCAGGGCTTTGATGAGGTGTACCATCTTGACGGTGGCATTTTAAAGTATCTGGAAGAAGTGCCGGTTGAACAAAGTTTATGGCAGGGCGAATGTTTTGTCTTTGATCAACGAGTTGCGGTAAAGCATGGCCTGGAGCAGGGAAGTTATGACCAGTGCTATGCCTGTCGGATGCCATTGTCTGCTACCGAAATGGCCTCAAAGGATTATGTCAAAGGGTTGAGCTGCCCGCATTGTGTCAGTAAAACCACTGCGGAGCAAAAAGCGGCATTTGCTGAACGGCAAAAACAGGTAGCGCTGGCTAGCGCCCGTGGCGAAAAGCATATCCGAGATGGCAAATTGGATGAGTAACCGTTGATCTTTCTATAAAATAGATATATATTTGTTGTTAAATGCAATTTTAATTCTCATTAGTTGAGCTATTCTGCCCTTATGCAAGGAGGGCAGAATGCTCGCTAACTCTTCATCCCAATACGGTATCATCAGTATTAGTCTGCACTGGCTGGTAGCCCTGTGCGTCTACTCGTTATTTGCTTTGGGTTACTGGATGGTAGACCTCACCTATTACAGCAATTGGTACCCTACTGCGCCTTACTGGCATAAAAGTGTGGGTATTTTGCTATTTGGGATCCTAATATTTAGATTACTATGGCGTGTTTATACCACAACCCCGGCGCCACTTGAGTCGCAAAGTATAGTCGAGAAACGGCTCGCCAAACTGACACACACATTGCTATACCTGCTGATGCTGCTGATTATGTTGTCCGGGTATCTTATTTCCACCGCCGACGGCCGGCCAATTTCGGTATTTGGCTGGTTTGACGTCCCTGGCTTTGGCGAATTATTCCCACAACAGGCAGACAGGGCAGGTGTCGTTCATAAGTATCTTGCTTATGTCGTCATTGCGCTTAGCCTGTTGCATGCTTTGGCAGCGCTGAAACATCACTTTATTGATAAAGATTTTACCCTGAAACGAATGTTTGGGCGCTCAGCCCGATAACTTTGCAAACCAAGGAGCTATAGAATGAAAAAACACTTACTTGCTGCGGTGGTAGCCGCTACGTTTAGCCTGACAGCTAACGCCGCTGACTATAAAATTGATACCGACGGTGCCCATGCTTTTGTTCAGTTTAAAATAAGCCATCTTGGTTACAGCTGGTTATATGGCCGTTTTAATACCTTTGAGGGCCAGTTCAGTTATGATGCGGCTAAGCTGGCCGACTCAGAAATCAATTTGGTAATTGATACCGCCAGTGTGGATTCAAACCATGCTGAGAGAGATAAACATTTACGCAGTGCTGATTTTCTGAATGTGTCCAAGCATCCCAAAGCAAGCTTTACCAGCACCAGAATTGTCACAAAAGACGGTGACAATTTTGATTTATACGGCAATCTCACCCTGAACGGTGTGACTAAGGAAGTAATGATTGCTGCTGAAAAACTGGGAGAAGGCAAAGATCCCTGGGGCGGCTACCGCGCGGGTTTTGCCGGCACGACTTCATTTGAACTGAAAGATTTTGGCATCAATTATGATTTAGGGCCTGCATCATCGACGGTGTATCTGGATCTGACAGTCGAAGGTATCCGCCAGTAAAAAGTCTGCGGCTGGTGCCACTGTCACAGTGGTGTCGCCAGCTGCAGCTTCACCTGATCTTTTAAATTCATAAAATCTTCGTCTGCGCTGGTCGTATTAGCAATGTCGGCAAATAATAATTCAGCCCGGGCCTCGCTGCCAGACAGCATAAATAACTGTACTAAACGCAATTTTGCCCAGTTTAGCCGGCTTTGATCGGAATCTTTGTAATAGCCGATATATTCCGACAGTGCAGTTATGCCCTCTAACACATTATTCTTTGTAAGAACAGCCAGGCGACCAACCTGGTATAACGCACTGTATCGCTGGCTTGGCTTGACACTGAATTCAGCGGTTTTACTATACATCTGTTGCGCAACCAGATAGGCATCCTGCCTGGCCAGAATGCTGGCTTTACTGGCGAGGAGATCTGGCTGATTGGGTGTCGTTGCCAGATGTTTATCAATAAGTGCTACCGCTTCACTGAACCGTTCATCCAGAATTAACATCTGTACCTGCGCCAGCGTACCTTGCAGCGGATCCAGCGCCGCCAGGATCGCCGCCTGTTCAGCCGCAAGCTCCTTACTACCACCTGCCGCAGCCGGGGCTGTCTGATAGAAACTTATCAGTGCCTGTTGAGCCGGATAATTATGAGGGTCGATAGTGACGGCTTGTACAATTAACTGCAGTCCATCACTGGTTCGTTGCCTGGCGTTAAAAATATTGCCCCCGGAGGCAAGTATAATTTTGTTAATCCCTGCTAAATATAGAAGTTCACTATGCTGGGGGTGGTCAACGATTAATTGATTTAACAGTGTGTTAGCTTCTTCTCGTTGACGTAAATTAAACATGGCCTGTACGTAGAACACGGCTAAATCCGGCTGTTGTTTAAGTAATGGTTGTTGATCCAGCTCAGTCAGGATCTTTCGGTATTGTGCTTGGTCAAACCAACCATTCAATTGTTCCGGCTCTAAGCCGAAAACAGAAAAACTGAACAATAACCCCAAAAACGCCATTTTCATTGAAACCAGCCTTATAGCAGTAATTACCCGTTTAGTGTGCGGTATTACATTGGAAAACACCAGTAGCTCAAGGAATTTCAATTTTGACATCCGTAACAGGAATGCTACAACAGGGCAAAAACTCTCCCTGTCGAACAAACGCCAAAGGTTCATGTAAATATTGAATACGTCCGGTTATCAATTTGCAGCGGCAGGCACCACAATAGCCCTCCCTGCACTGATAACTGATATCTTGTTGCTGCTGTTCAAGGCAGTGCAGGATAGTCGGTTCGCTGCCATCAAAATTGATAGCAGCTTGCCCGGCAACTATAATTTGTGGCATGACGGGTTAGA
The DNA here is from genome assembly GCF_018402695.1 of Arsukibacterium sp. Lineage (GTDB taxonomy): Bacteria > Pseudomonadota > Gammaproteobacteria > Enterobacterales > Alteromonadaceae > Alishewanella. The sequence goes on from NZ_JAGYIM010000014.1 coordinate 89,036, forward strand.
GGTCGAAATCGCCAAACTCAGCCCCATCAACCTCGTTATCTATCTGGCCAACCAGATAGGAGCTGATTTCAGACTCCTGCGGCGCCACCTGAACATTGTCCGACACCAGCCAGGCGTTAATCCAGGGAATTGGATTTTGGGTAGTGCTGAAGCGAGCTTTTAAGCCAACAGCCTGCATCCGGCTGTTGGTTATATATTCAACATACTGGCATAAGATATCTTTGTTCAGACCGATCATCGAACCATCTTTAAACAGATACTGAGCCCAGTCTTTTTCCTGCTCAGCAGCCTTTAAGAAAATAGCGTACGCTTGTTCTTCACATTCCTTAGCAATTTCTGCCATTTGCGGGTCATCTTCGCCGGCAGCCATAATATTCAATATATGTTGGGTACCGGTAAGATGCAGTGCTTCGTCCCGCGCAATCAGTTTGATAATTTTGGCGTTGCCTTCCATTAACTCACGCTCTGCAAAGGCAAAGCTACAGGCAAAGCTAACGTAAAATCTTATGGCTTCAAGCACGTTGACCGACAACATACACAGGTACAAGCGTTTTTTCAGTTCGCGCAGGCTGATACTTTCAGTTTTACCATTTATTTGATGATCGCCCTCGCCACAACGCTGATACAGATTAATGCCATCAATCAGGCTATCGTAATAACGGGTAACATCGTCGGCACGCTCCAGAATTTTCTCATTCAGCATAATGTCGTCGAACACTTTATGCGGCTCTGACGTGATATTGCGGACAATATGGGTGTAACTACGACTATGAATAGTTTCACTAAAAGCCCAGGTTTCAATCCAGGTTTCCAGCTCAGGAATAGATACAATTGGCAGAAATGCCACATTAGGCGAACGGCCCTGTACGGAGTCGAGTAAAGTCTGATATTTCAGATTGCTCAGGAAAATATGTTTTTCATGCTCTGGCAGGTTCTGGAAGTCTATCCGGTCTTTGCTGACATCAATTTCTTCCGGGCGCCAGAAAAAGCTCAGTTGTTTTTCTATCAGTTTTTCAAAAATAGGGTACTTTTGCTGGTCATAGCGTGACACATTGACAGCATTACCAAAGAACATCGGTTCTTTCAGTTGATTATTAATTTCACGATTAAAAGTGGTATACGCCATTGCTGTAAATATCCTGATCCAAAACCTGTTATTACTACGCTCCGTTGTAGCGGAGCGATGACTTTTCCCTGTTAAATTTTGCAAGCCCCGCCGGCACAGCCGTCGTCTTCCTGCTCAGGTTTGATATCTTCCTGCATATCAGCTGCACCATCCCGGGTGTTATGGTAATACATGGTTTTCACCCCTAGTTTATATGCAGTAAGCAGGTCTTTTAATAACAGCTTCATCGGTACCCGGCCACCATCAAATTTGTTCGGGTCGTAATTGGTATTAGCCGAAATGGTCTGATCAACAAACTTCTGCATTATCGCCACCAGGCTTAGATAGCCGTCATTTGACGGAATGTCCCACAGCAGTTCGTACTGGTGCTTTAAGCGCTCATACTCAGGCACAACTTGCTTTAAGATACCGTCTTTACTGGCTTTGACACTGATATGGCCGCGTGGTGGTTCGATACCATTAGTCGCGTTAGAGATTTGCGATGAGGTTTCTGACGGCATCAGCGCAGATAACGTTGAGTTACGTAAGCCAAACTGCAAAATGTCTTTGCGCAATTGCTCCCAGTTCAGCAGTAACGGCTCGGCACAGACTTTATCCAGATCTTTTTTGTAACTGTCGATAGGCAGGATACCTTCGGCATAGGTGGTTTCATTAAATTTAGGGCAGGGGCCTTGCTCCTGTGCCAGCTTGTTTGACGCTTTTAACAGGTAGTATTGAATCGCCTCAAAAGTACGGTGAGTTAGCCCATTGGCTGAACCATCCGAGTATTTCACGCCATTTTTCGCCAGGTAGTACGCATAGTTAATGACGCCAACACCCAAGGTACGGCGGTTAATCGAGGCATGGTAGGCTGCCGGAATAGGGTAGTCCTGATAATCCAGTAAGCTATCCAATGAACGTACCGCTAACTCAGCTAATTCCTCCAGCTCATCAAGTTCAGTTATGGCACCAAGGTTGAAAGCCGATAAAGTACAGAGCGCAATTTCACCGTTCGGATCATTAACATGCTCTAACGGTTTGGTTGGCAGGGCTATTTCCAGGCACAAATTACTTTGCCGGACCGGCGCTACTTTGGGATTGAATGGGCTATGGGTATTACAGTGATCAACATTCTGCAGATAGATACGGCCGGTGCTGGCTCGTTCCTGCATAAATAATGTGAATAGCTCTAATGCCTTAATACGCTTTTTACGAATGCTGCTGTCAGCTTCATATTTAACGTACAGCTTATCAAACTGTTCCTGATCCTGGAAAAACGCATCATACAAACCAGGCACATCAGACGGGCTAAACAGTGTAATGTAATCGTCTTTAATCAAGCGGGTGTACATCAGCCGGTTAAACTGCACACCATAGTCTAAATGGCGCACCCGGTTTTCTTCTACCCCGCGGTTGTTCTTCAGTACCAGCAGTGACTCAACCTCTAAATGCCACAGTGGGAAAAATAAGGTTGCCGCACCGCCGCGCACGCCCCCCTGAGAACAGCTTTTTACCGCTGTCTGAAAATGTTTATAAAAGGGGATGCAACCAGTATGGAACGCCTCGCCGTTGCGTATTGGACTGCCCAACGCGCGAATACGGCCGGCGTTAATCCCAATACCAGCACGTTGCGATACATATTTTACAATGGCACTGGAGGTGGCATTAATCGAATCCAGGCTATCGCCACATTCAATAAGTACACAAGAACTAAATTGACGGGTAGGGGTACGCACGCCTGACATAATCGGCGTCGGCAGAGATAATTTGAACATCGAGGTCGCATCGTAGAAACGGCGGACAAAGTCTAATCTTGTGCTTTTTGGATAATTGGCAAACAGACAAGCTGCCACCAGAATATATAAAAACTGGGCACTTTCGTAAATTTCACCGCTAACCCGGTTTTGTACCAGATACTTACCTTCGAGTTGCTTAACCGCGGCATAACTGAAGTTTAAATCGCGGCTATGATCGATAAAGCCATTGATTGTCTCCAACTCTTCCCGGCTGTAGTCAGCCAGTATGTGCTGATCATAGCGTTTGGCTTCGACCATCTTAACCAGGTGGTCATAAAGATGTGGTGGTTCAAACTGGCCATAGGCTTTTTTGCGTAAGTGAAACACTGCGAGCCTGGCGGCCAGATACTGATAGTCCGGGCTGTCTTTAGAAATCAGATCGGCAGCGGCTTTAATAATGGTTTCATGAATATCAGCCGATTTAATCCCATCGTAAAACTGAATGTGTGACTTGAGTTCAACCTGGGACACAGACACATTGTGCAAGCCTTCGGCGGCCCAGGTAATGACCCGGTGAATTTTATCTAAATCGAGAGGTTCACGGCGTCCGTCACGCTTGGTGACAAAAAGATTTTGCGTCATCGCTGAAGAGTTCCGTTTCAATAGTTATTATTAACTGACAGCCCGTTAGCGCACGGCCCATTACACGCACCTGTTTGCTGGCGTTTTGCACAACATATAGGTGTAAATTAAAAACTGATCACAAGATAGTGTGGATTGGGTGCTTTTGCAAGCGCGCTGGTTGCTGAAAAAAAAACCGTAGTTGTTGCCGGTTAGTAGCTACTAACCTGTTAACGCCTGTCATAGAAATAGCATAAACGAAGCAAGCTTTTTCTTGGTCATAAAATTATTTGTTCTAAGCAGCTGCTTTTAAGTGCAACTGGCTATTTGGCAGGCATCGATACCATCTCGCTATTGTCGCAAAGGTATCGATCACCCTGAGTTTTTATCGTCAGTGTTAACTTTCAGCAGGCTTACGAGCCACTACAAAATAATTTACGTCTAAGCCAGGGCCGGTTTTAAAACTGTTATTCACTGGGTTGAAGTGCAGACCAGTGGCATCAACCAACTCCAGGCCTGCCTGCTCAATATCACGCATAAGCTGTGATGGGCGAATAAACTTGCTGAATTCATGTGTGCCTTTCGGGACCAGCCGCAGGATATATTCAGCACCTACTATCGCCATAGCGTATGCTTTTACCGTTTTATTAATAGTAGAAAAAAACAGTAAGCCACCAGGATTGGCTAAATCGGCACAGGCCTTTACCACCGACGCGGGCTCGGGCACATGTTCCAGCATTTCCATACAAGTAACGATGTCAAAAGCAGCGGGTTGGCTGATTGCAAAATCTTCTGCGGTACTTTGCTGATAATTTAACTTAACACCGGTTTCCAGTGCGTGTAGTCTGGCGACAGCCAGGGCATCGTCTGCCATATCAATACCCGTCACTTCTGCGCCGCTGCGCGCCAGGCTCTCTGCTAAAATACCGCCGCCGCACCCTACATCAACAATCCTTTTGCCAAAGACTCCGCCGGCAATATCGCTGATATAGCCCAGTCGGGTAGGGTTTAGCAGATGTAATGGTTTAAATTCACCGTCCTGATCCCACCAGCGGGCGGCAATATCGTTAAATTTTGCAATTTCAGCTGGATCAACATTTATATTTTGTGTCATGGTTCAGGCCTTTAAAATTTTTGCCATTATAAAGCCTTGATCTGTTTCAGCAAATAGCAGACAGGTTTTGGCATGCATAACAGGCATGGCAACTGCCATTTTATGTGGTAGAATCCTACGTTGTCTCGCGCTCTATAACATCGAAAAAAGCGAGTTATCTATCTGATTTAAGGGAAATTAGCGTTTTATGACAGATCTGGCCAAAGAAATAGTTCCGATTAATATCGAAGAGGAATTAAAAAACTCCTACCTCGATTACGCCATGAGCGTAATTGTTGGCCGGGCTTTACCCGATGTAAGGGACGGTTTAAAGCCTGTTCACCGTCGCGTTCTGTTTGCCATGAAGGAATTAGGCAACGACTGGAACAAGGCTTACAAAAAGTCTGCCCGGGTAGTGGGTGACGTTATTGGTAAATATCACCCACATGGTGACAGTGCTGTATACGACACTATAGTCCGGATGGCTCAGCCATTTTCATTGCGTTATATGCTGGTCGATGGTCAGGGCAACTTCGGCTCTATCGATGGTGACTCTGCGGCAGCAATGCGTTATACCGAAGTCAGAATGGCCCGGATTGCCCATGAACTGCTGGCCGATCTCGATAAAGAAACGGTTGATTTTGTGCCTAACTACGATGGCACTGAGCAAATTCCGGCGGTATTACCTACTAAGATCCCTAACTTACTAATTAATGGCTCATCTGGTATCGCCGTGGGTATGGCCACTAATATTCCGCCGCATAACCTGAACGAAGTTATCGACGGTTGTCTGGCCCTTATTGCTAACCCGGATATTGAATTGCATGAACTAATGCAATTTATTCCTGGCCCGGATTTCCCTACCGCTGCTATTATCAATGGCCGTAAAGGGATTGAAGAAGCGTACCGTACCGGTCGTGGCAAAGTCTATATTCGTAGTAAAACCTTTATCGAGACTGACGAAAAAACCGGTCGTGAGACCATTATCGTCAATGAGTTACCGTACCAGGTTAACAAAGCCCGCTTAATTGAAAAAATTGCCGAGCTGGTAAAAGAAAAACGGATTGAAGGTATTTCAGCGCTGCGTGACGAGTCTGACAAAGACGGCATGCGTATTGTCATTGAGCTGAAACGCGGTGAATCGTCAGATGTCATGCTTAATCAACTGTATTCCAACACCCAGATGCAAACGGTGTTCGGTATCAATATGGTGGCACTGGATGATGGCCAGCCTAAGCTACTTAGCTTAAAACAAATGCTGGAATGTTTCGTGCTGCACCGGCGCGAAGTGGTTACCCGCCGTACCGTGTACGATTTACGTAAAGCTCGGGATCGCGCCCATATCCTGGAAGGCCTGGCGATAGCCCTGGCAAACATTGATGAAATTATTGATCTAATCAAGAACTCAAACAGCCCGGCAGAAGCAAAAGCGGGCCTGGTTGAACGGGGTTGGCAGTTAGGTGATGTCAGTGCCATGTTAGAGCGGGCCGGCAAAGACGCCGCCCGGCCGGAGTGGCTGGAAGAGCACTTTGGTATTCGCGACAATTTGTATTTCTTAACTGAGCAGCAAGCGCAAGCTATTCTGGATTTACGTCTGCATAAGCTGACCGGCTTAGAGCATGAAAAAATTCTGGATGAATACAAACAGCTGTTAGAGCTGATTGCTGAATTGCTGCATATTCTGGGTAGCCCGGAACGGTTAATGGAAGTTATTTGCGAAGAATTAGAAGCGGCCAAAGCCCAGTATGGCGATGCCCGTCGCACCGATATCCAGGACAATATGCTGGATATCAATATGGAAGACTTAATTACCGAAGAAGATGTGGTCGTAACCCTGTCACACCTTGGCTATGCCAAGTATCAGCCTTTGTCTGACTATGAAGCCCAGCGCCGAGGTGGTAAGGGCAAGGCAGCCACCACAGTTAAAGACGAAGACTTTGTCGACAAACTGCTGGTGGCCAGTACCCACGACACCATTTTATGTTTCTCTAACCGCGGCCGCTTGTACTGGATGAAGGTATATCAGTTGCCTCTGGCCAGTCGCACTGCCCGTGGTAAGCCAATCGTTAACCTGCTGCCATTGGAGCAGGGCGAGCGGATTAACGCCATTTTACCGGTACGTGAGTACGAAGAAGGTAAATACGTGTTTATGGCGACCGCTAACGGTACTGTGAAGAAAACCGCATTGACCGATTACTCACGGCCACGGGCAAATGGCATTATTGCTGTGAACCTGAATGAAGGCGATCATCTGATTGGCGTTGATATTACCGATGGCAGCAATGAAATTATGTTGTTCTCAGATGATGGTAAAGTCGTGCGCTTTACCGAAGATCAGGTGCGTGGTATGGGTCGTACCGCTACCGGTGTTCGTGGTATTCGCTTACGTGAAGGCGGCTCTGTCGTTTCACTGATTATTCCAAAAGGTGATGGTGCGGTACTGACAGTCACTGAAAATGGCTATGGTAAACGTACAGCGTTAACCGAGTATCCAGCAAAGAGCCGGGCAACGCAGGGTGTAGTGTCGATTAAAGTGTCAGAGCGTAATGGTCTGGTCGTCGGGGCGGTACAGGTCAGCGAAACGGATGAAATTATGATGATTTCTAACCGTGGTACCCTGGTCCGCACCCGGGTAAAAGAAGTATCTGAAGTTGGCCGTAACACTCAGGGCGTTATTCTGATCCGTACCCAGGAGCAGGAGAAAGTGGTCGGGGTGGCGAAAGTCGATGAAATACAGGAACAAGATCTACCTTCTGATGCAGAGGGTGAAGCAATAACGGCAGACGTTACTGCTAGCGCTGATAGTGCTGATGTCGCTGGTACAGATTTGCAGGATAGCCAGCTGGCACAGGATAACGATAACGAGCAGACCTAACTCATCCGAAAACGGGCGCAATAGCGCTCGTTTTTTTTAGCCTATTTTTTAATAATGACTAATATTTGCGAGTAGTAATAAATGACCACCTTTAATTTTTGTGCCGGTCCGGCTATGTTACCCACGGCAGTGATGCAACAGGCTCAGCAGGAATTTATCAACTGGCACCAGCAGGGTTGTTCGGTAATGGAAATCAGCCATCGCAGCAAACCCTTTATTAAGGTTGCAGCTGAGGCTGAGCAAGACTTACGCGATTTACTTAATATTCCGGCTAATTATAAAGTACTGTTTATGCACGGTGGTGGCCGTGGCCAATTTTCGGCCGTGCCGCTTAACCTGTTTAATGCCAGCACAAACACAGGTAAAACTGGCGCTGACTATGTTATATCGGGTGCCTGGTCCAAAGCCGCAGTGGAAGAAGGCCATAAGTATGGCCAGCTGAATGTACTGGATATTCGCCATAAAACGGCAGAGGGCCTGCGCACTATTACGGAACCTGAGCAGTGGCAATTAAACAGCAACGCAGCCTTCGTGCATTGTTGCCCGAATGAAACCGTTGATGGTATTGAATTCACGGGCTTGCCGCAAACTGACACGCCCATTGTGGCTGACTTGTCATCAACCATTTTATCTCGTCCGATTGATGTTAATCGTTACGGGGTCATTTATGCCGGTGCTCAGAAAAACATTGGTCCTTCAGGTTTAACTCTGGCTATCGTCCGGGAAGATCTGTTACCTGTGGCAAAGGCTGCTATTCCGGCAGTACTGGATTACCGGCTGGCAGCAGAAAATGACAGTATGTTTAATACACCGCCAACCTTTGCCTGGTATCTGGCTGGCCTGGTGTTTAAATGGCTGAAACAACAGGGTGGCGTAACCGAAATGGCAACGCGTAACCAGATTAAAGCAGCTTTACTTTATGATTATATTGATAAAAGTGATTTTTACAGTAATGACGTTGCTAAAACCTGTCGCTCCTGGATGAATATACCTTTTTTCTTAGCCGACGAGCGCTTAAATGATGTGTTCGTTGAGCAGGCACAGTTGCATGGTTTGCTGGCGTTAAAAGGTCATCGGATGGTAGGTGGCATGCGGGCCAGTATCTATAATGCGATGCCAGTTGAGGGCGTGCAGACACTGGTGAGCTTTATGCAGGAATTTGAACGGGTAAACGGATGAAGACATTAACCATAGAGCCTATTGCAAAAATAGCCGGTGAAGTGCATTTACCGGGCTCAAAAAGTATTTCTAACCGGGTGTTACTGCTAGCCACATTGGCACAAGGTTCCACCACCATAAGCAATTTGCTGGATAGCGATGATGTACGGCATATGCTAACAGCCTTAACCGCACTGGGCATTAATTATAAGCTGTCTGAGTGTCGAACAAAATGCGAAGTGCGTGGGATCGGTGGCTTATTTAACCATCCACAGGCGATGACCTTATTTCTTGGCAACGCAGGTACTGCAATGCGGCCTTTAACAGCTGCGCTGGCGGCATCTAATGTTGATATCACCCTGACAGGTGAGCCACGGATGTACGAACGGCCGATTGGCCATTTAGTAGAAGCTCTGAGCCAGTTGCATGCAGACATTCGTTATCTGCAGAGCGATGGTTATCCGCCGTTACAGATCAAAGGCAAAACGTTACAAGGTGGAAAAGTTCAGATAGACGGCAGCATTTCCAGCCAGTTTTTAACCGCGATATTAATGGTCGCGCCGCTACTCGAAGGCGATAGCGACATTGAAATTGTTGGTGAGCTGGTGTCCAAACCTTACATTGATATCACTCTGGCTCTGATGCAACGCTTTGGGGTGGAAGTACGGAATCTTGATTATCAGCGCTTTATTATTCGCGGTGGTCAGCAGTATCAGTCCCCGGGCGACTGGTTAGTAGAAGGTGATGCCTCATCTGCTTCTTACTTTCTGGCAGCTGCAGCTATTAAAGGCGGTACTATAAAAGTGACCGGTATTGGTAAACATGCGGTGCAGGGAGACATTCACTTTGCCGATGCGTTGGAAGCTATGGGTGCCAGTGTAGAGTGGGGTGATGACTATATTATGGTTACGCGTGGCGAACTGAACGGTATAGATCGTGATTATAATGCGATACCCGACGCGGCGATGACTATTGCTACTACCGCATTATTTGCTAAAGGGCCGACGGTTATCCGCAATGTCTATAACTGGCGGGTAAAAGAGACTGACCGGTTAGCAGCGATGGCAACCGAACTCAGAAAGGTGGGGGCTGAAGTGGAAGAGGGACATGACTACCTTAAAGTGACGCCACCAGCGCAATTACAACATGCCAGTATTGCTACTTATAATGACCATAGAATGGCGATGTGTTTTTCGTTGGTCGCACTTAGCGACACGGCCGTTACAATTGAAGACCCTGATTGCACAGCTAAAACATTTCCCGGCTATTTTACGCTGTTTCAAAGCCTGCAAGCTTGATATCTGTCTTAAACTTAGCTGCAGACCTACTGGCTGCAGCTTCGCCAGCATCATTATCGCAACTAAACACAGCTTTTGTCGCAAAAACCTGTATAATATGGCGGTTTTAAAATTTGAATTAGCAAATTAATGCGCTTTAGGAGGTAGGATGCCGCAACATGCACCAGTAATTACCATTGATGGCCCCGGAGGCTCAGGTAAAGGCACCTTAAGCCGCTTACTGGCTCAGAAGTTAGGCTGGCAATTACTTGACAGTGGCGCTATCTACCGGGTGCTGGCACTGGCGGCGATGCATCATCAGATTGCCGCTGATGACGAAGAGGCACTGCAACCGCTGGCAGCACATCTGGATGTACAGTTTAGTGCAGATGAGCAGGGCAACACCAAGGTAACACTGGAGGGCGAAAATGTTTCGCATACTATTCGTACTCAGGAAGTTGCTGACGAAGCATCAAAAATAGCGTCGTTGCCCCGGGTGCGCGAAGCATTATTGCGCCGGCAGAGAGCCTTTGCCGAGGCCCCTGGCCTGGTGGCTGACGGCCGTGATATGGGTACTGTGGTGTTCCCACAGGCAGAAGTTAAAATATTTTTAACAGCTGACCCTGCAGAACGCGCCAACCGTAGATATTTAGAGTTGAAACAAAAGGGCCTGGATGTTAATATCGACGACCTTTTGAACGAGATCCAGGCGCGTGATGAGCGCGATATGAACCGGGCAGCGGCACCTTTGAAGCCTGCTACCGACGCATATATGCTGGACTCGACCAATAAACCTATTGAACAAGTGTTGGAAGAAGTAATTAACTACATCAATAGCAATGCGCTACTGACTGCAGGGTAAATACCAAAACCGCATTTTGGACAGCCCGTAACAAGGAATGTTGCAGGTAAACTTAGCAACCCCATAACGCATGATGCGAAATGGAGCACTTAACTGAAAAAGTGACTATGACTGAAAATTTTGCACAATTATTTGAGGAAAGCCTCAAGACCATCGAAACCCGCCCGGGTGCCATTGTTAAAGGTACCGTTGTTGCTGTTCTGAAAGACGTCGTTATGGTTGACGCCGGTCTTAAATCAGAAGCTGCGATCCCTGTTGAGCAGTTCAAATCGCTGAGCGGTGAAATCGAAGTTAGCGTTGGCGACATCATTGACGTAGCGTTAGACGCTATTGAAGATGGTTTCGGTGAGACCTTGTTATCTCGTGAAAAAGCTAAGCGCCATGAGGCCTGGGTTCGCCTGGAAAAAGCTTGCGAAGATAAAGAGACTGTTATCGGTGTTATCACGGGTAAAGTTAAAGGTGGTTTTACGGTTGAAGTCGACGGTATTCGTGCCTTCCTGCCAGGTTCATTAGTCGATGTACGTCCGGTACGTGACACCTTACACCTGGAAAACAAAGAACTTGAATTCAAAGTTATCAAGCTGGATCAGAAGCGTAACAACGTGGTGGTATCACGTCGTGCGGTGATCGAGTCAGAAAGCAGCCAGGAACGTGATCAGCTGTTAGAGACTTTAGAAGAAGGCATGGAAGTTAAAGGTATCGTTAAGAACCTGACTGACTACGGTGCTTTCGTAGACTTAGGTGGCGTAGACGGCTTACTGCATATCACTGATATGGCATGGAAGCGCGTTAAGCACCCAAGCGAAATTGTTAATGTTGGCGACGAAATTCCAGTAAAAGTACTGAAATTTGACCGCGAGAAACAACGTGTTTCATTAGGTCTGAAGCAAATGGGTGAAGATCCATGGGCCGCTATTGCCTCACGTTACCCAGAAGGTGCCCGCATCACTGGTCGCGTAACCAATTTAACTGACTACGGCTGCTTCGTGGAAATCGAAGAAGGCGTTGAGGGTCTGGTTCACGTTTCAGAAATGGACTGGACTAACAAAAATATCCACCCATCTAAAGTGGTTAACTTAGGTGACTCTGTTGAAGTAATGGTATTAGAAATTGACGAAGAGCGTCGTCGTATTTCTTTAGGCCTGAAACAGTGTAAAGCTAACCCTTGGGAAGAGTTTGCTAAAGGCTTTAACAAGAATGACCGTGTTAGCGGTAAGATCAAGTCAATCACTGACTTCGGTATCTTCATCGGCTTAGACGGCGGCATTGATGGCCTGGTTCACTTATCTGACATCAGCTGGAACGCTACCGGCGAAGAAGCGGTTCGTGAATTCAAGAAAGGCGACGAAGTACACGCAGTTGTGTTACAAGTTGACCCAGAGCGCGAGCGTATTTCTTTAGGTATCAAACAACTGGATGAAGATCCGTTCAATGGTTACCTTGCTGACAACAAAAAAGGTGCTATCGTTAAAGGTGAAGTGACTGCCGTTGACGCAAAAGGCGCTTCTGTTATGTTAGAAGGTGCTGTAGAAGGTTACATCCGGGTTTCTGATATCGCGCGCGAGCGAATTGAAGATGCCTCAACAGTGTTGAAAGTAGGCGAAGAAGTTGAAGCTCGTTTAATGGGTGTTGATCGCAAAAACCGCGTTATCAGCCTGTCAATTAAAGCGAAATTCGAAGCTGAAGAAAAAGAAGCTATGGATACCGTTAATACCAAGCAGCAAGAAGCTGACTTCGGTGGTAACGCTATGGCCGAAGCATTTAAAGCTGCTCAGAAGCAGGATTAATTGCTAGCAAAGCAGGGGGCACTTGCCCCTTGCTTTATCATTTGGGTTTTGCAGGAGGGTCTATGACCAAGTCTGAATTGATTGAAAAATTAGCAACCGATTTCCCGCATATTCAAGTCAAGGATGTCGAAGCATCTGTTAAAGAAATTCTGGAACAGATGGCCCAATCACTGTCATCGAACGAGCGCATCGAGATCCGCGGTTTTGGCAGTTTTTCACTGCACTATCGTGCTCCCCGTATTGGCCGCAATCCTAAAACCGGCGATAAAGTTGAATTAGACGGTAAATACGTCCCACACTTTAAGCCAGGAAAAGAATTACGCGATAGGGTAAAAGATAATACCTGATCTCTAATCAGGTCTATTGCAGTACACGGAGAGTCTTTTGAGCAGATTACTGTATCTGATACTGATTATTGCTTTTCTGGTAGTAGGTTTTGTGTTTGGTGCGATTAACCAACAACTAACTGATATTCATTTTCTTGTCGTAAAACTGCAATTGCGTGTTGTTGATATTGCCATAATTTTCCTGATAACCGGCGTGCTGTTAGGATTGATAATTGCAGCTTGGTTAAGCATGGCTCGTCGCACCAAAAAATGGCTTAAACCTACCGCAGAGAAAACCTGACTTTTATGTTGGAATTGCTATTTTTGTTACTACCTGTAGCTGCCGCTTACGGCTGGTTTATGGGTAGAAATAGCGTTAAACATACTGAACTTAAAGACCGTGCCAGCGTCACCCGCAATCTTTCCTCTGGTCTTAATTTTTTACTGACAGATCAGGAAGACAAGGCCATCGAGCAGTTGCTGGAATTGCTGGATATCGAAGCCGCCACTATCGAAACCTATTTAGCCCTGGCGAACTTATTCCGACGCAAAGGCGATTGGGACAAAGCCATCCGTATTCATGAAAAACTGCATCAATTAAAGTTAGCCAAACCACAAGCTCAACAAATTCAGTACGAATTGGCAAAAGATTATTTCTCTGCCGGTTTGTATGATCGGGCTGAGAGCCTGGCGACGCCCTTAGTTAACACTCACCCGTTGGCGTGAACCGGCGCTGAAACAGCTGTTCAGTGATCTTTACCGGCCAGCCGCGACTGGCTGGCCGCCAAAGCTGCTCGTCACTTGGAACTGAAGTCAAGTAACAGCCGGTCCCGGTCCTTAAAAATTGCGTCCTGGCAAAATATGGCTGCCGAAGACCAGCTAAGAGACCAGCCAGACATTGAACATGTTTACGGCAATTGGTCGATAGCAGCTCGCTGGCTATCCGACCGCGCTTAATACTCAGGCCAAGTTCTATCTGGCAGCAAAGAGCAGCGCGAGCAGCGCAGAGCGCCACTGCTGAGTATAATCAAACAAAAGCCCGCAATGGAGTGCTGGAAGTATTGCCTCTGTTGCAGCAGATGCGAGTTCGACGGTGAACAGTGGTATCAGCTACTCAGCCAGCTGGCTAATAAGCAGCATAATGTCACGGCCAGTAGGCTTGCTCGCGGCTGACTGGCTGGCTGGAGCATGGCTCGCCAAAGCGGCTGGAGCAGTTTTTACTGGATGCAAATTCGCGGCAGCAACCCAGCATCCGCCTCTTTCAAAAGTTGTTGCAGGTACGCCAGCATCAATCCACTGCCGCCCGGCCAGGAGCGCTGTCTTCGGTCGAAGAGCTGGTACAAGCCTACGGCTCGCTACAAAGTGTTGTGCTGGCCGCCGCAATTGCGGTTTTAAGACCCGTCAACAATACTGGCTTTGTCCATCTTGCCAGCAATGGGGAGACAGTTGGGCCCCATTACCGGTATTGACGGCCGTTGCAATTTTACCTGCCGATTATGCTAAGGAATACCGATGTCTTGTCAACACGCCTGTTGTGGTTGCGGCTTGACTATGCCAACCAGACTGAAGCACTTAATTTAGTGGCCCAGCTCGATCCGCGCGTTATCGGCGCCGTTTAAAGGCTGGTAGGCAGAGATGTTTACTCATTTTGGTCCGGCCTTGTCGCAGAGTTGCGGCAACGGAATCTTTGACGTATTTCTCGACCTGAAATTTCATGATATACCCAATACGGTGCGCTAAAGGCCGTGCGGGCGGCAGCGGGATCTCGGCGGCATGGATGGTCTAATGTCCATGCCAGTGGTGGCAGTGGAAACGATGACCGCTGCCCGGGAAGCAATAGCAGCGCTACGGCATCAATAAGCCAAAACTTATCGCGGTGACCGTGCTGGCCAGTATGGAACCGGCTGATTTAGCTGAGCTGGGTATTACCCTCGCCCCGGCGCAGCAGGTGCGAGAGCTAGCCGCGCCCAGCCGCAGACAAGCGGCTTAGATGGTGCAGTGGTCTGTTCCGGCACAGGAAGCAGTTGCATTAAAAACAGCAATTTGGTAATACTTTTCAATTAGTTACTCCTG
>NZ_JAGYIM010000015.1 GCF_018402695.1 Arsukibacterium sp.
CTAAGGATCGATCAACCGATCGCGAAAATATTTCTTAACTGATCGGCATTAGCCTTAGGGCGCCTTTTTTATTGCTTGGCATCCAGAGAAATACCAAGGAAATCGCAGGGCTGAACGCTCTTGCTTCGAGTGATTATTAGCCTATTGCGATTAAGATAGGCTATGCTGGTAGAGTATCGAACAAGCATCGAGGTACATAGCCATGAAAAAAGAAAAAAATCCAGATACCGAATCAGAGCAACGTTTAGAAAACGTTTCCGGTAATAGCTTAGCTCAGGCTCTACCTATTGGTATCGCTATCGGTGTAGCGCTAGGTGTTGCATTTGATAACATGGGTTTAGGCATCGCTTTGGGTATAGCTATCGGCGTAGCTTTTATACCAGCATTTAGTAGTGCTGCGAAAAAGAAAGATTCCAGCGACGAAAGTGAATAGCGAAATACCATGACAACCTGGATAAGCCATAGGGGCTATGCAAAATCAGCTACCGAAAACACCGGCGAGGCTTTTGATGCCGCTATTGATTTAGGCTTCGAGCATCTTGAAACGGATTTGCGTTGTAGCCGCGATGGCCATATCGTGCTTTGTCATGATCCAGATCTTGCGCGTGTTGCTGGATCGTCACTAGCGATTCACCAGTTAACTCGGAAAGAACTTTCACAACAACGTTTACGAGGCGGTGAATTTCTTTTGTTTTTTGATGAGCTGCTTGAACGTTATGCCCACTATCGTTGGATATTAGATATTAAACCAGAACAGGCTCAGCAAACCTTCAATGCACTTGAAAAGTTATCTGCAGATGCTGCGGTAGCACGGTTCTTAAATCAACAAGCGCGATATCTCGTTTGGCAAAACAACCACAAACAAATTTTAACCGACGTCGTAGCAGATGCCTTTTGTCTAGCGCGTGAACCTGAGTGTTATCGAGCGGGAACTGCCGCTCTTCTAGGTTTACCCGGCTTAGGTAAAATCGTAAAAGGGCAGTACTACGCAGTACCACCGAGATTAAAAGGCGTTCCTATCTTAAATAAAAATATGGTAGCGCGGTTCCATCAACATGGCGCCCACGTGATCGGCTATTTGCCCGAAACTGCGGCACAACACGAGCAAGCGTTAGCCGCCGGCGTTGATGAACTACTTACAAATCATGCCCCGGAACTATTGAAAGCAGAAACGCGTAGTGCAAGCGGTTTTTAGTCACTTCATGGCTTGCTTTTAAGCCTTTGATCGGTATAATGACGCGTCCATTCCGATGCCTATCTTCCTCCCAGCTTGCTATCACTTGCTTAAGGTTGGTTTAACATCGGGATTTAGAATAATTTCTAGGGGCATAGTTCCAATTGGTAGAACAGCGGTCTCCAAAACCGATGGTTGGGGGTTCGAATCCCTCTGCCCCTGCCACTTTCCTTGATTATGAATATATCAGCAAGCCAGGCTCAGTTACTTCGTCAGCTTAATATAAAGCCTTTACAGGTCCGCTCGACTTTTTTCCCGCAGTCAGTTAATCAATCTGAAACTGAAACCTCAGGTTCTGCGCAGTTGTTGCAGCCGGAAGATAGTTTATTAAGTTCTGATATTAAACACCTGCTAATACAAACTGCTGTAACTGAATGGTTAATTGACCCTGCTGCCAGCGAATGTACCCTTACAGACAACGGTAGTGTATTAGTTACCCCTGTGCTTGCTGAGCTGCAACAGCCCGCACTTAAGCGACAGCTCTGGCTATTGTTGCAACAGCAGTTAACTGATCATGCAGATTAAACCTTTATCATCAGCCGATATTCCAGCTTTGCTGGCAATTGAAACAGTCGCGAATCGCTATCCGTGGACAGAAGGCGTTTTTAAATCCTGCTTCGGTAGTCAGTATTTTAATTTTGGCCTGTTCGATGATGATCAACTACTGGGCTTTTATTTCGGCCAGTTTATTGCCATCGAGAGTCAGTTATTTAATATTTGTGTCAGTACCAATCAGCAAGGTAAGGGGCTGGGCGGAAAGTTGCTTGCGCATTTTATTGAACAGTCTGCGCAGCGTACTGCTGCAGAAGCCTGGTTAGAAGTCAGGGCTTCTAATCAGTCTGCTATCCATTTATATCAGAAGCATGGTTTTCTAGAGGCGGGCTGCCGGCCAAACTACTATAGCAGTGCTAGTGGTAAAGAAGATGCCATCATGATGTGCTTACCCCTGAGCTTTACAAATTAATCCCACGCTGTGCCAGCGGCAGTGATGCTGCTATAATCCCCGACAATTATTTTTCATTGCTTTGCCAGCCAGCCCTCTGGTTGTTAACTGATATTGGATACCATGACTAAAGATAAATTTCTGCATGAAATAGACAGCAGACGGACCTTCGCTATTATTTCTCATCCCGATGCCGGCAAAACTACAATCACTGAAAAAGTACTGTTATTTGGGCATTTGATCCAGAAAGCCGGTACGGTAAAAGGCAAAAAATCCGGTCAGTTTGCGACTTCTGACTGGATGGAAATGGAGAAAGAGCGTGGTATCTCGGTCACCACATCGGTTATGCAGTTTCCGTATAATGACTGCCTGGTAAACCTGCTGGATACCCCGGGCCATGAAGATTTCTCGGAAGATACTTATCGTACTTTAACCGCAGTGGATTCCTGTTTAATGGTTATTGATGGCGCCAAAGGCGTTGAAGATCGCACCATTAAGCTGATGGAAGTAACCCGGCTGCGGGATACGCCTATCATCACCTTTATGAACAAGATGGACCGGGATATTCGTGACCCGGTCGACTTGCTTGATGAAGTAGAAAGCGTGCTTAAAATTGCTTGTGCTCCTATTACCTGGCCGATTGCCTCAGGCAAAGAGTTTAAAGGTGTTTATCATATTCTGCGTGACGAAATCATCCTGTATAAATCGGGTATGGGGCATACCATTCAGGATTTAGATGTTATTAAAGGTCTGGATAACCCTGAGCTGGATAAACGGATAGGCTATTATGCTGCCCAGTTGCGCGAAGAGATGGAGCTGGTTCAGGGCGCCAGCAATGAGTTTGACCAGGAACTGTTTTTAAAAGGCGAGCTAACGCCGGTGTTTTTTGGTACAGCATTGGGTAACTTTGGTGTTGACCATATGCTTGATGGTTTGACCGAGTGGGCGCCAAAGCCACAGTCCCGTTTAACCAATAGCCGTAAAGTCGAGCCAACCGAGCCCGGCTTTAGTGGTTTTGTATTTAAAATTCAGGCTAACATGGACCCGAAGCACCGGGATCGGGTGGCGTTTTTACGCATCGTTTCCGGTAAGTATCAAAAGGGTATGAAAGTAAGGCATGTGCGGATCGGTAAAGATGTGTTGATCCCACAAGCACTGACTTTCCTGGCCGGCGACCGCGAGCATCTGGATGAAGCTTACCCAGGTGATATAATCGGCTTACACAATCATGGCACCATAAAAATTGGCGATACCTTTACCACTGGTGAAGATATGCAGTTCAGTGGTATTCCTAATTTTGCGCCAGAGCTGTTCCGTCGCATCCGTTTACGTGACCCGTTAAAGCAAAAGCAGTTACTAAAAGGCCTGGTGCAATTATCCGAGGAGGGCGCGGTGCAGGTATTCCGGCCATTGGATACTAACGATTTAATCGTTGGCGCAGTGGGTGTGCTGCAGTTTGATGTGGTAGTTAGCCGCTTAAAGTCGGAATACAACGTTGATGCCCTGTATGAAAGTGTTAACGTCGCCACAGCGCGCTGGGTATATAGCGACGATGGTAAGGCCTTGCAGGAATTTCAGAATAAAGCCAGTGCGAACCTGGCGCTGGATGGCGGTGATAACCTGACCTACATTGCGCCAACGATGGTTAACCTGAACCTGGCAACTGAGCGCTACCCGAAAATTTCCTTCCAGAAAACCCGTGAACACTAACAGGCTGGTGATATGAATATTAAGCAACTTCTCAGTGACAGAACTTTAGCCGCCTTTACTGTATTAGGTTTACCGGAAGGGACAAACCCGGCTGTTACTCAAAGTACCCGGCCAGAATTTGGTGAGTATCAGATTAACGGTGCCATGGGCGCTGCCAAGCTATTAAAAACCAACCCCAGAGAGCTGGCAGGCAAACTGCTTGAGTTACTCGAGCTCAGCGATATTGCAGAAAAAGCAGAGATAGCCGGTCCGGGCTTTATCAATGTATCGCTTAAAGCCGACTGGCTGGCGCAGCAGCTAAAGCATGCTGCTGGCGACAAGCGTCTTGGGGTAAGTATCAATCCACAGCCAAAAACGGTAGTGGTAGATTACTCGGCGCCTAACTTAGCCAAAGAGATGCACGTTGGCCATTTACGTTCCACCATTATTGGCGATGCTGTGGTTCGTACCCTCGAATTCTGGGGTGATAAAGTTATCCGGCAGAACCATATGGGCGACTGGGGTACCCAGTTTGGTATGCTGATTGCGCATCTGGAAGATAAACTCGCTGCCGGCATCGATTTAGAGCAGGTAGCACTGGCCGATCTGGAAGATTTTTACCGCGAAGCGAAAAAACGCTTTGATGATGAAGCCGGCTTTGCTGATAAGTCACGTGACTATGTGGTAAAACTGCAAAGTGGTGACAGCCATTGCCAGAAACTGTGGCAGCTGTTTATTGATACGTCAATTAAACACAGCGACGAGGTGTATCAGAAACTGAATGTTACGCTGAAGCATGCTGATATTAAGCCAGAAAGTGCTTACAACAGCATGCTGCATGGCATAGTGGATGATTTAAAACAGCAAAAGCTGGCCGTGGAAAGTATGGGTGCGCTGGTGGTATTTTTATCTGAGCTGGCCGACAAAGACGGCAATCCATCACCCTTTATTGTTCAGAAAACCGGTGGTGGCTTTTTATATTCAACTACCGATCTTGCTGCTTGTCAGTACCGCAGTCATGAATTAGCCGCTGACCGCATTATTATTTTTACCGACGCGCGCCAGGCGCTGCATTTTAAGCAGGTTGAGTTAGTGTCACGTAAAGCGGGGTACCTGCGCGATAGTACGGCTTATGATCACTGCCCATTCGGTACCATGATGGGGGAAGACGGTAAACCTTTTAAAACCCGCACTGGCGGCACCGTTAAACTGGTCGACTTACTGGAAGAAGCGGTAGTGCGCGCTAATACTGTTCTGCAGGACAAGGCTACTGATTTAACTGCCGGCGAAATTGCTGAAATTGCTAATAAAGTAGGAATAGGCGCGGTCAAATTTGCCGATTTATCAAAAAACCGCACCAGCGACTATATTTTCAGCTGGGATGCCATGCTGAGCTTTGAAGGCGCGACCGCGCCGTATTTGCAATATGCTTATACCCGGGTGCGCAGTATTTTGCGTAAGGCTGATGTCGCTGAGAATTTTCAGGCTGATATTGTGTTGCAGTCAGTGCATGAAAAGCAGCTGGCTGTTAAATTACTGCGGCTGGAAGAAACGCTGCAAATGGTGATTAAAGACGCTCAACCCAATGTACTCTGTAACTATTTATATGAGTTAGCCAGTTTATACATGAGCTTCTATGAAGCTTGCCCGATATTAAAAGACGGTATTGAACCAGAATTACGTAGCAGCCGTTTAATGCTCAGCATTTTAGCATCCAGGGTGTTACAGCAAGGCCTTGATTTGCTGGGTATTGAGGTAATGGAGCGTATGTAATGAAAATTGACGATATTCGCCGCAGTTACACAAAAGATAAGTTAGATGCAGACAAGCTGAAACGGGATCCGATTGTCCAGTTCGAGCTGTGGTTAAAAGATGCTATTGCTGCTGAACTGCCGGATCCTACTGCAATGTGCGTGGCGAGTGTCGATAGCCGGGGCCAGCCGTCACAGCGGCTGGTACTGCTGAAAGATGTTAGTCAGGAAGGTTTTACCTTTTACACTAACCTTGGCAGCCGTAAGGCAACAGAGCTGAGTGCTAACCCTAAGGTATGCTTGCACTTCCCATGGCATCCGCTAGAGCGGCAGGTTATTGTCTATGGTACGGCCGAGCGGGTGCCAAATAGCCAGGTAATGAAGTACTTTTTATCAAGGCCCAAAGAAAGCCAATTGGCAGCCTGGGCGTCAGAGCAAAGCCGGCCAGTATCAACCCGTCAGGCGCTGTTGCAGAAATTTGCTGAGATAAAACATAAGTTTGAGCATGGTGAAGTGCCATTGCCGTCTTTCTGGGGCGGCTTTTTAGTGCGGCCACACCAAATAGAATTCTGGCAGGGTGGTGAGCACCGTTTGCATGACCGATTTATGTACAGTAAATCAGCCGATGATAGCTGGGGTATTGAAAGGTTATGCCCGTAACCAGCGACAGACCGGCCACGGTTAAGCTGTTTGATACTCACTGTCATCTCGATTTACCCGAGCTGGCCAAAGCACAAGCTCTGTACTGGCAACAGGCGCAAGATGCTGGGGTGGCTGCTTTAGTTATCCCGGCAGTGGAACAAGCTGGCTGGCAAAACTTGCTTAAACTTCACGTTAGCCAACCAGCCTGGCATATCGCACTCGGTATTCACCCCTGGTGGGCAGCTAAACATGATTTGGCCGATATAGAGCGGCTAAATCAGTTGCTGCAACAACATGCGGCTGACGTTTGTGCTATAGGTGAAATTGGCCTCGACTTTGCGCTGGCTGCAGATACGTTTGACCAACAACAGCAGTTGTTTGCAGCACAAATTACTCTGGCAAAAAAATATGCTAAACCAGTAATTTTGCACCACCGAAAAAGCCAACCCCAGCTGCTGGCCGAGCTGAAAAGACAACAGTTTACTGAAGGTGGCATCTTGCATGCGTTCTCAGGCAGTCAGCAGCAGGCCCGGGCTTTTCTGGACCTGGGCTTTAAACTGGGTATTGGCGGTACTATAAGCTATGAGCGCGCCCAGA
The DNA here is from genome assembly GCF_018402695.1 of Arsukibacterium sp. Lineage (GTDB taxonomy): Bacteria > Pseudomonadota > Gammaproteobacteria > Enterobacterales > Alteromonadaceae > Alishewanella. The sequence goes on from NZ_JAGYIM010000015.1 coordinate 6,857, forward strand.
AGACCCGTAACACCGTACAAAAGCTGCCATTAAGTAGCTTTGTGCTGGAAACAGACGCGCCGGCAATGCCGCTGGCAGGATTTCAGGGAGAGATTAATACCCCCGCCCAGCTACACCATATTTTCGCTGAGTTTTGTTTGCTGAAAACCGGATCTGCAGAACAGATCGCTGCAACCCTGTGGCAAAATACGCAGGATATTCTAAGGCTTGGTGAGTCGTAAGCTCTGTCTGGATAAGCGCGAGAAACTGCGACGCAACAAGTAACCTATCAGACCCGTAATTAGCAGTAATAATAGCAGGTGCCGCATCAATTGTTGCCAGCTGGCAAAGCTTGGGTTTAGTTTAGTATCCGGTTGCAGACTAATCTTTATATAACCGAGTAACTGCTGGTCACTGCGGATTTCCTGAACCAGAGGCACTAAAGCCTGGTTGGCAAACTTTCCATACATCACTCTGGCCGCTGCACTGGCTTCAGACCAACTGATACGTACGCCATTACTATCGTAAAAAACCACATCGTACAGAAAAGGGCTGGCAGCAATGTTGCGGGTCAACTGCTCCAGGCCAGCTAACTGATCATTTTCTATCAGATAGGCAGCGGCCTGAGATAAAGTAAGTAAATTCTCCCGCATAAGTTGTTCAGCCTGATTTTGCAATATTACCTGTCCCTGATGGCTGGTTTTCACCCAGCTATGTAAAACAAACCAAATACCCAGCACTGCAATAGCTAATTGCACCAGCTTAATAACACTTGAAGTGGAGCTTGGTATTGCGATATTGTTCTGCATATTTTTTTAAACAACAACTGCTGCTGGCCCGGATTTGCTAAGCATGCCATGGTATTAACTTCAAGTATAGGCTACCCATTGTCGTTCTCAATTTCCGTCAGTCCAACCCAGCTGACCGGTGCTGATGTCACCGCACTATTGACTGAGCATAACGCTCTGTGGCTAAAAGCCGATGGTACGCAATTGCTGATGCAAAAACTCGCTGCGGTAGGCTCACTAGCCGAAGCAGGACCTGAGAGCGATGATGCAACCGAACACTATTGCCAGTCAATCCGACTGTTTGGCAAGCCGGCAGACGGGGCACTGCTCTATAAGCTTCGCATGTTAATACCTGAAGCTATCGGCTTAAAAGCGTCTCTGTTTCAGCCCCATCTGCAATTGCCAGTAGCTTTGCTTATTCAGCTGTCCGCTGGGATATCAACTGAGTTGCAGCAGCAGTTACACAACTTTGCCAATCAACAACAGATTGAATTGGTTTATCTGAACCAGTCGGTCCAGTTATCAAAGCCTGGCCTGTTAGTGATGGATATGGACTCCACTGCAATAACTATTGAATGTATTGATGAAATTGCTGCGCTGGCCGGTGTTGGACCGCAAGTGGCGGCTATTACCGCGCGGGCGATGAATGGTGAGCTGGATTTTGCCGCCAGCTTAACCGAGCGGGTAGCCGCATTGAAAGGCGCGCCGCAATCGGTACTGCAGCAGGTGCTGGATAATTTACCCTTGATGCCGGGTTTAACCGAGTTAGTGAATTACTTGCAGCAACAGCATTGGCGGGTTGCAATCGCGTCGGGTGGTTTTACTTATTTTACGAATGTACTGCAACAGCGGTTAGCCCTGACTGCCACTTTTGCCAATGTATTAGAAATTGAAAATGGTGTATTAACTGGCAAGGTCGTGGGTGATATTGTTGATGCTAATACCAAAGCCCGAGCGGTAAGCCAACTGGCAGAAACTTACGGTATAGCTACTCACCAGACAGTCGCTATTGGCGATGGTGCAAACGACCTACCCATGTTAAAAACAGCGGCACTGGGCGTAGCATTTCATGCCAAACCTAAGGTGCAGGCTGCGGTGTCAGCCAGGATAAATCAGGGTTCATTACTGCAACTTTTATATTTACTGGACCCTGCATGAAGCATCAGCAAAGTTCAATGTATGTGGACCTGCAGCAGTATCAGCTGCATTTACGACGTTTAATACCGCTGCAAAACGCGGTAAGCCCGGTGTTATTTTTGCATGGCGCGATCGAAAATGGCCGCATTTTTTATAGCCAGTCAGGTAAAGGCTTGGCATGCTATCTGGCTGATCAGGGCTTTATTGGTTATTGCGCTGACTTTGCCGGTCGTGGCCTGTCGCAACCTCAGCTCAGTACAGGTTTTAATCAGAGTCAGCATCAGGTTATTACCCGGGATATTCCGGCATTAATTGAGTTTGTCTACCAGCAGCATCAACAACCGCTAACCATAGTTGCTCATTCCTGGGGCGGAGTGCTGTTGACCGCAGCATTGGCCCGTTTCCCTGAATTAATCAGTAAAGTGCGGGCGAAAGTATATTTTGGTACTAAAAGGGTGATCACTGTTCAGAGCTTTGAGCGCAAAATTAAAATTGACTGGGTTTGGAGTCGTATTGCACCCTGGCTGGGCCGTAAGTATGGATATATACCGGCAAAACAATGGCGCTTTGGTGCAGACAATGAACCAACAGAGTTTTTATCTGACACGATTAACTGGATAAAAGGTGCACCCTTCGCAGATATAACGGATGGGTTTGATTATGCTGCGGCCAGCCAGCGGACAGATTGGCCGCCCAGCTGGCACTTTGCTGCGGTGAAAGATACCGTACTGGGCCATCCAGATGATGTACAGCGTTTTATTGAAGAAACCGGGCAGCAGCATGGTAAATATACCTTGCTGGGCCGTGACCATGGCTATTTACAGGATTATGATCATATATCAATGCTGACCCATCCCAATGCCAGTGAAGATCATTTTGTTCAGCTAAACCATTGGCTGACTGAGCTGTCCAATCAGAATGGTTTGGCCAGATAATGGTCGCTACCCCGTCTCCCGTCCCAGAAGGACTTGCTGGTGTGCCTTATCGTCGCCAACCTGCTCCAGACAATCATAGCGCCAGGCCAGCTCTTTACTGATATCAACGGCATCTCCGACTCCCGCCACGCTCCATAGCTCTTCTTCCAGTGTTTTCGCCCGATGAATCGCGTAAACACTGATATAACTTATTTCGCGGGCAATATAGTCGGTGTCGGGCCGGCCGGTACGGGACAGGAATAAGCGGAATGCAAACAGAGTGGCATCCTGCAGGGCTTGTTTAATGAACGTCTGTTTCTGTGATTCATCGTCAAATTCATAATCGTAAAAGCTTTCTATCTGCTGACCTGCCGCGGCGGGAGGGCGGGATACTCTGATATACAGCTCATAGCTTTTCGGCGGGTCAAACCGCTTCATTGCTTTTAGCTGCTGGGCAAATTGCAGGTTGGCGGTGCTGTTTTTCAGCAATAGTTCAAGGTTAAGCGGCCCCTTGTTACTATCTAGTAATAATAAGGTGTGCAAGGCGTTTGGGGTCGCACCCTGTGCGATGACATTTAATTCGTAGCGAATGCCTTTTCTGTGCAGATAAAAAGCAAAGTTGTTTAAAGCCTTTAAATACATGCTACGCAATGCTTCGGACAGCCCCGGATATTTTGGTGTTTCTTCTGCCAGGGTCAGCTTGGCCCGGTTATTCTGAATTAACTGCTGAAAAAACTGCTTTGCGGTATGACCATTCTCCGAGGAGAGGGCTCGAAGGTTCATTATGGTGTGGCTTTTACTCACCGCCATGACTTCGTAAGGCAATTGCGTTAACTGGTGCTTGCTGGTAATTTTTTGTAAATCAACCAGATCCAGCTGAACAATGTCACCTTTACTGTATTTCACCGGTTCTATTGTCTCTATTTGTAAGCCACCGGTAGAAAAATCCCGGCTGAAACCTGCTACCATTTGCTCATTTTGATGTAATTTTACGGTGGTTTTATACAAATATCGTGATTCCGCACGCAGATTAATGTATTGCACAGGAATTGCTTCACAGGCCGGGACCTGCGGTAATTTACGATGGCCAAACTGATTTAACTGGCTTAGCTGAGCGGGATTATATTTGTATTGCTGATAATTGACGGCGTTATTTGCACTTATATCAGTAAGACTGGCGATATATCGCAGATTTTTTATTGCCCCCTGAACTAAGGGTGTTAAACCCACTTTAGCTGGAATTGATTCAGTTTTTTGCGGCGCTGCAGGCAAGTTAAAGGTTTCAGTGGCGTGCTGCGCTGTGGTTTTAACCAGGTTTAAATGAAACACCCGCCAGCTTGGTTTAGCCGCACCAAACCCGAAGAAGGTAGCTCGTAAATCCGGAGCTGCTTGCAACTCTTCCGCTGTGGCAGAGTAGTAATATAATTTACCTTTAGCGGCATGAGTAAAGCAGTACAGAATAGTCGAGCGCTCAGGGCCGGGTTGAGCCAGCAGCGATTTTAATCTTTTAACGGCAAGTAAAGTAATCAGCACTGAACGTTGCTGCTCATCCAAAAAGTAATGCCATACCGATTTGTTGTAATCTGTCGTCAGGGCAAAGCGCGGGCTGACTGCTCCTTCATTCACGGCAAGGTAGACCGGCAGGCTGTTCAGCCTGGGCAGGTAAAATTGTTCATAGCCTTTGGTGGTAACAGCATCAGTGGTATTGTCTAAATTGACTTTGTAGCGGCGTTTATTGCCATGAATAAATTTTTGTAGAAAATTACTAAAGCCCTGGTCCTGTTCAACCGGTTTTTTTTTCAGGCGCCAGTAATTGACTTTGTCTTGCTGCTCAACATCTACCAGTGTGTATTGAATGCCCTGAGGGATATCCAGGGTAAACTCCTGTTCCAGACCGGTAAAATTTATCGTAACGATATCGCCGGTTGCGGCTGCTCTACCTTTGGGAACTTTTAATTTACAGCCGGAAATAGATAAATCACTGGTGGTGGCCACGAAGCGACTGTCGTTTACCTTAACCTCGACATCAATGCCAAAGTTCATCCGCTCTTCAGTTCGGTTTACATAATGGCCAAACTTTACCAGCTTAGCAGTAGCTTGTTCATCAGACGTTGCTGCAGGTTTGTTTTCGTCGCCAGATTCAGCCGTCTGTAGTACAGATTTAACCCGTTGCGCTGTTTCTTTTTTATGCATTACCCGAAAGTTATTGTCGGCGTTCATAACCTCTTCATAGACACCGAGGGTGTAGCCACCATATTGTTTAATGCCATTTTCAAATATCTGAATGGCTTTATCGTCCATATAATGGGTTTTTTCGCGGTAAACAAACGGACGGACTTCACCATCAACATGACCGCGTAAATCAATAAAGTAGTCGCATGGCTGTGCCATACGCTTTAATTCCATTTTTAACAGAAACTGTTTAGATTTAGGTAGGTCTGATGTCAGCAAGCTGAAAACCTGATCAAACTCAGCAGATTTCATCAGGCTTTTCATGCGCTCAATTACGCCAACATACTCTTTCAGGTCTTCAGCGGTCATAGTTTCAATATTCAGATGCCAAAATTCAGGCGTCTTCTGGTTATAATCGTAGTACGCTACGTTGTTATAAAATGAAAAGCAATATCTATGCCTTTCTTTCAAATTAGGATTTTTGGTAATGGCAAAAGTGAAAACAGCTTACGTCTGCAATGAATGTGGGGCCGACTTTATGCGCTGGCAAGGTCAGTGTAGTGAGTGTGGGGCCTGGAACAGCATTACCGAGGTCAGGCTGGGGGCAGTGAAAACCGCAGGAACCCGCCAGGGATACGCTGGCGCAGCCCAGGCCAAGGTGATGCGGCTGGATGAAGTTGATTTGCAGGAGGTACCGCGTTTCAGTTCCGGCTTTGCTGAGTTTGATCGGGTGCTGGGCGGGGGTATCGTGCCGGGTTCGGCCATTCTGATAGGTGGGGCCCCCGGCGCCGGTAAGAGTACCTTATTGCTGCAACTGATGTGTGGTCTGGCCGAGCAGGGCAGTGCGCTTTATGTAACAGGTGAAGAATCATTGCAACAGGTGGCGATGCGGGCCCAACGGCTGGGATTGCCCAGTACTAACCTGAAGATGTTGGCAGAGACTAATGTTGAAACTGTTTGCTTACTGGCGCAGCAGGAAAAGCCGCGGATCATGGTTATTGACTCTATTCAGGTGATGCATCTGGCTGACATACAATCAGCACCCGGCAGTGTGTCGCAGGTCAGAGAGAGTGCCGCGTTCTTAACCCGTTTTGCCAAGCAATACAATATTGCCATTATTATGGTAGGTCACGTGACTAAAGACGGTTCACTGGCCGGGCCCAAAGTGCTGGAGCACTGTATAGACTGCTCAGTGATGCTGGAAGGCGATACCGATAGTCGCTATCGCACGCTGCGGGGTAACAAAAACCGCTTTGGCCCAGTCAACGAGCTGGGCGTATTTGCGATGACGGGCCAGGGCATGAAAGAGGTGAAAAACCCCTCTGCAATATTTCTGACCCGGGGTAAAGAGGATCAGTCGGGCAGTATCGTCATGGTGCTGTGGGAAGGCACCAGGCCACTACTGGTTGAAATTCAGGGGTTGGTTGATCATTCACCCTTAAATAACCCACGCCGGGTTACCCTGGGGATGGAACAGAACCGGATCTCAATGCTGCTTGCGGTGATGCATCGCCATGCCGGTATTCAGATGGCGGATCAGGATGTTTTTGTTAACGTGGTAGGGGGGGTTAAAGTCAACGAAACCAGCGCCGATCTGGCGACGTTACTGGCTCTGGTATCAAGCTTTCGGGATAAACCGCTCCCGAACGATTTAGTGGTCTTTGGCGAGGTTGGCCTGGCGGGGGAGATCCGGCCGGTGCCAAGTGGTATTGAACGCTTGAAAGAAGCGGCAAAACATGGCTTTAAAAGAGCGATTGTGCCGTTGGCTAATAAACCTAAAGAGCAGATTAGCGGGATGGATGTTGTGGCCGTGTCTAAACTGGCGGAGGCATTAGAAGCGATTTAAGTCGTTGTCATTGAAGCCGAAAAAAAGCCCCGGTATTGTCCGGGGCTCTTCTGTCAGAAGCGGTCGTTGGCTGGAAAGTTATGTTTCAGCACTTTAAAGGTGTCTGTTTTCAGTTTTTCCAGACCCAGCTTGTCATAACTTTCTACCATAACTTCCAGTGCCTGCTCGACATGTGGCGAGTCACGGTAGTATTCCACTACATACTTACCCCGGTTAGCGGCTGCCAGAAACGCGCCACGGCGCATGTAATAATCAGCAATCATTAACTCATGACGTGCCAGGGTATCTTTAATTTGCACCATCCGTTTTTTGGCTTCAGTACTGTACTTACTGGCCGGGTAATTGGTAACCAGAATTTTGAAATCATCAAATGCCTGTCGGGTACTGCTTAAATCACGGTCTGCCCGGTCAACCCCAAAAAACTCCTGAAAACTATTTTCATCGGCTTTTAAGTTAGCCAAACCACGCATGTAGTAAACATAGTCTAAGTCAGGCTGATTAGGATTGAGCCGGATAAAGCGGTCGATACTGGCTAATGCCTGTGGCAAGTTACCGCTTTTATAGTAGGCATAAATCAAATCAAGCTGCACCTGACGGGCCAGCGGGCCGAACGGATAACGTGATTCTACCGCCTGTAATAACTCAACCGCTCTGTTGTACAAGCCGTTATCTAATACTTCTTTTGCCTGCTGATACATGGCCTGAGCAGTCTGGGTGCTTGGATCAGGCTGTGTAGGCTTACCCGCACATGCGCTTAACGCTAAAGAAACAATAACTATCAGTAAAAAATTCGCTTTCATGTAAAAATCCGTAACTACTTGGCTAAATGGCTGTCTAGTCGGGTGTAAAATCGCTAAAATAACTGCTATTGCGATTCTACCCCAGATAAGTTGGGGTTGCACACAGGATAACTGCTTCCGTCATGACAAAACAGATAAAACTTTCACAAATCGTCCCTGACCACTTTTATGGTAAGCGCTTAGATCAGGCTTTAGCCGAAATGTTCCCGGATTATTCACGTTCCCGCATAAAAGAGTGGATCCTGGCCGATGCGGTGCGGCCGGTCCAGACCATTACTACGAGCCTGCGCAGATTCAAGGTTGTTGGTGGCGAACAGGTTGATATCATTGCGGATATTGTTGAAGAACAACGTTTTGGTGCTGAACCCATCGCGTTGGATATTCTGCACGAAGATGAGCATATTCTGGTGATAAATAAACCTGCCGGACTGGTAGTGCACCCAGGGGCGGGTAATGCCGACGGCACCTTACTTAATGCACTGTTGCACCATTGCCCGGCATATGGCCAGTGCCCCCGGGCAGGCACAATCCACCACGGCTGGATAAAGGCTACGACTGGCTTAATGGTGGTAGCCAAAACTATTCCGGCGCAAACCCATTTGGTTGAAGCCATGCAGGCGCGGGAGATTACCCGTGAATATGAAGCTATTTGCTATGGTAAAATGACCGGCGGTGGTTTTGTAAATCAGCCAATTGGTCGCCATCAGACTAAACGGACCCAAATGGCGGTCATTGACGGTGGTAAACCGGCGGTGACCCACTACCGGGTGATGGAAAAATATCGGGGCCATACCCGGTTACGGTTACGCCTGGAAACGGGCCGGACCCATCAGATCCGGGTGCATATGGCGTTTATAAACCACTCGTTAGTCGGCGATCCGGTATACGGCGGTCGGCCATGACCACACGCAAAGCGGCAGAGAGTTTACTGGTAATGCTCAGAAACTTTAAACGTCAGGCTTTGCATGCTGCGATGCTACGGTTAGCGCATCCGATAACCAGTGAAATTCTGGAATTAATGCACCGTTACCTGATGATCTGGTTGAACTAAACGCTGCACTGCGGGCCGATACGTTACTGCACGGTATGGACGAAGCCTGAGATGAGTGTTGCCAGGCCGGGAGACGCCGAAAATGCTGACGCCCAGCTGGCCGTGTCAGTCAATGTTAAGGCTGTCAGCTCTACCGGGCGGGAGGTTGTTCTGGTAGGAGCCCCTTTCAAAGTCTTAATTTAGGTAATCATGTTGGCGATGATCCAACGAGCGGTGAGTCGCAGCCGCCAGTTGTTTCAAACCACGGCGGCCATGCCCCGAGCCAGCCCGTCTGGCTTAATCAAACCCATAGCACGCATTGTGTGGTGT
>NZ_JAGYIM010000016.1 GCF_018402695.1 Arsukibacterium sp.
GTAAGCGTCTGGTCGTTACAGGTTCATGTTTAATGCCCATTAATGCACTGGTTATTTGAGTCGTTCTCAGCGCACTATTTTGTTTCAGCAGTGAAACCGTAGAATGCTATTTTGGGGGGTTGCAGAATGCCATTTTTTGACCCTGCTATATATTACCGTTATAACGGTAGCATATTTTTCGCTATACCTTACGTGAGTCCGTGTCCGACGACGTATGTGCATCTGGATGTTCTGATTTTAAGTGTTCGGCGAACACAGAGTAATGCGCTAATTTAAGTGTCCACTTAATTTTAGTGGACACTTATTATCTTAAATTGCGTCACCTGGCTGTGTGGTTAAATCGATATTCCAGGGTAACAACTCATCGACACGATTGATGGGGTGATTGCAGATGCGCTTGAGTACCGTGGTCAGGTAGACATTTGGATTGATGTCATTGAGTTTGGCGGTGCCGAGTATTGAGTACAACACGGCAGCCCGCTCCCCTCCGGCAGCTGAACCAGCAAACAAGTAATTTTTCCTGCCCAGGGCGATGGGCCGCAATGAGCGCTCTGCACTGTTGTTATCAATCTCAGCATAACCGTTATCCACATAGGCAACCAACGCCTCCCATTGTTTCAGAGCATAGTGGATTGCTTTGGACAGCGGCGAGCCTTTCGATAAGGTGCGCAATGTTGTCTGTAACCAGATATGGAAGCGCTCAAGGATAGGCTTGGCATGTATGCCCCGGATGTGTTGTCGTTCATCCGGTGGTTGGCCGCGCGCCTGTTTCTCAATCACATAGAGGGATTGGATAGTGGTTATCGCTTCATCAGCTAACGGCGAAGGGCCTGTTTGGGTGATGTCATAGAACTTCCGCCGCACGTGTGCCCAACAACCGTGCTGGGTTATTTGCCGTTGGTATAATTCGTTGTAACCGGCATAAGCATCGGCCTGCAGTGAGCCTTTGTAGCCTTTTAAATGCGCCGTGGGATGGATGCTTTTACGGTCTTCACTGTATTGCAGCCAAACCGCTGGCGCTGTGGTATCTCCCCAGGGGCGACCATCACGCACATAAGTCCAGTAACGTCCGGTTTGGGTGCGGCCTTTACCGGGTGATAGCGTCGGTGCGGTGGTGTCATCGGCATGCACGTGGTTGGCAGCTTTCACATGGCGTCCGATGGCATCAGCCAGTGGCGTGAGTAAGGCGCCAGTTTGTCCTACCCAGTCTGCCAGAGTAGAGCGTTCAACATCAATCCCTTCACGTTCCATCTGCTCAGCCTGGCGGTACAGCGGTTGATGGTCGAGGTATTTATCGACAATAACCTGTGTGAGCAACGCTGCACTGGCCAGTCCTTTTTTAATCACACGCTCAGGCGCTTGGCCTTGAACCAGTGTGTCGCAGTGCTGGCAGCTGAACTTTGGCCGCACAATGCGGATAACCCGGTAAGATGCCGGTACCACATCCAGCATTTCAGAGACATCATCACCGATATGGGTTAATTCGCCCTGACATCCCGGACACTGGCAGGCGGCTTCAACACGCAACTCTTCTCGCGGCAATTGTGCAGGCAGAGAAGCGCGTCGACGTGGCGTCGCTTTGTCCTCTGTTGCCGGTGCAACTAGCTTAGGTAAGGCACTGGTCTGCATCTCCAGCTCTTCAAGTTGTAATTCCAACTGATGAATTTGCTTGTCGAGATGCTCGGACGAACGCCCGAAGCGGGCACGTTTTAACACGGATAACTGGTGGCGTAACGAGGCAATAACGGTATCCTGCTGGGCAAGCGTTGACTGCAGTTGAAGGATAATTTCCTGCAACTGTTTCGGGTCATTGGGTAAGTGAGATGCCATCGCTTTCATGCGGTACATGATAGCATAAATCGGAATCTAACTCATTGATTAATTGCACTTATGCAGCATTTTTTGGTGTGTTTTTTCTGGCAGGCGGGCGCCAGTCTAAGCCTTCCAGTAGCAGCGCCAATTCGGCCTGCGTTAAGTGCACTACACCGGTTTTTGCGGTGGGCCACACGAACCGCCCCTGCTCCAGGCGTTTGTAAAATAAACACAACCCCTGACCATCCCACCATAGCAGTTTAACCCTGTCCCCACGCCGCCCACGAAACACAAACACATGCCCGCTAAAAGGGTCTTTCTGCAACACATGCTGTGCCATGGCCGCCAGGCCATCAAAGCCCTTGCGCATATCGGTGTAACCGGCACACAGCCATACACGCAGCTCATGGGATAAGGTAATCATGACAACGCCGCCACCAATTGCTGCAACATACCCGGTGTTGCCTCATGCAATACCAGTTGGTGACCACTGCGAAACGACACCGTTATGGCAGGTTTATGTAGTGCCTGCGGTGTCTCAACCGCCCGGATACTGACAGGAAGGAATGGTGTGGGGGCAGCTTGCGTATCCACTTCACCTTTAGCGCGCCTGACCCACAAAGCCTTACCGACGTTAACTTCCCGCACCCAGCGAAATACCTGGTTGGTATTCACATCGTATTTGCGCGCTAACTCAGAGACCGACAGCGTACGTTCTTTCGATTCCTGAACGAGCTGCCATTTAAACTCGGCCGAAAAGGCCCGGCGCGCATCGGATTGTTTTAATACGGGCATTCATAACTCTCACGGTTAATAACAGTGACAGCTATGATGCGTGATCAGTCAGCAAATAAAAGATGTGATGGCCGGACGCTTACTCAAAACCGTTTCTTTCAAGAAGGTCTTTAGAGCGTAATCCATAGGGGCAAATATGTTCACTGGTATGCATGCGATATAGCTTTGCTGTTTTTTTCATTTCGAGGTCCTTAAATAAATCTAGTTAACTTATGATTATTGTCCGCTAAATTCTGGAACCGCTCTTTTAGACGCTTCAGCTTCCGATGAGGCTACGCCATTTTTTTCAATGTCTGCAAGAAGCCACTTCATTTCCTTAATTTCTCGCTCTTGAGCCTTGATTATTTCGTTAGCCAATGTTTTTACGCGTACGTCCTCAATATTTGCTCTGGAGCTGGTCAGTATTGCGATGGAGTGGTGCGGTATCATGGCTTTCATCCATGAGGAGTCTGCAACTGTTGTTTGAGAACGAACTAAGAATAGTGAGATAGCAAATACGGCTGCACTACCAATGAGTACTATTGTGTTTTTTGTCTTGCTCTCATACATGTTCAACATGAAAAGCAGCATGATAATCGCCATTACGGCACCCATATAAATAGCCATATACAAACGGGTTTCACTAAAAAAAACATGCCCAAACTCAAAGGTGTTGAAATACATCATCAGCAGCATTGCTGCAGTTGAGGTGGAGATCATTGCAAAAAATTTAGTGTACTTAGTCATAGCAACTCCTAATTTATTGTTTATTCATGGTTTTGAAAATTAATGATGCTGAACAACTTACCAACAAGAAACCGGTCATGGCTTCTAGCCCCGCAAGTAAATATAGGTGTAATAGCCCCTTTTTAAAACGGACACTTTTTAATTAAGCGATAGGCTTAAACCCTAACTGAAATCTTGACTAAAAAAAGTGAAACACCTAATAAAAACAGTTTTCTGACAAAGATGTAATGCAACGGTAATCTGACTGTTATGAAGTTTGTATTCGCATCGTTTAAATTATTACTGCTTTCAGAATTCTTAGTTAGTCTCTAAACACCAAGGGTATTTATGAAAATAGAAAGTATGCGCGACATACTGCACTGGACTGTCCAATTTCATGAGCAATTGGCTAACTGCCTTGAGCATTGTGCACCGACTCAATCAGAACGATCGAAAATGGTGATGCAATATTTACTCACTCATGAAAAGCATCTGGCGGTTTTAGTAAAGTCATTTTCGGACAAGGCGCAGTTTGGTGAGTTAGAAACCTTGTTTATTGAGTATTTGGAGAAAAATCCAATTGTATTACATGAGCATTGCGACGGTGAATTTGCGAACTTGACTGAGGCAGAAATAAGCGCAAGGGTAATTGACCAACATCAACAAGTTTTAGCGTTATATTCATACTTAAAAGAGCAAGCTGCTATACCTCACCATAAAGAGCTGATGAACAACTTACTAGAGCTTGAGAATCAAGAAATAATATTGATGGCACAAGGCTTAAACCGTTTTCAAGACATGTAGAGTTACTCATTTTTCTACAGGTTAACGAAGACAATGTGACTTTTTAAGGCAATTAATGATGGCCGACCACAAACACTCTAATTATAATAAAGGCAGTTTAAGCTTGGCCGGCGCGATTGCAATGGGTACCGGCGTGATGATTGGTGCAGGTATATTTGCACTTACTGGACAAGTGGCTGAACTTGCTCGTGAATGGTTTCCCTTTGCTTTTCTCATCGCCGCCATAATATCATCAGCTAGCGCCTATTCTTACGTGAAACTATCTAACGCATACCCTTCGGCAGGCGGCATTGCGATGTTTTTAGAAAAAGCCTACGGGAAAAGTACAATCACGGCATGTTGTGCGCTATTGATGTATTTTTCTATGGTCATTAATCAAAGCTTAGTTGCACGAACCTTTGGTAACTACGTACTCCAACTTTTTGATTTTGAGCCTGCCGCATGGATGGTACCTGCACTTGGTGTTGCATTATTGATTGCTGCCTTTTTAATTAATGTGCTCGGCAATAAAATTATTCAAACAACCTCCTTTATCATGGGTATTGCAAAGGCCTTAGGGCTAGTTGTGCTGGCGGGCGGGGGTATCTTCGTTGCAGATGCTGGTATTGCTAGTACGTTTGCTGTGCCTGCTGACACCACCGTTAATAATTTCATTGGTTCGATCGCACTAGCCATATTAGCATTCAAAGGCTTTACAACGATTACCAATAGCGGAGGTGAGATTGTTGATCCAAAGAAAAACGTTGGGCGTGCCATTGTCGTTTCAATCTTTATCTGTTTCGTAATCTACATGTTAGTTGCAATCGCCGTTGGAACTAATTTAACGATAGACGAAATTGTGGTCGCTAAAGACTATGCACTTGCCGAGGCCTCAAAACCCGCATTTGGAAAAAGCGGACTTTGGATTACCGTAGGTTTTGCCATTGTTGCCACTGTTTCCGGTGTTATTGCAAGTGTATTTGCAGTATCACGGATGTTAGCGATGTTGACCGACATGAAGTTAGTACCACACAGGCATTTTGGCATGCCGGGCAGCATTCAACAGCACACGGTTGTATACACTGTCGTGATAGCAATGTTGCTAACAATTTTCTTTGATTTAAGCCGAATCGCTTCACTAGGTGCAATCTTTTATCTGCTCATGGATATTGCAATTCATTGGGGCGTATTTAAACACTTGCGCAAAGATATTAAAGCAAGTGCTGCGGTTGTGCTTAGCGCTATAGTGCTGGATATTATTGTGCTGGGAGCATTTATCTGGATAAAGGCGTCCACTGATATACTGGTGATCTGGTCGGCGATTATAGGCTTGGTACTAATTGTAGGAGCGGAGAAGTTTTATTTGAGCAAGATTCGGGGAGTGAACTCCCCCTAAAAGACCAGACACTCATTCGGTTAAAATACAACTTTAGGAGAACGTTATGACTAAACAGCGTTTTACCCCAGAATTTAAAACTGAAGCAATTGAAGTGTCTACTGTTGCTGGTGCAGAAGAACCTGTTGCAGTGAAGATGAAAGCTGCAAGTACCAAAATACTGCAACTTGATAGCGAGTAGTTTAGCGTGCGGCAAACGTTTGACGTTGCCGCATCGCTACTATTGTCAGGATGCTCACATTGTATTTTATAGCTAAGGTCAAGACATATCCAAACCCACTACCACCGTTGCCCAGGCTGTGATACCAAGTACGAACATGCCGATAAGCATTTCTATACCAATAACTGCTCTGAGGCGTTTTATTGCATTCGGTTTAGCCAGTTGCGGCACCAGTAATAGTTTATTGATCGCACCAAGCCCAAGCAATAACGTAACCAGGGTTAATTTTATTAACAACGTTTGACCGTAGGCTGTTTGCCATAGCAGACGTAAATCTCCCAGCAGCATTTGCAGCATAACAACACCCATAACCAACAACGCACCCACAAAAACTATTGCCAGCTTACCAAAATTATCCATAACGCTTGCTAGCATTTCGGTTTTAGCTATTCGGGTGAGATGCCACAGCGGCAGCAATGAGCCAACCCACATTGATATCGCCAACAGATGTAGCAGCAAAGCTAACTTGCCATACCAGGGGGCACTTACCAGATGCCCGGTAAACGTAAATGACACCATCACAGCGGTAGCCCCCAGCAGCATTAACCAGGTGCTAAGTTTGCTTTTCAAGCAAAAAATGGCCACTAATATACAACTGGTAAAACCGCCCAGCGCCAAAGCCCAACTTAAACCCGGCTTACCCGACAGCAATATGGCATAGAGCTCCCAGTCGTAAAAACTGGCGAAGCCCTGACCACTAAACATCAGTAGTTGAGTTGAAAAAGTAATTAGCACAGCAGCAATGCCTAACCCAGCGCACACCATGATATAACGCTGCAACCAGTGGGACTCAGTTTCATAAGGCCGAGTTAACTGCCAAAGGTAAAAACCACCCACCACACCCGCTGTCGCAACGTAAGTGAACACTTTTGCTAGCAAGGTAATAAGATTAGTGATGTCCACAATTTACCCTCAAGGAGGGCAGCGCCCTCCTGTGCTCAAAAACTTATTTCGACCAATGAATATGAGTGATTTGCCAGTTACCATTCCGTTGCTGCAACGTAATGGTTTCCATGCCGGTATGTGCTATCGGTTTACCTTTATAAACACCGCTGACGTTTGAACGTGCCAGCGACAGTGCGCTACCACCGTGTACCACCACATGATGCTCCACAGATTCAATTGACATCTCTTTTAAAAACGCTATATCTGCCGCCATGTGATGGCTCTGATATTCGGCACTTGAACGCTCTACGCCCCCCCCTTCAAATATAACCACATCACTGGCCAGTAAACGTATTACCGCGTCGGTATCACCGGTTTTTAGCGCAGCATGGAAATCCAATACCGCTTTAGCCGCAGGGTGTTGCAGCCCACTAAACAGCGAAATCTCAGGCTTTGCGGTCGAAGAGGCTGTCAAAGTAACTGCATTGGGATCAACAACAAAACTAAAGTCTCCTTCTAGTTTGTGCCCGTCATCCCCCATACCCATCCAGGAAACCTGATACGATGACGCTGGCAACGCAGCATTGGTGGGTACTACAAAACGGGATTGAGTAGTAACTGAACGTTTAAATTCCAGTGCAATATTTTTACCTGCAGCGTCAGTTAACGAAATACTCATCAAGCGCAGTGGTGCACCAAACTCCAGACTCAGCTGGCTTACTTCAGCAACGGCTTGTCCATTGGCAGGAATAGACGATGTTAAACTGGTATGAGCCCAACCTTTTGTAGGCATTACTAAAGTCAGTAGTGCAGCAAAAAATATCGCGCTGCCGTTGGCAAAACTAATATTGTTCATTATTTAATATCCTTAATAGCTTTAAAATCAGCAGTGCTACATTTTTTCAATGGCAGTGATAACCAATGCAGTACCTTTTTTTTCCACTTTAAAGCGCACGTTATCACCCTGGCTTAAGCCGTCAAACAACGTCTGGTCTTCAATCTGAAAAACCATGGTCATACCAGGCATACCAAGGCTTTTTATTGCTTCATGCTTGAGAGTGATTTTGCCATATTCAAGATCCAGTTTACGAATAGTGGCTGTAGTCATCTCGTCAACTGCAGTTTGAGCCTCTTCGCTTTTATGCTGATGAGAATGAGTTTCCTGCGCCACCGCGGATGGCATTGCTAAAGCGGCTAATATTATTGTCATACTAATTTTTAATGATTTCATAATTCACCTGTCGTTGCTAATTATGCCCATTATGGGCTTGAGGTTTACGCACTTTAACTTCCAGCTCTTTCGACGATGGTTGCTCAAGCGGCATTAGCTGTCCACCATGCTCGTTAGAGCGTTTAGGCTGAGCAATATCGCCGGTCCACTCACGGGCTACTGTCCCTTCGGGATGTTTGAACCAACCCGGATCAGAATAATCATGTGGCGCCTGATCTTCCCGCACTTTAAGTACACTGAACATACCGCCCATTTCTACCGAGCCAAAAGGGCCGTCACCGGTCATCATCGGTAAAGTGTTGTCCGGCAACGGCATGGTCATTTCCGCCATGTCGGCCATGCCGCGTTCGCCCATTACCATATAGTCAGGCACTAAAGTCTGGATTTTTTTGGTTATACCGCGATGGTCAACGCCTATCATGGTTGGTACATCGTGGCCCATCGCGTTCATCGTATGATGTGACTTATGACAGTGAAACGCCCAATCACCCACTTCATCAGCAATAAATTCAATTTGGCGCATTTGGCCAACCGCAATATCGGTGGTAACTTCCGGCCAACGGCTACCCGGTGGCGTTGGCCCGCCATCAGTACCAGTTACCGTAAACTCATGGCCATGTAGGTGAATAGGATGGTTAGTCATGGTCAGGTTACCCACGCGAATGCGCACTTTGTCGTTTTTACGCACCACCAATGGGTCAATACCCGGAAAGGCGCGGCTGTTAAAGGTCCACAGGTTAAAATCCAGCATAGTCATGATTTTTGGCGTATAGGCGCCGGGTTCTATATCGTAAGCATTGAGCAGAAACACAAAGTCACGGTCCACTTCTTCAATATGTGGATGCGCATCTTTTGGATGAGTTACCCAGAATCCCATCATACCCATAGCCATCTGTACCATTTCATCAGCATGAGGGTGATACATAAAGGTGCCGGGGCGCCGGGCAATAAACTCATAAACATAGGTTTTACCCACCGGAATAGCGGGTTGATTTAATCCCGCCACGCCGTCCATGCCATTCGGTAAACGCTGGCCATGCCAATGAATGGAGGTATGCTCAGGCAGCTTATTGGTGACAAAAATCCTCACTCTATCACCTTCAACCACTTCAATGGTCGGCCCTGGTGATTGACCGTTGTAACCCCATAAATGCGCTTTCATCCCAGGCGCAATTTCCCTGACTACAGGTTCAGCCACCAGATGAAACTCTTTAACACCATTGTTCATCCGCCAGGGCAATGTCCAGCCATTAAGGGTTACAACAGGATTATAAGGCCGGCCAGACGTTGGTAATAAGGGCGCCATTGTATCGGCAGAGTGCTGGCTGACCACTTCGGGGATCCCTGCCAATGCAGCTCGGCTGACTGCAGCGACACCCACACCTGCCGTAAGAGCACCGATACTTTTTAATAATTCACGACGTGAAAACATAATGACTCCTTAATGATCGGCGCCTGCCGCATTGCTAACAGATTGCAGTTCGGTACTCTCTTGCCTGGTGACAGAAACACCAATCATGGCCATATCTAATTGCGACTTTGCCAACCAATAATCCCGGGTTGCATTGACATAACCAGTAACCGCGTTAATTTGATTGCGTGCATCAGCAATTAGCTCAAACACACTAATAAACATACCGTTATAACGCAGCTGATTTTCCTCTGCGATTTGCTGCTGAATGGGCAACATGGCATTTTTGTAATGCAGTGCCAACTCATGGAAGGAGGCGTAGTTGTGATAACTTGTTGTTAATTCTGAACGTGCCGACACGCCAGTAGCAAAAGCTTCGTTAAAGGCTTGTTTATATTGATATTCTGCTTTTTTTACCCGATAGGTTCCCCAGTCGAACAGAGGCAACTCCAGCACGGCTTTATAGCTTCTTTCAGAGCTATCCTGCAAATTGCCACCTACCTCTAATTCAAACGCGTTAATAAACCGGGTTGCTTTGGTCAGGCCGGCGTTTTGCGCAACAAGTTCCAGCTTTAATTTTGCAAGTCTGATATCCAACCGTTGGTCTAATCCTCCCTGGATTACACTGCGCCATTCGGTCAACTCTGCTGGAATTTCAGGTAAACGGTCGGGTAGGATCAAACGCTCTGACTCCTGCCACAACCCTAACTGTTGTTGTAGCGTTGCCTGGCTGTTGTAAGCTAACTGTCGTGCTTTGACTAAATTCAACGTCGCTTCAGTCAGTAAACCTTGTTCACGCAAGTAATCTAATTTACTGAAATTGCCAGCTTGCAGCATCCGTTTTGCCAGTTCAGCCCCGGCTTCCGTAGTGGTATACACCTGCTCGATATAACGCAGTACCTCTTGTGCGGCCACGGCATTCCAATAGGCGTGGCGGGTATCTGCAATGATACCGGCAATACGCTGCGCGCTTACTAAGCGTGCCTGCTTAAATCGGTTCGTTTCTAATTGGCGCACTTTAGGTAGCGTTAGCAGCGACAGGATATTAAAACCAAACTCTAATTCGGTTGAATAATTGCCATCAGACACATTGCGGGTAAGCATAATGGCTGGGTTGGGTAGTTGTGACGCCTGTTGCAGTTCTGAAGCCGATACCCCCAACGCAAATAATTCCGCCTGCAACGATTTATTATTAAGTACGGCGATTTCCACCGCGGTATCTAATGTTAAAGGGTGAAGTAGTAACCCTTGTACCTGCTGTTGTATTTGTTGCTGTTGCTCGTCATTTTCAATCCGTCGCAACGGCGTTGGGTTAATAGCAGCGATTTCAGCCTGCACCGTATTTATCGGGTCGCCTGGATTAACGGCACACGCTGTTAAACTGGCTAATATGGCTGTAACAACAGCCAGCTTCACCAAGGATGTATTAGCGAGCTTTCTTGAAGGCATTGACATAATCAGTGGCCCTCGTGACTGTTAGTTGTTGGCTCAGGCTGTTTAGGTTGCTTATGATGCTCGTGGTCCATCGCCCCCTCAGAGGCATAAAACATCCAGCCACCAATTTCGTGGACACGTTGATTAACTTCTGCCCAGTTACTGACAGCCGGGACCTTCATTTGCTGCGGTGCAACAGGCATATAAAGCGGCGCTGTTTGCACGTCATCATTTTGCAGTGGTGCCGGTATTGTTGGCTCATTTGCTATCACACTATTCGTAGCAAAAATGCTGAATAGCCAAAGCCCAGCGACCGCCAACCCTTGCGTGGCAATGCTCTTACACATATCAATATCCTCAATAAATTTAACTACATGATGTATAGGTGAAAAATGTCAGCGAACCAACATGGTTGCCAAGCATTACATCGGTAATTCTAGGTCGAACTAAGAGGGTTATGCGGTCTTTGGTGGGCGTTCTTGTGGTAAAACAATACCGGTAGTGTGGAAGTAGGCATTTTGCAGTACTTTGTCATGACAAGCTGTTTCAGCTGCTGCAGATACCAGTGGTAAAGGCACACAATGAATTGAGCAGCAATGGTCACAGGCTTCGCAAGGCTCTGCACTGGCTAAATAAGTATTACCCAATGTGTTATCTACAAGCATGTTTGGTGATGTTTCGGCACCATCTGATGAAGAGTGATGATGATTGGCGTATGACTTCTGATCAGTCATTGCATCTAATGTTATTGAGCTTTGGTGGTGTTGTTGGCTTTGGCAATGGACCATAGCATACAGGCCAGTTCCCTTAAAGAGAAACAGCAAGCAAAGTACTATGATAAATAAATTACCTGAGCGCATGCGTGATCCATAATTGTGTTGAGTATATGATAAGTCAGTTTGCATGAAAGTTCAAACGGCCACGGAAAGTACTCGGATAATCTTCTTATATATGACCTGGTGGTAATAATATCCAAAAAGCAATCGACCGAAATACAAACAGGCTTTAATAACGCAACCTTCTACTTCAAGCGTCAATTAAAAATGGGTTTATTACCATAGAATCACTGTAATACATGTAACATCGGCTAAAGCTGGCCAGAAGCTTAGTCAATGAAGTCGCCAAGGAAACAATAAAAACATCGGTAAGGTTGGCGCCATATACCAGAAAATATACCAAGCGTGATTGGCAATTTTTTCCAGCGGTTACTTTTCGGTATACTGTCAGATCATCGCAATAATCGTGACCAGCGGTAGCGCGACAATAAATGCTCCGAGAATGTCACTGCGTTTTGCTAACTCTAAGGCCGCAACCTCTATAGCCGCCGTTACCAGATACTTAATAATTAACCAGCTCATATTCACCCCTCAAAATAAAAAACCGATTGCCTGTCGGTTTTTGTTGTGCCATGATTATGCCCACTGTGCTAAGAGAAATATGTCATGCAGTTAGGTGAACTAGAAAAACAGGTTTTGCACTATTTGTGGAATGCTGCTGAATCTGATGCCAAGCAGGTACATGCCGTGCTTGGACAGTCGCGCGGAAACTCACTCAATACCATTCAAAGCACACTCGATCGGTTATTTAAAAAAGGATTACTGGGTCGCACCAAGCAAGGCCATGCTTATTATTATAGCGCCAAAGTAGACCGTGAGGCCTTGATAGCTAAACTTATCACCAACGTAACCAGCGACTTTGTTGCCGATGGCGAACATAGCCTGATTGCTGCTTTTAGTTCAGCCTCTGCCAACCTGAATGATGCTCAGCTGGATCAGTTACAGACATTGATAGAAGCCCAGCGTAAGCTGCGCAGAGGGGGCTAAGCATTATGCTGGTTGGGGATCTGGCGATAGCACTGAATTTGCTCAGTATTGCCGTGTTGGCTTTTGCTATCAGCGTTGTCCTGCTCTGTATCAGTTTCCGTGCCATATTAAACCGCTTAGCGCATTTTACTTTCGGTCTGCGTAAAGCCATCTTATGGGCATGGGTAAGTGCTCCCTGGTGGATTGCCGCCGGTTGTGTCGCTGTGCTGTGGCCAAGCCTGTCAGATATTTTTGCCGCAACCTGGCTAAGTGGATTGGCGCACTGGCATCATGTCGATCTGTTTAGTTTTACCAGTTGGCACGCTATTACCTTGTTTTCAGCGGCTGCCTATGCAACGTGGTCAATAGCGCGCAACGTGTTTTATCGTCGCAAACAAGCCAGCGCGATGACAGCGTTGCTAAGCTTGTCTGATATTAAGCCAGAGACAACGACTGAGCAGAGTCGATACTATTCGTTAGCGTTGTCTATTCCTACGGCCTTTACCGCTGGTCTTATTCGCCCCAGAATTTATGTCACCACAGCACTGCAGCAGCAGGTTAACCCGCAGCAACTTGATATTATCGTCAGGCATGAAATGGCGCATGTTGCGGCCAGAGATCCATTGTTTAAGACCGTCTTCGCCGCTCTTGCCTGTTTTTACCCTGCAGGAATAGCCCGTGGTCTGATCACGCAATTTACCTTGCTGACTGAGCAGATAGCCGACCATGCGGCCACAGATGCTTATGATAATCTTGATGTTGCCCAAACGCTTATTGATGTCGCCCGTTTACAGCGCAATCTGAATTTCGGCAATAAAAGCCCGCATTGCGATGGCGTAGCCAGTTACTTTGGTAATGACCAAACCAGTGTGCGGGTACAGTGTCTGATTAACCCTGCATTATCGACATCGCGGTCGGCAATCGTTTTGGCCCTGCTGCTGTTTAGCTGTTCGCCGCTGCTGGTGGCGTCAACGGTGGATAGCCTGCATCACTTTATTGAAACCTTTATTACCCATTAAATAAGGACCGGGAATGACAGTTATGCTGTTTAAACGCAAAATCAAAAAACCGATTGGCTATCGGTTTTGTGCGGTGCTAATAGGGATAAGTTTATCTCTTTCAGCCACTGCGCAAGAGCCCGAGGCAAGACCACAGGCCATCAGCCTGGCTAATGCAATAACCCTGACCCTGGAAAAACACCCTGATTTGCAGGCGCTGGTATCACAACAGCGTGTTTTGCAGGGCCGAATTGAGCAAGCGGGGGTTGGCGAGCGGCCACAGATCGACTTTATGGTTGAAGATGCGCTGGGGACAGGTGAGCACAGCGGCCTCAACAGAATGCAGTCTACCCTGACATTCTCCTGGCTACTACAGCAAGCGCAAATAGACAGCCGGGTTAGTGCGGTAAAAAGTGAAGCCGATACGCTGGTGTTGCAAAAGCACATTACCGCGCTTGATTTATCGGCGGTAGTAGCGAAACGCTTTATCGATATTCTGGTGAAACAACAGCGTCTTAAGCTCAACCAGTTAGCACTGCAGCAGGCAAAGGACGTGGTGGCAGCCATTTCAAAACGGGCTCAGGCCGGTAAAAGCTCAGGTGTTGAAATACAGCTGGCAAAAGCAGAGCTGATCCGCCGTGAACTGGCGGTAGAGGATGTCGAGCATGAACTCAACGCCAGCCAGTACCAGTTAGCTTCGCTTTGGGGAGCGCCGGGCACTCAGTATCAGCTAAACGGCAATTTACTGAACATACCGGCAGTACCACCGGTTGAAGAGCAACTGGCACGGTTGAAACAAAACCCACGGCTGCAACAATTCGGCAGTGCTCAGCGCATTGCGCAGTCGCAGATGGAGCTGGCAAGAATTGACGCTAAACCGCAATGGCAGTTTACTGCCGGGGTGCGTCGCTATGAAGCCAGTGATGACTTTGGTGTAGTTGCCGGTGTGTCGATCCCGTGGGGCGACAGCAACCGTAATGCCGGCACGCTGGCAGCGTTGCAAGCCCGGCAGGATGTGTTGGCAAGCGAACAAACTGCCCTGATGCAAACCCTGGATGCTCAGCTATATGTTTTGCTGCAAGAAATGGCGCATTCACAGCATGTGATTAATACGGTACAAACGGCGATTGTGCCCACCTTAGAGCAGGCGCTAACAGAGGCAAGTAATGCCTTTGAGCAAGGGCAACTCAGTTACAACCAATACAGCGGGGTGCGCCGGGAATTGCTCAGTGCCCAGTCCCGACTGCTGGAAGCGTTTGAGAGTCTGCATTTGCAGCACATCGAAATTCAGCGCCTGACCGGTACTTCTATTTCTCAGTGAGACAAACTATGAAAAATAACAGCACGTTTTCGTCAATCAGTCTGGCGCTATTACTGAATATTGGTATGGCCACCAGCGCTTTTTTACCTACAACAATAATGGCGGCATCGGCACCTGCTGCAGAGCAAGCCGAACCAGAAAAGGGCCCACACGGGGGGCGGATGCTACGCGACGGTGAATTTGCGTTGGAGCTGGCAATTTTTGAAACCGGTGTACCGCCTGAATTTAGGGTGTGGGTTACTGCTGGCGGTAAAGCAGTCGATCCGGCAACAGTAGATTTGAATATCAAGTTAACTCGCCTAGGCGATGGGGTGGACGATATCAACTTTGTTGCACAGGGGGATTTACTGCGCGGCGATATGCAAATATTCGAGCCGCATTCTTTTGTGGTGACGATCACAGCTCAACATCAGGGCAAGTCATACCGTTGGCAGTATGACAATTTTGAAGGCCGAACCACTATCGAACAGGCCGTGGCTGAGGCGATGGACATTCAAACCGACATAGCAGGCCCGGCCACCTTGCACCAGACGATCCCTGCCTATGGCACGTTGGCACTGCCAACCGGTGCAGGGCGCACTATTGCAGCCCGGTTTGATGGTGAAATCACTAAGTTGCATGTCGCGCTTGGTGACACAGTGAAAACAGGCCAAACCTTACTAACTATCGAAAGCAACGAGAGTTTGCAGCCCTATCAGGTGAAAGCGCCCTTAGCAGGTGTTGTCACGCAACAGTTTGCCGGTAACGGAGAGCAAACCGCCGGTCGTGCTTTACTGACGATTTCCGACCTCAGCCACTATGTGGCAAAACTGGCGGTATACCCTAAAGATTACCAAAAAGTCCGGCTCGGCTCCCCGGTTAGCTTAAAAGTAGAAGGCTCAGACAATACATACCGTGGCAGTATTGCCTTTGTAGAGCCACAGGTACGCGATGACCAGGCCCGTATTGTCTGGGTAATGCTGCCAAATAGCCAAAATGAATTTACTGCCGGCAGTTTTGTCACTGCCCGGATTGAAGTGGCCACAATAGATGTGCCGCTGGCGGTTAAACGTACCGGCTTGCAAGCGTTTCGGGATTTTACCGTAGTGTATGCCAAAGTCGGCGAGCAATACGAAGTTCGCATGCTGGAGCTCGGACGCCATGACGGCGAATGGATTGAAGTGCTCGGTGGCCTGAAGCCGGGTACGGAGTACGTTAGCCAGAACAGCTTTATCTTAAAAGCCGACATTGAAAAGTCTGGCGCCTCTCACGACCACTAGGAGCGTAAATAATGTTGGAATCAATTTTACGCTTTTCTATCAAGCGAAAATTTCTGGTGCTGGTTATGGTATTTGCCGTAGCCGGATTAGGACTGTGGAACTTCACGAAGTTACCCATTGATGCGGTGCCCGATATTACCAATGTACAGGTAATGATTAACACTGAAGCACCGGGTTATACCCCACTTGAGGTGGAGCAGCGGGTTACCTTCCCATTGGAAACCGCGTTGGCGGGTTTACCGGGCTTAACCTATACCCGTTCAGTATCCCGCTATGGCTTGTCTCAGGTGGTTGCTATTTTCAGCGATAAAACTGATGTGTATTTTGCCCGGCAACTGGTAAATGAACGCTTATCAGCGGCCCGTGCAGAACTGCCGGCCGGCCTTGAGCCGCAACTTGGGCCTATAGCGACAGGTTTAGGCGAAATTTTTATGTTTACTGTCGATGCTGCGCCTGGCGCAACGCATGCAGATGGCTCGCCCATTACGCCGATGGATTTGCGCACCGTACATGACTGGACCATCAGACCCCAGCTGATGCGGGTGCCGGGCGTTGTTGAAGTGAACCCTATTGGCGGCTTTGAGCGCGAAATCCTGGTGGCCTTTAAACCCGAAAAACTGCTGGCGTTTGGTTTAACACAGGCTGATGTCGTCGATGCGATTACTACTAACAATCAAAACCGTGGTGCCGGTTTTATCGAGCAAAATGGTGCGCAGTGGCTACTCAGAATGCCCGGCCAAGCCGAAGACATTGCGATTATCGCTGATATTCCGCTGCGCTCTGACAACGGCGCGGCACTGACCATTAAAGATGTGGCGGATATTGAAAATGGCCAGGGGCTCAGAACCGGCGCAGCGACACAAAATGGTCGCGAAGTGGTGATGAGCACTGTGTTCATGCTAGTTGGCGAGAACAGCCGGACCGTGGCACATGCGGTGGGGGAAAAACTAAAGGAAATCAACACAACTTTACCTGAAGGCGTCGTGGCCACTGCGGTATATGATCGCACTACGCTGGTGGATAAAACATTAATAACGGTACGAACCAATCTGGTAGAAGGCGCTATTCTGGTTATCGTGGTGTTATTTGTGCTGCTGGGTAACTTCCGCGCGGCATTTTTAACCGCCTTGGTGATCCCCTTTGCCATGCTAATGACCGTTACCGGTATGGTACAAACCGGTGTCAGTGCAAATTTGATGAGCTTGGGGGCACTGGACTTTGGCTTGTTAGTCGATGGGGCAATTATTATCGTTGAAAACTGTTTGCGCAGGCTAAGTCAGGCCGGAAATAATCCTCTGCCATTGAAAGCGCGCATGCAACTGGTGTTTGACGCCACCCGGGAAGTGATAAGACCGGCATTATTTGGCGTTTTTATTATCACCGTTGTGTACTTGCCCATTTTTGCGCTGGAAGGGGTGGAAGGCAAAATGTTCCATCCGATGGCCATTACCGTGGTGATTGCGCTGCTTAGCGCTATGCTGCTGTCTGTCACTTTTGTGCCTGCAATGGTTGCCTTATTATTTAAAAAGCCGGTAAAAGAAAAGCACAGCCCGCTTATTCGGGGAGCGGCGGCTTTGTATCGTCCCGCGTTAACCTGGGTGCTGAAAGGGCGCTGGCTGGTCGTTATTGCCGCCTCCGCGTTGGTGGTGGTGTTTGGTTACCAGGCCAGTAAGTTGGGTAGTGAGTTTGCCCCTAATCTGGATGAGGGCGATATTGCCATGCATGCCCTGCGTATTCCAGGCACGTCACTCAGCCAGGCCATTACGTTACAGGAAACACTGGAAGATAAAATTAAACAGATGCCGGAGGTTGAGCGGGTGTTTGCCAAAATAGGCACCGCAAATGTGGCAACTGATGCGGTACCTCCCAGTGTTGCTGATAACTTTATTATCTTAAAACCCCGTGAGCAGTGGCCAAACCCCAATAAGCCCAAAGCACAGCTTGTTGAAGAACTTGCTGCTTTAGTGGAGCCCATTCCCGGTAACCGTTACGAGTTTTTACAGCCTATTCAGATGCGGTTTAATGAGCTTCTGGCCGGGGTGCGCTCTGAATTAGCCATTAAAGTGTTTGGCGATGATTTTGACAGTCTGGCTGCACTGGGAGAAGAAATAGGGTCTGCTATCGAGCAGGTTGAGGGCATTGCCGATATTCAGGTTGAACAGCTTACTGGCTTGCCCATGTTGAACCTGGTGCCGGAACGGCAAAAGTTAATGCAACACGGTATCAGTATGGCTGAGTTACAGTCTCAGGTTGCCACTGCGATGGGCGGCACTGTGGCCGGCAAGTTTTATCAGGGCGATGTTCGTTCAGACATTGTGGTGCGCCTGGGTGAGTCGCGACGACAGGATGTTGATGCGCTAAGTTATCTGCCCATTCATTTGCCGGATGGCCATACGGTTCCGCTACAGGAGTTGGTGTCACTGGAGCTTGTCTCGGGGGCGAATCAGATTAACCGTGAAAATGGAAAACGTCGGGTGGTGGTTACCGCCAACGTACGCGGGCGTGACCTTGGCAGCTTTGTGGCTGATATTCAGCAAGCCGTCGCAGACAAAGTGGATATCCCCGCCGGTTATTGGCTGGAATACGGCGGGACTTATCAAAAACTGCAATCGGCTTCACAGCGCCTGAGTATCGTGGTGCCGGTTACTTTGCTGATGATAATCGGCTTGTTAATTCTGGCGCTGAGTTCTTTCAAAGACGCCATGATCATCTTTACCGGTGTGCCACTGGCCCTGACCGGCGGTATTGCAGCCTTATTGCTGCGTGATATTCCGTTTTCTATCTCGGCTGCGGTTGGCTTTATTGCCCTATCCGGTGTAGCGATTTTAAATGGTCTGGTAATGGTGTCGTTTATTCGGGAACTGCGCAAAGAGGGCATGGGGCTTGAGCAAGCTATTTTTGATGGGGCTTTAACGCGGTTACGTCCGGTTTTAACCACGGCATTAGTGGCTTCGTTGGGCTTTATTCCAATGGCGCTTAACACCGGTATCGGCTCTGAAGTGCAGCGGCCACTGGCCACCGTGGTGATAGGCGGGATTATCTCGTCCACCTTACTTACCCTGTTCGTTATTCCGGCGTTGTATCGCATTTTACATAAAGATAAGGAGTCACTGTTGACTGATGTTGAAGTATTGGAGTCTGTCGATGCCAAATAAATTAATGCAAACGGGGTTATGGCTGTTAATCGGCGTGTTATCGCTGCTTAGCATCGGCGCTTTTGCCCATGGTGTGGATGACAGTACCAGAGCATTTTTAGAGCAAAATCAGGGTGTACAATTCATCCCGTTTTTATATATCGGTGCCAAGCATATGATCACCGGCTATGACCATTTGTTGTTCTTAGTCGGGGTGATCTTCTTTTTGTACCGTAGTAAAGACGTTTTACTCTATGTAACCATGTTTACGTTGGGCCACAGCATCACGTTGTTGTTCGGTGTCCTTAACGATATTCAGGTCAATGCGTATTTGATTGACGCCATTATCGGTTTGTCAGTTATCTATAAAGGTTTCGACAATCTGGGCGGTTTTAAGCGCTGTTTTAATTGGCAACCGGACACGCGCGTAGCGGTGCTGATCTTTGGTTTGTTTCATGGTTTTGGCCTGGCCACCAAGTTGCAGGAGTTTCAACTGCCACAGGAAGGACTGTTAACCAATTTAATCGCCTTTAACATCGGTGTTGAACTGGGCCAATTCGCGGCGTTAGCGTTAATTCTGCTCGTCATTAATGCCTGGCGAAAAGTGCCGTCATTTCAGCGCTTTTCTACCCTGACTAACACCGCCTTGATGAGTGCCGGCATCATGCTGATGGCCTATCAGCTGACGGGTTACTTCATCAATTAATTTACTGAACAACATTACTTAATTTACTGAAAAATGAAGAGAACACTATGCAACATACGGTAAGTACAAAAACCTTAGTTAAAGCCAGTGTGGCGGCGGCAGTTGTCGCAGTTATTGCACTGGCAACGTTAATTCTTCCTGCCGAGTACAACATTGACCCGACAGGTATTGGCAAACAGCTGGGCTTGACCAGTATCGCACAGGCGGCAAACGCTGAAACTGCTCCAGTACAGGCTTTAGCAAAGGGCAGTGCTGAGTTTCAAACGATTGAAATCATAGTACCGGCAGGTCGCGGCGTTGAGTACAAATTTGCCATGCCGCAATACGCCAAAATGACTTTCGAATGGCTGACCGATGGCGAGCCTTTGTACTACGACCTGCATGGTGAGCCTGAGGGCGATACCACCGGATACTTTGAGAGCTACACCATCGCCACCAATAGTGAGGTTAAAGGCAGTTTTACCGCGCCTTTCGCAGGCTCACACGGCTGGTACTGGAAAAACAAGTCGGATAAACCGGTTGCAGTGCAACTGATGGTAAAAGGCCAGTATGACGTCATTGGTCTGAAACAATAATTCAACCCACATAACTTGGAGATTCAAATGAAAAAATTAGTTTCAGCAGCAGCGCTGTGCTGCATATTAATCAGTGGCGGCGCAATGGCTCATGCGGACCACGGAATCATTAGTAGCCAACAGGCTGTGGCTATCGCGGTGAAGTCGGTGCAGCAGATGACGTTTAAAGATTTTGGTTTTGCTGTCGGCAAACTGGATACGTCATGGAAAGAGCTGGAAGCAAAGCAATTCTCGGTCGTTAGCATTGAAGAGGGCTATTTCATAGTGAGCGCGGTTAATAGCAGCAAAGCTGAACAGGTCTTTTTTAAAATCGCCAACAACGGCCAGGTATTAGATGTAAAGCCCGTTAACGATTTTTAGTTATCCGCTAAAGCTAAAGGCACTGCTTAGTCCGCTAGCAGTGTCATTGCAAAGGTTATTTACTAATGTTTCCAAGTTTGGTTTACATTTTTAGTTGTCGTTAGCTGTTCTAAAGCATAGTGAACACCGATGCACAGTGCTTTGACAAGCCGAGGGACAAACTAATTGATGAAAGAACTTGGTACAAATTTAACTAGCCAATTTAAATTTAGCGCACTTAATCAAGTCAAAAAAGTGTTTCAGTCTAATTTTTTGAGGAAACACAATTTGGTAACGTTGCCTTTCTGACTAAGTTTATGACGTTTCAACATTCAACCTGCTTGGTTTTATTGTGTCGTAAAATTACTGACAGACCCTCGCAATGTAATAGGATTATAAGTCAACAGCTCTGCAACCTGTTTTTGATGAATGTAATTGTGCTCTGATACTCGCTTAAAAGGCGATTGAAATCGTTATTTTTATAACGTTTTTGCCTTATTGCCGTTTTTAGTCTTTGGATTTCTTCGGGCGGTATTGTGTTGACAACTATCCCTTCAACATCAATACATACTCTATCAATTGCATCGATGAAGTCCTCATCCCGTTTTTCTAGTATCGCTGTTTCGATACATATAGCAGCTTTATATAACTTCAACCTGTTTACGCTCTTATAGAGCGGAATATTTAATTGAAGCGCACGTTTAGACTGCGCAAGCAAGATTAGATACTCAATAACAAACTCCAGATCAGAGACATTGATTTTTGTAGAAGTTTGTTTAACCACCTAAACCTCTTTGCCGTTATAAATATAACGGTAAAGATAGTATATTTCGCGACATTTGCAATGTTGTTTTCAACTTTCTCTTTTGCGCTTTTCTATTGCTTGTCACAGCCACGGAAAGTACTCGGATAGTCTTCTTATATATGACCTGGTGGTAATAATATCCGCAAAGCAATCGACCGTTTTCTTTACAGTCCCTGCCAGTTCTCAAATGACTTCTTTCTAACCTCAAAATGTGTAAATAAATTTGGTAAAGAAATCTATGTAAATATTAGGTACCTTTTCTATCGGGCTGAGCTAGAATCCAATGTGACGCATTGGCTAACGGAGGTGTGCAATGATTATTGGTTATGCTCGGGTGAGTACGCAGGACCAGTCGCTTGATCTTCAAACTGATGCTCTAAAAGCGGCAGGCTGCGAGGAAGTTCTCAGTGAGAAGGTTACCGGTAAGCAACGCGAGCGGCCTGAATTGCAAAACTGCCTGCGCATGCTTCGTAAAGGCGACATCCTCGTTGTATGGAAACTGGATCGCCTGGCGCGTTCACTGAAAGACCTAGTGGAGCTTATTTCTGAACTGGATTCGAAACAAGTTGGGTTTCGGTCAATCACAGAAGCCATTGATACCACGACAGCCGGCGGCAAACTGGTGTTTCATATTTTTGGTGCTTTGGCCGAGTTTGAACATAACCTGATCCGTGAGCGAACACTTGCTGGTTTAGCGGCCGCTAGAGCCAGGGGCCGAAAAGGTGGCCGAAAGCCATCAATGAGTCCCTCTGATGTTCAGAAAGCTGCGGCTATGCTTTTGGATCCGAAAATAACTAAAACTGAAGTGGCTAAACATTTTGGGGTTAGCCGGGTAACGTTGAATAAAGCCTTATTGCGTGGAGAAATATAGACACTGTCGCTGGTTGAAATGATATATGCTGGTATTTTACACATAACCGCTTTTAGGGTTCATTATCAGAGTGAAAGAGAGCTAATTAAATAAGTATTTTTTGACGGGCATTACCCAGGAAAAGTGGATTCTCTCTAAAAATGAGTCACCTTGTAAGAGGTGACTATTCCATCGGTAATATATAAATCAGATAAATTTTCTGGCTACTAATTCAGGTATAAAGCTTGTCTGTACAGGTTGCATCCCTAATCCTAGCAACTGATAAATTTGCCCACCAATACCTGGCTTTACTTCACCTGTCTCGGCATCTTTCATCTCATCTACGGCAAAATAGACGAACGAAAATTTGTCAGAAACTCTCTTTGGAAATTCCTTTTTAAGGTTTGCGATTGAGTTCTTATGTATAACCGGTGCGACAATCAGAATGTTGTCTGCGTCAACCTCTTCTATCAAACGAAGTAGGTTAGTTCTGACCACGCAGCTTCCCGATATCACTGACTTAACAACCACTAATGTTTTTGCAGTGTTGTAACCTGGTTCAAGATACTGATGGACAATTGGCGCTAAACTGCCAATGGAACCACCTACCTGATAATGATTGTTCCAGAAGACGGCAGAGTAAACTCTAGAACTAATAGCTCCGGCCACTGCATCAACAACACCGCTAGCTAAATAATCTGCATCTTCAGCAGTTGAAGCGACGAGTACGGACTTCTCAGTACTCAAGTCTCTAAGTAGTCGGGCACCAAGCAATTTACCCAAGTCTTTCATCGCAGACTTATAGTCACTCGGACAGTCAACTGCCTCTAAAAGCTTTGAGAGGCATGCTTTAGCATAAACGTCAGTATAATCGCTGTAACTTCTGAGTTCTAAAGTCATACTTCCTCCTGCTCAACTTTAAATTCTTGGGTGGCAAGCGTCATCAAAAGGGCAAACAGATCGAATGCTTTGGTAACGATAGCCAACTGTTCTGCTGAGGGTTCCGCCATGTCCACAGAGACCCGGACCTCAAATCCATTACATGTCACATAAAAATCGCGCGATTTTACCACAAGCTCGACATTATCAAAAGCATTAACCATATCCACGAGCCAAGCTGGAGGCACAGTATCGTTTTGCCCAAAATGCACAAATAAATCAGGCTTGGCCAATTCTCTAGCTTTGTCTATGACCTCTTGCAAACTAAACTTAGACCTACCGTCCATCGCACCAATTACTAGCCTAAACGCGTTGTCAATACTTGACAAGTCATTTTTGTTGATTATAGCACATATATTTGTCCTCAAATTTTGAGCATATTCGAACAGATCCATTTGTTCTGTTGCATATGGGAAGAACTCAGAAGTAAAGGAGCCAATCTGTGTGGTTCCTTTTAGCTTTGATGTTATAGCCTGGTTGTTGGCTCGACAGCGTTCATCACAAGATACTAGTAACACCTGTTTAGGATTTTTTATCCTAAAATAGTCTTGATCTATTTGTGCTTGCATAGTGAAACGTTGATGCATTTCATCAGTGTATGCTGCAGCTTGGGTGTTTGAGTTCTTTGCTTGATAGTTGACTTTAGCATTAACGCTATGGTCTGTGATTGCTAAGTCATCTACAAATGCAAGATCCTGTAGAACAAAGATTATTTTCTCTGCATCCTGTTGCTGTTGCGACCAAGCCTCAATAATCTTATGAGCCGTAAAAGATCGTTCGTAACCAGACCCTTTCTCGTTATTGTCGCCGCCTTTCCTAATGTTCTTCAGGAGACGCGCCGCATCGCTCCCAAAGTTTCTCTCAACAAAATCATTCAGCTCCATTGAACTCTCCCCCTTGATTAAAAAGTTATGTCGAACCATTGGGCTTTAGTTAAGCGATAAGGATAAAATCTTGATAAAGATATGCTTTTACCTGTTTATGGTCTCTATTGCAATTAATTGCATGGTAAAAGAAGTGGATTTTACTCAAAAATTACTTACTTATTAGCTAAACGCACGACGTCAGAACACTGATGACGGAGGATTTCAAAATTGATTATGTGTGTGTTAATGGAGTATCGATAGCTTTCAAAACGTATATTCTTTTGGCTATTCTCTTACCGCACCA
The DNA here is from genome assembly GCF_018402695.1 of Arsukibacterium sp. GTDB lineage: Bacteria > Pseudomonadota > Gammaproteobacteria > Enterobacterales > Alteromonadaceae > Alishewanella. The sequence goes on from NZ_JAGYIM010000016.1 coordinate 24,571, forward strand.
TATCGCACATTGCCCGACAATGATTAATATCATGGGTTCCGAAGAGTTTATATCCTCATGCCAACTGGATTTGTCTGTACCTGAAGGAGTCGGAAATCTCTCCGGATGAGTGTGCCACTCTCCCACATAGTTCATCGTTCCGTCAGAGGTGTGGTGTAACTCATTGACCAATTCTTGATGATGGGGACTTTTTCGGACGACGGTAAATCGACTCCGAATGTCACCCTGGCCTGGTTCTGAGATCGCATGAATTACAATGTGGTTCTCTCGTCTTTCACCGATTAATACTCCGGCAGCTTCACGGCTTACAGGAGATAACTGCCGGTAGGACTGTAATTTCTCTATTACGTTAGCCATGATGACGACTAAGTGGCCGTTATCATCTATGTATGTTATCTCAGACATGGCTATTACAGATCCGACAGTTAGTCGCAGCCTTTATTTTTGAAGGGCGCCGAGAGCGTTCACCGTCTAGTCTAACCTCGTTATAAGTCCAAAGTCTTTTATTTTCCAAAGTCTGAAGCACTGCATCCTGCATGAGTCCAGCTGTCATGACACTAACCGATGCGTCATATGGTACGAATGTACTACCACAACTCAGTCGTTTTTCTGATTGCAAATCAACTCCAACAAATCTCGAGTCAGTGCCATTCCGGTAAAAAGCCGGATCAGTATGTAAACATTCGTAGCAGGCGCAGCTATCGTCAACAAAGACTTTTGAGACCCGCCCATTTCCATCATTGTAACCGTGGATCAGAACAGGTCGTTTCTCTTTACTCAATATGCGCACAACATGAGCCAATCTCTTGGATACTGGTGGACGACCAGTGGCATCAATCACGATATCGTATTTTGCGAGCTCACAAGGCGTGATAGGAAAACAATCTTCTTTAGCCTGGATCTTAGTGTCAAAGTGAGTCGAGCGTTGCAGAACTTCTTTCAGACTGGTCGCTTTATTCTGGCCAAAATGCTCAGTATTGAGGCTATGACGGCTAAAGTTGTGGGGCATATAAGTATCGCCGTCAAAAAGGTCAAGCCTACCTGATCCGCAGCCTGCTCCCGCTCGAACTAATAATGGTGCCAGGTTACCGCCAATAGTGCCGCAGCCAACTAACGCTATGCGTAGTTTACCCAGATCTCCAATTTCAGGACGCTTTCGGTTCCGGCTTAGGATTGTTCCTTTGTCCGCACTGGTGACGCAGAGTCTCTTAAAAGCTTTAACACTTTGCCTTCCACCCAAGAGAACAGCTAGATCTTTGTACTTAGTTGATTTGCGTGCTTTTCCAGGCCTATTCTTAAATCGTTCAAGTGAGATAGCGTTTATATCAAGCTCTACGTATGCTGCTATTATGGCCTGATTATGAACATCCAGAAGAATGGCATGCTTCTTAACCGGAGCATTAACAAAATGGCTAATAACTTGAGACCAGGCGCCGTTATCGACGTGAAACAGCCAATCCAACAGCGATTTAAAAGTTTTTGGAGGCCACTCTGCGCCTGAAAGCTTATTCGGTTTAACCTTGATACGGGCTGTTACAAAAGTATTCCCGTTTGAGCTGAGCTTTCTCTGTTCCATCCAGCGACTAAGCTCGTTCTGCTGGTCTTTGGCGGATACAATCCACTCTGGTTGAGTATTCTTGATGTCGTTGCTTTCGGCTTTCGCTATCCGACAGATGAGTCCTGAGTTTTCATCGGTCAACAGATAAAGCGACTCACTAGCTAACCAATAGGCTGCAAATTCTCCCTCAAGCTCTGCGCCGGGTAACGCCGTTGCGCTTATTTGATTTACTGCGCTGTCGAGTGTTTGCTGGATTTGAAGATCGACAACCTGCAGAGTCCCTTGTAGATCGTTTGGGTTCCAGTCAGCCTCCATCTCTTGTATGTAGCAAAGATAGTAACCGTGATTAATATGCGGTATTAATTTGCCGGAGTACTGCTCGGGATAAGATATTACATAGGCATATGGCAACTGAATATGCGGGTCGCCGGAAAACCGAAGAGCAACCCTGAAATCTCCCCCTAAGGTTGAGTACACCTTTACGTAAAAGCCTGATGAATTATCATGCTTCAGCAGGGGGGAATCAGCTGGAATATGCTGTGCTTTGGTGCGTTCAAACCCTAAACATAGTAAATGGTAATGAAGATCTTCCTGCAATTTAGTTAACCACTTCTCAGCGTTGAACTGATAGTTGCCGGCGCTGGATCTTTGCGTGGTTCATGCAAAAATGCGGGCGCAGCTTCCTTCTTCACAATGAGCTCGTGCTTCGTTACACGCTGCCCAAAGGCTTGATTAATCACTATCAGCGCATAGGTATTGCTATGAGCACTTTCTGCTGTAGATAACACACTTCGTAAATCTAAGAGCTTTGCAACAATTTCTTCTTCCCTTGGTCCATGATTTACCTGGCTAGGAAACAATAGGTCTTTATCTGTATTGTCTGGACTCTCAATACCCGCTAAGAACTTCTGTGGCAGGTGGTTTGTGACAACCTTCAAGGCATGATTCAAATCGTTGCCTTTAGTCGGATGTTTATCGAGGATGTCTACAATGGCAGCCATTAAGGATATTGATGATGGTCCTTTCTCTGGCCACTGGGCGTCTCGCCATCCCTTAATAATCCGGCATATTTTCCGTAAATGCGGACCGATCCTGATACAGGCATCATTAAACCAATTTTCAACAATTTTAGGGTCGCTCTTTCGCCAGGCTTCTACACCATCCCGGATGGCAAGGTGAACACTTTTGGGATCTAAATTGTAGTCTCGCTTAGCCCTCGCCTCTGAAAACAGAGCGTCTTGATACATATCACTGTTGAAATGAATCGCCTTCAACGCAGCTTCATTTATCATGAACTTGTCTTCGGGCACTGCGTACATCGGCACATCAATGTGGACATACATTGACGGAATTCGGATGCGACCACATGTGTTCTTGGCCTCAAATTGCCAACCCTTGTTTTCTGCTACCAATGACTCCAGAGCTGTATCGACAAGTAATATAAGCAAGCTATGCCCTATAGCGGGCTGATCATTAAAAATTTCCATCGGCAAATATGTGCCGTCGTCGATGTCCATTTCTTGCGGTGGAGTTGTGTACGGTAGATTAAGGGTGTCGTACGCAAAACTGCCTTGAGTCCAAAAACGAGGTGATAACTTCTGAAAGGCTTTTCGCTGATTCTCATCCATACTGCTTATCAGCTCTGCTACCTTTTGTAGCGAAGCCGGCGTTAAATATCTAAATCTCGTGTTTGCTAATCTTTGCCTTATCTCAAAAACTGATAGAGACATAACGAACGTCGTTTTTACGACAGCCTTAGCTTCGTCAAATACATCTCTGATCCGTACACGAACCGTCTTTCTGAGTTCTTTCAATCCGCTATGCTGTGCATCGCTTAACTTTAATTTAGCGACTAGGCCATCGCTCGAATTGTTATAGTAATTGTGAAAATCCCATGTCATAACTCAACTCCTCGCGCGATTTATAGTGATTTACGGATAAAGGGTTTTGCAGGTTTTGCAAAAAATTTCTTCAGTTTAGTGTTAGTTGTGTACTCTGTTGTCGCTAGCTGTTTACCACGACTTGATAAATTCTTAAGGCTGGCTTCGCTGGCGTTATCAAGCGTGATATCCGATGCAGCTTCATTTGGAACAGTGTCATCCAAATAAACGTAATTTTCAGGATTACCTCTGGTTCTAAGCTCTCTGATTAGCATGCTTTTATGTAATATTTGATTAGCAGTCATTGTCGCCAATACCAACCGCTCACCTTTACCCCATAGGCCAAAGTAACCACCTCTCCACCAGGAGTCTTTAGCTTCTAGTGAAGAAGGACTGATTGTGTACTCTTCACCTAGCGTGCCGATATTAAGTATGTGAATGTTCTCCATCTTTGCGTCTGGAAAATCAGATTGCATATCTAAAAACACTTCCAGCAAACCAATGAAGCTGGGGTTATTCGCTACCAAACCACCATCTGCAAAATAAGAACTTAAATCGGCGCAATAATGCGGAGAAAAATACGTTGGCGCTGCTGACGTGGCCATTGCCGCATCAATTAGTGTTAGGCGACCATCTCTATTAAACTGAGGGTTATGTGGTGTTTTGAAAAACTGGGGCTTACCGGTAGATAAATTGACGGCCGGTATCATCACTCGACGCTCTAAGTCATTAAATGTAACCGACTCTCCAATCATGCTTTCTACGGTGTCCTTTAGCGGCTTACTCGCATAACGAGCACTAAAGATTGCTTTAATTGGAGCAAAGAAACGGTTACGTTTTGGGAAAATGAGAGGAGCTTTTTCTCTGAAAACAGTTTCCAGCTCACGTGCACTTTTACCGCATGCTAAAGCTAGGGCCAGAATGCCTCCAATCGACGTGCCAGTGATGAGGTCAAAATAATCGCCAACCTTGACATTGGTTGCCCCCGTTTTGTCTTCAATGATCCGCTCAACTTCAGCCAATACGCTAATCGTAAACAATCCACGAACACCGCCGCCGTTAAGGCTCAGGATTTTGATTTTATAGTCATCGCTTTGCATGTTATGTCCTGCTCCTTAATGAAGGCCAAACTGTATACTTATACAGATTTTGTTGGCAACTCTTTATTTTTCATCTTTCTGGTAAATCATGTCGAGGCACGATTTACTTTAAAAGTACTGCGTCCTGTGTGGTTTACCTTAGATCTATTTCTCTGAGGTAAAGCACGCCTCATTACCATTAAAGGGTGGGTTACTGAGTAATCCACAGAGCAATTTTTCCGCTTACCAGCAAAAACGATAAAGTAAAAAACAATGCAGTGACGATATAAGCCCCTTTACCGGAAAACCTAAACGTTATACGAGTTAGAAAAAACCACACGTTAGATGTGGAGCTGTAATTGCGCTGATTCATTAACGAGAGGTAATGCAGTAAATTGAGAGTGTTGATAATTGCCACAAGGACCAACAAACACACGCCCAGTACATGAGAGATGACTAAGTAACGCCCATATTGTGTTAGCGAGGTAAAGAATTTAGTGATGTGGTTATTCTGTGCTAACGCAACTAAATCAGGGGTTATTTTCTGTTTGGCGATAGCCAAAACCATTAAGCACAAAACAAGAATTGCTGTTGGTACAGCGACTCGCACAAACCAGTCACTGCTTGTAAAATGGCCTTTGATTGCTGACATAAAGAAACACGTTAAGCCAAAAGCAGTCATCGAAATCAAAGCCATTTGAATATAAGCAAGAACCTCTGGAGCGAACTGCAGGTACTTCCAGACAACAAAAGCCATTAAAATGGCGACACCAAAAACCTCACCTCCATCGCTTTGGCTCCTTCTATTGACCCTAGTGCGTTCAATAAAAACTCTGCGGGTCTCTACAACCGTGATCGTTGCGGCGGCTGATGGTCTTGCTGACAGGCCGGCGAATAGAGCACCAAAGACAACTCCCATAAGCGGAGAAAATAGAAAACTTTGTAGCACGGAATTTGAGAAAATTTCTAACATACAACCCCCAAAGTAAGCTAAGGCATAAAGCCTTAGCTAAACGCTCTGTGAGTTGTTAAATCGACAACCGGCGCGTCCGGTGCATCACGTTTCACAGCAGCAATTCCGTTGTTCCTGGCTGCTTCGGTGGTATACATTTCACTGACACCAATTACCTGTCCATTGGTGGCACTTAAAGTGAAAAAGTATTGATCATTACGCGATACTTTTTTGCTGTAATAGACATCATACGGCGCATGCGTTTTAACAGATTGCACGCCATTAAGGCAGTTGGCTTTGGTTGTGTACCCTTCGCTTGCCAGGATAATTTCATGATTGGCTGCTTTCAGGCGGAAATAATATTGACTGTTCGTCCCCAAAAAAACTTCAAAACGTTTTGACATTGTTGTGTCCTCATATAAGTTAATTGCTATCAACTGATAAGCACTGAGCTTTTTCTATCAGTGCTTATTAACTAAAGACTGAGGTAATTTATTTTCTGGACATTGTCCTGAAAATATTTTTTTTGCGTCATTAAGGAATGAGTAGTGAGTAAGGAATATTCGTATTTATCTGTTGATCAGTTTCTACAGGGCTACCAGGCATTAACAGATGGAGATGTAAGTCGGCTCGTTGGAGTTTGCTACAGTCTTCGTAATGTCTACCGCTTGCAGCTGGAACCCAAAGATTTAATGCAAGAGGCACTTACCAGGATAATTGGGAGTGAGCGCAGAATTCCGGAGGATGTTCCGCTGGTCGCCGGGATCGCTAATGTCATAAAGAGCATTGCAAACGATCTTGTGAACTCGGCGTCTAATAGAGCGTGGCAATTAGAAGTGGTGTCTGACGAAACCGACGAGGCAATGAGTGACGTTTCCGTTTTTGGCGCGTCACCTGAAGACGAGTTGCTGGAAGAGCAAGAGGTTGCCGCTGTTACCGAGAAAGTTAAAGCAATCTTTGTATGCTTTGAAAATGACTCTGAAGTCTTAAGTCTTCTTCGTTCGATAACGAAAGGACTTAAAGCAAGGGACATAGTGAAGAACACTTTTGGTGGTAGCCAGGTCAAATACGATACCACGCGGAAAAGGTTAATGAGAGGGATAGCTAAAATGAAGGTTGAAGGAGCAGAGATATGAGCAGGAAAAGCGCACATGAAAACCTCAGTGACTTCATTATCGACGATATTCTGATGTTAAGTGACGATGAGATTGAGTCAGAATTGCAGATTATGGGGATCAATGTAGATGAAAAAGTTAGCGAGTTTCGCCAGCTTATGGATGCCCCATCACTTGAATATCGTAAAGCGCGTTTGAGAAATGCTAAAGCTCAGTCTGAAAAATGCACTGATATAAAGTCTTCTGCGAATGTTGTTATCGAAAATTTTAAGGCCGCGGGAAAAGACATCCGAGCGGTACTTACTGAGCTCGTTTTCAGTGGGCAAGTGCCGGCACAGATAACGATGGCTTTTCGTGATGGTAAGGAAATCAGTGACGAAGAAGCAGAGAGCATATTAGAAGATTTGATTAGCCTGGGGGTCGTAAAGGATGACGAATCTGGCCGTTCAAAATGAGGTATTCAAGCTCTATTATGAGTTGGGTATTACTGAACCTGGTGAAATTGATCTTGAAGCAATTGCTTTTTACAAAGACGCGGTAGTAAAACGAAAGCCATTAACTGGTTGCGAAGCTCGTATAATAGGTGTGGATAGCAAGGCTATTATCACGGTTAATGAGGGTTCTTCATCGGAGCGACAGAACTTTTCTATAGGCCATGAGTTAGGGCATTGGTTTAAAGACAGAGGAAAAATCGGCAACCTCTGCTCAAAGTCAGATATGGATGAAAGCTGCGGGCAAAAAATAAAACACAACGAAAAGGTCGCAAACAGCTTTGCATCAGAATTGATTATGCCGAACTTTATGATGAAAAAGCTTATTCTTGGGCGACCGTTTACCCTTGATTCGATCCGGGAAATCAAAAGCCAGTTCTGTGGTAGTTTTATCGTAACGCTCCGACGATTGATTGCGATGGATACTTATATGGGCTTTTTTGCATCATATGATCGCGAGGGGAACAGAAATTATTTCAATCCGTCACCCAGCTTACCTGGCGAATTTTTTCCACCGAGATGTGCTCCGGTAGGCTCGGCTATCCATACCTTATTGCGTGACAATCGAGAAATGGGTCCTACCGTTGTTGACGGTAATACATGGTGTAGAGGCGATTTGGCGAGCAATGCGGTGGTGCACGAACATGCATTTCATTACTTTGAAGATGAATTTCTAACCTTGGTTTGGTGGCAAGATGATGAGCCAATATGGCGTCACATGGAACGAAAGGGCGAGCTGTAAGCCTTTGCATAAAAATGCTCAGTTATCGGCTCAAATGTACATTGAGGAGGCATAGTAGTTGTCAAAATTAGAAGCTCTTATCGATAACGCACAAGCGTATGCGGAAATGCACGCGAAGCGTTGCTCTGAATTAATCTTGAAAGATGGTCTCTCTGCTGCTTTAAAATACTGTCAGGAGCAAGGAGTAGAGCCGCCACAGTGTTCGCTTACAGCTGACTCTAGGAATGCCAAAATGCTCAGAGAGAAAGCAGCCAGAATGCTGTGTGAAACCAGATGGTGGGAAAGGCGGTTGGGCGTGAAGGCAGGACGTGATTTTGAGTATCGACAGATAATTGAAGGGAAAGTGACAAACATCATTTCAGATGAATCTTTAGAATACTATTTATCTAAAAAAACGTCGCTAGTTTTCAGAGCGCCAGAAGGTCGAGTATGGTATTTAGAGATTTAAAAGGGAAGAAAATCACTCTGTTTGAGATGTGGCAACCATTTCGGCAATCAATATTACACCGCCACAAATTTTATGTTGAACAAGCCCGCGTTCGATTATTTTCGCAGTTCGACAATATTCAAGAGGATGCTTTTGAAGCTTCGGAGGAGTGGTTAGAGGCTCAGTCACGTCATTTCGATCCCGATAGACATGACCCAGCAGACTTATGTGAGCGCGCCAATAACATACAAATTGAGTTTTACCAGTTACTTGTCGATATACATGAACGGACGCGCCTTAGCGTGGTTGCTGGTATTTATCATGAATGGGAAAAGCAATTCCGGCAATGGACTCATGATGAAATAAGACGTTGGTATCGCGGTGAAAATGTACTGTCAAAGATATGGTCAGTCGACGTTGGAAAACTCGCAGAGCTCTTCGCCTGCCTTGGATGGAATTTTAAAAATGAAAGCTATTTTCCGAAGTTGAATGCATGTCGTTTGGTGGTCAATGTATTTAAACATGGTGACGGCAGTTCACTCAATGAACTTAAGCAACGTAATCCAGAATATCTGTTTAATCCATTGCAAAACTTTGATGATATGTTTTCCGATGTAAATCATCTCGACCACACGGCATTAAAGGTTAGCGATGAGCATATCCGGGAATTTTCCGACGCGATAGCAGTGTTCTGGCAAGACGTACCCGAGCAAATAGTCAACGTACCTGAAGCATCTTTACCAAACTGGTTTGAGCGTGCAGTTGAGAGTGATAGAAAAGCCAACGACAAGTGAAAGCTTCCACCACTTCCATTGTTTAGGACTCTACTCGTTAACATCGAATCAAAATATGTAGTGTCAGCTTTTGAATTCTCATATAGTGCAGATAGTTGGTACAGAAAAGTTGCTCAAATATGGCTCTGATTAGGCACATTAAAGTTGAAAATTTTCGTTCAATTCGCAATGCAGAGTGGTATCCGAAACCGGGGCTTAACTGCTTAATTGGACCTGGTGATTCCGGTAAGTCGTCACTATTAGATGCAATTGACCTTGTACTTGGAGCTCGGCGCTCTTATCCCTTTAGTGACGCTGATTTTCATCTAATGAATACAAATACCCCTATAAAAATAACAGCTACGATAGGGGCATTAGATGAAGACCTGAAAAATCTGGAAGCTTACGGAAATTTCTTCCGAGGATTTGATGCGGTTCGCGAGAAAATTAATGACGAACCGGGTCAAAATGATGAGGTAGTGCTAACAATTCAGCTCATAGTTAGTGAAGATTTGGAACCTGAATGGTGGTTGTTCTCTGAGCGAGCAACTCAATCCGGGATCGAAAGACGCTTGCAATGGAAACATAGGGAATTGCTGGCTCCAACTCGATTGGGCACAACAGCAAGTCATCATTTGGCTTGGGGAAGTCGCTCAATACTCAACAAATTGTCTGAGGAAACTTTTGATGTCTCCACGATACTCGCGCAACTCAGTCGCCAAACTCGTGAAAGCTTTGCTGCACAGGAACTTCCCGAGTTAGGGGGAGTATTGGGCCAAGTTCGAACTATCGCCAATTCTTTGGGTGTTCCAGTGGGGGAGTTAAAAGCACTCCTTGATGTTAATGGCGTCTCACTAACAAATGGCGCTATTAGCCTACACAACACAGACAACACACCTCTACGTCAGATGGGGACTGGTTCGTCCCGGTTGCTTATCAGTGGTCTTCAGAAAGCTGCAAGTAGATCTAAGGTAATTATTGTTGATGAAGCGGAGTATGGGCTTGAACCTTACCGGATTACCCGACTGCTGAATGAACTCGGTTCAAAAGATACAAACCCTATACGACAGGTTTTCATAACCACTCATTCACCCTATGTGCTGAGAGAACTTCAAGCGAGCCAACTTCACGTGCTAAGAAAACATATTGCTCGCGCTGGCGAACCGCTATCTCTCGATTCACACACTGTATTTAGTCTTTCTAATGGAGATCAAGAGCAAGCAACGTTAAGGGCTTGTGCCGAAGCTTTTTTTAGCAAAGCGGTAATTGTGGGAGAAGGCAGCACAGAAGTAGGTATCGTACGAGGGTTGGATCTTTATTATCATGATATTGCAGCCCCAGGCTTCCATGATCGTGGAATATTTTGTGCTGATGGAGGCGGAGATAGTTTTTTCAAACGTGCCGAAGTGTTTGCTAGCCTCGGTTATCCCACCGCAGTAGTCAAAGACTCAGATATAACTACTGCAGCGCATCAATTGCAAATAGAACAGTGTCGTGCGAAAGGTGTATTTATATTTGAGTGGGGCCATGGGATGTCCACTGAAGGAGCTATTTTCAGATGGTGTCCATTAAATGTAATCCCCAGTATGCTTCAGTTGGTTGTCGCGCTTAACAGCGAACAAGAAGTGGATCAGCATATTCAAAATGTCTCAGGCAACCAGCTCAGCCTTCAAATGTGTATAGAGCAAACTGCTGATGCAGTAAGACAACCTTTAGCAGCGGCGGCTGGTAAGTACAAGTGGTTTAAGAACATAGCAAAAGCGGAGCTGCTTGCACGGCAGATTTTATTCCCAAGTTATCAGGATTTTTCTGATGAATTTAAGGCTGTCATCGTTAATTTATACCAATGGTCCGTTCAAAATGGTGATCCGCGTTGACTGTTCAAACGGTACTGGAGGCTGATCTTGGATTAGTCATTGCCCCAGCCGGCTGCGGCAAAACTCATCTAATAACCGAGACGCTTAGTATTTCCCAAGACAAACCATACTTGGTCTTGACCCATACAACGGCTGGAGTTGCCTCTCTTAAACAAAAGCTCAGACGTTTATCTGTGCCTGCGAAAAATTATGTGGTGACAACAATTGATGGGTGGGCGCTCCGCTTAGCAAATTACTTTCCAACATTGTGCCCTATTCAATCAAGGCCGGAACAAGGGAACGCTTTCTACCCTGAACTCAGACAAAAAGTTTTGAGTCTTCTTCGCACTGGCCAAATCAACGAGATCATTCGAGCATCGTATTCAAGACTCCTCGTTGATGAATATCAGGATTGTGATCTGGTCCAACATCAATTAGTTCAAGAGCTTTCCCTAACGCTGCCAACAGTTGTATTCGGAGATCCGATGCAGTGTATATTTAATTTTGGTGGGCCGATGCCAGATTGGATACAGGACGTTGAAGCATACTTCCCGACAATAGAGCAACTAAACACACCATGGCGTTGGAACAATGCGGGAACTCCCGCACTGGGGGAGTGGATACTTAACTGCCGACAATTGCTTCACCAAGGGAATAAAATAGACCTGACGTCTTGTCCTGCGCATGTGTCTCACCATCAACTAACCGGTAATGGTCGATCAGATTTACAGGGCCAGCAAAGCATTCATTATGCTTTTCTACAAAACTATCCAAATGAGTCATTACTTATATTGGGTGACTCTGCGAAACCCAAAGTCCGACATGAGTTTGCAAAACTGACAGCAAACTTAGATGTGGTGGAACCAGTAGAATTCAGAGACATAATCACTTCCGCGGTACAGATAGATAACGCTGATGGAATAAATTTGGTTCAAGTCGTACTGAATACTGCAGCGAACATGATGACGAATGTTGAGGTTTCGCTAACCTTGCAAAGATTAACCACTATAATGGCTAGGAGAAATCGCACTCCGCCCACTCCGGTCGAACATCATTTAATCTGCCTTATTCAAGATTGTACACGGGTCAACATTCTCAATGTACTTCAGCAACTGGAAGTCAAACCAGGCGTCAGGATCTATCGAAAATCCGCTTTGCATGTTCTCAAAGAAGCTATTTCTATTGCAATTCAATCACCTGAGCAAAGTCTTTTTGATGCGGCTTCCAAAGTGAGAGAGCGTATACGACACGTAGGCGACAAGCGCATACCCCACAGGGCTATAGGCTCAACTTTATTGCTTAAAGGACTGGAATGTGATCACATAATTATCTTGGATGCAGGAGCCTTAAACTCAAAAAATCTTTATGTGGCTCTGTCTCGTGGAGCTAAATCTGTCAACGTTTTTGCTAATAGCAATTTCGTTGGTGGTTGGTGAGCTTCATTATAATTGTTTATCCGCTAAGTGTAGCTGAACTCAGAGGCCTCTGTAGCGTGAAGCGTCACTCCAGGTTAATGGGCAAACGTTATGAATTTCGTTAGCAAACTTTAGGCACTGAGGCGCCGGGTTGTCGTTCAGGTTTGTTGTCTGATTGAGAATTTCTACAGGAGCTGCAGCTTGTTTTGGAACGTAAGTCGAGGTTACGGCGGCGTTCAAAAGGTGAGCAGCCTCATAGATTTCGACATTAGCACAGTGAAAAAAACCGTCTTTAATCAAGTTTCTTATCTTGAAACTCACATCAACTGAGTTTGCCTCCCGAATACAACCTGTTTCATACTTTGAATTAGAACTCATATATAAAAAGCCGATACTGGCTTCTGCAGATGGCTTTGCTCGGCTCATCGCCGCAGAGAAAATGGAAGATAAATTGTAATACCCGATCAAACTAAACAGCGCAAAAAATAGACCAAATTTCATGCAGTCCTCGTTACCGTGATCACCAACCAGACGGTGATATAGAGCACATTCATTAATATCTAATTATACATTTCGATCGCAAATTTTTTTTAAAAAGTATCTTACGAGTTGCTTTCTAACAGATTTAGCTACCTCAGAGCAGTTTAGTTTTTGGTTTAGAGTGCCTTAAACAGTCGATTAGAGATCGCTTTTTATAGTGACTACGAGCGAATTTTAGGTCAATATGGTACAAGAACAGTATATGTATGCTTGGTTTTATTGTGTAGTAAAATAACAGAAAATGGCCGACGCTCGATACATAAAATGTAGAGTCGAACCACGTTGGGCGTGTTTAAAATGGGTAAATGTAAAGTCGTTTGGTGTTTTTGAGGGCGTCTTTACATTTTGAACTTAGCGGGGAGTAATTCTTGGTAAACGTACTGATTTTATTAGATAACTGTCTTTACACTCTGGTAAGTGTAATAGTCCCGTTTTGACCAACTGTAAGATAACCAAAAAGCCTGCTCAGTCAGGCTTTTTACTTTGGCCTGGCTGTTCTCTGAGCGGGATCTCTAAACGGATAGTGCTGACATGCGAATTCTCCATACATCCGACTGGCATTTAGGTCAGCACTTTATTGGTAAAAGCCGCGCTGCTGAGCATGCGGCTTTTTTGCGCTGGCTGGTGGCGCAGGTGAGCGAGCTGAACATTGATGCGCTGATTGTCGCCGGCGATATTTTTGATACAGCCACCCCGCCCAGTTATGCCCGCGAGCTGTATAACCAGTTTATTGTTGATTTACAGCCAACGGGATGCCAGCTGGTGATCTTGGGCGGCAACCACGATTCGCCGGCGGTACTGGCCGAAAGCAAACAGCTGCTGGCCAGGCTAAATGCTATTGTGATGCCTGCTATTCCGGCTGACCTGGCTGATCAGTTGTTGGTACTGCATGCTGTGCCAGAGAAGTCGCAAGGAAAGCAGCATAGCGCACCAGCCTGTTTGCTGGCGGCGGTTCCATTTATCCGGCCGCGCGATGTGTTGCAAAGCCAGGCCGGTCAGAGTGGCCAGCAAAAGCAACAGGATCTGCAACAGGCCATCGCCCGCCACTACCAGCAGTTATTTGCACTGGCACAGCAATACAATAAACAACATCAGTTGCAATTGCCGATAGTCATGACCGGTCATTTAACCACTGTCGGCGTTAGCCAGTCAGAGTCGGTACGCGATATTTATATCGGTACTTTAGAGGCTTTTTCGGCGAGCCAGTTTCCGGCTGCCGACTATATTGCGCTGGGCCATATTCATCAGGCACAACAGCTGAACAGTAGCACCGATATCCGTTACAGCGGTTCGCCGATACCGCTGAGTTTTGATGAAGCCCGCCAGCAAAAGCAGTTGTGGTTAATTGAGTTTAACGGCAGCGAAAAAACCATCAATAGTGTTGCTATCCCGTGCTTTCAGCCGCTGGCCAGTATTAAAACCGATTTAGCCAGTTTGCCGGTGATGCTACAGCCGCTGCTGGATACCTTAGCCGATGATGTCAGCTTATGGCTGGAAGTGGTAATCAACAGCAGCGATGGCTATTTGACCGACTTGCAGCCCCGGGTAGAACAGCTACTCCGCGATCTGCCGGTAGAGCTACTGAGGCTGCGCCGCGAGCGCACCAGCAGTGGTGCTAATTTGCAGCAACTAAAGCAAACCAGCCTGGCTGAACTGTCGCCGGCCGATGTCTGGCAGGCCAGGCTTGCAGATGAAGTATTAACCGCAGAGCAGCAACAGCAACTGACAGCGCTGCATCAGCAGGTGTTAGATAGGGTGCAGGACAAGGCGCAGCATACTGAGGCTACCAATAACGATGCCACAGCCGGTAATAAGGATAGCCGCGCATGAAAATTCTGGCGGTGCGACTGCAAAACCTGAATTCGTTGCGCGGCGATTGGACCATTGATTTTCGGCTGCCGCCGTTTGACAGCGCCAGTTTATTTGCCATAGTCGGCCCGACCGGCGCCGGTAAAACCACCATCCTCGATGCGATATGTCTGGCGTTATATCATCAGACTCCCCGCATAAAAACATCACCTACCAGCAACGAGCTGATGAGCCGGCATAGCAGCGAATGTTTGGCAGAAGTCGAGTTTGAGGTAGCCGGTCAGGGCTACCGGGCATTCTGGAGTCAGCGCCGCGCCCGCGGTCAGAGCGACGGCAATTTACAGCCAGCAAAAGTAGAGCTGGCCCGGCTGGATGGCACCATTCTCGCTGAAAAAATCAATGAAAAACTAAAGTTGATTACCGAGCTGACCGGATTAGATTTTGCTCGTTTTACCAAATCAATGTTACTGGCGCAGGGCAGTTTTGCCGCTTTTTTAAATGCTGACGCCAATGAGCGGGCTGAATTACTGGAAGAGCTGACCGGCACCGATATTTACGGCCGGATCTCCGAGCAGGTATTTAGTGATGCCCGGCAGCAGAAAACTGCGCTGGAACTACTCCAGGTAAAAGCCTCGGCGACTGAGCTACTTTCTGTACAGCAGCAGCAAGCGTTAACCGCTGAGCTGGCGACGGTAAAAGCGCAGCTAAGCGAACAGCAACAGGCGCTTAACCAGCAGCGGCAGATACTACAATGGCGTCAGCACGTTACAGCAGCGGAGCAGGCCCTGGCACAAAGCCGGCAGGAGGTCGCAGAGCTCAGCGCTGAACAGACCCGGCAACAGCCAAAGCTCGCCCGGCTGAAAAACCACCAGCCGGCCAGTAAACTGGCACCGCTTTACCAGGCATTGCAACAGACGAAACAGCGCCATCAAGACTTGCAGGCAAACCAGCACCAGCTCCAGCAAGAAATTAAGGCGGGCCGCATTGCGCAAGCCACGCTGTTGTGGCAAGGCTGGCAATGCTTGCTGGCAGATCAGCAGCAGGCAGAGCAGCAACAGCACAAGCTCAGCCAACAGCAGCAGGAACTGCAGCAACAGCAACGCATGCTGGCAACAACGTTGCAACAGCAAACCGAGGCTCAAGCAGATGTGAAACAACAGCTGGCAAGCCTGACGCAGGGGGCTGATGCGGCAACATTACGCCAGCAATACCAGCGACAACGGGAAGGTTTATATCAGCTGCAACAGGCCAGGCGGTTGCTGGCGCAGCAGCAGAAATGGCAGCAGCAACTTGCGGACGTGCAGCAGCAGCTTAGCAATAAACAACAGCAACTGGCACCGCTGGCAGAGCAGCTGAGTACCTTGCGCAACCGCTTTAAAAGCCTGACTGAACAAATTAGCGATAAAAAGCAGTTGTTAGCACAACAGCAACTGATTATGCAGTTATCAGAGCACAGGGTGAATTTGCAGCCAGAGCAGCCTTGTCCGCTGTGCGGCAGCACCGAGCACCCGGCAGTCAGCGAGTATCAGCAGCTGGATAGTTCGGTTGCGGCGAAACAACTGGTCGAAAAAGAGGTGGAGTTAAGCAGGGTGCAAACCGAAGGCGAGGCCGCACGCACCCGTCAGGTAGAGCTGAACAGTGCAATAACGCAGTTGCAACAGCAGGCGTTGGCAAAGCAAACAGAGATGGACGAGCTGCAAAGCCAGTTGCAACCGCTGCTGCAAGGTTTGGTTGACCAGGCACAGTCAGCAGATGACGCTGATTTAACGCAGAGGCTGAGCGAGCTTTGCGAACAATTACAACAACAGCTTACAGCCACTGAACAACAGCTTAGCCAGTTGGAACAGCAGCAACAAAAGTTACAGCAGTTGGCAGCTGAACATCAGCAAACAGAACGCCGGCAAACTGAAATAACTCATCAGCTGGCTCTGCTCAGCCAGCAACAGCAAAATCTGGCTTTGCAGCAAGCGACACGTAGCAGCGAGCTGGCACGCTGGAAAACACAGTGGCAGGCTCTGCAACATGCCGAGCCCAAAATTGCTATTTCGGAGCATGACCTGGCTGATCTGACAAGCCGGTTGCAACAGCAGCAACAACAAATGCAGCGTCTGGAAGGGCAGCAGCAACAATTACAGCATCAGTTGGCCCAGGCCCTAACCGAACAGCAGCAGGCCACACAACAATGGCAACAGGCTATTGCTGCCAGTGAATTTACCGACGAAGCGGCTTTTCTGCATGCCTTACTTAGCGATACTGAGCTAACTGAACTCACTGAGTTACAACAGAAATTGCAACAAGCTGAGGTTGCCGGCAACCGGCTGTTAAACGACCGGCAGCAACGCTTAGACGAGCTCACCAGACAACAGCTCAGCAGCGATTGCGAATCGCAGCTGCAGCAACAAATCCAGCAGCTCGAACATCAGGTGCAGCAGCTCACCGGGCAGCAGGGCCAGTTACAACATCAGCTAAGCAGTGATAAGCCGCGGCGCGACGCACAGCAAAGCCTGCTGACAGAGATTGCCCGGGCAGAGCAGCAACTGACGGTGTGGCAACGGCTGAACAGTCTGATTGGTTCGGCTGATGGCGCCAAGTACCGGCGCTTTGCCCAGGGCCTGACGTTGCAGCAATTAGTGGTGCTGGCCAACCGGCAGCTGCAGTTGCTGCACAACCGCTACCAGCTGGCACGCCACCCGAGCGCAGAACTGGAGCTGCAGGTGCTGGACACCTGGCAGGCCGATGCTGCTCGTGATACCAAAACTTTATCGGGTGGCGAGAGTTTTCTGGTCAGTCTGGCACTGGCACTGGCTCTGTCAGACTTAGTCAGTAATAAAACCAGCATCGATTCGCTATTTTTGGATGAGGGCTTTGGTACCCTGGATGCAGATACCCTGGAAAGCGCGCTGGCTGTGCTGGATCAGCTCAATGCCAGTGGTAAGATGATCGGCATTATCAGTCACGTGGAAGCACTGAAACAGCGGGTGCCGGTACAAATAAAACTGGAAAAACAACAGGGGTTGGGTTTCAGTCAAATTCAGATCAGTCAGTAACTAAAGCCATTTATACCGTACCGCGCTGCTTTTTCAGCAGTTCAGCGAATTCAGCAGCCGGTACCGGCCTGCTGAAATAATAACCCTGATAATAATCACAGCGCTGCTGCCTTAAAAAAGCCAGTTGCTCGGCAGTTTCTACCCCTTCGGCCAGCACTTTAAAGCGCAGGTTATGTGCCAGATCTATAATTGCTTTGGCAATACTCTGGTCGTCCTCTGCTTCAGGCAGGTTCTCAATAAAGCGCCGGTCAATTTTCAGGACATCCAGTGGCAGACGTTTTAAATAGGCCAAGGAAGAATAACCGGTACCAAAATCATCGATTGCCAGTTTAACGCCCTGGGCGCGAAGGGCGAGCATGGTTTTGATCACCACATCTTCGTCACCCATCAGGGCATTTTCGGTAACTTCCAGTTCCAGACAGGCTGGATCGAAGCCGGTTTCCTGCAGAATGCTGGTTATTTTTTGCTGCAGATCACCTTTATTAAATTGCTGTGCTGAGACGTTGATCGCCAGGTTAATATTGGCCAGACCCGCCAGTTGCCAGGCCTTGCCCTGGTGGCAAGCCTGTTGCAGCACAAAGTGACCAATCGGGTGAATAAGGCCGCTGGCCTCGGCCAGCGGAATAAAGGTATCCGGACTTATTACGCCTTCGCTTGGATCTATCCAGCGTAACAGCACTTCAGCACCGATAATCCGGCCACTGCTGATATCCAATTGCGGCTGGTAATAACAGGTTAAGTGGTTCTGTTTCATGGCATTTCGTAAGCGTTGCTCCAGCACCAGCCGCGCTCTGGCCTGCATGGTCAGGCTGTCTGAATAAAAACTATAGGTATTGCGGCCATCGGCTTTTGCCCGGTAAAGCGCGGCATCGGCTCCCTGTAGCAATGCTTCGGCACTGTCGGCATGAATCGGATAAATACAAATGCCGATGGACGCCGCCACATTGACATCTGTTTGTTCGCCAAGGGTAAAAGGGGCGTGCAGTTGCTGCAAAATTTTGTCCGCCACTCTGGCAGCGTCTTCCGGCTGGCCCAGCTGTTCGACCAGAAACACAAACTCATCTCCGCCCAACCGGGCCAGGGTGTCGGTCTCCCGGCAACAAAGGTTAAGCCGTTCCGTTACTTGCAGTAGCAGACTATCGCCGGTCTGGTGGCCAAAGCTGTCGTTAATGTCTTTAAAATGGTCGAGGTCAAGGATCATTACCGCCAGAAACTGCTGGTTGCGCTTAGCCAGTTTAACGGCACTGGTTAAGCGGTTACTGAAGTGCTGGCGGTTTGGCAACTGGGTTAACGGGTCGAATTCAGCTAAAAAGGCCAGCTCTTTCGCCTGGCGCTTGCGTTCTGTCAGGTCAATATCAATACAGAAAATCTGTGGCGGCTGGTCGGGTAGTTTAACTACGGCGTGATTAGAGAACACCGAGATCAGCGAGCCATCTTTGCGTTTCAGTGTCAGTTCTTCTGCCGGAATGGGCTCAGCATGTTCTGCCATATAGGTCATGGCCTGGCGCACTTCAGAGTGAGCCTCCTCCGGGATAATTAATTCCAGCAAGCTGCGGCCCAATGCTTCCTCTTTACTGTAACCATAAATAAGCTCGCTGGCCCGGTTCCAGTAAATGGTGGTACCAAACTGGTCATATCCCTGAACCGAAATTTGCGGCGCATTATCCAACAGGGTTCTGAAACGCAGCTCACTTTCCAGCAATTGTTGCTCTGCCAGTTTCTGAGCAGAGATATCCTGGACTACTGCGATAAAATAAGGTCTGTCGTTATGGGTGTCTGCTGCTTTGGCAACTGCCAGCTTTACCCAGATGGTATGGCCTGCTTTGTTAAAATAACGTTTTTCTAAGGTGTAGCTGTTGATGTTATCCTGCAATAGCTGATTAAATTGCTGCTGATCCTGATCTAAATCTTCCGGGTGAGTGATTTGCTGAAACGACATACAAACCATTTCGGACGGGCTGTAGCCAAGCATGTCGGCGAAATGCTGATTTACCCGCAAAAGCCGGCCGTCAGGAGCCGCGTGGGCAATACCGGCAGCGGCATGATCAAAAGTCTGGCTGAACGCCTGTTCGCTGGCTTGCAATGACGCCGTCAGCCGTTGATGCTGACGTAACAGCAACCAGGCCAGTAATCCCGTTAAACCAATATAAAATAACCCTTTATAGGTTTGATAACGGAGAAGTTGTTCCTGATTGTCGGTTAGCATCAGCAGTAAGTGGTCGCTAAACAATATCCAGATAACGCCAAGCAGTATATACATCAGCACACCCATAATCGGGTACAGACGTAACATTCTGGCTGAGCGGCTTTGTTTCATTGGTTACATCTCTGGTACAAATAGCGATGCGCCGTTAATAGGCGGTTATGAATTTAAGCATAGTTTATAAATTTGAATTAAAAAACTAATTTGAAAAGATTCTTATTAAATAAGAATGCCTTAGCCGACAATACGGCTAAGGCACGATCAGGTTAAAAAGAATAGACCAGGGTAAGCGAGGTTTGGGTGTCGGTGTTTTCTTTATCAGGCTGTACGTCAGAATCGTTCTGTACCAGAAAAGCCGCTTTCATCTGCATGGCACCATTAATTTTGGCGGTCAGGGCAGTTTCTGCAATGGTACGGGTGTTATCATCACCGTATTCAACACTCAGGGTCTGGCTGAATGCCGCTGACTCACTAATTTGCCAGTTGTACGCCGCCGCACCACGGACGATAAAACCACTTTCTGACTCGCCGGTTGCCCGGGTACCGCTGAAATAACCCGGACCAATTTCCACATCCAGATGCTGGGTCTCAGCGTCGTAAAGCCGGGTACCATAACCGATTGCAACAGTATTATATTTTTCAAAGGCACCAAACTCATCTCGGGTGTGCGAGCCAATTATAAACAGGTTATCGTGCTCAGTATCCAGTTTATAGGCACCTTTGGCCGAAATAAGGTAACGTTCAGCCGATCGTTCTGTAACAGTATTACCGTCAGCATCCTCTTTTTCGTCTTCTTTAAAGAAGGCACTGAAAATATACTGGTTACTCCAGGATTCCAGTTCCTGACGGGCATCAATTTTGCCGGTGATCGATGTGCCAACGGTGTTACCAGAGGTGGTAATGGCGCCCAGTTCGGCTGAGGTTTGCCATACCTTTGTCTCATCAGTTCCTGCGTCCTGCGCACTGAGGGCGCTGCTGACAGCCAGGCTGCCAAGCGCCAGGACAGTGAATAACTTCATGCTTACTCCTTAGTAGCTGCTTGCTCTTTAATCAGATGCACATCCATTTGCGGGAATGGAATACCTATGCCTTTTTCGTCAAAGGTCAGTTTTACCTTTTCCAGAGTGTCCCAGTAAACGCCCCAGTAATCGGCTGAGTTAACCCAGGGCCGCACATTTAAATTCACTGATGAGTCAGCCAGTGCGCCAACCTTAATGCTGAATGCCGGGTCGGCCAGTACCCGCTCATCATTTTGCAGAATCTCTTCCAGTAATTTTTTCGCCAGCAGTAAGTCTGAGTCGTAGCTGATGCCTATCACCAAATCAACCCGGCGAATAGGCTCTGATGAATAGTTGGTAATCGGGCCTCCGGTGATCTGGGCATTGGGAACAATAACCCGTTTATTATCAGGGGTTGTCATCTGAGTCTGGAAAATCTCTATTTTTTCAACAGTACCGGAAACACCACCGCCATCGATAAAGTCGCCGGCTTTGAATGGCCGGAACAGAATAATTAAGATACCAGAGGCAAAGTTTGCCAGTGAACCCTGCAGTGCCAGACCAATAGCCAGACCAGCGGCACCTAAAATGGCAATAAACGAGGTAGTTTGTACCCCAATTTGCGATAAAGCCATCAATACAGTGGCAATCAGTACCACGGCATAAACAATACTGACCAGAAAAGCGACAACTGCTTTATCTACTGAGCGCGCAAGCAGGCCTCGCTCAAGCAGGCGCGAAATCCCTCTGGCGACAATCCTACCCACGTAAAAGATGACAATCGCTGCCACCAGTTGTAGCAGATACCCCAGTATTACTTCATGGTTTTCCTGAAAAAACGTGTTTATCTCTTCCATTACCCACCCCTTTGTTAAACAATTCAGGTCAGCTTGTTATAGCCTGTTGGCAAGTTTAGCAATCTTGAGCCTGTGATGGTACGCCGGGCCGGCAAAAAGCTAAAAAAACTTGGTTGCTAAAGTAAATTTAGCTAGAATAATTGACGAATGCGACGGTGACTGTAGCTCAGTTGGTAGAGCCCCGGATTGTGATTCCGGTTGTCGTGGGTTCGAGCCCCATCAGTCACCCCATTATTTTTTAAACCTACAAACTCATTCTGCCTGGCTTGACCCTGCTACGTCCTCCCTCTATGGTTAAGATCACGTTCAGTAAATACCCGTAATGACATGGATCTAGCGTCACTTCAACAGCAGTTACAGTGCCCCAATCTTGCGCCGGTTGAGAGTTGGCAACCCAAATTTTGTGGCGATTTGCCGCTGCGGATCACTGCTGATGGCCGCTGGTTGTATCAGGGCAGTGAAATCCGCCGCCAGCCCATGGTGCGGCTATTTGCTTCAGTCCTGATTTGCCAGCAACAGCAATATTATTTACAAACGCCGGTAGAAAAAGTACGGATCCAGGTTGAAGACGCCCCTTTCCTGGTGGTTGCCAGCCAGTGGCAGGACACGGTAAACGGGCCTTTGCTAACACTGACCACTAATATTGGTGATGCTGTTAGTGTCACGCCGCAGTATCCGCTGCGTTTAAAGACATTTGAGCAACAGCAGTTACCCTATCTGCAATTATGGCGCGGTTTATCAGCCCGTTTAAACCGCAATACGTATTATCAGCTAATTGAACAATGCAGCGAAGTGCATTGGAATGGTGCCAGTCATTATCAGCTGAAAAGTGCTGGTTATCCGTTTACGCTGGGCGTGTTGGTCTGAGTTAGCCACTCAACGTACAAAAACTGGGCTGTATCGCAGGCTGGTTGCTAACCTCTGGCGGCCAGGTGCACAGTGCAATAATTACTGTAAGGAAACCACACTATGCGCAAAGCCTTATTATCTGTCGCCATTTGTCTGAGCATTAACGCTACTGCTGCCAGTGCAGCAACATTAATCCACGCCGGCAAGCTGATTAATGTTGAAGACGGTAAAATACTGACTGAACAAACTATTATTATTGATGGGGAGAAAATCTCGTCAGTAGAGAAAGGCTTTCGCCAGCCTGCGGCGGACGATATGCTGATAGATCTCAGTCAACATACTGTTATGCCGGGTTTAATGGACATGCATACTCACTTTTACACCCAGTTCAGTCCAACAGTATACAGTGAGGGGCAGCGGCTGAATGAAGCCGATTTTGCGCTGCGCGGTGCGGTATTTGCCGAGAAAACTTTACTGGCCGGTTTTACCACAGTGCGGGAGCTGGGTGACAGTTACCATATCAGCGTGGCACTGCGTAAAGCGATTGATCAGGGCTATGTTGATGGCCCGAGAATTTACGCTGCAGGCAAGTCTATTGCCACCACCGGCGGGCATGCGGATCCGACTAACGGTGTTGCTTTTAACAGAATGGGCGACCCCGGGCCGAAAGATGGCGTGATTAATGGACCGGAAGAGGCCCGTAAAGCTGTACGGCAGCGTTATAAAGAAGGTGCTGATCTGATTAAACTTACCGGGACCGGCGGTGTGCTGAGCGTGGCGAAAAGTGGCACCAATCCGCAGTTTACTGATGCTGAGCTGGCTGCGGTGGTGCAAACGGCTAAAGACTATGAGATGAAAGTCGCAGTGCATGCGCATGGCAAAGAGGGGATGGAGCGGGCAATCAAAGCCGGCGTCCATTCAATTGAGCACGGCACCTTTATGGATAACGCTACTTTTGCCCTGATGCGCAAGCAGGGGACTTACTATGTGCCCACCATCAGTGCCGGGAAATGGGCGGCAGAAAAGGCGGCAGTAAGTGGCTTCTTTCCGGAACTGGTGCGACCCAAAGCGGCCAATATCGGTAAGCTAATCCAGCAAACCTTTGGCAACGCCTATAAGGCCGGAGTGAAAATCGCTTTTGGTACCGACGCCGGTGTTTTTCCACATGGTGAAAACTGGCGGGAATTTATTTATATGACCGAAGCTGGCATGCCGGCAATGGCTGCTATTCAGTCAGCAACTATTGAGGGTGCGAAGTTACTGGGCGTAGAGGCTGAACTGGGCAGTATCAGCGGCGGTAAATTTGCTGATATCATTGCAGTGTCCGGCGACCCGTTGCAGGATATTACTGTGATGGGCGAAGTCAGTTTTGTGATGAAAGCGGGCAAAATCTATAAGCAGTAAAGCAGGGGCTCCGGCGGACTTAAGGCATCACAGCAGCGTTAAGTCCGGCTTTCAGTTTTTACCCTGCCTTAAAGCGCTGCAGCAACTTGCTGGTGTCGGCCATAATCTGGGTTGCTAATGTTTGCTCTGCCTGCAAACGTTGCTTGTCTTGCGCCTGAGTAGCTTGTTTACTTTGCTGTTTCCGCGCCTGGTGGGTTGGCATATCTTTCACCGTCTGATACATCTGAAAAATACCCGGATAATCGGTTGCCAGCGGCCCCTGCTGTTGTTCAGGTAAGCGGTTGAGCAACACCCATACCCGCAGTGCCCCCTCGGACAGCTCGCACTGGCCGGCATCCACCGCTTTGCAAATAGTATAAATACTTTGCTCAACATACTGTTGATTTTGCAATTGTTGCTGCTGTTGTTTCTCCAGTAGCGCTGCTTGCTGCTTATTCTGTTGCTGTACCAGCCATAACAACTTGCCGGCATAAAATGCCAGGCCGGCAATAATTACTACGGCTAACACTAACAGTATCACTAGCCAGGGGTTCTGCATTAATCCTCGTCACCTAAAATAGACTTGCGCCAGTCTATACGTTCAAACTGAGCCAGCGGATCGTCATCGTCGGCAATATCAGTTTGTTCCGCCAGACCGAGTTGCTCAAGCAGGTGCTCCATTCTGGCTGTTTTAGCATTAAAATACTTTGCATCTTTACCGGTCAGCACTTCGTTATTTTCCACCCGCTCCAGCAACTGTTGTAACAGGGTGTCATTCTCAATCATTGCCAGCTCTTCAGCCGCAGTTAAAGCCGGCACTGTGGCTTTACTTAACCTGGCTTTAGGTTGCAAATCTGGTTTCAGCTGCGGCGTTATTGCAGGTTCAGCGACCAGTGCTATCGGTTTTTTACTGCCGGTTCTGGGGTCTTTCGGCCCGCTATGGCCTGCTTGCTGCTGAGTGTTCTGTTCAACAATGGCATTACGGCTACCGGATTTTTTGCCCGCGCCTTTTTTCTTGGTTTCTTCTTTGGGCTGGCGCAGTTTGCGGGCTTCCGCTGCTGGCAAATGGCGTTGGCCATTGTTGCCGGTACTACGACTTTTCTTTTGACGCGTCATAACAGGATACCTGTAAAAAAGGGCGCGTATTTTAACCAGTTTTCTGCAGGATCACCACATCATTCGTCACAAAGTCAGCGGTCATTTTGTGCTGAGTTGCCAGCCAGCTGAAAGTATCATGGTGAAAAAAGCTGACATGAGTCGGGTCGTTTTTGTAATGCCAGCCACTGAATGCCGCTGAATCGGTGTAACGTTTGGTCATGATAGCCAGCAGCCCGGCTGGTTTCAGCAATTGCATCCAGAGTTGCCATTCCTGATAGGGGTTAACAAAATGCTCAATTGCTTCCGTACAACAGATAAAATCATATTGGCACTGCAATGCTGCCGGGTTGTAGGCAAAGTAAGGGTCCCATAGCTGCATTTGCTGACCGGCTTCCGTCAGCATTTTAGCCAGCAACGGGCCCGGCCCACAGCCAAAATCGAGACCGCTATGGCCAACGCAGGTTAGTCTGGCCAGTAAAGGCTCACTTAACCTGGACAGAAACTGGCGATAGCCGGCATCGTTCAAATCGTTATTATGCAACAGGTATTGGGCATATTCAGCGTCGCGGCTCAGTAAACTGGCACGATCGGCAAAAACCAGGGCACAAAGATGGCATCTGAAATAACTGCGCTGTTTATCCTGATGATATAACTGTGGCGCGGTTGCCCGACACAGCGGGCAGTTGGCATTGGCAGGCAGCGCCATTATTGACCTCAATAAAACAGGTTCTTCAGGACAAGCCTGATTTTAAAAATACAGTATTGTAAAAAACAAAAGGGCGATAAGATAGCCTTATCGCCCCGTATACTTGTGTCTAGGTGGACACTTCTCTCAATTTCGCTAAATCATCCTGATGCGTTTACAACGACCCTGTTAGTACAAGTTCCCTATATTGTTGCTTATCTTCCATGTAAAAAACTTTCTTCTTCACGACCGTCCTGGTACTTTATTACTCATCCGTGGGCGCTTTGCAACGCTATGCACCTTCCTGATGCCAAATAGAGTGTACCGATACCGGCACTTACTTCCTTGCCGCTTGCGCAATTCCCTGTTGTTATTTGTTACTAAACGTAACTGGGTTTAATTTACTCTGATCTGAGCAGATGACAAGTCTCTGCTGAAAAAAAATGCAATTTTAATCGCTTATTATTCAGCTAATTTATATAAATCAAATAGTTAGAAGTTTTTCAAAAAGTGAGAAAAGTTCAATGTTTTTTATGAAATGGCAGATTTCTTACATTGTTGTAAGAGATATCTCACAAAAAAAGTGGTGACGGGGGCTGAAGCCCCGTCAGCAGGACATTATTCAATACCAGGTAACTTAGTGCAGGCCGCCTAAATACTGCGACAGCACTTCAATATCTTCATCGGTTAATTTTCTGGCGATATCACCCATCATACCATTCATGTCATTGGCACGGGTTCCGTCGCGAAATTCCAGCAAGGTTGCTTTCAGGTAGGCGGCATGCTGGCTGGATATTTTTGGAAAGCCCGCCAGGCTGGTACCCACACCGCGCGGGCCATGACAAGCAATACAGGCTGCAACACCACGGGCCTGGTCGCCACCGCGATATAATTGTTGACCTTTGGTAATAACATCTTCTGGTGTCGTGCCACTTTTCATCGGTTGCGAAGCAAAGTATGCGGCCAGATCTTTCATATCCTGATCACTCAGACTAGCTACCATGCCGAACATGATGGCATTGTTACGGCCTTCTTTACCGCCGCTCGTCATACCAAGTTTATAATCAGTTAACTGCTTATAAAGGTACTCAGCATGCTGACCGGCTATTTTTGGATAAATATCTACCATGCTGTTGCCGTCAGTACCATGACAGGCTACACAGGTAGTTGATTTTTCTTTGCCTGCTTCAGCATCGCCATCAAAGGCATGGGCTGTACCGATTAAACCGATTAACAGCGTCAGTGGAAGTACGAGTTTTTTCATGTTATATCCGTCTCTGTCCGCATTAAACCGCCAGCAAACTGGCAACCAAGTTCGTTTATAAGAATAAGTGCAGCCATTTTACACGAAACTGCCCAAAGTAAAATCCCATCTGTGTTGCAAAAGCTTCTTCCGATCCGCCAGATCCGTTACAATGGCCCAAATTTAACCGCCGGAGCAGGCAGTGTACAAAGCAAAATTCAATTACCAACAAGCGACTTTTTTAACCAGTGCCCCTGATATTAAGGCATTACCGGCCGACAGCGGTATTGAAGTTGCTTTTGCCGGTCGATCCAATGCGGGTAAATCCAGTGCTTTAAATACGCTGACCCGGCAAAATAGTTTAGCCCGAACCAGTAAAACGCCAGGTCGTACCCAACTTATTAATACGTTTGTCTTTGCTGAGAACAAAAGGCTGATAGATTTACCCGGCTACGGCTTTGCGAAAGTACCTTTGGCGGTCAAAGAAAAATGGCAGAAGTCACTGTCGCAATATCTGGAAAAGCGCCAGAGTTTACAGGGCCTGGTGGTTTTGATGGATATTCGTCATCCGCTAAAAGATTTGGACCAGCAATTAGTACACTGGGCGGTACAAAGCGAGTTACCGGTGCTTATTTTGCTGACTAAAGCCGATAAGCTGGGGCCGGGTGCCCGCAAAAAGACCTTGCTGGAAGTGCGGGAAGCCTCGCTGGCTTTTATGGGGGATGTCACAGTACATATGTTCAGTTCTTTAACCAAAATTGGTATGACCGAATTTGAACAAACCCTGGACCACTGGTTCAGCACTGACACTAATCCGGATGCGGTGGGTTAAGCCGCCGGGCAGCCATAAAAAAACCGACACTAAAAAGTGTCGGTTATAGCAATCGGGGAGAAGCTAATAATTTAAATCAACAGGGTGTCTTATCGCTAAGACGGCGCCATTATACAATAAATCCTGCCTGTTTAAAGTATTTACTCTAAAAAATATTGCTTAATTTCAATTCTGGTCAGAAAAGATCAGCTGTTCTGGCGAATTACAGATAAAAAAACGCCCCGCTGTAAAACAGCGGGGCGGCTAAATAAGCCTACTTTCTGTGCGTTGTCATCGTGACAGGCGCTGAAAGATAGAACATCTTACCTCTGTACCCTACCCGTCAAATTTTAGCCACTCAGCCGACAATTGCAAGTTTTTTATGTAATAAAACTACAAAAAAATCAAAATTAGCGGCTGTTAGCCGCTAATTGTAATTAAATTACCATAATGGCTGGTGCGCTGGGCCGGGTCAATGCGCCTGATCCCAGTTATCGCCGCTGCCAGCCTCGGCCAGCAACGGTACTTTTAAACTGGCTGCACTTTCCATAATGCTAACTAACTCAGCCTGCACTGTTGCCAGATTAGCCTCGGGAACTTCAAATACCAGTTCATCGTGGACCTGCATAATCATTTTTATATCATCATTTTGCTGGCTGCTCAGCCAGCTATCGACTTTAATCATTGCCATTTTGATAATATCTGCTGCGGTGCCTTGCATCGGCGCGTTAATTGCGGCCCGTTCAGCGGCTTTTTGGCGGCCCATATTGCGGGCATTAATATCAGGTAGATACAGCCGGCGACCATACAGGGTCTCAACATAACCTAACTCATGCGCTTGCTTGCGGGTATCTTCCATATAACGCAAAACCCCGGGGAAACGCTCAAAGTAACGGTTCACATAACTTTGGGCGTCGCTGCGGCTGATACCAAGCTGCTTAGCCAAACCAAAAGCTGACATGCCGTAAATTAAACCAAAGTTTACTGCTTTCGCCTGGCGGCGTTGTTCGGAGCTGACATCACTCAGCGCCACCCCAAACACTTCTGCAGCAGTAGCTTTGTGCACATCCAGCCCTTTGGCAAAGGCATCAAGCAGTGCCTTATCACCCGATAAGTGGGCCATTATTCTTAATTCAATTTGCGAATAATCTATTGCCAGAATTTTTTTACCTTGTGGAGCAACAAAAGCCTGGCGAATACGCCGGCCCTCTTCACTACGAATCGGAATATTCTGCAAATTGGGCTCAGTTGAGCTCAAGCGCCCGGTGGCAGCAATAGCCTGATGGTAAGAAGTGTGAACCCGCCCGGTGACCGGATTGATTACTTTTGGCAGTTTATCAGTATAAGTCGACTTTAATTTGCTTAAGCCACGATGCTCAGTGATCAGTTTCGGGAAGTCATATTCCAGCGCTAACTCGGCCAGAACGTCTTCGGCAGTGGATGGGGTGCCGCCCGGTGTTTTTTTCAGCACCGGTAAGCCCATCTGGTTAAACAGAATTTCCTGCAGTTGCTTGGGTGATGCCATATTAAAGGTCTGGCCGGCCTCTTTATATGCCTGTTCAGCAAGCTGATCAATCCGTTTCGCCAGCTGCTGGCTTTGCTGTCCCAGCACTTTACTGTCGATCAGGACACCATTACGCTCAATTTTACTTAGCACAGTTAACAAAGGTACTTCAATATCAGTTAGTACCTTTGCCAGGCCCGGCTCTGCTTGTATTTGTGGCCATAACTTAAGATGCAATTGTAATGTAACATCGGCATCTTCCGCGGCATAAGGGGCTGCTTGCTCCAGCGCTATCTGATTAAAACTCAGTTGCTTGGCCCCTTTGCCGGCAATATCTTCAAAACTGATATTATTATGGCCCAGATATTTCAATGCCAGGCTGTCCATATCATGCCGGCTGGCAACAGAATTGAATACATAAGATTCCAGCATGGTATCGAACTGAATACCTTGTAGCCTTATGTTGTAGCGAGCCAATACGCTGCTGTCGTACTTCAGGTTCTGGCCGACTTTCGCCTTTTTACTGTCCTGCAACCAGGACTTCAGTGCCGCCAGCACCTCGTCGCGGTTCAGTTGCGGTGGCGCTCCGACATAGTCGTGGGCCAGCGGTAAATACCAGGCCTGGCCAGGCGCAACGGCAAATGACATACCGACCAGTTCTGCCTGCATATAGTCAAGGCTGGTGGTTTCAGTATCAAAGGCTGTCAGTTCAGCTTGATTAATGGTGCTGAGTAACGTCTCAAATTCATCCTGAGTCAGAATGGTCTGATATTGGCTGCGGTCCAGCGTCGGAGGCACGGCAGTAAGCTCCTGGGTGTCAGAGGCAGTATGTTGGTCGTCAGTTACCAGCTGCTCCGGTGCTTTGTCCTGCAGAATTTCTGCCAGCCAGCGCTTAAATTCACAATGTCGGTACAACTCAGCCAGTTGCTGGCGATCTGCTGGCTGGATAGCCAGGTCGTCGAGCTGACAATCCAGCTCGACATCGGTTTTGATCGTAGCCAGTTGATATGATAATTGCAGTTGTGCTTTATGCTCTGCCAGCTTTGCGGCCATGGTTTTGGCACCGCGGAAACTGAGTTCAGCAACTTTATCCAACTGCTGATAAATATTATCAATAGAGCCCAGCCCTTGTAATAAAGCGGCGGCTGTTTTTTCACCAACCCCAGGCAGGCCGGGAATGTTATCAACTTTGTCACCCATCAGCGCCAGAAAATCTATGATCGCCTCCGGGCCCACCCCGAATTTCGTGACTACCGATTCGGGATCAAGCAAGGTGTTGGTCATGGTGTTAATCAGGGTAACGTGAGCATCCACCAACTGCGCCATATCTTTATCGCCAGTCGAAATCAGGGTGTGGCGTCCGGCATTACTGGCCTGACGGGCCAGCGTGCCAATGACATCATCGGCTTCCACACCATCAATACACAGTAGTGGCAAGCCCATTGCCCTGACAATTTGATGGATAGGTGCTATCTGAGTGCGCAGATCATCTGGCATTGGTGGCCGGTGAGCTTTATATTCGCTATACAGGTCGTTGCGAAACGTCGGGCCTTTCGCATCAAATACCACGGCCATATGGCTCGGATTATATTGGCGTAACAGGCTTTTCAGCATATTGATCACACCGTATATAGCACCGGTCGCTTCTCCGCGTGAATTAGTTAAATGTGGTGGAGAGTGGTAAGCGCGAAACAGATAGGAAGAGCCATCTACTAATATCAATGGGTTTTTCGGGATATAAACCATGGGTAAGCTGTCCTGCAGAAATTTGCTATAGCATGCCACAGCAGCCGGACGACAGCCAGAATTGCTGTCAGGTGAAAATAGTGAATTTTTGCGGACAAGCTGTGGATAACTTTGTGTAAAACTAATAGCGTAGTACCACACATTTTTTTAAATGATGGGTAGGTATACTAGCTAACTACATGATTTGTATTGTAAACGAGGGGAAGTCGCGAACGCCCTTGTTATTATTATTTTTACATCCACTTTGTGGAAAAACTTTCTACGGGGTCTGGGGGTAGTACGACAACCTGGTCATTCCCTGACTGAGTAGGTCGATTAGACTACCACAAAGCGGGCCGTTGCATAGTAGTTGTTTTAAATAATTTTGCTATTAAAAGCCAGCTGCGAAAGAAGCTAAAAGCATAAAGCAGGCTAAGCGCGGCTTAGCGGGCTGCTGGCTCAGACATTTGTACTGATCCTGCCCGATCCGGTAAGCGTAATTAACCAGTGTAAGGGATTGACTAATAAAACAGCAGTTCAGATCGGTACTGTAGTCTTTTAATTGCGTTCGCTTGCAGGCTATAATAACGCCAATATAATTCTGCCTTAAGCTATGGGAAATTTTTAATGAAGAAACTAACTTTTGCGCTGGCTTCGTTACTGCTTGCTGTTGGTGCGACTGCAAGTACGGACAACAACGAAGAATTAGCTAAGCGCATAGCACCGGTAGGACAGATATATGTTGCAGGCGAGCAAGCCGACGTTGCCGCCGAGGCCAGTGGCCCACGTTCTGGTGAAGATGTATATAAAGGTGCCTGTATCGCTTGCCATGGCACGGGCGCGCTGGACGCGCCAAAGCCGGGTGCCGATAGCTGGAAACCGCGTATTGCCCAGGGCTTTGATGTGATGTTGAAACATTCAATTGAAGGGTTTAATAACATGCCGGCAATGGGCACTTGTGCTACCTGTAGTGAAGATGAAATTGCTGCGGCCATCCGATTTATGATTGATGGCGTGTGATTTTTAGTAAAGCAAAATAAACGATAGCCGTGCTTTGCACGGCTTTTGTTTATAAAAAAGGCACTAAAGTGCAGTTGTTTAACAGTCGATCCCTTCCATGTGGCGAAACTTTATGCATAATAACAATTATCATAAGGCCAGCAGAAGCAGAGCAGAATTAAGTTGAAGCTAAACGGATCGCAACTCCAACTGTTTAAAGCCAAAGCACGCCGGCTTACCACCCTGATTGGCCGTTACAAGCAGGCTTATACTATTCAGGGGGCTTTGTTAAAGTTATCTGAACTGGCCAGCACCATCAGTGATATGCGGGAGTTTTACCCGGCTATTCACAAAATGGTCTCGGAGTTGCTGCACGCCGAAAACTTTTATGTGGTGCTGTACGATACCAGTACAAAACAATACCAGCTGCAATACTTTTCTGACGAGAAAGACCAGCAATACATTAAGCAGGTACCGTCAACGGCCTTCTCCAGTGGCCTGACCGGTTATGTCACCAAAACCGGCAAACCATTATTGTGTGACAGAGAGCAGTTTAATGCCATGATTGCCAATGGTGATATTCAGGCTCAGGGTTCAGAATGTACCCACTGGATGGGTATTCCTCTATGGCGCGACGCTCAGCTAATCGGTGTTATGGCTATCCAAACCTACGACAACGATTATCGTTATGGTGACGAAGAGCTGGCGATGTTTCTGAGCATTGGTGGCCATACTGTTACTGCTCTGGATAGGGTAAAAAGTCGTGAGCTACTGGAACTGACCGTACAGGAACGGACCCAGCAACTGCAGCTGATTAATCAGTCATTACAAAAAGAAATTAAAGAACGCACCAATGCCGAGCGTTTGCAGGCGGCGTTATATGAAATTTCTGAGCTGACTGCCAGTAGCCGCGATATGCAAAGCTTTTATAAAGCAGTACACAAGGTGCTGTCAGGTTTAATGTCAGCAGATAACTGCTATATCGCGCTGCTCAATGCTGATCAGACCAAGCTGACCTTTCCGTTTTATCTGGACCAGTATTCACCTCCGGCGCGGGAACGGCCGATTAGCCGGGGCTTTACTGAGTATGTTATTCGCTGCGGTGAGGCACGCCTGATCAATAGCGAGGCGGCAGAACAACTGGCAGCAGAAGGCGAAATTCGCCGTGGTATGGCCGACCCCCTGCAACGGGCGCGGTTGTCCTCATGCTGGTTAGGCGCGCCGTTGCTGATTGACCAGCGGGTAATTGGCGTTATTGCAGTGCAATCTTACGATAATGCTTATGAGTATACTGAACAGGAGCTCAGCATCTTACGCTTTGTCTCACAGCATATTGGGGTGGCCATTCAGCGTAAGCTGGCGGCCGAGAAGCAAAAGCAGCATCAGGAAGAGCTTGAGCGTAAGGTTTTTGAAAGTACCCGCGAGCTGCGTCAGACCAATTTATTTTTGCGGTTGCAGGTAGAAGAGCGGAAAAAAGCTGAGCAGAAACTATTCTATGAAGCAAACCACGATTTATTAACCGGCCTGGCGAACCGCCAGATGTTCCTCGAGCAGTTAAAGCGCCAGTTTGCTATCTATAAGCGGCAGCCGGATATCGGGATGGCCTTGCTGTTTCTGGATTTAGATCGCTTTAAACTGATCAACGATACATTAGGCCATCATATTGGCGATGCGTTTTTAATTGAAACCAGCAAACGGATTTTAAGTGCAGTACGCGAACATGACTTAGCCGCCCGACTGGGTGGTGATGAGTTTGTGGTGTTACTGCAAAATCTGCAGGGCGAGCATGATGCAGAAGATGTGGCCCAGCGAATTATTGAAAAAGTGCGTGAGCCCTATTATCTGGAAGGGCAACAGGTTAATTCCGGGGTTAGTATTGGTATTGCTTTAATGCAAGCGGATTACAGTAACGGCGAGCAACTGCTACGCGATGCCGACGCCGCCATGTACCACGCCAAGGCGCTGGGGCGCGGCCGTTATGCTATCTTCCAGGATAAAATGCGGGATCAGATGCTCAGGGCCCTGGGGGCGGAATAGCGCCTGTCAGTCTTTTTTCAACATCTGGCGCAGCCGTTCTAAATGCGCCTGACCGGTTTGCTGGCGCTGCTGTTCAGTTTTTGCCGGCGCTGCCTGTTGCCACTCCAGATCGTCTTGTGGTAATTCATATAAAAAACGGCTGGGTTCAGGCCGGATGACTTCGCCATACTGGCGCCGCTCTTTCGCATAGGTAAAAATTAACTCGCGCTGGGCCCGGGTTACCCCGACATAGGCCAGTCGCCGCTCTTCTTCTACATTATCTTCATCAATACTGCTCTGGTGCGGCAATAAACCCTCTTCCATACCGACCATAAACACATAAGGAAACTCCAGGCCTTTCGATGCATGCAAGGTTAGCAGTTGCACCTGATCGGCATTGTCTTCCTGTTGCTGACGCTCCATCATATCGCGCAGGGTCAGCCGGGTAACCACCTCCGGCAATGTCATCGGCTCGTGCTCGTCATCCCCTTCCAGCATGGTGCTGATCCAGCGGTACAGCTCGTTTACGTTTTTCAGCGCCATCTCGGCTGCTTTTGGGCTGTTACTGGTTTCGAACAGCCAGGCTTCATAGTGGCTTTGCCGGATCAGATCGCGCACCGCTTCGGCCGGATCGGCCCGTTTGGCGTTGTCTGCCACCTGATTTATCCAGTTAGCAAACTGCTGCACCGCCTGCTGGGCCCGGGCCGACAAATGCATTGATAATTCCATATCGCAGCAGGCCGCAAATAAACTGATATTTTTGCTGTTGGCCAGCGTGCCAACCTGCTGCAAGGTGGCGGCACCAATTTCCCGTCTCGGCACATTAATAATCCGCAGCAGGGCGTTGTCATCGTCCTGATTGACCAGCAGCCGCAGGTAGGCCATCACATCTTTAATTTCGCTGCGGGCGAAAAACGAGGTGCCGCCGGAAATTTTGTAAGGAATGCGGTTGGTCATCAGGGCTTTTTCAAACACCCGCGCCTGATGGTTGCCGCGATACAGCAGTGCATAATCGCGGTACTCACTGCGGTTAATAAAGCGGTGTGAAATAATCTCAGCCACCACTTTTTCTGCTTCGTCTTCTTCGTGTTTACACGGCAATACTTTAAGTGGCACCCCATAGCTATTCTGGCTGAACAGCTTTTTTTCGAATTCATGCGGGTTATTGGCGATCAAGATATTCGCTGCTTTTAGAATCCGCTCGGCCGAACGGTAGTTTTGCTCCAGCTTAATCACATTTAAATTGGGGAAATCGGTTTTCAGCAACACCAGATTTTGCGGCCGGGCACCACGCCACGAATAGATAGACTGGTCATCATCGCCTACCACGGTAAAGCGCTGACGCTCACCCACCAGCGCTTTTACCAGTTCATACTGGCTGGTATTGGTATCCTGATACTCATCGACCAGTAAATACTGAATTTTTTGCTGCCATTTTTGCCGTACCTCAGCATTGTGCTGAAACAGTAAGGTGGGGATCAGAATTAAGTCGTCAAAATCCAGCGCGTTATAGGCTTTCAGCTGGTCGCTGTATTGCTGATAATAATTGGCAAAATTTATACTTTGCGGGTCGCTTGCCTGCTGGATAGCCAGCGCTGGCAGGGTTAAATCATTCTTCCAGCCAGAAATTTTACTTTGCAGCGCTTTTAATAAATCTTTGTCACCCTGAAATTCATTGGCCGTCAGCTCTTTTAGCAGCGCCATGCTGTCCTGATCGTCAAACAGACTGAAACTGGGTTTATAGCCGATATGCCGGTATTCTTTTTTTATAATTTCCAGGCCCAGGGTGTGAAAAGTAGAAATTGTCAGACCGCGGGTCGCGCTTTTCGGCAGTTGCGCCTGGATCCGTTCGCGCATTTCCCG
This sequence comes from Arsukibacterium sp., assembly GCF_018402695.1. Lineage (GTDB taxonomy): Bacteria > Pseudomonadota > Gammaproteobacteria > Enterobacterales > Alteromonadaceae > Alishewanella. The sequence goes on from NZ_JAGYIM010000016.1 coordinate 60,489, forward strand.
CGCGGCCTTGTTGGTAAAGGTCACTGCGGCAATATGGCGGGCTGGCAGCTGACATTGCTGAATTAAATAAGCAATTTTATTGATAATTACCCGGGTTTTACCACTACCGGCGCCGGCCAGCACCAGACAGGGCCCGGCGATAAAATGAACAGCGGCGTTTTGTTGCGAATTTAACTGCATAATCTGCACCTATACCAAGGTCGGGCATTGTAACCAAAATTAGCGGCAAATAGCATTCGCGTTCTGGATTTATCTCCGTAGAATAGGCTTATCAGCACGCTAACCCGGCTAAATGGAGAAATGTATGTTAGATCCGAAAAAAATTGAAGATATCGCTAAGCAAATTGGCAATGCGCTGCCACCGCAAATAAAGCAGTTTGCTGATGATACTGAGGCGAAAGTAAAACAGGTATTGCAGCAAAAGCTAGCCAACCTGGATTTTGTCAGCCGCGAGGAGTTTGATGTGCAGCGCCAGGTGTTGCTGCGCACCCGCGAAAAGGTCGAGCAACTGGAGCTGCAGGTTGCAGCCTTACTGGCGCAAAATGTAAAGCCTGACAGCCAAACCGATTTACCCACTGCTGATCAGCAGTAATAAATTGTCGCCCTGGTTGTCACCAGGCTACGGCAAATCAAACAGCAGGGCTTCGCTGGGCTGATTAGCGGTTAACTGCAGCGCTGCTTCAGCGCTGACCATCAGACCATCACCAGGCCGCATTGTGGTGTTATCCAGTTTCAGCTCACCACTTATCAGGTGCAGATATACCTTGCGACCTGACATCGGATAACTCAGCTGATCATCTGCAGCCAGGGTAACCCGCCACAACTGGGCTTGTTGCTTCAGCAGCAGGCTACCATCACGGCCATCCGGCGTGGCAATCAGGGTTAAACCCGGTTTCTCGGCAAAGTGTTTTTGCTGATAACCCGGCGCGCCACCTTGTTTTTCCGGCATTATCCAAATCTGCAAAAACCGCAGTTCGTCACTCTGACTGGCATTATACTCTGAGTGATATACGCCATTGCCGGCACTCATCAATTGAAACTCGCCGGCGGGCAGCACTTTTTCGTTACCAGCCGAATCTTTATGCACGATGGCACCTGCCAACACCAGGGTAATAATTTCCATATCGCGGTGGCCATGGGTATCAAAACCAGCGCCGGGGGCAACCCAGTCATCGTTAATGACTCTTAGGGCCGAAAAACCCATATGCGCAGGGTCGTAATAGCTGCCAAAAGAAAAACTGTGGCGGCTTTTCAGCCAGCCGAAATGGGCTTTGCCGCGCTCGTCGGCTTTGCGTAAGGTAATCATCGGACTCTCCTTATTACTAAATAATGTAGCTACTTATTGCGGTGCAAATGCAAGGTAGCACGGTGGCTGGCATACTGACTTCACCGGCTTCAAGGATCACATCCCTGCTGCTGTTACGTCAGCATACCAGCCACCCTGCAGTCAGGTTCAGCGGGTAAGTTTGCCGGCCAGTAGTTTATCGACAGACAAATTGCCTGCGCCGCTAAACAGCAGCGAAACACTGGCCGCCAACAACGCCAAACCAAATTCGTAACCGTTGTTGGCCATAAACAAGCCATTTTCAAAATGCACCGCGAAAATGGCGACTAGCATTGCTACCGCCAGGGCCGCTGCCGCCGGCCGGGTTAACAGGCCAACAATTAATGCCAGGCCGCCAAAAAACTCAGCCGCACCGGCCAGCAGCGCCATCAGCATCCCAGGACTTAAGCCAATACTATCCATCCAGCCGGCTGTGCCCTCAAGACCATAGCCGCCAAACCAGCCAAACAGCTTTTGCGCACCATGGGCCGCAAATATAATGCCGATAGGAAGCCGTAGTGCCAGTGCCGACCAGCCGGCTTGGGTAGCAGTAAGTTTTGCAATCAATGTTTTCATAAATCACCTGTCAAAATATTTAATGGTTAAGTAAAGTGTTTTTGTTTACCCGACCGCTTACAACCTGTCGATGTGCTAAAGATAGCGCTATACTTGGCAATCAAAAAGCGGAGACTTTTGTATCTATAGTTCAAATTTTTTGAATAATAAGGCCTTGCTATGGCGGTGGCTTGAAATAACTTGAGTAGGATATGCAGCAACTGATTAATTTAGACGCGCTCAGAGCGCTGGATGCTATCGATCGCAAAGGTAGTTTTGCCGCGGCGGCCGAGGCGCTATATAAGGTACCGTCGGCACTTAGCTACACTATGGCCCAGCTGGAGCAAAACCTTGGGGTAAGTTTGTTTGATCGCAGTAAACAAAAAGCCCGGTTGACCCCGGCCGGGCAGTTATTACTGCAACAAGGGCGCGAGCTACTCAAAGCGGCTGATCAGCTGCAAAAAGCCGTGCAGCAACTGGACAGTGGTTGGGAAGCTGAGCTAACCCTGGCGCTGGACAGCGTGGTACCGGCCGAGCCGGTTTTGGCGTTAATCAGCCAGTTCTTGCAACTGGGTAAGCTCACCCGGGTAGCAGTGCGCCAGGAAGTGCTGGCCGGCGGCTGGGAAGCATTGAACACAGGCCGGGCCGATATTGCTATTGGCGTACCGGCAACCCAGCATAGCGGCGCTTACCATTTACAGCTGCTGGGCGAAGTGGAGTTTGTGTTTGCGGTTGCGCCGCATCACCCATTGGCGGAACGCGACAAAGTGATTAGCCTGGCCGATGTGCAACAGGAAACGGCGATAATTGTTGCCGACTCAGCCATTGATAGCCAGAAACTGTCCAGCGGCCTGTTCGATACCCGCCAAAAGGTGATTGTCGCCAATCTGGCGCAAAAAATTACTGCCCAGCAGCAAGGTTTAGGTGTCGGTTTTTTACCGCGGCATCTGATCCAGCAGCAACTGGCCCGCGGCGAGCTGATAGCCAAACAGCACACCATTCCGCGCGACAGCGCTAAGTTATACCTGGCCTGGCATAAACAACAGCAAGGCAATGCGCTCAGCTGGTTCTGCCAGCAGCTGTGCAGCTATCCTTGGCAGCAGGTGTTTAATACAAACTAATCGTCAGCTGGCACTGCCGGTCGGGTTACTTCGGCTGATGATCGCGGGGATCCGACGTTGTCTGGCGTGGCCGGTTCAGTGTCGTCAATGATGTCAGGCTGGGCAGGGTAGCTGGGCTTATGGTCCTCTACCCATTGCTCGTCCTGGCGTGGGTCCAGTTGGGCCAGTGATGCACCCGAAGCGGCCGGTACCGCCACATACACACTTAAGTTTTCGTTGGCGATACGCTCGGCCGTGAGTGCATAGCCGCCCAGTAGCAGTGCTGCTACGGCCAGCACGGTGAAAAACAGTCCGCCCGAGATACCTAATACCGCGCCCAACAGCAATGGTGCTAAAAAAGAGCCGATACCATAGGCAAACAGCAAGCTGCGGCTGACTTCCACTAAATCTTTGCCGTGATCTAAGCGGTCATTGGCCCGGGCGACACTTAGCGGATAAATACTGAACAGGCTGGTACCGAGTAAAAAACCCAGCAAATAAAACAGCCAGACCTGACTGGCGAATAAGGCAAGCAGTATGCAAATAGCAAAACTGAATAAGCCGGCCCAGGCCAGCAACTTACGCCGGCCGTAGCGGTCTGACAGCGTGCCAACCGGCCATTGTGCCAGCAAGCCGCCTAATATAGAAATTGCCATAAAGGTTGCTACCACTGCTTGTTGGCCGTAGGTATTTAGCACAAACACCGGCACCATAGTGTAAAAGCCACCAACAAAAAAGCCACCGATAACACTGCCCACCAGCGCCAGCGGCGCAATATGCAGAACCTTAGGTAAGCTGTAGCGCTGAAAAGGAGGCAATACCGGTTGGCTGATGCGGGTAATGGCCACTAAAAACAGTGACGCCAGCACCAGCACCGAGCCCAGCACAAACACCACATGCGAGCTGATATCCATCCCTAAAATCAGCTGACCTATGGCAGTGGCCAGAAAGAACACCACCGTATATACCGCCAGCACCCGGCCGCGATCGTCCGAGCTGCTTTTTTCATTCAGCCAGCTTTCCAGCACAATGAGCAGCGCATAAAAAGCAAAGCCTGACAGCAGGCGTAAAGCGGCCCAGAACCCGGGATGATAAAATAATGTATGGCCGAGAAAGGCCATCACCATGATTGCTGAAAAAGCCGAAAAGCTGCGGGCATGGCCAACGGAGACAATCAGCTTCTGGCTGAACACCGCCGCCAATAAGGCACCCAGAAAAAATGCCGAGTTAATCAAACCAATGGCCATTTCCGACAGGCCGGCCTGCTTTAAATACAGGCCGATATAGGTCATTAGCATGCCATAGCCGGTGGCCAGAAAGGCAATAGAGATAAATAATGACGATATAGGCAACAACGCTTGTCTGAAAAACACGGCCTTCTCACTTTTAGTAAAATTATGGCTTAACCATAGTTACAGTTAATACGTCAGGCAAGCGCCCGAGTTTACGACATGGCCTGCTTCTCGCTGGCCAGCCCTTGAGACAGCCAGGGTTAGCCCCCATTGCCACTATAAGTATATTGTTTGGCAAACACGCCTGTGGCGTGGCGGAGTATTGATGATCCCGTTATCTGTTCTTGATCTGGCGCCGGTTGCCGCCAATAGCACCATTGCCGACAGCTTTGCAGCCAGTAAAGCATTAGCCCGGCATACCGAAGCGCTGGGCTATCACCGTTACTGGCTGGCCGAGCATCATAATATGCCAGGCATCGCCAGCGCCGCGACCTCATTACTGATAAGCCATTTAGCTGCCGCTACTTCGCGTATCCGGTTGGGGGCCGGCGGTATCATGCTGCCGAATCACTCACCGCTGGTGATAGCAGAGCAATTTGGCACCCTGGCAACCTTATACCCCAACCGGATAGATTTAGGCTTAGGCCGGGCGCCGGGCAGCGATCAGGCCACAGCACGGGCTTTACACCGACATAAAACGGAGACTGAAGCGCAGTTTCCGGCCGATATAGCAGAGTTGCAACAATATTTTGGCCCAGCCAAACCGGATCAGTTGGTGCAGGCGGTACCGGGCCAGAACCTCAATGTACCATTATGGATATTAGGCTCCAGTTTGTATGGTGCCCAGCTGGCCGCGCAACTGGGGCTGCCTTATGCGTTTGCCTCACATTTTGCCCCGGCGATGATGCGCCAGGCGGCGGCTTTGTATCGCCAGCATTTTAAACCGTCAGCCCAGCTGGATAAACCTTACCTGATGCTGGCGCTGAATGTGTTTGCTGCTGATACAGCAACTGAAGCAAAACGGCTGTTTAGCTCGCTGCAACAGCAGTTTGTTAACCTGGTAAGAGGAACGCCCGGCTTACTGCCAGCGCCGGTCGATAACATGGACAGCATTTGGCAGCCGCATGAAAAAGCTTATGTGCAAAGTGCCCTGGCCTGCTCCGTGGTGGGTGATGCTGCTACGGTAAAGCAAGGCATTAGCGATTTTATTGCCGAGCATCAGCCAGACGAGCTGATGTTGACCAGCATGATGCATGACCCTGCTGCACGCCAAACCAGTTACGGGATAGCGGCAGAGCTTATCAGTGGTTAGCATAACGCCATGTTGAATCGACAAGCTTTGAAAACTCGCCCTGTTTCCTTAGGGGGGGTATAACATATTATATATATTTTTTGTTAATGGTTGAGTTGGCTATGTTTGAGTATCAGGAATGGCAGGGTATGCTTTACGGGGTATTTAGCCTGCTACTAATAATCGGCATACCGGTGTTGATAAACCGTTTGTTGCACATAACCTATCCGAAAGCCATTTTTATGCTGTTTGCCAGTTGCATCATCTTTATGGCGGTTGACCGGTTAATTCACAGTCTGATTTTCAACATCGCTATTAAAGTTGATCCGCTAAACGATTTTTTTGGGATGCTGGTGCCGGTGTATGTTTTTGTCAGTGCGTTGGTTGTTGATGTTATTGCAATGTCCTGGCAAAGGATTAAAAAACGTCAGTCCTCGTTGTAGGCTCATCACCGCAAAGCCAATTCAGCGGCGCTGCGGGCATGAATACTGGTGGTGTCAAATAGCGGTACTGCTGCATCTTGCTCTGACACCAGCAGAGAGATTTCGGTGCAGCCAAGAATAATGGCCTCTGCGCCTTGCGCGGCAAGCTGGGCAATGATCTGGCGATATTGCGCTCTGGATTCTGGCAGTACTTTACCCAGACAGAGCTCGTCATAAATTATCTGGTGCACTTGCTGGCGTGCTTTTTGTTCCGGAATGAGTACCTTAAGGCCGTGCTGCTCTGTTAGCCGAGCGGTGTAGAAAGACTGTTCCATAGTGAATTGGGTGCCTAACAGGCCAACGGTTTTGTAGCCTGATGCCTTAATTGCCATAGCCGTGGCGTCAGCAATATGTAGCAGTGGCAGAGTTGTCGCGTTCTCAATAGCGGCTGCCACTTTATGCATGGTGTTGGTACACAGCACAATAAAGTCGGCGCCAGCAGCTTCAAGGCGGCTGGCGGCATCGGCCAGCAGCTGCCCGGCAGCTTGCCAGTCGCCAGCGCGTTGCATACGCTCAATTTCGGCAAAATTTACGCTATATAAGACAATTTTGGCCGAGTGTAACCCACCAAGCTGTTGCTTAATTTTTTCATTAATTATGCGGTAATAAGGAATGGTCGACTGCCAACTCATCCCGCCCAGTAAGCCAATTGTTTTCATATGTGGTTACTCAAAAAGCAAAAGCCAGCATCATGCTGGCTTTGAAATTATTTAACTATAAATAATTTTGAGGGTCAGATCCAACAAACGCTAAAAGGCTGCTACTCGGATTATCACAAATCCAACGCTATGTTTGCTTTACGTGTTCTAAGTCAGATTCACTCAGTCTATAGCAATACGGCTTTGGTTTTGTCATTCCCAGCTGACTAGTAACTATCACTGAAAATTTAAACAAATACATCATTAACAATTTATTTATTAATATGTCTCGATAAATTATCATTATGGCTTTTGAAAGTTTAAGGAAAAAGCCATGGTAAAGGTACATATTTGGTTAAGGGATGAACAACATGTAGGTCACGCGGCCCTTACGATAAGAGATGTCTATGTCAGCTTCTGGCCAGATGGCGATGCTGGTAAAAAAGACTTAAAAATAAAAACCAGTCACCCGGGTGCTTATGTCGAAACGCTGGCACAAGATATCATCAATGAGGGAGGCCGCAAGCCCATCACAATTGATGTAGCCAACCTAAATGAGGTTGCGATGCTGCATTATGTAAACTATTTACAAAATAACGTACCGCGCTATCAACTTGCCCGCCATAATTGTTCGCATTTAGTGGTTGATATACTGCAAAAAGGCGCTAGTAAAAAACCAACATTTAAACCTAACGCAGCAGAGTATGCTAAAGTCGGTCGCATATTGGGTTACGGTATATGGACTCCGGCAAACGTAATGCGCTATGCAAACGAACTGAAATCAGCATGAAGATTATCTACCACGAAAATTTCAATATCGATGTTGGTATTTTTAAATTCCTGCATCCGTTTGATGGCTGTAAATTTCGTAAAGTGCGGGCGGCACTGAACGATGCAGATGTTGTTGCACCTGATGCTGCTATTGCTGAACCAGCTATTCTCAGCTCAGTAAATGAACTGTTAAAAATACAGCTGAAAGACAAAGCAGCATTATGTCGGGCGTTGGAAATTCCTAAAATACCTTTTTTGTCATTTTCGTGGCTGGACAGCCGCATCCTTGGGCCTATGCGTTGGGGGGTTGCTGGCACGTTAGCAGCAAGCAGGTTAGCGCTTGCTGGCGAGGATGCCTGGAACCTGGCTGGTGGCTATCACCATGCCAGCCCACATCGGATGGAAGGCTTTTGTATTTATAACGATATTGGCATCAGCTATCAGCAACTGCTGGCAAGTAGCGAGCTAACGGCGGCCGACCGAATTCTGATTATTGATATCGATGCCCATCACGGTAACGGCAATGCCCGCACTTTTCATGACAATAGCAACGTTACCCTGCTCGATGTGTATAACCAGGATATTTATCCCATTACACCGGTCAGCCGGCAGCGGGTGGATATCCCGGTACCTTTGCCAAATGGCACCGGTGGTGAGTTATATCTAAATAAACTTCGCGGCGCGCTGGAGCTGCTTACTGGCGGATATAAACTGGCCTTCGTAGTAGCAGGTACCGATGTCCTGGCAACCGATCCGCTGGGTGGCTTAAAGCTAAGCATTGCAGCTGTAGCACAAAGCCATAAGCTGGTGTACCAGCGTTTAAAAGCGCTGAATATTCCCACGGTATTTTTAGGTGGCGGCGGCTATGGCAAAGATAGCGCAGCAGCAATAGTGGCAGGGATTAAAACGGTAGCTGTTAGCTGAGCGTTACAGACACAGTCTTAACAAAATGGACAGGCAGGCATGACTTCATCAACAATCAAAGTAAGAAATATACCCAAAGCAACGGCAGTTTTTTTTGATATCGTGCTGCGTTCTAAGCCAATTTTTCTTGGTTATCAAATACTGATTTTAGCAGTGGTCCTTGCTGCAATTACGCTTGAAAGTAATAATTATATTGGTCGTATAGCCCTGTATTGGGTGGTCGGTATTTCTCTGACAACGAGTTACTTATTTTTAGCGCTGGCTCCTTGGGTAAATAATCAATTCAGATGGATTTTGGTGTTAATTCTTACCGTTGTGTTGTTTAAATGGTGGTAGTAAAAGTCACAACAAACAGTTAGCGGGTAGCCTACAAATAAAAAAGCCAGCACTCGGCTGGCTTCTCTAATACATCTATTTGTTACTACAACATCTGCACTAGCATGTCATACAGTCGGCGCTCTTGCTGGGCTTCTTCGCCGTCGCTTTGCATTATTTGCCTGGCGGTATCAAGTGCTTGTTGCTTATCAAACTGCAGTGCCGGTTTCAGGGTGGTTAAGTAGGCTTCTACCTGATTACTGCTGATGGCCTGGCGTATATCAGCCATGGCCTGGCTTTGCACGGCGGTAATGCTGTTCACTCCATCCCAATCCAGTTTATCGCCAATTTCATCAACCAGCTCTTGCTCATTCAGCCGAATTTTACCGTCAATCCGGTACATCAGAATGGCCAGTTTCAGCAGTGCTTCATTAAAATCTTGTTGGTTTGCCATACATTACTCCTTTGGTTGTGGCTTATTTGCCACCCGGCCGGGCTATTTTCAGGATTTCGGTCAGGCCGGCGACGGCGCCGCCGATATTGGCTAGTTCGGCTGGTACTATCATGGTGTTGTTGGCTTTGGCCAGGTTACCGAACTCTTTAACGTATTGCTCGGCCACCCGCAGGCTAACGGCCTCTTGGCCACCGGGGTGGTTAATGGCTTCGGCAATCTGGCGGATACCTTCGGCGGTAGCAATAGCGATAAGCTCAATTTCGCGGGCACGCCCTTCAGCTTCGTTAATTTGGCGCATTTTGTCACCTTCAGACAGGTTAATCACTTCCTGCTTCTGGCCTTCAGACACGTTAATCATCGCCTGACGTTCACCTTCTGATTTAGCAATTGCGGCCCGGCGTTCCCGCTCGGCGCGCATTTGCTGCTCTAAGGCATCTTTAATGCTAAGAGGCAGTTCAATATCAGAAATTTCATAACGCAGTACTTTAATGCCCCAGGGTGAGGCGGCTTCGTCCAGCGCTTTTACTACCTCTTCGTTAATTTTGGCCCGCTCTTCAAAGGTTTTATCCAGGTCGGTCTGGCCAATCACTGAACGCATAGTCGTTTGCGCCAGCTGTGATGATGCGTAGCGGTAGTCATTAATGCCGTAACTGGCTTTGTGCGGGTCGACGACCTGTAAATACAGCACGCCGTTAATGCCAACCTGAATGTTGTCTTTGGTAACACAGGTCTGACGCTCTACGTCTATTACTTCTTCTTTTAAGCTGTGGGTATAGGCCACTTTATCAACAAAAGGAATAAGAATATGAAAACCCGAGTCGAGGGTGCGTGAGTATTTACCCAGGCGCTCTATGACGAAGTTGGTTTTCTGGGGTACCACCCGGGCGGTTTTGATAACGGTAATTACCACCGCCAGGGCGAAACCCAGCGTCAGTATGGTTTGGATATTGAGTTCTTCCATCGTTCGTCTTCCCTTTTTTGCTAATAATTAAACGGGTTGTTGCGCTGATACAATTAAATGAATGCCTTCGTTGGCAATCACCCAGGCCACTTCGCCGGCTTTCAACGGCTCGCTGGAGCGGGCGTCCCATTGCACACCATTTAACACCACCCGGCCGGCACCTTGCTGAAAATCGGCCAGCACTATCACCCGGTTGCCAATATCGTCTTTTAAGCGGCTGGGTTGCTCACCTTTGTCGGCGACATAGCCGGTAAACCAGCGTTTAAAGTGGCCACGGGCCAATAGCAGCAGCGCCAGGCTGACCACGCCGAAAATAAGGTATTGCATGGTGGCTGATTCAATCCAGCCAAGCTGCAACAATATACCGACCACAATAGCGCCAATACCCAAAAACACCGCAACAATACTGGTTGCCAGCAGTTCCGACAGAATTAACAGCACGCCAACGATGATCCAGATCATTGCGATACTCATAGCTTTATCCTGTGTAAGTCATTTAGCCGCAAACAGTAACTGATGTTAGTTTAAAGGGTCAATCTATTTAATGGTTTGATGATGTTTCATTTGTAAGAAACTATAACGGCTGTATTTGGCGGTGATGCAGCTTGTTGTCTGCCGCAATGGCCGTTATGTTAGTGGTCATTATGTTGAGGAATATCAAAAAGAAGCAGAACTATGGCAGAGCGGAAAATCTACGAGTTACTGGTTAATGAAGAAGACGCCCGCGCCTGCCGGGATATTCCTGACAGTGCCTGTACTAAAGTACCGAAAAACTTTGTGCTGGTGCTGCTAAGCCAGATATTACTCAGCCTCGGTGATTTACTGACCAGCCCGAAAACGGTGCTTACCTGGCTGATGAGTGTGGTTGGTGCGCCGGCAGCCATGGTAGCCTGGCTGGTGCCGATCCGTGAATCGGGCTCTATGTTACCGCAGTTGCTAATCGGCGCCTGGGTGCGGCGCTATGCGATTCGTAAAACCTTCTGGATTGCCGGCAGCATAGTGCAGGGTAGTTGTGTGCTCGGCATGGCAGTGGTGGTAAGCCAGTGGCAGGGCGCTGCGGCCGGCCTGGCCATTATCGGTCTGCTGGTGCTATTTAGTCTGGGCCGTGGTTTGTGCTCGGTCGCCATGAAAGATGTACAGGGTAAAACGGTACCTAAGGGCCAGCGCGGTCAGCTAACCGGCATTGCCGGCACCGTATCCGGCGTGCTCACGCTGTTGGTCTCAGTCTGGTTGTTACAACAGCAACCAGACAGCCTGTGGGTTTATCTGGTGTTGCTGGTCGTCGCCGGTATGTTGTGGTTTGGCGCCGCAGCGCTGTTTAGTCAGGTGCAGGAACAGCCGGGCGAAACAGACGGCGGCGCTAATGCGCTGCAGCTGGCCTGGCAAAACCTGGCATTGCTGCACACAGACCCCCATTTTCGCCAGTTTGTGTTGTGCCGGGCCTTATTGCTGGGGTCGGCGCTGGTGTCACCATTCCTGGTGCTGCTGGCCCAGCAACACCATAATGGTGGGCAGACGCTGGCCTGGTTTTTAGTTTGCACCAGCCTGGCCAGCGCCCTCAGTTCGGTGTTCTGGGGCAGACTAGCCGATCGCAGCAGCCGTCAGGTTATCATTATTGCTGCGGTAATGGCGCTGGCCGGTTGCACTGTGTTGGCAGGGCTACATGTGTTTACACAGCCGCCCGCACTGTTTGGCTATCTGCTGTTGTTTTTATTACTCAGTATTGGTCATGCCGGGGTGCGGGTTGGCCGCAAAACCTATTTGCTGGATATGGCCTCAGGCAACAAGCGCACCGACTATGTCTCTGTCAGTAATTCGATAATTGGTGTGCTGTTACTGGTGGTCGGTAGTATTAGCAGCGCCATTGCCTGGTGGTCAATACCCGCCGTGCTATGGTTTTTTGCCGCCAGTTGCCTGGCGGGTTTGTGGTATGCCCTGCAGTTGCCTGAGGTGTCGCAATCACGTTAAACGGCGGAAACAGTACGCTGATACCTGGTTATACAACAGCCGCTTTTTTGCGGGAAAAAAGTTGCTGCTCCAGGCTTTTGCCTTTACTTAGCTGCTTATACTGCCAGCCATTGGCGGCCAGGCATTGCAGTAACCTGATATCAAAATCATCAACCATCTGTGGCTGATAACTTAACTGATACTCGTGGTTGCGCCCTGCTGTTACTTCTGTTACGCCCGCTAATTGCCGCAGTTGCTGGCACACCTCGCTTGTGTCAACCGCAGTATCTGCCGCGGTGGCAAGTTGCAGGCTTAAATGGGCGATATTTTCACTTGGCTGGGCATGATGTTGCTGCAACTGACCATCCTGTAAATACAACACCTTATTACACAGCCGCTCCAGCTCGAAAATATTATGTGAGCTGATTAAAAAGCTGGCGTGCTGGCTTAAATCGCTGATCAGCTCCCGAATGTGCAGTGCATTTGCCGGATCCAGGCCGGCAGTGGGCTCATCCAGCAAAATAAGTGCTGGCGAGCCAATAAAAGCCTGCGCCATGCAAGCCCGTTTGCGCATGCCGTGGCTAAGGGCACCGGCTTTGGTGTGGTAGTGCGCGGCCAAATCAACCAATGCCAGTACCCTTTTGGTTTCTGCCCGGGCGGCCCGGGCAGATAAACCCTGCAGCTGACCATAAAAACTCAGTTGCTCGCCAATACTAAAAGCCGGATCCAGCTGGGCGTCCTGTGGCAACGCAGTGACCTTGCCAAATAAGGCCTGGCTGCCGGGCTGCTGCCCTAAAAGCTGCATATTGCCGCTATCGGCTTTAATGTAACCACATAACAAACTGAATAAGGTGGTTTTGCCGGCGCCGTTCTGGCCTATCAGCGCCACGGTTTCGCCTTTGTTTACTGCAAAGCTAATGTTGTTCAGTACCTTGTTGCGACCATAGCTTTTGGATAAATCAGTTACCTTAATGATGTTCTGCATTACAGTGCTCTCCGGCTTAAAATTTGCTGGGCAATCAACAGAAATACTGCGGTTTGGGCTAACGGTAGCGCGGCCAGTTGCAGGCTTTGCCAACCCTGGGCCGGAATAAGCTGCCATATTTGCGCACCCGGCATATATTCCAGTAAAAAAGCGGCATTGGGCTGATGATAAATAAGCCAGCTAAGTAAACCAAATACTACCCCGAGGCTAACGATTGCCAGGCTTAGCGCCAGCCTGGACGAGCGGGCCCAGGCCGAAAATACCGTCATTAACGCGGTAAAAGGCATTAGCACAATCAGCAAATGACAACTGATCAGCAAGGCAGCTTCAATCGCCTGCCAGCTGATACCGCCCTGACGCACCGCGCTGATGAGTAACGTCGCCGTCAGTGATAACAGAATTAAACACAGTTGTACCACTAACTGGCCGCAAAACCGGCCCAGCACAATGGCGGTGCGGCTGCTGCGTAGGCTGATAAAACGTAAGGTACCGCGGGCGGCATCGCTTGACAGCTGGTTGGCGGTGAAGACCAGGCTTAGAAACGGCAGCAGAACCAGGCTTAGCATCCAGTACAGGGTCAGTTCCGGCGCCGGCCAGTTTAATAACTGGTGCAGGCCCAACATACCAAAGGCCGCGGTTAACGATTTTTGAAAATTGGGTTCCTGCAGTATTTCGGTGGCCGGGGCAATGGCATAACGCAGTAAAAAGAACCAGACCACAGCAGTCGCTGCCAGGGTCATCAGGCCACGGCGGGTCAGCCACAGGCGGGACAGTTCCACCTGACTGAATAACCGGATCTGGCGCAGTAATAACATCATTGACATAAACACTTCCTTTTATTGTTTTGTTTTTTCTATCCATGATTTAGCACAAAGAGTGCCACAATTTTTACTGTTAAAAATCAATTGCTTGAGCAAATTAAGTCGGAGTGGTCGTTTTGCGGTCAACCAGAATGACCAACAAAGTGGTTTTTTTCACCACTTTGCTGGCATTGCTGCGCCCAGCAGGTTAGTCCCGGTTAAGCTGCTGATCCAGCAACTGAATAAAGCTCAGTACGGTTTCACTTACCTGAAGGAAAAAGTCGCGGTCAACATTTTCAACGGTATCGCGCACCGTATGATAGTCGTCATGGTCGGCCACCCCAAAATAGATAAAAGGCACCTGGTGCTGATAAAAAATGCCGTGATCAGAGCTTAAGGTCCAGTCCTGGGTATTACCCGCCCGGTACCAGGGCCGGTCGTGGCCAGCAATAACTTTTACCGCACTTTGTTGTTGTAACTGCTGTAGCAGCGGGGTTAGCCACGGTTGCTGATAACTGCCTACGGCAAACAGTAGCTGATCGGTGTCACGACTGAGCATATCCATATTTACATTAAAGGCCAGTTGCTCAGGCTGTAACAGCTGGTGTTTAAACAACGCCACCGCGCCCTGTAAGCCACCTTCCTCGGCATCCAACGCGACAAATAATAGCGGGTGGGCAAGTGGGTTTTCCTGAAAATACCGCGCCAGGCCAAGCAGAGTGGCAACACCTGAAGCATTGTCATCAGCGCCGGCAAACAGCTCGCCGTTTTCTACTCCCAGGTGATCATAATGCGCAGTCAGCACTATTGGTTTTAACTCTGGGTTTAACCCGGGCAGCAAGCCCAGCACATTGGCGGCGTTTTTTGCAGCGGGCACCGTCGGGGTTTTGCCTCTTAGCCAGCGGCTGAATACAAAGTGTTGTTCCACACTAAAAGGCTGCAGGTAGCCGTCGCTACCTGCCGGTTGCAAGCCAATGTCAGCAAATTGCTGGGCCAGCCAATTGCGGGCTGCAATGCCACCACTGCTGCCCGGCTTACGACCTTCCCGGTCTGGGTGCGCCAGCCAGTTCAGATCGGCCAGCAATTGCTGATGGTCTAAGCGTTGTCGCGCTGCCGCTGGTATTGCCGCCGCCTGCAGTTCAGCCAGCCGGCTGCTTTCCCGCTCGGTTAACTGTTGCTGCCACGCCGGCCATGCCAGGGTGTACAGTAAAATAGCGACAATAACCAATGCCGCGGCGCCAGCCAGGTACAGCCTTTTCGTGACAGACATCAAAATTCCTTACTGCTAAAACTCGTGGCGCACAGCTTAGCAAATTACTTCGGGCTGCAAAAATTAATCACTCTGACCCATTTTATTTTAGGTACAGGCAGAATAAAAAAAGCGCAGGCAAAACCCTGCGCTAAAGGTTGTGGTTGGGAGTTACCGGTTAACGGCGCAGGCTCAGTGAGCTGTCACCATTGTTAAATAAATCGTATTGTTGCATATCGGGTATTTGCTGCTGAATGCGGGTTTCCAAGGCATCCAGTTGGGTAACCTGTGCGCAGATAGCGTCGCCTCGTTGCTCCAGCGCAGCGGTTTTGATGTCCATTTTCGCTTCCAGATTTTCGCCGAATTTTTCCATTTTCTGGCCAAAGGCTTCCATCCGCTGTTCGAAGCTGCCTTCACCGCTGGTCATGGCTTTGCCTACCAGCAGCATAATGCTGCCCATCGACTGGCTGACGGCGTCCTCAATTGCCTGTTCAAATTCCGGACCAAAAGCCTGGTCGATACTGTCCAGCCGGCTGCCGTATAAGTAAGTGTTGTCACCGTCCTGCACCACAACCTGATCTGCAGCTTCGCTGATTTTGTTTAATGCCTGTTGCATCGCCGGATAATCGTCCAGCGATTTTCCGGTCAGCTCACTCAGCACTGTCGTTAGTGCTTCGCTTGCCATCAGCAGCGCATCTTCTACTAAGGCTACAGTTTCAGTAGTCTGGCTGCGAATGCCGGCCTGATAATCACGAAGCAGTAACCGGGTATCGTTGTTAACCATGACGGCTTTGTCGTTCAGGCTTAACTGACCAGCATCGCTGATTTGCCACAGCGTTTTACCGTTGTCCTGCAGCTGTACGCTGTTGCTGTTAATAACTAAATCTTTATCAAATTCGATATTACAGCTGTGATTTGAATGTGCCATGGCGCTAAGACTGAGGGTGCTGCATACCACTGCACTGGCGATAAGAGAGCTTTTCATAATTTTGGTCCTTGCTATGCTTTAGTTGACTATTTGCTAAGGCAAGGTCGGTGCCAAAATTTATCTTATTGTTTTTTAAAGAATATAATTTTTCAGGCTTTGTCGTCACCTTTGGCTGTTAGTAGTTTTCACCACTTTATAGTGAAATTTTCAGGCAGTATTGCCTGGTTGCATCTTCTGGCACGACTACCGATTATGGAGAACTCAGGGGCTGAGCGGGCTTTTAATTACTATTTGGAATAACGCAGAGAGATCCATTCTTTTACTGGCATACGTTTGGATGGCTAAAATGCTGCTATAAAGTTCATACAGGTGTTTTTATGCTTTTATCATCACTAGTGGCGCAGGCCAGCCCGCTGTCAGAGCAGCAGGTACAACAACTGCAGGGGCTGGTTAGTCAGCTTAATCCTATCCAGCAAGCCTGGGTTAGTGGCTATCTGGCAGCCAGTGCCCAGTTGGCCGGTGGCCAGGCAGTGGCACCCGCCGCAGCGGCAGCAACCAGCGCTACCCTGACAATAGTGTACGGCTCTCAAACCGGCAATGCCCGCCATGTGGCCGAAGCACTGGCCGGCTTAGCCAAAGCGAAGAATATCGCTGCCAAAGTAGTGGACTTAGCTGATTATAAAAGCAGCCAGCTGAAAAATGAGCAGTATCTGATTATTGTTACCTCGACCTACGGTGAGGGCGAGCCGCCGGAAAATGCGGTCAGTTTTTACAACTTTTTGTTCAGCAAAAAAGCACCGAAAGTGCCGCAACTTAAATTTGCGGTACTGGGCCTGGGTGATACCAGTTATGAGTTTTTCTGTAAAACCGCTGCTGATTTTGACGAGCGGCTGGCTGAATTAGGCGGTCAGCGCTTGCAGGCCCGGGCTGATCTGGACGTAGATTATGATGCCGCTGCCAGCAGCTGGAACAACGCGCTTATTAAGGTAGTAGAGCCGGAGTTTGCCAGTGCGCCGTCGGCCCAGGTTATTAACTGGCCAGGTCAGGCGGCAACGGCACCGGCCAGCCAGTATACTAAACAGCAGCCGTTTGCCGCTGAGTTATACACAAATCAGAAAATTACTGGCCGTGATTCCACGAAAGACGTACGGCATATTGAAATATCACTTGAAGGCGCTGGCTTAACTTATCAGCCAGGTGATGCACTGGGCCTGTATTTTAACAACGATCCGGCACTGGTGGCTGAATTGCTCAGCCTGACCACCCTGGAAGGGACAGCCGAGGTCAGCCTTAGCAACCAGAGTTTAAGCTTGTTGGACGCTCTGACTGAGCAGCTGGAATTAACCCAGTCGTACCCGGCCTTTGTTGAAAAATATGCGGCTGCCAGTGGCAACGATGCGTTGCAGCAATTGGCTGCCGATAAAACCGCGCTCAGAGCTTATCTGACCGATCGGCAGATTATCGATATTGTCCGCGATTATCCGGTGACTGACAGCCCGATCACCGCTCAGCAATTGGTCGATGCGCTGCGTAAGCAACAACCGCGATTGTACTCCATCGCCTCCTCGCAGGCGGAAGTAGAAGAGGAAGTGCATTTAACGGTGGCTGTAGTGCGCTACGATGCCTTTGGTCAGCCACATTTAGGCGGTGCCTCGGGCTATCTGGCCGAGCGCTTAGCCGAAGGTGATAAGGTGCGGGTATTTATCGAGCACAATAACAATTTCCGCTTACCAGCCAATGACGATACCCCGGTTATTATGATTGGCCCCGGTACCGGTATTGCGCCGTTCCGGGCATTTTTACAGGAGCGGGATGCCCGCGGCGCCAGTGGCAAAAACTGGCTGTTTTTTGGTAACCCGCACTTTACCCAGGACTTTTTATATCAGGTTGAGCTGCAGGGCTATTTAAAGCAAGGCCTGCTCAGCAAGCTTGATGTCGCCTTCAGCCGTGACAGCGCCCAAAAGGTGTATGTGCAGGATAAACTACGCAAACACGCGGCAGAGGTGTATCAGTGGCTGGAGCAAGGCGCTCACGTCTATATTTGTGGTGATGCCAACCGCATGGCCAAAGACGTGCATCAGGCGCTGCTGGACATTGTGCAGCAACACGGCAGCAAAAACGCCGAACAGGCCCAGCAATATTTAGATGAATTACGGGTAGCCAAGCGTTACCAGAAGGATGTGTACTAATGAGCCAATATCCGATAAAACCCGAGCTGCAGGTCAGCGGTAAATTTTCTGACAATGAACGGTTAAAGGCAGAAAGTAAGCACCTGCGCGGTACCATCGAGCAGGATTTAAGCGACGATATTACCGGTGGCTTTAACGGCGATAACTTTATGCTGGTGCGTTTTCACGGCATGTATCAGCAGGATGATCGCGATATCCGGGCTGAACGCGCTGCCCAAAAACTCGAACCACTGCACAATGTTATGTTACGGGCACGGATGCCGGGCGGCATTATTACCCCGCAGCAGTGGCTGGCGATTGACCAGTTTGCTGCCGATAAAACCCTGTATGGCAGTATTCGCTTAACCACCCGTCAGACGTTTCAGTTCCATGGCGTGTTAAAACCGAATATTAAGCCGATGCACCAGTTTTTAAACAGCATTGGTATCGACTCTATTGCCACCGCAGGCGATGTTAACCGCAACGTATTATGTACCTCTAATCCGGTCGAATCAGAGCTGCATCAGCAGGCCTACCAGTGGGCGGTGCAGATAAGCGAGCATCTGCTGCCGAAAACCCGCGCCTATGCGGAGATCTGGCTCGACGAGGAAAAAGTCGAAACCACCGAAACCGAGCCGGTGCTGGGTGAAAACTATTTGCCGCGTAAGTTTAAAACCACCGTGGTGATCCCGCCGCATAATGACATTGATGTCCATGCTAATGATCTGAACTTTGTCGCCATTGCTGAAAATGGCAAGTTGATTGGCTTTAACGTGCTGGTAGGCGGTGGCCTGGCCATGACCTTTGGCGATACCTCTACTTATCCGCGCAAAGCTGAAGTGCTGGGCTTTATTGGCCTGGAACACACCTTAAAAGTGGCCGAGCATGTGGTAACGGTGCAGCGCGATTACGGCGACAGGGTTAACCGCAAAAATGCCAAAACCAAATACACTATCGACCGGATTGGCGTTGATACCTTTAAAGCGGAAGTGGAACAACGGGTCGGCGTGGCTTTTGCACCGGCTAAACCATTTGAATTTACCACGCGCGGCGATCGCTTTGGTTGGGTCGACGGCATTGATGGCAAGCAGCATTTAACCCTGTTTATTGAAAATGGCCGGGTACTGGACTTCCCCGGTAAACCGCTGAAAACCGGTCTGGCCGCCATTGCCAGAGTACATCAGGGGGATTTTCGGATGACCGCGAATCAGAACCTGATTATCGCCGGCGTGCCGCCAGCGCAAAAAGCCTTAATTGAGCAACTGGCCCGCGAGCATGGCTTAATTAACGACAGCCATAGCGAACAGCGCAAAAACTCGATGGCCTGTGTCTCTTTCCCCACCTGCCCGCTGGCGATGGCGGAGGCCGAGCGTTACCTGCCTGAGCTGGTCAGTAAAGTCGAAGGGTTGCTGGCTAAACATCAGGTCGCTGACGACCACATCGTGTTGCGGGTTACCGGTTGCCCGAATGGCTGTGGCCGCGCCATGCTGGCCGAAGTGGGCTTAGTGGGCCGGGCGCCGGGGAAATACAATGTCTACCTGGGCGGTAATAAAGTGGGTACTCGTATTCCGAAACTGTACCTGGATAATGTCGGTGAAGCGCAGATCCTTAGTGAACTGGATAACTTGATTGGCCAATGGGCGGTTGAGCGCACTAGTGGCGAATGCTTTGGTGACTTTGTTATTCGCAAAGGCGTGGTAGCAGAAGTGAAAGTGTCAAAGACCGATTTTCATGCCTGAGGTTTTTCTGGATATAGTCAGGGCACGTGATAAACAACCCGATTCAACGATGGCAGGTAATAGCATGATCGACAGTGTAACCAGCGATTATCGACAGATACTGCAGCAGGACAGCGCAACCCAGCAAGCCTGGCTGGCAGAAATAAATCATCTGCTCAGTCCGCTGAGTGCCAGTGAGCGGGTGCGCTGGGCGCTGGCGAATTTACCGGCGCAGCCGATGCTGAGTTCCAGCTTTGGTATTCAGGCCGCGGTAATGCTGCATCTTGTGACCGTGCAGCAGCCGGATATTCCGGTGGTATTAACCGATACCGGCTATTTATTTGCCGAAACCTACCAGTTTATTGACCAGTTAACCGAGCAGCTGGGCCTTAATTTGAAGGTATACCGTGCGGCGTTATCGGCCAACTGGCAGCTGGCGCGTTATGGCGAGCAATGGTTAACGGCCGAAGGCACTAAGCAATATAACCAGCTGAATAAAGTCGAGCCAATGCAGCGGGCGCTGCGTGAATTGAAGGTTGGCAGCTGGTTTACCGGCTTGCGGCGCAGCCAGAGCAGCAGCCGCGCCGATAAAGACATTGTTGAAATTAGCCGCGGTGTCATCAAAGTTCAGCCGATTATCGACTGGAGTAATAAAGACGTATTTTATTATCTGAAACAACATAATTTGCCGTACCACCCGTTATGGGAGCAAGGTTACTTATCAGTGGGAGATACCCATTCCACCGTTAAATTTGAACCCGGCATGAGCGAAGAAGATACCCGTTTTAACGGTTTTGGCCGGGAGTGCGGCCTGCATATGGACGGCGACGGCATCTGACCCTGGCGGTTGCAAAAGCGCTTTAACGGGGCATAATAGCGGCAGCTATTACTATTAAATCGTTTTTGCTAACAGGGAAACCGTTAATTTATGTTGGATTACGATTTCAGTGCTATCCAGAACTGGCTGGTGCAACATCCTGAAACTAACTTGTGGCTGAGTTTGGGCCTGCTGTTGCTGGTCGCCTGGCTTAGCAATTATATTGTGAAAAAAGTGCTGATCCGCGGCATTTTCCGGGCGTTGCGGGCCAGTGTTTATGGTCAGCATCAGGTAATTAAGCAATCTGCTTTTGTCGCCAGGCTGGCCAATATTGTGCCGGCCTTAATTATTTCCAAAGGCATCACCCTGATTGACGGCGTGTCAGAAACCGTTACCACTATCGTCGTTAATGTTTGTAATGCTTTTGTGGTGCTGACCGTCGCCCTGGCGATCGCCAATATTCTTACCCTGGTTAATACCCTATACGACGAGCGGCCTGAAGCGAAAACCAAGCCGATTAAAGGCTATGTTCAGGTATTAAAAATTCTGGTCTTTACGGTTGCGGCGATTTTAATGATTGCCGCCCTGGTTGATCGTTCCCCGCTTATCCTGTTGTCTGGCCTCGGTGCGATGGCCGCCGTGTTAATGCTGATTTTTCAGGACACGATATTGTCGCTGGTAGCCAGCGTGCAGATTTCGTCCAACGATGTGATCCGGGTTGGCGACTGGGTAGAAATGCCGCAACTGAATGCCGACGGTGACGTGATTGACATTGCGCTGCATACAGTAAAAATTCAAAACTTTGATAAAACCATTACCACTATTCCCACCCGGCGCTTTATGACTGATGCCTTTAAGAACTGGCGTGGTATGCAACAGTCAGGTGGCCGGCGAATTAAACGCAGCCTGATGCTGGATCAGCAAAGCATTCATTTTCTGGATGCCGACGAGCGTAAACATTTAAACCGCTTTAGTTTGCTGCAGGATTATCTGGCAGAAAAACAGCAGGAAATTGACAGTTGGAACAGCGAACTGGCTGAGCGGGGCCAGGAGCCGGTGAATACCCGGCGCATTACCAATATTGGTACTTTCCGCGCTTATGTGCAGCGTTATTTGTCCAGCCACCCCGGTGTGCATCAGGACATGACATTAATGGCCCGTCAGCTTGCCCCCGGCGCAGACGGCTTACCGCTGGAAATATACTGCTTTACCAATACTACCGCCTGGTTGGCTTATGAGGGTATTCAGTCTGATATCTTCGATCATTTACTGGCCATTTTACCGGAGTTCGGTCTGCGGGTTTACCAGCATCCCAGTGGTATGGACATCCGGGCTATTCAGCTCAGCCGCCAGGATGATTAAACCCAGAGTAATTTAACGGCTATTGACGACAAGGCGCTTGAGAAATCAGTGCCTTGTCCTCATCTAAAGGGCTGTGCTGCCACGTAGTTATTGCGCTAAACGTTATTATTAGCAACGTCTCTGGCTTCTAATTTATAAAAACGATTAGAGTGATTAATTTAATTCGTTTTAAAAACTTAAGATGACTGGCTATGATAGCTGGCATTGAGAACGCGGAAATTTACCAAGCTATTTACTAATCTATTTACTAAAGGAAAGGAGCAAGACTATGTCTTCAATTATCAATACTAAAATTAAGCCATTCAAAGCCACTGCATTTCATCAGGGCAAATTTGTTCCGGTAACTGAGCAGGATCTGCTGGGCAAGTGGGCAGTAGTATGTTTTTACCCTGCTGACTTCACGTTCGTTTGCCCAACTGAACTAGGTGACCTGGCTGATTTTTATGCTAAGTTCCAGGAAATCGGTGTTGAAGTATACTCAGTATCAACTGACACCCACTTTACCCACAAAGCGTGGCACGATGCGTCTGAAACCATCAAGAAAATCAACTACCCAATGATTGGCGACCCGACTGGTGCCATCACTCGTAACTTTGGCGTAATGATTGAAGAAGACGGCCTGGCACTGCGCGGTACTTTCGTGATTAACCCAGAAGGCGAAATCAAAGTTGCTGAAATTCACGACTTAGGTATCGGCCGCTCTGCTGGCGAACTGTTCCGTAAAGTACAGGCAGCACAGTATGTTGCTAACCACGACGGCGAAGTATGTCCGGCGAAATGGACTCCGGGTGAAGCGACATTAGCGCCTTCTCTGGACCTGGTTGGTAAAATCTAAGTAGTGCAGCAACCTGCAGGTTACTGCAGCGGGACCTGATTACAGCCCTTCTTAAGAAGCTGTAGCTCAGCTTCCCTCTGCCAGACTACGGTTTGGACCCCGGGCAGGCAATGCCTGCCCGGACTATCCCGGATACAATGTTTACAGTCTGCACAAACAGGCTGAGGCTTTGTTACGCTGATTTTTTATCGTCTTAATTTTTCTGGAGTTTTTATGTTAGATACTAACCTGAAGCAAACACTTAAAACTTATTTGCAGAACCTGAAAACCGAGGTTGAGCTGGTGGTATCTTTAGACGATAGCGCCAAAGCCACTGAGGTAGAGCAACTGGCAACCGAGATTGCCGAATTGTCAGATTTAGTGTCGTTGCGCCGCGACGACGCCGCTATGGAACGTAAACCGGCCATGCTGGTGCGCTCGGTAGCTAAAGATACCCACATTACCTTTGCCGGGGTACCGCTGGGCCATGAATTTACCTCGTTAGTGCTGGCCTTGCTGCACTCAGGCGGCCACCCAATTAAAGTGGAAGCCGATACCATTGAGCAAGTTCGCCAGTTACCGGGCAGTTTTGCCTTTGAAACCTACATTTCATTAAGCTGTCAAACCTGTCCGGAAGTGGTACAGGCATTAAATATTATGTCGGCAGTTAACCCGAACATTACTAACGTAATGATTGATGGTGCCATGTTCCAGGACGAAGTCAGCGAACGCAACGTGATGGCAGTGCCATCAGTATTTTTAAACGGCGAGCTGTTCTCACAGGGCGCGATTACCCTGGAGAAAATTATTCAGAAAATCGACGTTAACGCCGAAAAACGCCAGGCTGAAGCGCTGAAAAGCAAAGCCGAGTTTGATGTGTTAGTGGTAGGCGGTGGCCCGGCCGGCGCTTCTGCAGCCGTGTATGCTGCCCGTAAAGGCCTGAATACCGGTATTTTAGCCGAGCGCTTTGGTGGTCAGGTAGCCGACACTGTCGGTATTGAAAACTTTATCTCAGTGAAATATACCGAAGGCCCGAAGCTGGTAAATGCCTTAGAAGCCCACGTGCGTGAGTATGATGTGGATATTATGAATAACCAACGCGCGGTGAAGTTAAGCAAAGCCGACAAAGTCGAGCTGGAGCTTGCCAATGGCGCGGTATTAAAAAGTAAAACCCTTATTCTGGCGCCGGGTGCGCGCTGGAGAGAAATGAACGTGCCGGGCGAGCAGGAATATCGTGGCAAGGGCGTGGCGTACTGTCCGCACTGCGACGGCCCGTTATTTAAAGGTAAAAAAGTGGCGGTTATCGGTGGCGGTAACTCCGGTATTGAGGCGGCTATCGACTTAGCCGGTATTGTTGAGCATGTTACCGTGCTGGAATTTGCCGCCACGCTGCGCGCCGATGCGGTACTGGTCAAAAAAGCCAACTCCATGGGCAACATTACCATTATTACCGAAGCGCAAAGTACCGAGGTCACCGGTGATGGCAACCGGGTAAACGGTATTAACTACACCGACCGCAAAACCGGTGAGTCGCACCATATTGAGCTGGCGGGTATTTTTGTCCAGATAGGCTTAGTACCAAACACTGAATGGTTGCGCGGCGCGCTGGAGCTATCGCCACGTGGTGAAATTATTGTTGACGAGCGCGGCCAGACCTCTCTACCTGGCGTGTTTGCCGCAGGCGATGCCACCACTGTGCCCTATAAGCAAATTATTATTGCTATGGGCGCCGGTGCCAATGCCTCGCTGGGGGCCTTTGATTACCTGATCCGCCATTAACACGGCGGGTAAAACGCTTTAACAAAACGGGATACCTCTCTCATCCCTCTTTGGCGGTAACTTCGGTTACCGCTTTTTTACTCACACTGGCGGTCGGTTACCTTCCAGACTACCGGCTCCCAGTATTTAGCCGGATCGGTTCTGTCATCAGAGTTTTCAATATAACGGCTGGCAAGGTGATATACCTTATTGGACTCTACTTTTAACTGCAAAACCTGGGTAAGTTGTTTTTTGCGCTCCCACAGATCTACGCGATTCCATCTGACCCGCGGTAAGGCAATTTGCTCAGCTAACTCAATATCTTGCGTACCAGTGTCGACTTTAATCACATCAGTGCGACGATAAGGCTCAGTTCTGAAATCAGTATCACTCACCGCCCGGATAGCGACAGGAAATAATTCCCGGGTACGTGGGGGGAAGTAAAATACTGAAATAAAGCCACAACCGCCAGTTTGTGCTGAGTGTGGGGCATCTGCACTTTGCACCGGGTTAATAACTAAGCGCCAGGCCGGAATAGTGCGGCGGGTAACTGTGCTTTGTAGATTGATGGCCTTGCCTGCGCGGTTAACCCACACGTTAAACCTTTTGCCTTCTTCAAAATCATTTAACAATGCCAGCACATCCTCAAGGCTGGTTGAGTCAAGGGCGGCATTGTTAATTTGCAACACTTTGTCACCCTCTTTTACTCCGGCTCTTTCTGCATCCGAATCCGGGGTTACCGCCAGTATTTTATGTTGCCGGTCCATTACCGCACCAAAATGGTAATAGTTGCGGGCTGGCTCTTCAATGACCAATTGGCCATCTTCTGCCGAGTTTCCCGACGCCATTATTGCCGCCTGTACCGCTTCAATAATGTCCTGTGAGGGTTCTGGTTGCCGGGCATCCGCGCCAGTAAACCAAAGTGCCGTCATTGCGGCGCAAAGCCTGGCCAGTTTTGTCACTTTCATAAGGTATACGTCCGGGGCTGAGGTTTATTCAGTTGCTGGCGCTGCGCTATTAAACGCTCAACCTGCTCATGATCGTTGCGAATAATGGATTGTTGAATTGCCACATCCAACTTTTCCAGCTGATAGCTGTCAACCGGGTCTGCGACCGCTACCGTTTCGGGCTCAATATAGCCGCTATACAGCAGGCCGCTTAACATACCAATAAATGCCAGACTGGCGGCACTGCTCAGCCAGAGTGTAAGCTTGCGTCGCTTTTTATCGAGACGTTGTTGTAGCTGTTGCCACAGTAAATCGTCGGCAGTTTCCTGATGTGCGGCCGTTAAGCGCTGCCCCAACAGCTCACTGAATTGTTGTTGCTTACTCATAGTTCGCCCTGCTTAAGTTGGGTTGCTAATTTAGTTAGTGCCCGTCGGTATTGCTGGCGGACATTTTGCTCAGATAGTTGCAATAATTCAGCCAGTTGCTGGTGGCTGTAGCCCTCTACGGCATACAACCACACCAATACCCGCTGCTGTTCAGACAGTACTGCCATAATGCGTTCAACATCATCCAGCCGGGTTAGCGAGTCTATGGCGCTGTTCCAGCTTTGATCACCAATATTGTCGCTTTCGTCATCACTAAGCAGCTGTTGCCGGTTGCGTTGACGCAGCGTATCCAGCGCTAACCTGACGCTAAGTTGTTTTAGCCAGCCACCTACCGCTAACGGTTGCTTAATATCAGCCAGGCAAGCAAATGCCTTAATAAAAATATCCTGGGTCAGGTCACGGCCATCTTCGGCAGAGCCCAGCATGCCACTACATAAACGGAGCACCGCATCAGCAAAGTGACTGTAAAACCGCTTTAAGGCGTCTGGCTGGCCGCGCTGGGCTGCTTTGAGAATCTCAGGCGCTATTGGTCTGCCAAATCCGTGTGCTGACACCGGGTTTCCTTGTGCTGTTTTACTATAAGACGCTTTGACATGACAAAGTGTGACATCGACAGGAGCATTTTCAGGGTAAACGGGTTTGCCGTAATGGATGGTCGGCCGGCACGCCAAGCTGATCGAGCATCTTATGGTTAATGCTTTTCGGGCGTAACGGCGGGATCACCAGGGTGGTGATCTGGTTTAGCGTCGCCTGAGGTAATGTCGCTAACGTTACTGTTTCGGATCGGTATTGCCAGATAGGCAAATCAGCGGCTTCATACAAAATTACCTGATGGTCTGGCGGGTACCATTGCTGCAGGTGCTGCACCAGTATGTCAATAAAGTGGCTATCGCTTGCCAGTTTTGTCAGGCTGAAATCACCGGCTATCGCGACCTGCCATAGCAGCAGGTAAGCACTAACATCCACAGTGTGCTGATAAAATAAAAACTGACTGGCTTCAAACTGCTGGCAGCCCTCAGCCATCGGGTCGATACCTAAGTCGGCATATAAGCAGGCGTCAGCGCCAATGCCGGCCTCCATTTTCGCCCGGTAGCCCAGCGCTTTGAGTTGGCGAATTGCCTGGTGTGGCGGCCAGCTGGCAATGCCCGGGTGGCCATAACAGGCCCAAACCACATTCTTACCGGCAGTTACTGCGGCAATAACCGCATCCAGCATCGCCTGATAGCTATCGCAACGCGGTTGGCCGGGTTGATAAAACGGCTGCAAATCCACTAAGTTAGGGTTTATCTGCTGTAAAAAGCCGGTAAGGTAGTGGCTGTTGCTGTGAAAAAACACTACATCAGCTGCTGCCAATTGCTCGCGCGCCAGTATAGTCAGCTGACTGCCGAGGGTAATACCCAGCCCCAGACACCGCAAGCTACCGGCGGTGCGTTCAGGCGAAACCGGGCTCTCAGTTGTCACTGACGTTATACACCCTGATACGATTGCGACCACCTGTCTTAGCGTGGTAAAGCGCTTCGTCGGTTTGTTTTAATAAACTATCAAAATCGGCGTTGTTGCTGGTCGCCACCCCAAAACTGGCGGTAACCTGAATGATCTGGTTGTTAACCTCAATATTCAGTTGCTCCAGGCTTTGTCGGCATTGTTCCGCAATGGCCTCGGCGTCCGCCAAGGCACAACCCGGTAAAAACAGCGCAAACTCTTCGCCACCAATTCGCGCCAGAATATCCTGCTGCCGGATTTGTTCCTGACAACACTGAGCAATGGCACTTAGCACCTTATCACCTGCGGCATGGCCAAATTGGTCATTAATTTGTTTAAATAAATCGATATCAAACATAATCAGGCTGTAGTCGCCTTGCTGGCGGCGGTTAGCAATATGCTTGCTTACCGTTTCGTTAAAATAGCGACGGTTAAATAAGCGTGTTAAAAAGTCGGTGGTGGCTAATCGGTTGAGGGTAGCCCTTTTACTGTTCAATACATAAATAACCAGGAGCAGTAATACCAGTAAGGCGATCGAGATAAACAGGGTTCTGAGTTTTTCATCCTGTTGCAGCTTACTTTCCAGCTGTAGCAGCTCATTCTGACTTTGCAGCAGTGCCAGTTTATTTTCGCTTTCCATAAAATCAGCCTGTGCCAGATAATATGCCACGCTGCGCTTTTTAAACTCGTCAATGTAGCTGTTCAGAGCAGCAGAATGCTGGCTGTAGGCCGCAACTGCAGCGGTAGTGTCTCCTGTTTTCTCATACAATTGGGCTAGAAGTAGCATGGTTTTATTGGCTGTTTTTGTGTCATTCAATGCTGTGGATTGCTGATAAACTTTTCCCAGCAAGCTTTCTGCTGCAGCATAGTTGCCTAAGTGAAGCTCAGCCGATCCCAGAAAAAATTCAGCCTGAATGATAGCGTACGGATAACCTATTTTGCGAAGTTCTGGCAGTACGGATTGCATATCACTTTTTACTTGTACTGGTGCTTTTGTTACGTCAAATTCTGCAATGTAGAGGCTAATTGTATTTGTTAGTAATGGCTCGTTGGCTGCAAGGCAGGCTTGACGAGCCTGCTGAACTGCATCATCAGTGTAGGTTTGAGTTAATTGCAAAGATGCACTTAATTGCAGCGCATAGCCAACACAAAAACTACGTTGAGAACTCGCAATCCCGACGATATTCGATGCATATTCCAAGGCTTTATCGTACACATTTGCACTTATGTGCAATTGGGTCGCGACAGTATATAAGCTGACCTGCAGTGGCTCGTCGTTAAGCGTCCCTCCCGCTTTTAACGCATCAAACAGGAAAGCATAAGCTCTGCTGAAATCCTTGCGGTGCTCATATACGGTTGCCAGTAACAAATTGGCTTTCAGGTTAATTTCCGGATAGTCACTGCCCGCAATTTTCGTAGCCCAGGTTATGGCCTCATCTTGCTTGCTCTGAAATGCAAAGATGTAGGCTTTAAGAAAGGTAAATTGTTGTTGTTGATAGGGAGTAAGCGCCTGATAGTCTGCTTCCAGCTGCGCAACAATTTCCGCGGTTTGGCTTGGTGACTGGGTGCGTAATGCTTCAGCCTGGTCCAGTTGATGTTGCAACGTGTCTGGTGCAGAGACAGCAAAAAAAGACGCTAATAAAAATATTAACGTCGTGCTAAATGCTGCGCACTTTTTCAAGAGGTGCTACTTTGCCGGAAAAATAAAAGTAACAGGCAATACCGCATGCCCGGTTAATTGCTCAACTTTTACTTTGTCCCCGGCCAGCACCGCGTCTATTTCGTGGCTCTGCAGTCCATAACTCTGCATGGTGGCTGCCGGGTCATCCAGAAAATCTTGTTGTAGCTTAAGGTTAGTGGCTAAGTCATTAATAAACTGGCTGAGTGTCGACATAGTAATTCCTGTTTTTATTATGCTTGGATTTTAGTTGTAATTTTAATCACTAATGTAATGGAAATAACCCACTGCCACAACTAGTGAAAGTGCAGTTAAAGGTATGAATTAGAGTATATTCATTCCGTTTGGTTATATATGAGCGTGATAAGCTATTTTGCGAAATATGCTTGCAGCGCTATGCTAGGCACTACTATCAGCTGACGTTTTCAGCTTGCGGAGCCGCAGTGCAATATCTTCCTTTATTCGTAAAATTAACTGATAAACCGGTGCTGATTGTCGGCGGCGGTGCTGTGGCGCTGCGTAAAGCCGGCACTCTGCTTAGTGCCGGCGCTAAGCTGTTTGTGGTATCGCCTGAATTCGCCCCGGAATTTATACAATGGCAGCAGCAGGGTAAAGCCGAGCTTATTACCGGTTATTTCAGCCCGGAGTTATTAGACGGAAAGTTGCTGGTGATTGCCGCTACCGATAACGACAGTGTGAATGGCGCGGTATTTGATGCCGCTACTGCACGCAATATGCTGGTGAATACCGTGGATGACCAGCCAAAATGTGGCTTTATTTTCCCGTCTATTATCGACCGTAACCCGATTATTATTGCCATTTCCAGCTTTGGTACTGCCCCGGTACTGGCCAGGCGCTTGCGTGAAAAGCTGGAAACCCTGCTACCGCAACATTTAGGGCCATTGGCGCAATTGGTCGGCCGTTTTCGGGATCAGGTAAAAGCCAAAATTGACGGTTTCGCTGCCCGCCGTCAGTTCTGGGAAAAAGTGTTTAATTCCGACGTGGTACGTGAGGTACAGGCTAACCAACTGCCCCAGGCCGAACATCGGCTGGCAGAGTTGTTGGCCGAACCACAGCAGCTGGCTGGTGAAGTGTATGTAGTCGGCGCCGGGCCGGGCGATCCGGAACTGTTAACCTTAAAAGCCTTACAATTAATGCAGCAAGCCGATGTGGTGGTGTACGACTATCTGGTATCACCGGAAATTATGCAGCTGGTCCGGCGCGATGCCGAGCTGATTTGCGTCGGTAAAAAAGCCGGTGCGCATTCGGTGGCACAGCAGGACACCAACCAGATATTGATCGATTTAGCCCTGGCCGGCAAAAAAATCTGTCGTTTAAAAGGCGGCGACCCCTTTATTTTCGGCCGGGGTGCTGAGGAAATTCAGGCACTTTTGGCGCATGATATTGCCTTTCAGGTGGTGCCGGGTGTAACAGCTGCTGCCGGCTGTGCCGCCTATGCCGGTATTCCGCTGACCCATCGCGCTCATGCGCAAAGCGTGCAGTTTGTTACTGGCCATTGCCGCAAAGACGGCAGTGAACCCGACTGGCGCAGCATGAGCACCCCCAACCAGACCGTGGTGATTTATATGGGCTTAATGAAAGCCGCCCATATTCAGCAGCAATTGCTGGCGGCCGGCCGCGCCGCGACCACCCCGGTGGCAATAATTGAAAACGGTACCCGGCTGGAGCAGCGGATCATCACCACAACGCTGAGTGAGCTGGCGACGAAAGTCAGTAGCGAACAGGTACAATCGCCGGCGCTACTGATTATTGGCGAAGTCGTTAGTTTACAACAGCAATTACATTGGTTTGGTAAGCGGCCGCAAAGCGCGGTATTCGGCCAGCCGCTAACCCGGTTGCGCTAATTCTGTTAAGCTAAACCTAAATAATTTTCTGCAAGGAAGTATGAATGACAGCAACGTTACTGCCGGCCATTATTAAGATTGCCGAACAAGCCGGTGAGGCTATTTTAGCTATTTATGGCCGAGACCAGGCCGCTTTTAATATCAGCGCCAAGAGCGATGACTCGCCACTGACTGCTGCTGATATGGCAGCGCACCGGCTGATTGTCGCTGAACTGGCAAAATTAACCCCAGAGTTACCGATTTTATCGGAAGAAGCGGCCGATATCAGCTGGGACATCCGCAAAAGCTGGCAGCGCTATTGGTTAGTCGACCCGCTGGATGGCACCAAGGAATTTATTAAACGTAACGGCGAATTCACCGTTAACATTGCGTTGATTGATCAGGGTGAGCCAATCCTGGGCGTAGTGCACGCGCCGGTGCTGGCAAAAACCTATTACGCTGCTAAGGGTGAAGGCGCATTTTTAAAGCAAGCCGATGGCGTCCGGCCTATAAAGGTAAACCTGGCCAGCCAGGATAAATTAGTAAAGGTTGTGGGTAGCCGCAGTCACCCCAGCCCCGATTTAGCCGGTTATCTGGCCCAGTTTAAGCAGCATGAAATGGTGCCGGTGGGTAGCTCGCTTAAGTTTTGCCTGGTGGCCGATGGCACGGCAGATGTCTATCCGCGCTTTGGCCCTACCATGGCCTGGGATACCGGTGCCGGCCATATTGTGGCCACTGAAGCCGGTGCAACAGTGAGCTTTGATGGTATCAGTGAGCAGGTATATCAGCGCGAGCAGCTGCTCAACCCCAACTTTATGGTATCAGCGCTCGTCTCGGCAACAGGCGACTAATTTTTGCCGGTAGGGTACACTAGCCACCTTATTTTCAGGTGACTAGTGTTATGCGTTTAGATAAATTTATATGTGATTGTACCGGCCTGACCCGCAGCCAGGCCGGCAAAGTTATCCGCCAGAAACTGGTTAGTATTAACGGCGAAATTGTTAAACAAGCTGCGCGCCAGGTTAGCAGTGACGATGCCGTCGTTCTGGACGGAAAACCGCTTGCTATCATTGGTTTGCGGTACATTATGCTGCACAAACCCGCTGGTTTTCTCTGCGCCAATGATGATCCGGACCACCCAATCGTTTTTAATTTACTGGATGAACCCTTAGTTGAGCGCCTGCACACTGTTGGCCGGCTCGATTTAGACACCACCGGTTTATTACTGCTGACCGATGATGGCAAGTGGTCGCACCGGATCAGCTCCCCAAAACATCATATCGCCAAAACCTACCGGGTGTGGACCGCCGACCCTATTAGCCCGGATGCCGCCAGTCAGTTTGCTGAGGGGGTAATGCTGCGTGGTGAAAAAGACCAAACTCTACCCGCAGAGCTGGAAATAGTGGCAGAGTGCGAAGCACTGCTGACCATTCATGAAGGCCGTTATCATCAGGTAAAGCGGATGTTTGCTGCTATTGGCAACAAGGTTGAACAACTGCACCGCGAGAAAATTGGTGGTTTGCAATTGCCTGATGATTTAGCTGAGGGTGAGTATCGTCAGCTGACTGCCGCTGAGCTGGCATTGCTGCGCTGATATTACCAATACCAGCCTAGCGCCAGAGCCACTTCCGTTACACTATCGTCTTTGATAATCGCGACTCGAAAATCAAGGTCGGTGTTAAGCGCATATCGGCCATTAAGTTTTGTCAGCAAGTCTTTGCGGCCATCACTGTAAAATCGCTGCTCAAGCTCCAGCCTTGAAGAAAGGCGCTGCGAGGCATACCAGGTCGCAATGAGCTTAGTGGCGAGATAACTATCTTTGCTGTTAAGTGTTTCACCCAGATAGCCCCCGCCGACAAAACCAGTCACATTCAGCTTAGTTGCAGCTCCAAAGCCGTAACCAATACCGGTATTAACTTTAAATGCCTCACAATTATCACAGCCGGCTTGACGTTGAGCTGCGCCAACATCAAGGTACCACGAGTAATTACGATCGCCCGGAAGTCCTGTCAGGTTTGCTCTGATGCTTTCTATCTTTACCAGTGATAAATCTTTCAGAAAGAACCTGCTGTCTGAGAAACCCAATACCAATTCGCCCATACTAAGCGCAGAAAACCTGACATGCCCTTCTTCAGCGTCAAGGGCATCATAGTAGGCAGGACGAAGTTGAATTTGACCATAAGACTCGACAGCAGAGTTATGGACAATTTGCACTGAGGTATAACTCGGCTTTCTGCCCAGGTGTGGTTGAGACGCAGAATCAAAATCGACTACGGCAGGGCCTGGTGCAAGTTGGTAACGCAGTAAAACAGCCTGTTTATAATGCGTGTTGTTAATATCACCGGCACCCGCCGCTTCTTTACGCATAAACTGAAAATAGTCTATCAGCGTATCCACTATTGCATGCTGCTCTGCAATCTCAAACCCTGAAAGATCAAATCCTGCCAGATCCTCCGGTTTATTAACTATGTTATGCACAACATCTTTTTGCTGTTGATTCAAAAAGG
The DNA here is from genome assembly GCF_018402695.1 of Arsukibacterium sp. GTDB lineage: Bacteria > Pseudomonadota > Gammaproteobacteria > Enterobacterales > Alteromonadaceae > Alishewanella. Next base: position 93,926 of record NZ_JAGYIM010000016.1, read on the forward strand.
AAAATCGCTGATAAAGTCTGCTTTGTCTGGAAGGATGATATGTAATGGTTTTGACTAACGGTTGACCTTGAAAATCAACATTTGACAGGTTTTGCATTATCGACTGAGGCGTCATCCATAAACGCTGACTGTCAGCGAGTTTGCTAGTTAATACTAATTGCAGTAAATCGCCCATGTGAAAGGCGCAGTTTCGGTTGAAAAAGTAGTATCTGTAATCGGCGTCAAGTAGTTCCCAGATATGTCCAAGTAAAAGGGTAATATCTGGTTGCTCTAATGCCAGCTCGTATTCCCATAAATCACGTAGTTCAGACTCTCTGTAATTGCCGGCATGATAAAAGTATTTTTGCTGGGTAAATGAAGCGTCATACTGACCTATAATACCTTTAATAACATAAAGCGCCATATTCTCATCTGCTGGTACATCGGCACCAAAGTTAATGGCAGTATCTTGCAAGTCGGTATGTTTTGTGGGCACATTTTCGGTATTTAGTTTAAGTAATAAGTGACCATAATAAGATGCTGGATTCGCTAAAAAGCCCGTGGCAAAAATTACACTTATTGAACTGATATTTTGCTGCTTATTAAATTGATTAAACTTGGGGCAACTCAATTCTTCGATATCAAAATTATGAGTAGTGATTTGTTGTTTTAACCATTGATATCGCGCCGGGAATTTACACTGTGCGTGCATGTCAGGGTTGGCAGGATCAACGGGTGTTGCGAAAGCAGTAAGTGTTGCTAATAGTTCTGCTAACGGATCAGCAGCACCATTCTCTGAAAAAAAGAAACTGTCTGACGTAATGTAACTTTGGCCGTTGTCACCATAGACCAGCAATTTTTGCCAGGTTGGTGATAAGGCAATGTTTGCCAGTTCAGATGAACCAGTTACGGGGTTCGCATGAACAAAGGGGCAAAACAGCAATATGCTGCAAAGCAAAAGCAATCGATTCATCAGTAGACTCAAGACAGAATAGGAAGCGTACTTCCTATTCTGCTAAAACATTAAGCAGAGGTAACAGCACTGATAACAGTGCTGTAATAAAGCTGGGATTTTTCGCGCTTATCAGCAGATAGGTATAATTCATCAGCAATATGCTGGCTCATTTCAGTGCGCAGGCTGCCAATGACTTTGTTATGTTGCTCAGGAGTGACTTCAAGGATATTCATTAATGCCAACAAATGTTCACCTTCTCCACGGGCCGTTTCTTCGATCAGGCTGTCGTAAGAGTTTAAGATAAACGCTGCGGCATCAACATTCTTTCCAGAGCAGGTTTCAGGGCTGGCTGTAGCAGAAGTGACAGCAGTGGTCCCGATATCCCAGATAACATTTGAAGTTACTGCCAAAACTTTATGTTCTGGAAATAAAGCAGCACCAATACCACAATCTGAAAATGGGTTTGGACCTGAACCTGGAGCTTTATCTGCATATGCAGATGCCGATAAAGTCATAGACACAGTAAGTGCTGCAATAGCGCTATATTTCATTTCAATTCCTTTGGTTTATTATTATATAAAAGTCAGCCTCAGCTAATCGAGGCGCGTAATATATACCGTTTCCATAATGGTAAATCTAGCCTTTAGAAAAAAATATTATGTAAGCACAGCCACAAGTGTTTGATACAAAATTTTCAAGCACTTAAACCAGATTTACTCAATGCTCAAGCCGGCTTTTGTATGCAACTTTTTTAGACTATGCTCAATAGGTGCTACGTCAGCATCTAACTGTGAAGGGATTACTATGAATTTTATCGCTTTTTTAATCATCGGCGCACTCGCTGGTTGGATAGCCGGTAATATTATGAAAGGCCGCGGCTTCGGCTTGTTAGGCAATATTGTTGTTGGCATTGTCGGTGCTTTTTAGGCGGTTTTTTATTCACGTTGCTTGGCTTGTCGGCAGGTGGTTTTATTGGTTCGCTGGTTATGGCGACGGTGGGTGCGGTAGTGCTGATTTATCTGGTTGGGTTAATTAAAAGAAGTTAATTCAGAACAAATCCAGTGATTCACCTTGCTCTGGCAAGTCCTGCTCTTTCTTCGCTTTGGTATTCAGCCTTGCCCGGCGCTGCACCAGCAGTTTAAGAATATGGCTGCGCTCTGCCGTGGGTTTCTGGTGCCAGTTAAAGCGTTCGTCACGCGAGCGCAGGCAACCGAGGCAATAGCCCCGGTTGTTACTCTCACATACCCCTATGCAGGGGTTAGGTATGTCGAATAGCTCTAGCTGATCCATAAGGCTACCGCCCAGGCTGATGAATAAGCTAAGTGTACGTTGTGGCAGGCTAAAGGTGCAAATGGTGGATTTTTTCAGCAAATGACAAAAATTGGTTGACTTCAGACTGATAGACGGCTATTTGTAATAGGTAACTGCTCTGTAAAACAGAGCCAAAATATAAAAACGAATTCAACCAAGTAAATAAGTAAGAATCAAATTATGCGTTTAGCTGCTGTTCTGAACATTATTGTCCTCGTGGTCGTGGTGATTATTAATCTCCGCGGGGGCGGTGTTTTGGAAAAATAAAGTAGCTTAAGGCGAAATCCAACAAAACCCCCGCTCCGCAAGGACCGGGGGTTTTGTCGTTTCAGGGCGTGTGAAAATTAAATAGCAGCAAGAGGTTTAGGATGAATGGCGCAGAGTTGGTATTAAAGGTGTTGCAGCAGCAGGGGGTGGATACCATTTTTGGTTATCCCGGCGGCGCTATTATGCCAATTTACGACGCGATCTATGCCAGCCCGGTCAAACACTACCTGTGCCGACATGAACAGGGTGGTGCGTTTTCGGCCATTGGTTATGCCCGCAGCTCCGGCAAGGTGGGGGTGTGCCTGGCTACCTCTGGTCCGGGCGCTACTAACTTAATTACCTCACTGGCCGATGCTATGCTGGACTCGGTGCCGCTGGTGGCGATCACCGGCCAGGTATCGCAGGCGGTGATGGGCACCGATGCTTTTCAGGAAATTGACGTACTGGGCTTAAGTTTAAGTGTTACCAAACACAGCTTTATGGTGCGCAGCGCCGATGAACTGGCCGCGACCTTAAACGAAGCTTTTGCAATTGCCCGCTCTGGCCGGCCCGGCCCGGTGCTGGTTGATATCCCAAAAGATGTGCAACTGGCCGCGGTAAGCGAGACTGAGGTTTCGGTTCAACCCCGGCAACGCCCTATTAATACTTCGCTGGCACAAAGCACTAAGGCCCGCCAGTTAATTGCTAACGCCAATAAGCCGATGGCCTATATCGGCGGTGGCGTGCATATGGCTGGTGCTATGCCACAGTTGCAGGACTTTTTAGCCCAGTGTCCGATGCCCTCTGTTACCACCTTAAAAGGCATGGGCTCGGTGGCGAAAGACAACCCTTATTACTTAGGTATGCTGGGCATGCACGGCACCCAGGCTGCCAATATAGCGGTGCAACAGTGCGATTTATTAATTTGTTTAGGTGCCCGCTTTGATGACCGGGTAACCGGCAACCTGCAAAAATTCGCCCCGAAAGCCAAAGTTATTCATGTCGATATCGACCCGGCTGAAATTAATAAAGTACGTTTTGCTCAGGTATCGTTTTTAGGCGATATGCAGCAAATATTGCCGGCGATTAGCAGTAGTACTAACTGCAGCGACTGGTTAGCGCATTGCAGCAGCTTAAAACAGCAACATGGCTGGCGTTACGACCACCCGGGCGAGCGTATTTACGCACCGCTGATGTTAAAACAGTTAAGTGAGCGGATGCCGGATAACAGCGTAGTGTGCTGCGACGTGGGCCAGCACCAGATGTGGGTGGCGCAGCATATGCGCTTCAGCCACCCGCGCAACCATTTATCCAGTGGTGGCCTGGGCACCATGGGCTTTGGTTTGCCCGCGGCTATTGGCGCCAAGTTAGCCCGGCCACAAGATACGGTAATCGCGGTGTCGGGCGATGGCTCTTTTATGATGAACGTGCAGGAGCTCGGCACCATTAAACGTTTCAGGCTGCCGGTAAAAATCGTCATTATCGATAACCAGCGCCTGGGCATGGTGAAACAGTGGCAGCAGTTATTTTTTGATGAGCGCTACAGCGAAACTGACTTATCTGACAATCCGGATTTTGTCGCGCTGGCCGCAGCCTTTGCCATCCCCGGCCACTGTATTACCCGCAAAGATGAAGTAGAAGGCGCGCTGGAAGCTATGTTTACCTGGCCGGGCCCCTATTTATTGCATGTAAGAATTGATGAAAAAGACAACGTCTGGCCATTAGTACCGCCGGGTGCCGCAAATGAAGATATGATCCTGGAGAGCAACTAATGAACCATATCCTGACCATCACCACCAATAATGAAGCCAGCGTGGTTGAACGTTTATTGCAGGTAACCCGCTATCGCGGCTACCAGCTGGCCGGGCTTGAGCTAACGCCACTGAGCGATATGGCGGGACTGTCGATCACCTTAACGGTCAGCAGCGACAAGCCGATTCATTTACTGACCAGTCAGTTACACAAACTATACGACGTGCGCGATTTACAACTGGTCAGCGCCGACATTGCCGCGCTGCGCGCCTAAGCTATTACCAGACTAATTTATAATAACGGAGTACCTGATGCCAAAGTTAAGATCCGCCACTGTTACCGAAGGCCGCAATATGGCCGGCGCCCGCGCGCTGTGGCGTGCCACCGGGGTTAAAGATACCGATTTTGGCAAACCCATTATTGCCGTGGTTAACTCGTTCTGTGAATTTGTGCCGGGCCATGTGCATTTACGTGACCTGGGTAAACTGGTGGCGAAAAGCATTGAAGATGCCGGCGGTATTGCCAAAGAATTCAACACTATAGCCGTAGATGACGGTATCGCCATGGGCCATGGCGGCATGCTGTACAGCCTGCCTTCGCGCGAGCTGATTGCCGACTCGGTCGAATATATGGTTAACGCCCACTGCGCCGATGCCATGGTCTGTATTTCGAATTGCGATAAAATTACCCCCGGCATGTTAATGGCGGCGATGCGCTTAAATGTGCCGGCGATTTTTATTTCTGGTGGGCCAATGGAGGCCGGTAAAACCAAGCTGTCAGATCAGATTATCAAGCTGGATTTAGTCGATGCCATGGTGTCGGCGGCCGATCCAAAAGTCAGCGACAGCGACAGTGAGCAAATTGAACGCAGTGCCTGTCCAACTTGCGGCAGTTGCTCGGGGATGTTTACCGCTAACTCAATGAACTGTTTGGTGGAGGCGTTAGGTTTAGGCCAGCCCGGCAATGGCTCACTGCTGGCGACCCATGCTGATCGCAAAGAGCTGTTTGTGCAGGCCGGTTTCAGAATTATGGAGCTGTGTAACCGCTGGTATAAAAACGACGATGCCAGCGCCCTGCCGCGCAGTATCGGCAATAAAACGGCCTTTGAAAATGCGATGATGCTGGATATTGCGATGGGTGGCTCCACCAATACCGTGCTGCATTTACTGGCTGCGGCTATTGAAGCTGAAGTCGATTTTACCATGGCCGATATCGACCGTTTGTCACGCATCGTGCCGCATTTATGCAAGGTGGCGCCCTCTACCCAGAAATACCATATGGAAGATGTCCATCGCGCCGGTGGCGTTATCGGTATTTTAGCTGAGCTGAATCGCGCAGGCTTGTTAAACCCCGATACCCCCCATGTTGCTGGTAGTTCACTGGGCGCGGTGTTAGATAAATGGGATTTGAAAGCCAACCCCTCCCAGGAGGTACAACAATTTTACGCCGCCGGCCCGGCCGGCATTCGCACTACCCAGGCGTTTTCGCAAAACTGTCGCTACCCGTCTGTAGATGATGACCGGGTGGAAGGCTGTATTCGCAGTAAAGAACATGCCTACTCGCAAGACGGTGGCTTGGCGGTACTGTTTGGCAACCTGGCACCGCAGGGTTGTATTGTGAAAACCGCCGGGGTAGAGCCGGAGAATCTGGTATTTACCGGCCGCGCCCGGGTGTTTGAAAGCCAGGATGAGGCGGTTGACGCCATTTTAAAAGGCAAAGTCGTAGTTGGGGACGCGGTGATTATTCGCTATGAAGGCCCGAAAGGTGGCCCGGGTATGCAGGAAATGCTGTATCCAACCAGTTATTTAAAATCGATGGGCTTAGGCAAGGCCTGTGCCTTGATCACCGATGGTCGTTTTTCCGGCGGCACCTCAGGCTTATCGATAGGTCATGTATCTCCGGAAGCGGCCAGTGGCGGTGCTATCGCGCTGGTGCAGGAAGGCGACACAATAGAAATTGATATACCGCAGCGCAAAATTGGCATAGCCATCAGTGATGAAGAGCTGGCCAAGCGCCATGCAGAGATGGATGCGAAAGGTAAGCAGGGTTGGAAGCCAGAGAACCGGCAGCGGGTGGTCAGTTCTGCCTTAAAAGCTTATGCCCTGCTTGCCAGCAGTGCAGATAAAGGTGCAGTGCGGGATTTGTCGAAGTTAGAAGAGTAAAAGCAGAACCTTAGTAAGTAGGCGGCGAAGAAAGTATTTCCTTGTCTCTGAGTTTAAATCTGAGTTGAAGGCTGCGACAGGTAACAACACGCGGGGACGTCGTAAATATGTCCCTATAGACTCCTCTCCAGCATCCCTGCTGGAGACGCCCCGCTTAGCTCTTACCTGTCTTCGCTTGAAACTGAAGTGTGTCGGATGGCACAAGCAGCAAGACGTAAGGCGATGGGCAAGGTGTGCGCTTGCAGCAGCGGCAGGGATGCCGCGGAGGCTGAGACAGCACAGGGACGTGCTGTCGAAGGCGGCGAAAAGAGCATTTCCTTGCCTTGAGCTATACACAGATCTTCAAGTTACATCAGGTAACAATGATACAAACAGCAGTGGAGCAACAATGAACAATCTGGCAACAGTCCAACCAGAGCAGACAGATACCGAGTTAATGCAGCAGTATCTGCGGGACATTCTGCTATCGCCGGTATATCAGGCCGCAGTAGAAACGCCTTTGGATGGCATGACCAAACTTAGCCAGCGACTGGGCCATAATGTGCTGCTAAAGCGCGAAGACAAACAGCCGGTGTACTCGTTTAAACTGCGCGGCGCTTTTCATAAACTGCATAAAGTAAAATTGCATAGCCCTGATGCCAGCGTAGTGTGTGCCTCGGCTGGTAACCATGCTCAGGGCGTAGCGCTGTCTGCCAGCAAGCTTGATATTCATGCCACCATAGTGATGCCCATTACAACCCCGGAAATAAAGGTTGCGGCAGTAAGGGCGCTGGGTGGCAATGTGGTGCTGCACGGCACTGCCTTTGATGAAGCCAACAGCTATGCCATCAACCTGGCCAATACCGAGGGCGCGATTTATATTCCGCCCTTTGACGATAGCGACGTTATCGCCGGCCAGGGTACCATCGCCAAAGAGCTACTAAGCCAACATAACCAGCTTAATGCGGTATTTATCCCGGTGGGTGGCGGCGGCATTCTGGCTGGGATGGCGGTGTATATCAAAGCCATCCAGCCTAATGTGCGGGTAATAGGGGTAGAGCCGGAAGATGCAGCCTGCTTAAAAGCGGCATTGGCCGCCGGCAGCCCGGTAACCCTGGAGCGGGTGGGTTTATTTGCCGATGGTGTGGCGGTAAAACGTATCGGTACCGAAAACTTTAACCTGGCGAAACGTTTTTGCGATGAAGTGGTTACCGTTAGCAGTGATGAAATATGCGCCGCCATTAAAGACATTTTTGATGACTTACGTGCGGTGGCCGAGCCCGCCGGTGCGCTGGCTTTGGCTGGCTTAAAAAAGTACAGCCAGCAGCTTAACAACAGCACCCTGAGTAAACCGCAGCAGTTTGCTGCTGTGTTAAGTGGTGCTAACTTAAACTTTGATACATTGCGCTATGTGTCAGAGCGTTGTGAGCTTGGCGAGAAAAAAGAAGCGGTATTTGCCGTGACCATACCAGAAGAAAAAGGCAGTTTCCGCCGCTTTTGCCAGACCCTGGGCGGCCGGGCGATTACTGAATTTAATTATCGCTATGCCAGCGATAACAAAGCCCATATTTTTGTCGGTATTAAGCTGCGCCATGGTCAGCAGGAACTGGACACGGTAACGAAACTGCTCAGTGACGCCGGTTATGATTATCAGGACTTGTCCGACGACGAACTGGCCAAGCTGCATGTACGGCATATGGTCGGCGGCATGCCACCGCGCGAGTTACAGGAACAGGTGTATCAGTTTAATTTCCCGGAATACCCCGGTGCCTTAATGAATTTTTTAAATACCTTGGGCGAGGATTGGAACATCACCTTATTTCACTATCGCAACCACGGCGCCGCCACTGGCGATGTACTGGCCGGCTTTGAAGTGGCGCAGCATAGTGATATTGCCTCATATCTGGATAAGTTGGGCTATCAGTATCAGCAGGTTAGCAATAACCGCAGTTATCAGACGTTTTTAACCGCGGGTTGATAAAACACCTTGCCAACTCTTGCTATATGCGCCAATAATTCTTTGTTTTCGATGTCTTGGATCCGGCTGATATCAAAGCTGTAAGGCAGTAGCAAATCATCCAGCGCTGTTAGCAGTTGCAACAATTGTTGGTGGCTAAATTGCGGGCCAACAATAACCAAATCAATATCTGAGCCTGGCCGGAAAGTACCCATAGCTCGCGAGCCGTAAAGCAGGGCTTGTTCAATTGCGGAAAACGATGCCAGACACTGCTTAATTTGTTGCAATGCCTGCTGGCTGAGCCCGTATAAGTCAGCCGGCATTGTGCTGTTCATTTAACACCTGATGTAGCTCGACAAAGGCTGGATAATATCGCTGCAAAATATCATCGGCGACCGCATTTGCCGTATCCTGATTATAAATATGGGAGGTTAACGCCCGGCTTTTAATCATATTCATCCACAGCTCACCGTCACTAATTAAACCACGGCTAAACGCCAACCTGATGGCATCGCGCGAACCCTGAATATCGGTTTCACCCTGAAACTGATAAAAATCTTTAATGCAGTTCCATGCCAATTCGTAGTTGTACTCAAAATCCTGAATTAAGCCCTGTCGCTCCAACTTAGTAAGCTGCCGCTGCTTCGTCAGTGCAATAGCCTCACTCAGTTCAGCCAGTGCTTTAGTGAAGTTAGCCAGCCGTTGATGCCAGCGAATATCGGTATTCATGCAGTATCCTGATGATGGTACTGGGTGTATTTTAGGTTGGAAGCGCAGCAACAACAACCGCTGGTATTTTTTGTGGCACGAAGTTAAACTTTGCGCGTTTTTTAAACAGGAGAAGACAGATGAGTAAACCAGCGGCAACCGAGCATGGCCGCGGCGAGATCCGCGATAATGCGATTAAGGCCTTAGTCACCAGCAAGTTGTTTCAAACCAGGGTGGTTAAGGCGAAAAAAGGCAAAGGTTCCTACAACAGAAAAGGGCGTAATTCAAAAAATTACGCCCTTGTTGTTTTGGTTAACCAGTTTTTATATCTGAAATTAACCTTAAATCATTTTTTTCCGTGCGACGACCAGGCCCAGCAACACCAGACTCATTAAAAATAATGAGTTAGGTTCTGGAACCGCAGTTGGAGCTGCAACCGCATTGATGGCTGTTGTGAAGTAGTTAACGTTATGGTTATTAGCATCTGATGACCAGATCCATTCGGCCGCTCCACTTACGCCAGCTCGAGTGCCCCAGGGGCTGACACCATTAACGCCTAAAAAGCTGACAGCTTGATAATCATTCCAGCCAGTAGTACTGACTTTCCAGTCGGTGGTATTGGTCAGCAAAGATGACTGGCCATTTGCAAACAGATGGCCGGCGCCGGTCAGGTCAAATTGTCCCAGAAAACCAGCTATTCCGCCCTGATCATAAGCATAGATATGCAGAAAGTAACTTTGGCCTGCGGTTAAATTGACATCCGAAAACGTATAGGTCGACATCCAGTTATTGCCGGATGAAATTAGTACTCCAGGGCTGAGATCATCTGTGGAAAGATAGGCTACATAGCCATTGTCAACATTTAACCCACCGGATATCAGGGTAGCGGAGACCGGAGCGCTGGTAATCATTAGCAAGGTTAAAATTAAACTTATACGTTTTAACATTTATATGTCCCTAAAATTGTTATGTTTAAACTTAAACGGCAAAAGCACAGGCAAGTATTGCGCCACTTTACAAGCTATTGTTTTTATTGTTTATTTAAATATCGCAGGTGAGCTGGTGTAAAGTATATTGGCAGTTTCTAATAATAAAGGCTCCTGCAACTGCAAAGGGCGTAATTTAAAACATTACGCCCTTGTTGTGTTGGCCTATCAGTTATTGTTACTGAAATGAACCTTGCTCGCGGTCAATCTTGGCGATAACGCTATCCAGCACCATTAAGTCATTAGCCTTTACCATATATTCGTCGCTATCTTCATCCAGTTTTAATAGCTCAGCGCGCCCAGTAGAAATTTGTCTGACAAGACATAAGCGGATATGGCGTAATTCAACTGTTGAGAACATTGCTACTTCACCCACTTTTACAGTCGAAATCTGTTTCTCAAACCAAGACCAATTAAAAATATGAAAATCACGCCAAGTAAATTTTGCAGTATTGTTAGTGATGAAAGTATTGTCGGTGATAGGTCCACACTCAACGAAGTATATAAATCCTGTTGAAGAGATCGGCTTATTGGAAAAACAGGCAGCGTTTGAACAAGTGAGTACAAGAAGCCATCAGCAAATTTTGCTTGAAATAGTACATCTGACAAACTCTGTGCTAAAGGGTTTGTCTGTAATACGCCGGAATATATAGAGCCACATCCAGCTACAAGAATAAGCCATGCAATAAATGGCCTTAGAATACTCTGTCCATAGTTGCTTATCATAGAGAACAGACCATCCAATATGGACGACAGAACAGGCATGTCATGCCATCTACGCGCACGCATTTCAGCCGAATGAAATCTTAGTGCTGCAGTATGATTTTTATTAGTTTCAGCAATTTCTTTCAGTCGACGAAGTTTCGACGCATCCTCTTTAGATGCAGCTTGTAACAAGCCGGGTAAGAACTTAACCGATCTCCAGCGAGCTAACGTGAAACCCAGATTATCCAGAGTTGTATGTGTAGCAAGTTTGGTTTCTCTTAAATCGATAATACCCGTTGTGTTTACGCCACTAATATCCAAAGTACTGTTAAATATCGATTTACGAAACGATAGTTGGCGTGCAGTTGAAGCATTTTCTTCATAATCTGAGAAAGAAACACGGCCATGGAACTCACAACTCTCGAAAAGAAAATTACCGTTGGCAAAATTCAAGCAGTCAAAACTTATATTTTTGTTGTCAAAAACAGAGTCAGAAAAATCGACTTCAATTTCAGAGAACTGCACAAACATGAAATTAAAACTGTATCCATTTGTTTTTACGCCAACAAAATGTACCCAGTCTCGCACTTTAGAAAAATTACAACCATCGAAACTAACAATACCCAAACCAAAATTAGTGCCTGAAAAACTGATGCTTAATACTTGAAATACGCACTGTGAAAAATACTTTGCACCCTTACCAAACCTACAGCTTATAAAACTAAAATCATCACCTATAACTCTTGCTTTAGTGAGCGAAAAGTCACCATCGCCGAATACTGAACCAGAGAAATCAACGCTCCCTTTGCTCATTTTTAAACCGGTAAAATTCACATCTCCGTGGTATAAAAAAGCATCAGAACAAATTAAATTACCCTCATTTATAAAGAGATTTGATGCTAATAGGTCAGTTTTACAACCTGACATTCCTAGCTGCGCACCTTTCAAACAAATCGTACCCACGCCAACTTTAAGATTGGAGAGATTAATAATTGCACCGTAGAGTTGAATGTCATTTAGGCGAAGAGAGGTATTCCCTAAATTAGAGTCAGAGATGTCAAAGGAAAGTAGCTCAAATCTGGCACCCGAAAAATCTAAGACTCCAGCCTTAAACCTGTAACCTTTAAAACTAACAAGCTCATTTGATAGCTGTCTCTGGCCATTCAGATTTTGCAGTAGTGTTTTGTAGTTTTTCCATTCCACATTTGAGAAATCGAAATGGATCTCATCATACTGATCAACCAGCTCATTCCATTTATCCGGCCCGCCCAGAAAAAGACCTAAAGTTTGTTCCCGAGTTAGAACCGTTGAGTTTCTTTCAGGTTCAGCATGCATCAAATAACAACCCCATCGGTCACTCTTACTAACTCCCTGAAAAACCTTACAGCCTTATCCAAATCATCTTTTTTAACCAAGTGGGCTTTTTGCGGGTTGCCACTTTCGCAGGCACTATGTACTGCATCGCCGCGTTTAGATAACCAGTGATTTAGCTGTTGCCTGGCCTGAGCGGGCTCGGTATTCGCCCATTTCCAATTTTCAGTAATATCACACCGCAGAAACTCCTTTGAGAGTTGCCGTACCTTGTCGCCACTGGGGTTATTCAGTCTTTTAATTTCCGCCTCAAATTTTTGCTGAATAAAATCGCCGGCAAAGCTACCTTGAATGCCGTTAATCTTTTTAATAAGTAACTCATGCAGGAAGGTCTCGATATAGCTTTCCCACGCTGTGGTGGTCATTACCAAGGCGGCTCGCTTTAGTACTTCATATTGTTGGCGTTGTTCAGGAGATTCGAGGTTATCAAACAGCTGAATCAGCTTGGCGACATCCTGTATTCCGGTTTCAAAAATGGCATAAGCTCGGCTGGTCATAACTTCCTTTTACTACTGCAGGCAGGTAGTCCTTTGTTGTTTTATAGCCTTAACCTAAGCGAAGTAAGAAATAATTCAAAGCATTTTTTGGTACAGAGCTCACCAAGGTGTAGCAAGACCCCATATTCCGGGGCATGCATTTAATAATTGTAGCCAGGCTATTTGCTTAAACTTTGATTGTTATTTTGTGCCAGGCTTTTCTGTCGCGAGTGCCTCCAACAACGCCTGATGGAAACGCTCTGGTGCCTGGATATGGGGCGAATGGCCTAAGTCGGCGAAGCGGATCAGGTTGGCGTTGGGGATGGCTTTGGCCGCCGCCGGACCGAGTTTGGCGTAGTTGCCTAACGTTGGCTGCAGTTCTTTTGGAGCTGCATCTTTACCAATGGCGGTATTGTCTTTATCGCCAATCAGCAATATCACAGGCATTTTCAGTTGCGGGAACTCGTAAATGACCGGCTGGCTGTAAATCATATCGGCGGTGAGTGCCGAATTCCAGGCTACCTGTTCGCGGCCTTCGCCGCGATACATACCTGCCTGCATTTGTACCCAGGGTTCAAAGTCGTTACGCCACTGGCCGGCATAATAGGTATTGCGTTGGTAATTGCGAATACCGTCGGCTGAGGTTTTTAATTCGCGCTGGTACCATTCATCTACCGTGCGATAAGGCACGCCAACGCTCTTCCAGTCTTCCAGGCCAATAGGGTTCACCATTACCAGCGTTGCTGTTGTATCCGGGTATTGCAGCGCAAAACGGGTAGCCAGCATGCCGCCCATCGAATGACCCATTACCGCTACCTCGTCAATTTTCAGTTGGTCCAGCAGTGCTTTGGTATTGGCCGCCAGTTGCTGAAAACTGAACTGGTACTGCTGCGGCTTAGAAGATTTACAAAAGCCAATTTGATCCGGCGCAATCACCCGGTAGCCTGCTGTGGTAAGTGCTTTAATACTGCCCTCCCAGGTGGCGGCACAAAAGTTTTTACCATGCATTAATACCATGGTTTTGCCATTAGTCGTATCGGGCGCAGCAGGCACATCTAAATAAGCCATTTCCAGCTGCTGTTGCTGGCTGTTCAGTGCAAAATGCTGCACCGGATAAGGATAATTAAAGCCTTCCAGACGGGGGCCATATACCGGCTGCTCTGTTGCACCCGGCAAGGTGCTGGTTAGCAGCAAGGCGGTAAAACTCAATAATAAGATGCAGTTTTTCAAACCAAACTCCTGTTATTTAGCTCTGTTTAAACGGGCATACCAGATAGTTACCATAGTTCAAATTACTGACCTCTTCTGTCAGCAACAGATACAACGCCGATAGTAAGCGGTGAGCTGTTACAAAAGATGTTTATGTCGATGCTGTTGCAATGCCTGATGCAGCTTAAATTGAGTGGAATACGCTGAGTATCAGGCCAGGCAACAGTTCTTACAGCACAAAGCGAAAACTAAGAAAAGTGACTAAGGCAAGCAGGAAAAGTTGAGTTAAACCACCCGGGTATGTTACATAACGGCTATCAAAACTAATACGTATTTTTACCATGTGGAATATTGCTGTCGCCTCGGCCAACCCCGCCAAAATTAATGCAGTAAAACAGTGCTTTCAAAACAACTTTCCTGAGCAAGCCGTTAAGGTAAGTGGTTTTGCGGTGGCCTCTGGTGTCGCCGAGCAACCGCTAACCAGTGCCGAAACCTTACTGGGTGCACAGAACCGCTTACAGGCGCTGAAACTGCAAACCGTGGCCGATTACTATGTGGCAATTGAGGCGGGCCTGGATATTGATATGACGTTCGCCTGGATGCTGATAGAACATGATGGCAAGCTCGGCAAAGCCCGTTCGGCCAGTCTGATGTTGCCCCCGGCTGCGCTGCATCTGTTAGCTGAAGGGATACAGCTGGGCGATGCCATGGACCAGTTATTTGGCACCACCAATATTAAACAAGCGGGTGGTGCTATTGGTTTGCTGACCCATAACCAGTTAAGCCGGGCCAGCGTCTATCAGCAAGCGCTGACCCTGGCATTAATTCCATTTTTAAACCCACAGCGGTTTTAGTTTTTTGCTGGTTCGGGCTGACCATGTCCCGCCAGGCGCTGTTTCTCCAGATAGGCATACAGCTGCTCGGTAAAAAAACCGTGCATTAAAAAGCGCTGGCCTAAATTCCAGGGCCCGACTAAATAATGCGGATATTTGTTATAGGCCATTTCACGCAGACTACTGTTACCTACCAGATCACCAATCCGGATCGCAATCGACTGATCCAGGTTAAAGCCATTGATAGCATCACGGTACTCTTCGCGGGTTAGCAATAAGCAGAATAAACACATAAACAGGGCGTGAGCACTTTCAAAATCCAGCCACTGCGTTTTCCTGTCAGTTAGTTGAAACTGCTCCATCACCACCGGTTGCCAGTGTTGCCAGTTAAGCTCGTTCGCTTTTAATGGCTGCGCCGGGTGATGCCAGCTGCCCAGCTCGCCAAATAACCGGAATAACTGCTGATCATGCTCCACAAAACTGGCTTGCTGCATCTCGGCAATGCTTTTGGGATACAGCTGTACCGGGCTGAACTCATTACCCGGACTATTGGCGGCCAGAAAATTCAGCACATTTGATTCCGTAGCATAGTGGCGCAGGATCAGTAAGTTGGCTTCCCGGCTGACAAAATGCGTACAGAACCAGCAAATCAGTTTTTGTAGCGCGTTATGCGCACTAAATTGCGGTAACGGCAGCCGTTTAAAAAACCAAATTAAGTGCAGTAAAATGGCAAAGATAAATTGCAATAGTGGCCGCACGCCCCAGCGTAGCGGGTTTTGTAAGTCTTTTAACCATAAATCCAGCGCCGCCTGTTCAATTGGCAGCGAATTATCATTGGCAATCGCTTTTAAATAGGCGCTGGGCTCTGTTCTTTTGCTAGTAGTCATTATCTACCTCTTCCAGTTGCAGGCAATACAGCCTGGCGGTAACCCGGGCGGTACGCACTATGGCAGTTAACTGGGCCGGGCTTTGACAGAGTCGGTCGAGTAACTGATACAGCTTTTGCAGATGATCATCATCATTGGCGCCGTGGTAGCGCATAAAGCGGCTGTAGCTGCCATCGCCGCCGGTGGTTTTATCTATTTGCGCGGCCCAGTCACTGGCCATTTTCTGGCCTAAGCCTTCAATAATCCACATCGCGCCAACCAAATCGACCGGATTGCTCTGGCTGGCCCGGTACATTAAAAAACCATGTAAGGCTTCAGTGCCAATATTACGCGGCGCACTCTGAATATCTGAAAGCTTGCCGCCGGCGGCAACATAGTCTTGTTCGAGCATTTCATAGTCGCGGTGCTCTTCCCGGGCGTGGCCAATAATCACTGAACGTACATCGCTGTAGTCGCGGTCAAAGCTCGACGCGCAGCGGCTGATCCAGCGTGAGCCTTCTATGACCTGCTGGCGCCAGTTTAACAGCAACTGGCAATAGTCAGCTTTGCTGAACTGGCCACGCTCCAGCCGTTGTAACAGCGGCACCCGGCCCAGCTGGCGTTCAAAATCAAACCAAACCCGCATCAGCGCCTGTAAACACTGCTGGCCCTGCGGGCTTAATACTTGCTCTGTCATTCAGGCCTCCACCACGGTCAGTTGCATGTAAGCATTATTAAAGCGGCCACTTTCCGGCACCATACATAAAATGGTGTCACCCGTTTGATAGCGCTGAGTGCGGCGAAACTCGTCCAGCATAATAAAAATTGAGGCACAGCCGGTATTGCCGCGGCTATACAGATTGCTGTACCACTTGTGTTCGGCAATGCCGACGCCGGCGCGCTGCATCATGTCGAAAATTTTGCCGCGAAAATAATGCGACGAGTAATGACAGAGCACATGGTCAACCTTGCCAGGTTGCACCCGGCCTTCGCTGATTAAACGCAAATAGCCATCGACGCCGAGCTTAACGATATTTTCCAGCAGCCGCACATCCTGGCGAATTAGCAGCGCACCGGCGGCTTCTGCTTGGGCATAAGTGGCATAATCCTGCCAGCTTCGGTGCTGCGGATTATCACTGGGGTAGCCGACACTCATGCACACCGGGTAGGCGTCGGCATGGGAAAAGCTGCGGATCCAGTCAATCCGGAAACAGTTGCCGCGCGGCTGGGTTTCCAGCAGCAGCGCGCCAGCGCCGTCCGATAGCATCCAGCGTAAAAATTCGGCATTAAAATCCAGCTCGCTACCGGCCGCCTCATAGCGGCTGGCTTTAAACAGCCGTGAGGTCAGCTCGCTGGCAACCACTAACGCATTAGGTTGCTCACCGGCTAACAAGTTGGTAAAAGCCGCTTTAAGCGCCATCATGCTGCTGGAGCAGATACCGTGGCTGCTGTGCAGCTCAATATCACTTAAACCTAATTCAGCCTGCACCATCGAGCCAAAGCCGGGCAGCACAATATCGCCCTGGCTGGTGGCGGCGCTAAGCATGCTAATTTGCCGCTTACCGAGGAAGCTCTGGCTTAAGCAATGCTCGGCAGCTTTGGCTGCCATGCCAGCATTCGAAATGGTGGTGTTGTGGTTCGCATCAATGGCGTAGTGGCGGGTTTTAATGCCATTCGATTGCAAAATGCGCCGTTTTAAGCGGCTGGGTTTGCCACGCACTAACCCTAACAGCGGTTCCATCTGGTCGTTATCAACTGGCGGCCCTGGCAAAAAATGGCCGCTGCTGGTAATAAACACATTCATATTTTTACCTGCGGGTGTTTTAAGGCGGTGAATAAACAGCGCAGGTTTTCTTCCAGATAGGGCAGCACACAGACTACGGCCATAAAACCCAGGTAATACGGTAAATAACTATCGCCGCCGTGGGCGTAAGGCATGCGCTGCAGGTAAAATTCGCCCTGCCAGTTAAAACTGATAAGTTTGATAAACACCGGGTAGTTAATGACGATAATAAGCAGCAACATATACATTGGCAGGGTAGCCAGGTAGTTATGGGCATGCATTTCCCAGACGCTGATGTGGCGTTTGGGTGCCGCATAGTGCACGTCATAGTGAGCGACGGCCTCATGCGCCAGCCAGGCAACAATACAAATTAACATAATCAGTACATTCACTTTAAATAACAGGCATAGCAGAATCGGTACCGCCATCTGAATGCCCATTAACGAGTGAATAAGTGATTCTCTAAGGCCTGAAGTGTACTCAATGCGGGTAGCGCGATGGCAGCACCAGTCGATAAAACCGGCAATACCCCACAACGGCAAAAACACATACAGCATAAGCTGAATTAACAACTGACTGGTTTGCGACCCCGCACTCCTTTTGCTGGTGGTAGAGGCGGTTACTATATCTTAAGGTTAATAGTTTGTAGATTATTTTCTGGCGCCGTTATTGTTTGGAACCTGCCTGCCAGCGGGCCAGAAAATATAATGCCGTCCCCAGCAGCACAAAGCTCGCGGTAGCCAGGACAGAGGATAAACTAACCTGCAGTGCCAGCCAGACACAGGCTGCAATACCCAGTAGCGGAATGGTGTAACCCAAGGGCAATATAAAGCTGCTGCTGTTAGCCAGCTTTGGCCGTAGCACCGGCACCGCTGCACAAGTCAGGCCGTATAAGAGCAAGCGGGATACCACAGTAGCCGCTGCCAACCACAAAAAAGAGCCATACAAGGTTAGCAGTAGCGCCAGTACCCCAAAAAAGACTATGGAATTTGCCGGAGTTAAAAAGCGCGGTTGCACTGCACCGAACCAGCGCGGCAGGCTGCCATCTTCAGCCAGAGCGAAGCTGGCCCGTGGGGTGGAGAAAATTGCCCCGAGCAGGTTGGCAGCCACCGATGCAACCACTCCCAGCATCAGTACAACCGCACCGGCCTGGCCATATAAACTGGCGGCCACATCCAGTAGCGGGCTGCTGGAGTTGGCAATGTCTGGCACCGCCGCGACACTGACCAGCTGAATACCGACGTACAACAGGGTGACCAGTAACAAGCCGAGGAGCAGAGCCCTTGGCATATCCCGTGCCGGGTTTTTTGCCTCACCCGCCGGCACCACCACCGATTCAAAGCCAACAAAGGCATAAATCAGTAACAAGGTGGCCGCGCCAATATCATAAGGACTGTTAAATACAGTCGCCGGGTTAAAGGTGGGCAGTAACTGATCGCCTAAATACGCTGAACCGGCTACCACCAGTAACAGCAATACCGCAAATTTAACAAAGGTAAGTAACGCCAGTGAGCGCATAGCACGTACTGAGCCGATAACATTGACAAACGTCAGACTGGCGACAATCAGGCTTAGCAAGATGGCGCGGTTAAGCCCGGTGCTGGCGGCTGGCCAGAAATAACCAACGCTGTCGACCAGCAACACCGTATTAGCGGCAAAAGACACTAAACGGGCAATGTAGTACAACCAGCCGGCCTGAAAGCCAACAAAGGGGCCAAAGGCGGCGGTACTATAGCGTATCGGGCCACCACTGCCACGAAAGTAACTGGCCAGCTCGGCCATGCACAACAGAATAGGTAAAATCAGCAGCGCACAGAACAAATATATCAGCGGGCTGTATTCGCCGGCTAATTTGGCAGCGCCACCGGGCAAGCCAAAAATGCCGGCGCCAATTAAACCATTTACCACCAGCAGCCACAGGCCAAATAGGCCGAGGTGGCGGGGTAATTTATCTTCAGCTGGCAGCGGTTTTGGGTCAGACATTACAGTTATCCGTTAAGGTCAGGGGCTAACTATAAGATGAAACCGGAAATGTTGCATCTTATCCACCTTATGCGCGTTAACGCACAGACCGGGTAACAAATCGTGTTTATAGTTAACTTATTATCTGCGTTTAGCCTTGCAAACAAGCAAATATAAGTTAATGGCTCGCTGCTGCGGGTTACCTGAAGGAGGATCTTATGAATGAGCCCCGGCATCCCAACCCGGAAATATTGCGAAGTTCCGTACTTAAACTGCATTTTGATGCGCAAAGCGCCGAGCTGGTGCGGCTGCGTTGTGAGTTTATATTGCAGCATAATATCTGGTATCAGCGGCAGCAACAGATCCTGCGCGATAATCAGGTGTTGTCGGTCGCCCTACTGCATGCCACTGCAATTAACAACAGCACAGTGGCTCAGCTACAGCAAGTAACCCATGAAAGTCAGTGCGATACGCTAACCCAAACCCTGAACCGCAATATTATGCTGGACCGGATTGAGCAGGCAATCAGTCTGGCGAAACGTGAGCAACATACGTTTGCCTTGCTATTTATCGATCTGGATAAATTTAAACCCATTAATGATCACTATGGCCATGCTGCCGGTGATGCGATATTGCAGCAGGTTAGCTGCCGCTTGCAACAGGCAATACGCGACAGTGATGCGCTCAGTCGCCATGGTGGCGATGAATTTCTGTTACTGCTGAACAATATTAAACAGCCGCAGGACGCTGAACTGTTTGCGGCGAAAATTGTGCAGCTGCTTGCCCAGCCTTACCAGCTCAGCCATGGCGAGGTAACACTATCTGCCAGTGTTGGCATTGCCAGGTACCCTGCCGATGCTGAACACGCGCAGGCCCTGATCGCCCACGCCGATGCCGCCATGTATTTGTCGAAACACCAGGGTAACGCAACTGCACGCTAGGGCTGGGTAAATTCTGGTTTTACTAAACCGGACGCTAAGCGCGCCAGCGCACAGATAAGCTTGCGATATCGCGCCATAGTGGCGCAGGCCGCACTATGGTTGCAGCCCAACCAGCAGGAGTTTCAGATGAATACCGCTACCACTACCCAACCGCGATTACTGCCGGTATACCGGCTACCAAAGCAAGCGATGCTGCGCCAGTGTGGCGTTATTGCTTGCTGCCTGTGCTGGTGCACCACCGCCGCCATCAGCGGAATTAGACGCTGCCGAGCGGGCCATTACCAGTGCCGAGCAGGCGCAGGTTACCCGCTACACCACTACTGAACTGAACACTGCCCGCAACGAACTTGCTGCAGCACGCAGTGCGGTACTTGCCGAAAATATGCCACAGGCTGCGCGACTGGCTGCGCGGGCCCGGCTAAGTGCCGAGCTGGCAATGACTCAAGCCGAGCTGCTGAAAGCCCAAGCAGTAAATAAGGATATGCAGCAAAGCATAGATGCCTTGCAGCAGGAAGCGCAGCGTAACCTGTCAGGAGTAAAACCATGAACGGTTTAAAACCTTTTACTAAAAATTTGCTCAGCATAACCCTGGCGGCAGTGTTTGCGGTTGGTTGTGCCTCAGCCCCGCAAAGCCCGGAAGGTGCAGCTGAGGTTCGCCAGCAACTTACCCGGTTACAAGCCGATCAGCAACTGGCGGTGCTGGCACCGTTAGCAATTAAAGATGCTGAGCAGGCGGTCAGGCTGGCAGAGCAACCCGATAACGATAGCGAACTTACTGCTCATCGCCTGATAGTGGCTGAGCGCAAAGTTGTCATTGCCCGGAGCCTGGCGCAAACCCGCCAGCTGGAGTTACAACGGGCTGAGTTAAGCCAGCAACGTGATGATGTGCGCTTAAACGCCCGCACCCGGGAAGCTGCCAGTGCCCGCGCGGATGCCAGTGCGGCCCGTGAAGATGCTATTGGCGCCCGCAGCGAGGCAGAGCAGGCCAGAGAGCAGAGTTTACTGGCCGCCGGTCGTGAAGATCAGGCATTAACAGCAGCAGCCCGCGCCCGCGATGAGGCCCGTGTTGCCCGTGGGCAGGCCGACGCTTCAGCAGCAACTACCGCTGAGTTGCGGGCGCAGATTGCTGAACTGAACGCCAGGCCGACTGATCGTGGGTTGGTTGTCACCCTTGGTGACGTGTTGTTTGATACTGCTCAGGCCAACCTGAAAGGTGCCAGTAGTGGTCATTTAGCAAAGCTTGCTAAATTCTTAAATGATCATCCGGAGCGCACCGCGTTGATTGAAGGGCATACCGACAATGTTGGTTCTGCATCGTCTAACATTTTATTGTCGCAGCGCCGGGCGCAAGCTGTGAAAGCGTTTCTGGTCGCGGAGGGGATTGCCGGCAGCAGGCTGGATGCTTCAGGTAAAGGGCTGGATATGCCGCTGGCCAGCAATAACACCGCTGACGGTCGAGCGCAAAACCGCCGGGTAGAAGTCGTCATTTCCAACCCAGTGCAATAAACCCTGTTTCAGATGACCTGGGGCAGTAGCCGATCGGGCGTATCAACACCACTATACTATACTCAGTATTCCGGTACCGTTGTTCAGGTCACTTTTTAACCAGTTATTAACGGAGGTATTATGGAACACTTTACCAAACCACACCTTAATCAGAATGCCCTGCGCCGGGGTGTCAAAACGGCTTCTGGCAGATTACACCGTGCCATCGACGATGCCACCGATGCGGCGGTGCCAGTTTTTAAGAAAATGACTGGCAGAGCGCAGTATACCGCGAACAGAGTGGCAGAAGGTGCCCATCTTGCAGCGGGGGCCATCTCCCATAAAGGCGAGCAGCTGCATCATTTGCAACAGCAGCTGGTCAGAAGCTCTCGCACCAAGATAAGAAACCGGCCTTTGCTGGCGGTTGGTATCGCTGTCGCAGGTGGCTTGTTGTTAAGCTGGTGGCTTACTCGCAACAGCAGCCAGCAAGACACTGAGTAACAAGGTAACACACCCGCTTCGGCGGGTTTTTTTTTGAGCCTCAGGCGCGCCACCACGTTACTTTTTGGCATAAAAAACATTTGCTTAAGGTGCGCCTTGCACCGACGCCTGTCGCAGCGCCCTTATCTCAGTACTTTCGGGAAGCGGTTCACCCAGCACACTTCGATAATCGTCCTTTGCTGCTTTATAACAGCTGCATGACATGGTCTGTAATGCTTTTCGGTCCAAAATGGACATGATACCTCTGCTGTAACTGATCATCTGTTGCTGTTGCATCACACCGGCAGCCACAGTAACACCACTGCGCCGGGCGCCGACCATATCGGCCAGAAACTGATGGGTCAGGTAAAAACGGCTGCTATGCGCCCGGTCATGGCTCATTAGCAGCCAGCGGGCCAGCCGCGGACTTAACTCATGAAAGTGAGCACAGGCGGCATTCTGGGCCAATTGCCGCAGTTGCACAAACAAATATTGCTGCAAAATATGGCTTAGGTGGGGGCATTGCTGTAAATACTGCAGCAGATTGGCCGGGGTGATCCGCCAGGCCGTGCCTTTGCCCTGCACCAGCGCTTGCATAGGTGCACTGTGGACTCCCAGCGTTAGGGTGGCGCCGAGCATGCCTTCATTACCAATAATGCTTAATTCCAGAGGTTTATGGTTATCCAGTCTGCTTACCAGTGAAATAAAACCACTAAGGGGAAAGTATAAATAGCGATAATTTTTTTTAGACTCGCACAGAATGTCGGCAAACTGCAGTTGCACCATCTCACAGCGCTGCAGTAACGCCTGACGTTCCGGGTAGCTTAACAATTGTAATAACTGATTGGTGATAAGTGGCACTGTGGCATCAGACATAGTTAAACGCTCCCGGCACTGACATTGCGATATTGGCGCAAGGCAGGTGCTTTGCAGCCTTGAGCCATAATCATAAGGGCGCTGCGGGCCAGCGTCTGTGCGCTAGCCGACACTTAGCGATTAGCTATGGCAATCAGGTTCCAGCTTAGCTGGTGTGATTGGTTATCCAGCGGCAGGCTGATGCAGTGCTGACTGACAAAGATGGCGGAGTCGCTGGTGATTGCCACCCCATCCAGGGTAAGCGCCACCTGTTCTGCAACGGGCTTAGCCTGCTGCGTAATAACTAACTGATAATGGCTACTGCCAATGCGCACCGTTGCGCTAAAGCCCGGCCAATGGCCAGGCAGGCAGGGCGCGACCCGGATCTGGCTGCCATGGCGGGTTATGCCAAGCAGGCTTTCTACGCCGGCGCGGTACATCCAACCAGCGGCGCCGGTATACCAGCTCCAGCCACCGCGGCCAACATGCGGCGCCACCGAATAAATATCAGCCGCCACCACGTAAGGCTCCAGTTGGTAACGGCTTACCTCGGTCGTAGTTAAGGCATGGTTTAGCGGATTTAACATGCCAAACAGCTGGTGCGCCTTGTCTGCCTGGCCCAGTTTGGCGAAGGCCATCACTACCCACATGGCGGCATGGCTGTACTGGCCGCCGTTCTCCCGCAGCCCAGGTGGATAACCTTTGATATAACCCGGGTTGTGGCTGCTGTGGTCAAACGGGGGGGTAAACAGTAACAGCAACTGTTGTTGGGATTGCACTAAATGCTGATCGACTGCTGCCATAGCCATGGCCGCGCGCTCGGGGTCCGCCATCCCCGACAGCACTGCCCAGGACTGGCTAAGCGAATCCAGCTGACACTCGTCACTATGCTGGCTGCCCAGCCAGCTGCCATCGTCATAGGTCGCACGTTTATACCAATTGTCATCCCAGCCATGCTGCTCCATCGCGCCAAGCAGATTGTCGCTGTGCTGTTGCCACGTTGCTGCCCTGGGGTCCTGCCTGGCCAGCGCCAGGGGGATAAACTGGCGCAGGGTGCTGAGCAGTAACCAGCCCAGCCAGATACTTTCGCCCAGGCCTTCACTACCAACCTGATCCATACCGTCGTTCCAGTCGCCGCTGCCAATCAGCGGCAAACCCCGTTCGCTGCTCAGGCTGATGGCCTGATCCAGCCCCCGGGCACAGTGCTCGTACAAGGGGGCGGCGGTATCGGTTGGCATGGGCTGAAAAAACGCGTCATGCTGGCCGGGTTCCAGCTGAGGGCCTTGCAAAAAACTGATGTTTTCGTCCAGTATTGCGTTATCGCCAGAGGTATCAATATAACGGGCGCAAGCATAGCCCAGCCAGACCCTGTCGTCCGAAATACGGCCACGCACGCCCTGGCCACTGTGGGGCAGCCACCAATGCTGGACATCACCTTCGACAAACTGGCGCCCGGCTGCGCGCAATAAGTGCGCCCGGGTTAGTTCTGGCGCGGTAAAGCTTAACGCCATCGTGTCCTGCAACTGATCCCGAAAGCCATAAGCGCCACTGGCCTGATAAAATGCTGCCCGGGCGTAGATGCGACAGGCAATGGTCTGATACAGCAGCCAGCCGTTCAGCATAATATCCATAGCGCGGTCGGGCGTTTTTACCTGCACAGTCTGTAACAGCTGTTGCCAGTGCTGCTGCACCTGCTGCAGTACCGCGCTTAAGTCTGTCTGACGGTATCGCTGCACCAGGGCCAGGGCACTGGCTTTGTCTGCAGTCTGACCCAGAAAAAACACCAGCTCTATTTGCTCACCCGGCGCCAGTGTCAGGCTGTGCTGTAAGGCAGCGCACGGATCCAGCGCCGCGCCATCGGCCCCACTGAGTTGCTGCTGGCGCAGCAAAGCCTGCGGGCTTTGGGTGCTGCGATTACGACCAATAAATTCTGTTCGGTCGGCGGTCCAGCCGGATAACGCCGTGTTACTGCCGAGGGCCGCAAATGCTACCTTGCCAACAAAAGCGGTTTGCCAGGGGTTTTGCACCAGTAATACCGCCTGCTTACTGGCAAATTCACTGATTAAATAAGGGGCGCAGGCGGCGCGATCCCGGCCCAGTACCCATTCGGCATAGGCTGTAACCCGCAGCTGTTTGGTTGTAGCAGAGGTGTTGTGCAAGGTCAGGCGGGAAATTTTAAGCGGATCGTCCAGCGGGACATACTGCAATAAACTTAACCGGATGCCATTAGTGTGATGCTGAAACCGGCTATAACCAAAGCCGTGGCAGGCACTGTAATGGCCGCCATCGTTAATGGGGGCGCAGGTGGCGGTAAGCAGCTGGCCGCTTGCTTGGTCCTGTACATAAATAGCGTCCGCGCAGGGATCGGTAACCGGATCGTTGGACCAGGGGGTCAGCTGGTTTTCGCGGCTGCTTTGGGCCCAGCTATAACCGCTGCCGCTGGCCGATACCTGAAAACCAAACCGGGCATTGGCAATTACATTCAGCCACGGCATTGGCGTGCGTTGATAGTTGTCCAGTAAAATCACGTATTCCCGGCCATCACTGGCAAAGCCACCCAGGCTGTTAAAATACTCCAGCTCGCTGCTAACATAATCCGCAGTTGATGCCACAGCGGGGTCTGCTGCTTGCGGCGGTTTATTTATTACGGCTGTTTGCTGCTGTGCTGGTTGCAACTCAGGTACCGGCTCAGGTGCCAGACGCAGTAACTGGCGCTGTAACGTGCCCCGCCGGGCATACAACACCACCCGGGCAATAGCGGCCAGCAAGCTGCGGCTGGCTACGCTCATCAGATCAGCACGCAAGGTATAGACATTACCCTTGGCCAGCTGCAGTGCCTTAGCGGGTTGCGGGCCGCTGCCTGACAATGCAGCGGCAGGCCGGCTTTGACTGCTGCGGACCAGTGCTTCAATTGCCTGCTGTAAATCCTGGACGTAAGAGCTGGCGCGCTCATTAATAATCACCAGATCGACCGGTAGCTGTTTCAGGTGCCAGTACTCATGCGCACGCAGTAACTGGCGCACGCTATCGATATCGTCGATGTCGTCAATATGCAGCAGTACTATCGGTAAATCACCGGAGATACCGTGCTGCCATACCCCGGATTGGGCACCGGCGCCGCGGCTGATGGCAGCGGCTGGGGCGCGAAAGCGGATATCGTTGTATAACAATGGGCCGGTCAGGCGCTGAAATAGCGAGGCTTCGGCTACTGTTATGGCCAGATAGCGCAATTGCACCTGCGCCAGGGTCCAGGCCAGGGTGGCGGCACGTTCAAAGGCGCTGTATTCGTTGTGCTGCTCAATCAGCTGCACTAACTCTTCGCGCGAGCTGGCCAGCAGCGTCCAGAACGCTACTTTTAACTGTTTACCGGCTGCCAGGGTTACCGTTGGCCGTAAACACAAAATCGGGTCCAGCACCGTGCCGCTGCTGTTACTCAGTACCTGGTGTTGTTGCATTGCCCGGGCCTGCTGCAGGCTGCTGCCGGCACCGAAGAACGTGGCCCGGTCCGTTTCGTATTGCAGAGCGGCGCTGCTGTGGCCTTCTACCACGACAAAATGCGCCAGCCATAACGGGGTTTCCGCTGGGGTGCGTAGCCGGCGGGTAGCGATAATAGCACCGTATTCGCTGACAAATTCTGTTTGCACAAACAACTTGGAAAAGGCCGGGTGGGCGGTATCGCTGGCAGCATTGCCTAATACCAGTTCGGCATAAGAAGTCAGTTCAAGTTGCTGTTCGCGTTGGCTATGGTTGCATAAAGTGACGCAGCGAACTTCACCATTGTGCTCGGAAGACACCACCACCGTCAGACGGGCGCTGATCTGCTGCTGCTGCGCACTGAATTCTGCCGCTTCTTCGCTAAAGGTAACTTCATGGCCGGTAGCAAGCGCTGGCTGGTGTAGCACATCAGGTTGCAGGCTGACCGCCCAGAACTGCGGGCTGCTTCGCTCACGCAACAAAATATAACTGCCACTATTGTCCAGGCTGCTGTCGGCGCGCCAGCGGGTAATAGCCACACCCCGCCAGCGGCTGTAGCCACTGCCTGCTGCACTTAACATGACACTGTAATTACCATTGCTCAGCAGGTGGGTATAGGGCGCCCCGCCTGCCCGTGGATCTGGGCTCAGTTCGACCAGCGATTCGCTGCCGCCTGCGGCAATGCTGACGGTTTCTGCTTTGGGGTGGACATTCAGGATATCGCGGGGTACCCGTTCCTGCAGCAGCAGTTCGCAGGCACTGATGATGGGTTCGCGATGAAAGCGGCTACGCATCAGACCTTGTTGCAGTGTATTAAGCATGGCGATCAGGGTCATCCCCTGATGGTGTGCCATAAAGCTTTGCACCAGCACCGGTTGATCGGGGTCTGGCTGCCGGGCCGGGGTGTAATCCAGAGCCTCAAAAAAGCCATAATTGCCAAGCGCCCCCAGTTGCTCCAGCCGGGCAAAGTTACTGCAAGCCGCTGGCGCATCGACCATGCTGGCCAGTGCTGTGGCGTAAGGGGCAATAACCCGGTTTTGCGCCAGGCCGCGTTTTAAACCCAGCCCCGGTACACCAAAATTGGAATACTGATAAGTTAAATGCTGGTCGCGGGCATTATAGGCCGATTCCGAAATACCCCATGGCATGTCGTGCTGCAGGCCGTAGCTGATTTGCCGCGCCACAATCAGCCGGTTGCTTTGCTCCAGCAAGCTGCCCACAGCGGCGCGCATCACCAGCGAGGGCATCAGGTACTCAAACATTGACCCCGACCAGGATAACAGCGCGGCACCATTACCCAGCGGCGTGGCGCTGCGGCCCAGCCGGAACCAGTGTTTGCTGTCGATATCGCCTTTGGCAATGGCAAACAGGCTGGCGAGGCGGGCTTCTGACGCCAGTAAATCGTAACAGCTGCTGTCCAGCTGATTGTCGGCCACCGCATAGCCAATCGACAGCAAATTACGTTCGGTATTCAGTAAAAAGGTAAAGTTCATGCTTAGCGCCGCCACTCTAGCGTCTGTGGCCAGAGTGGCTAAGCGTTGTTGCAAGCTCTGTTGGGCCGCGCTGCTGGCCAGGTTGTCTTGCTGGTGCTGCTGAAGGGTTTGCAGCAGCGCCTGGAGGTAGAACTGCAGGTTGTCGCTATGCTGTTGTTCTGCGGTGGCGGGAGCCTGCAGCTGGCAAGTGTTTTGGTAAAAAGTGTTTTGGTAAAAATTCATGGCATCCGACGCCAGCTGAATTAACTCATGATAGGGCGGTAGCGGACGGGAAGTTGCGTTGAACAACTGTGCCAGAGTGTCCAGGCTGGTGTGCAGCTGGCGGTTCTGCAACAGGCCGGTATTGCAGTGTTGCAGGCTAAGCTGAGCCAGTGCCAGCGTATCGCTCAGCCCCTGCCGTGTCAGCGGTGCCAGCAGCTGTTGCTGCCAGTCTTCCAGGCTGTTAGCCAGTGCCAGCAGGTGCCCGGCCAGATTACCGCTGTCCACCGATGATACATAAGCTGGCGCTAACGGTAATAAACTCTGGGTATCGTACCAGTTATAAAAGTGGCCCTGATAGCGGCTGAGCCGCTCTAAGGTAGCAAAGGTTTGCTCCAGCTTATCAGCACTGGCGTGCGTACCCAGCCAGCCAAAATCCCGGGCGGTGACCACCGACAGTAAGTACACACCAATATTGGTAGGCGATGTGCGGTGGGCAATCACCGGCTCGGGCAACTGCTGGAAATTATCCGGCGGTAGCCAATTGTCACCGGCGCTGACAAAACGTTCAAAGAAGCGCCAGGTACGCCGGCCAATTAAGCGCAAACTGCTCTGTTCGGTGACAGACAGCAGTCTGGTCTGGCGCTGTCCGGCCGGTAAGCTTAGCCAGTACATCAGCGCCGGGGCCAGTTGCCATAATGCCAAAAATGGCAACAGTAACAGCAGGTTGTGTGGTGCCAACCATAGCACCAGCGCGCCAGTTAACCAGGCCAGCCCCACGCCCGGCGCCATTTGTTGGTAATAGCCCGCCAGGCTTAGGGGTCGCCGTGCACTGGTTTGGGCGGTGGTGACCCACTGCAGCAGGTGTTGACGGCTGACCAGTAAGCGCCACAGGGTAAGGCCAATGGCATGGCTCATCCGCCAGGCCTGATCGGCCAGCAATACCAGCTGCAGTAAGCTCTGGCTCACCGTTTGGCCCAGATCAGCCAGCAAGTTGCCATATAAGCTGCGTAGCGCAATAGCCCCGCCATTTTTCAAAATGCTGTGTTGGGGTAATAAGCTGAACTGTCGCAGTAATAGTGGCGGTAGCAGCAACACTGTCAGCAATAATAGGGTAGCGTTCAGTGCCATTGGCCAGGGTAGCAACAGGCTTAGTGTCAATGCGAAAAAACTGGCGGGGGCCAGTACCGAACGGCGCAGGTTATCCAGCATTTTCCAGCGGCCCAGCAGGGAAATGCGGACTGTGGCAGAGGGGCGCTGAAACATGGCCCGGTATAACCAGGGCAGTAATTGCCAGTCGCCACGGGTCCAGCGATGTTGCCTTTTCACCGCCACGTCGTAGCGGCTGGGGAAGTCCTCCACCACTTCAATATCTGACGCCAACCCGGCACGGGCAAAGATGCCTTCAAACAGGTCATGACTTAGCATGGTGTTGGCGGGCACCCTGCCGTGCAGCGCGGCGCTGAAAGCAGCTACATCGTAGATGCCCTTACCGGTAAAGGAACCCTCGGCAAAAAGATCCTGATATAAGTCAGATACCGCGCTGGCGTAAGGGTCGATGCCGGCCGGGCCTGAGCTTAGACGCAAGTAACGCGAGCCCCGCTGTGCCATGGCCAGTGCCGGGGTAACCCGCGGCTGCAAAATGCCGTAGCCGGCAATGATCCGTTGCTGCTGCGGGCAAAATTGGGGCTGATTCAGCGGGTGGGCCATTTTTCCGACCAGTTTCACCGCAGCATTACGTGGCAACCGGGTATCGGCATCCAGGGTAATGACATAGCGCACCTGCGCCGGCACCCTATTGGATAACAACGGGAATGCCGGGCTGCTACCACAAAACGGGTTTGGTGCATTAGCCACGTTGCGCAGCGCCTGATTTAAATCGCTTAATTTGCCGCGTTTGCGTTCGCTGCCCATCCAGCTTTGCTCGCCGGGGTTATATTCACGCTGCCGGTGCAGTAATAAAAAGCGCGGCCCGGCCTGACCTTCACCATAGTGCTGATTCAGCATAGCGATGCCGTCTATCGCCTGTTGCAACAGCGCCTGATCGGTCGGCAGCTGTTGCTGTGCTGCATCGCTGAAATCAGATAACAAGGCCAGAGTGATATCGCCTTTGCCGGCAGCGAGATAATGCTCCTCCAGCCGCTGCAAATGCTCGCGCAACTCAACAGAATTGCTCAGCAGCACCGGCACCGCGATAAGCGTGCGCAGTTCGGCGGGGATACCCTGGGCTAACTCCAGGGCGGGTAACAGTCGGGCAGTGCTAAAGCGGCTGAGAATGTGTTGCAGCAGAGCGCTGGCCAGTTCAGTAATCGCTATGGCGGCAAGTACCGCCAGCCATAGCCACTGCAGGCCATTGACCCCCAACAGCGTGCCAGCAAGCAGCAATAAGGCGCTGCTAAGCAGCATAAACAGGCTGATATAGCCTTTAATACCGCTGCGGCTGGCCCATTGACGCAAGCTGCGCCCGGCACCAGGCTTAATGCCCAGCTGTTGCTCGAATGCCGGCCGGCCGTTACCCACTAAATAATAGCCGCAGTCGGCTTCGCGCGCAGCCTGTACCGGATCGTCGCAAGCGGCGGCGTCATTACGTGCGCTTTGCAGTACCCTGGCGGTTACTATTAATTCTTCGCATTTAGCGCTGCGCGCCAGCTGTTCGATAGCGGTGCGATACAGATTGCGGCTGGCAAAATCCATTTCGCTAAAACGGCTGCCCTGGGCTAGTTGCTGATCAACCAGGCTGACGCTTTCAAACAGTTCTGTCCAGTCGATGGCAGAAATCCGGCGCATGCTGGTAATCACATTACGCACGCTGACATTGGACGCGCCCAACCGTTGCTGGGCTCTTTGCACCACATTGTCAATGTTGTCGTGTTGGGTTGCCAGTTGCTGGCTAAGCCACTGCAATACCGGCGTGGTGGCAGGGTCCTGGTCGCGCAGCCGTTTGGCAAGCTGTGCGGCAAAGTTGTCGTTTAACGGAGTACGGTATTGACGCACGGCATGCTGCCAGTCTGCACCGGCTAAGATGTCATCGACCAGCTGATTGGCGGCTGAACGCTGCCGCAGCCCCTGGCTGATTTGATCGGTTAAGCGGCGCAGGTTTTCAAGTAACACGATACGCAGGGTTATGGCCACCGCCCACAGTTCACCAATGCTCAGTGGCTGTACCTGCTGATAGGCAGTTAAAAAGCGGCACAGAATAGCCGGGTCAAAATGGCTGTCAGTATGGGCGACGTAAGCCCAGCCGATCCCCAGCACCCGCGGATAACCACCAAAGGGACCGCTGGCCAGTTTGGGTAACTGACGGTAGTAGCCCGGCGGTAAATCGTCACGAATTTCGCGAATTTGCTGTTCAACAATATGATAATTATCCAGCAGCCATTCTGCGGCTGGCACTATACTGTGGCCGGCTTGCAACTGTGCAGCGCTCTGCCGGTAAGCGCGCAGCAGGGTATCGGCATTAGCGGTAAGCCGTTGTTGCAGGGCTGGCCGCAAATGCAGCCGCAGCTGTTGTAGCGGCGTACTCTCCCTGATAATCGGTTGGGCGACAGCCAGGCTGGCGGCGTGCAGCTCCAGCCGCTCAACACTAAATAACTCGGCGCGGATGGGGCTGGTTTGCTGCCATAATTCGGCAGAAAACCAGTGATCTCTGCGTTGGCACAGCGTAGCAAATGGCTTGAATAACAAACCAGCAAGCTTATCAACTGCAGTACGAAAAAGTAATAATACAGAGACAGACATAGTAACCTGTAGCTAGTGGCATAAGCCGGAATGGCTTAGCGTATAGTGCGGTCAGGTTACTGTCGGTGCGATGCCGTACATAGTATGTTTAGGGGGTGGTTTTAGCAGCTGGCAAGGCAAACTAGCGGGGGCTCAGGTCATTTTCGGATATGCGCTAACTTGTTTAATGGCAACAATCGGTCGGTTTCGGACTTGACGACCCGATAGCATTCACAGCTGAGCTGTTCCAGTTTCGGTCGGTCGGTCACGAGGATATGGCCGCGACTGTAATCAATTACGCCTTTTTTATGTAAGCGGCCGGCAGCTTCAGTGACACCTTCCCGTCGTACCCCGAGCATATTGGCGATCAGCTCCTGGGTCATCACCAGATGATTGTCTTTTAAGCGGTCCAGCGACAGCAACAACCAGCGGCAGAGCTGCTGATCAATACTATGATGCCGGTTGCATACGGCAGTCTGTGCCATTTGCGTAATCAAAGCTTGTGAGTAACGCAGCATTAAATGCAACAGCTCGCCGTGGCGGTTAAACTCATCTTTCATTCGCTGGCCCAGCAAACGGTAAGCGGAGCCGGCACTTTGTACTATGCCCCTGCTGGTCGTGCTTTCGCCACCCATAAACAGCGCTACGCCGACTAACCCTTCAAAACCGACCACCGAAATTTCGGCTGAAGAACCATTTTCCATCACGTACAGCAGCGAGACAATGCAATTAGTTGGAAAATACACATAACGCAGTACATCACCGGACTCGTACAGCACTTTACCCAGCGGCATCTCCACCAATTCCAGGTGCGGAAATAACCGCTGCTGTACTTCCTCAGATAAGGCATTGAGCAGATGGTTATGCTCGGGGCGAGGTTGCAGCTCAGCAGCATGCTGTTGCAATGCCAATTGTGGCATAAGACGATCCTTATCGTTGTGTTGACAGGTTATCAGTATAGTTGAGCAAATTGTTAACTCTGTGCGGCAACGTACATATAGCTAAAAGTAATATTATTTAATTTGCATAGCATTTTTAACGGAGGTAACGCCTGTTACTCCACGTGCTACCCGAATGGCAGTGCTAATATCTTCTGCGGAACTGACAAAGCCACTTAACTGCACCTCGCCTTTAAAGGTTTCGACATTAATTTCAGTCACTTTCAGTGATTCCGTATTGAAAATAGCCGCTTTAACTTTAGTCGTGATTACCGTGTCATCAATATACTCACCGGTACCTTCACGGGTGGCGGTGGCACCGCAGCCAAGTAGTGCAATGCAGCAAACGCTTACAACCAGCATAGTGAAAAAAGTTTGTGCTTTCATAATTAAAACTCCTGTTAGTTATAACCTAATTGGCGCTGCCTGAAGTAGCCACTTCAAGCTCATTGTTAACAATCTTAATGCCCGCAACTTGCTTCACTATTTCGCTGGCACGTTTTTTATCCTGAACTGAGGCAACAGTGCCGCTCAACGTTACTTGGCCCTGGTTGGAAACCAGCACATTGATATCACTATGCTCAAAAGCGGCATCACGTTGAATAGCGTCGTTAATAGTGGTTTGCAGGCTGCCATCCTGCAACCGGTCATTCTGACCGGCTGTTGCTGAACCGGCGTCGCAGCCGGTTAATGCCAGCAATGGCAGGGTTAATATCAGGGCGCACAAGGCATGATGGGTTTTCATAAGCTAGTCCTCGGTTATTTGAGCATGCAGTGTACAGCACGGTTTGTTGTTGCTCTGTGCGTTAGCGCACCGTGGCAAAAGATAAATAGCTATGTGTGGCAGCGCACATACAGCAGTACAGTAACCCGGTATAGTCAGGCTCTTTGGACAGTTAACAGGGAACACGTTATGTTAGAAACCATTATTGTATTGCTACTTATTTTATGGGCACTGGGTCTGGTGTCGTCGTACACCATGGGTGGCTTTATTCATATTTTACTGGTGGTTGCGCTGGTGGTCATCGCCGTCAGACTACTCCGCGGTCGCAGGTTGTAAGCCCGATAGAGTAGCGAGCAAAGTGCAGAGGAAAGTGGAGAGGACTATGGGCAGCAAACCGAATAGCATCAGCCATATTGGCAGTGCGGTGCCGGCGGGCAGCAATATTCTGCTTTCTCCAAGACGCAGCTACAACGAGCTGGAACAAGCGTTACGGCGAGCTGAGCAGCTGACTGAGCGTACACTGGTCGAACTGCTTGCTCTGCAACAGCAACAGCAGCAGGCCAGAGACAGCGACACCACGGATAAATCACAAATGCAGCGTCAGCTGCACTTTATGATTAAGCAGGGCCAGCGCCATGAGAAACGTTTCGCTTTACTGCTGGTAGAGCTTGATCATTATCAGCAAATTCTGGCCCAGTATGGTGCGGCGACTGCCCGGCAGATTGTCGAGTTAGCCCTGGCCAGAATGACCGGCGTTATTCGCGAGTGTGACAGTATCAGTCAGCAGGGCGAGGGCCAGTTTTTACTGCTGATTACCGATGTAACCCGTATTTATGATGTGGTCTTGGTAGCCGAAAAACTGATGCAGAAGCTGGCATTACTCAATGGCATTTGTCCAGAGCAGCTGGGTATAGAAGTAAGCATTGGCATCAGCCGTTTTCCGGAAGACGGTAATGAAGCAGGATTACTGGCTGAACGAGCCGCCGCAGCGATGCGTTATGCACAGCGCCGTGGCGGTAATCAGTTTTCATTTTTACGTTAACAACAGTAACTGGTTTATAAGTACTGTTTTAAAAACTTCAGATACGCTTGCTGCGCGCTTATCCGGTTCGACTTTTTCAAAAAGCCATGGCCTTCATCATCAAATAACACATACTCTACCGGCACCCCGTTAGCACGAATAGCGTCGACCATTTCATCACTTTCTACCTGCAATACCCGCGGGTCGTTTGCCCCTTGCACCACCAGCACCGGCTTTTTCACCTTATCGCCATGAAATACCGGAGATATCCGGCGCAGCCGTTCGCCATCCACTGCCGGATCGCCCAGCTCAGCATAAAGCGCTTCACGAAATGCCTCCCACCATGGTGGAATACTTTCCAGGGTACGAACCCAGTTGGTCACCCCGAAAATATTAATACCTACCTCAAACTCATCAGTAAAAGCCATCGCAGCCATGGTCAGATAGCCGCCGTAGCTGCCACCAATCACGCCAATCCGCTCGCTTGCCACCCAGTCGAGGGTTTGCAGATACTTTTTGCCGTAAACAATGTCCTGCAAATCATCTTCGCCATGGCGCAGGTCATCCAGATGATAAAAGGTTTTGCCATAACCCGATGAGCCGCGGTTATTTACCGACAACACAGCATAACCGTGATTGACCAGGTGCTGGATCATCGGGCTGTAGCCGGTACGTGACTGACCACCCGGGCCACCGTGGATCCAGATTAATGCCGGCACTTTGGCATTGGGGTTAGCCTGATGTGGCTTGTACAGCAGCGCCGGAATGGTCACATCATCGAAGCTGTTAAACCGGACGACTTCACTTTGCACCAGATGTTGCTCGTCAATGCTGCTATCCAGCGCTTGGGTAAGGCGCTGCGCCTGTGGGCTGCCCAGCTGCCAGACATATAAATTGGATGGACTGTTATCGGCATTTAAATAAAAGCTCAGGTATTTACTGTCGTCAGAGAAGCTGACATTGCGTAAGTCCCCTGCGGGTAACTCAGGTAACTGCAACGCTCTACCACTTTGTAAGTCGGTAATACTGATAACTGTTGATGCATCTGCATTCACCCCTTGCACCCGGTATTTTTTGTCTTCACTGAAATAAATAAAGCTGATATCCCAGTCGGCTTTACTATAGGGCGAGGTGGTCCCGCTTTGCAGGTTATAGCTGTAGGCCGCAACAAATTCACTGTCAGCATTGGCGCCGAATAGCAGCGATTGACTGTCGGGGGTAAACCCGTAAATCTGATGCGAAATATTGCCCTGATGCTCCGTAATTAACAGCGGGCTGGGCTTGTCACTGGCCAGATCAACCAGGAATAAATTATTGTCGGCGTTATTGCGCTCTTTGCTCAGTGCCAGATAGCGGCCATCTTTACTGACCGCGCTGATCCCATAACCATCGTTGTTGCTGAAAACCAGCTGGCGGCTATAGTCCTCACTGTGGTAATGGTACAGGTCGAAAAAGCGTGGGTCGCGCTCGTTGCTGGCAATATAAAAGCTGCCATCGTTATGCCAGCCGGCAAAGTATGCCTTTAGCTTATCACCGGGGGTCAGGTCGCGCACTGTACCGTCGACTTCACGCAGGTACACATGGTTAAGTTCATTGCCGCCCTGATCAGCGGTATACAGCAGCCGGTCATCATTGGGGAACCAGCTGACCGGAAAGGCCGGATCTGTGGTCGACTGGGTCAGTGGCTGCCAGTTGCTACCGTCCATACTGACCCGGTACAGGTTAAACACCCCGCTCTCATCAGAGGCAACCAGCATCGCGCTGGCATCATGGTTAATATCGTTACCAAAATAGGTTTTTGTAGCAAAAAATTGCTCTGCACTGTATTGCGGCACATTAACAGGGGTGCTGGCACTTGCGCTGCTTTGTTCTGATGAAGCAGCTGGCGTGGCGGTATTATTGCAGGCGACCAGCAATATACTGGTTAACAGTACTGTTAATGCAGATAGTATAGAGGTGAGGCGAGTTAACATAAATTTTCCTTTTCAACGTTAATAAAAGCCATCACGACAGCGTTCACTGTGATGCGTTGTTACACTTTGCTGCGTGTTACTACCTTACTGCACCAAAATACGGCTAGTTTAAAAACTTTTTTACGTACCAGCAGCTGGCATAAATAGTTAAGTTTTGCTCGCGGGCCCAGGCCAGGCCGTGGCGCACCAGCTTTTCTGCCAGACCCTGCCCCCGTAATTCAGGTGGCACAAAGGTATTGGTAAAATTAATGGTATTGCCGGCCAGCTGGTAATCCAGTTGTGCCTGCTCGCCATCATTTGCCAGCACAAAACGCTGTTGCCAGGCCTGATGAATAATTTCGTCAGCGGTCATGGTATTTATTCCTCCAGCCAGGGGGTTTGCGGCAACAAATTTAAGTGGCTGACATAGCGTGTTAAATTAAAACTTTGCTGATGCTCAATGACATCAACCATTTCCGGTGCCAGCGCACAGGCGATCAACGCTATGGCATCATCATAGCTGGTGCCGGTCATCCGCAGGCGCATCAGGGTAGCCTTTACTTCGGTTGGATAGTTGTCTGCCAGTTGATTTTCCACTACCTCAAATAACATAGCCTGGTCGAGCTGTTCATCCTGCATGCTGCTACCTTTTATTGTTTAGCCGCGTTGTAAAACTGTTGCTGCATCATAAATTTGCTTAGGCTAAGCTAGCCACCAACAAATAACAATAAGCAGTGTAGACTATGCAAGCTCAGCAACAAGGGTGGCGTGGCCGTTTACAGGCATTAGGCCCGGGTATTTTAATGGCAACGGCCGCTATTGGCGGTTCGCATCTGGTGGCTTCTACCCAGGCTGGCGCGTTATTTGGCTGGCAGCTTATCTGGCTAATTTTACTGGTCAATATCTTAAAGTATCCGTTTTTCCGGTTTGGCGTGCAGTACACGCTTGAGCATAAAGAAAGCTTACTACGGGGCTATCAGCGCAAGGGTAAGGCCTATTTCTACAGCTTTATTGGGTTAAATATTGTTGCGGCCGTTGTCAATACCGCTGGTGTGCTGTTATTAACCGCCAGCCTGCTGCATTATGCGCTGCCCTGGCCGGTAGCCGTACCCCTGCTTTGCGCGCTGATCCTGCTGGTTTGTCTGGCTATTTTGCTACTGGGTCATTACCGGGCGCTGGATAAGGTTGCCAAGTTGATCATGTTACTGCTAACAGTCACTACCGTGGCGGCCGCTATTATCGCTGCCAGTAATGGCGCCAATGCGCCAGTCGAGTTTGTGGGCCCCTCGCCATGGCAATTGGCGATGCTGGGTTTTCTGGTCGCGCTAATGGGCTGGATGCCGGCCCCGATTGAAATTTCGGCCATCAGTTCCTTGTGGCTGAAGGCTAAACTGCGTCAGCAGGCGATTAGCCCTCAGCAAGGCTTGTTTGACTTTAATCTGGGTTATTGGTTAACCGCAGCACTGGCGCTGGTGTTTGTCAGTTTGGGGGCTCTGGTGCAATACGGCTCAGAGCAGAATATTGCGCTGGCCGGTGCCGCCTTCGCCCAGCAGCTTATCGGCATGTACGCCAGTACCATCGGCGATTGGGCCCGGCCTTTGGTGGCATTAATTGCGTTTTTATGTATGTTTGGTACTACTATAACTGTATTGGATGGCTATGCCCGGACCTTAAACGAGTCGTTTATCTTGCTCGGCTGGCAACGGCACGACAGCCGGCATAGCCTGAATATCTGGTTGCTGGTGCAGGCTGCCAGTGGCATGGCACTCATTTTGTTTTTCAGCGCCGCCCTGGGCCCGCTGCTAACCTTTGCCATGACGCTGGCGTTTTTAACCACCCCGGTATTCGCCTGGCTGAATTACAGCCTGATGACTGGGTCGGACAAAGGAACTAACAGTCTGAGTTGGCCGCTAAAAATACTTAGTTGGGCGGGCCTGGTTTATCTGGTGGGCTTTGCCGTGTTATTTTTGGCCTGGTTCAGTGGCATTTTTGCCTGAGAGAGCTGCTAACGCGTGGCGATTAATACCAACGGATATATAGGCTGTCTATCAACTCATCATCGTCATAAGTTGCCTTCACTTCACTGTGATCACCATACAAGGTAAGTTGGCTCAGGCTGTCGAATGCTTCAGGGAAACGCGTCATAAAATCAGCTCTGCTAGCTGGCAAGTCAAGTGAAACCAGTTGTTGTTGAATATCACTGATCGCATAATCAATAGCGATATTGGTTACCGTAAGCCCGACAATTCGGTTGTCATTAATACTTAACGCCAACGCTGGGCCTAACACAATAAGTTCACTGCCATCAGCTAACCGGCTACGATTAAAAAATGCGATAGCCGGCACGGCAAAAGACCCTGCTTCAGTGGCGGTGCCAAGCGTCGTCAGGTGCTGTT
This sequence comes from Arsukibacterium sp., assembly GCF_018402695.1. GTDB lineage: Bacteria > Pseudomonadota > Gammaproteobacteria > Enterobacterales > Alteromonadaceae > Alishewanella. The sequence continues at coordinate 132,840 of NZ_JAGYIM010000016.1, forward strand.
TAAGTAATAGCAGCGAGTCGGGTTCTGGTAACTTGAGTTGCAGTTGGCTGGCCATAAATTGTGCTGATGCCAGACTGACATCCACTAACTGCAATTGGTTACTATTAGTTTTCACGTCCAGATAGGACGCAAATTGCAGAGTAATCGCGCTTTGCTCGTTGTGCAGAGCAAACCGATTCTGATCCAGCGGTATCAGCTTATCCTGATAAAATGCTTTGAGCTCAGCTAAGGTGGCTCGACGGCTGAACGTGTTGTCCAGCCGCCAATCGAGTTGTTGAAAGCGTGGATTCTCAACCATACGCTTCTTAATTTCGGCCGACAGAATATTATTGCGCTGGCTAAAAGCAACGGCAGTATTGCCGGCAAACACCACCTGATGTTCCTGGCCATAAATCCAGACAGTGTAATCATTTTGCAGCGTCAACTCAGCGTCGGGCATACCAAATGATGCCTGGATTTGTCCGGGCGTCATGCCGATCTTAGCGCCATAAAACCCCTGTTGTAGTGAAATTGTGTTGACCAGTGGCGGTGCTTCATTATTGGTTTGGTGGGGCTTTACCGGTATTGCAATATCAAATTGCATGGTCGCGCCACCAGACGCTTGCCGGGTTTGGGCTTGCTTGATACCTGCATTGTTATAAGGCGTATAAACGGTAGGTAAGTCCTGATCTTCCTGACACAATGAAATTAATTCTGCGGCGACCCGGTATCTAACTTCGGCGCCGGCATGCCTGATCGTTCTTAGCGATTCACTATTACTAATAACACCCTGAACATCAGTTAAAATAACAGCCTCAGCACTAATGGCTGCAGCTTGCTGGCGAATTTTAACGATAGCGTTTTGCCGTAGGGTTTGTTTGGCCGCCTCGACAACATCATCCCGTGCTACGGTTTTATCAGTGGCTTCGGCTTGCTGCAGTACCTGATACTCACACTTGGGGTAGCTGTTTAATACTGGTGGCAAACTGGCATCCGCATGGCATACCCTGCTAATGGTTATGTTTAGGGCGACGCTGACAAAGAAAAGTACTCGGGCTAACTGCATTGGTACCAACGGTTTCAGAAAAGGATGTCAGCTGAAAGTAGCATTGTCACTGTTTGATGTAAACGCAGCGGCTGGGTTTCTTAAGACATAGATTTGCAACAGGGCTGGAAACTCGCTTTTAGTCCTTAATAAGTGACTAAATCTGGCTGGCTTAACGTTCGGGCTGCAACACTCACCCCGGCTCAGCACAGCAACTCGCTCGCGCTTGCGCGCTCACTCAGACACTCTGTGCCGACCGGAATGAGGTTCCAGCCCTTCCTTAGAAATGTTTAGTTATTTTCGGTATTACTGTTGCTATTAAAGCGCCAGGGTTTTCTCACCGCGGGCGATGCCTGAAACCCCACTGCGCACCACTTCCAGGATCGGCGTGCCGGCTAATGCCTGAATAAAGGCATCCAGTTTATCGCTGGTACCCACTAGCTGCACGGTGTAAGTGCTGGCGGTAACGTCGATAATCTGACCGCGGAAAATATCAGCGCAGCGTTTCACTTCATCGCGCTGGGCGCCGCTGGCTTTAACTTTAACCAGCATCAGCTCGCGTTCCAGATGCGGCGCGTCATTCAGATCGGTTAGCTTTACCACTTCAATCAGTTTATGTAGTTGCTTGGTGATTTGCTCAATTACCTGATCATTGCCATGGGTTACCAGGGTTAAGCGCGATAAAGTCGCGTCTTCAGTAGGGGCCACCGTCAGTGAGTCAATGTTGTAACCGCGCTGGGCAAACAAGCCTACCAGCCGCGCCAGGGCGCCTGATTCGTTTTCCAGCAGCACAGAAATTATATGTCGCATGTTAAGTCCTCTCTGTTTTGCTTAAAAACATCTCATTCATGGCGCCACCCGGAATTTGCATCGGGTACACGTGCTCTTTCGGGTCTATATGAATATCGAGGAATACCAGCTGATCTTTCAGGGCAAACGCCCGTTCCAGTGCCGGCATAAGTTGCTCGGGTTCGGTTACCCGAATGCCAACATGGCCATAGGCTTCGGCCAGTTTGACAAAGTCGGGTAGTGAATCCATATAGGAACTGGCATAACGTGATTCATAGTTCATGTCTTGCCATTGCTTCACCATGCCTAAGTAGCCGTTATTCAGATTGATAATTTTTACCCCGAGGCCATATTGCTTGCAGGTTGATAACTCCTGAATATTCATCTGAATCGAGCCCTCGCCGGTAACACAGACTACATCGGCGTCGGGGTAATTCAGTTTTACCCCCATGGCGGCCGGCAGGCCAAAGCCCATGGTGCCGAGGCCACCGGAGTTAATCCAGCGATTGGGTTTGTTAAAGCCATAATACTGGGCCGCAAACATCTGGTGCTGGCCAACGTCGCTGCAAACAAACGCATTGCCCTTGGTAATTTTGCTTACCTGCTCAATCACATACTGCGGCTTCAATAAAGGTGCTTCGCTGTCGTAGCGGCCACCGTGTACGGCGCGCCACTCGTCAATTTGCTGCCACCATTTTTTCATGGCAGCACTGTCCAGTTTCTTCTTCTTTTGCTGCAACAATTCCAGCATTTCAATCAGTACCGGTTTTACCAGGCCGACAATCGGTATGTGGGCATTGATGGTTTTGCTGATGCTGGCCGGGTCGATATCGATATGAATAATAGTGGCATCGGGGCAGAATTTTTTAGTGTTGTTTGTTACCCGGTCGTCAAAGCGGGCACCAACTGCCAGAATGAGATCGGCGTGGTGCATGGTTTGGTTAGCTTCATAGCTGCCATGCATGCCCAGCATGCCAATAAACTGTTTATCGCTGGCCGGATAACAACCCAGGCCCATCAGGGTGTTGGTAACCGGTAAATTCAGCACTTGCGCCAGTTCAGTTAGCTCGTCCGAGGCGCCGCCCATAATCACCCCGCCACCGGCATACAAAATTGGCTTTTTCGCTGTCAGCAATGCGCTAATCGCTTTTTTAATCTGGCCACTGTGGCCTTTTAGTTTTGGCTGATACGAGCGCAGCTTCACTTCGCTGGGGTAATGGTACGGGAACGTCTGGCTCGGGATGGTCATATCTTTCGGGATATCAATGACCACCGGCCCTGGCCGGCCACTTTGGGCAATGTAAAAGGCTTTTTTAATAATCGCCGGAATATCTTCCGGCCGGCGCACCGACATATTGTGCTTACAAATTGGCCGCGAGATGCCCAGCATATCGGTTTCCTGAAAGGCATCGTCACCAATTAAATGGCTCATCACCTGGCCGGTTAACACCACCATCGGAATAGAATCCATATAGGCGGTGGCAATGCCGGTAACCGCATTGGTCGCGCCGGGGCCGGAAGTAACCAGCACCACGCCCGCTTTGCCGCTGGCCCGGGCATAGGCATCGGCCATATGGGTGGCCGCCTGCTCGTGGCGCACCAGCACATGTTTTACTTTGCTCTGCTGAAATAACGCATCGTAGATATGCAGCACTGCGCCACCAGGGTAGCCATAAAGGTACTCAACGCCCTCATCGGCCAACGCCCGGATAACCATAGCGGCACCCGATAACATCTCGGTTTGTTTAGTTTGGCTTGTCATGGTGTTGTCTCATAGTTTTTATATAGCAAAAGCGTAAGGCCAATGCCGGAAACCGCGCATTGGCTTAATAATTTGCAGCATGCTAACTGATGCTGCCTGTTTGCTACGTGGACGGGTTGTTAACTATGGCGCTCTTGTTGTTGCTTCTTTTGAAGTCGTATTATCTGAACGCTCTGATAATTTACGGGATGTCAGATGCAATGTCGATGGTTTTTTCGGATTTGCCGTCAGCTGTGCTGTGCTTGTAAAATGGCGCACCCGGCCACATAGTACAGCTATTACGGCGAAACACAGGACCTGTTAGTTATGCAAAGCCCCATTGTTGAAGTCAATATCCAGAATGCCCGCGAGGTACTGGAGCAATCGAATAAGCTGCTGGTACTGTTTCAGTTTCATTCGGCTCGCAGTGAAGGCTGCCAGCAGCTGACGCCGGTGTTAACGGCAATAGTGCAAAAATACCCTCAGCAACTCTTACTGGCCCGGGTAGATTGCGACCAGCAACAGGACTTAGCCATGCAGTTTGGCGTGCAGTCACTGCCGACCGTGATGCTGATTAAAGACGGCCGGCCGGTCGATGGTTTTGCCGGGGTTGAAACCGAGCAGGCTATTATGGCCCGGTTACAGCCTTACTTGCCCAAACCGGAAGATGAACTGATTAGCCGGGCAGAGCAGTTTCTGGCTGAGCAAAACCCGGCAGAAGCCTATCCGTTGTTTAAACAGGCACTGGAGTTAGCCCCTGAGCGCGCTGAGCTGAAAGTCTGGCTGGCCGATACCGCCATTAGCCTTGGCCAGTTGCCGCAGGCCGAGACCTTACTGGCACAAGTGAAACTGGCCGATCAGGACAGTGTCTATAAAGCAGTGATGGCCAAATTAGAGTTGGCGCTGGAAGCGGCCGACACCCCGGAAATCCGGGCGCTGGAGCAGCAACTGGCTGCCAGCCCCGATGACAACAGCATTAAAGAGCAGCTGGCGGTACAGTATCAGGCTGCGCAGCGCAGTGAAGAAGCCCTGGCGCTGCTACTCGGTATTTTGCAGCAGGATCTTAACTACGGTGACAGTAAAAAGCTGTATCTGGATATTCTGGCTGCCTTACCAAAAGGCGATGCAGTGGCCAGCCAATACCGGCGCAAGCTGTATAGCCTGCTGTATTAGTGACCGCTGGTGACTGATACTTCCGCGCTGCAACAGGCCTTTGGCAAGTGCAGTGCGCTGCTGCAGCAATACCGGGCTTATTGGCAGCTGGTGCCTTTTGCCTGGCAGCAACTGCCATGGCACAACCCGGCACTTGAGCAAAAGCTGCTAAGTTTGCCAGAGCACGCGTTGGCCGCAATTGACCAGAGCCCGGCATTGCAACAGCAGCATTTTGCTGAGCATTTTGCTGGTTTGGGGCAGCTGGAGCAATATCTGAGCGCGGCCGCTGCTGAATTGCCGGCCACTGAACTGAAGCCGGTGCCGTTCTGGCTGGCCAATGGTATTGGTGGGCGCAAGTTAGCGCAAATTGCCGCCTTTGCTAAGCAATTGCCGCCAAGCCAGTTACCACTGCTGGAATGGTGCGCCGGTAAAGGCCATTTAGGCCGTCTGCTGGCCTGGCAATTTAACCGCTCAGTAACCAGCATTGAATGGCAGCAGCAACTCTGTGTTGATGGGAGTGCTTTGGCCACCCAGTTTCACCTTCCGCAACGCTTTGTCCATGCCGATGTGCTAACGGCGGCAGGCAGCGCCGTGTTAGCACCACAGCAACAGGTGCTGGCGCTGCATGCCTGTGGCCAGTTACATATTCAGTTACTGCAACAGGCCGTTGCCGCAGGTTGTCAGCAACTGAACGTGGTGCCCTGTTGTTATCACTTAATTGCCGACGAGCACTACCAACCGTTATCGCTACTTGGCCGGCAGCATGACCTGGTGCTCAGTCAGCATGACTTAAAACTGGCGGTGCAAGGCCAGGTTACCGCGGGTGCCCGCGTTGCAAAGCTGCGCCATACTGAAGTGCAGTGGCGCCTGGCGTATCAGGCGCTGCGGGCGGATGTTACCGGTGACAGCAGCTACCGGCCACTCTCTTCAGTAGCCAAGCATTGGTTTAGTGGTGAATTTGCTGATTTCGCTCGCTGGGCAGCCGGCCAGCATCAGCTGAGCCTGCCCAAGGCGCCAGACTGGCAGGGCTATTTGGCTCGAGGCACAGAGCATGCTGCGCTGGTGCGCCGGATTGAGCTTGTGCGGCATTTGTTCCGGCGGCCGTTGGAGCTTTGGCTGGTATTAGATCGCGCGCTGTACCTGGAACAGCAAGGCTATCAGGTACAGCTAAATGCATTTTGTGACTACCAGGTAACGCCGCGTAACTTACTGATCCAGGCGACCCGCCAAGCTGTGCCAGCCTGACCAGCCTGTAAACACTAACAGACCAGTTGCTGCGCGGTACTGCTTTGTTGCTCCTGCTGATAAAACGCTTGAATATGCCGATCTTTAGTCTGCCAGCGCTGATTTAACCACAGCTGAAAACGCTCGCGAAAGGCCGGGTCGTTAAAGTAATCGCCAATCACCTGTTCATCAACTGCCAGCACCTCAGCTTTTATTACAATGCGTTTTAGGCGGCCCATCAGCATATCTAACGCCACATGCTGCTGGTTGTCGGGGTAAATTAAGGTTACATCCAGGATAGCAGTAAACTGCTCGCCCATGCTGGCCAGGGTGAAAGCAATACCCCCTGCTTTGGGTGGCAGTAAATACTGAAACGGACTTTTTCTGGCCAGGCGCTTTTGCTCGGTACAGCGACTGCCTTCGACAAAATTAATTATGGTCGTGGGTACCGTTAAAAATTTGGCACAGGATTTCCGGGTGGTAGCAATGTCCCGGCCTTTTAAATGCGGGTATTTAGCCAGGGTTGCCGCACTGTATCGTTTCATATAGGGCATATCGAGCGCCCAGCAGCCCGTGCCTAAAAATGGTATCCACTTTAACTGGTCTTTTAAGAAAAACTTGGGCTCAGGAATAAGCTTATGCGCAAAACCGCTGACCACCGGAATATCCAGCCAGCTTTTGTGGTTGGCAATCAGTAAATACCAGCTTTCCCGGTCCAGGGTTTGCTCCCCACTGATTTGCCAGTCGACATCGTTAAACAGATTAATCAGGCTGGTATTAACGATGGTCCAGCCCCGAAAACAACTGCGACCGGCCATTGCCAACACTCGGTGGACATTTTTAAAGGGTAGCAGCAGTTTAAAAATGCCAATAGGGGTGACGACGATCCCCCAGAATGCCAGGTTCAGGGCAAAGCAGCTAAAACTGACGGGTAACAGTAACCAGCCGGGCAAAAAACGTAACATCAGCCTACTCCTTTTTGCGCTAATGCGGCCAACTCCTGATCTTTATGCTGCCATAACTGGTTTACCCACTGCTGAAAGCGCTCGCGGTAAACCGGATCGTTATAGTCGCCGATCAAATCGTTGGTGATCGGTAATACTTTAATGTTTACTGTTATATCACGAACTTTACCTGAAATATAATCCCAGAAACTGGGGATCCCCTGCGGATAGTAAATAGTGATATCCAGCATTTTATGCAGTTGATTGCCCATGGCCCCCAAGACAAAAGCGACACCGCCGGCCTTAGGTTTTAACAGGCGGCGAAACGGTGATTGCTGCAAGTCATGCTTTTCTTTGGTAAAACGGGTGCCTTCAACAAAATTCATAATAGTAGTGGGTTTGAACTGAAATTTACGACACGCCTTGCGGGTAGTTTCAATATCTTTGCCTTGTAAATGCGTGTTTTTCTTCAAAAAACTTTTGCTGTACCGTTTCATAAATGGGAAATCGAGTGCCCACCAGCAAATGCCCAGCAGCGGCACATAAATCAGCTCTTTTTTCAGGAAAAACTTAATAAACGGAATTTTGCGGTTAAAAATATTCTGCAGCACCAGAATATCGGCCCAGGATTGATGATTAGCTAAAATAAGGTACCAGTCTTTACTTGAAAGCTGCTCCAGCCCCTGCACATTCCAGCGAATACGGGTAAAAATGGCGGTGGTAAAGTTATTTACGCTGATCCAGGCGACGGCACAGGCATCCAGCAAATAGGTCATCCAGCTTTGCCAGCGGGTCACCGGCGGCAGCTTTAATATTGCCAGTATTACCACCGGTACAAACCAGAACAGGGTGTTGAAAAAATACAGTAATACAGACAATACGCCAACAATGGGCTTGGGTAAAAAAGATAACATAGCGCACCTGATCATTTATACCCGTCCTACTTGAAGTTGCAGCGGTGTTGGCTACGTTCACTCACCCCAATCACATAGTTTGCCTATGTTCATGGGGATTCGCTCACTTGCCGCCTACCTGCATCTTCAAGTTGTTTGGGTATAGTACTGCCGCTACTGGCAACACGAATTAAGTTAAAGACAAACAGAGCAGCCATGGGCTGCTCTGTACTTGTCCGATCAGTGGCTATTCTAGCTTAATCTTCGAAATAGGTATAACCATAAACGCCGGATTTCAGCTCATCCAGTAAGGCGTCTTTCTGTTCGACAGTCATATCCAGTTTAGCCAGCTGTTTACTGTACGACATTAGCAGTTTCGTGGCATCAAACTGCACATAACGCAGCACATCGGCAACGGTATCGCCCTTGATGATGTTGGTTAATTTATAACCACCATCATCGGTCAGTTCAACATGCACGGAGTCGGTGTCGCCAAACAGGTTGTGTAAGTCACCCAGAATTTCCTGATAGGCACCGACCATAAACATACCCAGCAAGTATTGCTCATCTTCTTTATACACCGGCAGTGGCAGGCTCGACTCTATACCATTACCATCGGCGTAGCTCTTCAGCTGGCCGTCTGAGTCACAGGTAATATCCTGAATAATTGCCCGATGGTCCAGTGGTTCCAGCATCCGTTCTAACGGCATCACCGGAAACAACTGGTCGATCCCCCAGGCATCTGGCATTGACTGAAATAAAGAAAAGTTAACGAATAACTTATCAGCCAGCTTTTCATTCAGCTCGTCATGAATAGCCCGGTGCGAGCGTGCCGATAAATCGAGGTTGGCCCGCACTTTATTGATGGTGGCAAAGTAAATTTGCTCCAGCAGCGACCAGTCTTGCAGCGTCAGTAAGCCATGCACATACTGGGCGTGAGCATCGGTAAAATAGTGAATGGCATCGTGGTAGGCTTCTACTGCCGAGCGTGGCGTCACATTCTGATAGGCTTCCCATAACCCCAAAATAACGGTAGGTGCGTCTTCACTTGGCTCAGGCAAATTGACCAGGCCCGGCGCCCGCTCTATATCAATCGCATCGGTCACCAGTACCGCATGGTGTGCGGTCATCGCCCGACCTGACTCAGTAATAATATTCGGGTGCGGCAGGTCGTATTCATCGCATACTTCTTTCAAGCCATTTACCACATTGCGGGCATATTCCATCATGGTGTAGTTCATCGAGCAGGCTGAACGTGATTTCGAGCCTTCATAGTCGACCCCTAAACCGCCACCGACATCAACGGTGGTAATAGGCACACCTAAAGTACGCAGCTCAGCATAATGGCGGGCACATTCGCGAATAGCGTTATGAATATCGCGGATATTGGCAATTTGCGAGCCAATATGAAAATGGACCAACTGCAATAAGTCGAGCTTGCCTGCGGCACGTAACACATCAATCGCCTGCAATACCTGAGTAGCCGTTAAACCAAATTTGCCTTTTTCACCGCCGGTATTCTGCCACTTGCCTTTGCCGACCGAGTTTAGACGAATGCGAATACCAATCCGTGGTGCTGCGCCTAAATTATCAATTTCCCGCAGCAGGGTTTTCAGTTCAGACAGCTTTTCCACTACCACATATACCGTATGGCCCATCATCTGGCCAATAGTCGCCAGGCGCAGGAACTCGCTGTCTTTGTAGCCATTACAGACAATTTGTAACGGTTTTTCAGTAACGCCCAGAATAGCCATCAGTTCAGGCTTGCTACCGGCTTCCAGGCCAACTTTGCCACTCTCGTGGCTGATTAACCGTTTTACGACCGAGAACTGCTGGTTAACCTTTATCGGATAAACCGCGGTATATTTGCCCTGATAGTCTTTTTCGGCTTTAGCATTTCTAAATGAGGTAATCAGAGTATCAACCCGGTGCTGCAAAATATCAGTAAAGCGCACCAGTACCGGTAGGGTCAGGCCTTCTTCTTTAAAGCGGTTGGTCAGCTCAGGAAAGCTGATACCGGCTTTGCTATGATCCTGATCCGGATACGCAATTAAGTTGCCATCCTGGTTCACATCAAAATAGCCTTCACTCCATACGGCAACGTTATAAATAGAACGTGCTTTTTCAATACCCCAATCAGCCATTACGATTCCTTAAAAATTTCTGTGTCAGATAGTGTAAAGCCTATGCCGGCAAGCTGCAGCAAAAAACGATAAAAATTTGTTTGTTGCCGCCCATACAGGCAAAATATGCGACCTATACGTTTAAGGGGGATAAAGATGTCAGTATTTGATGACAAAAAGTGGCTAACCGAAGTGTTTGCCGACAGTGGCAGCGTCTTTGGTCTGGCCATTACCAGAAAACTGGATGAAGTGCAGTCGCCATTCCAGAAAATAGCGATGTACGAAACCAGCCATTTCGGTAATTTGATGGTGATTGACGATGTAATAATGCTCAGTAGCCGCGATAACTTTTTGTATCATGAAATGTTGAGCCATCCGGTGTTATTTACCCATCCTAACCCAAAGAACGTGGTGATTATTGGTGGCGGCGACTGCGGCACCCTGCGGGAGGTGTTGAAACACCCCGGCGTTGAAACAGTCACCCAGATTGATATTGATGAGCAGGTTACCCGGATGGCAGAAAAGTACTTTCCGGAACTATGCGCGTCGAACAACGACCCCCGGGCCACGCTGCAATTTGCTGATGGCATAAAGTTTATGCGCGAAGCGCCGGCTGACTCTGTCGATGTCATTATTGTTGATTCCACCGACCCTATTGGTCCGGGTGAAGGCCTGTTTAACCGGGCGTTTTATGCCAGCTGCTTACAAGCATTGCGCCCGGGCGGTATTCTGGTGCAGCAGAGTGAGTCGCCGTTAATTCATATGCCGCTGCTGTCGGCGATGCGCCAGGCAATGAGCGATGCTGGCTTTGCCGCACTGCAAACGCTTAATTTTCCGCAAATGGTTTACCCGTCAGGCTGGTGGACGTGCACTTTAGCCCGCAAAGGCGCAGCCTTTAATGGTTTCCGGGAAGCTGATGCCCTGCAGGCTCCTTTCGATACGGAATATTACAACGTTGACGTGCATAAAGCGGCCAGCGCGCTGCCAAACTTTATGAAAAAAGCGTTGCAAACTAACTAAATTAAGCTTTGGAGTAGACTAAGCGGCTGAATGCCAGCTGAAAGCAAAAAATAAATAACAAACAAGGCTTGCTAATTTGGCAAGCCTTTTGTACATTTATTGCTCATAAAAAGGGTGAAGTAATATGAGATACTTGTCGTTATTGTTTTTTGGGGCGTTTTCAGCGCAAGCGACGGTGTATAAATGCGAAACGAATGGCGGTGTTGAATTCAGCCAGTTTCCATGTGCCACGGATGCTGAAGCAGTAGATATGCGGCCAGTCGGTACTGCTTTGTCAGGTACGCCCGGTGAGTTTCGGCAACAGGTCGATGCAGTAAAACGCAAAAGTCGTTTTGTTGAATTTCAAATTGCAAAACTGGAGCAAGAAAAAGAACAGTTGTTAGAAGAGCTGAAGGCAGAACAATATAAACTCAGACGTAGTTTCCCGCGGGCGGAAGAAGTTACGGCCATTGCTCAGAAGATAGAACGTACTGAACAACGTTATGCAGAGCGGATCAGCACTGAAAAAGCAACATTAAGAGGGTTGCAGGCCCAAGTGGTAACCCTGGAGCGGCAATACGCCAAAGCAGCTAATTAGTTCATGTAAGCCCCTGACATATCAAAACCCGCTGTTTAGCGGGTTTTTGTATTTAAACAGTATGTTAGCAAACCTGCACCGCAATCATAGGGTCTGCTGGCGAAGCGAACTCCGCCAGCATGATTTACAGGGTAAATGAAGCGCGCAGATACCAAAAACGGCTGCCTGGCATATCATAGGTTGAAGGGTCATAGCCATTCAATGAGCAGGACAGACAAACCGGTGGTTCTTTGGCAAATACGTTATTGACCCCCAGGCTTAATTGTAAGCCAGACAAGATCTTGTCGGTGGTCCAGCTCAGTTGCACATCATGGAAGGTGGTACTACCCAGCTTGTTAAAGCCGTTTTGGGGATTATCCCTACAGATGGCGAAACTGGCTGCATCACCACAACTTTCTACCAAATCACTGGTATATCGCATGGTCCAGCTTACCCGCCATGCTTCATAGCTCAGGTTAGCTGCCAGGTTGCTGCTCCATTCCGGAATACCGCTGTCATTCACTTCAATGCCGACCGTTTTCGGTTGGGGCTGACCATTGGCATCAAGCACCGTGTAATCGTCCACAAAGGTGGTGCGCCAGTTAACGCTCAGTTGGCCATAATCGGCCGCAGGCAGCAACCAGTTAACGTCAAAGTCGAAACCAGAGGTGTCAATCTGGCCGATGTTAGTCAGCACATTGTTAAAGCTATTGATGGCCCCAAAACTATTACGACTGATACCGTTGCAGAAGTTATCATCCAGCGTCTGCACACAGAGATTGAGCTGGGTTTGCGCATCCACTGCCTGAATGGCGCCTTTTAGCTCGTGCTGGTACCAGGAAACACTGATATCCATTCTTTCTGACCAGCTTTGTTGTACTGCAAACTGCGGACTGTAAACGGCACCGAGGTTGTAGCTGGTGGACGTTTCCGGCGCCAGATCACGGTTACCACCGGTGATAACACCAATTTGCGGATTTGGTTGCTCGTAATCTGCCGGAACGCCCAGCGTGGCACAATTAGCACTAATTGCGCTGTTTACCGGTGCCGAACAGGGATCAGAAATCACCGCATCGAAACCGCTGGCAGAACCAAAGAGTTCTCCGATATTTGGCGCCCGGAAGCCTTCAGACCAACTGCCGCGCAACAGCATTTCATCGGATATCAGCCAGCGGACGCCGATTTTGCTGGTAGATTCGCCACCAAAAGTAGAGTAGTCCGAGTAACGGCTGGCCAGGCTCAAATCCAATTGCTCAGCCAGTGCCGCATCCCGCAGCAACGGTACGCTTAGCTCCAGGTACAGCTCGTTGACATCCAGTGAGCCCGCTGTTGGTAGCGACACGACACCGTTATATTCCCCTGAAACAGTTAACCCATCTGGATTATACTCACCAGTATATTTACGGAATTCCCAGCCACCGGCAAAGCTTAACGGGCCGGCTGGCAATTCTGTAATGTCGCCGGTTAAATTAACCGAATAAAGGCTGAGCTTGTTTTCACTACTGTCACGGACAATCGGCTGAATATAGCTGAGCATATCGCTGCTGATACTGCCTTCACCAAAAATATCCAGTGGCACACAGTTTGGATCAGCCTGACATGCTGCCAGCGGGCCCAGGGCCGTTGACAGTCGGCGGGCGTTGTAGCTACCGAAGTTATCCTGACGGGCACGGTTGGTGCTGTAAGCGGCATTAATATCCCAGAAAATAGGCTGACCACTGGCCATAAACTGGCCTTCCATACCGGTTGCTACGTAGAATGTATCCACCTTCTGTTCAAAGCGTCGCGCACCCCCTTCCAGTGGCCGGCGGCCTGCCAGAGCCATATTGGCACCTGGTCCGGTGCTTATCAGGTCAAAACCAAAGGGGTTGTAGGGGTTGTCTGCGGCGATGGTAATGTTGTCAGCCCAAAAGTTGGTTGGTGCTGCAGTACCAATAAAGAAAGGTTCTGGTGCAGCCTGATTGACGCTGTTACGTTGGTTATATAAAGCCCGCAGATACCAGCTGGTATCATCAGCTAACTGATAAGTTTGCTGAGTATAAAGCGACATTCGCTTATTAGGGGTTTGCAGTAAGTTATAGGTGGCAAAATTGAAACGGTCATCGTTAGTAAAGCAGTGAAAATCATCAGTGCGGTCACAACTGTCGCCCAGCGTAGGATCGTAGGTTGGGCTGGTGACGCCGGCATTAGGCACTAAATCTAGCGCTGCGCCAGTGTTAGGGTCAGTAAAAATAAAGCGGCCACCTGGTATGGCAGCACTTCCAAGCGCTACCCCGGTGCCTGGCACGGGAACGTTGGAGCGGTCACGATCACTGGCATTGACTTCTTCCTGCTCGTTGTAACTGGCAGCGACAAAATAACTGTGTTTATCATTACTGCCGCCAAAGCTCAGTTCAAAATCCATGTTATGGCCATCACCCTTGGTGAATTGGCCTACCCGGCTGCTAAAACGGGCTTTATCGTCAGTCTTGCGGGTAATAATATTCACTACGCCGGCGATGGCGTCTGAACCATAGATGGAAGACGCACCATCTTCCAGTACTTCAATCCGGTCAACAATGGCCAGGGGAATCGTGTTTAAGTCGACGACACCGCCAACACCTGAGGCTGAGCTTTCATTTACCCAGCGAATACCATCGACGAGCACCAGTACGCGTTTGGCACCAAGATGCCGTAAGTCGACTGTGGTTGCGCCAGCGCCAACACCGCCGCCATCAGGCGGGAAACCGAAATTACCGCTGGAGTTGAACTTGGTATTCAGTGCCGAGCCAGATGCTGTGATGTTCTGAATAATGTCACCAATAGAGGAGAGGCCTGAGCGGTCAATAAAATCCCGATCCAAAATCTGAACCGGACTCTTTCCCTCCAGTTCGGTTTGTTTGATCCGGCTGCCGGTAACTTCTATCCGCTCAACATTGGCGCCCTCTGCCTGTTGTGCCTGTAGCTGTGGGGCATTGATTAGTAACGCTGTAGTGATGGCAAAACTTAAGGTTGAATATGACATTCGCATAAAGCTGTTCCTTGTTGTAGTTGTTTTAAAACCTGAATCAGCGATAACTTCGGGTACAGCTTTAAAGCCCGGCCTGCTTCAGGCTTAGCGCACTTTGAGTAAGATTTTGTTGTCATATAACAGACAAACAGCAACAGCATAGCTAACAACGGCCATTTTGTAAAAATAATGCAAAATCAGTGAAGTATCTGGTGTAATGTTTTTTTGACGTAAAAAAAAGAGCCTTTCGGCTCTTTTTTAAGTGGCATTGATGTAGTGTTATTCAACTATTGGTTCTATATGAATTTCTACCCGGCGGTTTTGGGCCCGGTTAGCATCTGACGTGTTCGGTACAGCCGGATAATTCGGACCATAGCCCTGAGTCTCCAATCGGATTGACTGAACATTCTGTGCCATTAAATAATTTTTAACAGCATCCGCCCGCGCCATTGATAAGTTCATATTGTACTGGTATGGGCCGGTATCATCGGTGTGGCCGGCAATAACTAACATGGTTTTTTCATAGTCACGTAATACTTTGGCAATATCATTAAATACCGGATACAAATTAGATTTAATGTCAGAACGGTTAATATCAAATGTAAGTTGGGCCGGAATATCCAGTTTTAATATATCACCATCGCGGATAACTTTTACCCCAGAGCCACTAAGCTCTTCCCGCATGGCTTTTTCCTGATTATCCATATAGCTGCCAACTGCCGCCCCTGCCAGCGCACCAACTGCAGCGCCGATCACTAAACGCTTGTCTTTATGGTTGCCGGTCGCTTTACCCGCAATAGCGCCAGCTACCGCACCAATAGCGGCGCCTTTAGTGGCATTGGTCTGATTAGCGCAGCCGGCTAATATCAGACTGGCGGCGAGGGTAGTAACTGCAAAAGACATCAACTTCATAACGTTCTCCTTAGAATTATCAGCTGAGCATAGCACTGTTCTCTGAATTGCTGCTGAACTTAATTAATTACTTAAGTGTGTACTTTTTCTTTACGGTTTTTGTAAAAGCTGTCATGTAGACTTAATGTAAATAGAATTCCCTTTCCCTGTATTTTTGGGTAAGGTAAGCAGGTTTTAGGTAGCAAGAATGGCTGCCAACTGTTTAGGGATAATCAGGACATATTGTAATGATAACTATAATTCGTTGTTTTTGTTTATTGTTAGTTTTGGGGTTAAGTACGGAAGTTAATGCCAGCGTATTTAAATGCACGGCAACAGATGGCAGCGTCGTATTTCAGGGCTCACCCTGCATTACCGGTGACGAGGCGCAAATTGATATGTTGTTCGGAGAGCGGGAAGCGCATGAACCTATGGCATTGCTGACTGGTAGCTGGTGTGAACTTGGCACGTCAAAAGTACTGGATGGCACGGTATACCGGGACGAAACCCTGAGTAAAACCTGGGTATTTGCCGAGCATAAGATGACCCAGCATATTCAGCAAGGCCAGCGCCAGGACACCTTTAATTACAATATCCGGCAGCAGACAGGCAACTTTGTCATTGATCATCCGGCTTTTGGCAGCGGCCAGGTCAGTTGGCGTGTGCGGCGGCATACCGGGCAGGAGCTTGTTATTGCCGCTTACGGCAACTTTACTCACCTGACTGCCGGCGAGTGTGATGTTGCCGTGGTCCGCAATTAAAAAATTATAGACATGTAGACGCCTGAATCGTAAGCTGCTGCGATTATCAAGCGGAGTATGTTATGGCCTTTGCGTCCTGGCGTCGTATCGTTATTAAAGTGGGTAGCGCCTTAATTGCGCCTTCTGCCCACGGTTGCTCAACCCGTTATTTATTGACCATTGCCCATTTTATTGCCGAATGCCGGCTGGCAGGCAAGGAGGTGGTGCTGGTGTCATCAGGCAGTGTGGCGGCAGGGCGCAATGCCATCGCAGCTAAGCAGCAACCACTACCCATTAATATCAAACAAGCCATGGCGGCCGTGGGCCAGAGCCGGATGATGGCATGCTGGAGCCAGCTATTCGACTTTGACTGCGCCCAGATCCTGCTGACGCATGATGACCTGCAAAACCGCCGCCGTTACCTCAATATTGATAATACTCTGCGTACTTTGCTGACTAATCAGGTTTTACCCATCGTTAATGAAAATGACTCGGTGGCGACGGCCGAGTTGAAAGTCGGTGACAACGACAACTTAGCGGCATTGGTGGCAATAGTGGTCGATGCCGATGTGCTGTTAATTTGTTCTGATATTGACGGCTTATACACTGCTAACCCCCGGTTGGACGCTGGTGCACAGCATATTGCTGAAGTGGCCCGGGTAACCAGCGCCATATACGCAATGGCCGGCGGTAGCCATCATGCTATTGGCACCGGCGGTATGCTGACCAAAGTTCAGGCTGCAGACAAAGCCACCAAAGCGGGTATTGATACCTTGATTATCAATGGTCAGGACCCCGGCAGTTTCGAGAAGTTACTGACTGGCTGGGCGGTCGGCACCCGTTTTGTCCGGCAGCAAGACCGGCTTAGTGCTAAGAAGCACTGGTTACTGAATACCTTAAAACAACAGGGCGTAATAGAAGTTGATGCCGGTGCCTGTGTTGCATTGCAACAAAACGGGGCTTCACTGCTTGCCAGTGGTATTGTCAGCTACAGTGGCAGCTTTGAAAAAGGTGATGCATTACTGATCACCGGGCCACAGCAGCAGCTCCTGGCCAAGGGCGTCAGTCAGTACAGCTCAAAAGAACTTGGCCTAATAAAGGGCTTGCACAGTAAAGACATCGTTGCGGTGCTGGGTTACTGTCCCAGTGAAGAAGTGGTGCACCGCAACGATTTGGTATTACTGGCTTAACTGTCTGGCACGGCCTCCAGCCGGGCCAGTAGCTGACTATGCTGGCCATACTGATTTTTAGCTTCATTGAGTTGACGTTGCAGTTTATCCAGCTGTACTCTCAGCTCAGTTAACTGCCGGTTATTATCCTGAAGCAGTGCCTGATGGCTGTCTCGGGCCTGTTGCAATTCAATGTCCAGTTTTGAGCGGGTATCCTGCTGTTGCTGGTTCAGTTCTGCCCGCACGCTGCTTGTCTGGTTGTTTTGCTGTTCGGTCAGTTCAGCTACCTGTTGCCGGTATGCCGCTGTCAGACTGTCCAGATTGCTACGTCGGCTGGCATTATGTTCATCTTCCTGTTTCTTAATTTCTGCCAGTTGCGCCTGATATTGCTCGTCAATTCGCTGATAGGCCTGCCGACGCTTTTCATCAGATTCTGCTTTATAAACCGTATAGTCTGCTCTGGCCATATTTTTCCGGGCGTTAGTGGTGTCTGCAGCAAACTCGTCCCGTACTTTATTACGTTCGGTGCTACGGGCTTCCCGGGCCCGGGTCCGCTCGGCAGAAAAGCTCGCCCGGGCCAATCGGTGCTGGCTGTCAATCTCGGCCACTTTTTTATCGTAATCTTGTTTAAATACCGCTGTCTGCTGTTGGCGCTCAGCCTGCAGCTGACTACTTAATTCACGGCTCTGGCTGCTTACCTGCTGTTGTAATTCAGCACGTTGTTGCGAAAACTGTTGTTGCAGGTTAGCCAGGTGGTCAGCGGACAGGCGGGTTTTTTCCTGTAGTTCCCGATTGAGCTCGGTGTAGCGGGCTATGCCGGATGCCAGCTGCTGTTCCTCAACGGCTATTTTCTGTTGTTGCTCGGTTAATGCGGTTTTGGCTCTTTTTAACAGTTTTTTATAATCTGAACTTCCCTGAACCACATGTTGCTTATTAAACGCCGATAATGGTTTGCCGGGGCGAAATGGCGGCACGCTTTGCAGATCAAGCCTGCTTTGCCATTGGCCGGCGTCCAGCGTGGAATAAGCAATACCATGTAATTGAAACGGCTGCTTCTTCTCCTGAGCAATTTCCAGAATGTCGGTCTGCAGCAAACTGCCAACTTTGTGATGCAGGTTTTCTTTCGGTGCTATAGTGGCAGCAATCCGGTACTGCCATAACGGCTCCACTTTAGTACCGGTGTCTTCACTGGCTTCTACTTTAAATTTAGTTACTTGCCAGCCGTCAGGGATATCTTGCTTCAGTTGTTGTTTGACTGCTTCCAGTTGTGGTGGGTCACTGCAGCCAGCCAGCAGCGTAAGCAGTAAAAATAATCCAGTATATTTAAACCATGTTTTCATTGTGTATGCTCCGTCATCAGTTAATCTGTACCCTGAAACTCTGCATAACACTGTAGGGACAGCGGACTACTGTGATATGCAGTAGCCGTTACCACAAACAACAACGGTTCTCGGCTAAGTTTAGTCAGGAATTTCCTGAGCAGACAAGTTGGAAGCGAAATAAGTTTAAGGAATGCTAATGAAGCTGGCGATAGTGGGCGGAGGCATTAATGGCTTATCCAGTGCCTGGCAATTAGCGCTGGCTGGCCATCAGGTAACGCTGTTTGAACGGGACACCCTGATGGCGGCGACCAGCAGTGCCTCGTCTAAATTACTGCATGGCGGTTTACGCTATCTGGAACAAGGCGAGTTCCGCCTGGTACGCGAGGCGCTACAGGAGCGGCGCTGGTGGCTGAAAAAAGCCCCGCAGCTGACCCGCCGCCTGCCCATTCTTTATCCTATATACCGCCATTCCCGCCGGCCACGTTGGCAGCTGAAAATTGGCCTGTGGCTGTACGATGCTTTTGCCGGGCGCAAGGGGATTGGCCGCCATCGCTGGCTTACTGCTGCTCAGACGTTACGCTGTTCCGGGCATTTAACAGCGGACGGTCTGATAGGTGCTTATTTATTCTTTGATGGCCAGATGGACGACCGAAAACTGGGGCTATGGATGGCGGAGCAATGCACCAAGGCCGGGGTGCAGCTGGTTGAGCATAGCCCGGTACGCAAAGTGAGCAGCGATGGCCGGATTTTGCTGGATAGCGGCTGGCTGCAGTTCGATCGGGTGGTTAACGTGGCCGGGCCCTGGAGCCAGCAGTTGTTGGCGCAGTCAGGCCTGGCGCAGCAGCCTTTGGATCTGGTGCGGGGTAGCCATTTATTATTACCGCCAATCAGCCGTTACGGTCATATGCTGGAAGTGCCTGGGGAAGCGCGGATTGTTTTTGTACTGCCTTATCAGGGCGATACCTTGCTTGGCACAACCGAGGTACGGCAGCAGCTGGATGAAGCTATCGTATGTTCTGCCGCCGAGCGCGACTATTTACTCAGCGTGTATAATCACTATTTTCAGCCCGCTGCCGCTGATGAGCAGGTACTGCATACCTTTGCCGGCGTACGGCCATTGCTGGCGGGTAGTGCGAATGCCAGTAAAGCCAGCCGGGAGTATCAGCTGAACTGGCAGGGGCGGTTGCTGACCGTGTCCGGCGGTAAATGGACCACCGCCCGGGCTCTGGCGCGACAGGTTAGCCTGGCTATTGGCAAAAACTAAAGTTTGTGGCGCTTAGCGGTAAAATTCGCATTGTCATATAAATTCTGTATGATTTTAGTAAGTTGTATTACCTTGAAGGGGTAAAAATGTTTAACGCTTTTAATAAAATGCCGGTAAAACAGCAATTTGTTCTGGTGCTGGTGTTATTAATTCTACTAAGTTCTGTATTAAGTGGCGTTCTGGCCTATCGACAGTCTAAACAACTGGTGCTGGAGCGGATGCTGCAACACGAAATGCCTGCTGTAGTGCGTCAGATTAGTCAGACCCTGGAGGGCCAGGTAAGCCAAATGACCGCGGCAACTCGTCAGCTGGCTGAAAATCCTTATGTTTTGCAGTGGGCAGAGCAGGGATTTAATGAACAGGAAGAAGCGTTGTTACTGCAGCAAATCCGCAATGTTAAAACTCAACTTGGCCTGGATGCCGCCTCCTGGGCTGACCGGCAAACAGGTCGTTACTGGAATCAGGATGGTTTTTTACGGGTACTGAATCAGCAGGAGGATGGTTGGTTTTTTGCCTTTCGCGACTCTGGCGCAGCGACCAGTGTCAGCTTGTTCACAGAGCCCGGCGGTAAGGTTAGAATGTTTGTTAACTATCAGCAGCTTAACGGCCGCGGATTGTCAGGTATAGCGGTATCACTGCAGCAGATGGTTGATTATCTCAGTGGGGTACGGATTGCTGATACTGGCCTGGTTTATCTGGCCGATAGTGACGGCAATATCGTGATCCATCCCGACACCAGCCTGATTAACACACAAACCATGGCCCAGTTATACGGTAACAGTGTTACCCAGCAGCTGTTCGCCGCGACTGAGTTGGGTACCCAAGTTACTGATGATTTACTGCTGGTTAGCGTGCCGGTAGAGGGAACAGCATGGTCAGTGGTGGCGCAGGTGCCTTTGGCTGAAGTACTGGCACCAGTGCGACAGCTGCGCAATACGCTGATGTTGACTGGCCTGGCAGCCACGTTAATTGCCGGCTTGCTGGCGTGGTTGCTGGCCAGCTCACTGACCCGCCGGCTGCACTCTGTGGCGGAGACATTGCAAAACATTGGTGAGGGTGAAGGAGATTTACGCCAGCGCTTGCCAGCCGACGGTGCATTGGAAGTAAGGCAGATAGGCAGTGGTTTTAATAACTTTGTCGCTAAAATTCATGGTCTGATCACTCAGCTGCATCAGCAAAGTGAACAATTACAACAGTCTGCTACTCAGGTGAATGACAGTGCCAGCCAGAACCGTGATCTGGCACAGGAGCAGCGCGACAGACTAAATGGCATCGCGACGGCAATAGAGGAGCTGACAGCCACGATCAGTGCGGTCGCGGGCAATGCGGCTAAAGCGGCCGACACTGCAGAACATACCAATGACAACGCCAGTCGCGGCCTGACGGTAATCAGCGATACCAGCCAGAGCCTGCAGCAACTGACGCGGGAAGTCGATCATATCGCTGCCGTGGTTAGTACCCTGGCGCAAAACAGCGATAAAATCGGCGGTATTCTCAATGTAATTCGTTCGATTTCTGAACAAACCAACTTGCTGGCGTTAAATGCGGCCATTGAAGCAGCCCGGGCCGGTGAGCATGGCCGCGGCTTTGCAGTCGTCGCTGATGAAGTACGGCAACTGGCACAGCGCGCCGCCAGCGCTACCGATGAAATTCAGCAGATGATCAACCAGTTGCAAACTGAATCACAACAGGCGGTCAGTGCCGCTGAGCAAGGTAAACAGCAAGCCAGTCTGAGTGCTCAGGCTATGCTGGAAGCCACTGCTGAACTGCAGCATATTGTTGATGGTATTCGCGAACTGGACCAGCTGAACCGGCAGGTTGCGACGGCAACCGATGAGCAGGCCGCTGTGGTACAGCAGCTAGGTCACAGCGTGCACAACGTGGCGCAGCTGGTGGATGACAGCACGGGTTCGGCAACTAATCTGGCTGATTTTAGTGTAAGGTTGCGTCAGTTATCGGGAGATTTGAACCGGCTGATTGACCGGTTCATCGTCTAGCCGGTTTATAGGGTAATGGCCAGGATCTTTGAGCGACGTTGATAGTTATACAGCTGTTTTTTCTGGCTGGGTAAATCATCAACGGTAACCAGCTCAAAGCCCTGCTCCAGAAACCAGTGAATACTGCGGGTGGTCAGTGCAAATACTTTCTGGTAACGGCGCTGGCGGGCCTGCTGAATAATATGCTTTAACAGCAGGTAGCCACGGTCAGCATCGCGGTAATCCGGGTGCACGGCCAAGCAGGCAAACTCACCGACATTTTCATCCGCAAAGGGATATAAGGCTGCGCAGCCAATGACCAGGCCATCACGCTCAATTAAGGTAAAGTAGTCAATTTCCATTTCCAGCTGTTCACGCGAGCGGCGCACCAGCAAACCCTGTTGCTCCAGCGGCCGGATTAAATCCAGAATGCCACCTATATCTCTGATGGTTGCACGGCGCAGCTTCTCAGCAGACTCTGTAACTATCTGGGTGCCGATACCATCACGTGAAAACAGCTCCTGCAGCAGGGCGCCGTCTTCATCATAACTGACCAGGTGACAACGCGGCACCCCGCCGCGGGTCGCCGTAATGGCCGCATGCAGGAACGCCAGCGTGCCGGGACAGGCACTACTGTTATCAGCCAGTGTCTGCAGCATGGTTTCAGCTTCATTGGGCATCAGTTCTGCGATAATCTCACCCTCGTCGTCAGTGATGCCGCCGACTTCGCTAAAGCCAATCATTTTGTCAGCTTTCAGTTTTATCGCCACCTGAGTGGCAATATCCTCTGCGGTTAAATTAAAACTTTCACCGGTAACGGACGCGGCTATTGGCCCCATCAGCACAATACCATTATGCTCCAGCTGTCGTTTAATACCTGACACATCGATCCGCCGCACTTTACCACTGTGGTGATAATCAATACCTTCATCGACCCCCAGCGGCTGAGCAATAACAAAGTTACCACTTACTACGTTAATCTGTGCGCCCTGCATCGGCGTGTTGCTTAAGCTCATCGATAAGCGGGCGGTAATATCCAGTTGCAATGCCCCGGCTACCTGCTTAATCAGTTTGAATGAGTCATCATCTGTTACTCTTACCCGGTTGTGATACGTTGGTTCAAGCCCTGCTTGCCCCAGCGCCTGATTAATTTGTGGCCTGGCGCCATACACCAGCACAATTTTAATCCCCAGGCTGTTAAGCAGGGCAATATCATTAATAATACTGCGAAAACCCGGTTGGGTAATGGCCTCACCGCCCAGCATTACCACGAAGGTTTTGCCACGGTGAGCATTAACATACGGAGCAGACTGGCGAAAACCGGAGACAAGTTCAGTAGTGCGCACGGGTAAGAGACTTCCTTTTGCTAAAACATTAATATTGTGAGTTATAAAGATGGCAGCAAGCTGACAAAATGCCAACTTTAGCGCCAGCAAAGGTGGCATTTTATGATCTATTTGGGTTTTTATCTACTTTTAAAGCATATTTATTCACATTGTTGGCTATTCTGTGCCATTTTCTGTTGTAAGTTGAAAAATGGGTCAGAGTAATTTTTGTCTCAGGCAGGACAGTGGAACGGTTCCGTTTTTAATCAAGAAGTATTAATCAAGAATAATATGGGGCAAAAACCGAGAACTATCTTTGGTGATCAGGCTGTTGTCTTCGCGGATACAAATGCCGGCGGCACTGTCGCCAACTACCCAGCTGCCAATTAAGGTGTAGTTGTCGCCAAATTGTGGCAAAGGCGCCAGCGCCTGGCGAATATAGCCGCTGTCAGTATAAGGGCCGTCTTCGGTTAAGCGCTGACCATTGGCGGTAACCAGTTCAATATTGGCGCCTTCCCGTGAAAACAGGGGTTTTTTCACCCAGCCAGCCTCGACGGGCTGCTTATCGGCAAAAAACGCTGGCAGCAAATTGGGATGGCCCTGATGCTTTTGCCATAATAACGGCAAAATACCCTTGTTCGACAATAGCAGTTTCCAGCAGGGCTCCAGCCACTGGGTTTTACTGGTCAGAATGGTACTGGCAAAGTCCTCCTGCAGCATAAACTCCCACGGGTACAGCTTAAATAAGCCGTTAATTGGAAAGCCATCCATATCGACCAGCTGGCCTTCAATATCGCCCAGTTGTTCCAGCTGAATATAGCGGCAATTGAGGCCGGCCTGCAGCGCTATGTCCATCAGATAGTCGACGGTACCTTTATCTTCAATGCTTTCGGTGACACTGCTAAAGTAAAAAGGCTGCGCCAGTGGTAACTGCGCAAAGGCTTGCTCCAGTTTGTCCTGCAGCGAGTTAAACTGATCGGCGCCTTGCGGCAGCTGGCCGCGCATTAGTTGATCTTCCAGCCAGACCCACTGGAAAAAGCCGGTTTCAAATAACGAGGTTGGCGTGTCGTAGTTCAGCTCCAGTAATTTAGCCGGACCGGTACCGTTATAACTGAAGTCCATTCTGCCATACAAATGTGGCTCACCGCTGCGCCAGCTGGCGGCAATGTAATCCCAGAACGGCTTTGGAATAGCCAGTTGCTGCAGCAATTGCTCATCGGCCAGAATATCGGGTACCAGATCAAGGGCCATCTGGTGCAACTCTTCAGTTGGAGTTTCTAAATCCTGCTCTATTTGTTGCAGGCTGAACTGATAATAAGCGCTTTCATCCCAGTAGGGTTCATTGTCGATAGTATGAAACGTAAAACCAACACTGTTGGCAAAATCCTGCCAGCCTGGCCGTGGTGCAATGTTATGCCGTTTCATTAAAATCAGCCTCCGTAACTGCGATTAACACTACGCTGCGCTGCCTGAGCGCCAAAGCCACCCCGCCGCGCCAGTGCTGCCGGTTTCGGCTGTACGGCAGAGGGCCGGATAGTGGTACTACCCGGTTGGCTGGCTACGGCGGTGTTAGTAGCGGTCCGAAAGGTATTGCGGTCATCCCGCGATTTATACAGCGGCTGGGTTGGCACGGGGTTGCGCCCGGTCGCCGCCACCGTTTGCTGGTTGGCCGCCTGACCGGCGCCCGGTGTTAATCCACCACGGTTAAGCATCTGGCCGGCCATAAAGCCCATCATCATTGGCATAAAAAAACTGCCCTGTTGGTGCTGCTCAGGCGCGGTCTCACACTGGCCTGGCCCAAAATCGGCTTCACATTCCTGCTTATTGGCATAGCGCGGCGCCACTTTCGGGTGTAATTGCGCCGCTTCAGCAAATGCGGCCTGACACTGTTCAGGTGGATTATAAAATGCGGCACATTCATCCGGGGTGCTGAATACCTGGGCTTCCACCTGTTTTTCCGCACAACCATTTAAAGCCAGACCGGTGGCCGGAAGCATAAAAATCAGCGCCGCTTTCTGGCTGCGCTTGCTGGGACGTACCTTCATACGATACTCCTTAATAAGTCATACAGGCGGCATTTAACATGCCAACGGTGATGGAACAACCGGCCGAAAAAATACCGGCAGCCAATTCACCCTGGGTAATACGGTGTGGTAACTGTTTCAGGGCAGTGCTGCTGATCAGAAAGGTCAGCACCTGAACTATTAACGCCACGGCGCCCCAGATAGCACAATCCAGTAGCGACATTGAGTTGGTAATGGCACTGGCCAGGGGCCAAGCGAAACCAACTAAGGCACCGGCAAAGGCGATGGCTGCTGCCGGGTTATTGGCGCGGATCAGGGCAAATTCATCATGGGGTGTTACCCAGGTGTATAACCGGATAAATACCAGCAACAAAACGACTGCCAGCGCGAAATAAGCTAAAAATGAGGGTATGCCAGCCAGAGAGCCTAAAGCGGTGTCTAACATGGTGCTGTTTGTCATGAAAAGTTCCTGCGATTAAATGCCAGCGCTGATCCTGCTTAAAAAGCCGGCGTAATTCAAGTAAAACCGCTTACGCGCAGCGACTTTACCTTTTGTCGCAGCCTGGCAGCGGGTTAACCTGCCATGCTTTACAACCAGGGCAGAGCTTTTACACTCGGGTTATAGTTAAAACAATAATAGTCATTATCCAAGGAACCACTATGAATAAAGTATCTGCCCTGGCGTTAGGCGTCGCCTTGTCGCTTGGTCTGGCCGCCTGCAGCAGCCAACCTGTTGTTAATAACACTGCCGCGTCTGCCGAAATGGCTCAGCAGCCATCTCAGCAACAGCTGGGATCAGGTATTGATCCTGCCAATATGGACACCAGCGTGGCACCGCAGCAGGACTTTTTCCGTTATGTAAACGGCAATTGGTTAGCCAGCACCGATATCCCAGCCGATAAAGCACGTTGGGGTAGTTTTGATGAATTGCGCGAGAATGCCGAAAAGCAAGTGCTGGCGATTATTCAGGAGTTGGCGGCTGGTGAGCATGCGACCGGCTCAGATGGTCAGAAAATGGCCGACTTATACCGCTCTTATCTGAATGCAGAGCTGATTAACGTGCTGGGGCTGAACCCGCTGCGTGGTGAAATAGCCCGGATTGAAAACCTGCGGAACAAGGCGCAATTAGGCCAGTACTGGGGTGAAAACCAGCGCTTTCGTTTCGGTACACCGCTGGCGGTGTATGTCGGTCAGGATCAGCGCCAGTCAGATCAGTACATTACCGGTGCCAGTCAGGCCGGCTTAGGCTTGCCGGATCGCGACTATTATTTAAAAGACGATGAGCGCAGTAAGGTGCTGTTGGCGCAATATGGCAGCTTTATCGAGAACCTGTGGCAGCTGGCGGGCTGGGATAACGCCGGCCAGGCTGCCAAAAATATTCTGGCGATCGAGACGAAACTGGCTGAAGCCCAGTGGAGCCGTATTCAAAACCGTGACCGCAACGCCACCTACAATAAATTAAGCAAAGCAGAGCTGGCAGAACTGGCACCGGGCTTTGACTGGCAACGGTTTTTAACCGCGGCCCAGCTTGGCGACATTGAACATATAGTGGTGCGTCAACCCAGCTATTTTACCGCCTTTGCCAAAATTCAGGCTGACGTGCCGCTGGCGCAGTGGCAACAATACCTGAAGTTTCACTTGTTGCGGGCCAATGCCAATAACCTGAGTGAGCCTTTTGTTAACGCCAGCTTTGACTTTTATGGCCGTATTTTAAGTGGTTTGCAGGAACAGCGCAGCCGGGAAAAACGGGCGGTCAGCACTGTGGAGAGCAACCTGGGCTTTATGGTTGGTAAAGAGTATGTAGAGCGGCATTTTCAGCCTGAAGCCAAAGCGCGGATGGATGAAATGATTGAAAACCTGCGGGTTGCCTTTAAAGAGGCTATTGATGAACTGGAGTGGATGAGCCCGGCTACCAAGGTGGAAGCTCAGGCTAAGCTGGCGAAATTTAACACCAAAATTGGCTATCCTGATGTCTGGCGCGATTACGAGTGCGTGACGATTGCCGCCGACGATTTAATCGGCAACCTGCGCCGTAGCGCAGACTGTGAGTATCAGCGGATGGTAAACCGTTTAGGCCAGCCGGTTAACCGCGATGAGTGGGGTATGACACCGCAAACGGTGAATGCCTACTACAGTTCAACCATGAACGAGATTGTGTTTCCGGCAGCGATTCTGCAACCCCCGTTTTTTAATGTCGAAGCAGATGACGCCGTTAACTATGGTGCTATTGGTGGGGTAATTGGTCATGAATTTACCCATGGCTTTGATGATCAGGGCCGCCGCTCTGACGGCGAGGGTAACCTGCGCGACTGGTGGGTACCAGAAGATGAAAGCCAGTTCCGGGAACGGGCGCAACGAATGATTGATCAATACAGTAACTTTAACCCGATTGACGACTTACGGTTACAGGGAGCATTGGGCCTGGGTGAAAACATTGCTGATTTAGGCGGCTTAACGGTGTCTTACCGGGCTTATCAGAAAGCGACTGGAGGCCAACCAGACCTGACTATTGACGGCTTTACCCCGGAGCAGCGGTTCTTTATGGGCTGGGCCCAGGTATGGCGGATTAAGTTCCGCGACGAAGCACTGCGCCAGCAAGTGATCACCGGGCCGCATTCACCGGGCATGTACCGGGTACTGGGCGTGCTGTCGAATATGCCAGAGTTTTACGATGCATTTGAGGTTAAGCCAGGTGATGCGATGTACCGGGAAGAAGAGGTCCGGGTCAAAATCTGGTAAGGCGTGGTAGCCACTAACCGCAGGCGGAATAAACCCGCCTGCGTGTTTTGTCATTTAAAAGGAATAACACAGTGAAGAAATTTTTAGTTATACCACTTTGTCTGGTACTGCTGTTACTCAGTAGCCAGCTTAGCGCCACTGCGGTAGACACCGGCTATCGTCAGCCCGGTGCAGACATCACCGCTATTGTTGATGCGGCGCCTACGCCCAGTGCCAGCTTAAGCCCGGACGGCCTGAAGCTGTTAAGCCTGCAGTTTCCGGCCTTACCCAGCCTGGCCGATTTAGCCGCCCCCGAGCACCGCTTGGCCGGTGTCCGCTTAAATCCGGCCAATAATGGTCCGAGCCAGCCGCGCTATATTGCCGGTGTCACCCTGATTGATATTGCCAGTGGTAACAGCCGTGAAATTAAAGGGTTGCCGGCAAACTTAAAGGTGATTACTGCTGAATGGTCACCCGACAGCCGCTATATTGCCCTGGTGCAGCTGGATGACAACGCCAGCAGCCTGTGGCGGATTGATACCAAAAATGCTACTGCTAAACGCTGGGGTAAGTTGCAACCCAATGCCGTGCAGGGTGCCAGGCTGGAGTGGGCTGCCACCAGTGATGCGATATATCTGCTGGCAGTAGATGGCAAGCGAGGCAACGCCCCGGTAGCGACCAAGGTCCCTGCCGGGCCGGTAGTTACCGAAGCCCGTGGCCGCACTGCCCCGGCTCGCACCTATCAGGACTTATTAAAAGACAAGCATGATGAAGCGCTGTTCAGCCATTATTTTCATAGCCAGCTGGTTAAAATGACTCTGAAAAACAAGGTGACCAGCATTGGCAAGCCGGCATTGATCCGCAGCTTCAGCCTGTCACCGGACAATCAGCACATTCTGGTTAACCGACTGGTGCCGCCATTTTCCTATGCAGTACCTATTTTCCGCTTTGCCAACAACACTGAGGTATGGAACCAGAAAGGAGAGGTTAGCTACACGGTGGTAGAGCAGCCGGTAGCCGATAATTTGCCTATTGCCTTTGATGCGGTAGTAACCGGGCCGCGCAGTGTCAGTTGGCGCAACGATGCACCGGCTACCTTACATTGGGCTCAGGCCGCTGATGGTGGCGATCCGAAAAACGAAGCCGAGGTACGGGATCAGTTGTGGCAACTGGCTGCACCGTTTAACGGTGAGCCGGTGAAAATGCTGGATATGGCATTCCGCTTTCGTAACTTACTGGCCGCCAATGCCAGCACCGCGCTGGTATATGAAGGCTGGTGGCAGGAGCGGCAGGAAAAAGTCTGGTTAGTCAGCCCGGATGGCAGTGCCGAGCCACGCTTACTATGGCAGCGCTCTACCGAAGATCGCTACGGCGACCCGGGCCGGCCGTTAATGACAACGGCCGACAATGGCCAGCGTTTACTGCGTTTAGAGCAAGGCCATATTTACCTGACGGCTGTCGGTGCTTCCGAAGAAGGCAACCGGCCATTTATCGATAAATATGAACTGGCCAGCGGTGATAGCGAGCGGTTATGGCGCTCAGAAGCGCCGTACTACGAGTACCCGATTACCTTGCTGCCCAGCGGCAAATTGCTAACCCAGCGTGAAGCACCAACCGAGCCGGCAGACTTTTATCTGCGTGATTTACAAAACGGCGAGCTGACAGCCCTAACCGATACCCCGCACCCGATGCCACATACCCTGGGTATCAGCCGCGAGCTGATAAACTACCAGCGCGGCGACGGTGTGCCGATGTCGGCCAACCTGATATTACCGGCGGGCTATGACGCCAAACGGGACGGCCCCCTGCCCACGGTGATTTGGGCGTATCCGCGCGAGTTTCGCAATGCCGCCGCAGCAGGCCAGGTTGCCGACTCACCGTATCGCTTTAACCGGGTAAGTTACTGGACGCCGCAGTTCCTGGCGACCCAGGGGTATGCGGTGCTGGACAACGCCACTATGCCGATTGTTGGTGAAGGTGAAGTAGAGCCAAACGATAACTTTATCGAGCAGCTGGTATTAAATGCCGAAGCAGCAATAGCAGCCGGAGTAAGCCGTGGCGTTACCGACCCTGAGCGAGTTGCCATTGGTGGCCACTCTTACGGCGCCTTTATGACCGCCAACTTACTGGCGCATACCAACTTATTTAAAGCCGGTATTGCCAGAAGCGGCGCTTATAACCGCAGCCTGACGCCGTTTGGTTTTCAGAGTGAACAGCGCACCTTATGGGACGACCCGGACCTGTATCTGGCGATGTCGCCATTTTTCCATGCCGATAAGCTGAAAACGCCATTGCTGATGATCCACGGTACCGACGATAACAACTCCGGTACGTTCCCGATGCAAAGCGAGCGTTTATACCAGGCCGTTAAAGGCCATGGTGGCACCACCCGCTTAGTAATGCTGCCACTGGAATCGCACGGCTACCGCGCCCGCGAGTCGGTGCTGCATATGCTATGGGAAACCCAGCAATGGCTGGATGAGTTTGTTAAAAACGCCGAGCCAGCAGAGGCGGAATAACAAGAGTTAGCGAGTTACCAGTAACAACCAAAGGGCTGCATTCGCAGCCCTTTTTAATTCAGCAGCAGATGTACCAGAAACCACACCATAAATAAGTTGATATACCAATAGTTATTGGGTAACTTCAATTCATTTACAAAAGATAGAATGTAATTTACACGTCATGAAAGCGTGGACGTTACAAATTATTAAGCTGTTATGTTTAGAAAGGATTTTTAAATGGAATTCAGTGAAAATGAATTGGCCGCTATAGCTGCGGCAAAGAAAAAAATTAAAACAGCAGCAATGTTTAGGGTTTTTCTAATTCTTTCCATCCTAATGGGAATTACTCTGATGTTTAGTGGTTTAGTTATTGCCGAAGTAATAGTTTATTTGGCATATGCAGCTGTAATGCTGGCTGTTGCGCTGCCTCAGTTTGGACCAGGACCAAAGTACGAAGATCTGTTAAAGATTCTAGAAAGCAAAGCAAATGTGCAACGTTCAAAAACATAACAAGCAAAGCCAGCCGACGCTTACGCGCAGCTGCTTTGGGCGTTATATGCCATGGGTGATATAAATGGAGTTTGAGATTTGGTACGTAATCGTAGGAACTGCAATTTTACTAAATATTGTTGTGTCTGTATTTCTGGCGCGACGGGATGATTTGGAGAGCGTCCAGAAAGGTGCTCAAATATTTATTGTCTGGTTAGTTCCATTTTTTGCTGCAATTGGGTTATGGCTGTTAAACCGCAGTCAAGATGCGCCAACATCGCCTACAAAAAGTTTTGGTGGTGGTCCACAAGATAGCAGTGGGGTTAGTTCTTCAGGTGACTAATGGCATATAACAAGCCGTTTAACGCATGTGCCAGCAAACAGCGCTGGCACGGACTCGCAAACTACGCTCGCCCGTTTCCGCTGCATTAGCCCTTGAAGGAATAAGGATGTTCAAACGAACGGAATATCATGCAGCTCATCAATACTCTGCCAATCACCGGAAGCAGATTGTCGACAGTGAGTTATGTGGTTGCTTTTACTGCCTTAAAGTCTACCCAACTTCCGAGATTGTGGAGTGGGTAGATGAAGATGAAAATGAGGTAGGACAAACAGCCCTATGCCCCTATTGCGGCATTGATTCCGTTATTGGATCGGCATCTGGCGTTTCACTGGATAAACAATTTCTTACCGAGATGTATAAAGTATGGTTTTCTTAATTTTAGAACAATCAGTGCACTGGCCCAACAACCACAGTCACAATCGGCCACTGCGTGGCATGGACTCGCAACAAGTTACTCGCCGTTTAGGCGTTCGTGAGGAGGCTGTATGAGTATCGCTGGTGCTCAAGCTAATAAATTCTATGAAGAAGTAGCGGCAAATAAATCATTATGGTTTGCGGAAAATGGCGAAGCAACTGCGCTTGAATTTGACATCAGAGATAATAAGGTCTCTTTTCCTCTTTGGTCATCAAAACCAAGAGTTCAAAGAACAATAAAGTTGAATCCTGAATTATTGGCTGGGTTTTCACCAAGAGAGATAAGTTGGGAGTCATTCAAAGAAATTCTCGTTCCTATCTTAAAAGACAAAGAGCGATTAATCGGTGTAAATCTTAGTGGGCCACGCATAACGGGATTTGATATGCCTGTAGATTCTTTGATCAGGCAGGTCGAGGCTTTTTTTTGATGAATGCTCCTAATAAAGTGCGGTATCCGGGGCCTGCGGCCGCTCTGACGCTCACACTTTCGCGCACAGGCGCAAGGCGTTATGTGTGAACAGGAATAAAATGGATGTCAGATTAAAAGTTTTTTTAGTGTATTTGCTATCAATCTTGGTGTGCTGTTTGTTAGCCGTCGCCTTAGGTACGGAATTGCTGACACAATATGAAATGCATGCAACCGGTCAAAAGCGGGACGAGCTTGGCGAGGATCTAGGCCTTGGTATTTTGCTTTTCATCGGCCTGGTACCAGAGTTGATTATTGGTGCAGCTATAGGTATGCACATTGGGAAACGTGTAAATGCCAAAATATCAAACACATAACAATGTCCAGCAGTTTGCAGCCTTTGGCTGCCGGTCTCGCTACGCTCGCCGCTGTGGGCGGCGTTAGGCGATTGAGCATGAAGAGAGTCTTTACATCATTTTTATTCTTTTTTATCGGAAATATTTATGCGACATCAATACCTGAAATGAGCCTTCCCGAGCTGGTTGAATTAGCTGATCATGTGGTGATAGGTACTGTATGCAAAGTAGATATTGTTGATAAAGAAAATGAAGAGATCTTTGACCGTCAAGCCAGAACTGGCCCTGGATTAGATAATCAAATAAGGCTTCACATAGATATTGATGAGGTTATTTACTCATCTACTGTTGTTCCAGAAAAATTAGTAATTGGTTTGTGGAGTGCTTGGCACCACTCGCTAGGTGGAGCAAAAGACGCTTGGGAAGGAAAAAGGCAGATTTTTTTACTTAAATCAGATTCCTTTAAATTGGTATATCCGGCGTACTTTAGAAGAAACGTTGCGGATCAGCCAAGGATCGAAGCAATACTTAATAAATTGCCTAACAAGCGCTATCAAAAACGTGCTCTTTGGGTACTCGACTCGCAACAAGTTGCTCGCGTTTGTGGCGGGCTTTAGGCATTTTATGAAAATTCACTTATCGTTAGTCTTAATACTGCTAGCTTCTTTTCATACGTATAGTGTGGAGCCGTTAGCCTGCAATATTGGCCCTGTTTATACCGAATTAGCGACCACAAAATGGCAATTAACCTCATGTAGTGATGGCCAATCACTTGTATTTGTTACTATGAAAGGCAACCCAGCAATGCCATTTATGTTCTTTATCAAACGTGATGGTGATAAGGTAAAAATATCGGGCGAAGGAAATGGGTCTAAAGAATACACTTCAAAAGCTTTTGAAGAGCTTAAGTCTATGACAGGTAAGGAGTTTGAAGATTTAGTTCAAGCTACTAAGTTAGTGGGTAAGAACAACTAATGCATAAGGCCAGTCAGCATCGCTCACTTCATTTGCTGGATCTCGTTTCACTCGGCTGCTGCTGGCAGCATAATGTTTTCAAGGAGTGGAATTGCGCGCCCTAATAATTCTTTTGTCTTTATTTTTGCTTGGGTGCAATGCTGATATCGATCCATGCAATCAGATTAGTTTAGGAATTAGTGAATCTGAACTGGTAGATAGGCTTGGCGAGCCTTTCCAAAAGTCTGATGAGGAAGAAAATAAATTAGCTTACATGTACAAAGGTAAGAACATTCCTTCAATTATAATCGTTGAGCTGGAAATAAATGTTGAGAACACATTCTTGGTATCACACTGTAATGTTATGTAGCCGTAATGAACTTAATAAGTGCCATCAAAACGCCGCTTCGCGGCTACACTGCGTTTGGCAAGCTGCAAAGCAAAACGTTATGCCTGTTGGAGACTTTGGTGCCATTAACTTGGAATGATCTTACAGTCAGCTTCGAGCATCTTAATCGCGCTAAATTGGTCGAAGATTGGCAGTGGCTTGTTGGTGCGGCGCTGCCAATTCTGATAACTTCTGTTGGTGATGTATTTTTACAGAATGAATCTGGTGAAGTGTTCTGGCTTATAACCGGTAGCGCAGAATTTGAGAAGGTCGCGGATTCATTTGAAGAATTTCAGCGCAAGCTTCGGGACAAGGAACTAATCGATGAATGGTTTTTAGTTCCTGTTGTGGTGCAGCTAAAAGAACAAGGTATCCTTCTTGAACAAGGTAAATTATATGGTTTTAAGCAGCTACCTGTTTTAGGTGGAAAGTACGAACCTGATAATTTTGAATTAACGGACATTGGGGTTCACTTTGCCATGTCAGGCCAAATGAATTTCCAAATCAAAGACCTTCCCGATGGCACTCAGGTTATTTTTAGTGTCACCGAGTAAAGATATAACAATGTGCAGCACTCGCTACCTTTGGTGGTTGGGACGTCAGCCCGCTGCGCGGCTCGTCGCCCGTATGCTTTGCGTGATAAACCGCAAGGAGTGTTAATTTGAATCTTAATGCATCGCTGTTTAGCGAAATCATGTTTGTATTGTTTGTGCTGATTGTAGGCTTATTCAGCTATTACCTCGGTCGCCGTAAAACGTCAGCGCCAATATTGGCGGGTTTGCTTGGCACGGTATTGTCGATTTTCCCGCCTTTTGGCCTGATTTACCTGGTGATACTGGTGTTTAGAAAGGATGTAAACTCAACATCGGCAGCAGTAAATGGGTAAGGTGGTTTATATCAATGCCAGTCATGTCGATGCCTTCTCCGTTACGGCTGCGCCTACACTACAAAGCCACGCGTGCCTGCGGCGCTTTATTTTTTGGGAGCTCACCTTTTGAAGTACTTCATCTTTCTTTTGTTTGCAACGATATCAATGCAAGTGTTTGCTTGTTCTTGCCGCAGTGATGCGAAAAGTTTTGATGAAGAGCTCCAAAAGTATGATGCAATATTCGCAGCCACAGCTATAAAGACGGATAAAGTTTCAGGTGATTGGAGTTCTGCTTTTTACCAGACAGAAATGAAAGTCCATAAGGTATGGCGAAATCGTGATGTGCCTCGTATCTTATTTGTAAAGACTAATATAGAAAGCAATTCTTGTGGTGGCCCGGCACCCACAATTGGAAATAAATTCCTGATATTTGCCCATATATCAAGCAATGGCCTATATGTGACTGGGGGTTGTTCACTGTTTATCGATCTTGATCAAGTAGATAGTGATATTGATAAAATAAGCGCCGAAGAACAAGCTGACTGGGAATCTTGGTGGGTTGAGATGTGGTCTGCTTTAGGGGAACCGATTGTTGTTTACAATAAAATATAACAAACTTTGTCATGCCGGGCTGGCTGTTTCATATCGCCGGCTCAACAGCGTGCTTGCTGAGCCGGTAGTTAAGATGCTTAAACGTTAAAAATGATAACGGGCACCGACACTGAACTGGGTAGTATTTTCATCCAGCAGCTTGCCATGGCTTAGCTCTGATGTCAGGGCAAAAGCCGGGGTGAAATGATACTGCGCACCCACGCCTAAGCCATACTGGCTTTTGTCTTCAACAGCAGCGTTAAGGTATTCATAGTAAGCACGGCCAGATAATTCCAGCTGGCTGTTAATATTTGAACGTAATACAGTTTCAATTTTTATTGATTCACTTGAGCTACCGGTACTGAAACTCTCCGAATACGCCAGCTGATTGTCAACAAAAGCCTGGAAGTTACCTTTGGCATCAAGCCGGTAGCTCCCCAGATAACCGGCAAAGCTCAGGTTTGTTGTATCGTTAATCGGCTTAACATAGCCACCACCGACATAGTAGCGGTCAAAGGTTAAACTGGCTGAAACATTTAACACCTCATTATTAAAGATCTCAGTATACGACTCACTGTCGGTATAGCGCTGCCATTCTGCGGCGACAAACCAGTTATTGTTAAACTGCCAGGCACCTTTGGCACCGAAGCCGGTGTCTGAAAAGCTATCCTCACCTGATTGCGAAATATGCTCAACCGAACCTTGCACATAGCGGTAACTGGGTGCCGTGTCGGCCTGAGCTGCTGCACAAGTAAATAACGCCGTAACTATCGCAACTTTTTTAAACAACATAAAACATCCTATTTTATAAAAACACTAAGGTGGGTTGGAAATGCGGCTGTGTTTATATCCGAAACAAGCAGAAAGGTAAATCACTAAATTTAACAATGTGTAACAAAATATACCCGGGTTAGCATTTGCCAGTATTCGATGTTAGCGCATCGCCTTATGCGGTTGGTCCCAGTAGTTATTAATAATAAAAATACTTGATTTACATTTGGGTACAAGAATAAACTGAAGTTATAAAAATATTGAAGACACTTGCAGTACACCGGCTTAATTGCTGAAGGGTGCTTTGACTAATGATGTTGTCATATTACAGAGAGTAGAAAATGGAATTCATGCAAAAGAAAAATTCTAATAAGCATACATTTACCTTTCAGGATGAGCATTTTAACTTTGCCTATGAAGATAAATCAGGTTCAGGTGATACAGATTTCAGTTACGCTGATTTTCCTAAAAAGTCTTCTATTCAAATTGAGCAGAATGAATGGCTCAGAAACGTCGGGTATCTTTGGATTGCACTGGGCATTTTTCAACTTGGTTATGCGCTATATTCCAACGCATCGCTTTCTGGTAAAGGTTTCTGGATACTCCTTGGTGCGGTCTGTGTTAGCTGGGCCTATTTCTCGAAGGTAAAATACACAGTTTTCCGTACAGAGAGTGGAAATGTATTCGTTATCCAGGACAAGCAGCATGACCAGATAATCAGCGAGATTAATTCCAGAAAAAAGTCACAGCTACTCAACCTGTATGGTGATGTGAACCCTGAAAATAGCTTGGAAAATGAGATTAACAAGTTCAAATGGCTTGCTGCAGAAGCAATAATAACTCAGGACGAGTCGCAGAAGAAAATCGCGCAGGCCCAACTTATGGCAAACGATAAAGCAGATTTGCCCGGAAAAATGCTGAACTAACATTTGCTATGTTGTCACCGTTGATTTGGGGGTTATGGGCAATTTGCGTAGTATTGTACTGACATGTAATTTATAGCAGTTGTGCACTGGAAGCTGGCTGTTAATTTGTAAGGATACAAACACGAATAGGACGATGTAAAATATGGATAATCAACAACTAAACAGACCCTGGGGCGTAGACTTAAAAGCCTTTTGTTTGCTGATGCATTTAGCCCAGTTTGCCGGATTTATTATTCCCGGGGCAGGCATAATTTTGCCAATAGTGATGTGGGTTACGAACAAAGAACAGTTTCCGGAAGTAGATGCTCACGGTAAAAATATCGTTAACTGGATCCTGAGTCTGATCATTTATTTAGTCATCAGCTTTATTCTGATGTTCGCTATTATCGGCTTTTTCCTTATTTTCGCCCTGATTATTACCAACGTCATTTTCATCATAATTGGCGCGGTTAAAGCTAACCAGAACGAAGTATGGGAATACCCGTTAAGTATTAAGTTTTTTAAATAGCGCGGCTTGGGAAGGGACAGGCACAATACGATCAGAAAAGAGATCAGAACAGGACAGGCACAGTAGCATGCGTGTTAATAGTGCCTGTCCTTTTTTTCTTAATAGTGCCTGTCCTTTTTTTCATGTCCTTTCTTTTCAGCTTTTCCGGCGCTGTTCAGCCATAGCAGTAATCAGCTCTCGCACGTCAGTTTGCTGCAATGCCTGCTCAAAGTCGACCGGTAACTTGCGCCGCCAGTTTGGGTACTCGGTGCTGGTACCGGGAATATTGACCGGGGTAGCGACCAGCAGTAAATCTTCCAGTTGGTACGCCATTAAGCGGGCCGGGGTGGCGGCCAGATACAAATGGCTGTTATGGACTAACTGTTGCACATTGCCCTGTTCCAGCTGTAACTCGTGACACAACAACTGCTTCTCATCTTTACGCAATTGCTCCAGGTTGGCCGCAATCTGGGCACTGGGGAATAAATCCAGCTGGTGGCGCAGTGCTAAATCATGCTCGTGCCAGTAGCCGACCAGGGTCGGCATATCGTGGGTGGTCACGGTGGCCAGTGCCAGTGCCGGGTAAGTTTGGTCACGGTGCTGGTAGCTGCCGGTTTTTTGTTCCAGCATAAATACCCGGTAAGACAGTACCTGATATTTTGCCATTAACCGGCTAATTTCAACCGGCACTGTGCCTAAATCTTCTCCAATTACCACACAATGATTGCGCTGGCTTTCCAGAGCCATAATGGCAAATAAATCTTCGGCTGGCATGCTGATATAACCACCGGCCGTGGCATCTGCACCTGGCGGGCAACACCACAACCGTAATAAGGCCATAACATGATCTAGCCGCAGGGCGCCGGCATAGCGCATATTGGCACGAATAAGCTGAATAAAAGGCTGATAGGCTTTCTGGCGCAAGGTGTGTGGGTTGTACGCCAGCAGGCCCCAGTTCTGGCCTTTCGGCGCCATAATGTCTGGTGGCGCACCGACGCTTAACTGCATCAGAAAATCTTCCGGCGCGCCCCAGCTCTCTGCACTGTTGCTGTTGGCTCCTACTGCCACATCACAATACAGGCCAATGGCCATGCCCTGTTGCTGACACTGCTGCTTTACCTCTGCCAGTTGCTGCTGCGCCAGCCATTGCAGATACAATTGCTGGTTAATGGCATCGCTGTGCTCTTTTGCAAATTGCTGCAGTGCCGGGCTGTCGGGCTGCTGATATTCAGCCGGGAAATTCTGCCAGCAAGCCATTTGCATATCGCGTTGGAATAACACGGCTTGCAGCACCTGATAGCGGGCCAGATTTAGCAGGCTGGGGTCACTTTGCTCTACAAATTGATTGAAATCCCGGGCACGCTGGCTGTTGATCGCCAGATGTTGTTGTTTGAAATGATGATATAACACGGTCGCCATTTCTGCTTTCAGGCTACTGACTGCATGGTAATCAACGTCGGCAGCCACCCGGCAGCGTTGGATGCGGGCCTGAAATTGTTGGTTTTGCAGTAACTGCTGAGCTGCGGCACATTCGCTGAACTCCGGGCTATGCTCCAGTGCTACGTACAGGGTATTTAACCAGAGCCGGCTGTTCGGGCTGTATGGGCTGCAATCTTGTGGCAGGCCCGGATAAAGCGCATGCAACGGGTTTAAGCCAATAAAATCGTTACCCAGCGCGGCTAACGGCGCCACCATATTTTTTAAATCGACAAAATCGCCAATGCCCCAGTTCCGGCTGGAGCGCAGCGCATACAGCTGAATTGCCGGCCCCATAGTTTTATGTAACACCGCCCGATCCTGCAGCTGAAAGCAGCGGTTTGGTGTAACAATAAGCTGTTGCTGATAACCAGCGCTGGCTTCTGGCGCGACAGTGCCCGGGGCGCTACTGGCAGGTGTTAATGTCAGTTGATGATAACCGGGGCCAAGCTCAACGTTGATGCTAAGGTTCACCGCCAGATACTCGGTACCGGCCAGCTGCTGGCGGTCGACAATATCGCTGGTAGCAATCTGCAGCTGCCCTGAGTAGCGCTGTTGCTGTTCGGTAAGCAGCTGCCAGTGCCAGTGGCTATGCGCTGCAGCAGCGGGCTGCTGTAACCGGACCTGCAGGGGTTGCGTTTCTGTCAGCACCTGCACCGGTGCAATTATTTCAGTCCAGGGTTGCTGTTGTAGCTGGCTTATCTGGCTGGCGATGACGTCATCATTGCTTAAATCGTAGCCCATCGCCGCCAGAATAGCCTGTTGGTCGGCCAGCGCAATGTGTTCGACATGCCCTTGTGCGTGCACATAGCTATCCTGCAGGCCTGCTAACGCTGCGAGTTGCTTAATTGGTTCCATACATCACCTGTCGGCTGGCCAGGGGTTGCCCTGGATAAGAACGGCTGATTGTGGTGCTGCTACGCTGACGATATACGCCGGGCGGGCAGCCTTGCCAGCTTTTAAATGCTTTTTGAAAACTACTTTGTTCTTCAAAACCGAGCTGGGTGGCAATTTGTTGAATATTATAGGTATTTTCCTGCAAATATTGCCGGGCTAACTGATGACGACATTCATTAACCAACTGCCGGAAGCTGGTGTTGTGGCCTTGTAAAAAACGCTGCAACGAACGACTGCTGACATTCAGCGCTTTAGCCGTATCATTTAACCTCGGTAACTGTGGCAATTGCCGGCAAATATATTGGCGTAACAGCGCTAACTGGCTGTTACGCCTGATGTTACCATCATCATTTGTTGGACGATAACGCCTAAAACCATGGCTTGCGATAGTCATTGTGCTTTGCTCCAAAGTGGCAGCAAAGCAAAATCCCGGCTCTGCCCATCACTGCCATTAATTGGTGCAAGCATAAAACAACGTTGGTCTATAGTTAAACATGCTGCATACGTATGCAGCGAAAATAGCCGGAAAT
This sequence comes from Arsukibacterium sp., assembly GCF_018402695.1. Lineage (GTDB taxonomy): Bacteria > Pseudomonadota > Gammaproteobacteria > Enterobacterales > Alteromonadaceae > Alishewanella. Next base: position 173,121 of record NZ_JAGYIM010000016.1, read on the forward strand.
ACCTGACCCGAAAAGTCTGTTGGTACCCTGGTTTTACGGCCTAACAGGTAACAAAGCAGCAGCATGCTTTGGCTAGCGGTGGCTTGATGGCTAAGGCGTGCACCGTAATCGTGCGCAGATTAACCGCTTTGCCCCGGCTTTGTGCAATAAGCCGCTTATGAATACGTATTCATGTTGAGCTTACGCCCGAATAAGTTTAATAAATGACCATAGTAAAAGTTGGTTAGTAAGTTTTCACCGCTTGCGATAAGCCGGGAATGCTTTACTGCTGAACAATAACAACCTCACCGGGGATAAGGGTAATGAAAAACTTTAAACTGAATATGCTGACTGTCGCGCTGATTGCAGCCGGCGCCAGCTCTGCCGCTGTCGCGCAGCAAACGACTGACGCCAGCGAGCAGGCAAAAGAAGATAACATCGAAGTTATTGCTGTCACGGGTTACCGCGGTAGCCTGCAAAAAGCACAGGCAATAAAAATGAGCGAAAGCTCGGTGGTGGAAGTGCTGTCAGCAGAAGACATTGGTAAGCTGCCAGACACCAGTATTGCAGAGTCGCTGGCCCGCTTACCTGGCCTGGCCGGCGAGCGCCGCAATGGCCGTACCAGCGGCTTGTCGGTGCGGGGCTTTAACGAAAACTACGTTGGTACCTCATTAAACGGCCGCGAGCTGTTAGGTATGGGTGATAACCGTGGCGTGGAATACGATTTGTACCCGTCTGAAATTGTCTCAACCGCTGTGGTTTACAAAACTCCGGATGCCACGGTCATGGCGCAGGGTATTGGTGGTACTATCGATTTACAAACCATCCGGCCATTAACCGCCGAACCAACCCTGACCTTCAACGCAAACTTTGAACAAAATGGCACCTCATCCGGCAACCCGGACTTTGACAACAACGGTCACCGTTTCTCAGTAAACTTTGTAGATAAATTTGTCGATGACACCCTGGGTGTAGCTTTGGTGGTGTCGTCAATGGAAACCCCGCGCCAGGAGCAGCAATTCCGCGGCTGGGGTTTTGCTAATGTTAACCTGGCCCGCAATGATGATGGCAGTTTCGTTAATCCGCGCCGCGCTACCGACACGGTAGATGTACCGGAAGGTACCGTGGTGTCAGGTGGTCACGATTCTTTTACCCGTTCAGCGATGCTGGAGCGTGACTCGTTCGCTGCCATTGTTGAATATATGCCAACCGACAAGCTGACCTTAAAGTTTGATGCCCTGTACATCGACTTTATTGAAAACGATGTGCGTCGTGGTCTGGAAGAAGGTGGTGCTGAATGGGGTACCGGCGACTACACCATTACCGGTGTCGAAAATGGCCTGGTGACGTCGGGTTACTACGACGGTTTTCACTCAGTCGTGCGTAACGATGCGCGGCGCCAGGAAGCCGACTTACTGACCTTTGGCTTAAACCTGGAATATGAATTAAGTGACGACTGGACCGCGCAGCTGGATATCTCCAGCGGCAAAGTTGACAAAACCATTACCGACGTAGAAAGCTACTCAGGTGTTGGCCGCGCTGGTATCGACGGCCGGCCACTGGCTGCCCGCTCATGGGAATTGACGCCTACCGGTGTGATGTACAGTGATCACCCAACCCTGCCTTCTGTAGATTATACTGATGCCAGCCTGATGCGTTTAGCCGGCCCACAAGCCTGGGGCGGCGCGTTGAACCCAATCGAGCGTTTCCAGGGACAACCTGGATTTGGACCAGACACCGCGCAGGATGGTTTTGTAAACCAACCCATTTTTGAAGAAACCTTAGACAGCATCCGCCTGCAAGCCAACGGCTATGTCGACTGGGGTATTATCACCGCGGTTGAAACCGGTGTGGTCTATCAGGAACGTTCAAAAACCAAAATTAACAATGGTGCCTTCTTAACCGCGCCAAGCTGGCCGGGCGATGTCGCTATTCCTAACCCATTGGGTGTGGCCGATTTAAGCTTTATTGGGATTGAAGGCGTCACCGCTTACGACAGCTTAGGCCTGTATAACAGCGGTTACTATATTGAAACCGATGCCGCACTGCTGGAAAACGGTCGTTTTGGTGACACCTACAAAATTGACGAAGAACTGACTACGTTATTTGCTAAGTTTGACATGAACACCGAAATTGCCGGCATGATGGTGCAAGGTAATTTTGGCGTACAAGTGGTTAACGCTAAGCAAAGTGGCGAAGGTTTCAGTACTACCAGTAATGCCCAGGGCTTTACGATAGCCACGCCGGTAAGTGATAGTGATGATTACACCGATATTTTGCCAACCTTAAACTTAAGTGTTGAAGTGGCAGATCGCCAGTATGTCCGTACCGCACTGTCTAAAGTAATTAGCCGGCCACGGATGGATGATATGCGGCCCAATGCCCAGGTAACCTTCCAGTTTAACGACTCAAATATTCTGAGTAATGATCCGGAAAACAGCCCATGGGGTGGTAACGCCGGTAATACTCAGTTAAAACCACTGGAAGCTAACCAGTTTGATTTATCATATGAGAATTACTACCACGATAATGGTTTCTTTGCCGCCAGCTTCTTCTTTAAAGATCTGAAAAACTGGCACCGCAATGAGACAGTCATAGCTGATTTCTCTGATGTCTATATTCCGGGTTTCCACCAGTCATCTGATGCTACGGGCAACCAGCCGCCAGCGTTATTTGTCGGCGGCATTTCCCAGGTTACTGATGGTTTACAGGGCTTTGTCCGTGGTTACGAATTCCAGGCCAGTGTGCCGTTTGAAATTGTCCACGAAGCCTTAGATGGCTTTGGTATAGTAGCCAGCGCTACCTTTATGGACGGCAAACTGGATGACGGTGGCCGGGTACCGGGTTTATCAGAAGAAATTTACACCTTAACTGCCTATTACGAATATAAAGGCTTTGAGTTCCGGATTTCAGGTACCAAGCGTGATGAGTTCTTAAGTGAAACCCGTGGCTTAAGTTTGTCACTGGCCACAGTAGAAGACCGCGGTGCTGAACTGTGGGATGCTCAGATTGGTTATGACTTCAGTGAATCAAATATTGATGCACTGGACGGCCTGCGGCTAACTTTCCAGGTGCAGAATATCACTGATGAACCGACCTTAAAAACCAACGGTGCAGATGTCCGTCAGGTTACGGAGTACCAGAGCTTTGGTACTAACTATATGTTAGGTCTGAACTATAAGTTTTAAGAAGTAAGTTCTGATAATTCTGTCAGGCCAGCCTGCTATAGTTATGGCGAGCTGGCCACAGGCAGAGCAGGTTCTCCCTGGTAAAAGCCCGGCCTGGTATAAGGGTCGGGTTTTTTTTTGAGTACTTAATATGAACAAAACAGTTAAAAAAGTCGTGGTATTGGGTGGCGGCACCGCCGGCTGGATGGCGGCAGCTTTGCTGAAGAAAGTATTGGCCAGCGCCGTGGATATCGAACTGGTGGAATCGGAAGATATCGGCACGGTTGGCGTTGGCGAAGCCACCATTCCGCCCATTCGCCTGTTTAATAATGTAATGGGCATTAACGAAGCCGAGTTTTTACGTGAAACCAAAGCGACCATTAAACTGGCAATTAAGTTTGATAACTGGCGGGTGCCGGGCGAAGGCTACTTTCATACCTTCGGCGCACCGGGTAAAAGCCTGGCGTTTTGTCACTTTCATCATTTATGGCTGCGGGCCCGGCAGCAGGGTGATAAAACCGATTTATGGCAATATGATTTAAATTACCTGTGCGCCATGGCCGGTAAATTTGCGCCAATCAACGCCAAAGACAGCATTCTGGAACTGCCCTACGCCTACCATTTTGATGCCGGACTATATGCCCGTTATTTACGAAAACTGAGTGAACAGATGGGGGTGGTGCGCCATGAGGGCAAAGTGCAGCAGGTATTTCAGCACCCCAATGGCGATATAAAATGTCTGGTGCTGGATGACGGCCGTGAGCTTAGTGGTGATTTATTTATCGACTGCTCTGGCTTTCGCGGTTTACTTATTCAGGACAAGTTAAATGCCGGTTATGACGACTGGAGCCACTTTTTACCGTGCGACCGTGCTGTCGCCGTGCCTTCTGAGCGCTTTGACAAAACCGTACCTTATACCCGCTCAATTGCCCACAGCGCCGGCTGGCAATGGCGTATTCCACTGCAGCATCGCAATGGTAATGGCCTGGTGTACAGCAGTGCCCATTATACCGACGAACAGGCAGCCGACTTACTGCTGGCTAATTTAGAGCGAAAAGCGCTGGCTGAGCCAAAATTTCTGCGCTTTAAAACCGGCCGTCGGCGCCAGCAATGGCAGCGTAATGTGGTGGCGGTGGGCCTGAGTAGCGGCTTCTTAGAGCCGCTGGAATCGACCAGTATTCATCTTATTCAGTCAGCGGTGGTGCGGCTGATCCAACTGTTTCCGCACAATGGCATATGCCAGAGCGCGATTAACGAATACAACAAACAGTCACAGCTGGAATTTGAGCAAATCCGTGACTTCCTTATTTTGCATTATCACGTTAATGAACGCAGCGACAGTCAGTTCTGGCGCGATATGCAACAGCTTGCAATTCCGGACAGTTTACGCCAGAAAATGGCCATTTTTGCCGATAACGGCCAACTGTTTCGCGACCAGAACGATTTATTTCTGGAAAGCTCATGGCTGCAGGTGATGTTAGGCCAGGGTATTGAACCCAAAGATTATCACCCGATTGCTAATAATTTCAGTCCGGAAAAGCTGCGCGATATGCTGGCTAATATTCGGGATATTAAGCAGGAACCGTTAAGTAAGCTGCCGGATCATGATACCTATATTCAAACCATGATAAACCGCAGCTAACCACAGAAGGATGAAGCTATGACTACCTCACTATGCAAAGCTGGGTTCGGGTGGCTTGCCGCTATATTGTTAAGTGGCTGTGCTGGCAGTACCCTGTCCGGTAGTACTGAGACCGACACGCCACTTGCTGACAACACGGGGGCTGCCATGACTGCCAGCACGAATGAGCGCTACCAACCAGAACCTTACGTTAAACTCAGCCACCCAGAGTGGAGCAAAGATGCGGTTATTTATCAGATAAATACCCGCCAATTTACCGCTGAAGGCACCTTTGCCGCCGCCCAGCAGCAATTGCCGCGGTTAAAAGCACTGGGGGTGGATATTCTGTGGCTGATGCCGATTCAGCCCATTGGCGAGGTTAACCGTAAAGGCAGCCTGGGCAGTCCGTATTCTGTCAAAGACTATTACGGTGTTAACCCGGAGTTTGGTACCAAGCAGGATATTAAAGCTTTTATTGCCGCTGCCCATCAGCAGGGAATGTACGTTATTCTGGACTGGGTAGCCAACCACACGGCCTGGGACAACCCGCTGACCGAGCAACACCCCGACTGGTATATCCGCGACTGGAAAGGCGATTTTCGGCCAACCCCATGGTGGGACTGGAGCGATATTATCGAGCTGGATTACAGCCAGCCCGGCCTGCGCCAGTATATGACAGACGCGATGAAATACTGGGTTGAAGACGTTGGCTTTGATGGTTTTCGGGCCGACGTAGCCGGCTTTGTGCCACTGGATTTCTGGGAGAATGTGCGAGCCGAGTTGGACCAGATTAAGCCGGTTTTTATGCTGGCCGAGTTTGAGGGGCGCGATTTTCATGCTGAGGCCTTTGATGCCACCTACGGCTGGACCTGGCATCAGGCAGTACATGCCGTGGTGACCGGGCACGCCGACGTTAATAAGTTATATGTTTACTATTCGTGGAATGAGAAATACTTTCCGCAGCAGGTCATGCGCTTACTGGGCACCAGTAACCATGATCAGAACGCCTGGGAAGGGACCGAGTTTGAAATGTTTGGTGATGCTTTGCCTGCAGTAACGGTTTTGTCGTTTGTCAGTGAAGGTATTCCAATGTTGTATAACGGCCAGGAAGCCGGCAATGAAAAGCGGCTGGAGTTTTTTGAAAAAGACCCGATTGTCTGGCGCGATCATGCCAATGGTGAGTTGTATAGAAAGCTGATTCAGCTGAAGAAATCGCAGTCGGCTTTGTGGAACTCAACCTGGGGGGTGCGAATGATCCCGGTCCATAACAGTCAGGCTAATCAGGTACTCAGTTTTGTGCGTCAGGATGAAAACAGCAAGGTGTTTGCTGTATTTAACTTCTCTGATCAGCCACAGCAGGTTAGTTTTAAAGCCCACTTACACCATGGTAATTACCGGGAATATTTTACTGCCAGCAACGCTGAATTTTCAGCTGATACCTCGCTGACCCTACCGGCATGGGGCTATAACGTCTATATCAAACGCTGACTGCCCATACTTACTCCTGGCAGATGGCAGCGTTTACAACAGAACCTGGCTAATCGATTTGGCCAGCAATTAGCAAGCGTAGATACACCTCTTGTTAATGGCTGGCCTATGCAAAATCCAGTCTGAATACTTGTTTAGTCTGAATATTTGACGCTGTGCGCCTTAAATTTACCTGGTTTTACAAAGCGTTCTAACCATTTTGTAAATTTCACATTTGCCGCACTTTGCTCCTGATAAAACGGATGTGGTACGTCTGCCGTGGCAAAGGCGTCTGTCAGAACAGTGTGGACATCGCCGCTACCAATATAGTACTGGTAATTAGTTGTTGTCTCAGACAGCAAGGCTAATGTTGCTTCCATTCTGGCATTCCATTCGGCGAAGTATACATAGTCAGACTCGTTTATTCCCCATGACAGAGGATTACTGTTACCCAGATCATTTTGGTCCATAATCTTTAAAAATTGCACTTGTACCCAATCAAATTGCGTTGTGTACTGAGCGAATCGACTTTGCGGGTAGGCCTCACTTAATTTGGTGAAAATGTCAGTGTTAAAATCTAATGCGGAGTAGGTAGTTAATGCGTCACTAAACAGCAGTGGCAGGCTCGCTTCAACATTCCAGACCTTATTGTAGTCAAACACGTTATCAATAAAACCCTGGGTAACGATAGCCTCAGACGCATCAGCAAATAACGCGCTGTTGGCATCAGGAAAGGCGGCTTGTAAATAAGGAAAATGCAAGGTTGCACCATAACCACCAGCGCTTGAACCCGTTACCAATAACTTCTTAATTTTTTTCTGCTTTTTACCATCAAGATGGTTTTTCAACCATTCCCGGACGGCCATGAAATTGTCAAAACCACGGTGTTTAACGGTTACCGGAGCACCTGGATAGCCGGTTATCGTGCCGTCTACATCTGTATATACAGTATCACTCGACCCAATGTGAATATCGCCGGTGCAATAAGGAATATATACCTTACTCCAGTCCTTAAACGGGTTACTTTTCTGGTTATCGTCAAAAATTCCGCCGGCGTCTATTGGCGAATTTTCGGCCAGTATTGACGGGTTATAAGCCGGGCGGGCTGCAGGCACGCCAGCCAGGGCCAAAGAGGCAACACAGGTTGCATCGTTCCAGCAAGCCCCCCCGCCATTAAAGAAGACTAACAGGTTTTTACTCTTGCCTTGTTTAAAATAGAAGTGAAACGCGTTATTCAGCGGTTCGCCACTAATGGGGTTTGCTACTGTGTCAAAAGCACAGCTGGGGCTAATTGTTTTCGTGCTGCCCTGATCATCAATGATCTCCATTTCTGCGGCAACCGGGATCAGCTGCCACTCAGATACCCCGGCTTTACCCTGAGCACCAGCAGTTACCGTGGCCAACGATAATACTGCAACAAGCCATAAAGTTCTTTTCATATCAGAGTCCATTTTAATATTAAGAATTGCGGGGCGTTATTGCCTTCACAAAAGATAGTTCAACTTCGCAAGTAAATATATAATATTTGTTAAATTTATTTAGCTATTTGGTGAGGTGTGGCTAAGCATTGGCATGATAAACGCTGACTTTGCGGTAGCGCAGACAAACAGCAATAACCGGCAATTTTTACCGATTAAAGTGAAGACATTATAAAATCGTTGTAGTGCATATCGATTACGTAGCATGGCTGGCCTGCTTTTGCCAAGCTGGAACAAAGCTTGCTTCTTATTGTGCAACCAAATAAGAGTATCAGGAACAATAAGATCTTATTCGCATGAGTCTGAGCATCGAGGGCTACATCTAGTAGTAGGTTCTCAGCCTCAAAAACATGTAAACGATAGCAATTAAGGAGCAACAGATGGCAATTATCAATTGGGCAACTGCAACGTATGAAGGGCTGGGCAAAGATGGAAAAGGACATGTATCCACCCAGTCAGGCGCATTAAAAGATCAACCTTACGGTTTTAATACCCGGTTTGAAGACAAACAAGGCACCAACCCCGAAGAGCAAATTGCTGCAGCCCATGCGTCCTGTTTCACGATGGCATTATCCTTTGGCCTGGCCAAACAGGGCTTCAGCAAAGGCACCCTAAGTTCGAAAGCCAGCATCACTCTGGTCAAAGACGGCGACGGCTTTATCATTACCAAATCTGAAATTAAGTTGGACGCCAGAGTGCCGGGTATGAATGGCGCAGACTTTGAGAAAGCCGCAGTAGAAGCAAAGTTAACCTGCCCGATTTCTAAGTTGCTAAACTGCGATGTTACGCTGGATATTATGTCGTTTGAAGGTGACTAACATTAGCTGACGTTAGTTTTGCTTTAAGGTGGCGTTCTGCCACAGGTTCTGGTGGGCCGGGTCGTTAAAGAACTGCTCGGGCTGCCAGCAACGGGGTAGTAGCTTTCGAAGGTAACGCGCTTCGCCATCCTGATATAAGGCATTAAGCAAGGCTTTTAAGCGATGTTCGGGCAGCACTTCCAGCCGTTCTCGCGCGGCTTTAAAGTACAGGTTGTAATCGGTTTGCAGGCTGATGTCTAAACCGGTATTGCGGTATTGCTGCTGGCGGCTGACCACCCGGCAATTTGGTTGCTCCGGTTTTTGCGGATATAGGCCGTTAACAATGGCAAACTCGTAGCGATCCTGCGGTTGCTGATCAGGCCCGTAGGGTAAATACCACACCATGTACTGCGGGAAATAAGCCGGATGCATCCGAGTCGCTGATCAACCGAGCGAGGCCGTTGTAGTCTCGTTCCCTTCACTACTTCCCGCATCAACAATGCCGCTTTTGGCAGCAATGCATAGTTAAAACGCTGCCGGCCCGGCAAGACAATAGAGGCATACACCTGCGGCACCTTTAACAGGCTGCCAAATAAGGTTTTATCGGTTGGGTCTAACTGTAACAGCTGGCTTAGCCAGTGCAACCGTTGCTGCTGGGCAGCAAAGTACTGTTCGCGCTCGGCTTTATCATTGCCTTTGTAAGGCGCTATGCCAAAGCCTTGTTGTAATAACGCCAGGCTGGCTGCGCTGCTGACTTTTAGCAGCCGCTCGCGCTCGTCCAGATTTAACGGTCGGCCAGAGTCAAACTGGGCTAGTTCACCCTGAATGATGCCCAGGGCGTCCGGGTGTAGTAAACCGATATCCTGCAGCAGCACGGCCATAACAATAGGCAGTTGTACATGCTGGCGGTACGGGCAGTCATCCGGTGCCTGGCGGTTGCGCAGTTGGTAGTGGCTGACCAGTGCCGGCTCATCTAGCAACTGCTGGGCCAGTAAATGGTCCAATAGCCGCAGGCTTAATACCGCCCGGTACAAAGGCTTGTAGGCAAACTGGACTAATTCGCGCTGGCGTTTGGCGGTTGGTACCATAATTTGCAGGCATCCGAGTAAGCGGGCACTGAACGCCAGGGTTTCGCTGTTACTTTCGCCTTCTGATAACTTTAACAGTTGCTCGGCCAGCATATGTAAATCGGCCCAGCGGGTCAGCCTGGCGCGTTCGTCCTGATACTGTAATTCACTGTAATGGTGCCGTGCTTGCTGGCATTGGGCCTGGCTGGCGCCGGGCGCCTGCTGTAGTTGCTGCCAGTGCTGCTCAGCCTGTTTCAGCTCAGCTTGTTGCTGGCGGTAACTGGCAAAAAACGCTTTGCTGCGCTGGAAAAAGCAAGTGGGTTCGCTGGAATACAGCACCTCCAGCAAACGTTCCAGCCGGTAAACCATGACCGAGCTTTTAGCTGTTTTTTTCACCTGACAGTTTCCTTTTTACTGGGCTAATAGTCATCGTATCTTGCCGGCTAACATAGCCTGAGTTGCCGCCAATGAAAAGTCTGCAGTCGCTTGCACCATTTTGGTTACCGGCAAGTGACCACTGCGCCATTTTAGCGCTTGTGAATACGTATTCATATTGCCAGTTGCCCCAAATAGGTTAATAACTAACCTTACAACAATTATGGCTGCATTGTTTCGTGCCCGAACCGGCTGGTCCGAATCGCATGGATAGCGCAACCAACAATAAAAACAAAACGGGGACGAAAGTATGAATAAGTTTAAGCTTAGTCTGCTTAGCCTTGCTGTCAGTACAGCAGGGCTAAGTTCGTTGGCGGCTGCCCAGCAACAGCCACCGGCTGAGGAGCCGGTTGCCGAAGAGCAGCAGGTTGAAGTCATTCAGGTGCGGGGCTTTGCCAGCAGCCTGTTTCGCTCACTCGACAGTAAACGCTTTGGCGATGTGGTGTCTGAAACCATTTCCGCCGATGATTTGGGCGCCTTGCCCGATGTCTCAATAGCGGACGCATTAACCCGTTTACCGGGTATTTCTGCGGTGCGGACCGGCGGCCAGGCGGCTGAAATTAATATTCGCGGTATGTCGGGTGGTTTTGTGTTTTCCACCTTAAACGGCCGCGAGCAGGTTTCAACCAGCGGTAAGCGTAATATCGAATTTGACCAGTACCCGTCAGAGTTAATTAACTCGGCTGCGGTATATAAATCGCCAAAAGCCTCGTTAATTGAAGGCGGGGTGGCCGGTACTGTGGAACTGAAAACCACCAGCGTGTTGCAAAACGACAAAGACCACAGTTTTAACGTTAACCTGCGTGGCATGTTTAACGACCGCGCCGATGAGGTGCCAGACGGTCAGGATACCGGCCACCGCTTTAGTTTTTCTTATCAGGGTAAATTTCTCGATAATACGCTGGGCCTGGCATTAGGTTATGCCCGGCTGTATCAACCCAGTGTTGCTACCCAGTTTATCGGCCTGGCTTATAACGGCCAGAAAGATGTGGCCGGTGATGAGCAAAACGAATTTATCAGTGAAGGCTTTGAAATTCAGCATTTAGGCGGTGAAGAAACCCGTAATGGCTACCTGGGTTCGCTTGAATGGCAACCCCATGACGCCTTTAGCTTAAAAGCCGATGCCTTTATTTCCCAGTTCGACAAAGAATCTTTCGCCCGTGGTTTCAGGGTGAAGTTTGGCGGCGATGCCGCCGCAGTGGGCAATCCGGTACTGAATAATCGTTCAGTTATCGGTGGTACCTTTAACCGCACTACCCAGAGCTTTACCCGGGTCGAAATTGTTAACGACGACAACCGCGACTATGACGAGGTTAAGAGCTTTGGCGTTGCCGCTGACTGGGATATTAATGACCGCACTAACCTGGTGTTCGACGTGTCGCACTCTACCGCCAGCAGCGATTTCAGAAACGGCCTGCTGTGGGCGCTGGTCGCTGAAGATGCCACTGTGGCGGCACCGCAGCTTGATACTAATGTGTCGATTTCATACCTGCTAAATGGCATGGATTTACCCAGTATTGGTTTTAACCAGGCAGATGCTTTTTCAGACATCGACCGGGTCATGGTCAGCAAGTACGGCATTTACCCCTTTGTAAACAGTGATGAAGTCAATGCTGTAAAATTGGATTTAAGCTACGACCTCGATTTACCCATTGTCCGCTCTTTTGAAGTTGGCGTACGTTATTCAGAGCGGACTTACAGCAATGACCGTTCAGTGTTTGAATATGGCAGTGATGGTGGCTTTTTAAACTCCCAGCCACCGCTGCGGTTAACCGCCGATATGGCGAAAGTGGTCGACTTTCAGGGCGATTTTGCTAATTACCCCAGCTATCTGGCGATTGATCTGGACAAGGCACTGACGGCCTGGTTTCCGGAAGGGGTACCGCAGCCGGTGCAAACCTGGGGGGCGGGTAATGTTGGGGTAATTAACCGCGATGAAAACTCCAACGTCGATACCAGCTGGTCAGTGCTGCAAAGCGGTGAAGTGTATGAAGATGTGCTGGCCGCTTACCTGATGGCGAATCTGGATACTGAAATTTTCGATTTACCATTAACTGGTAATGTCGGGGTGCGCCGGGTTACTACCGATCAGTCGGCCACCGACTTAACCGACGTAGGCGGTGACCCATTGCGCGGTGCCCAGAATATTACTGATGATGCCGGTCTGGTCAATAACCAGTATGCTCCGGGTATTCTGGGAGAAAAATACACCCACTACCTGCCCAGCATCAATTTAAACTTAAACCTGACCGAAAACACCTACCTGCGTTTTGCAGCGGCCAAAGTAATTTCCCGGCCTCCGATTAACCGTCTGGCGTCTAATACCTCTATTAACATCAGTGATGACGGTGAAATCAGTGGTTCAAGCTCGAACAGCCCGTTCCTGCGGCCCTTTGAGGCTAACCAGTATGACTTATCTTACGAGTACTATTTTAGCAGCGGTGCTGTGGTAGCAGCCTTGTTCTATAAAGACATTCAAAACTTTATCAACGACTTTACTATTCAGGAATTTGACTTTGCCGGCGCCGGTTTTGCGGTGCCGGATGTCATTGTTGACGAAGATGGTATTCCGCGCACTACGTTTAACGGCGCATTTTCCACAGCGGTTAATAATGACCGGGGCGGTTATATCCGCGGCCTGGAGCTGGCTTATACCCATGTGTTCGATTTTTTACCTGATTTCTGGTCAGGGCTGGGGGTTAGTGGCAGTTACTCCTATACCGAAAGTGAAGTAGAGCTGATTAACACTCTGGGTGGCGAAGCGATTACCACCACCTTTGAAGGCCTGTCGAAAAATGTCTTTAACGGCACTCTGTTCTGGGAGCATGAGGGTGTGGAAGCGCGGGTAAATGCCCGGTACCGTTCACCCTTTGTGTCAAGCCAGGTGGGTATCGATGAGCAAATTACTAACTTCGATAGTGAGCTAGTGGTGGATATGCAATTTGGTTACGAGTTTAACGAAAACCTGAAGTTATTGTTCCAGGTAAATAACCTGACCGATGAGCCAACCAAAAGTTATTTTGGTGATAAAGCGCAAACCGGCACCTTACAGTTTTTCGGCAGGCAGTACTTTGTCGGCGCCGTGTACTCGTTTTAACCCAGCGTAGCGCCACAGCGCAGGCCAGGCCTGCGGTGGCGGGAAACAGAATAATCTGGAGTAACTGAACAATGCGTAATACAAAAAGGTTTAATTCAATACCTTTAAATATGAAAAAGCTGCTCAGACTGAGTGCGCTGGCAGTCACGGTAAGTGTGTTAGCCGCATGCGGTGATTCAACCGAGCCCGGCGAAGAACTGTTAACCTGTAATGTGCCGCAAATACCTGATGCTAATGGTAGTCAGTGTATTGACCCGCCCCCCATTTCCTGCCCCACCGGTACCTTCCCTGATGCCAACAATGAAAGTTGTGTCAGTGGCCGTGACCCGAATGCGCCCGATCCGGTGGTATTTGCCGGTGAAAACCAGGCGGTGTTGTTCTATAACCGGCCGCAGGATGATGCCTATGATGGTTACCGGTTGCATACTTGGAATAATGAAGCGTGCGATGCCTATGCCGCATCATCCATAGCGCCGTCCTGGGCCAATGGTCTGATCCACGATGGCATTGACCCGAATTATGGCGCTTACTGGGTGCTGGATTTAAAACCAGGTTATGCCGGCACGGCAGAAGCCTGTGGTAACTTTATTATTCACATTGGCACCGACGATGCCGGCAAAGACCCGGGCCCGGATATGCAAATGCCGTTGTCGCAGGACGACCCGGATTTTGCCCGGATGAACTGGGTATTCTCCGGTGTAAATGGTGTATTTGAGTTCCCGATTTTGTCCTTGGGTGTCAGTATTCAGGGTGCAGCCGGTCATTGGTTAGACACCAATACTTTTATCTGGAATGCGACAGCGGCTGATACCGCGCCGGTGGTAAAGCTGTTTTATTCAGCCGATGCCGACCTTGAAGTTAATAACAATGACGAGCTGGAAGGTAGCAGTATTGAGCTGACGCCGGTTATGCTTAGCGACGAGCAAAAAGCCCTGGTGCCGCACCTGGCTAATGCGGCCGCATTCAGTGTTGACTTTACCGCAGATGAAGCCAAAGCCATGGCGAAAAACCAGCTGGCACTGGCTGCCTATAACAGCGACGGTGAACTGGTTGCGGCCAGTTATGTGCAGGTTGCCAAGGTGCTGGATGCTTTATATGCCAGTGGTGAAAACAGCGCGCTGGACGCCAGTTTAGGGGTGCAGTATAGCGATGGTAATGTTACCGCGGCAGTATGGGGGCCGACTGCCCGCAGCATGACCTTAAAAGTGTATAACAGCGATAAAACCGCTGCAGCCAGCCACCCGATGAGCCTGGACGAGCAAACCGGTGTCTGGTCTTACAGCGGTGCCAGCAGTGCGCTGGATCGTAAATTCTACCGCTATGAAGTGACTGTCTATCATCCGTTAACCCGGGCGGTAGAAACTATTGAAAGCACCGACCCTTATTCGGTCAGTGTCTCGACTAACGGCGCTTACAGCCAGTTCGTTAATCTGGCCGACGCAGACTTAGCGCCGGAAGGCTGGAGCGAGCGCACCGTGCCGGTGGTGGCCAACCCGGAAGATAGCGTGATTTATGAAGGCCATGTCCGTGATTTCAGTGTGCGTGATATGAGCACCAGCGAAGCGAACCGCGGTAAGTACCTGGCGTTTACTGAAATGGAGTCCGCACCGGTAAGCCATCTGAAAAAACTGGCTGACAATGGCTTAACGCACTTTCATGTGCTGCCGTTAAACGATCAGGCCAATATTGAAGAGCGCGCCAACCGCCGCATTAACTTAACCGACACCGTTGCCGAGCTGTGTGCGCTGAATGCCGAGGCACCGGTATGTGGTGTGGAGAGCGATAGTGCTACTCTGCTGTCATTACTCGAAGGCTACCTGCCGTACAGTGATGATGCTCAGGCACTGGTCGAATCTATCCGCCGGATTGACGGTTTTAACTGGGGCTACGACCCGCATCACTTTATTGCGGTTGAAGGCAGCTATGCCTCTGATCCGGAAGGTGCGGTGCGGATCAAAGAAGTGCGGGCCATGGTAAAAGCGTTAAACGATATTGGCCTTAGGGTAGCGCTGGACGTGGTATATAACCATACCAGCAGTTCAGGCCTGTTTGATAACTCGGTGTTCGATAAACTGGTACCGGGCTACTACCACCGTTATAACGAAGTCAGTGGCACGATTGAGCGCTCAACCTGCTGTGAAAACACCGCCACCGAGCACAACATGTTCGATAAGTTTATTAAAGACTCGTTGGTTATCTTAGCCCGTGACTTTGGTTTTAATGACTTCCGCTTCGATATTATGGGCCATCATCCGAAAGACAACCTGCTAGCCGCGCGTGAAGCGGTGCGGGCAGTTGATGCTAACACTTACTTCTACGGCGAAGGCTGGAACTTTGGTGAAGTAGCCGACAACCGCTTATTTACCCAGGCTAAACAACAGGATATGGCGGGGACCGAAGTGGGTACCTTTAATGACCGCATCCGGGAGGGTGTGCGTAGCGCGGCCATTTTCAGTGGGGTTAACGATGACGGCAATCTGGCTGAGCAGGATATTATCCGCATCAGTTTAGCCGGTACCTTAAAAGACTATGTGCTGAAAAACTATCGCGATATTACCGGCCCGGCGTCCAGTGCCAACTGGAATGGCCAGGCGGCAGGTTATGCGGAAGATCCGGCAGACATTATTAACTATGTGTCGAAACACGATAACGAAACCCTGTGGGATATTCTGCAAAGCCGCTTGCCGGAAACGCTGAGTGTTACCGAGCGGGTGCGGGCCCAGAATATGGCTATTGCCATTCCGCTGATGAGCCAGGGTATTCCGTTCCTGCAAATGGGTGGCGACTTCCTGCGCTCCAAATCAATGGACCGCGACAGCTATGACTCAGGCGACTGGTTTAACTATGTTGATTTCACCATGCAAACCAACAACTGGGCGGTGGGCTTACCCAATGCGGAAAAAAACCGGGATAACTGGGACAGCATTGCCGGGTTATTCCTGAACCCGCAAACCGAGGTCAGCGACACCGACATTATGTTTGCCTCTGATGTGTTTACCGAGTTTCTGGCAATCCGCAGTGGCAGCCCGCTGTTCCGCCTGACCACGGCAGACGATGTGATGGACCGGGTAGGCTTTCATAATATCGGCAGTAACCAGACCCAGGGCGTTATTGTGATGTCCATTGACGATGGCACCGGCCTGACAGACTTAGACCCGATGCATGACGCCTTGGTGGTAATGGTTAACGGCACCGCGCAGGAGCAGTCGCACACTGTACCTACCGCTGCCGGCTTTGACTTGCACCCGATGCAGCAGGCCTCAGTCGACAGCACGGTCAGCATGGCCAGCTTTATCGCCGGCACTGATGAAGGCACCTTTACCGTGCCAGCGTACAGCATGGCAGTATTTGTTAAAGCGCAGATGGGTGAGCAAGGCCCGGGCTTAGCGGCTGATGCGACGCTGGGTGCGCCGGATATTCCACCGTACGAAGCCACTACCGTGTTTGTTCGCGGCGCCATGAATGACTGGGGTGAGGCTGATGCCTTTAACTATGATGGAGCGGGTATTTACACGGCAACCTTAAATATTAATGCGGGTAGCTATGAGTTTAAAGTGGCCTCAGGCGACTGGGCAGCCGTTAACCTGGGTGCTGGTGCTGCCGGCAACCAGGTGGTAGTTGATACGCCAATCGTTATCGAGCCAAGTAACGATAACCTGTTGCTTACTGTCGACAGCAACTCATCCTATGTGTTCACCTTAAATGCGCTTAATCCGGCAGCACCTACGCTGACTGTCAGCGAGTATGTACCTTACGGTTCAACTACCGTATTCCTGCGCGGTGCGATGAATGACTGGGGTGAAGCGGATGCCTTTGAGTATCTGGGTGCCAACCTGTACAGCGTGGATATCAGTATCACTGCCGGCAGCTACGAATTTAAAGTGGCTTCCAGCGACTGGGCTACGGTTAATATGGGGGCAGGGCCGGACGGGGCTACGGTAACTGAAGGTACGCCGCTGCGGATCCAGGGCAGTAACGATAACCTGAATATGACGTTCGCCGACGATGCGGTATATAACTTTCTGTTAGATGCCACATTAACCGAAACGCCGGAACTGACCGTTACTAAACAATAAGTTGGTAACTCAATTAAAAAAGCTGCAGCCAGTCTGCAGCTTTTTTGTTTTTAAAATGAAATAACATCTTTATTTATGGCTATAGCTGATGTATCAGCTATCACCTTATACCTGGACAGGCACATCAAAAGAGCAAGCCATCCTGACTTCAGACTCTTCCCTTCACCAAACCTTGACAGCCGGGTAATCGACAACTAGCTTTACTGTATATTTAAACAGTTATCAGGTGCGGTATGCCCAGACCCCGCAAAGCCCTCATCGCTGTCGAGGAAACACCTTACTACCATGTCGTCTCCCGCTGCGTGCGCAGGTCTTTTTTGTGCGGCATTGACAGTGAGACGGGCGAAAATTACGAACACCGCCGGGCCTGGATTGAACAGCGTATTCGCTTGCTGGCCTCACTGTTTGCTATCGACATTTGTGCCTACGCCATTATGTCTAACCATTTGCATATCGTGGTTAAACTCCAGCCAGAGCAGGCAAAGGACTGGAATACTCAAGACGTGCTGTTGCGCTGGACCAGTCTTTTTAAGGGAACACTGCTGGTGCAACGTTATCTGGCTGGCAGTGCGCTCAGTGCCGCCGAGCTGGACACCGTACATAGTTGTGTCGAGGTTTATCGCCAGCGCCTGACCAGCCTCAGTTGGTTTATGAAATGCCTTAACGAGCCCATTGCCCGTCAGGCCAATCAGGAAGACGGTTGCACCGGTCACTTCTGGGAAGCCAGATTTAAATCCCAGGCACTTCTGACCGAAGAAGCGCTATTGTCCTGCATGGGCTACGTCGACCTGAACCCGGTTCGCGCTAACATTGCAGAGACACCTGAAGGCTCTGACTTCACCAGCATCAAAGAGCGGCTAAACCCAACATTTAATTTGGGACACGCCATTGCCGAACAAACCCGGCAAGGCAACCTGCAACACTTCAGCCACCCTCTCAAGCCCTTGCTGCCTTTTGAGGGCGCGCAGGTTGAACAGCTGCAACCGGGTATTATATTCAGTCTGAAAGACTATCTTGCGCTGCTGGACTACACCCGCCGCGCTATCCGGCCAAGCCAACCCGGTAGCGCCACCAAACCGCTACCCCCATCCTGCAACGCCTTAATCTCAGTCAGCAAGACTGGCTGACACGCGCCACCCAATTCGAAGCACGCTACAACACACACTTTAGCCGACGCGCCCAACGCGAAACCGCCTGAGTCACACTCATCAATTCGTGAATCCGCACAACGCACTTTAACCGGCCATCAACCTGAAGCTCAGGGAGCGTTATGGCAGTAAAGAGAGAAAAGTCGCATCAGGCGCAGGTATTTACCAAATTAGTACTGGCTGCTAAGACTTTTTGCCAAATTGTCCTGAACGTAAGCTAATGAGCAGCTCGTCTGTTCTATTCTTGCTAGCTGTGCCTGTCTATGCATCTTCATTGTGCCAGCTGTGCCTGTCCATGCATCTTCATTGTGCCTGTCTTTAGCTTTCTAATTTATCGTTAGGAAAAAGGCTGAAAGTGATCAGCAATAAATAGCTTTGGGAAAACAAGGGTCTGAAAACCTGGTCTATACTAATGCAGGTTTTACTGTAACAGGAGTATCTGAATGAGATTGGTGTTAGCAAGTATGGTGGTGACGGTGGGTTTGTCGGTTAGCCCGTTGCAAGCAGATGAACAGCAGGGGCAGAGCATGCATTGTCAGCTGGGTGACGCTGTGCGGGTTATTGAAGTGGTGTACCCCGAGGGCGGCGAGTTACCTTGTGAGGTGCATTACACTAAAGATGGCACTACCAGCGTGTTATGGCAGGCCAACAACGAAGCCGGTTATTGTGAGCAGCAGGCGGCTGAGTTTGTTGAAAAACAGCGTGGCTGGGGCTTTGAGTGTGTCGCCATGCCGGCGGGCAGCAAAGCAGACGGCGGTGATAACACGGGCGAATGACCGCAGCGGATTATCGCGCCAGGGCGCCTTGCAGTTGTTGTAGTTGCTGCTGCACCTGTGGCGATACTTGTGGCGCGAGTGTCGCCCGTTGCAAATAGCCTTTGGCTTCGCCCTGCCTGCCGGCTTTTAGCAGTATTTGTGCAGCCTGCAGGTTGGCGTTGGCATCGTGTGGCAGGGCATCAGCAATTATTTTTAAGGTTTTTAACAGCATATCGCCATCGCCTTGCTGATGATAATACTGCACATTGCGATTTTGCAGACTGAGCCAGTCCAACTTGCCCTCGATATATGCCTGTCCCCACTGTTGCTGGACGTTTTGCGGGGCCGGAAACTGCACCTGTTGCGGCTCTGGCCTGAATGGATAGTCGGCTTTCAGCTGCAGAATACGTAAATACCCGGCGTATTCCTCGGCCGGCGTTATCGGCCGCTCCTGCCAGGCAATTTTTGCAGGTACAACAGTTGCCGGTACAAGAGTTGCCGGAACCGGCTGCTGCCAGCTCCCGACTGCCCGGTTGCGCCCCAGTGCTTTATAAAAACTGTCGGCCAGTAAAAAATAGCCCTGCACATTGGGGTGCAGATGTTCCAGCAGCAGGCTGTTACCCACGATGCCCTGAGCTGAATTAGCAATAAAGGCCGCTTCGGTATCCACCAGGGTGGCGTTATAGCGCCCGGCCAGCTCACGGATAAGCTGGTTAATCGCTTCTGGTGCCCGAAAGCGCAGTAAGTCATGCTCCTTTGCCAGTAAGAACTGTGCTCTGGCTTGTTGATGCATGCCCTGCTGTTGGTAATGCTGGCCCAGTAAATAATGAAAATCGGCCGAACCGGCACGGGCAGCCTGGGCGGCAAGCGCGTCCAGCACAGTCATGTCGGCTAACGGTTTGTCAGCGGTAGTTACGGCCGGTAGTTGGCTTAATGCTGCCTCGGGGATGGGTTTACTATTGAAGGGCGGCTGGCCAGCTAAATTACTGACCAGCGTGCTGATATACACCGGAATGCCGGCCCGCTGATATTTTGCCAGCAGCCGGCTGAGATTACTGTCAAACTGGTCAAGCCCGGCCTGAAACTGTGCAGAGCCGAGTGTGATAGCTTTGTCCCGCGCGACCCGTGCCATAAAAGTGCGGCTGTTTTCATCTGCTGCCTGGAGCGGTTGGTTTAGCTGTTGATACAGTTGCTCCATCAGCTGAAAGCTATGCAGTTGACGCAGGCTGATCAGTAGCCGGGTAATAGCCGGGCTCTGGCTGGCCAGATAATTTGAACCCACGCCAAGTAAACCAAGATACTCGTTATGACCGGCGTAAATCAGCACCGCATCCGGTTTAATGGCAATAATTTCATCGGCCAGATCCAGTAAGGTATAGCTGTTAACTGCCGCCAGTGCGGTATTCACCACTTCTACCCGCTGCTGAGGAAAGGTGCGGCTTAGCCGTTGTTCCAGCATTGCCGCCAGTGACGCGCCAGCACCATAGGGATAACCGGCGGCGGTTGAGCCACCTTGTACCACCAGCCTGATGCCGTTAGCGGGTTTGTCAGCAAGGAAAAAAGACGGTTCCATTTTCACTGTCGGCAATGCCGTGCTGTTGGCAAAGTAGCGCTTTACAATGTCGGTTTCAGTTACCCTGTAAGCAGGATTGGCTGGGTTCACTTTAAACAGCGGCCAGTTGTGGCCGGCGCCGCTTGCCCGCAGCGCCAGCTCTGCCAGTAGCAATACCAGCAGCGGTAATGTCAGGGCAATGGCCCGGAACAGCCAAATCCGCATCAGTTTAGTCTCCAGTTGTCAGTTGTTGCTGCAGTTGCCGCTGCTGGCGCAGTGCCACCGGGTGCTCTGGCTGCAACGCCAGGATCTGCTCTACTTCGTTAAGCGCCCGGCTAAGCTGCTGCTGATAATAATAACTGCGGGCCAGCATTAGCCGATAGTCGGTATTGTCGGGCGCCATGGCCACCGCTTTGCGCTGATAATATGCTGCCAGAGGCAATTGCTGGCTATCGAAATACAGCTGGCCGGCGACAAAAGCCAGATGGCTCTCGGTTGGCAGGGCATCGGCCAGCAATCCGGCGACTTTGGCGGCATCGCTAATCCGGCCCTGCTGCTGATACAGGGTAACCAGCCGCTGACTGGCCTCCAGCCAGCTTAAGCCGTTACTGCGCGCCCGGGCCAGCTCGCTGAATGGGTTGTCGCTGGCGGCAAACGTAATCTGCTGCGGCGTTGCTACAAACGGGTAATCGGCCTTCAACTGGCGCACTTTATACTCTGCCAGTGCCAGGTCGACCTCAGTTAATGGTATATCGGCCAGTGCCTGCTGCGGAGAAACGACTGCGCTGGCAGCTATGGTCCGCCCCAGCTGTTGCTGCACCGCAGCTAAAAAGGCCTCAGCCAGCCAAAAGTACCCCAGCTGGTTCGGGTGCAGGTGTTCCAGCATCAGCTGTTTACCAATAATGCCATCCGGGCTGTGCCGGCGCAGTAATGCCTCGCCATCAACCAGTGGTGCGGCAAAGGCTTTACTAAGTTCGTTAATCGCTTCATTAACAGCCAGTGGCGCCCGAAATCGCAGTAAGTCGTGCTCCCGTGCTAACTGGTAATGATGTAGTGCCTGTCCAGGTGCGTTCTGGTGCCGGTATAGCGCCGCCAGCTGAAAGTGCCAGCTGGCGATATCGGGCTTTGCCGCCAGGGCCCGTTGCAATTGCAACACATCAGGCTCTGGCAAAGCGGGCCGGGCAGAGACAAAAGGGGGCTGGTCCGCTTCATTGCTGGCGATGGTGCTAAGCAGTACCGGAATGCCGGCCGCCTGATACTTCGACAGCAGCAGGCCCATATTGGCGGTAAACTGGGCAATACCGGCCTTAAATAACGCAGAGTTGTGGGCTATTTCAGTATGGCGGGCAATTTGTGCCATCATGGTGCGGTCTGGTTGCAGGTCTGCAGGCGGGCTGACGCTGGCATACACACGCTGCAGCGCCTGAAATAACGCCAGTTTGCGCAGTTTTAAATACAGTAGTTTAGTGGCGTGACTGTACTCACCGGCAAACGCTGAACCCACGCCCATTACCCCTAAAAACTCGTTGTGGCCGGCGTACAGCAGCACTAAATCAGGCTTAAGAGCAATAACCTCGTCGCTAATATCCAGCAGGGTGTAGGAATTAATCGCCGCCATTGCCAGATTAATCACTTCAATATTTTGCTCCGGGTACAGCCGTTTTAAGCGCTGTTGCAGCATGGCAGCCGGCGCTCCCCAGCGCCCATACGGAAAGCCGGCGGCAGAAGAGCCACCAATAAACACAATACGACGCTGGCCGGGGGCTTTTTCTGCCAGAAAATACTGGGTGTCGGGGCTAACCTGAGGCGCCTGCTCGGGTGTGGCAAAGTAGCGGTTAATCAGCTGAGGGTTTGCTTGCTGGTAACCGGGCATAGTTGCTACCGGCACCACCAACGGATAAGGTTGGTAAAGTCTGGTCTGGCGTAGCACTAGCTCGGCCAGCAGTAACAGCAGTAGCGGAATACAGAGCGCTATAGTATAAAACAGCACTTTTCTGCTTGCGGTGTTATGCGCGGCTGCGGACGAATAATCAGACATGGGTTCAGGCATTGATAGCTCAATAAAAATGACGGTACCCGATGTTAATAAACTCAGCAAGTTTTGGCGCATTTGAACTACCGGCCATCCTGAATTAAGGTTACTTTAGACAAGTAATTATTTAATCAGGGCAGTAACAGAGCCGGCTTATGCAATATATTCTTGGTATTTCCTGTTTTTACCATGACAGCGCGGCCTGTTTACTGGCCGACGGGGTTATTGTGGCCGCTGCCCAGCAGGAGCGGTTTAGCCGGATAAAACACGACCCGGCGTTTCCGGCAGACGCTATCCGCTATTGCCTGGCTGAAGCCGGGATCAGCGTAAGCGACTTGAGCGCAGTGGTGTTTTACGATAAGCCGTTGCTGAAGTTTGAACGGTTGCTGGAAACCTATCTGGCCCATGTACCGCGCGGCTTTCGCTCCTTTCTGGCAGCAATGCCTGTCTGGCTGAAAGAAAAACTGTATTTAAAAACCGTACTGCGCCGCGAGCTGCGTACCCTGGCTAAACTGGATAGCAAAGCCAAACTGCCGCGGTTATTGTTTAGTCAGCATCATCAGGCGCATGCTGCTTCGGCGTTTTATCCCAGCCCCTATCAGCAGGCAGCGGTTATTTGCCTGGATGGCGTTGGTGAGTGGGCCACCTCAACTATCTGGCACGGTGACGGCAATAGCTTAACCCCGTTGTTCGAGCTGCAATTTCCTCATTCGCTCGGCTTGTTATATTCCGCCTTTACCTATTACTGTGGTTTTAAGGTTAATTCCGGTGAATATAAGTTAATGGGGCTGGCGCCGTACGGTGAGCCGCGCTTTGTTGACACCATTTACCGCGAACTGATTGATGTTAAAGCAGATGGTAGCTTTGCCCTGAATATGGCCTATTTTGGTTATCCGGTCGGTTCCAGGATGACCAGTCGCAAGTTTGAGCAGCTGTTCGGCGCACCGCCGCTTAGCCCGGATGCAACGCCCGGCCAGCTGTATCTGGATTTAGCCAGTTCGGTGCAGCAGGTGACGGAAGAAATTGTCCTGAAAATTGCCCGGCATGCCCACCAGTTAACCGGCGAGCGCAAATTATGTCTGGCCGGTGGTGTGGCGCTTAATTGTGTCGCCAATGGTCGTTTGCTGCGCGAGGGACCCTTTACTGATATCTGGATCCAACCGGCAGCCGGCGACGCCGGTGGTGCCTTAGGCGCAGCGATGCTGGCCTGGCATCAGTACTATCAGCAGCCCAGAACAGCCGACGAGCACCATGATAAGATGCAGGGCAGCTATCTGGGCCCGGCTTACAGCGATGCGGAAATATGCCAGTTACTCGATAGCCAGCAAATACCTTATCAGCAATTAAGCGATGATATGCTGTATCACAGTACCGCCGGCTTACTGGCAGCCGGTCAGGTGGTGGGCTGGTTTCAGGGCCGGATGGAGTTTGGCCCCCGGGCGCTGGGTAACCGTTCTATCCTGGGTGATGCCAGAAGCGCCAGCATGCAAAGCATTCTTAATTTAAAAATTAAACAACGCGAGTCGTTCCGGCCGTTCGCGCCGGCGGTGCTGGCAGAACATGCCAGTGAATATTTTGATCTTAGTGTCGCCAGCCCCTACATGTTGCTGGTAGCGAAAGTGAACCCGGAATTGTGTATCAGCCTGCCGCCGGAAGCCCGTGGTTTGGCGCAGCTGGCACAACAGCGCTCCAGCCTGCCGGCTATTACCCATATTGATTACAGCGCCCGGGTGCAAACCGTCAGTAAGCAGGGCAACCCGGGGTTTTATCACTTACTGCAAACCTTTAATGAGCTGACAGCAACGCCGCTGCTGATAAACACCTCGTTTAATGTTCGCGGTGAGCCACCGGTCTGCAGTCCGGCGGATGCCTTGCAGGGTTTTCTGGCCACCGATATGGATTACCTGGTGCTGGGGAATTGTTTGCTCAGTAAAACCGAGCAGCAACCAGCGCAACTGGCTGCGGCCCGTTTACGCAGTTTTATCGCTGATTAGCGCCACGGCAGCTATAGGAACAAAGATGCAGTTATTATTAAAAACCGACCGCGCTGCGCTGCGTAGTTTCGGCTGGCAAATGGCCATTGCCGTGCCGCTGTTGTTCAGCCTGCTGTTACCCTGGTTATTTGGCTGGCTTGCTGCTGGCCGTATACCACTATGGCCGCTGCTGCTGTCGGCTATTTTTATCGTGCTGGCGAGCCTGTGGCCAACTGGCTTATATTATCCGTACCGGGCATGGATGGCGTTTGCCCGGGTAATGGCCTGGCTGAATACCCGTTTGTTGCTGGGGGTGGTATTTTACCTGATGCTGCTGCCACTGGGGCTGGTGCTGCGGCTGTTTGGCAAGTTGCAGTACCGCCAAAAACCCCGCGGCGACAGCTATTGGCTGGCACCTGACAAAATACCCAGCGCCAAAGACTTAGAGGACCCGTTTTAATGCAGGAATTTTTAACAGATTTATGGGCATTTTTGCGGGTTCGCAAAAAAATCTGGTTGCTGCCAATCATTCTGGTGCTGGCGTTACTGGGCGCACTGGTGGTGGTCAGCCAGCAATCGGCACTGGCGGGGTTTATTTATACCCTGTTTTAATTAACGCCAGACAAGCAGCAATATTGGCTTATAGCCGGTAAATCCTGTAAGCTGCACGCCCTTCAAAATGAGGGCCACTGCAGCTGCGGCAGATTTTTCTCGCAGCCTTTATTGCGGGATAACGCATGCAATTTACCGATTTAAACCTGTCGAACGATATTTTAAAAGCCATTAGTGACAAGGGTTACACCACGCCATCGCCTATTCAGGCGCAGGCGATTCCGGCCGTGCTGGCCGGTCATGATTTAATGGCAGCCGCCCAGACCGGTACTGGCAAAACCGCTGGCTTTACCCTGCCATTACTGCAGATGTTAAGCGAAGGCAGTAGTCAGGGCCGCAAAGTCCAGGCCAATCAGGTGCGGGCACTTATTTTAACCCCTACCCGCGAACTGGCCGCGCAAATTGCCGAAAGTGTAAAGGTGTATGGTAAATATTTACCACTGCGCTCAGCCGTGGTGTTTGGTGGCGTTAGCATTAACCCGCAACTGATGGCACTGCGCAAAGGCGTTGATATTCTGATCGCCACGCCGGGCCGGCTGCTCGATTTATACCAGCAAAATGCCATGCGCTTCACGCAGCTGGAAGTGCTGGTGCTGGACGAAGCCGACCGCATGCTGGATATGGGCTTTATCCGCGATATTAAAAAAATTCTGGCGTTGTTGCCGGCCAAACGGCAAAACCTGTTGTTCTCGGCCACCTTTTCCAACGAAATCCGCACCCTGGCCAAAGGCTTGTTGCATAACCCGGTAGAAGTTACTGTTACGCCACCTAACAGTACCGTGGAAAAAATCGAACAATGGGTCTACCCGGTAGATAAAAACCAGAAAGCGGCGGCACTGATATCACTGGCTAAACAGCATAACTGGCGTCAGGTGCTGGTATTCACCCGCACCAAGCATGGCGCAAATAAGCTGAGTTTGCAGCTGGAAAAAGCGGGCATCAGCGCCCTGGCTATTCATGGCAATAAAAGCCAGAACGCCCGCACCAAAGCATTAGCCGAGTTTAAAGCGGGTACTATCCGGGTGCTGGTAGCCACCGATATTGCCGCCCGCGGCCTGGATATTGATATGTTGCCGCAAGTCGTTAACTTTGATTTACCGCATGTGGCGGAAGATTACGTGCACCGGATTGGTCGTACCGGCCGTGCCGGCGCCTCTGGTCAGGCGATATCCCTGGTGTGCGCCGATGAATCAAAAGAGCTGGCCGGCATTGAGCGCCTAACCAAACAGCAGATCCCACGCCAGGTAATTGCCGGTTTTGAGCCGGTGCAACAGCTGCCGGCAAGTAACCCGAACAGTAAACCCTACCGGCCGAAAAAGCCTAAAACCGAGCATAGAGACGGCCGGCGCTCGCCGCGTAGCTAGCATAAAGACGATAAGTATCGCCCTGACAGTATGATTATGATTAGTTGGGGCGGCATATTGTTATTACAGCAGATCCGAATATACTGAACTTCAGGAAGTAATGGAGCTACGCAGTTATGTACGGTTATATTGCCCGCCAGCCGATTTTTGCCGCTGATAAAACCGTATACGGTTTTGAACTGCTTTTCCGGGACGGTGAGGCCAATAGTTTTCCGAATATTGATGCTGACGAAGCCACCAGTAAGTTGCTGCTGCAACACCATTTATTGCTGGGTGTCGAAAGCCTGACCGGTAATAAACCGGCCTTTATTAATTTCTCTGCCGACACCCTGCTGCATCGCTTTCCTACCTCTATTAACCCGGCCAGCACCGTAATTGAAATTCTGGAAACGGTGCCGGCCAGTCCGCAGCTGTTAGAGGTTTGCCAGAATTTACATAGCCAGGGTTATAAGCTGGCGCTGGATGACCATGACTTTGACCCGAAATGGGACGAATTTCTTCCCTATATAACCTATGTCAAAATTGACGTATTACAGTTTAACCTGCTGCAAATAAGCCGCTATCTGCGGCGAATTGCCAACTATAAACTGGTGTTACTGGCCGAGAAAGTAGAAACCGCTGAGCAATTTGAAAAGCTGAAGATGATGGGCTTTGTATTGTTTCAGGGCTATTTATTTGCCCGGCCGGAAATGATGAAACAAAAACAATTGAGCTCAAACAAAGTAAATTTACTGGCGTTAATTGCTGAAGCGTCAAAGCCTGAACTGGATTTTGACTTGCTGGCCGGTATTTGCCAGCGCGATGTTGGCCTGTCGTATAAGTTACTGCGTTTTGTTAATAACAGCCAGTTTGCCGCCCGCCAGCCCATTAGCTCGTTAAAGCTGGCAATGGTATCGATGGGCGAGCCGGAGCTGAAGAAGTTTATCGCGCTGTTAGCCTTAGCCAACTTAGCAGACGGTGAACAGGATGACCGGCTAACTGTGGCGTTGGTCCGGGCCCGCTTCTGCGATTTACTGGCCGAGCAAAAGCACTTGTCAAATAACCCGCCCAGTGCTTTTTTAACCGGGTTGTTTTCTAATGTACATGAAATTATTGAACAGCCGCAGCCGGTGATGCTGGAGCAGCTACCGCTGCAAGCCGAAATTAAACAGGCCTTACTGGCGCAAAGTGGTTTACTGGGCAAGATGCTGCAACTGACCCTGGCGTTTGAACGCGGCGACTGGGACACCACGGTAAACCTGGAGCAGCAAATAAGCGGTATAGCGGAGCTGGCCGAGGTCTATCAGCAGGCGGTGCGCTGGGCCGACAGTATTCTGGTTAGCTAGCTTCAGCGTTGTTGGTCAGGCAATCAGCCAGGCACACCTGATTGCGACCCTGTGCTTTGGCCTGATACAGTGCCCG
The DNA here is from genome assembly GCF_018402695.1 of Arsukibacterium sp. Classification (GTDB taxonomy): domain Bacteria; phylum Pseudomonadota; class Gammaproteobacteria; order Enterobacterales; family Alteromonadaceae; genus Alishewanella. Next base: position 201,142 of record NZ_JAGYIM010000016.1, read on the forward strand.
GTCTACGGAGGCAATCAATTCTTCAATATTGTTGCCCGCCTGATAGCAGGCAACACCAATGCTGGCCGTCAGTGCCATACCGGCGGCCGGGGCAAATGGCTCGGTAGCCAGTTGCTGGCGAATGCGCTCAGCAATGTTGCTGGCTGCAGAGAGCCCGGTGTCAGGTAACAGTACCAGAAACTCCTCACCACCATAGCGTGCCAGCCAGTCTTCTGCCCGCAGCGCCTGTTTAAAGCATGCGCTGGCATGCAGTAAAGCCTGATCACCGATCTGGTGGCCAAACTTATCATTAATTTTTTTAAAGTAATCCAGGTCAATCAGCAGAATGCTGAATACTGACTGATGGCGCTGACTGCTGCGGGCATGATTAAGCAATTGTTGCTGCATAATGCGCCGGGTCCACAGGCCGGTAAGGCTATCGCGATCGGCCAGGCTCCGTATTTTACTGACTAACCGGGCGAAGGCGTTACCCACCAGGCTTAGGTTAATTACGACAGTTAACACCACAAAAAATAGTAACTGTGGCAGCGAGTCTGGATGCCTTAACGATAAATAACCGGTTATCGCCTGTCGATCAGGTAGCAGAAGGCCAAAACGCACCAGAAAAAACAGTGCTATCAAAGCGAAAGGGCTGCTGATAATTAACGCCGCGCTGGTACTGAACTCCATTTTGATTGCCTGAAAATTAGCAACTGCAGCATGGGCCAGCAAGATGGCTGCGGCAGCTGAAAAGATCAGTCCGGCCAGCCAGGCACTGTTGCTGCCTTGGTTTAATGGGAGTAAGGCTAGCAGGGCCAGTGCCAGGGTAAGCTGAGCCGAACGGGCAGACCAGCTTAGTTTAAACAGTTTGAGCAACCCCAGATAAACGAAAAAAAAGCCGGCTAACACCGCCGTGTCGGAGACAAACCAGAACCAGAATGATGGTTGGTCAGTGCGGGCGCTTAGTAGCAGGGTACCTATCAGTACCAGTAAATTTGCCAGCGCAAAGCGACGACTCGCCAGTGGGCAAATACGCACTACCCAGCTCATTACGCACCAGGACAGGCATGCAACCAGAGCTAGCAAAGCAATGACTAAAATTAAAAAGCCAGCTTCAGCAGCTATTTCCATCAGTTCCCTCCATCGGGCCATTACTATAGCCAGCATCAAAACGAAAAGACAGTATTTACTGCACTGAGCGCTATGGCGTTTTGCATACGTATGCAGCAACAAAAGGCAGCCATTAACGGCTATTCTGCGGTAACTTACCGGGTTAACACAGTGGCAGGGTAAACCGTAATGACAACACAACGTAAAATCAAAACAGACGCTTTTCGTCCCCGCATTAATTTTTTGCTGGCAACGCTTGCTGTAGTTTGCCTGAGCAGTTGCGGTCAGCCGCCTGCCGAACAGACGGCCCCGGCACAAGCTGCTGCCAATCAGCCTGAAGCCGAACCGGAAACTGCAGCCAAAACCAAACATGACGCGACAGACCGCCATGGTAAACCAGTGGTGTATCAGGTGTTTACCCGCTTATTTGGCAATACTAATACCACTAATAAACCCTGGGGCACGCTTGAGGAAAACGGCGTTGGTAAGTTTAACGACTTTACCGATGAGGCGCTGGCCGGCATTAAAGCACTGGGTACCAGCCATATCTGGTATACCGGCGTGCCACACCATGCGGTCATTAACGACTACACCACTTATGGCATCAGCCTGGATGACCCTGATGTGGTAAAAGGCCGGGCCGGCTCGCCTATGCGGTAAAAGACTATTACAGCGTTAACCCCGATTTAGCGGTAGACCCCGCCAACCGGCTGGCTGAATTCAAAGCCTTAGTAGAGCGCACCCATAAACATGGTATGCAGGTACTGATTGATATTGTGCCGAACCATGTGGCGCGCGATTATCAGTCGCTGGCCAGGCCAAAGGGCGTAGCCGATTTTGGTGCTAATGATGACAGCAGTGTTGAGTATCAGCGCGACAATAACTTTTATTATGTGCCGGGCAAGGCATTTGAAGTGCCGGCCTGGCCCGATAGTTATCAGGTGTTAGGTGGTGAGGCTCACCCGCTGGCCGATGGTAAATTTTTGGAAAACCCGGCCAAATGGACCGGCAACGGGGCCCGCGCGGCCCAGCCGGCCTTTGATGACTGGTACGAGACGGTAAAAATTAACTACGGGGTGCGGCCCGACGGCAGTTACGATTTCGATACGTTGCCAGCGGAATACGCTGAAAAAGACTGGCAGGCGCATTATCAGTTCTGGCAGGGCAAGGATGTACCAGATTCCTGGCTGAAATTTCGTGATATCACCCTGTACTGGCTGGATTTCGGGGTAGATGGCTTTCGTTACGATATGGCAGAAATGGTGCCGGTAGAATTCTGGAGCTATTTAAACTCGCATATTAAACAGGTTAACCCCGATGCGTTTTTGCTGGCGGAGGTGTATCAGCCTGATTTATACCGCGACTACATTAAACTGGGTTTAATGGACTACCTGTACGACAAGGTGGAGTTTTACGACAGCTTAAAGCTGGTGATGCAGGGCAAGGGCCCAACCTCGGCCCTGGTCGCCACCCAGCAACGGATGGCCGATATTGAACAGCATATGCTGCACTTTCTGGAAAACCATGACGAGCAGCGCATTGCCAGCCCGGAGTTTGCCGGAGACGCCCGCAAAGGTATGCCGGCAATGGTGGTGTCGGCATTAATCAGCACCTCGCCCACCATGCTGTATTTCGGCCAGGATGTCGGTGAGCCAGGCGCTGAAGATGCCGGCTTTGGCAAGCCCAGCCGCACCAGTATTTTTGACTATGTTGGCGTGCCGCATCATCAGCGCTGGATGAATGGCGGTAAATTTGACGGCGGGACGCTAAGCAAAGACGAAGCCGCACTGCGTGACTTTTATGTTCGTTTAATGACCTTTAGTGCCAATGCCCCGGCCTTAATGGGTGACTACTATCAGCTACATACTGCTAACCTGGCTACTAACAGCGCCTACAGTGAGCAACAGCTGGCCTTTGCCCGCTACACTGATCCGCAACAGCAGGACGCGCAACAGCTGATTGTGGTCAGTAATTTTAATGCGGAGCAGACCAGTGAATTTGAACTGATATTGCCCGCTGAGCTGATTAGCCAATGGCAACTGGCCGATGGCCGCCATGGTCTGGCGGGCCAGTTAGGCGAAGGCGTCGCCGAACTACGGGTTACAAATGGTGTCGGGCAGGTTAATATTGCCCTGCCGCCGCTGGGCTCAGTGGTGTATCGCGTGCAGTATCAGGAGTAAACATGCGCTATTTTGTTACGTTAAGCCGCTTACTGGCCGCTTTTAGCTTTCTTGCCGCTTTTAGTCTGGCTGCGGCCGATTATCAGTCGCACCGCCAGCTCGGTAACCAGCTGCTATTAAAAACCAGCGACGGTGAGCTGGCCATCACCTTTTTTCAACCGCAGGTGGCCGAGGTGCATTATCAGCCAGCCGGCGTCAAGCAGTTGCCGTCGTTTGCGATTGGCACGGCACCGGCGCCACAAACCTTAACGGTAACTGATAATGGTGATCATCTGCTGTACCGCTCGGCAGAAATGCGGATAAAAATTGCCAAATCGCCACTTAAGTTAAGTTTTTACCAGGGCGAGCAGCTAATCACCGAAGAGCAGCCGGGGTTTTTCAAAGATAAGGAGCAGCTAAGCTTTAAATTCCGCTTAACCGAACAGGAAAAATTGTTTGGCGCCGGTCAGCGGGTGCTAGGCATGGACCGCCGTGGCCATCGCCTGCCGCTGTATAACAAAGCACACTATGGTTACAGCACCGAGTCAGAGCAAATGTATTTCAGCCTGGCCGGGGTAATGTCGAGCAACAAATATATGTTGTTGTTTGATAATTCAGCAAGTGGCCATATCGACCTTGGCAAAACCGCCGCCGACACTCTGGAGTTCAGTGCAGTGGGCGGCCGCAGTGCTTACATAGTAGTGGCTGGCGACAGCTTCCCTGAGCTTATCGACAACTACCTGACCGTAAGCGGCAAGCCGCCATTACCGGCGCGCTGGACCTTAGGCAGCTATGCCTCGCGTTTTGGTTATCGCAGCGAGGCTGAAGCGCGGGCAGTGGTGCAGAAATACCGCGAAGCAGGCCTGCCGCTGGATGCAATCGTGCTCGATTTATACTGGTTTGGCCCCGACATTAAAGGCCATATGGGTAACCTGGCCTGGGATCGCGAGGCCTTCCCTGAGCCAGAGCAAATGCTGGCCGATTTTAAAGCCGATGGCGTAAAAACCATTTTAGTGACTGAGCCTTTTGTCTTGACCAGCTCAAAACGCTGGCAGGAAGCGGTCGCGGCTGACGTATTGGCAAAAGCGCCGGACGGTAGCCCGCAAACCTTTGATTTTTACTTTGGTAATACCGGCTTAATTGATGTGTTTAATCCGGTTGCCGCCGACTGGTTCTGGCAAATATATAAAGGCCTGGCTGAGCAGGGCGTAGCCGGGGTGTGGGGTGATTTAGGCGAGCCGGAAGTGCACCCGGCCGACACCCGGCATCTGCTTGGCAGTGCCGACGAAGTTCATAACGCCTATGGCCATCGCTGGGCCGAGCTAGTGTATCGCGGTTATAAACGTAACTTTGCTGATACCCGGCCCTTTATTATGATGCGGGCCGGCAGCCTGGGCTCGCAGCGCTATGGTATGGTACCGTGGACCGGTGATGTCGAGCGCAGCTGGGGCGGCCTGCAACCCCAGGTGGAATTAGCGCTGCAAATGAGCCTGTTTGGTTTTGGCTATATTCACTCTGATTTAGGCGGTTTTGCCGGTGCCGAAACCTTCGACCCGGAGCTGTATATCCGCTGGTTGCAGTACGGCGTATTTCAACCGGTTTACCGGCCACATGCCCAGGAGCATATTGCGCCCGAGCCGGTATTTCACAGCAAGGATGTGGTTGAAACCCTGCGGCCCTACCTGAACCTGCGTTATCAGTTATTACCCTATTTATATACGATGGCCTGGCAGCACAGCCAGACCGGCATGCCACTGATGCGACCGCTGTTTTTTGCCGATGAAAGCAACACCCACTTTATGGACGAAACCAATAGCTACCTGTGGGGTGACGCTTTCTTAATCGCGCCGGTAACGAAGCCCGGTGTACGCAGCTGGCAGGTGAATATGCCGGATGGTGTCTGGTTCGACTTTTTCAGTGGCAAGCGCTATCAGGGCGGTGAGCTGACAGAAGTGCCGGTGACTATTGATACCATCCCGGTACTGGTAAAGGCCGGTAGCTTTGTGCCGATGGTTGAGCCGATGGCCAGCACTAAGGATTACAGCTCTGCCAAACTTACCGTGCATTACTATGCCGACAGCAGCATTAGCTGCGCCAAAGGCCAGATGTATGAAGACGACGGCAGCAGCACCAACAGCACTGCGAACGGTAACTATGAGTTATTAAACTTCTATGCATTAGATGATGAGAATGGCCTGAAGCTGGAATTTACACGTAGTGGCGGGGATTATACCGGCAAACCCGAGAGCCGCGAGCTAACGGTAGTGCTGCATAACCAACCAGCCAAAGCCGGACGCATCACGGTAAACGGCCAGTTTATCGCCATCGTCGCCCAACCCCAGCGTTTCGCCCGCCAGCAAAACGTGGCGTACTACGATAAAGCCACTAAGCAGTTAAAAGTTAAAACCCACTGGCAGGGTGAGAAGCTGCAACTGCAGGTGCGTTAAGCCTTTAACCCCTTTTTATAAATTGTCTGTGCCAAACGACAACCTGAGTTTTACAAAGGTTGTTGTTTGGGCAGTTACTCTGCCGCTACCCCGTACCAGATTTCATACCAGAATTATATTGATTTGCTTGATCTTATTGCGTAACTTCAATTCATTTACCAACTATTAAGCTATTGAACCTAAGCTCAAGGCAAGGTTGCTGACATGGATGAGTTTTCAGAAAAGATCGCAAATAAATTCCGTAGCCAGTTCCCACGGTGGATTAGCTACTGTGGCGCAGTTAACCGTGATGGCGCTGTAATTTTTGAAGCGAAAATCCCATTTCCGGGCAGCAAAAGAGATGCCTTTCTGACGTTGGCTACTGATAATCAAGAAGTAACCGTCTACCTTGATTCATATCACGCTCACTTTGACGACTTCGGCGAAAATAATTCTAATAGTGATGCACTTGTTTTTGTTCAGAAAATTATTTCTAACGAATATGTCGTTGTAAGCTATTGGCGGGATAGTCAGTGGTGTGGCTCTGAACACGTACCTATTAATGCTTTGCCGACAGGGAATGAAGAATACCCTTATGCAAACTTAGTCAAAATGTATTCCTGGTTGGGAAATTATGATAATGAAATTCACTATAAGCCAAGAGGTTGAAAGCTCGCCGGAGAATCAATGTCACTGACCCCATTGATCTACATGATAAGCCCTAAACTGTCAGCAATAGCAGGAAGCTATGAAATCAGATTCGAATAAGGTTTTTGACTTTGTTAATCACGGTCTTGAGATCGATAAGCTAATTCGGTCTTCGTTTAATGATTCACAGATGTCGAACGCTAAATGGAAAAAGTTGTTCGTGCTTTTGGCTGAACAATTCCCGCAGGTTTACGCCATTTGGAAATTTGTAGGCGCGAACAATGATGGTGTCGCCTTATTAGGTAGCCCTAAAACCGGTGAGTTGGAAGAAACTTATATAAATCATCGATTTTGGCTTGGGCCACGTTATTACAAAGAGATTCAGTGGATTACTTTTCCCAGGGTAATAAGAAAATCAGGTTATGAAAAGGTGCCGTCACGGAACTCATCTCAAGACACTGACCTGATTCTGTCTGAACTGAAAAAAGTTGGTTACTGGCCTGTTGCGGAGACCAACGATGGTTTCACAATCTTTGGTCATAGATTTACGCCACGTACGTGAGGTGAATACGAGACCTTCAGGATCAGGTCTTGTATCTTGCTCCGTGATTTTGAAATTACGGCCTATCGGTCGCAAAATACACTGGAAGCATGTTATTTTTTTTAATCAGAATTTTGGCTAATTTAGCAAAATTTAAAATCGTGACAACAAGCGAGTACCACTGCGAAAAAGCAGAGGATTCCTCAGCCAATAAGTTGGTAAATTTCTCAAGGAAGAATTTGTGAATTTCAGAGTTGCTAAAAATGTTGTATTGATTACAACTGTGCTTGCCGTCGGGGCCGTTGCCTTATTTAAAGCACAGCAATATAAAGAAGATTACACTTCGGATTTTATTGACGAAACCATTTACTCTTCTGTATTAGGTGAAAGCAGGAAAATTTTTATCCGGCTACCTGGCGGTTACGAACGAAGTAAAGAGTACCCGCTAATTATTAAAACTGACGGCAATTTTAATCTGAAACGCTGGGATGAAACACTGGCTGAGCTGAGCTCACAGAGCATTACAGAAGATTCTATAATCGTTGCGATACCTAATTTATTTTGGGTTGATTCGAGAAACAGGGACTTAGTTCCTCCGTATGCTCGACGTGACGTAAATATTGAAGCACGCCCTGACGAGGATAATCATCCAGATATATTTGGTAAAGCGGATAGGTTTTTAGCATTTATCGAAACTGAACTAATCCCCTATCTTGAGAAGAATTACGCTATTAATGACAACAGGTTGTTAAGTGGCTTTTCGGCAGGTGGCAGTTTGGTACTTTATACAATTGTTACTAAACCAGATCTGTTTAGTGGTTATCTTGCTTTTAGTCCAGCAGCTTGGTACGACGATTCAGTGGTGGTAAAAGAGTTTGCAAAGAACTTACCCGTTACCGATGGTAAACCTATTTTCTTATACCTTAGCTTGGGTGGCGAAGAAAACGAAATTATTACAGGTTCTTTCAAAGGGCTCCTTAGTGCTTTAGAAACCAATGCTCCTGCCAATTTACAATGGGCCTACAGTTACAGCGAGGGGGCCGGGCATAATGCTAACCCGTACGTTTCCGTACCGAAAGCGCTCACCAAGTATTATGAATTTTGTGCAAACAAAAATTCAGTAAGACCAGTCAGAAACGCCCACAGCGTAAGCTCAACCTCAAACTAGCTGCGCGGCTGCTGCTGGCTACGTTAGCCTTAAAAGGGACTACCAAAGGAAACATCAATGTCTCGAATTTTGTTTATTACACTGCTTGCCGTGTCTTTCAGCACAAGCGCTATCGTTATTCGTCACGACGTCGATGATTCCAAGTACCGGGTTCAGGCAACTGAGTTTCCTGCTCTGGCCGACATGCCTGGTGAGGGACATGGTGTACTGATTGCGCCGCAGTGGGTGATTACCGCTGCTCATGCAATCAGTTGGCAATCTGAAATCAAACAGATAACGGTTGGCGGTATAGCCAGATCTGTTGAACGCATCGAGATTCATTCCGGCTACAAAGCCCCGCCGCAACAGCTACAAGAGCACGCGCTGGCTACCTGGGATTGGACGCTTTTTAGGGTTCTGCTTGCTTCCTCAGATGACATCGCACTGCTGAAACTGGCAGAGCCCATCACCGATATCTCGCCTGTGGCTATCTACAATAGCAACAACGAGTTCGGCCAAACTGTTAAGGTTGTAGGAAAAGGCGCTACCGGTAACGGCATGGACGGTTATGAATTCAGCAGCTCTCACCGCACAGACCTTCGTCGTGCTTACAACAAAGTCAGCAGTGCCGATGGTCGCTGGTTTTGCTATGTGCTCGACAATCCAGCGGATGCATTAACCCTTGAAGGCGGCTCAGGTAGTGGTGACAGCGGTGGGCCGGTTCTGATTGCAGCTGAGCAGGAATGGTTGTTAGCCGGACTTACTTCATGGAGTGATCTGCAAAGTACTAACAGAACTCCCGGGCGGTATGGTCAAGTCAGTTGTAATGTTCGGCTGAGCCATTATCACCAGTGGATTGAAAGTATTATCTCGAAACAACCGTAATGGCGTCTAATAACCGCCTTAAGCATAGCGGCCTATGGCCGCTGGAATCGCAACAAGTTGCTCGCTTTTATCAATAGAGTCAGAGTCTTTGAACACTGATAGTGGAAAACAGTCATACAAATATCAATGACGCTGACCCCATTAATCTACAATTTTTAGTTTGCAGACCGAGGAAATTGTGCAGAAAAACAGAAGAATCCATGCCAGTTGGACGGCTTTGCTGGCGATGTTGTGGACCGGCGCTTGTTTGGGCCAGCAGACTTCGGCCACAGACAGCAGCCAGGTATTTTCCGCTCGTGCGCCAGCAACAATTTCGGAGGCCAGCGATGCGAAATTTCAGCTTAGGTATTCAACTATAATCAGCGCTATCTTCGAGGACAGTAAAGGACGCTTCTGGTTCGGCAGCCAGCAGGAAGGCGTGGCATTGTTCGATGGCAGTGCCTTTACTTACTACACGGTAAGCGATGGGCTGAGCGGTAATCAGATCAGGACGATTCAGGAAGATCAGGCCGGCGTTATGTGGTTCGGCACAGGAAACGGTGTCACCAGTTTCGATGGCAATACGTTCGAGATCCGTAACGGTAGAGCGCAGCAGGGGCTGGCCTTTACTTCAGGGAATACCTGGCAGTCGAAAGCCGGCGACCTCTGGTTTCCCGGCGATAATGCACGGGGTAAAGGCGTCGATGGGCAGGGAGTGTATCGATATGATGGCCGCTCGCTTTCCTATCTGACCTTCCCCCTGCCCCCCGGAGTAGATGATCAGCAACCATACCTGGTGACCAGCATCGCCAAGGGACAGAACAAAAAGGTCTGGTTCGGAACCTATCCAGCTGTATTCGGCTATGACGGTAAATCGTTCACGATCATCAACAAAGAGAGCGAGGGCATCGGGTCTGCAGGCGAGCCATTTTATGTCCGAAGTGTATTCGAAGACAGCAAAGGAAGGCTTTGGATAGGCAATAACGGGCTTGGGGTTTTGCTTTACGATGGTCAGGCTGTCTCCAACTTCACCGAACAGCACCGCCTCAGCATCAGGGAAAAGGGGCCCTCCGAGTCTCTTGGTCGGGTATTCTCTATTGCCGAAGACAGCGCAGGCAACATCTGGTTTGGAACAAGCGACAATGGTGCATGGCGCTTCGATGGCGAGTCGTTGACCAACTTCACCATGGCAGACGGGCTGACCAGCCAGATGGTTTGGAGTATCTATCGTGACAAGAGGGGGGCCCTGTGGCTTGGTATGGGTGATGGCAGTGTATTGCGATTCAACGGCGAGTCGTTCGACCGGGTTTACTGATTTTCCAAATCAATAGGGTCAGAGTCTTTGCACAGGAGTAGTGGAAAATAGTAATACAAATATCAATGACACTGACCCCATTGATCGCTGACCCCATTGATCGTGACCCCATTGATCGACCCCATTGATCGATGATTTCACTGACTATTAACTTAAATACTTTGCAATACCTTCCGCTTTGCCACCACTGATATAACCTATCCATACTTGATTAAGCGAGCCAGAAGTCAAAACACCAAAAACGATATCATCTCGCCCAACTTTCATTAAGTAAGAATCAATATCTGAAAGGATTTTAAAGCCATGCCGCTGCAATCTGAAATCACTATTTAAACTATCACCAGCTTTAGGATCTATAACAATCTTAGATTCTAAAGTTGAACTATCAAAATGGAAACCCACAAGAAAACCATGACAGCTGTTATTTGAAGTTACATAATCTCTTACACTATCTATTATATTAATAACTCCATATAAAAAAACTTCTAATAATAAACTTTTAGGTACTGATTTAAAAAACGAACGAGCCTCCTTGGAGTTAAAAACCGCATAGCTCTGGTACTCGGTTAAGTTTTCAATCCAAGAAAAATCTGTTAGCTCTTCGTCAAATAAAACTTTATCTAACTTCGATAAATAATTAATAGCACTCATATATTCCATCCACTTTCTCGGAGCCATTCCAAAGTTTTTCTAGGTAATTTAGGTGGATTCTGTCCAGACTTAACGTGCTTCCACGCTCCATCTCGCTTCAAGGCTGGACTGCCTTTGCCACCCACATGCGCCTCCCACTGAGAACCTATAACACTTTGCTCGGGTCTATCAATGCGGGAAATTCCTTTTGGCCAAATCAAAAGGGTCAGTGTCATTGATCCGGTTTAGAGAAAGGTTAGTGGCGCAAATATCGATGATACTGACCCCAAAGCTCCCCTCCGCAACAGAACACTGTTCAACTTAACATATTTATTTGTCGTGATTTTCGCGCAGGTCTGCCCATTTCAACAGGGCGTCAAGCGCCGGACATAGTGCCTGGCCCCAGTCAGTTAATGCATATTCGACCTTAGGGGGCACTTGAGCATGAACTATGCGCCGCACTACCCCGTCAACTTCCATCTGGCGCAGCTGCTGAATCAGCATCTTTTGGGTGATGGTGGGAATTGCCTTTTCAAGCTCGGAAAATCGTAACACCTGTCCACCAAACAGGTGAAACATAATGACTAACTTCCATTTTCCGTCAAAGATTTTAAGTGCCTGCTCTACACCCTCTGCTGCCGTAATGGGAGTCCATTTTTTTTCCATTTTTTTATTCTCTACAGTGCTTGCCAGTCAAAAAACTTACTTTTTAGTCTGTACCTTACCTTTTTGTGCGTTCTTGAAGTAGCTAAAGCTTAATTTTATTCTGCTGAGGTAGCCATTCGGAGCACATAGGGTGCTCCGCTTATAAACCAGGGAATTACTGAGATGAATATTAATCTACCAAAGCCTATTGGCGATTATTTTTCAGCTGACCGGGCAGACAGTGAGGCGGTTGCTAACTGTTTTACTGATAATGCGATTGTCAAAGACGAAAACCACACCTATCGTGGCAGAGCGGCGATTAAACAATGGAAAATAGACTCGTCAAAGAAGTTCAGCTACAGCGTTGAGCCTTTTTGTTTGGTAGAAAAGGCGGGTAAAACCATTGTAAGCAGTAAGGTAACAGGCAATTTCCCCGGCAGCCCTTTGAATCTTAATTATATCTTTAGTCTTGAGGGCGACAGGATAGCTATGTTGGAGATTACCCTATGAGCTTTGATCTTGGCCTGGCCGGGCGCAGAGCGCTTGTAACCGGTGGTACATAAGGATTTGGGGCTGCAGGGGCTCGCGGTCAGGTTTTGCTTTTTGCCTTTTTGGTTGGTTGTTTTAGAACAAGAGGAGGTCGCTAATTACCAAGATCCACAGCGCTCGCTGATAACTGCTACTCTTGGTAAAGCTTACTAAGCCAATAGCGACAACCCCCACTTACGAGCAAGGAGCTAAAGCCATGGCAAACCACCCTGTTTTTAAAATGGCCTTTGCCAAAGTTTATCCAATGTATCTGCAAAAAGCCGAGCGCAAAAACCGCACTAAAGCGGAAGTAGACCAGATTATCTGCTGGCTTACCGGTTACAGCCAGGCTGAACTGGAGCAGCAAATAGCCCAGCAACATGACTTTGCTACCTTTTTTGCCCAGGCGCCGGCACTGCATCCGAACTGCTCGCTGATAAAAGGGGTGGTATGCGGGGTGCGGGTAGAAGAAGTTGCCGACCCGCTGATGCAGAAAATCCGCTATTTAGATAAGCTGATAAATGAACTGGCCAAAGGCAAAGCCATGGTAAAAATACTGCGGCAGTAGTGCTTACCGGTATTTTATTATTATCTGCCGCCAATTTTTCTAAGTAAAACGGGCTTAAATTATGGTTCGGGTAAGGCGGAGGTTTAGCGCAAACGTTGTACTAAAAGGAGAATTAGATGACGGTAAATGATAAGCCACTATTTTTGTATGAAGAGTTAATGCTGCTGGCGCTGCGTGACGAGGAGGGCACTATTGCAACGGGATACATTGAGTATGCCGTTGCGGGCGCCATCATGGCGGAGCTATTGCTGACTCAGCGAATTTCGCTGGAAAATTCGCGAAAACAGTTGGTGCAGGTTCAGAATGCTGAAACTACTGACGATCCGCTGCTGGACGAATGCCTGAATAAAATTATGGATGGCAAACGACGAGGATCGCTGCGAACCTGGGTGTCGCGGGTCGCCGGGATAAAGAATTTAAAACATAAAGTCGCACGCCGGCTTTGCGAGAGAGGGATCTTGCATGCTGATGAAGACAAGGTGCTGTTTATCTTTAAAAGACGGATCTATCCTCAGATAAATCCATTGCCAGAGAAAGAAATTGTTGAACGATTGAGGATGGCGATATTTACCGATAGCGACCAACTTGACCCTCGTAGCGTCGTGTTGATTTCACTGGCCGATGGGGTGGGTTTATTAGGCCAGACTTTTGGGCGCAAAGAGGTGAAGGCCCGACGCGAGCGGATCAAGACTATTGTTAAGGGTGAGTTGACTGGCCAAGTGACCAAAGAGGTAATTTCGGCTTGCCAAACCGCCGTGTTGGTTGCGGCCATAATGCCGGCGATGGTGGTTACCACAGTTAACACCTGAGCAACGACGCTGTGCAAATGAAGGAGCAGGCAGACTGCTAAAGCTTTTCAAAAAAACTACCTGTGCCTGTCGATCTGCCTGTCAGCGGTGCGACTAACTATGCTACCCCAACCAACAGGAGCATAGTTATGAGCAACGTGATGACAAACATCAGCAAAGCCGAGCAGCAAATCCGCGATTTAGTAAACCAGTATGTCAGTGCAGTAAGAACGAAAGACCTTAGTCGGGTTGCCGCCTTATACACCGACGAGGTGCTGGCTTTTGACGCCATTCTGGCGCTACAGTTTAAAGGTAAAACAGCCTACATGGCGCACTGGCAAACCTGTATGGAGTTTGCCAAAGGTGAAACCCTGTACGAGGTGCATCAGCTGCAGGTAACCGCAAGCGAACAGCTGGCGTTTAGTCACAGTGTTAACCTGTGTGGCTGTGCGAATGCGCAGGGACAAATGGAAAAGAGCTGGATGCGCTCGACCCAGTGCTGGCGCCATACTAACGAGGGCTGGAAAATTGCCCACGAGCATTTTTCTGCGCCCTTTGATGTCGAGAACGGCCAGGCACTATTTACGCTGCAACCTTAACACTGCCACAGGAGGCGACAATGAAATATCTTTGTCTGGTTTATAGCGATGAGCAGCAACTGCATAGTCATCCTGACAGCCCGCACGATAGTGAATGCCAGGCATATGCTGAAAAAGTGCAGGGTAGCGGCCGGATGTTAGCGGCTGAAGCGCTGCAGAGTGTCAGCACCGCCACCACTATACGGGTGCGCAGTGGCAAGGTGAGTATTACCGATGGCCCCTTTGCCGAAACCAAAGAGCAACTGGCCGGCTTTTATCTGATTGAAGCGCATGACTTAAACGAAGCCATTCAGCTTGCCAGTGGCATACCGGCGGCCCGGGTGGGCTCGGTAGAAGTGCGGCCGGTGCGCCAGCTTGAGGTGTAACTTTGCCAGCACAGGACTAACAGCATGCAGCAGCAGATCAGCGCTTTATACCAGAAAGAGTCCCGCAAAGTACTGGCCACGCTGATCCGCTTGCTGGGCGATTTTGATTTAGCTGAAGAGGCACTGCATGAAGCATTTCATGCAGCACTAAAACAATGGCCGGCAGAGGGTATCCCTGCTAACCCGGTTGCCTGGCTGGTGTCGGCCGGGCGCTTTAAAGCGATAGATCAGCTACGTAAAACTGCCCGTCTGACGTCGCTACCCGATGAGTTGCTGCAGCAACTGACCACAGAACCGCCTGCTGATATTGAGCCGATAGCTGACGACCAGCTGCGGCTTATTTTCACCTGCTGTCACCCCAGCCTGGCGGTTGATGCGCAACTGGCGCTGACTTTGCGGGAAGTATGCGGTTTAACTACCGAGCAAATTGCCAGCGCTTTTTTAAGCCGCCCGGCGACGATAGCGCAGCGCATTGTGCGGGCCAAAGGCAAAATACGCGATGCGGCTATCCCGTATGAGGTACCGCCGGCAAGTGAGTTGCCAGCAAGGCTGGACATTGTATTGCAGGTTATTTATCTGGTATTTAATGAGGGATATTCGGCATCAGCCGGTGAGCAGGTACTGGATATCAGCTTGAGCGGTGAAGCCATTCGGCTCGGCAGGTTGATGTTGCAGCTGTTGCCCGATGCTGAAACCGCTGGCTTGTTAGCGTTGATGCTGTTGCAGCACGCCAGGCGCGACGCCCGGATTAATGACGGCGGCGAGTTAGTGTTGTTACCGCAGCAAAATCGCAGGTTGTGGCAGCGGAATGAAATAACCGAAGGTAGTGAATTGGTGCAATGGGCGCTGCGCACCCGCCGCATTGGCCCCTATACCTTACAGGCGGCCATTGCCGCAGTGCACAGTGAAGCAAAAACTGCAGCAGACACCGACTGGCATGAAATCTGTGGTTTATATAATTTGCTGTTACAAGCCGAGCCGTCACCGGTTATTGGCTTAAACCGGGCGGTAGCCATTGCCATGCGCGACGGCCCGGCCGCCGGCCTTGCCCTGATTAACGAGCTGGAGCAACAAGGCGACTTGAACCAGTATCATCTGCTGTACGCCGCCAAAGCCGATTTACTGCGTAAGCTCGGCCTGGATGCCCAGGCACTGCAAGCTTACCAGCAGGCACTGAGCTTATGTAAGCAAGCGCCGGAGCAGCGCTTTTTACAACAACAAATTGCTGTCTTGAAGAATTGATACCGGACAATACACGCCCTGGTAAAAAAACCTGTTTAACTGGCAAATAACGACGAGCCCCTCCAGCAAAATTCTGTAAATTAATTGTTCCCTAAATAAACAAATTCAATTAGCATCAGTTGTACCAAAAATTAAAAAACAAGCGGTTCAATATGAGCTTAGCCGACACTGAACATGGTGCCGGTGAAACGAAATGCTTTGATGCGCCATATAATCAGGAGAGATTGGATTGGGCTTTTTGATATTTATATTGTTGGTAATACTGTTCACGGTAATACCTGTGATGATTGCAGCAAAGATTTTAGGGGCTGAACGCACATCGTTTATGCGATGTCTGTTGGTTGTAATTGCATCAGTTGCTAGTGAAACTATTGCAAGCAATTTGGTTAATAATGAGGTTGTTGCCGGACTAATTGCAATTGCGTTTACCGGGGTGTGTATATCAGTCATCTTAGGCGCCAAATACTTACAAAGTATTGTGATTGCAGTGTTATCGATAGGTGTTCAACTGGGTTTGGCAATATTGCTAGCGGGTTTACTTGGCGGCGTTGTTAGGTTCGGAACATAATAAAAATAATTTAACAGCTGCAAAATTTGCTGGCCGCAACGGCAAGCTGTTGCGGCGTTTCAGGGCTAAATTGAGGTGCTAAAAGCCAGCAGTTTTATGTTTATTTTTAAAAGGTATGAAAGTGGATTTTTATAATAATTTTACTTCTGAACAACTGATGACATTCGGTGTTTTCTGGAATGTTTTACCAATGATTGCCGGGCTGCTGGTACACCTTGCGTTTAGCGCCGCCGTGTTTAATGATGCAAACAGGCTGCAAAATGAGCAAGGCAATCTGGCCTTTGTGAACGCCTGGTTGTGGTCTTTAGCTGTGCTGGTAGGGGGAGTATTTGTCGCTTTAGCATACTGGGTTATTCACCATTCCTCACTTGCTAAGCATTAAATATTACATAGCACGTTGCTTTACTGTGATTTATTCAGTAATTTAATTTACAACTTGTCAAAATATTCACGCCGTGGAAATGCATAAACCTCAGGGCGACAATGCTGCCAGGCAACAAGGAGTTAACAGATGGATAAAGTTACCAGTCGGGTAATTGCGGTAATTTTGGGAGTGGCGTTAGCCTGGGCCTCAGTGCCTATAATAGGCATAGGTGCAGCAGTTGCCATTCCGGCCGAGATAGTAAAACCCGTGGCTCAGGTATCAGGCTTGCTGGCATTTACGCTGGTCGACTTTTTCACCATTGCTATTCCGCTGGCGGCGGCATTTTTAGTATTGGCTTTTGCCAGTAAGCTGGTTATTAATAAGCCCGACCGCACATTTTACCTGTTATTGCTGGCGCCAGTAGTGTTATTCCAGCTGTATTTTTTGCTACAAGGTTTGCTGCAGTCTCAGCCGCAGCTGCTTAACGTAATAGTGACCACGCTGCCGCGCTATATTCTGTTGGCAGTGTGTTGTTACTTGTTAGTGCGTAGTACCCGGCCAGCAAAGACCAGATAAATTGCCCTATTTATGGTGTGCTTTTTAAAAACAACGGAGATTTAAAATGCTTAAATTAGCTGGTTGTCTGCTGTTATGTGGGGTTCTGATTGGCTGCTCCACACCATCATCACATGTTATTACCGGTGAAGTAAGACCGGCAACGTCCCCCGCAGAGGTGGTTGTTTATGAGCAACAGCCAGAACAGTTCACTGAAATAGCCATTGTATCTGCTACTAAAACCCGCACAGTCAAAGCTGCTGCCAAGGCAGACCCCGATGACATTATTGATGCGTTGAAATCGGAAGCCGCGGCACTTGGCGCTAACGGCATTATTTTAACCAGTGTATCTGAGGAAGCGTTCACCGACCGGGTAACCAGCTATGATGGCGTGCAGAGTGGCGCCAGGGACGTTGCCAAAGTGCAGAAAACTGCGCAGGGTTTGGCCATTTTTACCGAGTAAATGCGTTACAATGGCCGCCTTGGCGAATTGTTGTTATTTACTAAACCGGGAAGCCGCTTTTGTACACAGATGATTTTAATCATAAACGGAAATTTATTGTTAAGCTTGGCAAGATGCTGCATAAATACGGTACCCCGGCTTACCGGCTGGAGGCGCATTTAACCGAGCTTACTACCCATCTGGGTCTGAAGGCGTCTTTTATTATTTCGCCCACCTCAATGACGTTCGTGGTATGGACCGAAGGCCACGAGCAGGAATACACCCACGCCGCCCGGGTAAACCCCGGTGATCTGGACTTAGGTGCCTTGTCGCGTACCGATGAGTTGGTTGATCAGGTGCTGCAGGGCCAGGTCGGCCTGTTTGAAGCAGATGCCTTACTGGATGCTATTGATAACCGCCCCAGCTCATACAGTAAGCTAGCTACTGCTGTTGCGATGATGGCATCGGGTGGTGCTTTTGCAATGCTGATGGCGACCAGTTGGAACGATGTATTGTGGTCGGCGTTATTATCATTACTCGTTTACCTGTTTGTACTATGGGCGCAGCATTCGCCACGTATTTCCAATATGCTGGAGCCGCTGGTGGCGATGGTTGCGGCCATTGCAGCTTGTGCGATCAGCAGTTATATCGACCCTGGCATTAATATCCGGCTGACGGTGCTATCGGCTATTATTTCCTTTATTCCCGGTCTGGCATTAACCATAGGTTTTGCCGAACTGGCAGCGCGTCATCTGGTGTCGGGCAATGCCCGGATTATGGACGCGTTAATGATGCTGTTTAAGCTGTATTTTGGTGCCTTTCTGGGTATTGCGATCGGTTTTACGCTGTTTGGCATGGTCGATTTTGTCAAGCCTGCGCCTATTTCCCGCCACTTTGCCTGGCTGGCCGTGGGTATTCTGGTCAGTTCGTTAATCGTGCTGTTTAAAAGCCGCGGTAAGTACACGCTCTGGTCGCTGGCTGCCGGCTTTATTGCCTATGGGGTTAGCATCACCGGCGCCACTCTGGTCGACTACACCATGGGGGCCTTTCTCGGTGCCTTTGCTGTGGGAATTTACAGCAACCTGTTTACCCGGCTGGCCAAGGCGCCAGCGGTTATTGTTGCCATGCATGGCTTGATAGTGCTGGTGCCAGGCAGCAAAACCTATATTGGTTTAAACTCGCTGATTTCTGGTCAGGATTTTGTGGTGTCAGACCGGGTGGGTCAGCAAACCTTTATGATTTTAATGGCCCTGGTTGGCGGCCTTATTTTTGCCAATGTGGCATTGCCGCCGAAGAAGAGTTTGTAAGCAACCGCCCGCTAAAAAATAGCAACCTTGCTGGCGAGGCCCGCGTTAACCTGGGCACTGAATACGTATGCAGTGCCCGCTAATCGCTTGCTGCAAAGCCTGCGCATGCTCTAGGGTAAAGCTTTTATTACTGTACCGGAAAAGTTTATGCGCCTGTATCATGCTTTGGGTCCGCTGTTTGCCGTTTTTAGCACACTATCATTGTCGGCGGCCACGCTCAGTGTCACATCGCCGGATGGTAATATTGAACTGACACTGGACGATCAGGCCCTGACTTATCAGGTGCAGTTTCGTGGTAACCAGGTGATAGCACCTTCCGCCCTCGGATTTCGATTCTTGCAGCTACCGGCCATTGGCAGTGGCTATAAGATGATTGAGCACAGCCGAAACAGCGTAAACCAGCGCTGGCAGCAGCCCTGGGGCGAGCGCGAGACGGTGCTTGATCAACATAACGAGCTGGCGGTCACCCTGCAGCACCCCGATCGCAAGCCCGCGTTTACCCTGCGCTTCAAACTGTTCAATGATGGTCTGGGCTTTCGCTATGAAGTGCCGCCGCAAGGGCTGGCTAAGCTGGATATTATCGACGAGCTGACTGAGTTTCGGATCAGTGACAGCAGGCAAAGTACTGCCTGGTGGATCCCGGGCCGTGGCTGGAACCGCTATGAAATGTTGTACCGCACCACAGCGTTAAATGAGGTGGACCGCGCCCATACCCCTTTTACCTTTAAGCTGCCAGATGGCGTGCATCTGAGTATTCATGAAGCGGCGCTGGTCGATTTTGCGGCCATGGTGCTGGATCAGCAGCGTGATGGGGTGTTAAAAAGTGATTTAACCCCCTGGTCAGACGGTATCCGGGTAAAAACCAATGGCAGCTTTACCACGCCGTGGCGCACTGTTCAAATTGCCGACAGTGCGGTGGGCCTGCTGAATTCAGATTTAATCTTAAATTTAAACGAGCCAAATAAACTCGGTGACGTGTCCTGGGTGAAACCGGGCAAATACGCCGGGATCTGGTGGGGCATGCACCTTGAAACGCAAAGCTGGGGCAGCGGGCCTAAGCACGGTGCGACCACCGAAAATACGAAGCAGTATATCGACTTTGCTGCCAAAAACGGCTTTGCCGGCGTGTTGGTAGAAGGCTGGAATACCGGCTGGGACGGCGAATGGTTTTTAAACGGCGCCGTTTTTAACTTTACCCAAAGCTACCCGGACTTTGATCTGGCCGCGGTTACGGCCTATGGTGCAGCCAAAGGCGTTAAACTGGTGGGCCACCATGAAACGTCCGGCCATATTAGCAACTATGAAGCGCAAATGGGCGCCGCTTATGATTTATATGCTAAACACGGCGTAAGCCAGATCAAAACCGGCTATGTCGCCGATGGTGGCCAGGCCACCCGTATTGACGAGAACGGTATTGAGCGCAAAGAATGGCACGACGGCCAGCTGATGGTTAATCATTATCTGCACTCGGTGCAAGAAGCCGCTAAGCGGCAAATTAGCATTAATACCCATGAACCCATCAAAGACACCGGCCTGCGCCGTACTTACCCGAACTGGATTAGCCGTGAAGGTGCCCGTGGTCAGGAATATAACGCGTGGGGCTCGCCACCGAACCCGCCGGAGCATACTGCTATGTTGCCGTTCACCCGGATGTTATCCGGCCCCATGGACTACACGCCGGGGATTTTTAACCTGGCTTATAACGGGCTGGATGCCGAAAACCGGGTGCAGTCTACCCTGGCCAAAGAGCTGGCGTTGTATGTCGTGCTATACAGCCCCATTCAGATGGTGGCGGACTTACCCGAGCACTACGATGCTCACCCCAAAGCCTTTCAGTTTATTAAAGACGTGCCAACCGACTGGGCAGAAAGTATCGCGCTGCAAGGCGAGGTGGGAGATTTTGTTGTATTCGCCCGTCAGGATAAACACAGCGATGATTGGTACCTCGGTGCGCTCACCGATGAGCAGCCACGCAGCGTTACAGTGAAACTGGACTTTTTACCAGCCGGTAAACGCTTTAGCGCACAACTATACCGTGACGGCGCCGACGCCGACTGGCGCACTCAGCCATACGACATCATTATCGAGCAACAAAGCGTTACCGCCAACGACAGGTTAACCCTGCCATTGGCCAGCAGCGGCGGTGCTGCTATCCGGTTTACGGCGGAGTAAGTGATTAGTTACACCAGCTGACGAAATGTCTTAATAGTATGCTACCCACAATCAGAGGTAACCTAGGGCGTGTTGACGTTTGGTGGTTGTTTTTGCAGTTGAGTGGCTGGTATTTATACAAGGCAGCGCTTGTATAGCGCCGGCGACGATCAATTACTATCTTATCGTGATTAGGTTAGTTGTCGTCGTACAGCCAACATCGCGCTCCGAGTTAACTCAAGGTTGATTTAGTAAATATAATTGGTACATTTGTTGGGTGTTAATGGAAATATCCTGCTTAAACAACAAGGAAAACCAATGAAATTACCAATATTTTTCGGCGCGGTTCTGGCTACTGCTGTTTTTCAGGCTAGTGCTATGAATTACGGTGTCGTACATTTGACCAATATCGAGCCGACAGCGGCTGATGCCATTTGGAGCAGAGAAAAACAAGTTCCTCCTCGCTATCCGCTCGAGTTGGCCCAACAAGGCATAATTGGCTGTGGCGTGTTTAAGATTACCCTGGATGAAAATGGTACAGCCACCGATGTCAGCCTGGTTAGTTCCGTGCCTGAAAAAGTAATTGCCCGTCCGGCCAGTAAAGTCATTAAAAAATGGAAGTGGGTTAATAACAGCGGCCAGGCAAATGCGCCGGAGCAAAAGCTGATCCGGCTCGATTTCTGTATGGGGGGCAGCACCCAGGAAGAAGCTGACGCCCGCTGTAAAGTGCAGGCAACCGCAGCCTGTCAGGGGTAGTCCGGGGTTCAGACTAAATAACAGGAGGCCAGTGACAGGGTGAGCTATTGTATTGCTGTGATAGGCAGCGGTATGGCCGGGCTGGCTGCGGCTTACCGGGCGCGCCGTGCCGGCCATCAGGTTACGGTATTTGAAGCCCACAACCGCCATGGTATGGATGCCCATGCTCTGTCGGCCGAGGGTGGCCTGGTGGATGTGCCGCTGCGGGTCATGAGCCCCGAAGCCTGGCCCAGTGTGCTGCAGCTGGCCAGCGAAGTAGGTGTTACCACTTTTGATGTCCGCACTCATACGTCCTGCAGCTGGACAAATGGCCAAACCTGGTTTCGCAGTGGCGAGTTGCCAGTTGTCGGCTGGCCTGTTGTCGGCTCCTGGCGCTACCTTAACCGCCGCGCCCTGCGCATAGCTTACGGCAGCTGGCAACTGCGTCGGCTGACCCGCAAGCTGCAGCAGCAACCCGCGGATTTGACACTTGGTGTCGTGTTACAGCAGCATCATTTTGACCCGCTATTCTGGCGGGGCTTAATTCTGCCCATTCTGACCACCATATGTACCTGTGACGAAAAACATTTGCTGAACTGGCCGGCAGCGCAGCTGCTGTCGCTATTACAAAGTATTTTATACAGCGCGCGGCTGTGCCGGCTTGAGGGCGGTACCACGGCGCTGGTTACCGCATTGAGTCAGGGCCTGAGCGTGCATAGCGGCAGCCCGGTGCTGCAGGTTAAAGACCTTGGGCCGCAGATCAGGGTGGTCAATGAACGGGGTGATGGCGGCGAATTTGACCGGGTTATTGTCGCCACCCAAGCCAATCAGCTGGGTTTTCTCGACAACGAGCAGTTTGGCGAGGAGCGGCAAATGCTGGCAAACATCCGTTTCGATGCTGGTGAGCTTTGGGTGCATCAGGACGCCCGCTTTATGCCGGCCAACAACCAAGACTGGACTGCCCTGAATTTTCAAATGGACCCGCAACTGAACAAGCCGATGTTTACGGTCTGGGTTAATCAGGTCGAACCGTCGCTAAATGGCCGTGCGCCAGTGTTTCAGACCTGGGACCCGCTGTTCGAGCCCGCCCCGGACACCGTGCTGGCCCGGGTACCCTTTGAGCGGGCCGTGGTTGGCCCTGAAACGGCCAAAGTCCATGCTGCCCTGAAACAATGGCATCAGCAGCACGGCCGTAAACTGTTTTATTGTGGTTCCTGGGCTTTTGAAGGGGTACCGTTACTGGAGTCCGCTGTACGTTCGGCCAATGCAGTGGTTGATGCGATCACCTGCCAGATTTAATGTTATAGTTTTACCTTACTTAACCATCGCATGCATATTGCAAGGCTTTAACATGAACCTGGATAAAGCAAAAAAACGTATCGCCAAACAAATCAATAAAGGCTTCGACGGTTATCCCCAACTTACCCTGACCTATTTTGGCCGCAGCAGCGATTGCGCAACGGAAGTTGTGGTCGGTTTTATCGCAGAGGCCGGCGCTGCAGTGCAGGAGCAACGTTTTGTCAGCAAGCAGGACGCACGGCAGGATGAAACCATTCAGTCTGTGCTGGTTAAAATTATTGAACGCGCGGATGCCAGAACCGTAACGGAAGTACCCGGCACAGTGATTATCGCCCACACCTCTTCCTGAGATTTTTGCATCGGAGGCGCTATGAAGATCAAACTTGGATTAGTTGTACTGGCTGCTGCTATGACTGTTGTATCCGGCTGCAGCAATAAAGCGGTATATCAGAACCTGCAACTGAATAAAAAGCAGGAATGCCGCCGGTTGCCGTTGACAGAATATGACGATTGCATGCGGGGTATGGACCAGAGCTATGAAGAATACGAGCGGCAGCGCCAGCAAGCAACGAAACAGTAAACGACTTTACCAGCAATTTTTTTGACACAAGCATTCATTACGCTGCACCAAAACCGGCCAGCAAAAGCCGTTTGAATACGTATTCATCTTGTGGTTGCACTAAAATGGGGTTATCAAAGACCCTAGGATAGCCTGCCACGCCCAAATGGGTGCAAAACAGGCATAAAATTATACTAACAGCCTGGAGTGACCACCACCATGCAACTAAAGCCGAACCTGAGTTTCTGGCAAATTTGGAATATGTGTTTTGGGTTTTTCGGTATTCAGTTCGGTTTTGCGCTGCAAAACGGTAACGTCAGCCGGATTTTTCAGACCCTTGGCGCTGACATGGAGCAAATTCCTATCCTGTGGATTGCCGCGCCGTTAACCGGTTTACTGGTGCAGCCTGTTATTGGCCATTTTAGTGACAAAACCTGGACTAAACTGGGCCGGCGCCGGCCATTCTTCTTATATGGCGCCCTGGCAACCACAGCTGCTTTAATACTAATGCCTAATTCGCCTACTTTATGGTTTGCCGCCGGTATGTTATGGATTTTAGATGCTGCTATTAATGTGACCATGGAGCCGTTCCGGGCCTTTGTTGGCGATAACCTGAATAAACAGCAGCGGCCAACTGGCTTTGCCATGCAAAGCTTTTTTATCGGGGTGGGGGCGGTGGTAGCGTCGGCCTTACCCTGGATGATGACTAACTGGTTTGGCGTGGCGAACACGGCCGCGGCCGGTATGATCCCTGACTCGGTGGTCTATTCGTTTTACGCCGGCGGCGCCGTGCTGTTTTTAGCGGTCGGCTGGACTATTATCTCCAGCAAAGAATACAGCCCGGAGCAACTGGCCGCATTTGATGCTGCCGAGCAAGCCGAGTTTCCCAGTGCCCCTGCAGCAACTCCTGCCGCTAACTACTGGAAAAGCGGTGCTGCTGCGGTGGTAATCGGTGTCGTGTCATTGGTAGTGGTCGCCACCGCTAATTTAGATAAACAACTGTATTTATTGGGGGCGCTGATCGCGGCCTTTGGTTTATTGCAGTGGGCCGCCAGTTGGTTTAAGCAACAGGCAAACCGCAATATGCTGGTGGAAATTACCGATGACTTATTTACCATGCCAGCTACCATGCGCCAATTGGCTGTGGTGCAGTTTTTCTCCTGGTTTCCGCTGTTTGCGATGTGGATCTACACCACCGCTGCGGTAACCAGTTACCACTATGGTACCAGTGATACCACGTCGCTGGCTTACAATAATGGCGCTGACTGGGTTGGCGTATTGTTTGCTGTCTATAACGGTTTTGCCGCTATCGCCGCCCTGTTAATACCCTTGCTGGTTAAGTTTACCGGTACCCAGAAAGCCCATGCCATTAACCTGTTGTGCGGTGCCGCCGGCCTGTTTTCGTTCTTTGTGATCAAAGACCCAGCCTTACTGTGGTTACCGATGATCGGCATAGGTATCGCTTGGGCCTCTATTTTATCCCTACCTTATGCCTTGTTATCGAACTGCCTGCCCGCCCATAAAATGGGGGTTTATATGGGTATGTTTAATATCTTTATCGTGTTGCCGCAATTACTGGCTGCTGCCATTCTGGGCAGCCTGATTGGCTACTTCTTTAATGGTCAGGCTATTTATGCGCTGGCAATTGGCGGCTGTTCTTATGTGTTTGCCGCACTATATGTGCTGCGGGTAAAAACCGTAAAAGTGGAAAGTTAATTATGTTTAAAGGATCAATTTCAGCCATAGCGCTGGCCATCGCGCTGGCGGGGTGCTCTCCGGCGCCGCAGCAAACGCCTGTTAATCAACCTGAGGTTGCCAACCCGACCGTGCAGCAAAACGCTGCAGGCCAACAGCGCGCCACAGCCAGTCAAAATGCTGCCTGGTGGGATGACGCCATTTTCTATCAGATCTGGCCCCGCAGTTTTTATGATACCGATGGCGATGGCCATGGCGATTTTAACGGCATGACCTCCAAGCTGCCGTATTTGCAGGAACTGGGGGTGAATGCGTTATGGTTAACTCCAATGTTTGAGGCGCCGTCGTATCATGGCTATGACTTTACCGAGTTTTATCAGGTAGAAAGCGACTACGGTAGCATGGCAGAATTTGAAGCCTTTATTCAGGCGGCTGACGCCAGAGGCATGAAGGTCATTCTGGATTTGGTGATTAACCATATTTCCAGCGAGCACGAATGGTTTCAGCGCTCTGCTGCCGGTGAAGCGCCCTATAAAGATTATTTTATCTGGCGGGATGATATGCCCGAGGCGGGTAGTGGCTGGGGCCATGCCTGGAGTGACAACGATAAGCCTGACGCTGTCTGGCACTGGAATGAGGCGCGCCAGCAATATTATTATGCTGCCTTTGGTGCCAGTCAGCCGGACGTAAATCTGCGCCACCCCGATGTGGTGGCCGAAATGGAAAAAATGGCCAAGTTCTGGCTGGATAAAGGTGTCGCCGGTTTCCGCTTAGATGCAGTGCGTTTCGCGATGGAAGGCGGGCCGGATGCCCAGGCCGATACCGCTGAAACGATAGCCTACTGGCAGCGCTTTAATCAGTTTGTCAAAAGTGTCAATCCAGAAGCCTATTTGGTCGGCGAAGCCTGGGTTGATATCCCTGTAGCTGCCCGCTACTTCGGCGACGGCACCGGGCTGGATCAGGGCTTTGACTTTGAAGTGGGCTATAAAATTCTTGGCTTGCTACAACAGGATACCGCCGGCGAAGCGCAGTTTGGCACTATGCAGTCAAATCAGCAGCAAACTGCCGATGCCAGGGTGTTAAGCCAGAATGTGCAGCAACGCAGCGATTCAGTTGCGCCGCTTAGCTTTTTTGCACCCTTTTTAACCAACCATGATCAGGAACGGGTGGCGTATCAGCTAAAAGAGCATGACAGCAAGGCTAAGCTGGCCGCCGCTATGTTGTTTAGCTCACCCGGCACGCCCTATATTTATTATGGTGAAGAAATTGGCTTAACCCAGGACAGAAGTGGCCATGACGTATTTAAGCGCGCGCCGATGCTGTGGAATAATACGAAGCAGGCCGGCTTTACCGACAGTGATAACAGCTGGGTAGAGCAACTGACCTTATTTGGCGATGACTTCCCCAACTGGTGGCCGGATTTTCTGGCTCAGCAGCTGCAGGCGGCAGATCGCAGCGTGGCGGCGCAACAAGCACAGCCGGATTCTATCTGGCAGCTTTACAAGCTGTTGATTGCTCAGAAAAAGCAACGGCCAGAACTTGGCACAGACGGCAGCTATAGTGTTGACCCGCTGGAGAATGGTGTGCTGCAAATTAACCGTGAGCTAAACGGCAGCAAAAGCGTGTTTGTGCTGAACTTAACCGATTCAGTGCAGGATATCAGTGCTATTAACCGCGAAGGTTTTACCCCGGCCTGGGCGTTTGATCTGGACGGCAATAACTTGGCCGCTTATGGCCTGCTGGTACTGCAAAGCGCTGAGTAACCCTTGTGCTATAACCGCCGGCTAAGTGATAGCGGCGGTTTTTCTTTGCAACTCAGACTAATAGCGCATACCGGTCAGCCTTGGCGCTTGCTAAACTGATAGCAACTGTTCTGCTTTGGCGGAGTTGTGGTGTCTTACCGGTCTCACCTATTTTCCCTGCGTATAGGCCATGCGCTGCGCGAGGCGCTGGCTGAAGGGTATAACCTCAGTAAACTCAGTAAAGACCTGCTGGCCGGCATTACGGTTGGCATTATTGCTATTCCGCTGGCCATGGCGTTAGCGATTGCCTCAGGGGTGGCGCCGCAATACGGCTTATACACCGCGATAATTGCCGGCTTTGTTATCGCCTTAACCGGTGGCTCTCGTTACAGCATTTCCGGCCCCACTGCGGCTTTTGTGGTTATTTTATATCCGGTTGCGCTGAAATATGGCTTAAGTGGTTTGCTGATGGCCACCGTGTTATCGGGGGGGATCCTGCTATTAATGGCCGCAATGCGGCTGGGTCGTTTAATCGAGTATATTCCCGAAGCGGTAACCCTGGGATTTACCAGCGGCATCGCGGTAGTAATTGCCACCTTACAAATTAAAGATTTTTTTGGCCTGAGCCTCAGCGCCTTGCCAGAACACTACATAGAGAAAATTGCAGTACTGCTGCAACAACTGCCGCAGGCTGCCTGGCCGAGTGTGCTGGTCGCGGGGTTAACCCTGGCGGTGATGCTGCTATGGCCAAAATTGAAAACACCGGTACCGGCACATTTACCGGCATTGTTTATTGGTACCCTGCTGGCGCTGTTTTTATTAAGTTCGGGTGCTGAACTGGACACTATTGGTTCCCGCTTCAGCTACAGCTTGCCCGACGGCAGTAGCGGCAATGGCATTCCACCCTACTTACCTTATTTTGACTGGCCCTGGTTACGTCCTGGCCCGGCCGGCGAGTTGCTGGGTTTTAGCTGGCAGCTGGTTAAAGACTTACTCGGCGCCGCCTTTGCCATGGCCATGCTGGGCGCTATTGAGTCTTTGCTTTGTGCCGTGGTGTTGGATGGCATGTCGGGCCGGCGCCACAGCGCCAATAGTGAATTATTAGGCCAGGGCCTGGGCAATATTATTACCCCATTTTTCGGTGGCATTACCGCGACGGCTGCGCTGGCCCGTTCGGCCGCTAACTTTAAAGCCGGTGCGCAAAGCCCGGTAGCCGCCATGGTGCATTGCCTGGTGATCTTGCTGGCACTGGTGCTGTTGGCTCAGCTGCTGTCTTATGTGCCGATGGCGGCGCTGGCTGCATTATTGTTAATGGTGGCCTGGAATATGAGCGAAGCGCCCAAGGCACTGCATTTGTTAAAAACGGCACCGCGCAGCGATATACTGGTGTTCCTTAGTTGTTTTTCGCTGACCGTGCTGCTGGATATGGTGATTGCTATCACGGTTGGGATTTTGCTGGCTGCAGTACTGTTTGTTAAAGATATTGCCGAGATGACCAAAGTGACAGATATCAGCCAGCATAAAAAGCTGGTTGATATTGAACTGCCAGCGGGCTGGAAAGTACTGAAAATTAATGGTCCGCTGTTCTTTGCGGCAGCGGAGCGGATTTTTGCTGATATCGCCAGCGTAACCAGGCAATGTCGCGGCATCGTTTTGTATATGGATGGTGTTACTGTGCTGGATGCGGGTGGCCTGGCAGCATTGAACAAGCTGATTAGTCAAAGTATTAAAAACCAGACCGAGTTGGTGATTGCCGATCTCCAGTTTCAGCCGTTACGCACCCTGGCCAGAGCCGGTGTTAAACCGGTAGCCGGCAGGTTGCGCTTTTACCCCAGCTTAAAAGAAGCATTAGATGCACTGGCATCAAGCTCGGCGACTACCACAGGACTGGCGGATAATTAGTTTCGGCTGAATATGGGTGCTGACAATGGCTTCATTATTAATTAGCCGTAGCAGGTTATCGACCAGCATCTCCCCTGCCAGCGAGGTGTCCTGCTGAATGGTGCTAAGCGCCGGGGTAGCAAAGGATGCTACCGGAATATCGTCAAAGCCCATTACCGCTATATCTGCCGGAATGCGGTAGCCCAGCTGGTGCAGGGCCCGCATCACACCAATAGCGATAATATCGCTGGCACAAAACACCGCATCTATCGGCTTACCCTGGCGAATAATTTGGCGGATAGCATGGTCACCGGCATTCTCGGTAGAAATGGCATCGCACTGAGCAATATCGGCTGGCTGAATACCCGCTGCGTGCAGCGCATCAGTAAATCCCTGGTAGCGTTCAAAAAATTCCGGGCTGTGCTCAGACGCATTGCCGACAAAGGCAAAATTTTTATAGCCATTAGCCAGCAAATGCTCGCCGGCCAGCCGGCCACCTTCACGGTTATTGCTGCGAATTGTTGACTCGGGATGGTCGTGCACTTCAGCGCCCCAGCAGACAAAATGGGTTTGCTGGGCTAACAGTTTTTCCAGCTTTTCTTCATAGTCGACATAATCGCCGTAGCCCAGCAAAATAATGCCATCGGCTTTATTGCTGTCTTCGTAATCGGCATGCCAGTCATCACTCAGTTGCTGGAATGAAACCAGCAAGTCCTGGCCCCGTTTGGCACAGGCCCGGGTAATGCTGCCCAGCATTGATAAAAAAAACGGGTTAATCAGCGATTCATCAGAGGTCGGGTCTTCAAACAAGAGCAGCGCCAGGGTACTGCTGCGCTGTTTGCGCAAATTGCTGGCATTTTTATCCACTTTATAATTAAGTTGTTTAGCAATGGCATGCACCCGCTCGCGGGTTTCTTTATTAACTTGCGGGCTGTTGCGCAGAGCCCGGGACACTGTGGATTGAGATACCCCGGCTAAATAGGCAATATCAAAGGATGTCGCTTTGTCTTTCATCGTGTGCTCTGCTGTTACAGCGGTGCAGCCCTGCAGTTAACTGCAGCAATCTGATCAGCGCGTTTATAATTATAGTCCGCTCATCATAGATGGATTCGGCAGTAGATTCAATTTCGGTGTCAGTATCCGATTTAGCCATGCCGGCTATCAGCATTGCGGATAATTTGTGAAACTATGTTATTTCTGTTTCGGCCTGGGCCTGCTGCTTGCTAAACTAAATAGTCACTGTTATCAGGTAAGTTGTTGTGTCGAAAATGTCGTTTAAAATTCTGTTATTAGTCAGCCTGTTGCTTTGTAGCTTCGCCACAAGTGCCAGCACACCGAACTGTCAGGGCGACGACTGTATCAACGAACAGCAACTTTATTTAAGCTGGGCATTGGGCTATGGCCAGCGCAGTAATCCGTTGCATGGTGGCAAAAAACTTAACCTGGTGTTGTTGCCGGAAATTTATTACTACAGTAAATACTGGTTTTTTGACAATGGCCGGTTGGGCAGCAGTGTTGCCCTGACTGAGACCACTCAACTGAGTATTATTGGCCAGCTGAATCAGGAAAAAGGTTATTTTCAGCAATGGTTTAGCGGTAACTTACTGCAATTTGAAGCCAATACGTTAACCATGCCTCAGTTCAGCACGAGTATGGATCGGCAGGCGCCGTTTCAGGTGGCGGTCAGTGAGGTCAGTAAGCGGCCTACTGCTTTTGACGTTGGCTTGCAATTAGATACGGTTAGTCATGGCACTATGTGGCAACTGGCTTACTGGACCGATGCCAGCCGGCAGCATCATGGCCAGTATGCCAGCTTAGGCGCCCGCCGCAGTTGGCAAAGCCCGTATGGCAAATGGCAGGTGTCAGCGCATCTCCATTGGAAAAGTGCTCAGTTAATCGACACCTATTATGGTTTAACAGCGCTGGAGGTGCCGCCGGGTCAGGAATATCAGGGGCGGGATAGCTGGCAGGCAGAACTTCGGTTAAACTGGAACAAACCATTAACAGAACGGTTGAGTGTGTTGGTATTCCTTCGATATTTACAGCTGGACAGCGCTATGACTGACAGCGCTCTGGTGCGCTCTGACCACGTCACAACCTGGTTTGGTGGCGTTAGTTACCGGTTTTTCTGATGTGGCGGGTACAATGTTGTCTGGCCCTGCTGCTGACTGTATCACTGAGCAGTCAGGCTGAGCGCGCGGCCGACCAGTGTGCTGAGCCTTTGTGCTGGCAGGTCAGCCCAATTGTCTGTGTTGCCGATAAACTCGAACAGGGCTGTGAAGCCGAGCTACGGGTAATTTGGTTCAGTGATACCCCCAGAACAGTGTGTTTATATCTGGCTGAACAGGCGGAGCGCTGCTGGCAGGAAGCAACCAGTGGCCAATGGCGTCAGCAGGTTAACTGGCAACGGGGCTGGCTGAGCTTACGCCAGCAACAACAGGTATTGTTAAGTACTGAGTTACAGGTGTTAAGCCGGCAACCGGCAAAACGTCGCCGTATCTCCGGCGCATGGAGTATTTTTTAATGGCCAAGATTCTGTTGGTGGAAGATGATGCCCGGCTTGCCGGGTTGGTACAGAGTTTTCTGGTACAGCATGGTTTTACTGTGCAGCAGCAAAGCAGGGGTGACCTGGTGGCTGAGCAGTGCAAACAATTTCAGCCTGATTTAATTGTGCTGGATTTAATGCTGCCCGGGCTGGATGGTTTTGGGGTTTGCCGGCAAATCCGGCCCTGGTTTAAGGGCCCGGTATTAATGCTCACTGCCAAACAAAGTGATATTGATCAGGTATTGGGGCTGGAGCTGGGGGCCGATGACTATGTTATTAAACCGGTCGAACCGCGGGTGCTGTTAGCGCGGATCAATGCTTTGCTGCGCCGGACGCAGGTTAGCCCGCAAGCCGAGCAGCAAGAGCTGGCATTTGGTCGTTTACTGCTGAAACAGCGTTCACGCGAAGCCTGGTTTGACAATAATCTGGTCGATTTAACCAGTTATGAATTCGATTTGTTGTGGATGCTGGCCCGTCATGCCGGCCAGACCGTCAAGCGTGAAGCTATTCATCAGCAAATTATTGGTCGTGAATATGATGGCCTTGATCGCACCGTTGATGTGCGGGTATCGCATTTAAGGCGCAAGCTGGGTGACAATGCCGAGGTGCCATTCCGGATTAAAACGGTCTGGGGTAAAGGCTATTTGTTTGTCGCTGATGCCTGGTAACTATGCATCGTCTGTTTCTGCACTTTTATCTGTTTTTATTTTTGGTACTTGTTGGCCTCGGTTGGGCGGTTGATCAGCTTT
The DNA here is from genome assembly GCF_018402695.1 of Arsukibacterium sp. Taxonomy (GTDB): domain Bacteria; phylum Pseudomonadota; class Gammaproteobacteria; order Enterobacterales; family Alteromonadaceae; genus Alishewanella. Next base: position 233,288 of record NZ_JAGYIM010000016.1, read on the forward strand.
GGCAATATGCCCAGGGGGATCAGCCACCGGCCCTGGTTGATACCCTTGCCGAGCAAATGGCGCTGGTAATGCGCCTGCCGGAGGCGCAGTGGTCCAGTCATCTGGGTTTGCCCTATCAGGCGGTGCCGCTCGATAGTGTCAGCTGGCAGCCTGATGAGTGGCAGCTGTTACAGCAAAACCACCTGCTACCGCTATTTCAGGATAACAGCGTGTTTTTTTACGGCCTGCGCGATGAACAGTTATGGCTGGTGGGCCCGTTGCAGTTAAATGAACGCTCGGGTTTTGACTGGTTCAGTATTTTGTTTTTCAGCTTACTGGCGGTTGCCGTGGCGCTATGGTTGTGGCCGGTGGCACGGGATATTCGTTTTTTGCAACAAGGGCTGCAGCGCTTTGGTAAAGGCCAGCCGGCCGAATTGCAGTTACCGGCCCGCTCCTTTATTGCCCCGATTGCGGACAGTTTCCAGCAAATGAGCCAGCAAATTATTTCATTGCTGGAGTTGCAGCGGGAGATGACCCATGCCGTGTCGCATGAACTGCGCACCCCCATTGCCCGGCTGAAATTTGCGCTGGAAATGGCAGCGCAGCTGCCGGATAATGATAAGCAGTTGATGTTGCAGGACGTGCGGGAACTGCAACAACTTGTCGATGAAATGCTCGATTACGCCAAATTACAAAGCCATCAGCTTAATCTGAAAAAGCAGCAAGTTGATTTAACAGAACTTATTAATAACGTTGCCGAGAAGCTGGCGCCGCTGCCGGGCGCGGCGATTGAATTGCAGTTGCCAGCTGAAGCCATGTTTTATTGTGACGCCCACTATCTGGAGCGGGCCATTCAGAATTTACTGGTTAATGCTAAGCGTTATGCCAGACAGAAAATTGTCATTGATCTGAAAAGTCAGCACGGCTGCTGGCGCATCAGCGTCAATGATGATGGTCCCGGTATTGCGCCAGAGCGACGGGCAGAAGTACTGAAACCTTTCCACCGGCTGGAACAAAGCCGCAACCGCGAAGAGGGCGGCTTTGGTCTGGGCCTCGCTATTGTCCTACGAATAGTGCATTGGCACCAGGGTAAGCTGATTATCAGCGACAGCGCCTTTGGCGGTGCCAGCCTGCAGCTGTTACTGCCGCTAAGCTAAGTTTTTTATTTGAATGTTTCGCCGTTAAAGCATAATCGGCTAAAATACATGCCCCCAATATGAGTACCTGTAATGCGTAGTTCCGAGCCTTCTGTCTGGCTGCTGATGTTACTGGCAGCAGTGGTTGCCACCACCCCGCTGGCAATTGATATGTACCTGCCTGCTATGCCGATGATGGCGGCCGAGCTGGAAACTAATATTGGACTGGTGCAGCAGTCATTGAGTATTTTTCTGGCCGCTTATGGTATTGGCATGCTGCTGTTCGGGCCACTGGCTGATATGTTGGGCCGCCGGCCCCTGGCAGTGTGCGGGTTAGCCGGCTTTATTCTGGCCAGTGTTGCCTTACATCTGGTAGACAGCATTGAATGGTTTCTGGGCTGGCGGGCATTGCAGGCATTGGCGGGTGCTGCGGCATCAGTGGTGGTGCCGGGCATTATCCGTCATTTGTATCAGCAACATACTGCCAAAGGCATGTCATATGTATCGATGATAATGATGCTGGCACCGCTGGTAGCGCCGGCGATGGGCAGTGGCATCATCTGGCTGGCCAGCTGGCAGGCCATTTTTTTGTTTCTGGCCATCTATGGCGCTGTGGTGCTGGTTTTTTGCTGGCGATTTCTGCCCGAGATCAGCCGCGACAGTGCGCAGCCGCGACCTGCTTTTTTCAGCGGTTATATCAAAGTGTTCCGGCATAAAGCGGCCTGGCCGGATATTGCCAGCTCGATGTTTGCCTCCTTTGCCTTTTTCTGTTTTTTAACCGCTGTATCTTTTGTTTATATCGGCTATTTTGGGGTCAGCGAGCAAATGTTTGCCCTGCTGTTTGGGTTTAATGTGTTGGCGCTGATGAGTGCCAACCTGCTGAACAGCCGGCTGGTAGTACGTTTTGGGCCGCAGCGCATGTTACGCTGTGGCTTAGTAGTGGCGCTGTGTTGTGCCAGTCTGTTATGTGGCTTTAATTATTTCGGGTTGGGTCTCTGGTATACCGTCTTTACCATAGCACCCTTAATGGCCAGCCTGGGTTTAATGGCCACCAATGCCGATGCAATGATTATTATGCAGTTTCCACATAATAGTGGCACGGCTACTGCCGTTATCGGTACTTTGCGGTTTGGTAGTGGTGCGCTGGCCGGGCCCTTGCTGGCGTGGTTTTATACCGGCGATGCGCTGCCGTTCTCGTTGCTGATGCTATCTGGTGTGCTGGCAATTGGTTTAAGCCAGCTATGGCGCCAGTTAGCCCATTCCGGTTCATCCGCCGCTGCTTAGGCCGGAGCCAGGCTTGGCCGTTCGGCAGCCCGGCGCAAGGTTGGCTCAGAAGCCGAGGTTTTTCAGAAAGTCGTCGTCAACTTCCGGTTCGATATCGACGGTATTTTCCTGCCGGTATTGTTGGGCATTGGCCAGAATGTCGTCCGGGTTCTCCTGCTCGCTGCGTTCAAATTCCTGCAATTGAATAAACTCGGTTTTATCCATCGCCAGCTCCATATAAAAAATATTATGTTCCGGGGTGCTGAAGGTAACGCGACGGGCCTGCGGCTGATCAAGCTGCGTATTGATCAGAATTTGCACCTGCTTATTGATGGCCATCATTTTCGGCTGGCTTTGGTTAATTGAGGTGTGTAAATCCTGACGTACTTTGTTGGTAAAATCACCGACAATCTGGTTCATCAGCTCACCCATCACGTTACCGACCTCATCAGAGGTATGAAAGTGGGCCAGCTCATTCTCCGGCATGCCCATGCTCATCATGTACTTGCGATAAATTTCCAGTGCAGCCGGTGCCGTGAAATTGATAATAACCAGCCCGGAGAAGCCGCCGTCAAATAATACGAAGCAACCCAGGTCGGGCCGCAGACAGGTTTTCTGAATTTTCTGGACCATCGGTGAATGGCTGATGGCCGGATTGCCGGCAGCGGCCAGCACGCCATTTACGGCCTGACACAGGGTTAGCAGGATGTCATCTGTAGTAATAATACGGGTTTTTTTCATACTGTCTTCCATGGGTTATTTTCTGACAGTATAAGCCCTTATCTGCAGTTAACGCTAAATTTTACAGGCGCCGCCGCTGCATTCGTCATCGTCGTCACCGAACTGCGGCTCAGCAGCCTTTGCTTCGGCTTCGGCTTGCTGTTTGGCGAGGGCGGCCTCTGCACCGTCAAAATCGAGGTTGTTTAAATCAAAATCCTGATCAAAATCAAAGTCAGACATGGTGTTTGCTCCTGTTTCGGACAGCCCCAGCGGAGGCTGTCCTGCTAACCCTGTGCAGTGTAGCAAACTGCAGTGGCCGGTTAAAACCATACAGCCAAATTAAAACAGACACCGCTAAGTTAAAAGAACACCAGGCCTGCTATTTCCGGCGCTGCTCGATTTCACCGCAGCGGATTCCTTGCTATTATGGCGGCTATATTTTCTGACCTGCCCGGAGCTGCTGATGAGCCAATTAACTATTCAAACCCCCGACGACTGGCATTTGCATTTTCGTGATGGTGATATGTTGCTGGAAACGGTGCCAGCCACGGCCCGTCAGTTTGCCCGTGCTATTGTGATGCCCAACTTAGTGCCGCCGGTTACCACTGCAGAGATGGCAGTGGCCTACCGTGAGCGTATTCTGGCTGCCCGGCCAGCCGGTAGCGACTTTCAGCCACTGTTAACTCTGTTTTTAACCGATAAAACCAGCCGCCAGCAGATTATCGATGCTAAAGCCGCCGGGGTGGTTGCCGCCAAGCTGTATCCGGCCGGTGCGACCACTAATTCCAGCGCAGCAGTAAGCGCGCTGGACTCGTTATATCCGGTATTTGAAGTGATGGCTGAGCAGGGCATGTTGCTGCTGGTGCATGGTGAAGTGACCGATCACGATATCGATATTTTCGATCGGGAAAAGGTGTTTATCGACCGCTACCTGCAGCATATAGTGGCGCGATTGCCTGAGTTAAAAGTGGTGTTTGAACACATTACCACTGCCGATGCCGCCAGTTTTGTCAGCGAGGCGGGTAGCAATGTCGCCGCCACCATTACCCCGCAGCATTTACTATTGAACCGCAACGATTTACTGGTGGGTGGGGTGCGGCCGCACAATTACTGCTTGCCGGTACTCAAGCGCCGCACTCATCAGCAGGCACTGCGCGCAGCCGTGGCCAGTGGCTCAGCCAAGTTTTTTCTCGGTACCGATTCAGCGCCGCACGAGAAGCATCGCAAAGAATCCGCCTGCGGCTGTGCCGGTTGCTACAGCGCGCACAGCGCGATAGAGCTGTATGCTCAGGTATTTGACGAGCTCGGTTGTCTGGATAAGCTGGAAGGCTTTGCCAGCCATTACGGCGCCGACTTTTATGGCCTGCCACGCAACAGCGGCACGGTAACCCTGCAACAACAGCAATGGCAGGTACCAAAGGAGATTACCCTGCCAAACGGCCTGCCGATAGTGCCGTTTTATGCCGGTGAAACCCTTAACTGGAAACTGGTATAACGCTGAGTTATCAAAGACAGTAGTCGGCTTGCTCTAAGTCAACCGTTGCAGGCCTGGATGGCCGAATCGAGCCTACAGGGATGTATTTACGGCGTGTTGATGTGAGCAAACCGATTGCTGGCTCCCTGCTAATCGAACTAGTTTTTCAAGTAACTCAGCAGCCGCTCCAGCGCGCGGTAGCTGAGCGCTTCCATCAGGTGGGCGCGGCTGATCTGCGGTTGCTGCTGCAAATCGGCAATGGTGCGGGCGACTTTAATAATTTTGTGATAAGTACGGGCTGACAGCTTAAAGCGGTGAATGGTATCTTCCAGAAAACGGGCATCATCTTGTTTTAACGGGCAAAAATCAGCAATTTCACTACCACTTAGCCGGGCATTCGCTTTGCCCTGGCGTGCCAGCTGCATGTCGCGGGCGGCGACCACCCGTTGTTTAACCCTGGCACTGCTTTCTTCTGAACTATGCTGCTGGCTAAGCATTCCCTTGGGCAACAACGGTACTTCAATCTGTAACTCTATCCGGTCAATAAAAGGCCCCGATAAGCGGTTTAAATAGCGCATGACCTGCTCGGGCGTAGCGCGGCCATCTTCATGGTGACCGGTCGGGCTCGGGTTAAGCGCCGCCACCAACTGAAACTGGGCCGGAAACTCGGCCTGACGGGCGGCCCGGGATATATGAACAATGCCGGTTTCCAGCGGTTCACGTAGCACATCCAATACCTTACGCGGAAATTCCGGTAATTCGTCTAAAAACAGAATACCGTGGTGCGCCAGCGAAATTTCACCGGGACGCGGTACTGAACCGCCACCGACTAACGCCACGGCCGAGCTGGTATGGTGCGGGCTGCGAAATGGCCGCTGTTGCCAGTCGGTCAGGTTGCGTTGTAAGCCGGCAATCGAATAAATGGCGGCAGTCGCCAGCGCTTCCTGCTCAGTTAACGCCGGTAAAATGCCGGGCAGCCGCTGTGCCAGCATTGACTTACCGGTGCCGGCCGGGCCCAGCATCAGCATATTGTGTTCACCGGCGGCGGCAATTTCCAGTACCCGCTTGGCATGGCCCTGGCCACGAACATCGGCTAAATCCGGCATATGTTGCACCGGCCGCTCGGGCAGCGGTGGAATGGCTGGCAGCGCCTGTTGCGCCAGTAAAAAGCTATGTACCTGCAACAAATGCTCGGCGCCATGCACATTTGCGTTGGGCACCTGTTGTGCCTGTTGGGCATTTAACATCGGCATCAGCGCGGCACGGCCGGCGTCACGACAGGCTACTGCTACCGGAATTTCACCCAATATAGGCCGTATTTCACCCGACAACGCCAGCTCACCATAAAATTCGTAATCACCTGTGCTGTGTTCATTTAACTGGCCACTGGCGACAATAATGCCCAGCGCTATCGGTAAGTCAAAGCGGCCGCCTTCTTTGGGCAGGTCGGCCGGCGCTAAGTTAACGGTGATCTTGCGGTCCGGAAAGGCAAAGCCACTGTTGACCATGGCACTGCGCACCCGGTCGCGCGACTCTTTAACCGAGGTTTCAGGTAAACCGACTAATTGAAAAGCGGGTAGGCCGTTGCTGATATGCACTTCAACGGTAACCAGCGGGGCATCCAGACCATGGCGGGCCCGGCTGTAAACCACAGCAAGTGACATCCTGTCTCCAACACTTTACGCGAATACTGCATTATGTTTAGCATAATGTTAATTTATTGCAAGTTGGTAAAGCGGCAGCGGATAAAAGCAATATCAATACAGGTGGTTATTCCCTGTGTTGCCAATTGCCTGCTAAGCTGAGAGGCGAACCGGTACGCCATTAACTTCAACCTGAGGTAGCGACAGATGATTCAGCGCTGGCTACAGCATATTCTGGCTTATCCCAGACTTATCATGGTGTTAAGTCTGCTGCTTATTATTGGCAGTGGCCTTGGCATCGGTAAGCTGTATTTCCGCGGTGACTACCGGATCTTCTTTACGGACGATAATCCGCAGTTGCTGGCATTTGAGCAAATGCAGCAACAGTTTAATAAAAGTGACAATATTCTGATTGCCATCGCACCGGCTTCAAAGCAGGTGTTCAGCGCACAGACCCTGAGTCTGGTGCGGCAGTTAACCGAGGCAGCCTGGCAGACGCCCTACTCTATCCGGGTGGATTCGCTGAGTAATTATCAGCACACCGAAGCGATAGATGATGACTTATGGGTTGCCGATCTGGTTGCTGAAGAACTAGAACTTACCGGCTCTGAACTTAACAAGATAGCGCAAGTGGCGTTAAACGAGCCGGTGCTGGTGCAGCGCCTGGTATCCCGGGACGGAACCGTTACCGCGATTAATATTACCCTGCAGCTACCCGAACAGAACCTGCAGCAGGAAGTAAAAGAAGTGTGGCAGGCTATCTCTGCCATGCTGGACACTTTTAAAGCGTCGCAGCCGGATACTGAGTTTTATGTCAGTGGCGTCGTGGCGATGAATCACGCTTTCGCTTATGAGGCCGAGAACGACGTTAAAACCCTTATTCCGGTTATGTTTGCCGCCATTTTACTGATGCTGGCCTGGTTACTGCGTTCAGTACTGGCGTCAGTGGCCACCCTGGTAATTATCGTAGTGACTGTCGTCAGTACCCTGGGGCTGGCGGGGTGGGCGGGTCTGTTTTTAAGTACCGCCACCGTCAACGTGCCGACCATTCTGATGACCCTGGCAGTAGCGGATTCCGTGCACCTGATTGCCTCAATGCAATTTGCCCTGCGCCGGGGTGACAGCCGGCTCCAGGCCATACAATACAGCTTGAAGCGCAATATCATGCCGGTATTTATTACCAGTGCCACCACAGCCATTGGTTTTTTAACCCTGAATTTTTCTGATGTACCCATATTGCGGGATTTAGGCAATATGACAGCGGTAGGCGTAATGCTGGCTTGTCTGTTCAGCCTGGTATTGCTGCCGGCATTGCTGTTGTTTTTGCCGGTCAGTGCCGGCCAGCAAAAGGACAGTGCAGCCGGCAGTGCCGACAAAACCATGCTTTGGCTGGCCAATATGGTGATCCGCCGGCACCGGCCATTATTCTGGGGCATGACGGTGCTGATCATAGCCTGCAGTTCGCTAATCAGCCTGAACAGTATTAACGATGAAGCGGTAAAATATTTCGCGCCCGATACTGAGTTTCGCCAGGCCAATGATTTTCTGGAGCAAAACCTGACCGGCGCCACTACGGTTGATTTTGTTATCGCCGGTGATGAAGCCAGCGAGGTTAACCAGCCTGAGTTTTTGACCGCTGTGGCAGGGTTTACCCAGTGGCTGCAAAGTCAGCCGGAAGTACAACACGTTAACAGCATTACTGACACCATGAAGCGGCTAAATAAAAATATGCATCAGGACGACCCGGCATACTACCGTTTGCCTGATACTCAGCAGCAGGCTGCGCAGTATCTGTTGATGTACGAAATGTCGCTGCCGTTTGGCCTGGATTTAAACAACCAGCTGAATCTGGATAAAAGTGCTACCCGAATAGCAGTCAGCCTGCAAAACCTCGGCAGTAAACAGCTTACCGCCTTCGAGAGCCGGGCGTTGGCTTACCTGGCCGAACATGCCAGCGTTTACTCCGCCAGCGCTGCCAGCACTGCGCTGATGTTTGCCCATATTGGCGAGCGCAATATGGCGTCGATGTTGCAAACGCTGCCACTGGCGCTGTTGCTGATATCCTTGCTACTGGTATTTAGTTTACGGTCGTGGCGGCTCGGGCTATTAAGCCTTATTCCGAATATTACTCCGGCATTGGTGGCATTTGGGTTATGGGGGCTGCTAAGTGGTGAAATTAACCTGGCGCTGTCGGTTGTTGCCGGGATGAGCTTGGGCATTATTGTTGATGATACGGTGCACTTTCTCAGTAAATACCGGGCCGCCAGGCTGGAAGGGCAGGCAACTGAGCAGGCAATACGCTATGCTTTTACCACAGTCGGGCGGGCCTTATGGATCACGACAGTGGTATTGGTAACCGGTTTTGCGGTATTAATGCTCTCTGGTTTTCGGCTGAACTCTGATATGGGCATGCTAACAGCGCTGGTGATCCTGGTTGCTCTGATTATTGATTTTCTTTATCTGCCGGCCTGCCTGCTAAAATTTGATGCAAAGGAGTATAAAACAGATGCCACAGTTTAAAACCAGCCGCCCGGCCATATTGATGCTGGCTGTCGGCCTGCTGCTTGGGATGCCGGTAGCCGCTGATACTGACGCAGAAATTGTCGCAAGCCGGGAAAAAGGCCTGCAAATTGCCACTGAGCAGAAACAGCGTGATACCGGCTGGGGTGACAGCGAAAGCAAAGTACTGATGGTACTGCGCGATGCCAGCGGCAATGAAAGTATCCGGCGGATGCGCACGCTGGCGCTGGAAGTAACAGACGATGGTGATAAATCGCTGATTATTTTTGATGAGCCACGGGATGTTCGGGGCTCAGCCTTTTTAAGCCATTCCCACCCTACGGCCGAAGACGACCAGTGGCTATATTTACCGGCGATAAACCGGACCCGGCGCATTGCCAGCCGCAATAAATCCGGGCCTTTTATGGCCAGTGAGTTTGCCTATGAAGATATGTCGTCCTTTGAACTGGCCAAATATCAGTTTCGGTATTTACGCGACGAAGAAGTAAATGGCGTAATGTGTTACGTGATTGAGCGGATCCCGGCCGATAAATTTTCCGGTTACAGTAAAACCATTGCCTGGGTGGATAAAGAGCACTACCGGGTGCAGAAGATTGAGTTTTACGACAAAAAACAAAGCTTGCTGAAAACCTTGACCGCCAGTGATTATCAGTTGTATCTGGATAAATACTGGCGGCCAATGCTGCTGCGGATGCAGAACCAGCAAACCGGTAAAAGTACCGACTTGGTCGTAGAAGAGTTGCAGTTTAATGTTGGCCGCAGCGCGGCTGATTTCGACGTTAACGTACTGGAGCGGCTGCGTTGACAGCGGGCAACCAAAACCGGGGAAGTATAACAACGTTGGTATATCTGAGGATTAGCGGCGTAATTGCCCGCGGGTTACTGACAGCCCTGCTGCTTACTGGCGCTTCGCTGCAGGCAGCAGAGCTTGGCCCGGTCATGAAAACCGATACCCTGTGGCGATTAGCGGTGCAGGCCCGGCCGGATGACGCTGTTAGTATGGCGCAGGTGGTGTATGCACTTTGGCAGGAAAACCCGACGGCCTTTGCTGATAACGATATTAATAAATTACGGGTCGGTACAGTGCTGCAGGTACCCAGCCGCAGCCAGATGCTGGCTGTTAACGCAGCTGACGCCCGGGCCTGGTATTATCAGGCCATCCGGGGGCAGGCTGCCGGGGCTATCCAGCCAGAGCCAACCATCAGCCAGCCGGCAGCTGATAAGAGGCGATTAGCGGTAACAACGGCCGAGACGCCTGCGGCAGTTGAGCCCGAGCGGGCCGCCGCGTCGACACAAACGCCTACCTTAACAGCAAGGGTGACTGAACCATCACCCGCAAGAACAGTGGTTGCTAGACCGGCGCAAAGCCGCCCATCTGCCGGCGAACCTGACACCGGCTTTAGTCTGCGCCAGCAACATCAGCTAACCGCCCAGCAACGTTATTTTGGCCAAACCGGCACTATGGGCCAGGCCCGGGCTCATACGTTGCTTAGTTTGCTGTCAGACTGGTCATGGCAGGATGAAAATGCTGTTCATAGTTTTCAGTTAACACCGTTTCTGCGCTGGCAGCAGCGCGACAGCGCCAGCAATCTGCTGGACTTACGCCAGGCTTACTGGCGTTATGCCGGCCGTAACTGGGAAGTGAAAGCCGGGAACGACATCGTGTTTTGGGGCGTCAGTGAATCACAGCGGCTGGTTGATGTGATTAATCAGGTGGATATGGTTGGCGGCGTTGATATGGAAACGCGGTTGGGCCAGCCTATGCTGAGTTTTAAGGGCTGGAACAATGCCGGCACACTGGAACTGTATCTGCTGCCTTATTTTCGCGAACGGCTATTCGCTGATCCGGCTGGCCGGCTGACCGCTCCCTGGCCGGTCGAGCATGATATTGCGCTGTATGAGTCCAGTGACAAGCGCAACAATCTCGATTTTGCCCTGCGTTGGTCACAACGTTTCAGTGCGCTTGAATTGGGGCTGAGTTATTTTGCCGGCAACAGCCGTGAGCCGCTGTTAATTGCCCAACCTGAAATGCAGCGCCTTCAGCCTTATTATTTTCAGATGCAGCAATTTGGCATTGATACCCAGTATGTTGCCGGTGACTGGCTGTGGAAGCTGGAAAGCATTTACCGGCGCAGTGGTCCGCAGGAGTTCGCGGCGGCGACAGCTGGCTTTGAATATACCCGGGTGGGTGTGTTTAACCGTAGCTGGGACTTAGGCTGGATAGCCGAATATCAATACGACAGCCGTGGCTTGCAGGCACCGGTTACCGGCCAGAACGACATCTTTGTCGGCTGGCGACTGGCGCTGAATGATGTGGCCGGTAGCGAGCTGTTATTCGGGGTGTTGCAGGACTTAGATCGCAGCAGTAGCCGTAGTGCCAAACTCGAAGCATCAATGCGACTGAGCAACAGCTTGCGGTTAAGGCTCAATGCCTGGCTGTTTCAGAGCAATGAGGTCAGTGATGTACTTTACAACCTGCGTCAGGACGATTACCTCGAACTCAGCCTCGATTATTATTTTTAACTGCCGATTTTGTTGAAAAACCAACAACAAGTTACAAAGACGCTTTGGTCTGCCGTCAAAGTAAGCTAGCATGGGGGTTTTCGTTGGCGTCAGACTTAACCCGGCCGCCAGAAGTCACTTTCGTAAGAGTTAACGATATTTTGAATAGCCCGACTGACCAGCACGCCTTTCCACTGGATGAAGACCGCTTGTTGCAGTGGTTTGACAGCGCCACTCTGCACCGGGCCCGCGCATACTTGCAGGCTGGTAAAGTATTAAAGCTGGAGTACAGCGACGATTTAAGTCAGATCAGCGCCCAGGTGTGGGGCGCCGGGTTTTCGCCCTACCGGCAAAATATTGTCTTGGCCCAGACCGGGCATGGCTGGTCACTGCGTGACAGCTGCAGCTGTCCGGTAGGCCATCGCTGTAAGCATATCCTGGCAGTACTGCTGCGCTTAAAGCGCGACTATGCGCAACAGCAACTGCGGATAAAACAGCTGCCGCAACTGAAACTGGACAACTGGTTTAACGAGCTGGAGCAGTTACAACAGCCACCACGTGATGACAGCGGTGATACCGTGCTGTATTTACTGAGCTACGGCCAGGCCGGCTTGCAATTGTATCCGCGCCGGGTCAGGCCGATGAAAAAGGGCGGCTATACCAAGGGCCAGGCTATCGGCAAGTACGATTTAGTCAGCCCGCAGCCACCGGCCTGGCTTAGCGAAAGTGACTATCAGCTGTTAACACTGTTTCGCAGCCATAATCTGACGGAGCAGTCGGTGCTGGAAGATAACTGGGGTTACCAGTTGCTGCAGCAATTACTGGCAACGGAACGTTGTATGTTCAGTGAGGCCCGTTATCCGCTGAGCTGGGGTGAACAGCGGCCACTGGAGTTAAGCTGGCATAGCAGCAAGGCTGGCCAGCAACTGGGCTGGCAAATTGGTGACGATCACAACAGTGTGCTGGTGTTTACCGATCCGCCCTGTTATCTGGACACCGATAATTATCAGCTGGGTTTACTTGCTACCCCTCTTACGGGCCGTGAATTAAAGCTGCTGTCAAAAATGCCACCGGCACCGGCTGCCCTATTGCAAAGCCGCTTAGGTCGCTTGCAGCAGCTGCTGCCGAAAATCAGCCTGCCAATGCCGGAAGGTTTAGGTGTAGAACAAATTAATGTAACGCCGACGCCGGTATTGCAATTAAAGATGTTGCCACGCCAAAGTAAGGGCCGGCAGGAGCCGGTGGCGCTGCTAAGTTTTGATTATGACAAGCAGCGGTTGCCGCTGGATTTACAGGCATCGCAAACGGAAGTGCAACAGGGCTCGCGGACGTATTTTGTTAAACGGCAGCGGGCCAGCGAAACCGCAGCACTGGAAGTATTACTGGAGCTGGAGCTGCTCAGCCTGCCACCGTTGCCCGCGCCAAATGAGCAGCAGGCGGCGTTTGGGGTCGGCGATGGCCCGGACAACCCTGAACTGTGGCAACCTTTGCTGCAGCAGCTGGACAGCCTGCGGGACGATGGCTGGCTGGTCGAGCAGGCGAGCGACTTTAATCTGGATATACTGGCGGCTACGCCGTATTTACAGGTACAGGACGGCAAACAAACCGGTTTTGAACTGGGTATTCAGGTGGATATTGACGGCCAGCAAGTACCCTTATTGCCGCTGATCAGCCAGTGGCTGCGCCAGAACGGCCTGCCTGGAGCAGAGCAGCAAATCTGGCTCAGTTTACCCCAGGGTAAACTGGCGCTGCCAATGACCTTAATTCAGCCGCTAATCGATACCATTGTCGAGCTGCTGAATATGCACAAAGCGCCGCTGAACCTCGAGCTACCCGACTATAAAGCCGCTATTTTACCACCGCCCGGCGCCGCAGAAATTCAATACCTTAACGCCAACCGGCTGGCCAGCCTGAACCAGCAGCTGCATGATTTCACGGGTATTACCGATGTCGCCCTGCCAGATAATCTGCAGGCGACACTGCGGGGGTATCAGCAACAGGGCTTAAACTGGCTCACGTTTTTAAAGCAATATGGCCTGGGAGGCGTGCTGGCTGATGATATGGGCCTGGGCAAAACCTTACAGACGCTTAGTTTTATTTTAAAGCAGTATCAGCAGGGTGAACTGACCCAACCGGCACTTATCGTCTGCCCTACCAGCTTACTGGGCAACTGGCAGCAGGAAGCGCGCCGCTTTACCCCGGATTTAAAGGTGCTGCAGGTGTATGGCCCGAAGCGCCGGCCTTTGTTTGACGAAATACAACAGTATCAGCTGATAGTGACCAGCTATCCGCTGCTGGTGCGCGATATTGCGCTGTACCGCCAGCATCGCTTTAGTGTGGTGGTATTGGACGAAGCCCAGCATATTAAAAATGCCGGCAGCCAGGCAGCACAAAGTGTGCGGTTGTTGCACCGTGATTTCAGTCTGGCGTTAACCGGTACCCCTCTGGAGAACCATCTGGGCGAATTAAAATCGCTGTTTGATTTTGTACTGCCCGGTTTGCTGGGTACCGAGCAACATTTCAGCCAGGTGTACCGCAAGCCCATTGAAAAGCACGGCGATACCGAGCGGGCCCAGGTACTGCGCCAGAAAATTGCACCCTTTATGCTGCGCCGTACCAAAGGCCAGGTAGCGACTGAACTACCGGAAAAAACTGAAATAGTCCAGTTGCTGGAACTGGAAGCGGATCAGCGCAACTTGTACGAAAGTATCCGCTTAATTATGGAAACCAAGGTCCGGGAGTTATTTGTCCGCAAGGGCGTGGCGGCCAGCCAGATCGAGTTTTTAGATGCCTTGTTAAAGCTGCGCCAGGTATGCTGTGATGCCCGGCTGGTGCCGATAGAGCAAGCGCAAAGCGTGCGGCACAATGCCAAACTGCAATGGCTGCGTGACACCTTACCGGAAATGCTGGAAGAAGGCCGGCGCATCTTACTATTCAGTCAGTTTGCCAGCATGCTGCATCTGATAGAGCAGGAGCTGCAGTATATGGGGATCAGTTACAGCAAGCTTACTGGCCAGACGAAGCAGCGCCAGACCCAGATTGATGCCTTTCAAAATGGCGAAACCGAAGTGTTTCTAATCAGCTTAAAAGCCGGCGGCACCGGCTTAAATCTGACTGCTGCCGATACCGTTATTCATTATGACCCCTGGTGGAACCCGGCAGCAGAACAGCAGGCTACCGACCGGGCGCACCGGATTGGCCAGGATAAAGCCGTGTTTGTTTATAAACTGATAGCGCGCAATACTGTTGAAGAGAAAGTACAACAATTACAGAGCTTTAAGCAGGGGTTGGCTGATCAGTTATTAGGGGGTAATAAAGGTCAGCTGTGGCAGGGCGAGGCTGCAGATCTGTTGGCGCTGTTTAGCAGTGACGAATAGGCTGTAACTGCTAGCTAATAGCGCTAACCAGTAAAAGCCGGCAAAGGAATATTGTTATTAAGCAGTTAAGAATGTAATATCGATGCGTTTTAATCTGGCATGGTGCAGGGCGTTATTTAACTGCTTTTGCAAAAGGCAACAAAACAGCACTGCAGCAGCCGGAACTGAAACCAGGATTTAATAACAATATCAAGGAGTCTGTGATGCGTAAATTACTCGTTGCGGTGGCGATAATTGCCGGCGCCATTTATGGTTATATCAAGCTTACCGGAACAGACAGTGTCACGGTTGATCACCCTGAGCTGGAATTTGTGCCGGCCGACACAGTATTTTTATCGGCGCAGTTAGAGCCGGTAGATTTTGTCGCCTATTTAAATGCGTTTGGAGTAAGCCCGGACTATTACAGCGATGCCAGTCAGCAACAGCTGGCCGAGCTGGCTGCTGATACTGATGAGCCGCAGCTGCGTTTCCTGTTGAGTTTAGCCACTGAATATATGCGGGCGCTGGCGCAACCAGAGCAGTTAGAGGTGGTAACCGGCATTAAGTCACAGATGCGCTCGATAGGCTATATGGTGGGCTTATCACCGGTTATGCGAATTGAACTGGCAAATGAAGACGCTTTCTGGCAGTTATTTAACCGCGCCGAAGAAGCAAGCGGCATTAGCCATCAGGCACTGCCGGGCGAGGACGGTGGTTTGCGCTCGTACCAGTTTAATTTTGGCGAATTCAGCGCCGAATTACTGGTATCAGTCACCGATGGCTGGGGCAATATGGCGCTGGTGCTACCCACTCAGGGTGAACAAACCCGCCAGCTGGCATTGCTGACAGCCAAACCTGAGCGCAGCATTATCAGTGACAATCAGCTGGCGAATATTGCCTCTGATTATAAATTAAACCCGAATGCCATTGGCTTTATCAGCTTTAAGCAACTGGCCACCGGCCTGACCACAACCGATGGTAACCGCCTGGCACATGATATCCAGCTGCTGGCCAGTCCGCAGTTCAGCACCGCCATGCAGCCCTGGAATACCGCAGAGTGTCAGCAGGATTTGAGCAGTATTACTGAAAGCTGGCCTGGTATGTACTTCGACAGCAAAATAACCACGAAAGCGGGTGATCAAACGCATGTTCGCGGTAAGATGTTGGTGCCGACTGCCAATAAAGAGACAATTAATACCCTGAGCAGTATTCGCGGTTTTGTGCCCAGCCATATTGCTGATGGCGTAACTGACTCAGTATTCAGCTTTGCGCTGGGGCTGGATATGGCCGAATTTGCCCCGGCAATAACCAAAATCTGGCGCGGACTAACCCAGCCGGCTTATCAGTGTCCGCAGCTGGCGCAACTGCAGCAACAAATGCAGCAGGCAAACCCGATGGCAATGCTGGCGGCTGGTGCCATGGTACACAGCGTGCAGGGTGCCTCGGTAACGATTAATGATCTGACGCTGGATCCGACTACCATGCAGGTATCAGCGGTTGATGCCATGATCAGCGTAACGGCCAAAAATGCCCGCAGCTACCTGGAAGGTTTAAAAGCCATGGTACCGGGAATGGCTGAAATCACCCTGCCGGCCGATGGTGAAGAATTACCTCTGAACAGTGTGTTGCCTATGCTGGATGCGTTTGGGGTAACCCCAATGCTGCAGGTTAATGATTCGCACCTGGTGGTGTATGCCGGTGACAAAGGTACCGCCCAGGCGAATACGACCCTGCAGCAAGCCATTGGCAAGAACGGCATGGTAAGTTTTGGTATGGATTACGCCCGATTTTTTGGCATTATGACGCAAGCGATGCAAGCCAGTGGCCAGCCGGTACCAGAGGAATTCAGTTCATTAACTGAAATGAATATGCAGGTTCAGGCTAATATGGACATCGATGAGCAGGGCATGGTAATGAACAGCCAGATGACAATGGGCAAGAAAAAGTAATTATCCGGCGTCAAATCTAATGTGATAACAGGGCAGCAGTTGGCTGCCCTTTTTTGTGGTTAATTTTCAGCGATGGGGTTAGTCTGCCTGAGTCGCTGCCGCAGAGGCCGCTGGTGTCTGCAATGAAAAATAATATGCCAGTGCAGTAATATCGGCGTCATTCAAACCACGGGCTTGCGGGGTCATCAAGGCATGCTTACGCTCGCCGCTGCGATAAGCCGTTAACGCATTGGCTAACTCACCCTCACTCCGGCCAGCCAGGTTGGGGTAATTCGGGTGGCTGGAGATGCCATTGCGGCCGTGGCACGCTGTGCAGCTGTAGGCTTTTTGCTGGCCTTGTGTAAATAGCTGGCGTTGTGGCTCAGGCAGGCTGGCGACAAGTTGCTGCTGGCTGGCATCGGGACCCGGATCGGTGCAGGCGCTGAGACTACTCAGCGCCATAACAGTGACTGCAGTAAGCAACGTAACACGTTTGGCGGGGGCTAAGGCTTTGTTCATAACAGCTCCTGAAATTGGTTGCTTCAGCGTGCCATAATGACTGAAAAAAGCCCAGCAAATAACACGCCCTAGTCGGCATACCACATTCTGGCCTGACGGGCCGGGATGCTAAAGCTGTGGTTGCTGCTACCAATACTGAAGGTAGCGCCACCACTTAGTTCATCGCGGTAGGTCCGGTACCAGTAAAAACGGCCATTGGTATTAACGTTAAAGGTAACCTGGCCACCGCATTTATTAATACCTACTACCCCTTCCTGACCACGGCGGAATAAAATGGCACAGTTACTGGATGCCAGCACTTCCATACCCTGGCCTTGCATCCGGTTATGAAAGCTAATCATCCGCTGCATAAAGGTGGTGCTATAAGCGTTTACCCAGCGGTTATTATCGGTCCCGGTGCTGTCACTAAATATCAGTGGTTTACCACCATCACGGCCCATGACATAGGCATAAGCCAGATATTCGTCAGTCGGGTCCATAATCAGGTAGCGAAAACCATCGTTGGTAGGAATGTCGTGGGTGATGGTAAAAGTAACTGCCCGGCTGTTGGCCAATGCCTGACCATAGGCTCCCGGATCAACCAGCTCGGTCATGCTGCCGCTGGGATTAAAGGCGCGGCGCAGGCTTTCAAACAGCGGAAAGTCATAAGCTTTATGGTCGGTATACTGTAAATAGGGGGCCAGAAAACTACTGTACTCGTTGTTGCCCGCACCGCCGCTGGTAATAATTTCACCAAATACATACAAGCCATTTTTAATATCGCTGGTGAAAATCTGGTTAATATGCCAAATCGTCATATGCTTGGCAGCGTCAACCCGAAAGCCTTTTACGCCCATAGTCTTAAGGGCCTGCAGGTAGGCACGCTGTTGTTGCAGTACCCAGCTGTTGGGGTTGAGATCGGGCAGGCCGCTGTCGCCAGCGCCACCACACAGGCGCCAGTTCTGGACCTGCCAGACATCGTTATAATTCTGGATACAATTTGCCGGGTTAAAGTCCCAGGGGCTGAATAACCCCTGGGTTAAATTGCCAAATAAGCGCTGGTTATTCCAGTAGGTAGGGTTACTGCCGTAGCTGTTAAGCGCGGCCTGGCCGGGAAAGTCAGTGGCGCCACTTCGCTCATTAGCCATATGGTTTAACACGATATCAGCATACACGTCGACCCGGCGCGCTGGGTTGCTGTCGTTCAGCGCATTAATCATTGCCTGAAACGATTGCTTATTGCCTTTGCAATGGTCAATAACCCGGATGTCCTGTGGCTGATAACGCTGCCACCAGGCACAGTTGCCGGCATTAGATTTCAGTGGCGGCGCAACCAGTACCGCTTTGTAGCCCAGGTTTTTAATTTCTTCCGCCCGGTTAGCTACCTCGTCATAGTGCCAGTCAAAGGCATGTAAAATAACGTCAGCCAGCGCCTGCGGCGCGATAAATAACAGTGTGCCAAGCAGCATGCTGCGGCAAGTGATGGTAAAAGCTCGCATGTTTTCGTCCTGTAATTTGTTGTTTTGCAAGACATCCGTGCATGAGCCGCCAGCAAAGCCAGCGAAGTGTTAGTGACAACTGAACCCCTTTAACACCCCTGCAGCATAACCAGAGCGCTGGCGTAAATATTGTCAAGTTACGCCAAAATGACATCTGGTTTACAGTTTATAAATGATGGGAACGGCTGCGCGGGCTAAATAAGACAAACTGCCGACAAAACGCCACAGACTGCGACCTTATCCGCCGCCGTTGCTGCTGAAAGGCCGTATAGTAGTAATTACTTTACTGATGAGCAGGATACCCTATGTTGACCCGACCCCCTTTGCTGGCCGCTATGCTGTTGAGTGCATTGCCACTGTGCGCCGCACCAACTGATGACAAGCAGCAACTATTACACGCCATCGCCACCGCGCCCTCGGCAGACAATATTGAGCGTGATATCGCCAAGCTGGTCAGTTTTGGTACCCGCCATACCTTATCTGAAACTGAGTCTGACACCCGGGGCATAGGCGCCGCCCGGCGCTGGATTAAAGCGGAATTTGAGCGGATTTCTGCCGACTGTGGCGGTTGCCTGGAGGTATCTTATTCCAGTGCTGTGATAGAAGGTGAACCCCGCATACCAGATGCCACCGAGGTGGTGAGTGTGATAGCGGTGCAGCGCGGTAAAACAGATCCAGGGCGCTACGTTATTATGGCTGGCGATATTGACTCACGGGTCAGCGATGTTATGGATTTTACAAGTGATGCCCCAGGCGCTAACGATAATGCCTCTGGCGTCGCCGGTGCGCTGGAAGCAGCGCGGGTACTAAGTAAATATCAGTTTAATGGCACTATTGTATACGCCGCCTTGTCGGGTGAAGAGCAGGGCTTATTTGGCGGTAAAATTCTGGCAGAGCAGGCGAAAGAAGCCGGCTGGCGGATTAAAGCGGTGCTGAACAATGACATGATTGGTAACACTGCCGGCATTAATGGTGTGATAGATAACACCACTGCCCGGGTTTTTGCCGAAGGTACCCGGGCCAATGAAACTGAACAGGAGGCGCGGCAGCGCCGGTTTACCGGTGGTGAAAATGACTCGCCCACCCGCAACCTGGCCCGTTATATCGATGTTATTGCTGATCGTTATATTCCGAACCTGGATGTGATGCCGGTATACCGGCTGGACCGTTTTGGCCGAGGTGGCCACCACCGGCCCTTTAATGATTTAGGCTATCCGGCGGTGCGCATTATGGAAACTAACGAGCACTATGATCGTCAGCACCAGGATTTACGCACTGAAAATGGCATAGTTTACGGCGATACCATTGACGGTGTCGATTTTGCTTACGCGGCCAAACTTACCGCGTTAAATGCCGTAACCCTGGCCAGTTTAGCCTGGGCGCCCAGCCCGCCGGTCGATGTTACCATTAAAGGTGCTGTCGCTGCCGACACCACACTGTCATGGGCTAACCCCCTGCCACAGGAAGCTGAACTGGTAAAAGGCTATAAGATTTACTGGCGCTACACTGATGCTCCTGCCTGGCAATTCAGCCGTGAAGTAGGCAAGGTGACTGAGTTCACGTTAAAGAATGTCGTTATTGATAATTACTTCTTCGGGGTAGCCAGTATCAGCCAGGATGGCATTGAAAGCCCGGTAGTCTTTCCCGGTGCCGCAGGGTCTTTTGGCAACTAATTAGTACAGAGAAGTAGCATAAATTAATCAGCCGCTGTTCAGTATTTCGCGTTACACTGGCCAGCGGTTTTTCACTGAAGTAAGTGGTAGTGAATGCAGTTTTTCAGGTTTTTTGGCAGCAGTGTACTGTTGCTGTTATCGGCCTTTGCTCAGGCGGCGCCGGCTAATTTTGATCAGGCTAAAAAGCTGGCGCAGCGCATTCACGCCCCCGAGGCCAGCAGCTTTTACTGTGACTGCGCCATTCGCTGGCAGGGCCACAAAGGCATTCCCGACCTTAGCGGTTGCGGTTATCAGGTACGCAAAAATGGCCCGCGGGCGAACCGGATTGAATGGGAACACATTGTGCCGGCTCATCATTTTGGCCATCAGCGTCAGTGCTGGCAAAACGGCGGCAGGAAAAACTGCGTGAAAACCGACAGTACCTTCCGGGCAATGGAAGCCGATTTATATAACCTGGTACCGGCAATTGGGGAGGTGAACGGTGATCGCAGTAACTACCGCTTTAGCGTGCTGCCATCCTCGCCAGCTCAGCACGGTGCCTGCCCGGTAAAGGTCGATTTTAAGCAACGGGTATTCGAGCCGCCCACCCAGGTAAGGGGCGATATTGCCCGCACTTACTTTTATATGGCCGACAAATACAACCTGAACCTGTCCCGCGCCCAGCAACAATTGTTTATGGCCTGGCATAAGCTCGACCCGGTAAGTGCAGCAGAGCAGCAGCTAAACCAGCGCACCCGCCAGCATATGGGCCACGACAACCCGTTTATCAGTGGCAACCGCGAATGGCACCTGGGCTACCGCCCCACCGGCTATGGTTTGGTGTTGCGACAGTAGCAAGCCATGGCACCACTAATCACCTAAACCATAGTTGTATTAACCACTTAAAAATGGGTCAGAGTGATTTTTCGTATCAATTTATCAAGCAATCAAGCAGCAAATTAAGTATGTGCCGGCTGCTCGTAAAAAAAACTATTCAGCAGCCAGCATATTTTTATAAATTTTGCCGTCTTTAATAATCAGCAGCAAATTCTGTTCGGGTTCTGCCAGCAATTCTAATTGCGCTAGCGGGTCGCCTTTTACCAGCAATACATCGGCCAGTGCACCTGGCTCTATTACGCCTAACTTCCCTTTGTAAGGCGTCCGCTCGCCAGATAATGCTAACAGCCGACCATTATCATAGGTGGCCATTTTCAGTATTTCAGCCGGGCTGAACCAGCGCTGCATTTTAACCAGCTGGGCGTTCTGATTAGCCGTTTTACCGGGCGAAAATAGGATATCGGTGCCCCAGGCAATTTGCACTTTATGTTTTTTCGCCAGATTGTAAGCGCGATCGGTGCCGTTGCTTACCTGCAATTGCTTTTGCCGGGCCTCGCCCTGTTGCGGGTTGGCGTATTGGTCATCCAGAAACGGCTGCAGGCTCCACCAGACTCCCTGTTTTGCCATTAATTTTACCGTAGCCTCGTCAGCCAGCTGACCATGTTCAATGCTTTTAACGCCTGCCCGGATAGCCATTTGCATCGCCCTTGGGGTGTAGGCGTGAACGGTAACATAAGTGCCCCAGTTTTCGGCGGCCTGCACGGCTGCCTGCATTTCTTCTTCGGTGTACTGCGCTACATCGAGTGGATCATAGAAGGATGACACACCGCCACCGGCCATTAACTTCAGCTGGCTGGCGCCCAGCATCAGTTGTTCACGGCTGCGTTTCAGTACTGCGTCTTTACCATCGGCAATGGCGGCTGCGCCAATCCGTTCGGTATGGCTAAGGCCATTGTCATGCGGTATATCGGTTGGCAAACGGAAATCACCATGGCCACCGGTTTGAGAAATAAGCGCGCCCGATGGGAAAATACGCGGGCCAGTTAATACGCCGCGGTCTATGGCCTGTTTCAGACCAAACACCGGCCCGCCAACATCGCGGACGGTGGTAAAGCCGCGTTGTAACATAGCACCCGCCTCACGCCCGGCTAGGTGATGAACAAAACCGACATCGCCGGTCAGCGCAGCTATTTGTGGTGCTGCGGCAAATGTCAGGTGAGCGTGGGCATCAATTAAACCGGGAATAAGGGTATAGCCGGTACCTGCTATGACCATGGCACCGGCAGCCGGCGTTATAGGGGTACTGTGCAACTGCTTAATCAGGTTAGCTTCAATTTCCACGGTAACCGGTTCGCTTAGCCTCAGGTCTTTACCGGTAAATACCCGTACATTGGTAATATAGATAGGCTGTTGCACAGCGTGCCCGCTTAGGCTGCAAAACAACATTCCAGCGACTACCACAACATATTTCAGCATCAGTTTGTTTCCTGGTTAAAGCTAGCCGACTAAGCATAGCTGAGTATGCTATGAGCACGTAGTGATAGCGGGCAATTCATTGCCTGCGGGCATAAAAAGCGTTTGAATGCTAAGTTAATTATACTTAGTAGTAATACTTTTTAATGAATAGCAACGGATCAGCGATGCCGCACAACGCGTTAGTACAGCACAGTATCTGGTTTAACTCGCTTAGCGAGGTGCAGCAACAGCAGTTGCTGACGCAGGCCACCGTTTGCCACTTGGCGGCAGACCAGCGCCTGTTTAGCCGGGGCGATAGCTTTGACGGTATATATGCCTTGCTTGAAGGCGCCATTATGATCTCAGGTGTTAACCGTAATGGCCAGCAGGCGCTGTTAACCATTGTTGAGCCCGGTGACTGGTTTGGTGAAATTGCCTTATTTGATTTAAAACCGCGCACCCACGATGCCACGGCCAGTGTCGACAGCACCCTGTTACACCTTAATGCGGCGGCGTTACAGCAGTTGTTGCAACAGCCATTGTGGTGGCGCAGTTTTGGCCAGTTGCTTACCGACAAGGTACGGCTGGTATTTCAGGCGCTGGAAGATATCAGCCTGCAATCCAGCCAGGTAAGGCTGGCCAGGCGCTTACTGATGTTAAGCCGGGTGCATCAGCAAGCCGATGGCCGCTGGCTTATCCCGATTCAGCAGGAACAACTGGGTCAGTTACTGGCCTTAACCCGCCAGACCATTAACCAGCAATTGCAGGCCCTGGCCCAACAGAATATTGTGCGCAGTGCTTATGGCAAAATTGAAATTCTGGATATGGAAGGGCTAAAATTACGAGCAGAGCTGGCTGCTGACAATGTCAGCTAGCTGACAGTTTTTAGCCAATCATTTCGCTAAGCTTTACTCCTGCATTAATTGGAGCGACAACGATGAAAACCCTGACTGAACATTTAAGCCAGTATGCGCTGTATCACCGCGACCAGCGTAATATCAAAACCCATTACATTGGCATACCGTTAATAGTGGTGGCTATTTTCAGCTTGTTATCACTGCCGCTGTTCAGTGTCGCAGGAGTGACTCTTACCCCGGCGCTGTTATTGTTTATCGCCACGGCGCTGTTTTACTTTCGGCTTGATTTACGCTTTGGTCTGGTAATGCTGCTATTTAGCGGCAGTTGTTTTGCACTTGCAACTTATCTGGCAGCCCAGCCTTTTACAGTTTGGCTTGGCAGCTCACTGGCGCTGTTTGTTGTTGGCTGGGTATTGCAGTTTATTGGCCATTACTACGAAGGTAAAAAACCGGCTTTTGTCGATGATATTGTTGGCCTGTTTGTCGGGCCGTTGTTTGTAGTTGCTGAAATCAGCTTTAGCCTTGGCCTGCGTAAAAAACTGCAGCATGATATCGAGCAGGTTGCCGGTAAGGTGCATTAAGACAGATTAAATGGGTTGATCTACTGAGGATGAACAGCCTAGACTGGCACTACAAAAAACAATAAAAAAGGATTTGATAGTGCCAACGTCTTTTATTGTGGTAGATGACTTTCTGGACAACCCGCAGCAGTTACGCGATGCCGGCCTTAGCCTGAATTATCCCGATGCTCAGGGCCCTTATCCTGGCAGAAATTCAGCGCAACGGGTCAACCTTGAAGGTTTGAATGAGCAAGTCTCCAGATTGGTTGGGGAGCCTCTGGTGGCCATGGCGCATAATCAGGCACATGGTAAATTCCGGATTGCCTCAGCCAATGATGTCGGCACGGCCAAAGTGCATGTCGACAGTTCACACTGGTCGGGTATTTTATATTTGTCCCGCCCGGAAGATTGCAAAGGGGGTACCGAGTTCTTCCGGCATAAAGCAACCAATACCGAGCGGGTTCCTTACAGTGATCAGGAATCTATGCAACGATTTGGCGCGCCTTCGGCTAAAAAATGGATTTCAGACCTGCTGGCAACCGATTCCAACGACGATTCGAAATGGGAGATGACCCATAGGATCCCAATGCGTTATAACCGGCTGATTTTGCTTCGGCCCTGGCTATGGCATTCAGCCGGCGAATCTTTTGGCAGCACACCTGAGAACTCCAGGCTGGTTTATCTGATGTTTTTTGCCTCTGCGGCCGCAATCCGGCGCTAAACATCAGATATCAGATGTTAGTGCTATTAATTCAGTGTTTTGCGGGAGCCTGCTGACAGTTGCTTTTGCTTAGCTGCACAGTGCGGCCGCTGGCCGGATGGCTTAGCAGGCATTGGTTATCAGCTTGCTGCAGCTCCAGTAAAATGGCCGGCTGACTATGGCGACCCATAATGGGCCGGCCTTGCGAGTCACGTAAAATAGCCTGTTCAATAAACAGCTGATGACTATTAGCAAAGGCATTGTCAGCCAGTTTAACCGGTTCGCCACCAATCAGCTCGACAATAGCCTGTTGTAGCTCAGCTTTTATGGTCGGGCTCATATTAGTCAGCCGGGCGGGCTGGGGTTCGGCCTGAGTCATCGTGCACCCTGTCAGCAAGGCGCCAGCCAGCAGGCTGACGCTTAGTAGTAAGCCGCGCTGCATTACTGTAAGTCCTGAGCGGGTTTAATTGGCTGGTTAACTTTATTTTCCAGTAAAAAGGCTTCCATTCTCGGATCATGGCGCCGGATACTTAAGCCGCTACCGTCATCGCTACGTTGCTGCTGGCTCAGGCTCTGGCCGGCCACGCCCACCGGACAGCTGTCGTTGGCGGCATAGTGTAGCGCACTGGCCAGCATGCGCTCAGAAGGGTCGCCTAACTGGGCCGAGAAATCATCTGCTACCTGGCAACCCTGCACATCAGCGGCAAACACCGGTGCCGGCGTCGGGTAGAAACCATCAGCATATTCGCCAAAGTCTTTGGCATTGGCGCCGCTGAACTGAATAGTAAAATAGGTGGTGCCGCAGTTATCGGTCGGGTAAAAACCATAAGGCTTACCGCAGGTTTGGTCACCAATCAGAATCACCTCAACATCAATACCGCGTAAACCATTGATAAAGGCCTCGCTGGCGGAGCAGGTGTCACCGGTCGATAACACAAAAATCCGGTTCAGGTTGAGTTCCGGCAGCGGAGTACTGGTTAAGCGGCCGGCTTCGTAATCAATTTCAAAGCCATAAAATGGCATCGGGCTTAAGGTCTGGCCGGTTACCGGATCGCGGTTCGGATGCTTGTCATTGAATATGGTTTTCTCGAATATCCGATCCTGAATAATGGCATCGCCACTGACCATATAGGCAAATTGCGACGCCAGTGCCAGCAAGCCACCACCGTTGTAGCGTAAGTCCAGTACCACATCGGTCACATTTTCAGTGGCAAAGCTGTTCACCGCGTCAATTAATTGCGGCTGGGCCAGGGCAATATGGCTATTAAATTGCAAGTAGCCCACTTTACCTGCATCGGTATCCAGTACCTGCACATTCTGCACCGGGCTGCTGGCTACATCGGCAGAGGTCAGGGTAACGGTAAGAGTTTCACCGTCGTTAGTTAAAAATACAAATTCATGTTGCTCGCCAGCACTTTCCGGAAACAGCGCAGCATTAATGGCGTTTACACCGGCGTTGGTGTTGTCGTTAACAAAGTCAACGCCGTCAACTTCGATTAAATCTGCGCCACGTAATATGTTGGCGTTGGCTGCCGGCGAGTCCGGTTCGGTGTAAGCAACCAGTAAAGAGCGCGGCGGAGTGGTACTGCCAAATGACCAGGTAATACCATAGCCTGAGCTTACACCAGACTGAGTTTGCTGCTTATAGCTGGCCGTATTCTGAGCGAAGTGGAAATTGTCTTTCTCGGCGCCCGAATCCGTTAACTCATCGGTTTTCAGCTGGTCGAAAAACGCCAATACCGAGAAATTGGCCGGATTATTGTCAGGCAATTCGCGGTACCATAAGTAAGTGTTGTTGCTCCAGGAACGCAACCACATTTTTTCATGCATAGCAGTACCGGCTCTATCCGGATAGGGCTGGTTGTTGTTATAAGGGTCGTTGCCGGTGCGTGGTGTGGCGCAGTAATCTTTAAAATTACTTTCGGCCGGAAAGACGCCGGCAGTCCACGTAGGTGGCGTAACACCCGTCCCGCCGCCGGAACCACCTCCACCACCGCCGGTGTCTGTAGTGCCACCGCCGCCACAGGCAGTAAGTAAAAAAACCGTTGAGACCAGTAAGCTGCGTTTAAACATGGTTAGCCCTACCACCACTAGTTAAAATGAAGGCCCACGTTGCCTGTTAAGTTGTTAACAAATCAGCGGGGTAAATGTAAGTTAATAGGCGTAAAATTTAGCAAAACCTTAGCAAAACGGCAATTGATAATTGTGGCTTAGTTATCGGGAAACACGGCATAAAATTGAGTAAAATCGTTGAACCCCATGTTATTGTTAGAGTAATACGCTGCTTAATCTCTCGTTTAAGCGTAGAGTAAACTATGCAAAATGTAGCTCTGGAATTGCCATGACCGCCTCTGTTCAGGCCAAGAACAGCCCACAACCTGCACCTTTCAGGCTTATTCAGGCCGATGGTATGCCGCAATTCGGGGTTTTTAACCAGCCTGTAACCGACCTGGGCCTGGCCGATTTTGTCTATCGCACACCAATGGATCAGCTGGCATCCAGGCTGGCCCGCTGGGCGGATTATAAGCAGTTTCAGTTTGTCAGTGTTAGCCACCCCGACTGGATCCTGGCGGCCGCCATTGCTGATATCCGCTACTTATGTTCCGGCTTTGCCTATTTTTATCAGCGCAATACTGCAACGTTAACTGAGTTCAAACTGCTGCAACCGTTTGCCCGCTGCAGCCAGATGAGCCATTCGCCCGTAGCGGGTGTCGCGTCTATCACCAGCGGCAAAAAACAGATCAGTATTGAGCCCTGTGGCTTTAACTGGCGGCTGGCTCTGCAAAGCAAGCAGCTTAATGCCGACTTGTTGCTAAGCCCCGGCAACCCAATTGAACCACTGGCTCTGTGTTTGCCAACAGGCTACAACGGCTGGACCTACACCCAGAAACATAATACGTTGCAGGTAACAGGAGATATTATCTTTGCACAACAGCCGGTTGCGGTAACCGGCGCGCTGGGCGGTTATGATTTCTCAGCAGGTTATATGCGCCGCGAAACCAGCTGGCGCTGGGGCAGTTTAAGCGGTTATAGCGGCAGTAATAAAATAGGTTTTAATCTGGCGGCCGGGGTAAATGAGACCGGTGCCACGGAAAACTGCTGCTGGTTAAACGATAAACGTTATTTACTGCCAGCCGTGCAGTTTAGTTTTAACAGGCAAATACCTGATGCACCCTGGCAGATATTCAGCCACTGTGGTGCGGTAAATTTACAGTTTATTCCAGCCGCCAAACGGCAGGAACGGCTGAACCTGGGGCTGCTGGCCAGTAATTTCCGTCAGTATTGCGGCAGCTGGCATGGCACCATTAGCCTTGGCGACGGCCAGCAAATTACCTGTGATGGCCAGCAGGGTCTGGCTGAAGATCACTTCGCCCGCTGGTAATCACTGCTTAACAGCGCTAAAAGCGCCAGGCCAGCAATTGGCTGCTTTTTTGGCCCTGTTGCATAGTAATGTGTTTAATTTCAACCGCGCCAGCCTGACGAGCGGCATTAACCAGAGCTTTCAGGTGTTTTTGTTGTGATACCAGACTACTGAACCAGTCCACCTGCTCTCTAAACTCAACGCTGTCATTAATTAGTTGCTTGATAAACGCCAATTCACCACCCGGGCACCATAGCTCATGCTGTTGGCCGGCAAAGTTGCGCTGTTGCGATGTTGCAGCCAACTGCAGGTTGGTTCGTTTGCGCTGATTAGCGGCCGCGGCTTCGGCCGCTGAGCCATAAAATGGCGGATTGCAAACCGTCAACGCAAAGGCATCGCCGGGCTTAATAATGCCACGCAATATACTGTTGTTATCTGGCTGGTGGCGCAGACTTATCTGACCTTTTAACGTTGAGTTGCTCTCAATAATCAGCTGTGCAGCTTTTAACGCTAATTTATCAATATCGGTGCCGACGCAGCGCCAGCGATAACTGCGGCTGGCGATAATAGGGTATATCAGGTTGGCACCACAGCCAATATCCAGCAAGGCAATGTGCTTACCGGTTGGCACGCCAGCGGGCCCTGCCAGTAAATCTGCAGCATAGTGAATGTAGTCGGCCCGCCCCGGAATGGGTGGGCATAAATAACCGGGCGGCAGCTGCCAGTGGTTAATCTGATAGTAATGCTGCAGCAGCGCAGCATTTAACGCCTGTACCGCCGCCGGTTCACTGAAATTAATGGTTTGCTCACCAGCCGGGCTTACCGTCAGATGTGCCAGCAACGGCGGGTAGCCCTTGCTTAGCGTCGCTAAGTCATAACGGCCCTGATGCGGGTTGCGGGGGTGTAGTTGGGCTTGTTTGCTCATAGTGGTTACGGTAACTAACTTTGCCGGCAGTTTACGTTATTCCGGCTTTGCTGACGAGTCGGTGTTGAGTGCGGGTACTTTGCAGCACTAAAGTACTAAGTCGTTATTGGATACTGGCTTCTATAGTTGATGGGCACCCCAGCTTGCTACGGGGAGTCAGAGGTCGAAACAGGGAGAAGTAGCGTCGCTGCGGTGTTCACTGAAACTAAAAAAATGATAAGGAACAACAGACGTGAAAACTCAAGCTTTCAGCCGGGCCGGCATCTTGCTGGCAGGCGTGCTCTTTGCTGCTGGCTTACTAAGCCAGCCGGCAATGGCCGGTAACTGGCAGCAAAATGTCAGTGTCGGTGGTTTTAATAAAGTCCATTTATATACGCCGGACAGTGTCTCGGCCATTGGTCAGGGTCGTGGTTTGCTGGTGGTGTTGCACGGTTGCACCCAGTCAATCGACGCTTATCTTGGTGCCAATTTAACCCAGGCGGCCGAGCAGTATGGTCTGGTAATCGCAGTGCCGGATGCAATGAACAAAGCGGGCTTTGGTTGCTGGTCTTACTGGCAGGGCACTAAAGCCCGCAGCGCCGGTGACTATAAAAACCTGATCACCCTGGCAAACACTCTGGTGGCCGATGTTAATTATCAGATAGACCCTAATCAGGTCTATATTGCCGGTTTATCGTCCGGTGCCGCCTTTGCCAATACCACTGCCTGCCTGGCACCCGATGTGTTTGCCGGCATGGCTGTCAGCGCCGGGCCCAGTATTGGCACCAGCTCCAGTGGCGCTATTGGCCCCTGTGAAACGGCGAATGTCGCCGCGCGCTGTGCCCAATATGCCGGTAGCTATGCCAGCCACTTTGAGACCCAGATAGCCTCTATTGCCCATGGCCGCACCGATACCACGGTAAACCTGTGCTACAACGAGCAAAATGCCAATGGCATGGCCGATTTATATAATGTCAGCCAGCTTAGTGGTGAAAATCTGATTAGTGAAGGCAGCAGCCGCACTGCGGATGAAACATTATGGCAGAATGGCCGGGTGTCGATGCTTTGGTTTAACAATGTTGACCATGCCTGGTCCGGCGGGCAGGCCGCCAGCGGCTCTTACATTAATGGCAATAGTATTAATTATGCAGTGTATCTGGGGCAGTATTTTCAGGATAATAACCAACGGGTTAACCGGAATAGTCCACCTGAACTGAGCGGCATCAATGTTAGCCAGCAAGGAAGTGTGGTAACCGTGACCGGCAATGCCAGCGATGTCGACGGTGATGCTATCACTGTTACCGCCAGTTTTACTGATAGTGTGGGTCAGCAGCAGCTGGCAAGTGTTACCCCGGCGCCAACAGGGAACTTCAGCCTGAGCAGCCGGGTGCTGGCTGATGACTGGTATCAGCTTAGCGTAACCGCCACCGATAGTGGTGGCCTGGTTAGCAGCATATACACCGAGCAGCTGTTAATTGGCCCGCCGCCGCCGGCAACTGCGCCAGAGTTGTCTGAGCTGGCAGTGGCGGTGGATGGCCAGTGTGCGACAATAAGTGGCCGGGTTTTTGACTTAAATCGTGACCTTGAAACGGTAACGGTGGAATTTAGCAACGCCACTGTTGCTGCCGATATCAGCGCTGATTTATTCAGTGCAGCGCAGTGTACGCTGCCTGGTGGTGAGCAAACGGCGTTAATTACTGCGACCGATCAGGGTGGTTTATTTAGCGCAGAACAACTCAGTTTTACCATTGATGCTGGGCAGAACGCTACGCTGGATCAACACATTAGTGCCGGCCGGCTGGATTACACCAACTATGCCAATTGCTACCTTGAATACAGTACTGCCAGCTTTGTGCTGCGTGAGCAATTGATTACCGACAATCAGTGTCGCTGGCAGGATGACGACGCCAGTTGTTTTGGCCCGGCCCAAAATTGCAGCGCGGCCGGCCCAGGCGACGATGCTGGTGATGACGGTAACCCGCCAGCGCCGCCGCCAGAAGATTGTATCGCCTTTACCACCAACAACTACAGCCATAAAGTCGCGGGCCGGGCTTACAGTACTGGTAACCCGTACGCGCCAGATTACTTTGCTAATGGCAGTAATGCGGCGATGGCTGGTTCTACCTGGGGAGTTACCACCTTGTCGTCTGCTGACAGCAGTTTCTGGCAAGTAGGTGCCTGTCCAGACTAGGTTTGTCCATACTAGTTAGTAAAGGCTAATCAGCAATAAAAAAAGCGCGGGCTTCGGCCTGCGCTTTATTCTACAGCAACGTTTTATCTGCTTACGGTGTTACACATTGATATGTAAGCGGACATCCACGTTACCACGGGTCGCATTTGAGTAAGGGCATACCTGATGCGCCTGTTCTACCAGCTTGTCAGCCGCGGCCTGGTCCATGCCAGGCAAGCTAATATGTAAATCCACATCCAGGCCAAAACCGCCTTCAATTTTACCAATACCCACTTCCGCAGTCAGGCTAAGGTTATCAGGCAGGCTGGTTTTGCTTTTGCCGGCTACCGCTTTTAAGGCGCCAATAAAGCAGGCGGAGTAGCCAGCCGCAAACAGCTGCTCAGGGTTAGTCGCACCACCATTGCCACCAAGCTGTTTTGGCGCCGACAATTTTACTGCTAATAAGCCATCATCAGATTTCGCTTCGCCATCACGGCCACCGGTTGAGGTAACAACTGCTTTATAAAGAATATCCATGGTTTACTCCTTGGTTAATGTTGACTGATTAACAACTCAGAATAAATTAGCATGCAATAATCTTGCGTGCAAGTTAATTGTGTACTGCATATGTGGATGTCGCTATACTGCATAGCAAAATACTGCCCGACCGGATTCTGTAATGACCAATACTTTGCCGCTGGATCAACAATTATGTTTTGCCCTGTATAGTGTGTCCAATGCTGTGGTGCGGTTATACCGGCCATTGTTGCAGCCCTTTGATTTAACCTACCCACAGTACGTGGTATTGCTGGCACTTTGGCAGCAAGACAATATCAGTTTAGGCGCTCTTGGCCGGGTCACTTTTTTTGATTCTGGCACCTTAACGCCGCTAGTCAAAAAGCTGGAGCAAAAAAAATTGTTGCAGCGGGTAGCCAGTGAAAATGACGAGAGGGTAAAGCAGGTGGTGCTAACAGGAGAGGGCAGAGCATTACAGCAAAAAGTCAGTGGCGTAATGCAGGCGCTGCGCTGCCAGGTGGCGATGGATGATCAGCAGCTGGTTCAGTTACGGCAACTGGCCCAGCAATTACAACAGCAAGTTAGCGCAGCGGCAAGTTGTACCCTGGCAATAGTTGATAAGCTCTAGCCGTTTAGCCAACTTGCTGCAGGGCTTTGATCCTAAGCTGTTCCAGTTTTAGCAGTCGTTGCTGGTAGTCTTTATAGGGTACTGTACCTGTTGCCATAAGCGACTTACCAACCGGATTCCGTAGCCAGCTGTACCAGGGGTAGGTAACTGGTAGGTTATTCTCATCCTGCTGCAGCAGCTTAGTGGCATGAATGTTTTTAGTGTCCTCCAATAGCATTAATGGTTGAACTGACAAATAAAAAATAGTCTCTATAGGGTTAACGTCACTACCAAAGTCAGATGGCGCAGTGTCTCGCATAGTGGCCGATATATCTGCCCCATAATGCCACTCGCCAGCCATTGCCTGCTCCAGACTTAATTCTTTTTCGCTGAATGCATCAGCCCAAGCAGCCGGCACGCCAGTCTGGCGCTGCTCTGCAGATAGTTGATTCACAATCTCAGGAACAAAAATAAAATGACGCTCTATAGCTGAAAAGCTGATCATTTTTGTGATCAGACTATTCGTGTTAGCCAATACGGTTTTCCAAAACTGGTAATCTGCTTGCAGGGCGGCGTTAACCTGCTCATTGTTGCCGTTCTTAGCCTCTAGCCAGGCTTGCCATAGAAATAAACGCTGGCCATGCAATAGCCCTTGATAGGCAGGCATGTTATCTAGCGTTGGTGGCGGTTCCTGCCAATGTGGGTATTGTAATAACTGCTGATAAAACGTCATTAGCTGATGCTGCTCTGCAATCAGCTCAGCTAAATTAGCTTGGGAGTTCAGCGCGTCATTACAAGCTTGTGCATCATTACACTGGCGATAAAGTTCTTGTAGTGGCCCGGTTAGCATTAGCCCATTGCTGGCATTGTTGGCAAGGAAATGCTGATAACCATTTTGCTCTGCAGGTATAGCAGGCTGTTGCAGCAGGCTTTGCATGCGCAAACTGGCAGCATTGGGCTTGGCATCCTGCCAGTTTATCGCCAGCAATAGCAGATAAAAGCCGGTTAATAGCAGCAATAAACCTAACAAAAGTTTAACGGTACCGCGGGCTAAGGTTTTTAAGACGGCCATGCCTGCTCCTTGGTATTTTAGTTGTGTTTTTATTGTAATTGTTACCAGGAGGTTACCCTGAACGGGGGCCAACAGTAAAGTTAATTAGCGGTGGGGCAGATTGCTGGATATTTATCTGTTGTTGGTCATACTTTAGCGACCTCTAAGAGTATTTTTTAATATTTCTGGTTTAGATATTGTACTTAACGGTGCAAAGGTAGCATGAACGACAGTGAGTTTTTCAGCGCAGGCCATGAACCGGTAGTATCAGACTTGCAACAAAAAAATGCCCTTCACGCCGGTTTTTACCTTGGTGATATTCAGGTATTGCCCGATGACGGATGCATAGTTGTTGCTGGCGAACGTCGACATATTTCCGCCAATGCGATGGAGCTGCTTTTGGTGCTGGCGGCACATGCACAGCAATTGGTTAGCCAGGCTGTGTTACTGGAGGCCATTACCGGTAGTGCGCAAAGCAACAAAGATATTTTGTCGCATCTGGTCAGTGAATTGCGCCAGGCAATGGGAGACCATAAAGCATGCCCAATTTATATTCAAACGCTGATCCGTCGTGGTTACCGGTTAATTCAGCCAGTCAGTAAGCAGGCTCAGCTTATCAGTGAGCCGGCGATTCAGCAGGCAGTGGCCGCAGGCGCCAGATGGTCCTGGTGGTATGCGTTAGTGAAAGGTAGCCGGCTGTTCCGCGTTACTATCGCTTGCCTGGTGTCAGTGTGGTTGTTCATTCAGGTGATGGCCATTACGTTTCCGTTACTGCATATTACCACCCGGGGTATGAAGATGACGTTGTTGACCATCGTCGTGTTATTTCCGTTAATCCTGTTTTACACCTGGCTAAAGGATCTGAAAACACAACGCGCCAGGCTGACGGCCTCCGCTCATCCGCGCGCTCAGCAGTTCTGGCGCTATCAGTTGAAGATTGATATTGGCTTTTTGCTATTGTCATTTGTTGTAGTTAGCTTGCTTGGGCTTTCTTTGAAGAGGGCTCTTGAGCTGGAGGCAATGCCGCTCAGTGCAGCTGACGCCGTAATTGCCGTGCCTGCGTTAGAAAATGCTGTAGCGGTAATGCCCTTTAGGCCGGACAATGCTTCGCAGGATAATGTGGATGCGTATTTAATTGAGGGGCTGCGTGACGAGCTCCTTTATTCACTTACTCAGCTAAATGCATTCCCCGTTATATCTGCCAGGGCTATGCAAGGCTTGCCTGAAGATGCTGATCATAAGCTGATCAGCGAGCGATTAGGTGCGCTGTATGTCGTCGAGGGCAAGCTGAAAGCTACTGATCAGGACCTGCAGTTGGAAGTCGTCGTTATTCAGCTTGAAAGCGGGGTCAGGCAGTGGTCAGGCAGGATGGCGGCCACCCGTCAACAGTTACCGCAATTACAGCAAGAGTTATATCGTCAATTGGCCAGCGCTTTTGGCCTACTGATGCAAAACAAACAATTAGACGCTACCGACTATAGCCTGACTACTAATTTTCAGGCATACGACGCTTACTTGCGCGCCAACAAGCTGCTGAAACAATTTGCTGATATGAAAAGTTTAGAAAATGCCGAGCGTTTGTTTTTACAGGCACTTGAGCATGATCCAAAATTTGCATTGGCTTCAGCCGGTTTATGTAAACTGCATTTAGAAAAATATGCGATGAATCGCAGCCTTGCCGAGTTTGAATTGGCCAGACAGGCCTGTGAACATGCCGCGAGTTTTCCTGTCAATCAGGCACCAGTTTACAGTGTGCTGGGTGATTTATATCGTACCCGCGGCGAGTTCGCTCTGGCGATGACGCAATATGATCTGGCCTTGCAGCTCAATCCTGCATTGCCTGACGCTATAACTGGTAAAGCAATTTCGCTGGCTGACTTAAATTTACCGGTAGAGGCCGGACAGCTGTTTACCCGGGCTATCCGGCTTGAGCCGGGGTACTGGCAACACTACAGCAACTATGGGCGCTTTTTATACAACAGTGGCCAGTTTAGTGAAGCGAGCAGGCAATTTGAGCGGGCAGCGTTAATTCAGCCAGACAGTGTCGATATCCAGAATAGCCTAGGTGCCAGCTACTTTTTCAATAACAACTTTGCGGCTGCCATTGCCGCCTGGCAAAAAGTCGTGGCGAACTCACCTCTGGCGCTGGCGTATTCCAATCTCGGTACCGCGTATTATTTCAACGGTGAGTTTAGTCAGGCAGAGCAGATGTATCTTGCTGCACTGCAAACCAGTCAGAACGATTACACCATTCTGGCCAATCTGGCCGATAGCCTGGATGCGCAGCCAGGCCGCGAGCCGGAAGCGCAAACCTATTATCGGCAGGCGCTGCAACAGGCGCAGGCCAACCTTTCCGTAAATCAGGATGCCAAGGCTCTACGTTCACAAATAATCCGGATTCAATCTGAGCTGGCGCTATGTGAGCAAGCACAGCAAGACTTAGAGCAACTGAGCAGCAACCCCATCGATGATTTTTACATTTATTATGATTTGGCTATTGCCAGTTTCAACTGCGACAAGCCAGTTGCCGGGGCCGAGTTAGTCGCAAAGGCCTTAGCGGGTGGATACTCGGCGGCCCTGGTTGCCGCCGACCCAAAAATTCCGGCAAACAAGCAGTACCACTAACATCCAAAAACCAAGGAGCAGGAAATGAAAGCAGCAATAGGATTAGTACTGATACTGACTGTAGGTTGTGCCGGGCTGCCGGCAGAAAATGAGACAGAAGAGGTGGTCGCCCGGCAAGGGAAAGACCAGGCTCTGATTATTCAACTGGCAACAAATGGTTGTGTTGAAGAAGTGCGGCCACCGGTTGATGACAATTGTCGTGATCCGGGGGAAACCATTCGGGCCGGTTGTGGTCGTTCAAGAGACTGCGCTTGTGCAGCCCGAGGCAAAAACATTAGTTGGCAAGTTGTATCTTCGCCCTCGGTTGTGCATTCCGCTGGTGTGTCGCCAGAACTACCGGATTTCAGTATTATTTTTACTGGATACGCCAATCCATTTAAGAGCGACTGTAAATTAAAAGCAAAGGCCGGGGGCATCATAAGCTGTAAAATAGACAAAAGTGCAAAGGACTACTATGACTACGAAGTTAAGGTGTCTAGTTGTCTGAACGACTATGATCCGAGGATAGTGATCCGAAACTTTTTAAACTGACCGCGAGTTAGCTGATAGCAGTTATACTGCTAAACATTAGTAAGGCATTGTGCCTGCTGCATTATAAGGATATCGCATAATGACCACCGCTTTTTACGCCGGCTTGCTGG
This sequence comes from Arsukibacterium sp., assembly GCF_018402695.1. Taxonomy (GTDB): domain Bacteria; phylum Pseudomonadota; class Gammaproteobacteria; order Enterobacterales; family Alteromonadaceae; genus Alishewanella. The sequence goes on from NZ_JAGYIM010000016.1 coordinate 269,742, forward strand.
CGATACTGTTTATTGTGTTAAGTTTTCGGGTGATTGCCAAACGCAATCAGTACAAAGTAGCGATAGGCAGTGATGGTCAGGTGTTGCTGGAGCGGTCAATACGAGTGCATGCTAATTTTGCCGAATATGTGCCATTTGCTTTACTGTTAATGTTTCTGGCCGAGTACAGCGGCTTAGCACCGCTATATCTGCATATTTTAGGGATTGCCCTGGTTGTCGGCCGTTTATCCCATGCTTTTGGGGTGAGCCAGCAGCAGGAGCCATTGAAATTCAGGGTATTTGGCATGATTCTCAGTATGTTGGTTATTCTTGCCGCCGCATTTGCCTGTATAGTGTTGTATGCCCTGAGATCGGGCTGGTTGTTATAGTAGTGAGGTAAGCTATTTTTTTATTTAATTTGCGCCGTCGTGATATTCCCTGGCGATGTTAACTAGGGTATAAGGGCGCTATGAAAATACCGAAACGTATTCAGCCGCTGGTCGACGAAGGTCTGGTGGATGAAGTTATCCGGCCACTGATGAGTGGTAAAGAAGCTGCGGTGTATATCGTCCGTTGTGGTGAGGATATTCGCTGCGCCAAAGTATATAAAGAAGCCGACAAACGCAGCTTTAAACAAGCTGTGTTATATCAGGAAGGTCGCAAAGGCAGAAACAGTCGTCGCACCCGGGCTATGGAAAAAGGTTCAAAGTTCGGTCGTGCCCAGCAGGAACAAAGCTGGCAGAACGCTGAAGTCGATGCGCTGTTTAAACTGGCTAAAGCCGGCGTGCGGGTGCCACAGCCCTATGGCTGCTACGATGGCGTGCTGCTGATGGAGCTTGTTTGCGACGATGAAGGCATGGTGGCGCCGCGGTTAGGTGATGTCGCGATGGCCGAAGATATTGCTCTGGCCGATCATGCTACTATGATGCAGTACGTGGTAATGATGCTGTGCGAGGGCCTAATTCACGGTGATTTGTCCGAGTTTAACGTGCTGGTAGATGACTACGGCCCGGTCATTATCGATTTACCGCAGGTAGTTGATGCCGCGGCAAATAACAATGCTAAATGGATGCTGGAGCGCGATATTAACAATATGCGCGATTATTACGGCCAATATGCCCCCCAATTACTGCAAACCAATTATGCCGGTGAAATCTGGGCGTTATATGAAGCCGGTGAATTACACCCCGATGTACAACTATCCGGCGAGTTTATCGCCGATGAAACCGCCGCTGACGTTGATGCCGTAATGGAGCAAATTAAAGCCGCCTTTGCCGAAGTGGAAGAACGCCGCGCCAGGGCGGCGTCGGATCAGGAAGACTAACACGTGTTCAAAGTATGTTAGTTTCTCAATCTCTTAAAAACAGCGCAGCGAACCAGGTAGCAATGCTGTCGCGTCCATGTCCAGATAAAATGCTGTCATCGAGCTGGAAATAAACTCACCCTGCGCATCCTGCTCCAGAATTTCTATTTTACAATCCCATACCGGTTGCAGCTGGCCATCGCCAAGCTCCATTTTTGATGCTTCACAGGACGATGAAAAACTAACATTGTGTTCTGTAGCAAAACTAACCGACAAGTTAGTAGCGAAATGCTGGCCAAGTGTCATACGTTCAGTTGGCTTAGTCGCCGAAACTTGCTGACAATTGGGTTCAGCACTGAGAGGCAATGTCATATTCTGCAAAAAAAGTTGCCATACCTGTTCTGCAGAAGGTGGAACTTTATCTGCTTGGGCTGCACAGGCAGAACCGGTAAGTAGCGCTATGCAAATTAACCCTGAATTTTTCATATAAATTTACCGAAATAAAATTCAACTGTAGTGCCGGTTGTCTTGTAAGCGTTGGTGAATTTAGTTTTAAAGGCCTCCAGATTGTCAGCGACCACTTTGTTGCCAGTATTGCTGTAATTCCAAACCTTACCATGCGACAAAATACCAATATGTTTGCGGGGATGATTACCCATTACTAACGCGCCATCGGCCATTCTGACATTCGATGCCAGAGTAACGAAAATTAAGCATTCTGTCAGTGCAGCGTTTTTATCCTCGAGCAGTCCTGTTTCCTTTGAGCGTTTGAAAATATCATCAACCCGGATAGTGGCTCCGGCTTCAGCTTTTTGCTTATCATCCCAGGTAAAGTTCTTGCACGTTGGGCCCGGGAACTCGTACCCCATTACATGAGAAACAAAATGGGCACAGTGATTCTGACTATTATTGCTGCCGATACTGAAAGGGCATAGATGGCTGATGTGTTGGTTCAGGTTAGTGTCGATATCAGTTGGAACTTGGGGCATGTTTTATCTTCCCTTTGAAAAAAGGATGCTACTGGCAACTTATTAAGTAGCAATAAATTAAACTAAAAGTAAGCATCAGGTAATAAAATATAGTGTGCACCATCTTAATTCAAGTGCGATTTTGCATTTCTTGTTTCAGGTGATCTTTTGCCTGAAGTCTGAATCTAAACCCAATGCTGCTGTCGGCCGTATAATCTGTCATATATTCTTTGCTAAACGATGCCAATGAACCGTTTCTTTTTACTACTTTGTTTGCTTTGCGCAGGCCCGTTATCAGCTGATGAAGCGGCCTGGGCGGCCTGGCGTGAGGGTAAGGCGGTGTTAATCATGCGCCATGCTTTAGCGCCGGGTACCGGTGACCCGGCACATTTTAAGCTGGCTGATTGCGCCACCCAGCGCAACTTAAATGCTCAAGGCCGGGCTCAGGCTGCAGCTTGGGGGAAATTATTACGTCAGCAATATAATGGCAAGATTGCGCTGTACAGCAGTCAGTGGTGTCGCTGTCTGGAAACCGCTGAATTAATGGCGGTGGCTCAGGTGCAACCGTTGCCAGCACTTAATTCCTTTTTTGCTGGCCGTGGTGATCGTCAGCAGCAAACCCGGGCGCTGTTGCAGCGGTTTGCTGTGGCTGAACTGCCAGAGCCAACTGTATTGGTTAGCCATCAGGTTAATTTTACCGCGCTGACTGGCTATTTCCCGGCATCCGGCGAAGCTGCCATAGTGGCACTGCCACTAACTGCACCCGCGACTGTACTGGCCAAAATAACCCCCTGACAGCATCTTAATAGCAGTACCCTTCGTTTATTCGATAGTCTATTTCGCTAAATTGTGGCGAAATTATGCTATCCGACAAAATACCAACCAAGTAAAGTTGATATTTTTCAAGGCTTTAATTTTGGCAAAACCCTTGCAAAGAAGAGGAAAGCTTAACAACAAACAAGGATAAGAAAATGAAATTCGTTCAATTTGCTACTGTTGCCACTTTAATTGCTGCTGCGGTGATGTTTAGTGGGGTATTTAGCAGCGCGGCAGCCAATGGCCCTTATGGCAATATCGATAAAGTAATGGGCAGTGCCGTTGTGGGTAGTGGTGAGCACTATGGCAATGTGTCACTGGTTAATGGCAGTGTGCAAATGGCCAGCAACAGCAGTGCAAAGGTCGTGTCACTGGTCAATGGCAGTATTGATATTCGTGATGACGTGTCACTTGATAGCGCGGAAACGGTGAATGGAGCGATTGAGGCAGGCCGCAACTTGACCGTCAACGACAGCCTTAGCACAGTCAATGGTGAAATCAGCCTGGGTGACAACGCGGTTGTCAGTGGCGATGTCAGTACGGTAAATGGTGATATAACCCTAAACAATGCGCAGCTGGCACAGGATATCACTACGGTAAATGGTGATATTCAGCTGGCCGGTAATACCGTGGTTAAAGGCGATGTAATATTTAAAAAGCCCGGTAAGAAAAAGTCGTTTTTTGGCTGGAGTAATAACGACAAGCCCAGTTTGCATATTGCGGCCGATGCGGTAGTTGAAGGCCGGATTATTCTGGAGCAGCCGGTAGAGCTGGATTTTGCCAACCCGGATATGCAGGCTAAAGTGGTGGAGCGCTTTTAAGCTTGCCAGTCAGTTGCGTTGCAACAGGCGGCGAATCAGCTGATTATTCCAGTGCTGAATAATAATCTGGGCACGAAACAGTGCCCACAGCTCTACTACCGTAATAAGCACCAGCATGGCAATGCCGACCAGAATCATTGGCGTGAACAACAGTGTCGCGCCAACAATAAATATCAGCAAATTAACCAGGCCGCGGCCCCACAGGCCCAGATAAAAGTGGTGCAAACCGGCTAAAAAACACCAGTTTAAGGTGGCGTAGGTATCGGGGTCGCGTAGTAGCGGCTTAAGTTGCTGATAAAACACTTTGCGTTGTTCATCGGGCAGGGCGGCAACCTGCTCGCGTAACCGTTCTTCTTCCGCATCAACCTGTTGTTGATTTAGCATCGTCACATGCTCCGTAGTGCTCCGCTACTGGCACCGGCTCTAAACATTTACAAAAGCTGTCATGCCGGCTGCAACGCTTAATACGTTGCCAACCCATGGCAACGCCTTTGCGTGAACCAAAACGTTTAATAGCCGTGTAAGTGTAGGCTGAGCAGCTGGGTTGATAATTGCAGTCGATACCAAACCAGCGCATACCGCCACCGCTTTTACGGTAGCGACGAATAAGCCATAACAGCAGACGTTGCATCTCAGCGGCCCAACGTGACGACCATGGCTTCGCGGGTCCAGAACAACCAGAACCGTTTTTGCTCAATTAACTGGAATACTACCTGCCAGCCCTGTGCTGCCTGGGCATTCAGTTCTGCCTCAACCTTTTTTAACGGCAAACCCGATGCACCAAGGAAAACAGTGCCGCAACCGCCCTCGGCGATATAAATCATTTTGTATTCTTTAAACGCAGTAGCCATATTGCTATTCCTTATTATTATTTTTGATATGGCAGAAAACGCTGCTCTGCCTGTTGATATGCTCTCTCTGCCTGTCGCAAGTTCTGTTGCAACACTGGTAGCTGGTCATACAGGTCCATAAGTTCGGTTTTCAGCAGTTCAATTTCAGTTAATAATTGAATGCGCTCATCTTTTACCAGACCATCTTCAACTAATAAGTCGGTTTTGCTGTTTATCATTTTTTCTGTTTTTTTAATCTGCTGGTGCTGACGGTCGATACTGGTACGGGCATTCGCAACCGCTTGCTGTAAGTCATAGAGCTCCTGACCGTCGCGATATCCGCTTAGAAAGGGCTCTGCCAGATCAGTTGTACAGCTGCCTTGGTAGCTGCCCCCGCGCCTACCAACCTCAAAGCCATTGCGTTGGGTACAAAAATTCTCAGAACCCTGGCGATGCCCCAGACGATAGGCATTCAGATCAGGTGTTACGCCATGGTCTGCACAGTCCTGGCGGTAGGTGCTGATCTCAGTTTCCGGCTTGCCTTTGGCGCCGTCTTCAAAGCCAATGGTCCGCCAGTCGGCAGTCAGGCATTGCGATTTGTCCATAGTGGCGCAGCCATGCAACGCTACTGATGCCAGCAAAGCCAGCCATAGTTTGTGTGTCATACCTGTCTCGTTATTATTATTTTGCTTTCGCTGCTTTAGTGTACACTCAGAGCCAGCGTTGTTATCAACGCTAGAATTAGCATTACAAGAAGCAGCATTACGATAAGGTACACGCTATCTTTGGCTATTGGCAAGTGACAATAACATTAATCATTTCTTGCCAAGCAACAGTAGCTGGACAGCGCCAACCGGTTGTTTATGTAGGCCAACATGTTGTCTGGCTACGTTAACGGCCGCTAAGTAGGCATTCTGAGTTTTAGTTCGCTCGGTATCGTATAGTACTACTTTGTCCGAATCATAAATTTCAGCATTTGGGATCTTGGAAATAACACTGGCCAGCTCTGTGGCTTCCGTCAGTAAGGTATCCATAGCCGCAACGACTTCAGCTGGCGCATAGATATATATTTTATTAATATTCTTTTTGCACAACAGTATCTTATCGGCTTGATCATGTGTGCCGCTCCCCTCGCAATAAGCCGCATGATTTATTAACGTATCCAGCGAAGCCAAATACTCAGTAACAGCTTCGCGTTCCAGCTGTTCTTTATGATATTCAAGATCAATTTCCTTTTGCCGGCGGTAAGTGATAATGCCCAGCCATGCTGTGCCAATAGCTGCAATAACTGCAAGCAAATTGGCAATTGACAACAAATCAGCCATTTCCGGCTCCTTTTCTGCTTTGTTAAATTCACCACCTAAGATAGTAGTACAACTTAACCAGAAAAAACGGTGGCGCTACATCAGCTGCAAAGTGCCCCTCCGTCTAGTGTTATACCGAAGCGACCTGGCAAGCTCAGCCCGGCTATTTGGTTGGCATCAGGGTAATTTCCCGGACATCGCATCTTGGGTTGGCCGATATCGCAAACAGCACGGCATCGGCAATGTCACTTGGGTCTAGTTTGTCCGGTTTGGCTTCATCAAAAAATGGCGTATTAACCATGCCAGGGCATATAGTGGTGCAGCGGCCGTTCCATTCAGCCATTTCAGCAGCTAAATTCTGGCCAAACCCGTAGGCAAACCACTTTGAGGCACCATACACCGAGCCTTTTAAGGTTATTTTTCCGGCAATGGAGCTGGTAATAATAAAATGGCCCTGGGTTTCTTTTAAGGCCGCCAGGCTGGCTTTGGCGGTATACAGCAATGCGTTGATATTAACATCCAGCATGGTCTGCCATTCATCCGGGTCGCCAGTTGCAATACCTGGCGTATCAACACCGGTACCGGCATTGGCGAATACCACGTCGATTCGGCCAAATTTCTCTTTGGCTTTGGCCACCACATTTTCAACTTCCTGCAGTTTAGACACGTCTGCTGTGACTGCCAACACTTTATCGCTGCCCCAGCGCTCGGCAATTTTATTCAGTTTATCGGCGCTTCTGGCAGTAATAACCGCTTTATGGCCGGCGGCAACCACCTTATCCACCGTGGCAGCGCCAATGCCACTTGAGGCACCGGTGATCAGTACTATTTTCTGACTGCCCATGTTGTCACTCCTCAGTTTACCCATGCTGGCTATTCGCCCATGCTAGAGCGAATGCCGGCTGGTGTTATTGATCTTGCGAATTGCAACAAGTGATTAGCGGTTAATCAGAGTCCGGCGTTAATTTCAGCAGGCGGCCCTTGCTGTTCCCGCGCTCATCCTCAAGTACCCAGATAGCGCCATCCGGGCCCTCGGTAATTTTGCGAACCCGGGCGCCCATGTCATAACGCGCTGTCTCTGTCGCACTTTCGCCATCGAACGTAATGCGAACTATGCCCTGAGAAGAAAGGCCTGCCGCTAGGGCATCACCCTGCCAGTCTGCAAAGCGCTCGCCACGGTAAACGATAATATCGGCCGGGGATATTACCGGGGTCCAGGTGATTGCCGGTGCCGTAAACTCCGGCCGGGTGTCATGGTCGGGAATGTCCCGGCCGTCATAGTGTTTACCATTAGATACTTCCGGGTAGCCATAATTGACGCCGCGCTTTATCAGGTTAAGCTCATCGCCACCAGCAGGGCCCATCTCGATCACCCACAACTGGCCATCCAGATCGAATGCCATACCCAGCGGGTTGCGGTGGCCAAGCGACCAGATTTGGGCGTAAATGGCCTCGTTGTCAACAAAAGCGTCTTTATCGCGGTAATTCACAAAGGGGTTATCTTTGGGTACCGAGCCATCGTCATGCAAGCGCAGTATCTTGCCCATCGATGACTGCATGTCCTGAGCCGGGGTGAATTTCTGGCGGTCACCCGAGGAAATCCACAGATAACCGTCGTTATCGAACAGCAGGCGGTGGCCGTAATGACCATAGCCCAGCACCTTGGGATACTGGCGCCAGATCACCTGCAGGTTCTCCAGCTTAGCGCTACGCTCTCCTTCAACCAGAGTGCCGCGGGCCACGGCGGCACCGCGCACGCCACCCTCACCGGCTTCAGCGTAGCTGATGTAGATGAGCTTGTTGTCGGCAAAGTCCGGATGCAACGCCACATCGCCCAGACCGCCCTGGCCGCCGTAATCCACGTTCGGCAGTCCGCCTACCGGCGAAGATTTCTCTCCCTGCTGGCTGACAATAGTCAGCCGGCCTTTCTTCTCGGTGACTAGCATTCGCCCATCTGGCAGGAAGGCCATCGACCATGGCTCATCAAATTGACTGATCTGCTCAACCTTGAACGGCAATTCTTCCTGTGCCGATGCAAAAAACGTGATAAGTAAAATCAGAAATGGCGCGAATAGCTGCCGGCTCATAACGTATCTCCTGCCTGTGATTAATAATTCAGCAGTCAGTATAGCAAAGCCCTCGCAAACTGCTTTTCAACAGCGCGTTCTGATTATGTAATGTAGCTAAGCGATGGTGTTTCCCCAAAATTAGGGCAATATGAGTAAGGGCAACATAAAGAAGAGCAACATAGCCATGTATACAAAGCGATAACTACACTCAGAAATATACACGAGGGTGGGGCAAGTCATCTGCCGCGACAGCGGTTTATTCCTTGCCCTCATTTTCAGATCGTTGTGTGGCTACTTGGCTTTGCGACGACGGGCAGAGGCGCCAATCGAAAACAAGCCTAAGCTCATTAAGATCAGGATGCCAGGTTCTGATACCTGGACCAAAGCAGAGCCGATAAAGTCTGCATGAATGTATGTAGGTACGTAGCCGCTGAGTTCGCCAAAGCTGGAATTCAGGCCAGAAGTAAAATCGCCAAAGCCAGCACCAAAGCTTAAGCCGTAACTGTTAATGCCGGATATTAAGCCATCAATAAAATTAGGGCCGCCAGAGTCACCACCGGCAACGCCCACTTCACGGTCACCACGGCCTAAATCGTTAAACAAATCAGCTACACCAAATACGCCAGCAAGTAAGCTGGAAGCATTATTGCCTGCTAAGCCATTATCAAAATCCGATACAAAAGAGTAAGTAACGTCGGCAGTACCAAAGAAACCGTCGGTAAAGAAATCACCAAACAGCGCATTTCCCCAGGCGAAGTCATACATATTATCGCCTTCACGCAAGTAGCCGGTAGTACCGATGAAAGCGCCGTTGCCGGTGCCCATGTTGCCGTAGCCAGCAACGTTAAAATCCAGCCCTGTCAGGCCGCTGCCGGTATAGATATCATGTGAAATTGCCCACGCCGGTGCTTCTTCAGCCAGACGTAGTACAGCAATGTCGTTTTGATCAATAACCTCACCGGTATAATCTTCATGAACAAAGTAGTCGCTTACTTCAATGCTCACCACGTCTGGGTTAGCACTAAAATATATCCGTTCATCGGGCGCAAGGCCGGCTGGTGGCTGAAAAGAGACTGTGGTCGACACAGGGTTGGCAGTACCTGCGCCACTGGATACACAGTGCGCTGCAGTCAGAATTGACCTGCGATCACTGAGTAAGGTGCCAGTACAAACAGAAAGACCACTGCCGGAATCCATCAACATGCCTACCACGCCGCTGTAAGCAGGATAAGTAGGGTGATAAATAGCGTTACCTGCCAGGCCTGCTGCCGGAGAGGCAGTACCGCCGGGTGCCGCACCAGTTAACAAACTGCGGGCAGTCCAGCTTAACGTTTCATTGCCGCCGCTGGTAATTAAGCTTGCGTGTGAAGCAAACGCCGCACTGATACTAATGACAAGTGCCGCTGTAGACACTATTTTTCTCATGTACATGATTATGATCCCTTATGGTGTATTGTTATTGGGTGTTAAGAAACGTTTTATTATTTTGAGAGAATTAGGCTTTGTCAGACAGTTCACTTGAAAAATCATCAGCAAGCGTCATGCCATAATAGAAATTAGCTCGAAATCATGGGCTTGTGGTTTCTAATAAAGAATAATCTAAAGTTATGTAAAGAAAACTGACACAATCAGTGAGGTGTTTGGGTGTACAGCGGCGGGTAAGATATTACGCCGCCAGTAACTGCCGGCAGATAGCAGTTGACCAGTGAATTTGACCCTTGGCAGTCAGTTTGAATCGAGTCTGGAATATAAAATGATGGGATGTGATCTACTCACAAAAGCGTTAAGTAATATTGGCATGCTCTGAAACGTCACTTTATACCAATGCAGCTAGAGGAATTTAAATGAAAAAGGTTACAGCTTTACTGTTGGCATTGTGCATCCATGCTCTCTGCCTGCAAACAGCAATAGCACAGGAAGAGCAAGCAGCATTAGTGCCGTTACCGTCGCTAGACGATTTCACCAGGGGTGAAGATGGCTGGAGTTTTGGGCTGGGTCTGGGGGTTGAATACGAGTCTGCCTATGAAGGGTCAGATGAGTTCGGTTTCGAAGTCCAGCCTGCAGGTGCCGTACAATGGCGCACAGGTGATGATATTTTCTTCTTTGCCGGTGAGGCACTGGGCTGGCGTGGACTACGTGCTGATACCTGGCTATTTGAGGCCATCGTTGGCTTCGAAGAGGGGCGCGAAGAAAGTGATTCCGATGACGGCCGGTTGGACGGGCTCGGCACCACAGAAGAGGGTCTCGAATTCGCACTGCAAGCGCGCCGGGCTTTTAGTGCTGATTGGCGTTATTGGCTGGATGGTCGCTTGGTAGCTGGTGAAAACGGCAACCTTGGTATTTTTGGGGTGGGTCGCCGCTTCGGCGAGCAGATCGACGGCTCCGGTTCTGAACTATCTGTCGTAGCGGTCTTTCACGATAGCGAACTTGCTAATACAGAGTTTGGCATAGACGCAGCGCAGGCAGCTGCCTCAGGGCTGGAGCAAACCAAGCTGAGTGGAGGGTTCCGCTCAATTGGGGTTCATTACAATTATCGACATTATATTAACGATAACTGGCGGATCTTCGGCGAGGCACTCTACGAGCGATACAGTAGCGACATTGCAGACAGCCCAATAGCACGCAACAACTATGAAGCAGAAATAGGACTCGGATTTCTTTACGTATTCTAGAGCACCTAACCCGGCGGCAGGTAACGCGATACGCCGCCTGTAACTGTACTTTTTAAATGTAGGCTGATATCAATTAACAAGTGGATCTGACCTTTAGTTAATCATCAAACAAGAGAAAGCTGCGGGTCGATAACAATTGCTAAAAGCGATACAGCATTGCTAACACGCTAATTGCAGTTATAAGGATTTTTTTCATGAGAGGGCAGAGGGCTACGGATAATGGTCAGATATTAAAGATGGTTAACTGAATGGTGGTTTAGTCAAAAAGAAGCTAACCCCGGCATGCTTAATTCCAATTGATTACAGGTCAGGGTTGAGAACGTCCAAACGCTGTAAAATGGAATCTGCGATGCTACTAGCATCAGCCCCCACATCTATCGTCTGTTGTATATTTCCCAACTCATGAATATGTTGTTGCTGGTGTATAGTACCGCCTAATAATACTTGTACTATTATCGGGCCATTAGCACGAAGCGCTTCGTCAAATTCTTCCTTTGCCCACCCGGGTTCAAGGTATCCGGGGGTTATAAAAGCAATAAACAACGCCGCCTGTCGGATACCATCCTTCAGCATGGGTACCAATATCTTGTCATCATACCAACGAGATTGTGGCATTACTTGCACATCCCACCAACACAAGGCATCTTTTTTCTGCAGTGTAGTGGCGACTTCGCTGACTAAGTTGCTGGCTTCACAATGGCGGTGGCTAAGAAAAACCGTTCGGCGGCATGCAACCATGTTCTGCAATTGCATAAGCTGCGTGGCACTTTCTGCCGACAAGCGGCGGATAGATTGAAAGTGCTGCATCAGGTGACCATAAGGTCCGGTTGCCGGTACTGCAGCTTGCTGGCATCGTACGCACGATGCAATAGTGTGGTTGCGCGTGCCGGTAAAAGTCAGGTTTTTAAATACAGCATAAGCATTATGAATTGGCAGCGCTAATCCGACGTCCCCCCCGCACCAGTAATTGTAGTCCGTGGTCATGGCGTTTACTGTGATATCCGCAAGCGGCTGAGCCTGTGGCGGGGTGCCTGCCGCAAGCTGAACAGCACCCGTCTTCGGAAAGCGTTGATGTGTGATGGAAATACGCCCCAGCACAGAAGGCGGCAAGGTGCGTCGTTGGTTGCCATTACCAAATTCTGGGGCGGTAAACAGCCAAAGCCCATCGCCAAAACGCAACTTAGCCAGTATTGGTTGACCCGAGCCATATTGACCGGTCAGCGACAATCGGCTCGGTGACGGCGAGTCACTACTGCGTTGTAGTAGTTTATATCGCTGTATGCTGTCCCAACTAACACGTGCCAGATATTCAGCCATTGATTTCCACCTGATTTAATTGTGGTCAGGTGCTTCCCTGTTTCGGCTTTCACGACATTGCGCAGCTCCGTCGCAAGAGCCTCAGCTTCTTTTTTAAGTCCATTTCCAGCATCAAGTCTAACAGCGCCTGGCCAGAGCCAATAGTATCTGCATGCTTGCTCCCCAACTGATTTATTCTGCCCTGATACACTTGTTCTAATAACTGTAAAGCCTGTGGTAATCTGCCTTGTTGTTGTATAGTAAGCGCCAGATTATGAATGCAGGTCAACGTAGCCAGATGCTCAGCACCTAGCGTTAGCTGCGTTTCCAGTATAGCTCTTCCACGCACGAGAACCGGCTAATCGCTCAGTTGCCATAAGGTGATGGCTAGATTATTTTTGCTATTTAGGGTATCTGCATGCTCAGCGCCGAGAGTTCGCTCCTCTCGTTTCCAGCACGAATTCCCGTAACATACGAGCGCCCGCTAAATGCCGATTTGCAACAAGGTACAAGCAAGATTGTTTTTACCGTTTGTATTTCGGGTGCTCCGCGCCGAGCAAGCGTCTGTAAGCTTTCCAGCTCGGCCTCCAGCAACGCACGAGCGCCTAATAAATTGCCAAGTTGCAATAAGCGTTGGCCAGATTGTTTTACTCGCTCAGGGTTGCTGGATGCATGGCGCCCAGTATGCGTTCGCGCGCATCAAGCACTGCTTCATGTAATATGCGGCGCCCTCTAAATCGCCGAGTTTCACAGGTTAGCCAAACTGTTTTTTGCTAGTTAGGGTGGCAGGGTGTTCTGCGCCCATTGTGTGCTCGTACTTCCAACATGATTCTTGTAAAGCACGGGCTCCGTGTGCCGCCTTGCTCCAGCATTATGTTAGCCAAGTTGTTTTTATGGTCAGGGTACTTGGATGTGTACCCATCTCCGGTCAAAGGTTTCTAGTGTAACCTCCTGTAGGACTCGCGTTGACTAAATCGCCTTGGTTCTAAGGTGCTTGCTATTGGCTTTACAGGTAAGCGTATATGGATGCTCAAAGCCAAGTGCATGCGCTCAAACGCTTCTAACACAGTCTCTTGTAAGAAGCGCGCGCCTGCTAAATCACCTTGCGCCGATAATGCGTCAGCTAGGTTGTTTTTACTCGCTAGGTGTCAGGGTGTTCTGTGCCCAACGTGCGCCTTCCTCTAGCTTCCAGCACTGCCTGATGAAACACGCGTGCATCGGTTAAAAGCCTTGCGCCCCTAATGTTTGGGCCAGTTATTTTTAATGGTTAGGTGCGTCTGATGTTCGGCACCCAGTTTACGTTCGTTCACCTTCCAGAACAGCCTCCTCTAACGCGCGCGCCGACCAAATCGCCTTGTGCTTGCCAGGTGCGGCTAGGTTGTTTACCGCCAGGGTATCCGGATGCTCTGCACCCACGTGCGTTCTGTGGTTAGTACCGCTTCCATGGCGCGGGCAACGTCTGTCGTCCTTGTTTCGATATGTAGAAGCAAGAAGGCTCTTGCTCATCAGGATGTCTTTGTGTTCATCTGGTAGTAATAGGGTTTCTGCGAAGCATTTGCTAATTGCACTGGGCTGCGGCATTTCGGAATTGCTCCGGCATGCATATAAAACCGTCCTAAACGATGTCGTAAGCCAAAAGCCTCTGCTGAACAATGCTGCTGTGGTAAAAAATGTGCCAAAGCCAAATAAGGATGGATTGTAGGATGCTGGCGATTATCCTCTACCTGATCAAAATGTGTCAGCACGGCGGCAATTAAATACTGCTGTAATTTAATTGCCGTGGGTAAAGCTAAATCTTGCTGTTTGCATAGTAGTTGCCAGCTGGCCGCTATGGTTAGAGGGTGCAATTCCAGCATCGGCTCGTGGTAAGTGGAGCCATCTGTCATTCGCACCCGCTGTTCAGATTGCTGCATTAAGGCTGCCTGAGAAAGGCAGCGCAACGCTATACTGCTTTGCATTTCATCCTGCTGAAATAGCGCCTTGGCTGCATCCTTTAGCACCGCTACCGGAAAGGCGCTATTGCCTTCGCACTGACAGGCCAGCGCCAGTAAGCGCTTGGCTTTATCATCAAGCCACTGCAAAGATAAAGAGAATGTTGCTACTATCCCCACTGCTTTGTTGCCTAAATCCGCCGCTAACAGTGCGGCAATCTGTTCAATTACCGGCAGCACTTGCTGGGAGTCGAAGCCTTCAATCAGCTGTTGATAACTGCTGTGTTTCAGGTATTCCCCCGCTAGCACCAGCGCCAGCGTATGTGCGCCGGTTTGCTGCACCAGTTGCTCGGCCAGAGGTTGTTCAGCTTTCGTAAAATCGCGATAACTGCACAATAAGCGCAATGCAGCAATATGATCTAAAGGCGCTAAGTTCAAAGGCTTAAAACCCGCAAGCTCGCCAGCAAAGCGGGTGGTAATTAGCGTATGGCTGTTGGCCATGGGCGCGGTTAGCCACCTTTGTAATTGGTGGTACGTCTGAGTATTTAGTACCGGCACGTTATCCAGCAGCCATAACACCGGCTGGCTTTGCCATGGCCCTTGCTGTTGTAACTTCTCCCATAGCGGCTGTGCTTCCAGGTATTGCCCGGCGCTATCGCGGTAAAAGCCGCTTTGGCCACCCCAGTCAAGCGCTTCGCGCACGGCATCGGCCCACACCCGGCGCATACTGTTATCATCGACGTGGGCTTCGCTATCTAACGGCGCCAGATTTAACCAGAACACTCCGCCCGGGTATGCCGCATTAAATTTATCGACATAAGCCCTTGCCAGCTCAGTTTTGCCAATACCCGCGATACCGTGGGTTTGTATTGCCACTAAGCGGTTAGTTTGGCTAATTTTAGCCGGATGCAGCAGGCTACGCAGCTGCCACAATTCGCGCAGGCGACCGGTAAAGTGCTTACTGACGGCTTGTGCCTGGCTGCCATAACTGGCTGCTGCAACAGTTTGCTGCTCGTTCGACAAAGGCGTAGTTAGGGTCGCTAATTTCTCTGTTAATTGCGCTGTTAGCGTCGCGTCATGCAAGCTATTGCCTGCTAACAAATTACTGCTTTGCAGCTCACCAGCGCAAATATGATCTGTTGTTAACTCTGGGTTGACTACCCAAATGCGCTGGCTAACATCGCTGCTTTGCGCCCGGGCATATTGCCAACCCAACGTCAGCTCGGCCATGCAATGCTCCGAATCAGCATAATCAGCACTCCACCACACCAATAGCGCTTTGGAATTGGCTATAGCACCGTGCAGCCCCTCTGGAAAGTCAGCCAGAGGGGCAATGTCGGTGGTATCCAAAAAACAGCTGATACCGGCTTGTTCGAGACTGGCAACAGCGGCTTGTACCGCTAAGGCCTGAGAGCGGCGGTAGCTGATAAACAGATCAAAGTTTTCCATTTATTCCGTATCCCCCGCAAATTGCGCTAACAGTTGCATAAGCTGCTCCACAGCAGTGTTTTCCGCGTCAGCGAGGTTGTTTTGCTGAATATGCTGCACATAGGATTTCCCCATAAATTCGGCAGTATCGCGTACCGATTGCCACCAATGTACAGAGCTGACTCTTAGCTTTAGTTCTTGCAACTGTGTGCTGACCTCAGGCAGTGTGAGATGCAGTTGCTGTTGTTGCATGGCTTGCCAGATGGCGGCTTCCAACGGGCCAACATGGTTCCAGAAATCAGCTTCCTGTTCAGCCTGTTGCTGGTAAAGTTGCTGCAATTTTTGCCAGTCATCATCCGTTGGTGCCTCGTGTTTGGCGTCCAGCCAATGTAACCGCAGCTTAGCCAGATAAAGCTGGCTTAGTGGGTAGAAAACATCATTGGCCGTTAGATCGGCTGCTTGTTGATAGGCTGCAACCATTTGTTCTAACGCTGCGGTAAGCTCAGGTGCGGTAGTGGGCTTTGCTGACTGCTGCGCGCGCTTGGTTGGTGTTTTTACAGGCGGTGTCTTGTCTATCAGCATGACCCGCCGTTTCCAGGCTGAGCCCAGCAGGCTGAAGCGTTCAGCTGTCGGCGCCAGATCAATTAACTGTTGTAGTTGCTGCGTGGCGGTTTTCAGGGTTGCTTCGTCGGCGTCTGGCTGGCGCACCTGCAAATTTAATTGCTGCTCGCGCGCGACGAAACTGGCTGAGCCATCGTTAGCATTTACTGCCTCACTAAACCAGTGCCGGGCTTGTTCAGTGTTGCCGAGCGCTTTCCAGCATTGTGCAATCTGCTCTGCAATCAGGCCTTGTTGCAACCAACTTGGGTTGCTACTGCGTAAAATCGTCTGCAGCCGGTTTTGTAATGATTGCTGCCCATCATTACTGACGTAAGCAGTCTGTGCCAGTAACTGCTCTAATGTTAGCAGCAGTTCACGGGTACTGGCGAGCGGAGGCGTCTGGAGGTCATTCGCCTGCTCACTGTCGCTTAGTCGCCAGGCTGGGTCGCCATAGCACTGATATGCAGCCCAGGTGTTGTCCTTAGGGTTGGCATCAAAAGCTGCTTTACGTCCAGCCTGAACCGCCTGAGCAAAGGTCATGTTATTTCGCAATGCCTGGTAAAATTTGCCGGCAAACGCCTCTGCGGCCCGATCCGCCACAGCCCAGGCTGCCACCACCACACAGCGAACGCCGTTCCGGATTAGTTGTTCGCCGACATTGGCTGCAAAATCACGGTAACGGGGCGCGCCATGCTGTTCCGTTTTGCCCAGCTCACAGCAATTTACAAACACCAGCTCTGGTGCATGCGGCATGCTGTCAAATTCCGCTGGACCAAACACGATACCGTTTTGCAAGAGCATGCCGGTTTTACTGCAGAGCGATTCAGCCTCGTCTGACGGACAGTAAAGACCATGACCGGCCAGATGAACAATTTGCCAGTCATGGCTAAAAGCGGCTTTAAAGATGTCGCTGCTGCTACTGTTAAGTAGCAAGTGGGCGCGGCCTGCGAATAAATGCGCCACTTGTTTAGCTTCTTTGGCAGCGGCTGGCAACGGGATCACAGACTCATCAACTAACGGCTCGCCAATCACCAAGATTTTGTCAGATAAACTGGCTGTCGGCTGGCGTCTGAACTCACGCAGTCGGAGTTTACGCAACATACTGCTACCAAATGCCTGCACGTTACCACGTTCAATGTGACTGCGTTGTTCGGCACCTTCAACAAGCAACTCCCACGGGATCCAGGCGGTATTATCATCCAGTTCCAGCACTAGTTCGCTGCTGGCACGCAAGCTGGTTTTCAGTTCATGTGGCAGAATTAGCTGGAACAGAGCCCGCGCTAATGTCTGGTCAAAGTAACCACTTATTTCAGCGCTGCGCAGCAGCTCGCGAATTTGCGGTACCTGAATTTCTTTGTAATATAGTTCGGAGCGGGCGCGTCGGGTAAACAGGGCGTACTCCAGCAACAAATAACACGCCATGGTTGTGTTGCTGGAGTTGGCGACAGTGGGTTGATGGTATAGTGGGCGGGCGCAAATCCGCAGTAAATCATATTTCACACTACGATAATGCCCCTCTACCGGCTGCGAAATGCCATTTTGACCGTTTTGTAACTGTGTGGTTAGTTCCAGCGGTAGTGCCTGATTTAAGGTGACCCAGTCATGTAGCGTATGCCAGGCCTCCAGAGCCCTGTTATGAAATTGTTCAATAATCAATAGCTTGCTAACATGCGCGACTGGCCTGTGTTGCCGCTGCACTGCCAGCTGTCGCAGTTTTTCATTGGCATCCAGCACGCCTTGCACCAACGCCTGTACCGACTGGCTTACCGCCAGAATGCCGCCACTGCCTAAAATGGTAACCGCCAGTTCCACCTGTGTGGTCTGCCGTTCCTGCTGCAAGCAGTAACCGATTACACCGGCCTGCACTGTTCGCCGGATCACCGCCGGAGTAAGTTCACCTTCATCGCCAAGTCCCACCACTATCGCCGCTACCGGCTTCGGATATGCGAGTTGGTTTGCCGGGTTTTGCCGGCGGTTGACAAAAATCTGGTACTGCCCTGGCATTACCGGGTACACACCAGACTGCAGTGCCAACTGTAAATCACCACCCAGTAGCTGATCCACCGCTCGTTCAGAGCCAGTAATCTGCAGTGAATTCTGGTGACCTAACAACAGTGGCTGGCGTACAAAACGCAAATCGTCGTTGCGTACGGTCAGTTGCATTGGCGGTAGCTGGGGGCCTGAACGACTGGCAATAGTGCTATCGATAAATAAGGCCTGCATCACCGTCGCTTCATCCAGCGGGTAACTAATGGATGTTGTATCGGCATAGGCTCTGGTTTTAGTTGGTAACAATGCTTTGTCGCCATCGCCACGTCGCTCTGGCAAGTAAAACGGCTGCAAACCTGCCGACTGGATGGTGTTGCCTACCAACCACTGCTGGCAAGCCGCTATTACGTATTTATCATTAGCTAATGCACCATGCACTTGTGGACTGAGCCAGGTTTGTATACCTTCGATCACAGAGTCCTGCCAGCACACCCGGCCATCGCCTTCCTGGCTATATTGGTATTGCACTGCCCCTAAATCATTGACGACAAACCCTGCGGGCGTTTCCGGGCTGCTGCCAAGAATTATACTTATTTTATCGTGGTATTCCTGCAATACCGGCAACTGGGCATTAAGTTGATGGCGCAGCAAACTGGCCTGTTGCAGCGTGTTCTCGCTCGGGATGGCCCACAAATGCTTTTTCGAAACCCGGCTAAACCAAGGGCTGCTATCCTGAGCAACAAGTTGATCTGCGTCGGCTAACTGACGCCAGTAGGCCTGTTGTGCCATGGGCTGCTGCGGGTCATGTAAACCTGCCTGTAACTGCAGCAAACCAGTAAATTCTGCAATCAGTTTACGGCTTTCAAGCGTCTGCAAGTCGCCATTTATCCGGCACAGCATATTGGCAAAGGGGTCATCGCCAGTCAGCATAGTCATTGGTGCCCAGGAACCGTTATTAGGAGGCCCCAGTAACACGACCCGGGTATTAGGCCGGTTCAGCCAGCGTTGCCATAACTCAGGTTGCTTAATTTGTAGTACCCGAAACACCAGGGAGCCCATCGAATGCGCCACCAGATGAATAGCGGTGTTGGGCCGGTGTGTCAGTTGTTGCTGCAGCACCGCCGCAAGGGCTTTAGCACTGTCTTCAAGCGAGCGACGCCAGTCGTAACTGAATGGCACCACTTCATACTGCAAGGCTAGTTGCTCTAGCAGTGTTTGATAATAGGTTTCCAGCATGCCGTCTGCTTCGATGTTGTCATTATCTTGCAGACTAATTCGATCCAGCATGCCAAAAGCCCGGTGCAATGCCAGCCACTCGCGTCGTCCAGCTTTTTGCAGATGACTGCCAGCGATACCTGGCAGCACCAGCACCAACGGCCTTGCCGCATTACCCAAATCGTTGGCAGCTAATATATTGGGGCTAAAACCGGATTTGTCGCTGGTACGCACGCCGCTGGCATTTTGGCCCTGATAAGACAGCGGGCCTACCGGTAGAAAACCGGACGGCCGTTGTTGCGTTAAGGCGTCGGTAATAGCACTGGCCGTGCTTAGATTACTAAAATAACTAAAATGGTCGGTTTTGCCGCTGCTTTCCAGTATAAAACTGGCATCGTGGCGCAGCACGCCACCATACATGGCGCTGGTCTGTACCACCAAGTCGTTGTCTGTTCGGTAAAAGCTGTCGGCCAGAAGGGTTTTGATCCAGGATACCAGCGAGTCGCCGGCAATATCGCCCGCCACCACACGTAACTGGCTATCACAGCCATCGTTAAGGGGGGCATTTACCCAACGAATTATTGCGCTTTGCGCGCGCATCGCTTCAATGCCAGTCAGGCTGCCTGGATCGGTACGTTCACGCGCCACGGCTTTGGTAAAGTCCAGCAGGCCGGGCAATAACGGGATCTTTGCCCGCTTGGCCAGCCAGTTCAACACACTAAGGTACGCATCCAGCCGGTCTGACGCCAGCAAAGTACCGTGCGCCGGGCAGGCCACCCGCACCAGTCGCTCAATACGAATGTCTTTGTCTTTTAGCAGCTTGACCAGGTCGGTAAGTTCTTGCTTATGTTGTGAGTATGCGGCGTCCTGAAAATAGAAGGATATTTCATCTTCAAACAGCTGTTTGTCGGCTGCTAACATTAAAGCCCGCAATAAACACTCCGCTATCAACCCGCCGCGGGAATGGGTTACCAGATGCAAGGCTGCGCGCTTGGGTAGGGCTTTTGCCAGCGTCAGGGCGTTGTATAGTGGGCTTTTTAGCACAGTGGCATGATCAAGCGCATAGACCTGATTGTGATAGTAATCAAAGAGCTGTTGGATCTGCTGCTGATGCTGCCACCAGCCAGTAAAGCCCGCTTTGGTATTGCTAAAGGTGCCATGAATAAACACCAGCTGCGGATTACTGACAGCGTCTAGTTGACAAGTGGTACCGGGCTTCAGATCCGGAATAGCTTGTTTTGATAGGCGATACACACCTTCATTAACCTTGCTGTCAATACGCGCGCCAATTGCTGCTGCGGTATATTTAACGGCTTTTTTCTTCAGCCCCAGCAACTCCAACGTGTCAATCAGCAAATCACTGATAAAACCTCGCTGCGCACCGTCCTGGCTGCGCCACTGTGCGTGGGTCGGTACCTGCACCGTACCATCTGCGGCTAATGTGCCACCTTGCTGGCTTAGCAACAAATCCCGGGCATGCTCCGGATGCAACCATAAATCAAACGGCTGGCCGCTGTGATCTTTTAAGATCAGGTGTACTAAGTCATTGCCGGTTTCAGCGCTAAGCACCCGGGTGCTGCTCATGGCTCGCTTTTCGCCGCCGGCGAGTTTGACGCTGCGTATCTGATAGTCAGCATCGGGCTGCGCTACGGCGCCTTGTGAAGTAGTACGAACTGCAAATCGAATGGTGGTTTGACTGGTCATCCTTTTGCTCCATGCGGTCAGGACTGCTCGCTCTGCGATTAGGTTTTATTGGTTATTTTGCAAATAAGCGGTAATGCGAGCTTTTACCAGATCAAGTGTAGCTGCTACTTGTAATTCTTGTTCGCGTTCTGTGATCAAATTGCTTGCATAAGGCTGACACGCTGAACAATTTAACTCTGTATAAATAGTTGGTTTAATGCCGCGACAACTTGCTTCCAGGCCTTTTCCGGGTTATGCCAGTCTTGAATTGCTTGCAGCTGTGCTTGTTCATTCTTTGGCAAGAACTGCAATTCCGCAGCAAAAGTAGCCAGATCCGGGTTACTACCGGGTGGAAAAATCAGCCAGTCTTCATAGCAACACTCTCGAATTAACACTGGGACAATCGATAGTTTGCGCTGCTGGTGCAACTGCATTAACAATGGCGCTTCAACGTCCTGAATATAGCTGGATGCCAACAGCGACTGACTTACCAGCAAGATAGCCACATCGGCTTCTGCCAGTTTTTGCCGGATGGTTTGATCCCAAAAATCACCGGCGTTAATCATATTGTCGTGCCAGATTTCTATCTTCTCAGCCCGTATCAAATTACTTAAAAACTTTTGTAAAACATGACGCTGCTTGATGTCGTCATGAGAATAGGAAATAAACACTTTCAGCCGTTTTTTTGGCTTGTTGAGCATAAAGGGAGCAAACTGACTTGCTGGCAATTGCACCGATATCTCCGCATCATCGCTGCTTTGTGCCGCAACCGTGGTTTGCTGCTCGTCCAGCCGGGCTAAATCGGTCACTTTTACAAAGTACTGGCCATTAACAGATAGTCGCAAATCATTGGGTGGGTTTAAATAAATTTGTCGATAAAGCCAAGGTAGTTCAGGACTGAACGGTTTTGCCTTGTTGGGCAATGGATCCAACTCGCGGTAATGCCCATACTGCCTGCACAACTCATGATGGTTTTGACAATAATCGTCCAGAGGATCTACTGAATAGTCATGGTAAAGTCCCATCAGTACATAATAGAGGTAGCTGAGATGCTGTTGATACTGTTTGGCGTCATTGTTTTGCAAGTAAACTTTAATCTGTAGTTTTGGCGAAAACTCCAACTTTATAAGAACTTTGCTGCTGGCTTCGAGCGTAAATAAGATTTGATCACGCCAGAATTTTTTACGATCTGGCATCTGACCAAAGAAGCACACTAACTGGTTAATTAAACCCAGTGGCACAAAATGTTCAAACCAAAGTATTAGCGCTGGGCGAGCCAATAGACCAAAGGTGGCGAGCTGGTAATCTGGGCTGCTTTCGTTAATCAATGATAGGTAGTTTGGCACTATATACTCTGGTTGATTGCCATCGTCACCGCCAAAGGGGTGTAAAAAAATGACTTTTTCTTTCTGTAGGATTGCTAGTACATCTGGATCGATCTTTTCATTAGCAAAGAGTTCTTTAGTGATAATACCTTTAGATTGTTTCAGGTGTGATTTAGTCAAAACCTTCTCGTGAACATACTCTACAAAAGCCATCGGGTTTTGCCACACTTTCTTCGAGTTAATATGGGGATAGTAGAGTACCAATCCTTGGCGGTGCAGCTGGGTTAACGCGGTTTCTAATAGCTTGTGCTCGGCCAGACTAGCGCGAGGGGCACGGTAATGTTTTAATAACTCATCTGTTTCTGTAGCTTGGTAGTAGTCGCTAAGTTTCTTTGTTTGATGTGTAGCTAAAATTCTGGCTAAAAAAGCCTCGTACCACGCGGCTTGCTCAATCGTTGTTTGATGCTGGTAGATCACTTTATTAAGCTGTGCTCTAAAGTAGGCCAAAGCTGAGGTATTCAGGTTGTGATTGAGATCATCTATTGAGTTTGCTGAAGCCAAATTTTCATTGCTCTTATTTACTGCTTTTAGCGATAAATGATGCTGGCTGTAGATATGAGAACTGACTGTAAGCTCAGAATCATCCCGCTCGATGTAGGTCTGCACTAATATTAATTCCGATGCACTAACATCCGGATTAGAAGCACTATCTGGAGTGATAGAGAAAATGGTGGGTTGAAAGTGTCGTATACACCCTAGCCAATAAACGCGGTTAAATAACAGGTTATTTTCAGAGTTGCTGTCAGGCACACAATGATTTCGGTCTTGCTGCTTGTTCCAGACCAAACAGCAAATACCGTCTTGACCCATAAACACACGATAAATGCCATGATAATAATCTTGCCCGCCGAAGTCATAAATCATAGCAGCAGGAAGTTTGTGCTTTTGCTTACGCTCTTCTTTTTGGTCTGCTCCAGCATAAGGGTGAACCTGCAAAATGTGGGTAGAGCCGGCATATTTTACGTTTGGGTCTATTTCACATAGTAAGGTAGTTTTCCCTGCTGCATGATTGCCTAGTAGCATTACTTTTGCTGGAAGACGGATTGGGGTTTGAGATTGAATAGATCCTTGCTGGTATAAAAAAGCTTCAAGTATCGGTAGGCTGTTTTCAAGTTTTTCTAGCTGTAAATTGTAACGTTTTTGAAGCGGGTTTCCGTAAAGATATAGCTTATTAAAATAAGGAAACTCTTTATTAAGTGTCTGCAACGGTCCTATTTCAACAATTGAACACTCCTCGGCCTTAAGTGTAATTAGGTGGACAAGGTGATCAATACCATTCAAACTTTGCAGTGCTTGACAGTTACTCACGTCAAGCTGTGTAAGTTTGGTCATGTGCAGGAACACATCAAGGCTTTTGAGAGCATCACAGCCACTAACTGCTAATTGAGAAAGATCAGTTAGGTGTTGTAGTTTGTCCAAGCTTGTTAGACCGTGACATGAATTAATACTTAATTCAGTTAGCTTTGTCAGGTGCTGTAGCCCGTCCAAGCTTTTTAGGGCAATAGCGCCACTGATATCTAACTGGGTGAGCTGGGTCAGGTGTCTCACCTCCTCGAGGTTATTCAGTGCTCTACAGTGACTAACGGATAAATGGGTGATTTTAGTCAGGTGTTTTAGCCCATCGACGCTTATAAGGGCATCACATTCTCTTATAACCAGTTGGGTTAGCTGTGTCAGATTTTCCAGCCTTTCCAGGCTTTTAAGAGCATTGCAGCGACTAATATCTAAATGGGTGAGTTGGGTCAGGTATTGCAGCCCGTCTAGGCTATTTAGCACAAAGAAACCACTGACATCCAAATGTGTCAGCTGACTCAAATGTTTCAGCCTGTCCAAGTCTTTTACGGCGTGACTGTAGCTGATATTTAAATGGGTGAGTTGAGTCATGTTTTGTAGCACTTCTACGTTTTTTAACGCACCACAACGACTGACAGCTAATTTGAATAGCTGGGTCAGATATTGTAATCCGTCAAGACTTTCTAGCGTATCTGAACCGCTGACCGCCAATTGGGTTAGTTTTTTAAGTTGTTGGAGCTCGACTAGGCTATGCAGGGCATGACAGTTACAGACAGCCAATTTGGTTAAGTGGGTCAAGTGTTGCACCCCGTCCAGGCTTTTAAGTGACCTACTGGCATTGACTTCCAACTGGGTAAGTTCTGACAAGTGCTGTAGTCCTTTCAGACTTTCTAAAGCACCACAGTCACTAACATCTAATTTTAACAGCTGGGTTAAATGTTTAAGCCGATCTAGACTTTTTAGAGTGCCACAACATCTTAAGGCTAAGTGGGTCAGCTGAGTCAAGTGTTGCAGCAAGTCTAAGTTTTGCAGCGCAGGGCAGTAACTAATGTCCAAATGGTTGAGCTGAGTTAGGTACTGTAGGCCACCGAGGTTTTGCAAACCGCGGCAGTAACTTATATCTAAATGGCGGAGGTTATGTTTCATTCCATCAAGGTTTTGCAAGGACTGGCATCGACTTACATCTAACTTAGTAAGCTTTGTAAGGAACTTCAGCTCATCGAGGCTTTGTAGAGCGTAGCAGCCACTCACTTTCAACTCAGTAAGTTGCGTAAATGCTTCTATACTACTTAAGTCGGTTAATGCGCCGCAATTCGATAAATCCAAGCTCGATATTTGGTCGGCTAATAGCACAAGATCTTTTGGAAGCTGGCGCAGACGCAGTTTACTTAAATTTAGAGAAGTGGCACCAGTATCCAAAGCTTGCTTAATGAGTAGTCGCGCTTGGTGGAACGCGCCTGGGTGCTGAAATGCTGCCATCCGTAGAGCCGATTCATTATTTTAGAAACTATAGTCCGTGATGGTTGACTGTCAACCGTGACAGTTCCTAAATTATATTCTTAGGGAAAATATGCAGGTATTTATAGCGCTATAACGGATTTCACCAAAAGCTAATCAGGGGCACAGTCGCTAACGCCATCCCCTGCATATTCTGCTGACGCAGGCCTTTTAGTTGCTGGCAGATAAGTTGTTGATAGGGTGAAAATGCAGGGGTGATTTCGATATGCTGCAGGCGCTGCTGATATTTAAGTTGCTTATCATTCAGCATGGCGGGGCTGGCGTGTTGGGTAAACTCGTTAATGGCAGGCAGTAACATACTTTGGCATTGCAGGCTTAGTGCGATGCTGAGCCCGGCTAAATCGGCGTCACCAAAGTAAATGCTGGGTTTTCCGGTATTATTCCAGGCTGAAGATAATGCCTTAGCGCCACTGCTGTACTGAGTGTCACCACGATAGATTATCAGCGGTTGTTGATACGGCAGCTCAATGCTAAAACTTTCCAGCTGATAAAAACAATCGAGGTTTTCGACTACCAGCAGCGCATCAAACTGCGCCAGTGGCAGTTGCTGCCAGTCAATATCAATAATATCCGCTGCTATACCGATGCGGGTATCTACAGTCGTACTCAGTTTTAGCAACACCCGGTTTTGACGCGGTTGCTGGCCAATACTTTTTAGTTCTTGCTGGCTGATGGTGGCATTGCTTAGCCGGCTGTTCTGGTTTAAATCATCCAGAAAACAGGCTTGTTGCAAGTTGCGTTGCACATTGGCAATGTCTTTTAGCAGTGCCAGGCTAAACGTATAATGCGGCAGGTTAAGGCTATTGCCTGGCACTAATTCATGCTCAATACACCAGGCCAGTACCTGCTGTACTGCTTTAACACTGGTTTTCACCCGCTCGCTGCCACTGGCATTCAGCCGCTGCTGCAGTTGCTGCAACCAATGCAGAGTTTTTGCGCTTAGCGGCGGGTAATTCATCAGGCAGCTTTTACAATAAGGCTGAGGCTGATATCCCGAATAAGCAGTAGCTGGTTCATGCTGCTGGCGGGGGCTTCGTCGCGCAGTATCGCGAACATCTGCTTTTCATCCTGCGGCAGCGCCTGATATTCCGCGATGATCTGATACAGCCAGATCTCGCTGTCCCACTCAAGTGCCTGCTGCTCAAGATACTCCAGGGCACTGAGTTTGCCGCCCTGGTCAATCACCCTGAGATAGAAGTTCTCGACATCGGTTTTCAGCGCCTGCTGGCGGGCGGCAATTTCGTCATCTACCATCACACTGCTAAAGCTGGCACTTCCGGTATCCGGCAAGGTTACCGGCTGATAGCGCGGCAGGGCGCGGACCAGTTCGGCCAGGCTTTGCCGATCGCTGGCGTTATCCAGGGCAATGGCGGCCTGCGGCACTATGCTGGCCGCCTGATTAAACAGCGCTGGCAGCTCAGAGCGGTTCGGATAGTCGGCTGGCTGGTATTTCGGATGCTGGCGTAAGAACGCCGCCATATTGGCAATCAGCATCGAGCGGGCCTGCTGCTGGCGGAATTTCGCCAGCAGCTCCACTAAACGTTTTTGTACTTCCAGCAAGCTGCTATGGTGCGAGCTAAGCTGGTTCTGCAGCTGGCTAACCAGCAACTTACGCAGGTGGTTATTGCCTTCCGATAATTCAATTAACTCGTTAAAGTCGAGTAAATCCAGGCCATCGAGTAAGCGGCGCAGTTGTTTTTGTGCCCGTTCGTTTTCGCGGATTTTATCATCCAGGCTGGCGACAAAACCAAAGTCGCTGTTTAACCGGTGCCATAAGCTGTCGATAGCTTCTTCAAACTGGCCGCTTAAATCGTGCACATGCTCAGTTAAGCGCTGCAGCTGCAGCTCGGCCACACTGTAATCGCCTTTATACTGGGCGTCGCGGTAGGCCTGCACCCGGTTACGGATTTGCTCCAGCTTTTCTGCCACGTCGGCGTTAATCTGCCGGCGGTTTTCATCGGCTACCATACTGGCAATCAGCTCACTGACCAATGGCCTTAGTGCCAGCGGTTGCTGTTCGTCTGGCCGCCATAAAATACGCGCGGCAATCAGTTTTTTTAACGCGCTTTCGCTAAAAGCTGTTTCATCAATAAAGCCGTCCAGATAACCCTGCATCAGTGCTTTATGGTGCTTGCCCAATAGCGCCAAGCGATCGCTACCGATATTAAACAGGTTAGAGGCAATACCGCTATCTGTTGGCGCCATCAGAGTAACGCCTCCTGGCTTGGGGTGTCATCTACCGGCAAATGCTCTTCGTCGCGGATAAAGCGAATAACATCAATTAAATAGTCAATTTTACCGGTTACCACATAATACTGGCGGTCGTGGTGCGGCTGCAGCAGGTAGCCGTGCTCTTTTAAGCGGCGGAAAATCAGTTTTACCTGGTTGTCCAGCTGCTCGCTCTGGCTGTTAAAAAAGCGGTCGCTGGCCAGCTGATTTAGGCGTTGGCGCAGGCTCTGGTTATCTTCGGTACGCAGCACAAATTCCTGCAGCTTGATGGTATCGCCGGCCGTTAAAGCGCTGTCGCGGCCCAGGGTTTCCTGTACCAGTTGCAGCCATTCCAACAATGGCAACAAGGATTGCACCGTTAGTGAGAACTGGCTGCTTAGTTGCTCGCGGGCGGCTTTATTCAGATCAAAGTAGCCGAGGAAAAATACGGTATTGTCGTCATTGCTGACCAGGCGCCGGTTCAGCGGCCGCAGGTAGTGGTTAATGTCCTGCTGGGTTTGCTGATTGCTTAAATGGCGAAAGGCATCTTCGTCGCTTACCTGGCAAATAAAATCGCCCGCCAGCAGGCGCTCGAGTAAAGGTCCGTGTTGTAACATCAGCTTGCCTCCTGCTGTTTACTGGCCAGGCGCTCGGCCAGCCGGCTTACTTTCGGTTGAATGCGTTTTAAGCGGCGCTTACTGGGCTCGTGCTGATCCGGCTCTATTAAATAGCGATGACTGAACAGCATTAACACATCAGACTCCGGGTTAGGGAAGGCGCCGACAATCACAATATTATTGCTGCTGCAGGCGGCAAACAGTTTTTCGACGTTGTGATAGGCCAGGGTACCAATTTCGTCTATTGGCCAGTGAATAGCTACCTTGGCATCGCCACGCAGCAAGCGGGTAAAGGCCAGTAAGTATTTACATAAAATCAGGTACGCCATACCATGGCTGGACGACTCCAGTAACTGGCGGTCGTTCTTAATAACCAGCTCCGAGCCGCCTTCGCTTAAATGCAGCTCAAGGCGTAGTAGGGACTCAATGCTGTACTGCTCATCGGAGCGCAGCAATTCCACCACGTCTGCCAGCGCATTCAGATACTGTTCGGATGGCAGCGCTTTGCCCGAATTGCCCCAGTCATCATACAGTTTGGCGAAGTGCTTCAGCGGCTGCCAGAAACCCAGCTCGTCAATGGTCGATAAAATCCGTACTTCGGAGCGGCTGATCCCTTCCAGCACTAAATCATCGGCCACGGCTTCACTTAAGCGGCGGCTTTGCTGGGCGATACGGCGGTTAATATCGCTGAATACGGTAAAGAATTTTTTCAGATCGCCGCCGATGTTCTCACCCATCTCCAGCAATTGCTGCTGGGCGTCTTTTAAAATTTGCAGCAGGTTTTGCAAAATAGGCAGTTGCTGGCGCTCGCCGGCATATTCAGCCAGTTTGCGCTTTTCATGCTCCAGCCGGTCTAAAAATTCCGGGCCGGCATCTTTACTGAGCACACTTTCAAACTGACCCACCGCCTGCTTTAACGCACTGTCGGCTTTGCCGCGCTGCTCTAACGCTTCATTGGCGCGGGCCAGGCGTTCGACTAAATCAGCAGAACCACTGACATTTGCGGGGCTAATACTCGCCAGATGTAATTCCTGCAGCTTTTGCAGTGCCGGTTTTATCTGATTCAGCAGTTGCTCGGCCTGGCTCATCAGCTCTTGCTGGCTGCGCTTTTGCTCATCCAGCTTTTTGGCATTGGCGCTGTAATCGGCTTTTTGCTGCTCCAGTGCTTGCTTCACGCTGCGTTGTTGTTGTTTCAGGCCGGTTTCCCGCTCCAGCAGCTGCGGCCGCAGTTGTTGCCAGTCGAGCTTAATAAACTGCTGCCAGGCAGTCAGTTGATCCTGGCGGGCTTCTACCGCTTTAATGGCGGTTTTCAGCTGCTCCTGCTTTTGCTTCAATTCGGTCAGCCGCCGCGGATCGATACCTTTGGCCGACAGCTCTTCACTGAACGCCTGCTGCAATTCTTTGATCTGGTTTTTATTATCATCACGTTTGTGTTCCAGCTGCCGTTCCAGCTCGTCGATTTGCTCATCAAACACCTGCAGCTCGGCCTGCCAATCGGCTTTTAACTCCATTTTCTGGCTGTTGTGGTCGCTTTGCAGTGCCTGAATATCTTGCTGCTGTTGCTGCTGCAGTTTTTCCAGCTGTTGTTGCTGGGCCGTCAGCTCGCTTTTTACCTTGCTCTGACGCTGGGCGGTTAGTTCGCGTTGCTGAGCCTGCAAGCGGTTGCGGGCATCGCGGGCGTAGTCAATATTTTGCTCATACTGGGTCAGCTGCCACTGCGCCTGCTCCAGTTGCGTGCGGCACAGCTCGGCTTGCTCATGACGCTCTTTCAGGACTTTCTCAGCCTGTAGTTTGCCGGCAGTGGTTTGCTCTAACTGTTGCTCAGCGGTCTGAATACGATGGCGAATGGCCGCTTCGTCCTGGGCGTAGTCAGGGGTGTCAATGGCGGTCAGCTCTAACTGCAGGCCATACAGATTGTCGCTAAGCTCGGCTAAATGCGGCTGTAAGTCCTGCCGCTCCAGTAAGCGCTCGTCCAGCACCTTGCCTAATTTTTGCTCCCAGCCGCTGTAATGCAACCGTAAAAAGTGGCGCAGGCTGCCATGCTCGGGCGTCAGCTGGCGGTGCAGTTGTTGTAGTTGCTGCTCGCTCTGGTGCAAGGCTTTACGGCTGCTTTCCAGCTCGGTATCGGCCTGGTCGCGGGCTGTGCGGGCTTGCTGATATTGTTGCTGCAGCTGCTGCAACTGGCGGGCTTGCTGTTGCGCCTGTTGCTGGGCCTGCTCTAAGCGCAGGTCCGCGCTGCGCAGCTCGTCATGTTCTGTTTCGCTTAGCATCGGTGCCTGTAACTGGCTATTAAGTACCGCAATACTGCTGCTAAGCGCCGTTAACTGACCGGCAAATTGCTGCTGGGCCTGCTGCAGACGCTGGCCAAAGGCCTGCTCCAGCGCGGCCAGCTTGTTGTCTTGTTGCTCACGGGTGGCATCTTTTTGCTGTTGCAGCTGGCGGGCTTTAGCGCGATGTTGCTCGCTTAAGCGGTTAAAGGCTTCAGCCAGCTTTATTTTGCGCTGCTCTAACTGCCGCTCTAAATCGCCATGTTGCTCTACCATTAGCTGGTATTGCTCGGCCGCTTCCTGCAGGCTCTCCCGCCACAGCGGCAGGGCATCGGTATCCCGTTGCAGTTTTGGCATATCCTGGCTGTCAAAATCGTCAAAGCGCTGCTGCAGCTGATCAAGCCGGGCACTGGTTTCATGTAAATCAGCTTCGGTTTTTGCCAACTGGCCGTTCAGCTCCAGCTGCTGCTGGTTGAATTGCTCTTTAATGCTTTGCAACTGGCCGCGCAGGGTGTTCACCTGCTGCTCGGCATCGGCCTTACGTTGTTTCTGGCTTTGTTCATCCTGCAGCAGCAGCGGTAATAGTCCGGCTAACTGGGCTTCGGCGCCATCGAGTTGTTGGGCCAGCTGTTTTAAACGCTCAAAATCCTGCTGTAGTTTATCCAGGCGCATCGACTGGCGCATTTGTTGGATCCAGTCGCGGGCCTTGGTGTTTTTCACTTTGGTAGTCGGCAGGGTAACGCCGTCTTCTTCAAAAATGGCCGCAAGCATCGCTTTTAGCGTATCCATTTTGCCTTCTTTGGCATGCACAGCACTGACCAGTTTTTCAATATGGCGCAGCTTATGGCCGCTGCTGACTAAACTAAAACTGGCTGCCAGCCGGCGCAATTTCACGCTGTCGGCATTGTTGCCTCTAAGCGCGGCCGCATCGTTCTGAATAATACTGCGATATTCGCTGGTGGCACTTATTTTCGCCGATACCTGTACGTCCGGCCGGGCGCGCATATTGGCAGCCCAGTCGCTGTAACTCAGCGCTTTTACACCATCGTCATTTTCAATTAAATAGAATTCGCTCTGGTAAGGCGCGGCCACAAAGCGGTATTCCACCCCGCCATCGCTTTTACGGGTCAGCACTACTTGACAGAGGGCACCGCCTTCACGCTGGTATTCGTAAATCAGGTAACTGTTGCTATAAGGCAGGTAAAACTCGTCAAACTTTTTGCGGGTTTTCGGTACCACCCGGTTTGGCTGTTCACCGTAAAATACCGGCACCAGCCGTTGCAGGGTGGTTTTACCTGAGGCGTTGGTGCCGCAAATATTAGTGTGCTGATCCAGTTGTAATTCCACCACCCCGGGCAGGTGGGTGTGAATAAGCACAATACGAAGTAGTTGAGACATAGCGCATCCTGTCGGCGGCGCACAATTTAAGCGCCGCAGTCAATATTTTAATGCGGCTTATTATCCATGGAATGGCAGCAAATGCCAGTTTCAAATAAGTCAGCCGGCTGATTAACCCAGGGCTGGAGACTTAGGGCTATTCTGCTGCTGATACGGCCTTTATCGTGACGCTGCCGGAGCTGATATTTTGTAGCTGTTGGCCAAACTCTGCCACAGCCGCAATTGGCAGGCTGATGGTCAGCACTACCTGCTGGCTGTAGACTGTTGCCAGTAGCTCGCCGCTATGTTGGCTAATTAACTGGCGTGTGCGGGTTTCAAAAGCAAAATCCAGTACTACCTTAAGCTGCACCTGTGGCTCTACTTGCACCGTTTGCGCTAGCGCCGCGGCTTGCGATACCGCGGCAGAATAGGCCCGCACCAGGCCGCCGGCGCCTAACTTTACCCCGCCAAAATAGCGCACTACCACTGCCAGGCTGTTACCCAGTTCCTGCTCTGTCAGTACATGCAGCATCGGTTTACCGGCGGTGCCAGAGGGCTCGCCATCGTCGCTAAAGGCCTGGGTTTCAGGCTGGCGGGTATTGCCAATAATATAAGCCCAGCAGACATGGTTGGCATCGGGATACTGTTTGCGGTAATGGTTTAGCCACACCAGCGCCTCATCGCGGTTTTTAACCGGCTGTAGAAAGCTCAGAAAGTCACTGTTTTTCTCGGTCAGGCAATGCTCAACGGGCGCGGCGAGTTCGGTATAGGGGCTCAATGCTAAAATAGTCTTTTTTAGAAAAAATGCCGGCTGATTATAACGAAAAAGCCGGCAGTTAGGGAAACTGCCGGCGTTACTCCGCTAACTGCCTGCATAAGCGGTTTTATTTCTGCTTTATATACTCAATAGCGCGTTCCAGTTGCTCGTCACGGCCTGCCGCTATACCGGCGATGGTCGGTTTTACCTCAATATCGGGCACTATGCCAACTTGCTGGGTAGGCGTGCCGTCAAGGTAAAACACCCCTAAACCAGATAAAGCAGTCCGATGACCACCGGGCAATGGTATAAACGAAACATTACCATCTGCACCTGCCGTGGTGCTGCCAATTACTTTTGCCTTAGGTGCGCCGCGAAACGCCATAGTGGTATATTCCGACTGGCTGATACTTTGTTCGTTAACCAAAATAGCCACTTTACCTTTATAGTAATCCGGGTTATCGCTGCCAACCTGGATTGGCTCACTCCAGTTAAACTGCCCCGGGTTATCGGGCTGCATACGGGTAAATTTAACGAATGAATACGGCTGTGGATAGAGGTGACGGCCCAGATTAAAGACCAGAAATTGGGATGGGTAAGCGCGAATATCAATAACAAGCCCTGTGGTACCGGCCAGTTGCTGCATCATATCTTCAACGTCGACACCTTTCATTTTATCAACCCGGATATAGCCAATATTGTCTGGCAAGATCTGATACGCGGTGTCGCCAAAGTTGTAATATTCATACTGACGTTGCAGTGAGCTGCGCTCAACCAGGGGTACCGTTAGCTGCATGGCCTGACCGGCCCGTTCGATATCTAATGCCAATTGCTCTGCGTTATCACGCAGCAAGTCCCAGGCAAACTGGCGGTAGCGGGTGGGCTCATTGGAGGCTGCCGCCAGCGGCCTCAGATAAGCCAGGCGATCCGCTACCGGCTTGCCGCCGATATGGGTAATAATATCTCCGATCTGCAAAGCGGTGTCTTGATCATAGACCAGCCGGATAACGGGCTTGTCCTCAATAAACCGCACCTCTGCCGGTACTATATTGCGGCCAATATAATCGGTTAGCGCAGTATTGTTCCGGTTTGGCCCGAACTGAGTATGGGTGTCCTCAATAGCCGAGACTAGCGTAGCCAATGCCAATTGATAACGGGTATCGTCTGGCGCCGCAATAACCTCTGCAACAGCGCTATTCAGCACCTGCTGCCAAGGCTGTTCGGTTAAATCACGATAAGGCGAGTAATAATTAATAATATTCCACAGCCGGAATACTGTCAGTAACCGATAGCCGCTATCTTCATGGCCAACTTCTGCGTAGGGCTTTTCATTAAAGACCGGGTTGCCTATGCCCCTTGCAGGGCTTACCCAAAAATGCCGGTCCGGTAACTCAGCAGCATAAACTTTAGCCAGGGTGGTATTTAGCTCTGGCGATAACTGCCAGGCTAACCAGTGTTGCTCAGGGTGGGCGAGCGCAGCGTCTTTGCTGTCTTTGCAGTTTTTGCAGCCGTTAAGCTCGCCCAGGCCATTAATCCACTTAACCAACAACTGGTCGCGTGCTTTGGCATCGGCTTTTAACACTTCAGGGATTAACTTAAAAAGCTCGGCATCCATACTGATATTGCCAGCAGCAGACTCTGGGTGATAATACTTAATAAAGCCCCAAACTTTGGCCAGTGCGACAAGGTTAGTGTGTTGCTGTTGGCTAAGGGCTGTCAGGCTAATGCCGGAATCCGGCTCAAACTCATGAGGTGCTGCGGCGATGAGAGGTTTGGCCTTTGGTGCTTTTGCAATATCTACACCATCCAGTGTCAGCTTAAGGTCGGCAAAATAGGCCTGACCAGTACCACTTAACAAAGCCCCGAACACTAAGCTATCAACACCCGCTGGCACATCAAGCGACAGTTGCACTTGTTGCCAGTCTTGGTTACCGGTTAGCCAGCGCCCGGCCATATTGTCAAACGCAACCATATCCTTACCATTATGTAATCTTAACCAAAACCCGGCGCCATCTCCTGTCAGTTGCTCGGTTTTGATCCAACCACTTAAGGTAACTTGTTGGCCATCATAGCCAAAAGGCATACGTTGCGCAGCTGAGGTAAAGTTAGCTTCGCTAGTGCTGGTTCTGTTTAAGCGCAAGCTTTGCCCTGAACCGGTTGGATGGTCCTCACTGATATTGTCAGGTTCGCTGCCCTGAATATACCAATGCTCTGGCGCTCCATCTTTACTCTGAGAGAAATCCATATTCTGTGGGGCGGCTTGCGCGGTTAAGCAAATAGCCCAGAGCAACAGGCTGGTAATAAATCCTTTCATTTTGTTTCCCTTGTTGTTTTTATTATAGAGATAACTGTAAATTAAATGGGTGTCAATTGTTTATTAAGTAACAGGTACTAAACGATTGCCAAGCCGGGCGATTAGATATAAGTCCTTGGCAACTAGAGAGTTATGATGTTTACGCCCTTTTTCAGTCAATAACTGCAGTTATTTTGTGACAATGATCGTTGTGTAACAAAAAGCCGGCAGAGTGGGGATCTGCCGGCTTTACTCAGCTAACTGTCTGCATAGGCGGTTTTATTTCTGCTTTATATACTTAATAGCGCGTTCCAGTTGCTCGTCACGGCCGGCTGCGATGCCGGCTATGGTCGGTTTTACCTCAATATCCGGCACGATACCTATTCGCTGGGTTGGGGTGCCATCCGGGTAGAATATGCCGATACCGGATATATGGGTCCAGTGACCACCGGGCAGCATAATACCGGAGACATTACCATCGGCACCTGCCGTGGTACTACCTATTACTTTGGCTTTTGGGGCGCCGCGAAACGCCATGGTGGTGTATTCCGCACTGCTTTGCGTTTGCTCGTTGATCAGAATGGCAATTTTACCTGTGTAGTAGTCTGGATTGTTGTTGCCCACAATTATTGGGCCATCCCAGTTAAATTGGCCCGGGTTGTCAGCCTGCATAACGGTATATTTAGCGAATGGGTAAGGATTCGGATACAGATAGCTGCCCAGCGTAAAAGCTACAAATTCTGACGGAGTTTCACGAATGTCAATAATCAGGCCTTTAGTATCATTAAGTTGCTGCATCATCTGCTCAAGATCAACACCTTTTATTTTATCCAGCCGGATATAACCAATATTATCCGGCAGCTGCTTATAAGGGTCATCGCTCGCCGGGGTATACAAAAATTGCCGTTTGAAAGAGTCGTATTCTATCAGTGGCACCTCAACATTTAATGATTTACCAGCACGGTTAATGCCTAAAGTGAGTTGCTGCTTATTATTGCGCAACAAAGAATCTGCCCACTGGCGCTGTAAAGTCGGGCCATTTGAGGCGGCGACTATCGGCTTAATTCTTGCCAGGTACTCCGCGATATCTTTGCCATCAATATGAGTAATAATATCGCCAATCTGTAACGGCAGGTCTGGCTGATACAATAGCCCAATGACTGGTTTGTCCTCTACATAGCGAACTTCTACCGGGACTATGTTGCGACCCAGGTAGTTAGCAATTGCTGTATTTTTTCGGTTTGGCCAGAACTGGCTATGGCTATCATGGATATCTGAGATTAACGTCATCAGCGCCAGTTGATATTGGGTGTCATCAGGTGCAGCGATAACGTTTGCAATTGCCTCATCAAGCACCTGTTGCCACGGTTGCTCGGTTAAATCACGGTATGGTGAGTAGTAGTGAACTATATTCCATAGCCTAAACACGCTTAGTAAACGATAACCAGAATCCAAATAGCCGATGTCAGCATAAGGCTTTTCATTAAACATCGGGTTACCTTGTGCTGAACGCTTTACCCAATAGTGCCGGGCTGGTAACTCAGCAGCGTAGACTTTGGCGAGGGTGGCATTTAGTTCTGGCGATAACTGCCAGGCTAACCAGTGTTGGTCGGGGTGAGCCAGTGCAGCATCGGTAGTGTCTTTGCACTTTTTGCATGGAGTAAGCTCGCCCAGATCATTTATCCACTTTACTAGCAGCTGGTCGCGCTTTTTGGCATCTACTGTCAGCACTTCAGGAATTAATTTAAACAGCTCAGCATCCATACTGATATTGCCCGCAGCAGACTCTGGGTGATAATACTTAATAAAGCCCCATACTTTGGCCAGTGCGGCTAAGTTGCGTTGTTCTGTTTGGCTGAGTGTTTTCAGGCGAATGCCAGAGTCTTGTTCAAATTTATGGGGTAATGCTGCCGGATAGACCACTCGCTCTCTTGCAGGTGCCTGCGCAATCGGTTTACCGTCTATGGTCAGGCTAAGCTTTGTATACTCGCTGCTTCCGGTACCCACTTGCAACAGGCCAAAATATAAGTATTCTGTATCAGGGTCCAGTTCAGCGCTCAGTGTATATTGCTGCCAGTCATTGCTGCCATTAATTGCATTTAACTCCATATCGGTGTAGTGAATTGTGTCGTCGTTTTCTGACGCCTGAGCAAGCCAGAAACCGGCGAAACCATCAGCGCTAACCTCAGTTGTTTTTATATATCCGCTAAGCATTATGCTTTTTCCACCATAGGGAAATTTAATATGCTGGTGGATGTCGGCAAATGCGCCGGCGGTAGTACTTTTGCGACTGATTTTCATTGCAGTGGCGTTATCAAGCGACGCTACTTTACTAAAGGTTGGCGGCTCTGTCCCCGCAATCTGCCAATGGGCTGGCTGGTTTTCAGATATTTCTGAAAAATCCATATTCTGTGGGGTGGCCAGGCTGGCAAAGCTGCAGCCCAATAGCCCTAAACTGAACAGAAGTCCTTTCATACTGGTTCCTTCATTGTTTTTATAATAGTGATAGCTGTAAACGTTATGAGATTTAATCGTTAAATTAACAAATCTTAAACTAGCGGCAGCTAACTGAATGCCTGCTTAATAGCAGCGGCTAAAGCGTTGTTAAATAGGAAGTTGGAATAATTAAGCTGCTGACTATTAGCTGGCATCGGGATGGACAATGCTTGTTACAGGCTGCTTGCTCAACCTGCGCCATAGCCATTCCAGCGGGCCTTGCGAGTAATGCTTAAGATACCAGCGGCAAAATAGTAGTTGCAGGATGATAGTGGCAACCGCAATACCCAGTAAGGATAACCGGTCGAGGCTGGCAAACCAGTCGGGTTTAAACACTTTAAACAGCAACACCATTAGCAGGCTTTGGCTTAAATACAGAGTAAAGGCCATGCGGCCGCAGGGTGCCAGCCAGCCTTGCAGCCAACGGCACAACCCCGGCTTGTGCTGGGCATTAATCAGCGCGCTGGCAAAAGCTAGTGCCATCAGCAAGGCGCTTATTTGCTCCCACGGCAGCATAATGCCCAAATCGTAACCATAGCCGGTAAGGTGGTCGAGTACTGCGGTAGTGCCGCTGATAGTCAGTGACGCCAGCAACAGCAGGGTTGTTCTGCGACCGGAATAGCCCTGGCGAAACCAGCCGCTGTTATACAGCGCCATGCCAAAAAGCATCAGCGCGGCCATTAGCCAGTACAGAGTTAGCGCAAAACCCACCAGCATGAGCAGGTTATGCCATAGCATTTCCGTCAGCTGAGTAAGATAAGGTCCGGTCCATAGTTGCTGCTGCGCCATTAACAGCTCTGCAGTTAATGGCTGCTGCGGTGGCGGGGTCGCCAGCAGCAGATATAAGCTGAACAAAGCCGGCATGATCAGCGAAATGGCAAATAGCAAAGCGCCTTTGCGCCACAACGCTGCACTATCGAGTTTATGATAGCCCTGTTTTAATACCAGTAAACCGGTCAGGGCATACCAGAGCAAAATATCGCCAAACCAGATAAAACTGATATGGATCAGGCCAAAGATAGCCAGCCACTGCAAACGGCGGTTTAAGTAAGCCTCGCCATATTTTTGGGCTATTAGAAGCAGGCTGACCCCAAACAACAGATTAAACAGGGTTAAAAACCGGCCTGAAAACAGCATGGTCTGCAGATTGAATAACAGGGTATCCAGGGTGCTGACGCTTTGTTGCC
Source organism: Arsukibacterium sp. (assembly GCF_018402695.1). GTDB lineage: Bacteria > Pseudomonadota > Gammaproteobacteria > Enterobacterales > Alteromonadaceae > Alishewanella. The sequence continues at coordinate 308,044 of NZ_JAGYIM010000016.1, forward strand.
AGATCAGGCTATGGGAGTAATCGGGTGGGCTGGCAAAGGCAAAAATATTAATCAGTAAAATACCTAAAATGGCCAGGCCCCGGATGATATCAAGCTGGACAAGCCGCTGGCCAGTTGTGGACGTGTTACTTGCTTGTTGCATACTCAGGGCTCATTTAATTCGTTATGGTGTTTGCCAAAAACCGGGATGGTAATCTGCCATTTAATCGCCGCCAACCGCAGTAATAATAGCGCCGACATACCGGCCAGCATGGCTGACAACTGGCCCACGCCAAGCGCCAGCAAGCTGGTATAGACACCGCCGCCAACCAGACAGGTCACGGCATACAGTTCGCCCCGGAATACCATGGGGATTTCCCGGCACAGTACATCGCGGATCATGCCGCCACATACACCGCTCATGGTGCCCAGCATAATGGCCACCAAAGTAGAGGTGCCGTAATCCAGCGCTTTCTGGGTACCCATAATGACAAAAAATGCCAGGCCAATGGCATCGAGAATTTGTAAGGTATTGTTGGGAATAGTTAAACGGTTGCGTACTAATAAAATAGTGGTTACGGCGGCGAAAAAAATAGCATAAAAGTAACTATTATTGTTTATCCAGATAACCGGGACATCCAGAATAAGATCGCGCAGGGTGCCGCCGCCAATCGCCGTAACACTGGCCAGTACAATAACCCCGAAGCCATCCATCTGGTTGCGCCAGGCTGCCAGCGTGCCTGACACCGCGAAGACAGCAACGCCCAGTAAATCAAACCAGAAAAAGTAAGGGGTCATGATGCGGTAGCTATCAGCTGGCTAAAGATAGTGTCACGCTAGCAGGCTTTGGGCAGCAGGTAAATGTTTTCCAGCAGTAGCAGTAACTTATAAAATAGTTGCAATACTTACTTTTCGGCAACAAGGCGGTTGTGCTACGATTTCCCGCTTTTGTAAATAATACGTTTGATAAATTACATTGAATAAAGGATTAGTATGAATAAATTAGTTGTTGGTGCCGGTATTGTTGTGGTTGCCGCCGCTGCGGGCTTTTACTATGCCAATTCGCAAGCTGAAAATGCCATTAAAGAGCAAATTGAGCAGGCAAATAAGTCTTATGCAGAAATGGCCGCGAGCGGCCTGATGCCAGCAATTAGCATTGGTTATCAGGATGTGTCGGCCAATGTACTTACGTCCAGTTACAGCGTGACAGGGGTTGATGTTAGCGTTGCCGGTATGGGCCAGGTCGCTACCATTGAAAAAGTGACCGCTGTGGGTTTAAAACCGCAGGGCTTAGCAGATAAAGGCAGCGCGCAGCTGGTTGGCGCGAAAGTAGCTGAGCCGATGCTGGCAATGTTACCACCGGATATGAGCGCCTTTGTTCAGGGCGTGGCGCTGCATGCTGATTACAGCTACCAATATACCCCGGCCACCGGCGAGCTGTATTTCAGCCAGGATACCCGGATCAATGACGAGTTCAGCCTGGCTTACAACATCTCATTTGCCCAGATGCAGGAATTGTGGGCCTTTGCCCGCGATATGAGCGAGAAAACCCCGGAAGAGCAACAACAGTTAACGATGTCTGACAGCTACATGACAGACGTAATGGCTAATCTGGTTAAAGGTGCCCTGAAAAGTGGTGAGCTGGTGGTAACCAACAACGGCTTTATTGAGCGCCTGGTAGAAATGGGCAGCGCCCAGGGTCAATTGCCACCAATGGACGCCTTAAAAGGCATGGCGCTGATGGCAATCACTGCCGATGAAAACCTGCCACTGGAAATGAAAGAAAGCCTGACCACTTTTATTAACCAGCCAGAAAAGCTGCAGGTTAATGTTAGCTTTGCTGAGCCGTTAAGCTTTGACGCGGTGCAATCCGGCGCGTTAATGGCAGAACTGCAAACGCCAGAGCAAATGATTAAATTTGCCAACCTGAAAATGGTTGCTAACTAAAACAGTCAGCTCATTGCAAAAGGCAGCCTGGCTGCCTTTTTTTATTAGCAAGCCCCCAGCAAATAGCACCAGTCACGGCATAACTTCAATAACCGACTAACCGCCTGGTAAACTAATTTAGTTATCAGCAGCCAGCACCTGCTGCACTCTGGTTTGTAGTTTCGGTAACAGTATTTCAACAAACCACGGATTGCGTTTAAGCCAGAGGTTATTGCGCGGGCTCGGATGAGGCAACGGTATTTTATGGGGCCAGTAATCCTGCCAGCTGGCAACTGTTTCAGTCAGTGTCGGTTTAAGATCAGCCAGGTGGTAAGCCTGCGCATACTGACCAATAACCACGGTAAGTTGTAACCGGGTTAACTGCTGCAATAAATTCTGCTGCCAGGTAGGGGCGCATTCGGGCCGTGGAGGTAAATCGCCGTTATTGCCTGTGCCCGGAAAGCAAAAGCCCATCGGCAAAATAGCCACCAAACGAGGATCATAAAATTGTTCAGCAGTCAGGCCCAGCCAGGTACGTAAGCGCTCACCACTGGCATCGGCAAAAGGCCTGTTTGCCTGATGCGCTTTGCGCCCCGGCGCCTGACCCGCTATCAGAATATGCGCATCGGGATGCCACTGTAATATGGGCCGGGGCCCCAGCGGCAAATCGGCTGCACATAAGCGGCATTGGCGAACGCTGGCAAGTAACGTGGCATTGGCTGCAGACAGTGGGTTATCAGCCATGTTTGTTCGTCCTTACCGGTACCAGATACCAGCTTATCAGCACCAGGGCGCCAAAGCCGGTATAAAGTGCAATAAATACCCAGTCTGGTGCAGTGTAGTACAGTAAATATTGTAGCCAGTGCTGAACAAAGGAACCGGCATAAGTTGCAGCGCCGGCTTTTTCCCGTAAAGCCATTTCCCAGAGCGTAAGCGGACAGATAACGCCCAGCCAGGATTGCAGCACAACAATACCAATCGCAATTAAATGGCAAATCCGGAATATTTTGGCTCTGACCCAGTGCCACTGCAAAAAATAGCCGAGGTAAATGGCCAACAGACCCACTACCACGAACAGCACAAATAAGAAATGAAGCAGCAGAATGGTGTCAGCCAACATCAGCAGTAACCTGTCAGACATGCGTTTTACCTGCTGTCTGGTGTTGCCGCTGCATAAATCCAGCACTCAGTACCGGATTTTAAACAGGCGTTAAGTCGGGTATAGGCATCGACTTCATAATCGTCGGCTTGTGCCAGTTCAGCGTCAGTCAGTTCAAATACGGTGCCAGCAATTTCATCATTTAGATTACCGGTAAAGCGCAATATAGGATGTATGGCTTTGCCACTTTCGCGCAGCACCCGCTCATCAGTAATTTCTACTTCACCGACCACATAGCCCTGCAGAATATCTTTGCTACCTGACAATTCACGGCCAAAGTTAGCCAGCTGGACATTGTTTTGCTGCAAGGTGCCGTAGGAAAAGAGTTTAGGCATTGATTATTCCGGCTCTTCGGACTTAAACAACCTGAGAAAACCTTGCAGGCCAATGTTCAGAATGCCGGCAATAGAGTCTTCCTTTTTAAGGCGGGTGTCAGTATTACCATGCTGATGACGGTGTTGCTGCCGGTGCTCGGCATTACTAACAGTGCCATCGGCAAAATCGTCCGCTGCCTGCTTTACGTTGTTACTGGCGCAACCTGTTGTCATCACGGCAAATAGTGCCACCAACATTAATTTGGTGCTCTGCTGCATGCTGCTTCCTTGTTATTGTAAAAGCTGAGTCTTATCTGGTTTATGATATATAACTGTTAAAGATTTGGCCAGGACATTAAAAAAGCGCACCAACTGACAATTGAAGTGCGCTTTTAATATACCATATTGTTGTGCTAACCCAGCCAGGGCTGGCTGGCTTTGCGGCTTTGCTCAAAGTCAGTAATTTGTGAGTTAAGCTGCTCGCTGCTGCCAATAAAATCCAGCCCCGATAGCAGGCGCTGTTTTATATCAGCATCGATATTAAAGCCCAGTGCGGCATTATTACCAAACAATATTTCCTGACTGGCTAAATCAATTTGCCAATGTTGCGGGCCTTGCTGGCAGCGGTTAAACAGCAAGTCGATGTTGGTTTTACTTAGCTGAATTAACAACATAGCGTTATTGACGCTGTTATTAAAGAAAATATCGGCAAAGCTTTCGGCGATGATGACATTAAAACCATATTGCTGAATGGCCCAGGGCGCGTGTTCGCGGCTGGAGCCACAGCCAAAGTTGGCCCGGGTCAGTAAAATACTGGCACCGTTATACTCAGGTTTATTGATGACAAAATCCGGGTCCGGGCTGCCATCAGCTAAATAACGCCAGTCAAAAAACATTGCGTCAGCAAAGCCATCGCGGCTGACGCTGGTTAAAAACTGCTTTGGAATAATTTGGTCAGTATCAACATTATTTTTATCCAGCGGGCAAACTAAGCCCTTAGCAAAAATTTTACTCATAGCGGGTCTCCTTTTGGATGGCTGCTTGTTCACTGCTGACAGTCGCGATATTAACGAACTTTCCGGCAATTGCCGCGGCGGCAGCCATAGCCGGGCTAACCAAATGAGTACGGGCGCCGCGGCCCTGGCGGCCTTCAAAGTTACGGTTTGAGGTAGACGCGCAGCGCTCGCCGGCTGCTACTCTGTCATCATTCATGCCCAGACACATACTGCAGCCTGGCTCGCGCCATTCAAAGCCTGCGCTTTTGAAAATGTCGGCTAAACCTTCAGCTTCGGCCTGACGTTTAACGATACCTGAGCCCGGCACAACTAAGGCCCGCACACCGGCGGCGACCTGCTTACCTTGCACCACACTGGCAGCGGCCCGTAGGTCTTCAATCCGGCTATTGGTGCAGCTGCCAATAAACACCACATCGACCTGACAATCGGTCAGTTTCTGGCCCGGCGCCAATCCCATATAGGCCAGGGCGCGCTCGGCAGCGTCACGCTTAGTGGCATCGGTAAAGCTGGCAGGTGAGGGCACACTCTGGTCAATCGCAATAACCTGCTCGGGGTTAGTGCCCCAGGTAATTTGCGGGGTAATGCTGCCGGCATCAATTTCAACCTGCTTATCAAATACGGCATCAGCGTCGGAATACAGGCTTTGCCAGTATTGTACTGCCGCGTCCCAGTGCTCTGCCTGCGGCGCATGAGCCTTACCTTTCAAATAGGCAAAAGTGGTTTCATCAGGGGCTATCAGCCCGGCTTTGGCGCCCATTTCAATGCTCATATTGCACAGGGTCATCCGGCCTTCCATACTCATTGCCGCAATGGCGCTGCCACCAAACTCCGCGACATAGCCGTTGCCGCCAGCGGTGCCCAGTTCGGCAATTACCGCCATAATCACATCTTTTGGCGTAACATGGGCGCTTAATTCGCCATTTATCTCCACTTTTAAGGTTTTTGCCTGTTGCTGCGGCAGGGTTTGAGTCGCCAGCACATGCTCGACTTCTGAGGTGCCAATGCCAAAGGCCAGGGCGCCAAAAGCACCATGGGTAGACGTATGCGAGTCACCACAGACAATAATCATCCCGGGTTGGGTTAAGCCTTGCTCCGGGCCGATGACATGGACGATGCCCTGATCGGGGTGGGTTAAATCCAGTAAGGGAATGTTATTTTCGCTACAGTTAGCCGCTAACGCTTCCAGCTGCTTGCGCGAAGTCTCACCGGCGGCGTCGATACTGCGGCGCTGGGTCGACACGTTATGGTCCATAGTGGCGAAAGTTAAATCGGGCCGGCGTACTTTGCGGTTGGCCAGCTTTAAACCGGAAAACGCCTGCGGCGAGGTGACCTCATGAATTAAGTGGCGGTCGACAAACAATAAATCGGTACTGGGGTTCAACTTGCCTACCACATGACTGGCATAAATCTTTTGATATAAGGTTTTTGCAGAAGAACTGGTTGTTGAAAAAGCGTGGCCCATTAGTTTACTCCGTTCTGGTTGTGCGCTGGCTGGCGTAAAGTCGCAACAATGGCCGCGCCGACCGCGGCGGTGCCATAGGTTGATGCCGGGTCAATGTCACGGGTGACAATATGCTGCTCCAAGCAGTGCTGCACCGCTTGCTCTATTGCCCGTGCGGCGTTTTCCTCACCAAAGCTGTAGCGCAGCATTAAGGCCGCACTTAAAATTTGTGCTATCGGGTTGGCAATGCCCTTGCCGGCGATATCCGGTGCACTGCCACCCGCCGGCTCATACAAGCCAAAGCCGCTGCCATTTAAGCTGGCTGATGGCAGCAAACCTAAGCTACCGGCAATGGCGGCAATTTCGTCGGATAAAATATCGCCAAACAGGTTGTCGCACAGCAATACATCAAACTGCTGCGGGCTGCGGATAAGCTGCATAGCGGCGTTATCAATGTACATATGCTCCAGGGTTACCCCGGGGTAATCCTGCGCTACCCGCTGGACCGTTTCGCGCCATAAAATACTGGTTTGCAGCACATTGGCTTTATCTATAGAGGTGACTTTATTGCTACGCTTTTGTGCGGCCTCAAACGCCACACGGGCAATCCGCTCAATTTCTGCCACGCTATAGCGCTGGGTATCAAAAGCGTCGGTGTCGCTGCGGCCTTTCTCACCAAAATAAATACCGCCGGTCAGCTCGCGCACACACAAGACATCCATGCCCAGGCTGCTGACCCGCGGGTGCAGCGGCGATAAGCCGGCAAAGGCCGGGTAAATTTGCCCCGGGCGCAAATTACAGAATAAGTCGAAGGTTTTGCGAAGTGGCAATAACGAGCCGCGCTCGGGCTGTTTATCCGGTGCCAGGCCGGTCCACTTTGGCCCGCCGACCGAGCCAAATAATATCGCATCGCTTTGCTGACATATTGACAAGGTTTGGGGTGGCAAGGGTTCGCCGGTGGCGTCAATAGCGGCGCCACCGACTAAGGCGGGGGTTAAGGTAATGCCAAACTGAAATTTATCGGCAACCACCTGTAGCACTTTCTCTGCTTCGGCTATGACTTCCGGGCCAATGCCGTCACCGGCCAGCACGGCTATGTTGTAGTGCTTACTCATTGTTGTTCACCTGCTGCAATTTTTACTATGTTCTGTTCGCGAGTATGGGTCTGGCGGGCGTGCTTGTGGGCGTCAATGGTTTGAGCACGCTGGATCATGTTCAGCACGTGGACATACGCCAGCACCGAGCTGCGCACGATGTCGGTAGCCAAACCGGCACCATGAAAGCGCCGGCCCTCATGCTCGGCAATAATATCAACCTGGCCCAGGGCATCTTCGCCGCTGCCTTTGGCCTGTAAGTTAAAATCGACCATCTTGATCGTCAGTTTGCTGATGCGCGAGATCGCACTGAAGGCGGCTTCCACCGGGCCATTGCCGGTGGCGGCTTCGGTAAAAACCTGATCACCACAGCGTAAGCCGACGGTGGCGCTGGCAACATGGCCGGTATGGGTAGACGAGCTTAAAAACTCCAATGCGTAATAGTCGTTTTGTTCCTGCATGTTTTCAAAAAACACCAGCGCTTCTAAATCGTAATCGAACACCCGGCCTTTCTGATCGGCCAGGGCAACAAAGCTTTTATACACGGCCTCTAAATCGTAATCGTCGGCGGTGTAACCCAGCTCAGCTAAGCGGTGCTGAATAACATGGCGGCCCGAGCGCGAGGTTAAGTTCAGCTCGTTCTGGCGAATGCCCACCTGCTCTGGCGCCATAATTTCATAAGTGTTTTGGGCTTTTAATACACCGTCCTGATGAATACCCGAGCTGTGGGCAAAGGCGTTTTCACCGACAATCGCCTTATTTGGCTGAATGGGCATATTGCAAATCTGGCTGACTAAGTGAGAACTGCGGTAAATCTCAGTGGTTTTAATATCAGTATACAGCGGTGCTAATACATCTTTGCGGGTGTTGATAATCATCGCGACTTCTTCCAGCGAACAGTTACCAGCTCGCTCACCAATGCCATTTACCGTACATTCAATCTGGCGGGCGCCGGCCTGAACAGCGCTGATACTGTTAGCGACCGCTAAGCCTAAATCGTTATGACAGTGCACACTTAAGCGGGCCTTATCGATATTCGGTACCTTGTTGCGTAAGGTGCTGATAATGGCAGCGAACTCATTGGGGATGGTATAGCCGACGGTATCGGGAATATTGATGGTGGTAGCACCGGCGTTAATCGCCCGCTCCACTATCCAGCATAAGTCGTCAATGGGCGTGCGACCGGCATCTTCACAGGAAAACTCGATATCGTCGGTATAGCGACTGGCCAGTTTAATTGCCGCTACCGCTTGCTCGCTGGCCTGGGCTAAGGTTTTGCGCAGTTTGTATTGCAAGTGCAGCGGTGAGGTGGCAATAAAGGTATGAATACGGCGCTGTTCGGCGTCTTTTAACGCTGCACCGCAGGCTTCAATATCGGCCGTGACCGCGCGGGCCAGGCCGCAAATGATTGGGCCCTTTACTTCACGGGCGATGCGCTGCACCGAGTCAAAGTCGCCCGGGCTGGATACCGGAAAACCCACTTCCATCACATCTACTTTTAAGCGCGCTATCGCATGGGCCAGCTGAATTTTTGCTTCTGGCTTAAACTGGCCCGTAAGGCCTGCTCGCCGTCGCGCAAGGTGGTGTCAAAGATCCAGATTTTATTATCGCCGCTCATCTTGTGTTTCCTGTTCCGTTAATCGGTGTCGGTGGCAACGTGTGGCGGGGGCTGAAATACAAAAAACCCCGGCCAGTGGCACGGGGTTTTTTGTTATCGGTTCGTTACGTTTCTACCAATAAACCACACCCCGCGCGCCGCTGAGGAGCACGAGGAGGCTGTTTGTAGAAACACAACGTTGTAAATTCATTAATTACTCTTATTCTTAATTTATACTGCTAAACGCTATTAGTAATAACATGGTTATTTTTTAACTGCAACAGTATAGACGTCCAAAAGAGTGAAAAAGTTGCTGCATGGCAGGCGAAGCGCTAGGCTTAAGTAGATAACAGTGTTCTAACTCATTAAAATAAAAGCAAACCAAGGAAGCTGACTATGCGATATTCTCTGTTTAATCCGTTGTTACTGACCGCCAGCCTGGCATTGACCACGGCTTGTGGCAAAGCGCCCGAACCGCCGGTAGCGGCCACGGTTGAGCCGGACAACATTGCCCGCGAGTATATGCAACTGGTGCTGGCACTGGGCGAGCATGATAGCAGCTATGTTGATGCCTATTATGGCCCGCAACAATTACGCGATGAGGCGGTCGCCCGCGGTCTTAGTGCCGCTGAAATTGCGGCTGAAGCAAAAACCTTGCTTGAAAAAATTGATACCCAGCCTACGTCGGAAGACGATATGTTCAAACTGCGGCTGCATTACCTGGATAAACAGCTGCAGGCGCTGGCCTTTCATGCTGACAGCCTGAGCAATGGCAAAAAAGCTAACTTTGAAGCTCAGGCGCAGGCCTTGTATGACACCACACCGCCCAATTACAGCCTGACTGATTTTGATGAGGTGCTGGCCGGTATTGATGAGCTGGTGCCAGGTGATGGCAGTTTGTCAGAGCGGGTAGAAGCCTACCGCAAGAACTTTGTGATCCCGGCCGATAAGCTGGACGAGGTGTTTCAGCGGGCAATCAGTGAGTGTAAAGCCCGCACCGCTGCTTATATCAGCTTGCCGGACAATGAGGATTTCAGCCTGGAATACGTGCAGGATAAACCCTGGAGTGGCTACAACTGGTACAAAGGGAGCGCCTACAGCTTAATTCAGATTAACAGCGAGCGACCAATTGATATTTCCCGCGCCGTCGATTTAGGTTGTCATGAAGGTTACCCGGGTCACCACACGTACAATGCATTACTGGAACAAAAGCTGGTGAATGAATTCGGTTGGCAGGAATTCAGTGTGTATCCGTTATACAGCCCGCAATCACTGATTGCTGAAGGCACGGCCAATTATGGTATCGACCTGGCCTTTCCCGGCGAGCAAAAGCTGGAGTTCGAACGTGAGGTCCTGTATCCGCTGGCTGGTTTAGACCCGGCTACCGCCGATGATTATGCAGCGTTCTTAAAGTTAATGGCACGCTTAAGTTATGTCGGTAATGAAATAGCCCGCCAGTACTTAAATGGTGACATTGATGGCGAGCAAGCTGTTACGCTGCTGCAGCAATACAGCCTGAACAGCGAAGCGGAAGCGCGGCAGCGGCTGCGGTTTTTTGACAGCTACGGTGCCTATGTTATTAACTACAACTGGGGCAAAGAGCTGGTAAAACAGTACATTGAGCAAACTGATGATCAGGACGAGCGCTGGGCGCGGTTTATCAAGCTGCTGTCCTCACCACGTATTCCGTCATCAATGGACTGGTAAATAAAGTACTTGCATAAGCAGCCGGCGTTCATTATTATGCGCGCCGTTCTGCCAGCACTTTTCAGTGCAACGCAACTCTGCCCGGGTGGTGAAATCGGTAGACACAAGGGATTTAAAATCCCTCGCTCGAAAGGGCGTGCCGGTTCAAGTCCGGCCCCGGGCACCATTTAGTTTATTCCTCCACTTTTCCCTTGGTTACTTCATCATCGCTACCGAAGACAGGTAACTTTTACTTACCGCAGAAAATAGTTACCTTAGCTACAATGCCCCTACTGCTACTTATTTGCTAGTAGTACTTCAGACCATCTGCTTTACCCCGGAACGCATAGTAGGCCAGGGCGGTGTAACCAATGATCACCGGGATAACCACTACAGCGCCAAAGAAGATGATTAGCAGCGACTCTCTGGAGCTGGCGGCGTCATACAGGGTAAGCTGGTTTGGTACTACAAACGGATAGAAACTTAATGCCAGGCCCAGAAAACTGCAGATAAAGATAATATTGCAAATAACAAAAGGCAGCCAGGCACCGGCGTCGCCCGGCAGCGGCAAGCGTTTCAGCACTAAGTAGCCGATAACAAACATAGCAAAGCACAGCAGGGGGATTGCGGCAAAGACAAAAGCCAGCGGGGGCTCGGTCCATACCTGTAGCGCATTGGCATTGACCAGCGGGTTAATGGCGCTGACCGCCAGAATACCGGCCAGGGTAAGCACGCCGGCTATTTTACAATGCTTAATAGCATGTAATTGCAAATCGCCACTGGTTTTGCCAATGAGCCAGGCATTGCCAATCATGGCAAAGGCGGCGGTAACACACAGGCCGCTAAAGCAGGCAAAAATAACACTGCCGGTGGTGTATTCAAGGCCCATCACATAAATACCCAGCATAAAACCCTGACTGAAGGTGGCCAGCACTGAGCCGGCTTTAAAAGTGTAATCCCAACGGGTTTTGCGGTTATTTTTAACTTTGGCCCGGAAATCAAAAGCCACGCCGCGCAGAATTAACCCCAGTAATAACAAGGCAGCCGGCAGGTATAAAGCATGTAAAATGGCGCTATGTGCTGCCGGAAAGGCGACCAGCAGCAGGCCAACGGCCAGTACCAGCCAGGTTTCATTGGCATCCCAGAACGGGCCAATTGAAGCAATGGCGGTGTCGCGCCAGGGTTCGTTGGCCATTGGCAGGGTAATGCCCACGCCCAAATCGTAGCCATCTAAAATGGCATATAGCAGGATAGACAGGGCGGTCAGGCCACTGAAAATCAATGCCAGGTTGTCTGCGGTTAGCCAACTCATAATGCGGCTCCTGTGCGGGGTTTAGGTGCACTCTCTGGCAGCGGTTCGCTGCGGCTTTCTGCCAGGCCAGGGCGGGTTAAATCGTATTCTTCCACTTCAACCGCGCGGTTGGCCAGCCAGAACAGGGTTTTAATATAAGCCAGCAGTAGCACCAGATATAACACCAGATACATGGCCAGTGTCATGGCGACATGCTCACCCGGCACGGTGGTTACGGCATCGCGGGTTTTCAGTACGCCATACACTAAGTAAGGCTGGCGGCCAATCTCGGTGACGTACCAGCCGGCCAGCGTAGCGATCCAGCCGGAGAAGGTCATGCCAATCAGAATTTTCAGCTGCAGCGGCGACAGTGCTTTTTTGCGCAGCAAGTGATAACTGCTCCACCAGGCCATCAGTAGCATTAGCATGCCGATACCAACCATTATCCGAAAGCTGAAGAACACCGGCGCCACTGGTGGATGCTCGCCGGCAAACTCGTTTAAGCCTTGCAGTTCGCCATCAGCGTCATGGGTTAAGATCAGGCTGGCCAGCTTAGGGACTTCAATGGCAAAACGGTTTTGTTGGGTTTCCTGGTCTGGTATGGCAAATAACACCAGTGGCGCACCGCGCTCGGTGTGCCAGATCCCTTCCATTGCCGCTATTTTCTGCGGCTGATGCTCCAGGGTGTTTAAGCCGTGAAAATCACCGACCAGCACCTGAGTTGGCGCCAGAATAGCCGCGCTTAGCAGGGCTGTTTTCAGGGTCAGTTTCGGGGCTTTCTTGTTATCACCTTTTAAGATGCGATAAGCCGAAATGCCGGCCACCAGAAAACAGACGGTCAGGCCCGATGCCAGCAGCATATGGGTGAAGCGATACGGAAATGACGGGTTAAAAATGATGGCCAGCCAGTCGGTAGCATGGGCAACGCCATCTATCATTTCGAAACCGGCCGGCGTTTGCATCCAGGAGTTTAATACTAAAATCCAGAATGCAGAGAAGGTGGTACCCAGCGCCACCAGAAAAGTAGCCAGCGTATGGGCCCAGCGCGGCACTTTGTGAAAGCCGAACAACATAATGCCGAGCATGGTGGCTTCTAAAAAGAACGCGGTGAGAATTTCATAAGCTAACAACGGCCCGGCAATATTGCCGATGCTTTCCATAAAACCCGGCCAATTGGTACCAAACTGAAATGACATGGTAATGCCGCTGACCACCCCCAGGGCAAAGGTCAGGGCAAATACTTTTACCCAGAAACGATAAGCGCGCATCCATACCGGGTGCTGCGACAGATCAAAGCGTACTTTGAAATAGAATAACAACCAGCCGAGGGCAATAGTAATAGTCGGAAACAGAATATGAAAACTGATGTTTGCCGCAAACTGAATGCGGGACAAAATTAAGGTATCTAACATAACCACCTCTGTATCAACACGCCCTAGGCGTCTTTTTTCGGCCGGAATTTATCGGTAAATTCCAGCACCTTACCCACGCCGGAGCCCAGCTTCATCAGGGTATTGAGCTTTTCCGGTGACAGCGACTGCAGGCTCTGAGTCCATTCGGTAATGTTTTCCAGCAGGTCATGAATTTCAGTAATCCGTTTTTGGGCATAGGCTTCATCATTGTTAGCGGCTTCGTCCATCATAATGTCACGCAGCAATGACAGGGTCGGGTCCATTTCACGCTTGCGCCGCTCTTCAAATACTTTGTTGGCCATATCCCAGATACTGCCACGGCAAAAATAATACTCTTTACGATCGCCCGCTTTATGTTGCACCTGCACCAACTGCCAGCTACCCAGTTCTTTTAAGCCCATGCTGACATTACCCCGGGAAATACCCAGTAATTCGGCAATGTCGTTGGCACAAATTGGCTGCTCACTGACCACCAGCAAGGCGTAAATCTGGCCAACAGTGCGGTTAAAACCCCAGCGGCTGCCCATCTCCCCGAAGTGACAAACAAAAGACTCGATCATGGGTGTCATTTGCATAAATAGCCCTTACTGAACTTTCAGAAATTTCTGAAACTATGATACGGCCGAACATTGATCTGGATCAAGCTTTTTTACGAAGCACCCCGGTTTGTTTACGCAGTCTGCAGATCCACAAGCACAAAGAAAGCAGACAGAGTCAGCTCAAAAACTAATGCAACTAATGGCCAAACTTAACGCCAAATGCTGCAAGAGCATCTGGTTCGCCAGCCAGGGCGCTAAGCAGAAATGGGGTATGAAACGCGTGCTGCCATACTGTAACGCGGGCAGCAACCAGAGATTGATACACCAGCCACGGAGCAACACTAATGACATCTGCACAAGCTGATCAAAATAACCACAGTATCGCCCACTATTCCGCTTTGAAAACTGCGGTAGCAAACGGTGAAGAGGCACGGCTAAAAGCGTTACTGGCCAACCAAACCATGCAGCCACTGGAAAAGGGCTACCTGCTTGATTTGGCCCGGCTGGGTAAAAACCAAAATATCATCAGCCTGCTGGAAGCAGTGCCGGTGCGGGAATAATTTAATAAAAAGATGCCCCGGGATAATGATTCCCGGCGACAAAAAAAACGCTGCTCTGGAAGTGGGCAGGATGGTTAAAAAAAGCCGGTTTTAGTCAGGGGGCGATTAGCATTAATTAGTGGGTATGCCCGAGCTGACAATCAGAAGTTTCTGCAGCCGCCTGTCGCGCTGAATTAATTTGCTGTTGGCTATCCAGTAGCATCTTGTCGTCCGGTGCCAGTTGCAGCGCTTGCTCAATTAAAGCTGTCGCCTTGTTGTGACAGCCAAGCTCGCTAAGCAATACCGCATAATTGTTAAGATAAGCCACCTGTTGCCGGGCTGCGTCCAGGCCTTGTTCAAACCAACCGGCGGCTTTTTTCGGCTCGGCTTCAAAATAATGATTGCCCAGTAAAAGTACGGCAGCCAGTAGTCTGGCCATTGTTTAGTTGCGTTGATCAGCGCGGCAATACCGGCGTTGGTTTGCCGGGTGTCAATTAAATCCTGACAGGCTTTGGTATAGACAAAAGGGTCCAGTTGCGCACTGGTTTTATCGGGGGGCAACATCGCCAGCATCCAGTAATTAGCGCGGCGCCAGGTGCGCTCGAACGTTGAAAAATTAAGGCGGTGTGCTTCTGTAACGCCGGTATGTAAAATCACCTCTTTGCTATTAATGTCATAACCAATAACCACTGCATAATGCCACTGTGGTAACCAGGCGATTGAATTGTTTTGCAGCACAATAACCGGAATATTATCGGCTATCAGGCTCAATAATTGGCTCATCGTTGCGCGCTGTGCATAGGCTACCATACCAAGTTGCCGGGTAGCTGCAGTCATTTCTATTTGCAGTGTGCCTTCAAGGCCTGGGGTAAAGGTAGCGGGCGCTATCTCATCCGGGCTTTTGCTGACGCCGTAATACCCCGCGACTTCTGATAACGTAGTGGGACCGCAGAAATACTCCTGCTGTGGATAAAAGGGCACCTGGCCAATAGTATGAGTGCGGGCTATAGCAGGAGGTTCTGCCAGTAACAGCCGGGTTTGTGGCGGGGTCTGACAGGCTGTCAGCCCAAGTGTTAGCAGAAGCAACAGACCAGCCAACAGGCTGGTCTGAATCAGTTTTTGCATAAAGAACTATCAGCCGCCGATAGGGCGGATAAACGGATAAACGTTGGTAATACCCATCAAATCGAGTACTGCCACTACGACCAGTACGGTTACTATGGTGCCAACCACGCCACCTGCAGGCATCTCATTTAGCTGGTTGTTAAAGGCTTCCAGCTCGGCATTGGTCATACTGGCGATACGCAGTTTGGCATCAGCCGGGCTGACACCCAGTTCAATCAGTTTACTTTGTACCTCTGCACTATCGACAAAAGCCAGTACCTGCTGTTTATTATAATGGTGCTGCTGGTCGGCAATCACCTGATCAGAGCTATAAACGCCTGCTGTTGCCTGACTCATACCGAAGAATAACGTGCCAACGAGGGCAATCGCACTGGCGAAGCTGATTTTGAACAATTTATTTATCATGGATACATCCTTGAATTTGTTGTTTAACGGACAAACTTCGTTTTGGATAAGCTATAACTTGTTGAAAATTAACAATGCACAGCTTCAGAAGCGTAGCTGAATAAGCTGGTCTTTGCAAACAGATAACGACCGGCAGCTGCCGGCCATAGTCGCTTAAGTTACCTGACAAGATGCCACTGCGTTTGCCGGCCCGCCAGATAAATGACCTGTTTGCCATCGAAATAGGCACTTTGTTCCAGCTTTATCTGTACCAGCTGGTTCCACTCTGGCACCGCCTGCTTAATATTGCCTTCGATAGCGTAGGCCGTATTGGCATATAGTGGCCAGTCGCCTTGTACTGGTGTATCGCCCTGATTATCCCACATACCAATAGTAGGCCCTGGTGCATGGCCAACAAAGCCGATAGCGTGGGTGTAAGTACTGCTGTTGATGCCAGCATTTGCGGCCGCTTTGCGGGTGGCCGCCAGAATCGCATTACCGCTACGACCGCTTTTAAATTCGGCGGTTAACATATCCTGCCAGCGGTTGCCGGTGGCCAGAGCCGCCTTTAAACCCGCGGGGGCGTCGGTTTCCGTATTATGCAGTACGTACGCCATTTCCTGGGTGTCGGTGCAGAGGGTAAGATAACAAATGCCAACATCGGTGTGCAGCACATCACCGCGCTGGATCACGCCCGAAGTACCACAGAACGGATTATCGGCTTCGCAGGCCAGGTCCTGACGTTGCAGGTTAACGTAGGGCATAAACCAGACCGGTAAATCCAGCTGGGCAAAGCGCTCACGAATATACCAGGCAACATCATCGGTCGTGGTCACGCCAGGGGTGATCACTTTATTACTGAATGCTTCAGCAATAACTGAACGGGCCAGGCTGACAATCTGCGGGTATAGCTCAAGCTCTGCCTCTGTGCGTTGCTCTAGCCAGCGCACCACTAATTGCTCGGCCGATACCAACCTGCTGTGATATTCCGCGGGTAATGCTTTTAACAACTGTTGGTGCAGGCCAGAGGTTAAGCCGTCAGCCACCGGCCAGTGTTCAGAGGTGTTAATGCCAATTGTCTTCGGCTGACGTTTGACAATTTCAGCGGCCAGTGCCTGCCACTGCTCGGCTAAATTGCCGCCGGCCCAGGCTGATTCATAGGGATCACCAAGCGGATAGCGGTTAACGGATAACTTATCAATGCTGCCATCGGCATTGCGGCTGAACAACAACATTGTGGTACGCCGCGCAGCAAAAGTGGGTTGGGGCACCAGGGTAAAATACACCGGATCTTCAGCATACTCACGATTAATCACCAGCCACATATCCAGCTCTGATTCGGCCATCAGCTGTGGCAGCAATTGCTCCAGCCGCTGATTAGTCAACTGGTTTTCCACTGTTACCCGCTGCCGTGGGCTTAATATATGATAATAGGTTGCAGAACTCAGTACCCGGCTTTGGCTAAACGCCGTGGTATTGGCGGATAATGTTGCAGAAACGAGCAACGTCGTTAGCGCGGGCAGTAGAAATAATATTCTCATGTAGGTCCCTTAGCAGGAATAAGTGTTAACTGTTTTAAGTCAGATAATATTAAAAAGCAATAGCTTAGAGCGAAAGACATTGCTTTTACGGTTGCTTCAATATATAAAACCTAATTGTTTATTTTTTGTATCTAAAAGCAGGGTTAATGAAAACACTACTAAAAGTATTAGTGGCTACGTTACTGGTGTTGTTGGCGGCTTTATTAGCAATACTGGCAAATGCCACCGTTGAATTAACCAAGGGTGGTGTTTACAGCAAGGTATATTTGCCAATAGTCGTGGGCGAAATAAAGTGGAACGCAGCTGGCAGTGTGCAGGCGAGTGAGCCAGCAATTTCAGGCTTACAGGGCCCGGTTATCGTTAAAAATGCGTTGACACTGCAGTTAACAGCCTGGTGTCAGGATAAACGTATTACGCAGGAGCTAACGCTCGCTGCCGCCAATGTGCAGCTGGATTGTCAGGGACGGCAATATCATTACCAGCTGGCCGGTTCGCCACTTAGTATCAATGCTGAAATAGCGACGCCGGCAGCAGTTGCCGTGATTAGTGATCTGGAAGGCAACATCGCATTTTTTGAGCATTGGGCCCGTAGCAGCGGTGTAACCGATGCCAATGGAGACTGGCAGTTTGGCAACGGCCAGCTCATTGTCCTGGGTGATGCCGTCGACAGGGGGCGTCAGGTATACGATTTATTATGGCGTTTATATCAGTTGGCGCAGCAAGCTCAGCAGCAGGGTGGCCAGTTACTGTTGTTGCACGGCAATCATGAGCAATATGTCATGCGCGGCCTGGTTGACCGTGTGGAGACTGAGCATTTCTGGGCAATTGAGCAACTTATGCCTTATGAGCAAAGTTTCGCCGTCAATACCGTGTTGGGTGGCTGGCTGCGGCAGCAACCGATTATTGCCAGGATGGGAAATTATTTGTTTACCCACGGTGGTATCAGCCCGCAGGTACTAGCCAGCGGTTTGACGGTAACGCAACTTAATGAGCGATACCATACCACCTTAAAGCAAACCAATGAGCAGGTGACCGAGGCTGACTATGCGTTATTTTACGGTAGCAAGGGGTTAAGCCAGTTCCGGGCACTTCTTGCAGAAAGCAATGACGGGGTATCCGGTGGCGATTGGCAAGAGGCGCACCTGCAGCAGGTGTTGGCCCACTTCAACGTAAATGCACTGGTTATTGGCCATACCCCGGTAGCGAAGCCAACGGCATTGTACGATGGCCGGTTAATGGCGGTAGAGGCAGAGCAAACCAGCAGTGCACTAATGATAAGTGATGGCGAGGCAAAATTTACCGATGTTGGCATGGTAAAGACCCGCTTTAGCGAGCAACAACCACAATATCGTGCTTTTCAGTTGCTGTCGCCAGCCGATTGGCGTGCTCTAACGGCCAATAAACAGCATCTGAACGATTTAAACCAGGCCAAAAGTTTTTTTAATCGCGATAGAACGGCTGACGGTAGTTAGTCGTCACCAGCTGTATAAATCAGAAATGGCAGGTCGGCGGCTTTCGCCCGATACATCGCCTGATCGGCCAGCTCAAATAACTGCGCCTGCGACATACTGTGAAGTGGCGCCAAGGCAATACCAATGCTCATATCCAGTTTTACCGTGATTTGTGCCTTATCACCTGGCTGCGAAGGCAGGCTCTGCGGTTGCTCTGTTACCTGATAAATCCGCTGTGCAATGGCGCTTACGTCATCGGCATGCTGCACATCAGCTAACAGTGCAAACTCGTCACCACCTAACCGGGCCAGCAGCTCCGCATCGCGGATGGTGTTTTTTAAGCGTTGAGCTAAATCCGTTAGCACCTGATCGCCGGCAGCATGACCATGATTATCGTTAACGGCTTTAAAACCATCTAAATCAATAATAAATAACGCCAGCATATCAGGGCTGGCGGGGTTGCATGCTAAGCGGTCAAGGCTTTGGGCAAAGTGTGTTTCAAAGTAACGGCGGTTTGGCAAACCGGTTAGCGGGTCTAAATGAGCCAGCCGCTCCATTTCGACTAATTTGCCTACCCGCTCGGTAATATCCGTTTGCATTGAAATATAACCCTGATATTGCTGCTGTTCGTCGAATAAAGGCTCAGCATAGACATGCACCCAATAGGGTTTGCCGTGCTTGCTGTAATACAGAATGTCAGCTTTGGCGGGTTTTCGCTGTTGCACTTGCTGGTGCAGTTTTCGAATGGTAACCGGATTAGTATCGGGGCCTAAAAACAGTTCGGCCGGGGTTTTCCCGACCAGCTCAGCCAGGCTGTAACCACAGAGTTTACTAAAACCGCTGTTGCACCAGACTATCTGATTAGTCGTGTCGGTGTACAACACACCGTTGGCAGTTTGCTCTGCTATCCAGGCCAACCGCCGGTTTTCTGCTTGTAAGGTTTTCAGATAATGCAGCTGAAATTCGTTCTCCGCACCTTTAGCTAAATCCAGCAACAATTCTTGCTCATCGGCACTGAAATGCCTCGGTTTACTGTCAATTAAACATAAGGTACCCAGCGCCATACCGGTATAGGTACGAATAACCGCGCCGGCATAAAAGCGGATAAACGGTTCTTTGGTGACTAACGGATTGTCTGCAAAGCGCGGATCTTGCAGTGCATCAGGGATCACCAGCAACTTCTCTTCCATAATGGCATGGGTGCAAAACGAGATATCACGGGGCGTGCCTTCCAGGCTGGTACCTAAACGTGATTTAAAAAACTGGGTTTTTTCATCCAGCAGGGTTAGCAATACTATGTCAGTATTGAATAACGCTTTGGCCAGCCGGGTTATCCGGTCAAACCGTTCCTCTGGGGGGGTGTTAAGCAGGCCGAGTTGCTGTAATGCCTCCAGCCTGCTTTGTTCAATCGTTAACGTCGCATTATTTTGCATAACGGTCTTACTCTGAAGGACTATGTATTAGGTATACGCGGTCGCTGCAAAAAAGCGAGTGCCAACGCTATTTAAATTTATGTCTGGCAGTGATTTAGCAGCACATTTCGAAGCAGTCCTTGCCAACATCAGTAAAACAAGGGCAGTAAACTGCGATACACTATATGCAGACAAAAAAAGGAGCTGCTATGCCACGTTATTCTGCTGAATTTATTAAAGCCATGCCCAAGTCTGATTTGCATCTGCACTTAGACGGCAGCCTGCGGCTGGACAGCCTGATTGAAATGGCAAAGCGTACTGGCACTAAGTTGCCTTCGCAAAGCGTTGACGGCTTAAAACAGCGGGTATTTAAAGATAAATACCAGAATCTGGGCGAATATTTACACTGTTTTCAATACACCTGCGCCGTATTGCGCGACCCGGAAAACCTGGAGCGGGCAGCTTATGAGCTGGCCATTGATAACCAGGCTGAAGGCGTTAACTATATAGAGGTTCGCTTTGCCCCTCAGTTACTAATCGATTTAAGCCGCGGCATCGATTTTGACCAGATCATGCATGCCGTAAATAACGGTTTAAAGCGAGCGCAGAACGAGTATAACCGCAGCGAGACAGTGCTAAGCGGTGATAAGCCGCCTTTTGGTTATGGCATTATTAATTGCGCGATGCGGATGTTTGGCGATAAGGGCTTTTCGCCGTACTACACCAATTTATTTCAGCTGATGCGTGATTTTGCACCGATGGACGTGATTAAACTGGCTGGGATGGAGCTGGTGCGGGCCAGTGTTAGGCTGCGTGATGAAAGTGGTATGCCAATAGTCGGCCTGGATTTAGCCGGTCAGGAATCGGGCTACCCTGCCAGTAAATTCAAAGAAGTCTACGAATATGCGCATCAGCATTTTATGCTAAAGACTTTGCATGCGGGTGAGGCTTATGGTGCTGAAAGCGTGTTTGAAGCTATTACCGAATGCTATGCCGACCGGATTGGTCATGGGTATTCGATGTTTATTCCAGAGATGATCCATAGTGCCGATATTTGTGATAAAGCGGCCTATATCCGCAACCTGGCCAGTTATATTGCCGATAAGCGCATCGCCATTGAAGTATGCCTGACCAGTAACCTGCAAACCAACCCGCAACTGACTGATATTCGTCAGCATCAGTTTAAGGCTATGTTGGACAACCGGATGGCGACAGTGATTTGCACCGACAACCGTCTGGTGTCTAACACGACAGTATGCAACGAATATCAACTGGCGCTGGATAACTTTGATATCCCGCTAAAACGCTTAAAAGACATGGTGGCCTATGGTTTTAAAAAGAGCTTCTTTCCGGGCAGCTATGTTGAGAAACGTCAGTACGCCAAAAATTGTCTGGATTATTTTGACCGGGTTGCTAAGCAATATGGTTTTATTTAGTTAAAACAAAAGCTTATTTTTTGTGTCGCAAAATGCATACAGTTTAACTTGTTGATTTATAACAACTAGCATTTCAGACGGTTAATAGTGTCTCTGAATGCAGACACTATTAACAAATTACGGCGGGCTTTAGCAGGAAATATGCTGTAATAAACTGAATTTATTGGATATTTTAAAGTTGGCATAACACTTGATACACCTAAGGTAATTACCGGAGGTGTGTTATGGATTTATTCTTAGTGTTTATCACGATGTTCCTGGTTGCCAATATGATGTTAGTGGTAACAATGTTGCGTCGGGTCGATTTAAATAACCCCAGTGTCCAGGCCTGGGAGCAACAGCAAGCTGCTGTTATCCGCACTAACACCGGCGCTCACCCGGCGGCTGTCAGCTATATGCCAGCTTATGCCCGCAAGGCGCAGTAAGCCAAATTTATTCCCATGAGTTCAGCTCCTTGCTGAATGCTTGTTCAGGCCAGCCCTCCTTACTGGCCTGTTTTTTTTAGTTAAACAGGTTATGCTAACGCTAACTTTCTCTGAATTTAACTGCCTATGCGCTTTCCTTTGCGAACTGCTTCGTTGCGACAACTGGTTATTCTGAGCTTTTTGCTGGCGATGATCCCGGTCGGGGTATTGATGTGGCAAAGCCATAAAGCTCTGTCGGGTTTAAGCCGCTTTGCAACCAGTGAGGCCGAAAGTGCCGTGATCAGTGTGCGCCGGGCCGAGAATATGCAAAACCTGGTGGTAGATATTGAGCGGGCTGTGCGTCAGTATGCCGTGGTAAAAACGGAGGCGCTGGCCAGGGTAGCGCAAAGCCACATCAGCAATCAGCAAGCCAGCCTTAGCCAGTTATGCCACGATTTACCCGAGCTGGTTGACTGCTTGCAGCAGCAGGCTGATTTACAGCAACTCGCTGCACAGTACAGCCAGCTGAGTGGCACGCCACTGGAACAGTTATTACAGCAAATAAGGCTGCGCCAGCAGCGGATCAGCCAGCAAATCTGGGATTTACTGGAACAGCGATTACAAAACCAGCAGCAACTGGTACAGGACGCGCAGCAGCGCCAGGCCTGGCAAACCGTGGCGTTGGTATTTCTGACCTTATTGCTGGTGCTGTGGGCATCGGGCAGGGTGGCAGCACCGGTACAAAAACTGGATAAAATGATCAGGGCGATAGGCCAACAGCAACATTTTCCGGACGGTAAACTGGAAGGTCCGCGGGAGCTGTCAGAATTGGGTGAACAACTGCGCTGGTTAAGTTCGCGTCTGCAGCAATTAGAAGCACTGCGGCTGATTTTACTGCGCCATGCCTCACATGAGTTGAAAACCCCGTTATCCAGCATTCGCGAAGGCTGTGCCTTATTAACTGAACAACTGCTGGGGCCACTGAACCCGCAACAACTGGAAGTGGTAATGCTGCTCAATGGCAGTGCTGACCGCTTAAGCCAGCTTACTGAGCAGCTGCTGGATTACAACCGGCTATTACAACAAGCCAAACCAGAGCTCAGTCGTCAGGTACCGCAGCAGTTGCTACAAGCCTGTTTTGCCGACCATGCGCTGTCGCTGCAGCAACGCCAGCAGCAAATTAAGCTGGACTGTCAGCTTACCAATATTTATACCGACGAAACCTTGTTCCGGCGTATTCTCGATAACCTGATCAACAATGCCCAGGCGTACGGCGCTGAAAGTAGCCCGGTGTGGGTAAAATTGTATAAAAAGGACGATATGCTGGTGCTGGAAGTGGCAAACAATGGTGCGCCGATACCTACGGCGCTGCGCGAAAAATTATTTGAACCCTTTCAGCGCGGTACCACCCCAAGGTTTGATGCGGTGCAGGGATCGGGCCTGGGGCTATCTATTGTCGCAGACTGTGCCCGGCTACTGGGTGGCCACGCTGATATTGTTGATGTGGTATACGCTGATGTGTGTATCAGAGTACGTTTACCGCTGCTAGAGGAAAAATAACATGAGAATTACGCTGATATTGCTGCTGGTAACGCTGTCCGGCTGCCAGCTGTTAAACCAGCCGCCGCCTGAACAGGAGCCGACGGCAGAGCCGGAGTCTACAGAGCCACAAACCCTGCCGCAAGACAGCGTGGCCAGCACTGAAGTAGCGTTAAGCCTCAGTGATGATCCGGCTACTTTACAAGCCTGGGTCAATTACCGGGCCAGTTTATTAAACAACCGCGCGCTGTGGCGTGAATCACTGAGTGACCTGTCTGACCCCGATCCGGTGCAAATGCTGCAGCGGATTATTCTGCAGTTACACCCTGACACCCCTTATTTAACCCGACTGCGGGTACAAATGCAGCTGGCCGAACAAATTGCCGCATTGCCGCCGGGGCTGGCTGCGCTTATCAGCTGGGATTTAACTTTTAACCAGAAATTACTCGAGACGGAGTCGGCGGTCAGCGCCCTGACCCGGCTGAATGCCCAGCAGCATGACAATATTGAGCGGCTACAAAAAACCAATAAAGATCTGCAGAAAAAAATTGATGCATTAACTCAGATAGAAGCCCAACTTAACCAAAGTATCAATGAGGGTAACAATGGCCGACCCTAAACCGCGTTTACTGTTAGTCGATGACGACCCAAGCTTATTGCGGCTGTTAACGTTGCGGCTGGAGGGTGAGGGGTATCAGGTGGTCAGTGCCGATTGTGCCGAAACCGCGCTGACGATTTTAAATAAACAGAGCTTTGATGTGGTGTTAAGTGATTTGCGGATGCCAGGCCTGGATGGTATGAGCTTGTTTGATGAAATTGCTAAACGCTATCAGGGCCTGCCGGTGGTGCTGATGACGGCCCATGGCTCTATTCCGGAAGCGGTGGCCGCTACCCAGCGCGGCGTGTTTGGCTTTTTAACCAAGCCACTGAATAACGCTGAACTGCGGGATATTTTAAAGCAGGCGGTGCATCAGTCAGTACCTGAACAGGCAGACTGGCGTGAAGAGATCGTCAGTCGCAGCCCGCTGATGGCGGCACTACTGGAACAGGCTTACCGGGTAGCCCAGCGCGATGTCAGTGTGTTAATTACCGGGGCAAGCGGCACCGGTAAAGAACTGCTGGCCAACGCTATTCATAAAGCCAGCCCCCGTGCCAAACAGCATTTTGTGGCAATAAACTGTGGTGCCCTGCCAGAGCACTTGCTGGAATCGGAATTATTCGGCCACAGCAAGGGTGCGTTCACCGGTGCAGTGTCGGAGCATGGCGGCTTATTTCGCGAAGCTGATGGCGGTACCCTGTTTCTGGATGAAATTGGCGATATGCCGGTTGCGTTGCAGGTTAAGCTGTTACGCGCGTTGCAAGAGCGGCAAATCCGGCCGGTGGGCAGCAGCAAAAGTGTGCCGATTAATGTCAGGGTGTTATCGGCCACGCATCGTGATTTACAACAGGCGATGACCGAGGGCAGTTTTCGCGAAGATTTATACTATCGCTTAAATGTGGTTAACCTGCAATTGCCAAGTCTGGAGCAACGGCCAGAGGATATACCCTTGCTGGCCCGCCATGTGCTGGCGTTAAGTGCCGAGCGGCACAATGTTAAAGTCACCCGCTTCGCCGATGATGCTATGCAAACCCTGGCGACTGCTAAATGGCCGGGAAATGTGCGCCAGCTGGTCAATGTTATCGAACAATGTGTGGCGTTAACGCACAGTCCGGTTATTGGTCAGAGTCTGGTAGAGCAGGCACTATCACAAAACAGTAGTTACTGGCCGACCCTGACCGATGCCCGCGACCAGTTCGAGCGCCAGTATTTGGTGCGGGTTCTGAAAATGACTGAAGGCAATGTTACCCGGGCGGCGGAGTTGGCAGGACGCAACCGCACCGATTTTTATAAATTACTGAAAAAACATGAATTAAGTGCCGCCCAGGTTGCTGCTGAGGATGAATCGCTGGAGTAAGGCCGGTAGCTGTTTTACACTTGCCGTTGTTAATGAAGGAGATTGCAATGAACGCAATAACGCCACCCGATGGCCACCTGGCTGAGGCTGCTGAAACCCCCGAGCTGATTAAAGCAAAAATTGTCAGTGAAACCGCCCGGATTAACTGGCAGCAACTACAAAAATTTTATGCTGCAGGGTCGGTAATAACCGTCGGCTCCGGCCACGATCTGGTAGACGTCGCGTATGCCTTCAGTGCCGATGACAAAGCCAAGGTGGCAGATTGGCTGGCTGCAGGTGTTGTGCAGCGCACTACTGAGCAGCAGGCGCAGCAGTGGTTTGATAATAATACTGAGTTATGGGCTGTGGTTATTTCGCCCTGGGTACTGGTACAGGATAAGCCAGTGCAGGTAAATTAAAAGGATATCGCGATGGCAAATTATAAAACGGTAGCCAGTTCAGAAATCACCTTATCGCAGCTGATGCTGCCATCGCACTCAAATTTCAGTGGTAAAATTCACGGTGGCTATCTGCTGTCGTTAATGGATCAGATAGCCTTTGCCAGTGCCTCTAAATTCAGTGGCAGCTATTGCGTCACGGCGTCGGTCGACCGGGTTGACTTTCTGAACCCGATAGAAGTAGGGGAGTTGGTAACCCTGAAAGCTTCGGTCAATTATGTCGGCAATACCTCTATGATGGTAGGGATCCGGGTCGATGCCCAGAATATTCAGACCGGTCTGATCAAGCACTGTAACTCATCATACTTTACCATGATTGCCAAAGACGAAAGCGGTGCTACTTTGCAGGTGCCACGCCTGCAATTAACCAGCCGCGAACAGGTAATGCGCTACTTAAAGGCTGCTGAGCGGATCAGTGCTCGCAAACAGCGGATTGCCACTGAGCCGTTTGCCGGTGATTTAGCGAAAGCGCTGGCCTTTATGGCCAGCGACCATGCTGATGTTGATGTTGCCGCTATTAAAGGTTAACTAATGATCACGCGGTCATGCCGTCATCAGGTTGTTGCCTGGCACTGACATAGCAAACCCGGGTCTGGGCAACATGGTCATGTAAACACCGTTTTTGCTTGCCAAAGATCATCAGCGGATTCAGCAGTCCAGCAATGAAAGCACCAATTCCTGGGATCCAGTTTATCGCCACCATCGGTAAATAGCGCATCAGCATTATGTGTTTAAGGCTGGCTTGCTGACCATTTAAATGTTCTATCCGCATACCAAACTCAGCTTTACCTATTGTCTGGCCGTACTGGTGTAATAAATAGCCGTGCATTAGCAAATAGGCGACCACGCCGTAGATTGCCGAACCAATAATAAGCCCCATACTCGGTTCAGCAAATGCAGCCAGTCCGACATACCAGAACAATGGTATGCTCACCAGAATTTGCAATACCCCATCAATAATGGCGCCCCAGAAACGATGGCTGCGCTTGGCCAGATTTGCCGGAAGCACCAGCTCAGGCGTCGGTTTGACGGGTTGCTGGGTAACCTCTTGCTGGTGTGCTTGCTGCTCAGCGGCTCGTCTGGCCTCACGCTCGCTAATATGTTGCTGGATCAGCGCGGCGCGCTCAGGATACTGTTCCTGGTCAATACTATTTGCGGCAGAATATAAGTCGTCCAGACTGTATTTGTCATAATCAGGGGTGACATCCACTACTACTACTCCGTTTATTGTGTTCCTGATTACGCACTTTAATCAGCCGTTTTTGTAAAGGCAAGATAAATTAGTCGTTAATTCGCTACCTGCTGGCGGGCAGGCTGCACCAGAACAAGACTACCGATTCAGTTGCGCTGCCAGCCACTGATGCAGCCCCTGCGCCAGTTGCGGCGTCAGGTTGCCCTGCACCCCTCTGGCATTTTCCGGGATATGCGCCAACGGATGTTCTGGCTTAAATAAATAGTGCTGTAGCATGTGTTGCCAGGCTTGCCGTTCGCCAGAGGACATGTGGTTAAAGGCCTGGATGGCGTGTAACAACATTGGCAGTGGCAGAGCACTGGCGACATAGGCATTGCTCCACCAGTAGTTCACCAGCACATTAAAATCACTGAGTGAGGTGACGCTGTGCCACCAGGGGCTGGGAATATAAATGGCATCACCTGCGTCTAACTCTACCGATAAACCCGCCTGATACGCATTGGCGTAAAGTGGATGTGCCTGTAAGTCAGGTTGTTGTAGATTCACCATACTGATAGGCTGGCCGGCCGGGGTTAAATCCAGCGGACCTACATATAAGTTGGCTACCTGCTCCGGCGGAAACAGGGTAAAGCGCCGCTTACCTGCCGCTACCACTGCGATATTGCTGGCTTCATCGAAGTGTGCCGGCACAGTAACCCTGGTGCCGAGCCAGATAAACGGCTTGGGTGACGGGGTTAGCAGCGGGTTGCTCAGCTCAGTTAATAACGAACTGAAATTGTCTGCCACTGGCACGCATTGCACACAGTAACGATTGCTCTGCTCACTATTGTTGGCAAGCATCGTATCTATTGCCGCGTTAAGTGGCTGTTGACTGGCGCTGAAATTCATACCGCTAATGTCGTGATTATAAAACAATCTGCCATCGGTTTCAGGGGCGAGACTTACCAGCTTTTGTGACTGATTATTACTGCGTGCTTTTAAATACGCTGCTGCTGCGGTTAATGAATGTCTGGCCGTTTGCACCAGTGGCCATTGTGTGGCAAAACCGCGTAACACCACTGGCCGGTAGTGGTCCGTTACTTTTTCGGCAAAGTTTGCTGCGGTGACGCCACTGACTTCAGCCGGCGCCGGTAAATTTTCCAGCGCGTAACCGGTTTGCATGTTGTGCTCGGTATTAGCCATGTCTCCCTCGTGGTCAGTAACCAGCTGCCTGACCGTCTTTACGTGACTCGGAAGCGCCAATATAGCTGTCGTTTTCATGATCTTTCATAATGGCCTGATAACCGCCATAACCACCCAGCCCATAGCGCACCTGATGGCCTTTCAGCATCAGGTCACGTACCGTGCTGTAAGGCACGCCACGCTCTACTTCAATATAACCGCCATTGCTCAGGTAAGTATCCTGGCCGTCAGTGGGTTCCGTATTACCAAGGTGTTGCCAGCGGGCGGCATCGCCGGCTTCCTGCAGGTTCATGCCGTAGTCGACCATATTCACCAGAATTTGCACATGCCCCTGTGGTTGCATGGCACCGCCCATTACACCGTAGCTGACTAACGGCTTACCGTCTTTAGTGATAAAAGCCGGAATAATCGTATTAAAAGGCCGTTTGCCCGGTTGATAAACATTGGCGTGGTTTTTATCCATGGAAAACAACTGGCCACGATCCTGAAATACAAAGCCCAGGCCAGGCACCACCACGCCGGAGCCCATACCGCGGTAATTGCTCTGAATTAAGGACACCATGTTGCCGTCTTTATCGGCCGTGGTCAGATAAATGGTATCACCTTCATACAGGTGCGGATTGCCGGCATCAACCCGCTGTGCAGCGCGTTCGCCAATTAGTTTGGCCCGCTCGCGCCCGTATTCTTCCGAAATTAAACCCTGCAACGGCGTTTTATGAAAGTCCTGATCGGCATAAAATTTGGCGCGGTCTTCAAATGCCAGTTTTTTTGCCTCAACCAGAGTATGAATACTTTGCGGTGTATTAAAACCCATGGCTTTTAAATCAAAGTTCTTCAGAATTTGCAGCATTTGCAGTGCCGCAACGCCCTGGCCATTGGGCGGCAGCTCCCACAGGGTGTAGCCTTTATAATCAACCCCAACCGGCTCTACCCAGCTGGAACGATGGTTAGCAAAGTCGGCAAAACGCAGGTAGCCGCCGTTTTCGCGCATAAAACGGTCAATCTGTACCGCAATATCGCCGTTATAAAAGGCATCGCGGCCCTCTGTGGCAAGCGCTTTGTAGGTGTTAGCCAGCGCCGGGTTTTTAAAAATCTGGCCTTTGGCTGGCGCCTTACCATCGATGGTAAAGGTGCCTTTAAAATCGCCGGGTTGCGGGCTTAAAATTGGCACGCTGCGCTGCCAGTAATAGGCAATAAGCTCGGTAACCGGGAAGCCCTGCTCAGCATAATTAATGGCCGGTTGTAGAATATCAGCCATATCCAGCTTGCCGAATTTGCTGTGCAATTCAAACCAACCATCGACAGCGCCAGGCACGCTGATCGGCAGCATGCCATGCGGCGGTAAATCTGGGCGTCCCAGCTTTTCCAGTTCGTGCGCCAGCATTTCGTAACTTAAACTGAGGGGCGAGCGGCCTGAACCATTTAAACCATGTAGTTTGCCGGTTTTGGCATCCCAGACAATGGCATATAAATCACCGCCGATACCATTGCCGGTAGGCTCCATTAAACCCAGTGCCGCATTGGCTGCGATGGCTGCATCAATGGCATTGCCGCCCTTTTTCATGGTATCGAGCGCAATCTGGGTTGCCAGCGGGTGGCTGGTCGCGGCCATGGCATTCTGGGCTATCACTTCTGAGCGGCTGGCAAAGTCATGGCCGGTAACCCGGTCATAGGCTGTGACAGCGTAACTTGCCAGCAGGGCTGCACTGGCAAGCAGGCTAACAGAGGAACATATTTTCATGGTGATTTACCTTAGTTAATATTAATGGCACGCTAGCGGCTGCAGACAATAATTGCCAGCGCCTTTCGACCAACGGTTGCTGATTAACGGTCGGCCGGGCTGACTAAATGCTCTGACAACGCGGTTTTTTGTTGTGCAGTTAACGGCACAGCCTGTTGTTGCTGATAATTAAACTGTACCATTACTGTCGTGCCAGAGGCGCATTTAACCCCGTTTTGCCAGGCTTCCTGATACACATCAAACGAACTGCCACCGAGGCGGCTGATAAAGGTCCGAATTTCTACTGGCTCACCATACTGAGTTTGGGCATGATAGTCGATAGTGACCCGGGCGATGATCAAAGGCCATTGTTGCAGATTAAGTTCTGGGGTAAAAATGCGGAAAACCGCAGTTCGTGCCCCCTCAAACCACACTGCAAAAACGGTGTTATTAATATGTCCCAGGGCGTCGGTTTCGGAAAAACGGGGCTGAATAACTTCGCTAAACATAACCAGGAATACTCATGACAGATTTTATAGAGGTGTACGATAATGCGTTAAGCCCGGACTTTTGCCAACAGCTAATCAGGCTTTTTGATAACAGCCCGCATCGGGTACCTGGCCGCACCGGCGCCGGCGTCGACACCAGCAAAAAAATCAGTACCGATTTATATTTAAATCAGCACCCGGAATACCAGGCAGCGATGCAGCAGATTATCGATGCCACCAGCAAGTTTGCTGCTGAGTACTTTGCCAAATATCACTTTGCGCTGATCGCGCCCGTTGGTTTAACGGTTAGCCACCCGGACACTGGCCAGCCACTGGCGATTACCCATGAAAATTATGCTGAATTCGGTGCGCCAAAAGCGGGTGATTTTATGCGCACCCTGTACCGGTTAGGGCCAATTCAGGCACAAAAATATCAGGCGGGTAAAGGTAATTACAATTACTGGCATTGTGAGGTGTACCCGCAGTTACCACACAATGAGCCACTGCACCGCACTTTGTTATTTATGTTTTATTTAAATGACGTGGCAGAGGGCGGTCAGACCGAATTTTTCTACCAGAATAAAGCCATCAGCCCGAAAGCCGGCAGGATGGTCATAGCGCCGGCCTACTTTACCCACACCCACCGCGGCTGCACGCCGGTATCAAATGATAAATATATTCTGACCAGCTGGATTTTATTTAACCGCGCCGAGCAACTGTATGGCCAGCCGCAAAGCTGAATAAAAAAAGCCCCTGATGACAGGGGCTTTTTTGTAGCAACATCTAATTAGAAACTGTAGCTGACGCCCAGTTCAAACGAGCGTTCCGGGCCGACGTAGATACCCTGGCGCAGTCCGGTAATATACCGCTTGTCGGTCAGGTTTTTTACAGCACCAAATAGCCGCACGTTTTGTGCCAGGTTATACTGCGCGGTTAAATCCAGCACCGTGTAAGATGGCATCAGGCCGCCCCAGATACCACCGGCGGCATTGGTTGGAATAGCCTCCAGGTTGGTCGGGTCACCATATTGCTCACCACGATGGTGGGCAGTCAGCGCCGCACTTAACTGCTCTACCTGGTAATTCAATGCCAGATTGGCGATGATTTTCGGCGCGTAAGGTAGCCGATTGCCCTGGTTGTCACCGCTTTTAAACTCGGAGGTCGGCACCCAGGTGGCGTTGCTGTCGATACTGAAACCGGCGCCCAGCTCGTAACCTAGTAAGAACTCCATACCGCGGTGTTCAGTTTTACCACCATTAGATTGTGACAGGTTCGGGTCGCTGTTACCGGTAACCACCTGATTGCTGAAATCCATCATAAAAGCGGCAACTTCATAGCTTACTGCGCCTTGTTTGCCGCGTAATCCCAGCTCAACATTGGTCGAGCGTTCGCCGTCTAACTGTTGGTCGGTCAGGCCATCCAGCGCCACGCCGTTTGAGGCGGGGGAGAATGCACGGTATACACCACCATATACCTGAGCAGAGTCGTTCAGGTTATAGGTAGCGCCAATACCCGGTAACACTTCGGTATTGCTGGTTTTGGCAGTAGCATTGTCGCTGGTGAGCACCAACCGGGTTTGCTCGTAAGATTCAACCCGCAAACCTGGGGTTACGGCAAACTGGTCACTCAGTTCAATCCGGCTCTGCGCGTACGCAGCCACACTGTCTGCGTAATCTATCCGGTGGCGATCGTTGGTACCGGTGCGATCAGCGCTGCGTACAGCCCGGATCCGAGTGTCATTCGCTTCTTCCTGCATCAGGCGCAGGCCAAATTCACTGTTAGCTGCCATGCCTGCCAGGTTGTGGTCCAGCGTTAGGCGGGTTTCTATGCCTACCCGGTCAAATGAACGGTTGTTGCCGGTTAAATCATCAGTATAGACCCAGCGGCCTGCCTCGTTTGACGCGGCGGTATCGACATTGTAGCGCCAGTAATCGCGGCTCATCTCGCTCCAGTACAACAGGGTTTTCAGGGTTGCCTGGCTGGAAAGCGTCCACTCGTGGTTAATATCAAAAGCAGTACGGTCCGTCAGGAAATAGTCATCCGGTGCCGGGTTATAATCGGCGCCCGCCTGATAGTCAGCCAACAATAAACCGCGGTATGAAATATTTGCATCGTTTTCATAGCGCGACACTTTAATACCCAGTTTCTGATCATTGCTGAAAATAACCCCGGCCTTGGCCATTACGTCGGTCATTTCGTAATCTTTGTCCATAAAGCCATCGCTGGTGGCATGGGTCGCAACAATACCGGCAAAGGCGTCGCCTGACGCTGTTTTGCCACCGGCTTCTACGTTGACTTCCTGCATATTAAACGAACCGGCACGGCCAGTAACGGTGACGCCATCGTCCGGTGTTTTGGTCTGGTAGTTGACCACGCCACCGATGGTCGATGGGCCATAACGCAATGAGGCCGAGCCTTTTAACACTTCTACCTGCTCAACCCGCTGGATCCGCGGGTTGAAGTAACGATCATTACCGACAAATAAACCGGGTGCAACCGGTACACCATCTTCCAGCATCAGTGATTTCGATTCGCTGGCTGACAAACCACGCATGCCGAAGTTAGAAACAATTGACGTTTCTTCTTCACTTTTAATATTAATACCCGGTATACGACGCAGAATATCTTCGGTAGACAGGGGCTGAATTTGTTCAATTTGCTCACGGTCAATAACAACAACAGTACCGGTCTGGTCCAGTAATACCGGACTAGCTGTGCCAACTACCCGGATAACTTCTAACGCAGGCATTATTTTTTTGCGTTCAACGTTGCTTTCTGCATTAGCAATCTGCTGCTGCGCTGCAGCACCTAATGAGACAGTGGCCAGCGCCACCGCCAGTGACAGGCGCGACACTTTAGTCTGGAAAACAGTTCGCATAGTAACTCCCTTAGACAATAGACAAATTATAACGGCCGCAATTAGAACACAGCTAAAAATACGAATCAATCTCATTCGGCTTGCGTTTTTGTAAGTGGGGCAAACAGGACCTCTCCTTAAATAATAATAGTTATCATTTGTGTTGACATGTTGTTGAGAATAATTATCATTAACGGCCTTTCTTACATTTAGCAATGGTTTTACTATTGTCACAAGGAGTTAAAATGTTATTTCGTCCCTCGGTCCTGGTCTCTGCAATAACGGCCGCGTTTGTGTTACCCCCTGCCGGAGCAACGGCGGCTGCACCGGATTACAATATGGAAGTTATCGTGGTCACGGCGTCCGGTTTCGAACAAAAACTGGTAGATGCGCCGGCCAGTATTTCCGTGATTACCCAGGAAGAGCTGACAAAACGGCCTTATACCACTTTGCTGGACGCGGTGCGGGATCTGGAAGGGGTCGATATCGGCGAAACCCGGGATAAAACCGGTCAGGGCAGCATTAGTATGCGTGGCATGGGCTCCGACTATACGCTTATTCTGGTTGATGGTAAGCGCCAGAACAACCATGGCGATATTTACCCGAACAACTTTGGCGGCAACCAATTTGGCCATATTCCACCGTTGGATGCGGTAGACCGGATTGAAGTTATCCGCGGCCCGGCGTCCACCCTGTATGGCGCAGATGCGTTGGGAGGGGTTATTAATATTATCACCAAAAAAGTCACTGCGAACTGGATGGGATCGGTCAGTCATAGCCGTACCGTACAGACGGACGATAGTTTTGGTGACGACGTAACAACCGACTTTAACGTCATGGGTCCGCTGATCCCGGGCGTGTTGGGTATGGCGCTGCGGGGTAGTTTTTATAACCGGATGGCATCAACGCCGCAATATGCCCCAATCGAGTACCCGAATGGTGAAGTGCGTAACCGCTCACTCGGTTTTGGTAGTGGTGGTAAAACGGTTGACAATGAAAATGAGGTATTCGGTGGCCGCTTAAGCTGGACCCCGGCCAGCAATCAGAGTATCTGGTTTGATATAGAAACCTCAACCCAACAATACGACAACACACCGGTTATTAATGATGACGGTAATAAGCAGTACCCGGTCGGCACCGTAGATAATATTGACAGTGTCTGGGCTGTGGCTAATTACTGTCAGGGAGGCGTGGGCCGGAATGAGCAGGCCTGTATTGATGATGGCGGCCAGTGGGCCCGGCGTGCCAACCCCCGTATTGGCTACAGCCCAACCCAGGAATTCAGCCGCGATACCTGGTCTTTAACCCATGAAGGGAAATGGGACTTTGGCAACAGCTTTGTCTCGTTATCTTATGTTGACACTCAGAATCATGGCCGTACCCTACCGTTTACCACCAGTGAGCGGGAACTGTTGCTGGCGATGTACGATGGCACCGGTGTTTATGCTGATATCAGTGAAGCTGATCGCAAAGACTTAGCCGAAGCGACATTTTTGCCGCGGGCAAAACGGGTAATGGCGAGCAACCAGTATACGCTGGATGCCAAGCTGGATATACCGTTTGAGCTGGCCGGCCATCATATTGCAGTAGTGGGTGCTCAGCTGATCCGCGGTGAACTGGAAGATGGTGTCTTTGGCATGGAAAGCGGTAATCCGGGGGCAGTGCAGCAGCACAACATGTGGTCGGTATTTGCTGAAGATAGCTGGGATGCTACGCCATCATTTTCTGTCACCGCCGGGTTGCGGCATGACGACCATCAGGTTTTTGGTAACCAGCTTAGCCCGCGGCTCTATAGCGTGTACACGGTAAACGCCAGCTGGACGATTAAAGGCGGGGTCAGTACCGGTTACAAAACACCTAAAACGACTCAGCTTTATAACGGTGTTATTGGCTTTGGCGGCCAGGGTACTTCACCCTTTTTTGGTAATCCCGATTTAACTGCTGAAACCAGTGTCTCCACCGAACTTGCTGCTTACTGGCAGCATGAGAACGGCCACAGTTTTAACGCCACACTGTTTAAAAACGATTTCGACGACAAAATTGCCTCGCAACCTTGCGGCACCGGCACCAATATTGAATGTGCCGCCACCGGTGAATATGCCGAACTGGGTTATGCCACCAGCAGCAAAACCGTCAACATAGATAAGGTGACTATTCAGGGCGCGGAGCTGGCCGGTCGCTGGCAGGCGACTGACAGCCTGGTGCTGCGGGCAAACTATACCTACACTGATAGTGAACAAAAAAGTGGCGTTAACAAAGGCCGGCCCCTGGGCAGTAGTGCCAAACATATGGCTAACCTGACCCTGGCCTGGGACGCTACCGAGGCCCTCAGTGTGTTTCTGACCTCGGAGTACCGTACCCGGCGCTACCGGTCATGGGATGTCACTCGTGATCAGGCATTATATTATAAAGCCTACAATGTGTTTCATTTGGGCGCGTCATATCAGGCCAGCGAATCGGTAACCTTTAATGCCCGGATCAATAACCTGTTTGACCGGGATTTCACCACCTATGATATTGCGTTTACGGCCTGCAGTGAAACGGCCAGTAGCTGTGTGTTGGATGCCAACGGTGAGAATGGTTACGCTGCCAGCTTTGTTGATGATTACAACAATAAAGACAAGGCCCGTAACCTCTGGCTGGGTGTAAACGTGCGGTTCTGATTTGCCCGCTCAGTCAGCGATGCCGTACATTGTGCGGCATCGCTACTGCGGCACCCGCTTAATCATTTTCAGATGCGGAATATCGTCTTCCAGATAAGGCTCACTGGCGCTTTCAAAGCCCGATTCCTGATAAAACTGCTGCAGATAGCACTGGGCGGAGATATGAATGTCCATATCCGGCCAGAATTGTTCAGCAACATTTAAGGTTTTGTCCATCAGAACCCGGCCCAGCCCCAGCCGGCGCGCTGTTTGCGATACACACACCCTGCCAATACCCGGAAAGCCGGGGAAGCTGACATCCGGGGCTAATACCCTGGAATAGGCGATAACTTTATCGCCCTTTTTTAAAATAATATGCCGTGTTTGTGGGTGCAGGTCCTTATCGTCCAACTCCGGATAAGGGCAATTTTGTTCTACAACGAACACGTCTACCCGTAACTGCAGCATGGAGTAAAGCGTTAAAGTGTCCAGTTCGGCAAAAGTCTGTACTTGCCATTGCATAAAGTAATTTCCCTGATTTACTGCGCTAACGCACTCTTTCTGAACTATATCAGAGGCAGCCCTTGCTGCGCCAGTGGCCAGCATGCTGCTAAATACGCTGGCAGCAGGCAGGTATCACAAAAATGCTATTTTATTGTAACGGTTTTGCCATGTACGGCCGGTTTAATAGTGCGGCCTAATCATCCGCTTCAGACCGGAGTAAAAATAATGTCAGACAAAACAAACAATACCAGCTATACCCAGGTCAGTATCGATAACTCGGGCATCGACCCGCAAACCAACTTTTCGGTAAACCCGACCTTTGCCGCTATAGTACAAAGCCGGATGGCCCGCCGCCGCTTTTTAAAAGGCAGTGTTGGCGCAGCGGTTGCTGCCATTATTGGCAGCTCGCTGACCGCCTGCAGTAGCAGTGACAGCGAGCCGGATCCGGCGCCGGTCGTGCCGCCGGTAGCTGAAGCGCCGTTACTGGGCTTTGCTGCAGTGGCGGCAGGCCGGGCAGATACTGTAGTTGTACCTGAAGGTTACAGCGCCAGTGTACTGCTGCCCTGGGGCACGCCGCTAACCGCAGATTATCCGGCTTATTTAACTGATGCCAGTAATAGTGGTAGCGAGCAGGAACAGCAAGTGGGCATGCACCATGACGGTATGCACTTTTTCCCGATTGACACCCGTAACAGCGGCAGTAGTTCGACGGAAGGCTTGCTGGTATTTAACCATGAGTATATCGACCATAAGTTAATTCATCCTAACGGTATTGATACCGTGCCGCGTATTGCCGATCAAGTGCGCAAAGAGATTGCTGCGCATGGCGTATCGGTGGCCCATATTCAGCAGCAAACAGACGGTAGCTGGCAGTTGGTAAACAACAGCCCGTTTAACCGCCGAATCACCGGTGCGACACCAATGGAACTGGCCGGCCCGGTGCGCGGCAGCAGTAAAGTCGTTACGAAATACAGCCCGGATGGCAGCCGGACCCGCGGTACCCTGAACAACTGTGGCAATGGCTTTACGCCCTGGGGCACCTACTTAACCTGCGAAGAAAACTGGGCAGGCTACTTTGTTAACACCGATGCAGAACCACCA
The DNA here is from genome assembly GCF_018402695.1 of Arsukibacterium sp. Taxonomy (GTDB): domain Bacteria; phylum Pseudomonadota; class Gammaproteobacteria; order Enterobacterales; family Alteromonadaceae; genus Alishewanella. The sequence goes on from NZ_JAGYIM010000016.1 coordinate 345,407, forward strand.
CGTGAGCACCGGCGCTATGGCGTGTCGGCCAGCAACGGCCGTTATTTATGGGAAACCGCGACACCAGCGGCTGAACAATATCAGCGCTTTAATGCCAGCAGCAGCGGTGAGGCGGCCAGCGATGATTACCGCAACGAGCCCAATACCTTTGGCTGGATAGTTGAAATTGACCCCTTTAACCCGGATAGCGTGCCACAAAAGCGCACGGCACTGGGGCGTTTCGGCCATGAAGGCATTATTTTTGGAAAGTTAGAAGAGGGTAAGCCGCTGGTGCTGTATTCCGGCGACGATGCCCGTTTTGAGTACATTTATAAATTTGTCTCTGCAGCGCCTTATTTTCAGAACACCGCTGGTGGCCATTTGCTGAACGAAGGCACTTTGTACGTGGCCCGTTTTAATGACGATGGCAGTGGCGACTGGTTACCGCTGGATATTAACAACAGCGATTTTATGGCAAAAGCCACTGCCGCTGGTGTTGAGTTTGCCGATCAGGCTGACATATTGCTAAATACCCGGCTGGCGGCTGATGTAGCCGGGGCAACCAAGATGGACCGGCCGGAGTGGGGTGCGGTACATCCTGACACCGGTGAGGTGTATTTTACCCTAACTAACAATACTGCCCGTACCGAGCAGCAAACCGATGCCGCTAACCCGCGCGCGGCCAATGCTACTGGCCATATTATTCGCTGGCACGAACGTGACACCCAGGAGGCACAGGCGTTTGACTGGGATATCTTCCTGCTGGCCGGTGATGTGGGTACCGAAACGCCGGACACTGAGCTTACCTTAACGGCAGACAATCATCTGGCCAGTCCGGATGGCTTATGGTTTGATAAAAACGGTTTACTCTGGATCCAAACCGACATGAGTGGCAGTCAGCAAGGCGAAGGTCCTTTTGGCAACAACCAAATGCTGGTCGCCGACCCGGTCACCCGGCAGATGAAGCGCTTTTTAGTCGGGCCCCATGATTGCGAAGTGACCGGGATCAGTGCCACGCCGGATATGAAAACCCTGTTTGTCAATATTCAGCACCCCGGCGATCGTTCCACGCCTACCGACTTTACCAGTCATTGGCCAGATGGCGGCAGTAACCGGCCCCGTTCGGCAACAGTGGTAATTACCAAAGACGACGGTGGGGTAATTGGCAGTTAACTCAGCCTTAGCAAGCGATGGCCGGCAGTATGTTCTGCCGGCCATACATATTACTTGGAAATAATTACTTGTTTCTGGCTTGTTGGGTCAAAGTGCTTTAACGCCCCTTGACTAATACTCAGAAAGGTACCGTTTTCAAGCGGTAGCACATTATAATATTCATTACTCTGGCCAATTATATGACACGACTTTGTCACAAGATCGTAGCTCGCTAATTGACTGGCCAAAATCAGCAAACGCTGGTTGTCGGCATCGAAACGAATTTTCTGAATGCCAGAAACACTAACGTCCAGGATGTTTTGCGCGTTTTGATTATGGCATTGATCGGTCAAAAGCACGGTTTCCATTGTGCCGAGGTCAAGCTGGTAAATTGCACTTTGGCCCTGACTGGCTAAAAATAACTGATTATTTTCTTTATCCAGTGCAATATCTTTCAGGCCACTGATAACAGCTGCTGGGCCAGCGCTACCGTCAAACTCCAGCAAGCTGCGGTCTCCCGTTGCAACATCAATACGCAAAATTGCATTTTCCAGAACATACTGAGCCATGTATAAAATGCTGGTAGCACTGTCTAAATCACCTCCCTCCAACGTGCCTATATTAGGACCATTGCCGGTGCTGGCATCGCTTATCACGCTCAGGCTGCCATCTTCCAACGACGCAGACCAGATGGCATCATTGAATCCTACCAGCAGGGCATTGTTGCTGGCGTAATAAAACAAGCCACTTGGGTAGCTATTAAGGGGGCGGTCAATCGCACTATGCTGAACCCGGTCTCCAGAGGTTAAATCGACGGCAAATAAGGATTCTGCCGCGTTCTGGCCATCATCCAGTACGTACAACGTAGTAGTGTTATCCGCAAACGTAAGATATTGCGGAGACAGCAAAGGGCGTCCTGCGCCAATACCTGAACTTAACAGACCCGAACGCTCGCCATTAAGGGTGTCAATTTGCATAACCAGCTCAAAGCTGGAGTCTGCCACCAGCAGGGTTTGTTCGTTTAGCAGAAGGGCATCGCTGATCTGAGAGGTAGGAAACTGCGATGCCGGGGTTTCGGCTGATAGCATAGATGCCTCCATCAGGCTAAGATCTACCTTGACCATGCCATTTAAACCGGCCACATACAATTGACTTGCAGTTTGCCCCCCAGCTAAAGCCATGGGTATATTATTCAGCTGAAGCAAAGATGTGCGTTGACCGTCGGTGGTATTAATTTCGATTAGCTGCTCGTCCTGTGATGTAGCAAACAAGCGTTCGCCATGCAACAGCATTTCAAACATCGGTAAGAACGGCTGATCTTGCAACGTGCTTTGCGAGAGTAGCGTAATACTATTATCAACCAGATTGAGTTGATATAACCTGTCCGTGGCAGAAGTCGTATCAGCTTCAATCAGCCGTAATAATATATACACCCGTTGGTTGGTCAGATCCAGCTGAGTAAGCACGCTGGTAACCTGAGTATCCTCAGCCAGTTCTGGTTCATATGTTTGGACAGTGCTGACTTCACCGTTGCTAAGTGCCAATGAAGAAAGAGACAATGTGTTACCGGAGAAACTGCTGTAAAGCAGCCGGCCCGAAGTTGGGTCAAGGCTGAACTGAGTCGCTTCATCAACAACTGCCAACACGTCATAACTTAAATCCGTCAAATCAATAGCAACCAGGTCCCGGTTGTCCATCATACCAATCAGCCTGTTGTTGCCCTCATCAAAATCAAAATAGCGGGGCGCTTGTAGGGTATTAGTTTGCGCTGCTGCAGCGCCGTCATCCTGGTTACCTGATAGATCCGCCACTGACACTATCAAATCGGTATTGGTATATGGATCTACCTCAACATTTGCCGTCCATTCATATTGCTCGCTGTCGTCATCATCAAGTTGACCATTTCCACTAAGCACCAACGCTTGTGATGCCGCTACAGCTACCGGTTGAATAATCGCGGCAACGCCATTGACACTAAGGGTGCTGATACCATTGGTGCTGCTTGCCGTACCGCGAACTGCAATGGTGCCCGCTGAAGTTTTAGATTGTGCCCAGGGAAAAACAATTGCGGCTTGTGGAGGAACATCTGTGCCGGTTGAGGGTGGATTGCGGGTAGTACTAACAAAACTGGCACTAACCCCACCCACAGTCAGCGTTGTGGTACGACTGGTCGCAAATTGCGATGCAGCCTGGTGACGCACCCTGATTTGTGCTGCATTATTTACGGTAGCTGCGGTTGTCGTGAAGGCTGCGTTATCAATAGAATATTCGCCGTTTTGAATGCTTATGCCAGCTGCCGCATTGATCCCGGAGATACTTATGCTATTGGAGGTGACGACAGCCTCCGGCGCAATATCAGTTTGTGCAGTGAAATTAAAAGTGTTTGGTGTAGTGTCAGCAACCGTAGGTGGTGTTGAGCCGGAATCAGAACCTCCGCCGCCGCAGCCAGCTAACAGTAAAACTGATAACATCAGCAAGCACAGCTTAAAGCTCAATAAAAATTGATTCATTTTACTTCCCTGAATTAGTAAATATTATTGTTCTGTGGCTGAATTTATTCCTGGCTTCCTAAAAAAGCAACAAATATTACTTCTCTGTAAAAAAATACAGAATTGATATGAGCTCACTGGGGCTGGGGTTAAATGTTCAGGGTAAGCGCTATGAATCTGCTTAACGTTTCTTTGGGATCCAGGCCCAGGTCATCCGGGCATGCACCGGCTCAATTCCCGCGCTGTCGGTAATGGTAACTGCTACGGTTACTTCACCTTTATCGTCGTTATGCATCGCTGCTATCTGGTCATCGGTCAGGGTTGCCACGGCCGTTAAATCACCGCTTGAGCGTTTAATGTAGTCAACTTGCATTTGTTTTAGCAGCGGTAATTTGTGGTCGGGCAGGTGAATACCAACTAAAAAGCCGGTGGCCGATTCGGCCAGTAAACCTGTCGCGGCGGCATGCACCGAGCCAATATGGTTCTGGGCTTTTCTGCGGTTTTTTAATCGCAATACCGAGCGGGCGCCTTTTAGCTCAAGTACTTCCACCCCGGCGGTGCCGGCAAATTTAATGACCCGGCCGAAAACCGTGCTTAAGGCGAAAGCCTGCAGTGCTTTTGGCAGCTGATAACACTTAGTGACGATGCGTTGCAGCTTATTTGGTTTGGTTGCTATCGGCGATGGGTTCATGGTGGTCTGACCTGATGATTGTTTTGGCTACTATGCCTTTGCTGCAGGGCAATTGCAAGGCAACGGTATTAGCACCATAGCTCACTAACCGGGGTGGCGGCGCTGAACCTGTGACAAATTTGTGCCTGCAGTAATTCAGCACTGGCCAGGGCATCGGTTACCGCATGATGTGGCCGGTACGGTGGCAGCTTATAGCGGCTGCGGCTGGCATCGAGTCGGATCGACACCTGCTGCTTTTTCCGTAATTTATCCCACCAGCTAAGCGGCTTAGCCCGGTGTAGGCGGGCTTCCAGCTCTAAGGTATCAATCACCGGGAATAAGATACTCTCGCCCAGCCGCACGTTGACGCTGGCCGCCAGGAAGTTGCGTTCAATCTGGCGGTAGTGCACCACGGCGACTTTACCGGCTAGCATTGGTAACAGCTCGGGTAGCACGGCAGTTAAATCGGGGGCATGGCTTATTTCTGAGTGAGTGATCCGGTGGACGGTAACGGAGTCGTCACTTAGGGCAAAGCGGGGTTTTAACAGCCATTGCCGGGCCCGGGAGCTGAAAATTCGTTGCAAATTAAAAGGCACCAGGCCAATACTGACAATACCGTTACTCTCGGCACTAAGACCGGTGGTTTCAAAATCGACCGCGACCAGCGGTACCTGGCTGATGGGGGTACTGCCCGCCACCATACCTGTGGCATAAAACTGCTGCAATAACGGGTGCTTAACCACAGCCGCCTGTTGCAGATAATACTGCTGCCAGTCGGTGCTGCTGCTATGCTGCTTGTTGTCTGCCTGCTCAGGCCCCAGATACAGCATGTTTACCTCAGGCTTTAAAATGAAACTTCAGGAATTTCTGGGCATTGCTCAGTACCTGAAATGCTTCTTTTAAATGTTTGCGTTCAAACTCTGACAACTGTTCAGGCAGCACATTATTATCAGGCTCCTCGCCACTGCGAAGCGCTGCGGCCTGCTGGCGGATGCGGGTCATGGCTATTACTTCAAAAGCATCACGTAAATCTTCGGCCCGGCCTTTGGGTAATACGTTGGCTGCGGTGATCTGTTGTAAGCGGCTGAATGAATTGCTTTCGGTGGAACCGATGGCCAGCGCATGCACTCTGATTAAATCGACAAAGGGGGCGGTGCCCCGGCGTTTAATATTTAAAACATTGTTTTGTTTACCGTCCTGCTCCATTACAAAGTCTTTAAAAAAGCCAAGTGGCGGGGTGCGGCTAAGGGCATTGCGGGTCATGCTGGCCAGAAACAAGGGTTTTTTGCGGGCCAGGTTGCTGACCAGTTGTTGAAGTTGTTCGGCCCACTGGGTTTGGCCCCAGACACCATCAAGATCAAAAAAAATCGAACTGTGCAGCAAGCGCTCAGCGGAGGGCTGCGCTATCCAGTTTTGAAAATACTGCTGCCATACCTTTAATGGCTGACGCCACTGCGGGTTAGTTGCCATGACGTTACCGGTGCAATAGGTGTAGCCACAGGCTGCCAGGCCATCAGAAACAAAGGCTGCCAGCTGCTGAAAGTAGCTATCGTGCTGAGCCGGGTCAAAACGATTATCCAGAACTAAGGCATTGTCCTGATCGGTTAGCACTAATTGCTCGTCCCGGGCCATCGAGCCCAATGCTAAAAAGCAGTAAGGTACCGGTGGCGGGCCAAGTTCCGCCTCAGCCAGCTCCAGCAAGCGTTGTTTAAAGCTACGGCCAATCGCGGCCATAGCGCTGCCAATCATTTGTGAATTGGCATCTTCGTTTACCATCCGTACAAAACAGGCATGCACATCGGGCACTAGTGCCTGTAAGTCAGTAACCGTTTGCTGGCGGAAAATCCGGCTGACCACGTACAGACTGTTTTGTGACTCAAAGCGGATAATATCGGAGATGGCAATCACGCCAACCGCTTGTTGCTGGCTGACGACCGGCAAATGGTGCAGGTTATGCCGCAGCATCAGCATCATGGCTTCAAAAATGTATTGCTGTTGCTCAATAGTCACCGGTTTGGCCGACATAATATCAGTGACCGGGGTTTCAGATTTTAACCCCGGTGCCACCAGCCGGGCGCGAATGTCTTTATCGGTAATAATGCCGGCCAGATGTTGTTCCGGATCGAGGATTAGCAGCGATGACACGTTTTGCTCGGTCATCAGTTGCGCCGCCTGCCAGACACTGGCATCGCTGCCGATGGTAACCGGTTCCCGGCTTAGCAGGGTACTTACCGTCGCGCCGAGCAAATCGGCCCGGGCCTGGATACTGGCTTTACTGGTTTTACGCCGTTCACTGTCGCCAACCTGGACATAGTCTGCAAAAAACTCATTGTCATCAAACAACTGCTGAAACACCTGATCGGGAATAAAATAAATCAGGGTATCTTCCAGGGCAGTAGCCGGGAAGCGCACCTTGCCGCCGCGCAGTAAACCTTGCTCACCAAAAAAACCGCCTTCACTGAGGCGGTTGTATAAATCGCCATTGCGCCGATAGGTTTCCACTGCGCCGCTGCGGATCAGGTGCAGGGCGTGAAGCGGTTCATTAAACCGCAGAATTTCACTGCCGGCTTTAAAATAGCCGATATCAATACCGATGGCGACTTGCTGCAGTTGCTCAGCAGGTAGCTCCTGAAACGGCGGGTGCCGTTTCAGGAATTCCAGGATTTCAATCTGCTCAATTTCCACGGCTGCTGAACCTAGCTGCCACGGGGTTCAGACATCAGGCCTTTCACCACCGCCACACAGGATGCCAGCAGCACCAGGGTAAACGGGAAACCGGTTGACACCGCCATCGCCTGCAATGCCACCAGACCGCCACCCAGAATAAGCGCTATGGCAACCAGGCCTTCAAAGGTACACCAGAATACCCGTTGCGGTGTAGGTGCATTGACCTTACCGCCGGCAGCTATGGTGTCAATCACTAAGGAGCCGGAATCTGACGACGTGACAAAGAACACCACCACCAGAATAATCGCAATAAAGGAGGTAATGCCGGCCAGCGGCAGGGCATCCAGCATGCTGAATAACTGCAATGGCAAGGCGGCTTCAACTGCGGCCATATAGCTGTCTTGTACCACCTGGCTAATCGCGGTGCCGCCAAAAACAGTCATCCACAACACGCAGGCCAATGAAGGGATCAGCAAGACGGAAATCAAAAATTCCCTAACGGTGCGGCCACGGGATACCCGGGCGATAAACATGCCGACAAAGGGCGACCAGCTAATCCACCAAGCCCAGTAAAAGGCCGTCCAGCCCTGGGAAAAGTTCGCGTCCTCCCGGCCAATTGGGTTGGCCAGTGCCGGGAGATGCTGTAAATAGGCGGCTAAATTGCTGAAAAAGCCAGTTAAAATCGCTAAAGTCGGGCCGACAATAATCACGAACAATAATAACAATGCTGCCAGGGTCATATTAATTTCTGATAAGCGTTTTACCCCGGCCTCCAGGCCTGCCAGAACAGATAGCAGCGCTATCATGGTTATGCCAATAACCAGCAAGATCTGAGTGGTCACCCCCTCTGGCCAGTTAAACAGGTAGTTCAAACCCGCGCTGGCCTGCGAGGCGCCCAGGCCAAGCGAGGTGGCGAGGCCGAACAAGGTGGCAAACACCGCCAGAATATCAATAATATGTCCCGGCCAGCCCCAGACACGCTCGCCCAGCAGCGGATAAAATACCGAGCGAATAGTCAGCGGTAAACCTTTGTTAAACGAGAATAACGCTAAACCCAGCGCTAAAATGGCGTAAATGGCCCACGGGTGCAGCGCCCAATGGTAAATTGTCGCTGCCATCCCCAGTCTTTCGGCTGCAAGCGCGTCACCGGCAGCACCGGCCAGCGGCGCCCAGTCGGTTCTGACGCCATCCACCACTGTGGTGCCGGCAAACGCGCTGTTAAAATGCGACAAGGGTTCTGACACGCCGTAAAACATCAGGCCAATGCCCATACCGGCAGCAAACAACATCGAAAACCAGCCAATATAGCTGAAGTCCGGGGTGGCTTCAGTGCCGCCAAGGCGTACCTTACCTAGTGGTGAGACAATTAACCCCAGACACAGCAGCACAAAAATATTGGCGGCGCTGATAAAAAACCAGTCGAGGTTGCTGGTAAGCCAGCCGCGCATATCGCTGAAGACCGTTGCCGCCTGGCTATGAAATATTAGCGTTAGCAACACAAAAACAATGATGGACAAGCCGGAGATCAAAAACACCCGGTTGTGAATATCCAGGCCGAAAGGCCCGACTTTCACTACGATGTTGTCCTGACCCACCTGATAATCGGTATTGATTGGATTAACTTTGCCATCCGGGATCATCGGATCCTTTTCAGTTGTCATTAGTATATCCTTGTTGTTATTTTAGAAATAATAGCCAATATTGATATTGAAACGCCGTTCGGTTTCACTGCTGTCGCCACTGGCGCTGCCACCGACAAAGGGTTGGTTTTTAGCATGAACTAAATCGAAATAAGTAAACAGACCGCCTGCTGCCACAGAGAAGCCGGTAATGTTCATCATGGTGTCGCGGCTGCCATCTGACTTGTCGTACACCAGGCCATAGTTGTTGTAGAACTGCAAACCGGTTACCGGGCCCCATTCAACAGGCACGCTGTAAGCCAGGTTTACTGTGGCAGACGTGGCCTCGGCGGCAATCGAATCATAAAAAGCGTAGGCACCCACAGCCATCCGATCTGCACCGCCATCGACATCGTACTGGTACTTGGTGTACTGCAGCTGCAGGTTCCAGTTGTGGTAGTGACTATTACTGTGCACTGCCCAGGCGTGGTAATCACCGGCCCGGGTCTGACCATTATGCAAGCCACCGGCCAGTGCTGATACCCCCAGCTCGGTTTTCAGCTCACCTTGAGTCAGGTGGTAGCCAAAGCGACCACTTAAGGTGTTGTACTCACCCAGCGGCTGCGCCGGATCATCGTAGATACCATCACCTGAAAGGCGGGCGCCCACTATGTCATATGAGTAGCGGTCAGCGCGGCTACCAACATAGCCATCTACCCCGCCTAATTCGTCGTTTTTAAAGAAACCTAAATCCAGCTGCCAGTTGTCACTTAGCTGGCGCTTAAATAAAATACCTAAATCGTGGTCATCTTCCAGCCCGATATAATAGTTAGTGCTGAAAAACCAGTTATGCGAGTTATAGGGCCAGTTACCAAAAGGTACCTGGGTAATGCCCGCCTGCACCTGCCAGTCATCAGTAAGCTGATAGCCAACATAGGCATATTTAACGGCGGTCATATAATCAAAAAAGCGAATTTCGGCATTAAGTAACACATCGCCAATACTGCCGTTTAAATTAAGCCGGAATATATCCAGCGCAAAATCGCCGCCCCGGTTTTTATTGCCGTCACTGTAAGAGGTATGGCTGTAATTAGTGCGGATAGCGCCACCCAGTGTAATTCCCTCTTCGTCAGCAGTGCTGGTCTGCTCTGCTGCCACTTCTTCTGCTTCTTCGCTACTTCGCTCGGCCTGTTGCTGGCTGCTGAGCTCAGCCTGAGTTTCTTCTTGCTCTGCCAACCGGGCTTCCAGTGCGGCAATTTGTGCTTTTAGCTGGCTGAGTTGTTGTTTAATTTCGTCTGTTTCGGCAGGTGTGGCGGCGAAGGATGCTGGCGTAACTAAGTATCCAGCAGCAGCGATCAGGGCAACTCTGCAGTGGGTTTTCATAAGCGGGCCTTATCAATTGCGGAAAAACAGGTGACGCAGTGGGAATAAGAATAGTCTAATTAGCCGGTTATACCAAACCGGATACCGGGATTACTACAACAGACAGCGCCGAAATAACAATGATTTAGGGTAAAGCAGACTGGAATTAAAAGATATTGGCCGACAAATAACGGTCGCCACGGTCACAGATAATGGCCACTATGACCGCATTGTCGTGTTGCTCAGCTAGCTGAATGGCGGCATGCACGGCACCGCCGGAACTGACGCCGGCAAAAATACCTTCCTCTTTAGCCAGGCGGCGCATAGCTGTAAGTGCTTCGTTCTGGCCGATATCAATAATCCTATCTACCCGGCTTTTATCAAAAAAACCTGGCAGGTAAGCTTCTGGCCAGCGCCGGATCCCCGGGATACTGGCGCCTTCGGCCGGCTGCAGGCCAATAATCTGAATCGCCGGGTTTTGCTGTTTTAAGTAGCGCGACACCCCCATGATGGTGCCGGTGGTGCCCATGCTACTGACAAAATGGCTAACCTGCTGCTGGCTTTGCTGCCAAATCTCAGGTCCGGTACTGGCATAATGTGCTGCCGGGTTGTCCGGGTTATTAAACTGATCCAGTACTATGCCCAAACCCTCGGCCTGCATTTGCAGGGCTAAATCGCGGGCACCTTCCATGCCTTGCTCTTTTGTCACCAGAATCAGCTCGGCGCCATAGGCGCGCATCGAGCTTTTGCGCTCTTCAGTGGCGTTATCGGGCATGATTAATGTCATGGCGTAGCCTTTAATTGCCGCTGCCATCGCCAGGGCGATGCCGGTATTACCACTGGTGGCTTCGATTATTCTGTCACCTGGCTTAATAGTACCGCGCCGTTCAGCCTGCACTATCATATTCAGCGCCGGCCGGTCTTTAACCGAGCCTGCCGGGTTGTCGCCTTCCAGTTTCAGCAATACAGTACTGTTGGTATGCGCCGCCATGCGCTGCAATTTAACTAGCCGGGTGCTGCCAACTGCGTGCTCAATAGTAGGAAATGTCATGGTAAAACCGCCAGTGAACGAACAACATAATAGTGCCAGTTTAGCGCAAAGCGGCTGCACTGTTAACGGCTGATTGTTAATGGCTAAGCCGGCGTAAATTATCGCAGATAACCGCTGCGGCAATACCAACATTCAGCGATTCTGCGCCGCCAAAAGACGGAATAGTGATTTTACGGTTGATGCACCGGCCAAGTTCATTGCTGATGCCGTTGGCTTCATTGCCGAGCACAATATAGCCACCGGCCTCGTTTAATCTAAGCTGATGGACATTGTCGCCGCCCAGATAGGCGCCGTATACCGGCATACTGGCATGGGCCAATGCGTCGGCCAGCGGCAGATAATGCACTTGCACTCTCAAAAATGACCCTTTTGCTGCCGCAATGACTTTGGGATTGTAGCAATCGGCGGTATCTGGCGAGCAAAGAATATGCTTGATACCATACCAGTCGGCGACCCGGATAATGGTGCCCAGGTTGCCGGGGTCATTAATATTATCCAGTACCAGAGTCCAGCTGTGTTCTGTTGCGCTAAATAGCGGCCACTGCGGCATTGCCACAACTGCCAGCGCGGCATCATTGCTACTAAAAGTCCCGTTTTTTACCAGTTCGTCACTGCTGCATGGCTGCAGTAACGCAGCAGCTTTCACCGCCTGGCTGTGCTGCTGGATAAAAGCTTCGGTGGCAAATAACGCCGGCACAGTCCAGCCTGAGGCCAAGACTTCCAGCACCGCTTTTTCGCCTTCGACAAAAAACAACTGCTCGGCTTTACGGTACTTTTTCAGGTGCAGCGATTTAATCAGCTTGGCCCATTTGATACTTATCATGCTGTTGGCTTTGGTCGGTGAATATTACGGCTATTTTAACCAGACTTTGCTGTGCTGTCTGATTTTATCGGCGATAAATTATTAAGGCTGGCCTTGAGTGTGACGCTGAACGTCTCCAGATATGTAAGAGTAGCATGCAACCATTCGGCGCGGGCAGGGTCTGTTAAGACAGTCCCGACCCAGTGTCATTTAACAGGAGTAGTCTATGCAAGTTCAAATTAATAGTGACCGTAATATTCAGGCCGACGAGCGGCTGGCAGAATTTGTACGCGAGACACTACACACTAAATTAAGCCGCTTTGCCGACCACGTAACCCGGATTGAAGTGCATTTAAGCGATGAAAACGGCAATACCAAGCACGCCGGCAATGATAAGCGATGCTTATTAGAAGCCCGTCCGGAAGGGATGGAGCCGATAGCGATTACTGAGCATGCCGCGACGGTCGGCCAGGCGGTAGCCGGTGCCGCAGATAAATTGCAGCGTAAGTTAAGTTCAACCATTGGCAAGCTGCGCGATAAACATACCCGGGCTGGCAGCCCCGATTTCTCTGAACCAGAGCCTGCAGCTACAGAGCCTGAGCAGGCGTAACGGGCATTTTTGCTAATAATTAAAAAAAACGGCGCTGGAGGCGCCGTTTTTTTGTCTGCTGCTACTGTTGTGCGTTACGGTTATATTTTTGCTGGCCGTGCACCCAGGTTTGTTGCGGTAATACCTGCCATAACTGGCTGGGATCGATATTAAAGATGTCCTGATCGACCAGAATAAAGTCAGCCCAGCTGCCTGGTGCCAGGGTGCCAAGCGTATCTTCCTGAAAGGCACCGTAGGCCGCATCGACGGTAAATGAGCGCAATGCCTCAGTCAGGGTTAGCCGCTGCTCTGGCAGCCAGCCGCCTTCAGGTTGATTTTGTTGATCCTGGCGGGTAACTGAGGCGTGTAAGCCATGAAACGGATTGGCCAGTTCTACCGGAAAGTCAGAGCCGCCGACAATAATACTGCCCTGGTCAATAAAGCTACGCCAGGCATAGGCGCCGCGTAACCGCGCTACACCCAGCCGGTCGCCGGCCATATTTTTATCTGAGGTAGCATGCACCGCCTGCATCGAGGGCAGTACATGCAGCGTTTTAAAGCGCGGAATATCGTTCGGCGATACAATCTGGGCATGTTCTATCCGGTGGCGGCCGGCCAGTCGCTGTTCAGCGGTGGCCAGTTGTTCAAACCGGTCTAACGCCAGCCGGTTCGCCCGGTCGCCAATGGCATGGACATTAGCCTGAAAACCGGCATCCATCGTCAGCTGCATAATCTGGGTTAGGGCATCTGGTTGGGTAACCAGTAACCCGGTCTGGCCCGGCTGGTCGCTGTAATCGGCCAGCAGCGCGGCACCACGGCTGCCCAGGGCGCCGTCGCCATAAATTTTCACCGAGCGGATATCCAGCCAGTCTTGGGGATCGTCAACAATTCCCTGCTCCAGCCAGCGGCCCAGTTCCGGATCTTTAGCCGATAACATGGCATATAAACGCAACGGCAACTGATTGGTTTCAGCCAGTTGCTGATAAATATCGGCCAGGCCGGTATCTACCCCGGCATCGTGCACACTGGTAATACCCAGTGCCAGCAAGTGCTCAAATGCCAACTGTAGCGCCGCGGTTTTATCATCACTGGTTGGCGCCGGAATTTTTTGCTGCACCAGTTGCATGGCGTTATCAATAAATACGCCGGTCGGGTTGCCGTTAGCATCACGGATAATTTCGCCGCCAGGCGGGTCCAGGGTGTCTTTGTTAATACCTGCTGCTGCCAGTGCTTTGCTGTTGGCCCAGCCAGCATGGGCGTCTATCCGTACCAGCCAGACCGGCCGGTCGGCAACAGCCTCATCCAGCAAACTTTTGTCAGGGAAGGCTTTATTGTCCCACAGCACCTGGTTCCAGCCGCGGCCGACAACCCAGGGTGCCTGCGGCTGACTGGCCGCAAAGCGGGCGACTTCTGCCACGGTAGCCTGTTCGCTGCCAATGCCCCGTAAATCGGCCTGGTTTAAATATTCGCCCAGCCCCAGCATATGGCCATGGCCATCAATTAAACCCGGTAATAAGGTTTTACCTTTACCGTCCAGTTTACGGGCGTTACTAAACTGCTTATGCACAGCAGCATCACCGCGAGCCAGCACTTTACCGCTGGCGTCATCAAATGCTAATGCACTGAACGTCACTAATTCACGGTCGGTGTTAAAGCCATAACCTTTTACATTATGTAGCAGCACCGGATCGGCCGATGCTGCGCCACTGACCAGTAAACTGGCCAGCAGCGCAAATTTGCAGTGTTTCATCGATAACCTTTTTTGTTGTCAATATGCTGGAGCTGACTATAGCAGCAATATCAGCGACTTGACATCCGGCGCGGCTATTGTGCTGTGTGCTGCGATAAAATCCGGCTGGCAGACAATGCATAGGGTTGCTGCCGCCGGGTTTCGAAAAATTGTATGGGGTAACTGGCTATTGATTACGGGTAAGCCGGGCAGGGTCCAGCAGCTTTTTAAGCTCTTCTTCAGTTAAGTCCGTATGTTCCAATGCGACGTCCAGCACCGGCCGCTGTTGCTGATAAGCCTGCTTGGCAATGGCTGCGGCTTTTTCATAACCAATAACCGGATTCAGCGCGGTTACCAGAATCGGATTTTTATCCAGCGAGTGATCAATATTCGGCTGGTTCACGGTAAAGCCGCTGATCGCCTTATCAGCCAGGGCAATACAGCCATTACTCAGTAGCTCAATACTTTGCAGCAGGTTATAACCAATAAGCGGCAGCATCACATTCAGTTCAAAATTACCTGACTGGCCAGCCACGGTAATGGTGGTGTCATTACCGATTACCTGAGCACTTAGCATGGCGACGGCCTCCGGGATCACCGGGTTGACTTTGCCGGGCATAATAGAGGAGCCGGGCTGCAGTGCAGCCAGTTCTATTTCGGCCAAACCAGCCAGCGGGCCTGAGTTCATCCAGCGCAAATCATTGCTGATTTTCAGCAAAGCAACCGCCAGGGTTTTTAATGCGCCCGAGCAGGCTACGGCAACATCCTGCGAGCCGATATTGAAGAAAAAATCCTGGCTGGGGCTTAACTGCAGGCCGGTATCGGTACTCAGGTGACGGGCGAAGCAGCGGGCAAACTCCGGGTGAGTGTTGACACCTGTACCTACCGCAGTGCCACCTTGAGCCAGTTGTTGTAAACGTGGTAGTTGCTGTTGCAAGAGCTGTTCAGCATGGGCCAGCTGACTTTGCCAGCCACCCAGTACCTGCTCAAAGCGCACCGGCATGGCATCCATTAAATGGGTGCGGCCGGTTTTAACAATGTGGCCAATCTGCTGACTTTTTACCACCAACACGCCCTGAATATGCCGCAGTGCCGGGATGAGCTGGTTATGGATGGCCAGGGCACTACTTAGCTGAATAGCAGTGGGGATCACATCATTGCTGCTCTGGCCGGCGTTAACATGATCGTTCGGGTGCACCTGCTGACCCAGCTGCTTACTGGCCAGGGTGGCCAGTACCTCGTTGATATTCATATTCGTACTGGTACCCGAGCCGGTCTGAAATACATCCAGCGGGTACTGTGCCATATCAGTGCTGGCAAGCTGCTGCTCCGCAGCATAAATAACGGCGCCAGCAATGGCTGGGTCTAATTCGCCCAGCTCACTGTTAGCGGTAGCGGCGGCTTTTTTGATCTGCAGAATAGCCTGAATAAAAGCCCGCGGCAGGGTTAGCGGGCTTAACTTAAAGTTATTTATGGCACGCTGAGTCTGGGCCTGATACAGCGCGTTGGCGGGCACGTGCAGTTCACCCATGCTATCGTGTTCAATCCGGGTTGCCATTGCAGGCTCCTTGTCCATGTAAGGGTTGAACGTATAGCATGGTATCCTTTTGGCTGCTTCTCAAGGCAGCCAGGCTAAACTTAGTACTTTGCCGGCTGCCCCTCAGCTGGCAGCGCATTTAAAATAAACTCCCGCAAATCGTCGTTCGATTTCTGTAAGTCTTCGGCGCGTAAATACATCATATGACCGCTACGATAGCCTTTAAAACTCATCCGGTGTTTCATTTTGCCGCTCGGATCAAGCTGCCACATATTGTATTTGGCATCAAAATAGTTGGTGGCACCGTCATAATAGCCCGACTGGGTCAGCACTTGCAGGTATGGGTTCTGGGCCATGGCCTGGCGCAGGTTTTCGCCGGTATTATCGTTGCTGCGATCCCATGGGTGTACCGGGCCAAACATATTGTATTTAACATCGGTTTTGTAGTTCAGCTCGGTGCGCAGATAGTGGTTAATGGCCGGCGTAAATGAGTGCAGCCAGGAGGTCAACTCGGCCCAGTAATCCGGCGTATCACCGACATCGGTTTTATCCAGTCCCAGATAGCGGGAATCGAGCCGGCCGACGGTCTGGCCGCGGTCGCGTAACAGCTCTTTCCAATAATAACTGGTACTGATATCCAGATTAGAGCGCAGCACGTTTTGCACGCTGATGCCAGAGTAACGGCTAACCTGCTCGGCTATCTGCTGTTTTTCTTCGCTACTTATCATATTGCCTTTGGCTAAGGCCGGCAGATACTGGTTAATGGTAAATTCTTCGACTTCGGGCAGAATGTCGTACAGGTCTTTCTGTTGCAAGTCGGCGGCAAGCTTCTGATGATACCAGGCCGTCGCAGCAAAATACGGTAAGCGGTTAGCGGCTTTTACCGGGCCGTCCCGGCTTATACCTATATCGGTCGGCGATACCAGTACCACGCCATTTAAGTACATCCACTGCTGGTTCTGCAAGGCTAGCGCCAGGCCGGACACCCGGGTGGTGCCATAGCTCTCACCAATTAAAAACTTCGGTGAGCTCCAGCGCTCGTAGCGGCTGACGAAGCTGTTAATCCACTCTGCCAGATAGCTGACATCGGCGTTGGTGCCGAAAAACATTTTCTGTTGCTGATCTTTACTTGGCATTTTGCCATCTTTATCTGGCAGCACCCGTGAATAACCGGTATTAACCGGGTTTACAAACACTATGTCGGCTACGTCCAACACCGAATGCGGGTTGGTTTTTACGCCATATGGCTGCACAGGGTAACCTTCGTCATCAATATTCAGGGTTTTAGGGCCGGTGTAGGCAACATGCATCCAAACCGACGCAGAACCCGGGCCACCGTTAAATGAAATTAACAGTGGCCGTTTTGCCGTGTCTTTAATATCGGTGCGCTGATAATAGGTATAAAACAGGGTGGCAGTCGGGTTACCCTCACTGTCCCAAACGGGTTGGGTACCGGTATGCGCTTTGTAGTTAACTCTTTTGCCATTAATTTCGGTGCGGTGTTCGGTGGTTACCACCGAGTCAGCGTCAATTTGAACTTGCTCAGCAGCATGCAGGTGCCAGCTGGCCATTAGCAGGGCGGCGAAAAGGCCGCTGATTTTGATTAAACGCAGCATAAACAGCTCTCTTAGTTTGAATTACCAGGGTACTGTAGCGTCAAAACGGCGTGCTGCGAAGTCGCAATGCGACTGACAGCAGTTTTACAGGATAATCCGGTAACAGGCTTGATGAAAATACGAATACTTATTAATTGTATCATTATGATTTTAAAAGTAATTTTGCTAAATTGATGCTTTTGGCCTAAGCTAATGCCATGTTAACGCTAACCGGAGTCGCATTATGCAAGGCAACCCCAAAGTACTTAGTAAATTAAATGAAGTACTTACCTTCGAGCTGACCTCAATAAACCAGTATTTTCTGCATGCCCGCATTTATAAAAACTGGGGCCTGCAAGCGCTGAACGACGTTTGCTATAAAAAATCGATTAAAGATATGAAGCAGGCCGATGAGCTGATTGAGCGGATTTTAATGCTGGAAGGCTTACCGAATTTACAGGCGCTGGGTAAATTGCGGATTGGTGAAGATACTGAGGAAATGCTGCAATGCGATATGGATTTTCAGTATGAACAGTTGCCGTTACTGCGCGAGGCTATTGCCCTGTGCGAAACCGAGCAGGACTACGTTAGCCGCGACATCCTGACGGACCTACTGGAATACGAAGAAGATCACATCGACTGGCTGGAAACCCAGCAACATCAAATTGGCGTAATGGGGCTGGCGAATTACCTGCAAGCTCAGGTAGGAGGCCAGTAATTATGAAAGGTAATCAACAGGTAATAGCAGCATTAAACGAATTGTTAGCCAATGAACTGGCCGCGATGGACCAGTATTTTATTCATTCGCGCATGTATCACGACTGGGGCCTGCACAAGCTGTTTGAACGGATTGACCATGAGTTTGACGATGAAAAAGGCCATGCTTCTAAACTGATTGAACGGATCTTATTTTTGGAAGGTACCCCTGATTTAAAGAACCGCGACGCCATTCATGTCGGTAAAGACGTGCCTGCCATGTTGCAGAACGATTTAAACGTGGAATATACCGTGGCAAAACTGCTGAAAAAAACCATGGCATTGTGTGAGAAAGAGCAGGACTATGTCAGCCGCGATATGTTACAGCAACTGCTGGACGATACTGAAAACGACCACGCCCACTGGCTGGAGCAGCAGCTGCGGCTGATTAAGATGCTGGGTTTGGAAAATTACCTGCAGGCGCAAATGTAGTGGCGTGTTAACAACGAATATGCAGAAAGCCGGCCGCTGTTATTGCCGGCTTTTTTATTACACTCGCTTACACTTTATTAAGCTGCATACTTTGGCCTGCCCCGTGGCTTTGTGTTAATTTTCCGGTACTATTTTTTACTGAGCATCAATCTATGTACAAAAATGCCGTCTCTCTGCTACTAGCCGCCAGTTGCGTCAGTAGTTTCTGGCTCAGTGCCAACGATATTAACCGCAATTTGCCCCCGGTTGCCGTGCAGCAACCTTATACCATTACCTCGCCGCAGGGTGACCGGCAAGACCCTTACTATTGGCTACGTGATGACAGTCGCACATCGCCGACCGTATTGGATTATCTGCACCGCGAAAACGATTATTTTGCTGCTTATGCGAAAGCCTATCAGCCCTTAACGGACAAGCTGACTGACGAAATTATCGGCCGGGTTAAACAAGACGATAGTTCGGTACCCTATACTAAAGGTGACTACAGCTACTACAGCCGTTATGAAGCCGGCAAGGAATACCCGATTTATGCTCGCAAGTCATTAAAAGATGGCACTGAGCAAGTCATGCTGGATGTGAATCAACTGGCGGCTGCCAAAGACTATTACCGGGTAGCAAACTGGCAGATCAGCCCGGATCAGAACCTGCTGGCCTATCTGGAAGATAGCAGTGGCCGGCGCCAGTACACCCTGAAAATTCGTGATTTACGCACTGGGCAGGATTTGCCAGACCAGCTAACG
The DNA here is from genome assembly GCF_018402695.1 of Arsukibacterium sp. Classification (GTDB taxonomy): domain Bacteria; phylum Pseudomonadota; class Gammaproteobacteria; order Enterobacterales; family Alteromonadaceae; genus Alishewanella. The sequence goes on from NZ_JAGYIM010000016.1 coordinate 364,576, forward strand.
GGCTTATCCGGCAGCCTGGCCTGGGCCGCTGACAACCAAACTGTGTATGTTATTCAGAATGACCCGGTAACCCTGTTAAGCACCACGGTGTTGCAGCATAAGCTGGGCAATAGCGCAGCCCAGGCAAAAGCAGTGTATCAGGAGCCTGATAACAGCTTTTATTTAAGCCTTGGTAACAGCCAGGATGATAGCTATGTGATGATCACCTCTGAAAGCACGGTGTCGACGGAAATCCGGGTGCAACCTAGCAATCAGCCACAAACAGAATTTAAGGTACTGGCACCGCGTCAGCGCGACTTTCAATATAGTGCTGAGCATCATCAGAACCGCTGGATTGTAAAAACCGATTGGCAGGCACCAAACTTCCGCTTAATGACTGTTGCTGCAGATAAAATTGGTAATCGCCAGCATTGGCAGCCACTGCTGGCGCATGATGAACAGGTATTTATTGAGGGTTTTACAGCCTTTGATAACTACCTGGCAATCAGCGAGCGTAGCAACGGTCTGCGCCGTATTAAAATTATGCCCTGGCAAGCGCCGGACAAAGCGTTTTATATTGCCTCCGATGAAGCCGCTTATGTCAGCCGTTTTGAGAAAAACCTGGAGCAAAATACCGACTGGTTGCGCTACAGCTATACCTCACTGACCACTCCGGAGACGGTGTACAGGCTGAATATGCAAACCGGCGAAAAGCAGCTACTGAAGCAAACCGAAGTGTTGGGTGATTTTGCGCAAAGCAACTATGTTACTGAGCGGGTCTGGGCCACGGCGGCAGATGGCACTAACATACCGGTGTCGTTGCTGTATCGCAAAGGGCTTAAGCGCGATGGCACCGCGCCGTTGTATCAGTACGCTTATGGCTCTTACGGCAGCTCGTCTGATCCATCATTTCGCTCAACCGTATTTTCGCTGGTAGATCGCGGCTTTGTCTATGCCATTGCCCACATCCGTGGCGGCCAGGAAATGGGCCGTCACTGGTATGAAGACGGCAAACTACTTAACAAAGTTAATACCTTTACCGACTACATTGCAGTAACCGATCACCTGGTTGCTAATGACTATGTGGCGAAAGACAAAGTATTTGGTATGGGTGGCAGCGCAGGTGGCCTGCTGATGGGCGCCGTAGCAAATATGGCACCAGAGAAATACCGGGCACTGATAGCCCATGTGCCCTTTGTCGATGTGGTCACCACTATGCTGGATGAAACTATTCCGCTTACCACCAATGAGTTTGATGAGTGGGGCAACCCTAAACAGCAAGAGTACTATGACTATATGCTGGCCTATTCGCCTTATGATCAGGTGGGCCAACAGGCCTACCCGGCACTGTATGTCACCACCGGCTTGTATGACTCTCAGGTGCAGTATTTTGAACCGGCTAAATGGGTAGCTAAATTACGGACCCATAAAACTGACCAGAACCCGCTGCTGTTTAAAACCAATATGGAAGCCGGCCATGGCGGCAAATCTGGTCGCTTTTCGCGACTGGCCGAATATGCGCAGGAATATGCGTTTATTCTGAATCTGTTAGGTATTGATAAATAAACCGGGCCTTGCTGTTAACCCTGCTGGCGCTTATCGCCTTTGCAGGTAATTCGTTACTGTGCCGCGCAGCACTGGCCCATACCCAGATAGATGCCGCCAGCTTTACAACTATCAGGTTGTTATCAGGGGCGGTGGTGTTGTTTGTCCTGGTGGTGCTGCGCAGCGGAGTTAGTAGTGGCAGCGTAAGAGGGGCTGGAAACTGGCCGTCGGCGCTGGCGCTATTTGTGTATGCTGCGGCCTTTTCGTTTGCTTATATGCAGTTAAATACCGGCATTGGTGCATTAATTTTATTCGGTGCCGTGCAAACCAGCATGATTGCGTATGGCCTGTGGTGTGGTGAGCGCTTTGCTGCAGGACAATGGCTTGGGCTGGCACTGGCATGTGCCGGCTTAACCGGCTTGTTACTACCCGGGGCATCGGCGCCGCCGCTGATTGGTGCGTTGCTGATGATCGCTGCCGGTATTGCCTGGGGCGTATATTCGTTGCGCGGCAAAGCTGCGGGCAATCCGCTGCAGGTTACTGCCGGTAATTTTATTCGTACTATCCCTATGACATTGCTGTTATCTGTGCTGTTGTCCAGACAATTGTCGGTAGATAGTTCCGGAATATTCTACGCGTTACTGTCTGGAGCTGTAACCTCGGGCGTGGGCTATGCCATCTGGTACAGTGCTGTGCCTTTAATTAAAGCAACCACAGCGGCGACAGTGCAGCTAAGCGTGCCCATGCTGGCGGCGCTGGGCGGAGTATTGCTGTTGCAGGAGCCATTAACACTGCGCCTGCTGCTGGCATCACTGGCGATTTTGGGTGGTATCGCTCTAGTGGTCCTACTGCCCGCTAAGGCAAAACATAAAGTTAGGTCAACATCGGCCAGACGGTAATTCAGCTGAATTAACGACACTTGCATCATATCACGTACAGTGATTGCGATACTTGACGGAGCTCCTCAACGTTTTCAACTAATCCTGCTATTTAAAATCACGCCGCTACAGCAGCTTTTATTCTGTTGCATACCTTGTTTTCTCTGCCACTGCAGTGACACACTGGTTAATGATTTTATCAAAACAACAACCTAACCGGAGAAGCGAATGGACATGTTATGGGCCTGGATAGGGTTTAATCTGTTTGTGCTGGCACTATTGGCTTTTGACCTGGGCGTACTACACCGCAACTCCAAAGAAATAACAGTTAAAGAAGCGCTGTGGCTCAGCCTGGGCTATGTGGTGCTGGCAATGATATTTGCCGCCGGTGTATTCCATTTTATGGGCAGCGAGAGCGGTTATCAGTTTGTTACCGGCTACCTTATCGAAAAAAGCCTGAGCGTCGATAATATCTTTGTGTTTCTGCTGGTGTTTATGCATTTTTCGGTACCGCCGAAATATCAGTATAAAGTACTGTTCTGGGGCATTATTGGTGCCTTGCTGATGCGTGGCACCCTGATTTACGTTGGGGCCAGCGTTATTGAAGCTTTCCACTGGATTATTTACCTGTTTGGTGCTTTCTTAATTTTCACCGGTATTAAAATGCTGGTGATGGTAGGGCAGGAACCTGACATGGAAAACAACCGCATTGTGAAGTTTATGCGCAAACGTTTCAGAGTTACCGACACCTTTGAACAAGATCGTTTTTTTGTCCGCCGCAATGGCTTACTATTTATGACGCCATTATTTATCGTGCTGGTGCTGATTGAGCTGACTGATTTAGTGTTCGCATTGGACTCTATTCCAGCAATTTTTGCGATCACCACCGACCCGTTTATTGTATATACCGCTAACGTCTTCGCCATTTTAGGTCTGCGGGCGCTGTATTTTGCGCTGGTGGGTATAATTCATCGCTTCCACTACCTGAAATACGGTCTTTCATTAGTACTTATGGTGGTGGGCAGCAAAATGATCCTGAATGCGTACTTCGGCGAAAAAGTTATTCCGACAGAAATTGCATTATTGATAACCGCAGTGCTAATTGGTGGTTCAATGGCGATATCATTGCTTAAAACCCGCGGTACCAGCGCAGAGCAAGCTCCGGCAGAAACCAAAGCCTGGTGGGTACCGGGCAGCCCGGCAAAAAAGAAAAACGAAAAAAAATAGCACCCGGCGTCGGCGCTGTGCAGACAAAGCATTGTTTCAGCATCTGCCGGGGTATATGTAGGATTTCCCCTTTACAAATACTCAAACGATAATTATTATTATTTGCGTGTTTACTTGGTTTAATCCTGGACCAACAGCATAACAAGCTTGTGTTCAGAATAAGTGCCTATACTGAATTCTAAATTACAGATAGTTATATAAATTTACTGGCCACCTCATAGTCTGTGGTGGCAGGAGCAGGCATGAAGCAATCGTTAATGCAGCCACCCTGGCTTAATGGCCGCAAGGTGTTAGGCGCCCTGATTATTTTATTGGGTGCCAGTTATGCGATCCAGCAGCTGGTACTGTTAATGCAACAGCAACAAAATGTCCGCTATGCTTTTTATGCTGGAATGGTTGCGGCAGCGGCTACTGCTGCTGGTGCAACACCGGCATTGTTTATACGACGCTTATCCCAAAAATTGCATGATGTGATGCTCGGCTTCGGCGCGGGCGTCATGCTGGCTGCCTGCATGTTTTCATTAATTGTGCCAGCTTTAGCTATTCTGGAAAACAGTGGGGCCTCGGCCTGGCGCAGTTCAGGCAGTGTGGCGCTGGCAATTTTGTTTGGGGCAGCGTTAATGCTACTGGTTGAACGGCTGGTGCCGCATCAGCACTTTATCAAGGAAGAAGACCGCTTACGCGGCTTAAAATTGCGCCGCAGCTGGTTATTTGTGTTTGCTATTATTTTACATAATATTCCGGAAGGACTGGCTATAGGCGCCTCTTTTGCCAGTGGCGATACCGCTGCGGCAACCGCGCTGGCCACCGGTATTGCTATTCAGGACATCCCGGAGGGGCTGGTTGTCGCTATGGCGCTGCTGGCAGCTGGTTACAGCCGCACCCTGGCGGTGGGCATGGCGATATTATCGGGCCTGACAGAACCTGTGATGACGGTGCTGGGTGCAGCTGTGTTAGGGGATTCCAGCCTGTTGTTACCCTGGGGCCTGGCGCTGGCCGCAGGGGCCATGTTGTTCGTGATAAGCCATGAGATGATCCCGGAATCGCACCGTCAGGGCCATGAACTACCGGCGACCACCGGCCTGATGCTGGGCTTTGTGCTGATGATGCTGCTGGATACTGCACTGGGATAAGCGCGGCATTAGCTAGTAACCTTTCGACACATTTCATTACAATCTGCTGGTCGGCTTTTCAGTTAGCCGGCTTGCCTATTGCTGACGTTATTTATTACATTGGGTATTACAAAATTTCACATTTACGTGAAGTGCAGCAATCTACTACAGGTGCCCTAATGAAAAAAATATTTGTTATCAGTGCGGTAGCACTGGCAGTGCTGACTGGTTGCGCCGGAGAGCGTGCTGCGGTAACGACAGAGCCACGCATGGAGCAGCAGGTTGCCGGCCAGGTATTAGTCAGCCCGAATGACGAGCGCCAGTATAAAACGCTGGTACTGCCAAATAAGCTGGAAGTGATTCTGGTATCAGACCCTACTACCGAAAAATCGGCGGCTTCACTGAGCGTTGGCGTTGGTTTACTGCAGGATCCGATGAGCCAGCAGGGCATGGCGCATTACTTAGAACATTTATTATTTATGGGCACAGAGCGCTACCCCGATCCGGCCTCCTACAACGGCTTTATGTCGCAAAATGGTGGCGCTGCCAATGCCTACACCTGGCTGGACATTACCAACTACATGTTTCAGATAAATAATCCGTCTTATGATGAGGCACTGGACCGTTTTTCTGATTTCTTCAAAGCACCGTTATTACTGCCGGAATATACCGAGAAAGAACGTAATGCCGTTAATGCAGAATGGTCGATGCGCCGGGAAATGGACTTTTTTGGCCAGTTTAAGCTGTCGCGTAGCATGTTTGGTGAGCACCCGGCAAACCGGTTTTTAATTGGTAATCTGGAAACGCTCAGCGACAAAGAGGGCAGTAAACTGCATGATGAAACAGTAAAGTTTTATCAGCAGTATTATTCTGCCAATACTATGAAGCTGGCGTTGTTAAGTAATTTACCGCTGGCTGAAATGGAGCTGTTAGCCCGCAAACATTTTGCTGCCATTGAAAACAAAGAAATCGCCAAGCCGGCAGTTGACACTGAGCTGAATTATCAGGACTTCGGGGCGAAAAGGATCCACTACGTACCGAATGAAGATGTAAAACAGCTGAAGCTGGATTTCACTATCACCAATAACAGCGATGAGTTTGCGGTTAAACCGAACGAATTCATTACCTACCTGCTCGGCTCTGAAATGCCGGGGTCGCCGGCGCAGCAACTGAAAGCACTGGGCTTAATTTCATCATTATCGGCCAGTGCAGAACCAGGCGCTTACGGTAACTATGGCAGTCTGACTATTGATATCAATTTGACTGACAGTGGTATGACGCAGCGTGAGGCCATTATTGCCACCGTGATGCAGTATCTGGAGCTGATAAAACGCGACGGGGTCGACAGCAAGTATTTCAGTGAAATTCAAACCAGTCTGGCCAACCGCTTTCGTTTTCTGGAAAAAACCGATGGTTTCGGTTATGTCTCTAACCTGGCGCATGCCATGCAGTTTGTGCCTGCCCAGCATGCGGTAAATGCCCCCTATCATTACGAGCGGTTTGACGCGGCAGCGATCAACCGGGTGCTGCAGCAGCTGAAACCAGAAAGTTTGCGGGTGTGGTATATCAGTCAGCAGGAACCTTTTGACAGCGAATTGCATTTCTATGATGGCCGTTACAAAATTACCGACATCAGCGAGCAGGAAATTGCCAGCTGGCAGCAAAGCCCGATTGCTACTAACTTACCCGCTGTGAACCGGTTATTACCGGAGAATTTTGAATTGCGAGCGCCGGCACAGGCGGATAAACCAGAACTGGTGGTAGAAGACAAAGGCATTAAAGCCTGGTTGTATCCCAGCCAGCAGTTTGCCAGCCAGCCCAGAGGCCGGCTGAACATTTTTCTGAACAGCCCGGCAGCATTGCAGGATGCTAAAGCGAAAGTGATGTTTGCGCTGTGGCAGGATTTATATAACCTGGAGCAAAGTGTGCTGGCAACCGAAGCCTCAGTGGCCGGGATGGACTTATCGCTGAATGACAATAATGGTCTGGTACTAAGTCTTGGTGGCTTTACCGATAAACAGCCACAGCTGTTAAAACAGGCACTGGCTGGGTTAACCCCCGAAGTAACTGCAGAACGGTTTAGTCAGGCGGTAGACCGTTATGTCCGGGGTATCCGCAATTTACAGCGGCGTTTCCCGTTTCAACAGGCATTTATGGCGTTTAACAGCCTGTACCGGGGCGGCAACTATAATAATGAGCAGTTAATTGCCAGTGCTGAGCAATTAACGGCGGCCGATTTACAGCAGTTTATGCAGCAGGTACTGGCGAATCACCAGCTGCGTATTTTCGCGTTTGGTAATTATAATCAGGAAGATGTTAAGCAGCTGGTAAATACTATCGCTGCCAGGTTGCCGACAGAGCGGACAACCCTGGCTTATACCCGCAGCCCGGTATGGCAACCTGCGCCAGGTGAGGTTATAAGCTTGCAGCAAGATTTAGTGGTGGCGGATGTGGCAGTCGTGGATATGCATATTCACCCGGACCCGTCAGTTAAACAGCTGGCCCGCGGCCGGCTGTTACAAAGTCATTTTTCCAATAAAGCCTTTGACACCCTGCGTACCGAAGAGCAATTAGCCTATGCCGTGGGCGGCGCTGCCGTCAGTGTTGAAGATTACACCGGCTTCGGCTTATATATTCAAACCCCGGTTAAGCCGGTAGCGGATATGCAGCAACGGTTTGATGACTTTAAGCAGCAATACTGGCAAATCCTGCAACAGCTGGACAATGCCGGCTTTGAACAGTTAAAACAAAGCTTACTGGTAAGCCTGAAAGAGCCACCGAAAAACTTGCAGGAGGAAATGGCGCCGCTGATCAGCGACTGGTATCAGGAAAAGTTTGACTTCGACAGCAAGCAAAAACTGATAGCCGAAGTGGAAAAACTGACCCTGGACGAGGTAAAAGCCTTTTATCAGGAAACCCTGTTAAATAAGGAAGCCGCCCGGATTTCAGTGCAAATGCGTGGTACCGGTTTCAGTCAGCAACCTTTTGCTGAAATCGAAGGCCAGCAGGTGATCACCGATTTAGCTGAGTTTCACCGGCAGATGAAAACGCAGTAACCGGCGTTTATCCGTTAAAGCGCAGCTTCGGCTGCGTTTTTTTATTGATATTGTGAAAAAAGTTCGAGTAATCACTTTAAACGCCTGTTAGCTTTAACCAATTCTGACAACAACGTTCAGCAGCTGTTAATCCTGCGCTAATGAGTTCTCACACCACATGCCTGGAAATTATTTAAACACCAGCGCAAGCCATAGCGCCGCTTAGCCCTTATAGTCCCGAAAACTGCCTCTTGCAATCAGTGGCTACTGTTCTATTTTTGTTCACTGAGTCAGGACAGCATTACCCCAATAAAAATAAGATAAAGACGAGGAACTGTAATGAAAAAATTAACAAGGCTGCTCTCGGCAGCGCTTCTTGGCGGCCTCGCCGTCAGCTTTAACCTCTGTGCCGCCGTTGGCGGTTATCCGGTGGTACTGGTGCATGGTTTACAACCCGAGCAACTGGCCAGCCGGCCCAATGCCAGCGAAGTCAGCAGCGATGGTGCAGCTTACTGGCAGGCCTACTGGCGCGACCGGGCCGATGTGCGGATTGACTGGCCGGCCCATGAGCGGGTTGCCGGTAAAATTGCCAGTGACTATGTCTGGCCAAAACTGCAGCAACTGTCGGTAAATGGTACTTGCGCCAATGGCTGTATTTTTGTTTCGCACTCCACCGGCGATTTAGTGACCCGCTATCTGCTGGATAATCAGGCGTTGTGGCTGCAGAATGCCGGTTTGCAACCGCTCAATATTGTCGCCACCTTTGACTTCGCCGGCGCGGGAGGGGGTTCTGAGCTGGCCGATTTGGCCGTAAATGTCGCCAGTGGCTCGGGCCTTATCGACTTTACCTTGCGGCTGGCGCTGGCCGCCTGGCTTGGCGAGATACCTAACGCTGGCACGGTGGGCGTTCTGAATGACTTGCGGGTAAACAGTGCCCGTCAGCTGGCGTCGTTTCCGGATAGCCGGGTGCCGCGCTTACGCTTTGTTGGCGCCGGCTCTGATTACCTCGGGGCCACCGGGCCATTTTTACCCGGTACAGATGATGGTGTGGTAGCCAGTCACTCTACCTGTGGTGCGGCGACGGCAGGTAACTTCGGCAGCTGCTCGGCCAGTGTCGCCTTTGACGGCAAGCTGGCTAGTCAGAGCAATGGGGTGCGTAGTTTTATGCCTTACCATTATCCGTTGTTAATGAGCGAAGGCTATAGTCATGGTGGCTTAATCGCAAATCAGGTTCAGGATGAAGTCACTGCCGCCAATAGCAGTGCAGGTTATTTAAATAACGACAGTCTGCAGTTCAGTACCTATGATGAAAAACGTGGCTGGTGGATATTCAGCTCGCGCTACCGGGTAGTGCGTAACTCGAACAATACCAGCATGTCGGCGCTGGTGTATCAGGCGGCAAATTAACAGGTGTGGCTTAAGCAGTGAAGAAAGTCATCATGGTCGTACTGGCCCTGGCAGCATTGCTGTCAGGCCTGTGGTTATTCTGGCGTGCATCAGACCAGCCAGCTCATCCGGTAACAGTGCCAGAAGTCGCCACCATAGCCGTGCAGCCTGCTGCAACGGCCAAAGCTAAAGCGCCAGTCAAGCCTACCATTACCGTTACCGAACGGCTGCCGGAGCCGGTCAGCGACAGTTTTAAGTTACTGGCAACAGCTTATGCCAGCGAGCTGCAGTACCCGGGCTATTCGCGGCCACTGTCCGAGGCTGACAGTCATTTACTTCACCCCAACATTTATGTGGTGCAACCGGTACCACTGGAAGGCGGCGCCAGCGCAGCGATAGTGCTGCCGAAATACCGTTTTAGTTACCCTGAGGCGGTACCGGTAAGCCTGCAGGTAACTGGTTTAACGGTGCATAGTGTTAGTGTGCGGTTACATAGTGAGCAGGACAACACATTACTGGCCAGCGAAGCCATGCAACAGAGCACAGCCCCGGGCAATGAACAAAGCTGGCAGGCGGAATTAAGCCCTGAAGACGACTGGAACGGCCCGGTAGAAATCAGCGTGACCTTTAGCGCCAATGGCCGGGAACAAACCCTGAAAACCGGATTTTTATACAGCCACCCGGTAGCCACTATTACCGGGGTAGGTTCCAGCCGGGGTGTTGGCAGTGACATGTTGATCCCGGTAAAACTGCAGGTAGAGCAGGCTGGCTACTACCGGCTACGCGCCAACTTATTTACCGCAGAACGCCAGCCACTGGCATTGCTGACTGCCACAGAAAAGTTAGCTGAGGGTAACGGCGAACTCACTTTGCGCGCCTACAAAGCGGTGCTGCGCCAGCAGGAGGGCCCCTATATTCTCAGCAGCTTTGTGCTGGAACGCCGTCCCGCCGTGCCCGGTGAACTAACCCGCTATGGCGACAGTGAGCAAAGCGAATACCCATTGGAGTTTTTTTCCCTCAGCCAGTTAACTGACGAGCCGTTTCAGGCCAGCGCCGAAGAGCAACAGCGGCTGCAGTTTTTACAGCAAATGGCAGAGCAATAGCCTTCGGTTATGCAGGTGAGCGCACGCCAGCAGCAGGCCGCCCGCTACCGATAATGGCAGCTCGGCATCATGGCCGGCAAACAGTGCCACCACCAACAATAGAAAACCGCCTAAACCCAGAATAAACGGTGTTTTATTGCGATGGACACACCAGCCGCCGGGCAGGCTCCAGGCCAGCAACGCACTGATAGGCAACAACATCAGATAATGAAACCATTCAGAACTGAATACCCCCAGTAGTACGCCGGAACTGCCCAGTGCCAACAAAATGGGTACCGTCAGGCAATGCACTACACACAGGCCGGACAGAGCTGCCGCAATAAGATCTTTCATAGTAACTCCCTGACACTTAACTACCGGGCACCAAATGCTGACCCGGGGTTGTCCTCAAAAAAACAATGTTATAGTATAACAAAACAATCAAAAATGTTATAACATAGCATTAGGTCGGCGAGCGAAACTTTGTTAACCGGTAACCATTGCCAGCGATTGAACTAAAAATCGGTATTTTATGGGGAACAAGATGTTTAGAAAAACCATTGTAGCCACTGTGGTTGCGGCCAGTTTATTGACCGGCCAGGTCATGGCTGAGTCTATTACCGGGGTAATTAACGACGAAAACGGCAAGCCCGTTGCCGGGGCCGAAGTGAGTGTTGTAGGCGAAAACCAACGGGTTGTGACCAATTCAGATGGTCGCTTTGTCGTTAGCAACCTGCGCACGGGCGAAGCTGAGTTGCATATTGAGGCGCGCCGTTTCGGTCACCGGAATTTCCATTTTACCGTGCCTGAACAAGGGTTAGCAGACGTTAGTCTGACCCTGCTCAGTAGTACCATCGAGGTCATCGATGTGACCGCCAGCCCTTTTCATGCCTCGGCTACTGAGTCGTCATTGCCGGTTAGCGTACTGGCCGGTGACGCTTTAAAAATGCGCCAGGCGTCAACCCTGGGTGATACGTTGAAAAACGAAGTGGGCGTTCACTCTAACTTTTATGGCAATGTGTCAAGTAGCCCGATTATTCGCGGCTTAGACGGGCCAAGAGTGCTGATTACCCAAAATGGTCTGGACGCTGGCGATGCGTCCAGAATTGGTCCCGATCACAGCGTTGCCAGCGAGACCAGCACCGCGACTCAGATAGAAGTACTGCGCGGTCCCGCCACCTTATTTTATGGCAGTGGTGCTATTGGTGGCGTGGTTAATGTGGTGGATGAGCGCATTCCTACCGACAACACTACCCGTGCCGAGTGGATGCTGCAGGGGGATTCTGTAAACGACGAGAAACTGGCATCAGGTTCACTTGTAACGGGTGTTGAAAATGTCGCAATGTATGTAGATGGTTTCTGGCGTGATAACAAAAGCTATAAGATTCCGGGTTTTGCTGAGGCCGAGCCGGAGGCAGATGCGGTGAAGGGGCGGGTCGACAATACCGCCGCAACAGCGAAAGGCTTTACCCTCGGCGGCAGCTTGCTGCTGGACAATGGTTTTATTGGTGTTTCCTATGGTCGGTTAGATCGTGAGTACGGTATTCCGGGCCATTCGCATGGCAGCCATGAAGAAGAAAGTCATGACGAACATGCAGCAGAGGAAGAGGTGTATGCCGATTTAACTCAAAACCGGTTGCAGCTGTTAAGCGAGCTGAATTCGGCAACAGGCTTTATCCGCTCTGTTAACACTAAACTGGCTTTTACCGATTATCAGCATGCCGAAATTGAACAGGGCGAAGTGGGCACCACCTTTAAAAACCGCAGCCACGAAGCCCGGATTGAAATTCTGCATCGCACTTTGCTGGAATGGCGCGGTGGCCTGAGCCTGCACTATAAATTCAGCGACTTTGAAGCCTTAGGTGAAGAAGCCTTTACACCGCCATCAGAGACCGAAATGCTGGCAGTTGGCTGGGTTGAAGAGCGCCATATCGGCAACTGGCTGCTGCAACTGGGTGCCCGGATTGAGCGGGTAACGCTGGAAGCGCCAAATGTGTTGTTACCGGAGCTGACAGCGCACGGCCATGATGATCACGAAGGTGAACATGAAGATGAACATGATCATGGTGATGGTACAGAATACATCCGGGTATTTGATGTAAAACAGCGTTTTACACCTTACAGCTTGTCGGCCGGTACCGTATGGGATTTTACCGACGGTTATAACCTTGGCGTATCGATCTCGCATTCGCAACGGGCACCTTCAGCCGCAGAATTGCTGTCATTCGGCCCGCATATCAGTACCGCGTCCTATGAAGTTGGTGCGTTGTTTGTGCAGGATGATGAAGCCTTTGTATTAAATAACCAACCTGTTGAACTGGAAAAGTCGAATAACCTGGATCTGACCCTGCGTAAGTTCAGTGGCAATACCGGGTTCGTGCTAAACGCGTTTTACAACCGCATTGATAATTACTATTACCAGCAAAATACCGGACTGTTTGCCGAAGCTGGCCATGATCACGGCCCCGACGCTGGGCATGGCGATGAACACGGCGATGAGCATTCTGATGAAATGCCAGTGTACTTGTTTGCTGCAGCAGACGTTACCCTGCACGGTTTAGAGGCAGAGTATGTCTGGCAGGTTAATGACCCGTTTAAACTGACCCTGCAGGGTGACTATGTCCGGGCCCGGCTGCAGAGCGGCGGTGATTTGCCGCGCACGCCACCACTGCGGGTAGCGGCTGAACTGGCATACGAACAGGATGCCATCAGTGCCGACATCCGGGCCACCCGTTACTTTAAACAAGACAAAGTAGCTCAGATGGAGCAGGCGACCGCCGGCTATACCCTGTTGGATGCCAGTGTCAGTTACCGCTTTGACGTGGGTATGCAGGAGCTGACGTTATATCTGAAAGGCCAGAATCTGACCGATGAGACCGCACGGGTACATACCTCATTCTTAAAAGATGTTGCACCGCTACCAGGCCGTTCGCTGGCATTGGGTTTGCGCGGCCGCTTCTGATTTTTTTGCGGCGGGAGCTTCCTGGCCCGTCGCCTTTTTCATTTTGTTAGGAGTTATTATGTTGCAAACTAAATTAACCGCTCTGGCGGTGCTGATTAGCGTCTCTTTACTGAGCGGCTGCGGTGACAGCACTACCAGCATTGTTGAAAAAGACCCGATAGCAGTGGATGACGGTGACGATCATGAGGATGACCACGATCATGGCCACGGTGACATTAGCACGGCCGGCAGGTTGGTAATTTCTGCCAAAGACTCCAATCTGGTATCGGTTTATGAGCTAACTGATGGCAGTCTGCTGGATACCTTTGCTGTGGCCGATATTCCATCGGCATTGGCTGCCTCCCCGGCTAAACGCTACGCCCTGGCCATCCAGCGCACCACCGACCGGGTAGAATTTATTGATGGTGGGCTGTTTCAGGAAGACCATGTCGATCATTTTGATGACTACCAACAAGACCCTGCCTTAGCCAGCTTTGTTCTTAGCGACAGCCGGCCAACCCACATCACCAGCACCGACAGCCAGACCGCGGTGTTTTTTGATGGTGATGCAGAAAGTGGCACGCCCGCCGCGGTCGCGGTTATTACTGAAGCCGACATCACCATCGACAGCAATAGCTACCCGCTGCTCAATTACAGTATTCATATGCATGGTGCTGCTCAGGCACGGGGTGAATATCTGGTATCAACCGTTCGCGATGTTGACAGTGCTACCACCCTGCCAGATCAAGTGGCGGTGTATCACGCCCATGATGATCACTTTGACCAAGAGCTGGTGTTTGACGAGCTATGCCCTGGTTTACATGGCAGTGCCCAGAACGAGCATTTTATCGGTTTTGGTTGTACTGACGGCGTGCTGCTAATTGAACAGCAAGCGGAAACCTTTACTGCCAGCAAACTGGTAAATACCGATGATTTCAGCGAGGGCATGCGGATTGGCACTCTGGTTGGGGCGGAACATGCAGAACATTTTGTTGGTTTTGCCGGCAGCAGTATGTTTGCTATTCACGCCCATGATGCTGAAATGGAGCTGGTTGACTGGCAAGCCGCAGAGGGCGCTGGTCTGAACGGTTACGGGTTTGCTGACCATGGCGAAAAGTTTGTACTGTTAGATAATCAGGGCTATCTAACCATTCTGAACTATCACGGGCATGAGCACGAAGAAGAAGCGACTGAAGAGCCAGCTTTTGAGTTTGTTGCCAAGGTACAGCTAACCACAGCAGATGTTAGTACCATGCCTGCAGGCAGCCGCTTTGAACTGGCTATTTCAGCCAGTGACGACAAAGTATATGTGTTGAACCCGATTGATAGCAGTCTGCTGACAGTTGATGTTGCCGATGGTGAAGTAGTGGCAACTCAGCAACTTAACTTTATGCCACATAAACTGGTATGGTTAGGTATTGCCGAACCCGCCGCCCATGATCATGACCATTAAGCGTTATTCAGCCTAAAAAAAACCGCTGCAGGACTTTCCTGGCAGCGGTTTTTTATTTTTCGCTAATCCGGTAAGCGCTAATGGCTGTTAGCGCAAGTCAAAGCGATCAGCGTTCATCACTTTTACCCAGGCTTTAACAAAGTCTTTTAAAAACTTCGGCGTAGCATCCTGCTGGGCATATACTTCTGACAAGGCCCGTAACTGCGAGTTTGAGCCAAATACCAGATCAACCCGGCTTGCCGTCCATTTCTGCCGGCCGCTTTTGCGATCGACACCGATAAAGGTGTCAGATTTGGCCGATGAAGCTTGCCATTTGGTGCTCATATCCAGCAGGTTAACGAAAAAATCGTTAGTCAGCTGGCCGGGGCGATCGGTCAGAATACCTAATTTGCTGTTATCGTAATTGGCATTCAGTGCTCGCATACCACCAATCAGCACCGTCATCTCCGGTGCGGTCAGATTCAGCAACTGCGCTTTATCCAGCAGTAACTCTTCAGCGCTTACCGTGAACTCTTGTTGCTGATAGTTTCTGAAACCATCCGCAACCGGTTCCAGCACATCAAAGGAGTCGGCATCGGTTTGTTCGCTACTTGCATCGGTCCGGCCCGGACTGAAAGGCACGCTGATGTTGTTGCCGGCCGCTTCTGCCGCCTGTTCAATGGCAGCGGCACCGCCCAGTACAATTAAATCGGCCAGTGATACTTTTTTGTTACCACTTTGGGCACTGTCAAAATCTTGCTGAATGTTTTGCAACGCCTGTAGCACTTTTTTCAGCTGCCCTGGCTGATTCGCCTGCCAGCTGTTCTGTGGTGCCAGGCGAATGCGTGCACCATTGGCGCCACCACGGCAGTCTGAATTACGAAAGGTGGAAGCTGACGACCAGGCGGTGTACACCAGTTCCGCGGTCGATAAACCCGACGCCAGAATTTTCGCTTTTAAATCTCGGATATCAGCATCATTAATCAGTTCATGGTCAACCTTTGGTACCGGATCCTGCCAGATTAAATCTTCCTCTGGCACTTCAGGGCCCAGATAGCGCGATTTTGGCCCCATATCACGGTGGGTTAATTTAAACCAGGCCCGGGCGAAAGCATCGGCAAACTCGTCCGGATTCTGATGAAAGTGTTCAGATATCTTGCGATAGGCCGGATCTTCTTTCATCGCGATATCAGCCGTTGTCATCATCAGTTTGGCGCGTTCAGAAGCATCTTCCGCGTCGGGCGCATGGTCTTTTTCAGCGAGGTTTTTCGCTTCCCATTGGTGAGCGCCGGCCGGGCTTTTGGTCAGTTGCCAGTCGTAGCCAAACAGTACATCAAAATAGCTGTTGTCCCACTTGGTTGGTGTTGGCGTCCAGGCACCTTCAATACCACTGGTGATGGTATAGCGGCCCATGCCAGTTTCAAAAGTGCTCTTCCAGCCAAAACCCATATCTTCCAGCGCACCACCCTCAGGCTCGACTCCAACCAGCGAGGCATCACCAGCACCGTGCGCCTTGCCAAAGGTATGGCCACCTGCAGTCAGCGCTACCGTTTCATAGTCGTTCATTGCCATCCGCTCGAAGGTGTCGCGAATGTCGCGGCCGGACGCAATAGGGTCAGGCTTACCGTCCGGCCCTTCCGGGTTAACATAAATCAGGCCCATTTGTACCGCGGCTAACGGATTGGCTAATTCACGGTCACCTGAATAGCGGCTGTCAGGTTTATCACTGGTGGCCAGCCATTCTTTTTCCGCGCCCCAGTAAATATCTTCTTCCGGTTCCCAGATGTCATTGCGGCCGCCACCAAAACCGAAGGTCTTAAAGCCCATCGATTCCAGCGCCACGTTGCCGGCCAGAATAAATAAATCGGCCCAGGACAATTTGTTACCGTACTTCTGCTTAATGGGCCAGAGCAGGCGGCGGGCTTTATCCAGATTACCGTTATCCGGCCAGCTGTTTAGCGGGGCAAAGCGCTGGTTACCGGTGCTGGCGCCACCACGACCATCGGCGGTACGGTAAGTCCCCGCTGCGTGCCAGGCCATCCGGATCATAAAGGGGCCATAATGGCCGTAATCAGCCGGCCACCAATCTTGCGAGTCAGTCATTAAAGCAGTTAAGTCTTGCTTTACTGCGGCCAAATCGAGTTTTTTAAATTCGCTGGCGTAGTCAAAATCTTCGCCCAGTGGATTCGACTTCTTGTCGTTCTGATGCAGAATTTTAATATTCAGCTGGTTCGGCCACCAGTCTTTATTCTGGGTACCACCACTGCCTGAGCGGGTATTGCCGCCATGCATAACCGGGCACTTTCCGCCCGTATTATTACTACCGTTATCCATAATTTACTCCTTGCACTGTTGCTATTGGCTGGGAGTACAACTTGCTCCCGGTTTTCTATACAAATGACTATAGACCTGATTTTTCAACTATTAAAGCCACTTTTAGTGGCTGACCTAATCGATTTAAGCGATGAAGAACGGTGATATTGGCAACGGTATATGTTTTATATATAATTCGTATATTGTTTTGATTGCGGAGTCTTACCATGGGTATCGTTAAAATTAGTGATGAGCTACATGAAGAAATTCGTAAAGCCAGCGGTGCCATGTCGCGCTCTATCAATTCGCAGGTAGAGTTCTGGTTAAAAGTAGGCATGCTGGCAGAACTGCATCCCACCCTTAGCTACCAGCAACTGCTGCAAATGCTGATGCAACAGGCTGACGTTAAAATAGCGGGTATAGCCGGAGTAACAGGAGCAACCGATGAGCGGCGTTCAGCTTAAAACCGCCGACGAGCTGGCACTGCAGCGCGAAGCTGGCCGCTTGCTGGCCCGGGTATTTGCCATGCTGGACACTAAAATCGTGGCGGGCATGTCGACCTTGCAAATAAACGAGCTGGCTGAGCGCTATATTGTTGATGAACTGCAGGCGCGGCCGGCCAGCAAAGGCCAGTACGGTTTTGCTTATGTGTTAAATACCTCGGTTAATGACGTGGTTTGTCATGGTGTGCCATCAAGTACCCAGCTGTTAAAAGATGGCGACATTGTTAATGTTGATATCACCCTGGAGAAAAACGGTTTTATTGCCGACTCCAGCAAAATGTACGGTATTGGCGAGCTGAGTTATCTGGCTCGGCAGTTAGTGGATGACTGCTATCAGGCACTTTGGCTGGGCATTAACGCTGTTAAGCCAGGTGCCCGTTTAGGCGATATCGGCTTTGCTATTGAGCAGTTTGCTAACAGTAAAGGCTACAGTGTAGTGCGGGAATACTGTGGTCACGGCATTGGCCGGGAAATGCATGAAGAACCACAGGTGCTGCATTATGGCAAGGCCGGCAGCGGCATGCAGTTAAAGCCAGGCATGGTATTTACCATAGAGCCAATGCTGAACCAGGGCAGTGCTAAAACTAAAACCAAAAAAGATGGCTGGACCGTAGTCACCCGCGATAAAAAACTGTCGGCCCAGTGGGAGCATACCGTCGCGGTAACCGAGACCGGGGTGGAAGTGCTGACCTTGCGCGAGGAAGAGGCACAACGCTGAGGCTTTAACTTTGCTGGCAAACCCAGACAATTCCTCTTATCGTCTATTTTGCCAGTTTAGAAACATAGATTATCAATATTCACCAGAGAGAGAGCCAACGTCTCGTCTAGGCGGATTACCGAACTGACGAGCATACTCACGGTTGAATTGTGAGGGGCTCTCGTAACCTACCTGGAACGCAGTACTCGCCGCATCTTGACGATCATTGATCATGATTTTCCGGGCTTCAAGAAGCCTTAAACGCTTTTGGTACTGTAGAGGGGTCATTGCCGTCACCGACTTAAAATGAGTATAAAACGAGGAAATACTCATTCCTACTTCAGTGGCAATTTCTTCCATGTTTAGTCGGCTATTAAAATTTGTTTTAAGGATTTTTATAGCGGCTGAAATGCGCTGCATATTGCTACCAATCTGAGTAATCGAAGCAATCCGAATTCCGTACGCACCATTTATCAACCGATAGTAAATCTCACGTTTGATTATCGGTGATAAAACTTCGATGTCCTGCTGAGTTTCTAGCAGTCGAACAAGCCTGAGTACACCATCTGCCAGCGAGTCATCAACATCGCCAATAAAAATACCGGGATAAATTGACTTAGCATAGTCTTTGCTGTTGTTAACCAGCATGGCCAACTCAGTAAGCTCATGTAAATCGAGTTCAATTTGTAAGCATAAATAAGGTTTTTCCTTTGTTGCCTCAGTGATCTGGCCGATCACCGGCAAATCTACGGAAGCGACCAGAAATTCAGACGGTTGATACTGAAAAATCTCATTTTCAAGTAAGACCCGCTTTTTACCTTGAACGATAATACACAAAGAGGGGTGATAAACGCCGGGAAATTTTTCAATAGTTGTGTTGAACTTGATGCAATTTACGCCGGGAATAGCTGAGCTGTGAACACCATTCCCCTTTGAGAATTTATTAACTAATTCAGCAATTTCTGTACATTGGCTATCTTTCATTTTGTGCTAACCCCCGACATTTCACTGGCAGTAATTATATACTAGGACATGCCGCCACCCTAACGAGTTGCAAAAATAGGCAATAATATCGTAGTTTCATGCATCCTAAATCTCTCATTAGATATCTAACATTTCAACTGTCAATTCGACAAGTTTTTAATCAATGAGGGTAGCATCATGCAAAATGTACAAAGCAAAGTAGTTCTTATTACCGGAGCGAGCAGCGGCATTGGTGAGGCCACTGCAAGACTATTGGCTAAAAATGGCGCAAAGGTCGTACTTGGTGCACGCAGAACAGACCGTCTTGAGTCCATAGTACAGGAAATCAGGCAAGCTGGTGGTCAAGCGGCCTACCAAAAGTTAGATGTTGTTGACGCTGAACAGGTCAAGGCCTTTGTACAATTTGCAAAGCACACTTTTGGCCAAGTTGACGTGTTATTCAACAATGCCGGTATCATGCCTTTATCACCCATGAATGCGTTGAAAACCGATGAATGGGATCGCATTATTGATATCAACATAAAGGGCGTACTGAACGGCATAGGCGCAGTGTTGCCCGTTATGGAGCGACAAGGTCGTGGTCAGATAATCAATACTGCATCAACCGGGGCGTATGCCGTCGGCCCGTCTTGTGGGGTGTATTGTGCCAGTAAATACGCAGTATGGGCGATTAGTGAAGGCTTACGTCAGGAGTGTAACAACATTCGTGTCACCGTACTGTCTCCAGGGGTAACCACTACCGAACTTGGTCACGACATTACTGATAAAGCGGCGGCAGAACTCGTGGGTCAACTTCGCACGATGTCATTGAACGTAGAGTCGGTCGCAAACGCTGCGTTATACGCAATTTCACAGCCTGATGACGTGGAAACAAGCGAAATTGTGATACGTTCGGTTTCAAGTTTTGGTCATGCCTTTTAGCGATTGGCCGAAGATGCTACCTGGACTCTTCTGGGGCCTACTACATCCGCCAGGACCTATAATCTAGCTGATTTTCGGGAGTTGGTAGTAGCTCCATTTAATAAGCGTTTGATCACACCGTAAAACCTAAGGTTCATTATATCACCAGGATTACCACCAAAATAACCTGCCAGCATAAGGCGGCAGGTACCACCATACGCCAGCAAGTGAACATCACGACAGTTTTACTTCAAATTGCGCTGGAGAAAATCTTTTATCACCGGAATGATTTCTGATTGGTGAGTTTCCAATGCAAAATGACCGGTATCAAAGAAGTGTATTTCAGCTTTCGGAATATCTCTCTTCCAGGCTTGAGCACCTTCCGGTGAGAAGAAAGGATCGTTCTTTCCCCAAACAGCCAGCAGTGGCGGCTGATATTTACGGAAATAGGCCTGATATTCCGGATATTGTTCAACGTTGGATTTATAATCAAGTAGCAAGTCCAACTGAATATCTGCCATTCCGGGCTTTGAAACATGAAGCCCTTCTAAGGTGTAGCCATCTGGAGAGACTTTGGTTAAATCGCGTACACCCTCTACGTATTGCCATTTAATTGATGCTGGTGTCGGGAAGTCATTAAGGGCTGCTCTGTTTTCGCTGGATGGATTTTGCCAGTATTTCTTAATCGGTCCCCAGCCTTCGGCCAAACCATCTTCATAGGCATTTCCATTCTGAGAGATGATTGCGGTTACCTTGCCCGGATTTTTAAGCGCTAAGCGCCAACCGACAGGAGCGCCGTAGTCATGGACGGCGATAGCAAAAGAGCTAATGCCTTTCTTCTTAATAAACTTATCTACAGTATTTGCAAGATTGGCAAAGGTGTATTCATAGTCTTCCCTGGCAGGAGACTCCGTAAAACCAAAAGCAGGCAAGTCTAATGCGATAACATGATAATCGCCAGACAAAGCATCAATGACATCGCGCCACATATAAGAAGATGCCGCATACCCGTGCAACATCAGAATTGTTGGAGCATTTTTACTGCCGACCTCCCTGTAGAAAATATTAACGTTTTCAATTTGCTCATAGTTAAATCGCACATTTGAGTCAGTAGCATTATCCGTTTGGGTGGCTAGTGCTGCACCACTGGCCATGCTGGTAGCGAGTAGTATTGCTGGAATTGTTTTGGATTTCATAAATAACCTCATAACCAATTAAAATCGAATTTAAAGGTTACATCACACCCTGTAACCAGTCAAGTGCATTTTTATTGGTTACTTTATGGAGTTGATCAATATTCAGAAATCAGTATCAACATCTTTGCTGGCAGGACGAATCACTTCGTCTAGCAATCGATAAAAATGTCTACGGCAGATAAGCTCTTCAATACGCTGCCAGAGAATAGTGTCAGATCAAATACTCATGACTTAGCTGGCTACCGCTCAGTCTTCAAGCAGCGAGAATTACTTTTGTGCTAGTTGTAGCTCCAGAACGCCAGGTATTGGCGCACACTCTGTAAGCAAGATGAGGAGGGACTTGTATCGGTGCAACGCTGATTCGAGGATGTAGCTTGATACACTAACAGCTAAGATTAATGCAGTAGGCTAAGCATCTCTGAGCCTGCATTGACCGTATCTTTGACAAGATTTGTGTTGCCATAAATACTGTAAAACGAGGCTATCGTAACTTACCTCTTCTTAACTTTTTCTCTTTCTAAACTGCGCAGCTTTATGGCGATTACCACAGGTTGCCATACTACACCAACGGCGTTTGTGTGCTTTGGTGCGGTCATAAAACCATAAAATGCAATCGGGGTGTTCGCATTGCTTAATCAATGTTGCGTCACCATCAACCAGCAACTGAGCTACTGCTTCTGCAACCTGCCCCAGCATAGAAGCAGCAGTATCACTGCGTGAGATACGCGTTATTGTTAATTTCCCATCACCATCCTGAGCTAAATGCGGTGCGCTAACATACGAATGCAGGTAGGTATTCAGCTTACAAATATCCTGCAGTTGCTGCTTCTGCTTAAAGGCGCTAATCAACTGGAAAGCGAGAGTTCTCAACGCTTTGGCTTGGGAGAGTAACTCACCTTCGGTCAATTGGCCCGGCTGCAAAACAACCGAAATTTCATTCTGTCTAAGCCATCTGAGCACATCGGAATCACTTTCCCAGTAATCAACAACCATGTCGCCACTGCGAGCTTCTGTGTTGAGTAGATCCATCGCTAAATGGTCCCCAAGCAAAGGAGGATCGGTGATCTTTTTGTCATGTAAAACTTCAGATATCTGCATAACCAACCTTTATAAGATATATATGGGGGTTACTTTATCTGAGTCAGAAGCACAGAAGTAACCGCATAAATGCAATCATACAGGTTATAACGTGTTTTTGCCAACCAGACTGTATGCTCTAAACAAGGTTACGAAAAGATGCTGCGTAAACTGTTGGCAGTACAAAAAGCTTGCTGAGCATATTGAGAATTGAAGCTGGTACAGAAGAAAAAGCAACAGAAATGCGGTAGTACTCTAGAGCTATAAATAACCTTGAAATTTCTAAAAGGCAGCCCCGCATAACAGGGCCAGCATTAATTGGCGTGAGATCTAATGGGGTTAAATCAGAGCGAGTTGTTGCCACTTAATATTGCTTCAAGTGGCAACGCTAATTCAAAACAAATGTGTATTGTTTAAATTAGTTCAGATGATCTTTTAACTCGCGGCCAGCCTGATCTAACGCATCCTGCACTGCTGGTACGTCATTTAACACATTCAACAAACCAAAGTCATGGATCATGCCGTTGTAACGCAGTGTCGTCACTGCAACACCCGCAGCATTCAGATGGCGACCATAAGCTTCACCTTCGTCGCGCAAAACGTCCATTTCAGCAGTTTGAATAAGCGCCGGTGGCAGACCCGTTAACTGCTCTGTGGTTGCGCGCAGTGGCGAAGCATAAATCTCGTTACGCTGCTCCTGCGACGTGGTGTAGTTATCCCAAAACCACAACATCATACTGCGGGTTAAGAAGTGATTATCAGCATAGGTTAGATATGATGTATTGTTAAAACTCGCATCGGTTACAGGCCACAGTAATAACTGGAACTTTAATGCAGGGGTGCCCGCTTCTTTGGCTTTTAATGCTACTACGGCGGCCATATTACCACCAACGCTGTTGCCTGCTACCGCTAAACGGCTGCCATCAACGCCTATCTCTTTACCATGCTTAGCTACCCATTGTGTTGCCGCATAAGCCTGATTAATTGCAGTTGGGTATTTGGCCTCTGGCGACGGAGTGTAATCAACATATACTGCCGCGGCACCAGAGCGCTGCACTAAATCACGGATCAAACGCTCATGCGTTGGGAAGTCACCCAATACCCAGCCACCGCCGTGAAAATACATAAAGGCTGGCAACGTACCTTTTGTACCCTTTGGTTTTACAATCACCAGTTTAATATTCTGGCCATCAACATTAATGGTTTTTTCACTAATATCAGCAGCCGGAAGAGCAGCGCCTTGCTGGGCACCGACCAGCACCGCACGGGCATCTGCAACAGATAACTGCTCTAATGGTTTACCGCCACCCTGAGCCAGGGCATTAAGAAAGCCCTGAGTTTTCATCTCGACGCCCGGGGAACCCGCGGCAAACGCATTGCCTATACTTAAAGCAAGTAAGCTGGCTGTGATAACTGTATTTAATACTTTCATGGTAGTTTCCTATAAATTGTCAGTGAGTTTAGTGTCGATTAAGTGCGCTGTTGCAGCAGTCTGTTATTTTGCAGTTGCGGCAGAAGTTGCCGCTTCTGCAATAAGCGCTGCGACTTTGTCTGGGTGTGAAGTCATAACCACATGCGATGCGCCCGATACTTCAACGATTTTTTTTGCTTGAGCGCGCTGTGCCATAAACTTCATTGCCGCAGGTGGGATGTTCTTGTCGGCGGTACCATAAATGGCCCATGACGGTATGTTGTGCCACGCTGGCTCGCCAGCGGCTTCAGCTAATGCCAGTTCAGTAACCGGGCGCTGGGTGGCGGCCATCAGTGTGGCTTCTGCGGGCGGTACATCTGCAGCAAACTGCTCACCGAACTTATCTTGCTGAATGTATAAATCTTTATTGCCGTCTTTGAGTAACACTGGTGTTGCCAATGTCGGGCCTAACGTGCTACCGGGATAACGGCCTGATAATTCCAGGACGGTTTCGCCTTGTTCCGGCGCAAAAGCAGCAACATAGACCAGGGCGGTAACATTAGTATTGTCCTGCACAGCATTGCTGATCACCGCGCCGCCGTAAGAGTGGCCGACCAAAACAACCGGGCCGGCTGTTTGTTTTACCAGGCTGGCAACATAGTTGGCGTCAGTTGTTAAACTGCGCAGTGGATTAGCTACTGCTACTACCGGGTAGCCTTGCTGCTGAAGGTTAGCGGCTACGCCGTTCCAACTGGACGACTCAGCAAAGGCGCCATGTACCAGGACCACTGTCGGTTTGTCTGCGGCAAAGGCTGCACTGCTTAATGTCAGCGCTGCTGTAGCAACGGCAGCGGCAATGTGGCGAAATCTTAACTTACTCATAATGTTTTCCTGTTCAGTGAAAAAAGTTTTCGTTGGTTAACGTCATGCCTTAAGCGGCGCACTAACAGGCTCCAGCTCAGCTGTAAGCGTTGGAGGTATTTTAGTCTCTCAGGTTTGTTTTTTGGCGCCATATTGTCTAAATTATGCTGCAGATAGTCTAACTTGGAGGGGGTGTGGACAGACTTTCAACCTTGCTGGCACAGTTTGGTATGCGTGCCACGACTTTTCATGCAGGCACTTTCAGTGGTGACTTGCCCTTTGACGCTCAGGAGCGAAGTGGAAAGCTGTATTTGTTTAATAACGGTATAGCTCGTTTGCTGATAGCCAAGCAGGAAATTGTTATTAGCGCACCAAGCCTGCTATTTATCCCCAGGCCCTGCAAACACCAATTGAGCGCGGTGGCGACAGACAATACTCAGTTGGTCAGTGCAGAACTCAGTTTTGACGGCGGTTTGGATAACCCGTTAACCACGTCTTTGCCTGACTATATGCTGTTACCAGTGAAGGATTTACCAATCTTGGGCGATAGCGTCTTGTGGTTATTTAGTGAAGCGGAAGAGCAAAACTGCGGTAAAAATGCCGTGTTAAACCGGCTGTTTGAGTTGGTAATGATCCAACTGCTGCGCCATATCATGGCCAGTAGCAGCATGTCATCGGGAATGATGGCTGGGCTAGCAGATTTGCGCCTAGCTCGGGCAGTTACGCTAATGCATGATCAGCCCGCTAAGGCCTGGTCGGTAGCAGAGCTTGCCAGCGCGGCCAGTATGTCCCGAGCCAGTTTCGCAGCACAGTTTCACAAAATAGTAGGTAAAACTCCGGCCGACTACTTACTGAGTTGGCGCGTTAGCTTAACGCAAAAACGTCTGCGCCAAGGCCGGCCTATAGCGCTGATTGCAGATGAAGTTGGCTATGAGAGCCCATCCGCATTGGCGCGGGCGTTTCGCCGAAAAATCGGTGTAAGCCCAAGAGAATGGTTGCAACAACAATAAGATCTATTTAAGTAACCCGGTAGCCAGTGCAAAAAAAGCTTCAAGAGCCTTTGGCAAAACCTCTTGAGGCGTCTCACTTGCCGCAACCCAGAGAGCAGCGTTAAGCGCAGCGCCATTAATTAATCGAGCGCCAACCACAGTATCAATTTCTTTTAGTACCCCGTCGGCAATTAACCGCTCTAAGGTGAGCTTTGTCGATTCCAGACAACTACTCTGACTTGGCCATTGCGTCGGATCGCCCAATACTGCCGGCCCATCAAGAAGCACTATACGCTGAACTTCAGGGTCCAGAGCAAGCTTGATATATGCCGCTCCCTCAGCAAGCAACCCATGCCAATCATCTCCGGCCTCTGAGCGCGCTTTATGCGCATACACTGCCATTTCACCGTCAATTTGTGCCACGACGGCTGCCAATAATCCACGTTTATCACCAAAGTTATGATAGAGCGCACCTCTGGTTAAACCAACGCTCGCCGTTATATCGTCCATAGAAGATGCACTGTATCCCGTTTTAGCAAATGCGCTCCGGGCAGCAGAAATTAATTTCTCTCGATTTTCTGCCATTGATTTCAAACGTTTATTCACATTTACCCCTCTCACCTGACATACGCGGCGTATATAAAACATTGACATACGTAACGTATATAAATACTCTACATACGACGCGTATATTAAACCGTCATGCACTATGTCGTATACCACTTTCTTCATAAGTGATGAAGTAGGTAAACGCCGCCGAGCTTATTACCAAGAAAATTTAAATTTGGAAAAGTTAAATGATGACTAAACGTGAAGTAATTATCCCTGAGGGGAAACATGATCTATATGAGCAGCATGGTTACTCTGCTGCAATAAAATCCGGCGACCTGCTTTTTGTGTCAGGACAGGTTGGCAGTCTTGCGGATGGTACCCCAGAGCCAGATTTCAAACGTCAGGTTGAATTAGCATTTGACAACTTAAAGTCTGTTTTAAGTGCTGCAGGATGCTCATTGGATGACATTATTGACGTTACAACATTCCATACCGATCCTCAAAACCAGCTCGAGTCAATTATGGCAGTCAAACAACAGATGTTCCCATCAGCCCCATATCCGAATTGGACTGCAGTTGGTGTTACCTGGCTTTCTGGCTTTGATTTTGAGATAAAAGTTATCGCTCGGATTCAGTCTGCATAGTAACAATTATGTACAATACTGTTAAAACACTAAACTCAGAAGCAAAATTACTTACCCGATGGTTTAAAAGTGCTGCCATACCGTATTCTGGTGGCCACCGGACCGGGCGGTGTTTGGGGACTCTCGCCACAAGCTGAGTATTTAAAAACTATTCAATTCAACATGGCAGTGGCTAATATAGTAGTTAGCACTGATACCCGCTTGCTCTACACTGCCATTACCGCCACCAACTATCTGCTGCGTATAGACCTGCTGCATTAGCCTTTACTCCCAGCGGGCGTCCTCTTCGCTGATATTAAAGGCGACAGCCTGGCCTTTTGCGCCAAGCTGAACCACCCGTTTGGGCGAGCCATCAGCATGAAGTTCTACCAGGCCAATACCTGCCATATTAAGCAAGCGTTCGCCAGCTTTGGCGGTGTCGGGTTTATGCGGCACAATTTTCATCCGCCGCCGTTTGGTCAGCCAGTTTAATGGCGATCGTGGTGAATACAGCCAGCGGTTTAACCTGTCCAGAACATCGAGCAACCGTCCCGGGAACTCATTCTTCAGGCCACTACTGGTAATTTGCCAGATATCCGGCCCCCTGACACGGCCACGCAGATTCACCTCGTACACAAACGAATAATGGACATCGCCGGACAAAATAACAAAGTGTTTAGGGGTTTTCGGATGGCGGAACAAATTCATTAATGCGTAGGCTGTGCCACGGTGGGCCATCCAGTTTTCAGCATCCACCATTAACGGTTTGCCCAGCAGCGTAAATAGCCGTTGCAGTCCTTCAATAAGCTTTACCCCAAATACCGGTGCTGGCGACACCAGCACGACAGCATCATAGCCAATTAAATTCTGTTGCAATTCAGTAAGCGCCTCCCAGTCGAGCAAACCGGACGGCTTATCCAGCGCCACCTCTGAGCGCCAGCGGCGGGTACGGGTATCCAGCACCAGTAGCGGCGGCGATGTTGGCCAATGATACTGCCACTGGTTAAATCTCAATAACTCAGTAATAAACTGCTGATGTTGCGCCGATCCGCTGTCATTCAGCGCCTGCTCTGCCTGTTGCAGCAGTTGGCCAGTCTGAAAGCGTTCGGGGGTATTGCCCCAGCCCTGGCATAACAAATAACCGATTAAGGCATTACCAATAATCCGGCGTGAAAAATCATGGTTGTAGGCTGTTTGTTCCCATTCAGCGCTAAGGTTCCAGTCGTCGGTGACATCATGATCATCAAAAATCATCGCGCTGGGTATGTGCGCCAGCAGCCGGCGTACCCTGCCAAGGCCAGCTGCAAAGCGGCGGATAATAGCCTGTTGCTCCTGGTATTGTTGCTGATCAGCCTGATCAAGGCTTGCTGCCAGCTCTTCTGTCAGCTCTGTAGCATCGGCCTGCCAACCTGCCGGCGACCACACCAACAGATACATCCCCAATATTTCAGCCAGACTAATTAAGTGATTGCGGGCATGATCAGAGGTAAAAACCGGTTTTTTCGCACCTTTAAATACTTGGCTGATCACAGCCTGGCCAGCTTCCGTTTTTGGTAACAGAGTATCACGCCGGAAAAAATGCGGTTTGGTTTGATGCAGCTCAGTAGCCTGGCTTACGGTTACACAGGGCAGGCTCTCGTCACTAAACTCCAGCCGGTTAATCAGCTGATGTACGGCTCTAAGCATAGGTGCAGCGACATCATCGGCGTATATCTGATCACCACTGTGCAGTAGCAATGCCGGCCAGTGCTCTGTCGACACTTGCTGCAGATGCATGTCAGCCGCCAACAGGCCATCCTCGGCATCAAAGTGAGGTTTGCGGCACGAGCCATGTAACAGACTAAGTAATGTTGGCTGAATAACAAAGCCAGGGTTGTCGCGACCAGGATATACCAGATCGGGCGCCCAGTGCTGCCAGCCAAGCCAGTCGGCTGACATATTCTGTTGCTGTGTCGCCAGCGTCAGGTTGTACCCTATCCAGCAGCCAGTGGGTAGCGGCTGTTGCAACGGAATGTGGATTAGCTGCAAAAACAGCTTCCCGGCGCAGCGGATGCTCTGACAGTGCCGCTGCATCTGCACCGGGTTAAAATGACGAGCGTCTTCATTCTCAGGGCGCAGTTCCAGCTGCAGCTGTATCGGCTGGCTGGTTGCCAGCCACAAGGTCACGCTGGTTGGCGTGACGGCACGCAACAGTGGCCCCGCCAACACCAGTGGCAGACTATTAGTGGCAGATAACCCTGCCTCAGGCTTTGTCATTTAAGTCATCATCGAAGGGTTACAAACTCTTCCGCACTGGTTGGGTGCAGTGCCACGGTGGCGTCAAAATCGGCTTTGGTGGCGCCCATTTTCATCGCTACGGCAAAGCCCTGCAGCACTTCATCCATCCCCTCGCCAATACCATGCAAACCAACCACTTTTTCCTCTTTGCCGGCACAAACCAGCTTAAAGCGGCTCAGCGCCCGGTGGCTGGTAATGGCGTTGTACATGGCGGCAAAGCTGGAACGGTACACTTTAACATTGGCATCGCCGTATTGCTCGCGGGCCTGGGCTTCGGTTAAACCAATAGTGCCAATCGGCGGATGGCTGAACACGATGGTGGGAATTAACGAATAATCCATATGGGCATCGGGCAGGTCTTTATTAAACAAGCGCTCTGCTAACTGTCGGCCAGCCTTTATGGCCACCGGGGTTAGCTGGGCTTCGCCGGTGATATCACCAACTGCATAAATGCCGTTAATATTCGTGTTCTGATATTTGTCAGTGCGGATAAAGCCCTGTTGGTCTGTTGTTACGCCTGCAGCCTGCAGGTTAATATTGGCAGTTGCCGGCGCCCGGCCAATGGCCCAGATCAGGCAGTCGACGTCGGTAAATTCGACATTCTTGTCACAGAAAACCGTTAATTTACCGTCATCATTTTTTTCAATCCGGATCACGTTGGTATGTTTATGCAGTGCCAGTTTGTCCTGAGTCATCCGCTCCAGCAGCATATCGGTGATATCGGGATCAAAATCGCGCAGCGGCCGGTCGTGGCGGATCAACAAATGGCTGTCGCTACCCAGCGCATGCAGCACGCCGGCAATTTCCACTGCAATATAACCGGCACCCACTACTAGGGCTTTTTTCGGCTGGTTGGTTAAGGCAAAAAAACCATCAGAGTCGATACCATGCTCTGCGCCCGGTACATCGGGGATCAATGGCTGGCCGCCGGTAGCAATGGTGATATGGTCAGCGGTAATCTGTTCGCCATTAACTTCCACCGTATTAGCGTTTACAAAGCGGGCAAAACCTTCAATAAATTCGACACCATTACTGGCAAAACCGCGCTGATACCCTGCATGGATCCGTTCAATATAAGCTTCACGGTTTTTCACCAGCGTCGCCCAATCAAAACCGTTATTGGTTAAATTAAAACCATAATCTGGGCTGTATTTAATCGCCTCAGCAATATGGGCGCCATACCACATAACTTTTTTCGGTACGCAGCCTACATTTACGCAGGTACCGCCAACGGCCTTAGCCTCAATAACTGCGGCGCTGGCACCGCGCATGGCCGCCCGATTGGCTGAGGCAATACCCCCACTGCCGGCGCCGATTGCCAGATAATTAAAATGCCTTGCCATAATGATACCCTTAATTTTAAAAAAACGATTACGCGGCGAAGCCGGATATAGGCCAGATATAAGACTTACCGCGGTTAAAAACAAGCGTGTTGCGATAAGCACTGCAGACATTACCTTGACAAATGCTGCTGCCAACCCAAGATAAGCAGCATTATCCGCACTATTTCGCAGGACACTTTTATGTCGCAACCTTCATCGCAATCCGAATCAAAACCGCAAGCCCTGACAGCAGCTAATAACCCGCTACTGAGCTTTACTGAGCTACCCCCATTTTCACAAATTAAACCTGAACATGTTAAGCCGGCGGTGGAAGCTGCGATTGCTTCGTCACGCCAGGCGGTAGAGCGGGTGCTGGCTGCGGGTAACATTAGCTGGCACAGTCTGGTTGAACAACTGGAGCAGGACAGTGACCAGCTGGGCCGGCTCTGGTCACCGGTGTCGCATTTAAACTCGGTGGTTAACAGCCCCGAGTTACGCGAGGCTTATGAAAGCTGCCTGCCGTTGTTGTCGGATTTCAGCACCTGGCTGGGCCAGCACGAAGGGCTGTATCAGGCATATGAAAAGCTAAAAGACAGTGAAGAATTTGCCAGTTTAACCCCGGCGCAGCAAAAGGTGATTACCAATGCGCTGCGCGATTTTAAATTGTCAGGTATTGGCTTATCAGCTGCCAGGAAAAAGCGCTATGGTGAAATTCAAAGCCGTTTGTCCGAGTTAAGCTCTGCTTTTTCCAACAACACGCTCGACGCGACCGAGGCCTGGTTTAAGCATATTACCGAGCAATCACTGCTAACTGGCCTGCCTGAAGATGCAATGTTAGCGGCAGAAGAGGAAGCAAAAAGCCGCGATTTAGCTGGCTGGGTATTTACCCTGGAATTTCCCAGCTACATAGCCATTATGACTTACGCCGATAACCGGCAATTGCGCGAGGAGTTTTACAGCGCGTATTGCACCCGGGCGTCTGATCAGGGACCGCATGCCGGCAAGTTTGATAACAGCGCCATTATTGATGAAATTCTGGCCTTAAAACATGAACTGGCGCAGCTGCTGGATTTCGACAATGCGGCTGAAGAATCACTGGTCACCAAGATGGCCAACAGCCCGGCCCAGGTGCTGGACTTTTTGACCGATTTGGCCCGGCGCGCTAAACCACAAGCTGAGCAGGATCTGGCTGAACTGAGTGAGTTTGCCCGCGAGCAATATCAGGCCGCTGAGCTGGCCGCCTGGGATGTGACTTACTACGCTGAAAAGCTGAAACAAGCCAGATACTCGGTATCAGATGAGCAATTGCGACCCTATTTTCCGGAAACGAAAGTGGTACCGGGCCTGTTTCAGGTTATTAATAAATTGTTTGGCGTCACGGTTACCGAGCGCAAAGGTGTGGATGTCTGGCACCCGGACGTACGCTTTTATGATATTACCGACAGTACGGGTGAGCTGCGCGGCAGTTTCTACCTTGACTTATACGCCCGCAGCCAGAAACGCGGTGGCGCCTGGATGGACGATTGCCGCGGCCGGCGCACCCTGGCCGATGGCAGCGTGCAGACACCGGTAGCGTATTTAACCTGTAATTTTAATAAGCCGGTCGGCGGTAAGCCCGCGTTGTTTACCCACGATGAAGTGGTAACCTTATTTCACGAATTTGGCCATGGTTTGCATCATATGCTAACCAAAGTTGAGGCGGCAGCCGTTGCCGGGATTAATGGCGTAGCCTGGGATGCAGTAGAGTTGCCCAGCCAGTTTCTGGAAAACTGGTGCTGGGCGCCGGAGGCGCTGGCAATTATCTCTGGCCATTATCAGACCGGTGAGCCGCTGCCCGGGGACTTATTAAATAAAATGCTGGCGGCGAAAAACTTTCAGTCGGCAATGTTCTTAGTGCGTCAGCTGGAATTTGCTTTGTTTGATATGCGCTTACACGCCGAATACAGCGCCGCGCCAGACAGTGCAGCCGGTAGCCGGGTGCAGCAACTGCTGGACCAAGTTCGCAGCGAAGTATCGGTAATAGTACCGCCGCGATTTAATCGTTTTCAGCATGGTTTTGGTCATATTTTTGCCGGCGGTTACGGCGCAGGCTACTACAGTTACTTATGGGCAGAAGTGTTGTCAGCAGACGCATTCAGCCGCTTTGAAGAAGAAGGGGTATTTAATCCGGCTACCGGCCGGGATTTCTTAAGCTGGATTTTAGAACGCGGCGGCAGTGCGGAACCAATGGAGTTATTTAAGGGCTTCCGCGGGCGCGAACCCTCGAATGAAGCCTTGCTTCGTCATATGGGGATCGCTGGCTAAGTTGTTAACATTTAATTAATTGCTTATTCAGTTTTGCTCTGTCAGGATGAGCAAAACCGGAGGTGGCGAATATGAAATATCAAATAGCATTACTAACTTTATTACTGGCCGTAACAGGTTGTCAGCAGGGGCAGGCAGCAAATGACGAGCGACTGGCACCTGAGCCATTAGTAGAAGCGATTGATCCGGAAAAAAATCCGATTGCTGCCGTCAAAGCGAAGGAGAAGCAAATGAATGTAAAAGCAGATCAGGATGTTGATGCGTTACGGCGCGAAGCATTAGAGCTGATTGGTGATGCCAGCGCTGACGATAACAGCCAGTGCCGGGTAACGGGCTTTGGCCATAAACCTTGTGGCGGGCCGGCGCAATACATTGCTTATTCGACCAAAGAGGGCAATGAGGAGGAGATCCTTGCCCGGATAGCAGCTTATAACGCCGCTGCTGAGGCAGAAAATATGCGGCTGGGCCGGATGTCAGATTGTGCGGTTGTACCCAAGCCAGCGGTAGAGTTATCGGGTGGCCAGTGCAAACTGGTGAAAAACAACAGTTACTGAGGCTTACCGGCTAAACGGAGCAGTATGACCGGCACAGTAGAAAATTTTAGTGCAATTTATCAGCGGGCCTGCGAGCGCAAAGGTGGTGAAGCAGCGTTACAGGCGCTAATTAGTAAGCCGCTGGTACCAGCCACGCTTGCGCAGTTGCCGGACAGCGTGCTGCTGGCCGAGCTGACTAAGAAGGTGTTTCAGTCCGGGTTTGTCTGGCGGGTAGTACGGCAGAAATGGCCGGGCTTTTGCGAGCTGTTTTTCGATTTTGATATTGAAAAAGTGCTGCTGCTCAGTGATGAGATGCTGGAGCAGAAAGCGGCTGATCCGCGGATTATCCGTAATCTGAATAAGGTCTTCACCATTCGTGATAATGCGTTGATGATTTTCGATGTCCAGCAGGAACAGCAAAGTTTCGCCCGTTTTGTTGCCGACTGGCCAACAGACAATATTATTGGGTTATGGGCTTATCTGAAAAAACATGGCGCGAGATTAGGGGGTAATACCGGCCCTTATGCACTTCGGGCGATTGGTAAGGATACCTTTTTGCTCACGCAGGATATTGAAGGCTACTTGCGCGCTTACGGGGTATTTGATGGTGGCCTGAGCAGTCAGCGCAGCCTGAAACAAATTCAGCAGCAATTTAACCAGTGGCAGCAACAGTCAGGGTTAAGCTTGCAGGAAATCAGTCAGATCGTGGCATTAAGTTGCGGCGAAAATCAGGTAGGTATGCAGCGCTAACATCCCTTTACTAACCTTTGGTATATTTGCTTACAAATTACTGGCGCTGTTAACCAAATGCATCTTCTTGTTATTTTAACCCTGTGTTAGCGTGGTATTTTCAGCTCGCGGAAAATTACCATGCTTCAGATCAACGGCTTATCTAAAACCTATGACAATGGCGTAAAAGCGCTTAATAACGTTAATTTAACCATTTCCAAAGGGTTGTTCGGTCTGCTGGGTCCGAACGGCGCAGGTAAGTCGTCATTGATGCGTACTATCGCCACCTTACAAAGTGCAGACAGCGGTAGCATCATGTTTAACGATATTGATGTACTGCAAGACCCGACAGCGCTGCGTAAAACACTCGGCTATCTGCCGCAGGATTTCAACGTTTACCCACGGATCAGCGCCTACAAACTGCTGGATCATCTGGCGGTGTTAAAAGGTCTGAGTGACAAGAAATCACGCCAGGAAATAGTAGATGGCTTACTCGCCCATACCAATCTATATCAGCATAAAGATAAAGCCGTCAGTGGCTTCTCAGGTGGCATGCGCCAGCGGTTTGGTATTGCTCAGGCGCTGCTGGGTAACCCGGACCTGCTGATTGTCGATGAACCGACTGCCGGGCTGGATCCGGAAGAGCGTAATCGGTTTCACAATTTGCTGGTGAGCCTCGGCGAAGAAAAAGTCATTATTTTATCCACCCACATTGTTGATGACGTTGCTGAGTTGTGCCCTGACATGGCCGTGTTGGCTGGTGGCGAAATTTTATTACAAGGTAACCCGCAGCAGTTAGTTAACGAGCTGCAGGGCCAAATCTGGAGCATAACTGCCAGCCAGAGCGAAGCGGCAGAGCTGGAGCACAGCTTACCGGTTATCTCAAAACGGCTGTTTGCCGGGCGCACCGTATTAAACGTTTATGCGGCCGAGCCGCCGCCGGGCTTTTCAGCCTGTACTGCCAGCCTGGAAGATGTGTACTTTTCGACCTTGCGTGCCCGTCGCGCCCCGCTAAATACTGCAACAACGCCCGCCTGAGGAGACATTCATGTTTACAGCAATGCTCCGGTTTGAACTTAGTTATTATTTGCGCCAACCTTCATTTTATGTGGTGGCCCTTATTCTGTTTTTAATCAGCTTTTTATCAGTGGTCTCCAATTCGGTCAGTATTGGCAGTGGTGGCGAAGTATTAAAGAACGGCAGCTTTGCCATTGCTCAAACTTTATTAACCTTAGGCATTTTTGCGATGTTTCTGGTAGTAAACTTTGTTGGCTCCAGTGTACTGCGTAACAATAGCCACCAAATGGAGGAACTGATCTACTCGAAACCGATAGCGCCTTTTGGCTATCAGTTTGGCCGTTTTATCGGTAGTTATCTGGTGGTATTGCTGGTTTTTACCGCAGTACCGCTGGGTATTTTACTGGGCAGTTTTATGCCCTGGGTCGACGCCAGCCGCTTTGGGCCAACGCAACTAAGCTATTATGTTAATGCCTTTGTGCTGTTGTCAGTGCCGAGCCTGTTTATTCTGTCTGCCTTGTTTTATGCGATTGCCCGTCGTTTTCGTTCAATGATGGCGTTGTATCTGGTCGCGGTGCTGTTACTGGTGTTCTATATTCTGGCCGGTAATTTTGCCAGGTTGCCAGAGTATCGCCAGCTAGCCGCACTGCTCGACCCCTTTGCGCTGCGCACTTATGCCGATGTCAGCCGCTACTGGACTATTATTGAGAAAAACAGCCAGCTGGTCAGTTTTAGCGGTGTACTGCTGCAAAACCGGCTGTTGTGGCTGGGGGTGGCGGCCGCATTACTGGCGATGGCGGGTCTGTTTAAGTTGCCCCAGCTAAGCAGAGCCACCGGCAAGAAACCACGCGGCCAGCAGCGCGCTGCGCCGTTGGTACTGCTGAATACCCTGCAACAAAAAGCCAGTGGTTTTGCTGTGCTGCCAATGTTCTATGCCCGGATGAAGTTTGAATTCCGGCAGGTCATTTTCACCGCACCCTTTTTTATTCTCGGCCTGTTAACGGTAATAAACCTGATGGTACCCATGTTCGGCGATTTTGGCTGGTATGGCACGTCAAACTGGCCGGTAACCCAGACGATGGTTGCTAATATTACCGGGGCCACCGGCCTGATTATTGTTGTGGTAACGGTGTATTACTGTGCTGAAGTTGTCTGGCGCGAGCGTAGCTCGGGTATGGGCGATATTATCGACAGTTTGCCGGTACCGAACCTGGTGTTCTGGCTGGCGAAATTTGTTGCGGTCTGTCTGGTGATGGCGCTGTTGTTGCTGTTCGCTGTCGCAACCACAGTTGTATTTCAGCTGCTTAAAGGCATCGATAACCTGGAACTGCTGCAATATCTGGTGCGGCTGGGCTACTTTACGTTGCTGCCATATATGCTCAGCGTGGTGCTGGCGTTTTTCCTGCAGGTGGTCAGCCCTAATAAATATGTCGGGATGGGCTTATTTGTGGGCTATTTCCTGCTCAGTACGGTGCTGGCTTCCTGGGGTTATGGTCATAGCCTGTATAATTTTGCCCTGTCGCCGTCCATTGGCTATTCCGATTTAAACGGCTATGGCTGGAGCCTGTTAACCCATAGCTGGTATATGGTGTATTGGGGCGCCATTGCCGCGGTGTTGTTTATTATTGGTTATGGTTTGTATCACCGCGGACCGTTGCAAAAACTAACAGTGCGGCTGCGCCAGTTGCCCTATCAGTTGGGCCGCGCCGGCATGCTAACGGCGGCAGTGTGTCTGGTGCTGGCTGTTGGCAGTGGCAGCTATCTGGTGCAGCAAACTCGCTTTATTAATAGTTACCAGACGTCAGAGCAGCGAATGGACTTGCAGGCCGATTACGAAAAGCAATTTAGCTCGCTGCAAGATAAGCCCATTCTGGTAACCACCCGGATAAAAGCCGAGCTGGATATCTACCCCCAGGCCCGGGAGATTCAGGCGCGTTTACTGGTTAACTGGCAGAACAAGTCGGCGCAGCCAATAACCCGGTTGCTGGTTAACTGGCCGGCACATACTGAACAGCTGACCATTACTATCCCCAATGCCATCTTAAGCGAGCGCGACGAGCGGTTCCGCCAGTCCTGGCTGACGTTTGCCAGGCCGGTCCAACCGGGTGAGCAGATAAGCGGTGAAATTCGTTTATTACGGCAGAATCGCGGTATTAAAGAAAATAACTTCGATTACAGCGTGTTGGAAAACGGTACTTTTATTAATAACCGCGAGTTGCTCCCGCAGTTTGGTTACCAGCAAAACTACGAATTACAAGACCGCCATGAGCGGCAAAAACGCGGGCTGGAACCACGGCCGCGGGCTAACAAACTGGAAGATGAGCGCTTCTATCAGCAGAACTTTTTTGGTCAGGACGGTGACTTTATTCAGTTTGAAGCCATCGTTTCCACCAGCGCTGATCAGACTGCATTAGTGCCGGGCTATCTGCAACGACACTGGCAGCAGGATGGCCGCAATTATTTCCATTATAAAATGGACCAGCCCATGGTGAACTTCTATTCAGTGTCGTCTGGTCGCTATGAAGTGGCCCGGGAGCAATATAACGGCGTTGATATTGAAGTGTATTACCATGCGGGTCATCCGTGGAATGTCGCGCGGATGCTGGAGTCGGTGCGCGACTCTATTGCTTACTTCAGCAAAGCATTCGGCCCGTACCAGCACCGGCAGTTGCGGATTATTGAGTTTCCGGGCTATCGCAGTTTTGCGCAGAGTTTTGCCAATACCGTGCCTTACTCCGAGCAAATTGGCTTTATTACTGACTTGCGCGATCCTGACAATATCGACCCGGTGTACTACGTTACCGCCCACGAAGTGGCCCATCAGTGGTGGGGGCATCAGGTTGGCGCTGCCGATGTGCAGGGTAGTGCAGTGATTTCCGAAAGCTTATCGCAATATGCTGCGCTGATGGTAATGCAGCAAAAGTATGGCCCGGATAATATGCGCAAGTTTATGCGCTTTGAGCTCGACAGCTACCTGGCTAGCCGCTCGCGTGAGCGGATAGGTGAGCAGCCGTTGCTGCGCTCAGAAAGCCAGAGCTACATACATTACCAGAAGGGATCGGTGGTAATGATGGCCATCGCCGACCGGTTAGGGGAGCAACGCTTAAATGCTAATTTAAGGGCTTTTGCTGAGCGCTATCAGTACCGCAATGACCCATTCCCGACCACTGAAGATTTAGTGCGGTATATCAGCCTGAACACCGATGAACCAGAAGCAGCTTTTATCGCTGATCAGTTCAACTACATTACCCTGTACGATTTGCGTCTGGCCGGTGCTAGTAGCGAACAGCTGGCTGACGGCAAATACAAAGTAGTGTTAACGGTCATCGCTGACAAACTTCAGGCCGATGAACTGGGCCAGCAAACCAGCGTGCCACTGAGCGAGCAAATTGATATTGGTTTATTCAGTGCCGACCCGGATAAATTTAACCAGGACAGTAGCGTACTGTATTTACAAAAACATCAGTTGGTAACGGGAGAAAACACCCTGGAGCTGCTAGTGGACCAGCTACCGCGGTTCGCCGGGGTGGACCCGTTTGTCAAACTAATTGACCGCGACAGTGCTGATAATGTCAGTGGGGTCAGTAACTGAGCTAAATGGTTGGCTAAAGCAGGGTTATTAAACGAAATTGCAGCTGGTCAGGGCACCGGGACAGCAGGTACACTGGTGTCCTTGTTTTATCAGTTGCATGGCTTTTCGTTGAGTGAAACTGTAAATGTTACCTATTTCGCTGCTGCAAAGTGCTGAATTAAATGCTGACTACTGTCAGCATTTACAACAACAATTTGGCCTGACTACCCTTACCGAGCCCGTCGGCTGGTACCTGAGTATGCAGCAGGGGGCATTAGTGCTGCAAAGTACTGAGCTGGCTAAACAGGGCGCCATTCTGGTTGATTTTGCCAGCGGCGCCAGTCGCTACCGGCGCCAGCATGGTGGCGGTAAAAGCGAAGCGATAGCCAAGGCGGTCGGGCTGAATAAAAAAAGTCAATTAAGCGTACTGGATGCGACTGCCGGCCTTGGTCGCGATGCTTTTGTGCTGGCCAGTCTGGGCGCTACGGTTACGCTGGTAGAGCGTAATCCGGTGGTTGCTGCTTTATTAGCAGATGGCCTGCGCCGGGCTGCAGCCGATCCAAAACTCAGCGCGGTGGCAGCGCGCATGCAGCTGCGTCATTGTCCGGCATTACAGGCGCTAACCAGCAGTGCTGCGGTGGATGTGGTCTTTTTAGATCCGATGTTTCCGGCCCGGGAAAAGTCAGCGCAGGTTAAAAAAGAAATGCGCGCCTTTCATGAGGTGGTCGGCAGCGATGACGATGCCGATAGCTTACTGGCACCAGCATTGCAGCTGGCGCAAAAGCGGGTGGTGGTAAAACGGCCGGGCTATGCAAGCTGGCTGGCAAACCAGGCGCCCACTATGGCCGTAACCGGTAAAAATAACCGTTTCGATGTGTATGTAAAAGCTGCTATTTAACGGAACAACGGGCTCACTACTTTCAGAAAGCAAACTCAGGGGAAATAGGTATGATTAAGACCGGCGATAAGTTACCAGAAGTCAGTTTTTCACAGCTGACCAAAGAGGGTGTAATGAACCCGACCACCAGCCAGATTTTTGCCAATAAAAAAGTATTGATGTTCGCTGTGCCTGGGGCGTTTACGCCCACTTGCTCGGCTGCCCATTTACCCGGTTATATTGCACTGGCCGACGAGATTAAAGCAAAAGGTGTGGATACCATTATCTGCACAGCGGTAAATGATGCTTTTGTCATGAGCGCCTGGGGCAAAAGCCAGAATGCCGAGGAAATTGTATTTTTAGCCGACGGCGGCGCCGCCTTTCACAAAGCCGTTGGCCTGACCATGGAAACCGGTG
This sequence comes from Arsukibacterium sp., assembly GCF_018402695.1. Lineage (GTDB taxonomy): Bacteria > Pseudomonadota > Gammaproteobacteria > Enterobacterales > Alteromonadaceae > Alishewanella. The sequence continues at coordinate 404,346 of NZ_JAGYIM010000016.1, forward strand.
ATTTTGGCGGCGTGCGCTCGCAGCGCTACGCCATGCTGGTTGAAAATGGCGTGGTAACCTTGTTAAACGTGGAAGCCCCGAAAACCTTTGAAGTCAGTAAAGCTGAAGTGATGTTGGCGGCGCTGTAATATGTGAAAGCGTGATCAGTTGCTGATAGTCACTGATTACGCTGCTTGAAGAGATTTTTGTATGTCAGTTTTATCGACGCTAAAGCGTCATATGCAGCGTAAGTTTAAATCGTTAGGTGGCATCCCACTGCAATATACGGCTCAGTCGGTGTTAACTAAGCAATGGGCCCGGCGGGAAGCATTAACTCAGCGTCGTCATAAACTGGCGGGTGAACTGATAGTCAATCTGACTTCATATCCACCAAGATTTGAGACATTGCATCTAACATTGAAATCTTTGTTACTGCAGCATATAGCCGCGGACAAAGTTGTGTTGTGGCTGTATAAGCCTGATTACCAGCAGCTGCCATCGGACGTTTTAGCGCTTGAGCAGCAAGGCTTAACTATCAAGTTGGTCGAGCAGGATATTAAGTCGTACAAAAAGCTTATCCCAGCATTGCAGCAGTACCCTGATGCCTACCATGTCACCGCTGATGACGATATTTATTATCGCAACGACTGGCTGGCCGAGTTACTGGCAGGGTACCAGGGGGGCGAACGGGAAGTAGTCTGCTTGCGGGCCCACTTTATCACCCAGGATAGCCAGGGTAACTTACAACCTTACCGATTCTGGCAGGCGAAAACAGAGCAGCGTGGACCGGATAACCGCTTGTTCTTTACCAGCGGTGCTGGTGCCCTATTCCCACCTGGTGCATTGCACCCGGATGTAACAAATGCTGAAAAATTTTGCCGCCTGTCACCGCATGGCGATGACATCTGGTTATATTGGATGGCGACGTTAAATAACTGTGCTATTCATCGCACCGGCAGCAATAAAAAGCTGATTGTCTGGAAAAGCAGTAAGGCTGTGACTTTATGGCAGCTCAACAAGCAACCAGATAGTGGAAATGACTTTCAAATTAAAAATATGGTGCAAGAGTATGGCCAGCCTACGCTGGACAATTAAGTCCAGCGTGCCAGCTCTGACATTGCCAACTTACTTGTTAATAAGTGCCGATTTTATCCGGCGGATCGTTTTGCGAATAACCGATACTTTGCTGTCTTCTTTATAGCGGCCTTTTTCGGCATGGCGGATAAGCAGCAGGTTAGGCAGGGCTATCGGTACACCCTGAGTGCCCAGCAGCCATCGCACCGCCCGGTCTTCATAGGTTTTGGTCCAGTGGTATTTGGGTTTCTGATATACCGCTAAATCGTCGCAGTAACCGCAGTTGCGGGCAACCTCACCATGTATTATCTGAATGGCGCCGGTGGCCCGGTCAAATTTACGCGGTTTGAATTTGCTTTTATCCACCTCCAGCAATTCGGTTTTGTCCTTACCGGCTGAAATCATCGGATCGGCTTCAGTCAGCAAGGGCGTAACCAATAAGGTATCAGGAAACAGTAATATTTCCTGACGGCCCTTTAACAGCTGTTCCAGAGTATCGAGGCAATTTTCATGAAACACCATATCGCAGTCGGCAAACCAGACCCAGTCGGCTTTAGTTTCTTTCGCTGCGCGGTTGCGGCCAATCGCCCGGCGCAATAGTAATGGCGTCGCTAAAGGTTGAAAATTCCACTCGACATTAGCAACCTTTATGGTCTGGAAATGGGCCAGTAAGTCTGCCGTTGCGGTATCTTCCATCGAATAGAACACGGTAAAACGCAGCTGCATGTTCGTTGGTGGATACTTTACCAGCGAGCTGAGCTGATAAACAAAAAAACGGGCGTAGTTCCAGCAGTGCGTTACAATTTCCAGCTTAATATTGTCGTGCACTACCGGTAAATCGGTTTTGACCGGCTGATTTTTGATAAAGGCAGTTGCCGGAAAGTAGCCTGAGGCGGCAAAGCGCAACAACACTTCTTTAAAGGTATCGAGCGGGCTGGCTTTCTCTAATGAGGGGTAATCTTGTTTGGCTGCGGTCATGCACGACTCCGGTGTTGCGTTTAACGGTGTTTAACCGGCTACAAAGGCAAAAAGTTTAGCATTAAAGCCGATATCGCAACAGATTCTTTTGGTGTAGCCGGCTGATATTTGGCATCATAACGCTTTTGGCAGCGCGGACTTACTGTCAGTTTATATAGGATTTTACTATGGCTCAGGCGTTAAGCCGTGTGGCATATCAGCTGGCGTTGTACCTGGGTTTATTGCCTTTACTGGCTTATCTGGGTTGGCGTACCCTGCGCGACCGCCGCTATGGCGAGCGTTTGATGGAGCGGTTTGGCTGGTTGCCTGGCCATATTAATGCCGGCGGCATCGTGGTGCATACCGTCTCGGTTGGCGAAGCCATAGCCGCAATCCCGTTAATTAAGCAGTTGCAACAGCAGTATCCTGGCAAGCTTATTACCGTTACCTGCACCACCCCAACCGGTAGTGCGACTATTCGCAGCCGACTGGGAGAGACTGTGCAGCACTGCTATCTGCCTTTCGATTACCCCGGTGCTGTGCGGCGTTTTATCAGCCATCTGCAGCCGCAACTGATGGTTATTCTTGAAACAGAGCTGTGGCCCAACCTGCTGCAGCAATGCCATCAGGCGCTGATCCCAACCGTGCTGGTCAACGCCCGTTTATCGGCACGTTCTGCCAGAGGTTACCGCCGCTTTGCCTGGCTGACCCGACCGGCGTTGCAGCAAGTTAGCTTGCTGCTGGCGCAGGATAAGGCCAGTGCCCGGCGGTTTCAGGCGCTGGGGCACAGCAACGTGCAGGTAGCGGGTAATTTAAAATTTGAGCTGCGCCTGCCCGATAACCTTGATGCATTAAGTGCGCTACTTGCGCCAGCGCTCAGTGAAAGGCTGGTATGGGTTGCCGGTAGTACCCATGAGGGTGAAGACGAGCAGTTAATTGCCATGTATCGCCAGTTGCAGCAACAGTTCAGCAATTTATTACTGGTATTGGTGCCGCGCCACCCCGAGCGGTTCAATAAAGTCGCTGCACTGGTGACTAGTGCCGGGCTGCAATTATGGCGGCGGAGTAGCGGCGGTGCGCCGGCAGCGGGTGCCGAGGTAGCCTTGGTTGACAGCATGGGCGAGTTACTGGCCTGGTATCAGCAAGCCAGCCTGGTGTTTATTGGTGGCAGTTTAATTAATCGTGGTGGGCATAACCCGCTTGAGGCCATTTGTTTTGGCAAAGCGGTGCAAACCGGACCGCACTACTTTAATTTTGCCGATGCTTACAACCAGCTGGAACAACGCCAGGCGGTGAGTATTGTGCAGGATGCTGCGCAGTTACAACAGAATACGGCGGCGCTGCTCGCTGATACGTCGTTACGTCAGCAGCAGGGCGAACGAGCCCGGCAGTTTTATCAGTCGCAGCAAGGTGCAGTTGCACGCAGTGTCCGGGCTATAGCAGCACTGGGCGGCGACGGTCTGGGCAAGGTGCGGCGCCATGCCAGGGGCGGCAGCTTATACTGGTACCGCGCGGATTTTTTCGATGATATTGGTGCCGAGCAGTTTGATCCGCGCTGGTGGCAGCAACAACATGCGGTAACCGGTAGTTCAACTGGCCGGAATACCGCCTGGTTTGTTCAACATTTACATCAGGGGCACCAGCAGCAGTTAGTACTGCGCCATTATTACCGTGGTGGTTTGGCGGGCAAAGTAAACAAAGACCGTTTTTTCTATCAGAGTGTCCTGTATAGCCGGGCGATGCAGGAGTTCAGCTTGCTGCAATGGCTGCGCCAGCAAGGGCTGGCAGTGCCTGCCCCTGTCGCCGCGCGTTACCAGCAAACTGGCCTGAGTTACCGCGCCGATTTACTGATTGAACGAATTGACGGCGCCCGCGATCTGGCATCGATCCTCAGTAATGAGCGGCCGCTGTCCGACAGAGAATGGCAAGCAGTGGGTGTGGCCATTGCTAAGTTGCATGCTGCCAGTGTCGATCACACTGATCTCAACTGCCGCAATATTTTGCTGGATAACAAAGGTACTGTCTGGCTGATTGACTTCGATAAATGTCGCCGTCGGCCACCAGGCAGCTGGCAGCAATCTAACCTGCAACGGCTGCTACGGTCACTGCATAAAGAACAGGCAAAGCTCAGTACCTTTCACTGGCAGGCCAGCGCCTGGCAAAATGTTATAAATGGCTATCAGCAACAAAACTAGCCGTTAAACCCGCATAATTAGCGCTCTGTCGCACTTTTCGCTGCAGCTTTTACCATTATTTAACGCTTATATAATGGATTAAGCTGTTGGTGTCTTTGTTGAACTTTGGTATAACTAAGGCAGCGGAGGGGCATCTATGCGGCTAAATATAATAACAACAGCATTGCTCGCAGTCAGTTTGGTGGCAGCAGCAGATAATTCCGAAATAATGGCAGAAGCGAAAACGGCTTTTCAGGAAGGCAGGTACGCTAAAGCGGTAGAGCTTTGGCAGGATCTGGCGATGGAGGGCGTTACCGCTGCGCAGTTTGAACTGGCTAAGGCATACTCTCTTGGCCAGGGGGTGGAGCAGGACCCATTGCAGGCGTCGTACTGGCTGGAGCAGGCAGCATCAAACAGCACTGATTTTGCTGAGCTCTCTGCAGCCCGCCGTGATATTGAGCGCGGTGCTGAACAGCTTAAGGCGGAACAAGCTGCTGCAACAGTAGTATCAGCGCCTGCACCTCAACGGGTTGCAACACCCTCTGCCGTGACAAGTCGTCCGGCGCAGGTTAGCAATACTGCTGAACTGACGCTCGGCACCAGTAATCCGGCAGCGGCACTGGCAGCAGCACAAACCAGCAATCAGAGTCAGAGTGAGCAAAATGCTGCTGCCGAGCGCAGCGCCCAGGAAACCCGGGCTGATACCCCAGTGGCAACCAGTAATGTCAGCTCAGTTGATGTTGGCTCAGCTAATTTTGATACCGGCATGCGGGCGTTTAATCGCGAAAATTACAGTGAGGCATTGGCGCAGTGGTTGCCACTGGCGCAGAACGGTCACCGGGACGCCCAGTATAATCTGGCAGCACTCTACGCTAATGGTCATGGCGTGGCGGTCGATTTTACCGAAGCGGCTAATTGGTTTGTTGCGGCAGCTGAGCAAGGTATGGCAGCAGCCCAGTATCATCTGGCCTTGCTGTTTGCCAATGGCCGGGGTGTCAGTAAAGATGATGCTCAGGCAGTTTACTGGTATAGCCAGGCTGCTGACCAGCAACATGTGCTGGCCCAGTACAACCTTGGCTATATGTATGCAAATGGTCGCGGGGTAACTCAGGATGATCGCGCCGCGCTTAACTGGTTTGAGAAAGCGGCCAGCCAGGGCGATGTTGATGCCCAGTTTATCGTCGCCAACCGCTATAGCGATGGTCGCGGCACTGCGGTTGACATGGCGCAGGCGGCCCGCTGGTTGCAGCAGGCATCGGCCCAGAACCACACCCGGGCAGCCTATCAGCTGGGTTTACTTTATCGTGATGGCAACGGCGTCAGTAAAAACGACGATACAGCCTTTAAATTATTTTTAAAAGCGGCAGAGCAGGGCTTAGCTGAAGCCCAGCGTGAGGTGGGTGCCAGTTATCTGCAGGGGCGTGGTATTCGGGCCAATACCACCCGTGCTAAAGAATGGTTGGAGCAGGCCGCTGCTCAGCAAGACGGCGACGCCAGTTATTATCTGGGTATGTTATTACAACAGGGTAGTGGCCGGCAGGAAGAGTTAAGCCGGGCGGTAGCATTATTTGAATTGGCTGCCAGCCAGGGCTCGGCCAATGCTCAGTACCAATTGGGGTTATGTTATGCCAATGGCACCGGCGTTGCGGTCGATGAAGCGCAGGCATTTCAATGGTTTGAAGCAGCGGCCCAGCAAGGGCTGGCGATAGCGCAGTATACTGTCGCGCTGCGCCTGGCTAATGGCACCGGTACCGCTCAGGATGATGCCGCCGCTGTTAGCTGGTATCAGCAGGCCGCGGCGCAGGGTGAAGTATATGCCATGTATAACCTGGGGTTTATGTACGCCAATGGCCGCGGTGTGCCACAAGACGAACAGCAGGCCGTGTACTGGTATCAGAAGGTAGCTGAAACCGGCGATGCCGATGCTCAGTTTAATATGGGATTACGTTTTGAAACCGGCCGGGGCGTAAAACAGGACGATAAGCAAGCGGTATATTGGTATCAGCTTGCTGTTGATCAGCAGCATAGCCGGGCACTGGCGCATCTGGGCTGGTTGTATGAAAAGGGTTATGGCGTACCACAGGATGAAGCCCGCGCGCTGGCGCTGTATCAGCGCTCGCTCGATGCCAGGGTGCCACGGGCACTGACCGCACTTGGGATGTTTTATAAAAATGGCCGGCTGGTAAAAGCGGACGATAAAAAAGCGGTAGAGCTGTTCACTCAGGCGGCAGAGCAAGGCTATGCAACGGCGCAGTATAATCTGGGCTGGATGTATGAAAATGGCCGGGGGGTGGGCCGCGATCTGATTAAAGCGCGCGATTACTACCAGCTGGCCGCCGCGCAGGATGAGCCGCTGGCGAAAGCGCAACTGCACCGGTTACTGAATCCGTAATCACGCCAGGCTGCAATTGTAGTGAGCCGCAGTGGCTCGGTTACTAAAAAAGGGCGCCAATGGCGCCCTTGGTCTTTGCTGCATAACTAACGTTTAAGGCTTATATTCAACAACCAGTTTCAGGCCGCTGAAGCTGCTGTAAGCACGCAGGCTGATATGGTAAGTCGCTGCCTGTGGATTAGTAAAACTACAGCTTTCATTATTGCCGTTTTTGTATGGCCGGCAATCATAACTGGTGGTGGTAGGTTGGCTGCCACGACGCACGTATAAATCGGCATCGCCGGTACCGCCAGAGCTGTTAACCGTTAACGAACCCATGCCAGCCGGTACTGTTATGGTGTAGTGCAACCAGTTACCGGTAGTGGCACTCAGGTTCTCAAGGGTACCGCCACCACCATTGCTGCCACCACCGGCTGCTGCCGTGTAGTCTGCTGTCAGCGACACGCCGGAATAGGCACTGTAGCCACGAACCATTACGTGATACACACCGGCCTGCGGGCTGGCGAAGCTGCAACTTTCACTGTTGCCACCTTTATAGGGCCGGCAGTCATACGCGCTGGTGGTCGGCTGGCTGCCAAAGCGCACGTATAAGTCAGCATCTCCGCTGCCCCCTGCCATATTGAAGCTCAGATTGGTTGCACCGGCGGGTACGGTAATAGTGAAATACTGGGTTGAGTTAGCGCCACCTGATAAATTAGTTTTTGCTACCCCTTTTACCAGCTCGTTGTCTGCCGGTGGTGTTGTCGTGTCACCCTGGGCGGCAAGCACGGCGGCATTGGCATCAACAATGCCGGTACCACAACTACTGCAGGTTGCCGGAAAGCTGCGGGCAGTGCTTTTCAGAATAGACTCAACTTCATCCGGCGTGGCAGCAGGTTTAGCTTGTTTGATCAGTGCTGCGACACCAGCAACATGAGGAGCCGCCATTGAGGTACCCTGGCTGTAACCATAACTATCGCTGCCGGGTGTGGTTGTGCCGGTATTATAGGTTGATAACACACCATTGGAGTCATTGGCTGAGTTCATCGCGCCGCCCGGAGCGGCAACATCAATAGAGCTGCCATAGTTTGAATAGTAGGCGCGGCCACCGTTACGGCCAGTCGCTGCTACGTTTACTACGCCGGCACAGTTGCCCGGGTTGTAGTTGTTGGCGTTATCATTGTCGTTGCCAGAGGCAACCACCACGACAGCGCCATTATTTCTGGCAACATTGATGGCACTCTGGGTAGCTGAGTTACAGGCACCGCCACCACCCAGGCTCATGTTAATCACTGACGCCGGGTTAGGGTTAGCTGGCACACCGCTGACACTGCCACCTGCTGCCCAGATAATACCGTCGGCAATATCAGAGGTATAGCCGCCGCACTTACCCAGCACCCGCACCGGCACAACTTTGGCATTAAAAGCTACCCCGGCTACACCGCTGTTATTATTGCTTACTGCGGCAATGGTGCCGGCAACATGAGTGCCATGCCAGCTGGAACCCTGGAACGACGGTGGGTAGCCATTACCGCATTCACCGGTATCCACCCAGTCACCCGGGTCGCGGGCATCAGAATCACGGCCATTACCATCATTACCAATAAAGGCGTCAGAAATCATGTCGTAACCGGGTAATAAATTGGCATTTAAATCAACATGCGGCCGGTAACCGGTATCCAGTACTGCGACCACGACGCCCTGGCCAGTAGCGTTATCCCAGGCGGCAGGGGCTCGCAAGCCGCCGGTGGCCTCGTAATAGTGCCATTGGTTATTGTACTGGGTGTCGTTTGGCGTATAGCTGGCCCGTAAGATCAGATCTTCTTCCACCAGCTCAACTTCATCATCCTGTGCTAATAGCGATAACATGCGCTGGGTTTCTTTTTTCGACAACTGCCGCTCGGCGCGGAATACTGCACGCTTGTCCAGTGCCATTTGCCGCACGTAGCGCATATTTTCGCCACCACGGCTACTTAACCGCTCAGCACGGCGTTGCATGATCTCTGCTTTTCGCTGCTGGCCAACACTGGCCGGTAGTGCTTCGGTCATGCCGTCAGTCGCAGATTCTTTGTATTTGATAATAAAGCGGGTGGCCGGGCCATTACTGTAATCAGTATCATCATTCGCCATTGCCGGCGCCATTAACAGACTGGCGGGAATACATAAAATGGCGAGCTTACTAAGCTTAAATTTTGGTTTATACATGGGTACACTCTTGTTGTTTTAGTCATTATCAGAACTACATTCCTGGAAGTGATGAGCGCAAGGCGTAAACCTGCGATAACATCAAAGTTACTATTAACCAAAGTGTAACTAAGTGTAAATCCGCGAAATGGTGACAACTGTTAATGATATAAGCGCGCTTTTATGTTTGTTTCTGGAAAAGGGCTTTATTAGTTTTGGCGAAAAAAGCAACAAGTCAGCCAGTGCAAGCCGGCCCGGATAGCACTGCATTACAGTTAAGTGACTACTTTTATAATTAATAGTTATTACTTAGCAGTAAACTGCATAAGCATATTGATTTTAATGACTGTGGCTTCGGCACAGCCGGTTAAACCTTACTATTTAATTACCAGTAATTGCATATGACAGGGCAGTCGCCGACAATAGCCATTTTTCAGCAGACAGGCAGTAAAGCATGCAGCAGTGGGATGTGATAATAGTAGGCGCCGGTGCTGCCGGCTTGATGTGTGCCATCGAGGCCGGTAAACGCGGTCGCAAAGTATTGTTGCTGGACAATGGTAAACGGCCAGGCCGCAAAATTTTAATGTCGGGTGGCGGCCGCTGTAATTTTACCAATATTTACAGCAGCCCGGAAAACTTCCTGTCGCAAAACAAGCATTTCTGTAAGTCGGCGCTTAGCCGCTATACCCAGTGGGACTTTATTGCCTTAGTGCAAAAGCACGGTATCGCTTACCACGAGAAAACCCTCGGCCAGCTGTTCTGTGATGACAGTGCCAGAGATATTGTGGACATGCTGCTAAACGAAGCCAAAGCCGCCAATGTGCAAATTGCGCTGCAGCAAACTATTAGCGGCGTCAGCTTTGCCGATGGCCAGTACACCGTCACTACGCCAGAGCTAAGCCGGCAGTGCCATAGTTTAGTCGTTGCCAGTGGTGGTTTAAGCCTGCCCAATTTAGGCGCCACTGCTTTTGGTTTTCAGCTGGCCGAGCAGTTTGGTTTAAAAGTACTGCCGCTGCGCGCTGCGTTAGTGCCATTAACCTGGCAACCCAGTGACAAGGCGGTGTTTGAAGAAATAAGTGGCGTGTCGCTACCTGTTACCGCTGAAGCTAACGGCACGCTGTTCCCGGAAGATATGTTATTTACTCACCGCGGCTTAAGCGGCCCGGCGATACTGCAAATTTCCAGCTATTGGCAACCCGGCGATAACGTTATCGTCAATATGGCACCGCAAACCAACTTAGTTGAGTTTTTAACTGCACAGCAGCAAGCCCATCCGGAGCAGGAAGTAAAAACCGCGCTGGCTAAGTTGCTACCAAAGCGTTTGGTCGAAAAACTGCTGGAATTAAAGGTTTTCACTAATCAGCCGCTGAAAGCATTAAACCCAAAAAGTATTCAACAGCTCGCCGATAGCCTGCATGGCTATGTATTTAAACCCAACGGCACCGAAGGTTATCGCACCGCCGAAGTGACCATCGGCGGTGTCGACACCGATTACCTATCCTCCAAAACCATGGAAGCCAAACAACAACCCGGCTTGTACTTTATCGGCGAAGTGGTTGACGTCACCGGCTGGCTCGGCGGCTATAATTTCCAGTGGGCCTGGGCCAGCGGTTGGGTGGCTGGCCAGTATTGTTAGTTGATACAGATATAGCCTGAAGGAAGTGATTGTAAGCAGCCTGTCTAATTCTAATTGTCAGCATTCCTTACAGTATTCCGCTGTCCCGAAAGTGTTAACAATTGTAAATGCATGATTTTAAGTTATTTCTAATGTTTGGCTTGGCTCTTGCAGATATTTAAGGGTCATCAATATTTTGATGTTCAATGACAACCTTAATAATCCACAAACAATAACGAAGTAGGTTAGCATTTTAATAGGAACACTTATGAAAACAGCAATTATCATTGGAACCTTATTACTGGCCGCTACAGCAAACATTGCGGAAGCTGGCGAACGTCACTTAGTTTTACTAAAAGGTAGTGCCAAGAATTTTAACACCTCAGTGGCAACACTCGGTGGTGAGGTGGTTTACAGGCATGATGCGACAGGCTTTGCCGTCGTTGAAGGGCTGAGTGATGACGGACTCAGTCAGCTATCGCTGTTAAATTCGGTCGATGAGATTGCTCCGAATTTTACCTTTAATCTACCTGACACCATGATGGGGTCGACCAGTAGCGTTGAACTTCAGGCCATCGAAAACAATGACAACCCCTCCAATGCATTTTTCTTTCCCCGGCAGTGGAATTTACAAGCCATTCAGGTGGCTGATGCCTGGGCGCTGGGTAGAACGGGCTCAGCAGCCGTTACAGTAGCAGTGCTGGATACGGGGATTGCCTATACCCACATAGATTTGGACGGATTAGTTGACCTTGATCGTTCGGCTTCATTTCTACCGCAGGATGATGAACTTGTTAACCTTTACTTCCCAGGTATGCACCCGATCACCGACCTGCATTATCACGGTACCCACGTAGCCTCTACGATATCGAGTAATGCAATAGCCGCAGCGGGTGTCACATCTCACACTACGCTGATGGGCGTTAAAGTGTGCAGCGTGTACGGTGGCTGCCCGGGCGATGCCATTTTTATGGGGCTCGCACATGCAATAGATAACGGCGCTGACATTATTAATATGAGCCTGGGTGGAACCTTCAGTAAGTCTGAGTTTCAGGGTTATGTAGGCTTTCTTAACAAGTTCTTTAACTACGCTCGGGCACAAGGTGTTACGGTGGTAGTATCTGCAGGTAACTCAGCAATCGACATGGATCATGATGGTAACGGCTATAAAACCTATTGCTCTACGCCGTCAACTGTTTGTGTGTCGGCAACCGGACCTGAAAGTAGTGAGAGTATCAATGGACCTTGGTTGAATATTGATAGCCCCGCTACTTATACCAATTATGGCCGTTCTGCAATCAACGTTGCTGCGCCTGGAGGCAATAATGGTATTTCGGTTTTTGCTGCCTGTTCTAATACATCGCTGGTCATTCCAGTTTGCCGGACGGCTAGTTCTTTCATTGTTGGTTTGAGTGGTACCTCCATGGCTGCGCCACACGTGAGCGGTTTAGCTGCGATGATGGTGGAGGACGTTGGCAGAAGTCCGGCAAAAATTAAAGCTGCTCTTGAAAAATCTGCAGACGACCTGGGACAGGCTGGCACAGATCCATTCTACGGCAAAGGAAGAATTAATGCGCTGAATGCAGTGCAATAATCTTTTACTTATACCCGAAAGCCCGCGATTGCGGGCTTTTGCTATTTTACGCGGCAAATAGTATCCCAGGATTCTGCCGTCTAGCTGTGCTTCAGACCCTGCTGTCCGAACTCAAGATGGCAGGGTAATTGTCGATTGCGATGTTTGCAGTTAAACTTTGCAGCCTTATGCTGATCGTTGATTAATGGCCTGATTATTAGTGAAAAAACTCTCTAAAGTACAACTTAAACAACAGGCAGCAGTGCTTTCTGCCGTAACAGCGTTAGAGCAGCAGGCCCAGGCAGAACTGTCTGGTGTAGTGCAGTGCTGGTTTAGTCTGGAGTATGAGGCTTTTCCAGGCTCATTATTGGTGCGAATGCAGTTTGCCACTGAAACCGAGCTTGAGGCAGCAAAGCCGCAGCTGTTAAGCTGGCAAAAGCGCCTGAGTGGTTTAATGCTGAAAAAAGGGATAGTGCTGAAAGATATGCGCAAGCATCTGGTGTTTACCCTGAATAGCCCTGATGATTAACAGCCCCAGGTATACCACCAGCCCTGACGACTAATCCTGCTAAACGGATGAACCAAACTATGAAGTATTACCTTGGCGCTTATGCTGCCTCACCGAACCACAGCGGCTGGGACCCTGAACTGGAAACTGCTTTTTACAATGAGCTAAAAGCCCTGCCCAATATTAAAGGCCTGGAGCATCCGTTTCTGGGCAGCTTGCATCAACATGACGACGCCTGGTTTTTAGCCAATATCGACCCGAGCTGGGACTTCGTGTTTACCTGCATTCCCGGCATTATGAATGCACTGGGCCAGAACCCCAAGTTTGGCATTGCCTCAGTTGATGAAGCCGGCCGCCAGGCTGCACTGGAGTTTATGCAGCAAGCCTGCGCGGCCATTGCTAAACTGAACGCTCATCTGGGCCGCCAGGCGGTAGCGGCCATTCAAATTCAAACGGCCCCTGCACGGCATAAAGCGGCTTCGTCTAAACAAGCATTGATGGCATCGCTGCAGACCATGCTGAGCTGGGACTGGCAGGGCGTGAAAATTGTAATAGAGCACTGCGATGCCTATGTTGAAGGCCACGCACCGTCGAAAGGCTTTTTGGCGCTGGCTGACGAGCTGGACGTGTTGCACCAGTTAAACAGCACTTTGCCACCCGCCCAGCAGCTGGGCATGGTCATTAACTGGGGCCGCTCGGTGTTTGAAACACGACGGCCTGAAGGTGCTGTTGAGCATATTCAGGCGGCACAGCAGGCCGGGCTGTTAAGCGGTGTAATGTTCTCAGGGGTGTCAGATAAAGCCAGCGACTACGGCGCCTGGCGCGATAGCCACCAGCCACCCCGCAGCAGCTATAAGGTAAAACACGGCGAGCCGGGCAGCTGGATGACTGAGCAAGCCATGCATGAGTGTCTGGCCGCCTGTAATAACCCTGCAGCGTTAACAGTGCTGGGGGCAAAAATTGGCATAAGGCCGCTTAATGCGGCTATTGAGCAGCGAATCGGTACTATCCGCGATACGCTGGCAATACTGGATCGTTATTTTGAGGCTAATTGAATCAACCGGGTTTAGGCCAAACAGGTTTACCCACGCCGACACGCCGTAAACCCATCCCTGGGGTCTCGTTTATAAACTTCATCCATGAAGTTTGCCCTTCCGGTCAGCGGAGCTGCTCAAATTCGTTCCTGACGAATTTGTCCGCCGTGGTGCTTCAACGGTCGGCTTAGGGTAAACCTGTTCGACCTTTTTCTGCTTTGGTTTAATTTACTATTCGCTTGGCGTACGGTATTTCTCAAACCAGGCCAGCATATATTCGACTTTTTCAATCATCCGGCTGGGTGTGTTGGAGATCCCATGCGGCGAGCCGGGGATCCGCACTAAGGCGGTATCTACCCGGCGAATTTGCAGCGCCTGATAAAACTGCTCTGACTCGGAAATCGGCGTGCGGCGGTCCTGCTCGCCGGTGATCAGAATAGTCGGGGTTTGCACATTGCCTACCAGGCTTAGTGGTGAGCGCTGCCAGTAGTGCTCAACGTTTTCCCAGGGTACGCCCGGGAACTGGTGAAAGGTTTGGTACAGGTAGCTATCGCCGGTTAAAACCTTACTCAGCCAGTTAATAACCGGCTTCACTACTGCCGCTGCTTTATAGCGGTTGGTTAAGCCAATGGCATAGGCTGCAGCAATACCACCGGCCGAACCGCCGCCGATAAACAGGTTATTTTCATCAATAAAGCCCAGTTCCAGCATCGCATTTACGCCACTGTCATGGTCGGCGTAATCTTCCGGTGAGCTGTATTTATTCTGCAGTAACAAGGCAAAGCGTTCACCGTACGACGAACTGCCGCGGTGATTATCGTAAAACACCACATAGCCTTCTTTAGCATAACGCTGCATTTCGGCGCTCCATTGCGCGCCATAAGCCAGGTGCGGGCCACCATGAATTTCCAGTAGTAAAGGATATTTTTTAGCCGGGTCAAAATCCGGCGGCGTCATATACCAGCCCTGAATTTCCTCACCGTCAAACGAAGATTTGTAAGTTATCTCCTGCACCTGCGCCAGTTTTTTGTGGCCAAGTAAATCTTCATTCAGTGCGGTAAGTACAGTGCTTTTGCCTTTTTGCAGCACGGCAACATCACTGGGGCGCTGGCTGGTGCCATGGGTGTAGGCGATCACGCCGTTATCAGACAGGCTAAAACTGCCGCTCAGGTAAGGCTGCGGTTGCGACACGCCACCTAAACTGGCTGTCAGCTCAGTCAGTTTGCCACTGCGGGTTAACGACGCCAGTTTACGCTGGCCCCGGTCATCATACTGCACCACAAAGCTGTTGTTACTTAGCCAGTCGCTGGCGGCAATACTGCGATCAAAATTTGCTGCGATATCGCTGATGCTATTGTTGCTAAGTGTCAGCACTTTTAGTTTGCTGTTGCTGTAGGGCACCAGCGCATTGCTTTGCCATAAAAACGCCAGTTGTTTGCCATCGGGCGAAAATACCGGGGCCGACTCATCACCGGCCATAGTGGTCAGGGTGCTTAGCGCATTACTGGCTAAATCTAACCGGTACAGGTTGCTGTCACGCGGCTGAAATTCCCACTCCGGGTCCAGATTGGCTGAAAACACCAGCGCCTGGCTGTCGGGTGTAAAGCTTAAATCGCTACCGTAGTGAAAGTCGCCAGACGTTAACTGACGGGCACTGCCACCTGTTACCGGCAGCACAAAAATCTGCCGGAATTGTGGCTTTAAAAAGCCCTGGCCATCGGCCTGATAACGGGCCCGGTCTAATACTACAGCCGGCTCAGACCATTTGGCACCGGCCGGCTTTTTCACTTTTTTAACCTGCTGTTTTACCTCAGCTTCGCTGGCCGCGACATTCATGGTAAAGGCCAGCAGCTTGCCATCAGGGGACCAGCTCAGATTAGCCGGGCTTTGCGGTAAACGCGATAACTGGGCGGTTTTATTCTCGGCCAGATAATGCAGATGAATTTGCCGGCTACCGCTGCTATTGGCGATAAAGGCCAGTTTTTTGCCATCTGCTGACCAGCGCGGTTGGCTATAACTAAAGTTATCGGCAAACAGAGGGAGTTGTTGGCCGCTTTTAACATCCAGCAACCATAAGCTGGTGCGGGTGCTGTCAGTCATAATGTCGTTGCTGGCCCGGACATACACAATTTTGCTGCCATCGGGCGATATCTGCACATCGCTGGCGTACTCCAGCGCAAAAATATCCTCTGCTTCAAAGTACTGGCTAACGGTGGTGCTGGCATTAGCTGGCAGAGCAAAAAGCAGGGCGCTGCCCAGCAGCAGGCTGGCTAACAGTTTAATTGCGGACGAAGTGTGTTTCACGGGCATGTTCTCGCTGTAATAACCTTAACGGCTAAGCTACCTGTTTCGCCGTTAAGGTTCAAACATCCCGCGACCAGTTAGCGGTTTTAAGCGCTGACGCTGTCGAACAACTGTAAAAAGGTCGGTGCCTGACGGATATGCAGCGGCAGGTGTAGCCTGCGGGCGATATCCTGTGCGCTTATCTCCCCCCGGATCTGATGTGACTCGCGGTCCACCACCACGCAATGTTGCTCACCGCTTGATTGCAGGGTATTCAGCACATCCGCGATGGTGCAGTGTTGCAATTGCTGCCAGGCCAAAGCCTTAATCCGCTGCCGCGGCAGCATTAAATCGGCAACTTTAATGTCGTGCCGGCTGTCTCCCAGCGCCACCCGGCGCATAATCGCCTGATCGGATAATTGTTCCAGGTGAATAATGCCGCTCAGCTCACCCTGCTCATCTACCACCAGTTTCAGCTTACTGCGCTCCAGCTGCATTATCGCCAGCACATCACTGGCGGCGGTGTTTTCACTAATCATCTCGGGTTTACTGTGTTTAAAGTCAGTGACCAGTTGTAAGGCAGGAGAGGTTAATTTGGCCTGCTCAAACTGGCCGGGTTGTACTAAATGGTCAATCGGTTCTACTGAAAATAAAGCTAGTGTTTTCATGATATTCCTTACTGCCAGCATGCAGAGGCCGTGCTGGCTGCTAAAAAGTTTTACAAAGGCAATAATGCCGGAAACGTTTTACGCTAAGGAATGTAGTGGTGGGGCGCGCACCGGGTGGGCGGCTTTGGTTTGGGGCAGTAAAACG
This sequence comes from Arsukibacterium sp., assembly GCF_018402695.1. Taxonomy (GTDB): domain Bacteria; phylum Pseudomonadota; class Gammaproteobacteria; order Enterobacterales; family Alteromonadaceae; genus Alishewanella. The sequence goes on from NZ_JAGYIM010000016.1 coordinate 420,911, forward strand.
GCTGCAGGCAGGCTGCTGCCAGTAATACTAAGCAATAACGGTAGCTTATCAGTAGCAAGCGGCAGGCTGTTGTCACTATCATCACTGCTGTCTTGTTCAGTGATCAGGCTTGCCTGGCCGGTTAACGGGCTTATTGCCTGTAGCTGGCTGTCAGCCAACGGTGATAAACGAGGGTCGTGCGCCGTTGCAACTTGCGGTGTTACCAGCAAGCTCAGGTACATTAGCAGGGCAGCCGCAGTTAACCAGCGCATCATCTCAGTAATAATTCTCTTAAAATCAGGGCCAGATTATCTGCCCTTTGTTACCCATCGATAATGAGCGCAGTTAGTGGCAACTGCAAGAGCCGGCTGTAAAAATAGTATGCTAATGCGACCAGCGGCGAATTTTCAGTGCTGACGGCTTAGCTGTGGGTTACCAACTGGCGTGCTATGCGGCGGGCGCGGATAAACCCAACCAGATTACTGAGCAGAAAAGCCAGCTCCATCATTACTGCCACGGGCGAGCCAACTAAAATATTATGTATTATCCAGCTGCTGGCACCCACTGCCATGCACAGTCTTACCCGCCCTAAGCTGGTTTGAAAACTGCCGTAGGTACCTAGCATGGCGGCAGCATAAGGCAGTAAATTCAACGGGCTGTTATACGTGCTTAACAGAATAAGCGTGGCGGCCAGCATAAATAACAACATCCAGTGCTGGCGGGGCTGAATGGCGGCCACCAGAAAGCGGATAGCCGTCAGGCCAACGAACAAAGCCGCTTCATACTGGCCCAGTAAGGCAAAATGGCTGGCATTCACTACCGCCGAGATAAACCAGAACTTCAGCATAGCACTGCGCTGCTGTTGCCAGAACGCAAAAATGCCACTACCAAACGCGATGGCAGCAAGCATTTGTGACCCTGCAAATAATAAGCTGAACTCTGGCAAAACACTCTCAGACGTGGCTATTAAACGGCTGTTATCTTACCGGATTAATGACAAGCTTGCCTGCGAGCATCGGCATAACATATAACCTTCGCATCTGAGTCGCGACGCCAGGATAAATAGAACCAAAATGTGGCTGGCGCAGTATTTTCTGGTAGGCTTGGTGTCAACATTAATGTTAAATGCATTTTGCGGCTGCTATTATTAAAGCACTTTTATTAAAGCACTTTGCTACAGAGCCGAATTAGAAGCTGATGCTGTAAAGAAGGGGTGACGTGGCTGATTTGTTTAACACGCGGCAAAACCTGAGCCATATTAAAGTGGCCGGTGTTATTGGCGCTATTATGTTGTTTGCTGCGCTGTTACTGCATAACCGCCTTAACATAGTGTTGCCTGAAGTTAAGCCCTTTTTGCCTATTTATGCTACCTGCATTATTTTGCTGGAAGGCCTTACCGGCTATCTGTTAATTTCACAATTTCTCAGTAATCGCCGCTGGTATGTCGGCGTTATTGCCGGTGGCTATCTGTTTTTGATCCCGCTGGTGGCCATTCAGCTAATGGTGTTTCCGGGGGTGTTTTCTGATAGCGGTTTACTGAACGCCGGCAGTCAGAGTGCAGTATGGATCTGGGTGTTTTGGCATGCCGGTTTTCCGGCGATAATGCTACTGGCATTACTGACCGAGCGGCTGGCTAAAAATAAACGGGTGCCCAAAGCCAGTGCTCCACTGTGGGCGTTTAATTTTGTCGCTCTGGCCCTGCTCTTTGGTATAGGTCTTGCGTTGCTGGCAACCTGGTACAGCCAGCATTTGCCTGCGTTAATTAGTCAGAACAGTTATCAGCAACTTTTACATAGTCCCTTTGCCATTATGGTATGGGTGCTGAATATTATGGCGCTGGCTTGCATGGCCTGGCGTTGTCGCCTGGGTGGTGTGATGCCGGTATGGTTAACCCTGGCGTTATTTGCCAGTTTACTGGATGTTACCCTCACCCTGTTTGCTGGCAATCGTTTCAGTATTGGCTGGTACGCGGCCCGCGTCAGCAGCACAGTGTCTGCAACAGTGCTGTTAGGCGTGCTGCTATGGGAAATTAATACGCTATATTTAAACATGCGCCGCAGCAATGAGCAGTTGTATCAGTTGACGATGCTGGACAGTTTGACCGGGGTTTATAATCGCCGTTTTCTGGATAAACAACTGCAATTAGAGCTGCAATTAGCTGCGCGTAAACGCACCAGTCTGGCGCTGATGCTACTGGATGTTGATTATTTTAAAGCGTTTAATGATAGCCATGGCCACTTAATGGGCGACCATTGTTTAAATCAGATAGCGCAAAGTATTGCCAGCGTGCTCCAGCGTCCGGCAGATTTTGTCGCCCGCTATGGTGGTGAAGAATTTGCCATAGTATTGCCTGATACCAGCAGTGATGGTGCTATGCAGGTAGCCGAAAAGCTGCGGCAACAACTGGCAGAGCTGGCCATCGTCAGTGGCAGCAAAACACTGAATATTACCGTCAGTATTGGCGTAGCGGTGAGTATCGATGGTCATCACAGCCCTGACGGCTTGCTCAGTCAGGCTGATAACGCCTTGTATCAGGCAAAAAATAACGGTCGTAATCGGGTGATACTGGCACCGCCGGCTGCAACTGACAACATTGAACAAGCAAAACCGTATTAAGGAAAGGGTATGAAAGCAGTAGGTTACCAACATTCTCTGGCTATTACAGAGCCTGAAGCTTTAATGGATATAGAGCAAACCCAGCCCGAAGCCTCGGGTCGCGATTTACTGATAAAAGTAGCGGCCGTGTCGGTTAACCCGGTTGATACTAAAATTCGTAGCAGGGTAACGCCGCCAGCAGGTGAATTTAAAGTGCTGGGGTGGGATGCCGCTGGTGAAGTGGTGGCCTGTGGCGACGAAGTAACAATGTTCAAGCCCGGTGACAACGTTTATTACGCTGGCGCGCTTAACCGCAGTGGTTCGAATGCTGAGTATCAGTTGGTGGATGAGCGGCTGGTGGCCGTCATGCCGGCTAACCTGAGTTATGAGCAGGCAGCCGCTCTGCCGCTTACTGCGATTACCGCCTGGGAATTACTGTTTGACCGGCTCGAGTTAGATCAGTCCAGTTTAAAATATCCACGCCCGGTGTTATTAATTACCGGCGCGGCCGGTGGGGTCGGCTCGATACTGGTGCAACTGGCCCGTAAACTGACCAGTGTTTGTATTGTGGCAACGGCGTCCCGGCCGGAAACGCAAGCCTGGGTAAAAGAGCTGGGAGCGCATTATGTGATTGACCACAGCAAGCCTCTGCAACCACAATTAACTGAGCTGGGTATTGAGTCGGTAAGCCATGTCGCCAGTTTAACTCATACTGATCAGCATTATCCTGAGCTGGTCACATTGCTGGCGGCGCAGGGTAAACTGGCGCTGATTGATGACCCGGTCGGTGGCATCGATATTATGCCGTTAAAACAGAAAAGTATTTCACTGCACTGGGAGTTTATGTTTACCCGGTCGCTGTTCACTACGCCCGATATGCACTTGCAACATCAGCTGCTAACCGACTTAAGCCGCCTGATAGAGCAGGGCCAGATAAAAACCACCTTACAACAAACCTTCGGGATTATTAATGCGGCTAATTTACGCCAGGCCCATGCCTTGCTGGAAAGCGGCAAAGCCATCGGCAAAGTAGTACTGGCCGGCTTTTAACCGGCCCTGGCTTTGCAACTTGGCTGGTAACTGCTGTCTGGCCACAGCTGTCAGGCAATTTGCTGGTTGTCTTGCTCAAAACTGTAGCTGGCTTTAAACAATACCTGCTCCAGAGCCAGTTGCAGCGCTGCATTAATTGGGTAATGTTTATTGCCCAGCTGATAGTCCAGCTCATTGACTTGCTCTTTACTTTGCATCATCAACGGTGGTGGTTCGCTCTGCAGCATAATCAAGCTTTGCTGATACTTTGCCAGATTGTCACTTTTAATAGTTTTACAAACAGACAACGATGTCTGGCCGGTTTTATCACGATAACCGCCGGCGCCAAACATCCGGCAAATACTGGGACGCTGCTGGTACACACTGCACTGACCCTGTTTGCCATCAAATGACAACTTCTGATAGAAAAAACAGCCCTGAGGCGCAGTTAACTGAACGAGTTGATCCAGTGTCTGTTCAGCTTTACCCTGATCAAACAAGTGCAATGCCAGCGGCAACATTTCCAGCACGGTTGCCTCAATAGTCGGGGCCAGACAACACTCACCACAGCCGCTGCGGCATTGTAAGCCCAGGCGTTGCTGATAACTGCTGAAGGTTTCCGCTATTTCGCCATACACAGCCTCAACACGACGCGATAATTCACGCAGCCGTTGCATACAGACTCCGAACGAAATACATAAAGGGGTTTGCTTAATAAAGAAACGACGGATTGTCGCCGCATCATTCTACGCTGAGCCGGATTGGCTCAGCAAGAGGCGGCGGTAAATATTTAACCAGGCCACGCTAACTGGTTGCCATGGGCTCGGTATACAGGTGGATCCGGTTCTGGCCTTTCTCTCTGGCGCTGGCCGCCGCGGCAGCGGCTTGCATCAGAAAACTGTCGCTGTCCTGGCGGCTATTATCAATAACCCGGATACCGATATTAATGCTGATGGTAAACTGCTGTTGTTGCCAGCTGAAATTAAAGCCCTTCACCTGATCGATTAAACGGTAGGCAATAACCAGGGCTTCGTTGGCATTTTTACCCGGCGACAGCAGCGCATACTGGTCTTTCTCTAACCTCGCTAACATATCGGCAGGGGCTAAATTCTGCGCCAATTGCTGGCCCAATTGTTTTAACAGGCTGTCGCCGGCATTGTGGCCATAACGGTTGTTAATATCGTTAAACTGGGCAACATCAATAAATAACAGGCTGCTGTGTCGTTTCGTACCCTGATACAGGCTGCGGGTAAGTTGCTGCAGCAAGTAATGACGGTTGTATAAGCCGGTGATGGCGTCATGATTTGCCTGATAACTTAGCTGCTCGTAAGCCAGCTTTTGCTTGCTGATATCAATAACCGAACCGTGAATAAAAGCGGGTTCTGTGGCGGTGGCCGGTACCAGCCGGGCAGATAGTAAGGCCCAGAACGGGCTGCGGTCAGCCCGTAACCCCCGGATTTCGGCCTGGCGCTGGCCAAATTTATGCAGTTGGCTAATAAAATCCTGACGCTCACTCGGGTTGGCATAAAAGCGGGCCATCCCGTTGCCACCAACATCCTGTCGCAATTCACTGAGTTGCTGATATCCCAGAATTTGCAACAAAGCCAGATTAGCGTCCAGCAACTGGCCTTCTGCATTACCGACAAATAGGCCCTCTGCCGCCTGATGAAACAGCGTTTTATATTTAGCCAGCTCTCGTAATGAATCATGATCGGTGGTCAGTTCAGCATGAATATGATCCAGACTAAAGTGAATGACCGTCATACACAGTAAAATAAGCAACAGCGTTAGATAATGCCACTCCAGTAGCTGTTTAAAATACCCTAGCTGGGCCATCGTCAGAATTGCCGCACTCATCAGCAGGAAAAAGCAGGCCAGGGCCAGCGAGCGAGCGTTTTTCTGGCCAGCAATGGCATAGTGCAGGGTCAGTAACATGTTACTGCTGATAACCACAATAATACTGCCCAGTAACAACCAGAACCGCCATTCGCCGCCAATGAGCAACGGGCTGAACAATAAACTCAGGGTCAGCAGATTATTAAAAATGTGCACCTTGTGCCAGACAAACGACAACGGTTGTTCCAGTCTGGCGCGGATAAACAGGTTAAGGCACAGTAAGGTTAAACCGGCAAAAATGTACAGTACTGCCAGGTTTATCGCCGGGTTATCCGGCCATAACAGCGGGAAAGCCAGGCCGTTGAGGATGGCCAGCACCATGGCAAAACAGGTGAAGAACAAACCCTGATATAAATGCTGACGCTGGCGCCGCTGATTAAACATAATAAAACTGTGCAGCGCCAGCATCAGTAAAATACTGCTAAGCACCCCATCAAAAATGGCATTACCTTGCTGCACGCTGATAAACGCTTCGGGTTGCCACAGGGTAATATCACTGGGAATAATGGCGGCATCTTCTACCTTCAGGTATAAGTCGAACTCCTGCTCTGATGCAAAGTTCAGTTCGGTAATGTAGCCCCGGTACGGCAGCGAGCGTTCAGAAAACGGGTAGTCATTGCCAGTGCGGTTCAGCAGCTCTATATCTTTACTGGCCCGGTTTACCTGATAAACCTCAAGTTTATCGACCATCGGAAAATTATATTCAAGTAACCAGCTGGCCGGTTGTTTACTGGTATTACGCAGGCGTGCTTTAAACCAAACCGGTCTGTTGTCACTGATCATGATCCGTTTATCGCTCTGTACGGGCTGAAAACTATGGGTGTAAGCCGGATCGGCCAGAATATCATCCAGCGACACAGCGCTGGTGGCACTAAGATAATACAGGTGCTGAATGTTACTTTTTGCCGTCGTGGTATCGGCGCCAAGCCGGTTACTTTCAATTTGCGAAGCAAGCAATGGCCAGCTACAAAGCCATAACAGCAAGGCATACAGCCAGGGTTTTACTGATACCACTGACGCTCTCCGTTGACAGGACAATAATTAACATAGCGAAATCGTAGCTCAGTATGGCTGATCCCGGCATTCGTTAAACCGTAGCTTAGCCTAATTAATTACGTTTTAGCTATACAAATATAACATTAGCCGTGAGTAGCCAGATAATCCCCGATTTCAGCAATAAATTCACTGCCATAACGGCTCAGTTTAGTATTACCCACCCCCGATACCGCCAGCATACTAGGGTTGTCGGTCGGTAAACGCTGACACATATCAATTAACGTGGCATCACTGAACACCACAAAAGGCGGCACATCGTCGCGCTCGGCCAGCTGTTTACGCAAGGTGCGTAAGCGGGCAAATAACGTCCGGTCATATTTCTGGTTGCCCAGTTTGGCGGGCACTTTCTGGCTACTCTGCAAGCGCGGTACCGCCAGTTGCAGGCTGGTTTCACCACGTAGCAGCGGCCGGGCTGCCGGTAACAGCTGCAGCACCGAATTGCGGGTAATGTCCTGTTGCAAATAACCAAAGTGCACCAACTGGCGCAATACACTTAACCAGTAATCGTGGCTGTGATCTTTACCCAGGCCCCAGGTACTGAGTTTATCGTGCGCTTGTTCGCGGATTTTCTGGTTTTGGCTGCCGCGCAGGACTTCAATAACATGGGCCATACCATAACTTTGTTCAACCCGGTAAACGCAAGACAGCGCCTTGCGTGCCAGCTCGGTGGCATCAAACTGCTGCGGCGGGTTTAAGCAGATGTCACAGTTACCACAGCGCTGCTGGCGGGCTTCGCCAAAATAATTCAGTAACACCAGGCGGCGGCAAGTCTGGGCCTCGGCAAAGGCCGCCATCGCCTGAAAACGTTGCCAGGCCACTTCAGCCCGGGCCGGGTTTTCTTCGGCCTCCAGCCAGCGTTTCATCCGGGTAATATCCGCCGGATCAAACAGCATCAGCGCTTCGGCCGGCACCCCATCCCGGCCGGCACGGCCGGTTTCCTGATAATAAGCTTCAATGGTCCGCGGCAGTTCAAAATGGATTACAAAACGGATATTGGATTTATTCACCCCCATGCCAAAAGCCACGGTGGCAACGATGATCTGAATATCATCCCGTTTAAAATCGTCCTGCACCCGGCCGCGCTGCTCGCTGTCATGGCCGGCATGATAGGCCGCCACTTTAAAGCCACGTTCACTGAGCTGGCCGCTTAGCTCGTCGACTTTACGCCGCGAGCTGCAATAAATAATACCGGCGCTGCCTTCCTGCTGCTTTAAATAACTGACCACCTGCTCCAGTGGCCGGAATTTTTCCTGCACGGTGTAACGAATGTTGGGCCGGTCAAAACTGCCGGTATAAATGCAGGGGTTGTGCAAGGTGAGTTGCTGCACGATATCCTGCCGGGTGGCAATATCGGCGGTGGCGGTGAGTGCCATTACCGGCACGCTGGGGAAACGCTGCTTTAATAGCGCCAGTGCCATATAGTCGGGCCTGAAATCATGGCCCCACTGTGAAATACAATGTGCTTCATCGATGGCAAACAGACTGACGCCAACGTCAGATAGCCGGTCAAGGAACGCCGGTTGTAATAAGCGCTCCGGTGCCACATACAGTAGCTTTAGCTCACCGCGGCGTAAGCGGGCGAACACGTCTAATACCGCTTCGCGGCTCAGGCTACTGTTAACAAATTCCGCAGCAATACCGTTGGCCTGCAAGGCGTCAACCTGATCTTTCATCAGCGACATTAGTGGCGACACGACGATAGTTACCTGGGGCAAATGCAGCGCTGGCAGCTGATAACACAGCGATTTGCCGCCGCCGGTGGGTAGCAGCACAAAGCTGTCACGGCCACTTAATGCCGCATCAATAATTTCGGCCTGGCCGTCGCGAAAGGCACTGTAACCAAAAGCTTGTTTTAATGTGGCTAATAACTGTTCAGACACGCGCCGCTGTTACCTTTAAAAAAACAGCGGCTATTGTATGCGTTACGCCGGCTAATTTACAGCTTTGCTGCCAGACGTTTTTTATCCCATTATGATTTGTGGTCAGACCAATTTGATGAGCTTGGTCAATATAGAATTTTTTCGAGTTTATGCTCTAATAAAAAATTGATTTTGCCTTTGCTGTGGATCTCTGCTTTATTTACTTGTTATCGTAAAAATGCTACCGTGTCGCCACTTTATAATATTGGTAAGACCAATTTACCGGTGGCGCTTTAATAAGGATTTTAATAACCCGATATGGCTGATTTAAAGATAAAGCCGGCAAAGCTGTCTGATCAGATAGTCACCCAGCTGGAGCATTTGCTACTGGAAGGCAGTTTTGCACCCGGCCAGAAGCTGCCGTCAGAGCGCGAGTTGGCAGAGCGCTTTGCGGTATCCCGGCCGTCGTTGCGTGAAGCCATTCAAAAACTGGAAGCCAAGGGGTTAGTCAGCCGGCGTCAGGGCGGCGGCACCTACGTTTGCGATAACCTGGTGAAAGATTTAACCGACCCGCTATTTAGCTTAATGGCGCAGTATCCGGATTCCCAGTTTGATTTTCTGGAGTTCCGCCACGCGCTGGAAGGCATTTGTGCCTACTATGCGGCGCTGCGTGGCACCGAGAGCGATCATAAAAAAATCAAAAATTTATACGAAGAAATTTGTCTGAATCAGCAGTTTCAGGATGCCGAAGCAGAAGCTAAAGCCGTCAGTCAGTTTTATCTGGCGGTGGCCGAAGCCTCGCACAATGTGGTGTTGTTGCATCTGGTCAGAAGTTTAACGCCGTTAACGGAGCAGAACATTCGCTTAAATCTGGCGGCGCTGCAGCAGCGTGATGGTATAGCCGAAAAATTAAATGATCACCGGCGCCGGCTGATGCAAGCGGTGATTAGCCGTCAGCCTGAACTGGCCCGGCAGGCCAGCAATGGCCATTTAGCCTTTATTGAAGAAGCACTGCTGGAACTGGATAAAGAGCGCTCGCGTATTGAGCGTTCATTGCGGCGTTCGCAGCAGGGTTAATACTTATAAATTTGATGCGCCTGTGGGCGTGAACAACCAAAGGAAACCTCGATATGTCTGAAGTCAGTAAGAATGACATCGACGCTCTGGAAACAAAAGAGTGGCTGGAAGCACTGGAATCAGTAGTGCGCACCGAAGGTGTTGAGCGGGCGCAGTTCCTGCTTGAACAAGTGCTAGAGCAGGCCCGCTTAGAAGGCGTGGACATGCCAACCGGTGTTACCACCAACTACATTAACACTATCCCGCCACAGCAGGAGCCGGCGTACCCCGGCGATGTTAATCTGGAACGACGTATCCGCTCGGTTATCCGCTGGAACGCCATTATGATTGTCCTGCGCGGCTCGAAAAAAGAGCTGGAACTGGGTGGCCATATGGCCTCTTACCAGTCATCTGCGGCCTTCTATGAAACCTGTTTTAACCACTTTTTCCGGGCGCCGAATGAAAAAGACGGTGGCGATTTAGTCTATTATCAGGGCCATATTTCGCCGGGTATTTATGCCCGCGCCTTTGTTGAAGGCCGTTTAACCGCCGCTCAGTTAGATGGTTTCCGTCAGGAAGTCGATGGCAATGGCTTATCCAGCTACCCGCACCCGAAATTAATGCCGGAATTCTGGCAATTCCCAACCGTATCGATGGGCTTAGGCCCGATAGCGGCGATTTATCAGGCGCGCTTTTTAAAGTACTTAAATGGCCGCGAGTTAAAAGACACCACCGAGCAGCGCGTATACGCCTTTTTAGGCGATGGCGAGATGGACGAGCCGGAATCTCGCGGTGCCATCAGCTTTGCCGCCCGCGAAAAACTGAATAACCTGTGCTTTTTAGTTAACTGTAACCTGCAGCGCCTTGATGGCCCGGTAATGGGTAACGGTAAAATTATTCAGGAGCTGGAAGGCTTATTCCGCGGCGCCGGCTGGAACGTGATTAAAGTGGTATGGGGCCGCGGCTGGGATAAACTGCTGGCCAAAGACACCACCGGTAAGCTGTTGCAGTTAATGAATGAAACGGTTGACGGTGACTACCAGACCTATAAAGCCAACGACGGCGCTTTTGTGCGCAAGCACTTCTTTGGTCGTTACCCGGAAACTGCAGCATTAGTTGCCGATATGACCGACGAAGAAATTTTTGCGTTAAAACGCGGTGGCCATGAACCGTCCAAGCTGTTTGCTGCCTTTAAAGCGGCGCAAAACTGCACCGACAAGCCGACCGTTATTTTAGCCAAAACCGTGAAAGGTTATGGCATGGGCGATGCGGCTGAGGGTAAGAACATTGCCCACCAGGTGAAGAAAATGGACATGACCCACGTGCTGCAACTGCGCAAGCGTCTGGGGCTGGAAGATTATATCAGTGAAGATGCGGTAGCCGACTTACCGTACATTGAACTGCCGAAAGGCTCGCCAGAGCTGCAATACCTGCATGACCGGCGTAAAGCATTGCACGGCTACACCCCGGTGCGCCTGCCTAACTTTACCAAGCCATTAACCTTGCCAGAGCTGGAGGCGTTTGACTCATTATTAACTGAGCAAAAACGTGAAATCTCCACCACCATGGGCTACACCCGTATTCTGAATATTCTATTAAAAGACGAGCATATCGGTAAGCAAATTGTGCCGATCATTGCTGATGAAGCCCGAACCTTCGGTATGGAAGGCCTGTTCCGGCAGATTGGTATTTATAACCCGGGTGGCCAGACGTACACCCCGGAAGATCGCTCAGTGGTGTCGTACTACAAAGAAGATGTCGGTGGCCAGGTATTACAGGAAGGGATTAACGAGCTGGGCGCCATGTCGTCCTGGGTGGCGGCAGCCACCTCGTACAGCACCAACGATTTACCGATGATTCCGTTCTACATCTACTACTCGATGTTTGGCTTCCAGCGGGTCGGCGATATGGCCTGGATGGCCGGCGATCAGCAAGCCCGTGGTTTCCTGTTGGGCGCCACTGCCGGCCGTACCACATTAAATGGCGAAGGCTTACAGCACGAAGACGGCCACAGCCATGTGCTGGCCAGCACCGTGCCAAACTGTATTTCATACGACCCGACCTACGTTTATGAGCTGGCGGTGATTATGCAGGATGGTATCCGCCGCATGTATGGCCCGGATCAGGAAAACATTTATTACTACATCACGGTAATGAATGAGAATTACCACCACCCGGCCATGCCAAAAGGCGCCGAGGAAGGCATTCGCCGCGGTATTTATAAGCTGGAGTCGTACAATGGTGATCGCGGCAAGGTACAGCTGTTAGGCTCAGGCACCATCTTTAATGAAGTGCGTAAAGCCGCCGAGATTCTCAGTAAGGACTACGGTGTAGCGTCGGACGTCTACTCGGTAACCTCGTTTAACGAGCTGGCGCGCGATGGCCAGGACGTTGAGCGTTACAACATGCTGAACCCGGACGCCAAAGAGAAAACGCCATTTGTGGCTACGGTAATGGGCAAGGCACCGGCCATTGCCGCTACCGATTATATGAAAAACTACGCCGAGCAAATTCGCGCCTTTATCCCGGCGATATCTTACAAAGTACTGGGTACCGATGGTTATGGCCGCTCTGACAGCCGCGAGAACCTGCGTCGTCATTTTGAAGTAAACGCCGGTTATATTGTGGTAGCGGCGTTAACCGAACTGGTAAAACAGGGCGAGCTGAAAAAAGCGGTGGTAAGCGAGGCCATTAAGAAATTTGGCATTGATGCAACCAAAACCAATCCGCTGTACGCGTAAGGGGATAACGTATGTCGATTGAAATTAAGGTACCGGACATTGGTGCAGATGAGGTTGAAGTAACCGAAATACTGGTGAAGGTCGGTGATAAAGTTGCAGCCGACCAGTCGTTAATTAATGTGGAAGGCGACAAAGCCGCCATGGAAGTGCCAGCCAGCGAAGGCGGCGTGGTAAAAGAAATTAAAGTAAAAACCGGCGATATGGTAAAAACCGGTAGCCTGATCATGATTTTTGAAGGTGATGCCGGCAGCAGCGATAGCAAAGACGATGCTAAAAAGTCGGAAGACAAAAAGTCAGATGACAAGCAAGCAGCAGACCAGCCATCAAAAGAGAGCAAGCCTGCGGCCAAAAAATCCGGCGGCAGTGCCAGCAAAGATGTTGAAGTGCCCGACATTGGTGGCGATCCGGTTGAAGTTACCGAAATTCTGGTAAAGGTAGGCGACAGCGTTAAAGCCGACCAGTCACTGCTTAGCGTTGAGGGCGACAAAGCCAGCATGGAAGTGCCGGCGCCGTTCGACGGTAAGGTGAAAGAAATTAAAGTCAGTGTTGGTGACAAAGTGTCGACCGGCAGCCTGATTATGGTGTTTGAAACGGCTGGCGACGAAGCTGATGATACCGGCGAAGAAGAGTCTGCCGACGCACCAAAAGCGGAAACTAAAGCAGAAGCAAAAACCGATGCTGCGCCAAAAGCCGAAAGCAAAGATGACGACAAATCCTCTGACAGCAGCGATAAAGGCGAAGGCTTTGTTGAAAACAACGCTTATGCTCACGCCTCCCCGGTTATCCGCCGCTTAGCCCGCGAATTTGGTATTAACCTGGCCAAGGTAAAAGGCAGCGGCCGCAAAGGCCGGGTAGTGAAAGAAGATGTGCAAAACTATGTTAAGCAGTTGGTAAAACAGGCTGAAAGCGGCGCTTCTTCAGGCAGTGGCTCAGGCTCAGGTAATAGCATGGGCTTTGATTTAATTGCCTGGCCTAAGGTCGACTTTGCCAAATTTGGTGAGGTAGAAAGCAAGCCGTTATCGCGTATTCAAAAGCTGTCGGGCAATAACCTGCACCGCAACTGGGTGCGCATTCCGCACGTGACCCAGTTTGACGAAGCCGACATTACCGGCCTCGAGGACTTCCGCAAAGAGCAGAATGCGTTAGCCGAGAAGAAGAAAATGGGCGTTAAATACACCCCGCTGGTGTTTATTATGAAAGCGGTGGCCAAGGCACTGGAAGAGTTCCCCACCTTCTGCAGCTCGCTATCGGAAGATGGCCAGAGCCTGATTATGAAAAAGTACATTCACCTGGGTATCGCAGTGGATACGCCAAATGGTTTAGTGGTGCCGGTAGTTAAGGATGTTAACAAGAAAGGCATTATTGAACTGTCACGTGAACTGATGGAAATATCCTCCAAGGCGCGGGAAGGCAAACTCAGTTCTGCTGATATGCAGGGCGGCTGCTTTACCATCTCCAGTTTAGGTGGCATTGGCGGCACGGCCTTTACGCCGATAGTTAATGCACCGGAAGTGGCCATTCTGGGGGTGTCTAAATCGGAAATTAAACCGAAATGGAACGGTAAAGAGTTCGAGCCTAAGTTAATGGTGCCGTTATCGGTATCGTACGACCATAGGGTAATTGACGGTGCTTTAGCGGCACGCTTTACTGCCACTTTAGCCAGCTATCTGGCCGATATCCGGCAAATTATTATGTAAAACCGGCTTACGCCAGCAAAAACTGGCGTAATTTTACATTGATAGCACGATCTATGGTTACAGAGCGGCGGCTCTGATGTTAAAATTCCGCCACTTTTTTTCGCCTGATAGCCGTACCCTACAAAGTAAAGCTGTCAGAAAACCGGACAAATATGAAGGTAATACGATGAGCAACGATATTAAAACTCAGTTAGTAGTCGTGGGCGCAGGCCCTGGCGGTTATTCTGCAGCGTTTCGTGCAGCAGATTTAGGTTTAGAGGTTACCCTGGTTGAAGCGCGTAGCACCTTAGGTGGCGTCTGCTTAAACGTTGGATGTATTCCGTCTAAAGCCTTATTACACGTTGCCAAAGTGATTGACGATGCCCGCGATATGGCCTCGCATGGCGTGTCTTTCGGTGAGCCAAAAATTGATTTAGACAAAATCCGCAGCTGGAAAGACAAAGTTGTCGGCCAGTTAACCAATGGCCTGGGCGGTATGGCAAAAATGCGTAAAGTGAAGGTAGTTAATGGTTTCGGTAAATTTACCGGCGCGAACACTTTACAGGTTGGCGATACCAAAATTACTTTTGAACACGCTATTATCGCTGCCGGTTCAGAGCCGGTAGCGCTGCCGTTTATTCCAAAAGATGACGACCGGGTTATTGATTCTACCGGTGCACTGGAATTAAAAGATATTCCGGGCGAAATGCTGGTTTTAGGTGGCGGTATTATCGGCCTGGAAATGGGCACGGTATACCGGGCGCTGGGCTCTAAAGTATCGGTAGTAGAATTTGCCGACCAGTTGGTCCCTGCTGCCGATGCCGATCTGGTTAAAGCCTACACCAAGTACAACAGCAAAAACTTCAACATTATGCTGTCGACCAAGGTTACCGCGGTTGAAGCGAAGAAAGACGGTTTATACGTTACCTTTGAAGGCAAAAATGCACCGGAAAAAGCAGTACGTTATGACAAAATTCTGGTCGCAGTTGGCCGTAAGCCAAACGGCAACCTGTTAGACGCCACTAAAGCCGGTGTTAATGTAGACGAGCGCGGCTTTATTAATGTTGATAAGCAACTGCGTACCAACGTGAAACACATTCACGCTATTGGCGATGTTATCGGCCAGCCGATGTTAGCGCACAAAGCCGTACACGAAGGCCACGTAGCAGCTGAAGTGATCTCTGGCATGAAGCACTACTTCGACCCACGCTGCATTCCATCGGTCGCCTACACCGACCCGGAAATGGCCTGGACCGGCATTACTGAGAAAGAAGCGAAAGAGCAGGGCTTAAAAGTCGAAACCGCTACCTTCCCATGGGCAGCCTCAGGCCGTGCTATCGCCTCTGCCCGTACTGAAGGTTTCACCAAGCTGATATTTGACAAAGAAACTCACCGCATTTTAGGTGGCGCTATTGTTGGTATTAACGCCGGTGAAATGCTGGGCGAAATCTGCTTAGCAGTAGAAATGGGTGCCGACGCCGAAGATATCGCGTTAACCATCCACGCTCACCCAACCCTGAACGAGTCTATCGGCTTGGCCGCCGAAATGTACGAAGGCTCAATCACCGACCTGCCAAACCCGAAAGCCAAGAAAAAGTAATTTTTCTGAGCAAGTAGAATGAACAAAGGCCGCAATTGCGGCCTTTGTTGTTTTATCTGTAACCACAGATTTTTTGTGGTTACAGTGAGCACGAGCTTCAGCCACAACTAGCTAGACGGTTTGTTATAGCTCGTTTCTTTCAGCAGGCGATGCTCTCCTTTTATATCTTTCCACGAGAGTGTAAGGGATTTCTCACAGTTTTCTTCTGTTTCCATAACTGCTTCAATATTGCCCAGATCAACACCATTAACTTGCCACTTTAGCTGAGTGCCAGCGCTAACAGGTGAACCTATAATGGCGTACAAGTTGTCCCGTCGGTAATTAAATTTTTTAAATTCATTGAACAATGTTGAAACCGATTCTGGTAATACCCCTATATATCTGGCGTCCCCACTATATTTACCGTTGTTAAAATAGCTAAATTGCTGCCCGGTACGTTCAGAATACTTACAGCTATTTTCTGGTTGATTTTTTGAAGCCGTTCCTGAGGAAGGGAGGTGGTTACTTTGGGTCAGTGAAGTGACCACTTTATCTTGGAGATACAGGTCGATATGGGATATACAACCCTCGTACTTATTAATATTGTATAAAGCGTCTTTACTGCTTAATTTAAAAGACTTTATACCAAAAGTGTCGCTAACTTCAGGTCGCGATGGAAATACTGACTTAATCTGTGCATCAGTAGCATTTATCGGAAGCTTTCTGGCTTGCTCAAAGAAAGTTCTGAATTTTTGAGGTAAATGTGACGGTATTTCCTTGATGTTCGCTTTGTTGCCCATTTCTCGTCCCTCACTGTACCGAAAATGGTTTACTATATAAGCATTTGAATTGCAGTTCGCCTCACCTTCAGAGTGGTCTTCTTTAGAATTAAACCAAGCAAACAGTAACGCAGCAAAAAAAAGAACTACAACAAAACTCTTCATTAACAACCCCATTCCTTTGGACAATTTAGTTATCTTAACTTTTTTACGGTGGCGACCAAGTTTGTAGCTACAGGCCTTTCAGACGGTCGACAAAATAACTGAAAAGCAGAATTTAATGAAGTTAATCGTTTAAAATAATTCAGTAAATTAAGTGAGAGGACCTAATTGTAACCTGAAGGTCAGAACCAACTGTAACAAAGGTAAAATGAACGCTCAGGGTCAGGCCTTGAAAGTTGAAATTAATTTCAGGGGTAGATCAAAATACCGCCCAGAAAAGTCAGAGCGGTAAAAGCTAATTTCACTTGGAATCAACAGACTTAAGGTGTTTACGCCGTTCTTGCTTTTGCGCTTGATCCATAGCTTCTTCTTCCTCGGCCAGCTCTTCATCTGACATGAGTAAACGATCATAGCCACCGGCTAACAAGCCGCGTTCATCATCACCCAAATCGTACTCATCTGTTAAATACTTCTCAGCGCGCTCTTTGGCCCGTTTAAGTAGCCAGGCATCAAATTCCGGCGTGCCCGGCTGAGGACGAGCTTCAACGTCTTTACTATGTACCAGTTTTGGTTTGTCTGCTTTTTTGTTACTCATAACCATTTCCACAGATGTTAAGGGTTGCTGCCTTTGTTTTAGTACGTTGCAGCTAACTCACTAAAGCTTTGCGGAAGATGTGCGTTAGCGGCCCAAGGTTAAGGTTTACACCGGCGATATTGGCATCGACCCATTCTTGTTCTGATATGGGCGGCCATATAATTTCGTAACCCAGCAGAAATGCCATTTCCTCGAAAAAGAAGCGTTGCGCCCGGCCGTTGCCGTCACGAAATGGGTGTAGCATGTTCAGTTCGCAATATAAATCCGCCATCGCGTCAGCCATAGCATCTTTGTTGTCAATCTGCTCAAGTGCTGGAATGAATGACATGAGTTTACCGGCTTCCGGCTTAATACGCTGGCAATTGCAAAAGCGTGTGGCGCCCTTACTTATATCAACGGTGCGCAGCTGTCCTCCCCATAATAGACATCTTGAAATAAGTAGTGATGTAATTGTTGTAGGTGGGCCAGCGTAAGCTGATCCAATGAAGTAACTGTTGATTGATAGTTTCGGTAACGCGCTGCGCTAAAAGCGGCCTCAGCTTCAGCAAGCTGATCTGCATCTTTGATATTTAATAGGTTTATTAATACGTCACTATCGGGGTAACAATATACATCATGCAGTACGCCGTATTTATCGCGCATACTTTTTATGGAGTTGCTCAATAGTCTTATTAGCGTCTTCTTTTTTCAGTGCCATGCCTTCGTACTGCAGACTGGTTTCATAGTTTTGCTTTTGCGGCATAAACTTCACCGGTTTTTCTTTAACGCTGTTGGAATAAGGCTGGGTCATATTTCCTCCACACTGTGGCTAAAGTTTACTCCGATAGCGCTATAACTGCCAGTTTTGCCGCGCGTACGCAGCAAATCTGTAGCTGGGCTAAAAACCACCGAAGTTACTCATATTGCCAGCATTCAAACACTAGTTGGCCCGACGGATAGGGCTCAGCTTTATCGCCATAATGCAGCAGCTCCAACCTGGCGTGGTGTTTGCCTGTTCCGGGGCTGAAATAAGACGCGCTATACGCCCTGGCTGGTTCTGACGGGGTGGGCGGCTGTATTTCCAGATAAAAATCTAAAATATACGGTACATCAGTAATATCAGTGCGGCTAACGCCAACGATAAAAGTATGGTCATTTGCATTAAATAATGGCTTGGCGGTAGCATCGGCAGCAGTTAACGAAATGGCCTTGTCCTGAATGTCATTCAGGCTAAAACCGGGATAATCCAGCGGGATCAGGTGACAACTGAGGTTCAGCTTAGTCTGGCTGGCATTTGCGGTGGTTACCAATAATGCAAAAAGTATAGCGATTATGATTTTGGACATAAAGCGGTGTCCTTACTGTAGGTTGTAAAGCTAGAGCGAGTTTGATGTGTCACCAAACTGCAAGCATGATACCCCTGCTGCTTTAACTGCGATATTACCATCTGGTTTATGCCGAAACCTATCGTGGGCAGCATTAATACAAAAAAGATAAAAAGCCTGCTTTGCATTTTGCGGAACTTAGCTAGTTTGTGGCCAGCTACAAGGTGTTTCTCAGCAATACTCATCAGATGCAATATTGGCAAGATCAGGGGCAGTAACAAAAATGCCGTACCGCTTTGGATTTCAACTAATCCGGACTGTGCTATCGCTTGATATTGTTGGTGAACTCCCCAGAAAAAGAACAAGGCAAAGGCTACGGCCAATGCCTCGAACAGGATAACTAAGGTGACTTTTAATCCTGGACGCATAAGTTATCTAAATTGCATGCGGCGGACGGCGTCGTTAATTAAATTACGCTCGAACCTTACTATCCGCCTTGCAAGCTCGCCGAAAGTACGTTCCTTAGCGCTTTCTAGTGCATTAACCAGGGCATTAGTTACCCCAAAAGTGCGGTCCAAATATTCGAGTGTAAGAGCCGTTGCAATGCCAAACGCGATGGCAGCAACGATAGGCCCAGCTGCAACTGTAGTAAGGGTGCCTGCAACCATACCTGCGGCCGAAGCAACTACTGCGCTCAGGCTGATTTTGACCAGATCTGATGCCATTGTTCCGACCAGTCTAAGCAATGTGCTTTGTTCATCGATAAGAAATTGCAACACTGTCATAGGAACAGAGATAAATATGCTTAGCCGTGCGCCCGTTACCATTGCTGAGGTGACTCTTTTTTGTCCGATAGCTAAGTCGATGACTTTAGGGTTACTAGCGAGATAGCGGGTGCCTGTAAGCTTCTCTCTCAGGCCAGGATGACCTTTTAATATGACATAACTTTGGCCATGCACCTCTTTAATAACCGCTTTTCCTGTAAGGCCTAGTTCTCTGATAAGCTGATTTGCAAAACGGAGATCCGTAAGCTGCGTACCGATACCCGTAACCAGCTTGGCGTTATCCATATTGGTGTGATTACTAAGCGTTGTCCCAATCACAGAGAATTGCTCTAAAGACAGGATGTGCAACTCTTGGCGTTCGTTGTTCATTCTCGTCAAATCAATATTTGTATCAGCCATGGTAATCTCCTTTTACGAAAAAAATATAAGTTACCACATAATTAATGCATGGTTAAACATTTGTATGTTTAAACGGCTGGGTTTGGCTACTAATTGAGGTACTTTGATGATTAACAATAAGGGCCGCATGCGGCCCTTAACCATAGAAGAGCGCGCGGCGTTAATTCAGGATTTCCGGCTGCATAAACCCAGCATGCTGCCAGCGCTAATATCATAGAATTTGAGTAATTCTAAGCTAACAGACGAAGGTATTGACGTCATATTTGACTTGCTCTCAATTTACCAGTGGTTAATATTCAACACGACTCAAACACGTTGGAAATAATCGCTCTATGCATGAACAAGCAACACTAAGTGAATCAATAAAGCTGATAGAAGCAGAAAACTTCAATAATGCCATAGTCACGCTCAGAGCTTTGATAAGCGAACAACCTGATTCATATCAAGCCTGGTTACTGCTGAGTAGATGTTTGTTTGAAGTTGGCGATTTGAAACAAGCCGTGCAAGCCAGTGTTCATGCTCAGAGTATCGATCCGCTAATACAAAGCTTTCAACAAATTCAAAATTTGCTACAGCAGCTAGCCTTCAGTGAGGCAACGCAAATTGCCAATACGATGCTAGCCAAGTATCCTGCGCACCCCAGAGCGATTTGCACACTGGCGCACATTGCGACTAAACAACATGACCCCGAACGCAGTGTTTCTTTGCTGGAAAGTGCGATCAGTTTTAATCCTGCAGATCTAACCTTGCAAAATATGCTAACCAATAGCTATGCGTCGGCCGGATACTTTAGTAAAGCAATACAAGCGGCAAACATGCTAGTTGTCTTAGATGAAACGTTTGAATCACTGTGGACTTTAATTGGACTCTTACTTAAATACGGTCAGTATGACAACTTGCTCGATGCGTGCGAACGCGCTCGCCGCTATGTTGGCCAAAGCGCGCAACGCGCAAGTCAAATTGATCTCATCAAAGGCCAGGCTCTGCGTATCATCGGCAACAAAACTGAATCGATCGCGGCGTTGAAAGCCAGTCTTGTCGCCGACCCATTCAATGCCGATGCATGGTGGGCTTTGGCTGATATGAAAGACTATGCGTTTTCCGATATAGAGCGCGCAGACATTAACAAAATAGTCGCCGCAACGCATCTCGACAAACGAAAGCGTTGCATCGCAGCCTTCGCATTAGCGAAAGCAAGTGAAGGCCAGTCGAGTCCAACACAAATGATGTCGTATTACCATCAAGCCAATGCTTTGGGCGTGTCTGAATACTATGAACCAAGCCTGTTAGAAAACGAATTTAATGCGCGCACCAATACCTACACAACAA
Source organism: Arsukibacterium sp. (assembly GCF_018402695.1). Taxonomy (GTDB): domain Bacteria; phylum Pseudomonadota; class Gammaproteobacteria; order Enterobacterales; family Alteromonadaceae; genus Alishewanella. The sequence goes on from NZ_JAGYIM010000016.1 coordinate 441,730, forward strand.
AGAATTTGTGTGTACAAGCAAATAGCGTAACAAAGCGCATTACGCCTATCTTTATTGTTGGCTTGCCGCGCTCAGGCTCTACATTGGTGGAACAAATTCTGGCTAGTCATAGTGCTATCGAAGCAACATTAGAGCAACCGACCTTGCCGATTATAGAGAGCCGAGCGCAAACCCTGTGTATGCAGCGCTATGGCGTACCTTTACCCCAAGCATTGGACGAACTGAGTCCCGAAGAACTGTCCCAATTAGGTAACGCTTACTTAGAGGACAGTGCACTTTTCCGAACTGGCAGCGCTTCGTTTTTCATTGATAAGCAACCCTTTAACTTTCGATTAGTCGGCTTTATTCACAAGATTTTGCCCCATGCCATGGTGATTGACGTTCGACGTAATCCATTGGATTGTGGTTTTAGTCTTTACAAGCAGTACTTTCATTCTGGCGTAGATTTTAGTTATAACCTCAGCCACATTGCTGCAGCCTACAATGCCTACGTTAAGCTCATGGATCATTGGGACAATGCAATACCGTCAAAGGTTTACAAGCTCGAATATGAATCCCTGGTAAATGATCCCGAGGCCGAAGTACGTAAATTGTTAGCCAAACTTGGTGTGCCGTTTGAGCGAAAATGCTTATCTTTTCACAAAATAAAAAGAAATATTCATACAGCAAGTAGCGAACAAGTGCGTAAGCCGTTAAACCGCCAGGGCATTGGAGCGTGGCGAAAAGTGGAAGATCAACTAGCTGATTTAATTGATATATTCAACAAAAATGGCACAGACGCGGACAACAAGCATTAATTACCCCTTCCCCTGTAATACTCAGCGGCATTGCATCAAATCAAATATTTACGACTCAATATTAAATTAACTAAGCTACTCGCCTTGGTGAAAGACTTTTTGCACTATTTTTGAGCGTCTAATTGCACTGATATGGTGATGGTCTTTGTTATTGAACCGATGATTTGTGGCTTTAATCTGCTCTGCACTGCGATTGGCACTGGTGGCATAGAACATGCTTACATGGTTTGTAACATTGAGCATTTTAATAATCGTTTAAACAAAACATAAACAAAAATAAAAAAGATTAAGAATAAGAAGAAAACTTATTACAGCGGAATTCAGGAGCAGCACATGAATAAGCACTTTAATCCACCCCGCTTTGCGCGTTCAGCGATATCATTATGTATTGCAACTACATTGGGGATGATAACGGCTGGTATCGCGCACGCCCAAGAAACCCAGGAAGAAAAAGAGAAAGCGGTTGAAGTGATCAACATTACCGGTTCTCGCATTCCATCTGACCCGAATGTGATGTCTTCAGTACCCATGCAATCACTTGATAGTAAAGATATTGCCCGCTCTGGTGAACTGAACCTGGCAGACATTGTTAACGACATCCCGGCACTCATATCGTCAACTACCGCAGAGAATACTGACACAGGTGCAAACGCCCTCAATTTACGTGGCTTAGGTAGCGCACGGACGCTAACCCTGGTCAATGGTCGTCGTCATGTAGCTGGTTTCCGCGGCACCTCAGCGGTTGATGTCGGCACTATTCCCAGAGCTCTTGTAGAACGTGTGGAAGTAACTACCGGTGGTGCTTCAGCGGTTTATGGCGCAGACGCGGTAACCGGCGTAGTTAACTTTATTCTAAAAGATGATTTTGAAGGTGTTCAGTTAAATGTCGTTGGTGCGGTACCTGAAGAAGCCGGTGGCTCCTCTTTCGCGTTCGACGGCGCATTTGGTCAGAATTTTAATAATGATAAAGGCAATATTGTATTAACCCTTTCGCTCGAGAAAGAAGAAGAGCTTTTGCATGGCGACCGCAGCTGGTCGCGCAATAACGGTTTAGGTGCCGTAGTACCAAATCCAGATTACGATGAAAATGACCCCAACAGCCCACAACGTATCTTAGCAACTGACGTGCGCTACTGGCTATCGTCTAATGACGGTTCGATCGCACCGACTTTTGGTGGTAGAGATGTACTCTATGTCGATATCAATAATAACGGCATTCCTGACTGCCAGGAATCACAAGGTGGCAGAGCCAGCTTCCTGGCGGGTTGTTGGTTAACTAACCCCGATGGCAGCATTCGGGTCAATCAGGACGGTCCAATCTACGATGGCTTATTAAGCAGCGGTGGTGATGGCGCGAAGTTTAACTTCGATAATGATACCTTGATGCCAACCACAGACAAGGCCGTGGTTAACCTGAATGGTAACTATCAGCTAACTGATGACCTTAATGCGTTTTTTGAAGCTAAATACGTTAAAGCTGAAACCGCATTCTATGAAGAATATGACTCATACTACGATACGCTATTCATTCAAGCAGATAACCCGTTTATACCCACTCAATTACAACCGGTTGTGGACCAAACCGGTGGGTTACTGCTTACCCAAGATGCTTATACCTGGGATGATGATGAAACCAATTATACCCGCGAAACCACGCGCTTTGTTGCGGGTCTGGAATGGTACTATCATTTAGATCACTCACTGGAATTTGTGGTTAACCACGGTCGGTTTAAAAACACCACCGATTACTCAGACCAAATGACGGACAGGGTTTTTGCTTCGATGGACGCTGTGATGGGCCCTAATGGCGTAGCCGTTTGTCGTTCTGACCTCGACCCGAACGCAGCCTACGAGATTGACTATTTTGCCTTTAATGTGAACTATGCAGACGGTAACTTCTTCAGTGATCGCTACTATACCTTTACACCTGGCGATGGTCAGTGTGCGCCATTAAATCCATTTGGTGCGGGTGCAATCAGTCAAGCAGCGAAAGACTTTATTACTGCGCGCAAGCAAGACCAACTAACGATTGAACAAACGGTGATTTCACTTACCGGTGTCGGCCAATTTGAAGTGTTTGAAAGTTTCCTTGATGGTGCGATTGGTTATGCAACCGGCCTTGAATATCGCGAAGAATCCAGTGACAACCGTCTGGATCCGCTAGAGCTAGGCATTTTACCGCAAGGTACTTCATTTACCCCTGGGGCATTAGTGAGCGATGTATCGCCGTGGTTAAACTTTCTCACGGGTATAGACAACGTCAAACAGTTTAATACCGCCGGTAAATATGATGTTATCGATGCGTTCCTTGAAGTCAGATTACCGATATTTTTCGATCGTGAATTTGCCTATGAGTTTACGGTTGATGGTGCAGTCAGAGTCGCCGACTACTCAACTCTGGGTCAGGCAACAACTTGGAAATTCGGTTTCTCCTATAGCCCAGTACAGAGCTTAAACATTCGCGGTACTATTTCGGAAGCTGTAAGAGCACCAAACATTACTGAATTGTTCGATCCGCAACTCCCAATCACCATTAACTTGAATACAGATCCATGTGATCCTAATAACATCGCTGCAGGCACCTCATTCAGACAAGCAAACTGTGTGGCAGATTTACAAGCCTTAGGTGTACCGACCGAAGATATTCTTGATGCTGACGGCAATTATATCTGGCTCAACCCTCTGACTGCTCGCTTCTCAGGTACTGAAGGCGGTAATCCGGATCTGGATGTTGAAACAGCTGAGACAATAACTCTGGGTGCAGTATTTAGACCGACATTTATTGAAGGACTTACTGTCACGCTAGATTATTGGGATGTGAAAATTGAAGATGCGATTGCGGCTGTTGGCGCAGCAGAAATCCTCAATGGTTGCTATGATTCAGAAAACTTCCCTGCACTAGGCTTCTGTGACCAATTCTCACGACGCGCTGACGGTGGTTTAAACGACCTTACTACCGGTGATTCGAATTTCGCACGTGTTGAAGCCGACGGTATTGATTTTTCTGTTAACTATCAATTTAGTGTTGCAGAGAATGATTTTGGTATCACTTTAGTGGGTACACGACAAGAATCGCTTAATCGCTTTTTCAATCCACTCGACCCGAACGATGTGAACGTCGTTCTGGAAGAAATTCAGGTTCCGAAAACCTCGGGCAATCTTGAGTTAAGCTGGACACGTGGCGACGTCAATGTTGCTTGGCAGACCACCTATCAGAGCCGTCAAGCTTATGGCACTGTCGAAAGCTCACTAGGCATTAACGGCAATGCGCCGTTATATGGCCAACCGGGTAATGGCTTCTTTGGCAGTACAGTGATCCACGATATTAATGCAAGCTATACATACAGCGATGATATCGTGATATTTGGCGGTATCAATAACGTCGCTGATAAATCACCGTTTGTTACACAAGAAGCGTGGCCTGTTGGCCCCAGAGGAAGAACATTCTTCTTGGGTGTTAATTACACCATGTAAGGTGAACACGTAAAATTAACGTGAAATTATAGCGTTGAAAATAGATGCATGAGGTACATAGTGCCTCATGCATCTTACTCTCCTTCATCGATTTACGTCGTACTTCAACTTTTGTTTCTTTAAAGTTGCATGGTTTCCTAACTTGAATCAATGAAAGGGATTGTTATGCGCAATTTTTATACGCAAGAAATCTGCGCTATACTTCTGTGCAATGTAAATCGAGTTAACCTGGTTGGAGCTTGCCATGAGCCAGAATACCAAAGCGGCTTGTAATACCTCTGTCGATGCAGCTTTGCTGGCTGAGGCTAAGGCGCTGAAGATCAGCCCATCTGTTGTTCTGGAACAGGCATTGCGTGATGCAGTGAGTCAAGCGAAAGCAGATTTATGGCGGGCACAGAGTGCCGATGCCATCGCAACTTATAACCAACAAATTGCAGAGCATGGTACCTTTGCTGAGCGGCTAGGGCAGATCTAGTGCTGCAGCAATTTGGCGTTGCCCGTATCGATCAGCAGCTGGTGGTAGTGCTTACTAATACCCTGTTTCATGAGATTGATGCTTTGTTGGTAGCAGTAATTAAGCCGAAGAATACACAGGCTCTGCTGACCCCATTTCATCTTCCGGTGCGGATTTACGAGCAAGCTTACTTTATCGATTTGCTTGATATTGCAACTGTTTCTACTAAACGTTTAAAAACTACTGATATAACTTTGCAGCAGTATCGGCAACAAATTAAAGCTGGCCTGGATCTACTGATTGACGGTTTCTGACAATTGCCAGTTTTGCTGTGCAAACGCCGTAAATCTGCTGCCGGGCTAAAAACCCCCGCTGTTACTCAAATTGCCAGCATTCAAATACCAATTGCCCAGAGGGATACGGCTCAGCTTTATCGTCATAATGCAGCAGCTCCAACCTGAATCCAGCGGGATCAGGTTACAGCTAAGCTCCAGTTCTGTGATGCTGGCACGTGCGGTGGTGGTAGAAAGCATGGCAAGTGATGCTAAGACAAGCAATCCGATAGATTTTCTGAAAATGTGGTTCTTTAGCTGATATTTCATTGCTGTTTGTCATATTGTCGCTTTAACTGGATTTGGAGCATCCGTTCCACTTGTTGCGTTTCCTCGGGCGTACCTCGGCTGATAACACGCCTGATTTCCGGGCTATAGCACAACGTTTCACTTTTCACCCAGGCTGTGTAAGTCAGGCGATTGGATAATAATGTGCCGGCAGGACAAGGTTGATAACCTTGCTGCTTTGCCTGGTTATCCCAGCCTTTGCTAAAAAACATTTTCCCCGCAAATACACCAACCAAACTTAGTAAAATCGCAACAGTGCAGAATTTAATAATGCCGCTTTTGTATTGTTGGCCTTTACTACCAGCAAACAACAACAATGTCAGTGCGAGAAACAGCACTGCAAGTGTTGCCAGGCCGGCAATTACTCCAGGGATATAGCCTGACGAATAGCTAATGACAATAAGTTGCTGGTCACTTATTAATAAATCACGTTGGCTGGCCCAGTCGCTTTGTAGCATCCAAAACAATACCAGCGCCAGCAAACTGCAGAAGGCGGCAATGCCAATGCCGTATGAAACTGCTTTGGGTTTGTTAATAGTCATTTGCAACTGCTTAAATCTAACCGACTAACCAGATACAGGGTTATTGGTATTGAACTGTGGCAATAACCGACATTTTTGTCGGTCGGGAGACTCCGCACAGTCGGCGCGCGCCAGTTCAATGCAATGCTCTGGGGTATTGGTATAAACCATTACCTTATCGTGTAACCACTGACGTGATTGCAACTCACATTCGCTATAACCCTGTGCTTGCAGGTAACTGGCCGAAGGGAAGTGAATAAGTTGCGGCAAAATTATCGCCAGGCCCAGCCCGATAAAAAATACCCGACTCGCCTGCTTATTTTGCCTTGCCGTTACAGCTTTACCCTGCAATTTGCGCCCGCCAAAATACAATAACATGCTGCCAATTAATGCTGCGCCTAAACAGTAAAAGGCACCTTTGTTTATAGTTACTGCTGCGGCATCAGCAAGCAGCCCATTTAGTAAAACCAGAAGGTAGTACCCAAAGTAGCCAAAGCCAAAAGCAGTTAGCAGTGCAAACAACGCCAAACCCATGGCAAGTTGCCACGGTGCCAGTTCGTTCTCATCTTTTTGCATTAATACAACCTTGGTGATAGGAAGCGATCTAATTGATGTTTAGCGGCATCAATAATAATTCTTCGCGCAGAATCAACAATGTAGTCAAGCACTGGTTTTGCTGCACGTGACGCAGTTTGTGATGCTCTGTTCTGTAAATCCCGGCGCAACTGTTGAGCGTAATTCTGTGATCTTTCAGAAAGCTCTTCTAATCCTCTGACAACTTTATCTGATATGCCAAAGCGTTCATCTAAATAGTTAAGGGCTGGAGTTAATGCTAAACCTACTAGCACCACAGCAGCTATAGGGCCTACCGCAATACCTATGGCTGCGCCCACCGCAATAGCGCCCCAGGCTACACCTGCGGTAATTGCGACTTTTACAACATCAACGGCTAAGTAGCCAATCAGCTGAGTTAATGTAGCCTCGTCGCTTAAAAAGAAATCGGCGATTCGGTAAGCGCCAACCAGGACAACGGTGAGAATTCCCCCCGATCTGACAGCGGCTTGTGCAGCATGCTTACCTAAACCCAGGGCCATTACCTGAGTATTATTTGCCAGATAGCGGGTGCCGGTAAGTATTCTGCGTAACCCGGCGTGGCCTTTGAGAATTATGTAGGATTTGCCATTGTATGATTTAACATAGGCCTGCCCCAGTCCTCCTAAAGCATAACCGAGCTGCGCCAGTTTAGTCATATCTCCACCTAAGGCGAGGTAGTTAGCGCCGAACTCAATACTACCCTTTATTTGTTCCCACAAAGATTTGGGCTGAGTATTTTCCCTTGCTGCCTGGCTATTTACAATTTCATCCATCATTTCCGGTGAAATAACACAAACCTCGTGTTGGTTTTCTTGAATCACCCGTTGCATACAACGTTTCTGTTGATCCGTCAGCATAAAAATTCCTTATGATAGGCATACATTATCTAAAGGATTCTAAACGCGACATCTTATTTGTTCAAACTAAATTTACATTTAACTTTTTATGTTAATTAATTTGTGTCCGAGGGGGTAAGGGGCTCGTCTTTCTTTAGCACCCCGAATGCTCAATAAAATGTTGGTTGGCCGTTCTCCAACCGGCTGCCTACCTAAACCTCACATGCTTTACATGCGGGTTAGCCACTGTTACCTGCAGCAGCACAATATCGTCCAGCAGCACCAGTCGCTTGGTATCTGCATGTATAATCACCAGGCATTCCTGTCGCTGGTCGTTGTAGCTGGTGGTGTCTGCTGTACCGGTAACTATTTCGCCGGAGCTTAGGGTTAGTTTAAGCGGGTAATGGTACAGGCAGACAATTTCCACATAATCATGTAGATCGCAGTTAAGCATTACAACCTCATATTGTTAGTTACTCAGGCTGTCGGGTTTGGGCAGGTGGATTATATGTTTACGAAAATTCAGTACGGTGCCGCTTAACGCATCGGTAACCACAAAGGCGATGGGTAAGGTCGGTTCGACATCCAGCACCACCTCAGCCTGAAAGCCTCTCTGGCGTAAAAATATGGCTGCGGCTTCGGCACTTTGCACCGGATCGGTTACCACTATGCCAATACTGGAACTGGCATTAGCTACTTTTTTCAGCACATCAGCAGTGGGGTGATTAATAATGGTGCCGTCCCACATAATAGAGCGCAACACCCCATCGCTGTTTGCCTGAAAACGCTCAACGATGCCGTGCAAGGCCAGTAAATCGACTACTGCTGCTTTGGCTTCAACGCTGGGGGTGGAAAAAACACGCGATCCCGGATCGGGAAAAGGCAGTGGGTTGCGCTGCATAACCAGCGCCCAGGTCCAACTTAATAGCAATAAAAACAGGATGATAAACACGGAAAGCAGCCATTTTGGGATATACATAACCACCTCGTTCAGAAGCATGCAAACAATAAAGAAACAACTGCAGAATGCTCATACCTATAGCTTACAAAAATCACTTTCGCCATACTGTCAGTCTCTGTTTGTGAGTGACTCCATCTTCAACCGTGTTTGCCTTTAGTGTACTGACAACCTGACGCAAATGGTTCTGGCTGCTTATTGCTCGTCAACCTGTTCGTCATCCCCCTGATCGAGCTGGAGCATGGTTGTCATAATGTCAGTAATTTTTTGCTGGTGTTGTTTTAATGCTGCTTTATCGTCATCGCTCAGGCAGGACAAAATGATCTCCCGGGTTTGTGTAAGCATTGCTAACTGCTGAGTAAAGTCCTGCTGCAGTTCTGCTGAGCGGCCTGGGTTGTTTTGCAATTGCTGATTGTAGATTGCAATAACCTCTTCCAGCCAGGGCAGGGTGATTTTGGCACTAAGCTCGGTATATTGCGCCCCCGATTTGAAGCCATGTTGGTTTATTATTGCCTCAAACCGGGAGGTAAAGTCGGCAGAGTGTTCTGCCTGTTGAATAGACTGATAGTGTTGCTGCCAGTTGCAGTGTGCCCGTGGCTGCCAGTCACTCAGCTCTCTTTCAACTTGCTGTTCCAGTTGGTGGATAGCTGGAAAGCTGGCGTGGTAGCGGTCCAGATTCTCCAGGGTAATTACGCTGGCAGCCTGACAGCTGAAAGCCACTATGCCGGTTACCAGTAGGGTGGTTTTAATTAAATTATGCATATTTAGTCCCGCAACGGCTGCTAAAAATGTTAATTTATCGTAATTTAAAGGCAATATAAAGTACAAAAAACCACCATAGCAGGAGGCGGATGCGATACGATGACTAAACATAATCCCCTGGCAGCCCAAACCTGGCTGGACCGGCTAGACCGTTCTTCCTATGCCCTGCCGTTGTTATTTATGCTGTCGATGGCGGAAACGCTGATCATCCCAATACCGATTGAAGCCATTTTAATTCCGTGGATGCTAAGCCAGGCCCGCCGGCGCTGGACCATTGCCACCGTGGCGCTGGCCGGTAATCTGACTGCTGCAGCATTGGGTTACTGGCTGGGCGTGCTGGCCATGGAGCAGTGGGGTGATACCCTGATTAGTTTTTTTGGTGGCGCTGAAGCGTATGACAGCTTCAGCAGCGAAATTGAAGACAATGGTTTTAAAGCGATCCTGGCGGTAGGTATTACTCCGACACCGTTGCAAATTGCCATGCTCGCCGCTGGTGCCACTGGTTATTCGTTTCTACTTTTTTTGCTGGCCGTCGGTATCTCGCGCTCCACTCGCTACTATGGCCTGGCCCTGCTGGTGCATTTTGCCGGCGACAAGGCACTGCAACTGTGGCAGCGCTATTCAAAACAGATCGGCGCGGTATTATTGTTGCTGGTGATTGGCTGGCTCTGGTTTCAGTTCCGTTAAGCCTTCGGCTGACGGCTTTTAATTAGCCAAATTCACCAGATAGTAGTGCGTTTTGCTACATGCCTGGTGAGTGGTTTCAGTCTAACATATTGAATATTAAAATTAATTTAATTCAGGCATTTATTTTGCTTCAGTGGCCCGCGAGAAGCTTGGTATAACAATGAAAAAAGGACGCAATATGAAAAGCGAAATACTCAGTATCACAGCCGCGGTGCTGTTAAGTGGTTGTGTGATCTATGTTGGCAATGGCCATGCCGGCGACAGGTTGCATGAAGAACGCAGCCTTAGCCTAAGTGGCGCTGATATCAGTCAGTTAGTGGCTGACACCGGTGCCGGTAAGTTGGAGATAATCGGCGAAGAGGGGCGGGAGCTTATTGAGCTGCAAGCCAGCATTCATTATTACGACAGTGAAGATATTCGTTTATCGCTGGTCCGCCGTGGCAACGATGCGGTGCTGGAAGCCGGTTTTGCCAGTGGTGTGTACAATGGCAACAGCCCTTATATCGATGTGGTGGTGAAGGTGCCGGCCCGCCTGGCGCTGACCCTGGATGAGGGTTCTGGCGATACCGATATTCGCGGCCTTACCGGCGATCTGACTATTGAAGACGGTTCGGGAACCTTGCGGATCCAGGGTGGCAACAATGCCAATATTACCGATGGCTCTGGCAATTTATTTATCAGCCAGCTGAGTGGCTCATTGGTGGTTGAGGACGGCTCGGGCGATACTGATATACGTCAGGTACAGGGCAGAGTAACCGTTGAAGATGGCTCGGGAGATTTAAACATCAGCGATATTGGCGGTGTGGTGACCATTGATGATGGCTCGGGCGATATTAATGTTAATGGTGCCGGTGGTCTGACGATACTGGACAGCGGCTCGGGGGGCTTGAAAATAAATGCCATTAATGGCCCGGTAAATATTAACGACTAAGCTGGCTACGCAAACAGGCAGGGACTGGCGGCGGCTCGCCGCATAGCCGGTCCCTGTTGTTTTAATGACTAATGATATGAATTACCAACAGTAAACCCCTTCCGGATAAATCAGCTATTGCTGCATTATGATTCCCTTGCTAGCATCAGTTAACAATTACGATGAGACACGTTATGCGCTGGATGCGATATTTTTTACCGCTGTTATTGCTGACAGCTGTTCAGGCCTTGGGCCAGCAACAGTATTCAGAAGGTGCCTGTATTTTGCTGGACCAGCAGGTTCAACGTTTCAGTCATATACCGCAAAGCAGCAGTTATCGTAATGCCAAAAGCGAATATGATAGAAATTGCAATAAGCCAAAACGGCCGGTACCCGCTAAGCCTGCACCCCGGCAACCTGAGCCCGTGGTGGTGAAGCCAGTTGAACCAGAGACGCAGCAGGAAACCACAGTAACAGAGATTACTCCGCCAACGCCGCTAAATTCTGCTGATTCTGCTGCCGGGACAACGCAGCCTGAGACAACGGTGCCAGCATTGCCCGTCGCCTCGCCAGCGGCAGTAGCTGAGCAACTGCTGCAAGCTGAACCTGCAGAAGAGAAGCCGGCAGAACCAGAGCCCGCAGTGGCTGCGACCGACGATCTGCCGGTAAACATGTTACCTGTGCCTGTTGTTATACCGACAGATAGTCCAACGTTGGCTGGCGACTGGTGGCAGCCGGATAACCTGTTAAATACGCTGCTGACTAATCTGCCACTGATTATTGCCAATATTTTCGCCTTTTTACTGGCAGTATTTCTACTGACCAACTGGCTTGGCCTTAACCTGCCGGGTTTTAAAGGCATTTTTGCTGAGTATAAATTAAACCGGCTACTGCGCTGGCGTCTGGCCCGCGGCTACCGCCATTTCCGCAAGCTGAAGTTGCTGACCGCCAAAGAAGAACTGGTGGTAGTAGACCATCTGGTGCTGAGTCCCTTTGGTATTTTTGTCATTATGGTGAAAGGGTATCGTGGCAGTATTTTTGGTGAAGTAGCCGAGGCGAATTGGTTGCGCCAGTATTTTGGTACTAAAAAGCAGTTTATGAACCCGTTACATCAGAATTTTAAGCATGTTGAAGCGATAAAGCATCACTTAGAGCTGCAAGGCACCCCTTTAGCGCAACATGTGCATTCGGTTATTGCCTTTAGCCGGCTTGCCCAGTTTAAAACCGAGATGCCGGCAAACGTAACCTATCTTGATACGGCGCCGACTTATCTGAAAAAATTTGACGAGCCATGTTTTGACGATGAGCAGCTGAATCGGTTTGCGGCGTTATTGCGCCAGGCCAGTACCGCCAATTAAGCGCTTTGGCCCGGCTGTTCCAGTAAAGTGAGATATAAGCGTAAATCCAGCTCCAGCTGATGATACGCCGGCTCCATATGCAGGCACAGTTTGTAAAAGGCTTTGTTGTGGTCTTTTTCCTTTAAGTGTGCCAGTTCATGCACCACCACCATTTGCAATAATGGCAACGGCAATTGCTTTAACAGTGCTGCAATTCTTATCTCATTTTTACTTTTTAATTTACCGCCCTGCACCCGGCTAATTTGGCTATGGGTGCCCAGGGCATTGTTAATGACATGAATTTTCGGGTCAAACACCACCTTGCTCAGTGGCTCGCTGCTTTTCAGCCATTGCCGTTTTAATGCCATAGTTAACTCATACAAAGCCTTATCGGTTTGCACCTGGTGACTCTGTTGCGGGTAGCGTTGTTGTAAAACGCCCGCCAGCTTATCTTCAACCAGCAACTGACGTACCTGCTGTTGCAGGCTATCAGAGTAGTGACGAAGGTAGACCAGGTCTTGCATGCTTACTACTCAGTTGATGTGAATGTTTATTGTTGGCCATGCGGCCAGGGCACACAGATTTCCTGTTCCAGCTTATGACAAAGCTTTCCGTCTGTCTGGTAAGGTGGGGCGCCGGTGTATGGGTTGCGATATTGTTCAGTATTCAAATCAGCTGCTGAAGCTGTATGCACCATGGCATGAAGTAAATTTAATCGCAGATCCATTTCAAGTTTTGGTGTCAATATTTCAATAAAGCGAGCTGTCGCGGTATAAGCCAGTAAAGATCCAACAATATTACGATAATTGTAGAGCATGTGACGCCATTGCTGCGAGGCCAGTTTTGCTTTTTCATTAAACGCTTTTATTTGCTCCTCAGACTTTTCTATGGCGGCAAGTAATGTCATTGGGGCAATATCTTCGCTTAGCATGTATGGTTGGTAATATTTCGCAAGGACATTAACTGTCATATTCGGTTTATAACTCAGATTGTTGTTATTTTGTGCCTGAAGGGCATTTTGGATAGCATTCACCTGATTCGCAAATTCATACTGCCAGACAACATTCATTAATCGTTCTGTGTTTGATAAAGGCGCTAGAGCAGTATCGAAAACAGCCCATTCTGTGAAACCTGCCTGATGTAATTTTACGATCAATGGCTGATATAAAGATTCGGTATGAACAATAGGTAACACGTGGAGGATCATTTCTGCGCTATTATGCATTAATGACCGCTCAATTTTCAGTAATGCCGCGAGTTTTGAAGCAGCTTTATCCAGCTTATTGTCAGTAATTAAGTAATAGATTTCGTATGCTGCCAACCGATAAAGCCTGTTTAGCTCTTCAATTTCGGGTTCGCTGATAAAAGTGTCTAAATTGGCAAAGTTACTGAAGTTTGCCAGCTGATAAAATGCATCAAGGCTGGCCTGATATTGTTTAATTGCTTCCTCAGTTTCCGAGCGCAGAGTCAGCATTAGTTGCTGACAATCTGGCATTGCCAGCTGACAATCTAAGGTTGCTAAGTCTAAAGTCTTTAAACCCGGTAGTCCGGGGTAGTATATCGGGCTGCTTTGATACGTTTTTTCCTGCAGGGCTTGCTGATAACGTTGCAAAGCATCAGCGTAATTGGCCCCGGTCTGGTTTAAGCCCAGCAGATAGATAATCGCGTTGTTATCTAAATCGGGTTGTTGACTAGTAACTTCCAGCCATTGTTGGGCTTCTGGTAGCAGTGGATCATCCCGGAATAACTGATACGAAAAATACAGTAGCAACAAAACCAGAATTGCACTTATTGATCGCAGCATCATCATCCTTAAAGCTTAGTGGCGAAATAGAGCAAACATTAGCATAACCATGATTAGGACCATATTTTTTGATTGTTATTGTTCGACGATCAATTCGCCAGCCGCTGAAAGGTTGCTTTGGTATTGGATGCCATAAAATAACTTTGCCATTGCTGCAACGGCAGCTGGTACTGCAAGGTCTGGTCTTTATAGCTTAAGGTGGTAGTACCATCTGGTTGCCAGGCCAACTGAATTAATACCTGCTCGCCACTAGCAATATCATCAGCTATGAGTCTTTTGAACGGCTGTTGCCCTGGTTGATGATATTCCAGCATCAGTATGATCCGACCGTTGCTCTCTGGTGGCAGATGTAGTGACACACGCATATGAGTATTATCAGGATCACCCCACTGGACATAGGTATAGGGTAGCCATTTATGGAGTTCGTCTTCCCGGGTGATATTGTTAGGTGGTGTGCTGGCATTAAGTGATAGCACGAAGCTTAAATTAGCCGGGGCCAGTTGTAGTGGCAGTGGATAAAGTCCGTACTTGCCTTGAGGAACGTCCAAAGATAGTTTGGCTGGTTTGACTTGACCCGCGTTATCAACCAAATACTGAGGCAATGGAGACATGCTGTGGTCTGCTTTATCACTGACTCTGTACATCGTTTCGATACTACCCGTTTCAGTACGATAACGAAAAGTATCGGCGCTGATTGCTATTACTTCATTGCAAAAGTTGTATTCATCTATAGGGTAAGGCTGCTCGGTTGAAACATCAAAAATTGTGTAGATCAGATTAAGACAAGATTGTTTCTCAGTTTGCCGCCAGTCGCCGGTAGCGATGTAAAGTATATCCTCAAAAACTCCATACGCATAAACATCACCGTTTGAAAAATAGGACACATATCCATGACAGCTTTCGCCATCATCATCAGATTCGCACCATTTACCGATCCGGCTGTCAGCCAGAAGCGTCTCTGCTGTTAATAACAGCATGCAAGCAAAAATGTTTTTCAAACCAGAGGGCTCATCCATGAAGTATCTTAGTTAAAAGATAATAAGTAATTAATCCTATAGCAACCTGAAAAACTGATTCTGAAAGTGTTTGTTATTTATAAGCACTTATTACCTTCTGCGGTTCTCAATCAGGCAGGCGCTGAAACGTCGCTTGGGTATTAGACGCCATAAAGTAACTTTGCCATTGCTCCAGTGGCAGCTCGTACTGCACCGTCTGGTCTTTATAACCTATGGTAGTAGTGCCGTCCGGTAACCAGGCTAAATGAATGAGTACCGGCTCACCCGGAACTATATCGCTGGCCAGTGCTTTACGAAACGGTTTGTAGCCCGGCATGATGTATTCAATCAGCAATAGCGCCGTGTCGGCTGCTTTGGGCTGCAGTAATGATACCCGTAGATAGTCATTGTCCGGATCGCCAATTTGCACATGGGCATAAGCGGTTACATTTTTATCCTCTGACGCCAGTGGCGTAAGCGACATATTGAAACTGACACTGGCCGGCGCCATTTCCAGCGGTAACGGGTAAAGCCCGAATTTACCCGGTGGCACATTCAGCGCCAGTAAGCCCGGCTTCACTTTAGCGGTGTTGTCCGCCAGGTGGCTTGGAGCCGGTGTCATACTGTGATCGGGGGTGTTACTGATCCGGTAGAAGTGTTTAACCCCACCATCTTCCGTTTGCACTGTTACCCGGCTATCGTTCTGCTCCAGTACTTTATTGCAGATATTCTGATCGTCAGGGGTATAAGGTAACTCGGTAACGATATCAAAGTTTTTATAGGTCAGATTTTGGCAGAACTGGTCGCCATGCCGGCGCCAGTGACCGGTAGCGATGTAAAACGAATCGTTATCAACGCCATAGCCATAAACTTCGCCGTTTTCAAAATATGAAACATAGCTATTACAGGTTGCACCAGAATCTGCAGATTGACACCACTTGCCGGACTGGGCGTTGGTGAACGGGGAAAACAGCACAGCTGTTATTGATAACAACAGGGTACAGTAGAGGGTATACTTCATTATTACCTCATCTATTTTACTTCTACTACGCCCTCACAATAAGCAGCTGCTGTTTAAAAATCAACCTAAAGCTGGATTTAATTTGAGCTATTTTCAGCCACGCTATTAAGTCGTTGTTGCAGCAGCTATTGTTTTTTTCTGCCTGACGCGTTGACGTAAAACTTGCGAAGGTTGGCAAAGTGTTACTTAGCTGAGACAATCTGCTTTTGCATAGCCAGTGAGAGCATCATGGAAGGTACGCCTAAACAACCCTCTAATTTATCGTTGTTGTTGCAAAGCTTGCTGGAAGAGGCACGGCAGTTACCGGAACAGGGTAAAGTGGCAGATTATATTCCGGCACTGGCAGCGGTAGCACCTGATCAAATTGGCCTGGCGGTGGCCACCATTGATGGCCAGGTGCATAGCGCCGGTGATGCTGATACCTGTTTTTCTATTCAAAGTGTCTCGAAAATATTTGGCCTGGTACAGGCAATGAACCGCAAAGGTGATGCGCTGTGGCAACGGGTGCATATGGAACCCTCCGGCCAGCCTTTTAACTCTATTGTCCAGCTGGAGTGGGAGCATGGCATTCCGCGCAACCCCTTTATTAATGCCGGTGCTCTGGTTGTGGCCGATATGCTGGTCAGCCATTACTCAGCCAGTAAAGCCGCAGCCCTGAACTTTATTCGCAGCCTGGCAATGACCGAACAAATTTGGGCAGATAATGCTGTGTATCATTCAGAGAAAGAGCACGGCAACCGCAATGCGGCGCTGGCTTACCTGATGAAAAGCTTTGGCAATATTGAAGCTGAAGTACCGGATGTGCTCGACCATTATTTTTATCAATGCTCGATTGAAATGAGCTGTAAACAGCTGGCACTTAGTTTATTGTTTTTAGCTAACCGCGGCGTACACCCGGTAAATGAGCAAAGCATATGCAGCCGGCGGGATGCCCACCGGGTTAATGCCATTTTATCGACCAGTGGCATGTATGATCAATCAGGCGAGTTTGCGTTTACCGTCGGCTTGCCGGCAAAGAGTGGTGTCGGGGCGGTATTGCCGCCATAGTACCAAATTACGGCGTTATAGCGGCCTGGAGCCCGAAGCTGAATAATTTTGGCAACTCCTGCCGCGGTATGCATATGATTACCCAACTGGCCGGGCAGCTGGGGTTATCGGTTTACTGATTCAGTTGTTGCGCATCAGCGTTTATATTGAGTAGGACAGTAAGCCCGGCTGATAGCCGGGCTGCGTAGCTTTAGGTGCTTGCTATTGCGACCGCTGACCCTGGCCCGCCAGAGGCGGAACGAGCCTGGTTTTAGTTCGCGGCGCATCAGTTTAATCACGGCGGGTTCGTTTAAGCCATACAATTGCGCGATAGCCTCGAATGGCGTGCGGTCTTCCCAGGCCATTTCAATAATACGCGACAAGTCCGCCTGGCTAAAATATTGGCTCATGGTGCTGTGGCCTGTTCACTTTGGATAAATTTATCGCCCAGTAAACCTGCGCCTAAATGACCAACTTTAACGTAAATTAAGGCCCCTTCAGCTTGAGTAAAGGGGGTATGTTGGCTGTAGCGGGGGCTTCGCAGCCAGCTACCAGCAGGATATTGGCCGTATTCGTCGCAGAACAAGCCTTCAAGTACCAGAATTTCCTCGCCGCCGACATGAATATGCCGGTTAAATTGGGTATCCGGTGCCCAGCGTACCAGTGCCGTACTGACCCCATTGTGTTCATGCAATGGTAGTACCGACAAGCCGGGGACCAGACCGGGGCGCCATTGTTGCTGATGGGTATTGATTGCCAGTTGTTGAGTGTCAGTTGCTGCAAATTGCCATAGCTTAACCAGTAAGGTACAGCCGTTTTCAGAAAAGGGCTTGTGTGACGTACCGGGCGGATTGCGTAAATAAGTTCCTGCCGGATAATCGCCATGTTCATCGCTAAATATGCCGTCCAGCACCAGAATTTCCTCACCACCATCGTGAGTGTGGCTGCTATAGCCACTGCCTGCGTCGTAGCGGACAATACTGGTGGCGCGAGCCACTTCGCCACCCGCCCGGTCCAGCATCATCCGGCTGACACCGGCCAGCGGCGAGGCAATAAATTTATAGTCAGCCGGAAGTACTACTACCCGCTGACTAAAATCGCTGTTTAACTGCATTAGCGGTTAACCCTAACCGAAATGACAGAAGCATAGTTTATTGCCATCGGCATCTTTGACATAAGCGCCGTAAAACGTGTTTTCGATCCGCTGTCCCGGGGCACCCTCGCAGCTGGCACCCAGGGCGAGTGCTTTTTGGTACAACGCATCTACTTTGTCTTTGGAACCGGGTTGAAACGACACCATATTACCATTGCCCGCAGTAGCTGGCTGCTGATTATAGGGTTCGCAAATTGCCAGCATCGGCTGCGCCATGCTTTTACCAAAAAAGGCGATACGGCCCATATCCAACAGGCTTTTGCCGCCCAGTTCGCCCAGTAATTCGCCATAAAAAGCTTTGGCGGCGGTTAAATTATTTACACCCAGGGTAACGTAGCTAATCATTACATGTCTCCGGCTTAATTAAGGTCAACTCAAGATTGCAGTATACGCAGCGGGTAAACAAGTAGAGCAATTAATTATCCGTATTACTAAAAAAATCAGGATAAAGCCAACCACCTAATTTTTTAACTAATTTCCCTGAAACGATGCTTTGTCTATCCCCTTTTTCGGTATTTATGATGGCAAAAAGCGATTGCAGCTTCTACAGTTGTGATAATTGTCAACAAACCACTAAATTTTGATGTCTGTTTATAGTGTGGCTAGGGATATAAAAGGTTACTTAAAGTATGGATACGTTTGAGCTAAGCCAGTTACAGGATGCCATAGTACAGTCGGCTGTAGATGCCATTATCGTAATTGATCAGAAGGGCTTGATCTGTTTCTTTTCGCCGTCAGCAGAAAAATTATTTGGTTACAGCGCAGCAGAGTGTATTGGCCAGAATGTGCGGATGTTGATGCCTGAACCTTTTCATAGCGAGCACGACAGCTATTTGGCTAATTATGTTAATGATAAAAAGCCGGCAAAAATTATTGGTATCGGCCGCGATGTGCAGGGTAAACGGCAGGACGGTTCAGTATTTCCGATGCATTTATCTGTTGGTGAGTCTACCGCCAATGGTAAAAGCTATTTTGTCGGTATTTGCCATGACCTGACCGCCTATCAGGCCAGCGTCAAAGCCCATTTAAATTTAATGTCGGTACAGCATGCGCTGCTGGACGCGGCGGTTGATGGCATTATTTCTATTGATGAATTCGGTATAGTGCAAAGCTTTAACCGCGGCGCTGAGCAGTTATTTGGTTATAAAAAACAAGAAGTAATTGGTCAGAATGTCAGTATGCTGATGACCCGGCAGCATACCGGCCAACACGATAGTTACATTCGCAATTATAAAACCACGGGCAAGGCAAAAATTATTGGCATTGGCCGTGATGTCCAGGCGCAGCGCAAAGATGGCACCGTATTTCCAATGCATCTGTCTGTCGGCGAGTCGATTACTGAACAAGGCCGGGTTTTTGTAGGTGTGTGCCATGACTTGTCAGAATTTAAAGCGGTGTTGCAGCGACTTATTTCTGCTGAACAGCGCTATCGCGACATTGTCCAGAATCAGAAAGAATTTATTTGCCGGTTAAGTAAAAACTCCCGTCTGACGTTCGTTAACAATGCCTTTAGCCGGCAACTGAACCAACAATTGTTTCAGATGTTAGGCATCTCTATTTTTGAATTTATTCATGCTGACGAACGCCATAGTGTTGAGGCGCTGCTAACCCAGTTGCGTCAGGGCACTGAAGAGCAATCTATTTCACTGTCAGTGCGGATGCTGGGCGCCGATAACGCCGTGCATTGGGTTGACTGGACCTTCAGCAGCCTGGCCGGTAAAGCTGACACATCGGATGAAATACAAGGGGTTGGTATTGATATTACCGAGCAGGTCAAAGCAAAAAACCATGCGAAGTTTCTTACCAGCTTTGACGCTTTAACTGGCCTGCTGAATAAAGAAGGTTTAATAGAGCAGTTTAACCAAAGGGCTGAACCGAACGCCACTTATGCCATCTTGTTTATAGATTGCCATCGCTTCCGGCTTATTAACGAAAAATATGGTTATGAGTTTGGTGACCTAATGCTGATTGAAGCGGCGCATCGGTTGCAAAGCATCTTGCCCGAGGGCGCTCTCGCTTGCCGGCCCGGTGCTGATGATTTTATTGTATTACTGCCACTGGCAGATCGAAGCGAACTACTGCCCTTTGTCCATAAATTGATTGAAAGCTATACCGAACCTTACTGGTTAGCCCAGGAAAAGATTGCCCCTTCTATTTGCGTTGGTATTAGCTTATGTCCCGACGACTCTGGCCAGTTGTCAGCGCTAATTCAGCACGCTGAAGCGGCCATGTTCGATGCGAAGCAGCAAGGCTTACCAATGCGGATATACCATAAAGACATCCATAGCGCGTTAACAAAAAGACTTGAAATTGAGCAGGGCCTGCGACGCGCGCTCGAACATAATTTACTCAGTGTGGTACTGCAACCAAAGTACCAGTTATCAACTGAACAACTTATTGGTTATGAGGCGCTGGTGCGTTGGCACGATGCCATACTGGGCACAGTGGCACCGGATGTATTTGTTGCGGTGGCTGAAGCAGTGAATCTGGGCAAAAAACTGGATTGCTGGGTCATCAATGTCGTGTTGCAGC
Source organism: Arsukibacterium sp. (assembly GCF_018402695.1). Lineage (GTDB taxonomy): Bacteria > Pseudomonadota > Gammaproteobacteria > Enterobacterales > Alteromonadaceae > Alishewanella. Next base: position 462,211 of record NZ_JAGYIM010000016.1, read on the forward strand.
AACTCAACACGTGGCAGCAGGCTGGCTTGCAGCCGCAAGCGGTAGCAATAAATATTACCAGCAAGCATTTTTCTGACCCGACGCTGTTCCGGTTTATTATGGATAAGCTGCAGCAACTGCAACTGGCACCAGCGTGCCTGCAACTTGAAATTACCGAAGGGGTGGCGATGGATAAATCGCCGACCATCCTGGAAAACCTGAATGCGTTTCGCAGAGCGGGTATTAAAATTGCGATTGATGACTTTGGCACCGGATATTCATCCTTGTCCTACCTGACGTCCTTACCTATTGATTTTATTAAAATTGACAAAACTTTCGTCCAGTCGTTAGACAATAACCAAAACCTCAGTTTAGTTAAGGCCATGTTAGCTATGGCTAAGGCCATTGACGTAGAGGTAATTGCCGAGGGTATTGAAACCCCGGCCCAGCAACAGCAACTGGTGTTGCTGGGCTGTGCATTCGGTCAGGGCTATTTATTTGCACGGCCTGCCACATTTGAGGATATAGAGCAGCAGCTTAACCAGGCGGGTTAGCTGAGCTGTTTCACCACCAGCACATCGCAGGGGGTATGCCGGCTTAAGTAGTGGGTTGTGTCACCAAACAGTACAGAACTTAAATCATGCAGATGGCTGTTACCGATAATCGCCAGCTGACACTGATAGTGCTGCACGGCTTTTGGCACCTCATTATCTGGCAGCCCTTCACTCAGGTGAATAACATCTGCTGGTAAGTCATGTGCTGCAATATAAGGCGCCAGTTTACGGGTATGTTGCTGCTGGATGTCAGGCAGTGGTGCAAAGCCGTGGTTACTGTCGTAAGGCAGGCTCATACTGTAGTCGTCGGCCTGATAGCAATTGAGCACGTGCAGGTGTAGGTTGTCCTGTTGCACGATTTGTTCGCCAATGGTCAGGATGCTGTGGTTCAGGCGATGTTGCTGGGTACTGTTATCGTCCAGATCAAGGCAGGCCAGAATGTTCAGTTCAGCATTGGCGCTGGCTTGTTTGACCAGCCACACCGGCAAGGTGCAGTCGCTGATAAAATAATGCTCTAAATCAGGTATGAACCATGACAGTAAACTGCGTTTTGGTCGCAGAAATTTAATAATTAAACTGACATCACTGGCCGCGAGCAGTTGTTCAATTTTTTGCCGGGCCGGTTGCTGCCAGCAAATATCGATAACAGGCGTCAGGGTCAGTGGCTGTGTGGCGGCAATGTGCTGCAGCAATTGTTGCTGATATTGCGCCGCCTGTTCGCTGATGTTGGCCTGCCCCCGGCTTTGATACATTGAGCAAAACAACGTGACTTTGCTTTGATACTGCTTCGCCAGCGTTAAGGCTCTGCTTAGCACCAGTTTGTCATCGGGCTGGTTTTGTAATACTACCAATAAATGCTTGAATACCTGTTTCATAATGTTATCCGGGTTTATCTGAACCTGTGTTGCCGCATTGGCAAAGCGTACAGCCAGACTACTTAACTGAGCCGTTAGTTAAGTAAGCGGATTTGGTTAGATAAAAAGACAACAAAACAGAAAAAATTTAAATAAAGTTAGAATGCCTTTAAATAGCCTGATGAATAAAAGCTTTGGCCAACTTACTGCTGCGCTCAATGGTTTTACCTGACACCCCATATAACTCGCCAATTTGCTCCGGGCTTAAACCTGCAAAAAACTGCAGGTCAAGAATCTCAGCTTTTTGCTGGTCAAACTCTGCCAATGCCTGCAGCGCATTATGCAGGCCAATAATACTATTGGAGTCATCCACTGCCAGAGCATGATCGCTCAGGGTTATTTGTAACAGGCCGTCACCACGCTTAGCGGCATTGCGCGCCCTGGCATGATCCACCAGAATTCGCCGCATAATACTGCCAGCCAACCTGAAAAAGTGCAGCCTGTCCTGATAATCGACGTCGGCCTGCATTAAACCAATAAAGGCTTCATTGACCAGGGCGGTGGCCTGTAAGGTATGGCCCGGCCGTTCCTGGTGCATATACTTTGCCGCCAGTTGATGCAGTTTTTGCTGCACCAGCTGGCTGAGTTGTTGCTCGGCTTGTAGATCACCGTCCCGCCATTGCCCCAGCAAAATAGTAATGCTTGTATGTTCCTCAACGATAGACATAGGATTATTTTCTACTAGGCTGTTAATTGGTTACATTATAGGCAGGGTTTTACTAATTTAGGAAATGTAATGGCAAAAGTGAATGAATAAGCAGTTGTGGCTGCAGATTGAACCGCTATTTTATCAGGCAATTGCCTTGCCTGAGGCTGAGCGTGACAACTTCATCAAACAGGTTAGCGCTGACAACCCTGAACTTTACAATGCACTGCAGCAATTGCTGGCCAGTAACGGCCATACGTTACAGATGCAGGATATGCTGGCTTCAGAGGCCGCGTCGCTGTTGGCCCATTCGCAGGATTTGAGCGGCGAGATGCTCGGGCCTTACAAGCTGTTACGCCAGCTTGGTCGCGGGGGCATGGGCACTGTATATCTGGCAGAGCGGGCGGACAAACAATTTGAAAAGCAAGTTGCGATTAAGCTGGTGGCAACCACCCTGATAAACCCACTGTTGCTGCATGCGTTCAGAGCAGAGCGCCAGATCCTGGCCGATTTAGAGCACGCTGCGATCAGTCGCCTGCTTGATGGCGGAACCACAGCCGAAGGTATGCCATATCTGGTAATGGAATATGTTAAGGGCGAACCTGTTGATCAGTATTGTGATTCGCGAAGCTTGTCGCTGATTGCGCGGTTACAATTGTTTGTCAAAGTGCTGGCTGCCGTTGCTTTTGCACATCAGAAAATGGTGGTGCATTGTGATATCAAGCCATCCAATATTTTAGTAAGCCAGGATGGCGAACCTAAACTACTCGATTTTGGTATTGCCGCCAGCTGAACCGCGCCACCAGCACCGATGCTGCGCGGCTACTGAGCAACTGGGGTTAACGTTGAACTACGCCAGCCCGGAACAGCAACAGGGCAAAGCACTTTCTACCCTGAGTGATGTTTACGCCTTGGGGTTGATATTGCAGTTAGTTGGCAACAGCGCCAACAGCGACCTGTGCTGGATTATTCAGCGTGCCTTGCGAGCCAGAGCCGCTAAAGGTATCAGTCTGTTACGGCGTTCAGCGATGATATAAAACGTTTTCTGGGTAAACATCCAATACAGGCCCGGCCCGCCAGGTTGGTGGTACCGCTGTCAGACGTTTGTCCGGCGCAATACCGCCAGCAGCAGCCCTGGCGGCGGTTATTCTGTGTGGTATTACCGCGTTTAGCGCCGCCTTCTGGCAACAGGCGCAACAGGTAAAGCAAGAACGTGACATCGCCAGGCTGCAGCGGGACAAAGCGCTGGCAATAACTGAATTTGTTACCAACATGCTGGGCAAGGCCGACCCTAACGAAGCGCAGGGCGCCGAACCAAAGGTGCGGGATGTGCTGGATGAGGCCAGCAATCAGCTGGCAGAACAAAGCGACCATGCCTCGTAGCCAGCAACCTGAAGTGGCTGCCGCAGTGCAATCGGATTAACCGGCCGCGGCGCTTTACCGCTCGCTTGGCTTATTACCTGCACGCCGAGCACCACATGGAACAGGCCCAACAATTAGCAATACAACACCACTTTACCAACACCGAATTGTATTGGCAGATATTAATGACGTTGGCTGATATTTATCAGGATCAATATAAAACAGCTCAGGTTCTGGCATTACGTTACCAGAGCCTGCAACTGGCAGAGCAGTTGTTTGGTAAAGAGCACAAGCTTACTTTGGGTTCTTTAAGCAGCTTAGCCAGTGCTTATCATACTAACGGCGATTTAGTAAAAGCCGAGCAGATGTGGCTGCGTTTGCATCAGGACAGGTTACGGCTGCTGGGCGAGCAACACCCTGATATTGTGCATTCACTGGTGCAACTGGGTATCATTTACCATTGGTTGGGGCAATATAGTCAGGCGGAGCAATATTACTTGCAGTGCTTGGATAAAGCACAACAGCTTTATGGGGCCAAACATCCTGCGACACTGCAATGCATGAGCACGCTGGGTTCGCTATATGAAGGAAGCGGACAGTATGAAAAGGCCGAACCGCTTATTTTGCAACACATTGCGCTTGCTAAGCAGGTATTGGGACCGCTGCATCCTGACACCCTGCGCTCGCAACACAATCTGGCAGATACCTATCGTGGTTTGGGCCGTTATGCCGAGGCACAACGCTTGTTCCGGCAGGTATTGACCAATCGCACTGAGGTGCTGGGCGGCGACAATATTGAAACACTGCAAAGCCAGATGAAGCTTGCCCGCTTATTGCGCCAGCAACAGCAATTTACTGAGGCCGAGCAGTTAGTACTGGATGCCTATACCAAGAAAACCCAACAACTGGGCGAAGCCCACCCACAACCTACAGTCCGCAGCGCAAATACTGGCAGATACCTATCTGGCGCAGCAAAAAGCCGATGCCGCACTACAGTTATATCAGCAAATTGTTACCCTGCGCGGTGAAAAAATGCCGACCACCCTGACATTATCGATACCTGGGCGGGCATTGCAAACTTATTGTTACAAGGTATTACAGCAGGCAAGCGCAGCGCTGGAACGCGCCGATAGCATCATCGCGTTGCATCCGCAGAAAAAAAGCAGCAATGTTCAGCAAGCCAGGCTCGCGTTGCAGCAACAACGGTAATGAAAGAAACATATGGTCCATAAACACGTGCACCGCTCGCACCGGGTTGGTGGCTGCGTGCCGCGTGCCTAGGCGCTAACGATGGTATTGTATCTACCGCCAGCTTAATTATTGGGGTGGCTGCCGCCAACACAAACCATCAAAGTGTGATGCTGGCCGGAGTTGCCGGCCTGGTGGCCGGGGCTATGTCAGTGGCGGCGGGTGAGTATGTTTCGTCAGTTCGCAGGCGGACACTGAACATGCTGATCTTAACAGGACTTGAGAGGGTATCACTGGTTGAAAACCCGCAGTCGGAAAAAAAATGACTCGCTGAAATTTGATTTATGTCAAAAGAGGTGTTGAGCCTGACCTGGCGCGTACCGTTGCTGAACAGCTGATGGCCCATGATGCGCTGGGCGCCCATGCCAGAGACGAAATTGGTATTTCAGCAAATAGCGTTTGCCCGTCCGATTCAGGCTGCACTCTCCCCCCGGCAAGTTACGCTTTACCATAGGGGCGGCACTGCCGTTAATGAGTCGCCTGGGCAATGCCGGGGCAATTCCTGATCCATGCTGTTGCCGGGCTGTCGTTGCGTTTCTGGCGCGGTGCTAGGGGCACTGGCCGCTCGCGCGGGCGGGTGGTGCGTCAGCCAATCAAGGGGCGCTGCCAGGGTCACCTTCTGGGGCGCGCTGGCCATGGCGTTGACGGCTTTAGTGGGCAGTTTTTTCTGAGTTGTCGCTGTTGGCAGAACTTGCACCTTTAGCATGTTGACACTGACAGTCGTCGACATCAGATGGTTATTAGCTGCAAACAAATGTTTGCTGTACAAAAATCGGTGCCGAGAATTGACTGTTGAGTCGCCGGTCAGGTTAAACTGATAGGCATGTCGCGCCAGTGGCTGTTTTACACCGGTCTGGTAGGTATCAACCTTGACCAGACCGTTACTATCGATATGGAACACCCGGAACATAGCCGTGTGCTTAGTTTCATCCGGAATTTTAGTCCGTTCCAGCGCCGGGATATGCAGGTAATGCACCTTGCCCAGTTGCTTTGAATGCGCAACCCGGTCCATATCCATATGTAAGTCTCCGGAAATTACCGCGGCCAGATTTGGCTGGGCAATTATCTCGCTAAAACCAGGGTGATGAATGCCTTTTTCGGCATTCTCAGGATAGACACCTGCCTGGGCGCCGTGCACTACCAGTAATACCGGCTTGGGATACAGCTGGCTGATTTGCTGCTGCATCCAGCTGATCCCGCTGTCGTTAAAATCGCGGCCGTGATCAGGTGAGGCTAATACCAATGCTACACTATCAAACTCCAGCACATAGCTCGGGTTGTTAATGGTCACCTTGCCCTCGTTCCACAGATTGACGTAGTGCAGATAACGTTCAACAGTGCTGCCATGCTCTTCATTACCCATAATCGGATAAAACGGCAGCGTCAGCTGTTGCAGCACCGGCGTAACATTGTCGTACTGCACAAGCGTGCCTTTATGAGCAATATCACCGACCCCAACCACAAAATCCAGCTGCAAAGGTTCGCTTAACTGATTTACGTCGGCTACTGCGGCGGCGACATTCGGAAACTGCGGTTCAGGTTTGGGCTCGGCATCTCCCAGCACGGCGAAACTGAGTACTTTGCCGGGCGTGTTGCTGGTCGTGTTGCTGGTAGCGGTGGCCTCTGCTGCAGGTTCTGCCACCGAGCAAGCGCCAAGTGTCGCGGCCAGAATTGTGCTTAGCAGTACCAGATACAGTTGTTGCCAGCTACGGGTTTTAACAGGTTTCATAAAGATCCTTTAAAAAGTCACGGTTAATTGAAATTGAATAAGCCTTTAAAATCAGTAGGGATTAAGCCAGTCCAGCGTTTAAAAGCCCGGCGAAAATTATGTTCATCGGAATAACCGAGTTGTTGTGCCAGTTGGCGGTTAGAGTATTGCCCTTGTTGCAGCAGACGGCGGGCCTGTTCGCGCCGGACCTGATCCAGCAGCCGGGCAAAGTTGGTGTGATGCTGACTTACTTGACGTTTCAGGCTGCTAGCGGAAAGCCCCAGCACTTTTGCTACTTCTTCATGACTTAACAGTTCCGGCAAAGCCCGTTGTTGCAAACGACATACCTGTTCCAGCAATCCGCGTTGGCGGGGCAGCACGCGGTTCAGCTGCAGACAACTGCGGCGGGCGGCTTTGAAACGCTCTGGATCAGCGTCGCTGAAAGGTTGTTGCCACAATGACAGCGGAATACTGATGCTATCGCAGGGTTGATTGAAGTTAACTGCACAATCCCAATGCAGCTGAGCCTGCAACTGTTTTGCGCTGCATCCTGATTGCAACTGCACATTAATACCTTCGGTGGTGCCGAGCTGTTGCTTGAGTAGATCCAGTAGCAATGAACACAACACCGTCATCATAAACGGTTGCTGGTTTGCCAGCCCCACGCCGGGCTGCAACTCGATGGTAATGGCTTGCTGTTGTGGCAGCGGATACATGGTCGCGTATACCGCAGGAAATAACTGATGTCGGAAATACCATAGCTGAGCCAGCGCCTGGCGCAGGTTTGCAGATGCCTGAAGACATTGACACAGCGAAATATAACGGCTGTTCAACATGGCGCTGCCGAGCAAAAATGGCAACTCCGGACTGTTCAGCTGCTGCTGACAGTTTTGCAGTAATTTAAGCCAGTCGGCATGGTGTAGCCGGCCATGCGGCTTATGTAAGTCCTGTTCGAATATGCGGGTGCCGGTAAGCAGTTTGCTTAACGTCGCCCCGCGGCGCTGCGCCAGTGCCAGCAATTCGCTGCTACCGTGCTGCAATAGCAGTATTTTATCCTGATAGCCGAAGCCGGGCGTATTGTGACAACCAGAGCTGCGCGCGTTCATCAGGCAGGTTTGTAACTGAAATTACCGGCCTGTTTCGCCAGTGCCAGCGCCTGCTCTGCCGCCTTAAAAGCCGCTTTAGTGCTGCCCTGTCGCACGGCCAGAGCAACGACGGTGGTAGCCGGGTCGTTATTACTGTCAGCCAGCTGTGGCAATTGCTGACGCAGGTGCTGCGCCATAATCTGTGCCTGCGGCTCGGCAGTGTCGGGCAGCAGGGCAATAAAGCGGTCACCGGCATAGCGGCACACCAGATCACTGTGCCGTAACTGGCTGCTGAGTAATTCACTTAACTGGCTAAGGTACGCATCGCCCGCTGCCATGCCATGCTGACGATTAAACTGACTGAAGTTATCGATATCAACCACCAGCAAACTGAGCGCTTTGTGCTGGCTTTGGTGCAGTTCAATCTCGCGTTGCAGCACAACTTGCAAATACGCAGCGCCATAGAGTTGCGTTAACGGATCGATCAGCTGATGCTGGCGTAAAAATAACTCGCGGCCCTGCAACTGGCGGTTAATGGCCCGTTGTTCGCGGTGCCAGCCGACCAGACCGTAGGTAAGAATTAACATCCCGACCGGTGCCGGCAGTGACTCAAGCCAGCTCATCAGCCGGATAGCATCCGGATAACGAATAAATTCGTCCAGTAAGTCGAGAAAGTACGAGTACACCAGCAGCAAACTGCCGTAATACAGCCATTCAGTAACCCGCCCCGCTGGTCGGCTGCTGATAATAAGCCCCAGCCAGCCACAGGCCACCAGCAAGGTAGTGCCCTCGCCCAGAATATCTAACCAGTCGAACTCGTTGGCTTGCTTGCCGCTGCCACTATGAATAGCCAGCAGCAGGCCGCTGAGTAACAACAGCAGGCTGGATAGCAGTTTATAACGGTGTTGTTGCCACATAAGTACAGTTGTCCGGCAAATAACAACCATTTTGCGGCGCAGGCATGACATTGATATGACAAATTCCAGCAGTAAACAGGCTTTGCTGCGCAGTAAAGACCCGGGTCAGCAGCGTGCAGCACAGGCGGTTACCCCCCGCTGTTTTGTCACAGAGCAACGGCAGACTGGTGGGCACTATCTACTGCAACCTGAGAGCACGTTATGAAACTGAACTATCGTCGTACCTTGCTGGCATCTGCCATTGCCGTGGCCTGTGGCGCGTTATCCGCCCCGTTACTGGCAGACACCGAGACTGATGAGATTGAACATATTGAAGTGCGGGGCCAGTTTGGTGCCTTAAGTAAAGCGCTGAACCGCCAGCGCGATGCCGCTGGCATCGTTACCGTGGCCAGTGCGGATGAAATGGGGCAGTTCCCCGATAGCAATGTCAGTGAAGCACTGCAACGATTAGCGGGCTTGTCGGTAGAGCGGGATCAGGGTGAAGGACGCTTTATCCGGGTGCGGGGCCTGGCACCGGACTACAACTCAGTAACTTATAACGGTACATCTCTGGCTGCGCCGGAAGCGGGCAGACGAGCGGTGGCGCTGGATGTGATCCCGTCTGATTTGCTGGAGTCGGTTGAAGTCAATAAAACCCTGACCCCGGATATGGCCGCCGGCTCGCTCGGCGGCACTGTCGAAATAAAAAGCTTGTCAGCATTTGACCGTAGCAACGATTTTTACTCTTTTACCGCCGAGGCGGGCTACAACGAGCAACAGTCGAAAACCAGCCCTAAAGTGTCCGGGGTATTCAGTAAAATACTGGATTTCGGTGGCGAAACAGACAGCCTGGGGATGGCCATTGCCGCCAGTTTTGCCGAGCGCAAATTTGGCTCTGAAAACGTCGAGACCGGTGGCAGCTGGGATTTTGATGAAGGGCTGGAAGAGTTTGAACTGCGCGACTACACCATCAGCCGGGAACGGTTGGGACTGGCACTGAACCTGGATTACCGCCCTGGTAGTAATAATGAATATTACCTGCGTAGCCTGTATAGCCGTTTTAGTGACAATGAACAGCGCCAGGGGCTGGTGGTCGAATTTGCTGATCCGCAATGGGCCGGCGCCAGCGGCGAAGCGGAAGTACTGCGCTCGTTAAAACAGCGCGAAGAAACCCAGAGTATTGCAGCCCTGGTGCTGGGTACCCGTCAGACAGCCGGCAACTGGGAGTGGCAACTGGAAGGTGGTGCCAGCAAAGCCGACGAAGACACCCCGTTTAATATTGGTGCAGCTGACTTTGAACAGGCGTTTGACGACGGTGTTGGCTTCAGCGGCAGCAATATATTGCGCTTAACTGCGCCGGCTGATGCTTTTCTGGCACAAGGCTATGCGTTAAAAGAAGTGGAAATGGGTGATACCTATACCAAAGAGACCGAGCGCAATATTAAGTTTGATCTTAGCCATGAAAGGATCCAAGGCAGCGGCAGTATGCAGCTGAAAGCCGGTATTAAATTCAGCCAGCGGGAAAAAACCGCAGCCGAAGATGTCTGGTTGTTTGAGGATTTTGCCGATCAAGGCATAAGTGCGCTTAGTATGAACGATTATGCCAGTGGCGTGGTGGACTATAGTCTGAGTAACCTCGGGCCCGCGGTCAGCAGTGCTGCTATTTATCAGTTGGTGGCTGGGCTTAACCGCGCTGATTTTGTTGATGAGGTAGAGTCACAAATTAACGACTACCAGGTAGATGAAGATATCAGTGCCGGCTATGTCATGGCAAAGTGGCAACGTGAGCACTGGCAGCTGGTGGGTGGTGTACGTTATGAATATGAAAAACGGGACGCAGTCGGTACCCGTTATGATGACAGTACAGAGCTGTTTAGTGCCAACCAGCAAAGTAGCAGTGAGGGGTATTGGTTACCGGCACTGGTCGGGCGCTACAACCTGGCAGAGAACAGTATCGTGCGGGCGGCGTTCAGTACCGGTCTGGTGCGCCCGAACTTTGAGCAGTTGGCACCGGCCTTTATTCTGGAACGCGACGATGACGAACTGGAAGCCGCGTTCGGTAACCCGGACTTAAAGGCGCTGACCTCCAATAATTTTGACCTGGGCATCGAGCATTATGCTGACAAGCTTGGTGTGCTGTCGGCGATGTTGTTCTATAAGCAGATTGATAACTTTATTTACGAAGCTGATTTAGCTGGCCGTGGCGAATATGCTGACTTTGGCAAAGCCGAAACCTTTGTCAATGGCGGCAGCGCCGACTTATATGGCGTGGAATTAAATGCGGTGCATCAGCTGGCGGGTTTTGATAGCTGGCTGGATCACCTGCTGCTATCGGCTAACCTGACCCTGACCGACTCTGCTGCAGATATCGAATGGTTTGATGATGGTAGTTTGCTGCGCCGGGAAGTGGCACTGCCCAGTCAGTCAGATCAAACGGCTAACCTGAGTATCGGCTACGAGACTGACAGCCTGAGTCTGCGCCTGGCCGCTAATTATAAATCTGAGTATCTGGCGGAAGTCGGTGATGTCAGTGACGCCGCCTACGACGTGTATGCCGATGACCATCTGCAACTGGATTTCAGCAGTAAATGGACATTCAGCCGCGGTATGCAGCTGTATTTTAATGTGATTAATTTAAATGATGAGCCTTACTACGCTTATACAGGTCGCAAGCCCTATAACTTCCAATATGAACAGTATGGCCGCACCGTGGTGCTGGGCCTGCAGATCACTAACTGGTAAACAAGGAAGCAGACGATGCGATTTAGTAAACACGTTTTTACCCGGAGCGGAGTGTGTCTGGCAATTGCAGCACTGGTTAGTGGCTGTCAGCTTGAGCAAGCAAAGCTGGCAGGGCAAAGTGCGCCGGTACAACAGCTGACTGACATTAGCGCCAGCCATTACCACAAAGTGCAATTGTCTGGCACGGAATATCAGATTTTCACCGATAAGTCTGGCTTACACGTGCGCCAGAGCCCTGAGACAAAAAGCCCTGAGACAAAAGATGCTGAGGTAATCAGTAGCTACCCCGGGGCATTTATCCGGCTCACTGTACAAAAGCTGACAGACGACAGCCTGCTACTGGCAGCGATGGACGACAATAATAACAGCCTGCATTTGTGGCAGCTGAACCCGCAAGCAAGCGAGCCGTTACTGTTACTCCGGCGCCAATTAATTAGCAGCCGGGTGGTGGATGATCTGTGCTTTTATCAGAGCAGTGAAAACCAGCAACTTAGCCTGTTTTTACTGGGTGGGCGCGGTGGTGCCGATCAGCTGTTACTGCAGCAACAGCAGCAATGGCTGGCAGAGCCACTGGTTATCCGCGAATTAAATGTACCTTACGACAGCACGGCCTGTGTCACCGATCCGGTTAGCGGGGCCTTGTATATTGCCGAGGCTGACCGGGCTATCTGGCGTTACCAGGCCGAGCCCGAGGCTGATGAAGGCCGCAGTTTAGTGCAGGTTAATGCGCCTTTTGGCCAATTACAGGGCGAAGTAAAAGCAATGCAGTTATTAGCGGATGGCAGTTTGCTGGCGCTGGAAGAACAACCGGCCCGGGTGCTGCATCTTAACCGCGGCGGCGAGGTATTATCGACCCGGCAAGTACCGGGACTTGCTGAAGCAAGCGGCCTTGCCGTCCGTATACAAGCCAATAACGCCACCTTGTTTGTCAGCAGCGAGGATGCCGCGCCCGTGCAGCAGTTATCGCTGCCATTACCCTCTACGTCCGCTCGCAGCAACAGAGCTGCGGTAGTACAGCTAATGCCAACCTTACAGACCGAGCCAGCGAGTCAGCGCGGTGATGTTATGGATGACCCGGCCGTATGGCATCACCCTGAGCAGCCTGAGTTAAGCCTGCTGCTGGGTACCGATAAGCGGGCCGGACTGGATGTTTACAATATGCAGGGCCAGCGGGTACAGCAACTGCCGGTTGGCCGCTTAAATAATGTTGATGTGCGGTATAATTTGCGCTGGCAGGGCCAGACGCATGACCTCGCCGTGGCCAGCCTACGTGACGACAACAGCCTGCAAATGTTTGCCATTGACCTTAACGGCCTGCTGTATAACGCGGGGAGGGTGGCAACGGCGATGACGGAAATTTATGGTTTATGCCTGTATCAAAGTGGCCGCAGTGGGCAGCACTATGTGTTTGTTAACGACAAATCTGGTTTGATTGAACAGTACCGGATAAGCAGCGATGGCCAAAACTGGCAGGGCGTTTTAGTGCGCTCGCTGCAGGTACCCAGCCAACCAGAGGGCTGTGTGACGGATGATAAACGCGGCATTTTGTTTGTCGGCGAAGAAGATCAGGCTATCTGGCGCTTTGCTGCCGAAGCAGATGCAGCAACAAGCGGCGAGGTAATATTGCGGGTTGACGGTGAGCGTCTGGTTGATGATATTGAAGGTATCGCGCTGGCGGAGCACAACGGTAACAGTTATCTGCTGGTTTCAAGTCAGGGTAACGACAGTTATCTGCTTTTTGATGCCGCGCCGCCTTATGCTGAGCGGCTGCATTTCAGAATTGGTACTAACCCGGAACTGGGGATAGATGGCGCGTCAGAAACCGATGGCCTGGACGTTACCACCCGCTCGCTGGGCCCCGGTTTTGAACAGGGGGCACTGGTGGTGCAGGACGGCCGTAACCGGATGCCGGAGCAGGGCCAGAACCTGAAACTGGTGCCATGGCAAGCACTACTGCAGCAATTAAAATAGCAGGTTACTCGGTTGTCAAAGCCCCACTCAGCTGTGCTGAGCGGGGCTTTTTACTGATGGCGTATTTTTTTGTGTAGTTTTTCACCCAGCACCAGCATGCAGGGCGTTAAAAACAATGTCAGCAAGGTAGCAAAAGTCAGGCCGCCGGCAATGGCACTGGATAGCTGGGTCCACCATTGGGTAGAGGGGGCACCAAAGCCGAGGCTGGGTTCCAACAGATTAACATTAACCGCCAGCACCATCGGCATTAACCCCAGCACGGTGGTTACCGACGTTAACAGAACCGGGCGTAAGCGCAGGCAGCCGGTTTCAAGTGCCGCTTCCATTGCTGACATGCCGCTTTGCCGCAGCTGATTAAAGGTGTCAATTAACACGATATTGTTATTCACCACGATGCCGGCCAGGCCAATAATGCCCATACCGACCATCACAATTCCAAAGCTCTGACCGTTAACCAGCAGGCCCAGTAATACCCCGGCGGTGGAAAAGACAATGGCCGACAGTACCAGTAAACTCTGATACCAGCTGTTAAATTGCACCAGTAAAATCATCAGCATTAAAAAGATAGCGGTAGCGAAAGCGCCCATTAAAAAGGTCATCGCTTCCTGCTGATCAGCACTTTCGCCGGCTGTTTTGACGTTAACATTGTCGGGCAGCTGCATGTCACTGTCCAGCAGCGCCTTTAAACGTTCACTTACCTGAGCGCCGGGCGCTAAATCGCTTTTGATAGTAATGGCACGATTACCGTCTATCCGCTTGATAATACTGGTTTTAGGTGCAGGAACCAGCTCTACAAAGTTACTCAGTGGCACCTGCCCCCGCGCTGTTTGAATGGTCAGCCGACCCAGCTGATCCAGTGAGCGCCAGTATTGCGGAAACCGGACCCGGATATCCACTTCGTCACTGGCGTACTCCGGCCGGAACTTGGCCAGGAGTAAGCCGTTACTGACCATTTGCACGGCATTGCCGACGGTAAGCACGTCAGCGCCAAAGCGGGCTGCGGCTGCCCGGTCAACCTCTATCCGCCACTCAATACCGGGCAGGCTGCGGTCATCTTCAATATCAACAAAGCCTTCCATTTGTTCCATCTGGCGGATAATTTGCTCCACCGCCTGCTCGGTAGCGGCGGCTTCACTGCTGCTAACCTGCAACTCTATCGGCTTGCCGGCAGCAGGGCCTTCCTGTTGTTGACGAAACTCCAGAATAATCCCGGGAATATCGTCAGTCAGCTGGCGCATGTCATCCAGAATGGCGGCTGCTTTGCGCCGTTCATGCCAGTCAATAAACTGAAATTGCAACGTCCCGACCACGTCGGGCGCCAGTTCTCCGTCGGCGCTGGCCAGCGAACGGGCATACAGGGCTTTTACTTCAGCCAGTCCCAGCAGGCGCTGTTCTACTGTTTTAAGTAACGTATCTTTTTCATAAATAGACATATCACCACGGGCCCGTACCCATACCTGCGCAGATTCTGGTTCAACGTCGGGAAAAAATTCCAGGCCATGATTATATTTACCGTAAGCAACAAAAATCAGTGCCATGCCACCCAGTAGTCCGGCCAAGGTCAGGCCGGGATGGCGTAATAACCGGCCAAGCAGGTGCCGGTAAGCCAAACCTGCCCGACTGGCTTCGATTTTATGGGCTGCGGGCCTGGCCCGGCTGATGCCGCCCATTACCGGCAGGAAAATCAGCGCCATAAATAACGATGCCAGCAAACAAAGGATCACCGTCGCTGGCAGATATTTCATAAACTGGCCCACCACACCGGGCCAGAATAACAGCGGCATAAACACCACTATCGTGGTGGCTGTGGAGGCGATAATCGGCCAGGCCATGCGGCCGGCGGCATTGGCCCAGGCTTCTTTCGGTTTCTGGCCTTCGCCGAGGTTACGGTCGGCCAATTCGCTAACCACCACGGCACCATCAACCAGCATGCCGGCCACCAAAATAAGCGCAAACAGCACAATAATATTCATGGTAAAACCGAGCGCAAATATCATCAGAATACCGGCAAAAAATGCCCCGGGAATGGTGATGCCGACCAGCAGCGCTGAGCGCACACCCATGGTGGCAATAATTAAGATCAGCACCAGCACCACGGCAGTTAACACGTTGTTCAGTAAGTCTGACAGCATGTTCTTCACTTCTTTTGACTGGTCCATAATATAGTTAACCTGCATGCCTTCAGGAAACTGGCTACTGGCCTGGTCAATCAATGCTTTGGTTTGTTCAATGGTTGAAATAATATTGGCACCGCTGCGCTTTTTAACTTCCAGCACAACGGCGGGTTGGCCGTTAATCCGGGCGAAACCCAGCGGGTCTTTAAAACTGCGGCTGATGGTGGCGACATCGCCAAAGGTAATGACAGTATCGCCATCGACCTTGATTGGCATTGACAGGACGTCTTCGAGGTTTTCAATTACGCCCGGTACTTTCATTGCGAAGCGACCGGCACCGGTATCTAAGCTGCCGGCGGCGACCAGCCGGTTGTTGTTTGACACCAGGCTGAACAATTGCTGGTAATCCAGACCGTAGCCTTCCAGCACTTGCGGGTCGACCACAATTTCCAGCATATCTTCGCGATCGCCACCAATGTCTACTTCCAGCACTTCAGGGATAGCTTCGATGTTTTCCTGCAGCTGGCGGGCGATATACACCAGCTGGCTTTCAGAAACGGGGCCGGATAACCCGACCGATAACACCGGGAATAGTCCAACATTTATTTCATTGACGGTGGGCTCATCGGCTTCACTGGGTAGTTTGGCGCGGGCGGCGTCTACTTTTACCCGGACATCAGCCAGTGCCTGGTCGGCATCAAAGCCGGCATCAAATTCCAGCATGACCGAGGCATGGCCTTCGCTGGAGGTTGAGGTCATTTTTTTTATGCCTTCCAGCGATCGCAGCTCATGTTCCATCGGCCGTACCAGTAACCGCTCGCCATCTTCCGGGCTGATGCCATCCAGCGACATCGACACATACATCATTGGAATGGCGACGTCAGGGTTAGCTTCTTTTGGTATGGTTTGGTAGGCGGTAATACCGGCAATAAATAAAAACAGCAATAACATTAAGCTGGCACGGCTGCGGCCAATGGCTGCCTGAATAATGGCATTCATGGCTTGGCTCCTGCCACCTGCACTTTATCACCTGGTTTAACAAAGCCCGCGCCCTGGGTAATGATCTGCGCCCGCTCTGGTAAGCCGGTTACCCGCGCCCCTTCGTTGTCAGCGCTAATTATTTGGACCGGGTAAAACTCAACCTGCTGTTGTTCATTCACAACAGAAACACCCAGCTGGCCGTCACTGTTCAGGCTAAGAAGTGCCGGCGATATCAAATGAGCCTGAACCGGCTCCAGCTGCACTTCAACCGTGGCACTGCCACCGGCAATCCGCAACAGTTCCGGATTCGCAACCGTCACTTCAACGTAAAAACTGCGGGTAGCGGTATCGGCGGCGTAACTGATAAAACTCAGCTCACCATTGAGTTGCCGACCATCGAGTAAGCGTAGCTTAACCTGCTGGCCAGGTTGTAAGGCGCCAATATGTTGCTGGGGGATCTGAGCAGTGACTTTTAACTTATCTATCTGAGCTAACTGCAATAGTTCAGTTCCAACCTGTACCACGTCGCCTACTTCAATATGGCGTCGGTCGATGACGCCGGCAAACGGTGCAACCGGTTCAATCTGCGCCAGTGCCAGACGGGCACTGGCAAACTCAGCTTCGGCCCTGGCCAGTTCACTTTCCAGTCGGGTCAGCTCGGTTTCAGACAAAAACTGCGATTTGCCCAAGGTGCGGGCACTGGCCAGCTCCTGCTTTTTCAGGGTTAAGTTTGCCTGGGCCTGGGCTAATAATTCACTGCGACCGTCATCAGATAGCTGCAGTAATCTGGCACCTTGCTGCACTGTGTCGCCCTGACGGGTCAGTAGCGCCATGACAGTGCCGGCTTGTTGCGCTTTAATGCTGACACTCCGCCAGGGTAACACCTGACCCTGGGCTACCCGGGTTAACTGGTACGGTTCTGCATCTGACCAGCGGGTTTCAACCAGCGACAGCTTTTGTTCTGATGCCTGCTGCTCTGCCGGTGCTTGCTCTTTGGCACCGTAGTTATCACCACTGAGTAACCAGAGTAACAATGCCAGTGTTAACAGCACGGCAATAATAACAGGGGAGGCAGCGAGCTTTTTAAACATGAGCGATCCTTGGCGGTAACGGTAAGCAGCATTACGGCATTTATCGGCTGGAATATACCTACGTCAGTGAATGTAAGCAACTTGATAACTGTAAGGAAATGTGGCGAGTTTAACATGCAACAGGGTCGATGTGGGGCGGTTGGCCCTTGTTTTTTAGCACAGGCAGACCAATTGATCCAAGTCGCTTACCGGTACGTTTGATGCCGTTAATTCTTGTAATCGCACACTAACAGGACCTGTTATGGCCAATTTATTCGACCCAATTCAAGTGGGAGAGTTACAACTACCAAACCGGATCATCATGGCGCCGTTAACCCGCTGCCGGGCGAGTGCCGGCAGGGTCCCAAATGACCTGATGGTAAAGTACTACCAGCAACGTGCCACTGCGGGGTTGATTATTACCGAAGCAACCTCAGTTTCGCCAATGGGGGTAGGTTACCCGGATACCCCTGGGATCTGGTCGGATGCCCAGGTAGCAGGCTGGCAAAAAGTAACCGCAGCTGTGCATCAGGCGGGTGGCCGGATAATGCTGCAGTTGTGGCATGTTGGCCGTATTTCCGATCCACACTATTTAGATGGCGAGTTGCCGGTAGCACCCAGTGCTATTGCAGCGGACGGCCATGTTAGTTTACTGCGGCCGAAAAAAGCTTTTGTTACACCGCGGGCACTGGCGACTGCAGAAATTGCTGACATTGTTGAAGCGTATCGGTTGGGCGCTGAAAATGCTAAAAAGGCCGGATTTGACGGTGTGGAAATTCACGGTGCCAATGGTTACTTACTGGACCAGTTTCTGCAGGATGGCAGTAACCAGCGTACTGATCAGTATGGCGGCAGCATTGAAAACCGGGCCCGGCTAATGCTGGAAGTGACAGATGCCGTCATCTCGGTGTGGGGGGCAGGCCGGGTTGGCATGCATTTAGCCCCCAGAGCAGATGCGCATAGCATGGGTGATTCACAGCGTAACGATACCTTTGGCTATCTGGTGCAGCGCCTGGCTAAACGTAATATTGCCTTTATTTGTGCCCGGGAAGCGCAAGCCGATGACAGCTTAGGCCCGAAACTGAAGCAGTTGTTTGGCGGCGTCTATATTGCCAATGAAAAGTTTGATAAAAGTAGTGCCAATAGGCTTATCGCTAGTGGTGATGCTGATGCTGTCGCCTTTGGTGTGCCTTATATCGCTAACCCCGATTTAGTGGCGCGTTTTGCTAAAGATGCTGAACTGAATACGGCAAGACCAGAGCTGTTTTATAGCGGTGGTGCAGAGGGCTATACTGATTATCCGGTCTTGGCTGAATAACTGTAAGCGGTAGTCAGGCATAAAATTCAGGATAAAAAAAGCGCCTTTAACCAGGGCGCTTTTTTATAAAACAGGCAGCTTATTTGGCGCGCTTGCGCTTGGTCGCACCTGCTAACAGTAACAGACCTGCGCCCATAACCGCCAGTGAAGCCGGCTCTGGTACATCAACTGCCATAGTGCCGAAAGTAAGGTTATCGTAACGAACATTAAACGAGTTACCATCGTTTTTGGCATTCAAAATGACTTCACCAAAGTATGCATGATTGTCGCTGGTACTGGTAAATACCAGATTGCCATTAACCAGATAATTAATAAAGCCATCAGTAATTTGATAAGCAAATGTATTAAAGCTATCTAAGGTAAGTAATGATGGATCCAGCGCAAAAAAGGTATTCAGATTACCCTCATATCCCTGCGCGCCTGTAACGCCGTCACTTACTACTGATTCCAGTATCGGGTAATAGCTGATGGCATCAGCCGGGTTGTAAGCGACACCCCAGATGCCTCCTAAACGCTCGTCAGTCAGGCCATGTTGGCTATCCAGAAACATATCAATTGCCAGATATGTCGACATGCCGGTATCCAGCTTCATTCCCTGGGTCTGACCAAAAGTTTCAACACCACATTTGGCTTGTTCGGCACCGTCAATGCTCATCAACAGTTCGTTGTCGACGATAGTGAAGCTTGCCGGATCGCAACGATCGGTAGTCCAGTTACTCAAATCGTCGCCATTATTGAATTCATAGGTAGTTAATGCCGCATTTGCATAGGCGCTAACACATAAAGTACTAAGCAGTAATGCCATTTTCATTGTTATTTCCTTTTTTAGATACTCATGTTAACAGCAGCAAGATACACGCCAACTAAGATAGTTTATAAAAACAACAATTTAGAATATGTTTATATAGTCTCTGTAAGATTTTTTGACGTTTTTTTGTTTGAATTATGTCTAATTACATCAGGCTGCTGGGTCTTGTAGATCCAGCAGTATTAGCTATAGTTAATGGATAACAGGAGCAGGGAGCAAAGCTCGTGGTTACTGGCGTTTCCAGTATATCGACAACAAAGCGGGTAATTAAATTGCATTGCCTGTTTCTGATGCTCTGTCTGCTTTTTATGCTTAGCCACTTGCATGCTCAGGTATTGCGGGTGGCTATTCCTGACGAAGATTACCCACCTTATTATTATGTGCTTGACGATAATTTAACCGGTTTCTCGGTTGAAACATTGCAAAGCATTGCCAGCGAACTGGAATTAACGCTGGAGTTTCAGCGCTTGCCATGGAGCCGGGTAGTTAATCATGTAGAGACTGGTAAGGCTGATGTTATTCCGGTGTTTTATAAGACACCGGCCAGGATGCAGCGATTTGAGTTTAGTGACGAAAGCTATTTAATTGATCCCATAGTGCTGTTGTGCGCCAATCCTTGTCCCTTGCAATTTGATGGCACCCTTGCCAGCCTGGGCAGTGAACCGGTAGCGACAGTGCGGCATTTTTCTTATGGCAGTGTTTTAGATGAAATGCGTTTTCCCCGGGTCGATCTGGTGGAGTCAGATCATATGCTGTTCCGGATGCTACTGGGCAAAAGAGTAAAATTAGTGATGGCCTCGGCCCATACTATTACCCACTCATCGTTGTTGCAGCAGTCGGCCGCTGAGGTGCTGATGTTACAACCTGCACTGGATTTTGTTGAAGTTTACTTTGCGTTTGGCAAACAGCAGGGCTTGCCTGCTGCTCAGCGCCGGCAGTTTAATCAGGCGCTGGCGAAATTTAAGCGCGGTGAGCGATATCAGCAGTTACTGGCTAAATATCAGTTGCAGTCGCGCTGACAACTCCGCCAGACACCATCAGGCCTGATAAGGCCCGCCGTCTTTCGCAGTAAAGCATTTTTCACTCTGGCAACCTTTATTAACCTGTTTACCGGTCAGCATACTGAACCAGGGTTCACCGGCCTGTTTGGCTTGCAGCTGGATATCGTCAATGCCGGCGCAGTCTTTTTCACCGTTGCCGCCGTGGCGGTTTAATACCAGCTCCACATGGCGACCTTCATTTACCAATACCAGTGATTCCGGCGCTTCCCGGTGACCACTCAGTGCTACAAACTGCCCAGGGTTTTGCAGGCCGCTTTTGCTGCCATCGCCAAAGAACGCCAGCAGGTGCTGGAAATACACCATATAGCACACTACATCTTTGTGTGAGCCTTGTGCCAACGGGAAGGTTTTATCCAGGAAGCCTTTCGAGTAATCCATGATCTGCTTTACATGGCGCTCGTTCAGCTGGTTAATAACGCTAAGCTCGGTCGCCATCCAGGCAGTTTGGTTTGGCGTGTGTTGGCTGTGGGTTGGGGCCAGTGTCGTCATGTTGTTATCCTCATCTTTGTCGGGTCTTTTTACAAAAAGTTATTTAACACTCCGGCCCGCAACTCCTGCTGTGCTCGCCACAGCAACTCGCTGCCGCTTGCGCGTTCGCTCAGACACTCTGTGGCTGCGCTATCAGGATTCCGGGCCTTCGTTTAAGTCGCGTTTCTTAGAACGCAGACCAGTTGCTATCGGTTAAAAACTAGTCTAGGCTAAAAATCAGCATAATTTCACAATAAAAATTTTACAGTGTGAATTTTACAAAATGAAAGCAAACAAAAGCCTGCTCAGAAAGTCGCATTTTTTAGGAACTAAAATCAGAAACCTGAGAAAGCGTAATAACTTAACCATGGAAGACTTGTCTACCCGGTGCATTCGGGTGAACCCGGAGCAAGCGCCGTCGGTGTCATATTTGTCGATGATAGAGCGCGGCAAACGGACCCCAGGCATTGAAATGCTGCAGGTGATCGCCGAAGTATTTCAAAAAGACCTCGACTGGTTTTTAGATGGCGAAGATAACGGCCAGGATTTAACCCCGCAAAAGGGCAGTCGTGGCGGCATTAGCGGCATGGCACTAGAACCGGGGTTTTTATTCTCAACTGATATCCTGCAAATTGCCATTCCGGAGATGCTGTCGCAAACCGGTACCAGCGGCAAACAGTTTGCTCAGCTGTTGATCCGGGCGCATCAGGAGCATCATCAGAATCATTTTCCTGAGTTGGAGCGGGCGGCAGAGGAGGTGGGCCAGAAGCGCATGCCATTAACGGTGGATCAGCTCATGGCTATTTTGAAACAGCTTGGCGTTAAAGTAAGCTGGTTTACTGAGCCACCAAAAGAAATACTGGATGAGTTAGGCGTGCTGTCAAAAAATGTCGCCACCTCGTTTTTTACCCCGCCGGCAACCCTGCATTTAAACCACTTGCTGCAGCAATTTCCAACGCGCTTAAAGTATGAACTGGCGGTGCATATTGGCCATGCCGTGCTACACAACAAAGACGGTGTAAAAAGCAGTATGACAGTTGGTGGTACCCACGACGATGACATGTCGCAGTCGACTGCTGTGCAGCCGCAGGACATGCTGCACGCCTGGCGCGATTTTGAGTCAAGCTTTTTTGCCGGCGCGCTGCTGTGTCCCAAACTTCCGTTTCGTCAACTACTCGACCGCCAGGGCTATGAAATCAGCAGCCATCAGCAGGCGGGTGTGTCGGCGTCAGTAGCGATGCGGCGGATGACTGCGGTATCGCCGTACACTCACTGGCATTACTTTGATGCCTACACCCCGGGCAAACTAAAGGCGGTGTATCGCGGCAATGGCATACCATTGCCATGGGGCAATATGCGCAAGGTGGAAGATCCCTGTCAGAACTGGGCGGTATTCCGGATGTTTGATGTCGAGGGTGTTGCCAGCAGTGCCCAGTTGTCTTTGCTGGATGTCAACGGTCAGCCGCGGATTTACTGTTGTGAGTCGACCAAAGTGAGCGATTTAGCCGGTAATAACCATGTATTGTGCGCCGGTATTGATCTTAACCCGGCTTTGCTGGCCCAGGGTGTCGATGCTGATGCCATGGCCAGCGAGCTGAAACAGCTGTGTATAAACAGCGCAGGCGGTGCCAGAGTCCCTAAAACTATTCAGACCTCTTTAACCAGCGTTGCCAATATTTTAAATATCAACTGGGTAGCCCGCAGCCTGCAAAAACCAGCGCAGTTAATTTGTGCCCGGGGCAATAGTTGTCCGCGCAGTCCGGGCTGTTACACCTGCGAGAAGGGTTAATGAATACCCAATATATTCTGTTACAACTTGTTGGTTACAGATATTTGGCTTTGGCTGACGGCAGCGTTAAGATAGCAATGACACTATAACTATAACCGAATTTCATGCCCGTATTTCAGGAACATATAATGAAGAAAATCAGTATTATTGCTGCCAGCGTTGCGCTGGCATTAGGTCTGGCCGCATGCAGCGAACCAGCAGCTACTAAAACCAGTGAGCCGGTAGCGGCGCAACAACAAGCACCGCGGGTATCTGGGGTAGACAGCCAGTACTTTGACCCGGCGGTAAAATTCAGCGAAGACTTCTTTTTAGCGGTAAACGGTAAATGGTTGGCTGAAACCGACATTCCGGCTGATAAAGCATCTTATGGCTCCTTCCATATTCTGAACGATAACTCGCAACAGGCCGTTAAAGCCATTATTGATGAAGTGTCGGCCCGTACTGATTTAAAAGAGGGCTCTGACGAGCAGAAATTAGGTCATTTCTATAACAGCTTTATGGACGAAGCAACGATAGAAAAGCTGGGGTTGAGCCCGTTGCAGCCACAACTGGATGCCATTAGCTCGCTGGAAAACAAAGACCAGTTGCCGGCGTTATTTGCCCGTCTGCAACGCGATGGTATTGCTATTCCGTTTGGTTGGTTTATTAACAATGACGCGAAAAACTCGACCGAATATGCGGTGTATCTGAGCCAGGGTGGCTTAGGATTGCCGGATCGCGACTATTACTTTAACGATGACGAAAAGTCATTAAAGCTGATTGCCGATTACCAAGAATATTTAACCGATATGTTCAGCCTGGCAGGCCATGCTGAGCCAGCAGCGGCTGCAGAGCGCGTTTATGCGCTGGAAAAAGCGCTGGCCGAGCACCACTGGACCCGGTTAGATAACCGTAATGCCGACAAAACTTACAACAAAATGGCGGTAGCTGAGCTGAATACCAGCATGGGTGACTTTGACTGGGCAGCCTTTGCCAATGAGGTAAAATTAGCCGAAGTGAATGACATTATTGTACGGCAGCCCAGCTACTTTGCCGGTTTCGCCAAGGTCGTAGAGAACACTGACTTACAAAGCTGGCAGGATTACCTGAGTTTAAAAACGATTCATGGCTATGCTGATAAGCTGAGCAGCAACTTCGCTGATCGCCGCTTTGCCTTCTATGGCACCACCTTGAGCGGTACTGAGCAACAGCAACCACGCTGGAAGCGGGCGGTAGATGCGTCAGATCAGGTATTGGGTGAACTGACCGGTAAGCTGTATGTTGAGCGCCACTTTAAACCGGAAGCCAAGGCGCGGATGGAAGAGTTGGTGGCCAACCTGATTAAAGCCTACGAGATCTCGATTAACGAGCTGGAGTGGATGACCGAGGAAACGAAGGTTGCTGCACAGGAGAAGCTGAGCAAGTTCACTCCGAAAATTGGCTACCCGGATAAGTGGAAAGATTATTCCGCGTTAGAAATTAAAGCTGATGATTTAGTAGGTAACTTTATCCGTGCCAGCCACTGGGGCTACGATCAGATGGTGGCCAAATTAGGTCAGCCTATCGATAAAGGCGAGTGGTTTATGACCCCGCAAACCGTTAATGCTTATTACAACCCGGTTAACAATGAAATTGTGTTCCCGGCAGCTATTCTGCAGCCGCCATTCTTTAATATGGATGCGGATGATGCGGTAAACTATGGCGGTATTGGTGGCGTGATTGGCCACGAAATCGGCCACGGGTTTGACGACCAGGGTGCCAAATACGATGGTGAGGGTAATCTGCGTAACTGGTGGTCACAGCAAGATAAAGATCAGTTCCAGGCGCGTGGTGCCAAGTTAATTGGCCAGTACAACAAGTTTGAACCGCTGCCAGGCGTTAATGTTAACGGTGCAGTAGCACTGGGTGAAAACATTGGTGATTTAGGTGGGATGACGGTGGCGCTGAAAGCCTATAATTTATCACTGGACGGTAAAGAAGCACCGGTAATGGATGGCTTTAGCGGTGAACAGCGGTTCTTTATCAGCTGGGCCCAGGTATGGCGCACCAAGTTCCGGGAAGAAGCACTGCGTCGCCAGTTAAGCACCGGCCCGCATTCACCGGCCCATTACCGGGTTATTGGTGTGTTGCCGAATATTCCTGAGTTTTACACCGCCTTTGATATTAAAGAAGGCGATGCGATGTATATCGCGCCAGAACAGCGAGTCAAAATCTGGTAGCTGTAAATCTATCGGGTAAGAAAAATCTGTTATAATGCACGGGCTGAACACTTAGGTGTTCAGCCTTTTTTGTGCGACAAGCTAAGTGTTTGGGCTGTCGGTTACAATTCCTGCCCTGGCTCGCCACAGCAACTCTCAAATGCTGGCGCATTTGCTCAGACACTCTGTGGCGCCCAGTTCAGGATTCTAACCTCTGCTGCAGACAACGGGCGACACGGTATCTTTGCACCGAAGCCGACCGGAACCCTCAGCATACTGAGGTCTGACCACTATAACAAAGAATATATAACATCCGGTTTCCCATTCATGCCATTTATACCCACTATAAGCGGCGTGTTAAAAGGCCTGATGTCAATTTGGCCCGAATTTTTATATAATCTCGCCCATTCATTCTAAGAATGACGCCGCAGTAGCAAGACTGCCGGCAACGACCAAGAGGATCATACTGTGCTACAACAATATCGCGAACATGTGGCCGAGCGCGCTGCGCAAGGTATCCCGCCAAAACCGCTCAATGCCGAGCAGGTAGCCGCCTTAGTTGAACTGTTAAAAAATCCGCCAAAAGGCGAAGAAGAAACCTTAATTGACCTGCTGGTTAACCGGGTACCGCCAGGCGTTGACGAAGCGGCCTATGTTAAAGCCGGCTTTTTAGCGGCGCTAGCTAACGGCGAGGCAACCAGTAGCCTGATCAATGCTGAGTATGCTACCGAGCTGCTGGGGACCATGATGGGCGGCTACAATATTCAGCCGTTAATCAGCCTGCTGGACAACGACAAGTTAGCGCCTATTGCCGCTAAAGCACTGTCACACACCTTGCTGATTTTTGATGCGTTTCACGATGTCACCGAAAAAGCCGATGCGGGCAATGCTTTCGCTAAGCAAGTAGTGCAAAGCTGGGCGGACGCTGAGTGGTTTGAAAGCAAGCCAGCGCTGGCAGAAAAAATTACCGTTACCGTATTTAAAGTGTCAGGCGAAACCAATACTGACGATTTATCACCGGCGCCGGATGCCTGGTCACGGCCGGATATCCCGCTGCATGCGTTAGCGATGCTGAAAAATGCCCGTGAAGGCATTACCCCGGATCAGCCGGGTACCGTTGGCCCGATTAAGCAGTTAGACGAGCTGAACAAAAAAGGCTTCCCACTGGCTTATGTGGGTGATGTGGTAGGTACCGGTTCATCACGTAAATCAGCGACGAACTCGGTGTTGTGGTTTATGGGCGACGACATCCCATACGTACCGAACAAACGCGGTGGCGGTTTTGTGCTGGGCGGTAAAATTGCACCTATCTTCTTCAACACCATGGAAGACTCAGGCGCACTGCCAATCGAAGTTGACGTTAGCAAGCTGGAAATGGGCGATGTGATCGATATTCTGCCCTTCGAAGGCAAGATTGTCCGTCATGGCAGCGGCGAAGTGCTGGCTGAATTTAGCCTGGCAACTGACGTATTAATTGACGAAGTGCGTGCCGGTGGCCGGATTCCGCTGATTATCGGCCGCGGTTTAACTGATCGCGCCCGTGAATTTTTAGGGCATGGCCCGTCAGATAAATTCCGCCGGCCTTCGGCGAAAGTAGACTCTGGCAAAGGCTTCACCCTGGCCCAAAAAATGGTCGGTAAAGCCTGTGGTGTGCAGGGCGTACGCCCGGGCACATACTGCGAGCCGAAAATGACTACCGTGGGCTCGCAAGATACCACCGGCCCGATGACCCGCGATGAGTTAAAAGATTTAGCCTGTTTAGGCTTCTCGGCTGACTTAACTATGCAGTCATTCTGTCACACTGCCGCTTATCCGAAGCCGGTTGACGTAGACACTCACCATACTCTGCCAGATTTTATTATGAACCGTGGCGGTGTAGCACTGCGTCCGGGCGATGGTATTATCCACAGCTGGTTAAACCGGATGTTACTGCCGGATACCGTAGGTACCGGTGGCGACTCACACACCCGTTTCCCAATTGGTATTTCGTTCCCGGCCGGTTCTGGTTTGGTCGCTTTTGCTGCCGCTACCGGTGTTATGCCACTGGATATGCCAGAGTCAGTATTAGTGCGCTTTAAAGGCGAAATGCAGCCGGGTATTACCCTGCGCGACTTAGTGCATGCTATTCCGTACGTAGCCATTCAGAAAGGCTTGTTAACGGTTGATAAGAAAGGCAAGAAGAACATCTTCTCCGGCCGTATTCTGGAAATCGAAGGTTTACCAAACTTAACGGTAGAGCAAGCGTTTGAATTATCTGATGCCTCTGCCGAGCGTTCAGCGGCTGGCTGTACTATTAAGCTGTCAGATGCGTCTATTGCCGAGTATCTGGAATCAAACATCGTAATGTTAAAGTGGATGATTTCTGAAGGCTACGGCGATGTGCGTACTATCGAGCGGCGGATTCAGGCGATGCAAGCCTGGCTGAAGGATCCACAGCTGATGTCGGCTGATGCCGATGCTGAATACAGCGAAATTATTGAAATTGATCTGGCCGATATTAAAGAGCCGGTGCTGTGTGCCCCGAACGATCCGGATGATGCGCGTTTACTGTCTGAGGTTGCCGGCGACAAAATCGACGAAGTATTTATCGGTTCTTGTATGACCAACATTGGCCATTTCCGTGCGGCCGGTAAGCTGCTGGATAAATACAAAGGCCAGTTGCCAACCCGGTTATGGATTGCCCCGCCAACCAAGATGGACCAGGCACAGTTAACCGAAGAAGGTTACTACAGCATTTTCGGTAAAGTAGGTGCCCGCACCGAAATGCCAGGCTGTTCGCTGTGTATGGGTAACCAGGCACGGGTAGCGGAGAACTCAACAGTAGTATCAACCTCTACCCGTAACTTCCCCAACCGCTTAGGCCAGGGTGCTAACGTGTACTTAGCTTCGGCTGAGCTGGCGGCGGTAGCTTCTATTATTGGTAAGCTGCCAACAGTAGCCGAGTATCTGGAATACGCGAAGCAAATCGACGCCACCGCGGCCGATACTTATCGTTATCTGAACTTCCATCAGATGCCGCAGTACACCAAAAAAGCGGATAACGTGATTATCCAGCAAGCCGTGTAATAGCAACTGTTATACTTAAGGCCTGCAGCTGCAGGCCTTTTTTATGCGCGCTAATGTATTACCAAGAGCTACAATTTAACACACGCCGCATCAGCGGTCCTGGATGCTCTGCTAGGGCGACACAGGGTGTCTGAGCGCCGCAGGCAGTAGGGCGACAAATTCGTCTGGAACGAATTTGAACAGCTTTGCTGGCTTGCGAAGGGTAGGACATCCGCAGTAGTTACTGTGGCGAGCCCGGCAGAGTATGCAGGCACCGATGATCTTATAAGTGGCAGAGATGCTGCGCTGTTGGAACTTTAGTATGGAATACGACTTTATTTATAATCGCCACACCGGCCAGTTCAGCATCCGGCTGACAGCGGAGCATGAAGTGTTGGGCCGCTTTTTGCTGGATGAATTTGGTCAGCAGGCCGCAGCCTATTTACCACTATTACAACAGCTGAGTTCGCTAAAGCCCCAACAAAGCATGCAGTATCAGGGCCGAGAATTTTTGCTGGAAGTCGAAAACAGTGAAGTAACACTTAGCCATAACAGCCTGTTTTACCAAAGTGTCGATGAGCAAACCGGTCAGCAACAAGCGCTGGCTGAGGATGATTTGCAGTTAGACCAGCAGGGCATGAGCTGCCAGTGTGGTCTGGAAGACTTGCTGAAACTGCTGCGAGAATGGCAGCAATTCCTGGCAGATTAATCTGCTGCCACTTTTAATGGCAGCAGCAACGTAAAGCGGGTGCCTTCGCCCGGTGTGCTGCTGACTTTAACGCTGCCCCCCAGTTTCTGGGTAATAAGATTAAATACGATATGCAGGCCCAGGCCGGTGCCACCCTGATGACGGTTGGTGGTAAAAAACGGGTCAAATATTCGCTCAATGTGCTCAGTGCTGATACCCGCCCCATTGTCTGAAAATATCATTTCAACCTGATCGCCTTGCCGGCAGCAGTGGATGGTTATCTCGCCACTACTGCGGTCTTTAAAGCCATGAACGACGGCGTTTTGGGTGAAATTGGATATAATCTGGCCAATGGTGCCCGGGTAGCTGTCCATAACAATGTCTTCGGCACAATTTACCTGCAGGCTGATTTTACGATTGCGCCACATTAAACTCAGGCTGTCGAGCAGTTCATCAAGGTACTTTGCCAGATTAAACTGGCGCAGGTTATCAGCAGTCAGGTCCACCGATACTTGCTTAAAGTTGGCAACTAACTGGGCGGCCCGCTGCAGGTTATTGTCAAGCAACTGCCCTGCCTGCACTAATTTACTCAGGTAGTTATCTAACTCCTGCCGGCGAATGTTGCCACTGGCGAGTTTTTGCTGCAATAACTGGCTTTCTTCAGTGACTACACTATTGGCTGTTAATGCTACGCCTAAAGGCGTGTTGACTTCATGTGCTACACCGGCCACCAGTTGGCCCAGTGCGGCCATTTTTTCGGTGCGAACCAGTTCTTTTACTGTCGATTCAAGCTGAAGCAGGGTTTGTTCGGTTTTGTTCTTTGATTCCTGTAATGCCCGGGTGCGCTCATTTAATGCCTCAGTGCGCTGCTCGACTAACCAGGCCATTTCTTCCTGTTGTTTGCGCAGATGTTTTAACCGAAACAGGTGAATGGCAAGCATGATGGCCAGCAACAAGCTGACAAGTAACGCCCGCGCCAGCCAGGTTTCCCACCATAACGGCAATACCGTGACATTGAGAAGCGTTTCTTCGCTCCAGCCAGACTCGTTCAGGCCGGCACGTAATCGGAACTGATAGTCGCCGGGGGGTAAGCGTTCAAAGCTGGCGCTGCGACCATTGGCACTTCTGATGATCCAGTCAGACGAAACCGGGTCCAGCCGGTACTGAAACTGAACCTGATCTGTTTCAATAAACTCGCGGGTGGAATACTCAACTTGAAAGCTTCGGCTATCACCCGCCGGAATGATCAATTCGTCGTCAGGCAACGCTGTGTTTTGCCCGTTGACCTCAATAGTCAGGATAGCTGGTGTGGCAACGGGCCCGGCAGAATACGCCAATACCTGTTCTGGTTGAAACAAGGTGAACCCATCCATACCGCCAAAAACGATGGCACCGTTAGTCATCACATTGCTGGAAGCATTAATATAGTCGCGACGCAGGGTACCATGCTGATAACCAAAGTTTCGAAAGCGGCTGGTTTCAGGATTAAAAACTGAGATGCCAAAGGCACTGCTTAGCCAGATATTGCCTGCATTATCTAGCTCTGCAGATTTAAGCTGGCCACTGGCTAAGCCCTCTGCCTCGGAAAATTGCTGAAAGCGGACGGTTGCCGGATCCATAGCTGAGCCTGACATGACGAGTTCATATAAGCCGGTACCATTTGTGGCAAGCCAATGGCGTTTATCTGGAGTGACAACATACGCCATGGGCGCAGAAGGCAGGCTTTGTGTTGGCTCTGCATTTTGAGTTGCCAGTTTATGTTCGAACAGTAAGCTGCCATCAGTCAGGTCAAACCAGGACAAGCCGCTGTAGGACCCTACCAGCACATATTGCTGGCCGACAGGCTGAATAAAGGTAATGGCGCGACTAAATGGATGCTTTGCGATGGTTTTTTGGTTTTTTTCGTCCAGAATAATCAGGCCGAACTGGTCAATTGCCAGCCATAGCTGGTTGTCCGATGCCCAAAGCCGGCGCACCGGGCCTGGCGGCACCGACGCCGGCAACTCAACGTTTTGGTAATTGCCGGTTGCAGTGTCAATAGCAACAATACCCTGGCCATGACCAAACCATATTTCATCAGCCCGTCGCAACGAACAGTAAAAAGTAAAGCCATTGCTATTACTGCTGGTCAGATTAAAATACATGTTGAGCAAATTAAGGCTGAACAAGCCATCTGCAGTGCCAGCCCATAAAGTATTGTCATCGCTGGCCAGGCTAATGGTTGCCGGGTTTCTGGCGATGTCCATAAAGGCCAGATCATGGCTGATACTGACAAACAGGTTATTGGCTTGATTGAGACGGGATACACCGCCGTTCCAGGTGCCGACCCAGATGCTGCCGTCTTTATCCTGCAACAATGCAGCGACTTTACCGTTGCCGAGGCTGGCCGGGTTGTTACGCTGGTGGTGGTAAGAAACCTGTTGCCGCCAGTGGCCGTCCTGCAATACCAAGCGGCTTAGTCCATGCTGGGTGCCAACCCAGATATCCTCATTATTGTCCATTGTAATGCTACGGATTTCTTTGCTAATTAAACTATTGTTATAGCTGGTAATTTCAAGCGGAATCCAGCCGTCGGAACCCGCCTGTTTCATCAGTAATCCTTCGTGCTCCAGGCCGACCCACAATCTGTCTGCTTTATCATGAAACAAGGTCATCACCGAGGCTTGGCGATATGGAAAGTTATTGTCCGAGATGTACTGACCATTGTTGCTGTTATAGCGAATTAGGCCTCGCGGAGTGCCAAGCCATAAATTACCTGCTGAATCGGACGATAACGCGGTAATATTCAACAGACGATCGCCGATCCATTCCACTTGTTGGGTGGCGTGATGCCAGCGTGCCAGCCCCTGATTCGTTCCAATCCATAGCCGCTGCTGGTTATCCAGATGCAGTGCCAGCACTAAAGGCGCTGAACCGTTATCTTTCCGAACCAGACTGATGCTGTCAAAAGTACCCAGTGAAGGGTTAAAGTAGTTCAGCCCATTCAGGGTGCCTACCCACAGCATTCCCTGCTTATCAACCTGTAATGAGGTTACAAAATTATCACTAAGTGACTGACTTAGTTGTTCTTCTGGACGAAATACGGTGATAGAAAACCCGTCGTAGCGATTCAGGCCTCCCTGGGTGCCTATCCAGATATTACCGGCATGATCCTGAGCAAGCGATGTTACGGTGGTCTGTGATAAACCCTGTTCAATATCAATTCGGGCAAAACGCGAGGCGTCTGGCACCTCGGTGAGTTGTGAAGAAAATAGTGGCAGGGATAGCATCGCCAATACAACTAGCATTGGTGAGCAGCATCGTTTTAAGACCAAGTACATAATTAAACCTTGGATGCTGAGGCAGCGAATAACGTTTTTATCTAATGCTAAGCATAGTAGTTTATGGCGTGGCCGCAATAGCACCGCATCAGCATTTTACTCTGCACAGCCAGCGGGAAATGCTGCACCATTATGGGGCGAAGCTACGTTTTAAAACCAACTGGAATTTCTCAACTATTTGTAATTAAAAGATAAAATAAAAGTGGCACAAGGTTTTCTTGTACTTGATGCAATCGCAGAAGATTAGTACATAAGGAAAACCATCATGAAGCTTGTTTGTGCCATCATCAAGCCGTTTAAACTGGACGATGTTCGCGAAGCTATTGCAGACATTGGGGTAGAAGGTTTAACGGTAACAGAAGTAAAAGGCTTTGGCCGTCAGAAAGGGCATACCGAATTATATCGCGGTGCCGAATATCAGGTCGACTTCCTGCCCAAAGTAAAGCTGGAAATTGCCGTACTTGACGATCAGGTTGACCGTTTGCTTGAAGCTATTCAGCAAGCCGCTCACACCGGCCGGATCGGCGACGGTAAGATTTTTGTTTATGAGCTGGAACGTGCGGTACGGATCCGTACCGGCGAAGCCGACGCTGAAGCGATATAAGGAGCCCTGTCATGCAAGAACAAATTTTTCACTTACAATATGCCATGGACACCTTCTACTTCCTGATTTGCGGAGTGCTGGTAATGTGGATGGCGGCAGGCTTTTCAATGCTGGAAGCCGGCCTGGTGCGTTCGAAAAACACTACGGAAATTCTAACCAAAAACGTCGCGCTGTATTCTATTGCCTGCATTATGTATCTGGTGTGTGGCTATGCCATTATGTACGATGGCACCTGGTTTTTAAGCGGAATTGCAACCGTCGATGTGGATGCAACTCTGAGCAGCTTTGCTGAGCGGGAAGATGGCTTTACCGGCGGTGCAGTATACTCCGGCGCGTCTGACTTCTTCTTTCAGGTTGTGTTTGTTGCTACGGCAATGTCGATTGTCTCCGGTGCGGTTGCCGAGCGGATGAAGTTATGGGCCTTCCTGGCTTTTGCCGTAGTATTAACTGGCTTTATTTATCCAATGGAAGGCAGCTGGACCTGGGGTGGCAATGCCGTATTTGGTCTGTATACGCTGGGCGATTTAGGTTTCTCTGATTTTGCCGGCTCAGGTATTGTTCATATGGCGGGGGCTTCTGCTGCATTAGCGGGTGTTATTCTACTGGGTGCGCGCAAAGGCAAATACAGTAAAGACGGCAAAATTAATGCTATCCCGGGTGCCAATATGCCGTTGGCCACCTTAGGCACTCTGGTGCTGTGGATGGGTTGGTTTGGCTTTAATGGTGGCTCAGTGCTAAAACTGGGTGATATCAGTAATGCTAATGCAGTAGCGGTAGTGTTTCTGAATACCAATGCGGCGGCGGCTGCCGGCGCTGTTGCTGCGTTAATCCTGTCAGTAATCCTGTTTCGCAAAGCGGATTTAACCATGGCATTAAACGGTGCCTTAGCAGGCCTGGTTGCGATTACTGCTGAGCCGTCTACCCCAACTCCGCTGCAAGCTACGTTATTCGGTGCCATTGGGGGTTTACTGGTTGTAGCATCGATTATTGGCCTGGATAAACTGAAAATTGATGATCCGGTCGGTGCTATTTCTGTACACGGTGTAGTCGGTTTGCTAGGCCTTTTACTGGTGCCGGTAACCAACAGTGACAGTACCTTCAGTGGCCAGTTAATTGGTGCCGCGACCATTTTTGTCTGGGTATTTGTGACCAGCTTTATTGTCTGGTATGTGCTGAAGCTGGTGATGGGGATCCGGGTTAGCGAGCAAGCAGAATATGAAGGCGTGGATGCCTCAGAGTGCGGTATTGAAGCCTACCCTGAGTTCGTCTCGTCGGTAAAGTAAGCAGCCTGGGAAGAGCCGGTGGGACTTCCCGGGAGCGTGTTGGTGATGCAATACCGGTAATTTCAGGTAGCGCATCAGCCAGCTGAACCTAAACCACCAAACTACGTCTATCCTTGTCCTTTGTCTTATAGTCTGACGCCCTGCGGTAATTACCGCAGGGTTTTTTTATACCCTTCGTCCTTGAAGCTGCAGCTTTGTTGCCTTCGTTCGCTCGGCCCAATCACATAGGCAAGCTATGCTCATGTGCACTCGCTTACTTGCCGCCTAATTGCAGCGTCAATTATTTTGGGTATATCATTTGTTGGTGACGGGTGACGGGTGACGGGTGACGGGTGACGGGTGACGGGTGACGGGTGACGGGTGACGGGTGACGGTAAATTTACAATGGCCAAAAAAGCGAAAGGCCGCAAACTTCGCGGCCACTTTCGGTTCTGTTTCAGCTAATCCGTACTGTTACTCTTCCTGAGTAAGTCGTCCCTGGCTCCATCCCGGAGTGTCCAACAGCTTCATGCCGGGTCCTGCTGTCCTTAACTACTACTACCTTGTAATAGCACACTCATCCTGAGTGGTCCTGCGGTCATCCCTGTAATTTTGCGCTTGTGAAGCTAACAAAACCGCCATCCTGGCGCTGCTTCCTGCAATATCATCCTGATATTTAGGCTCTTCCCGGAGCGTGTCCTTTAACCTTCCTTGTGCTATCCTAGCGTTGATTTACATCCTGTAAATCTTACTGACTTCATGTCAGTTGTCATCCGTCGACATGGTTATTATGCAACGAATGACGCTCGCAGGGATCCTGGTTTCAGAAATAAACCTGCTGTAATAATATTGTAAAATGTGAAATTTTAAGAATAACCCATGTAAAACATAGCCTTAATGAAATATATTAGTTTGAGCCCTGCAGCAAATAGCGTTTAAACTTACCTGTTTGTGAGATATATCTCACACAGCAATCAGGTTTTTGTCTCCAACTGCAGTCTCAGAGTAAAAAGTAGCAATAGCATTTGTATCAGTAACAGGGATTCAGGGAAGGTAATGGCAAGAGAACAACTAGGCATATGTGCTGAGGCTAATCTTCATGCCAGCTATCTGCTGTTTAATGCGCCTGAAGGGCAGGAAGCTGTGCTTCGACAGAAGCTGGCGCGGGTACCATTATTGCTTGCCCGGTTGGCTGAACATTTCTCAGAAGCGCAACTGACGGGTGTCGTTGCTATAGGTGCCAATTATTGGGATAGTCTGTACCCGGGGGCCCGGCCACAAGAGTTACAAGCTTTTCCATTTGCTGGCAATGATAACCTGGCACTGGCTGAAGTGTGGGCCGATTTATTGATCGTTGTGCGCTCTGACAGGTTGGATGTCAATTATATTGCGTGTCAGCAAATACGTCAGCTGTTGAAACCTGATGTTGATTTACTTGAGCAATTACAGGGTTTCCGTTATTTGGACGGCCGCGATTTAACCGGTTTTATTGACTCGCCACAAAACCCCAAAGGCAGCCGTAAGCGCCAGTTAGCTCTGGTTGATCCGATGAGTCAGCCAGTATTTGCCGCCGGCAGCTATTTGCACTTACAACGTTGGCATTATGATTTACTTCACTGGCAGCAACTTGATATCAACCAGCAGGAAGAAATAATAGGGATAAGTAAAATAGAGGGAACGTTGCTGCCGTCACCCCGACTTCAGCCAAACAGCCATGCACTAACTTGCAGGCTAGGGAACAAAGAGGGGTCGCCGCTGCTGCTGATGCAAAATATGCCTTTTGCTGAGCAAAACAGCCAAGGCCTAATTAGCGTATGTTATGCCAGCGAGCCTGATAGCTTCAGCCGGCAGTTTGGTTATCAGTTAGGCTGTCAAACTGCCAGCCAGATACCTCAGGAACGAGCGGCAAGCCAATACGACTTATTTTTTGATTATTGCCATGCAGACCTTTGCGCTGCGTTTTTTGCACCTTCACTCAGCTTTCTGGAAATGGCGTGCCGGCCCGACAGTCATTAGCCGGGCAGTTATACCTTTTCAAATAGTTCAGTGACTTTCCCCAGCGTAAAATTGATATTTTTTACGCTGATTGGCGCAATAAAAATAGTGTCATCACCGGCGATAGTACCCAGTACGCCTTCAGCTTTACCTACCGAGTCAAGTAACCGGGCAATCAATTGAGCTGCTCCGGGGCTGGTGCGGATGATGATCATCACATCGTTGTGTTCAATATCTAACACCAGCTGGCGCAGGGGGCTTTTGGTAGTGGGTACACCTAATTCGGGGGGAAGGGTATAGACCATCTCCTGGCGGGCATTGCGGGTGCGGACCGCGCCATATTTACTGAGCATGCGGGAGACTTTGGACTGGCTGACATTGTCAAAGCCATCATTCTTAAGAGCGTCGACAATTTCACTTTGTGAGCCGAAACTTTCTGTTTTCAGTATTGCTTTAAACGCCTGAATTAAGGCTTCCTGCTTTGATTGTTTGGTCATGGAGGCTTTTCTTGTTGTTGAACGCCAGCTAATAGTAACAAATTCGGCCAATCAGTACAGTTTGTCAGGTAAACAAGACGAAAATTCGCTAAAATGCTTAGACTTTAGGCTTAAGCCGTTTGTAATTGTCGTGCCAGTTCAGTATTGTTGGCGCGTTTTATCTTACCCTGACATATGGAGAAAATCATGAAAGTTGCCGTATTAGGTGCTGCCGGCGGTATTGGCCAGGCATTGTCGCTATTATTGAAATTAGATTTACCTGCGGGTACCGATCTTGCCTTATACGATCTGGCGCCTGTTACTCCGGGTGTAGCCGTTGATTTAAGCCATATCCCGACAGCAGTAACGGTAACAGGTTTTGGCAAAGAAGACTTAAACAAAGCTTTAGCCGGCGCCGACATCGTGATGATTCCTGCCGGTATGCCACGCAAGCCGGGTATGGATCGCTCTGACTTGTTTAATATTAATGCCGGTGTGGTAAAAACCCTGGCTGAAGCCATAGTTGAGCAGTGCCCGAAAGCACTGGTGGGTATTATTACTAATCCGGTTAATACCACCGTCGCTATCGCCGCTGATGTATTTAAAAAAGCCGGTACTTATGACGCCCGCCGTCTGTTTGGTGTTACCACTTTGGATGTCATTCGTGCTGAGACTTTTGTAGGTGAATTAAAAGGTAAAAACCCGCAGGAAGTGACTGTCCCAGTAATTGGTGGCCACAGCGGTACGACTATATTACCTCTGCTGTCGCAGGTTGACGGTGTTAGCTTCAGCGATGAGGAAGTAGCATCACTAACTCACCGCATTCAGAACGCCGGTACGGAAGTAGTAGAAGCTAAAGCCGGTGGCGGATCTGCAACACTGTCGATGGGCCAGGCTGCTGCCCGGTTCTGTATTTCTCTGATCAAAGGTTTGCAGGGCGAGTCAGTGACTGAATATGCCTATGTGGAAGGTGACGGCGAGCATGCGCGTTTCTTTGCTCAGCCATTGGTGCTTGGTAAAAATGGCGTAGAGAAGCTGTTGCCAATCGGCCAGCTCAGCAGCTACGAGCAAAAAGCGATGAATGATATGCTTGGCACGTTAAAAGCCGATATCACCCTTGGCGAAGAGTTTGTTAAAAATAACTAAGTGGTATTGATACTGCAAAAAGGCGCGTTAAGCGCCTTTTTTAATAACTTGAAAATAATAAAACAGCTAGTGACTGCGCGATACCGCCATATCGGCCAGCGCTATTAATGCTTGCTTATAGTCTGACTCCGGGATGTTATCGAGCGCCCGGCGGGCTTTTTCTGCCTCCTGCTCTGCTATGGCCCGAGTGTAGCCAAAAGCATCAGTTTGTTCCATGGCTGTCAGGATCTCATTAAGGTGGGCCATGCCGTTGCCATCAGTGATAGCGCTGCGAATAAGATCCTGCTGGACAGGGCTGCCATGTTTAAGGGCATGGATTAGCGGCAGGGTAGGTTTACCTTCTGCTAAGTCATCTCCAATGTTTTTGCCAAGCTCAACAGCGTCAGCCTGATAATCCAGAACGTCATCAATTAACTGAAAAGCTGTGCCTAAATGCATGCCATATAATTTCATGCTGTTCACCACAGCTTCAGGTTGCTCAGCAATAATAGCGGCTAACTGGGTGGCTGCTTCAAATAACTTGGCGGTTTTGCAGTAAATAACCTGCATATAGTTTTGCTCACTGGTGTCAGGGTCATTAACATTCATCAGCTGCAGCACTTCGCCCTCAGCGATAACATTAGTGGCGTCAGCCAGAATTTGCATAATACGCATATCATCCAGTGCGACCATCATCTGAAACGAGCGACTATACAAAAAGTCGCCCACCAGCACACTGGCCTGGTTACCAAATACGGCATTGGCAGTCTGCTTGCCCCTGCGCAGGGTTGACTCATCGACGACATCATCGTGCAGCAGGGTAGAGGTATGAATAAACTCAATAATTGCGGCAACGCTTAGATGCTTATTGCCCTGATAACCAAGTGCTCTGGCAGCTAATACCGCAAGTAAAGGGCGTAAGCGCTTACCACCACTATTAACAATATAAATACCTAACTGGTTAATCAGCGCAACGTCTGAAGTCAGTTGGGAAAAAATATGCTGGTTTACTGCTGCCATATCAGCATCACTGAGCTGGCGTATGTCGTCAAGCGTCATGAAAAAATAACTGCTGAACCCCAAGAATGGCGGCAATTCTACACTATACTGGCTGCCGGCATAAAGAGAATCTCGATCCTTTTCACCACCAGATGATCTTTTTTATAATTGTGCTTGCGGCACTCTTTGAAATTGCGTACAATTCGCGCCCTGTGATTTGAATTAAACACGCCCCTGATGCCTCTATCTAAAAAGTGCAGAGCGTAGGCGTGGCTTGTACGGAGTTAACTATGTACGCGGTTTTCCAAAGTGGTGGCAAACAACACCGTGTGACGGAAGGTCAAACGCTTCGTCTAGAAAAACTAGACTTAGAAACCGGCGCAACGATTGAATTTACCCCGCTGATGATCGCCAATGGCGAAGATATCAGCATTGGTGCCCCTTTAGTTGAAGGTGGCAAGGTAGTAGCGGAAGTGGTCAATCATGGCCGTGGCGATAAGCTTAAAATCGTTAAATTCCGTCGTCGTAAACATTCACGTAAACAGATGGGTCACCGTCAGTGGTTTACTGAAGTTAAAATTACCAGCATCAGCGCGTAACAGGAGTATCGACACATGGCAAGTAAGAAAGGTGTAGGTAGCACTCGTAACGGTCGCGATTCAGAGTCTAAACGCTTAGGTGTTAAGCGTTTTGGTGGTGAGTCGGTATTAGCTGGTAGCATCATTGTGCGTCAACGTGGTACTCGTTTCCACGCTGGTAGCAATGTAGGCATCGGTAAAGATCACACTTTATTCGCTTTAACTGAAGGTAAAGTGAAGTTTGAAGTGAAAGGCGAGCACAACCGTAAATTCGTTAGCATCGTTAGCGAATAAGCAACTTATATTGAAAAAACCCCGCCTGGTGCGGGGTTTTTTTATAAATTTTCTCCCCTCACAATGACATGGGTTATACTTAGCGGCTATGGCATGCGCCTATGTTATTACAGTGGATCAGGACACAACACATGAAGTTTGTAGATGAAGCGATAATCCGGGTTGAAGCCGGCGATGGCGGTAACGGCATTATCAGTTTTTTACGCGAAAAATTTATCTCTAAAGGCGGCCCTAATGGCGGTGATGGTGGAGATGGTGGTGACGTGTACCTGGTTGCTGATGAAAACCTCAATACCCTGGTCGATTTCCAGTTTGAAAAGTACCATAGCGCAGAACGCGGCCAGAATGGCGGTAGCGTTAACTGTACCGGCAAGCGCGGCAGTGATCTGGAGCTGCGGGTACCAGTCGGCACCCGGGCGGTAGATATTGATACCGACGAAGTCATAGGTGATTTAACGACCAATGGTCAGAGGCTGATGGTTGCCAAAGGTGGTTGGCACGGCTTGGGTAACGCCCGGTTTGCCAGCAGTACTAACCGTGCACCACGCAAAAAAACCAATGGTACGCCTGGTGAAATTCGGAATTTACGCCTTGAGTTATTGCTACTCGCCGATGTAGGCCTGTTGGGCTTGCCAAATGCCGGCAAATCTACCCTTATCCGCTCAGTGTCAGCAGCCAAGCCAAAAGTGGCTGACTACCCGTTCACGACGTTAGTGCCCAACCTGGGCGTTGTCCGGGTGGAAGCACACCGATCTTTTGTAATTGCCGACATTCCGGGACTGATCGAAGGTGCCGCAGAGGGCGCAGGCCTAGGGATCCAGTTTTTAAAACATCTGGAGCGTTGTCGTTTATTATTGCACGTGATTGATGTGCTGCCTGCAGATGGTTCTGATCCCGCTGAAAATGCCAGGACTATTATTCAGGAACTACATAAGTACAGTAGCAAACTGGCCGCTAAACCGCGGTGGCTGGTATTTAACAAGCTCGACTTAGTGCTGGACGATGAGTTGGAAGAGACAATTGCTGCCGTGACAAAAGCACTTGACTGGCAAGGCCCGGTGTTTAAAATCTCCGCCGCTGGCCGGACTAATACTGAGCGGTTAGCGGCTGACATTCTGAGTTATATAGAAGAGCTGCCTGCTGAGCAAGTTGATACTGAGATAGCTGATCCGGTTCATTTCAAATGGGATGATTATCATGATGATGCAGCGAGTGAGTTGGTAGACGATCTGGATGATGATGATGACTTTGATGATGACGACTACGATGTCGAAGTGATATATCAGCGCTAAGGTGTAGTATGAAAACTGCGATGATAGCCGCAATGGCGAAAGGCCGGGTCATAGGGAAAAATAACCAGATGCCCTGGCATTTACCGGCTGACTTAAAGCATTTCAAAGCCGTTACTATGGGTAAGCCGGTGTTGATGGGACGGAAAACGTTCCAGTCAATCGGCCGGCCATTGCCAGGGCGGCGTAATATAGTGATTAGCCGGACCACGCCAGACAACAAACAAGGTGTAGAATGGTTTAGCAGTGTTGAACAGGCACTGGCGGCACTGTCAGACAGTGCAGAAGTCATGGTTATCGGCGGTGGAGAAATTTACCGGCAGTGCTTGCCATTTGCCGATATCTTATATTTAACTGAAATTGAGTTGGACGCAGAAGGTGATGCGTACTTCCCTGATTATCTGGCAGCTGGCAACTGGCAACTCATTGCGGAACAACAGTATGCAGCCGATGCCGTGAATCCCCACCCTTATAAGTTTATTACATTACAGCGCAATTAGAGGCTGCCCAGCATTTGCACAGGTTGTAACATATTGCTAAGATGCTGATTAACGATCCAGCTGAGGAGTAGTAAATGAGATTGGTGCCCACCTTATTATGCACAGCCGCGTTAAGTGCCGCTGTTGTTATGTCACCGGTAGCTGTCGCAGATCAGCAGTTAGCGGCGTCAATGTGCGACTATGTTGCGGCAAACGATAGAAACCGTTTACGTAAAGTACTCAGTGACTACCGTCTGCGTCTGCGCAATATCTACGATGGTGTGGTTTGTAATGGTGAACCATTAATCAGGCATGCTTTCAGAAGCAATGCACCCGACGTAGGTGAGTTTATCGTCCGGCAGTTACCCGGCTCGCAAGTTGCTGATTCAGGTGATATCGCCTGGGCTGAAAGTAATGGTTTTGCCGATTCACCATTGTTGGCCGCGTTGAAAGATCGTGCAGGCGAATAACAAATAAATAATAAAAAATCCGCTTATTAAGCGGATTTTTTTTGTCTGATTAATTATGCATACTACACCCGGAACTGCTCCACTGACTGGCGCAGCTCTTCTGCCAATCTTGCCACTTCATGGCTGGAATCCGAGGTTTGCTCAGCACCTGAGGCAGTCTCTTCAGCAATAGCAACAATAGACTCCAGTAACTGGCTAATTTCATTAGACACTTGATTCTGCTCCTTGGCCGCATCTGAGATTTGCTCACTCATATCGTGTGCCAGGTGCACGGCATGGGTTATAGAATCCAGGGCTGAGGTGGCAACTTCCGTTTGAGTAACGCAGTTTTCGGCTTGCTTCTTACCTTTATTCATCGCTTCAACTGCAGCTTGTGCGCCGCTTTGCAGCACCTGAATCATTGCCTGAATTTCCTGAGTAGAGGCCTGAGTTTTACTGGCCAGAGAGCGCACTTCATCAGCGACAACTGCGAACCCCCGCCCTTGTTCACCCGCACGGGCTGCTTCTATTGCCGCATTTAGCGCCAGTAAATTGGTCTGCTCAGCAATGCCACGAATAACATCAAGAATACTGCCGATAGAGGCACTGTCTTTATGCAGTTTGTTAATTACCACAGAAGCCTGGTCAACCTCTTTGGACAATTGAATAATAGTGCTCTTATTGTCCAGCGAAATGCCTTTAACCCGCTCGGCTTCTTTATCGGCATTCTTAATTTCAGCCAGCGCGTCATTTGAACTTTGCAATACGCCCTGTGAGGTACTACTCATTTCGGTTGTTGCGGTAGCGGCCTGAGTAACCTGTGATTTTTGCTCACGAATTGCCTGAGTTGTCTGTACCGTAATCGCTGACGTTTGTTCTGAGGCAGCAGCCAGTTGAGTAGAGCGGGAAATAATACCCTGAATAAGTTGTTGCAGGTTACTGACCACTTTGTTGACATTGCGTGCCAGTTCACCAAATTCATCTTTTGCTGATGCGTCTAGTGTTTTAGTTAAATCGCCTGATGCCACGATACCCAGCATAGTATTTACTTCTGCCAGTGGCTTAACAATGCGCCTGACGGTGACTGTGGCAATAAATACAGACAACAGAATAGAGATTATAACAACGACAAAGATCCAGCTAATTGCATTACTTACCCCAGAGGTAGCATTTTGTTCAATTTCTGCTGCAGCACTTCTGGTTAAGTTAAGCAGGGTATTCAACCGTTCCATGCCTGTTTGGGTAAGTTGATTGGCGGTTGTCAATTGTGCTTCTGCATCTGTTATTCCAGCCAGTAATTGTACTTTTAATGCTGGGATACCGTCGCTTCCTTCTAAATAGCCAGATATTTCCTGCACTTTCTCTGCGATATCTGCGGTCATGGTCACCGCGCTGCCGGCCTCTTCCTGGATAATAGCAACCTGCTCCCGCAACTCCTGTAGCCGGAAAGCAATTTCGTTGCTAACGGTTGCGACAGTGGTATCCGTTTCAGTACGGTTTAAATCGATGACATTATTAATCAGGGTATTGATACCTGTTTCAATCTGGGTTGCTGCCTGATAGGCGCGGGGGAAGCGGCGCTGCACATCTCGGATATCAGTAAAGTCCAGGATAAGCGAGGCCATGTCATCGGCGCTGAACTCCAGGTCACTAATTTTGCCGGCGATAGTAGT
The DNA here is from genome assembly GCF_018402695.1 of Arsukibacterium sp. Lineage (GTDB taxonomy): Bacteria > Pseudomonadota > Gammaproteobacteria > Enterobacterales > Alteromonadaceae > Alishewanella. Next base: position 505,378 of record NZ_JAGYIM010000016.1, read on the forward strand.
ACGTAGCCGGATATTGCTGTCTAAACGGCGCTGCAGATTAGTACTTGCTTCGGTAAAGCTGTTATAGGTTTCACTAACCTGCTCTGAGCCCGCTTTTAGTTCCGGATGCTCGTCTATTGCCTGGCGCAACGTATCGGCAGCTTCTATATATACGGCCTGCCGTTCATTGAACCGCTGATTAACGGCTGCCGTTTGCTCAAGCGTAGTGGCATAAAAGCCCTGCAGGCTGGCACGACTCATCGTTACAAATTCGGTTTTCATTGTGGCACTGTTTTCCAGTGCCGGAATGGAGACTTCATTTACTTCAGTGGTGGCGTTACTTATATTATTCAGGCTGACATAAGCGGTAATACCAATAAACAGCAGTAACAGGGAAATGATGGCAAAACCACCCATAACCCGCAACGCTACAGTTAACTTCATAATAACTCCCACTTTAAGTGTTTTCTTTAAGCACCTTAGCTTAAGATTTCCTGCTTAACAAGACTCTAATCAGCAGTTTCGTTGCGCGGGTACCAAACCAGACATTATATGCCGGCTACACTGTACCGTTGCTGGCGTTCAATGCAATAAGCAGTCAGGCTGTTACCCCAGACACAGCCGGTGTCCAGGGCGTGTATATCCTGAACCGGACTATAGCCATTTAACGCAGCCCAATGGCCGAAAAATAGCTGCGGATGGGGTTTGGTCCGCCAGAACTCATACCAGGGTACCAGGTTGTTTAGCTGGGATGGACTGCCCTTTTCCTGCAAGCTCAGGGCGCCATCTGGCGTACAGAAGCGCATTCTGGTGCAGGCATTAATCGTATACCGCCAGCGTTGTTGTTCCGTTTCAGCATGTTGCCACATGGCCGGCGAATCGCCATACATGATAGCAAATATTTGTTCCGGCTGATGTTTTAATTGTTCACTAACGGCAGCTGCTGCTGCTTCAGCTTCATCTGGTGTCCACTCCGGAGACAGACCTGCGTGAACCATTAACTGTTGCTTATCCGCGCTTTGATAAATCAGAGGCAGGTGTAATAGCCAGTCGACAAGTTCCCGCAAGTTGGGTGCCTGCTGTAAGCACTGCAACTTGTCATTGGGTTTTACGGTGCTGAACCCAAAATGGCTGGCCAGAAAGTGCAGATCGTGATTACCCAGAACGCATTTAGCTTTACTACCCAATGACTTAACAAAATTCAATGTTGCCAGAGAGTCCGGGCCGCGGGCAATTAAGTCGCCACAAAACCACAATTGATCGGAGGAAGGGTTAAAGTTGATATGAGCCAACAGGCGCTGTAAGGCGCCATAGCAACCTTGAACATCGCCAATAACATAGGTCGCCATCAGTTAAGAATATTAGGCATTGCCAACCGGAATACCGGTATAGGGGTGTTGAATGTCTGCTTATTACTGCTAATCATTTCATAATGGCCCTGCATGGTGCCGACCGGTGTTTCCAGCACAGCGCCACTGGTATAGCTGTAACTGGAGCCGGGTGCAAGTTCAGGTTGCTCACCCACGACACCATCGCCGTACACCTCAGCTTGTTTACCATTGGCATCGGTGATAAGCCAATACCTTTTCAGCAGCTTAACCTGTTGTTCGCTGTGATTTTCAATCGTAATGGTATAAGCAAATACGAAACGTTTTTCTGCAGGGTCAGACTGGGCACCTAAGTAAAAGTTATCTACTTTGACCTGAATATCGAACGGCTTACTCATCGTTTTTTTCCTGCTCTGCCAGCCACTGCGCAACCTTGATAAAGCCACTAACGGGCAGTTGCTCTGGTCTAATCGTCGGGTCTATACCCAAAGCGCTTATCTGCTCTGCAGTAGCAAAATTGCTAAAGCCATTGCGAAGTGTTTTACGGCGCTGATTAAAGGCTTCTAAACATACCCTGTTTAATACGGCTGGATCAACTTTTGCCCGCTCAGCAATCGGATAGGGCAGCAATCTTACCACTGCAGAGTCAACTTTCGGGGCTGGAGTGAATGCGCCCGGACCCACTTCCACTACCGGAATGGCCTGGCAATAGTATTGGGTCATCACGCTCAGCCGACCGAAGGTTTTACTGCCATGGCTGGCCGTCATGCGCTGAACAACTTCCTTTTGCAACATAAAGTGCATGTTATCAATATGATCAGCAAACTCGAATAAGTGGAATAGCAGAGGCGTGGAAATGTTGTATGGCAAGTTACCAAATATTTTTAACTTCTGGCCAGGGGCCAGCAGGGCCGCGAAGTTGAACTTCATAGCATCAGCCTGATACACTGTCAGCTTATCTGCCAGGGTCGGGTGCTGACTTAAACGTTCTGCTAAATCGCGATCCAGCTCAACAACAATCAGCTTGCCGGCTTCCTCGGCAACAGGTTCCGTGAGTGCACCCAGGCCCGGACCAATTTCCACCATTACGTCTGTTGATTTAGGGGCTATGGCTTTTACAATCCGGCCAATAACATGGGGATCATGTAAAAAATTCTGGCCAAACCGTTTGCGAGCGCGATGGCCCTGATGAATATTATCTGTCATAAATTAATTCGCTTGTTGGGCCAGCGTGATGGCCTGATTTACCGCATGAAATAAGCTTCCGGGGTCGGCTTTGCCAGTACCGGCCAGATCTAATGCAGTACCATGGTCGACTGAGGTGCGAATTAATGGTAAGCCCAGACTGATATTAACTGAACGACCAAAACCTTTGTATTTAAGTACCGGTAAACCCTGGTCATGATACATTGCCAGCACCGCATCCGCATCATCCAGATACTTGGGCTGAAACAGGGTGTCAGCAGGCAATGGGCCGACTAAATCAATGCCCTGTGCCCGCAGTTCATCAAGGGTTGGACTGATAATGTCCAGCTCTTCCCGGCCCAGATGGCCGTCCTCTCCCGCATGCGGGTTTAAGCCGCAGACATAAATTCGCGGCTTTTTAATCGCAAACTTATGCTGCAAGTCATGGTGCAGAATCGTTATTACTTTCAGCAAGCGGTCACGGGTAATGGCTTTGGCAACATAGGCCAGCGGAATATGGGTAGTAGCCAGGGCAACCCGTAAGCCTTCCGTAGCCAGCATCATCACCACATAAGGCGTGTTTGACTGATGAGCAAAAAACTCAGTGTGACCGCTAAACGGAATACCGGCTTTATTAATAATGCCTTTGTGGACCGGACCAGTAACAATAGCCGCGAATTGACCACTGATAGCGTTTTCACCAGCAAATTGCAGGGTATCAACCACATACTGACCATTTGCAACATTCAGTACGCCAGATTGCACGGCTTCAGCCAGGTCAAAATTGGCGACTGTCAGTGTTCCGGCTCGCTGAGCTTTTGCCGGCATTTTGTCATTGTATGGTAATAACGTTAATTCAATACCCAGAGCAGTAGCGCGATCAGTTAAGAGTGTTGCATTACAACACACCACCAGCTCTACCGGCCAGTCCTGGCGGGCCAGCGCCACGACTAAATCAGGCCCTATACCCGCTGGTTCACCGGGGGTGATGGCAATGCGCAGAGTCATTTAACTCTCCGGTAAGACATCAATGAAGGCTTCGTCGCGAATTTCTTTAAGGAAATTCGCTGATTCTTCATTGAAGCGACGGTTATAAATCATCCGGTATACCTGATCACGCTTTTTATCAGCGGTTGCATCCACCACTCTTTTATCCAGTACCTGAGCAATATGCCAGCCATGTTCTGTTCGAAATGGTTCACTGATTTCATTCGGTTCTAAGCGCAGTAAGGTATCCCGGAATGCTGGCACAAAAACCTGAGGCTCACTCCAGCCTAAGTCGCCACCATTCATTTTTGAGCCCGGATCTTCGGAGTGGGCCTTGGCCAGTTCAGCGAAGTCAGCTTCACCAGCCCGAAGCTTACTAACAAACTCCTGCAACGTGTTGCGAGCACGTTCTTCACTCAGAATAATCGACGGCTTGATTAAAATATGACGAGATTTCACTTCTTGGATTTCAGCGACATTTTCGCCGCGGATATCGAAAATAGTTAAGATGTGGAAACCGGCACCAGAGCGCATAGGGCCAATAAGATCGCCTTTTTTCTTATCGCGAATACTCTCAGAAAACAAGGTTGGCATCTCGTTTATATTCATAAAACCAAGCTCACCCCCTTCCAGTGCTTTACCGCCGGAAGAAGACGCGATAGCAATCCGTTTAAAATCACTACCATTTTGCAATAGCTCCATGACTTTATCAGCACGATCTTTGGCCGCACTGATATCATCCGGCGTTGCCTGACTGGGAATTGCGATAAGGATATGGCCCAGATTGTATTCTTCGCTGACAGCACCTTGCTCTTCCATCAGCTTCAGCAGGCTGTCCACCTCTTGTGGGCTGATGTAAATGCGCCGCTGAACACTACCGCGAACCACCTCATTGGTAATAATTTCATCTCTGAGTTTCTCACGAAAGCGCTGATAATCACCTTCTTCTGCTTCAACCTGACGCCGGAAAGCCTCAATACTGAGGTTTTCATCCTGGGCAATAGTGCGGATAGTATCGTCAAGCTGCGCATCACTGATTTGCAGGCCCATCCGCTCTGCCAATTGTAACTGCAAACTGGTTAAAATCAGCCGTTCTAATGCTTGAGTGCGCAGTGCCTGATCTGAAGGTAAGGTTTGTCCCTGAGATTCTGCATTGCGTTTTACCCGGTTAACCACGTCATCGATATCGCTTTGCAACACCACGCTGTTATCAACAATAGCGGCAATTCGATCAATTTCCTTTTCAGCCGCAAGACTTGAAAAACTTAAACAGCTAATAAAAGCCAGACAGATAACTTGCTGTAACTTCATAAATTCCTACACTAATTAGTTAGTAAATATGGCCGGCGGTAGCCAAAAATGCCATTTGACAACATGTCTGATACGCCAAACCCGGCCTTATCGCCGAAACCTTTTAATACAAATTGCAGACTGAGCCCACTGTCCAGCTCACCAAACTGTAAAGCATTATCGATACCTGTATCGAGGTTGGCGACGATGTAACGCCTCGCTACCAGCCGGACTGCCCAGCAGCAGGATTCATATTGCACGCCAAAATTGGCGTCTATCATACGATGATTTGTGACATCACGATAGTAACTGGCAACTAGCTGCCAGTTTTTTGCCAGCGGCACCGTGCCAAGCACACCCAGTTGCTGAATTTCTAAGCCTGAGACCGCGCGGCTGTATCGATGGTTCAATTGCAATAAGGTATTCTCGCTGCCCCGATAATCCAGACTGGCGTTACTTTTGATGATTTGCCGGCCGTCGATATCATATTGGGCTGCAGCACTGAAGTACCATTTACGGTACCAATGCCAGATCATTTCGGCTGCCAGTACCGAGTCGGTAGCCGTTTGAGTTTCAGTCAGGTTGTCGGCGCTTTCCACCGGGTCTTCCAGAAAAAAGATTTGACCGAGACTAAAACGAAACAGCTCGTTATCGACATTGTCATAAAAGCGGGTAGTCCAGCCAACAGTTAACTGATTAGCCTCATTAATTCTGTCGATACCTGAGAAGCGGTTTTGCCGGAATAAACCATAGTAGTCATCCTGCAGCCGGGTTGTGTCATATAAGCCGATATTATTTTGCTGTCGGTACGGAATATATAAATATTGAATTTGCGGTTCAAAGGTTTGCAGAGCAGGCTCACCGAACCAGTCATATTCACGTTCCAGATTCAACCTGCTGTATAAACGCAATTTTGGCAGCGTCCGCTGCACGGAGGTATCAACCTGTGCCGACGGCAGGTTGCCGGTTTGCTGGTAGTAAGTGTAAAGCATGCTTGCTTCAGCAGTAAACTCCAGGGCGGGCGTAACAAAGGGTAAGCGCAGCGTGGGTTCCAGGTGCAGTCTGTTGGCAGAGCTAATCAGCGCATTATCATTTTTAAAATGGGCATAGCTGGCTTGCCAAACCAATTCCAATGGCCTGAAAATTGGCAATGGCCTGGCGGAATTCAGCTGTACTTCTGGCAGAGTCTTATAGGCATCAGAGAAATTACCCAGAATTTCAAAGCCTTGCAGCCTTATCGTGCTGTCAATATTATCACCATAATACGCAAGAGTGGCCTCCCGGTAGAGCTGGGTATCACTTTGATTGGTGTAGTCTGATCCAAGCTCAGTCAGGTAAGCATCGTCACTCACATCAGTAAAATCGATGTAACCGCGCCAGTTAGTTGTTAAATCAGAGCGATGACTTAAATGAGAGAGATAGCGGCTGCCAAAATTTGCTGGTTTATCATTATCTTTATCAAGATATTCGAGTTGCATAATACCCTGATGCTCAGTGGTCAGGTATCGAAATTCAGATTTAAGCTGAGTACCGCGTTTGCTCATATAACGGGGGGTCAGCGTCAGGTCATAATTCTCTGCTAAATTAATGTAGTAGGGCAGTTCAACATCCAGTCCCAACAATTGCGAGCTGGCTATTTTGGGAAGAAGTAAACCAGTTTTTCGCTGCTCGTCTACCGGGAAGGTCAGGTATGGCAGGTATAGAACCGGTATATCTTTAATTTTGAACACAGCATTGCTGGCGGAGCCCCAGCCTTCACCGTCGTTAATTTTTATGTCGCTGGCATGTAAAGACCAGCTGTTGTCATTTATTGGACAGGTTGTGAAAAGTGCTCGATCCAGCCTGATTTGTTCAGGACTGGCCTGCAGGTTCTCAGCATAACCGCGGCCTGCCTGGGCAAGAAACTGGTAGTGGGCATCGCTGATGATGGCCTTGTCATCCACTGTATCGGCAATAAATGAACTGGCAGAAACTTTTAAGCTTTTATCGAAATACTCAATACCTCCATCAGCAAAGATACGTTGCTCAGTGCGGCTGAAGCTGGCACTGGGCGCGGTTAATAAGGTATCACGATGAATAATTTCAACATTGCCATTGAACAGCGCCGTCTGATTACCACGCAGGTCAGCATCATCTGAACTGATCCGTACGGCATTGTCAGCCGGGTCTAGAGTGGCTAAGACAGCAGGCTGGGTCAGTGGCTGATAGCACATCGGTATTACAGGTTCATTGGCTTGCAGCTGACTACAAAACAAGCCCGTGATAGTTATTCCAGTAAACCAAACTTTCATCCAGTATTCTCTGCCCCGGCGTTTACATATTTTTCGATAAGATTAGCCCGCTATGATAAATCAATTTTAGATTTCCTGCTAATCCGATATAGTGCGGCTTTACTGTGGCCTTTGACCTGTTTCAGTAGCTTAGAGCGACAGAAACGGCGTAGTTCATTTTAAGAGGTAAATACTTTGTGGGGTAAAATTCTCGGCGCTTTGTTTGGTCTGGCGCTGCTCAGACTACCAGGGTTATTTATCGGGCTGATTCTGGGGCATTGGTTCGATATAAAAATGGGCGCAAATCTGGCGCGGTTCAAAGGTATGTTTCACGAACCAGATGAGCAGCAAGGTCTGTTTATGTATACCACTTTTGCTACCATGGGCCATATTGCGAAAGCTACGGGTGTGGTCACCCCGGCGCACATTCGTCAGGCCCGCCACTTTATGCAGCAACTTGGCTTGAATGAATCACAGCAACAAGAAGCACAGGCAGCATTTCGTGACGGCAAGGCAAGTAACTTCCCGTTAGTGGCTCAGCTGCAGGCGTTTGCTCAGCATTACGGGCGTCAGCGAGATGTCATCCACTATTTTATCGAGATCCAGTTGGGTATAGCCAGCGCTGATGGCGAGATGAGTCACGACCAGTATATATTGTTGCAACAGGTCGCGCAGCAACTGGCGGTGTCGCGTCTGCAATTAGAACAGCTGCTGAGTGCCTATCGGGCGCAGCAACGTTTTAACCAGCGGGATAGTAAAAAACCGGCCGTCAATGCCGTGCAGGATGCTTACAAGGTGCTGGGTGTTGCCAATGATTGTAGTGAAAAGGAGTTAAAACGAGCATACCGGAAATTAATGGCACAACACCACCCGGATAAATTAATGGCAAAAGGGGTGCCGGCTGCTATGCTTGATGTCGCAAAAAAACGGACTCAGGAAATTCAGGCTGCTTATGAATTGCTGAAAAACCAGCACTAAGCAATCCGCATTACAAACCAATACTGTTTAACCAGCCGGTTATTTCTTTCAGGACCCAGGCATGAACATCTGCATCATAAAAGGTACCCGTTAACTGTCGCTGCCGGTACTGTGCTTTCAGGTTACGATTAACCAACTGTTGTCTCAGCTTCAGGTTGGCATTGGCAAAACGGTTATCGCGCCAATGACTGATATCAAGTGTTGGGATCGATTGCCCCGCAATATCGTTCGCTAACTCCCGGTTCAGGTTAACGTCAGCCAGATAGGCACCCAGCATTATGAAGGCGGCAGGGGGTTCAAGCTGTTCAGCTGCATATAACCGGTTTAATAGGGCGGCGTTGCTGCCTTTAGCAATAACAATGATATTGTCACCCTGTAACTGGGCCTGGCGAATAGCCGCAAGCATCCGCTCTGCAAGCTGTCGCTGGTAGTCAGTGGCATTTTGTTCAAGGTTAAATTCCACTGCGGGCGGCGCCATGATAGCCAGCGTGTGCCATCCATGATCGTTAAGTTGCTGGCGCAGGGTGTCAATATAATGGGGGCTTGCCGGGTGTTCAGCCCAGTCCGGTACCAGAATAGCTGTGCCTTTGTTAAAACTGGTAAGCGCTTCGCGTTGCAAAACGATAAAGTTACCGTCGTCGGTGCTTAACTCAACAACCTCAGTGGAAAGTAATTGCCGTTGCAAATCTTGTTGCCACAGCTGTTGCATGTTTGGCAACTGCTGAGCAGCAGCAGTTGCCTGCAATATGAACGCGAGTACACTCCAGGTTATACCGAAAACATACCTATTGTTCAAATTCCACCTGCTTAACCCAACCTGTGCTATAGGCTGTTATCGGCTAAGCCCGTCATAACGTTAGCAGAATCGTCAATATGAATGTATTCCGGAAAGGTGTACATCACTTTCGAGTCGTGACTGAATTTAACGTAAGTGTCACCCTTCTCCAGTACAAGCACTGCGAGCGAAGGCTGCATAATAAAACAGAATGTAGTGGGTTTGAATTCAGCTAGTGCCTTGGCCATTTCCCGCAGCTGGTCATTAATCGCCAAACGCTGAGTTTCGCCTTCATCGGTACAAACGTGAGCTGTCTGAATCAATGTTGCTGGTTGATCAGCGCGGGCATGGAAGGTAACACATGCTAATACTGCGGCAACAACGCAGCAACGACTTATAGCTTGCATAGACATGATTTTGATCCTCAACTGGCAGTTTACCGGTTAAAACTAGCAGGAACCAACAGTCCGGGCAATAAAAAAAACCGCCAATTTGGCGGTTTTTTGTTAAGCGTAAGAAAATTAACGTAATACTGGTTCTTTAACTTTCGCTGTTACTTTTGCTTCAATCCGCTGGTTAGCTGCATGCGCTTCAGGAGTATTGCCTTCAACCCGTAAGCGGGTTACACCGTAGCCTACAGAGGTAATGCGTGACGATTCAACACCTTCGCTGGTAAGAATGTCAGCGACTGATTTTGCACGACGCTCAGATAAGCGCATGTTGTACGTTGGGTTACCAATGTTCGAAGCATGACCTTCAATAACAACCTCTGATTCCGGGAACCGTTTCATAAAGGCTGCTAACTGAATAACTTCTGAACGCTGATCAGCAGAAACAGACGCTGAATCGAAACCAAATTTCACTTCGATATCGACATCACCAACCCGCTGCATTTCTTCTGTAAAGACGGTACAGCCCTGCGGGTCAACCTGATGGTTGGCTGCAGTATTAGGGCAACGATCATTGATATCTGTCACGCCGTCGTTATCACTGTCCGCTGGCGCTGCAGGTTCAGCAGGCTCTGCCGGAGCAGGTGCCGGGGCAGGTGCAGGGGTTGGTGCGGGTGCCGCTTCTGCACCAAATATCCAGCTGGCGCCAAATTTGATACCTGCGTCATACCATGAACCGTTATTAATACCTTCATAGCGGTTCATTTCTGCGAACAACGCTACATCGTTACGCACAAAATAACGATAACCCACACCGACGTTCAACGCATCTGAGCTAACATTGCCCTCGAAATGTTTCCAGCCACCAACAATATAGAAATTAGTATTGGCCAGATGATACATCGCATCTACACCAAAACGATCTATACCAATACTACCACCCGTTAGTGAATCAAGACGTTGTCTGGCGTACTCTAACCGCACCCCCCAGGTTTGGTTAACCCGATAACCCAGTTCTGCACCGATGCCAGGACCGTGTTCAACATTATCCCAGGCAGCTGAAAGTGACTTGTTCTCATGTGACCAGTAATACTCACCAAATAAAGAACCAAATACTTTGCGTTCCAATTCCGCTGCTGAAGGTGCTTGCGCCAGGGCCTGAGTGCTGATTAACGGCAGAGCAGCCAGTACAGCAAGAGCAGTAATTTTAAGTTTCATCCATTTCTCCTTAGATTAATCCAGCAGTTTAACAGTCAGTTTGTTATTACTGTTAACTATTAATCTGCCATCTATATTACAAATCGTTTTGTATTAAAATTTGTTCTTTATTTAAAATAGTACAGCAATTTGTTATTTAGCAACCCAATATGCTGAGTATCATAAGCCAGTTATCTGAATATGGGGTTAATATTTGTAAAAAGAAGTCAAAAAGAACAATTTACTGAAAAAATGCTTGGTTTTCCATCGGCAGGGTGTTGAAACGATAATAATTCAGCATGAAGCTGTAAACGGTCTGCTGCTGCAAATGTTGCAGCGTCGGCATAAAACTTATCTCCGAGGATTGCATGGCCAATCATTTGCATATGCACCCGTAGCTGATGGGAACGGCCGGTGACCGGCGTTAACATTAACCTGCTGACATCTGCACTGCGATCCAGTACCTGATAATGCGTAACAGAAGCCTTGCCGCGCTGGTAGCACACCATTTGTCTGGGCCGGTTAGGCCAGTCACAAATTAACGGCAGGCATACGGTGCCATGATCAGCCACTACCCGGCCGGTTACTCTGGCAATATATTGTTTGCGGGTTTGGCGCAATTGAAACTGGCGGTTAAGATTGCGCTGAGCATCAGCATTTAACGCCAATACCATTACTCCGGAAGTCGCCATATCCAAACGATGGACAATTCGCGCTGTCGGCAACACTAGTTTAACCCGATACTCCAGGCAATCCCAATGCTCAGCGGCCTTACCTGGGACGGACAACAGACCACTGGGCTTATTTACCACCAGAATATCGTCATCCTGGTAGATGATGTCCAGATAAGGCGTCTGAGGGGGCTGATAACAGAACAATGTCATGTCAATCGTGACTGACGACAATAAGCCGGATCGCATCCAGTTTTAGTCGTGCCTTACTGATATAATCTGTCAGTTGCTGCTGTCTGCTGTTTAGCATATCAATTTCTTCCTGACGAATAAGCGGGTTAACTTGCTTGAGGGCAGTTAACCGTTGTTGTTCCGTCTGCAATGCTTGTTGCATTTTAGCCAAAGCCGTCTGTTGCAATGTTGTCAGCTGATCCATTGCATTAACTTCACTACCGTTCAACAGGGGGTGAATCAGGCTTTGCAGCGCATTGACAAGCTTGCTGGCTGTTTGTCTGCCAACCGGTTTCAATTGACGGTTAAAGTTATCAAACGGGACCTTCTTAGCTAAATCTTTACCCGTCTTGTCGAGCAATAAACGGATTGGTGTTGCTGGCAAATAACGGCCGATCTGCAGCTGAGCAGGAGCGCTTGCTTCAACAATATAAATAAGCTCCACAAAATAGCTGCCAACGGGCAGAGCTTTATTTGGCAGTAATGCTACCGCAGTGTTGCCCTGATTGTCATTTAGCAACAGATCCAGCGTGCCGGTTACCATTGGGTGGTCCCAGCTAAGAAACTGAACGTCCTCCTGCGCCAGTGCGGTTTCACGGTCAAACGTCACGGTTACGCCGTCGTCTTCAAGCCCGGGGTAAGCACAACGTAAATGTTCTGCCGGTGTTAGCACTATACTGGTGTCGGAACGGTCTTCCTGATTAACACCTAACAAGTCCCAGGCCTGAAACATCAGCATTGGCAACTGAGTATCAGCATCTGTTTTTGCAATATCTGCCGCCAGCTGCCGGGCTTTCGCTCCGCCGGCTGAGTTAAGTTCCAGCAGTTTATCGCGTCCTTGTTCAAGTTGTTGCTGCAGAAGCTGATGTTGTTGCCGGCTATGCGCTATTAGTTGTTTAACGTTATTGTCGTCAGGATGCATCGCCGCCAGAAGACTTAACAGCGCAGCGCCATCCTGCTCATATATAGCCCGACCTGTCTGGCAGGTTGTCGCAAACGCGTCCAGGCCTTGCTGGTACCAATCCAGCAGCACGTGTTGAGCGGTGTTTTTAAAATAGGAAATATGTAACTGAATATCGTGTTGCTGGCCTATCCGATCCAGCCGGCCAATCCGCTGCTCAAGTAAATCCGGGTTAAGCGGTAAATCAAACAATACCAGATGCTGAGCAAACTGAAAATTGCGGCCTTCACTGCCAATTTCAGAGCAGATCAGCACCTGAGCGCTGTAATCTTCTTGCGCAAAATAGGCGGCAGCTTTGTCACGTTCAACAATGGACATGCCTTCATGAAACACCGCTGCGCGGATACCTTCTTTTTGACGCAAGGCTTCTTCTACTGTCAGCGCGGTTTCCGGTGCAGCACAAATTACCAGGAACTTGGCCGGTTTGTGCTGTTTAAGTAAAGTCGTCAGATAGTCGATTCTCGGGTCAAATTGCCACCACTGACTACTACTGCCTTCAAATGCCTGAAAAACCTGCTCAGGGAACAGATTAGCGTTCGCCAGTTCCGCTACCGGCTTGTTATGGTTAAGGCTATGAAACACTTTAAGTGCGTTTTGATATTGTTCTGGTAGCTCCAGTGCGACAGGCCGGGCCTGGCGGGCGGGAAAGCCTTTAATACTTGAACGGCTGTTCCGGAATAGAATCCGGCCGGTACCGTGCCGATCCAGTAATTTTGCCAGAATATGTTGCCGGGCTTGAGCGGTCGCTGCCGAGTGCTCTGGCTGGCGTAACAGTGCCAACTCACGACTTATATCTTCTTCATGGATAAGTTGCTGTAAGGTACTGGCCAGCTGGTCACTGAGCTGGCTGGTTTCCAGTAACCCGGCCGCAGTAGTGGCAATTTGCTGATATTGCTGCTGCTCGTCAATAAAAGTCTGATAGTCATAAAAGCGACTTGAGTCGAGTAAGCGCAAACGGGCGAAGTGGCTTTGCTGACCTAGCTGGTCCGGGGTGGCAGTGAGCAGAATAACACCTGCAGTGTCCCGGGCAAGGCTTTCAATGCAGCGGTATTCTTTACTGCTATGTTCTGGCGACCAGGCTAAGTGGTGTGCTTCATCAACGACCAGCAAATCCCAGTCACTGCTTTGTGCCTGCTCCTGCCACTTTTTGTTGTTGCTGATAAACTCCAGGCTGCAAAGTACCAGCTGAGCAGTATCAAACGGATTACTGACATCCAGCTGAGATTGTTGGCATCGTTCTTCATCAAATACTGAGAAATGCAGGTTAAACCGGCGCAGCATTTCGACCAGCCATTGATGCTGCAACGACTCCGGTACAACAATCAGCACCCTGTTGGCCAATCCGGATAACAGCTGCTGATGAATAATCAGGCCTGCCTCAATTGTTTTACCCAGACCCACTTCGTCGGCCAGCAGGACCCGGGGGGCATGCCGGCTGGCCACTTCCTCTGCGATATGCAACTGGTGCGGAATAAGACTCATCCGGCCGCCCTGCAGACCGCGCAGCGTGCTCTGTTGCAAACTACACTGCTGCTGTCTGGCCAGATGACGCAGGGTAAAATTATCAAACCGATCGATCTGGCCGGCAAACAGGCGGTCTTGAGGTTTGTTGAAACTGATAAAATGGTCGAGAAAAGTTTCTTTGAGCTCGGTCTGCTCACCACTATCGGTGCGGGTGCCACTATAAATCAATGTGTTATGTGACTCTTTAATTTCACTGACGACTAAGCTAAAACCCTCTGCACTTTTTATTTCATCACCAATATTAAACACCACCCGGGTAAGCGGCGCTTCGGCCTGCGCATACTGTCGGGTTTCACCGCTAGCTGGGAACAATACCGTTAACATCCGACCCTCGATACCGACCAGAGTACCCAGACCCAGGTCAGATTCTGTATCGCTGATCCAGCGTTGTCCCAAAGCAAAATTCATATCTCAGTTACCATCATAAAATCGGGGCGCCATGGTACTAGTAAATGACCAAAACTGCATCTGCTGCGGCGGCTTTATTTTTGTCTTTGTGCAGTGTCATACCTTTGTCACGATACAGTCGCAAAGTAACGTAACAGCGAATTACATATTTAATTCAGGAATTCAGCGCCAAGCGGCGCAGTTGCACTATGCTTAATTAAGCTACATTGAGCTGACATCAACAATACGGATAACAGGTAAACCTAGTCTCGTTTGAAGGAGCTGCGTATGGCGCGAAAAAAAAGCAAAGAAAAAAAAATCTATGTGTTAGACACTAATATTCTGCTGCATGAACCCTTCGCCTTTCTGAACTTTGAAGAACACGACGTCGTCATCCCGATGACGGTGCTTGAGGAACTGGACCATATAAAAGACCGCAACAAAGACGTTAGCAGAGACGCCAGAGTTGCCATCCGGGCGCTGGAAGACGTACTGCGAGACGCTTCTCCTGAACAAATGCTGCAAGGTGTCGCATTGCCCCGCCAGAATGAACACCTGGGAGGAGGGCATTTATTTATTATTAATGACCATCATATTAAGGATGAAATCCCCGGTTTGCCCGGAGGGGAAAATGACCATTTAATTATCAACACGGCGCTTTATTTACAACGGGAAAAAGGACCCGTTAAGGTCATTCTGGTTACCAAAGATATTAACATGCGCCTGAAAGCAAAAGGTGCCGGGCTGAAACAGGTTGAAGACTATCGCACCGACCAACTTATTGACGATGTGCGTTTTCTTTATAAGGGCTATTTTAAGTTCAGTGGTGAGTTCTGGAGCCAGGTCGGTGAGTGTCGCAGTGAAAACGAAGGCCGTGACACTGTGCACTACGTCAGCCGTAAAATACTGCCCAATGCTTATATTAACGAATATCTGATCGACGAGGCAGAAACTTTTGCCGGACGGGTGCTGGCTATCAGCGAGCATGAAATTAAAATTCTTGATTTTGGTTACGAGCGCTTGATGCATCGCCACGCCTGGGGCATTCATCCGAAAAATATTTATCAGGCGATGGCCATGCAGGCGTTGCTTGACCCGCAAATGGATCTGGTGATCCTGACCGGGCCAGCGGGCTGTGGTAAAACCCTGATCGCGCTGGCTGCTGCGCTGGAGCTGGTTATCGAAAGAGGCCAGTACGATAAAGTTATTGTAACCCGTAATACTCCTGAAATTGCTGAATCAATTGGTTTTTTGCCGGGAACAGAGGAGGAGAAAATGGCACCCTGGCTGGCAGCCATTACCGATTCATTGGAGGTGTTACATAAAACAGATGAGCACCCGCATGCCAGCGTTAATTACATTATGGAAAAAGCAAATATTCAGTTTAAGTCGGTTAATTTTATGCGCGGCCGCAGTATTCAGAACGCCATTGTTATTCTGGATGAGTGTCAGAACCTAAGTGCTGCGCAGTTAAAAACGATTATTACCCGTTGTGGTGAGGGTACCAAACTGATTTGCTCAGGTAATTTATCGCAAATCGACAGTAATTACCTGACAGCGGTAACCTCTGGTTTAACCTATATAGTTGAGCGCTTTAAAAACTTTGAGGGCAGTACTACCATTAATCTGAATGGTGTCGTGCGCAGCCGGCTGGCCTCTTTTGCGGAGGCTAACCTGTAATTTGATAGTGGCGGCGGGCAAAAAGCTCCCGTCACTGTTTGCTTATCAGCAAAAATGGTCTAGGATTTGCCAAATTAAAAAGTATCGCAATGCAAAGGAGTTGCATGTCCAGTCCCGCTTATACGGTCTATAACAGAACCGTCAAATTTTCCTTACTGGTAATTCTGCTACTCAGTTTCATTGCTGCTTTTATCCAGTTTTTAATTCAGTTTAACGCCAGCAAGCATCACAATCAGCAGCAGCTTGAAATGTTTGCCCAGCAAATGGACGCTCAGTTAACCCCGGTATTACAGTTCGCTGAGGCCGTTACAACCCGTGCCCAGCTTGCTACTCAATTGGCAGCGCCTGCAGAAAATCAAATACCGGTATTGTCACTGACTACGGGCGACCTGATTTTACACCAGCTTGCTGCCGATGGCGCGCCACTTAGTCAGGAACTGCAGATGCTGATGCAGTTGCAGCCCTATTTTGACATCGCGCCAGCCAGTATCACCCCACTGAAAGATTTGTACTATATATCTGAACAAGGCTACGCCTACAATGGTCAGCATAAATGGTCTGATTATGTCGTAGAGCAGCTTGCAGAATGGCTGCAACGTTATCAACGTTCTGAAAACGGCTACGATCGTAATCCGGTCTTTTATAAAGATTTTATTCTTGAGCAAGCTGCAATGAGCGTCCCATTTTACGTTAACGAGCGCAAAACAGGCCGATTTGTGCTGGCGCTGGAGCTGGCACCATTGCTGGCAAATCTGGAAAAAAATAATCCGGAGCGTTTTTTTTTGCTGTTGGATCAGGCAGGTAATTTAATTGCCAGCTCTAAATATATTAACGGTGACAACCTGGAGCAATACCAGTTACAAATTCAGCGACTGGCTGGTTTACCCTGGTCACTGGCTCTGATTGATAAACGTGGCTCAGTGCTTAAAGCGGGTCTTAGTAGTTTTGTGGTGCACTGGTTTAGTTACGCTGGCGTGCTTCTGCTACTGGCCTGGTTGCTGGCCAGGCGCTACAAGCGGAAAATCATGGGACCGTTGCAGCGATTATCCATTCACATTGACAGATTGGCGAATGAGCAGGCCGGCGTACGACGCATTCCTGATGGCTGGCAGGATTTATTTGAAAGAGTAAGCCAACTCAAAGCACACGATAATCAAAAAACTGATTAAGAATAAATACTTTTTGCAGTTTTGTAACGTCACCAAGAGGCAGCGGCTGAGGGCCTGATGGGTCGGCTATCAGGTACTCGGTTCCTTGCAAATTGACTGTCAGTTCGTCAGGTTCAGCGGGGATTGCCAACGCTAACATCGTTCGCTCAGGCAAGTACAAAATAGCCTGTTTCACATTGGGTAGAATGCTACGTAGCAGTGTCGCTAACAATACTGTTTTACTGGCGCTGTCTCCCTGATGCTGGCGCAGTAACTGAAGTGGAGGCGAAAAACTGTGGCCATATTCTGCTTGTTCAGCCGGGTGGGCCGGGATCAACTGGATCCAGTTCAGTAAAAGTGCTGCTAACTGTCGTTGATTGGCTGGGTTAAGCTGGCTGACGATAGTCTGGGCTGCCGGGTCAATATCAGCGGCGCTCTGTTCAATAATTTTACGATGATCAACGGTAATCAGTTGCCGGTTGTCAGGCATATTCAGCCGCTGATAACTGGCATCATTTAAGTATTGTTGCTGAAATTGCCGGCTGAATTGGCGGAGTTGCTGTTGCAACTGCAGCCGTTCAGTTTCGGCAGTTTGCGCCCGCGCTGAGCTGCTGAGGGAAAAGTGCCGCACCTGAACGTTTTGCCAGTCTTGTCCTGCTCCGGGTATCACCTGATATGGGCCGGCCTCTTGCGCTTTTTGCTGTAATTGCCGCCATAGTTGTTGTTGCAGCACATCGGGTACATAAACCTGCACTAAATTCTCGTTGCGCTGAATACTGGCCGGTTGCAGGGAAAACTGGAAACTGATGTCTTGTTCAGCGGCCCGGAACTGATAGCTGAATAAACGTTGGTTGTTTGCCACCTGCTGCTGCATTCGAAGTGGGTTCGCTTGCAGTAACGGTGCCAGCAATAACAAAACTAAAAAAAACTGTTTCAATCAATATTGCTCCCGGCGCCACCATAGTAACAAGCATAACGCCATCACTACCGCCATGCCAGCGCTGCCCGCGGATACTTCAACACTGCTGCTGGTCTGGATCTGATCGCGTTGATAATCTTCCAGCGTCAATGCATCCAGCGCACTTAAATCATAACCTGACGCTTCCGCTAGCAAGTAGCCGGTATTGGCATCAAATATCCGAATGGTTAACAGGTAAAAATTGCTCGGATACTGATGTTGTAAATCCGTTTCTATACCCAGCCAGTCATTGCTGCTCTCGCCGAAAAGCTCAAACACAGAACTGGTGTAGTAAACCCGTTCAGTACCATAATCGGGGGTCAGGCTTAACTCTGCAAACACCTGTTGATAGGAATATTCAGTATCAGCATCAAATTCAACGTATAGCTGGTGAAAGTACCCATTGTAGTTATCGTCTCGAGCCAGACTGATATCAATACTGTGAAACCAGACTTCAGACTGATAGCTCTGAGTTACTGCGGCACTTTGTACTTTATTCGTTTGCATCACACTGTGCTGCTGGCTTCTGCGTTCAGTGCTGATGCTGTCTGCAAAGCTGAGCAATGGTAAAAACAACAATAAAGCGGTGGCTGTTTGCATTAGGGTTTTCATAAGCAGCTCTCCTGAATATTTGATACTATTACAGGCTAAAGCGCTGAATTTCAGCTGAACTTGTAAGTAAAGGAATAGTAAAGGTATGAAGTTGTCACGCCGGATAGAGGTTCAGGCTGCTGGCCAGGCTATTGCCATTTTAGCGGCGGCAATACCGGAACTGCCTAAAGGCCGGCTGAAAGATGCGATGAATAAAGGCGCGCTGCAGCTGCTGACCAAGCCGGTAAAACGATTGCGTCGGGCGCAATATGCATTGCAGGCAGGACAGGTGTTACAACTGCATTATGACACCGACATTCTGAGTCGTAGCTGTCCTGCCGCCAGTTTGATCGCCGACTATCGTAGCTACAGTATCTGGTTTAAACCAGCAGGTATGTTGTCACAAGGTAATGAATGGGGCGACCACCTGAGTGTGTTGCGATTTGCTGAACAACACTTTGCCAACCGGCCGGTTTTTCTGCTACACCGCTTGGATCGTGAGGCCAGTGGTCTGGTGCTGATTGGCCATACCAAAGCGGCCGCGGCGGCCTTTAGCAAATTGATTGCAGCGCAACAATTAAGCAAAACCTATCTGGTACAGGTGAAAGGCAGGCTGGCCCCGGCGTTAATGGCTGCCGGCGAAATAGCGATCCCCCTCGACGACAGAGCCTGTCTTACCCGTTTTAAACAATTGGCATATGATGCTCTGACCGATACCAGTTGGTTGGAAATTGACTTAGTCAGTGGCCGTAAGCATCAGATACGACGCCATTTTGCTGCTGTTGGCCATCCCGTAATGGGAGACCCGCGATACGGCGAGCTTAACAAAAACCAAAGCGGCCTGATGTTGCAGGCTTGTGCTGTTGCTTTTACCTGCCCGCTACAACATCATCAGCGGGCAATTGCCCTGAACCATGACTTACTCCTCGTCAATGCCAGCGTGATCGGCAGTCAGCCGCGCACTTAAATTTGCCGGCAGCAGTTCCTGGTTTAATGTCAGCACAAGCGCGCCCAGTTGCAGTGCGTTAAGCATATCCGACCGGATATTGCTGCTATGCCATTCACACGGCCGTGGTTGCTCAGTGGTAAGCTCTAATTGCCAGCAGCGCGCCGGGTCGTCCTGCATACTGGCAAGTTTCCAGCATAGCCAGAACGCCTCACGCAGGGTTGTCAGCTCACGCGGCTGCCAGCGCGGGCCCAGTAACTGAGCCACATCCAGTTGTAAACTGATCAGCCGGCTTTCAGACGCCAGTGGTGCTATTGCCAGTTGGATGTCATGTTCGAGTTGCCGGCTAAAGCGTGCGGTAGCATCAGCAGTGGCCCGGTAGCCCAGCCATAATACATCACTGTTAATACAGCACCCTGCCAGTTGGACGTCTGTCAGGTTTTGCAATACTGCCTGCACCGGTTGGCGTAGCGTTTCCTCTCCCTGATTAAGTTTCAGTTGCTGGCTGTCCTGTAATGCTATAGCAAGCAAATGTAAGGGCTGTTTACTGCGGCCATCTTGCTGCAACCGTTCACAAAACCGGCTCCAACTGTGCGACAGCAAAAATGCCAATCGTACCGATTGTGTCTGGTTGTAACGTTTTTTCTGTCGCCAGGAAACATACCCGGTGAGGGTAACAAGCACCATTAATATCAACACAATGACTTGCCAGCGCCAGAGTTCGCGCTGCTGACCTTGTTGTTGTCGGATTAACTCTGTGTGGCTTTGATGCTGGGCGTTACTCAGGCTTAACTGATCTTTTAGCTCGCTCAGTTTATCTGCGGTGGTTGTGGTTAATTCTGCAAATTGCAACTTACTGGCCTGCTGCTGAAACTGATAAGCTTGTTGCCAGTCTTGTTGCTGCTCGGCTAACTGAGCGCGCAGCGTGTAGTAGCGCGCCTGCAGATAGGTTGCGGCGTTATCCATAGTTGGACTGAGTTCGGATAGGATCTGCTGACTTTGCACAAATTGCTGTTGTAAAATCGATAACTCTGCTAATGCCAGAGCGCTTTCCTGAACATAAGTCTGCGCGCCTATCTGCCGGAACTGCTGGAGTGCTTCGTTATAGTAGTGTGCCGCCTGTTGATTGTCTCCCCGCAACATACTGACCCGCCCCAGACTTTGTTTAACGATGGCGGTGCGCATGACATTATTAATTTGCTCACTTATTGCCAGCGCTTCCAGCAAGTAATGTTCGGCCTGAGCGATACCTTCCGGACTTTCAAGGTGACTTTCAGCCATATAAACCAAGGCATAGCTGTAGCTTGAGAGGTTTCTTTGGTTCTGGTAAAGCCGGGCAGCCTGTTGCATATGCTCCAGTGCCAGAGGATGTTCGTCGATTTTCCTGAACGCCATACCTAAGCGGAAATGAATGGATGCCCGGGCGTCAGCGTCATTAAGTTTATCGGCTAACAGCAGGGCTTGTTGCAGTTGATGATGAGCTGGGCCAAAGCGATTGTTCTGCAGTGCCAGCCTGCCCAGCATAATCCGGGCTGCTAACTCCTTCTGAGGGTCGTCAAGGCTTTGCGCCAACGTCAGGCTTTGGCTGGCAAACTGTTCGGCCTTTGCTAAATCACCCAGTTGGTTGTGAGCCTGGGCAAAGTTGGTTAGCACTTCACTGTGCAGTTGTCGTTCTGTGATGCTGTTACTGGCGTGCAATAAAGTGTCAGCCTGCTGTAAATAGCTGATGGCATGCTGGGTGTCTCTGAATAAAATGCCGTACACTTTTGCCTGCAGCAGGGCGACATGAGCGTGTTGCTCATTGCCGGTTGCCAGTTCGCTGGCTTGCAACAGCGCCGCTAGCGCAGCATCTTTATTATTAGCCGTTAAATATGCCTGAGCCAATACCAGCCAGTCAGCGTAACTGCGTTGCGCATCGTCAGAAAGCAGTTCGGTGATAACCTGCTCATAATTCTCAGAGGCAATGCGTAAACGTTCAGCCAACTCTTCTGACTGTGCTGTGTGGCTGAATAACAGGCTGCTGAGTAACAGTCCGCAGAGCACTATATTGCTGCGAATTGACATAGTTTAGTAATGGTTCATTTTTTTGTGCCAGTGTAGCCCGAAAGCCTCGGGCGCGCTATAGCTGGCGCAGCGGTTTACCGGCTAAAAACGCTGTTATATTTTCTGATAACTGTGCTGTCATTCTGGCTCTGGCGGCCGGGCTGGCCCAGCCTATGTGGGGGGTGAGCAGCAGGTTGGGCAATGGTTGCTGCAATAAAATATGGCTGGTAGCGGGGGGCTCGTTACTCAATACATCCAGAGCGGCAGCCAGTCGTCCCGTCTTCAGCTCTGCGAGTAAGGCTGGTTCATCTATCAGATCGCCCCGAGCCGTATTGATGATTATGGCCCCGTCTGGCAGCAATGCCAGACGCTGGCGGTTAAGCAACTGGTGGGTAGCGGCCGTTAATGGACAATGCAACGACAGTACATCAGCCTGACGCAGAGCCTGCTCAAAACTGACTCTGCCGGGCCGGCAATGCGGTTGGCCAGCATGTTCACTAATGATGACCTGCATGCCAAAAGCCGTTGCCAGTCTGGCGGTTGCCTGTCCCAATGCGCCATAACCTATCAGCACAAAATTCTTTCCTGCCAGCTCGGTTAAGCGGTGGCTATGCAGGCAAAAATGCGGGCTGCGGCTCCATTCACCCCTGGCCAGTGTGTGTTGATAATTGCTGATTTGATTAGCTAGCCCAAGCAGCAACGCCATCGCATGCTGTGGCACTGCTGTGTCAGCATAGCCCCGGACGTTACAAACAGTAATACCACTGGCCGCCGCAGCAGACAGGTCAATATTATTAACCCCGGTAGCGGCGACGCAAATAAGCTTAAGCTGAGGCAGGGCGTTAAGCACGTCTGAGCGCAGCTGTACTTTGTTAACGATAGCAATATCGGCTGACGCCAGCCGCGGTATTATCTGTTCAGCTGGAGTGCTATCGAAGCATTTCAACTGACAGCCGGGCAAATGCAGCGGACTTAAATCGGTATCACCCATCGAGCCAGCGTCCAGAAATACGATTCGGGTCATGCAATCCTCATTTGATTTGGTTATGATACGCACCTGCAATCTGGAGGTGTTATGTTCCCAGCCAAATTTCAAGCTGTTATTTTTGCATTTATTATGTCGGGGTTTATGGCATTTCTTATGTCAGGTATTCTGACGTTTATTAACCTGGGCTGGTTCAGTGGTTTTGTCGGTGCCTGGCTAAATGCCTATGTGTATGCCCATGCCTGTGCGTTTCCACTGGTATTTGTTTTTGCCCCTTTAAGCCGGCGGCTGACGGCCCGACTGATAAAAGCTCCCCAAGTTCAGCGGTAACTGATATCTTTATACATGGGGGCTAACAGTGCCAATAGCGCGTTTTGATCGGCAATGCTGATTTGCTGGCGTTGCATCACCTTTATTAACCCTTCAACTAATGCATCATAGTCGGCCAGCGTGATATTAAAGCCAGTATGGCTTTCCTGCATGGTACTGCCGCTATACTGGCAGGGGCCTCCGCTCAAATCGCATAGTTGTTCGGCCAGCATGGCCCTAAAACGGCCAATATCACTGTCTGCGAAATGATGGACAATCCGTTCATCATGTTCAATTTCATAAAGTAAGCCATCGACAATAGCCTCAATGCCCTGTTCAGCGCCTAATCGCTGATACAATGCCGGCTGGGTTGCACTACTGCAACCCAGTAGCATCAGCAGGCAGGCGATGATTAAGCCGCTGTGTTTTACCATGTTGCCTCCAGCGCCAGATAATACCCGGTTTGCGAACCCTGACCAGCAATATTGCCCAAATCAACGTAGGCACCGGTAAGACTGACATTTTTATTTATAAACCAGGCGACAAACACATCGCGCCAATGTTGTTCAGCAGCAAAGGCCAGGTTATCCGGTTTTTGTTTAAATTCAACGCCAAGCGCCAGGTTGTAGTTTAAAAGTACTGCGGCGGAACCCTCAAATAACAACTGATAGCTGTTATTTTCTGCACTGCCAAAACCCAGTAAGCCGGTCTGGTTTGCTTTGCTGGCGCGCAAGGTGCCGTTAAGCAGCAGGTTGCGGCCGGCAATCTGATGAAACAAGACTTTACTAGCTGCCAGATAAACGTCGGTACCATTGTCACTGGCGGCGCCAACCGCGCCAGGCAGGTCGAAATCGAGATTACGTTTGTGTTGGACACCCACACTGACTTGCGGTATCGAGGTGTACAGTAACTCCCCCGCCAGATGATACTTCACAGAAAAAATATCCTGCGATAAGCTGCCACCAATAGATTCCAGCGCGAAACGTTGACGGGCGTAGGACAGCTCCCATTTATTATCGAGACTCAGCGCAACACCACCACTTTGCAGGCTGAAATCGTTAACGCCTACCCGGCTGGCGAAAGTGGTCAGGGCCCACTCATCGCTGCTGGCATAGCCATTGATTACGGCCCAGGGCACGATGCCGCCGCCGGCATTGCCCTCAATGGTGGTGACCCCGCCGGTGGCAATAATTTTGCTGCCGGCAGTTGCTATGGCTGGTAAACACGCCAGTAGCAGCACTAGCATCCGTCGTATCATTCAGTAATCTCCGCTGTTGGCTTTGCTTTGGCAGCAAAATTGGTGAGCCATCGGCTGAAATCAGCGGTAGCCAGCGGCTTGCTGAAAAAGTAACCCTGCACAGTGTCACAGCCTGATTCTTTTAGATAACTTAAGCCAGCCAGATTCTCCAGACCCTCTGCCGTGACTTTAAAACCAAGGCCATGGGCCAGTTTCACTGTGGCGTTAACAATAAGTGCATCATTACTATTGGTCTCAATGTCTTTGACAAAAGCCCGGTCAATTTTAATTTCATTAACCGGTAATTGTTTTAGATACGCCAGCGAAGACTGGCCGGTTCCAAAATCATCTATTGCCAGATTGATTGCCATCGCTTTTAAGGTGTTCAAGTTGGCAATAACTTTGCCGGTGTCCTGCATCACTGCGCTCTCGGTAACTTCCAGCGCCAGGGCGGTAGCGGGAACCTGATACTGCTGCAGTAAACTGCTTATTTGCTCCGGCAGATTCTGGTCCAGTAAATCAGCAGCTGATAAGTTAACGGCTATCCGTAAGGTCGGGTAGTCCGCTTGCCAGGCGGCAAGTTGCTTTACCACTGTTTTCAGCATCCATTGGGTGATCAGGCCGATGTTGCCCGAGTGCTCGGCAGTAGCGATAAACTCCACCGGCGAAATAAAACCGAGTTGCGGGTGCTGCCAGCGGATCAGGGCTTCGGCGCTATGGCATTGTTCTGATAGCAGCTCAACTTTGGGTTGGTACATCACGTACAACTGACCGCTGCTGAGGGCCACGGGTAAATCGCGGATAATTGTCAGCTCGCGCTGATGGGTTTCATCCTGGCCGCTTTGATAAAAAGCTATACCGCCGCCGGCCTGGCTGGCATTTTCCTGAGCTAAATCTACCCGGCGTAACGCTTCACTGGCTGAAACCTGACCAGACTCAAACGGGTAAATGCCAATGGCAATTTTCAGATTTATTAATGAGTTTTGAATGTTATAAGCGGGTTGCAGGCTGTTGTACAGGTCGACCAACTGTTGTTCGGTCAGGTTTTCGTTAAATAACATCAGAAACTCATCACCGTTTAAGCGGGCGCAGAATGCTGCGGCAGGCTGATGATGTCCCAGGCGCTGGGCTAACAGTTGCAACAAGATGTCGCCGTTGGCCAAGCCCAGGGTATCGTTAATGTGTTTGAACTGAATAATATTGAGCTGCAATAAGGTGCCAGGTTGCGCTTTTAAAATAGCGGGCAGCCGCTGCTCTACCGCATGGCGGTTTAACAGGCCCGTCAGGGTGTCATGTTCGGCCTGCCGGCGCAATTGTTGCTCGCGTGCCGCTATGCTGTGTTGCATATTGACCAGCGTACTGGTCAGCACCCCAATTTCATCCTGACTGATCGCAGGGGGGACGGCCGCATTGCCCTGGCCAATATCTCTGGCAAAATTACTGAGCTGACTTAACGGCCTGCTGATACTGCGGGCAAACAAAAAGGCGGCAACCAGTGCCAACACCAGGCTAAAAGCAAAAATCTCGACCAGCTGACGACGCAGTTGCTGATAACTGCTCAGCCAGCGGTCATCGGGCATATGCAGTAATGCCCAGAGCCGCTGTTCGCTATCAAGCGCCTTTCCACGGGTAGTAAAACTGAAATCGGCAGCAAAATGGGTCGCATCGGGATTGCGCATAATATTGTTAAGCTTGTCGATTAATTGCGGCTGTATCTCTGCCGGCAGGGTGCTGGTCAGCTGCTGGTTCGCGCGGTTATCCAGTTGAGTAAAACTGATGTCCAGTCCGGTAATGCCTTTAATCTGCTCAGCCAGTGGCACATCGACTAAAAATCCCATACCCACCCAGGCAATAATCACCGGAGCGCGGACGGGTACCAACACCAACTGATAGGCCTGGCCATCAATCAGCAAAATATCAGTCGCAGCATCCGAACCCTGGGTGGCAGGCAGTAGCTGGTGAATGTCGCTGGCATCTATTGGCTCACTGCTGGCCAGCAATTCACCCTGAGGGGTTAATAATAAGGCCAGCTGCGCGTTGATCCGGCTGCCGTGATTTTGCAGCACTGATTCAATAGTCGCCTGCTCGGCAGTGGCAATAGCCTGGCGAAAGCCAAAGTCGGCTGCCAGCAAGCTGACACTGTTGGTTAACTGGGCAGCACGGCTATCCAGTGCCTGCTGAAATACCTTGCTGGCAACGTCCAGTGACAACTCAGCTTGTTGCATCGAGTTGGCCCGCATCGATTTTAATGTCGCATAGCCGGTAAGTAGCATCAGCAGGCTGAGCAAGACAATCAGTAAGCTAATCCATTTACTACGCAGCGAATTAAACATTCAGCTGCTGCCAAAACCACGTTGTGGCGCCTGTGGCTTCTGCTGCGATAGATCCACCGCAAGGGTATAAGCTGCTGTCTGTACCGGCATCACTACATCTAAAGTCGTCGGTTCGCGGTCAGCCAGCTGCCAGGGGTGCCAGATATAAAGCTGATACTCGCCAGGCGCTATATCAGGCCACTTCAGCTGGCCGACATCGTCACTTACCGCAACCAGGTTACTTTCACTGACGTAAATATAGGCCTGCATGTAATCATGAATATTGCAGCCAAGGGCAATAATGCCGGGGGTATCGAAGGTGATTGGCGCTTCAGGTTTGTCGGCGTACAACTGAATTTCAAACTGTTTGGCCGGTGAGAAAGAGTAGACATGATGGCGGGTCTTATCGAGATTGGGAAACTCCACCACACTGCCGGCAGGAACGGCGCTGACAAAAGGAACAAAGGTCAATGCTTGCTGAGCGACCTGAATGCGTTGCGGTTTAAGCTCGGGATTAGTTAATGACCGTAACTCCACCACAGCATCAGCCAGCGGCTGTTGTTGCTGGTTGCTAAGATTAATCGTTAAACTGGCAGCGTTAAGCAGGCATGATTGCAGTGCCAAAGCTATAGCTAGTCCGCTGACGAATAAAGCTAACTTCATAATACCTGCAAGCTTTTCGGGGAATGTAAATAACCATAGCAAGGTCTTGGCTTAGCGACAAATAGATTCTGCATTGGTGGCGGATAATAGTTAAGCTGGTGATAAAACTTCAACAACCTCTTACATATTTACTAACAATTTGTTGTTAGCTGGCACGGCGCAACAGTGCTAATTTAGCGATATGACCATCATGTAGCGAGCAAAGTATGCAGTTAATTGTGACCGCGATCAGCAAAGATTACGGCCCGGTTGCCGCAGTGCGCCAGGTAAGCTTTCAGATAAATTCAGGGGATATTTTTGCCCTGCTCGGGCCCAATGGCGCAGGTAAATCCTCCATTATCCGGATGCTGGTGGGCATGACCCGGCCCGACAGTGGCAGTATTCTGGTAAGCCATCAGGACCAGCATTATGATCATGTACCCCGGCGTTTGCTAGGGTATTTGCCGGAAGACCGGGGCTTGTATCCAGACAAGAGTATCGAGAAAAACCTGCTGTATCTGGCACAATTACATGGCCTGAGTAAACAACACGCGTTAAAGGAAATGGCGCACTGGCTGGACGTGTTTGAGCTGACCGACCGTCGCCAGGAAGATTTAAAGCAATTGTCGAAGGGGAATCAGCAAAAAGTACAGCTGATTGCCGCTGTGCTGCATCAGCCGGCATTGGTTATTCTGGATGAGCCTTTTTCCGGCCTCGACCCGATCAATCAGGAAAAAGTTGTCACTTTTCTTAAAGCGTTAAAAGCTCGCGGCATGACTGTTATTTTAAGTGCCCATCAAATGGCAATGGTCGAGAAGCTAGCGGATCGTATGCTGCTGATGGCGCAGGGCAAAGCGATCCTCAGTGGCACCCTGGCTGATATCCAGCAGCAGGCCGGGCCGCAGCGCCAGATCCATATCAGTTGCGCCGGGCCGGTAACTGCTGAGCAATTACGACAGTGGCTGCCAGAGCTTGATATCGAACTTCTAACTGCCAACCGCTTTGTGCTGCGCCTGAGTGCAGAGCAAAGTGTTTCTGCCACGTTAAAGCGACTGGTTAATGAGCTGGAGCTGACTCAGGTAGAAATGCAAAGCGCCGACTTACATCAGTTATATTTAATGGCAATGGCAGAGCACCAGCTGAGGGAGCAGGCATGATTTCACGGCAAAGTATAATTGTAGCGAAATGGGAGTTTCTGCGGTTCTTTAAATGGAAGCAGCAGCTTATCTCGTATTTATTAATGATGGCAGTGATGGCTGCTGTCGCCCTCTGGAGCTTTTTTACCGATGAAAGCCGCAAGGTATACCGGATAGCGGTGCCGGCAGAGTTCAGTATCAGCAATACGGAGCAGTTTCAGTTTCAACGGCCGACCATAGCGCTGGAAGAGCAACTGGCGCAGTTAAAAGACGGGGAAAGCTGGCACGGGGTGGTCACGGTCAGCCCGGCGACGGCTGCTGAGCCGGGCGTAGTGCTGCATACTCTGGCCGCAAAAAAGTGGCAACAGCAACTGGAGACCGAGCTTAATAACTATTTCCGCCAGCAATACGCGACTGAGCTGCAGTTAACACCGGCTCAGCTTACCCGGCTGCAACAACCACTGGCGCTTGAATATGTTTATCTGGACGAAGACTTTAAGGGCAAAGACACCCCGGAGAAAATGATTGCGCTGGGGGTGCTGATTTTACTGTTTATTGGTCTGAGTACGGCGTTTGGGCAGGTGCTGCTCAGTATTACCGGCGAAAAGCAGCAGCGGGTCACGGAGCAACTCTATGCCATCGTTACCCCACAACAATGGATGGACGGCAAGGTGCTGGGCCACAGTTTGAGTGCAATGAAAGCGATGGTGACGTCAGCGCTGGTGATGCTGCTGGTGTTTATTGTCGTCAGCGTGGTGGTACGGGATAACGGGGTAAACCTCAGTTGGGTAAACTGGGGCGTGCTGGCCTGGCTGGTGCCTTTCGCGTTACTGGGCGTATTGCTCAGCGCCTGCTTTATGGGCGCCATT
Organism: Arsukibacterium sp.; assembly: GCF_018402695.1. Lineage (GTDB taxonomy): Bacteria > Pseudomonadota > Gammaproteobacteria > Enterobacterales > Alteromonadaceae > Alishewanella. The sequence goes on from NZ_JAGYIM010000016.1 coordinate 534,386, forward strand.
GCTGCGTCAATTGACGACCCCAACACCAGTGGCAAAGGGGCAGTAATGATGATTACCTGGCTGCCGATGCTGTTTACCTATCTGGTGATTGACAGCCCGACCGGTACCGCCATGACCATTTTAAGCTGGCTGCCATTAACCTCGTTTGCCGCCATGCCGGTTAAAATGGCCATGGTTGAGTTACCCTGGTGGCAGCCTGCGTTGTCGTTATTGTTATTAGTGGCAGCCTTATGGTGGATGCGCCGGCTTGCCGGCCGGATATTCCTGCGAGGTATGCAAATGTACGGTAAGGAGCCTGGCTGGGGTCAGATTGTTGGCTGGGCGCTGAGCAACAAAGCAGAGTAACAAAGCCGAGTAACCGGCACGGATGCAGGCAACGCCAGGCAGCAGGTATTGAACCAAATAGCCTGGCCTGTGCCTAAAGGCGCAGCTGGGCAGAAAGCTGCCCGGCGGCGATTTGTCGGTACTGCGGGCGACAGCCCGGGCGATATGCTTTATTATGGTGCCGGTTTTTTTGGAGTGGCTATGTTTAATTCTTCGTTTCGTCAGCAGGCTGCAGCCTGGCAGCAACAGTTTTCCCAGCGTCAGCGTGGCAACCTGCTACAGCGCCTGCTGGCCTGGATAGTGTTAGGCTTTATGCTGGTGGTTGCCGCAGCCATATTATTATTTATGTTGCTGCTTAGCTGGCTGGTTATCCCTGTAGTGGTCTACCGGTACCGCAAAAAAATGCGCCGTTTTGCTGAAGCAGCGCGCCAGCACGCCGGCCAGGCAGAGCAGCAACAAAACGGCCAGCACGGCAGGTACCGGCAGCACGACCGCGACAGCCGGGTAATTGAAGGCGAGGTTATCCGCAAGGACGAAAAATAATTGCGGTAAAAGCCTGCTGCGCTTTTGCTTAGTTCGCTGGCTGTACCGCTAACTTACTCTGAATGTAATCGCCGTGCCGGATAAACAACAAATCGGCAATTTTCCGCAGCATCGCCTCTTCATTGGGCTCCAGCTCACCGTCCGCAAACGCAACTTTCCAGAGTTGGTCGAGCAATGCCAACCGCTCTGCATAGGGCAAGTCTTTAAGTTTACTGGTAAAACCATGCAGACAGGTGGCATCGCCTGCCTGGGCCAGGGCTGCAGCAAATACCGGTTCAGCTGTCGTCGCTGTCAGGCCGAACTCGGTTTGCAGATATTGCATCACCACATCATGTTCCTGTTGCTCAGAACTGAAGTCGGCATGTGACAACTGCAACATTAACACCACGGCCAGATACTGTTGCTCAGTTAACCCGGCATCGCGCCATTGCTGGTGGGTATTACCACTGCCTTGCCAGTCAGAATTTGATTTTTCCAGTAAGTTTTTAAACAAATTAAACATAGCTACTCCGGTTGGGCGGCCAGCGCCGCTTGAATTGGTTAAGACGCAGCCCCATTCAAACAGTTCCGTTATTCTGCCATAGTGGCTTAAGCATAAGCGAAGGAACCCCCACATTGCCAACCCTTATTGTACTACTGCTGGGCGGTCTGATAATCGGCGCTGTCCTGGGGCAGCAACCGTGGCGTCGTTACCGGCGCCGCCAGATAACGGCACAGCCATTCCCTGCGCAGTGGCGGCGCATTCTGCGACAACGAATGCCATACTTCCGGGCACTGCCTGCCGATTTGCAATTGCAACTGAAGAAGCATATCCAGGTGTTTATCGCCGAGAAAACCTTTATTGGCTGTGACGGTGTTACGGTAACCGATGAAATGCGGGTCACTATTGCCGCCCAGGCCTGCTTGTTACTGCTTAATCGGCCAGACTACTATTACCCGAAGCTGCAGCAGATTTTAATTTATCCAGCTGCGTTTATTGTCCATGGCGCCGCCCCTGATGCAGCGGGGGTGGTAAGTGAGCAGCGCCGGGTGCTCAGCGGTGAGTCCTGGGGCCAGGGCAAAGTGGTGCTGAGCTGGCACGATGCCGTGCAGGGCGCGGCACAGCCAAACGACGGCCGCAATGTGGTTATTCATGAATTTGCCCATCAGCTGGATCAGGAAAAAGGCCTGGCCACCGGCGCCCCCCTGCTTAGCCGCAGCAGTGACTATCAGCAATGGTCGGCAGTGATGCAGCAGGCATTTGGCCAGCTGCAGCAACAAACGGCGAGTGGTGTACGCGGTTTACTCGACGGCTATGGCGCGACCAACCCGGCCGAATTCTTTGCTGTTATTTCCGAAGTGTTCTTTGAGCAGCCTGCGCAGTTACAGGCGCAATATCCCGATCTTTATCAGCAATTAAGCCTGTTTTACCGCTTAAACCCGCTTAGCTGGCAATAAAAAAGTGATCTGATGCCAGCTTTGCGCCATACTCTGTAGCTTAACAAGAACAGTTCTTATTTAGCGAAGGATGCCTTATGCGAAATTGGATAGTCGCTTGCTGCCGCCTTATCCGGCTACCGTTTTTGACTCTCACCGTGCTGTCAGCTGCGGCCCTAATGCCGGCGCAGGCTCAGGATAACAAAGAGCCGGTGCCAGTGCGGGTGGCTATGCCTTCTGAGCAACGCGTTGGCCAGCAGCTTAGCCTGACTGGCACCCTTACTGCCCGGCAGCATGCCCGGTTGTCGGCCAGAACCGATGGTCTGGTGTCCCGGGTGCTGGTTGATGCCGGCGACAAAGTGACCGCCGGTCAGGTGTTACTGGAGCTGGACCCGGCGTTGGCCAGCCAGCAACTGAAACAGCTACAGGCGGCCAGCCAGGTCACAGCGGCAGAGCTGGCAGAAACCCAACGCCTGGTAACCGAGGCCGAGCAGTTAACCACCGAGCAACTATTCCCGCAAACTGAGCTGCAACTGCGCCAGGCCAATATGGCTCAGGCAGCTGCGCAACATCAGCAGGCTGAGGCTGCGTTGGCTCAGCAACAGGAAATACTGGCCCGGCACAAGCTGATTGCCCCCTTTGCCGGCGTTATTGCCGCAAAACTGACCGATGCCGGTGAATGGGTTAACCTGGCGACACCGGTGCTTGAGCTGGTGGCACTAAGCCCGCTGTATTTAGATATCCAGATGCCGCAAGAGCATTTTCAGACCCTGAACCAATTACAACAAATTAAGGTGCGCAGCGATATGCAGCCTGACACTGAACTTAGTGCCAAAATCATCGCCACCGTACCGGTTATTGATGCAGCTGCCCGCAGTTTTCTGGTGCGGCTGCAACTGCAGGATCATGAACAACTGCAGCTGCTGCCAGGAACATCAGCCAGTGCCACCTTTAATATGGCGACCCGGGGCGAGAACAACGTGGTGGTGCCGGCCGATGCTATATTACGCCACCCGGATGGCACCTTCAGTGTATTTACTGTAAAGGACGATACCGCCCAACGCCGCTTAGTTAAGCTGGGCCGGCGCAGTGGTGAAGGCGTGGAAGTACGCGATGGCCTGGCAGAGGACGAGGCAGTGGTTATCCGGGGCAATGAAACCCTGCGTGACGGCCAGCCGGTAAAAGTTACCCGGGATCAGGACTAAGGAGCAGTTATGCTGGCAGCAGGTATCCGTCGCGGCACCATTTTAGCCGTAGTGGTATTAATTATTGCGGTACTGGGCATTGCCGCCGCCATGCGCATTCCGGTGCAAATGATCCCGGATTTAGAAGTGCGTACCATCAGTGTGGTAACCGGCTGGCCGGGGGCCACGCCGCAGGATATTGAAAAAGAGATCCTGATTGAACAGGAACGCTACCTGCGTAACCTGCCGAATCTGAAAAGGATGATCTCGCTGGCCGAAACCGGCTCGGCAACCATCGAGCTGGAATTTCCTTTTGGCGTTGATATCAACGAAGCACTGATCCGGGTCAGTAATGCGCTGAGCCAGGTTAATGCCTATCCGGAGAATGTCGATCAACCCCGGCTGTTCAGCAGCTCTTTTTCCAGTAATGCTTTTATGTATTTCCGCTTAATGCCTTTGCCAGGCAACCCATTGGGGCTGGATATGGATATGGTGCGGGATTACGCTGAAGATTACGTGCGGCCGCGGATGGAGCGGGTGCAGGGGGTGTCAGAAATCGGGGTTAGTGGCGGTGCGCCCCGGCAGGTGCAGATTTTGGTTGACCCGGCCCGGTTGGCACAGCGCGGCATCAGCATGACCGATGTGCGGCAGGCCATTCGTAACCGCAATACTGATGCCTCTGCCGGCGATATTGATAGTGGCAAGCGACGTTATTTATTGCGGATGGTAGGGCGCTTTAACGATCTGAGCGAGCTGGAAAACCTGATAATACTGCAGCGTGGCGACAGCCAGGTTGTATTAAAAGATGTTGCTGAAATTAAACTGGATCATTTCGAAGTGCGGGACATGTCGTTTTCTGACGGTGAACGTACTCTCAGTTTGTCGGTCCGTCGGGAGAGCGGCTCTAATGTTATTGACATTAAAAACGCTATGCTACCGGAAGTGGAGCGGATAAATCAGGACATGCTGGCAGCAAACGGCCTGCAGTTAAAGCTGGTCAGCGATGATGTGCGTTATGTGCAAAGCTCGATAACCAACGTCTGGACCAACCTTGGCCTCGGCGCCGTTCTGGCAACCCTGGTCATGTACCTGTTTCTGCGCTCATCCCGCGCCACTCTGGTGGCCGTTATTGGCGTGCCTATCTGTACCATTGCCGCCTTTTTAGGCTTGTTGCTGTTTAACCGCACCATTAATGTTATTTCTCTGGCGGGTATTGCCTTTGCCATCGGTATGACGGTCGACAACACCATAGTGGTGCTGGAAAGCATTGAACAGGCCAGGCGCAACGGCTTAAAACGCTTAGAAGCAGCGATTAACGGGGTGCAGGAAGTGTGGCCGGCGGTACTCGCCTCTACCATGACCACAGTGCTGGTGTTTGCACCAATATTATTTGTCGAGCAGGAAGCCGGCCAGCTGTATTCTGATATCGCCATTGCCATTGCGTCGGCCATTATTGCCTCGATGCTGGTGGCGGTGTTTGTGGTACCGGCCGCCATCGCCCGGCTGGGTTTTGGCTCCGGGGTTGCGCACACAGAACATGATGATAAACCCGGCAGGTTGCTGCGTGGGGTCACCAGGCTGGTCAGTAGCGCTAAAAGCCGTCTGCTGACGTTAGTTATCACCCTGGCGTTAACCGTGGGCGCCGGCTGGATCCTACTGCCACCCGCCGAATACCTGCCGGAAGGGGAAGAGCCGAAAGCGTTTTCCCAGATGATAGCGCCGCCCGGCTATAACTTATCAGAAATGAGCGTTATTGCCGACGAGATAAAAGCCGTACTGAATGATGCCGTAGATGCCGATCCTGAGCTGTTTGCCTCCGGTGAAACTATGCTGCCGTCATTGCAGTATTATTCATTGAGCGTCTCAGTCGGGCGAATTTGGGTACTCAGTGAACCGACCCGGGGTGAGGATATCGAGCCCATGATGAATGCCCTTACCAGCATGTTCCGGCAATATCCGGGTATGCGGGCATTCTCGGCCCGGGGCTCAATTATTTCCAGTAACGATGGGGGCACCCGGGCGGTGGCGCTGGATATTTCCGGCCCTGAGCTGGCCGATTTATATCAGACAGCAGAAGCGGCTTATCTGGCCGCAGAGCAGTTGTTCGATAATCCGCAGTTAAATTCTGACCCCTCGTCGCTGTCGCTGGACCAGCCGTTAATTGAAATCCGGCCGCGCTGGGCCAGGCTGGCTGAACTGGGTATTAGCGCCGACGATTTTGGTTTTGCCGTGGCGGCGCTAAGTGACGGCGCCTTTGTCGATGAATTCTTTATGCTGGATGATAAGGTAGACATTTTTCTGTTCAGTGGCGCCGGTACTAACCAGAAGCTGGAACAACTGGCCCAGGCGCCGGTACAAACTCCTCAGGGGGCGGTGCTGCCGTTAAACGCGCTGGCTGATTTAGTCGAAGTTGCCGACAGTGCCAGTTTACGCCGGGTTGATGGCCGGCGAACCGTAACCTTGTACATTATTCCGCCGCGTGATGTTGCCCTGGAAACCGCAGTGGCCCGGGTGCAGGATGAGCTGGTGCCAGAGTTACAAAGGGCCGGCGATGTCGCCTCAGGGGTTAACCTGAGTATCACCGGGGCGGCTGATCAGCTCGATGCCACCAAAGCGGCACTGGGCGGCAACTTTGCCATTGCCGTTATTCTGATTTATTTACTACTGGTCGCTATTTTTACCCACTGGGGCTATCCGCTGTTTATTCTGGCAACGGTGCCGCTGGGGCTGGCGGGCGGTCTGGTAGGATTGGCGCTGATAAATGGCCTGGGCGATCTGCTTAATCTGGTTGGCTTGCCGGGTATTTCCCAGCCGTTTGATATGATAACCATGCTGGGCTTTTTAATTCTGTTGGGCACCGTGGTCAATAACCCGATTTTAATTGTCGATCAAAGTCGTAAGAACCTGCAGCAAGCCGATTGTAATGTTATAGAAGCAGTAACCGCAGCAGTAGCCACCCGCTTGCGGCCGATATTAATGTCGACCACCACTACTATTTTTGGTCTGGCGCCGCTGGTCTTGATTCCCGGGGCTGGTACTGAACTGTACCGTGGCGTGGGTATTATCGTACTGACCGGTTTGCTCTGTTCTACCATTATCGCGCTGACCTTTTTACCGGCCTTGCTGGTAACGGTAATGCAGTGGCAACAGCGCCGGGCGGGCAACACAAAGGCAGCTGGCGTGGCTGGCGAAGGCTGAAGTAATAACCGCTAAGACATAAAAAAGTATTTAATCAGGTAAGCGACCAGCATTACTGCCATCAGCGGGTAAATCCAGCGTGAGTATTTGCTGAGATCCTGATCTTCAGCTTTTTTGCCAAATTTCTCGACCAGGGTCACTATTACAAACAGACTGACAAATAATATAACCAGAATGGTCAGTAAATTACCCATAAAGCACGGTTCCTTGAAATTAGCTTTAACGTTGGCCAGCAGCTTACCATTGGCATGAAGTGTTAGCCAACAGCGGCTGCAACAGGCTAGAGTAGTCGCCTGAATTTAACCTGAGTAACAAGATGGCCCAACCTGAACTCGACAGCGGTTATTACCTGCAGCACTTTAACGAATTACTGCAGTTTGTCAGCCGGCATTATCAGCCGGTGTTAACCCGCGACAGCCGCGCTTTTATCGACGACTTTACTGCCCTGAGCGAACCTGGCCAGCAGCTGCTGGTGCGTATGCTTAACCGTAAAGGCCAGGTATTTAGCGAGGCCGAGCTAAACTACACCGAGATTGGCGCAAGCGGGCCGGTACTGGACCAGCTAAGCGCAGCAGGCTTTGTGGCGCCGCTAACCCAGCATGATTTAGCGGATTTCTGGCTGCGGTTAACCAAAGACACCCTGTGGCAGCTGCTGCAGCTGGCCAAAAACCAACTGCCAGCGGAACAATGGGCGCAATACGCAGCTGATTCGGCAGTTAAAAAAAGCCAGACTAAGCCGCTGTTACTGGGCGCCGCATTAAAACTGCCGGTTAACTGGCTGCTGCTTATCGATAAACTGCCGCAGCGCTATGTCGTGCTAAAGCGGCAGGACGCCTTAAATTACCTGTATTTCCTGTATTTTGGCCGGATTGAAGCCAACTTATCGCTATTTACCTTACGCGATTTAGGGATCAGACAAAGTGGCCAGTTTAAACAGCAGTTTCAGCCACGCTTTACCGAAGCCCCTCAAGCGCTATTGGCTTATCAGCTGGCCAAAGCCAAACCGGCAATTCAGGAGCTTGGCAAGCAGCTAAAAAAACAGCCAGATAGCGCCGAACCCGCTTTACGCCAGTGGCTTAGCGAAGTAAACAGCTGGCCTGTAGCTACAGATAGCGGCGGCGAAGATCAGGCGTTGCAACTCAAGCGTAGCGAGCGCTGCTATCAGCTGGGGAAACTGGCCGAGCACTATAAGCTTAATGATTTGGCGATTAGCTTTTACCAGCTAAGCAATGGCTTTCCAGCCAGCGAGCGTCTGGTACGGCTTTATTATGCACAAGGGGATCACCAACAGTGCCAGCAGTATTTAACGCAACTGCTGACCGACCCCAGCTGCGATGAAGAATGGCTGTTTGCTGAAGATTTTTACCAGCGCAAGTTTAACGCCGCAGGGGGTATCCAGCGCTCACAACTTACCCGGTTATTGCACGACGCGCCCGTCGTCGGGGTAGACGAGTTGTATCTGGGCCAGGCCGAGCAGGGTTTAATGGCCCATTACCGCGAGCAGGGTTATACGGTGTTTCACTGCGAAAATAACCTATGGCTGGCGCTATTTGGCCTCTGGTTCTGGCATGAGCTATTTGAGCACGAGCACAGCGCCTTGCATAACCCGTTTGAACGCCGGCCCCGCAACTTAACCAGCGGCGGCTTTTATCAGCAATTTAGTACTGAAATAGAGCAGAAACTTCAGCAGCTCACTGCCCCCAATGCTACCGGTAAGCTACTGGCGGCTATTACCGCCCACTATGGCAAAGCCAATAATCTGTTTTATTGGCACAGCGATTTAGCCGAGCAGTTATTGCCACTAATTCAGTTTGCACCGCAAAGCGCCGATGGCAGCAGTGCGCTCTCGCCAATCCTGCGAGCCATGGCGCAGGATTTTCAGCGCCACTCTAGCGGCTACCCCGACTTATTGCTGATTAAAGACCAGCAGCTTGAGTTTATTGAAGTAAAAGCCCCCGGCGATAAAATTCAGCGCCACCAGCTCGCCCGGCTATTAGCCCTTAGCAATGCCGGCTTTAACGCCCGCATTGAAAAACTGCAGTGGATAGTCGACCCGAACCGGGTTTATGTGGTGCTGGATGTCGAAACCACCGGCGGTAAGGCAGGCAACGACAGGGTAATCGAAATTGGCGCGGTAAAAGTGCAGGCCGGCGAGGTACTCGATACTTTTAGTACCTTAATAAACCCGCAGCGTTATATTCCGTCGTTTATTACCCGCTTAACCGGCATTAGCAGCGCCATGGTAAGTAATGCACCAACATTTGCTGATATTGCCGGCAAGCTAAGTGAATTCTTGCAAGGCGCAGTATTTGTCGCCCATAACGCTAAATTTGATTACAGCTTTATCCGGGCCGAATTCACCCGGCTGGAGATGCCGTTCGCCATGCCGCAGCTTTGCACCGTAGTTAATATGCGCCGCTACTACCCCGGCCTTACCTCCTACAGCCTGGGTAACCTATGCCAGCACTTCGATATAAAACTCACCAACCACCACCGCGCATTGGATGATGCAACGGCGACGGTAGAGTTGTTAAGGCTGATTAATGCCAGGCGCTGCACGCCAGAACTTGCTACAGAATAAAACTGCTTGATTTATATTCAATTTGCGCAATAGACTGGATGAAATTTTGGAACGTGCGGGATCGTCGCAGTGCAACTCGCGGGTTCAGATCCTTTGAAAAAGCTGTTAAATGTCTAGGGAAGCTATGTGCAATTGCAAAGAACAACCCTCTTTAATTGATATCAGCAACATTCACTCTGATTTTAAATCAAAGCTTGACCAATTAGATGTTGGCAATTGGGTTTTGTTAATGCAATGCCCCGATTGCAAGCTGTTATACAAAGTAGATGAGTGGGATAAATATCAAACCTGCTATGCAGTAAAAATTCCCTCATCTGAAAACTGGGAAACATTTGACAGTGAGTCACTTATAAAAGAACAAATGATTCAAAATCGCGGTGGCCTTAGCAATGAATCATGCATATGGTCAGGCTGTGACATCAAGCAGATAAAAGGCAGTGCATACTGTGTTGACCATCTCTATTATGGTGGCACTCGTGCGTAAGTATTTAATAAAGCAAGGTAAAATCGCCCTGCGGGCTGGACGCGCTAACGCGAATCAATAGGAATCAATAGAGTCAGTGACATTGATTTTTGAAAAAGGGAGGCGCAGCTAATTAATCTGATGGCAGAAAATTTGCTAGGAGCTCCGCCCATATTCGCTACTGCTTTTCGCCAATAACCCAGCTTACTCCGCTGTAAAGCCGTTAATCATGGCCAAAAACTCTTGTTCCAAGGCAAAGCTTTCTGCCAACGGCATAGTGTTATTTATACCCAACTGAAACTGATAGTGCATACCGGCGCTATTTAGCTGAAAGGTGCGCAGTAGTTGTCCTTTCCGGCTGCTGCTTAAGCGCAGCATAGCGGGGCCAGCTTTGTGCTCCAGCATAACGGCGGTGGCATCTGTTTGGTTATGCTCCGCAATATCCTGCTGCGATATGGCTTTACACTGTGGGCACTGTGCTTTAGTGATAATTAAAGTGGCATTGTTGCGCGAGTAGCGCCATTCATTGGTTTGGTTCAGCGCTGTGTACTGGCTGAATTCCGGCTCGCCCCAGGATGATGCTACTTCAAGGTTAATAGTGTCTGCGGCCAGCACTTTAGTAGCAAATGCAGTAAACAGTGTTAGTACCGCCAGCATGGCAAAACTAACACGTGGTGCAATAAATGTCATAACGGCCTCTTATTCAACAACGTTCAAATTACCATAGCTGGAAACGTGGTATTTCGTATTATCGTTCACTTTGGGATTTTCGTTGTTTTGGTAGCTCACTACTTTTCTTGGACGTTTAGTACGTATGAGCTCTTGGATACGCTGCCAGTTTTTGTGTGCGTCAAAAACTGATTGACCCGGTGCTGCTTTGGCCATGACACAACCATGGCTGCCGACGGCGTCATGAAAACCAAACCGGATACCATCGCGCCAGGCATCATCATGCTTGAACTGATCGTTTACACGTCCGTCCTGATAAAACAAGCCAAAATAATGTCGATTGCCGGTAGGGTTTTCTACGATTAACCATTTCCCTCTTGGCAGAGGCTTGTATCCATCCCACCCCCCGGAATGCGCTTCCATCTTAATAATTTCTTCGGGCTTGCCGGATTGGGTGAGTTTTACAGTAAGCAGGCGTCTACTTTTACTATAGGTAACGTCCAATGTCATAAATCTTTCCTTTTGAGCTTAATAGAGTGAATTCATTTTAAGTTTCATATATTCAACAAAAAATAAACAATCGTCAACTAAAAGTTCCATTCTTGAGGGGCGGAGCTAAAACAGCTAAATGCTACCCATTAGCTGCAACCTCACTACGCTGTGTCCTTTATTAATCGCTACTGCCGCTCTGTCCTATAATGTCCTTACTTAGTGTCGTCACTGCCATACAGGCAAAGCGTTATCTACATCGAGGAGGAAATTATGGCATCCAGAACAGAGCATCGTGGCAGCTGTCTTTGCGGGGCGGTTAGTGTTAAAGCGGCTACAAAAAACAATAATATTGGGGTGTGCCACTGCGCAATGTGCCGAAAATGGGGCGGAGGGCCTTTGCTTGCGGTCGAGTGCGGCACTGAAGTGGAGTTTACAGGGGTGGAGCAAATAACGACGTTTAATTCTTCAGAGTGGGCAGAACGGGGTTTTTGTCAGCACTGTGGCACGCATTTGTTTTATCGCCTGAAAAAAGAGGGCCATTACGCTATTCCTGCAGGGCTATTTGATAATGCTGACCACTGGAAACTGACAGAGCAAATATTTATTGACCAAAAGCCTGCGTTCTACTCTTTTGCAGAAGAAACTAAGATGCTTACCGGGCAGCAGGTTTTCGACCAATATTCCTGAGCATTAAGGTACCGATTTTGCTGTCATCCATGCCATCCATGAGCAGGCCAGCAAATAAAAAGCAGCGGTGTCACTGTTTTGGGGTTAGCATAGGTTCAAAGCAGAAATATCAGTCAGCCAAACCTCAGCGGTTTGGTGAATAACAGGAGGGTATGTGGACCCGGAGTTTTGGCAACAAAAATGGCAGAAACGAGAAATCGCCTTTCATCAGGCAGCAGCTAATCCGTTGCTGCTAAACCATTTCAACCAACTATCAATGACACCTGGAGCACGGGTGTTTCTGCCCCTTTGTGGTAAAAGCCTGGATAGTCACTGGCTGTTGGCCCGAGGTTATCGGGTAGTTGGCGCGGAGCTCAGCGAAGTTGCGGTAAAAGAACTCTTTGCTGAGCTGGGGCTAACACCGAGCATTAACTCAGTTGGTAAATTACAGCATTACAGTGCAGGTATGCTTGAAGTATTTGTTGGCGATATTTTTGAATTGTCAGAAGACACCTTAGGCCCGGTTGCCGCTATATATGACCGGGCCGCGCTGGTGGCGTTGCCAGATACTATGCGCCAACGCTATGCCCAGCACCTGGTAACCATCAGCCAGGCTGCGCCGCAACTGGTTATTTGCTTTGAATATGATCAAGCGCAGCTGGCAGGGCCACCTTTTTCAGTCGATAGCGCTGAAATGCATAAGCTCTATAGCAATGCATATCAACTTAACTGCCTGGAGCAATGTGAAGTGCCCGGTGGCTTAAAGAAAAAATGCCAGGCCACAGAAGTCGCCTGGCTTTTAACCAAGCAATAACCTTGTCTGCAATAAGTTGCCGCACTGGTTATCTGCAACTCTGTTTTTAGACGTCCAGATGTGTAGATTGACATATTATCAAGGCTATGCTTTGATGAAAGTCTATTTATTCTGGAAGATTGGCGATGAAAAGAGAAACGATAGCACTACATCATGGCTACCAGCCCGATAATCAGCATTCGGTAGCCGTACCTATTCACCAAACCAGTTCGTTTAGCTTTGACAGTGCCCAGCATGCGGCAGACTTGTTTGATTTAAAAGTGACTGGCAATATCTATTCCCGCATCATGAACCCTACTTGTGAGGTGCTGGAGCAGCGCATAGCGGCGCTGGAAGGCGGTATTGGTGCACTGGCAGTGGCATCCGGCATGGCGGCTATTACCTATGCCATTCAAACTATTGCAGAAACCGGCGATAATATTATTTCAATTAATGAGCTTTATGGTGGCACTTATAACTTATTCGCGCATACTTTTCCACGCCAGGGCATTGAAGTGCGCTTTGCGAATAAAGACGACTACCATGCTATAGAGCAATTGATTGATGCGCGCACCAGAGCCGTATACTGCGAAAGCATTGGTAACCCCTCTGGCAGTATTGTTGATATTGAAAAACTGGCGGAACTGGCACACCGCCATGGCTTACCTTTAATTGTTGATAACACTGTTGCTACGCCATTTTTGTGGCGGCCTATTGAGCATGGGGCCGACATAGTAGTGCATTCGGCGACCAAGTACATTGGCGGCCATGGCACTACGATAGGTGGCCTGATTGTCGATTCCGGCAAATTTCCCTGGGCTGAACATGCTAAACGTTTTCCGTTATTAAACGAGCCGGATATTTCTTACCATGGGGTTAGTTACACCCGCGATGTTGGCGATGCTGCCTTTATTGCCCGCGCCAGGGTAGTGCCGCTGCGTAATATGGGGGCGGCGTTAAGTGCCCAGGCTGCCTGGAACTTATTGCAGGGTCTGGAAACACTGGCTTTACGTATTGAGCGCGTTAATCAAAACACTCTGGCGGTGGCCAGTTGGCTTGAGCAGCAACCCCAAATTGGCTGGGTGAAATATGCTGCTTTGCCGCAGCATAAAGACCACGCTTTAGCGCAAAAATACATGCAGGGGCAGGCATCGGGTATTCTTAGCTTTGGCATTAATGGCGGTCGGGAAGCAGCAGCCCGCTTTTACGATGCATTGCAGCTTATCCTGCGGCTGGTCAATATTGGTGATGCTAAAAGTTGTGCTGCTATTCCTGCTGCAACAACCCACCGCCAGCTAAACGATACAGAATTAGCTGCGGCAGGGGTATCGGCTGATATGGTGCGTTTATCTATTGGCATTGAGCATATTGATGACTTACTGGCTGATTTACAGCAAGCCTTGATTGCTGCCTCTGCCTGATAACGCCACTCCGGCTGCCCATAATGGGTAGCCGTTAACCGCACTCTGGTCAGGGCAAGCCCATGCAGTTTGCGTAGTAGCTGACACTGGCTGGCCAGTCGGAGAATACCCCTATTACGCCGACGTCTTGCGCCATAACGTGCAGCACGTCCAGCATGTCGCCATCGTTATTAATAACCGGGTTGACCGTTTGATAATACCAGCCACCACCATTCTGCAGCGGCCCGGAGCGCTCAAACGACCAGGCGATAATGTCCAGCCCGGCGTCTTTAGCGTGACGGGCATAAACAGAGGGTACAATATGGTTGTCTTCATCCAGCTCCAGTAGCGCCCACATCGGCGGTGCCACAATATTGATATTTTCAGCGGCGTAACCTTGCAGTTCTGTCGCTGAAGGTAGATCGAAAGGCGTATTTGCATCATCCAGATACACAGCTTGCTGGCCGTATGCAGGCTCGTTGGCTATCCAGTAACGAATATCGGCGATATCGAATGACTGCGGCCAGATGTCTTGCGGTTTTATACCGGCGGCACGATACTCATCGATAAGCTGCTGGGCATAGTCAGCCTGGCTATAGGTGCCCTGATACGGCATGGCCACCTCTGCCGCTTTTAATTCCGGGGTAAATTTAACGCCCAGTTGTTTAAACAAGGTAATACTTTCTGCATGGGTAAGCAGGGTGCCGGTGTTGGCATACAGATCGGTGCGCCAGGGCGGGGTGCCTTGCATGTATTCTGCTGCAGTGGTCGCCTGAGGGTTAAAGGCATCCATTTTACCCTTTAACATTTTAAACTCGGCCAACGTCAGGTCACTGGTGCAGCATCTGGCGGTTGCCGGCGTACCGTTGGCAGGGTCTGCCGGGGTAAATGGCTGGCTGCATTTTGCTGCCAGCTCCGGTATCGCCAGAATGTTGGTGGTGGTGTGCAGGTCGCACTGGGAATGGCGGCAAACCAGCTCGGTGTCTTTGGTAAAGGTAACATCACACTCCATGATACCCGCGCCCATTCGGGCTGCTGCTTCGTAAGACTCTCTGGTGTGCTCCGGGAACTGCAGCGGCGCACCCCGATGACCAATGGAAAACAGGGTCTTTTTTAGCTTACGGCCGGTATTACAGCTTTGCAGGCGCTCCTTCAGCGGGCTTGGGTCCATATCGTTAACCAGAAACAACGGACGGGGTCCGAACTGCACAGCATATTTGTCGGGTACTTTAAATGAAGGACTACTGATATTTGTCTGGCTATCTTTTTTTCTGAGAACGGTGTTAGTATCGCCGAAGGCAAACACCGGGCTCAGTAATAGGGCGACATGCAGGGTGGATATGCCAAGACCGCGCAAGATCTTTAAATTGAGCATAAAATTTTCCTTGGTAGTTAGTTTAACAATAGCAGCATTAAGGAACGTATTTAACAGCCGATTCACTGCACGGCAGTGCTACCCTAGCCAATCTGTGTGAATTAAAAGCGCAAATTTAATGACGATAATGTGATCAACTTATCTGCGCCGGCTGGTATGGATCTTTGTTTTTACAGTTCAGTCTACGGTAGGCTTAATGCTTGAATATTGCGAATGGCAGCGCCGTACAGCGGCTTTTTTCTGGAATCTGACATCGGGTGGTAAAGAGTGAATGACTCAGGGTGAACGCGGTTTTGTAGGCTGGACATGGTTTGTGCTGTGGCGCGTCGTGCTGGGCATGGTGCTATTGTTGTTGATCCTGCTGCTGACACTGCGGTTTGTTGCGCCTCCCACCTCCTCTTTTATGCTGCAAAGCCCTTATCCGGTAAGCCAGCAATGGATAAACATTGATCAGCTGCCAGCGCATGTGCCACTGGCGATGGTGGCCTCTGAAGATCAGCGTTTTCCGGAGCATTTCGGTGTTGATTTGTCTGCCATCAGTGACGCCCTTGAGCAATCAGACGACGGTGGCAGCCTGCGAGGGGCCAGTACTATCAGCCAGCAAACCGCGAAAAACCTGTTGCTTTGGCCAGGGCGCAGCCTGGTTCGAAAAGGCATGGAGGCAGGGTTGGCGGTGAGCCTGGAAGTTATCTGGGGCAAAAAACGCATTTTAGAGGTGTATTTAAACATTGCTGAATTTGGCAAAGGCATTTACGGTGTAGAAGCCGCCAGCCAGCATTATTTTGCGAAATCAGCCCGCAACCTGAGCAAAAATGAAGCCGCGCGCCTGGCTGTACTGCTTCCCAGCCCCCGCAAGCGCGACCCACGCCAGTTAACACCTTATCTGCGTGAGCGGGTGGTCTGGATTGAACGGCAAATGCGCCAACTTGGCCCGGCGTATTTAACACCTGTCCTGAATTAACCCCTGGCTAACCGCTTGCCCTGACAGCGTTACTCACTATACTTTTAATTTTAAATAAAAGGATGCTGAATGGTGATTAGATTGTTAATTTTGGTGCTGGCGCTCTGCAGTATTCAGATTACAGCTGCCACTAAGCCTGATCTGTTACTGGCCGAGGTGTATCGGGAAAACATTGACGTACAGCAGTATTGGGTCAGTGAAAAGCTCGATGGCGTGCGGGCGTTCTGGAACGGTAAGCAGTTAATCTCCCGGGGCGGCAATATTATAGAGGCACCAGAGTGGTTTATTGCCGGTTTTCCTGAGCACCCCTTAGATGGTGAATTGTGGCTGGGCCGCAATAAGTTTGCTGATACCTTAAGTATTGTCAGTAAACAGCAGGCGGTAGCTAGTGAATGGCAGCAAATTCGTTACTACCTGTTTGAACTACCCAATGCCGCAGGCACGTTTAGCGAACGTAGTAAGGCACTGCAAACTATTGTGCAGCAGCAAAACAGCCCTTATTTAATGGTAGTGCCACAGTTTCGGATTAAAGATAAAGCAGCACTTCTGGCTAAACTTAGCGAGCTCGAAAGCGCCGGCGCCGAAGGCTTAATGCTGCATCATCAGGATGCGTTATACAAAACCGGTAGAAGCAGTGATTTACTAAAACTGAAAACCTATCAGGACAGTGAAGCACAAGTGATCGGTTACCGGCCGGGTAAGGGCAAGTATCGGGGGATGGTGGGCGCGCTGGTCGTGAAAACACCAGAAGGTAAAACTTTTGCTATTGGTAGTGGTTTAACCGATGCACTGCGTCAGACACCGCCGCCCATTGGCGCTATGGTGACTTACCGCTATAACGGTCTGACCAAAAACGGCTTACCGCGTTTCGCCCGGTTTCTGCGGATCAGACAAGCGTTTTAACACCACCTATATTAGCTGCGACAATTGTCGCAAATTTTGCTTGACACAGCTGTGACAAATGTCGCACTCTGGCGCCACCTAATGATTAGCTGACAATTTTGCTATGCACCAGCCCACGGCGCCAGAACTGGAAATTCTTAAATTACTTTGGTTAAAACAACCGCTTACTGCACGTGAGCTGCATGATGAGCTGGCGCCTGTGCTGGGATGGGGCTATTCGTCTACCCGCAAAACCCTGGAGCGGATGGGCGCTAAAGGATTTATTGCCTGTAGTATCCATTGCAATAAAAACACTTACACGGCATTGCTGGATAAAATGCCGACCCTGGCGGCTTATGTTCAGGATTTCGCTAACCGGGTGTTTGAAATAAACGGCCCCTTGCCGGTGGCGATGTTTGCCAACAGTAAATTGGTTAATGCCAGTGAAATAGCTGATCTGGAGCTGCTGCTGCAGAAGTTAGCCCAGGAATCGGCTGCCGACCCTCAGGCTGCGGCCAGCAAGGACAACTGAGATGGCCCAGCAACTGCTTATTTCATTAGGGTTGTGTAGTGTCTGGGCGGCACTATTGTGGTGGGCCTGTCCGTTTTTACTGAGAAAAATACCTGAGCTGCAGCAATGGCCGGCTTTTTACTGGTGGTTGCTGGCTCTTTGTTTCCTGCCATTGTTACCGCTACCGCAACTGGAGCAGCAATGGGTTGTGCCCTCTGTGTTGTTGCAGGACACGTTCATTACCATGCAAACGCTTAACGCTCAGCCAGCGCATCCGGCCCTTAACCAGCCCCCCTCATTTTTTCAACAGCACTGGGCTGAACTGCTGCTGTTATTATTGGCAATGGTAAGTTTTGGGCAACTGGTGCGGCTAAAAGTACAATGGCAAAAATTACAGCAGTTGGTGGCGCTGACCGAACCCTTGCCGCTGGCCAGCCTGTTAAGCCCGGCGCAGCGGGCCGCGCTGCCAGCAAATATTGAACTTCGCCAGACGCAGGCCGCAGTGTCGCCTTTTACGGCCGGCTGGAGGCAGAGGGTCATAGTGGTACCGGCCTATATCTGGCAACTGACAGAGCAACAGCGCCAGTTGCTGCTAACGCATGAGTTACTGCATTTGCAGCGGCGCGATCCGCAGCAACTGATGGTATTGCGCATATTGGTCGCTGCCTGCTGGTTTATACCGGCCCTGAAGCATATTGAACAGGCATTTATCCGCAGTATGGAGCTGGCGGTGGATCAGGCAGTGCTGGCTAAGCAACCCGAGCTGGCAACGCTGTATGGCCAGACCTTACTGAGCTGTTTGCAGCTAAGCCGTTCTGGCCAGTTGTCTGGTCTCTCAGCAGGCTTTATTCATGGCAACGCGGGTAAGGGCTTCTATCAGCAACGGCTACAGCAGCTGTTTCAACGTCCTGCTGGTTTATCTGCCTGGCAGCGCTGGCGGCTTTTTGGCTTGTTTGCTGGCAGCGCAGTAATGCTGCAGCTTAGCAGCGCGGCCTTTAGTTACAGCGAGCCGCCGCAGCAGTGGTTGCTACCGGTCGAAAAACCGGTGATAAGCTCTTTTTATGCGCAGCAGCATCCATTCAGACAAAACCGTCCTCATCAGGGGCTGGATTTTGCAGCCGCAACCGGTGCGCCTGTCAGCGCCAGCCAGAACGGCAAAGTATTAATTGCCGACGCGGACAGTCTGAATAGCCGCTATGGCAAAGTGGTGCTAATTGACCATGGCCATGGCTACCAGACTTTATATGCCCACCTGGATAGTTTTTCTGTCACAGCAGGTCAGCGGATTAACGCAGGCGAGCCAATAGGTACCGTTGGAAGCAGCGGCCGGGTAACCGGCCCGCATTTACATTTTGAAATACTGCAAAATGGCCGGCAACAGGATCCCGCGGCCTATCTGAAATTACCCTGATAGCCGCAGCAATGTTTTCATTTATTTACTGCAAGCAAAACACCTTAATTATGGAGTGCTAACCCATGCCCAGCAATGGATCGCAGCTTAATTTACGCCTTCTGCGCTTGTCGCCTATTCCCGTTATGCACCGGCGGGCGATGCTGTTACTGATGTTATTTACGATGGTTGTTTTGTTATGGCCGGCCCCGCGCAGCAGCTCAGCGCCGGTTGCTGCTCCGGTTACTGCTTTGGCAATACCTGGTTTACTGGCCGATGGCTGGCGCAACTGGCAACTTGCGCAACTGGCGGCCAACTGGCAGCGGGTCCAACAGGCTGCTAGCGCAATGCACAGTGGTGTAGCCGCGGAGGCACGGCTACGTCATTATGCCATCGCGCCTGGAGATAGCCTGAGCCGGATTTTCTCCCGCCAGGGCTTCAGCCAGCAGCAATTGCAGCAGGTATTGGCGGCTGATCAATCTTTACTGGCACTGGATGTATTACGCCCGGGGCACAGTCTGACTTTCACCCTGGATGACAAGCTGCAGTTGCAGGCTATGGAGCTGTATGTTCACGCCGGCAACCGGGTAATGTATCAGCGCGAAGCTGATGGCGAATTCAGTTATCAGGAGTTGCTTGATCCAGGTGAGTGGCACAGTACCACGTTGGCAGGAAGTATTAACGGCAGTTTCTACAAGTCGGCGCAACAGGCTGGCCTGACTGATGCTGAAATTGTGACGGTACATCAGTTGTTCCGCGACCGGCTTAATTTTTCACGCGACATTCAGGCGGGTGCCCGGTTTCAGGTGGTGCGCAGTGACAACTATGTTGGCAACACAGCTACCGGTCAGAGCCGGATTGAAGGGGTGCGGTTGTTTAACCGTCGCCAGCAGCTTAGCGCTTTTTTGCACGATAATGGCCAGTTTTATGATGCCAGTGGCGAAAGTTTAGAGCGGGCATTTATGCGGGTGCCATTGTCCCGTACATTCCGGGTAAGTGATGATTTTAATCCGCGTCGGCTCCATCCGGTCACCGGCCGGGTTAGGCCGCATAACGGCACTGACTTTGCCACCCCTACCGGCACTGCGGTGCTGGCGGCAGCTGAGGGCAAGGTGATCCGGGTTGAAAACCATCCGTTTGCCGGCCGTTATATTGAAATTCAGCATCATGGCCAGTACAAAAGCCGTTATTTGCATCTGCAGCGGACTCTGGTGCGCCCTGGCCAGCAGGTTGCGCGGGGCCAGCGCATTGCGCTATCCGGTGCCAGCGGCCGGGTAACCGGCGCGCACCTGCATTACGAACTGCACGTTAACAACCGGCCGGTCAACCCACTGACAGCTGACATCCCGCTGGCAGAGCCTGTGCCGGATGACAGCCGCGACGCCTTTTTGCAGCGGGTGGCCTTTATGATCGAGCAAATGGACCAGGAGACGGCGCTGGCGCAGTTGTTCTGATAGGGCGACGTGAGGTGTACCATCTGGCAGACAGCTACGATTAATCGGTGCAATTTACCTGAGTAATACCCGCATGCCGCATAGGCGGCAGCGGGGCAATTGAGCTTAGGCAGTCTTAGTCTTTGGCGGGTTCAGCCTGCAGGTTGAGGCTGGCTTCAGCATCTTGTTGCGGGCTGGCCAGGCTGGCCTGGTCCGGGGTTACCGGCATAGCACGCGACTGCTGATTAATCTGATAAATTTGCTCAGTATTAGATAAATCCTGGGCATTTTTAACGTTGGCTATAGTTTCACGCGCTGATAAAAAGCTCTGAATATCATCTATTATCGCCTGCATTTCCTCCGGGTTATCCTGCATTTCCAGAATATGCCGCGGGTGCTCTACATTCTTAGCGCCGCTGTCTGCGAAAGTACTGCTCATGATACGTGAGCTGATGACCCAGGGCGTTAACGATGAGCGCATGACATAGTTTTCCGATGACGTAGAGTCGTAAATGCCTTTACCCGTGGTCAGTTTACTTTGGGTATAAGTTCCTTCGCATTTCAGATACACCAGTAAAGAGTCAAAATTCAGTTCAGCCCAGAAAGTGTGGCTGAAGTTTTCCAGCAGGCGGCCAAAGCTGTGGCAAATAAGCCAGCTGAAAATCAGGCTTAAGATAAACTGACTTTCATTAAACAGATTAACCACAAAGCTCTGGGTTGCTGCATCACCGGGCCGCGCCAGCGCAGTAAATTCGCGTACCAGGCTCAGGACGGTTTGCGCCTCAAACAGCAGATAAAACAAAATAAAGGGGCCAATCAGCAGCAGCAGCTGGCCAGTGATGGTCGCCCATATCCGTAAGTGTTTAAACAAGGCGGTATGCTGTAGCGGCGCATAAGCGGGCTGAGTTTCAATCATCACCTCGCCATTAAAATCACCTTTGCTTTCAGATTGTTCGTTCAGGTTCGGTGCCAGTTCGCGGTAGACGCGGTTGGGTATTTCCATATAGCGCCGGTTTGCCATTACAATATTGTCGATATTGACAAACAGTTCGCGCGGGTGAATATTTTCCTGCCAGTTAGCACGATACTCAGAGACTTTGGTCTGCGCTTGCACCTTGGCAGTACGTTGTTTGAGCAGCAGAAAAATAAAGGCACCACTGATAGCGCCAAAAACCAGCACCAGCAATAACTGGGGCATCACTGCGAAGCTTTGTAGTTCAGCGGTCTGTAATTCACTGACAAAGTACTGCACGTCGGGCTGCTGCAACAGGAAGTTAATGGCTAACCCCAACAATACCGGCGCCAGGATGGCAAAGGCCATAATTTTGGCTAGCTTCAGGTTGCCCTGTGTTTCGATGCTTTTTTCTGCCTGGCGATAAACAGTGCTGGCACCACGCCAGCTCAGAATTAAATATACCACCAGCACAAAAGAGAAAAATGGCAGCAAAATATCGCCAGTGTCGCCGGCCAGCCCGGTTAAACAAACAAAGGCGGTAAGGGCGTAGGCCACCAGCGCAACGGCCGTGGCAATCAGCGCTCCGGCAAACCGTTGTGCCAGATTGCGAAGCGGATAAGGCAAGAAAATCAGTTTGGGAACCAGGGTATGTACCAAGCGGGAAATAAAGCCGTCTGGTTCAACAAAGGTTTTATTTTTACGGCCCATCAGCATTTCTTCAAGATCAATGCTTTTATAATGTGGCTGCTCCAGCTTGGCTGTTTCCCGCTCAGACTTACTAAAGTTAGGGGCCAGCGAGGTAGGCACGCTGCGGCCAACAAAAAAGCGCATCATTTGAGCAATGCCACCGCCCAGCGCCTTCAAGCCGCCGGCCAGCAGCACGAAGCCTACGGCAGCATATATCCAGGCCAGGGTTTTATCCTGTTGCACCAGACTAACGACCTGTAATAACGGGTAAATGCCCAGTAGACTTACAATTAAGCCACGGCTTGCCCGAAGCAGGCCTTCGGCTTTAAATGGGTTACGGATCCCTAAGGATTCACTGCCATAATCATATGCCATGATTACATCCTTTTTTAAATCATATTGTTGGAATTGCAGGTATTCTGCCTGACTGGTTCATTATTGCAATTAATGGATGGTCATATTTGCAGATTTTATTAAAGCTATGCTTTCATAAGTCCGTCTTTTTTCTTATTGCAGTTTGCTCTGTCTCTTTAACCTCACTTTCATGCTGCATCAGCAGCAACGTCAGGTAAATTTTGGTAGGTAACGACAGGATAAGCCCGATAGCGCAGCATGCTGCTACCAGGATGATGCCGGGCACGCCCATGGTCTGCGGCAGCTCCAGGCCCACCCACAGAAAATGACCCAAGATTATCATGGCAACGCCAACCAGCATCACCAACTTAAGCCAGAATAACTGAGGTGGGTTAACCGCCGGGCGTTCTGCAACCTGCGGTTCAGAGTTCGATGCC
This sequence comes from Arsukibacterium sp., assembly GCF_018402695.1. GTDB lineage: Bacteria > Pseudomonadota > Gammaproteobacteria > Enterobacterales > Alteromonadaceae > Alishewanella. Next base: position 557,100 of record NZ_JAGYIM010000016.1, read on the forward strand.
ATTATTTTGTAGCTGTAAAAACCGTTTGCGAATATTGATGGTGGAACTATAGAACATCCATCAACCAGGCGATTGATCTGCCACAAGTATTGTGACGGTTTAATCACAAAGCAGAGTACTCCAGGCTGCTATCACGGCTGCACCGGGCAGGGGCGACAGTGATCGCTACCCATTTGTCATATTTTGTTACAAGACACTTTGTTTTTGTTAAATTTATCGCTTGATTAATTGGTACCCTGAGGTATCATTTGGTAATCTAGGGTGTCAAATGAAACCCTAGGGTATCAACTGGTTCAGCTTTAGGAGTAAAACGATGAAGGAAAAAATAATAACAGCAGCTGAAGGCGAGCATTTGCTGCTAAAACACAATGCGTTTTTTTGTTTAATGCTGGGAATGGTGATTTCAGGTGATTTTCTATATGTAATGTTAAAAACACTCAGTGCAGCAAGCTGGGTAATTACCCTGGTAGCGAGTCTCTATGCTTTAGCAATACTGATATTGCTGCTAACAATGTTTAAAGTGAGTAAATATAGTGGTGGCAGCAACAAACGTGCCTTCTGGTATGGTGATTTTAAAGATGAGTTTAGTGCTTTTTTAAATCATAAGGGCTACAAGTACAGTTGTAATGCGTTAGTTTTCTGTTTGATTGCCACCTGGGGGTTTTCCGATATTGATGATTTCTCTGCCTGGTTTAACGCAATAGAACTTAATCACTATGCGGCAGCGCTTGTCTGCTTGGGCATGTGGTCTTATGCGCTGCCAGTATTGCTAGGCTTGAGGGCAGAACAAGATGAATGAGGAGCTGGATAATCATATTGCTAAGCTGCGCAGCAAAAGTAAGTTGTCGCAGCAAGAGCTGGCCGATGCGATAGGGGTGTCCCGAAAAACCATAAGTACGGTTGAAACCGGCCGTTTTACCCCTTCAGTGGTGATTGCATTAAAGTTGGCGCAATTTTTTGACGTGCCGGTAGAAGCCATATTTACCTTGCTGCCTGCTGATGAATAGCTGCTGGTGCAAGCTACAATCTGCTATGGCAGCATAGCTTGCACCGGCAACTTCGGTTTAAACAACAACGCTTTTATTTTGGCGAAGGGCGTGAGCACCAGGGCATTGCCGGCCAGTACCAGCGCAAAGCCGGCGAAGGTGTAGCCGGTCCAGACAAAGTCTTCAAACAGGGTGCTGAGCACTACTGCCACCAGTGGAAACAGGACTATAACGTAGCTGGCTTTTTCCGGCCCCATACGTTTTAACAAGGCAAAATAGGTGGCAAAGGCGATAACCGAGCCAAATACCGCTAAATACAATAACGACGCAATGTAAACCGGGTTGCTGCTAAAGGTAAAGGGTGTGCCGCTTAGCCATACCAGTAATGTCAGGGCGACCGAGCCATACAGCATACCCCAGGCATTAACCTGCATTATTGGCAGGCCGGCGCGGGAGTTACGTACACTAACCATATTACCCAGGGAGGCACTAAGCGCACTGCCCAGCACCAGCACTAAGCCAATCAGGCTGGCATTGGTTAAATCGAGGCCATCTAAATCGGGGTAGAACAGCACTGCGATACCAACGATACCCATCAGCGCGCCAAAATAAATACGCTTGGCGACCGGCTTGCCAAAAAACAGCCGGGTATTAATAATATTCATCAGCAACATGGTGGTAAAGGCAATAGCCGCCATCGCTGAGGTTAAGTGCTGCTGCGCCTGATAGATCAGTAAGTAGTTCAGGGCAAAGTTCAGTACGGCCAGTAAGGCAATAAAGCCATGATCTTTAGCGCTAAAGCGCATGGGTAAGCGCCGCCACCAGCAAAACAGCCACATCAGCAGCGCTGATAATGCAAAGCGGTATAGTAACGACGCTTCTACTGCCACTTCACCCAGCTGAAACTCAATAGCTATCCAGGTAGAGCCCCAAATCAGCACAGTAATAAGATAAAGCAGGGTGTTTTGCATATTAGAGTTAGCCAGCGCCAGCGAATTGAGCTGCTGATTCTAAAGCCTTGTGCGCGGTTAAAACAGTAGCGCAGCCGATAAATTTACAGTGTCTGGCGAAAACGGGCCACATCGGCTTTGGGTGGGGCGCCGAATAAGCGACTGTACTCGCGGCTAAACTGTGACGGGCTTTCATAGCCCACTTTGTAGCTGGCGGTGGCGGCTTCTAAACCTTCATATAACATAATGCGCCGTGCCTCGTTTAGCCGCAGCTGTTTTTGAAACTGCAACGGCGACATCGACGTTACCGCTTTAAAAGCCTGAAACAGTGCTGATTCACTTAAATGCGCGACGTCAGCCAGTTCTTTAATGCGCAGTGGCTGGTTAAAACGCTGACGCAGCGTATCAATCACTTTGCCGATACGGCTCGCCTGGCTGTCGAGCAACGTAAACTCGCGCAAATGGCTGCCTGCAGGGCTTAACAGCAACCGGTACAACAGCTCGCGTTTTAACAAGGGGTGCAATACAGCGATATCTTTTGGCCGGTCTAACAAGGCAAAAATACGCTGAAATACCGACAGTAAATCAAGATCGGCGTCGCCGATACTGATGCCTCGGGCAGGGACCGGTTGGCGCGGTACTTTATCACCCAAATCAATGACCAGCTCGGTCAGTTCACGTAAATCCAGACTGACACTGACACCCAGATAAGGCTCGTTATTGCTGGCCCTGATAACTTTACCGCTAACCGGCAGCATCACCGGTACCAGCAGATACTGCAGCGGATTGTACTGCAGCATTTCGTCGCCAAGTAATATTTGCTTGTTGCCCTGTAGTAACAGGCAAAGTGTGGGCTCATAAAGGGTGGGCGTTGCAGATGTTGGTGCATTACTGCGATAGAGTTTCAGCCCGGGTATACAACTTTCGTTGACCCCGCTGCTGGTTAACTTAGCCAGCACCGGTTGCAGCATTTGCTGGCGCAGAAGTTCGCGTTCGTCCGTCATAATCGCCACCTAGCGTAGAAGATAAGCGCAGTATAGGCAGCCGCTGCGGCTTTGCCTATTGCTGCAGCACTGCTTTGGAGGATCAGGCAATAAGTGCGGAGTTTAAGGCAGGCGGCGCCGGGTTAGCTTTTACGTGGAAAAGCTTGTAACGTCATTTCAGCAACCTGGCGCAGTTGCTCAGAGCTGGCGCCGTTATTAGCCTGAATAGCCATACCCTGCAGCACGGTGCCTAAATAACGGGCTAAGGTTTCGGCATCGGTATTGGCGGGTAAGTCGCCATCAATTTTGGCCTGCTCAAAGCGGGCACACAGTTTTTGTTCGCCTTCAACGCGGCGGTTAAGCAAGGCTGCTTTCACCGTTGCAGCTGCTTCGCTGCAAGACAGTGCGCCTTGCACCACCACACAGCCTTGCGGATGGGCTTGATCCGCCATATTCATTGCGGCGCCATACAGCATATGTTCGGCCACCTGATAGGCGGTAGGCTTTTCCAGTGCCGGCAGAAAAAAAGAGCAAGGCCGGCTTTCATATAATTCTATCGCTTTTAAAAATAACTGTTCTTTGTTGCCAAAAGCCGCATACAAGCTGGGTTTATTAATGCCCATCGCTTCGGTCAGATCGGATAACGAGGTACCGTCATAACCTTTGCGCCAAAAAACGTCCAGTGCCTTCTCAAGTGCAGTTTCGGCGTCAAAGGCCCGGGGGCGGCCCATACTCGGTGTGCAACTTACTACTGACATAAACCCGCTCCTGCATTAAAACGTGCTGATATAGTAAACAGCAAAAGACCCCTTGTCCAGTAGGGGTTATTTACCGCTAAGTACAGATATCTTGCCACTAATCATCGCTGATATATTGCAGTAAGACCCTTAAACGGTTGCTATCGTTCAGTAAATTACCGATGTGTGTGCTATGGCGGAGTTTCAGGCAAGAATGCGCCGGGATCCGGCATTAAGCCCATTAGTCCGGCCCGGTACAATGCTGCAATAGCCTGACAATAGTCTCTGTCAGCGTTATAGCATCCATAGCACCGCAACGGTGCCGTTTTAGCCTTAGAACGAATTCTTCTGCAGTAGAATTAAATTATTTACCAGTCGGTACAAAAATAGATTGACAGTTTTTTGCTGTTCTATATATTTACCGAGCGGTACAGAATTGACAAATGTTTTAATTTTTTATGCAACAGCCTGGAGGGCAGCGCCATGAGCAGGAATAACCCAGTAAGAAATTTTATATTAGCAAGCGTCGCGACCCTGGTGCTGACGGCTTGCGGCAATCCGCAAGCGTCGGGTCCGGCCCAACCACCAGCGGCCCCTGCAGTGAGTGTCGCGAAGGTGGTGTATGAGCGGATCACCGAATGGGATGAATTTACCGGCCGGCTGCAGGCACCACAGACGGTCGCGTTAGTACCCCGAGTATCAGGTTATATCGAGCAGGTGCACTTTGAAGAAGGTGCGCTGGTAAACAAAGGCGATTTGCTGGTGCAAATTGACCCGCGGCCGTTTGCCGCCGAAGTGGCACGGCTTAAAGCGGAACTGCAAAGTGCGCAAAGCGCGGCTGTGCAGGCCGGCAACGATTATGACCGGGCAGAGAAGCTTAGCGGCCAGCGTGCCATTTCTGCGGAAATACTGGACAGCCGGTTAGCGCGCAAACAGCAAACGGCTGCTACGGTAACGGCGGTGCAGGCGGCACTGCAACGTGCAGAACTGGATTTAAGCTACACCCGCATCAGCGCGCCCATCAGCGGTCGCGTGTCGTATGCCCAGGTTACCGCAGGCAACTATGTTAATGCCGGCCAGAGCCAGCTAACCAGCCTGGTATCAACCGACAAAATGTATGCTTACTTTGATGTCGACGAGCAAAGCTACCTGAAGTACGCCCGTCTGAGCGAAGCCGGTGAACGCGCCGATACCCGTGATGCTGCAGCAAACCCGGTCTATATGGCCCTGGCCGACGACAACAGTTACAGCTATATCGGCCATATTGATTTTGTTGATAACCGTATCGATGCCCAAACCGGCACTATTCGTATTCGCGCCAGTTTCGCCAACGACGACAGCAGTTTGCTGCCTGGCATGTTTAGCCGCATCCGGCTGGCAGGCAGCGCCAGCTACGACGGCATCCTGATTGATGAAAAAGCGGTAGGTACCGATCTGAATAACAAATTCGTGCTGGTGGTAAACAGCGATAATCAGCTGGAGTACCGGGCGGTAACCCTGGGTGAAAAAGTTAACGGTCTGCGCATAGTGCGGGAAGGTTTAACGGCAACTGACAAAATTGTTGTTAACGGCTTGCAGCGTGTGCAGCCAAATATGCACATTGAACCCAAAATGGTGGATATGGCACAGGCAGAGCAAATAGCCGGTTTACGTCAGGCCCAACAGTTACTGGACCAAACCAGCACGGCATTGACGGCCAACGCCGACATTGCAGCTGAAACAGTTAATGCCGGCAAAACGCCGGGACGGGGTTAAGGAAGCATTATGTTCTCGCAATTTTTTATTCGCAGACCCATTTTTGCCGCAGTTATTTCACTGTTATTTTTTATAACCGGTGCCATAGCGGTATTTCAGCTGCCGATTACTGAATACCCGGAAGTGGTTCCCCCCACGGTGGTGGTAACCGCTAACTATCCGGGCGCTAACCCAAAAGTGATTGCCGAAACGGTGGCATCGCCGCTGGAACAGGACATTAACGGCGTGGAAAACATGCTGTATATGTCGTCGCAGGCTACCTCGGATGGCCGGATGACGTTAACGGTAACCTTTGCTATCGGTACCGACGTCGATCTGGCGCAAAGCCAGGTGCAGGCCCGGGTCGACCGCGCGATGCCGCGTTTACCGCAGGAAGTGCAGCGGCTGGGCGTGGTCACCGAAAAATCATCGCCTGATTTAACCATGGTGGTGCATTTAACCTCGCCGGACGACCGATATGACATGTTGTACCTGTCGAACTATGCCGCACTAAACGTTAAAGACGAACTGGCGCGCATTGACGGCGTCGGCAGTGTGCAATTGTTTGGTGCCGGTGAATACAGTATGCGGATCTGGCTGGACCCGAATAAGGTGGCAGCACTGGGGTTATCGCCGGCACAAATCAGCGCGGCTATTCGTGAGCAAAACCAACAGGCGGCAGCCGGTAGTTTAGGGGCGCAGCCCAGTGGCGAATCAGATTTTCAGCTGCTGATCAACGTGAAAGGCCGGTTAGCTACGGTAGAAGAGTTTGAAGATATTATTATCAAGGTGGGCAGCCAGGGCGAGCTGAGCCGCTTAAAAGATGTGGCCCGGGTCGAGCTGGGCGCCTCTAACTATGCGCTGCGCTCGTTGCTTAACAATAAAGACGCCGTGGCACTGCCTATTTTCCAGGCGTCAGGCTCTAATGCGATTCAGATTTCCGACGATGTACGCGCCAAAATGGCCGAGCTGTCGAAAAGCTTTCCGGACGGCTTAAGCTACGACATTGTGTACGACCCCACGGTATTTGTGCGCGGTTCAATTGACGCGGTAGTAAAAACCTTGCTCGAAGCAGTGCTGTTAGTGGTGCTGGTGGTGGTGCTGTTTTTACAAACCTGGCGCGCCTCCATTATTCCGTTGGTGGCGGTGCCGGTGTCACTGGTCGGTACTTTTGCCTTTATGCATCTGCTGGGCTTTTCAATCAATGCCTTATCTTTATACGGTCTGGTGCTGGCGATTGGTATCGTGGTAGATGATGCCATCGTCGTAGTAGAGAACGTTGAGCGTAATATCAGCGAAGGCTTATCGCCGCTGGCGGCCACCCAAAAAGCGATGAAAGAAGTTACCGGGCCAATTGTGGCCACAACGCTGGTACTGGCTGCGGTGTTTATTCCTACTGCCTTTATGTCGGGGTTAACCGGCCAGTTTTATAAGCAGTTTGCGCTAACCATTACTATTTCTACCTTTATCTCGGCCATTAACTCGTTAACGCTAAGCCCGGCGTTAGCCGCCCTGTTGTTAAAAGGCCATGGCGAGAAAAAAGATGCGCTTACCCGTGGTATCGACAAGCTGTTTGGCCGCTGGTTATTTGCGCCGTTTAACCGCTTTTTTGCCCGTTTAAGCAACGGCTACGGCTGGTTGGTGAAAAAGGTTATTCGGTTTGGCGCCATCGTTGGCGTCATGTATATCGCGTTAGTTGGGGTAACGGGCCTGCAATTTGCTACTACCCCCACCGGTTATGTACCCGGCCAGGATAAACAGTATCTGGTAGCCTTCGCCCAGTTGCCGGATGCCTCTTCACTGGAGCGCACCGAAGTGGTGATAAAAGAGATGTCGCGCATTGCGCTGGATTACCCGGGCGTTGCTAACTCTATCGCTTTTCCGGGCCTGAGCATTAATGGTTTTACCAACAGCCCTAACGCCGGCATTGTATTTGTTGGTCTGGATGCTTTTGAAGAGCGTGATAGCGAAGCATTATCCGGTAATGCCATTGCCGCGGCGTTAAACCAGCAGTTTGCCGGTATTGAAGATGCTTTTATTGCTATTTTTCCGCCGCCTCCGGTAATGGGTTTAGGCACCATTGGTGGTTTCCGGCTGCAAATTCAGGACCGTGGCAACCATGGTTATGAAGAGCTGTACAACGTGACCATGCAGGTAATGCAAAAAGCCTGGGGTACGCCTGAACTGGCTGGTGTGTTCTCCGGTTATCAGGTTAACGTGCCGCAGCTGGATCTGGATATCGACCGCACCAAGGCCAAGCAGCAAAGTGTGGCATTGGATGAAGTATTCCAGACATTGCAAGCTTATATGGGCTCGGTATACGTCAATGACTTTAACCAGTTTGGCCGGACTTATCAGGTCAATATGCAGGCAGACGAGCAGTTCCGCCAAAATGCGGCGCAAATTGCTCAGCTGAAGGTGCGTAACCTGCAGGGAGAGATGATCCCGCTGGGCTCGTTTATCAATGTCACCGACACCGCCGGGCCAGACCGGGTAATGCATTACAACGGCTTTACCACTGCCGAAATTAACGGTGGCCCGGCACCGGGTTACAGCACCGGTGAAGCCCAGGCGGCTATTGAGAAAATACTGGCTGAAACCCTGCCCAACGGTATGACCTATGAATGGACCGAACTGACCTACCAGCAAATTCTGGCGGGCAATGCCGGTATGTTTATCTATCCGCTGGTTATTCTGCTGGTGTTTATGGTGCTGGCTGCCCAGTACGAAAGTTTAAGCTTGCCGCTGGCGATTATTCTGATCATTCCGATGACGCTGTTATCGGCACTGAGCGGGGTAATGATTTACGGTGGTGATAATAACATCCTGACTCAGATTGGTTTAATAGTGCTGGTGGGGCTGGCCACCAAAAATGCCATCTTAATTGTCGAGTTTGCTAAAGAGCTGCAAGACCATGGCATGAAGGCGATGGAGGCTATTCTGGAAGCGAGCCGGCTGCGTTTACGGCCGATATTGATGACGTCTATCGCCTTTATTATGGGGGTGGTACCGATGGCATTTTCCAGCGGTGCCGGCTCTGAAATGCGCCAGGCGCTGGGGGTGGCGGTATTCTCCGGCATGATAGGCGTTACAGTTTTCGGCTTAATCTTAACCCCGCTGTTTTATTACATGTTGGCCAAACGTGGTGATGAAAAAGTCCGTGGTGAGAAAAAGGCGCTGCAACCGGCAACAACTATAGCAACAGATACTGTGGAGAGACCTCATGCGTAATAAACTGAAACTTACCACCATCGCAGCGTTGGTAGCGTCACTCAGTGCCTGCGCGGTGGGGCCGGATTATCAAACACCGGCTAAGGTAGCGGATATCAGCTTTACCAGCCCGTACCAGCAGGCAGAACATTTGCAAAGCTGGTGGCAGGCATTTGATGATGCAGCCCTGAACCAGCTGATTAGCCGTGCCCTGGTGGAAAACCGTACCCTGGTGCAAGCCAGGGCTAACGTCGACCGGGCTTATGCGGTGTTTCGTGATGCGAATGACGATTTCCTGCCCAAAGGGTCATTAGATGCGGGTTACCAGGCCAGTGAAAACGCCACTTTGTCGCCCGTAGATGATGGCGTAATCACCCGGGGCTACAGCACCGGCGCCAGCTTGAGTTGGGACCTGGATTTGTTTGGCAAAATACGTCGTGCCAGTGAAGCCGCGGAAGCGCAGGCGCAGCAGGCCGATATTTTATGGCATGATGCCCAGGTGCAGTTAATCAGCCAGGTTGCCACCAGTTATGGTGAATACCGCGGCGCGCAACTGCGCTTAGTGGTCGCCGAGCAAAACCTGCAAAACCTGCAGCAAAGCCGGACTATCGTGCTGGCCCGGCTGGATGCCGGTATGGCATCCGAGTTAGAGCTCGCGCAAATTGACGCTCAGTTGCATCAGGTGCAAGCAATGGTGCCGGCATATCGGGTGGCACTGTTAACGGCCGATGCCACCTTGTCGGCTCTGCTGGCGCAACGGCCAGGCCAGTTAAAATTGGGTGCGGTACCACATTTGCCCGAGCTAAGTCAGCCGGTGGCAATAGTAGCGGGTGAAAACTATCTGCGTTACCGTGCCGATGTCGCAGGCGCCGAGCGTTTATTAGCTGCCCGCACTGCCGAGATTGGGGTGGCAACGGCTGATTTATACCCAAACCTGTCGGTACGTGGCTTTCTGGGCTTTATATCAGGCCCCGGCTTAGCCCTGAACAGCGACACGCAAAGCTGGTCGGTCGCGCCCACCCTCAGTTGGCAGGCTGCAGATTTGGGCTCGGTAAAAGCACGTATTCGCCAGGCCGAGGCCAGCAGTCAAATGGCGCTGGCTCAGTTTGAGCAGCAGGTGTTTAATGCCATTAACGAGATGCAATTATCACTTAACAGCTATAACTTAAGTCGCGAACAGCAACTAAGCACCGAGTTGCAATGGCAGGCCAGTAACAAAGCGGTGCAAATTGCCCGCCAGCGTTACAACGCCGGTACAGGTGAGTTTTTGGACTTGCTTGACACCGAGCGCGAACTGCTCAGAAGCCGGGACCAACTGGCGCTATTACAACAGCAAAGTTTTATCCGGCTGGTGGCCATTTACCGCAGCTTTGGTGGTGGTATTCAGCTGATGTAGCGCAGGTGTGGCACTGAGTAAATACAAAAAAGCCGGTAATGCCGGCTTTTTTCGTAAACCAGCATTGTTTAAACCTGATCCGGTATCTCCGGTTCGGTTAATAACGCCAGTAACTGCAAGGATTCCTGCCAACCGGCGTAACAAAATTCTACTGGTATCGCCGCCGGCACGCCGGTTTGCTCAATGCTAAGTTCGGTACCGCAAATTACCGGCTTTAAGCGAATGGTGACCTGCATGGTGCCGGCCAGGTTAGGGTCGTCAAACTGGTCATTCAGCCGGATAAGCTCGTTTGGTTTTAATTGCAGAAACGTACCGGCAAAGCTATGGCTGTGGCCGGTGCTAAAGTTGGTAAAGGCCATTTTGTAGCCGCCACCTTCCCGCGCATCCATGCTATGCACTTTGCAGGTATAACCATGCGGCGGGTACCACTTTACCAGCGCTTCCGGCTCTAAAAAGGCGCGGTACACCCGCTCTGGCGTAGCTTTCAGTACCCGGTGCAATGTTACGGTATTGCCTGACATAACAAATCTCCTATAACAAAAGCGGCAGCAAAGCGCCGCTATAATTGGCTGTATCATAGCGTAGTCGAAAGAGTGGGGGAGGATTGGACAGTGAGGGAGAAATCTATTATCGGTGAAATATTTTCTGGTCACGTTGAAATCAAAAAGCCGGAAACATTCGGCTTTTTAATTTCGATTGTAGGCTGCTACACAATATCGTCCAGAGCTATACCAACATCAGCTTCAATACGTTTATACTGCGCTTTAACTTCAGCATATAGCTGACTGACTTCCATTAAATATTCTTCGTAGTCAGCGCGGTCACGTAAGGTTTCACTAGTTAATAGCTGTTCGTTGTACCTTACCGCGTCACGTAGCGCCTGCACCAATAAAGGCGCAGCGGCGTTTGAAATTTCAATCATTTTGCTATCCTTTCAATTTGAGTTGCGAAAGACCTTAGCAGATTTCTGAATGTAGCTATAGGCATATCGTGCGCAGGAGCAATAGTGTAGTGAGTTGCCATAAAGGTTTCGTTGTAAGAGTCTTTAACAATCGCTAAGCCGCGTGGTAACGGTGTTCCCGCAGGAATGATGTAATGTACCCAGTCCTTGCCCTTTGGTACTCCGGGTTTATCAAAAGTGGATATGCCGCGTGGCCAATGTTTAACCTTAACCCAACCGTTCTCAATGGTGATATCTGGCTTACGGATCCTGCCATTCGACATTTTGTGAGGGGTTTCAATCAGATCAAATAGAGCAGTGTTTTTCTTGATGTTCAGACCGCGCCACAAATTAACTGGTACTGCGCCATCGAAATACCTTTCAAGTTCACCCATTGAGATGAAAACATCCTTCAAAACAGATTGTTGTTCCATAGCTCTAGTTCCTTATTTTTGCATTGTGATTTAAAAGTTAAATTATGGTAATTAATTTATGTCTTTGAAGCGGCAAAAGCAAGAACTGGCGTCTGCGGAAATTATCTAGTAACGAATGTTTGGCTTGACTGGATTCTGCATTATGCAAAGTTATACTTATTGTTAAATGGAAGTTTGGAGGTAGCTATGACACGAATCACTATTAAGCTGGATGACGAGCTTATTCAGCAATTAAAGCAAGCTGCAGCCGAGGCGAAGATGACACAAAACCAGTGGCTGGCCAGTCTAATTCAACAGCGCTTAGCCAACACTTTTCCACAAGCCGTTTGCGATATGGCTGGAAGCTGGCATGAGTTTCCGCAGCAGGAAGAACTGCGTGCCGGGTTTGGTGAGGATATAACGCGTGAATCGCTCAGGTTTTAGCGGTTGAAATACATTCAACTAAACACTATGCTTTTTGGCAAGTGGATTGGGGGTGCCCGGTCGGCGTCACGGCCTCGGTGAGTATCATCGGGGCTTTTCACTTTCTGGTGTAGGGTAAATTTTCATGCCGACGCCTTCAAAAAGCTTTCCCTAACTTAGCTCTACCGCCGTCGCAATGGAATTTTTCTGTTAACACATCAAATGCACGATTTTCTTGCGTGGGTCTTAACGTTTTTAATCCGATAGGGCGGGCGACCAGATCGGCGAGAGATGTTTGCAAGCAGCCTTTACGGTTGATGTAATGATCATGCGTTACTCGCCCTAAAATTGCGGCTTAAGGCTATTGTCGGCGGTTCGGCGATCAGCCAGAATAGCGCCAGTTTGCAGTAGAGGTTGCTATGGTTAATCTGGCTTTGATGGGTGCGTTTATTCCGACCTTTTTATTTGTGTCGGTTACGCCGGGCATGTGCATGACGCTGGCAATGACGCTGGGTATGAGCCAGGGCGTACGCCGTACTTTCTGGATGATGTGGGGCGAGATGCTGGGGGTGGCATTGGTAGCAATGCTGGCGGTACTGGGCGTAGCGGCAATAATGTTGCAATTCCCTGCCGTTTTTCAGTGGTTTAAAATTATAGGCGCCTGTTACCTGGCTTATATTGGCCTGCAAATGTGGCGGGCCAAAGGTAAGCTGGCGATACCAACAGCCGGCATGGTGCCGCAGCTGCTGCCAAGGCGCACGCTGTTTAGCCAGGGTTTTATTACCGCAGTGTCTAACCCCAAAGGCTGGGCTTTTCATATGGCGCTGCTGCCGCCCTTTATCGACACCCAGCTGGCGTTCTGGCCGCAGCTGGTTATTTTGATCAGCATTATTCTGCTGCTGGAGTTTTTATCGATGCTGCTGTACGCCAGCGGCGGTAAAGCTTTGGCGCTATTTTTAACCCGCTCCAACCGGGTGCAGTACTTAAACCGCATCGGCGCCAGCCTGATGTTTGGCGTGGCGCTTTGGATGGTGTTAGGGTAATTAAACTACTATTCCCAGCCTTTACCCGGTGCTTTGGCGCTGCCCAGGCCACCGCTTAGTACCAGCTGCAATGCTTCGGCCGGTTTCATATCAATGTTGCGGGTGCAACTGCGCGGAATAATAATGGTATAACCGCCCACGTTGTAAGCCATCGGAATAAACACCGCCAGCTGATCTTCCTGCATCAGCGATGACATCCGGTCAGTTGGCTGGCCGCCGTACTTGGTAACAATACCGATTAGCTCAATCTCGGATGACGGCAGCTTGACCATGACTACCGAGCCGTCGGTGAAGTTTTTGCCTGACATCAGGTCAATAATGTCCTGCAACATGCCATAAACCTGTTTGGTGCCGGGCAGCTTCATTAAAATCTTGCCAGGCAACTGCCAGAACCAGTTAAAGTTAGGCCAGCGCGAACTGTAGCCGACAGCGATACAGACCAGTAAAAAGCTTAATATTGCCATGCCGGGCAGGTACCACCGCTCAGGCAACACCAGTTGTAACATCGGGTTTAATACGGTTTCAACGGTATGCAACAGCCAGCGGATTAATTCCAGAGTAATAACCAGTGGCAGGATAATAACCAGGCCTTTTAATAAACTTTTAATAATGATTTTCATGGGGCTCTTATACAGGGCAGCTAAGCGGACGGGCGCTAGCATAGCAGTTAACTAAAGCCCTGTACCAGTGCATATCCATTACCCGCCCGTTTATCGCGCGAGTGGCTAAAGTGGGTAATGGCTAAAGCGGCTATTACTGACTATCTTTAGCGTTAAGCCTGCACTTCTGGAAAGCAAAACCATGCCTGATTACACCCGGCCCGGTGTTTACGTCAATGAAATACCGGCCAGCCCCCAACCTGTTACAGCAGTATCGACCAGCACTGTCGTATTTGTTGGTTGTGCTGCCAGTGGCCCGGTTAATCAGCCGGTGCTTATCAGCAGTTTTACCGAATATCAGCAGCTGTTTCAGCGCGCTACTGCAGCAGAGCAGCATACACAACCCGATCCGATGACGTTGGCTGTTATGGCTTTTTTTGGCAATGGCGGCAAAGACGCTTATATTTACCGGCTGGCCAGCAAGAACGACGACAATGACGTTGCCAGCTTAACGGCAAACGATTACAGCCACTTTTACCAGACGGTCCTGGCCACCCTGGATGATTACAGTCTGTTACTGCTGCCCGGTCAGCATTGGCAGAGTAACAAACATGCGCAAAGTAACGCTGTGATCAGCGCCACGTTAACATTTTGCCAGCAACAGCGTCAGTGTATGCTCCTACTGGAGTTAGCTGCTGACTTACACCTTAGCAGCGCCGCGGGTGCAAGTATTCTGGGCTTACCTGCATCCAGCTTTGCTGCGCTGTATTATCCGTGGTTAACCATCACAAACCCGCTGGCAAAAGGTACGCTGACAATACCGCCGGCTGCCGTGGCTGCGGGTTTATACTGTCGTAACGACGCCCGTTATGGTGTCTGGAAAGCCCCTGCCGGTGTGACGGCTAAACTAATGGGCATTACCGGGCTGGCGTTTAACATTGATGATAGCATTCAGCAGCAGCTCAACCCCCTGGGTATTAACTGTATCCGGACTTTGCCCCGGGTAGGCACGGTGGTGTGGGGCGCCCGCACGCTGGCCAGCCAGACTGACCAGGAGTGGCGTTATATTTCGGTAAAACGCACCGCCATTTTTATCGAGCAGAGTATTATTCAAAGTTTACAATGGGCCCAATCCGAGCCAAATGATCAGCCTTTATGGCAAGCTGTCCGGCGTAATATCAGTAATTTTCTGGTTACCCTGTTCCGGGCCGGAGCGATGCAGGGAGTCACGCAAAATGAAGCATTTTTTGTCCGCTGTGGCCTGAATGAGACAATGACCGAAAAGGATATTAATCTGCAACAACTGGTTATCGAACTTGGCTTTGCCCCGGTTAAGCCGGCAGAATTTGTTGTTATCAGCATTACTTATAAACTAAGCCCGCCCTGAGTCGATGGCAGCACATCTTTACAATACCGAATGGCCCGGCACTATTCGGGCCGGGCAGCCCTGAACACGGCGGACCGCTTATGCTAAACTGGCGCAAATTTTCGCTTAGCTAACCCTTTTCAGGAGTTTTTTGTGGCTGCATTAAGTGCTTTATATCCGCAACCATTATGGCAATGGTTTGAACAAATTTGTGCTATACCTCACCCGTCAAAACATGAACAAGCGTTAAGTCAGCATATTCAGGACTGGGCCCGCAAGCTTGGCTTAAGTGTGGTTGAAGACAAGGTAGGCAACCTTATTATTAAAAAGCCTGCTACAGCGGGTATGGAAAACCGCAAGCCAGTGGTTATTCAGGCTCATTTAGATATGGTACCGCAGAAGAATGCTGACAAAGTTCACGACTTTACCAAGGATCCGATAGAGGCTTACGTTGATGGTGACTGGGTAACGGCCAACGGCACTACTCTGGGTGCCGATAACGGCATTGGTATGGCTTCAGCCCTGGCGATATTAGGCAGCAGTGAAATAAAACACGGGCCGTTAGAAGTATTGTTAACCATTGACGAAGAGGCCGGCATGACCGGCGCCTTTGGCCTGCAGCCTGGCGTGCTGGAAGCTGAGATCCTGATCAACACTGACTCTGAGCAGGAAGGTGAGATTTATATGGGCTGTGCCGGCGGGGTGGATGCTGAATTCAGCGTGCCGGTAAGCTGGCAAAGTGTTCCAGCCGGCAGTCAGGCGGTTACCCTCAGCTTAAGCGGTTTAAAAGGCGGCCACTCCGGGGTCAATATTCATTTAGGCCGTGGCAATGCCAACAAACTGCTGGCCCGTTTCTTGGTAACTGAAGCCCGCGAGCTGCAATTGCAACTCAGTGAAATATCCGGCGGTTCATTACGTAACGCTATTCCGCGCGAAGCCGCGGTAACGCTTTGTCTGCCTGCCAGTAAAGTTGATTTACTGCAGCAGAAAATCAGTTTCTTTGAGCAATTAGTGCAAACAGAATTAGCAGCAGTAGAACCCGCCATTAAATTCAGTCTGCGTGAAGCCAGCCTGCCGCAACAGGTAATGACTGATGCCAGCCAGCAAGCACTGTTAAACCTGCTGCATGCCTGCCCGAATGGGGTGATGCGGATGAGCGACGATGTGCCGGGTGTTACCGAAACTTCACTGAACATGGGGGTGATTAGCACCGCTGGCGATCAGGTACAGGTATTGTGTTTAATCCGCTCGTTAATTGATTCAGGCCGCGAGCATGTTGAAACCATGCTGGCTTCATTGGCTGAACTGGCGGGGGCTAAAGTCAGTTTCAGTGGTGCTTACCCGGGCTGGAAACCTGATCCGGACTCGGCCGTGATGAAAATCGTCAACGATACCTATCAGGATATTTACCACAAACAACCGGTGATTATGGTTATTCATGCCGGTTTGGAATGCGGCCTGTTTAAAAAGCCGTATCCAGAGATGGATATGGTCTCGATTGGTCCGACTATCCGTTATCCGCATGGCCCGGATGAAATGGTTAATATTGAAACTGTTGGCCAGTATTGGCAATTGCTGCTGGCTGTACTGGAGCGGATCCCCGCCAGGAGCTGAAGCCGGTAACGTATCCTGAATTGTGGCGGAGTCTGGCTGTTAGCCGACGGCAAATAGTCAGACTCAGCAAGGGTTAAGTTTAATGCCAACATACTGAGATAATTTAGTTTAACCGGGGAGCAATAGATGTCAGCAGCAGCCGACAACACACCTGATACAGACACTACAGATGATCCATTAGCCAGTCACCATACACCTGTCAACCTATCTGATCGCATCGCTTTTCGACTAACCAAAATGCTGCGTTTCTGCGCCGATACTTTTTTTGCCAAACGCTATGGCCACCGGGCGGTTATTCTGGAAACGGTCGCCGGGGTACCGGGTATGGTTGCCGGCATGCTGCGCCATATGCGCAGTTTACGCCGGATGGAGGACGATCACGGTTGGATCCGTACCCTGCTGGATGAAGCCGAAAATGAGCGGATGCATCTGATGACTTTTATCAAAATTGCTAAACCAAACTGGTTTGAGCGGTTTCTGATCCTGATGGCCCAGGGGATGTTTTTCAGCGGCTTTTTACTACTGTATATTGTTTCGGCAAAAACGGCTCACCGGTTGGTCGGATATTTTGAAGAAGAAGCGGTATACAGTTATAGCTGTTACCTGGAAGAAGTAGACAATGGCACCATTGACAATATAGCAGCGCCCGAAGTAGCTATTGATTATTGGGATTTGGCTACAGATGCCCGCTTACGTGAGGTAATTATTGCCGTGCGCGCTGATGAGGCGGGCCATCGTGATGTAAACCACGATTTTGCCAACCAGTTGGCAGGTAAATCTTAACCGGAGTCAGACTAATATTGATGTTTTAGTTTTTTGCAACTAACCTTAGCTAAGACGCTGTTAGCTATACGTAATTTCCTAAGATAGTGAATTTCTGATGGACAAACAACTCGAGCAGCTTGCCCAGTTTGTGGCCACAGCCAACACTGTTGAAGGCTTAACCCGGCCGTTATTAGCCTTATTGCAACGGATAACCGGCCTCGAGTCGACCTACCTGACCGCCATTGATGAAACTGCTGGTGTGCAACATATTTTAATTGCCCACAATGCCGGCGCTTTGCAACTGCCTGAAGATTTGACAGTGCCCTGGCAGGATACCCTGTGTAAAAGAGCACTTGAAAGCATGCAGTTTGTCACAGAAGATGTGGCAGGCTGCTGGGGCGACTCTGATGCCGCCCGCGAACTGGGTTTAAAAAGCTATATCAGTGTGCCGGTTATGAATCAGGACGGCAGTATTTTTGGTACTTTATGTGGTGCCAGCTCGCACAATGTAGCACTGGCGGGCATGGCGCATTTACCCGAGCTGTTGCAACTGTGCGCCGATTTAATCGCCCATCAGCTTAACCGGGAGAATCAGGCAAAACTTACCGCAGAGCGGGCAACAGAGGCCGAGCAGCAGCTGAACAGAGTAAGTTTGTTCGCCAAAGTCAGTGAACTGTGTATGGCAGGGCAATCGCTTAGTTTAACCATCAGTCAAACAGCAGAATACATGCTACAAAGCGGCTTTTGCAGTCAGGCGATAGCCTTTGATCTGGTGGATGACGAATTGGTCGCTGTCAGTCCGCAGCAACAGCACTGGCAGGAAGTAGTGCAAGCGTTACGGTCGGAACTGAGTGCAGAAACCCGCCGCCGCACGCTTATTCCCATTGAGATATCTGAGCAGAAGCAACAGCAGTTCAGTGAGTTTTTACAAGCCGGCCACAGTACGCTACTAATTAAAGTATTCGCAGAATACACCCCGGCAGCTCTTATTTTTGTTCAGGTCTCGCCCTCTACCGCTGCCCGCGCTGAAAACAAAGCTTTACTGTCGGCTATCAGCAACTCGTTATCATTACTGGCCAGCCGACTGGCCGACCATAAAGCCCTTACCATGCTTAATCAGCAATTAGAGTATCAGGCGCAGCACGATACGCTGACTGCCCTGCCAAACCGGCGGTATTTATTTGATGAACTGGCCCGGCAACTGGCCCGGGCTGGTCGCCAGCAACTGAGTTTCTTTATTTTGTTTATTGATTTAGATGGCTTTAAAGCAATTAATGACAGTTATGGTCATGAAACCGGCGATGAGTTTCTCCGCGAATTTGCTACCCGCATCCGCAAAGCGATGCGCAGTGGCGATTTTGCCGCCCGTCATGGTGGTGATGAGTTTGTGATGCTTTGTCAGTTCTCAGCCGGTAGCCCGGCAGATCTGCAGGCAGAGCTTCTGGTAAAGCGCATTCGTGCCGCTACCAGCGGCAACTTTGTTCTGACCACCACGACGCTGGACTATCAGGGCCCAAGCCTGGGGGTTGTGCAATGGCAACCTGGTGATACTACCGATGGCGATAAACTGCTTAGCCAGGCTGACGCAGCGATGTACCAGGATAAACAGCTGCGGCGTAAAAAACGGCAAGCATAGCAATAATCAGGGCAGCGGCTTAAGTGACAAATCGCTAAGCTGGCTGCGTAGCCGGTTCATAAACGCAATATCCGGGTCATTCTTTTCAGTAAAATAGTTAGCATCGGTTTCTTTCCACCATTTGGTATCCCTAAAGCGGTGATATTCACTATGGCCCAGCACATATTCAATCGGATACTTGTTTGCTAAGTAACTAATCAGTTTGGTATTGGCTGTAAGCTGCGCTTCCGTCATTGGCAGGCTGTTGCCGTCGGCTATATTTTCAATACCAATGGCGGTGTAATTCAGGCCAATAGTATGGCGGGCCATGGTGGTCTCGGGCATTAACTGGTAAATAGTGCCATCCCGGTCAATGACAAACTGGCTGGAGACATTTAAATCGCCGCCAGAGCGGATCCCATCGCGTGCAGCCGGCAGCTGTGGCGGGTTAAAGGCGGCAAAGGTTTTTTCAAATGTCGGGATCACTGTCCAGTGCACCACTACCATCCGCGGTTCAATAGTGGGCTCGTCCTGCACCATACCGTAGCGCTCCTGCATATACTGCAGGGTCAACGCTTTACGCTTGTCATCAAAAATAATGGGCTTTTGAATAATCACCAAATCGTCAGGTATTGTTTCGGCGGCATACAAGGGGGTCACTAACCCCAACAAACATAGCAGCACTTTTTTCATAGTTGTTCCTTATCGTCAGAACCCTTCAGAGTAATGACTGTAAAGCTGATTCCTAGCAATGTAAATATTACCTTTAGCTGGATAACGAACTACAGCTTATTACATTTCAACGTTCTCCCGATATCTTATAACCGATGAAGTTCGGCTAACTAATAATAATATTTTCAACAGGTTAGTGGCTTCCCCGCTGAGCGTGACACTTCTGGAAGGGTAGCACCACCAATGGGTATTAATTATGCATCAACTCGCTTTAAGCAAATTGGCTAAACACTTTTATAAGGAGACAACGACAATGAAGCTTCGACGCATTGAAACGCCGGGCATAGCCCATTATGCCTGGCTGCTGGCCGATGGTGAGCAGGCGATGTTGGTGGACCCCAGCCGGCATGTGCAGAAATATCTGGACACGGCCCGGGAGATGGCAACCCGGATTACCCATATAGTGGAAACCCATCGCCAGGAAGATTTTGTTATGGGTTCGGCATGGTTAGCAAAGCGCAGCGGTGCCAAAATTTATAATGGTAAATTTGAGACTTTTGGCCATGGCGATGTCAGGTTAGAAGATGGCGATACCTTTCATGTCGGCAAGCTATTAGTTCGTGTATTTCACACCCCCGGCCATACGCCAGAGAGTATGTGTTATGCCGTTTATGAGGACGACAATGCCAGCTCAGCATGGGCGATTTTTACGGGTGATACGTTGTTTTTTGGCGATACAGGTCGCTCAGATTTGCCGGATGAGGACAAATCAACGGAAAATGCCGGCCGCATTTATGATTCAGTACATAATAAATTGGCTGATCTTGGTGATACCGCATTAGTATTGCCTGCCCATGGGCCGGGATCAGTCTGCGGCAGTGGCATGGCTGAGCGTTCGTGGTCAACGCTTGGTGATGAAAAAACCTACAATGATGTTTTTACGCTGTCGCGGAAAGCGTTTGCCCAAAAGAAAGGAGCGGAACGACTGCCCCGGCCACCCTATTTTCGTCATATGGAGAAGGTTAATTTGCAGGGAGGCTTGCCACCCAAGCTGCGAGATGGTGATGTTGGTTTAGTGAACGTAGCTGATTTTGCACAAGGTGCAGAAAACCCACATATTTACGATACCCGTTTGCCGGAAGCCTTCGCCGGTGGCCACATTCCAGACAGCTACAGTATCTGGCTCGGTGGCTTGCCGGTATTTGGTGGCTGGGTCGGTAACGCCAATAGCTCTGTCTATCTGGTAACAGATCGTAATGATGACGTAGACCCCGCTGTCCGCCATTTAAGTAATATCGGCCTGGATAATGTGCGTGGTGCCTTAGCCGGCGGGTTTGAAAGCTGGCGGGACGCCGGGCGCGATGTGGAGCATAGCGGCGCGATTACTCCAGGGGTGTTGCATAACATGGATAACAAGCCGCAAGTGCTGGATGTACGCGAGATTGACGAGTTTGACAGTGGTCATATACCCGGTGCAGTACATTGTTACGTCGGCTATCTGGCGGATAGACTCAGTGAGTTACCTTTAGATAAAGCGCGGCCTGTAGTCGTGACCTGCGGAGTAGGGCATCGGGCCGGCTTGGGTGTCAGTATTCTGCTAAGAGCAGGTTTTAAGGATGTCAGTAATTTATTAGGTGGTATGAAAGCCTGGCAAGCGCTCGGGTTTCCGTTAATAAAATAGGTACATAATGACACTGACGGTTCGCCCTTGCCAAAACGATTGAAACAGGCCCGCCTTCTGCGTGGCTTGTCGCAACAGCAGCTCGGCATTCTTGCCGGGATGGATCGTTTTGTCGCGTCTGCGCGAATGAACCAGTACGAGCGGGGAGTGCATGCGCCGGAATTTAAAACCGTTGTAGCGCTGGTGAAGGTTTTGCAGGTGCCAACGGCCTACCTGTTTATCAAGCGGTGACATCATCGGCGACGCCTTGCTGTTAATGGCCGAAAGCTTAGCGTGGGGTGGCAGTGTTTTACCGATTATTTGAGTTAACAGCCTTATTTACCGGCAAGGCAATTTTATTTCGATAAGAGAGCAGTAGCTCTGGTTTTAACAGCAGAGCACACCACAAGCCGATAATAGCAACTGTCAGTATTGTCCATGAAGATAAAATAGCAAAAACGGCAATTGTAACTTCTGGAAATTGGCGTACTTCATTGACCAGCGGTCCATAATGTAAGATCTCGTTCCAACCCGCGATACATGCTGCCAGCAGGATGATTAGTGTAAAACCAATACCTGTAAATACACTGAGTTTATTCTTTATACCTGTTGAGCGGCGGAGGGTTTTGTTGGCATAAAGCCAGGTTCCGGTAAGAACGATTAAACACAACACTAGTGAGAAAAATACCCAAACAAGTTTCACAGTTAAACTGCCAAAATCACCAAAATGCAACGGATCGGCAAGATGAGAGATAATCCAGTAAATGGGTAGTTCGCTGGCTTTTTGATTGTGTAAAATCTCAGCTGTACGCCAGTCGAAAACCAAGTGATTAGCTCTGTCACGGATCAGTGGATTACCCGTACGACCCATTATTGTGACAATGCCTGCCTCAGCGTTGAGTGATATTTGCGAGACTGCAATATCGGGCCTCACCTTGGCAGTTTTAGATACCAGTTCGTTCAGTGATAGAAAGGGCAATTGCTTGTCAGAGTGAGGGCCGGGTATGGCATTAAGTGAATACTCAGCATCGCCGGCATACGCATACACGCCATCAATTTCCGCCCGGCTCGCCTCTATCAGGTACCAAATGCCGGTAACGGCAATAATGATTGAGAACCACAGGCTCCAGACGCCTGAAAACCTATGCAGTTCACTCCACAATTTTGGTCCTTTCTCCCATTTAAATCTGAAAAACTGCCGCCACCACTTTCTGAAAAAAAACAGCGCTGACACAATTGAAGTGAAAAAAACCAAAGAGAAAATATAAACAATCCAGTATCCAACGCCTGCTACATCAAAAAAGCTCATATGAAAACTGCGGAAAAATCGCTGAATGGTGAAGTAGCTTGAGCTCCCTGTAATTTCGCCGGTAGCAGAGTTAACCAATACCCGTACACTGTTCTGATGCGGCAAGTCCACCACCACAGTAGCTGCGAAATTGTTGTACATTGGCGCATCCAACCAACGCACCGCTCCGTCAGGGTGTGCTGATTGCACAGCGGTATATAGCTGCTGCCAGTCGGTAGGTGCGGTATGCGAGGTAACTTGTAAATCGCGGTTGGCGAGCCAGTCGAGTTCATACGACACAACAGCAAAAGTCCCGCTCCAGCAGAGGATGAAAAGCATTAGTCCGCCGAAAACACCGGTAAAACTGTGTATGGCAAACCAGCTTTTTGACTTCATTATTTCTCCTGATTAAAGGCTGGCCAGTGCATTAAAATTACTGGCCAGCCTGGTTGTGCTGATGTTGATAGTAGTTAGAAGCGGTAGTTTAGTCCTACCCGGAATAAACTTCTGTTACCGACATCAACCTGATCTGCCCGGGCGCCAGAGTCCTGCATTGATAAAATAACGGTATCATCAAAAATGTTACTGCCAAAAACAAACAGCTCTAACTTATCGGTCGCCTGCCAGTTTAAGCCAAGGTCAAAAGTAGTATAAGCCGGTAACTGTATATTGTTAGCGCTGTTGCCCTGGCGCTCACCAATGTGGATGAAACCGATTGTGCCGGTTAACTGAGGCAGTGCAAAGTTGGAAAAATTGTAATCGGCAAAGCCACTGACTTGTAACTTCGCAGTGTTGGCAAATTCATTTCCGGCAAAGGGGCCTGTGTCGGTGCGAACAATCTCTGAATCAAGTATTGAGAAGCCGAGGCGAACATTGAGTTGCTCGTTCACCCGACCGGCAAACTCGGATTCAAAGCCAGATATTTTAACCTCGCCAAAGTTGATAACAAAGAACTCATTCAAGTCATCGTCATTAGTAGGGTCTGAAGCAACGATATCATTTCTTCTGGTATGAAATACGCTGCTGGTCCACAGTAACTTATCGTCAAACAACGACGCTTTAATGCCTATTTCATAGCTTTTGTCATGGGTCGGGTCCACCTCTTCTCCCGCTCTGGTTACCCCACCTTGTGGTTGATAAGCGTCGCTATAGCCAGCAAAAAGTGTCAGGCTTTCGGTCAGGTCGTAAGAGCCCGCAATGCGGATAGAAACGTTATCACTACCGGTAAGGCTACCATAACTGTCTGCTTCGAACTCGGAGTACTGGGCGCTTAGCAGTGTTCTGAATCGTGGTGAAAATGATGACAAAAGTTTTAGGTAATAGCCGGTCTCGTCAATATTTACACCACCAATGTAAGGATCGTTGGGCAACACAGTGACATCAGTACTCAGGGAGTCAGGGTCTGGATTGAACAAATCAACAGTTGTATTGCCGTTAACCTCAACATCGTAAAACTTACCAGTTTGTTCAGTTTTAAAGTGACTTACTCCGGCAATAACGGAATTGTCGATACCAGCAAACAAGGTGTCATACTGAAATTCCAGTTTGGCGTTGAAGATATCAGAGTCAGAATCCCAGACAGCATAAGACGCATCCATAGTAGTATTGCCATTCCAGGTAATACCATCGGGGTTGTAAGGACTGGCATCGCCACCAAAATATTCCGAATTTGCGTTTCGGTATTCACGGTTTATATATTGATAGTCTGTGATGCTATACATACCACGTATTGAAAGGCTATCTGTAAGCTGGTCTGCTATTTCAAACGTCAGGCGGTCTATTTCGTTAACTTGCTCGCCAGAGTTCTGATGCCAGCTCCAGTCGCGCGGCGCAAAGCCACCGTCAAATGCACCTTCAACATAAATGATTCCACGGTCTTGAGGATCAGACTGATACACCCGTTCAAACATGGTCGTGATACTGCCAGTATCACTATATGCCCAACGAACGGAAGGGGCGAACACATAGTCATAAATACTGTCGTTGTCTTTTCTGCCCTTACGCCATTCTGCTGATTCAGTGTAAGAGCCAATAAAACGGGTCTGCAGCTGACCACTATCCATAAAGGATTCGTTGATATCTACAGTGGCTTCGCGCTGACCATAGGTCCCCGCTGATAAGGTAAGGTTCCTTTTGCTGCCATTAAACGGCTTTTTACGGATAATATTAATAACGCCGCCCGGTTCAGTTACCCCAAAGTCGGCGCTTGCGGCACCCTTCAGTACTTCAACCCGTTCAATGGTTGCGAAATTTGGCCGGATGGACAGGGGGGCCTGTTTAACCCCATCGAAA
This sequence comes from Arsukibacterium sp., assembly GCF_018402695.1. GTDB lineage: Bacteria > Pseudomonadota > Gammaproteobacteria > Enterobacterales > Alteromonadaceae > Alishewanella. Next base: position 581,786 of record NZ_JAGYIM010000016.1, read on the forward strand.
TAAAGCTGGCCATTAGTGTCAAAGCCCCTGATGATGATGCCATCAGCCGTCCATCCGCCATCGTCAGATAGTGTTACGCCTTGAACATATGTCAGTAAATCTCTGAGTCTGTCAGTCTGCGAATTATTAATAAAATCTTCAGATAATACGGCGATACTCGCCGGCAGTTTATTCATATCAAGATCAACCCCTAACGAGGAGGTCTCTTGAGGTCTGTATTTATTTCCAACCACCACTACCACTTCAACTTCGCTTTCATCTGTTGTTTCTTGAGCTGTGGCAGACCAAGTCATACCCGACAAACTCAATGCAGACGCAACGCTCACCACAATGCGAGAGTGACGGAAAAGTTTGCTGTTTTGTTCAGTATCTTTGATGCTATTACCGGCGCAATACGTCATTTTCAGGTTTCCGTTTATTGTTCTTGAGGCGCGATATTATGATTTATGCGAAAGCAAATGACAAGCGTTCTCATTACCGAGAGTGGTAATTTATTAGGGTTTAGTCAGAAAGTTAGAGCCATACCGAATTGCGTTGGCTGGATAATTTAACCAGGTTCTTAATAAGCGATATTTCGGAATTAAGGATGAAAACACTTTTCGCGTAAACACAATATGCGGATTATTTGGGTACATCGAATTTACTCAAATAGAAGTATGGTTGAAAAACAAAGTGCAGAGGTCGTACGATGTCGGTAGCACAGAGGTAGCACTGGGCTATTTTCAGGAAGTAGGGTAAAACGATAAGCCTTTAAAAATGGTGGCCCCAGCTGGGTGAAACGAGCGCAGTAACAAAGCAGCGCTTTGTGCGAGTTGAACGCGCAGCTGCTTTAGCTGCAAGAGGGAATAGTCCGCTGTGGGTTAACATGAAAGCGAAGCTTGAAATGGTGGCCCCAGCTGGACTCGAACCAGCGACCGATCGATTATGAGACTCCGTTTGCAAGCAAATACCACCGCATTTTCTGCGCTTTAACCACCATGCAGGTTAGCTACCTTACCAGTTTCGTTACCAGTGTAACGTTATACTGGTAACGTATTACCATGGCTTTGCTCATCTCCCCATTAGCTACCAATGTGGTTGCTCTCAACTCTTACCACCATGATGAATCATAAATTAAACCTGTGTGAAACAACACTGTTTCTTTTGCATCATTTTGTTTAATATTGCATTTCCCTATGAGTAACCGAATTAGCCGCCAATCGCGGTAAATGATTAATAAATGACCTTGAAAATGCTGTTTGAAGATTTGAGTCTAACCACATTTTCCACATCGGCTAATTAATTGATTTTTTTTAGCTATTGGTATCATCACTATTTCAGTATATTTTTTTTCAATGTTTGAAACGGTCGTTCGATTTTAAATTCCTATCACATTATTCATGGTATTACGTTGTTTTCGTTTGAGATTTCAGTTTTTAAGTGTTTAAAATTTGCGAAATTAACGGCTGAAGGTTGTTTCATGGAATTCCCTAAACCGTTTTTTAAAAGCTAGAAAAGTAATAGTGAATCAAGCAGATGGGGAGTCATTGATGTACAAATACCGTGGAATAACGATAAACCCTCTAATAAACAACAACAGTGAGTACATATTTCAAGAAGTAATCGTTGGGGCAGCAATGTTCTACAAGGCTACAACTTCTTATCTCAGTGATTACCTTGGCACTGAAGCTCCAAGCTTTTTAGATTCGAAAATTTACGCAAACATTAACCTAATAAAAGATTACGTGCTGCTTGGAAAGTGTCCCGAAAAGTGGAATTTAGATGATTTGGGCTCAGACGAATATAACGTTATTAATTCGCTGTATATGCTCTTTAAAGTACGTTTAGAGTTTTACAATTACAATTTTATAGGGATCACCGAATCAGAAAGATACTTTTGCTGCTTTGTGTTATCAGCTTTTACTCGCTTTCGATACGATGGAAAGTATTGGGGGGAGTTTTTACCTAACGACCTTGAACCAGATTATGACGATGACGATGGCGATGAGAATATGTTTTTTACTCAAGCTGAGTTAGCAGCACTAATCGGGGTTTCTGATGATTACTTCAAGCGCTTGCTGAAAAATGTTAATGACTGGCTTAATGACCCTAAAGTGCTATCTAAACTTAAAGATAATAATGGCCAAAGTTATTATGATGTTGTCGAAAATGCAAAAAAGATGGCCCAGCACTATACCTCAGAAGACACAAAAAAAGAGCACGTAGAGAATTTAGAGAAGCTCTGGATTAAAAAATTTATAACAGTTTCAACCCCTGCAGATTTCGAATGTGAGAACAAAGTTCCACGTTCATTCTCGATTGTAGAGTTGTGTGATGAGCTTTCTGGGTATATCACAAATAGAAGTTCCAGCAAAAAAGTTAAATTTTTTTACAATCAGCAACAAACAACCTGTCTATTAAATCTATTGGCCGTTAAAGGATATTACTCACTCAGCCACTAACATAAAAAGAGACTGACTGTCAAAGAGCTTGTTGCCTCGGCGCTTTATTCTGTATTCACCAGTAAACTCCTGTTCGTCATTAAGACAAAAATTAATTTAAATTTAAATAAAACAGGAGCTTACTCGTATGAGTGCAACTATACCTTTCACTAAAAAAAATAACCAAACCATCGTATCAACAAGTCATGACAATGGTTTGTTAATTGCTGAAGCTAATGAAAATGAAATGCTTTGTTTTATTTTGCGGTCAGATTCAGAAGCTTTCGAACAGGGTGTAATCGAAATATATCCATCGGAGTATGAAAGCCCTAAAGAAGCTATGCTCGCTGATGAAATACATTCTTCTGATGGCTCTAGCAAGCTAACCCAAGACGAACTTGAAGGCTTCTATGCTTATGTATTAGGCGGTAGCATCGTACCGATTATTTCTGGCTTTTTGCTAGACCTTATGTTCGAACATGACACTGATCCAGAAAATCCGTGTCATTTAACAGCTGTACAAATATGCGACAATTTTAACTTTGCTGCTTCTGGTGCTGATCGCATAGAACGATATGATCATAAGCGCGTGTATGAACCGCATGACAAGCACGTTCAAGATGTGCTGTATGAATACTTGGGGCGTTACAGCTCGGGCTTTTATACCTATAACCCTGCAGAAATGGAACTGGATTTTAAACGGAATGATGATTGCGCCTACGTCGTTATATGTGATTACTATCGTGATGTTCACGATGATAATCGGATGGTTCAAAACATTGTTGTAGCAGAACTGCATATCTAGAAGTCATCACAATTTTCACCTGTAGCATTGTTTTATACGTTAATGCACACAGGTAAATTCAGATGATAAATAAGGTAGATGTTAAAGATTTAACAGCATCTACCTTTCCATAGCTGCAGCAATGATTACGTTTTTATTTAATGGGTCCTCTTGCTGTTGCTTCCACAATACAGATAACTCATGCACACCGTTAACGGTAGTGCGTTGGTTATTCTATTGTTTGATGGAACATGAACATGGTAGCAGCTACTACTACACGTAATGCAATGATTGACTGGTTATTGACCAATAACACCCGATATCACCTTACTTTGACGTTTACGAGGTTTACCCCTGAGCCTGTATGCGTTTCCCGATTAAACAAGCTTATCAAGCAGCTGAACAGAGCAATCTATAAGCGACGTTTTAAAAAAGGTTTATCGTATTTAAACGGTTTTGCAGTGCAGGAATATACCACTGCAATGCAAACATACCACTTCCACACACTGATTGCTGATGATTACTGTTTACCCACGCATGACAGGTTTGAGCAGCTGTTAAACAAGCAGTTGGACTATCTGAAGCGCTACAACAGCCAGTACTACATAGCCCACTACTTACTACAAGACTACTACAACGACGGAAGCAACAAGCTGGAACGATACTTAACCAAGCAATTTGAGTTTGGTGGTAGCAGATCCAGTAACCGTGTTGGGTTGCTTTCTGACACATCAATCTATTTGGAGATTTCAAATGAGTACCAAAGTTAAAGAACCAAAGTCAGCCAAGCTGATACTGGAATCCAAAGCGAACCGGAGAACCATGGACAGGGAGCAGTGCCATGAGTGCAAAAGGTGGCGTTCACCAGCATGGAAGTATTTTAAAAGTAACTATGGACCAGTACACCTATGTATAAGGTGTGAAGCTAAGGTACTTGACCGATCTTTTGGTAAGATTGATGTACTGGATAGAGCGAAACACCATGGCCATTTCTATGCCAGAGGTTTTCGACAGTGATATTGCTATAACCAGAGCTGTGGAGCCTGTTAGCTGCTACAGAGAATAAACCACATCTATAAACGATTGTAAGCCGATGCAATGCCTTTTGCTGATAGCTCATCACGACAGTGAGCAACCACTGTTAAAATCGATTTTAGATGTGGTATCAACGTGACTACAAAGTATCCTATCCGAGGAAGCAGTGGTATCGAACATCGATGCAGTGTGAACGGTATTTCGCGAGTTACCCAACACCGTGAAAATAGTTAGCGGATCTGGATTGTATAGCAGGTAAAACAATACGTGGTAATAGTTCCACGTATTGCCTAGTTCGATGGGACGCCTGAACAGATTTTAAGACTTTTTACTGGAAACCCGTTTTTTAATAGTGCTGTAGTAAGTAGCTGCACCAGCTGGGGTTAATTCACAGTGCTTGACGAATTCATCAATAATATCTTTACGGGGGATATGTGGATCATCCGCCAGTAACTTGCTGTAAAGAGCCGTAGCCCGTTCCATTTTAGTAGCTGGTGCTTTTGCATCTGTATTGACAGCAGGTGCAGATACATCAGCTTTAACAGGTTTAGTTACTGGTAAGTTGTTGCCAGATTTCATTGGTAATCTCCTTAATTTCAGTATCAGAAACACATTCCAGACCGGATACATCTTCAAGCAGCATCCCAGTGAGTTCATCGACTGTTTCACGGGTTAAAGCTTGCCCACTAAGCAATTCAGCGACCATTTCTGACAGCTGGATGACTTGCTCTGCGGTAAGGTGTTTATCGGTAATCATGGTTTGTGTTCCATTGGTTTTGATGGGGTAAGCATCAAACCGTTTACCCTTAATGGCAACGCGTTGACCCTAAAACTTTTTAGCGGGATGGTGGTACTACAACATCAGGAGGTATCACTATGAACGAGCAAATAATCCGTTATCCGAATGGCCAGATTATCGGACGTATAAGGGAGCTACCAGACAGGATTGAAGCCAGAACACCTGGCGGGGTGTTGTTGGGATGGTACTGTAAAGTATCAGACCGAACCCGTTACGCAACTGGCGTACAGTTTGCCATTGGTAACGCAGTTCGGATGCTGTTGTAGCTTACTTTTTCTTGCGTTGATTATCAGGTATTGCCTTAACCTTTGCGGGTTTCGGTAATGCCTGTTGAAACGGAGCTTTAGCACGATACTCCAAGTAAATAACGTGTTCTCCGGTTTTTTCATCAAAGCCCTGTTTTACCCGTTTGAGTTTCGAGGGTAAATCTGTGGTTAAGCCAAATAACTTATCCAGCCATCTTCGTACTGCTTCCCAGCCGTTATCTTCGGTTAAAATATCATCGACTTTCATTGTAGTTCTCCTTGTGTGAGACGATGCAGGTTTTCCAGTACATCACGCGCTTTTGCGCTGACATCTTTGCGTTCTAGATGTGCGTATATCTGTGTGGTTGAAACATCCGTATGTCCTAAAATGCTGGCAACTTCATAGAGGGATAATCCAGCCTGTACCAATCTGCTGGCACAGGTATGACGCAAATCATGGATTTTAAAATCAGTAATACCAGCACGTTGAAAAGCAGAACGAATACCTTTTGACTGATAACCCCGTTGCTGACCATCCAGATTGGTAAACAGGTGATCATCACTTACCCGATCTGAATAACGACGGGTGAGAATTTCTTTTACCCGACTGGTCATGTAAATGATGGACTCATTGCGAACTTTAGGACGCCACAGGTTGATTATTCCATTTTCCAGATCGATGGCTGACCACTTGATATTAGCTATTTCACTGTAACGAGCACCCGTATCCAGCAGTAACACCACCAAATCGTAGTTATCCTGATACATCCGGTTTTCAGCAGCAGGACGAAACTCATAATCAGGGCGATATGGCCGTTTACGTTTTGGATCTAAATCGGCCAGTAAACGAGCTTCTTCATCGTGTGACAGGTAACGTAACCTGTGCTTATTAAGCTTAACTTGGGAAAGGTTAACGGTTTAATCTGATAGCCATGATCTTTAGCCCATGCAATAGCACTGCGAATAGCTTGCAGGTTATGTTTTATGGTTTGGGGTGCCATACCATCAGCTTCACGGCTGGATTTAAATTTGTTTAAATCCCAATCCCGTAGTTCATCGATAAACACTGACGTATCCATCTTGGATTCGATAGCGGGTAGGTTGTTTTTTGCATACACACTGCTTCCTGTATTGGCTTTGCTTTGAACGTAGCCGTTTAAAGCATCTTTTAAGGTAATGCGTGGCCGTTCACCAAGTTCTTCAATCCGGTGAATTTCATCACGCCAATCCCGTTCCATGCGTTCAGCAGTGCGCTTATTGCTGGTTTTTGAACTTTTGCAGTAGGTTTTGCCGTTATGATTGAACTGGATATAGTAATTACCTATGCCATTTCGTTTGAAAACACTCATTGCTGGACTCCTTACATCGTTACAATGCGGTTACTTTCCAACTATTTATGCTTACGGAAAACGGGGGATAGCCAAGCTTGGCGGCACTTTTACTAAAAATGTGGTCGAAGCTTGGCAGCAAGTACCACGGTATCAGTTATTAAGAATTTGCATGGCTTGCTCAGCTACCGTTGCTTGTTCCAGATGCGAGTAACGTTGACTCATGGATATACTGGAATGGCCTAGGATTTTTGATACAGCAAACAAGCTCATGCCGTTTTTAACCAGCTTACTTGCTGTGCTGTGGCGAATGCTGTGGGTGCAAAAATCATCTAAGCCAGCCTGTTTGTAAGCCTTTTGAATGGTTTTTGGTGTAGTGCGACGAATGCCACCTGATTTTGATGGAAACACCAGTGACGAACCCTGATTGCTTGCTGCTCTGCGTTGCAGAATAGCCAGTGACCTATCTGTAAGCTTTAATAGTGATTCAGTTTGTGTTTTGGTGCGCCATACACGCAGTTCAGCAGCTGCTAAATCTACTGAACCCCATGTAAGTTGCTGGATTTCATTTAAACGTGCTGCGGTATCAAGCAGTAACACCACCAAATCGTAATCATCTGGGTTTTTATGTGTTTGCAGGATAGCCAGTAAACGTTGTTCTTCAGCATCTGACAGGGTTCGGGTTCTCTGGTTGCTGACTTTTAAACGTGGGATAACCAGATTAGTTGGTTGCAGATAGCCTGCTGATTTAGTGAAGTTGATCACCCCTTTTAACGTGGTGAACATTAAGCGGATAGTGCCATCGGATACATCATCTTGCCGACGAAGTGCAACTAAGCGGTTTAAATGACCACCGTTTAAGCCATGTAAACCGTTTTTAAGTGAGTACACTCGGTTCAGTTGAGTATGTAGCGTGGTGATCTGTGTTTTAAGGTTACGACCATTCACCGAACCAGCTTTGGATTTAGCATAATCAGAAATGGCCTGTTCCAAAGTAATAGTTTGTTGCTCACCTAATACCACCTGCCGATACAGCTGCTCACGTAACTGGGCTTCAAAGCGTAAAGCATCCGACTTTTTAGCTGTTTTGGTGCTACGGATAACGGTTTTGCCGTTAATAGTGATTTCACAGTAGTAGTTAGATGAGTTTTTGCGTTTGTAGATTGCCATCTTGAAACCCGTTACTGAACTGATAATGGGTACTATCCGGTCAATAGGGTAAAGAGCCAACAGCCAACAACAGAAATGGTTTGCATACGTTAAAACTATCGAAAATCCATCCGATACATGGATGCGCGCTAATATTTTCCCTAAGAGTTTCTCGTACAAGCCTATCAAAGCTGCTGATTTACAGGGGCTTACCTAAAGGGCATACTTATACCTTATAACGAATCCGTGATTAGGAAGTAATGAATGCCAAAGTTTCACCAAGTTTTTTGTCAGAGACCATCGAGCATAGACACTGTTGAATTATTAAGAAGGGGGGTATGTCCATTGAGTGATAGCCCTTGTGATGGTGGTGGGAATAGGCATCAAACAAAGCTAGGTGAAAAAGATTTTTAAATATACTCGATGGCAAAGTAATTACAGACGCCAAAATCCCAGCTGTTTGTTCAGTAGATTATGGTGATGATCCTTGGATTGTATGCCCAAGGCGTTTATTTTCTTTTCCAAAGCTGCTTGATGGATCGGTAAATATAAAAAACCAATTGAGCGAATACGAGAATGATATTCTTATCAACTGCGGGTTCAAATCGGGTGATCTTCTTGGTGTATGGCCAGAGGTTTATCTTAAATATTCTAATGATGAGTCGGAAATTAATTATCATTTTGACTATATTGTCTGCAAGATTCGTGAGAATAGCGTTTCATTACAAGATGTGTATAAAGAGCTATTAATAACTGATGAGCAGGATAAAAAGAAATTAAAAACCACATTAAGAAAAGTAAGGCTAATTGAACCTAAAGCTAAAGATACTGATTTTCTCAGGTATTTTCCAGATCTTGCAGAGTTTTCCAATTCTCGAAGTGATGACTGCTAGTACAAGCGGTTCTAATACAGAAAAAGGAACTGATATAAAATCTGCTTATATAAAAATGCTGAATGGTGACGATTATGAGTGCCCTGGCATTAATAAAAGACAGGTCTGGGGGCGAATGGCAACGCAATTATTCGCTAAATCGGTTCTTGCTGAAAGTTGGGGTAGTAAGACATATTGGGTAGTTCAAGATAAGCTACTCCAAAATATTGCTCTAACAACTAAACTAACCCTTAATAAGTTTGATGGTGAAGAAAAATCAACGGTCAATTTTTTATCTTTAGGGTTTAATAAGAGTGGTGGTGTAGAGTTGCTTAATAAATTTAACATACCATCGGGAATAAAAAGTGATGGTGAAAGCTCATGCGTGGATATTCTGATTCCAAAAGAAAATCCGTCTAAACAAGAATTATTAAAATGCATTCTGAGAGCCAAGCTATCAGCAATAGTGACTCTCAGGTAGCTAGTTTTAACTTTGCTATGCTGTTTTTCTTGTTGGTTGACTGCTCTCATTCAGAGCATCAAGCTCTTTAGCAATTTTTTCCGCGATTTTGCTTGCAAGTAGTGGGGGCACAGCTTCCCCAATCATATCGATTGCAACCCCCAATCGATTTGTTGAATTCAGATCAGTTTCGCTTGTTATAAATTTGAATGAATCAGGAGATGATTGAAGTCTTGCAGCTTCTCTGGCTGTTATACCACGGTTCCTGAGATGGATGTGTATAACGGCCCCGAGCCGAGAAAGTTTGCGTTAGCTGTTACTGTAAGAGCTGGCTTCTGGGGATGTAATCTTGTGTAAGCACTCCAGTAGTATTTTTTGTAAAAAACTGGATTAATCTTCTCTGAAACTATCAACTCATTGATAACTTCTTCTCTGCTTTGTCCAGTTTGACTTACTATACAACTAATGAGATTTTCGTAATCATTAACTTTGGCATTACTGACTTCGTTCCAAGTTTTACCTTGTGGCATTTCTTTAATAATGTTAATTATTTTTTCGGAATAATTTCTGGTTATGTGTCCATACGGGAAAGTTGAGGTTTCTTTTCGCATCAATCGTTGATAGTCATTGCTAGGCTGAGACTTATAAGTTGTTAGAGAGCTCCCACCTAATTCGTCTGTGTCCAAAGTTGGAGCAGGTAAATCACTTATAGCGTCTTCAACACTGACGAATGGGAGCAACGTGTTAAATAAGTCTGGTTCTTGAGAATGAGTTGGTTCTGGAAAAGAAGCTTTTGTGACTCGAGAGGCCATGACAAAGGCTCTTTCTCTCAGTTGAGGGACACCATATTGTGCAGCATTAAGTATTGAGTGGGTAACGTCATAGCCTGATTCACCGAGTACTTCTTCGATTGCTTTTATAAATCCGCCTTCTTTCCCGTTAAGAACATGATTTTTTACTTGTTTAACGTTTTCAATAATTATGAATTTTGGTTTTAGCAGAACAGCAATTTCAAGAAAACGTAGAATCAAATCGTTTCGGGGATCTTCAGCAAGTTTACTATAGCCTTTGAATTTAGCTACTTCGGATTTATCGCGATAACTCAGTCGTCTCATCTGTGAAAAGCCTTGGCATGGAGGGCCGCCAACTAAGCAATCTAATTCTCCAACACCGATTCCTTGTTTTGCCAGAATACTAAGTAAGATCTCATCAGATACTTCTCGAATATCTTCACAGATCACATCAGGTTTAATTGCGTGATTTTCCTGAAACGAAACCAGAGCTTCTTTCTTGATATCGACACCAAGCTTGGTTTCGAACTTACCTGACATTTCGAAACCGAGGAAAAGCCCCCACAGCCACAAAACAGTTCAACTAATGAATATTTCCGGTTCATGTCTTAAATTCTTATGCCTGTTCTTTTATACAGTACTTTAGCTTCTAAGAACCGGTTTTACAACTGTCTTAGCTGCTGAAGTTTACAACGTACTGATGTAACTATTAATAAATTTGTACGCTACTTTGCATGGTTGCTAAGTATCAGCGTTTAGTAAGCGTAGTGAAATTTATACCATCATATTTTCTCAGTAAGGATACATGAATAATCCATCAGCCCTAGTTATTTCAGTGTTCTGATTTAAATTATGCTTTTGTAGTGCTCGTTATTTCCCGTTAATGGAGTTGCATGGGTATTTTGAGTTCAGAAAGTTAGCTATTCCCAATTTAATATGGCTCACCAGTAAGCAAAACAATTTTCATACCTTTAAATTTGTAGTTCATAGATGACTCATAAAGAACAAAAGGGCAGTTGTTTGGCCGAATGCCAAAATACTCTGGACTTGCAACGGTATGCGTGCGGTTGCATGGAAGAGGTTCATCAAGTTGGTAGCTTTTCGGTATATACAATTCTTCAAAACCACGATTTTTCCAAACGGAAATAATCGCATCGTATTTATCTACCATAATTACAGCAACAGGCTTGGCTGATAGCTCTTTAAGCCTATAAAGCGTAGCAAGAAGACTTGTTCCGTACCTGTCAGATAGAGATGCTACTAACTCAAGATCTGCTGTAGAACCCATTAGCTGTGTTCTAAAATCAGAAGCTGGCATGAGCAAGTTAGCCGCAAAAAGGTTTGCTTCTCTCTCAATATCTTGGCTGTGGGGCGGAGTGCTACCGATATTATCAAGATCATCTAAAGTACATTTACGATCCCCCAGATTCCGATGTAAACAGTAGTGGCCCAATTCGTGGGCTATCGTGAAGTTCAATCTCCCCAAAACAGAAACGGCGGAGTTATAAATTATTGCTTTGACTTTCCCTGATAGGTATAAGCATGCTTGGAAATCATCCGCCATGCTCTCGCCAATAACTTCTATACCAAGGTTTTTCGCGATAAATTCACAATCTACAGGGTACAACTCATTGCTAGATCTGCCCAAAGAGAAAGCTTTGAAAAGATCTATTGCCGCCTTTTTTGCTGGGTGAATCTCAGTCATTCGGCTTATCTTTAAGAGATTTTAGAATTTTCTGTAATGTGTTTTTTGTATCTGAACCCAGCGATTTATATTCTCGGAAAAAAACTTGATCTTCATCATTACCATCACCGTGAACCAAATGCTCAACAGTGCAATCAAGCTCTTTGGCTAAGCGGTTAACTAGATCTGCAGATGGTTTGATATCTGGCTTGTTTTCTAGTTCCCAAATGTAGCTCTTGGTAGTACCGGCTTTTGTCGCCAGTTGCTCCAAAGTTAAATTCATCATTTTTCGGCGAGTCTGAAGCCTTTCACCAAACACTGTACACCTCTTAGTTACTAACACGCATCACTTACGGATTGCGAGTATAGCTTAAAGTTCGCTATGGTGAAACTTTTTGTACCAGATCACTTGATAGTGGATTGCTTTGGTATTATTATCTGTATTGCTATAACGAACTTGTTGTGGCAATTTAATTAAACATCACCTTAAGGGGTATTGCTGATGACTGATAGACTTAAACCGGGCCAAGGTGCTCCACGCTCAGGCCAATATGAAATAGTAGGACCACGGGGTGGCAGAACAGGTGAAGAACGGACGATAGTTCGTGGTGAGCCTATGCCACCTACTCCAACGAGTGGGCAAGGATATATTCTCGTAGACCCTACTAAAAATGGTAGTGGACGTGGAAAATAAAAAGCGGTAATTGAAAACTAGTTTCAACACCGCTTTTATGCTGAAAGCAGTTAAACTACTAACAGTTGGGGAACTGGAGTTTAGCTGCTTTTTTTTATGGGTTCAAGAAAGCTTTTCCGTATTAAAACCAATTTTGCTAGGTGGAATAAAGCCCTTACGACTTTTTACACTATGCTGTAGCCGGTGTATTCCGTGGTGCTTTGGTTGTGCTTGAAACCATAGATAATTTACTAGCCCAAGCTTTTTCAGCTATAGCCAGTCGATTTTTCTAGTAAGAGTGATGGATTTTGGTACTTAGCACAGCTAGAAGCCGCGTATTTAGTGGAGTGGTGGCCCCAGCTGGACTCGAACCAGCGACCGATCGATTATGAGTCGAGCGCTCTAACCAACTGAGCTATGGGGCCACGATTTTATAACTTGAACCAACTTTTTCTATGGTACCACATGGACTCACTAATTATGAGTCGAGCGCTCTAACCAACTGAGCTATGGGGCCACATAAAACTTTGTGCTTTAAAGCGGCAGGCAGTATAAAAACTTTTGTTAGCTTTGTCATCCGGCTTATTAGGCTAAGTGCAGTTAATTGCTGCTTTTTTAGGCTTTAAGCCGATATAAATAGTAAAGGCGCCGTCTGGCGCCTTTATCTGGGTAGCTGATGCAGCCGAAGCTTACTCGTCCAGGAAGCTTTTTAATACTTCAGAGCGTGAAGGGTGGCGTAGCTTACGTAATGCCTTAGCTTCAATTTGCCGGATCCGCTCACGGGTTACGTCAAATTGCTTACCTACTTCTTCCAGCGTGTGGTCGGTATTCATATCAATACCAAAGCGCATCCGCAGTACTTTGGCTTCACGGGCGGTTAAGCCGGCCAGTACTTCGTTGGTCGCGTTTTTCAGGCTTTCCATGGTGGCAGAGTCGAGTGGTGATTCACCACCGGCATCTTCAATAAAGTCGCCCAGATGCGAATCTTCATCATCACCAATCGGGGTTTCCATCGAGATAGGCTCTTTGGCTATTTTTAACACCTTACGAATTTTGTCTTCCGGCATTTGCATCCGCTCTGACAATTCTTCCGGTGTTGGCTCACGTCCCATTTCCTGCAACATCTGGCGGGAAATCCGGTTCAGCTTGTTGATGGTTTCAATCATATGCACCGGGATCCGGATGGTGCGGGCCTGATCAGCAATAGACCGGGTAATGGCCTGGCGGATCCACCAGGTGGCATAGGTTGAAAACTTATAACCACGACGGTATTCAAATTTATCGACAGCTTTCATCAGGCCGATATTGCCTTCCTGAATCAAATCAAGGAACTGCAAACCGCGGTTAGTGTATTTTTTGGCAATAGAGATAACCAGTCGTAAGTTAGCCTCAACCATTTCTTTCTTGGCACGGCGGGCTTTGGCTTCGCCAATCGACATCCGGCGGTTAATGTCTTTAATTTTAAAGATACTTAAGCCGGTTTCTTCTTCAACTTTTTTCAGTTTTTCAACGCTGCGAACCAAATCTTCGCGCATTTCTTCCAAGCGCCCAGAATAGCCTTTGCCGGCTTTAATTTCGGCATCGATCCAGGCAGTGGAGTTTTCATGGCCGGTAAAGGCTTTAACGAAGGTTTTCTTCGGCATTTTGGCGTATTCAACGCAATGCTTCATTAACAGCCGTTCCTGGATCCGTACCCGGTCCATCATTTCGCGCATGTTTTTAACCAGGCGGTCGAATTGTTTTGGTACCAGGCGGAAGCAGCGGAACACTTCGCTTAATTTTTCAATTTCAGCTTTGGTGGTGGCGTGCTCACGACCATTTTGCTCGATCGAGTTGCGAGTAACGTCGTACTGACTGCGTAGTTCGCCAAATTTAATCCGGGCTTCTTCCGGATCCGGACCGGTATCGGCTTCAGCATCGTCGTCACTGTCGTCGTCATCGTTATCGTCGTTATCATCATCTTGCTTATCTGCCGGCACTTCAGAGCCGATATGACTGGCGATAACCGGCGCTTCATCAATTTCGTTAGGATCGATAAAAGCAGAAACAATGTCGCTTAAACGAATTTCCTCTGCTTCAAATTTGTCCCACTGCTCCAGCAGGTAGGTGATGGCTTCGGGATACTCGGCGACCGAGGTTTGTACCTGATTAATGCCGTCTTCAATCCGTTTGGCGATATCAATCTCACCCTCACGGGTTAACAGCTCAACGGTACCCATTTCCCGCATGTACATCCGTACCGGGTCGGTTGTGCGGCCGAGCTCTTTGTCGACGCTGACCAGCGCCTGAGCGGCTTCTTCTGCGGCGTCTTCATCCGTGGAGGCATCGGACATTATCAAATCATCGGCATCGGGGGCGTTTTCAAACACCTGAATGCCCATATCATTGATCATTCGAATAATATCTTCGATTTGATCAGAGTCGATAATGTCTTGTGGAAGGTGATCGTTAACTTCGGCAAAGGTAAGATACCCTTGCTCTTTACCTTTAATGATCAGGAGTTTTAACTGCGACTGAGGACTTTGCTCCATAGAGACTTATCTTCCACCAATGTTGATTAATATAAAAATGCGAACTAGCGATTATAACAAACCGAAGCTTTTCTAGCCAGTCGGAGTTAGCTTGCTGGTCGCGGTTTTTTGCTTTTCAGTGCTTTTAGCAACAGCACATATTCACGTTGTTCGGCCTGGGTCAGCTGTTTTAGTTTATCTTTTCGTTCCAGAGCTTCCAGCCGTTGCTGCAGATATTGATCTTCAATTGAATGGAACGTGTCCAGAAATTCGGCTGACAGCTGCTCCGGTTCTATCTGGTGTTGCCATGCTGCCAGTTTCAAAAGGATGGCATGCTCTGGCAGATCGCGCCAGTATTCCAGCAATTGCGCTGTAGTAAGCCCGGGCTTATCCAGTAAATGCTGCTGTACGGCCAGTAACAAATTAATGCCCGGAATGTCGGCACTGGCCAGTTCCGGCGCATGAGGCATCACATTGACCAGTTCTGGTGTCTGCAACAGTAGGGCAATAGCCCGGCGCATCGGCGTCATTTTGATACTGGCGGGTGTTGGCCGTGCTTGTGGCCGGTTACTTACTGGTTTTAGCCGCTCGCTGGCCCGGCCTAACAAATTATCCAGTTTTTGTTGCAGGGTTTCCTGATAAAAACTACTGGGAATTTGCTTAATCAGTTCACTGCCTTTCGCCATTAAAGCCGACTTGCCGCCGTCAGTATTGGCATCAAACTCTTGTAATAAATGCTCAAACAAATACTGGCTTAATGGCAGTGCTTGTTCTAGCCGCGCCATAAAGGCAGCTTTACCCTCTTTTTGTACCAGTGAATCCGGGTCTTCACCGTCGGGCAAAAATACAAAGTTAAGTTCTACACCATCTTTTAATTGCGGCAGAGCATTTTGCAAGGCGCGCCAGGCGGCATCGCGGCCGGCGCGGTCACCGTCGTAACAGCAAATCACCTTCGGGCTGTAACGAAACAAGGTATGCATCTGATCCGAGGTGGTGGCGGTGCCCAGGCAAGCGACAGCAAAGCGGATATCATGCTCGGCCAGCGCCACCACGTCCATATAGCCTTCAACCACCAACACTTGCTTTAAATGTCCCGGTTGCTGGCGTACCTGATACAGGCCATACAGTTCACGGCCTTTATGAAACAAGCGGGTTTCTGGTGAGTTCAGGTATTTTGGCTGACCATCATTTAAAATGCGGCCACCAAAAGCAATTACCCGGCCCCGCTTATCGTGAATAGGGAACATCAGCCGGTCACGGAAAAAATCGTATTCACGGCCATTATCGTTACGGTTAACCAGCTTCAGCTCAATCAACTGCTCGCGCACGGCTCTGGGTTTGCCATTGCTTAGCTGCTTTAATACCCCGTCCCAGCCATCGGGTGCATAGCCCAGCTGAAAGTCACTGATGGTTTGTGCTGATAAGCCCCGTTTTTGCAAATATTGCTGCACTGCCGGGCCATTAGCATGCTGCTGCAGCTGCTGTTGGTAATAATCGGCGGCTTGCTGCATCAGGCTGTAATCGTCGGCCTGAGCCGCCGGCCGTGCTGGCCCTTTGCCTTGCTCGCGTGGTACCTCCATATGCAACTGTTTGGCCAGCTCTTCGATGGCTTCGACAAATTCCAGTTGCTCAAACTCCATCATAAAGCTGATGGCATTGCCATGGGCACCACAACCAAAACAGTGATAAAACTGCTTATCGGGGCTGACGGTAAATGACGGGCTTTTTTCGTTATGGAACGGGCAACAGGCAGCGTAGTTTTTACTACCTGCTTTTTTTAACGGTACGCGTTGGTCTATCAGTTCAACGATATCTGTTCTGGCGAGCAGATCATCAATAAACTGACGGGGTATTTGTCCTGCCACTAATGTCCTTTATATGGTTTCCAGAAAAAGACAAACCGTGCTCAAAGAACACGGTGTGCAGATATCGGCCTGACGCCTGATTGCGAACCTGCTTTCCAGAACCGCTATTGTGCAGTTGGGCAGGTTAACGCCGGTTGACTGTAACTTAGTACAGGCGGATCCGACGTGCATTCTCGCGAGAAAGCTTTTTAGCATGACGTTTTACCGCTGCTGCTTTCTTGCGCTTACGAACCCAGGTAGGCTTCTCGTAAAATTCTTTAGCGCGTACATCAGCTAGTACGCCAGCTTTTTCACAAGAGCGCTTAAAACGACGTAACGCTACGTCAAAGGGTTCGTTTTCTTTTACTTTAACAACAGGCATTAAATTCTCACCTCGGTCAAACTTGGTTATCAGTAACCAATTACGATTAAAAATGGTGCGGCATTTTACGCAAAAACCCCTACCAATGTAAAGCGAATAAGTGATCTTAAATCAGATCTTCTGGCTCTGACAGGGTGAAGTCGTTACAATGCGCGCGTTAAAGGCCGGCAAGTGTACCTGAAGTTTCCGGCCAGATCCTACTATTTGCTGATTTTTTAACATGATTATTTTGGGAAGGCGATGCGCGTATTAGGTATTGAAACATCTTGTGATGAAACGGCTATTGCTGTCTATGATGGCGAAAAAGGGCTATTAAGCCATGTGCTGTACAGCCAAATTCCGCTGCATGCCGATTATGGCGGGGTAGTGCCTGAGCTGGCGTCGCGTGATCATGTTAAAAAAACACTGCCATTAATTAAGCAAGCTTTGCAACAAGCCGGCCTGAGTGCCAGCGATATTGATGGCGTGGCCTATACCGCTGGCCCCGGCTTAGCCGGTGCATTGTTAGTGGGGGCCACTATTGGCCGCAGCCTGGCTTATGCCTGGCAAAAACCGGCATTGGCCGTGCACCATATGGAAGGTCACTTACTGGCACCGATGCTGGAAGACAACCCGCCGCCTTTTCCGTTTTTAGCGCTGTTAGTTTCTGGCGGCCATACTCAGCTGGTAGGTGTCGAAGGCATTGGCCGCTATCAGTTACTGGGCGAGTCGATAGATGACGCTGCTGGTGAAGCCTTTGATAAAACAGCAAAGCTAATGGGTCTGGATTATCCCGGTGGCCCGCTGCTGGCGAAGCTTGCGTTAACCGGTGACAATAAAAAATATAAGTTCCCACGGCCAATGACCGACCGGCCCGGCCTCGATTTCAGTTTTAGCGGCCTGAAAACCTCCGCTGCTAATGTCATTGCCAAAGAGGGCAGTAGTGAACAGGTGCAGGCCGATATTGCCGCGTCGTTTCAGCAGGCGGTGGTAGATACCTTAGTGATTAAATGCGAGCGGGCACTGGAGCAAACCGGTTATCAGCGGTTGGTGATTGCCGGCGGGGTAAGTGCTAACTTGTCGTTGCGCGAGCAACTGGCGGTGCTGTTAAAGCATCGCGGTGGCGAGGTGTATTATCCGCGCAAAGAGTTTTGTACAGATAATGGCGCGATGATTGCTTATGCTGGCTACCAGCGGCTAAAGGCTGGCCAGCAGCAAGACCTGAGCATAGGCGTGACGCCACGCTGGCCAATGCAGGAGTTAGCGCCGGTTTAAATAAGTTGCGCTGAGCTCTATTAGCTGAAGGTTGGAATCCCGACTTGGGCGCCACAGAGTGTCTGAGTGAGCGCGCTAGCGCGAGCGACAAATTCGTCTGGAACGAATTTGAACAGCTTTAGCTGGCTTGGTGAGGGCAGGAAGCCCGAGATAGTTGCTGTGGCGAGCCAGGGCGGGAGTTGCAACCGGAAGCCCTGACGGTTAGGCGGGATTCCAACCTTGCTTTACGAGATTGGTCTTTATAAACAAAAGTTTGTTTTAGACGTGCTAACGAATCACTCGCGAATGCGTTTGGATTTATCCCACACTTTGCTTTCTTTGCCCTGATACAGCCGGACAATATTCTGGCGGTGGCGGGCGATAATCAGAATACTTAGCATTAGCACCGGCACGGTATATAACGGTTTAATCCACCAGGTAAACAACGGCGCCAGCGCCACGGTAATAATAGCGGCTAACGATGAGTAGCCACTTAACGCAACCAATAACACCCAGCTGGCAATTAACAGCCCAGCGAGATCAAGGCCAATTGGCATCATGGCACCAAAGGCCGTTGCAACGGCTTTGCCACCTTTAAAACCAAAAAATACCGGGTAAATATGGCCCAGACAGGCGCAAATGGCGATAGCGCCGAGCCATACCGGCTCAATTTGCAGAAAATACGAGCCCCAGACCGGAATAGTGCCTTTAAGAATGTCGAACAGTAATACCAGCACCGCCGGCACAGGCCCACCGAGGCGTAACACGTTGGTGGCACCAGGGTTGCCTGAACCATGAAAACGCGGGTCGGGCAGGCGAAATAACTGGCAAACCAGCACTGCTGATGACACCGAGCCCAGCAAATAGGCAGCGAACATCATAATAACAATCAGCAGGGTCATTTCGACGGTTCCTCAGCACCAGTTTTTGCGATAAGATTGCATCTCGCTGTACGGCAGCAGGATAAAGGTGTGCTAGCTTTTTACCACTGTGACCAGCCTACCTGAAACGAAAAATAACGCAATCCGGATTTAACTGAATGGACATAGTTTTTATAAAACAGCTACAAGTCGATACCATCATAGGGGTATATGACTGGGAGAAATCCATTCAGCAGCGATTGTTGCTTGATTTAGCGCTGACAGCAGACCAGCGTACGGCAGCTGCCAGAGACGATATCAGCCTGACCCTGGATTACGCCGTGATTGCCGAAAAAGTAACGGCGCTGATAACCGCCGAGCCAATAGAGCTGATAGAAACGGTAGCAGAGAAAGTTGCTGCTATGCTGTTAGCGGAGTTTGCCACCAGCAAAGTGGAAGTGACTGTCAGCAAGCCCGGCGCAGTTGCTAAGGCGCAAACCGTTGGTGTGCATATTGTGCGCACTGCACCGGTTGCGACACCGCCACAGGATTACGCCTGATGGCCCGCATTTTTATCAGCATTGGCAGCAATACTGACCGCGACCACTACATCCGGGCCGGAGTATTGTCACTGCAGCAATACTTCGGCGAAGTACAATTGTCGTCTGTGTATGAAAGTGAGGCGGTCGGTTTTAATGGCGATGCTTTCTATAATTTAGTGGCGGCCACCGATACCGAGCTCAGCATTGCTGATTGTGTGCAGGTACTAAAGCAAATTGAAGACAGCCATGGTCGTATTCGTGGCGCGGAGAAATTCTGTGGTCGTACCCTCGATTTAGATCTACTGACTTATGATCAGGTGATTTGTCAGCAGCCCATTACTCTGCCACGCGGCGAAATTACCGAAAATGCTTTTGTGTTATGGCCAATGGCCGAGCTGGCGCCGACAGCTATTCATCCGCTGACACAGCAACGCTACGCCGAATTATGGCAAGCTTACCCTAAAACAAAACAAAAGATCTGGCCTGTGCCTTTTAACTGGAGCGAATTTAATTGAGTACATTGGAAGTCATCATTTTAGCAATTCTGCAGGGCATCACTGAATTTTTACCGATTTCGTCGTCGGCTCATCTTATTTTACCTTCTGCCATTTTCGGCTGGCAGGATCAGGGTATCGCCTTTGATGTTGCGGTACACGTCGGCACCTTACTGGCCGTAATGCTGTATTTCCGCCAGGATATTGGCCGCTTAATGGTGGGCTGGGTGCAAAGTCTTGGTGGCCGGCACAGCACTGACAGTAAACTGGCCTGGTGGGTTATATTGGCGACAATTCCGGCCGGATTAGCCGGGTTACTGGCAGCCGATTACATTGAAAGCTATCTGCGCTCGCCCTGGGTTTTAGCGATAACTACTATTGTGTTTGGTCTGGCGCTGTGGTGGGCAGATGCCACCGCAAAGCAACAACAAAGTATGGAACAATTAAGCTGGCGCCAGGCATTATTTATCGGCGTGGCGCAGGCGATATCACTGATCCCGGGTACCTCGCGCTCGGGCATTACCATGACTGCCGCGATGCTGCTCGGGCTGGATAAAGTCAGTGCGGCCCGTTTCTCGTTTTTGTTATCAATTCCGATTATTATATTAAGTGGCGGTTATCAGGCCAGCAAGCTTTTGGCTGAGCCGGAACGGTTTGACTTAGCCGCTATCTTTCTGGGCATGGGTCTGGCGTTTATCAGTGCATTAATCTGCATTCACTTCTTTTTGAAAATTATCAGCCGGATGGGCATGCTACCTTTCGTGATTTACCGGCTGTTGTTAGGGGTCGGGCTGATTATTTTCCTTAGTTGGTACGCGGTTTAAGGTATTACTCGATCTAAGTATTCGACCAGGCCCGTTTTGCTGCGCTAATGGCAGCTAAGCGGGCCTTTTGCAATTCAGCCCCTATCGCTTCACCTTTCAGGCCTTTGGCGACGATTTCCCGCACATTAACCGCCAGTGCTGCCTTTGCCAGTTGTTGCAGATAGTCAGCTTGTGGGTACGTTGCCTGTTCAAAGCCGGTGCGGCCGCGCAAGTCAGCTGTGCAGCACAGCAGAATATCGTCTAGCCGCTGCGGTTTACGCCAGAGGTCAATACCATTAAATAATTTTAACACCGTTGCCGCTTTTAATTCGCGGGCTTTATGCACCAGTTGATGATACTCACAAACCAGCAGCGCCAATTCTTTACAATCGTTGGGTACTCTGAGCCGCTGACAAAGCTGGTTAATTAGCGCCAAGCCAGTGTATTCGTGGCCATGATGAGCGGGTAGCAGCTCAGCTTTAGTCACCCCCTTGCCTAAGTCATGCACCAGGGAGGCAAAACGGATATCCAGCCGCTCAGACAACGCTGCTGCTTGCTCGAGTACCAGCAAGGTATGAATGCCTGTGTCGATTTCCGGGTGCCATTTTTCCGGTTGCGGCACGCCCCAAAGCGCAGCCAGTTCGGGCATTAAAGCTGTCAGCGCGCCGCAATCATAAAGCAATTGAAAATAAGCGGCTGGACTTTGGCTACTTAGCGCCTCGGCCGTTTCCTGCCATACCCGTTCCGGGCTTAAGGTATTGAGCTCGCCGCTTTTGCTAAGCTTACGCATTAAAGCCAGAGTTTCGTCAGCAACGGTGAAACCTAAGTGGGCATAACGGGCATAAAAGCGGGCCACCCGCAGTACCCGCAACGGGTCTTCTGCAAAGGCATCTGAGACATGGCGCAGTATTTTCTGCTCAATATCTGCGCGACCATGATAGGGGTCGATATAATGGCCAGCACTGTCTTTGGCGATAGCATTGATGGTCAGGTCGCGCCTTTGTAAGTCCTGCTCCAGCGTCACATCGGGTGCAGCGTAAACACTGAAACCGGTATAACCCTTACCATTTTTACGCTCAGTACGGGCCAGCGCATGTTCTTCTTTAGTTTGCGGGTGCAGAAATACCGGGAAATCTTTCCCCACCTGCTGATAGCCGGCATCCAGCATTTGTTCCGGTGTAGCACCGACGACCACCCAGTCCCGCTCATGAAATGGATAGCCTAACAGCTCGTCTCTTACGGCCCCGCCAACAAGATATATCTGCACATGCTTTCCTGATTGCTTATTTTTTGCCATTATAGCGCCGTCAGTCTAATTTGCAGCGCTATTAACGCAGGATGCTTTGATGTATACCGGTTTTTTCGGTTTAACCAGCCCCCCTTTTTCCATTGCCCCGAATCCGGATTTTATGTATCTGGGGACAAGGCATACCGAGGCGCTGGCTCATTTGCGCTATGGCCTGGGTGATGCCGGCGGTTTTGTGTTGCTGACCGGCGAAGTGGGTACCGGCAAAACAACCGTGTCGCGATCATTGCTGCAGGAACTCGATAGTAATACTGATATAGCCTTTATTCTGAACCCGACATTGTCGGAGCTGGAGCTGCTGGCTGCCATTTGTGATGAACTTCGAATCCGTTATAAAAAAGCCGATGCCAGTTTAAAACTGCTGGGCGATAAAATTACCCAGCGCTTGCAAAAAAATCATCAGGCCGGCAAAAAAACCATTCTGATAATTGATGAAGCCCAGCATTTGCAGCCGGCGGTATTGGAGCAGTTGCGGCTGCTGACCAATCTGGAAACCAATACCAAAAAATTGCTGCAGGTTATATTAATTGGCCAGCCGGAACTGCAACAATTATTGCAGCGGAACGACTTACGCCAGTTAGCACAGCGGATCACCGCCCGCTATCATTTGTTACCGCTGGATTTAAACGAAGTACAGCACTATTTGAAATACCGCTTGCAGGTAGCGGGCTGCAGCCGGCCTGTTTTCAGCCAGAAAGCGGTTGCTGCGCTTTATCAGCATAGTGGCGGTATTCCGAGATTACTTAATCTATTGGCTGATCGTGCCATGCTGGCCGCATACAGTCAGCAAATGCCGATTGTCGAGACGGCGCAGGTGCAACGCGCGGCGACAGAAGTATTACCACTTAGCCAGTCAGCGGGTCATACAGCCGCCAGGTTACCGTTACCAGGATGGTTATGGCCGTTATTGGCCTGCACTGGTATAGTTGTCGGGTTTTTACTGGCGATGGTTTTACTGCCCGTGTTTAAAGGCTAAGAAGTTAAGAGGTTAATGGTGTCAATTTTAATGGATGCACTGAAACAACAGGTAGAGCCGGTCACGGCGACAACCGTTTCGCAACCAGCTAATGGTTGGCGTAATCTGGCACTGCTGCTGGGTTTTTGTCTGGCCTTGTTACTGGGCTTTGCCCTGGCCAGCTGGTGGCAGACAACAAACGCGCCCCAGCCAGTTGCCAGTGATACCATAGCCGAACCCGCCGAGCCTGACGTTGCCACTCGCAGTACCATAGTAGCCGCGCTGTTAAGCGTACCACCCGAAACCGAGACAGCGTTGAGCGCTGAACCTGCCGTTAAGTCATCCAGGCCCCGGCAGGAGCAGTTTAAAGCTGAACCTAAAGTGGTCAGTGTAACTGCGCCGTCATCAGAGCCAGACTCAGGTGAAATTGCAGCGCAACCGGCTGTTTCATCGCAGCCAGAGGTTGAAGTGTCAGATGAGTTGCGTCAGCGTTTTGCCTCAGCGATGGCGGCCAGTGAGGTGGATAACCGCCAGTCCAGATCTGCCCTGCGTGGCAATAGTGCTCCGGCACAGGATATCAGCGAGCTGGCACCCGCGCTGCAACAACAAATTCCAGCTCTGCGGTTTGAAGCTCACGTATATGCCACTCAGGGAGCTCAGCGCTGGATCAAAGTCAATGGTAAGAGCTTACAGGAAGGACAATGGGTTACTGCAGATATTCAGTTGCAGGAAATTACCCCGCACTTTGTATTGCTGAAAATGGATAACGAATTATTCAGTATGCCTGCACTGACTGACTATAAATGATCTGTTTTGGTTTACAGATAGTTACGTACATCCAGACCATATTTTTTTAAATCGACGCAACCTTCAATATGCTCTTCCTGCTGGCGCGATAAATCCATTATCTTCGGAATAATATGGTGTTGGTGCACGCTGTGGTAAAACAACTTCACTTTCGGTTGGGTGGGCTTCTTCGGGTTATTTTCCAGCACCAGTGCCAGCTTGCCGGTAGTTAATTTAACCACGGTACCTGGCGGGTAAACGCCAATGCACTTGATAAACAACTGTAACAGTTCGGTGTCCAGCTGTAACGGGGTCAGGCTTAGTAAATAGCGCGAGGCTGCCAGCGGGCTTTGGTTGCTGTTGGCCGGGTTTGTCAGTTTTTCATACTGGTTAACGATAGCCAGCATCTGGCTGCCTTTTGCTATCTGGGCGCCTTTGATCGGCGGTGAACCACTGCCATCAAGCAAAGCACAGTGCTGACTGATCCACAACGAGACCTGACCGGCTAAGTCTTTATTGCGTTGTAATGCGGCCAGGCTGGTGCCGATGGCGGCTGCATCGGGCTGGTTCATCAATTCAGGTTTCAGGGCTTTACCAACATCATGCAATAGCGCGGCGGTAATCAGTGTTTTGCTGCGATCGCTGGGTAAATTGATAAACTTGGCAAAGGCGGCGATATAAACCGCGCAGTTGACGCTATGTTGCAACAAACTGTCGCTTTGCTCAGCTATCCGGGTTAAACATAACAAAACATCCTGATTACGGCTTACTGAATCAGACAAACCGGCACTGACTTCGTGGACCAACATTAAATCAATGGGTTGTTGGCTGCGGGTAGCGTCTAGCACCAACTGCTGCACCCGCTGACTTTGCAGCAGCGCTTTTTCGGCCCGCGGCCACTCGTCAGCGAATAAATGCCGTACCGGCGCAGTGTCCGTTTCAGTTGGTGGCGGTGCTGGTTTTTCGGCAGGTGGGGTAGCTGATGCGTCGTCTGTGGCTAAAAATCTGGCCGGATCAACCAGGACCGTCAGTACTCCTTTAGCTTGCAACTGAGCAATAGCTTGCTGACTGCGAACCCAGCCAGCATGCTTAACGATAATATCACCGCGTTGCTCTACAACTTCAACAACATAGCTGCCTGGTTGCAGCTCAGTGACAGAAACTTTTTGATATGCCATCCAATTGCCAGCTTTAACCTATGCCAAAATTCAGGTTGATTATACGCTGATCGACTTAACCTGGCGTTAACGCTTCGGTTAAACGGCGTGATCCTGCGGTTAAGCGGACTGCTTCAGCGTTTTATACTTAATTAGCTGTAAGCATAGCAAAAGCTGGCAACTTTGTTGTTTTTGTTTGTTATTGCCAGACGAGCGGCCGGATTGGTTATTTTTGATAATTATCAGTATATAATCGGCCTATTCATTTTTAGCCTGACAGCCGCTCTGATGACTTTACCGTTGAAACCCAAAAGCCTGGACCGTATTGACCTGAATATTCTCGATACCTTGCAAAAAGAGGGGCGGATAGCCAATGTCGATCTGGCCAGAAAAGTAAACTTAAGTGCCAGTCCCTGCATCGACCGGGTAAAGCGTCTGGAAAAAAATGGCTATATCGAAGGCTACGGCGCGCGGTTAAATGCCGCTATGCTGGGGTTTGGCACCACCGTCTTTATTGAAATTACTCTGGATAACACGACCAGCGCGGTGTTTGATCGCTTTAAAGATGAAGTATTAAAAGTGCCGCATGTGGTGGAGTGTCATATGGTCGCGGGAGGCTTTGATTACCTGTTAAAGTTACGCTTGCCTAATATGGATGCTTACCGGATTATTCTGGAACAAATTGTTGATTTGCCCGGTGTTGTGAAAAACCACACTTATGTAGTGATCGAGCAGGTAAAACGCGATACCGGGCTGCCGCTGAAAGCTAACGACAGCCTGGGATAATTCAGTGTTTTACATCCAACGTTCGCTTTCGCGACGTTTAGGCCATAAGGCAGGAAGAACCAGGCCAAAAATAAGGCCAATTAATAAAATGGCCGAACCAATCACCATCGGGTTTTGCCAGATACTGGTTTGGGTTGCTTCCAGCTGCGCTTTCAGTTGCTCAAAAGAACGGTTTGCCTGGGCTAGCTGTTCTTGCGCATTTTCCCTTTCAACAATGGCACTATTGAGCTGGCTGCTTAAGTTATTACGTTCCTCTTCTACTTGTTGCAGTTGGGTCCGCTGGTTATCAAAGCGCTCAGTAAGGGTTTCCAGTTGTGTCACCAGGCCAGGGGTATAACTGATATATTCCTTGGGTAACCAACCGGTTTTATTTCCTTCGTATCTGATTTGCGCATAGTCATTGTCTTCACTGATAAAAGTCACGTCCTCACCGGCATTAATAGTGCCGACAATCCGGTATTGATTGCCCGGGCCGGAATGCAGATAAACAAACAGTGCATCACTGATAAAAGCCGGTCTCTCTTCTGCAGATTGCTGGGCCAGTATTGGCCAGCTTAGGGTCATTACAATTAACGGCAGGAAAAATATCCGGGAAACAGAGCTGCGAAATAATCTAAACATAGGTATCCTAATCCATTCTAATCAACGGTTACACTTGTGCAGGGGTTAACACAATACTCCGGATGATAGGGAGTTGTCAGCAACTTGACAAGTGTAAAAGTTGGCCGGGCTGGCCGCAGCCTGCTATAGAGGATAGCCTGATATGAGTATAGAGCTCGAATTAAAGTTTTTATTGGCCCCTGCGCACAGTGATCTGCTGCCAGCATTGTTAGCCTCCTGCGGCAGGATTACCGACAGCGGCCCGGTAGCACTACTGAACGCATATTATGATACGCCGGATAACTGGTTTCGTCGTCAGAATATGGGATTGCGTACCCGCCTGAAAAACGGCTGCTTTGAGCAAACCATTAAACTGGCCGGACAGCAACATGGCGCGCTGCAGGCCCGGCCGGAGTTTAATCTGCCAACCTCCGATATCGTTCCCGATTTAGCGGCCTTTCCTCTGGAGATCTGGCCGGCTGATACTGATATTCAGGCATTGCAACAACAATTGACTGAAATATTCCGTACCGATTTTATCCGCCACAGCTGGCAGCTAGCCTGCGATGGTACGGTATTGGATGTTGTATATGATACTGGCGATGTGATCGCGGGCACTAAGACCGAAGCCATTGCTGAACTTGAGCTGGAACTGCTTAACGGTAATGTTAATCCGTTATTTAGTGTCGCAGAACAACTAATCAGTAAATTGCCGCTGCGCACCGGTTGGCTTAGTAAGGCGGCCCGGGGGTATCTGCTGGCAGACAAACAGCAACTGAGCATGCCGGTCGCCGAACCGCAGGGGTTAATTGCTAACCTGAGCGCCCTGCAATGTGTGGAAGCGGTGTATTACAGACAACTGTCGAATGTGGCTGAGTTGCAATTGCAACTGCCTTTGTTGGAACAGGCCAGTCACTATTTGCAGCGGCTCTCAGCTGAGCTAAATACTCTGCAATTTAGCGGCTACAGTCAACAGGCGTCTACCCTGGCCGGTCAGCTGAGCCAAGGTGTGGTTGTCTTTGAGCTTAAGGCTTACAACAGCTTCTTGCTGGCACTGTCGGTGTTATTATTACAACAAAGTGGTGTGTTAACGGGCCAGGAGAAGTCATGACTCAACCGGACAGTTATTGGCAGGAGGCCTATAACCAGCTTAACAGTACTGCACTTGCCACCGAACAGCAGCAACAACTAATTACCCTGTTAAAAGCCAGTTTATTTTTAGGCCGTACCCTAACCCAGCAGCCAGAACTGACGGCTTTGTTGCTGGATAAAAGCGCCCTGGTGCAGCAGCTGAAACAGCCGTGGGTCGATCCATTGAGCAGGGTCGAATTAACCGATGAGGCGGCGGTATTCAGGAGTTTGCGGCGCTACCGCAACCAGGCACTGGCGATGTTGCTGACCGCCGATATCTATCAGCTACAGAGCACAGAACAGGGGCTGGCCAGGGTGTCGGCTCTGGCAGATTGCCTGATTAACAGTGCATATCGCTGGGCGTATCAGCTGCAACAGCAACAAAATGGTACACCTTATGACGAGCAAGGCGTGGCTATGCCAATGCTTATTTTGGGTATGGGTAAGCTTGGCGGCAAAGAGCTTAATTTTTCATCTGATATCGATCTGATTTTTACCTATCCTGGTCATGGGGAAACCCGTGACGGCCGCCGCACGCTGGAGCACCAGCAGTTTTTTACCAAAGTTGGCCAGAAACTGATTGCTGCCCTGCATCAGGCGACCGCGGACGGTTTTGTTTACCGGGTCGATATGCGGTTACGGCCATTTGGCGATAGCGGCCCGCTGGTGCTGAGCTTTGCCGCCCTGGAGGATTATTATCAGGAGCAGGGGCGTGACTGGGAGCGTTATGCTCTGCTTAAAGCCAGAGTACTGAACCCGGACCCACGCCATGCACCGGAATTACAAAAGTTACTGAAGCCCTTTATTTACCGGCGATATATCGATTTTTCAGCGATAGAATCGTTGCGCCGAATGAAGCAGCTGATAGAGCAGGAGAACCGGCGGCGTAACCGGGTAGACAATATCAAGCTGGGTGCCGGGGGTATTCGCGAAGTAGAGTTTGTCGTGCAGACGTTGCAGTTGATCCGGGGTGGCCGGATCCCTCAGCTGCAGCAGCAAAGCCTGTTAGCCGCGCTGGAAGGCCTGGTGCAGCATGAAATGCTGTCAGCAAACCAGGCCGACGAATTAAAAACGGACTACTTATTGTTGCGCCGGGTTGAGCAGGCGCTGCAGGGCATTGACGATAAGCAAACGCAAACCCTGCCTGGCGATGAAACTGGCAGGTTGCAGCTGCTGACATGCCTGAATATTGATAAATGGGCTAACCTGCAGCAGCAGGTGGCAGATGCCATGCAGCGGGTGCATCAGCAGTTTAAGTTAGTTATCGACCACGAAGACAGCCCGGAGCAGGAAGAATTAGGTGTTGGCCGCTTGTTGTGGGGCAGCCAGTTACCCGCTACAGAGCTGGCGGAACAGTTGGACTGGCTTGACCCGTCTGCTGCCGTGGCGATGATTGAAGATATCCATGCTTTTCGACAGGATTGCCAGAAACGCAGTGTCGGTCCGAGAGGCCACGATTTTTTAAGTAAGCTAATGCCAATTTTGCTGCATTTATTGCAAACAGAGCAGGCAGACAGCTTAGTACTGAGCCGGGTTTTGGGGGTATTCCGGCAAATAATGACCCGCACCGCCTACCTGGAATTATTGTTTGAAAATCCGGCTGCCCTGCAGCAATTAGTGCTGTTATGCACCCAGAGTGGCTGGCTGGCAGAGCAGCTGGCCCGCTATCCGATGTTACTGGATGAACTGATTGATCCGGAACAGTTGTACCGGGTAGCCGATAAAGCTGATTATCAGGATCGGCTCCGCCAATATTTATTACGGGTGCCGGAAGATGACTTAGAGCTGCTGATGGAAACCTTGCGGCAGTATAAACAGGCACAACAATTGCGGATTGCCGCTGCTGATATTAGTGACGCCTTACCACTGATGCAAGTAAGTGATCATCTGACCTGGCTGGCCGAAGTGGTGATGGAGCAGGTGGTAACACTGGCCTGGCAGCAAATGACCGCCCGCTATGGCTTACCGGAAGGCGCAACCGAGGCGGATCGTGGTTTTGCGGTTATCGCCTATGGCAAAATGGGCGGCCTGGAGCTGGGTTATGGCTCAGACCTCGACCTGGTGTTTGTCCATCACTGCGACAGCCTGGCCAGTACCAACGGCGATAAGGCAATTGATTCGCGCCAGTTTTATCTTAAGTTAGCCCAGCGGGTCTTGCACCTGGCAACGACCCGCACCAACAGTGGTGTGTTGTACGACATCGATACCCGGCTGCGGCCCTCCGGCAATTCCGGCCTGCTGGCCATCCATATTGATACTTATTTTCAGTATCTGCGTGACGAAGCCTGGACCTGGGAGCATCAGGCGTTAGTCAGGGCCAGGTTAATTATTGGTTCAGAGCGGATGGCAGCGCGTTTTAATAAAATCCGGGCCGACATTATTGAACTGCAACGCGACCCCGCTCAGTTGTGCCAGGATGTTATCACCATGCGCCAGAAGTTGCGCAGCCACCATGGCAGTGCGGACGATGATATCAAGCATAGTAGCGGCGGCATTGTTGATCTGGAGTTTATCAGCCAGTATCTGGTGCTTGCCCATGGCAAAGCATACCCGGCGTTATACCGGTTCAGTGATAATATCCGCATTCTTGCTGCCGCTGCTGATGCTGGTTTACTTGCCAAACAACAGGTGACTGAATTACAGCAAGCGTATCAGTTACTGCGGGGCTGGGGCCATCGGCTGACGCTGGCGCCGGCCAGAGTGCCCACCGAAAGCAGGCTGGCGACAGCGCGTGCTACCGTAGAGCAGGTTTGGCAACAATTGTTTGCGACCCATTAGCCTGGATTTGGACTAACAATAGGCTGACAATGCTGTTGCAGGTAGGGAGTAAGCCGGTTAGTGATGACGGCGGCGCGTTCATTCGGGCAAAAGTAGGTTAGTACCGGTTCAGCAAAATCAGGGGCAATGGCTTTGCCAATATTATGCACTGTGCCAAGCAAGGTGGTATCGGTCTGAAAATACTGTTTAATCACATAATCGCGGGGCAACGTCCAATATAATTCGATACCCTCACTGCGGGCATAATTGCTCAGGGTGGTTTTTAAACTGTCACCCGCGCGGAACCGCCGGTCAGTAACCAGGCCCTGCCAGGTCGCAGCAGCCGGCATCACTTCCCGGCCACGCTGGGCCAGGTTGCGGCTTAACTGGCCACTGGTGTCTGGCAGGGTAATATGATAATCACTCTGCTCGTTACTGCCCGCCTGGTTGCCGCGGATTTTACTGTAGAACTCACTGAATCCGCGGGCCGCAGTGTTGACGGTTTCTTTCTTAAAAATCATATCGGCTTTGGTTAGCAGCAAGTAGCCGGCGGCTACCAGCGCGCCCAGAATAATGCAGGTGCGTACCCAGTACCACATTGTTACTGCCTCCCGTTAGCATTGGCGGGCGTCTCTGTTTTATACAACGACGGGTCCTCTGGCTGTGGCCGGGTTTTGAAGCGGCGGTGCAACCACATGTATTGTTCAGGATGTTTTAACACGGCTTGCTCAACCCATTGATTCACCCGGGTGACATCGGCTTTATCATCGCCACTCGGGAAATTGTTCAATGCCGGTAATACCTCGACCTGATACCCCTGATAGCCCGGCAGGCGATAAGTATAGACCGGGATCACCACACAGTTAGCTGCATTAGCGAACAACAGGGTACCGGTGGTGGTCGCCGTTTCTGCTACGGCAAAAAAAGGCACAAATTCAGCACGGTTGCGGCCATAGTCCTGATCCGGCAGATAGAAGCACACTTCCTGCTGGTTAAGTGCCTGAATCAGCCCTTTTACATCACGTTTGCCCACCATATATTTATTGGCGCGGTTGCGGCCATGGTACTGCAAATAGTCCATTAACGGGTTGTTATGGGGCCGGTAAAAGCCAACACTGGGGTGGGTTAAACCAAATACCCGGCAGGCCGCTTCTAAATGCAGAAAATGTCCGGCCAGCAACAGCACGCCTTTACCCTCAGCCCGGGCCGCTTCGATATGATGATAACCCTGAAAATGCGCCAGTTTCCGCACCCGCCAGTCTGGCCACCACCAGCCAATAATGGTTTCAAACAGAGCTTTACCTGACTCGGCAAAATTTGCTTTTAAAAGTGCCTGTTGTTCTTTTGCCGGCATTTCAGGAAAACATAAGGCAATATTGCGGGCTGCAACTTTGCGTCTGGAGGACATAAGCTTATACAGCAAGGCGCCAACGGCACGACCTAACAGCATTAATACCCGGTAGGGCAGCCAACTAATCAGCCACATCAGACCTACGCCCAGCCATAATAACCAGTATTGGGGAAGCAAAAAATGCCAGCTAAAACGGGGAGCATTAACCACAGTGGCTGTCTCAATAGAAAATAATGGGACTATTGTAACGGAAAAAAACCACCAGAAAAGACCAAACTGGTAAGAGGTTCACCGCGTCTGCGGTGAACCTTAAGCAACATTACTCGGTTAATGCCTGATTGATCGCCACTAAGTCTTGCTCAGACAGGTTGCCTGCAGCCTGCTTCAGCGACAAAATAGCAATAACATAGTTGTAACGGGCGCCTGATAAATTACGGCGTGCTTCAAACAGGTTACGGGTACTTTGCAACACATCAACGATGGTACGGGTACCCACTTCAAAGCCGGCTTCTGTAGCATTTAACGCACTCTCAGCTGATATTACTGCCTGCTCCAGTGCTCTGATAGTAGCGATATTGGCATTAATATCGTTAAACGAAACCCGAACCTGACGCACCGCAGTACGATAGCTTTGTTCTAAATCCTGACTGGCTGCAACATAGTTGGCCCGCGCCACATCGGTAGCGGCTACGGTGCCACCACCACTGTACAGTGGTACCCGTAAATTTACCCCGATCCGGCTGTTATCGAGTCTTGGCAAATCTGTTGTCTGGGTGGTGCCGCGAAAGGTGCTTTCAGTTTCTGATTTGCCCGAACCATAGGCCGCATCCAGACTTAATGTCGGGTAATGGCCGGCTTTAGCATTTTCGATATCATTCTGCGCAACATCCAGTGCCAGTTTATTGGCCTTGATATTCAGGTTCAGCTCTTCGGCGATAGTCACCCAGGCATCAGCAGTCGCCGGTGAGGGCTGCACCGTATCAAACTTATCGGTGTCTAAACTGGCCAGCTCGTTATGGTACTGGCCGGTAATTTCACGCAGGGTCTCGCGGGCAGTTTCCAGCATATTCTGGGCAGAAATTTCCCGTGCTACCGCACTGTCGTATTGAGCCTGGGCTTCATGCACGTCGGTAATGGCGGTAAGGCCTACTGCAAAGCGTTGCTTGGTTTGCTCAAGCTGGCGTTCAATTGCCCGTTTTTCTGACTCGGCAAAGCCAAGATCGTCTACCGCTTTTAACACGTTAAAGTACGCCTGCGATACCCGAACAATCAAACCCTGTATTTCGGCATCCAGAATGGTCTGGCTTTGCATCGCCAGTTTTTCGGCGGTGTTCAGGTCCTTCCAATTAGTCCAGTCAAATATTGACTGGCTTAAGCTGACTTCAGCACTCCAGCCAGTACGTTCGGAATCAACGATAATGATACCTTCCTCAACGAACTCCGGACTCTCAGAAAAGTTTTTACTGTAACCGGCCGTCAGGTTAAGTTGAGGTAACAGACGGGCTTTAGAAATATCAATCCGTTCCCTGGCTGCGTTGCGAATAGCCTCGGCCCGCAGCAATTGCGGATCTTTCTGGGTAGCCAGCTGATAAACAGTGGCTAAATTTTCTGCAAAAGCGCTAACACTGAATACGGTTAACGATGACAGAATTAAAGTACTTAAAAGCGTTTTTTTCATAATCACCAAGTCCTGGCTTAAAGGAAACTGCCCAAATGATAACCTGTTACGGTAAACTAAGTCAGGATTAAACCGTAAAGTTACCGTCAAGAGTGTAACAAAATGTGAGGGCAGACATGTCTGGAGTCAATAACGATGATTATCCATCATTTGCAGCGCAAGATGTAGAGGTAATCGATAAAAGCACGGTTTTTCAGGGTTTTTTCCGGGTTGAACGTTGTCAGTTGCGCCACAAACTGTATGGCGGTGGCTGGAGTAGCGCTATGGTGCGGGAGATTTTTGAGCGGGGCCACGCTGTTGCTGTGCTACCTTACAATCCAGACACTGATCAACTGGTGCTGATTGAGCAGTTCCGGGCCGGGGCAATGATTGACAACCGCAGCCCCTGGCTGCTGGAAATTATTGCCGGTATGATAGATAACAACCAGAGTGCTGAGCAAACTGCCAGGCGCGAGGCATTGGAAGAAGCCGGGCTTGAACTGGGCGAGCTATGGCCTATGCTTAGTTATTTTTCCAGCCCGGGGGGCAGTACCGAGCGGGTGCAGTTATATCTTGGCCAGTTAAGCAGGCCCGTTATTCCCGGCATTTATGGCCTGACTGCTGAGCATGAAGATATTAAAGTGCAGGTGTTGTCCCGTGCGGATGCCCTGCAATTGCTGGCAGAGGGCAAAATTGATAACGCCGCCACCGTCATTGCGCTACAGTGGCTAAGTTTACATTTAACCGAGGTGCGTAGCGCCTGGAGTCATAATGCTGTTGACTAAAGCGCGGCAATATCAGCCGCAGTTACCGGATTTTCTCAGTTTGTGCGAGCGAAATTATGCCCGCCTGAACCGCTTATTGCCAGCCGACTTCGCGCCTGGCTTGCAATGGGTTATTGCCATAAATCCGCAACAGCGTTATCAGTTAACCGTGCTGGAGTGCGGCCCTTTTACTACCCGGTTACAAATTGAGCTTATAGCGCAAGGCCAGCCGTCAACTGGCAGCAACTTTGTCAGTCCCAGTTTTGATGTGCAGTTGTACCATGATGCTCAGCTGGCAGAAGTGGTAAGGGTGGCCCGCCACCGTAAGTTTGCACCACGCTATCCTTACCCCAACCCGCAGATGATGCAACCGGATGAGAAACGCCAGATCAATCTGTTACTGGCCGACTGGCTGAAGTTATGCATCAGCCAGGGCTATAATGCAGCGGCGGTGGAACTCAAATAATGTCAGTGTTGCAGTTAGCCGATAAAGCGCACTATCAGCACTATCAGATAGTGCAGATAAGCGATTGTCACCTGCTGGCTGACGTTGACGGCGAGTATCAGGGTGTTAAACCCGGCCGCTATCTGGAGCGGGTCATAAAGGCCCTTGCCAGTAGCAAGCAGCAGCCGGATGCGCTGGTTCTCAGTGGCGATTTAAGTCAGGATCACAGTGCTGAATCATACCAGCTACTGGCCCGGTTGCTGGCGCCACTGCGTTGCCCGGTACTGGTGTTACCCGGCAATCATGATGACTACAACCAGCTAAATTGGTTAACCAGTCAGGCACCGCTGGTTGATGCGACAAGTTTACAATTAGCGTGCTGGCAGTTGCTGTTGCTCGATACCAAAGGGGATACGCCGGCCGGCTATTTTGAGGCTGTGCGGCGCAACGAGCTGGCTGAACGTTTTGCCGCCAGCAGCGCCAGCCACTTCTGGTTGTTCAGCCATCATCACCCGTTACCGCTTGGCAGTGCCATTGATAAGCACGGTTGGCAGGATGCTGCTCCTTTCTGGCAGTTACTGGCAACCGAGCCCCGGGTAAGGGGCCTGGCACATGGCCACTGCCATCATGCCTACAGCAGTCAGCATCAGGCTATTCAGCTGGTGGGTTGCCCGGCCAGCTCGGTGCAGTTTTGCCAGCAGGACAGCTGGCATACCTTGGATCAGGGGCCTATGTATTGTCAGTGGCAATTTAAGGCAGATGGCCAGGTTGACTGGCAATTTATCACCGTAGGTCCGTAACATGGACAGCAGGAGAGACTACGTTTGACCCTTTATTATTTACATGGCTTTGCCAGTTCGTCACTGTCGGTCAAAGCAGTGCAGGCCCGCCGGTACTTTACAACACACTATCCCTCTGCAGATTTTGTCGCTCTTGATCTAGCCTACACTCCGGCGGAAGCCATGGCTCAGTTAACCGCAGCGATGGATAAAGCGCCGCCCCGCGCTATTATCGGCAGTTCGCTTGGTGGATTTCTGGCAACGGTTATGGCCGAGCGGTATCATTGCCGGGCCTGTTTAATTAACCCGGCGGTAGCACCACATCAGGTACTGGCAGATTATCTGGGGGAATATCATCATCCGGTATTGCAGCAACACTTTACCGTTCAGCAAAGCCACATGGCCGAGCTGGAGCAACTGATGCCTTTGCAGTTACGCTACCCTGCCAACTATTTAGTACTGTTGCAAAGCGGTGATGAAGTGTTAGATTACCGCAAAGCCGTTAGCTATTATCGGGGAGCCCGGCAACAGGTGATTAAAGGTGGCGATCACAGCTTTAGCGGTTTTGCCGATTATCTGCCGGCTATTGCTGAATTTTGCCAGTTAGTACCGCCGGCTATCGCGGGCTCCCAGTGACCAGACAGTGATAAAAACTATGACAGAACAACTGTACAACGCCGAATCGATTGAAGTATTAACCGGGCTTGAACCTGTACAGCGCCGTCCAGGCATGTATACCGATACGACCCGTCCCAACCATCTTGCCCAGGAAGTTATTGATAACAGCGTGGATGAGGCGCTGGCGGGCCATGCTGATTTGGTGCAGGTTATTTTGCATGACGACCAGTCTTTAGAGGTCATCGATAATGGTCGTGGTATGCCGGTCGATATTCACCCGGAAGAGGGAGTATCGGGTGTTGAGCTTATTATGTGTCGCTTACATGCCGGTGGTAAGTTTTCCAACAAAAACTACCAGTTCTCCGGTGGATTGCATGGTGTGGGTATTTCTGTTGTTAACGCTTTGTCGAGCCGGGTTGATGTCAGCATCCGCCGTGACGGTAATGTCTACGATATTGCCTTTGAGCACGGTAACAAAGTCAGCGAGCTGGCGATTACCGGCTCGGTAGGTAAACGCAATACCGGCACCCGCCTGCGCTTCTGGCCGACACCAAGCTATTTTGACTCGCCAAAGTTTTCAGTCAGCCGGCTGCTGCATGTATTGAAAGCCAAAGCAGTATTGTGTCCGGGCTTAACGGTAAAGTTTGACGATAAAACCAACCAGCAGCAATACAGCTGGTGTTATCAGGCGGGCATAAGAGATTATCTGGCCGAAGCAGTGCAAAACTATATTGCGCTACCAGAGCAACCCTTTGTCGGTAATTTCAGCGGTTCACAGGAAGCCGTGGAATGGGCCTTATTGTGGCTGCCGGAGGGGGGCGAGCTGGTTACCGAAAGTTACGTTAACCTGATACCCACCGCGCAGGGTGGTACTCATGTAAATGGTTTGCGTCAGGGCTTACTGGAAGCCTTACGTGAATTTTGTGAGTTTCGCACCTTGCTGCCCCGTGGCATTAAGTTGTCGCCGGAAGATGTCTGGGACCGCTGCAGCTATGTACTCAGTGTGAAAATGCAGGACCCGCAATTTGCCGGCCAGACCAAAGAGCGCTTGTCGTCACGCCAGTGTGCGGCTTTTGTCTCGGGTATAGTTAAAGATGCGTTCAGCCTGTGGTTAAACGAGCATACTGATATCGCGCTGGCATTAGCTGATTTCTGTATTAATAACGCCCAGAAACGCTTAAAAGCAGCCAAAAAAATTATTCGCAAAAAAGTGACGTCTGGCCCGGCCTTGCCGGGCAAGTTAACCGATTGTTCTGCACAGGATTTAAACCAGACTGAATTATTTCTGGTTGAAGGTGACTCAGCAGGGGGCAGTGCCAAGCAGGCGCGGGATCGGGAGTTCCAGGCGGTGATGCCGCTACGCGGTAAAATCTTGAATACCTGGGAAGTGGAATCAGGCCAGATCCTGGCCTCGCAGGAAGTACACGATATTTCTGTGGCAATAGGTATTGATCCCGATAGTCAGGATTTAACCGGGCTGCGCTATGGCAAAATTTGTATTCTGGCCGATGCCGACTCAGATGGTTTACACATCGCCACCTTGCTTTGCGCCTTATTTATGCGCCATTTCAGTACGTTAGTAGCAGCCGGGCATGTCTATGTCGCGATGCCGCCGCTGTACCGGATAGATATTGGTAAAGACGTTTATTATGCGCTGGATGAAGATGAAAAAACCGGGGTGCTGGACAGGATTGAAGCTGAGAAAAAACGCGGTAAGGTTAACGTACAACGTTTTAAAGGGTTGGGTGAGATGAACCCTCTGCAATTGCGTGAAACGACGATGGACCCGAATACCCGGCGCCTGGTGCAGCTAACCATTGATGACGTGGCTCAGACCATGGAGCTGATGGATATGTTGCTGGCCAAAAAACGGGCAACTGATCGACGGGACTGGCTGGAGTTAAAAGGGGACCGGGCGCTGATTGCCTAGCGCTGGGGCCAGGTTTGCCGGCGCCAAAGAAGTCGCATCACAATTAAGGATATGAAACTGTTTTGATGAAAATCTGCCGCTACTTATTGCTGCTGTTGTTACTGATCCAGGTATCTCTGGTTCGGGCGGAGCCAATCCCTGACTGGTTACAGGAGCTGGATAGCTTGAAACATCGTCAGCCTGAGCAAAGCCTGGCTACTTTGCTGGAGCGTCAGCCAGAGTTTGCCAGTCAGCCAGATGCGGTAAAGGCCTATTGGTTGCGGCAACAAGCTGCCTTGTACAGTGCGCTTGGCCGACATCAGCAACAGCAACAGGCTGCCCGTCGGGCAATGGCGTTACTGCAGGATACTGAATCGGCTTTAAAAGTGGAAGTATGGTACGAACTGGGCTATGCGCTGGAAATGCAGGTGCAGTTATCCGACGCACTGCAGCATTATCAACAGGGCACCGCCTTAGCGACCCTGCTTGATAATGAAAAGCTCATTCTGCGAGGCCAGATCAATCAGGCGGCAATCATGAGCGAACAAAACAATGATCAACAGGCACTGACGTTGTTAAAAGACGTGTATCAGCGTGCTGAATTGCTGCAGGACCCGGAAATACTGGCAGAGGTGAATGCCCAGCTGGGCCTGATGTATTCTTCACTGGCATTTGAAGATGATGCGCTGGAGTTTTTGCAGCGGGCGCTGGTGTTATATCAGCAATTAGGTTGGGTTAAAAACGAAATAGCAGTACTGTTTAATCTGGCCCGGACGTACAGCTATCAGGAAAAATATCAGCAGGCGTTGGACCATTTTAATCAGATGCTGCAACGCAGTCTGGCAGCAAATGATGACGTCAATTTGTATCACGCTTATCTCGGGCTGGCGATTACCAGCGCTGAAATGAACCGCACTGAGGCTGCACTCGGTTATATTGAGAAAGCGGAGCAATACTTAGCAAATTTGCAGTCCAGTTATCACGTGCAGTCTCACCATTACGAAAAAGCCCTGATTTATCGTGATTTAGAGCAAACATCGCTGGCAATGCAACAGCTGATGCTGGCGGAGCAAGCCAGCAGGCAACCTGCTGAGCAGGCCGACCATGTGGCACTGGCCATAAAATTACTACGGGCGGAGTTACTGGCGCAGCAAGACCAATACCAGAAAGCTTACTTTGCCCTGCATGATTTTATTGATGGCTTTCAGCAGCTTCGAAACAAAGAAAATGAATTGGCGCTGGAGCATATGCGGCTTGAATTTGACAGTGAACGGCAACAGGTTCGTACCAGCTTGCTGGAGGCCGAGAATGAATTAAAAGCGCTGCGCTTGCAGGAAGTGGAACGCAAACGGCAAATTCAGCTGTTGTGGTTAGGGATCCTCGGTTGTACAACCCTGATTTTACTGGGCATAGTATTATGGCAATTTACCCGGCGCGCCGATAAAAGTGGTCGTAAAAAAACCAACTTACCACTTTAATTACATTAGTTTTTAACGACCGAATTTATAACGAATTAGCGTAAATATAACAGGAACCGGCATGACAGAAACGGTGTTATCCCAGGACGGCGTTGAGCAGTTACCGCTGCGCCGCTTTACTGAAGAAGCCTACTTAAATTATTCGATGTACGTCATTATGGACCGGGCATTACCGCATATTGGCGATGGTTTAAAACCTGTGCAGCGGCGGATTATTTACGCCATGTCTGAGCTCGGCCTGTCGCACCTTGCCAAATACAAAAAGTCGGCCCGTACTGTCGGTGATGTGCTGGGTAAATTTCATCCGCATGGTGACAGCGCCTGTTACGAAGCGATGGTACTGATGGCGCAACCGTTCTCGTATCGTTACCCCTTGGTAGACGGCCAGGGTAACTGGGGTGCGCCGGATGATCCGAAATCCTTCGCCGCCATGCGTTACACCGAAGCCAAGTTATCCCGTTTTAGCGAGGTACTACTATCCGAGCTTGGCTCTGGCACCACCGACTGGTTGCCGAATTTCGATGGTACTTTAGAAGAGCCCAAAGTCCTGCCTGCCCGGTTACCCCATATTTTGTTAAACGGTATTACCGGTATTGCCGTGGGTATGGCAACCGATATTCCGCCGCACAATGTGCGGGAGGTGGCTAACGCCTGTGCTGCATTGCTGGACAACCCGCAAAGCTCTGTTACTGATTTAATGCAGTATGTAAAAGGGCCGGATTACCCGACTGACGCCGAAATTATCAGCCCGGCCAGTGATATTGCCGCAATTTATCAAAGTGGTCGTGGCAGCATCAAAATGCGGGCAGTCTATCAGTTGGAAGACGGCGACATTGTGCTAACCGCTCTGCCACACCAAACGTCTGGTGCAAAAATTCTGGAGCAAATTGCCGGCCAGATGCAGGCGAAAAAGCTGCCGATGGTTAGCGATTTGCGCGATGAGTCCGATCATGAAAACCCGACGAGGATTGTAATTGTACCGCGTTCCAACCGGGTAGATATTGAGCAGTTAATGCAACACTTGTTTGCGACTACCGATTTAGAGCGCAGCTACCGGGTTAACTTAAATATTCTGGGGCTGGATCAACGGCCGCGGGTGAAAAACCTGCTGGAAATTCTCAGCGAATGGCTGAGCTTCCGGCGTGACACCGTGCGTCGTCGTTTACAATATCGTTTAGATAAAGTGCTAGACCGCCTGCATGTGTTAGAAGGTTTATTAATTGCCTTTCTAAATATCGATGATGTTATCCGGATTATCCGTACTTTTGATGAGCCAAAACCGGAGCTGATAGCGTTTTTCGGTATAACCGAACGCCAGGCCGAAGCCATTTTAGAGCTGAAATTACGTCATCTGGCCAAGCTGGAAGAAATGAAGATCCGGGGCGAGCAGGACGAGCTGGCCAAAGAGCGGGACAAACTGCAAAGTATTTTAGGCTCAGAGAAAAAACTCACCAAGCTTATTCGCGATGAATTACTGGCCGATGCTGAAAAATACGGTGATGAACGACGCAGCCCATTAGTCACCCGCGGTGAAGCTAAAGCATTAAGTGAAAAAGAGTTGCTACCCAGTGAGCCGGTGACGGTAGTGCTGTCTGAAAAAGGCTGGGTACGCTGTGCCAAAGGCCATGATGTCGATGGCAATGCCCTGAGTTATAAAGCCGGTGATGCCTTTAAAGCGATGGCCAGCGGTCGTTCCAATCAGCAGGCGGTGTTTATCGACTCCAGTGGCCGTAGCTATGCCACCGAAGCGCATGAGTTGCCGTCGGCCCGTGGTCAGGGCGAGCCGTTAAGTGGCCGCTTTACCATTGTTGCCGGTGAAACGGTCGACCATGTGCTGCTGGGCGATGACAAGCGGGCATTATTACTGGCCAGCGACGCCGGCTATGGTTTTGTAGCCGAATACAGTGATTTACTCAGCCGTAATAAAGCGGGTAAGGCGGTGCTTAGCCTGCCAGTTGGCGCTAAAGTGTTACCGCCGCTGGTGGTGAAACAGCCCGAGACCGATTTATTACTATGTATTTCCAATGAAGGCCGGATGCTGGTATTTCCGGTCAGTGAATTGCCGAAACTCAGCAAGGGTAAAGGCAATAAATTAATGTCTATTCCATCAGCCCGGGCAGCCAGCCGGGAAGAGTACGTTTGTCAGCTGGCGGTGGTACCGGCAGAGGGCGGCGTTACTCTGGTAGCGGGTAAGCGTAAACTGACCCTGAAAACAGCTGATTTAGAGCACTATGTTGGCGAGCGAGGCCGCAGAGGCAACAAACTGCCACGCGGCTTGCAGCGGATTGACGAAGTGCAGGTGCAGCAGGGGGCCAGCGACAGCCAGCAAACTGATGAAACCACCAGTGATCAAACCAGCAGTGACAGCTAAAGCCGCTATACTGTGCCCCTTTTATCCTAAAGGGGCCAGCTAGTGATTGCGGTTGTTCGTCTAATATTACTGACGTTATTTTTTATTATCAGTACTGTGGCAGGGTTAATCGTCTGTTTGTTCAGACCTTTTCATCCTGACAACGTCGCGCTGTTCAGTCGTTGGTACGGCAAGGTTGCCTGGATCCTGGGGATTGAAGTTGAAGTGCGGCGCGATCCGGCAATTGTCGCTGGTGAGCCCTATGTGTTTATTGCCAACCATCAGAACAACCTCGACTTATTCACACTCAGTGGTACTGTATTACCCCGTACGGTAACCATTGGTAAAAAAAGCCTGAAATATATCCCGTTTTTTGGCCAGTTATACTGGTTAAGCGGCAATATCATGATTGACCGTAACGACAAAAATAAAGCATTAAGTACCATGCTGGCCGCAGCCGAGCGGATATCGCAGCACAAAATTTCAGTCTGGATGTTTCCCGAGGGTACCCGTAGTTACGGCCGGGGTCTGTTACCTTTTAAAATGGGGGCCTTTCATATCGCACTGGAGGCCAACGTACCGCTGGTGCCGGTAACCATGAGTAGCACCCATGATCAGTTCAAACTTAACCGCTGGAATAACGGCAAGGTTATCGTCCAGTTTGCCGCGCCCGCGCCGCTGAGCAAAGAAGACAATCTGCGTCAGTTTGCCAAAAATATCCGCTTACAGATGGCCGCACAAATTCAGCAGCTTGATGAAGAGCTCGGCAACGACTACACTGCGCGAAACAGCAAATCAAAAGAGTAATTGCATGGAAAACTGGCAGGAATTTACTGAAGATACCATAGGCGCGTTGCTGGAAGATGGCAGCGATCCGGATGCGCTTTATACCGTAGAGCATCATTTCTACGACAAAGACTTTAACAAGCTGGAAAAACTGGCCGTTGAGCTCTTTAAACTGGGTTATGAAGTCACTGACGCCGAAGAAGTTGAATTTGAAGACGGCGCCAGTGCCTGGGTTTTCGATGCCATTCGCGAGCAATCACTGGAGGTCGACCCTATCGTTGCTGATGCCATTAAACTGGAAGAACTGGCCCACAAACACGGTGTGGAATACGACGGCTGGGGCACTTACTTTGAAGGCGACGAAGAAGACTTTGATCTGGATGACGACGAAGAGTAAGGTATTAATTAAAAACAAAAAAGCCGCTTTATAGCGGCTTTTTGTTTTAATGGCAGTTTCGGTAGTGTTTGTTGCAGTAGCTATCTGCTGTTAACCTCCACCGCCAAGCCGGTCGCGCAGCTTATCTTTTAACTTGTCAGCGGCCTGCTCTTTTACGCCGGCCAGTTTGGCGTTCAGCATTTGCTCAATATTGCCCTCCAGCGACTCGGCCGCACTGTCTTGTTGATTCAACATACTCAGCCAGTCGCTCTGGCCACCCAGCTGCTGTTGTAACTCGCTGTCGAGCTTACTGCGCAGATCTGTTTGCAACGCAGCAATTTTCGCTTTGGCTTCACCCAGTACTGCATCAGCCAGCAGTTTATCCAGCGGCGAGCGAATGCTAACATCTGGTGCACTAATCAAACCCGTTGCGTTTAAATTAAGAGGGATTTCTGCCTGCTGGTTCAACAGCGTGACCAGTTGCTGCATGTATTTATTGTCGCTGGGGGTAAACTCGGCCTGTTGCAGCACCAGTTGGGCCTGCTGCTGCACCTGGTTGTCGACCAGATTTAGCTTACCCGTGCTGTTCAGCATGGCACCAGCGAGCTCTAGTCGGGTATCGCCACCGCCAATAGCCATACTGTCGACATTAATACCCTGCAATTGCCAGTTTACATTGGTGACCATTTGCTCCAGTACGGCGAAGTCGCCATCCAGTTTCAGCAGTGAAAGCTGCGGCAAACCGGTTACTTGTGCATTAAAGCGGGTTGCCGCGTTGATGATCTGGTGCTGGGCAGTAATATCCTGCAGCTCTACTAAGGCTTCACCGCCGCCAATCAGCCAGTTAACCCGGGCATTTTTAATCCAGAAATCCGGGTAGGGCTGGCTTGGCAGAGGCAGAATGCGGTTGGGCAGCGTGACTTCAGGCTCTTCGCCTTGCGCTTTGCCGGGTAAATTGTCCGGAATGTAAGGCCGTGCCAGGCGATACACCGCTTCCAGCTGACCAATCCGCTCGCCCCAGAAATCGCCCAGTAAAATCTGGCTGATGGGTGCCAGACCGCTCTCACCAATATTGGCCAGATCCTGTAATTTCTGCCAGTCACTGCTGCTGGCATCACGCAGGGCTGTTACCGCCTGCTGCAACTGCTGACGGCTCTGGCTAAGCTGCTGCTGCACCGCCTTTAATTGGTCGCGCTCTGCGCGCAGCGTGTCCTGCAGTTTTTTCAGTTCAGCTGCCTTAGCGGCTAAATCGGCGGGGTTGGCAATTTTACTGTCGGTCAGCGCTTTAATATCAGCCTGAATTTGCTCAAGTTTCGCTTTGTCAGGCAACTGTGATTGTAAGTCGCGCAGCACTTGTTGCTGCTCGTCGGCAAGCTGCTT
The DNA here is from genome assembly GCF_018402695.1 of Arsukibacterium sp. Lineage (GTDB taxonomy): Bacteria > Pseudomonadota > Gammaproteobacteria > Enterobacterales > Alteromonadaceae > Alishewanella. The sequence goes on from NZ_JAGYIM010000016.1 coordinate 626,065, forward strand.
TAATTCCTCGCCGCGGCCAACAGTTTGTAAATCTGCCCGGGCCAGAAGTTCATCGGCGTTAGGTAAGTCGAGCCTGAGCAACTGCTGTAAATCGACTTTGTCGGCCGGGTCAGCATGTGGGCCACGAAATACCTTGCCCGGACTGCTGCGCTCAGTACCGTAGGCCAGGCCGTCGACCGCCAGGTCGTTAATTACATAATAGCCCAGTAAGGCCGGCCACACTTCCAGTGCGGCCCGGGCATTGCTGAAACTAATGGTGTTATGGCTTGGTTTAGCATTGTCAGTAATTTGTAATTCACTGACGTTAAGGGTGAGCGGTGCCAGGCTGACCGAAACATCACTGATATTGACTTCAGCGCCAACTGCTTTTTCCAGGCTATACACCATGCCAAAGCGGATAGCGGTGCCAAGAAACAGATAAACGAGTGCCAGGACTGCTGCCAGCATTGCCAGAAAAATTAACCAACCGGATTTACGGATCATCTGACGCTCCTTAATTTAATTTTTCATACAGTTGCACCAGCTTACTGGCCTTTAACATCTGCACCACTTTCCATTGCTGCAGTTTACTCATGACCCGGCCACGATATTGCTTGACCAATACTGTACCCAGCCAGGTAACCGGCAGCAGTAACAGTATGCCCAGGACAAAGGCGCCCAGCACCAGCGTGTGATGTAAATGAAACAGTTGCAAGGTTTCACTTTGCGCCAGCAGTTGCAACAAACCGGGGCTTTGCGCATATTGCCAGGTAACAGCTTCCAGCGAGTCACCAAAAATAAACATCAGGCCGCTGCACAGGCCCCAGACCAGTAGAAAGGTAGCCAGATTAACAGTTAACAGACACACCAGCAGCAGGATAAGCAGCGTCAGTAAGCCAAACGGCAATAAGCCGGCGAGTAGGCCAAGGCCGATGCCCCAGCCAATTTGCCAGGGGGAGGCTTCAGAGTTCAGTACTTTCAGAATTCGGGCAAGCAGGGTTAGCATAGGACATCCTTTATCGTCACAGTCAGTGCTGTTATATAAGGTAACAGGCACACCGGCGTTTGTCAGCCGCCGGTGGTTGAAACAGTGTCGATAAACGCAACGGCAACGGGCTGTTACTGTAGCTGATGGCGCAGCCAGCGCTGACTAAGCTGCTGGCCGATTATCCGCAAAATTAACCCGGCCAGCAGCAATGCCGCGGCCAGTTCAAGCCAGCCAGGCAATACGGAATGCTGGTGTTGCATGGCACCCTGCACTGTTATATCAAAATAAGCCAAACCCTGGTCCAATAACCAGCCAAACAGTACCGACATCACAATGACCCCGAATAAGTATGCTGCCAGCGCGCGTTTACCTAATTCTTTGTATACCACGCTAATTGTGGCGATATTGGTAGCGGGACCGGCCTGCATAAAGACCAGCGCCGCACCGGGGGAGATTCCGACCAGCATCATTGCTGCGGCAATAGGTGTTGATGCCGTAGCGCAGACATACATTGGCACGGAGATTAGCACCATTAACAGCATGGTCCAGATACTGCTGCCATACCGGGTCAGGGAGTCCATTGGTACCAGAGTTTGCACCAGTGCGGCGAAAAAAAAGCCCAGCATTAGCCACAGGTAGAAATCGCTCAGCAGCTTGCCAGTACTGTATTGCAGGCCCTCTTTCGCCTGCTGCCACAGCGAAGGTTTTGCCGCTGTCTTGGGCTTGGCGCTGCAGCAGGATGGCTTAACCGGCTCACTGATCGGCGTTGCTTTTGCAGCACAGCAGCTTTTAACGTTATTACTGATATCAGCGGGCGCCGGCGCTTCAGTGGCCCGGCCAACCAGTAAACCGGCGGTAATGGCGCTGATAATAGCCGCAACCGGGCGTACTATCGCCATCACCGGCCCGAGCAGCACATAAGATACTGAAATAGAGTCTACCCCTGTTTCCGGCGTGGCACTTAAAAATGCCACTGTCGCCCCTTTGCTCGCTCCACCGCGGCGTAACTGGATTGCTGCCGGGATAACGCCGCAGCTGCAAAGTGGCAAAGGTGCGCCCAACAGCGCACCCTTTACCACCGGTTTTACGCCTTCGCCACCCAGTTGCCGCTGCAGCCAGTCCATCGGGATCCAAGCCTTCATCACTGCTGCAACTGCCAAGCCAACCAGTAACCAGGGTGCGGACAGCACAAACAGCTGCCAGAAGTTATCTATAAAATCCAGCATCAGTTATGCTCCTGCTGTTGTTGCGGGCATATTATGTTGCTCGGGTTTAACAGCGCTGCCTTGCTCCAGTGCCGTCAGAATAGAGCACTCTGTGGCGCTGATGCTGCCGCCGCAACAGGCGTTGTCGAGCTGTTGCAGGGCTTGCTTAAACTGCTGCAGCTCGCGCAGCTGCTCACTGATTTCCCGGATTTTTTGCTGCACCTTATCTTTGACATCGCTGCATTGCCACTGGCTTTTGTTATCTTCAATTTGCAGCAATTCATGAATTTGCTGCAAACTAAACCCAACACTTTTTGCCCGTAAAATAAAGGCCAGGCGCTGGCTGTCGTCTTCACTGTATAAGCGATAGCCGGCGTCAGAGCGGGCGCTGGGGCTTAACAGCTGTTGTTTTTCATAAAAGCGGATGGTATCAACACTGACCCCATGCCGTTTAACTAACTCGCCAATCTTCATCTGAGTGCTCCTGCTATCGCTTTAAACGACTACGTGCACAGTATAAACCCTTGAGCTTACTCCAGAGTCAAGGGTTAGCAACAAAATCAGCTGGCCATAGTCAGACCAGGGCTTGGTCAAGGAGTAGTTGAATGCTGAAACCAGTTATTATTGCGGTACCCAGTACCACCAACACAAAGGCAATCATCAGCGGCCACTGAAACAGTCGTTTTAGAATAATCATTTCCGGCAGACTGGCGCCGGCACCGCCGATGGTCAGCGCCATTACGCTACCTAAACTGGCCCCTTTGGCGACCAGGGTTGCCGCCAGTGGCAACATGGTACTGGCCCGCACATACAACAAGATGCCGCTCAGGGCTGCGGCAGGGATCAGCCACCAGGGGTTAGCGCTGCTTAAACCTGCCAGCAATGAAGCCGGCACGTAGCCATGAATAACTGCACCTACCGCCACACCCAAGGCAATGTGTGGTAAAAAACTGCGGGTTTCACTGATTGCTTGTTGTAGTAATTTTTTTAGTGACAAGGGGTTCGCTGCTTGTATCGCAGGTTCGGTGCTACTGCTGCCACAGCAGCTTTTGGCAACAGCAGGTAAGGTTACAAAGCGCTGGAAATTAAAGGCTTGCAGAAAAATTCCGCTGCTGATAGCTACCCCCAGTACGGCTAAGCTGTAAATTAGCAGTAGTTTCAAGCCAAAAATTACCCATAACATGGCAATTAAATACGGGTTTAACAGTGGTGAGGTAAACAGAAAGGTCATGACCGGGCCAAAAGCAGCATTGGCCCGCAATAACCCCACCATCATTGGCAGCGTTGAGCAACTGCAAAAAGGCGTGATAGCACCCAGACCAGCGGCCAGCAAGTAGCCACTTTTACCTGATAAAAGCGCCTTAACCCGTGCTTTGGGGATTTTATGTTGTATCCAGCTGACCAGCATGCTGATCAGCACGAACAACACCACCAGTTCACTGAACACGATGACAAAAAACCGGATGCTGCTGTAAAGCGCATTTTGCTCAAGATTGATTATATCCAGCATGATAGAACTCCTCATTTTTAATATTCCGCAAATATCGAAATATTGAGTGATAAAAAAGCCCGGCTGGGCATACACATTTCCATTAATGTGGAATTATTTTATTTCCATTTATATGGAATTGTCAACATGCTTCGATAAATATAGAATGATTATATTTTCTGACGAACAACGGTAGTAACAGGAGTTAGTAATGGAACTTGAATTGGCCGCCGCCCGGCTGGCAGAACTTGGGCATAGTACCCGGCTGGCAATATTTCGTATTTTGGTTAAAGCAGGCGGGCAGGGGCTAAGTGTCGGTGATATTCAGCAACAACTTGATATTCCTGGTTCAACCTTATCGCACCATCTGGCGCGAATGATCAAGGTAGATTTATTGCAACAGCAGCGCGACGGCCGCACCTTGTATTGTCAGTTGCAGTTTGAGGTAGTGGAGTCCTTGCTGGGCTATTTATACGCTGAATGCTGCACAGCTGATGGTCAGCCGTTACTGGCGGTCAACAAAATCGATAGCGCCGCCAGATGTTGAAGTTTTTGCGGACAACAGCCGGTGGGGTGCGACAAAAGGGTGCCGGCAACTACCAGAAAGCGGTTACGATTAGCTATTACTGATGAATAGGGAATACCAATGCGCAATTTTGTTTTAAGCCTGAGTTTACTGCTGTCACTGGTTGCTTGTACCGGAAATACCTCGTCTGTTGGGTCGCAAGGGGCCGTCCAAGCCTCATCAGAAACTGAGTTTAACCCTGCCTGGCTTGGCACCAGTGCTGCCCAGCAGGCGCTGACCAGTGGTAAGTTAAGCAGTGAACAGCTGGTTACCTATTACCTGCAGCAAATTGAAACGCATAACAAAACCGGGTATCAGTTAGCCGCAATCAGTGACATTAATCCGGATGCCCTGGCACAGGCGCGGCAACTTGATGCCGAGCGGCGTCAGGGCAAGCTGCGCTCTGCATTGCATGGCTTACCGGTGGTGCTGAAGGCCAATATAGCCACTAACGACAGCATGCCGACTACAGCCGGCGCCCTGGCGTTGCAGGGCCACCTTACGGCGTCAGACGCTGCATTGGTGAGTCAGTTGCGGGCCGCCGGGGCTATTATTCTGGCGAAAACCAATTTATCGGAATGGGCCAATTTCCGGGGGGAAAAGTCAGCCAGTGGCTGGTCGGCGCTTGGTGGCCAGGTGCGCAATCCACATTTACTCAGCCATACACCTTGTGGTTCCAGCTCGGGCTCAGCCGTCGCGGTGGCTGCTGATTTAACTTTGCTGGCTGTCGGTACTGAAACCGATGGCTCGATAATGTGCCCGGCTGCTATTAATGGCATTGTTGGCATAAAGCCAACCCGCAGTGCGGTGTCAGGTGAGGGTATTATCCCGATAGCTGAGGCCCAGGACATTGCCGGACCAATGTCCAGAACAGTATATGGTGCGGCATTACTATTGGATGCATTAGCCACGCCTGCGGCACAAAATAAATTTGCGGTATCGCTAACTGAAGCGGCAGCCCAGCGGCCCACTGCAAAGAAAGTGCTGGTGGTGCGCGCATATGATAAACAGGATGCGGCGTTAGCGCCTATGCTGGATAAGCTGACAGCAGAGCTGAATGCTGCCGGAATTGAGGTGGTCAGCACTGATAACTGGCAATTGCCGCCAGAATTGTATCAGGCAGAACTGAAAGTATTAATTTATGAATTTAAACGTGATTTAGAGCACTGGCTAACGACGTATCAGGTACCTGCAGAGCGAGACACCCTGGCAGAAATTGTGGAGTTTAACCAGGTGCAAGGCCAAGCCGCGCTGGCATTTTATGGCCAGGAGTATTTAGAGCAAGCCGCCGCCATCGATCTGGAAGCCGATAAGGCCAGTTATCAGCAGGCATTATCTGACAGCCGGAAATTAGCAGAACAGGCGCTGGATAAGTATCTGCGTGAGCAGGGTTTTGATGCGATTATTATGCCGTCTTATGGTCCGGCCTGGCCAATTGATCATGTTAACGGCGACGACTTCAATTTTGGTACCTCAACAGCGGCGGCGGTGGCGGGTTATCCGTCCATTACTTTGCCAGCGACTTATAGCGGTATTCTACCACTGGGCGTCAGTCTGGTGGGTTTACCCTGGTCTGAGCCCCAATTACTGGCGCTGGCCAGCTTACTGGAGCAGCGGTTGGCGGCGTATCAGCAGCCGGGTTTTGTGGCGGAATTAAGCGACTGAGCTTATATTGCAGTTTTGACTTATTTGCCGCCTGGGAGTAACCTTAGCGGCAATTGCCATTGGCAAACTTATGTTAAACAACTTCTGTTAAGCAAATTATGTTAAGTACTATGGTACAACAGCAAAAGCACTGGACTATCCCGTTGATGGTCAGCCTTGCTTTGTCCTGGTGTTTATTGCTGTGTGATGGTTTAGTGAATCAGGCACATGCCGAGGCCACTGACCATCAGCAGCAGTCTGTCGCGCAGCTTGCGACAACGCCGCCGTGCCATGGTCAATTGCCGCCAACCAGTGTTGATGGCACAGAGCTGCCACCACTTACCGCGCAGCATGATAACTGCTCCGGCTGCGATACTCAGGCCACCCAACTCGATCCTTTGTCACTACCAGCATTAATATTGCTGGTAAGCTGGCTGCATCCGGCTGATATCTGGCCGGCTATTGAACCGGCTAATAACTGGTTTGCTCAGGCGCCCCCCCCGCGACCCTCTGTTCCCCTTTATTTACGTAAAAGTCTGCTGCTGATTTGATACCTGCCGTTTTCGCTACGGTCATTTTTGGTATGTCAAAAGCAGAGGTTTTACTATGTTTATCCCGGTTAAAAGCGCCATGCTGGCCAGTTTGCCAGTATTATTATTTCTCCATAGCAATGTTGTGGCAGCCGCTGCCCAGCAAAGCCCTGCTACAAAGCAAAGCCCACTGCAGCAATTAACTGCGTCTGCTGAACAAGCCACGGTGTATACCTGTTCAATGCACCCGCACGTGCGCTCCACTAACCCTGATGACCGTTGTCCTATTTGTGGTATGGCGCTTATTCCGGTAACCAGCGACAGGTCAGAAAATCCTGCTTCGGGTGCCAGCGATGCTGCCAGTGCGGTGCGCTTAAGCCCTCGCGCCTTTGCACTGCTGCAACCTGAGCTTAGCCCGGTGCGGCGTCAGCCGGCCGAGGGCAGTATAGCCTTAGTCGGAAAACTGGCTGCTGATCAAAGCCGCTTAAAAACCATTAGTGCCTGGACATCAGGCCGGATCGACAAATTTTATCTTAATACCAGCGGGGTCGATGTTAGCGCCGGCCAGCCAATGGTGGAAATTTTTAACCCGGATCTTATCGTTATTCAACAGGAGCTGGTGCAGGCCAAACAACTGGCTGCGGCAAGAGGTACCAGCCTGCCAGCGGACAGCACGCTGGCAGCAGCGCGGCGGCGTTTGCGCCTGCTAGGAGTGCCAGCCAGCCAGATTGACAGTATTTTAGAAAGTGAAGATCTGCAAGATACCGTAACTATCAGTGCGCCGGTTTCCGGCCGGGTGCTGGAAAAGCGGGTGAACGAAGGGGCTTATGTCAGTGCTGGCCAGCCTTTGTTCACTGTGCTGGCGCTCGACAAGCTTTGGCTGGAGCTGGAGGCCTTTGAGCACCAGATTACCGCTATCAGCCCGGGGCAGCCAGTCAGTGTCGAATTCCTGGCACTGCCGGGGCAAACGTTTAACACCGAAGTGCTGCTACTGGAACCTGAAGTGGATAGTAACCGGCGGACGGTCACTGTGCGGGCACTGCTGGATAACCCGGATGGCCGCCTGCTGCCCGGTATGCTGGCCCGTGCCAGCTTGCTTGACAGGCAGGATGACGTATTGCTTATTCCCGCATCAGCAGTGCTGCACACCGGTCAACGCTCGTTAGTTTATGTGCAGCATCCGGAACAGCCGACAGAGTTTTCTGGCCGGCATGTAACCTTGGGCCGGCGTTTTGCTGACGACTATCAGGTGCTGAGTGGTTTGTCTGAAGGTGAGCTGGTGGTAAGCAAGGGCGCATTCCGGTTGGATAGCGAGCTGCAGATCCGCGGTTTACCCAGTATGCTCGCTGCGGATGGCCGCAGTGGCGACCCCCATGCGCAGCATGCTCATCAGCCAAAACCGGCGCAACAAACAGAGCAGCAGATGGCGACACCGGCTCAGGCCGAAGAATTTACTCTCAGCGCTGAGCAACAAACAGCCATTCTGGAGCCTTATCAGCAACTGTACCTGGCCTTAACTGAGGACGATCTGGCAGGCTGGCAGCAGGGCACCGCTGCCTTTGAGCAAGCGATTGCCGGGGTTGACTGGCCTGACAGTTTGCAACCACAGCTAACGCAGTTGCAGCGTGGCGCCGGTCATAGTCAGCATATAAACGACCTTGAGCAGGCACGCCAACACTATTATCAGCAGGTGCAGGCGCTGTTGCAGCTGGCAGAGCAGGGTATATTAGCGGCTGGCTGGTACCGGGCCTTTTGTCCGATGGCAGGCGACGGGGAGGGCGCAAGCTGGCTACAGCCTCAGGCCACCATATTAAACCCCTACTTTGGGCCGATGATGCAAGGTTGCGGTGATATTGAACAGCAATACAGCAACGGGGGCCGTCATGCGCACTGAGTCAACGTTGCAGCAACCACAACGCTCCTGGTTCGGACAACTGATTGCACTGTGCCTGCATCAGAAATTGCTGGTATTGCTGCTGAGTGCTCTGCTTGTCGTGGCGGGTATTGCTTATGCGCCTTTTGGCTGGCAAACGGGTATGCCGCTGCAGCCGGTAGCGGTCGATGCTATTCCTAACCTGGGTGAGAATCAGCAAATTGTCTTTACCGAGTGGCCGGGCCGTTCACCCCAGGATGTGGAAGATCAGCTGAGTTATCCGCTGAGTGTTGCTCTGATGGGCGTGGCGGGAGTGAAAGATGTCCGTACCTTGTCGATGTTCGGCTTTTCCAGTATTGCAGTAATTTTTGATGATAGCGTGGAGTTTTACTGGTCACGTAGCCGTTTACTGGAAAAACTGGCCAGTTTGCCAGCGGATACCTTACCGGAGGGCGTACAACCCAGCCTGGGGCCGGATGCTACCGCATTGGGTCAGGTGTTCTGGTACACCTTAGAGGGCCGCGACCCCGCTGGTAATACTACCGGAGGCTGGGATTTAGATGAACTGCGGAGTATTCAGGACTGGTACTTGCGCTCAGGTTTACTGGCGGCAGAAGGCATCAGTGAGGTGGCGTCAATTGGCGGTTACCAGCGCGAGTATCAGATTGAGGTTAACCCGGACTTATTGCGGATTCACCAGGTTACCCTGGCCGATGTCAGTAATGCAGTGATGGCGGCCAATCTGGATGTCAGTGCCGGTAGCCGGGAAATTAACGGTGTGGAATATCTGTTACGGGGCGTCGGCCTGGTAAAAGATCTCAGCGATATTGAACAGGCAGTCGTGCGGCTGGCCGCTGACAATACGCCAGTCACCGTGGCCGAGGTGGCCACTGTCAGTATAGGCCCGGCGCAGCGCCGCGGCGCCCTGGATATCAATGGTGCTGAAGCGGTTGGTGGGGTGGTAACGGTGCGCCAGGGTTATAATCCGCGGCAGGCTATCGATAATATTAATGCGCAGCTAAGCCAGGTAAGCCGTGGTCTGCCGGCCAAAGCCGTTGTCGACTGGCCGCATACGACTGTGCAGCAGGTGGCCGATTTTGCCAGTGCGAATGGTTTACCGGCCTGGGGCAGCGATAACAGTCAGTGGACCCGCTACTTGCAGCAGCACCCCGCCACTGCCTGGCCAGAGTGGCTAACCTTAAGCCAGCTGACGGTGGTGCCATTTTACAACCGCTCAGAGCTGATTAATGAAACCCTGGGGACCTTACAACAGGCGCTGAGTTTGCAGTTACTGGTCACTGTTATTGTTGTGCTGGCATTGCTATGGCACCTGCGGGCTGTGTTTGCGGTCAGTGTTATGTTGCCGCTGGCGGTATTGCTAAGCTTTATCGGTATGAAACTGCTGGCGGTTGAAGCCAATATTGTGGCGCTGGCGGGTATTGCCATTGCCATTGGTACTATTGTTGATATGGCCATAATCGTTAGCGAGAACCTGATCCACCAGCGCCGGCAACAACCTGAGTTAACTGCTTATCATGCGGTGCAGCGGGCAATGCAGGAAGTCGGGCCGGCAATACTGACTGCCATCAGCACTACCGTAATCAGTTTTCTGCCGGTGTTCAGTATGACGGGCGCCGAAGGTAAGTTATTTGGTCCGCTGGCATACAGTAAAACCCTGGTATTACTGGCAGCAGCGTTATTGGCATTAACCTTATTACCGGTATTGCTGTTTATGCTGTTTTCGCCACGGCTGCAGCAAGTTCAGCAGTACTTTAAGCCCCTGACAACCAGGCTAACGCGGTGGCCTAGCCGCTGGCTAACCGGCACGCCATTGGCACGGGTAAGACTGCCAGCCAGCCTGTATCGCCGTGGCCGGGCATTACTGTTGTTAGCATTATTACTCAGCGTGACGGGTTTGCTGGCATACTTCTGGCTGCCATTGGGGCCGGCTGCGGGTTTACTGAGTAATATGCTATTGGTGGCACTGCTGCTTGCGGTGGTGCTGCTGTTTTTCTGGCTGTTTTTACGCTGTTATCTGCCGCTGCTGCAATTGGTTCTGAAGCTGAAACTGCTGTTTATGTTGTTGCCATTGCTGCTGGTATTACATGGGCTCAGTATCTGGTTTGGCGCTGAACGGGTGCTGCCCTGGGTGGCAGCTGACAGCACCACGGCGCAGCGCTACCCCGGCATGGGGCGGGAGTTTATGCCAGCCCTGGATGAAGGGGCGTTTTTACTGATGCCAAGCCTGATGCCGCATGCGTCGATGGCTGAGGCACTGGCGGTATTGCAGCAACAGGACCAGGCGATTGCCGCTATTCCGGAAGTGCGTTCAGTAGCTGGCAAAATTGGCCGGGCGGAAACCGCGCTGGATCCGGCACCACTTGGCATGATTGAGACGCTGATTCAGTATCACAGCGAATATAAAACGGATAGCAACGGTAAACGGCTGTATTTCCGGTTTGACCCTGAGAGCCAGCAATACGCCAGGGATAACACCGGCCAGCTGATCCCCGATAACCAGGGCCGGCCCTACCGGCAATGGCGCGATCACATTACCAGCCCGGATGATATCTGGCAGGAGATTATTCAGGCCGCCCAGTTACCCGGGGTCACGTCAGCGCCTAAGCTGCAGCCGATAGAAACCCGCCAGCTAATGTTGCAAACTGGCATGCGCTCGGCGATGGGCATAAAACTGGCTGCGCCAGATCTGGCAACGCTGGAACAAACGGCATTGCAACTTGAGCAGTTATTGCGCGAGGCTCCGACGGTGTTGCCAGCGACGGTCAATGCCGAGCGTATTGTCGGCCAGCCTTATCTGGAAATTCATCCGGATCGCGCGGCAATCGCCCGCCACGGGCTGAGTATGCAACAGGTGCAGCAGGCGATAGCGAATGCAGTTGGCGGCATGGAGGCCGGACGAATTATTGCTGGCCGCGAGCGCTATCCCATCCGGGTACGCTATATGCGGGAGCGTCGGGATACGTTGGAGCAACTTGCTGAAGTATTGGTCGATACGCCTGCCGGTTATCCGTTGCCGCTAAACCAATTAGCCGATATTCATTATCAGCGTGGACCGCAGATGATCCGCTCGGAAAATACTTTCCTGACCGCCTATGTAACCTTCGGTGGTAAGCCGGGCATGGCCGAAGTAGAGGTGGTTGATGCGGTAGCCGACTATCTGGATAGAGAGATTGCCAGTGGCGCCTGGCAGTTGCCAGCCGGAACCAGCTATAGTTTTGCCGGTAGTTTTGAGCAGCAACAGCGGGCCGCCACAACCTTGTTATGGGTAGTACCGCTGGCGTTGATCCTGATTTTCATGCTGCTTTATCTGCAGTTCAGACGGGTGAGTACGACGCTGATGATTTTCAGTAGCATCGCCGTTGCCTGGGCCGGTGGTTTTATTATGCTGGACTGGTTTGGCCAAAGCTGGTTTATGAATTTCAGTCTGTTTGACACTAACCTGCGACAGCTGTTTCAGTTACAGCCTTACAATTTAAGCATCGCTGTCTGGGTGGGCTTTCTGGCGTTATTTGGTATCGCGGTCGACGACGGGATTGTGATGGCCAGTTACTTAAAGCAGGCCTTTACTGACAGCAAACCCGGCAGTAAAGCAGAGGTGCGGGCGCTGGTGCTGGCAGCCGCAGCCAAACGGATCCGGCCCTGTCTGATGACCTCGGCGACCACTATTCTGGCGTTATTACCGGTATTAAGTGCCACTGGTCGCGGGGCAGATTTAATGATCCCAATGGCTATTCCGACCTTTGGCGGTATGTTGTTTGTGCTGTTAAGCGTGTTTATGGTGCCCGTGCTGTATTGTGCGGTGGAGGAAAGGAAATTGCGGAGTGAGTAAATGCGATCGACTTCAACTTTAGTGTGTAAGACTGGAACCCCGATTTGGTTGCCGCAGAGTGTCTGAGCCGCAGGCGAGTTGCTGTGGCAAGGCAAATTGGGTGTTGTAGTCGTTCACACTACCCCTGGCGACAAGCGGATCACCCAAGCCGACACGCCATAACCCCATCCATGGGGGCTCGATTATAAACTTCATCGATGAAGTTTACCCTACGGGCCAGCGGAGCTGTATAAATGCGTTCCTGACGCATTTATCCGCCCGTCCGGGGCTTCAACGGTCAGCTTCGGGTAATCCGGTTTGCAGCCCGACTGAACCACGCTAAACTAAGCCAGCAGGATAAAGCCAAAAAAGGCCACTATGGCTGCTATTAACGCATAGGGGAACTGTGTAAGCGCGTGGCTCATCAGGCTACAACCCGAACCCTGCGCGGCCAGCACTGTCGAGTCACTGTAAAAGCAGGCCTGACTACCAAAAGAACTGGCCGATAACAGCGCGCCTATTACCAGTGGAATGTTGGCATCCACCGCGAACGCCAGTGGCATGACTATCGGAATCGACACAGCAAAAATACCCCAGCTGGAGCCGGTGGCGAAGGCCAGCACCGCCATGGCTAAAAACACCAGGGCCGGTAACATTTGTGCGTTCATATAAGGTGCTAGGTTCTCGATAACATACAGCGGCAAGCCGAGTTGATCACAGACATCTTTAAAGGTAAAGGCTGCAATAACGGTACAGATGGCTGGTAGCATGGTTTTAAAGCCGTGCATCATCAGTTCCATCATTTCGACAAATGGCATTAACCGCTGCGCCATATACATCGGGATAGTGAGGATAAACGTCAGAATTAGCGCCGGCCAGATTTCGGCATCAAACCAGATAGTAAAACCAACCAGCATCAGCATCGGCAACACAAAGTTGTGTAATTTACCGTGGGTGCGGTCGCTTTGCTGTATTTCCTGTTCAAATGATTGCATCGCAAACTCATCAGCACCGTGGCTGGTGCGTGCGGCAATAACCGGGGCCGTGGCTTCGTCAATTGCCGGTGCACTCTGTGCTGCCAGTTCAGCTTTTTTCATCGGCCCGAACAGCGGCACTATGCCCAGAATAACCAGCAACACCATCAGCATAGCCAGCCAGGCATATAGCATATAGGGGATAGCTGAAATGTAGGTACTGATACCATTAGGGTCGGTGTCCGGAGCCACACCATTGGCAACAAGCAAACCACCAAAAAACACCGCCCAGGTGGAAATAGGCACCAACACACAAATTGGTGCCGCAGTTGAATCGACCACATAGGCCAGCATTTCCCGCGATACTTTATATTTATCTGTAATGCGCTTCATGGTCTCGCCAACGGTCAGCGCATTCAAATAGTCATCAATAAAGATCACAATACCCAGAAAATAGGTCATTAATAAGGAGGGCTTGCGGCCGCTGGCATATTGCTGGGCCACCCGGCCAAAGGCAAAGGCACCTCCGGTATGCACCAGCAGGGCTATCAGTGCGCCAAAACCACCACAGACTAAGATCAACCAACCGATAGTTTCGTCCTGCATCACCCTGACCGAGGTTTCACCCAGATTAAACAGGGCGTCTTTGGGGCTGCCAATCAGCAAGAGTCCGGCAACGGCACCGAGGATCAAAGCCAGAATTGGCCTTTTCAGCCAGACTGCAAAGGCAATAACCACCAAAGGTGGGATCAGACTAATAACAGAAGGTTCTGTGGGTATAACAGCTGCGGCCGCTTCGACCGCAGCTGCAACAGGTTCGGCAAGACTATCCATTGGGTTATCTGCTGACATTTTTTACTCTCAAATAAAAACTCCGCATATCGGAGCCAGGTTGATAAACCGCTGCAGCAGATATTACAACGCAACGGAGCGCACTTTTTATAGTTCTGAACTCGTTATCATTAATGATAAGGAGTTATGGTTTTAGTTAGCAGAAAACCACCGGGCAATAATATCAAAAAAATATTTTTCCACCAGAGAATTGTCTGGTCAGCGCTAGAAGCAGTATTCGCCCTTCCCGGGGCTGGAGTTATTGTCATGAAAATTTACACCAAGATTTGTGCCAAATGTTAAATTATATTAAAAACAGTGATTTAAAAAATGGCCTGATTAATGCTTTAAGTATAGGGAATGCGAATATTAGCGGTTATTCGCCCTTTTGTTCCAACAAGGAGATTTAATATGAACAAATTATGTAAGGGTATGTTGGCGGGTGCCGCTCTACTGGTTGCGCCATTTACTCAGGCGGCAGTCATTGAGTGGTCTTATAACGTAACGACCGAATGGCTGGATGCAGAATTTACTACTGGCAATGGTACTACATTCCAGGACGAGTCACTGATTAGTTGGGGTAGTACGGGCGGTGATCATACTGATCCGACCCAAAGCGCTTCGAATTCACGTAGTGGTTTGGAAATTACCAATTCACCAGCGGTGGGTAATGTGTTTACTAATGACATGATGCCTGCGCCAACAAACACTATTACTCACTACAATAATATCTTGTCTAGTAACTTCGCGACCCTGCTCAGCGCCGAAGTAAGAACTACTCTGACTTTAACGCCAGTTAATCCCGTCGGACCGGCGGCGCCAGAGTTTATGACTGATTTCTTCGTAGATTTTTTCGAAACACCTAACACAACCCCTTGTGGTTATCCAAGTGACAGTGTGTGTGATGACATCTTCGTAATTCAGTTTGGGGCGTTAAATAGTGAGTTTGAATATGATGGCGTAGACTATTTTATTAGCATAGTTGAACTAACAGGCAATTTGAATCCACTGCCTAATGCGACATGCGCGGCGGTTGAAGTTGCTAATGGTTGTTTAGGTTTTACCACAGAAGAGAGTACTTTTACTCCGGCACAGTTTGGTTTTCTTATCACCACTCGCCCGGTAAACGTGCCTGAGCCAGCCATGTTAGGCTTGTTCGGTCTGGGCTTGTTAGGCTTAAGAGCGTTCGGTCGTCGCCGTTCAGCCAAAAAATAAACTTTCTATGTAGTTAGATAATAAATAAAAAACCGGAGTCAGCTCCGGTTTTTTATTTTCAGTAGTTTTATATATTTTTTGAGCTTATGCCAGGGAGCCAAGGGTCTGAGCTGCTCGGTTGAGACAGATTTTGTGTCAAGCATTGCTTTTTTAGCAACCATTTTTTTAGTAATTACTTAACTGTCATTAAAGTTTACATATCATTAAATTTTCATATATAAAACAGTCTAAAAACATATACATGAAAAGCGGCTTAAAAAATGCTTACCTCTTTGTGCATGCGAATATCAGCGGTTATTCGCCCTGTTGTTTAAACAAGGAGATTAACATGAACAAAATATGTAAAACTGTCTTGGCTGGTGCCGTTTTATTGCTGGCGCCTTTATCCCAGGCCGCGGTAATAGAGTGGTCTTATCAAGTTACTCTGGAATGGGAAGATGCAACATTCAACAATGGTGGAGCAAATGCTAACGCAATCGTCAATGATTCATTGATCAGTTGGGGAGCGTTGGGTGGTGATCACACAGACAATTCGCGGACAGCTGAAAACTCTCGCAGCGGTCTGGAAATAACCGACTCACCTGCTGTGGGTACCATATTTACTAATGACGGCACACCTGAAGCAACCAATAGCATCACGCACTACAACAATGCTATCGCTGCCGAGTTTGACACACTGATAAGTGGTAGTTTATTAACCACCCTCAACCTGACTCCAATTGATCCACCTGGCCCAGCAATACCAGAGTTTAGCACGCTGTTTGTCGTTGATTTCTTTGAAACACCAAACTCAGCGCCTTGTGACTTTCCAAGTGCTACCGTGTGTGATGATATTTTCGTTCTGCAGTTTGGTGCTTTAGACTCAGAGTTTGTCTATGATGGTGTCACTTATTTTCTTAATATCGTCGAACTGTCCGGTAATTTAACGCTATTACCTGCAGCAACTTGTGCTGCAGTGGGTGTCGATACCGGTTGTGTTGGTCTTACGACACCTGAGGATGCGTTCACGCCAGTTCAATTTGGTTTTACCGTTACTGCTGTACCAGAGCCCGCAATGTTAGGTATTTTTGGCTTAGGTTTACTGGTTTTAAATGCCTTTGGCCGTCGCCGTTCAGCAAGAAAATGCTAGTTGACTAGTTAATCACACTAAAAATAAAAAACCGGAGCTGAGCTTGCTCCGGTTCTTTATTCTTATTGAACAGACTCTGTATTGCTACAGCGCGGCAATTTCTGCCTGCTGAGCTTGTAGTTTGGTTGCTGCTTGCTCCAGCTCAGTTTGCTTAGCCCGCTCTTTTGCCAGTACGGCATCCGGTGCTTTCGCCACAAAACCCGGGTTATTCAGTTTGCCGCTAACCCGCGCCAGTTCCTGATTGGTTTTTTCCAGTTGTTTCGCAATCCGGCTAAGTTCTGCCTCTTTATCAATTAAACCAGCCATTGGGATCAGTAGATCCATACTGCCAACTAGCTGGGTAGCACTGGCGGGTGCTTTCTCATCGGCTGCCAACACGTTAACGGTTTCCAGTTTTGCCATTACCATTAAAAAGTTTTGGTTTTGCTGCAAGCGACGCTGCTCATCGTTGTTCAGATTGCGCAGCAGCACGTTTAGTGGTTTGCTGGGGGCAATGTTCATTTCTCCGCGCACGTTACGAATGGCCGTGATCACCGCTTTTAACCATTCCAGATCAGCCATGGCAGTTTCATCGGCCAGGCTGGCATCAAACTGCGGGTACGGCTGCAGCATTATGCTGTCAGCAGTGATATTTGCCAGCGGTTTTACCGACTGCCAAATGGTTTCGGTAATAAATGGCATAATCGGGTGCATTAAACGCAACAAACTTTCCAGCACAGTAACCAGCGTATGGCGAGTACCGCGCTGTTCAGCCTCATTACCTTTGAATAGCACCGGTTTGGTCAGCTCTAAGTACCAGTCACAGAACTGATTCCAGGTAAACTCGTACAGCGCTGTGGCGGCTAAATCAAAGCGGTAGTTGTCGATATAGTGGCCGACTTGTTTTACCGTTTGCTGATACTGCGCCATGATCCACTTGTCGGCCAGCGACAACACTTTCGGCTCGCTGCCAAAACCACAGTCTTTATCTTCGGTATTCATCAGCACATAACGGCTGGCATTCCACAGCTTGTTGCAGAAGTTGCGATAACCTTCCAGCCGTTTCATATCCCAGTTAATATCGCGGCCGGTAGAGGCGAGTGATGCCAGGGTGAAACGCACCGCATCCGTACCGCTGGCCGTAATACCTTCCGGAAACTGTTGCTCGGTTTGTTTAGCAATTTTCTCAGCCAGTTTAGGCTGCATTAAGTTGCTGGTGCGCTTGGCCAGCAAGTCGGGCAGGCTGATACCGTCGATCATATCCAGCGGGTCGATAACATTACCCTTAGATTTGGACATTTTATCGCCATTTTCATCACGAATAAGCCCGGTGACATAAACGGTTTTAAACGGCACCTGTGGTTTACCGTCATCATCTTTAATAAAATGCATGGTCATCATAATCATCCGGGCAACCCAGAAGAAAATAATATCAAAACCGGTTACCAGTACATCGGTCGGATGAAAGGTTTTCAAATCGTCAGTTTGCTTGGGCCAGCCCAGGGTGGAGAAGGTCCACAATGCTGAGCTAAACCAGGTATCCAGTACATCATTGTCTTGTTGCAAGGGCAAGTCGGCAGCTAACTGGTAAGTGTCGCGTACTTCCTGCTCGGTGCGGCCCACATATACCTTGCCGTCATTATCATACCAGGCAGGAATGCGGTGACCCCACCACAACTGCCGCGAGATACACCAATCCTGAATATCGCGCATCCAGCTGAAATACATATTTTCGTATTGCTTGGGCACAAACTCAATCTGGCCAGTCTCTACCGCTTCAACGGCGGTTTTAGCCAGCGGCGCTACCCGTACATACCACTGATCAGTAAGTAACGGCTCAATGACAACGCCACTGCGATCGCCATAGGGCAGGGTGTTGGTCAGGTTTTCTACTTTTTCCAGTAAGCCGGCCTGTTCAAACGCGGCCACGATAGCTTTACGGGCTTCATAACGGTCCAGCCCTTGGTACGCCTGCGGAATGGCCGCAGTCATTGCCGCGTTTAGCTCACCGTTGCTGTGAAAGCATTCGCCTTCACTGCGGATAGTTGCATCCTGGGTTAGAATGTTGATCATTGGCAACTGGTTACGTTTACCCACTTCATAATCGTTAAAATCGTGAGCCGGGGTAATTTTTACGCAGCCAGTGCCCTTATCTTTATCGGCGTGCTCATCAGTAACAATCGGAATACGGCGGTTTACCAGCGGCAACAGCACCTCTTTGCCCACTAATGCCTGATAGCGCTCATCAGCCGGGTTTACTGCCACGGCAGTATCGCCCAGCATGGTTTCCGGCCGGGTGGTGGCGACCACCAGATAACTTTTGCCATCTTCGGTTACAGCGCCATCGGCCAACGGATAGCGCAGGTGCCACATATGGCCCTGTTGCTCTTTATTTTCTACTTCCAAGTCTGAGATGGCGGTATGCAGCTTCGGGTCCCAGTTAACCAGGCGCTTACCCCGGTAAATTAAGTCGTCCTGATACAGCCGCACAAATACTTCCTGCACGGCTTCTGACAAGCCTTCGTCCATAGTAAAGCGTTCCCGCTCCCAGTCGACTGAATTGCCGAGGCGGCGCATTTGTGCGGTAATGGTGCCACCTGATTCAGCTTTCCAGTCCCAGACTTTTTCAATAAAGGCGTCGCGGCCGAGCTCATGGCGGCCCGGTAAGCCGGCTGCAGCTAATTGCCGCTCTACTACCATCTGGGTGGCGATGCCGGCATGGTCGCTGCCTACCTGCCACAGGGTATTCTTACCACGCATCCGCTGATAGCGGGTCATCGCATCCATTATAGTTTGCTGAAAAGCATGGCCCATATGCAGACTACCGGTAACATTCGGCGGAGGGATCATAATGCAGTAACTGCCGTTACCGGTATCGCCGGCCGGTTTAAAATAGCCTTTGCTTTCCCATGCGCTATACATGGCTTGTTCTATCTGACTGGGGTTAAATGTTTTTTCCATGAGAGTACCTGTTGTTCAGTCGGCGTTGACGGTAGCAGGGGTAATACCCGACTGACGATATTGCTTATAACGTTCCCGGGCCTGTGCTTTGGCAGCAGCCTCAGCCGGAACAAATTCGATAATGTCGGCAAACCGGTTGGCAAAAGCCGGCATATCCGGCGCAAGGTTAATTAATACCTGACGGCTTTGCCGTGGGGGCTGCCAGCTTATTTCAACCGGTGCACCACGTGCCGGGCCTTCACCGCTAAGGTTATGCGGCACAAAGCTGTCGGTCTCAAACTGCCACAGCAGCTGGTCGACGAGCTCGGCATCTTGCTGGCTGGCAGTATAAACAAAAACCCGCTGATTGGCGCGGTAAAAGTCGGCGCACAACTGGCATGCCAAAGCAAAATGAGCTGGCGTGGTGCTCAGCTCATTTGCAGGTTTTTGCTGGCCATCAGCCAGCACATAGAAGGTAACCGCCATTAGTGATCCTGATTGTGACCCGCGCGGTTAATTAAAAACTGGGTCAGTAACGCCACCGGCCGGCCGGTAGAGCCTTTGTCTTTACCGCCACTACGCCAGGCCGTGCCGGCAATATCCAGGTGGGCCCAGTTGTATTTGCGGGTAAAGCGCGACAAAAAGCAGGCAGCTGTAATGGTACCAGCGGCGCGGCCACCCAGGTTACTGAAGTCGGCAAAGGGGCTTTCCAGCTGCTCCTGATAATCATCCCACAGTGGCAGACGCCAGGCGCGATCGCCGCTTTGCTCTGACGCATTAAGTATTTCGTGGGCCAGTGGGTTGTGGTTACTTAGCAGGCCTGAAGCATGTTTACCCAGTGCGATAACACAGGCACCGGTTAAGGTAGCCACATCAATTACCAGTTCAGGGTCAAAGCGTTCGGCATAGGTCAGCGCATCACACAACACTAAGCGGCCTTCGGCATCGGTGTTTAATACTTCAACCGTCTGACCTGACATGGTCGTTAAAATATCGCCTGGCCGATATGCATTAGCATCGGGCATGTTTTCTGCCGCAGCCAGAATAGCGACAATATTAACGGGCAAGCCTAAAGCGATTACCGAATGCATGGTGCCAAGCACTGAGGCGGCGCCGCACATGTCGTATTTCATTTCGTCCATGCCATCACCGGGTTTTAAGCTGATGCCACCGGAGTCAAACGTCAGGCCTTTCCCAATTAATACCATCGGGGCGCTGTCGTTGCCGGCACCGTTATACTTAATCACTGACATTTTCGGGCCATTAACTGAACCCCGGCCAACTGCCAGATAGGAATTCATCCCGTGGCTTGCCAGCTCTTCTGCGCCCAGCACTTCGACACTGACTTTATCTGATAGCTCAACCAGCGCCTGCGCTTGCTCGGCCAGGTAGGCCGGGGTACAGATATTCGGTGGCATATTGCCAACGTCTTTACATTGCTTAATGCCTGCGGCAATAGCCAGACCTTGTTCCACTGCGCGCTCGCCAATGGTGAGATCACGCCGGGTCGGTACATTAAACACAATTTTTCGCAGTGGCCGGCGGGTTTCGTCTTTTTTACTCTTTAAGCGGTCAAATACGTACAGGCAGTCCTGGGTCGTTTCCACTGCATGGCGCACTTTCCAGTAAGTATCTCGGCTTTTAACATGTAATTCAGATAAAAAGCATACCGCTTCCATTGAGCCAGTTTCATTCAGGGTGCTGATGGTTTTGGCGATGATCTGGCGGTACTGCCGTTCGTCCAGCTCCCGCTCTTTACCACACCCCACCAGTAATACCCGCTCGCTTAACACGTTCGGCACATGATGTAGCAGCAGCATCTGGCCCGGCTTGCCTTCTAAATCGCCGCGGCGTAATAAATTGCTGATATAACCTTCGCTGATTTTATCCAGTTGCTCTGCTACTGCGGAAAGACGACGTGGCTCGTACACGCCAACAACAATGCATGCGCTGCGTTGTTTTTCCGGACTTCCGCTTTTAACGCTGAACTCCATACTTACTCCTGATTCTAAGAGACTGTGCTACTATAGCCGTTAACAAATAGCCATTAACAATTGTCATAGCGCTATAGTGCCAGCTATTTACATGGCTGAATTCTACCGTGAATTGAGAAAAAAGCTCGGTTTTCCCGGTACTTTGCCTGATAATAATTGCTATAAATATCAAGTTTACTTAAAAATTGCCAGGTTTCCAGCAAAAAGACAGGTTTTAGGGGGCATTTTTGATTATTTTTCGCTATCTGATTGGGGAAGTTTTTCGTGCCCAGTTGGCTGTCTTTGTTATTCTGACCAGCATTATTATCAGCCAGCGCTTTGTGAAAATTCTGGCTGATGCCTCTGAGGGCGATTTACCGGGGCAACTGGTGATGAGTATCGTCGCCCTAAAGTTACCTCAGCTTGCGGTTATCATCCTGCCATTAAGTGCTTTTTTAGGGATTTTAGTCGCCTATGGCCGGGTGTACGCTGATAGTGAAATGACGGTATTACATTCTACCGGGGTGAGTGAGTGGTATATTACCCGGCTGACGCTGTTGTTGTCGGTCGTAATGGCGATATTGGCAGGCAGTGTTACCTTGTATCTCAGCCCCTGGGCTACTGAACGTGAATATCAGTTGCTGGAAAAAGCAGACAGCAATGTCGGCCTGTTTTCGCTGGTGCCGGGCCGGTTCCAGCACACAGCCAATGAACAAGCGGTTATTTTCGTGCAGGAAATAAGCCGATCAGGTAATAATTTATCGCGGGTATTTGTGGCACAAACTGAATTACAGGGTGAACAAGCCCGCCATGCCATTGTTTATGCACAAACCGGTGCGGTGAGTGAAGATGCCGCCAGCGGTGCCCAGATGCTGGAATTACAGCAAGGCCGGCGGTATGCTGGCGATGGCCGCTCACCGGCCTATGAAGTGACTGAATTTGGCCGCTATCAAATCCAACTGCGTGAACAACAAGTTGAGCAACGCCGGCGCAAGCTCGGTAGTTTAAGTACGCCATTGCTATTGCAAGAGAAAAGTGCTGAAGCCATTGCAGAGTGGCACTGGCGCATAGCTATTCCATTATCTATTCCTATTCTTACCCTGATAGCCGTGCCACTTAGCCGGGTTAATCCGCGCCAGGGCAAATTTGGCCGTTTGCTGCCCGCGCTGTTGTTGTATCTGGGCTATTATGCCTTATTAATTATTGGCCGCTCAGCACTGGAAGATGGCAAAATACCGGCTGAGTTGGGGATGTGGTGGTTGCATGGTAGTGCGCTGCTACTGGGACTGTTTCTGATACTGCGAAACCGGGCCGGCGCCCAGCGTTTTCGTGCCTGGGTAGCGGGGCGCGCCTGATATGCTGAAAATTCTCGATTTATACATTGGCCGCACTATTCTGGCCACCTCGGCCCTCACCCTGAGCGTACTTATTGTGCTGTCGGCACTGTTTCGTTTTATCGATCAAATGCGCTCTATTGGCCGTGGCTACTACGACATGGTTCATGCAGCTTTGTTTACCCTGTTCAGCATGCCGGGCGATTTGGTGCTGTTTTTCCCAATGGCGGCGTTAATTGGTGGCTTAATTGGGATGGGTATGCTGGCCAGCAGCAGTGAGCTGGTGGTCATGCAGGCGGCAGGGTTGTCGCGTCTGAATATTATCGGCTCGGTGATGAAATCTGCCATTGTTATGGTGCTGGTGGTGATGGCAGTAGCAGAGTGGGGGCGCCGGTCAGTGACCGAGCCGCCCGCGAGCTGAGGATAAAAGCGATCTCCGATGGTAATTTGTTTGCAGCCCGCCAGGGCGTGTGGGCCAAAGATGGTGATAGCTTTGTCAATATTCAAGAAGTCGACGACGTCGGCAATTTATCCGGCCTGACCATTTACAAATTTGGTAGTGATCTGCAACTTGAAACGGTAGTGACTGCCAGCAGTGCGGTGTATCGCAATGAGCGCTGGCGGCTTACCGAAGTAACTGAGTTAAGCTTTAGCGCAGAGCGCGTGTTACAGAACAACCTGCCGGAACAACAATGGCGCTCCAGTTTAAGCCCCGATAAACTGGGGGTCGTGACCATTAAGCCTGAAATGTTGTCGCTGACCGGTTTGGCACAATATGTAGATTACCTGGAGCAAAATGATCAGGAAGCCAGCCGTTATGAGCTGGCTTACTGGCGCAAAGTATTACAACCGTTGTCTGTTGCCGCCATGTTATTGCTGGCGCTTAGCTTTATTTTCGGGCCGCTGCGCAGCGTTACCATGGCGGCGCGGGTGCTGTTGGGCATTTTAACCGGCTTTGGCTTTTTTATGAGCAACGAGTTGTTCGGCCCGCTGGCCCTGGTGTATCAGTTACCACCGCTGGCCGGCGCAATGCTACCCAGCCTGCTGTTTATGGCATTGGCAGTGTACTTAATGCGCAAGAAAGTTTAGCTAACCAACGCAAGTTAGCGCGCGCTCTGATGCACATTCAGGCTTTTGCTGTGTTCTTTACTTATTACTACCATCTGGCTGGCGGTAAGCTGGTCCTGCAAGGCCAGGCCTTTACCCCAGCGCAGCCATAACCAGAAGTTACCTAAACCAAAAAATGCCAGTAAGGCGCGGGCTAGCGCCTGCAACGGGGTGAGCGGCAAGCCGTTTTGCTTGACCACGACAATACGCCAGGCCCGCATACCGAGGGTTTGGCCAGCTTTACACCAGAAGTACACGTAAAAGCTTAAAACAACCGCCACTAAGTACACAAAATACAGCCAGCGACGCAAGCCGGTATTTAAATAGTCGGCAATATCGCTATACCCACTCAGGTTAACCAGGCCAGCCCATACCAGTAACTGCACCAGCAACATGGCCACACCGGCAGCCAGCATCACCAGCGCCGCTAATACCAGCACATCATAAATTATCGCCGCTAAACGGCGGGCAAAACCGGCACGGGGGGCAGTGGCAAGCATAATGGGGGTCCTGTTTGAAAACTTGGACAAGTTTACCACGGCCGCCCATTTTTACGATCCCAGACCCGGCATTTTTCAGCATTGCTGCAATTTTGTGCATTTAAAAGCTAATTAAAACAAAGTGTCATAAAAGCACTTGCCAAGCCATAGCAGCACCGTATAATGCAGGCGTTTACCTCAAAATATCCCTCAGTGCCTGGGTGGCGAAATTGGTAGACGCAGCGGATTCAAAATCCGCCGCCGGAAACGGCGTGTCGGTTCGAGTCCGACCCTAGGCACCAATACTTTTATATCTTCAGTAAATCCAAACATTTTGCCATTCAGTGTTTACGCTCTTGTTGGTTAATTTTTTTACCAGCCTGAAAACCTGGAAAACCTAATTCATTTCCATAGCGCTGCACGTTAGCTATACTGGTTATATCTACTTAATGCGCATATTATGCGCATGCTGTGTAAGAAACTGAGGTGGAATATGAATATTTCGTTGGGCGCAGAATTTGAAAAACGGATTAATGAAAAGCTTGCTTCGGGGCTTTATACCTCTGCCAGTGAGGTTATCCGGGATGCCTTAAGGTTACTTTTTGAAAAAGACCTCGAAAAGCAACAACAGCTAGAGCTGTTAAAACAAGAAGTATTGCGCGGCGCAGAGCAGTTAGCGGCCGGCAAGAAATCATCTAAAACTGTTTTAGACATTTTTGCTGAGGTGGAGCAAAGCGTTAATGGCTGAATATCAGCTTTCCCCGCTTGCTGAGGCAGATGTGCAGGAAATTACTGCCACAACTATT
Organism: Arsukibacterium sp.; assembly: GCF_018402695.1. Taxonomy (GTDB): domain Bacteria; phylum Pseudomonadota; class Gammaproteobacteria; order Enterobacterales; family Alteromonadaceae; genus Alishewanella. The sequence goes on from NZ_JAGYIM010000016.1 coordinate 650,934, forward strand.
GCTCAGTGGGGGGTGCAACAAGCCAAAAAGTATGTAGAGCAGTTGCACAATACGCTAATAACCCTGGTGAACAACCCCAATCTAGGGCGGCCAAGAGATGAAATTTCGGCCAGTATTAAGAGTTTTCCGTCAGGCAAACATGTCGTTTTCTATTTGTCTGTAGATCAGGGCATCGAAGTTGCGAGAATACTGCACCAACGGATGGACCCGAGCTCACAGTTTGATGAATTGACCTGATATTTAGTGAGTGCTTTAGACGCAGCGGATTCAAAATCCGCCGCCGGAAACGGCGTGTCGGTTCGAGTCCGACCCTAGGCACCACTGTTCTCGCAAAAACACATTTTAAAGCTCTGATTTAGACTTATATTGATATTGTCGGCTAGCTTAACCCAAATACTTTGTCTTGAGCTTTCATGTGCCTACACCGATAGTATTGGGGTGGACGGCAGTTGGATATGCGTTGCCGTCAAAGTATTGCTGATTTCTGATTTATCCTTCGCTATTTCTATATGACAAACATTCACCTGAATTAACTTTCTAAAGTTGAAAGTAATTACTTGACGATATGGAAAGTCAGCGCTAGTGTATCATTAGTTTCTGAAGTGGAAAGTAAATGAGTTTAATTATTCGATAATAATGAAGGTGAGCAGATGGCAGGTAAAACCGAACACCAGGATAAAACCAGCAGCGAAAAAAAAACGGATGATCACGCTGCTACCCGGGCAAACGTTGATCGCGCAGCGGCGCAATCCGCCTTGTCGATGATTAATCAACAAAAACAAAACATCGTTAAACGTCTGCACATCCCTTGGTGGCAAGGGCCATTGACAGGCCTATACATGGCGGTACTAGTGGTTAGCCACGCTGCGCCAATGCCATACAACTCATTACTGGTTGGTTTTGCGTGTGTTGGTATATTCTTTATGTTGCGCAGTTACACTAGTCAGCCAGTTTGGGTGTCAGGCTGGCGCAACGGCAAAACCCGGGCGCTGTCAGTTACATTTATTGTTGTTTATCTGCTTCATTATTTTGGAAGCATGTGGTTATTTAGTCGCGGGGTTACCTGGGTTATCCCGGTGATCGCTATCTCTATATTTGTAATTGCTGTTATTTATAGCCAGATATGGTTGGTAGTATGGCGCAAAGACATGGAGGCCGACGATGTCCGCTGAATTGGATCCAGTGATTCACCCTATTCACCGCCTGCAGATTTGTGCGCTATTAGCGAATGCAGACGAAATGGAGTTTGCGCTTTTGCGAGAAGAACTCGGCGTATCGGACTCAGTGTTGTCAAAGCAACTAAAGTACCTTGACGAGGTCGGTTATCTTAAGATCCGCAAAGTTCCCAGTAGCGGAAGACCGCGCAGCTGGTTTAGTTTAAGCGCCCGAGGTTTTACTGCGTTTCAGACACATCTTGCGGCACTGCGGACTATCGCGTCGATATAACAATAGCGTAATCTAGCATCAGTAAAACTATTCTAGGCAGGTGTCGATCTCCGCTGTTCCCATCCGACCAGGTAGTAAGAGCTAAGAACTGCTATCGTTGCTACAGCAACTGATCGTAGCCAGCTAGTGCCAATGTTTACCCAGTAAATCCCGGTAGCGAGGCGTTCATTAACAACCTCACTGCATCAACTTCAGGAGCAACGCAATGAACTTTAACCCGGTAGTCCATTTTGAAATTTACGTAGATGATATGGCGCGCGCCAAAGCCTTTTATCAGGCCGTATTTGAAATAGAACTTGAATATATGCCATCACCCACGCCAGAGGCTGAGATGGAGATGTGGTTCTTTCCGATGGATAAAAAAAACGGTATGAGTTATTACGGTGCCGGCGGTAGCCTGGTTAAAATGGCCGGCTATACCCCCGGTAGCGGTGGCACGCTGGTGTATTTTGGCTGTGAGGATTGCGCGGTGCAGGCAGAACGCGCTAAGGCCAATGGCGGCAGCATTCACCAGCCAAAAATGCCGATTGGTGAACATGGTTTTTGTGCCGTGGTGCGGGACACTGAAGGCAATTTAATTGGCTTGCATTCGATGACGTAGGAAGTTGCTGTTGAGTACCGTTTTTATTGAACGTAAGCCGCGGCGATGTAAAGATGCTGAACCAACCAGGCAAATAATCCGGCTTAATTATGAAAACTCGCTTCTATCAGGATAATTCTGAGAGTATGCCTTGCGACAAGGTTAATCTGCGGCGCCGCTATTTTCTTAAATTACTGGCCGGCAGCGGTCTGATGATAAGCCCCTTGCTGGCCGGCAGTCTGGCGTTTGCCAATGCCAATGCCAATACCAATGGTATGGCCAAAGTTAAACCCAATGTTAAACCCGGTATTCAGCTTTATACTGTGCGGGATTTAATGTTGCAGGATGTGCGCAGTAGCTTGCAGTTACTGGCTGAACTGGGTTATCAGGAGCTGGAGTTTGCCGGACTGTTTGACCGGCCAGCAGCACGAATAGCTTCCTGGCTGACTGAGTTGGAGCTATCGGCACCATCTGGTCATGTTATGTTGCAGCCATTATTGCACGACACTAACCAGGTGCTGGCTGAAGCCCATACCTTAGGCCATCGCTATCTGGTAATGCCATATTTATCCGAACATGAACGCAGTGAAGGCTTGCTTAGTTATCAGAAGCTGGCAGAGCAGTTAAACCGGATTGGTGAGCAGTGTCAGGCGGCGGGAATCACGTTGGCGTATCATAACCATGATTTTGAATTTGCTGTATTCGACAACACGCGCCCTTATGACATCTTACTGAGCCAAACCGATGCCAGGCTGGTGAAAATGGAAATAGATTTTTACTGGGCCGCGAAAATGCAGGTGGACGTGCCAGCACTGTTTCAACGTTATCCCGGGCGTTTTCCGTTATGGCATATGAAAGATATGACGGCGGATGGCAACTTTGCCGATCTTGGCAAGGGCACTATTGATTTCGGGCCTGTGGTGGCTGCGGCCGGTATTGCTGGTTTACAACATGCGTTTGTTGAGCGCGATAACACAGATAATCTCGATTTGACCTTACAACAGGGTATCCGCGGCTTTAAAAAAATCTTTATTTGATCGCTATCAAAAGCAAACGGCTATGGCCATTGGTTTAAGATCTTTTGATAGGCACCGGAGGCTTGTATTTCTGCCAGTTCCTGATCGAATTGTTGTTGTAATCGTTTATCTTTTAAAATGGCGCCATAAGATTGGGTTTTAAACACCGGGTGGATAGCCAGCCTGACATCGGGAAATAAGTTGCGAGTGATGTACATCAGTAGCCGTCGCTCGCCAATAACCACATCTGTTCTGTCATGCACCAGTAACTTCAGCTGTAATTCCCGCTCAGCCACTTCCAGATAATTAGCCTCTTTCACTACGGAGGCAAAGTCTTCACCTAACACTGAGCTCGCGAACTGATAGGCAATGATATTCTTACCTTTTAAATCGTCCATATGATTAATCGTTAAACTATTTGCTTTGACAGAGACTGCAATATCCTGAAATGGCAGGTAAGTAGCAGTTAAATAACCGTTTTCAGCAGGAAAAGCAGCAGGGCTTGCAAGGTCAAACCTGCCCTCATTAAACTCTTTAATCAGCCGGTTGTAGCCCAGCAGGTGGAATTCAGTTTTGTAGCCAAGCTTAGTAAGTATATGCCGGATAATTTCGACATCTATGCCGGTAACGCCTTGCTCTTCATCATAAAATGCCCAGGGCGAGCCATCATTGACGGCAACGGTAAGCGTTTTATCAGAGGCGTACAGCTGAATGGAAAACATCAGACTAACTAGGAGGATTATGCGCATCGCAATTCCCACAACTCCCATAAAAATTATGACTATTCATGTGATGGGTATCGGCAGTTTAACCACAGTGTATGCTGAAAATCCGGAATTGGCTAACCGTTTGTTTAGCCGCCGCATAACCGCTACACGAACCTAAAAAAACATAAAGTATGCCAGGGCAGGATAGTCACTTCGATCTTTTAAATCAGAACAAAAGTTTACCGGGGCAATTTGACAGTTTCACTGTTGCCATTTAGTCTGCGTAGCGGGGTGTGGCGGCTGGGAAGCATAATGAAAATACTCAGGTTTTATACAATAGGATTTATGCTGGCCTTTTCTGTTATCAGTCGGGCAGCAACAATTAATGGCTATGTCTGTGAAGATTGTTCACTGGTGCAGGCAGAGAAGATTGCCCGTTTACAGGGGGCGCCTGAACTTAATTGTCAGCCGGCTTGTTACAGTGAGCCACAGAAATTCATCATTTTCGATGTAACAAACGACATGTTATATCCGTTTCAACTGTTTCATAGTAATCAGGGTGCTACAAAAGCGAAGATGAATTTGCAGGCAGAACCTGCTGCATTAACGGCAGTGGAGGCCAAAGTAGCACAGGACTTTTTTGCGCTATTAGTGAGACAGAAACAAACATTACAGCAAATTGCATTAGCTGAGGTAAAGAATGTTCAGCTACCAGCGCTGTCTTTTGCCACGTCAGATGCCTGTGAGACCGACCCTGCTGCAACTGTGCTTAACATGACTCTGGTTCCAACCCAGAAAAATAGTCTGCAAAATTCCGTCAATAGCAAACTGAGTCAGCAAAATACTGAGCGCTATACCAAGGGGTTTCAACATATCCGGTTTACTGCGGGGCAGTTTAGGGCAGAGAAAGACGGGGTCATCCTGATTGTGGGAGGAGAGTATTTAAAAAAGTCTGAACTCATCAGTTACTATGTATTTGAGCCGGGCCAGCAAATTGTTCCGGATGGCCAGTACTTTTTCCCGGCCAGAGCAGCGTTTACCATAGGGTGGGACGATTCTCTAAACTCTGTGACAGTTGCTGTGGCAAAAGAATTGACCCGGGTGTCAGCGGATCTGAGCCTGGCAGACATACTGGACAGCAGCTCCTGGAATATCTCACTAAGTGCCTGCGCCATAACTGAATTGCAAAATTATTATACCGCTAGCTATGCCATACCAGCCAGCCTTACTAGTCTTGACACTAATCATGGCATACCAGATAGTGGTTCCAGTGATTTTCCGCCACCTGATCTGGCATCTTCCCAGCAATGTAAATGGGTTTTTTATGGAGAAAATGGTCAACTGCTCGTTAACTTAACCGGCCCTTGCCCTATGTAAAGGTAATCTGCTAACACCAAGTCTGAGGGGCATAAATGGCTTTACGGCCATCGATTTAAGAGCTTATTTAGGCAGCGGAGGCTTGCAGCGTCAAACCTGGCTTCATTAAACTCTTTAATCAGCCGGTTGTAGCCCAGCTTAGTAAGTATATGCCGGTAACGCCTTGCTCTTCATCATAAAATGCCCAGGGCGAGCCATCATTGACGGCTGTTGTGAGTGTTTTATTAGTGGCGAAAATCTTAAAGCGCAGCAACAGAGTTAATAATAAACTTATCCGCATTTTGAGCGCCGTATGGCATCAATAATGATTGTAATTCAAGTTGCCGTTTTAAGGTATGTTAATCATTGAACAGATGCTAAGCTAAAGTAATCAGGCAATATGCTTATTGTTTTCAGTGATCCAAGGTGAGCAATTGCAGGTACATATATCCCCAAAATTAAATGGAGGCAAAATGGAAATTATTCAGTTTGGTAGTAATGATAGTGAAAACAAACTTGCAAAAATGTCAAAAGGCCAGCTTGATGACGTGGCATTTGGCGCTATTCAACTC